>NZ_VHIM01000009.1 GCF_006494655.1 Arthrobacter agilis | reverse complement strand
GACGGCTCGAGCACCTCCGCGGATCAGCCCTCGGCTTCCGAAACCTCACCCACTACATCGCCCGCAGCCTCCTCGAATCAGGCGGCTTCAGACCCCAACTGCACTCTTATTTACGATGAGCCGGATTAGCGCTAGTGGGATCGCATCGGAACAACGAATGCGCATTGTTGAGTGTCGTCTCACACCACAATTCGAAGCCCGTGGTGTGGTCGGCAAAAAGCTCTTCCAGGTCACTTTTCTTCAACAGTGCTGTCAAGTTGCGATCTTCGTCACCCAAGCGCTGTGAATCAGCTGTCTCGAGGTAGAGGACGTTGGGGTTGTGCGGGTGTTGAACACGAAGTTGAATGGTCGGCTGAGCACTGTCGTGGATACTCGGTGGTCGGGTCCGGACGGCTACCCGTCCTGTGATGTGCAAAGCGTCGGGCATCTCGACGGTGGTCAGGCTGCTGAAACTACGTCCTGAAGGAAGGAAACCGTTGTCGAGCGCCGCACTAACCTGCTCGAGTTCCAGCCGGCCCTCCTTCTGCTGGCAGATCGTCTCGAGAAGGTCGTTCCAAGCTGCGAAAAAGCGCGGTAGTTGGAAGTTTTCGGCCATTTCGAAGGAGGCCCGCGACATCTGGGAGGACAACGAGGGATCTCTCAGCACCGATGTCGTCTTGCGCGCGAAGTCCTCGATATCCCCTTCTCGCGTCAGGTACCCGTTACTCCCATGGCGCACCATTTGTGCGGGCCCGTACTTGATGTCGTAAGCAACGATTGGGCTGCCGTGGGAGATCGCCTCTAGGAGGGACAAGGGTTGCGCTTCGAACAGGCTCGTCATAAGGAAGGCGGACGCTCGCCGGTACTGCCGACCGGGGTTCGGGTCATAACCGAGGAACTTCACCGAATCGGACAGACCGAGTGAGCGGGTCAATTCCTCCCACTCAGCGCGTTTGCTGCCTTCACCGTAGATCTCCAGCCGTGCTTCCGGGACCTCGTCCACGACACGCCGGAAAGCATGTAGGGCGTCCTGGACTCGCTTCTGCTTCTCAAGGCGACAAACGATCAGGGCCAGGTTCGGGTCCCTGTCCTCGGAGTTCAAAGGACTGCTATCGGCTATCGGATGGGGAAGGACGAAGATGTTGTTCAGCTTGCCTTCGGCCAACTCCAGGTCTGCGCGGTGGGCGTCGCTGAGGACAATGAAGGCATCCCAGTGGTGCAAACCGGAGATGGTCTCGTGCCAGTCCGCAGTCGCTGCCGGCGAGTTCCAGTGACGCGGGGGCTGGAGGTGAGGAGTGTGCGCGGTGAGGAGGAGGAATTGATTGTCCTCGCGTGGCTGCTCGGCAATGAGGCGCCCGGATTCCTTGGAATCGAAGAGGAGGAAGTGCCTCTTCTCGCGCTCTCCCATCACCCTGATCCAGCTGTTGATCAATTCCGGGACGCTGCTGAGAACGGCGACCGGGGTTCCGGCCGGGTCGGTCAGAACCACGCCGCGGTTCTGCCTGTCCCAGTCCGAGCCTCCAACCCGTCGATCGACTGTGGCGTAGACGGAGCCGTCGCTTCGTAGGTACTGGAAGTAGAAGGATCGCCGATCCCCATTGACGTCGATGGCTCGGCGCCATGGTCTGCCGTCCTTCGCGTACTCGACGGCGAAGTCCCGGCTCAAGCTCTCTCGAAACCACGACGGGATTTCCTTGTCCGTTCCGTCCGAGAATCGCCCGAGGTCGGAGCTCACTGCAAGTTCCTCGTACATGTTCCTCAAGTGAACCTGAGGAGGGAGGAGACCCTTCGATGTGAGCAGCTTCCGCTCCGTGTCGTACTCCGGATAGGCGTCGAAGGTGGCCAGTTCGATGGGTAGGCCCGTATTCTCCGAGAACAGGCGAGCTCTCAGAAGCTGAGACCTGGTAGCCCCGCCATAGGTGAGCCTGATGGATGCGTTGAGCATTGTGTAGCGACCATCCGGCAGATGATATGGCGGTTCCATTGAATTCCTTACTGAGGTTCGATGCTATTGATGCGTTGTCTTGTAGGCGATACGGGCGCTTCACCGTCTCGATACTTCGCGTTCGCATCGAGGGTGGTTTGGACGTCGTTGCGTTGGGACCAGGAGGGGTCGAATCCTCCTCCTGCTGCGTACCGTGCAGACGGAGTTCGCCGCTGGTGCCGCGCCTACGTATCGGCTGAGAGGGTCAGTACCACCCGATCAGACGCTCCTGAAAGCGGATGAGCCAAGGGTGATCCTCTCGAAAGTCTGAAGAGCTTCTTTCTCATAGGTCGAGTAGTCGAACGGGGTGTACGTCGGCCAATCATCGAGAAATTTCGCCATACCGTTCTTCAAGCTCTCGACCGAGTTGTCCACGAGGAGCCCGTATCCGTCCTCCAGGATACTCCGGGGCCCGACCACGTCGGTCGAGATCACGGGTTTTCCGAGGATGAGTGCTTCCAACACGGCGAGACCCTGTCCTTCGTAGTTCGACGAAAAGACAAAGCAGTCACCCCTTCTGATCACGGGAAAAGGATTGAGTCGGAGGCCCGCCAGAAACACCGCCGGTTTCAGTCCCAATTGCTCGATCTGCCTTTCCAGTCGATTCCTCAGGGGGCCGTCACCGAGAATGATCAGTTTCGCCTCTGGATGATCCGCGACGAGTAGCGCGAAGCTCTGAAGTAGCTTTGCATGATCTTTTTCGGGCGACAGCCGCCCTGCCGTGACAAAGACCGCCGGGCAATCGCCGATCCACTCCTCGATGTCTTCTGGCACTGGTTCTTGGGACAGGGCGACAGTCGCATCGGCATTGACCAAGTTGTTGCTGAAGTGGAACTTTTCGGGGTCGATGGAGAACCTGCTCGACAGTTGTCGCTTGTTTTCTTCGGCTACGCTCTCTGTCACTGAGATCAGCGAGTCGTACCGAGGATAGAGCCGGAACATTGATTCGAGATATCGGAAGCGGTGCAGCCATTCGCTGTGCATGTCATTGTGCAGGAAGATCGACTTGGTGCTTGCTTTCGACGGACCAGCAGCGAAGAGAGCGGCCCAGAAGCGAGCGTAGCCCTCGAAGCAGACCAGAGCGTCGAAGTGCGCTGTGCCGAACATGCGCCGGTATTCGCGGGCGAATGCTGCATGGTAGATGTCCCACTGCTCGTCGGTCTGCAGGTCGCCTTGCGCATTGAACTTGTCGACGATCCAGCGCTCCTCAGCGCCGATCAGTTGCGCTCCCACCCGAGGCAGAACGCGTACGTGCTCAGGGTTCTGGCCGAACTTCTCCAGTCGGCGTTCGTCCGAGGAGACGGACGACGGTTCGATCGCCACGAAGACCTGAGTGTCTTCGGGATCAAGGTGCGATGTCAGGTTGAGATACGAGGAGGTAATACCATTCGGAATGAAGGAGCCCTGGTACATGAGCATGGTCTTGCGGGCATCCTTCTTCCGCGGAAGTGTCCACGTGGACGCCCCGAAGAAGAAGAAGTCGATCGCCCGGGCTGTCGACTCGCCGTGCTCAAGGCCGACGTACTCGTCCGACCCGCTCGACGTTCCTCCTCGCTGCTTTAGGGCGTGCGCCAGCCCGTCGCGGAGTTCAGTCGTATTGGAGCACAGCTGACCTGGCAGGGTAGCAATGTCCAAACACAGGCCGCGGCTCTGCTCGTACTCCTCGAGATCGTAAGCGTAGTAGATGATCGGGCGCCCGGTGGCCATGAAGTCGAAGGCGATACTGGAGTAGTCCGTGATGAGGACATCGACGATCGACAGGAGATCGTTGGTGTCGATATCGGCCGGCACAAGATGCTCCGCGATGCCAGCATCATCGAGCAGCGCTTCCGTGACGGGGTGACCCCGGAACAGCAGCCGCGCGTCGAGAGAAGCCATGGTCTTTATGTCGACCATCAGCCGGTCGTTGTCGAGCTTTCGATCCGCCAGAGACCCTCGCCATGTAGGGGCATACAGTGCCACCTTCTCTGAGGGGTCGATTCCCAGCCGGTCCCGTAGCAACGCGCGCGCATCGGTCGGCAGTTTGACCGTCGCATCGACTCTCGGATATCCCGTAACCGCAAGCTGGCCGTCGAAGATCCCGGATATCTCGTACTTATCCATCAGAATTTCGGCAGTGAATTCGTTCGGCGCAAGGATGTGCGTGCTGTGCAGGAAGTTCCGGGTCGCATTCCGGTAGTCCATGAAGCCGTCCTTGATGTCCCGACCCAGTGACTTCATCGGTGTTCCATGCCAGGTATTGAGGTACTGCTGCTCAGGACGGCGACTGAAATACGGCGGGAACGTGTTGTTGTTGATCAATCGCCCAGCCGACGCCAGGTAGCGCAAGTAGAGGTCGCTGTCGCGTGCTGCGAAGATGACGTTGGCAAGGCCGCGAAGTTCGTCTGGAATCTTGGACCGATCATTGATTACCCATACATGGGTAACGTTGGTGAAGCGCTCGTCGTGCAGCAGACCGCGGAAGATATTCAGTGGGTTGCAGCCGATCGAGTTGCCCTGGCTGCTTTCGTAAAGAATGACGTCCTCCCTGATGGGCAGCGTCTCCATGTATTCGACATAGATCATCGACTGCTTCAGCGTCGGATTCTTGAAATAGGCCGCAGTGTTGACTCCATGTGGCCGTTTGAGAAGACGAGTTTCACGGAAGGCCGCAGTGGCCTCTTCGAAGCGGCCGAGTCGAAAGAGAACCGAGCCGAGGGAGAAGAACAGCCGTGGCTGGTGCTTCTCCGAGCGCGAGACGGCCGCTTCGTAGGCGGCCGCTGCCACATCCAGGGCGCCATGGTCCTGCGCACGTTTGGCTAGATCGGCGCATTGTAGCGACGTCTGAGCGCATCGCGCCGCAGCTAGGCCGGCAGCGAAGATGCTTTGCAAGTATTCGCTCGGTCTGATGGCCGTCGGTTCAGCAGAAGGGACGCTTGATTCGCTCTTGTCGGGGCCGAGAAAGGCGACGCATGCTTCCTCATACCGATGCGCCCGAGCGAGCACACTGCCCAGCCTGTACGCCCAGTACTCGTTGCGTGGGCTCGAGAGGTTCAGCGCGTAGGAATAGGCGTCAGCGGCAACGCCCCAATGACCAGCCCGTTCGAGCGAGAAACCGAGTCGGTAGTGCCACTGGGCGTGCGTGGGATCCAGGGCGATGGCTTTCCCGATGATGTCGGCGCCGCCCTGCCAGTCGTAGCATCGCTGCAACGCGAAGCCCCAGCGGTAGGCGATCTCAGCATCGCCAGGATTGTGGCGGAAAGCGGCAGCGTAGTGTGTTGCGGCGAGCCGCCATTCACCCTTCTTCTGGAAGAATGCGCCTACTCCGAGCCTTGACGCCTCCAGCTCGGTGTCCGCGGCGATCGCACGCGCGTAATGGTGCTGAACGAGATGCTCGGAGCCGGCCAGGTGGTGTGCCCAACCAGCCTGGAAGTGAAGCCGGGCGTCCTTGGGGACCAACTGTGCTGCGGCAGCAAAATTCTCTGCTGCCGCTGGGTACCGATTCATGAAGAACAATGCCTCGGCGAGGGCGGTCAGCCATTCCGGGTCGTCCCGGTAGAAAGGCTTCCCCGCGGACAGCACGTCGATCTCCTGCCACTTCGGAGCTTTTCGCTCGTGCAGTACGCGCCGCCGGTCGGCGTACACAGCACGCACGTCGTCGGTCTCCGCTCGCTCTGCGGCGCGCTGGCGCTCCGCCGCTGCCTCTACTGCGCGGAGGCGATGTTCCCAGCGCTCGTGTCCGGGCTGGAGGCGGAGCGCGTCCCGGTAGTGCTCGCGCGCGACGGAGGGGAAGTTCTGCCGTTCCCTGATGTAACCGAGCCGATAATGCCATCGCGCGGAACTCGGGTCCAGCTCGAGGGCGGTCGAGACGTGTTGAGCCGCTTCCTCGAGATCCCCCGAGTGCAACAACGCGTGTCCCAGGAGGAACTGCTCGTTTGCTGAGCTGGCGTCGCGCATTGCGTGGGTAGCCAGCGGCGCTTGAGAGAGGGTCTTTCGATCGTCGACCGGGGCGGTTTCCATCGGTACGTGGGGGGAGGGAATCCCGGTAGACATAGCTCTCCTGCTAAGAGTGGGAAGCCAATGGGCGGATTGAAGTTCCTTGCCCAGGCATTGAAGGGGATTGCCCGACCGTCACACGGCGTTCGCCATGCTGACGGAACCGAGCGGAAGCGCGTCGACCACCCGCTGGGTCGCAGACCCGTCGCACATCGGCGCGTACGTCTCCACGAAGGCGCGGTAGCGTTCCGCGTATCGCATCTGGATGGAGGTCACGTTCTTGATGGCGTGCACCACTTCAGGTGTTGTCATGAGTAGTGGTCCGGGAGCCTGCGCTTCGAGGTCGAAGTAGAAGCCGCGGGTCGAGTCGCGGTACTGGGCGATGTCAGGGGTCAGGAAGATGATCGGCTTGCCGGTGACACAGAAATCGAACATCACCGATGAGTAATCGTTGATCAGCACATCCGCAGCCAGGTAGAGGTCGTTCACCTCGGGGTACTCTGTCACGTCGATGACGAACCGGTTCCCTGCAGTCTGCCGCTGGCCCGCGATGTTGTGGTGCCCTCTCAAGAGGATGACGTAGTCGTCGCCCAACTGTTCCTGGGCGGCCTCGAAGTCCAGATAGGTCACCATCTCGTACTGCTTCGAGGTGTTCTTGGCGTCGTCGCGCCAGGTGGGCGCATACAGGATGGCCTTCCGGCCTTCCGGGATACCGAGGAGGGCCCGAACGGCCTCACGTCGGCTCTCGGCATCGGGGGCCTTGAGCGAATCGTTGCGAGGATAGCCCTCCGCGATCACGTGGCCCGTGAAGCCGAAACAGGAGGCGAGGACATCAGCGGCGTACGGGTTCTGTGCAAGGAGCGCATCCCAGTAGGCGGCCTCGCGATGCATGAGATTCCAGTAGGACAGCGAGAAGTTCGTGCGGGCGACGTCGTTCCCGAGCTTCTTGAGCGGCGTGCCGTGCCAGGTCTGGATGTAGGTCTGGCCCTCGCGCTTCCTGAAGTAGAACGGGAAGTTGTTGTTGTTGACCAGGAGTTTCGCCTCGGCGAGTAGTTGGTACCAGAGGCGGGACCCGATGATCACGGGCTGCGTGCCGTCGGGCACGGGAACCGAGAAGTCAGCGATGGCCCAATACATGTCGCCGGCCGATCCTCGTCGCTGGAATTCCTCGAGGATGCGCCGCGTGCTGTCCGTTGCCCGACGGCCCCCGAAACACATGAAAAGGACGGCGTCCCGTAGCGGCAGCTGCGCCTCGGCGATCTCAGTGCGAAGTGCCTGCTGGTTGTACCGTCCCAGCTCGTCCGGCTTCAACGGCGGACGGAAGTGGACCGTGAGCGCGCCGGCGGCGGCAGTCCTGCTGACACCGACCTCGAGCGTGTCGCGGAGCACCCGCGAGGGGAGATCGGTCTGGAGGGCCGGAGCAGCGGGTATCCAGTATCCTGCGTTGTCCTCGGTCTTCTGCGGGATGTAGCGGACGCTGTATGCCCCGACCTCCGGCATCTGGTCCGGGCCCTCCCACGGAGCGGTCACCAGAGGAAAACGCACGGAGAACCGGTTGCTTCCCTGATTGCGGGTCACGTTCAGCGAGACCTGGTCGGCTTCGATCACGGATTTGCCGCTCGAGAGAACGATGCGCGGCGCATGGATGCTCGTGAAATCCGCTGTACCGAGAACCGTCAGGTAGTGACCGTCATCGCTGACAGCGAGGTCGTCGGCCTCAACTCGATACCGCCGCTCCTCCAGCGCGAGGAAACCGTAGCCGGTGAGCTTGAGCCTCAAACGGCGGGACCGGTCCGTCTGCTCCTCGAAGTCAGTGCTGTCCTGCCGCCAGGCGATGGGCTGAGGCGTCTTGAAGCCGCTGTCGAGTCGTAGGTCCCATTGATGCTCCGTGCGGGGGGAGGCGTCGGCGGCGAGGCGGGGGATCACGAGCCGGTAGTCGGCCACGTTCCCGCGGACGTCAACGCAGACGGCGGTTTTCCGGATGGCGAGTTTCGAGCACTCCACCGTGATCTTCGAGGCGAGGGGTGCGGAATGGGCTTCCACCGTGATGGTCAGTGCGCGACCGTCGAGTTGCACGTCCACTGCGGAGTACATGGGCGCGACCCGCACCAGGGTGAGGCCAACGCCGGGCTTGAACTCCAGGGCTACACGGCGGTTGCCGTTCATCGGGGCGATGGGCACTGTCCCTGCGGCACCGGCGGTCTCCCGACGGGTGGCAGCGGATTCCACGATGCGCCCCTGTGCGGTGAGTCGCAACCGCAGGGACCACGCCGGCGTGGTCGTGTCCTCGGCGAGGAGGTCCGCGGGATCGATGTCGATCGTGAATCCGCTGTCGGCATAGCTCGCCCAGTTGTCGTTTGCGTCCCAGTCGATGGCGGGGTCCCGGTGCCGTCCGACAACGAGGGGGCGAACTTCGATCCCGTCGGGGTCGACAAGGAGCGCCTCGATGACGAGACCACCGGTCTCCGGATCGATCGAAGGGATGTAGGCGTGACCGCTGATCCTCAGGCGCCCGTCGGCGTCCCAGGTGAGTCCCGTGATCTTGCTGGTGACCCGGAGGTCGATGTCCTGGCAGGTGAGCAGGGCCTCGGACGGGCGTCGGGTCAGGTCGTCGAGGTAGGGGGGCCGCGCGAGGAGCGTCCCGTGGTCGGTTGCCGTGGCGAAGGAGGACCCGAGGTCGCTGCGGGAGCTGCAGATCGTGGCGACGTCGGCTCGATTGTCGTCGAGTACCGCCGCGAGGAGGAGGCGGTTATGGAGGCGGATGCTGTCCCACGCGACGGGGGCAAGGGCCGCGAGTTCCTGTGTTCCACGCACGAGGCTGGACCAGTAGGCCTGGTCGGTACGGGGGACGACCTCGATGAACGGAAACAGGTCGGTGCCGAGAATCCGCGTGAGGAGCCGTTCCGCGACGTCCGGGGAGACGGAGTCGGTTGCCCCGGTCATCACACGCGTCATGCGCTGCAGGTACTCGTCGAGGATCCTTGGGCTGCACAGCTGTTCACGTGTGAGCGCATCGCCGGCGTCCCCCACGACGTCGCTCGTCTTCCCCGGGAGAAGATCAATGGTCGTGGCCCGCAGGTAGGCCGTGCGGACCACTTCGGCCTGCCACAGGTCACCTTCGGCATCCACCCATGTCAGCTGCTCGAGCCAGAACTGCCGCGAGAAGACCTTGTTACTGAGGTAGGTGTCACCGGCCAGATCCGGAGAGTGCTGCAGCGTGGTGGTGGAGGCCGCTTTTCCGTGCAACGCGCTCTGCGCTGCCGGTGTGGCGAACTTGGTTCCCTTGCTCACGCCGACCGTGCCGACGGCAAGGTCCGACCCCGACGCCTTGAGGGAATTGACTGCGGCCGCAACCGCTCCGGCGGCCAGGAGGTCACCGGCTGTCAATGACAGGATCCAACGGGTCTTTGCGTTGTCGACTGCCGTCTGACGCGCTGCGACGGCACTCTGTCCCGGGGACGCCACGACGCTGATGCGCCCGTCCCTGCCGGAGTAGGACGCGGCGGTCTGCGCAATTGCCGCATCGTCGGTCGTGTCGATCACCACGACCGCGAGCGGTACGGATTTTTGCCGCAGGGCGCTCTGCAGTGTGGCGGCAAGATCCTGCCCCCTGTCCTCGACGATCACATAGATGGTGATCGCAGGCTTCTGGACAGGCGCAACAGACAGCGGTCGGGCGGAGGCGAGGGCTGACGCCGCTCGCTCGACCTTCGCGCTGTCCGCAGGATGCAGCGATTGCCGTATCTTCTTCCGCTGTTCCGCCGGGAGCTTCTGCCACGCCGTCCGGAGTTGCCGTTTTGCTACCCGACGGATTCCGGACACTGCGTCGTCTGCGGTGGTCCAACGTGCCATAAGTGCTTGTCCTTCTGAAGGTGGATCAGGCGTCCGCAGTGACGCGTGCGTCGAGCTCCTGGTTGGCGCGTTCCAGATCATCCGCGAAATCCACTTCCACGGCATAGAAGTTGCTGATGTCCACGGGCGTGTACTGGATGCCGTCCTTGGCGATGGTGAGCTCGATGCCCCGCTCGAAATAGTCCTGCTCCCCGACCTGAGCCAGACGCTTGATGAGCTTCTTCTTGTCCTTGGAGGAGATGTAGTTGATGCCCACCGCCTCGCCCAGGGCGTTTTCGACGGACTTGGAGAGCTGGTCGATATGGCCGTTGTCGTCAACGGTGTACTTGACCTCCTCGTCACTGACCGAGGACATGTCCACCGAGACAAAGGAGAGATCCTGTTCGATGAACGGCCGGAGGTACTTGACGATCTCGGGTGCGAACACGACGTCCCCGTTCATCCAGAGGACGCCACCCTTCGTCGAATTCCTCAGGGCCTTGAGGAGACTCTTGGAGGTGTTCGTCTGATCGAACGCCTCGTTGTAGACGAAGGATGCGGTGGGAACGTGCTCGAGGATCATCTCGAGCTTGAACCCGACGACGATCGACAGGCGCAGCTTCTTCTTGAACTCGGAGGTGAGGTTCTGCACCTGCTGCTGCATGATGGTTCGTCCGTCATTCAGCTCTGTGAGGGGCTTGGGATGGGGGCGTGCGAGACGTGTTCCCATACCCGCAGCGAGGATAACTACCTGCACCGTCATAATATGTCCTGTCGATTGTTGCGCCGTGTGGATAGGGAACATGATCGATGTGAAGCCATCATGAGACTTTGAGAGTCGCACCACCACACTGCGGCACCCCCGCCAGCGATAGTACAGGAGGCTGTACTCGGCGGAAGTGCAGGGAGGGGTGACCCTACGTCTTAATTTTCAAAACGGTGCGGTGATCAGGAGCTCGACATTCTGGTCCTCGGCCGCGCCCATGACCGGCCTCGGGTCCAGACCGGGCCGGTTGGCGGCCAGTTCCAGGCTGAGGGCGGCGAGCGACGTCGGGCTCTGCGGTCCGTCGTGCCGGACGTCCTCCGCGGAGGAATGATCGATCAGCGTTGCGAGGATCGACAGTGTGCCGTCCGTGTTGTCCACAAGCTCGATCACGCGCGACTGCTGCGGGAAGTCGATGAGCGATGCCGTGGTGATCTCCCATATCCCGCCGGACCCGTCGGACCTCGGATGTGCTTCGACCCGGTGTCGGTGCTCGTGGCCGTTCAGCCACAGGACGAGATTCGGGAACCGCGAGAGGATCGAGAGGACCTCGTCCCGTGCCAGGGACTCCCCGCCGTCGTCCGCCGTCGTCGCGTCATCCTCGAAGGACCGGAGGGGGTGGTGGCTGACAAGCACCACAAGCCGATCCTCCACGTCCGCCGTCACTGTTTCGCCGTCGTCATCGCGATACGAACTCGACGCTGCCGTGAGCTGTTCGACCAGCCAGGATGCCTGCTTTCGGTCTAGGACTCCGCGGGTGCCGCCGTCCGGGCTGGCGGTGTTGAGCATGATGCCGCGCACCTTGTCGGAGAGATCGAAGGAGTAGTAGAGCGCGTCCTCCGTGGTCGGCTGCTCGGGAAGGGAGCCGGGGCGCATGAGCGCAGTCCGGAAGGTCGCTTTGTCGAACACGTCGCGCTCGCTGGACGCCGTGACCGTGCGGGACGGCAGGTCGGCCAGCAGCCGCTTGCGATCCTCCTGGTTGCCCTTAGCCTGCTCCCAGAAATCCGACTCCTTCATGCCGCGAGGCAGGTCCACCGGGAGGCGCGGGCCCGTCCGCACCAGGTCGACGAACTGCTCCCAGGGAGAAATACGCGAGCCCCCGTACCGCCCGGTTTCATCGTGGTTGCCGAACCCCACGTAGAACGCGACTGCGGCGCCGGGGGCATCGATGGGAGTGCTCGCCGCGTCCAGGAGCCCTGCGACGGTCGGATAGCCGAACTGCGTTTTCCAGTTGTCGGAATCGGCGTCGTCGGGCTCGGGCTCGGGGTGCCAGACGTCTGCGAAGAGGTCGCGGGGAGAACGGCCGTGGTCCTGGATCCCTTCGTACCGCCCCACCGGGTTCGAGGTCGCGCGCCCGCCGTCGAGGGCTGAGACCACTGCGTCCAGCTCGCTGGTGCAGAAGGAGTTGGTGAGGTCGCCGCTGATCACCAGGGCATCGAGTGGCCGTCCGCTCTCGGGTCCCTTGCCGAGCGCATTGAACGCCCGCACGGTTGCGTCGAGGACGTGAACGGTCAGGACGTCCTGGGGCCTGAACCGTCCGGACGTCGGGTAGCCGTCCTCGAAGTCGAGGTACTGCCAGAGGAAGGAGAGCCGACCGGGATTCGTCGCGTCGAGGACATGCGGGTCGGTGATGTGCCCGAAGGCGGCCAGGGCCAGTGGTTCCGACCGGGACCCGTCCGGCCGGACCGCGAGATCCTCGCGGACAACCCGCTCCAACCCGTCGCCGTTCTCCAGCACCCGGTAGGGCAGGTCCTCGGACAATCTCGCTCCCAGCCCCACCGACCGGTCGCGCGTGGTCGGATGTGCTCCTGGGGACCGCGGCGAGTCTGTCGGGTTGCCGGTGGTACAGCCGGTGAGCGGTGCGACGGCTGCCACGGTGGCAGCTGCCAGGGACAGTTGCAGGAGCCTGCGGCGCGACACGGGACGGGCGGGGGTGCCGGGGTAGATCAGGAGAAACATCCTTCAGGAGTCGATGCGGTCAGGGCCGCCGTCGGAGCGGCACGATCTGTCCGGTATCAAGCCTAGGGGAGGGATGGGCTCCGCGGGTTCACGGGTTCGGCGTGAAGTCGGGAAGGCGCGCGCCGACGCCGAGCAGCTGCTCGACCGCCGCCGCCACGCGCTCAGCGGCCTTCCCGTCGCCGTAGGGATTGACTGCTGTGGCCATGGACGAGTAGTAGTCGTCGTCGTGGAGCAGCGCGGTCACGCTGTGGACGATCGCCTCCTCATCCGCTCCCACAAGGGCGACGGTCCCCGCCGTGACGGCTTCCGGCCGTTCCGTGTTCTCGCGCATCACGAGCACGGGCTTCCCGAGGCTCGGGGCTTCCTCCTGCACACCGCCGGAATCTGTCAGCACGACGGCGGCCAGCGACAGCAGGCGGGCGAATTCCCCGTAGGCGAGCGGCTCCGTGAGGATCACGTTCTCCCTGTCCCTGAGAGCAGGGACGATGGCCTCCCGCACCACCGGATTCATGTGCAGGGGCAGCACCACCGTGAGGTCCGGCTCGTTCGCTGCTATCCGTGCGATCGCACGTGCCATCCCGCGCATCGCGGCTCCCTGGTTCTCCCTCCGGTGGGTGGTGACCAGGAGGATCCGGCGGCCGCTGCCCGCCAGCGTCTCCAGCCGCGGATCCGAGAACGGATGATGGTCCCGGACCACCTGCAGCAGGGCATCGATGACGGTGTTCCCCGTGATCGCGATATCCGCGGCAGCAATCTTCTCGTCGAGGAGATTGCTGCCGGCTGGTGCTGGTGGGAGCGAGGTGCAGTGCGGCGATCTGCGACGTGATCTTTCGGTTCGCCTCCTCGGGGAACGGGGACTGGAGATTCCCCGAGCGGAGGCCCGCCTCGAGGTGCACGACGGGGATCTGCCGGTAGAACGCAGCGATCGCCGCTGCTGTGGACGTGGTGGTGTCACCCTGTACGAGGACCGCGGCGGGCGGCTCGTCCCGAAGGAGGGGGCTCAGGCCGTCGATCGTCCTGGTCATGATGGAGTGCAGTTCCTGGCCGTGCTCGAGGATGTCGAGATCGTGGTCCGGCCGGATGCCGAAAAGGGTGTTCACCTGGTCGAGCATCGCCCGGTGCTGGCCGGTCACGGTCACGCGGACGTCCAGCGTGGCCGTCCGCCTGAGGGCGGTGATGACCGGTGCGATCTTGATGGCCTCCGGACGGGTTCCGAAGACGAGCATGACAGTTTTCAAGGCATCCCCCGACGCGGCGACTAGGCAAAGACCGAGTATAGGCGGTGGGGAGCTGACGAACCCGACGAGGCGCTGGACGCAGACTGTGCGGGCGGTGAGCACCTGTTAATCGACGGCGTGATCGTCAGGGCCTCGACGTACCGTGGATGTATGGCGAACTCTGATCCTGTGCTCCACCCCTCCCGGATGCCGGGTCCAATCGCAACCCCGCACCCTCCATCGCCTGGCAGGCGGGCTGCCGGCACGCTCGTCGGCGATGTGTCGGAAAGCGCCGTGCTCTCGAGAATCCTACCGATGTTCCAGCAGGCCGCCGCCTCCCTGCTGGGCCCGGGAGACGACGCCGCCGTCGTCGCTTCTCCTGATGGCAGAACGGTGATCAGCATGGACACCCTCGTCGAGGACCACGACTTCCGGTTGCTCCGGCCGAACGGCCTCCGCACCACCGGATACGACGTCGGCTGGAAGTCCGCGGCACAGAATCTGAGCGACATCAATGCGATGGGGGCCGCAGCGACGTCCCTGGTGGTGAGCCTGACCCTCCCACCGCAGACACCGCTCGACTGGGTCGAGGACTGTGCCCGCGGGTTCGTCGCCGCGATCCGCGGTCTCGGGGCGGCAGGCTGCTCCGTGGTCGGCGGGGACCTCGGTGCGGGAGCGCAGCTGGTCATCACAGCGGCCGTTACCGGCTCCCTCGAGGGCCGGGAACCCGTTTTGCGCTCACGTGCCCGGGCGGGAGATGTGGTCGCCGTGACGGGACCGCTCGGCCGAGCCGCCGCCGGCCTAGCAATTCTCGAGGACGGACGTCCGGTCTCCGACTTCGGCGCGCTGGGTGAGGAGCTGATCGCGGCTCAGCTCCGACCCTGCCCGCCCCTCGCCGCCGGACCAGCCGCTGCCGACGCCGGCGCGAGTGCGATGCTTGACATCTCCGACGGGCTGCTGCGCGACGCCGGACGGATCGCCACCGCCAGCGGTGTCAGCCTCGACCTCGACCCTGACCTCCTGCAGGAGCACGCGCACCCGCTGGCCCCGACCGCCGAACTGCTGCGGGTGGACCCGCTCGCGTGGGTGCTCGGTGGGGGAGAGGACCACGGCCTCCTCGCGACGTTCCCGCAGGATGTTCAGCTGCCACCCGGGTTCACTGCGGTAGGCTCGGTGCTGCCGGGCCGGCCGCAGGTGACACTGGCATCGCAGGCAACAGCTCTCAGGGGATGGGATCATTTTGCACACTAAGGTCACGGCCAACGCTGTCGCGATGAAGCGATGGCTGGGCAAGGCCGAAGAGTCTCTCGGCAACCACAGCGACCGGCTGAACGCCATCAACATCTTCCCGGTGGCGGACGGCGACACGGGCACCAACCTGTACCTGACGGTCCGCTCCGCCGCCCGCGCCGCACACGATGCCGAGACGGCCGACCTGGGTGAGCTGCTCAGCATCGCCGGTCGGGCGGCGATGGAAGAGGCCCTGGGGAACTCGGGGACGCTCTTCGCCGTGTTCCTCGCGGCGTTCGCCGAGCCCCTGCACGGGGCCAGCAGGCTCACCTGCTCCCTGCTCGCGTCCTCCCTGCAGCGGGCCCAGATCCGCAGCTGGTCGGCGCTCAGCGACCCCGTGCCGGGCACCATGCTCTCCGTCCTCGAGGCGAGCGCGCGGGGCGCGGCCGAGACCGCCGCCGGGCACGCGCAGGACGACAGCAACTCGACGCTCGCCCTGACCCTCAGGGCGGCGGTCCAGGATGCACTGCAGGCCGTGGTTCACACCGAGAGCCAGCTAGGCCCGCTGACCGACGCGCAGGTGGTGGATGCCGGCGGCGTCGGCTTCCTGCTCATCCTGGACGCCCTGCGGGCGGCGGCTCTCGGCGAGGAACTGCAGGACGAACTGCTCGACGGCCTGCACGGCTACGACATCCAGGCACCCCATATCCACAACGGAGGCGACGCCGAGGGCGTCGAGGTCATGTGCACCATCAACCTCAGCCCGCTGGACGCCGCGACCCTGCGCCTGCACCTGGACGAGCTCGGCGATTCCGTGATCATGAGTGCGGTCACCGAGGTCGAGGAGGGGTATCGCTGGCGGGTGCACGTCCATGTGCCGGACGCGGCGCCCGCCCTCGCCCTGATCCACGAGGCGGGAAACCCGGTCAACGTGATGGTCACGCAGCTCGCGACCTCCTCTGCTGGAGTCGAGGCCGGTGACTCCTGAGCGCGCCCGGCCCGCCACGGCGTCGGATCTCGACGCACCGCTGGACCGGCATCTGGGTGCGGTCGCGAAGCAGCTGGAGAAGCACTTCGGCATCACGACCGTCGGGGGACTGCTGCACCATTACCCGCGCACCTACCTCGAGCGCGGTGAGCTGACGCCCATCGCGGACGTTCCCGTGGACGAGGAAGTCACCCTGATCGCCCGGGTGCAGTCGGCGAACTCGCGCAGGATGCGCACGCGCAAGGGCATGCTGCTGGAGGTCGTCATCACGGACGACACCGAGGGCGGGCTCGGCGGCATGAATCTCACCTTCTTCAACGGGTACGGAGCCGAGCGGGACCTCAAGCCCGGCGTCCGCGCCGTGTTCTCGGGCAAGGTCACGGTGTACCGGGGCAAACTCTCGCTCACGAATCCGCGCTACGCGCCGCTGGAGGAGGGGGACACCGATCCGGAGGACGTGAGCAGGCCCATTCCGGTCTACCCCGCCGTGGAGAAGCTCGGGAGCGAGCAGATCGCCAAAGCCGTCGGCATCGTCCTCGACACCCTGCAGCTGGCCGAGCTCGACGACCCCGTGCCCGCGTCGATCGTCCGGCGCGATGCGCTGATGAGCCTCGCCACGGCGTACGAGCTCCTGCACCGTCCGCACCGGGTGGAGGACGCCTACCGCGCGCAGCACCGCTTCCGCTACCAGGAGGCGTTCGTGCTGCAGTCGGCGCTGGCCCGGCGTCGGGCACTGGCCGCCCGCGAGGACGCCACCGCCAGGCCCCCGCGCGCAGGGGGGCTGCTCGAGCAGTTCGACGCGCGGCTGCCCTTCACCCTCACCCAGGGACAGCTCGACGTCGGGCACACGCTGGCGGAGGACCTCGCGCGCGACCACCCCATGAACAGGCTGCTGCAGGGTGAGGTCGGCTCGGGCAAGACCCTCGTGGCCCTCCGCGCCATGCTGCAGGTCATCGACGCCGGCGGGCAGGCCGCCCTGCTCGCTCCCACCGAGGTGCTGGCGGCGCAGCATCTCCAGTCGATCACCCGTACGCTCGGGCCGCTCGCCGAGGGCGGCATGCTCGGTGGTGCCGCGGACGGCACCCGGGTGGTGCTCCTCACCGGATCGATGAACACCGCGCAGCGGCGGAAATCCCTGCTGGAAGCGGCTTCCGGCGACGCGGGCATCATCATCGGCACGCACGCCCTGCTCTCGGACAACGTGCAGTTCTTCGATCTCGGACTGATCGTGGTGGACGAACAGCACCGCTTCGGCGTCGAGCAGCGGGACTCCCTCCGCACGAAGGCGCGGACCTCGCCGCACGTGCTCGTCATGACGGCCACACCGATCCCGCGGACGGTGGCCATGACGGTCTTCGGGGACCTCGAAACGTCCACCCTCTCGGAACTGCCCGCGGGCAGGAGCCCCATCACCACCCACGAGGTGGGGCTCACGGAGCATCCTGCCTGGGTCGACCGCATCTGGGCCCGGGCACGCGAAGAGATCGACGCCGGTCGGCAGGTGTACGTGGTGTGCCCCAAGATCGGCGACGACGGCAAGGTCGACGACGACGCCGCGGAGGCCCTGTACGGCGAGCCTCAGCAGGACCGGAAGGACGCCGGACCGCAGGAGCTGACGAGCGTGGTCGGACTCCTCGACGCGCTCGGGGAGGTCCCGCAGCTCGACGGTGTGGCGCTGGGCATGCTGCACGGGCGCGTGGATCCCCAGGAGAAGGCCGACGTCATGGCGCGCTTCGCGGAGGGCAGCGTGCAGCTGCTCATCGCGACCACCGTGATCGAGGTCGGCGTCGACGTCCCCAATGCGACCCTCATGGTGATCATGGACGCCGACCGCTTCGGCATCTCGCAGCTGCACCAGTTGCGTGGCCGGATCGGCCGGGGCGGGCATGCCGGAACCTGTCTGTTGGTCACGAAACTCGAGCCCGGCCACCCGAGCCGAGAGCGGCTGTCGGCGGTCGCCTCGACGACCGACGGCTTCGAACTCTCGCAGAAGGACCTGGAGCTGCGGCGGGAGGGGAACATCCTCGGCGCCTCCCAGTCCGGCGGCCGCTCCGCCCTGCGGTTCCTCAGGATCACCCAGCACGGGAAGGTCATCGAGAAGGCACGCACCGACGCACAGGAGATCGTGGGGGAGGACCCGGACCTGGCGCATTACCCCGGCCTCTCCCAGGCGATCGACCTCTACCTCAACCCGGAGAAGGAAGCATTCCTCGAGAAGGGCTGAGCCTCTTTCTCCGCAGGTGAGGAGGTAGCATCCTTTTCATGGTGCAGATACGGATCAGCGAGGCAGCGCGCTTTCTCGGCGTCAGCGACGACACGGTGCGCCGCTGGATCGACGGCGGAGTGCTGGGCAGCACCAAGGACACGGCGGGCAGATCGGTGGTGGACTCCCTCGAGCTCGCCACCCTCGCGCACAGGAACGCCGTGCTGCCCGGAGACCCCTCGGACATCGGCAGGTCCGCCCGCAACCGCTTCGTCGGGATCGTCACGGACGTCCTCCAGGACACCGTGATGGCGCAGGTGGAGGTGCAGTGCGGACCTCATCGTGTCGTGTCCCTGATGAGCAGCGAGGCCGTCCGCGATCTCGGGCTGGAGAAGGGCTCCATCGCCATCGCCGTGGTCAAGGCCACCACGGTCATCATCGAGACGCCGGCCGGGAAGGCCTGAGGATGGACGGGTCCGGGACGTCCCGCAGGCGCGCTTCTCGCAGCCCGCTCCGTCGCGGGCACCGGCGCGCCCGCACCCTCGTCGCGACCGCCGCCGTCGCCCTCCTCCTGACCGGCTGCTCCGGGAGCAGGGGGACCGACGACAGCGGGACCGAGGACAGCGGGACCGAGGGATCGGCGGCTGCCGGCGCCCCGGCGATCGACGGCAGCATCACGGTGTTCGCCGCCGCATCGCTCCAGGGCACCTTCACCGAGCTCGCCGACCGGTTCCAGGACGCTCACCCGGGCGCGGAGGTGTCGCTCACGTTCGCCGGCTCCTCGGATCTCGTCACGCAGATCGTCGAGGGCGCTCCGGCCGATGTCCTCGCCTCGGCCGACGCCCGGAGCATGCAGCGGGTGGCGGACGAGGGGTTGCTGGCGGCACCTGCCGCCGACTTCGCCACGAACACCCTCCAGCTCGCGGTCCCGGCGGACAACCCCGCAGGGATCGCGTCCCTCGAGGATGCCGCCCTGCCCGGCACGAAGACCGTGGTCTGTGCCGTCCGGGTACCCTGCGGAGCAGCGGCCGCAGCGGTGGTGGAAGCAGCCGGGGTGGACCTCACGCCGGTGAGCGAGGAGTCGTCGGTCACGGATGTCCTGGGCAAGGTGGCCTCGGGCGAGGCCGATGCCGGTCTGGTGTACGTGACGGACGTCCGGGCGGCGGGGGACGCCGTGCGCGGCATCGACATCGCCGAGTCCGGCGCGGCGGTCAACACGTACCCCGCCGCTCGCCTGGCCGGGAGCACCGAGGCGGTGACGGCCGAGGCCTTCGTCGACTTCGTGCTCGGCCCCGAGGGCAGCTCCGTGCTGCAGGCTGCGGGCTTCGGTGCACCCTGACCTCGCCGGGAGCCGGGCGGACACCCGGCGGGCCGTGCGTCCCGTGAACACCGCCGCCCTGCCCCGGTGGGTCATCGCGGTCGCCGCGGTCGGCGCACTGTTCGTGGTCCTGCCCCTGGTCGCGATGGCGCTCCGTGTCGACTGGCCGCGCTTCGTCCCGCTCGTGACCTCCGAGAGCGCCCGGGCCGCGCTGCTGCTCAGCCTGAGGACGTCCCTGTCCGCGACCGCGCTCTGCGTCCTGTTCGGTGTGCCCATGGCCCTGGTCCTCGCCCGGACCTCCTTCCGCGGCCAGCGGCTCGTCCGTTCTCTCGTGCTGCTCCCGCTGGTCCTGCCGCCCGTGGTCGGTGGCATAGCCCTGCTCTACACCTTCGGGCGGCGCGGCCTGCTCGGGAGCAGCCTCTCGATGGCGGGCATCGACATCGCTTTCTCGACGACGGCCGTGGTGCTGTCCCAGACCTTCGTGGCCCTCCCGTTCCTGGTCCTCAGCCTCGAGGGGGCGCTGCGCTCCGTGGGAACGCGCTACGAGGCGGTCGGTGCCACACTCGGCGCGGGGCGCTGGACCGTCCTCCGGCGGATCACGCTGCCGCTGGTCCTCCCGGCCCTCGTCTCCGGCGCCGTCCTCTCCTTCGCCCGCGCGCTGGGCGAGTTCGGTGCCACCCTCACGTTCGCGGGAAGCCTCCAGGGCACCACGCGGACGTTGCCCCTCGAGATCTACCTGCAGCGTGAGACGGACCCGGACGCCGCGGTAGCCCTGTCCCTCGTCCTCGTGGTGGTCGCCGTCGTCGTCGTGGGGGTAGCGCACCGCGTGCGGCCGCTCGGGAGTCTCGATCCGGGCCGAGGGGCGACGCCGGGCCGGGCACTCACGCCCGACTCCCGCGCGCAGCAGCCCGCCTCCGGGCGGGCCGCCTGATGGATTTCTCCTTCGAGGCCACCCTGCCCGAGCGGCACTTCGACGTCGCCTTCGCGCTCGCGCACGGGCAGACACTGGCGGTGCTGGGACCGAACGGCGCCGGCAAATCCACGCTGCTGAACCTGGTGGCGGGGCTGCTCGCGCCGTCCGCGGGGCGTGCCACGCTGGGCGACGGCGTCCTCTTCGACGTCGGCGCAGGGCGGCGGGTCCTGACGGAGCCCCGGCGCCGCGGTGTCTCCCTCCTCGCGCAGGAGGCCCTGCTGTTCCCTCACCTGACCGCCCTCGAGAACGTGGCGTTCGGTCCCCGCAGCCGGGGAATGCCCCGTGCGCAGGCGCATGCCACGGCGACGACGTGGCTGGACCGCGTCGGGGTGGCCGAGCTGGCCCAGCGCCGTCCCGGCCGGTTGTCGGGCGGGCAGGCCCAACGGGTCGCCGTCGCGCGGGCGCTCGCCGCGGAGCCCTCGCTGCTGCTGCTCGACGAGCCGCTCGCCGCCCTCGACGTCACCGTGGCACCCGCCGTCCGCGCCCTTCTCCGCGATGTCCTGGCGGAACGGACGGCCATCGTCGTGACCCACGACCCGCTCGACGCCTTCCTGCTCGCGGACCACGTGCTGGTCCTCGACGGTGGGCGGGTGGTCGAGGCGGGACCCACCGGCGATGTCCTGACCCGGCCCGTCACGGGCTTCGGCGCGCGGCTCGCAGGGCTGAACCTGGTCCGGGGCCGGCGGACGCCTGCGGGCTTCGAGGGCTCCAACGGGCTGGTGGTGCCGTGGGAGGGACCACACCTCCCGGGCGACGAACTGGGGCTCGCGGTCCGCCCCGCCGCGGTGGCCGTCACCCGGGCGGCGGCGGGCATCACGCCGAACGGGTCACGTGGGTCGGCCGGATCGTGGCTGGACGACGACGACGACGCCGTCTCCGGTGCCGACGGGCCGCACCCGATCGGGGCGAGCAGGCTGACCGCACGGGTCGACGACGTCGAGCACCGAGGTGACGTGGTGCGCGTGCATGCGGCCGGGATGGCCGCGGATCTGGCTCCCGCCGACGTCGTGTCCCTCGGGATCCTGCCCGGCACCGAGGTGGTTCTGGTGGTGCGCCCTGAGGACGTCGCGATCTATCCGCTCCCCGCGCCGGGACCTCGCGACACGGGGCCCGGGGGTGCAGCCGTCGGGCGATAGAGTCGGAGTATGACGCGCATCATCGCCGGAGCCGCAGGCGGCTCGACCCTCGCAAGCGTGGAGGGGACCGGCACCCGGCCCACGACGGACCGCGTGAAGGAGGCGTTGTTCTCCCGCCTCGAGTCCTACGGGGTGCTGCACGGCGCGCATGTCCTGGATCTGTACGCCGGGTCGGGATCGCTCGGGGTCGAGAGCGCCAGCCGCGGGGCCGCGACCGTCGACCTCGTGGAGTCCGCCGATCGCGCCGCGCTCGTGGCACAGAAGAATGCGGACCTGGTGAACCGGGTACTCGGCTGGACCGCCGTACGCGTGCACCGCGCGAAGGTGGAGACCTACCTCGACCGTGCGGCGGTCGGGGCGGCGTGGGACCTCGTCCTCATGGACCCCCCGTACACGGTGGACGAGGGCGGCGTGGTGGCGGTCCTCGCAGCCCTTCAGAACCGCCTGGCGGACGGTGCCGTGGTGGTGGTGGAACGGTCGACGCGATCACCCGAGCCGGTCTGGCCGACGTGGCTCGAACGGTTCTCGGACAAGAAGTACGGCGAGACGCGCCTCTGGTTCCTAGAGCCCGCCGCAGCCTGACGCAAGGACGCGGCGCCGGACAGCAGCCCGGCGCCGCGCCCTCCTCACCGGGTCAGGCCTTGCGGCGCGTCCGCGCCAGGGCCACGATCCCGGCCGCCAGGCCGAGGAGACCTGCGACGAGACCCGCCCAGCCCACGGCCGACGTCGAACCGGTGTCCGAACTGGTCGCGGCCTGCACGGCCTCGATCGACTCCGTGGAATCCGTCGACCCGCTGGCCTCTGCGGTTTCCGTCGCGCCGCCCGCGGCGTGGGAGGCGCCATGGCCGTCCGCACCCTCTTCCGCGGCGGTGGTCACGAACGAGGGGGCGGGCTTGTCGGGTTCCTCGCCGTCCCCGGTCGCCTCGTCGGCCCACTCCACCACCTCGCCGTCGGTGTACGACTGCGTGGCGGGCAGCAGGACCGTCGACCCGGCTTCGGGCAGGCGACCGACGGAGATGGAGAAGGTCTGGTACTCCTGCTGCGAGATCTCCGCTCCGGCGTCGGCCGTCCAGACGACGGAGAGGGGAGCCTCGGTCAGCGTGGCTCCATCCGCGGTCGTCACGGGCTCGGGCAGTTCACCCGTGACGACTTCCGCCGTCCAGCCCTCGACCGGCTTGACTCGCACCGAGGTGAACGGCTGCTCGGTGGGGAGCTGTACCTCGAGCTTGTTCGTGTCCGCCGTCTCGGACTCGTTGGGGACGCTGAAGGTGAGCTGCGAGTAGCCGTCCTCCGTGGTCGAGGCGGGCGCTACTGACACATGGGCGCTGGCCGCGCCGAGACCGAGGGCCATGAATCCGGCGGTGGTCAGGGCGATGGTGGAGGTGGTGGCGATGCGGCGAGTCCGCCGGGGTGTGTTCGATGTCATGGCTGTGCCTTTCACGGTGCGCCCGGTGGTCCGGTTTCATGCGGTCCACGGCGGGCGCGTGCTGATGGGGGTGATGGTGCGTCGTCGACCACCCGCCCCCGTGCCCCTCGGCGGGGTGAGGTTCAGGCGGTCGTGGTCACGGGCGAGGGCGGACCCCGCAGCGTGGGCACGGCGGCATGAACGGACGAGGGCGTCACCGGCGTCGGCACGGCGAGCACCGTCGATCGGTGCGGTGTCGCCGGCAGCGGGATGACGCCCGGAAGGTCGAGGAGCGGCCGGAGCCACGCCCGCAGCAGGGTGAGGGCCTGGTCGCTCCGTGCCAGCGCGGCCGCGAGGACGATCGTCGCCACGGCGTGCAGCAGGAGCATCAGGAGACCACCCGTGGACCCGGCCATCGAATCCTGCGTGACGGGCGAGCAGGCCAGCTCGAAGGCGGCGTGGTGGCCGGGCATCGCCGAGGAGCTCTGGCAGACGGCGGGGACGGCCGTCAGGGAGAACACGGTGTGCAGCAGGGCCTGGCCGGCGCCCATCGCGACCAGTGCTCTGCTGAAGGAGACGGTGCGCCGTGCGAGTAGCAGCAGGGGGAGCAGCAGCAGGACGCCGAGCAGGAGGATCACGCCGGGGGCGGGGAGGTGGCCTGCGGCGAGGACGTGCGAGGCCGAGGAGACCGACAGGATCAGGGACACGAGGACGAGGGAACGGAGATAGGGGAGGGCCGGTTCCGTCACAGCAGCCTCCTTCCCTCGCATGTCCGATGCGTCCTCGTCCGGGTCCGCACCGGATGCCACCGGGTCGGTCGTCCCGCGACGAACGGCGCGCATCCCAGCCTACAGCCGTCACCGGCCCGACCGGCAGGACATGATTCGGTGTGGGGCTGCCGGCGGATGGGCCGGCTGCGGATGTGCTGCGTCGGCCGGCGTCAGGCCACGAATCGGTGGCTGCCGTGGGCGCGGGGATTGGTGCGGAGCGAGGGGCACTCCGGCAGATCGTCGGGGATGACGAGCGAACACGTGCCGGTGCGTTCCCGGAGCACGGGGTGGGAGGTCGGCCCTACGATACCCAGGCCGCGCAGGGTGTTCACGCCCTCGTTCTCGATGTGCTGCGCCCCGCTCAGGTCGATGACGACGTCGGGCTTCTGCAGGATACGGAAGCAGCGGTCGACGATCGGTACGAGGGCCCGGCAGCTGCCCTGCGTGAGGCAGCCGTGGACGTCGATACGCGCCCACCTGAAGTCGAGGTCCAGCTTGACGGTGATGCTCAGCGTGTGCCGCATGGTGTGATCTCCCGATGGTGGGAAGGTTCTCCAGGCCCGGCTGCTCAAGCTCTCCCAGACTATCGGGCGCGCCGTGCCGCTGCCGGCTGCGATCCTGCTTGACAGGGCGCACCGCTGCCGTTCCGGCAGCTGCACGTGCCGGCCCCCTGCCTGCGGTCCTAGCCGTTCTCCGGCCGCGGCCCGTCCTCGAACAGCTCTCGGGCGGCGCCCGTGAGGACCGCCGCGGGATGCGGTCCCGCCGCGCGCAGGGAGCGGGTCCACGGCTCCGGCCACGGTGCGCGGCGGCCCACGACGACGACGTTCCCCGCGCAGGCGCCGTCGACCATGCCGGCCTCGGTGAGGACCGCGGTGGACGCCGCGAGGGAGGCCAGCTGCCGGCTTTGCGCACGGGCGAAGGCGAGCGGCGGATCGTCGCCGACATTGACCAGCACCACGCCGTCCGGTGCGCAGAGGCGCAGGAGGTGGGCGGCGACATCGGGCGAGGTCAGGTGCGCCGGTGCGTCGGCTCCGGCGAAGATGTCCAGCACGACGGCGTCGAAGGACCCGTCCGCCAGCTCGAGCACCACGTCCGCGACGTCACCGACCACCACCTCGCACGATGTGCCCTCGGCGAGGGGCATCTCGGAGAGGACGAAGTCCATGAGCTCGGCGTCGAGGTCGACGGAGACCTGCGCCGAGCCCGGACGCGTCGCCTGGACATAGCGGACCAGCGTCAGGGCTCCGGCACCGAGATGCAGGACACGCAGGGGGGCCCCGGGAGAACCCAGGAGATCGAGCACGTGCGCGATGCGCTGCAGATACTCGTAGAAGACCCGGCCGGGGTGCAGCACGTCGACATGCGACTGCTGCGCGCCGCCGATGCTGAGGATGAGGGCCCCCTCGATGTGTGCGTCCTCGTCGATCTCGGCGTACGCCCCCGTGACGGGGAGCCATCGCGTGGGCACGTCGGTGTCCTCCAGAGCGCCGTCGGCCGGCGGTCCACCGGGTATCCCGCTCTCTCCGCCCACGCCGCTCACACGTGCTCCCGGAGGGTGGCCAGGCGCCGGGCGCCCTCCTCGATGACGTCGAATCTCTTGCAGAAGGCGAAGCGCAGCATCGACCGCGTCCGCTCCGCGCCGTCCTCGTGGCAGAACATCGCCACGGGGATCGCGGCCACACCGATCAGCGAGGGCAGGCGACGGGCGAGCGCCGTCGCATCGTCGATCCCCAGCGGCGCGGCGTCGACCATCGTGAAGAACGTGCCCTCCGGCTCGAACACCTCGAAGCCGGCTGCCCGCAGGCCTTCGCCGAGCAGGTCACGCTTGCGCCGGAGGGTGGACGCGATGGAGTCGTAGAACTCGTCGGGCAGGCCGAGACCCACCGCCACGGCGCCCTGGAACGGGGTGCCGGAGGTGTAGGTGAGGAAGGTCTTGACGGTGCGCACCTGCGCCACGAGGTCCGCGGGTCCGCTCAGCCACCCGATCTTCCACCCCGTCACGGAGAAGGTCTTCCCTGCCGAGGAGATCGTCAGCGTACGGGCAGCCGCCCCGGGCAGCGTCGCGACCGGGACATGCGCGGCCCCGAAGCGGAGGTGCTCGTAGACCTCGTCGGTCACGATGATGGCGCCGTGCCGCTCGGCGAGCCGGACGATCAGCTCGAGGGCCTCCCGCCGGAAGACGCTTCCGGTCGGGTTGTGCGGATTGTTGACGACGACGATCCTCGTCCGGTCGGTGAAGGCGGCCTCGAGCGTGGCGGCGTCAGGCTGGAAATCCGGCGCCGACAGCGGGGCCGTGGTGTGGGTTGCGCCCGAGAGGCCGATCACGGCCCCGTAGGAGTCGTAGAAGGGCTCGAAGGTCAGCACTTCGTCGCCCGGTCCGGCGAAGGCGAGGATGGCGGCGGCGATCGACTCCGTGGCCCCCGTGCTGACGATCACCTCGGTCTGCGGGTCGACGGCGAGGCCGTAGAAGCGTTCCTGGTGTGCGGCGATGGCGTCGCGCAGGACCGCGAGGCCCTGGCCGGGCGCGTACTGGTTGGCGCCGTCGGCGATCGCCGCCCGTGCCGCGTCGAGGATCTCGCGGGGCCCGTCCTCGTCCGGGAAACCCTGCCCCAGGTTGATGGCCGCGTGGTGCTGCGCGAGTGCGGTCACCTCCTCGAAGATGGTGATGCCGAGCCGGCCGTCGCTGCCGAGCAGATTCGCGCCGCGCGCCGTCCGTGCCCAGGGACGTGGCCCACCGGGTGCTGCCTGCGTGGCGTGTGGGTCGGTCGTCATGGCACCAGTATCCCGTCTTCCGGCTGGCGGGGCGGTGAAGGGCCCGGCGCGGGCGGGTGCCGGTGTGCACCCTGCGTAGCGGGGGCTCGGTACGGTAGGGGGATGAGCCGCGCCGTCTGCCCCGGATCCTTCGATCCCCTCCACAACGGACACATCGAGATCATCGGCCGCGCCGCGCGGTTGTTCGACGAGGTGATCGTGGCCGTCTCGACCAATCCCGCGAAGACGTACCGCTTCGGTACCGACGAGCGGCTGGACCTCTGCCGGCAGGGCCTGGCGCACCTTCCCGGTGTCCGGGTCCTCCCGATGGACGGCGGTCTGGTGGCAGGGTTCTGCCGGGACCACGGGGCGTCGGCCCTGGTCAAGGGACTGAGGTCGAGCCTCGACTTCGACTACGAGCTGCCGATGTCCACCATGAACCGCCACCTGGCCGATGTGGAGACGGTCTTCCTGCCGACGGGGTCCGAGTACGCGCACGTCTCGTCGACCCTGCTGAAGGAGGTCGCGTCCCTCGGCGGCGATATCGGCCCGTTCGTGCCGGCGATCGTCCTGCAGCGCCTGGCGGAGAACGGTTAGTGGCCCGGCCGGTCGGGCTGCGTCCTCACACCCGGTTGGCGCACACGGGACGCAGCCAGCTCGCGGTCAGGGCGGCGCTCTCCTCGATGAACCTCGCCAGCCACTGGCCCGGGTCCAACGAGGGTTCCGATGCGGCCATCGTGACCTCGGCCTTCGAACACTGCGAGATATTCAGGTGCGAGCGCGTGACGTGGTAGGTCGAGGTCACCACGATGATGTCGTCCCAGCCCTGGTCCCGTGCCAGATCGCCGATGGACCGGGCCTCCCCGCGCGTGGTGAGCGGGTCGGGCCGGAAACAGGTGACGTCGGGAAGGTCCTCCGCGCACACCGCGTCCGCCCGGGCATTGCCCGGAAGCCCGGTCGAGGACAGCACAAGGCGAGGAGCAGCCCCGCGATCGACCAGGGCGCGTCCCACCTCGAGACGCTCGTCCGCCGCACCCCCGAGGACGACGACGGCGTCCGCGCGTCCCGTCGACGGAAGCGGCGGGTTGTAGAACGCCTCGTAGGCGAGGATCAGCCACAGCGCGAGGAGCGCGGCACACACACGCAGCGCGATCCGCATCCGCCGCCGCGTATCGCGCGCCGATCCGGGGGGCCGGGGAGGAAGGGCGGGACTGGTCACCGTTCGAGCGTAGGCGGGGCGCGCCCGTTTTGGGCATGCCCGTCCGGTCAGGCTACGATGGTACGTCGGTCATATGTTCTACAGGAGTCACCATTAAAAGCGATCTCAGTTCGCCCTTGACGTTCAGCGTCAAGGATCTCGGACGCAGTCCGGGAAGCATGCGGACAGTCGAGGAACATGTACCGGCACCCAAGGACTTCGGAGTAGCCCTGATCGGCGTGCGGGAGGGTTCCGACATGGAACTCGATCTGCGGTTCGAATCCGTGCACGAGGGAATCCTCGTCTCGGGTACGGCCGGCGTCGAGGTGACGGGCGAGTGCGGCCGATGCCTGGAGCCACTGCGGTTCGACCGCGAGGTGGACCTCCAGGAACTCTTTTTCTACAGCGACTCGGAGTCGCTGTCGGTGGAGGAGGACGAAGATCAGCACAGGGTGGAGAGCGAATCGGTCGATCTGGAACCCGTGCTGAGGGATGCGGTGGTGACTTCACTGCCGTTCCAGCCGGTGTGCCAGGAGGATTGTCAGGGCCTGTGCTCCGAATGCGGAGCGCAACTCAACGATGATCCTGACCACCACCACGAAGTTTTGGACCCTCGCTGGTCAGCCCTCGCCGGGCTGGCGGGCACCGCCGCTGAGAACGACGCGGCAACCAAGTCAGAGTCAGACGAGAAGGAAGAGAGTTAGCCGTGGCTGTCCCGAAGCGGAAGATGTCCCGCGCGAATACCCGTGCACGCCGGTCCCAGTGGAAGGCAACCGCCCCCAAGCTGGTCAAGACCCTCGAGAACGGCCGGGTCACCTACAGCCTCGCGCACCAGGCCAAGGTCGTCACCGACTCCGCCGGTACGCCGCTGTTCCTGGAGTACAAGGGCCGCAAGGTAGCCGACGTCTGACACCGGACGACGCTCCGCCGATGTTTCTGCATCGGCGGTCGGATGTCCGCTGCAGGATCAGCTGATGCGGTTGTGAAGAATACAGAAGACCTGACCAAGCGTCTCGGCGTCGACATCGACGCCGGGACGCTTCGTCTTGCCCTCACGCACCGGTCCTACGCGTATGAGAAGGGCGGAATCCCGACGAACGAGCGCCTCGAGTTCCTCGGGGACTCCGTGCTGGGCCTCTCGGTCACGGACGCGCTCTACCGGGACAACCCGGACCTGTCGGAGGGCGAGCTCGCCAAGCGGCGGTCTGCCGTCGTGAGCACGCGGGCCCTTGCGGGGGTGGCGCGCTCCCTGGACCTCGGCAGTTACGTGCTGCTCGGCCAGGGCGAGAAACTGACCAACGGGCGGGACAAGGCGTCCATCCTGGCGGACACCATGGAAGCGGTGATTGGAGCCGCATACCTGAGCCACGGGATCGAACCCGCGCGGGCGATGGTGATGCGCCTGATCGGTCCGCTCCTGCGCGATTCCGAGGTGCTCGGAGAAGGCACCGACTGGAAGACCCGCATCCAGGAGACCGCTGCCGCGCGGCGGCTCGGTCTGATCGACTACCAGGTGGACGGCACCGGGCCGGACCACGCCCGCACCTTCACCGCCCGTCTCGTGATCGGGGGAGTCGCTTACGGCTCCGGGGGTGGCCACTCCAAGAAGGAGGCCGAGCAGGCTGCGGCAGCGGCGTCCTCGAAGCTCCTCGCCGAAGCCGGGGATGCGGACTCATCGGCGATCGCGGCCGGTCCGACGGCCGACGGGGCCTGAGTGCCCGAACTGCCGGAGGTCGAAGTGGTCCGGCGCGGGCTGGAGCGCTGGGTGGTGGGCCGGGTCATCGAGTCCGTGGAGATCATCGATGCACGCTCCCTCCGGCGCCACGTGCACGGCGTGGAGGACTTCGTCGGCACGGTGGGCGGTGCCCTCGTGACGGATGTGGTGCGCCGCGGGAAATTCCTCTGGCTGACGCTCGCCGAGCCGTCGGCGCCGACGCTGCCCCCGAGTGTCGCCCTCATGGCCCATCTGGGCATGAGCGGACAGCTGCTGATCGAGGATTCCGAGGCACCCGACGAGAAGCACCTGAAGGTCCGCCTGCGACTCTCCCCGGCAATGGACGGCGGCAACGCCCTCCCGACCGATCTCCGCTTCGTGGACCAGCGGATCTTCGGCGGGATGTTCGTCGCCGACCTCGAGCCCACGGCCGACGGCGCGGCAGGCGGTACCGGCGGACGAGCCACCCCGCTGATTCCCCACCAGGCCGCGCATATCGCCAGGGATCCCCTCGATCCTGCCTTCTCCCTGTCGCAGTTCCACGAGCGGCTCACCTCACGGCGCACGGGACTCAAGCGGGCGCTCCTCGATCAGGGCCTCATCTCGGGCATCGGCAACATCTACGCGGATGAAGCCCTCTGGGCCGCGAGATTCCACTACGCGCGTCCCACCGACACCATGCGCCGCCCCGACACGCGGCGTATCGTCGATGCCGCTACCGGGGTCATGGCCCGCGCACTCGCGGCAGGCGGTACCAGTTTCGATTCCCTGTACGTGAACGTGAACGGCGCATCCGGCTATTTCGCGCGGGATCTCGAAGCCTACGGACGCGCGGGCCGGCCCTGCCGACGCTGCCTCGCGGAGGGGCGGAGCACCCTGATCCGGCGGGAGTCGTTCATGAACAGATCGTCCTTCCTCTGCCCGCACTGCCAGCCGAAGCCCCGCAACGCCCGACCCTGAGACGGGACGTTCGGCGTGCCCGGCTCGGTGTCCGTGACCCAAACGTGACAACTCGGCGGGTAGCGCGTACCGTAGACCCCGCGCCCGTTCCACAACGGAGGGGCGCCCTCCTCACTCTGCCTAACCCTGTCGATGAGGACGGACCGTTCGCTACACATATCGACAGGGGCGGGGGAACCGAAAGCGGGCTCTCTCCGGAGTCCTAGGGGTAAAGACGCGCGTGGACCACAGCTGGGGCGGTGGTCAATGCGATACGCGTCCGGATGTCCCATCCGAACCCGACAGCTAACTTCGCAGGCATTGGGAAAGGCAGCAACATGTCCAAGAGCACGAACGCGCGCCACCGCGCAGTCCCCACCCGCACGAATCCCCTCGTCACCGCATCCCGTGCCGTCACCGCCGGCGCCTCCGTGGCCGGCAAGCCCGCAGCCGTGGTCGTCGCGGCATCGGGTTTGCTGCTCGGCGCAGCACTTCCCGCCAGCGCATCCGGCGAGATCACTGCAGCTCCCGTCAGCACGCAGGCCGCAACCACCGGTGTCTACACCGTCACCGAGTGGGATGCGAACGGAACTCGCACCTACACCACCGACCAGTGGGGCGTGCCAGCAGCCGCCACCACTCAGTGGGCTGCCCCCGCAGCATCCACGTATGCACCGGCCGCAACGTATGCACCGGCCGCCACGTACACCCCGGCCGCAACGTACACCCCTGCAGCCACCGCTCCGGTTGCGGCACCTGCTGCTGCTGCCGACTCGGCCTTCAGCCTGCAGTCGACAGGGCAGCCCGTCGTTCGCCAGAGCTCGTCGATGTCCGGTATCGCCGGGACGGCTATGCAGGGTGTCGGATCGGGCTACGTCTACGGCGGCACCGCCTTCGGTGGCTGGGACTGCTCCGGCTTCGTGCAGTGGGTCTACGCGCAGCACGGCATCAACCTGCCCCGTACCACGTGGTCGCAGTTCGCTTCCATGCGTCCCACCAGCAACCCCCAGCCGGGCGACCTTGTGAGCCAGAACGGTGGAAGCCACGTCGGCATCTACCTCGGCAACGGCCAGATGGTCAGCGCCCTCAACCCCTCGCAGGGTACGCAGGTGCACTCGGTCAACTCCATGTCAGTCGACGGCTACTACACCCGCTAGTCCCCGCGCCACTCTCCGACGGCCCGATCCGGTCGCAGGGGAGACGGACAGACGGACAGCACAGCAGAACCGACAGAAGGACGGGATGCCCGGCATCCCGTCCTTCTCCGCGTCCTGAGCCAATAATCCTCGCAACGCGGAGCAGGATCTCGCGCTACGGGCCTTCAGTCGACGCTCAGGTCCGGTAGTGGTCGGCGAGGCGCCGGAAACCCTCGTCGATCGTCACGGTGGGGTGCCAGTCGAGCACCGCGCGCGTGCGCCGCTGGTCGAACCAGTGCGCCGTCGAGAGCTGCTCGGCGAGGAACTGCGTCATGGGCGGCTCGTCGCGGCGTCCGGCCCGCGTCCACGCCTGATCGATCACGGCGCCGGCTCTTCTGGCCACGGCTCCCGGGACGGACCAGGACGGGGGAGTCACTCCGCCCGCCCGGCACATGCCCGCGAGCAGGTCCGCGATGGGACGGGGTTCACCATTGGTCACCACGAGTGCCTGTCCCTGGGCCGCATCCATCCTGCGCAGGCAGGCGACGATGGCGGAGGCGGCGTTGTCGACATAGGTCGTGTCGATCAGCGCCCTGCCACCGCCGAGAAGGGGCAGGCGACCGGCACGGGCGCGATCGATGACGCGCTCCACCAGCTGGGTGTCTCCAGGACCCCAGACGATGTGCGGGCGGACCGCGGCCACGCGGAAAGCAGGGTCCGAGGCGCCGAGGGCCAGGAGTTCGGCCGCGGCCTTGGTCCGCGCGTAGTCCCCGCGCGCCCTCCCCGGGTCCGCCGTGCCGGCGGACGCGCCGACGAGGGACGTCCCGGTGTGCGCGACGGAGGGAGAGGACACCTGGACGACGTCCGTCACGCCGGCGCGGCGGGCGGCCTCGAGCAGGTGTCGCGTACCGTCCACGTTGACGCGCTCGAACTCGGCCGGCGCTCCGGTGAAGGAGACCTTGGCCGCGAGGTGGATGACGGCGGAGCAGCCGTCGACGGCGCGCGCGATGGCTGCCGGGTCCTCGATGCTGCCGAGCACGTCAGTTGCACCCGGTACACCGGAGGGGCGGCGCTGGAAGCACCGCACCTCGTCGCCGGCGTCGATCAGGTTCTCGGCGACGGCGCGGCCGAGCATCCCGCTCGCGCCCGTGACGAGGACGGTCACAGCGAGCCGGCCCTCCCGCCGCTGAGGAAGACCGCGGCCCAGGCGCCGACCGCGGCACGGTCGATCTTCGCGTTGTGGCGGATGTCGACGGGGAGGGCGGGCACCGCGATCACCGCAGCAAGATCGATCCCGCAGTCCCGGGCCACGGCACGAGCGCCGGCAGCGAGGCCGGCGTCGGCGAGCCGCCCGCGGCGGCCCCTCCCCTCGGGCTGGGCGGTCTCGACCACGGCGACAACAGCCTGGGTTCCGACGGGTCCGACGCCGACGACGGCGGCCAGCCGGACGTCGTCGAGCTCCTGGAGGGCGTGCTCGAGGCCCACCGGCGTCACGATGCCCTCGGCACTCGTGATGACGTGCCCGAGCCGGCCCTCGACCCACAGCCGACCCTCGGCATCGAAGTGCCCGATATCGCCGGTCCGGTGCCACGGAGTGGTTCTTGCGGCGTCCTGCTGCGTCCGCCAGAGACGGAAGTAGCGGTCCTTGACGTGGGGCGCCTCGACGAGGATCTCACCCGTGACCCCGGGCTGGGTCGTGGGCGCACCCGTCGCCTCGCAGACCGCATCCCCACCCGGCCCGCTGATGCTCAGGGGACTCACGGCCACACGGGCGCGGTGCACGGGCAGTCCCACGCAGACCCCGTTGCCGGCGCCCTGCTGGCCCGCCGCGGCGGCGGCAGCCGCTCGCCGCACGCCGTCGAGCTCGATATCGGCCACGAGCAGTGATTCGGTCATGCCGTACGGCGTGTGGAGTGCGGCCGCAGGAACGAGGTCCTGCACCGATTCGAGTAGGGCGAGAGGGATCGGTGCCCCGGCGGAGAGCATGAGGGAGATCCGCCCGAGGGCTGACCGCCCTGCCGACGAGAGCTCGTCCGACGTCGCCAGGACGTTCCGGAGGGCCGCGGGTGACGCGAAGACCACGGTGGCCTCGACGGCGGCCGCGGCATCCGCGAGGGCCTGGGCCGTGAGGGTGCCCGGCGCGGTGACATCCATGTCCGGAGTGACCGAGGTGGCTCCGAGCGCCGGCCCCAGCAGGGCGAACGGCGCGAACCCGGCCACCAGTGAGGCGCCGGGCCCCAGACCGAGGGTGGACTCGACGGCGTCCCGCATGGCCGAGAGGCGGCGGTTCGTGTACACCACGCCCTTCGCGGGCCCGGTGGAGCCCGAGGTGAAGAGGATGGCGGCGTCGTCGTCCGGTGCGGCGTGTTCCGCGAGGCCGGCATCGGCGCGGGCGGCGCGCAGGTCGCCGAGCGATGCGTCGACACGGAGGGCGCGGCGTCGTGCGGCGGGCAGGGTCGTGGCGCTGATCCGCTTGCCCGGCCAGCCGAAGGCCCGTGCGGCGAGGAGGGCCCGCTCGATGCCGATGACGACGTCGGGCGCTGCACTCCGGACGGCGCGGCTCAGCCCGCGCGCGCCGAGGCCGGCGTCGGCGACCACGATCACCGCGCCGCCCCGCAGGAACGCGTAGATGAGGACGGTGAGGTCGAGCCCCGGGGGGACGAGCAGACTCACGCGGCTCCCGGGACCGTACCCCAGCGCTGCCAGGCCCGCTGCCACGGCGGAGACGTCGTCGTCGAGTTCCTTCCAGGACAGGGTCCGGGGCCCGTCCGCCGTCATCTCGGCGACGGCTGTGGCGGAACTCCCCGGTCCTGCCGCCAGCTCGCGGAGGCGCTGTCCGAGCGGGGAGTAGGGGGCGTCCTCGCCGGTCGTGTCAGGCGCGCCGGCTTCCGGATCGGCACGGGGACCGTCGACGGGCGGCGCGACGGCGACGGCGCGGGCGGTGAGCCACTCCATCGCGGTGGCAGCCGTGTCGGCGTCCTCCTGCACCAGGTGGCTCGCCCGCTCGAAGCGGTGGATGTCGGCATGGGGGAGCCGTCGGGCCAGATCCTCGAGATAGGGGTCAGAGAAGATGGGGTCGCGCGGCCCCCACATCATGAGCACGGGGACGTCGAGCGACCGGATGCCCTCCGCCGTCGAGGTCAGGACGGCGTAGCTCGGGTGGGACGGGTCGGCGGGGATGTCGGACACGAAGTTCGCGATTCCCCCGCGGTCGGCGGCGCTGCCGTAGGGCGCGCGGAAGGCGGCTCGCACCTCCGGCTGCAGGGCCGGTCGTGCCAGGGCGAGGGTGACATCGAGGAACGCGGTGGTCGTCCGGGTGCCGAGTCCGTGCACGCCCGGAGCCAGCGCGAGCCGCAGGGGCGCGGGAATGGGGCGGTCCGGCTCCTGGTGGATCGCGGTGTTCGTCAGGATGACGCCCGCGAGGTCCTCGCGGTTCCGGTGGGCGTAACCGAGGCTGACGACGCCGCCCCAGTCATGCCCGACCGTGACCACGGGACCGTGCAGGCCGAGGGCCGCCACGAAGTCCCCGAGGTCGGTGATGCGGTGCTCGAGGCGTCGGAACACGCCCGTCCTCGCCGAGTAGCCCATGTCCAGCTGGTCCACGGCGACGACGCGCCAGCCCTCGGGAAGGCCGGCGGCCAGATAGGTCCGCCAGAGGAAGGACCACGTGGGATTGCCGTGCACGCACAGGAGGGTCCCCTTGACGGGAGTGCCGTCCGCTCCGGCGCCATTGTCGAGGTAGTGCCAGCGGTGGCTGGTTCCCGGGGCGTCCGCGGTACTGGTCGAGGGCACATCGAGATACGCCGACCACGAGGGATCGACGCCGGGGAGTGCTACCACGCAATCTCCATCATCGAGGTGTTCAGTCCCGAGCCCACGCCGAGGCAGAGCACCCTGTCACCCGGGCTGAGTGACTGCGCCTCCTGCGCCAGGGTCATCGGCAGCGACGCCGGCCCCACGTTGCCCCAGTGCGGGAAGGTGATGGGCACGCGCTCCCGCTCGAGATCCACGGCCTTGATGATGGCGTTCGTGTAGGAATTGGAGACCTGGTGGGTGACATAGCGATCCATGCCGTCCCAGTTCCATCCGTCCGTCTGGGCCTCGTGCCACGCGGTGACCACGAGTTCGAGACCGCCGTCGAGCAGCCCCTTGGTGTCGGTGTACATCCCGTCGATCCCGCCGATGCACAGCTCATGGTGCTGTGTCCCGGCACGGGACACCCCGCCCAGGATGCGGTGCGAACCGGGGTGCAGGTCCGCGGGGCCGATGACGGCTGCGGCGGCTCCCGAACCGAGGGTGAGGGTCGCGAACTCGGCGAGGAAGTCCTCACGCGTGGAGTCCTCACGGTTGAGGCGGTTGAAGGTCGCCTCCTGGGTGCGCTGCGCGTCCTCGCCCGCGACGATCAGCGCGTACTTGATCTGGCCCGAGTCGATCATGTTGGCGGCCAGTGTCATGCCGTTGACGAATCCGAGGCAGGCGTTCGCCAGATCGAAGTTCATGGCGGAGGACGGCAGACCGAGCGAGTGGTGGATCTTCACGGCCACCGACGGTTCGAGATTCCGGCGCGTCACCGAGGTGTTGATCAGGAGGCCCACGTCGCCCGGCTCGATCCCGGCCTCGGCCATCGCCTTCGCGCCCGCCTCGATCGCCGCGTCGTCGAAGTCGGATCCCGGCGACCACCAGCGCCGCTCGGTGACGCCGGCCACGCGCTCGAGCAGTCGCTTCGAGAGCCGGAGCCTCTTGAGGCTGGGTGCCAGCCGTTCGTCGAACTCTGCGGAACTGACGACTACCGGCGCCTCCACACTCGTGACGGCGAGCAAGGCCGTGTTGTCATGTCGAAACGTCGCGTTACCGGTCAAATTTCCTGCCTCGTCAACTGGTCAGCGCCGGTGGATGGCCGGAAAGGACCCACGGATGGATCGGCCTGGACGCCTCTGAATACTGCTGAAACTTTTGTAAGCCTACTTCGTAATGCCGGGGTGGGTCACCCTGGATTCGCCCTCATACTCGGTCTTGCGGGCCCAATACGCCGGACGGTCGGTACGTTCCAGTAGATTAGGGAGGTCCCAAACGACCTGGAGATCCTGACACCGTGCATCTGAAGAGTCTAACCGTGCGAGGGTTCAAGTCTTTCGCCTCGGCGACCACCTTCGAGTTCGAGCCCGGCGTCACCGCCGTCGTCGGCCCCAACGGCTCCGGGAAGTCCAACGTCGTCGACGCCCTGGCCTGGGTCATGGGGGAGCAGGGAGCCAAAACCCTTCGCGGCGGCAAGATGGAGGACGTCATCTTCGCCGGGACGTCCGGCCGGCCGCCCCTCGGGCGGGCCCACGTCTCCCTCACGATCGACAACGCGGACGGCGCGCTCCCCATCGAGTACTCCGAGGTCACCATCTCGCGGACACTGTTCCGCGCGGGCGGGTCCGAGTACGCGATCAACGGCAAGAACTGCAGGCTGCTCGACATCCAGGAGCTGCTGTCGGATTCCGGGCTGGGACGCGAGATGCACGTCATCGTCGGCCAAGGGCAACTGGACAAGGTGCTGCACGCCACCCCGGAGGATCGGCGGGGCTTCATCGAGGAGGCGGCGGGGATCCTGAAGCACCGCCGGCGTCGGGAGAAGACGGTCCGGAAGCTCGATGCCATGCAGGCCAACCTGGCACGGCTCTCCGATCTCACGGGCGAACTGCGCCGCCAGCTCACGCCGCTCGGGAAGCAGGCGGACGTCGCCCGGCGCGCGCAACAGGTGCAGTTCGCCGTCCGCGACGCCCGGTCGCGGCTGCTGGCCGACGAACTGGTGACCCTGCGCGCCGGGTTCGAGCGCGACGTCGCCGCCGAGTCGGCGCTCCAGGCCCGGCGCGACGAGGTGGAACGGGCCCTCACGGCAGGGCGGGAGCGCCAGGCCGCGCTCGAGCAGGCGGCGGCCGCCGCCGTACCCGCCCTCAATCGGGCGCGCGAGACCTGGTATGCGCTGTCGAGCGTCCGCGAGAAACTGACAGCGCTCGCTGCCCGGGCGGACGATCGGGGTCATCTTCTCGGGCAGGGCGGCGTCGAGCCCGATCGCGGGCGTGATCCGGACCAGCTGGAGCGTCAGGCAGCACGCGTACGCTCCGAGGTCTCCGAGCTCGAGCAGGAGATTCTCACGCTCGGAACCGCACTGGAATCGACCCTGGCACACCGGCGGGAGGCCGAGGATGCCGCGGCCGCCGAGGATGCGCGGCTGGCCCGCCTGCTCCGTATTGCGGCCGATCGCCGCGAGGGCGATGCGCGGCTCGCGGGAACCGTGGGGGCAGCGCGGTCGCGCGTCGAGTCGGCGGTCGCCGAGCTCGGGCGGCTGCGGGTGTCCATCACCGAGGCGGAGGACCGACGGCGCGCCGCCCAGCGCGAGTTCACGGTCCTCGAGGGTCAGGTGGCCGGCGACGAGGAAGGTGAGGAGGGCCTGGACGCCGACTACGAGGAGGCCGCGGGTATCCTCGCCGGGTTCACGGGCGATCTCGAGGCCCTGGTGCGGCAGGAGCAGGCCGCCGAGCGTGAGCGCGGCGCCCTGGCTGCCCGCCTCGACGCCCAGCAGGAGGGCCTGCAGCGGCGTGACGGCTCGAGCGCACTGCTCGCGGCAGGGCTCGACGGCGTCTCCCGTCCGCTCGCCGAGATCCTGCAGGTCGCCACCGGTTTCGAGAAGGCGGTGGCCGCCGTCCTCGCCGGCGCGGCCGACGCCGTCGCCGTCGAGAGTCTCTCCGCGGCGGTGCTCGCCCTGGAGGCGATGAAACAGGCCGACGCCGGCCAGGTCTCCCTCGTCGTCGCGCCCGGGACCGCCGCCGGGAGCCGGGAGCCGGAAGCGCAGGGGCGGATGACCACCGGTACCGTCCGTGCGGAGGGGACCCCGCTGCTCGATGTGGTGGCCGGGGCCTCCGCCGTGCAGCCCGTCCTCGCGCACCTCCTCCACGGCGCAGTCGCCGTCGCGGACCTCGAGCGGGCCCGGAGCGTCATCGAGGACGGCCGTGCCGAGATCGCCGTCACCCTGGACGGGGACGTCCTGTCCCGCGTCGTCGCCCGCGGCGGGACCCCCAGCGCGGCCGGCTACCTCGAACTGCGGGCGGCCGCGGAGGAGACCGAGGAGCGGCTCGCCGTGGCCGTGGCCGAGACGGAACGGCTCCGGTTCGTCCTCTCCTCGACGAGAGCCGCCCGCGACTCCGCGCAGCAGCGGGTGGACGAGGCACTGGAGCGCCTGAACGAATCGGACGCGAGGATGGCGGCGGTCGCCGAGCGGCTCGGGCGGCTCAACGCCGAACTCCGCTCGGCGTCGGGAGATGCCGAGCGGCTCACGAAACTCGCGGAGGCCGCGGAGGCCCATCTCGCCGGCGAGGAGCTCCGGCTGCAGGACGCGGCCCGGCGGCTCGAGGACCTGCAGCAGCAACCCGTGGAGGCGGACCCGTCCACGGAGCGGCGGGACGCCCTCCACCGCGACGCCGTCGCCGCACGGCAGGCCGAACTCGAGGCGCGGCTCGCGCTCCGGAGCCGCGAGGAGCAGCTGACGGCCCTCGCCAATCGGGCGGCGTCGCTCGACAGAGCCGCCGAGTCCGAGCGCCGGGCTCGGCAGCAGGCCGCTGAGAAGGCTCGTCTCCGTCAGGTCCAGGCGTCGAAGGCTGCCGCGGTCGCCGAGGCGGCCCGACGGGCGGGTGCGCAGGCAGCGCGTTCCGTGGCGCTCGCGGCGTCCCGCCGGGACGAGGCCGAGCGCCTGCGGGAACAGCAGGACGCGGAGCTCCAGGCCGTCCGTGCCAGGAACGCCGAGCTCGGGGTGGAGGTGGCCCGGCTCACCGACTCCGCGCACCAGGACGAGCTGGCCAGGACACAGCAGCGGCTGACGATCGAGGCGCTGGAGAACCGATCGGTCGAGGAGCTCGGACTCACCCCGGACCACCTCGTCGAGGAGTTCGGTCCGCACCAGCCGGTGCCGGAGGACGCCGTGAGCGAGGACAGGTGGGCGGCCCTCCGTACGCCGGTCGACGACGACGGCAACCCGGTACCGCAGGGCGTCCCGTTCGTGCGGGAGCAGCAGGAGAAGAGGTTCAGGCGGGCCGAACGCGATCTGGCAGCGCTGGGGAAGGTCAACCCGCTCGCCCTCGAGGAGTTCGCGGCGCTGGAGGAGCGGCACCAGTTCCTCAGCACGCAGCTGGCGGATCTGAAGGCCACGAGGAAGGATCTCCTCGACATCATCCGCGAGGTGGACGAACGCGTGGAGCAGGTGTTCACCGCCGCCTACCGCGACACCGCGGAGCAGTTCGAACGCGTCTTCGCGACCCTTTTCCCGGGGGGCGAGGGGCGCCTCGTCCTGACCGACCCGGAGGACATGCTCGCCACCGGCATCGAGGTCGAGGCACGGCCCGCGGGCAAGCGGATCAAACGGCTCTCGCTCCTCTCCGGCGGCGAGCGGTCACTCACGGCCGTGGCGCTGCTCGTGGCGATCTTCAAGGCGCGCCCGTCACCGTTCTACGTCATGGACGAGGTGGAGGCGGCCCTCGACGACACGAATCTCGGCCGGCTCATCACCATCTTCCGGGAGCTCCGCGAGTCCAGCCAGCTCATCATCATCACGCACCAGAAGCGGACCATGGAGGTCGCGGACGCCCTGTACGGCGTGACGATGCGGGGCGACGGCGTCTCGACCGTCATCAGCCAGCGTCTCGCGGAGGATGTGGAGAGCGTCAGCGGCCCGTAGGACGAGCGGCGTGTAGGACTAGCGGGTGGTGCCGGCCGGCGCGGGCAGGGTCTCCCGGGACGTCGCCCAAACGAGGGCCGCGAGGCCCGTCAGCACGCCCGTCGCCGCGAACGCGAGAGCGAAGGAGCCGAAGGGGAGCTGGTCGATGATGAGTCCCGCGAGGACGGGACCCAGGATGGCACCGAAGTCCGAGCTCATCTGGAACGTCGCGAGGACCTTCCCTCCGCTGCGGTCGTTGCCGATCACGTCGGCCACCGCTGCCTGCTGCGCCGGGTTCAGCAGCCCGGTCCCCACCCCGGCCACGACGCACAGAGCGAGGAACACGACGACGTTCCCCGAGAACCCGAGCGCCACCATGGCAGCCCCGTTGACGATCAGCCCCGTGATCACGAGCGGCCGCCTGCCGAGCGAGTCCGCGAGCCGGCCCGACGCCGTGAGGGCCAGCGCGGTACCGCCGGCGAAGAACGCGAGCGAGATCCCCGCGATCTCGGTCCCCGCGCCCAGCACGACGTCGGCGAAGAGGGGGACGAGCGCCATCCGGACCCCGAACGAGGACCACCCGTTCGCGAAGCTCGACGCGAGGGACGCTCGGTACCCGGAATCCCTCACCGCCTCCCGCACCGTCAGGGGTGGCTTGGCGCGGGCGGCCCGGCGATCCGCGAGGGAGGTGTCCTTCAACTGGAAGAAGACCACCGCCGAGGCGATCAGCAGGGCGACGGCGTAGACGAGGAAGGGAACCCGAAGGCCGAACCGCGCCAGCAGGCCGCCGACGATCGGCCCGCCGATGCTCCCGAGGAGGAACGCGGTGGCGTAGGCCCCCGACACCCTGCCGCGGATGGCAGGAGGGGCAAGGCGCACGATCAGGCCCATCGCCGAGACCGTGAACATGGTGGAGCCGATACCGCCGAGCGCCCGGAAGACGAGGAGCTGCCAGTAGTCCCCGGCGAAGGCGCAGGCGGCCGTGGACAGCGCGACGATCAGGAGCCCCACGATGTACACCGGACGTTCCCCGAGCCGCTCGACCAGCCGCCCGCCGGCGGGCGCGAACACCAGCCGGGTGAAGGCGAAGGCGCTGACGATCACCGCCGAGGCGGTCACTCCGACGTCGAAGCTCTGCGCGAACTGCGGCAGGATCGGAGCCACCAGGCCGAAGCCGATGGCGATCACGAAGGCCGCGGCGATGAGGACCCTGATCTCCCGCGGGATGGGTTCCCTGACGGGCGCCGGATCGGCTCCGGGCGGGGTGCGCCGCGGGAGGCGTGGGACGCCGGGAAGGAAGGGTCTGCGTGCGCGAGGAGTGCCGGCCATGGTTCTCGAATTGTGCCACCGCTCCCGCCGCGGCACTCAATCCTTCGGTCCCGGCCCGTATGAGAAGGTGGATCCGTGAATGATCTCCTCCTGCCCGTCATCTTCGTCGTCCTCGCGCTCGCCGTCGTCGGCTCCCTCGCCGTGCTCCTGGTGCGGGGCCGGAGGACGCCGCCCGGACTGTATCCCTCGTCCCGCGACGCCGATGACCAGCCGTCGGGTGGCGCCCACGGCGCCACGTCCATCGACGTCCTGGACAGCCCGGACGGAGTGACCACCGATGTCCTGGTCCCGGATGACCTCAGTGGCCTCGAGGAGACCCCTGCCGTCCCGAGCCTCGACACGGTGGACCCCGTGCAGGGACGCCTCGCGCGCCTCCGTGCCCGGCTCGTGCGGTCGAACAACGCGCTGGGCAAGGGACTGCTGGCCCTCCTGTCACGCGACCGGATCGATGAGGACGTCTGGGACGAGGTCGAGGAGACCCTCCTCATGGCCGATCTCGGCACCGAACCGACCATGGAACTCGTCGACGCGCTGCGCGAGCGGGTGAAGGTGGCGGGCAGCCGCAACCCGGCCGAGGTCAAGGACATGCTGCGCGAGGAACTGGTCAAGCTCGTCGACGCGTCGATGGACCGCTCGCTGGCAACCGCGCGTCACGCGGACCGGCCCGCGATCGTCATGGTCGTCGGCGTCAACGGCGTCGGCAAGACGACGACGGTCGGCAAGCTCGCCCGGGTGCTCGTCGCCGATGACAAGGACGTGATCCTCGGTGCCGCGGACACGTTCCGCGCCGCCGCCGCCGAGCAGCTCGCCACCTGGGGAGCCCGGGTGGGCGTTCCCACGGTCAAGTCCGACGTCGACGGCGCCGACCCCGCGTCGGTGGCCTTCGAGGCCGTGAAGGCGGGGATCGACCAGGAGGTCGACGTGGTCCTGATCGACACGGCCGGCCGGCTGCAGAACAAGGTGGGCCTCATGGACGAGCTGGGCAAGGTCAAGCGCGTCGTGGAGAAACAGGGCACCGTCGACGAGGTGCTCCTGGTCCTCGACGCCACGACCGGCCAGAACGGGCTCACCCAGGCACGCGTCTTCGCGGAGGTCGTGAACATCACCGGGATCGTCCTCACGAAGCTCGACGGCACCGCGAAGGGCGGCATCGTGGTCGCGATCCAGCGGAGCCTGGGCGTGCCCGTGAAGCTGATCGGGCTGGGGGAGGGCGCGGACGATCTCGCGCCGTTCGACGCCGAGGGCTTCGTGGACGCCCTCCTGAACTGACGCACGGCCCATTTCGCAACCATTCGTCCGGCCCGCCGAAATCTGCCGGAAACATCACGGTCACGGAGCTTTTACCTCGGTGAGACTGTTGTAACGTCCGCGCAATGTGAAGCCCCCGGGAAGGAAACACGAGAACAGCATTCTTGAGGAGCGGGAAGTCCCCGCCCCTTTGGAAGGATCGTGTTTGATGGATCTGACAGCAGGCCACGTCTGGGTGATGATCTCAGCTGCCCTCGTACTTCTCATGACCCCCGGCCTCGCCTTCTTCTACGGCGGGATGACCCGTGCCAAGTCCGCGCTGAACATGATGATGATGAGCTTCATCGCCGTCGGCCTCGTGGGCATCGTGTGGGTTCTCTGGGGCTACTCGATGACGGGCGGGGAGGGGATCGGCCAGGTCTTCGGCAACCCCTTCGCATCCTTCGGCATGTCCGGTCTCATCGGTACCGAGGACCTCATCGGCGCCGGGTACGGAGCGACCTTCGCCATCATCACGGTCGCCCTGATCAGCGGTGCGATCGCCGACCGCGCCAAGTTCGGGGCGTGGACCATCTTCGTCCCGATCTGGGTGACGGCCGTGTACTGCCCGCTCGCCTTCATGGTCTGGGGCGGGGGACTCCTCAGCGCGGACGGCGCCGTCGGAGGTGCCGTGGGTGAGGCGATCGACTTCGCCGGCGGCACGGTGGTCCACATCAGCGCCGGCGTCGCAGCACTCGTGCTCGCGATCATCCTCGGCAAGCGCCAGGGCTTCGGCAAGGACCCGGCTCAGCGCCCGCACAACATCCCCTTCGTCATGCTCGGTGCCGCCCTGCTCTGGTTCGGCTGGTTCGGGTTCAACGGCGGCGCCGCCGGCTCGGCCGAGGAAGCCGGCCTCATCTGGGTCAACACGATGGCCGCTCCTGCTGCCGCGATGGTCGGCTGGCTCATGACCGAGCGCATCCGCGACGGCCGCCCCACCTCGCTGGGCGCGGCGTCGGGCATCGTTGCCGGGCTCGTCGCGATCACACCGGCCTGCGCCAACGTCAGCCCCGTCGGGGCGATCGGCCTGGGGCTCGTCGCCGGTGCCGTCTGCGCCCTCGCGGTCGGCCTCAAGTACCGCCTGGGCTTCGATGATTCGCTCGACGTCGTCGCCGTCCACCTCGTCGCCGGTATCCTCGGCACGCTCGCCATCGGGTTCATCATGTTGCCGGTCGACGGCGAGGGTGGCGGACTCTTCTACGGGGGCGGCGCCGACCAGCTCGTCGCGCAGATCGTCGCCGCGGCCATCGCGATCGCGCTCAGCGCCGTCATGACAGCCGTGATCGGCCTCGCCATCCACAAGACCATCGGGTTCCGCATCAGCAGCGACAGCGAGGTGTCCGGGGTCGATCTCTCGGAGCACGCGGAGACCGCCTACGAGTTCGGCGGACTGGGCGTGGGTGGGTCCTTCCACCCCTTCGCCGAGCAGATGTTCACGCAGCAGAAGCCGGCGGAACCCCTGCCGGCGCAGCAGAAGACCACACAGGACAACGTCACGGAGGGCGTACATTCATGAAACTGGTGACAGCGATCGTCCGGCCGGACAAGCTCGACGGCGTCCGCGGGGCCCTCGAGAACTACGGTGTGCAGGGGCTCACGGTGAGCCAGGCCAGCGGCTACGGAAGGCAGCGGGGCCACACCGAGGTCTACCGCGGCGCGGAGTACACGGTGGACCTCCTGCAGAAGGCCCGCGTCGAGGTCCTCGTCGCGGATGCCTGGGTCACCGACATCGTCGACGTGCTGGTCTCCACCGCCAACACGGGCAGGGCGGGTGACGGCAAGGTCTGGGTCATCCCGGTCGAGGAAGCCGTGCGTGTGCGGACCGGTGAGCGCGGGGACGCCGCGCTGTAGGGGAGCCTCTTTCCATCGCAGGACTGCAGCACCGCAGGACGCAGCACTGTAGGACACAGGAAGCCCGGCCGGGACACCCGGCCGGGCTTCCTGCCGTCCGGGGTTGACCGGCGCCTTCCTGGCGCCGGCCGATCCCGTCCGCCGCCGCATCATCGCTCGGCCGGGGCGTAGTCCGCGTGGCGATCCGAGCGGGCAGGCACCCGCCTCGCCGGAGGTGTCAGGCCCGACCGTGCGAGGAGGGCCAGTCGGCGGGCCCGGCGGACCCGGCCTCGTACTCCTCCAGCGGCACCCGGCCCGCTGACCACGCCGTGAGGACGGGCTCCACGATGCGCCAGCAGTCCTCCGCCGTGTCACCGCGCACCGAGAGCGTCGGGTCTCCCGCGAGGACGCCGTCGAGCACTTCGCCGTAGGGGAGGAGGTCCGTCTCGTTGAGGTTGGCGCTGAGGGTGGCGCGGTCGAGGGAGAAGATGTCACCGGGTCCGTTGACATCGAGCTCGAGCTGGAGGGTGTCCGGGCCGAAGCCGATGCGGAGCTTCGTCGGCGCGTCCTGACCGCTGAATCCCACGGGAAGGTGGCTCACCGGTCGGAACGTGATGACCGCCTCCTTGCGCTTGATACCCAGGGCCTTGCCCGAGCGCAGGACGAACGGCACGCCCGACCAGCGCTCGTTGTTGATGGACACGGTGACCTCCGCGAGCGTCTCCGTGTTCTTCGACGTGTCGACGCCCGGCTCGGCCGTGTAGTCGGGGATCTGCCGGTCCCCGATCGTCCCGGCGGTGTAGCGGGCGCGTCGGCTGCTGGACGGGTCGTCGAGATCCACGGAGCTGGCACGGAGCACCGAGCCGATGTGGTCCCGCAGGTCGCGCTCGTGCAGGGTCGACGGCGCGTTGAGGGCCAGCAGGGCCATGACGTGGAGCAGGTGGCTCTGGATCATGTCGCGGAGCGCTCCCGCGCCGTCGTAGTAGCGTGCTCTGTTCTCCAGCGCGAGGTCCTCGTCGAAGATCACCTCGACCTTCTCGATGTGCAGGTTGTTCCACACCGGCTCGAGGATGCGGTTCGCGAAGCGCAGTCCCAGGATGTTGAACACGGTCGCCTTGCCGAGGAAGTGGTCCACCCGGTGGATGTTCTGTTCGGGGACCAGCTTCGCGAGCTTCTCGTTGAGGCTGTGCGCGCTGGCCTGATCGGTGCCGAAGGGCTTCTCCATGACCAGCCGCGTGTTCTTGGGCAGCGAGTCCGGACCGAGCGCGCTGCAGGCGCGCTGACTGATGGCCGGGGGCAGCGCGAAGTAGATGGCGACCGGGCCCGTGAGGGTGTGGACCAGGTCGGCCAGGCCGTCCTTGGTCACGTCGAGCACATGGTAGGTGCTGGCATCCCGCACCTGCTGCAGGGCAGCTTTCCCGGCGTCGTCCGCCTTGCCCAGCGCGACGGCGAAGGAGTCGTCGAGGCGCGCGCGCCACTGCTCGTCGGTCCACTCGTCCGACCCCGCGCCGACGAGGCGCAGCCCGTCCGCCCGGCCGAGTCGGATGAGCCGCGCGAGGCCTGGGAGCAGCAGGCGGCCGGTGAGGTCGCCGGACGCCCCGAGGATGAGCAGCGTCCGTACGCGCTCGTCGGCCTCGGCGGGGATGCTGTCGTGTTCTGCGAGCGAATGAGTGTCCACGGTTTCACCTTGCCATGTATCCCTGCGCGTGTCCTGCCCGTTTGCCCGGAGCGGCCGGTCGTGCGGTAGCTCGTCCGCCATGCCCAGTTGATACCCTTGGGAGCTGAGCCTTCTTACTCCCCGATGAAAGTAGTTCACGGCACGTGTTCAATTCACTCTCCGACCGGCTGACTGCGACCTTCAAGAACCTCCGTGGCAAGGGGCGCCTCACCGAGGCGGATATCGACGCCACGGTCCGCGAGATCAGACGGGCCCTGCTCGACGCCGACGTCGCCGTTCCCGTGGTCCGCGCCTTCACCTCCGCCATCAAGGAGCGCGCCCTCGGGCTGGAGGTCTCGCAGGCCCTCAACCCGGGCCAGCAGATCGTCAAGATCGTCAACGAGGAACTCGTCGGGATCCTCGGCGGGGAGACCCGGCGCATCCGGCTCGCGAAGAACCCGCCGACTGTCATCATGCTCGCCGGCCTCCAGGGCGCCGGAAAGACGACGCTCGCCGGCAAGCTCTCGAAGTGGCTCAAGGGCCAGGGTCACAGCCCGCTCCTGGTGGCCTGCGACCTGCAGCGACCCAACGCGGTCCGCCAGCTCCAGGTCAACGGTGAACGCGCAGGCGTTCCCGTCTACGCACCGCATCCCGGCGTCAGCTCCGAGTTCGAGGCGGCCACCGGCGATCCCGTCGCCGTGGCACGGCAGGGCATCGCCGAGGCGCGCACCCGCCTGCACGACGTCGTGATCGTCGACACGGCCGGCCGCCTTGGCGTCGACGCCGAGCTCATGCAGCAGGCCGCCGACATCCGCGAGGCCATCAGCCCGGACGAGGTCCTCTTCGTCATCGACGCCATGATCGGCCAGGACGCCGTCAACACCGCGCTCGCCTTCAACGAGGGCGTGAACTTCACGGGCGTCGTCCTGACCAAGCTCGACGGCGACGCCCGCGGCGGCGCGGCCCTCTCGGTCGCCTCGGTCACCGGCAAGCCCGTCATGTTCGCCTCCACGGGCGAGGGGCTCAACGACTTCGAACTCTTCCACCCTGACCGCATGGCCTCGCGGATCCTCGACATGGGCGACATCCTCACCCTGATCGAGCAGGCCGAGAAGTCCTGGGACAAGGACGAAGCGGCCCGGATGGCGAAGAAGTTCGCCGACCAGGAGGACTTCACCCTCGACGACTTCCTCGCGCAGATGCAGCAGATCCGCAACATGGGCTCCATGAAGAAGATGCTCATGATGATGCCCGGCGCGGCCAACATGCGCGAGCAGCTCGAGAACTTCGACGAGCGCGAGATCGATCGCATCGAGGCGATCGTCCGCTCCATGACGCAGCACGAGCGCGTGGCCCCGAAGATCATCAACGGCTCACGCCGGGCACGGATCGCCCGAGGTTCGGGCGTCCACGTGTCCGAGGTGAACGGGCTCCTCGAGCGGTTCTCGCAGGCGCAGAAGATGATGAAGAAGATGGCGTCCGGCGGCGGGATCCCGGGCATGCCCGGAATGGCCGGCCCGGGCGGCTTCGGCGGGCCGCGGAAGACGAAGGCCGCGGCGGCCAAGGGCAAGAAGAAGCCCCGCTCGGGTAACCCGGCGAAGGCCGCGCTCGAGGCGCAGGAGGCGGAGACGCGGCGTGCCGCGGCCCGCGCAGCGGCCCCGACGGGCGCTGCCTTCGGCGGCGGACAGCAGGACTTCGATCCTTCCGCGATGAATCTCCCCAAGGGCTTCGAGAAATTCCTCGGGAAGTAGCACGGCCATGACCGCCTCATCCGCGCCTAGCAGGCGCGCCGCACGCTGATGCCGGCGGAACGCGTGGTGTTCGTCCACGGTGCAGGGTCCTTCGGAGCGGCGGCGTGGCCCCGGCAGCACGGGCTGTCACTCGAGTTGGCCTGCCTCTACGTCCGACGGCACGGCTTCTCCACGACCGGGGAACCGGAGCCGACGGACCACGCCCGCGACCAGGCAATCGTCGCCGAGGCGCTGGGCGGCGGCGGCCACGTCGTCGCGCACTCCCAGGGGGCGGTCGCCGCAATGATGCTCGCGGTGGAGCGGCCCGACCTGGTCCGCACGCTGACGCTGGTGGAACCCGCGTGCTTCTCCCTGACGGCGGAACTCCCGGCGACCGCCGCGCACATCGCCCTCATGACGCCACTGTTCGCCGACCGGACCACGATGTCGGACGACGAGTTCCTCCAGGAATTCGTGCGCCGTGCCTTCTCGGCGGACGCGCAGCCTCCGACGACCGCCGAAGCCAGGCGCAGCGCCGCGCGACTGAGGCTGCACAGTCCACCGTGGGAGGCGCCGCTGTCGATCGTCCCCGGTGTCCCGACCTTCGTCCTGACGGGCGGCTGGGAGCCGCTGTACGAGGAGGTCGCCGACTACCTCGCCGGCACGGGCGCGGTCCATCGGCAGGCACCCGGAGGGCACCGCCCGCACGATTCCCGGGAGGGGGACGCGCTCATCCGCGCCTTCCTGCGGACAGGCACCGCGGAGTCCGTGGCATGAACCCGGACGGCGACGGGACAGCATGAGTGTCGACGACGGCGGCTACACCCACCTCACCGGAACCGTCCTGCTCTCGCCGACGCTGACCGTGCGTGACGTGTACCTCCAGGCCGGACGGTTCACCTTCGCGAGGCCTGCAGGCAGTCCCGGCCGGGTGATCGAGGGCTGGGTGCTGCCCGGGCTCGTCGATGCGCACTGTCACGTGGGGCTGGACCGGCGCGGCCTCGTGCCGGACAGTCTCGCCGAGGAGCAGGCCCTGCAGGACCGCGATGCGGGCACGCTGCTCATCCGTGACGCCGGGGTGGTCAACGACACCCGGTGGATCCAGCAGCGGGACGACCTGCCGCGGCTCGTACGCGCCGGGCGTCATGTGGCCAGAACCGGTCGGTACTTCCGGGACTACGCCGTCGAGGTGGAGCCGGAGGGTCTGGCCGCGGCGGTGGCGGAGCAGGCCCGCCGCGGTGACGGCTGGGTCAAGATCGTGGGCGACTGGATCGACCGCTCCGTCGGCGACCTGATGCCGGCATTCCCGCCGGCCGCACTCAGCGACGCCGTGGCCGCCGCCCACGCCGAGGGCGCCCGCGTCACGGCCCACTGCTTCGCGGCGGACACACTGGACGCCATGCTGGACGCGGGGATCGACTGCATCGAGCATGCGACGGGCATGCTGCCGCGGCACATCCCGCGTTTCGTCGAGCAGGGTGTCGCGATCGTCCCCACGCTGATCAACATCGACACCTTCCCCGCCATCGCGGCCGGCGCTGCCGGGAAGTACCCCGACTACGCGGCGCACATGCGCGCGCTGTGGGGCGGGCGCCACGCGATGGTCCGCCGGGCCTTCGACGCCGGCGTCCCCGTCTTCGCGGGAACGGATGCCGGCAGCGTGATAGCGCACGGCAGGCTCCCGGACGAGATCGCCGCTCTCGCGACGGCGGGACTCGGACCGGTGGCAGCACTCGACGCAGCCTGCTGGTCAGCGCGTACCTGGCTCGGCTTCCCCGGTATCGAGGAGGGCGCGAGCGCGGACGCCGTCGTCTGTGCAGAGGATCCACGGCTCGACGTCGGCACCCTGGCGGCCCCGCACGCCGTCGTCCTGCGGGGTGGGGTCGTGGCTGGACGCTGCGCGGAATAACTTGAAGCTTCAAGTAGTTGGACGGAGTACACCTACTTCAAGGAGCTCCCCATGCAGACGCAGGACCTGCTGCCCACCGACACGACCATGGGCACCCTGACCCTCAGGGTCGGCGATCTCGCCGCCATGTCCACCTACTACCGCACCGCGCTCGGGCTCGCGGTGCTCGAGGACGGTACGGACGCCGTCGTTCTGGGTCGACGCGGCAGCGCGGTCCTCCGCCTCGAATCGGCAGGGCACCTGCGGCTGCCGCCGCCCGGCCAGGCCGGCCTGTTCCACACCGCGCTCCTCTTCGAGGAGCCCGCCGACCTCGCCGCCGCCGTCGCCTCGGCGGGCAAGCACCCCCTGAGTACCTACGTCGGCAGCGCGGACCACCTCGTCAGCGAGGCGTTCTACTTCACCGACCCGGAGGGCAACGGGATCGAGCTCTACGTCGACCGGCCGAGGGAGAGCTGGGCATGGACCCCCGGCGACGGCGGCGCACGCACCGTGGTCATGGACAGCCTGCCCCTTCCGCCCAGGGACTACCTCGAGCAGCACCTGACCGAGGACGCGATGACGCAGGCCGAGTCGAGGGGTGCCGCCGTCGGGCACGTCCATCTCCAGGTCGGAGACGTCGGGACCGCGCACCGGTTCTACGTGGAGGCGCTCGGCTTCGAGCGCACCGCCGGGTGGCACGACCAGGCACTCTTCGTCTCCGCGGGCGGGTACCACCACCACATGGCGATGAACGTCTGGAACAGCAGGGGGGCCGGCCCGCGCCGGGACACCCTCGGGCTCGGGGAGGTCCTCATCCGCGTGCCGGGCGCCGACGAGGTGGCGGCGCTCGCCGACCGTCTGTCCGTCGCAGGCATCGAGAGCCGGCACACGGGGGAGGAACTGCGCTTCGAGGACCCGTGGAAGAACCAGCTGAGGGTCACGACGGGGCCGGGCGCCGACGGAATCGCCTAAAGCCGGAGCCATCTGGCACAATAGAGCCGTACTCGATCCGTGCAGCCCCTCTCTCTGCGCGCATTGTGTCCTTTGAACCCCCATGAATGGCCCGCCCCACGGGAGCAGGATGACGGGTTCGCCCCTTTTCGTTAACAAGGAGTGACCACACAAGTGGCCGTAAAGATTCGCCTCAAGCGCATGGGCAAGATCCGCGCACCGTTCTACCGTGTCGTCGTCATGGATGCACGCTCCAAGCGTGATGGCCGTGCCCTCGAAGAGATCGGCAAGTACAACCCCACCGAGGAGCCCTCGTTCATCGAGATCGACTCCGATCGGGCCCAGTACTGGCTCGGCGTCGGCGCCCAGCCGACCGAGCAGGTCTCCGTGCTCCTCAAGATCACGGGTGACTGGCAGAAGTTCAAGGGACTCAAGGGCCAGGAAGGCACCCTGAGGACCAAGGCGCCCAAGGAATCCTTCGTCGCCCCCGAGAAGGGTTCCGTGATCGTCCCCGAGGCCATCACGCCGAAGGCGAAGAAGGCCGACGACACCGCCACGGAAGCCACCGAGGCAGAGTAAGTTGCTCGCCGACGCCCTGGAGCACCTCGTCCGCGGTATCGTCGACAACCCGGACGACGTCCGGGTCTCCGCGAAGAACAACCGTCGCGGCGAGACTCTGGAGGTTCGCGTGCACCAGGAGGACCTGGGTCGCGTGATCGGACGTCAGGGCCGCACCGCCCGTGCACTGCGCACGGTGGTCGCCGCCCTCGCGGACGGCGAACCGGTCCGCGTGGACGTCGTCGACACCGACCGTCGCCGAGGCTGACGCCCCGAGCAGTGCAGGAACGCCGAGATCGGCCCCACCACCAGGACCTGGCGGTGGGGCCGATCTCATGTTCCACCCTCTTCCACCGCCGCATCGGCCCAACAGCAGGAGCACCACCATGGATGTACTCGTCGCCAGGATCGGGAAGCCCCACGGCATCAAGGGTGAGGTCACGGTCCAGCTCTTCACGGACGCCCCCGAGGACCGCTTCGACGCAGGGGAGACGTTCCGGGTCGAAGGCGCGAAGGTGCCGGAGCTGACCGTCGCGAAGGCCCGCTGGAACAAGGACATCCTGATCGTCGCGTTCGAGCAGGTGGCCGACCGCAACGCTGCGGAGACGCTGCGCGGCGCCCAGCTCTTCATCGACACCACCGGCACCGAGGATGATGACGACGACTCCTGGTACGAGCACGAGCTCGTGGGGCTCGAGGCCCGGGTGGACGGTGCGCCCGTCGGGAGGGTGACCGCCCTGCGCACGATGGCGGTGCAGGACCTCCTGGTCGTCGAACTCACGGGCGGACACGAGGCGTTCGTACCCTTCGTCGGCTCCATCGTTCCCGAGGTGAACCCCGACGAGGGCTTCGTCGTCATCGTCCCGCCGGCGGGACTCTTCGACCTCAACACGCCCGGTTCCAACCAGGCCCCGGACGACGGCGACGACGCCGCTCCGGACCTCCCGGGCGAGGCCGCTCCCGGGGACGCCCCCGACACCGCGCGCGTCACGGCCGAAGGCCAGGCGCGCGACTAGTGCGCATCGACGTCGTCTCCATCTTCCCGGAGTACCTCGCCGCGCTCGAGCTGTCACTGATCGGCAAGGCGCGGCAGGACGGCGTCCTCGATGTACGTGTGCACGATCTGCGCACGTTCACCACCGACCGGCACCGCACCGTGGATGACACACCCTACGGTGGTGGCGCGGGCATGGTCATGAAGCCGGAGCCGTGGGCACAGGCGCTGGATGCCGTGCTGGCGGACGCGCCGTCTCCCGACCGCCCCACTCTGGTCGTACCGTCGCCGGCCGGCGCGGTGTTCGATCAGGCCATGGCCCACGACATGGCGTCCCTCGATCACCTGGTCTTCGCCTGCGGCCGGTACGAGGGCATCGACGAGCGTGCCATCGAGTGGGCCCGGGACGGTTTCGACGTCCGGCCCGTCTCGCTCGGCGACTATGTGCTGAACGGCGGCGAGGTCGCCGTGCTGGCCATGGTCGAGGCGGTGGGCCGGCTCATTCCCGGCGTGGTCGGCAACCCGGAGTCCCTCGTGGAGGAATCGCACTCCGACGGGCTCCTGGAATACCCCGTCTACACCAAGCCGTCGTCCTGGCGCGGCCGCGACGTCCCGGAGGTCCTGCTCAGCGGAAACCACGCGAAGATCGCCCAGTGGCGGCGGGTGGAGCAGTTCCGGCGCACCGCAGACCGGCGGCCGGATCTCCTCGCGGACGTCGACGCGACAGCGCTGACGAAAGCGGATCTCGCGGCGCTCCGCGGAGCCGGATTCGACGTCGTCGACGGCAGGCTCACGCGCCCCGCCCATTAGCGGTTGGGGCCGCGATTGTGGAACAATGATGGATTGTGTCCACTGGGCCGGACCCTGCCACAGGGGGCGTCCTGCCAACAGTCTCACACCGGCCACCGAGCCTTCGGATCGGCCGGGACAATCTCTTCGGCGACATTGCCCGGGCTTCGTCCTGTCCTTGATCGCCGTGACCCACGTGAATGACCTGTGGCGTTCACCAGGAGTACGACAATGCACATTCTCGATTCCGTCGACGCCGGATCCTTCCGCGACAACGTCCCCGACTTCCGCGCCGGAGACACCGTCAACGTCCACGTCAACATCATCGAAGGCAAGAACACCCGTGTTCAGATCTTCAAGGGGTTCGTCCTCGGCCGCCAGGGTGACGGCATCCGCGAGACCTTCACGGTCCGCAAGGTCAGCTTCGGCGTCGGCGTGGAGCGTACGTTCCCCGTCCACAGCCCGGTGCTGGACAAGATCGAGCTCGTCTCCCGGGGCGACGTGCGCCGCGCCAAGCTGTACTACATGCGTGAACTGCGCGGCAAGGCAGCCAAGATCAAGGAGAAGCGCGACCCCAAGACGGTCAAGTAACCTCTCCTGGTGCATGAAACCCCCGCTTCCCGACGCGCAGTCGGAGAGCACACGAAACGCCGGTCCCGTCGAACGGGCTGGCGTTTCGTGTTCTCCGCCATCCTCGTCGCGGCCGTCATCACCGGCCTGGTCCGCGCGTTCCTGATCGACGTGTACTTCATCCCCTCCGGATCGATGGAACCACTCCTGACGGAAGGGGACCGCGTTCTCGTGAACAAACTCGAGGACACCGGGGCCGATGTGCGGCGGGGGGATGTGGTGGTGTTCGACGGCAGGGGTTCCTTCGATCCCATCACCGACCAGCGGAGCCTCCCGCAGCGGGTCATCGCGGGTGCCGGCCAGTGGCTCGGCCTGGCAGGAAGCGACACCGTCTACATCAAGCGCGTCGTCGGCGTCGCCGGAGACCGCGTGGTCTGCTGCGCCGAGGACGGTCGGTTGAGGGTCAATGGACGCGCCGTGGACGAACCGTACGTCTTCCCCGGCGACGTCCCGAGCGAGCAGGCCTTCGACGTCGTCGTTCCCGACGGACGGGTCTGGCTGCTCGGCGACCACCGGTCCGTGTCCATGGACTCGAGGTCCCTGCTGGGCGCTCCCGGAGGAGGACTCGTACCCGGGGAACGGATCATCGGGCGGGCCTTTCAGCTAGTCTGGCCTGTGGACCGGTTCGGGCCGCTCGAACGGCACGACGGCTGAGCCGACGGGCCGGGCGGCAGAACCCCGCCCACGCAGCAATGCCGTCGGTGGGACGACCGCCGGCCACCACGATCCCGGAGGACATCAGCACATGGCACGCAGCTTCCGCAGGAAGTCGCCGGCGGGGGCCGAGGCACCCGCCACGGATCCCGTCCACTCCCAGGAATCCGGGGGAGCGGCGGACGCCCAGAGCGCTGAGGGGACCTCCAGGCGGGCCTCCCGGTCCTCGCACACCCCACAGGACAGGAAGGAATCGGACCGCGGATTCGGGGCCTGGCTGAAGGAGATCGCCACGATCGTGGTGATCGCGCTGCTCCTCTCCTTCCTCATCAAGACCTTCCTCTTCCGAGCGTTCTTCATCCCCTCGGGTTCGATGGAGGAGACCCTCGAGATCGACGACCGCATCTTCGTGAACCAGCTCGTGCCGCAGCCCTTCGACCTCCAGCGCGGTGACATCGTGGTTTTCCGCGACACCGAAGGGTGGCTGCCCCCGCAGGCCGAATCCCAGGTCGGCTGGTTCAAGGAAGCCCTGATCTTCATCGGCCTCGCCCCCGACGAGTCCCAGCAGCATCTCGTGAAGCGCGTGATCGGGCTCGCCGGGGACCAGGTCATCTGCTGCGACGCCGAGGGCCGCATCACGGTCAACGGCGAACCGCTGGACGAGCCCTACCTGTTCCCCGGCGCGAACCCGTCGGACACCCCGTTCGACGTCGTCGTGCCCGAGGGGAAGGTCTGGGTCATGGGCGATCACCGAAACGCATCCGCCGACTCGCGGGCCAATCGGGACAAGCCGGGGGAGGGTTTCGTCAGCGTCGAGGACATCGAGGGCAAGGCGGCCGTCATCGCCTGGCCCCTCAACCGCATCGGTTTCCTCGGAAATTACCCCGACGTCTTCGACGGCATCCCCGACCCGGAGGCGGCTGCGCGGCCCACACCGTCGGGCCCATGACGCGGCCGCGGGGCAAGAGATCGAAGGCTCCCACCCTGAGGTTCGAGAAGACCTTCCTCGACCTGGGCCACCGCTTCGTCGCCGGCTGCGACGAGGTGGGCAGGGGCGCGCTGGCGGGACCCGTGTCGGTCGGCATCGTCGTCGTGGATCTCGCCTCCGCGGCGGGGCTCCGCGGCGTGCGTGACAGCAAGCTGCTGACTCCCGCCGAGCGTGTGGCGCTCGTGCCGCGCATCCGTCGCTGGTCCGTGGCGTCCGCCGTCGGGCACGCGAGCGCAGCGGAGATCGACGCCCTGGGACTCATGGCTGCGCTCCGGACCGCCGGAGGTCGCGCCTGGGATTCCGTGCTCGAGGATCTCACGCCCGACGTCGTCGTGCTCGACGGCAATCACGACTGGCTCTCCGCTCCGTCGCAGGACGTCCTCTTCCCCACTGGAGGGGATGCCCTGCCGGACCGGACACGCGGCTGCGCCGCGCCCGTCCACACGAAGATCAAGGCGGATCTCACCTGCCTGAGCGTCGCTGCGGCGAGCGTGCTCGCGAAGGTGGAGCGTGACGCCTTGATGGTCGCCCTCGCGGCCGAGCACCCGGCGTTCGGCTGGGAGGTCAACAAGGGATACGCCACCGGGATGCACAGGGGCGCCATCGACGCCGTGGGGCCCAGCGACCACCACCGGAAGACCTGGCGGCTCGGGAGCGCGGAGCGGCCGGGCACGCCACGCCTGGAAAGTACGGGATGATGGTCGAATGAGTGCCGAGGATCTTGAGAACTACGAAACCGACATGGAGCTTCAGCTCTACCGCGAATACCGCGACGTCGTGGGGCTCTTCAGCTATGTGGTGGAGACCGAGCGCCGGTTCTACCTGGCGAACAACGTCGACCTCCAGGCGCGGTCCGCGGACGGAGAGGTCTACTTCGACCTGACCCTGCAGGACGCCTGGGTGTGGGACGTCTATCGTTCCGCCCGCTTCGTGAAGAACGTCCGCGTCATCACCTTCAAGGACGTGAACGTCGAGGAGCTGGCGAAGTCCGACGACATCGCCCTGCCAAAGGACGGCACGCTCGGCAACTGATCCGGGCGCATCTCACTGATCGCGTCGGACGGAGCACATCTCGCTGATCGCGTCGGGCGGGCAGCGTCGCGCTGATCGCCTCGCGCTGAGCGTGTAGGGCGGGTACGCCGGCGGTGGCGTCCGCCGCCACAGCCGGTCAGGTCGTGGGGCCGTCCTCGGCTGATCCTCGGGGGAAGGCGTCCTCGCCGTCGGTCCGCACGTCCGAGGCCTGCTCCAGACGGTCGGCCTCCGAGCCGCCGGTTCCCTCGCCTGCTATCCCGGCCTCACCGACGTCGCCGATCTCACGGCCTTCGGCGTCGTCGACGAGTGCCGGGGTCCGCTGCTCCTGCCGGTCGGCCTCCGATCCGCCGGTCCCGTCCCCGTTTCCCCGGGCGGCGGGCGGAGATCCACCGGGCTGGTCGACCCCACCCTGTTCCTGGACGTCGGCTTCGCTGCCGCCGGTCTGGATATCGTTCGGCTCGGACACGGCTCTCTCCCTCACTGCTCGTCCGGCGTCGGTCGGCGCCGCTGTTCCTCCACGCTACGAGGCGGAGCGGCGGGCGGGCCACCGAATTCTGGGCGCGCTGCCGCGGTTGTCTCCTGGCCCCTCCGCCCGTCACGGGGTCGTCAGGTCCGCGGCGGGACCCTTTCTGTCGTGATTCCCCGCCAGGTGTCGGTGGATTCCGCCCCGGGGTCTGCCCTGCCGTGACGTGACCAGATGCTCGGCGGCCGTTGTCCACATAGCTGCCCTTCTTCCCCTGTGCCCCCGTGGTTGGTCGGAGGCTGGACGAGGAGGTGATGGCCATGTTGGCGAAGGACCGACTGGGCCGCCGCGGGGAAGCGACGGCTGCCGAATATCTGGAACGTAGCGGGTTGAGGATCGTGGACCGGAACTGGCGGTGCCCGGCCGGTGAGATAGACCTGGTGGCCGTGGACGGGTCCACGCTCGTGATCGTCGAGGTCAAGACGCGTAGCTCGGACGATTTCGGGCAGCCGCTCGAGTCCATCACGGCGAGCAAGCTCGCGCGGCTGTACCTGCTCGCGTCGAAATGGGCACGCGCACACAACCTGCGCTTCAGCGGATTCCGCATCGACGCGGTGGGGGTCCTCGACGACGGTTCCGGTGCTCCCCGGATCGAACACGTGCGGTCGGTGATCTGATCGTGCTCGGCCGGACCTACGCCGTGTCCCTGGTCGGGATGAACGGCCACGTCGTGGAGGTCGAGGCCGACATCGGACAGACGCTCCCGGCGTTCGTGCTGCTCGGCCTCCCGGACGCGTCGCTGAACGAGGCCAAGGATCGCATCCGGGCAGCTGCGCGCAACGCCGGGACGCCGCTGAGCAGGCGCAAGATCACTGTGAACCTCATTCCGGCATCCCTGCCGAAGAGGGGGTCCGGATTCGACCTGGCGATCGTCATGGCAGCCCTGGCCGCTGCGGGCGACGTGCGGGGGTGCGGTCCCACAGTCTTCATCGCCGAGCTCGGGCTCGATGGACAGCTCCGTCCCGTGCGGGGGGTCCTGCCGGCGGTCATGGCGGCCGTCGAGGCCGGACACCGGTGCATCGTCGTGGCGACGGAGAACGAAGCGGAAGCGGCCCTCGTCCCCGCCGCCGAGGTGCGGTCCTTCTCCACGCTCACCGCGGTGGCCCTGGCCTTCGGCGCCGACATCACCGGCGGTGGTCCTGTCGATTCCGTGCCGCGGACGGCAGCGGTCACATCCGTCCCGCAGCCGGTGGCCGTGAAGGACCTGGCGGACATCGCGGGCCAGCACGAAGCGCGGTTCGCTCTCGAGATCGCTGCGGCCGGTGCGCACCATCTCCTGATGATGGGTCCGCCGGGCGCGGGCAAGACGATGCTGGCCGAGCGGCTTCCCGGCATCCTGCCGGACCTCGAGGACGATCACGCCATGGAGGTGACCGCCATCCACAGTCTGAGTGGTGAGCAGCACTGCGCAGAGCTCGTTCGGAAACCACCCTTCGAGAGTCCGCACCACACCTCCACGCCGGCATCGATCATCGGCGGTGGAAGCGGTATCCCGCGGCCCGGCGCGGCGTCCAGAGCGCATCGCGGCGTCCTGTTCCTGGACGAAGCGCCGGAGTACGAACGTCGGGTGCTCGAAGCGCTCCGGGAGCCGCTCGAGAGCGGACGTCTGGTCCTCCACCGGGCCTCGGGCACTGCGTCGTATCCTGCCAGGTTCCAGCTGGTCCTCGCACTGAATCCCTGTCCCTGCGGTCTCGCCAACGGGAAGGGGATCGATTGCCTATGCACGGCTCAACAGCGCCGCAGATACTTCAACCGGCTGTCGGGACCGCTGCTGGACCGCGTCGACCTGCAACTGGCCGTGCAGCGCGTGAGTCTCGCCGACTACGCATGCGGGCCGTCGGCCGAGACCTCGAAGGTCGTCGCGGCGCGGGTCGCCGAGGCGCGGGCCGCACAGCGCAGTCGTCTGAGCCGTTGGAACCATTCCACGAATGCGGAAGTGGAGGGCCGTGTCCTGCGCGGTGAGCTCGCTCTTCCTCGGTCGGTGACGGCTCCCCTGGACAAGGCCCTGGACCGCGGCCTCGTCAGTGCACGCGGGTGGGATCGTGTGCTGCGCGTCGCATGGACCATCGCCGACCTCGTCGGCCGGCAGAGGCCCGACGCCGACGACGTCATCACCGCTCTCGGTTTCCGTTTGCAGGAGCGAGCGGCATGACGGCCTCCGTCCCCGAAACCTCTCGCGCGCGGGCGGCGCTGTCGAGACTCTTCGAGCCGTCCGACACCGTCGGCCTCGGACTCGCCGCCGTCGTGGGCCCTGTGGACGCCCTGCGGATCGCCCGGGGTGACCTCACAGCGGGTCGGGAGGTGCGGACGTCACTCTACGAGCTCCTGGGCATGGACGGGGATGGTCGCCGTGACCACCTGCAGGAGGGGCTCGACCGGTGGGCGCCCCGGGTCCCGGACCTGGCTCCCGACCGGGATCTGGCGACGCTCGGGCGGCTCTCGGGCAGGCTGGTCACCCCGGAGTCGGGGGAGTGGCCCGCTGCTCTGGACGATCTCCAGTCTGCGGCTCCCCTGTGCCTGTGGGTGCGCGGCGTCCACGCCGTCCCTCCCCTCGATCGGTTGGCGGCAGTCGTCGGATCGAGGGACAGCACCTCGTACGGGGCGTCCGTGACCGCCGAGATGGCCTCAGGTCTCGTGCTGCGTGGGTATTCCGTGGTGTCCGGTGGTGCTTACGGAATCGACGCACAGGCACACCGTGCAGCCCTTGCCTCGGGTGACGACGATCAGCCGCCCACCGTCGCCATTCTGGCCTGTGGTGTCGATCGCTACTACCCGGCAGGGAACGAGGAGCTCCTGCGGGTCATAGCCTCCCGGGGGCTGTTGATCTCCGAGGTGCCGCCGGGGAGTTCGCCGACACGATGGCGTTTCCTGCAGCGGAACAGGGTGATCGCGGCCCTGAGTGGGGTGACCGTCGTCGTGGAGGCGCGCTGGCGGTCGGGTGCACTGAACACGGCGCATCATGCTGCCGGGCTCGGCAGGCCCGTTGGGGCTGTGCCCGGCTCGGTCCATTCGGCCAACTCCGCGGGGTGCCACCGGCTGCTGAGGGACGGAACGGCCGTCTGCGTCACCGATGCGGCAGATGTAGCCGAACTTGCCGGGCCCATCGGCAGCGTGCCGACAGGCGATCGCCTGCGGGAGGCCACCGCGCCGGTCCGGGACCAGGACGGCCTCACGATCCCCGACCTGCTGGTGCTGGACGCCCTCCCCGTCCGGTCCTCCACGACAGTGGACAAGCTCGCCGTCGTCGCCGGACTGGCTCCCCGGGAGGTGCTGAGTGGACTTGCACGGCTCGAACTCGCCGGGCTTGCCATCAGAACCAGCGAAGGATGGCTCCGGCAGAAGGGCTGACACGTTCGCCCGTTCCTCATCCCTCGTCCCCCGTCCCCGCCCTGCCAGTAATCGCCTACTGCGTACCGCCTAACTCCACGATCGAGCTTTCCACGCCACACACCCGAAGGAGAACGCAATGTCCACCAGGCAACCCCGCGATGACCAGGACGATCGCACACCGCGCGGCGAGCGCACGTACCTCGATGTCGACAGCCCCGTGAGTCCGCTCCGCATCGTGGTCGACGCCGCGGCCATCGTCGGGCTCTACCATGGCGATCATTCACCGAGTCCCGCGCCGGACCTCCTCGGACAGCCGGCGTCCTCACCGTCGTCCTCACTGTTGTCCTCGCCGTCGGCCCGATCCTCGGAGCCGACCGCCGACGCGGCGGGGAAGGTGATCGACAGTCCGCAGACCCCCGAATGCGGCCTGCTCGGCCGCGCGGCCGTCGAACTCGAGGAGTACTTCGCAGGGGACCGGCAGCGTTTCGACGTCCCTGTGGTACTGCGCGGCACCGATTTCCAGCGGGCGGTGTGGGCCGCACTGATCGACATCCCGTTCGGCGAACGCCGAAGCTACCGTGACATCGCCGAGCAGCTCGGCAATGCCGGTATGGGCCGGGCCATCGGTGCCGCTGTGCGCGCCAATCCGGTGTCGATCATCGTGCCGGGCCACAGGATCGTCAGTAGTACCGGGACCGTCATCGGCTACGCCGCCGGCGTCGAGACGAAGATCCGGTTGCTCGACCGTGAGGCAGAGGCGCTGTCACGGATGGCGGGCGGCTGAGCTCAGCCATGTCTGCCTTCGGGAGAGCCTCGGCGTGTTCGGCTGCCGACGGGGGACCCGGACCGGACGCCGCAAGGCATGGATACTGGTGACATGGCTCCTGGTGACCCGCATCGAGACGGACGGCGACGGACGGTGACGGAGGTGAACGCCGTGACGGACGTGAAGGCCGCTGAGGCACGTCCGCCCGCGCTCGCCGCAGCGCTCTCCGGGTTCGAGGACTACCTGACACTCGAGCGGAACCGGTCCGCGCATACCGTGCGGGCCTACCTGGCCGATGTCGGGCTCTTCCTCACGCACGCCCAGCACGCCGGGATCTCCGATCTCCGCCACCTCGAGCTCCGTCATTTCCGCACGTGGTTGGGCGTACTCGACGAGGCCGGCCTGGCGCGGTCCACCCTCGCGCGGCGCGCGGCATCCGTCCGCACCTTCATGGACTGGGCGGTCCGGGAGGACGTCATCCCCTCGAACCCGGCCCTCCGGCTGCGGGCGCCGAAGCGCGCCGGCACCCTGCCGGCCGTGCTCAATCAGGGGCAGGCCCAGGCGCTCTTCGCGGACGGCGACGCGCGCCGGGAGCAGGGCGATCCTGGGCAACTGCAGCAGCGGGCCATCCTGGAGGTGCTGTACGGCACGGGGATCCGCGTGGGAGAACTCGTGGGGCTCGACCTCGATGACATCGACACCGAGCGGCACGTACTCGTCGTCGTCGGTAAGGGCGACAAGCAGCGGACCGTTCCCTACGGCATACCGGCCGGACACGCCCTCGACGACTGGCTGAGACGCGGCAGGACGCAGTGGGTCTCGGAGAACAGCGGCCCGGCGCTGTTCCTGGGCCGCCGCGGTGGGCGGATCGATCCGAGAACGGTACGGCGTCAGGTGAAGGATGTGCTCGATGATCTGGGGGACACGGCTGCCACCGGCCCGCATGCGCTCAGGCATACTGCAGCCACCCATCTGCTCGACGGCGGGGCGGACCTCCGCGCTGTCCAGGAGTTGCTCGGCCACTCGAGTCTCGCCACCACACAGCTCTACACCCATGTCTCGGTCGACCGCCTGCGGCGCAGTTACGAGCAGGCACATCCACGCGCCTGACGTGGCGTGATGTGGCCGACCTCCGGCGCGGCGGTGCCCCTAAAAGCACAGCGCGGTAGTTACAGTGGCGAAACTTGCGCTCGTCGTGCACAATGAGCAGTGTTAACACAGAACCCGCGCCACGGCGCGGGTGGGTCTCACAAGGCAGCGCCTCGTCCGTTCGCAGTTTCATCAGCCAGTGCAGGTCGTTGGGGAAGACGTACCTACAGCTATGGAGGATGGAATGTCTGTTGTGATGGCGCGTGGTGTCCTGTACGTGCACTCGGCCCCTACTGCGTTGTGCCCTCATGTCGAGTGGGCTATCGGCTCGGTGCTGGACAAGCGGATCGACATGGAGTGGACGGCGCAGCCTGCTGCGCCCGGAATGCTCCGGGCCGAATTGTCATGGGTCGGGCCCCAGGGGTCCGGCGCGCAACTCGCGTCGGCACTGCGCGGCTGGGCCCACCTCCGGTACGAAGTGACCGAGGAGCAGAGCGCCGGAGCTGATGGCGGCCGTTGGTCCCACACACCCGAACTCGGGATCTTCCACGCCACGACGGACGTGCACGGCAACATCATGGTGACCGAGGACCGCATCCGCTATGCCTACGAAGCGGGTGCCGGCGATCCGGCAGCGGTCTACCACGAACTGTCCCTTGCGCTCGGTGAATCTTGGGACGAGGAACTGGAACCGTTCCGCCATGCAGCAGAAGGTGCTCCCGTGCGGTGGCTGCACCAGGTCGGATGACCCGCTCCACCTGGTCACGCTCTTCCTGAACGGTTCAGCCGAGCGCCCTGACGTCGTCGGCGGGTGCGTCGACGATCGATACCCGCCCTTCAGAGCAGGAGGATGATCGGCTGCCGAACGAAGAAGGCACCACCCCCGGCGGGTGGGGCCTTCTCCGCGCCGGAGGATCAGACGCTGCGGAGCACGATCACGGCATTGTGGCCGCCGAATCCGAAGGAATTGCTCAGGGCGACGATATCGCCCGACGGCAGATCCCTCGGGCTCGTCACGACATCGAGCGGGATCTCCGGGTCCTGATCGTCCAGGTTGATGGTGACCGGTGTCTTCCGCTCGTGCAGCGCGAGGACGGTCATGACGGCCTCGACCGCGCCCGAGGCACCGAGTAGGTGACCCGTCTGCGACTTCGTGGCCGAGACGGCCACCTGGTCGAGGTGCGAGCCGAGCGCAGCCCTCAGAGCGGTGTACTCGGGCTTGTCACCCACGGGGGTGGACGTGGCGTGCGCATTCACGTGCACCACGTCCTCTGCCTGCGCCCGCGCATCGAACAGCGCCGCCTTGAGGGCCCTCGTGGCACCGAGGCCCTCGGGGTCCGGTGCGGTGATGTGATAGGCGTCGGCCGTCACGGAAGTCCCTGCGAGTTCCGCGTAGATGCGGGCGCCACGGGCGAGCGCATGTTCCTCGGCCTCGAGGACGATCGCGCCGGCGCCTTCGCCCATGACGAAGCCGTCGCGGTTCGTGTCGTACGGACGCGATGCCAGCTCCGGCTCGTCGTTCCGGCGGGACAGTGCGTGCATCGATGCGAAGGCCGCGATGGGCATCGGGTGGATGGCAGCCTCGGCGCCACCGCAGACGACGACGTCAGCCTTGCCCGATCGGATGAGCTCGAGCCCCTGGTGCAGGGCCTCGGTCCCGGAGGCACAGGCCGAGACGGGGGTGTGGGCTCCGGCGCGTGCACCGAGATCGAGGCTCACCGCGGCTGCGGGGCCGTTCGGCATCAGCATCGGGACGGTCATGGGCAGCACGCGGCGGGGCCCCTTCTCGCGCAGGGTGTCCCACGCGTCCAACAGGGTCCAGACCCCGCCGATGCCGGTCGCGAACGCGACGGCGAGACGGTCCTTGTCGACGTCCTCGATCCCCGAGTCGCGCCACGCCTCGCGGGAAGCGACGACGGCGAACTGCGTGGAGGGGTCCATGCGCTTGGCCTCGACCCTCGAGAGCACCTCCGACGCCGGGACGGCGATCTGGGCCGCGAACGTCACGGGCAGCTCGTACTGCTGCACCCAGTCGGCTTCGATGGTCCGCGCACCCGAGACGCCCTTCAGGGAGTTGGCCCACATCGTGGGGACATCTCCACCGATCGGGGTGGTTGCACCGAGTCCGGTGATGACGACTTTGCGTGGCATGGTCACTCTTTCGAAGCTGGGACGTGTGCCGGCGGAGCCGGGCGGAGGGATGACGGATGCGGCCGCCCCCGGCGGGAGACGCCTGGAGCGGCCGCAGCGCCGGGAAGGGCAGGAGCTAGGACTGCGCGCCCGAGATGAAGGTGACGGCGTCGCCGACGGTCTTCAGGTTCTTGACCTCTTCGTCGGGGATGCGCACGCCGAACTTCTCTTCGGCGTTGACCACGATGGTCATCATGGAGATGGAGTCGATGTCGAGATCGTCGGTGAAGGACTTGTCCATCTCGACCGACTCGGGGGCCAGGCCCGTCTCCTCGTTGACGATCTCTGCCAGACCGGCCAGGATTTCTTCGTTGCTAGCCATGATGGCTCCTTTTCTGTTGCTGCCGGTGCACCGGCGGGATGATCAAATCGCGCTGTCGCGATTTGGGCTTGGAAACTAGGGAAGCACCACGACCTGGGCCCCGAAGACGAGGCCGGCCCCGAAGCCGATCTGAAGTGCGAGCGTGCCGCTCAGTTCCGGCTGCTCCTTCAGTGTGCGGTGCATCGCGAGGGGAATGGATGCCGCGGACGTGTTGCCCGCGTCGACGATGTCCCGGGCCACGTAGACGTGGTCGGGAAGCTTCAGCTGCTTCACCATCTCATCGATGATACGGATGTTGGCCTGATGGGGCAGGAAGACTGCGAGGTCCTCGGCCGACACGCCTGCGGCGTCGAGGGCGCGCTGCGCGACCTTCGCCATCTCCCAGACGGCCCAGCGGAAGACCGTCGGTCCGTCCTGGCGCATGGTGGGCCAGAGGCTCTGGCGGGCGGCGTCGGAGTCGGGCTCGGCCTCGCCGTCCGCTGCGGGCGCGCCGAGGGAGAAGTCGCGTGTGTCCAGCAGTGACCGCGTCATGCGGATGGCCTCGTGCTTGCTGCCGTCGGACCCCCAGACGGAGGGGCCGATGCCGGCAGCCTCGCCCGGGCCGATCACGACGGCGCCTGCGCCGTCGCCGAGGAGGAACGAGATGGTGCGGTCGGAGTTGTCGATGAAGTCGGACAACTTCTCCACCCCGACCACGAGGACGTACTCGGCGGTCCCGGCGTGGACCAGGGCATCAGCCTGGGCGATCCCGTAGCAGTAGCCTGCACACGCGGCGGAGATGTCGTAGGCGGGAGCCGGTGTTGCTCCGAGGCGATCGGTCAGCTGGGCGGCGGCTGAGGGCGTGGCATGGGGGTGCGTGACGGTCGAGACCAGCACGGCGCCCAGCTGGGACGCGTCGATCCCGGCTGCGGCCAGGGCCTCACGGGAGGCAGCCTCCGCCATGTCGATGACGCTCACGTCGCGGGGCGCCCGGTGGCGCGTCACGATGCCGGTCCGTTGCCGGATCCACTCGTCGGAGGAGTCGATCCACTGGCAGACGTCCTCGTTGGTCACGATGATCTCCGGGCGGTACGCACCGACACCGAGTATCCGCGTGTGTTCGCGGAGTGGGGCTTGCTTGATCGCGGTGATGCTCACTGGGGTCCTTCGGGGAGGGGTGCGGGGTCGAGGTCCGTGGTGCGCGAGTGTTCCTCGATGAAGCTGCGTGCGGCGTCCAGGTCCTCGGGAGATTTTACGGCGAGAGTCGCCGTACCGCGCATTCCGCGTTTCGCGAGACCCACCAGGGTGCCTGCGGGGGAGAGTTCGATCAGCCCGGAAACCCCCATGGCCTGCATCGAGTCCATGCAGAGATCCCAGCGGACAGGGCGAGAGACCTGCGCTATGAGGCTGTCCAGGTTGCCCTCGCCCGTGGCGACCGGCCTGCCGTCATGGTTGGAGATCAGCGTGCCCACCGGGTCCGTGGGCGTGAGGCGCGGACGCAGTGCCTCCAGGGCCGTGACGGCGGGGGACATATGGTCGGTGTGGAATGCTCCGGCGACCTTCAGCGCGATGACGCGCGCCTTGGCCGGCGGGTTGTCGGCGAGTGCTGCGAGTTGCTCCAGGGTTCCCGCTGCGACGACCTGACCGCCGCCGTTGGCATTGGCCGCGGTGAGTCCGAGGTCCGCCAGCCGGGCGGCGACGTCGTCGGGATCACCCCCGAGCACTGCTGCCATACCGGTCGGCGTGGCAGCGGCGGCCTCGGCCATGGCGTTGGCGCGCACCCGGACGAAGGCGACGGCGTCGTCCTCGGAGAGTGCCCCCGCGATGCCGGACGCCGTGAGCTCGCCCACGGAATGGCCGGCCACCACGGTCGCAGCAGTGAGCGGGTAGTCCTGCAGGAGCAACCGGGCGGTCATGAGCCCCGCGGCGACGATGAGCGGCTGCGCGACGGCGGTGTCCTTGATGGTGTCCTCGTCGGACTCGGTGCCGTGGCGGATGAGGTCGATGCCGGCACGCTCACTCAGGCCGCCGAGATGATCGGCCACTCCCGGGAGGTCGAGCCAGGGGGAGAGGAATCCCGGGGTCTGTGAGCCCTGTCCGGGGCAGGCGATTGCAAGCACGCTTCCAGCTTTCCAAATCGGGGGGCGGTTATCGGGTGTTCGGCTGAACCAAGCTGTTTGGTGCTCTTTGTAGGAAGTCTACAAGGAGCACGGCTGTGTCATCGGGACGGGACGGTGCCGGGCCGGGAGCCGCGCCCCGTCGGTGCAGGGGGTCCGGTCCCGGTCGGGGCCGGTGCGGCGGACGCGGCGAGGCGTCCGACGACGAGCGCCGTCTGCAGGACATAGGCCTCCCTGGGTATCAGCGGGTCCCACCCGGTCACGTCCGAGACCCTCCGCAGGCGGTACCGCACGGTATTCGCGTGGACGAACAGCGCGCGCGCGGTGGCTTCGAGCGAATGACCGAGGGTGAGATACGCGGAGAGTGTCGGTTCCAGGCCGTTGGACGCCGCGACGAGCGGGCGGTAGATGGTTCGCACCAGGGAACGTCGCGCGGTGTCGTCTCCCGACATGACGCGTTCGGGCCACAGGTCCTCCGACGAGACAGGTCGCGGGGCGCCGGGCCACGCACGGGCGGCCGTCAGTCCGGCGAAGGCCGCCTGCGCGGAACTGCTCGCCGTGACGAGCGACTCGGCTTCCGGCCCGAGCACCACGGCACCGTCCCCGAACAGCTCGCTGATCCGCGGGTAGGCCTTGGGTGCGTCGCGCACTCCGCCGAGCACGAGGATGAGCCGATCGCCCTGGATACCCACGAGCACGTCCTCGGCGAGCCGACCGGTGACCCGCCGGAGCTCGTTGAGGAACCCGACGTTCGCTTCCGGCGGCGCACTCCCCACCATGACGGTGATGCGTGCCTGCGAGGTCCAGCCGACGGCGGCGATGCGGGACCGGAGGGCGTCCGAGCTCTCACCGCGCAGGATCGCATCGACGACGAGGGCCTCGAGCCTGGTGTCCCAGGACCCGCGGGTCTCCGCCGCCCGAGCGTAGACGTCGGCCGCGGCGAAGGCGACCTCCCGCGAGTAGCGCAGGACGGCTTCACGCAGGGGGCCCTGGTCGGCGGCGGGCGCCAGGAAGGGCACGTGGTCCTCGACCACCTGAACGACCACGCGGATGAGCTGCAGGGCCTTCTGAAGGCTGATGGAGCGCGTGAGTTCCGTCGGTGCCGTCCCGAAGACGTCGCTCAGCACCCAGGCGGGGGAGACGGGCTTCTGGTACCAGTTGACGAAGGAGGCGATGCCCTTCTGAGCGACGAGGCCGAGGGCGGATCGTTCGTCGGGCCGCAGGCCCCGGTACCACGGCAGGTCGGCGTCGAGCTGCCGGAGGGTCGCCGTCGAGAGCGAGCCGATGGTGGAGCGGAGTTTCTCCACGGTGGCGGGGTCCGGTGGGGCCGTACCGGCGTTGGTGGTGCCTGATGCATGTGGCGGGCTACCGGGATTGTCGTCGGGCTGCGGCATCCTCTGAGCATACGGCCCCGCCTACCGCGGGACCGCTTTGTGCGAAGGCTACAAAAAAAGACGGTGGGGAGCAGCGCTGTGCTGCTCCCCACCGTCACCTCCGCGCGGACGGGACCCTAGGCGTCGCCGCCCGCGTTCCCGGTCGTTCCGGCGTTGACATCGAGCAGGCGGTACTTCTCGATGGCCTCCTTCGGAGCGTTCGCGTCGACCTCGCCACGGCGTGCGAGCATCTCCAGCGCCCGGACGACCATGGAGTGGCTGTCGATCTTGAAGAACCGGCGCGCTGCCGCGCGGGTGTCCGAGAAGCCGAAGCCGTCGGCCCCGAGCGTCGCGAACTCGTTCGGCAGGAACTGGCGGATCTGGTCGGGTACCGCCTTCATGAAGTCTGACACCGCGACGATCGGGCCGGTCGCGCCTTCGAGCTGCTGCGTGACGAACGGCTTGCGGGCCTCGGCGCCGGGGTTCAGGAACGCCTCCTCCTCGGCGTCGAGCCCGTCGCGGCGGAGCTCGTTCCAGGAGGTGACGGACCAGACGTCGGCCGAGACGCCCCAGTCCTTCGCGAGGATCTTCTGTGCCTCGAGCGCCCAGGGGACAGCGACGCCGGATGCGAGCAGCTGCGTCCGCGGGCCGTCCTTCTTGGCCGGCTTGAGCAGGTAGATGCCTTTAAGGAGGCCCTCGACATCCAGGTCCTCCGGCTCGGCGGGCTGCACGAAGGGCTCGTTGTAGACGGTGATGTAGTACATGACGTTGCGGAAGGACTCCGGCTTGTCACCGATGTCGCCGTACATCCGGTTGAGGCCGTCGCGGACGATGTGCCCGATCTCGTATCCGAAGGCGGGGTCGTACGTGATGACGGCCGGGTTGGTCGACGCCAGGATCGGCGAGTGGCCGTCCGCGTGCTGCAGTCCCTCACCGGTCAGGGTGGTGCGGCCGGCCGTGGCTCCGATAATGAAGCCGCGCGCCATCTGGTCGGCTGCCGCCCAGATGGAGTCGCCCGTCCGCTGGAACCCGAACATCGAGTAAAAGACGTAGATCGGGATGAGCGGCTGGCCCTGCGTGGCGTAGGCCGTGCCGGCTGCGGTGAACGCGGCCATCGAGCCGGCCTCGTTGATGCCAGCGTGCAGGATCTGGCCCTCGATGGACTCCTTGTAGGCCAGGACGAGGTCGCGGTCCACGGACAGATAGTTCTGGCCCTTGGGGTTGTAGATCTTCGCGGTCGGGAAGAACGAGTCCATCCCGAAGGTGCGTGCCTCGTCGGGGATGATCGGGGCGATCCGCTTGCCGAACTCCTTGTCGCGCATCAGGTCCTTCAGGATGCGCACGAAGGCCATGGTGGTCGCGGCCATCTGCTTGCCCGACCCGCGCTTGGCCATCTCGTACGCCTTGTCACCCGGAAGGACGACGTCGGCGTGCTTGGTCCGGCGCTCGGGGACGAATCCGCCGAGATCGCGGCGGCGCTCGAGCATGTACTTGATCTCGGGAGAATCCGCTCCCGGGTGGTAGTACGGCGCGTTGTAGAGGTCGTCGTCGATCTGCTCGTCGGTGACCGGGATGCGCAGGTGGTCGCGGAACGCCTTGAGGTCGGCATTGGTCAGCTTCTTCATCTGGTGCGTCGCGTTGCGCCCCTCGAAGTGCGACCCCAGACCGTAGCCCTTGACGGTCTTCGCAAGGATGACGGTCGGCTTGCCCTTGAACTCCGTGGCGGCCTTGTACGCCGCGAAGACCTTGCGGTAGTCGTGTCCGCCGCGCTTGAGGTTCCAGATCTCGGCGTCGGACAGGTCCTCGACCATGGCCTTCGTCTCGGGGGACTTGCCGAAGAAGTGGTCGCGGACGAACCCGCCCGACTCGGCCTTGTAGGTCTGGTAGTCGCCGTCGGGCGTCTGGTTCATGATGTCGACGAGGGCGCCGTCCTTGTCCTTGGACAGCAGCGAGTCCCACTCGCGCCCCCAGACCACCTTGATGACGTTCCAGCCGGCACCGCGGAAGAAGGCTTCGAGCTCCTGCATGATCTTGCCGTTGCCGCGGACCGGTCCGTCCAGGCGCTGCAGGTTGCAGTTGATGACGAAGTTCAGGTTGTCGAGGTTCTCGTTGGCTGCCAGCTGGAGCAGGCCGCGCGACTCGGGCTCATCCATCTCGCCGTCACCCAGGAAGGCCCAGACCTGCTGCTCGGAGGTGTCCTTCATCCCACGGTTGTGCAGGTAGCGATTGGACTGCGCCTGGTAGATGGCGTTCATGGGACCGATGCCCATGGACACGGTGGGGAACTCCCAGAACTCGGGCATGAGCCGCGGGTGGGGGTAGGAGGAGAGCGCGTGGCCCTCCTTCGACTTCTCCTGTCGGAATCCGTCGAGGTCCTCCTCGGTGAGGCGGCCCTCGAGGTAGGCGCGGGCGTACATGCCGGGGGACGCGTGGCCCTGGAAGAAGATCTGGTCCCCGCCGCTCGGGTGGTCCTTGCCCTTGAAGAAGTGGTTGAAGCCCACCTCGTAGAGGGTGGCCGCTCCCGCGTAGGTCGAGATGTGTCCGCCCACGCCGATCTCGGGACGCTGGGCCCGGTGCACCATGACCGCGGCGTTCCAGCGCAGCCAGGCGCGGTACTTCCGTTCGATCTCCTCGTCACCGGGGAACTCCGGTTCCTGGTCCGCGGGGATCGTGTTGACGTAGTCCGTCGTCGTGACCATGGGGACTCCCACGGACTGGGCGCCCGCCCGCTGCAGGAGCGAGCGCATGATGTACTGCGCGCGCTCGGTGCCCTGGGTGCGGATCAGTTGGTCGAGGGACTCGATCCACTCCGCGGTCTCCTCGGGGTCGCCGTCGGCCTTGCCGACCGTCAGACCGCTCAGAATATCCGCTGTACCTTGTTCAACAGCCACGCGATATCTCTCCACTTCCACAGATGTTGTCTGTGTCGCTTTATGCCTGCGCAGGGCTCGTGGGCCCGCGCAGAGATGCATGCTCGGCCGGTCGGCGTCAGCACCGCGGCCATATACCGATTCACTCTATCGCCGCCGCGCCTTCCGTGCGTAGCGGGACCGGGCCCTCCGGGCACATTACGCCGAGGGCGTGGGTGCAGCCCGTCGTCGGGCCGCGCGGTGCGGAGCACCGCCGGCGCTCAGCGCGCCAAAACGGCCGTCCGGCTTGATGCGTGGCGTATAAAGGTGTTGGCTGGTAGCAATGAACATCTATACGAAGGCGCGTCACGCGACGTTCCGTCTTTCCAGGAGGAGCTAAGTGAGCGAGGCTGAAGCCGCCACTGCGGTCGATGTGGCAGGCAAGATGGGTTTCAAGAGTGGAGACCTTGTTCAGGAGCTCGGGTACGACGACGACGTCGATTTCGATTTCCGGGAGCAGCTCGAGGACGGCATCGGGTCCGAACTGCTCACGGAGGACGATCAGGATGTCGTCGACGGCGTCATGCTGTGGTGGCGCAGCGGCGACGGAGATCTGGTGGACGCCCTCGTCGACGCCCTGACTTCGCTCGATGCCGGCGGCGTGGTCTGGCTCCTCACCCCCAAGTCCGGTCGCCCCGGATACGTCGCTCCCGCCGATGTGCAGGAGGCGGCGCCGACCGCGGGCCTGCACTCCACCTCCTCGGCCGGTGTCTCGAAGGAATGGGCTGCGACGCGGCTCGTCAGCAGAAGGAAGCAGTAGGCCTTGCCTCTCGACATCGGATCCACCGCACCCTCCTTCACTCTGGCCAACCAGTTCGGCGAGACAGTGGAGAGCACGTCCCTCGTCGGCGGCGCCGTCGTCGTGTTCTTCCCGTTCGCCTTCTCGCGCGTGTGCACCGACGAACTGGGCCAGTTGCGCGACAATCTCGAGCTCTTCGATGCAGCGGGCGTCAGCCTCGTCGCCGTCTCGGTCGACCACAAGTACACGCTCCGGGCTTTCGCGGACGCCAACGACATCCCCTTCGATCTGCTGGCCGATTTCTGGCCCCACGGATCCGTGACGCGGGCGTACTCCGCGTTCGACGACGCCAAGGGCTACGCCGATCGCGTCAGCTACGTCCTCGACGGTAGCGGTGTGGTCCGCGCCGTGGTGTCCTCGGAGCATGGCCAGGGCAGACCGATCACCGATTACTCACAGGCCCTGTCAGCGGTCGAAGCGGCTCTGTGACGGTGCGATGATCCCGGCCCGGACACGGCGATGAGTTCGCCGGGTGATCGGTCCCGGCTTCGCGAGGATCTCCCCGGCCCGGAGTCGAACCCCGGGCTGGGCCTCACGGGCTTCGTCAGCGCGACGCCGGCAGGAGGGCTCGCCCCGCTGACCGGGGAGGAGCGCAAGCTGCTGGACGAGGCGGTCTCCCTCCTGTCCGGGCATCGACTGGCAGTCCTGACCGGAGCCGGCCTCAGCACCGATTCCGGTATCCCCGATTACCGCGGGCCCAACTCCGTGCCGCGCAACCCGATGACGTATCAGCAGTTCGTCGGCGACGAGGCGCTCCGGCGCAGGTACTGGGCCAGGAACCACGTGGGCTGGCGCCATCTCCGCAGGGCGGACCCCAACGCCGGGCATGCCGCCGTCGCGCACCTGGAGCAGCGGGGACTGCTGTCGGGATTGATCACGCAGAACGTCGACAAACTCCATTCCTCCGCAGGCAGCTGCCGCGTCATCGATCTCCACGGGACCTTCGACCGCGTGGTCTGCCTGCAGTGCTCGTCGACCTTCGCCCGGTCCCGTATCGCCGACATCCTGGAGGACTTGAATCCCGGGTATCTGGAACGCGAGTCGGAGGCGGGCGACGTAGCCCCGGATGCGGACGCCGACGTCGATGACACGGGTGACTTCGTGATGGCGCCCTGCCCGATCTGCGGTGGCATGCTCAAACCCGACTTCGTCTACTTCGGTGAGAACGTGCCGAAGGACCGCGTCGCTGATGCCTATGCGATGGTGGACGCCGCGGGAGCACTCCTCGTGGCTGGTTCATCCCTGACGGTCATGAGTGGCCTGCGCTTCGTGCGCCATGCCGTCAAGGCGGGAAAACCCGTGGTGATCATCAACCGGGGGTGGACCCGCGGCGACGAGTTCGCGTCGATGAAGATCGAAGCCGGCGTGTCCGAGGCACTGACGTACCTGGCGGACCGGTTGCCGGATCGGACGTACTGACACGTATTGTCGTTTGCCCGAAGCAAGTAGTCACGTTCCGATTCGGGTAACGGATACTGTGTCGCCTGCCTGCGGGCCAGTCCTATGTTGATCCCATAGGTCTCACACCCGGGGTGGAAAATGCGTTCGTCGATCAGGTCTCTTGCCATAGCTCTCACCGCCGCCGCGGCTGTGGTCGTCGCGCCACTCGTGGTCGATGCCGGGACCGCGCCGCCGCCTGGCGGAGTGGCATCGCAGGACGGCGCAGTGCTCGCGTCGGTCGACGACGCGGACGCAGCCCCGGCGGATGCAGCTCCGGCCGAGGTCGCCTCGCGTGGACGGACAGTACCCGCCGCGGTTCGTCAGGCCAGACCGGAGACCGTCCGTGTATCGCCCGTCCCCGTCCCCGATGCACCATCAGCAGCCGTACCCGGTCCGCTCGATCCTGCGGTCGAGGTCGACGTCGATGTCGAGGTCGAGAACACGGCAGGGATGGGCTCAGGCGGAGCGGCGCCGGTGGTCGTGTCGGTCGGCCTGCCTCCCGCCGTCGCGTCCCAGCCCAAGGACAGCGCGGTCACCGCAGGGTCGGTTGTCACTTCCCCGCAGAGTCCGACGGCGACGGTCGGGGCCACCGCCGGTCCGGACCGTACGGGCAGCGGAATGGGCGGCGACCTGCCGCCCGAGGCCCTGCCCAGCCCGCCCTACCCCAAGTGCCCGATTACAGCTGCCGGCCCCTGGTGGACGGACCCCGCCGATCCCTACACCTGCCTTCCCCCGGGCTCGCTGCCCTTCTACGAGCCGACGCCACCGGGGATCGATCCGGGTCTGCTGGAACCGATTTTCGAGGAGCCGGGTGCTCCGAAGGGCTCGCTGCCCTTCCATGAGCCGACGCCGCCGGGCATCGATCCGAGTCTGCTGGAGCCGATCTTCGAGGACCCCGTGCTCTCGGAGCGTGCCTCGGCGGGCGACGAGGATGAAAGCCTAAAGCTGGTCGACGCCGTGGTCGGTGCCGGCGGGGAGAATCAGGGCTAGACCTCTGCGGGGTTCCGGCAGCGACCGGTGTGTCCTGCAACGAGAAGAGGAACCCCGCGGCCACGGGGTTCCTCTTCTCATGCTCGGTGGGTCCTACCGGGATCGAACCGATGACATCCACGGTGTAAACGTGGCGCTCTACCAGCTGAGCTAAAGACCCTTGGCACCTGATGCAGCCATCCGATCAGGGCGGACCCGGCTGCATCACGAGGGTCGACTATACCGGGAGGCCGACCGATCGCGCCAATCAGGGGCGGCGCTATTCACCGGCTGCGAGCTGGCCGCACGCACCGTCGATCTCCTTGCCGCGGGTATCCCGCAGCGTGGTCGGGACGCCCGCCGCACGGAGTCGGTTGATGAACTCCGCCGCGACGCTCTTCTCCGACGCCGTCCAGATGGAGCCCGGGGTGGGGTTGAGGGGGATCGGGTTGACGTGGACCCAGCCACGCCCGCGCTGATTCAACTTCTTGGCCAGCAGGTCGGCGCGCCAGGCGTGATCATTCATGTCCTTGATGAGCGCGTACTCGATGCTCACCCGGCGTCCGGTGGTCCGGTAGTAGTTGTAGGCCGCATCCAGTGCCTCGTCGACCTTCCAGCGGGTGTTGACCGGGATCAGCTCGTCGCGGAGCTCGTCGTCCGGCGCGTGGAGGGACAGGGCGAAGGTCACCGGCAGGGACTCGGCCGCCAGCTTGTTGATGGCGGGAACGAGCCCCACCGTCGAGACCGTGATGTTCCGCGCGGACATGCCGAGGCCCTCGGGGGAGTCGTCGACGAACCGGTGGAGGGCCCCCATGACGCGCTTGTAGTTCGCGAGTGGCTCGCCCATTCCCATGAAGACGATGTTGGTGACGCGATCGGCGTCGTGCCCGCCGTCGGTGCGCAGGTCGCCCAGTGCACCTTCCGCGAGGGCGCGGTTCGCGGCGACCACCTGGTCCACGATCTCGGCCGTCGACATGTTGCGGGTCAGGCCGGCCTGCCCGGTGGCGCAGAACGGGCAGTTCATGCCGCACCCGGCCTGCGAGGACACGCAGAGTGTCACGCGGCCCGGATACCGCATCAGGACGGACTCGACGAGGGCCCCGTCGAACAGCCGCCACAGGAATTTGATGGTGTCCCCGTTGTCCGTCGTCAACCGCTTCACCTCGGTGAGCAGGGGAGGGAACATCGCGGCGACGAGCTCCTCGCGGCCTGCTTTGGGGAGGTCACTCATCGCGGCCGGGTCCGTGGTGTAGTGCGAGAAGTAGTGCGTCGAGAGCTGCTTCGCCCGGAATCCCTGGTGCCCGAGCTCCTTGAGGCGGTCCTGCCGCTCGGCGAGGGTCAGGTCCGCGAGGTGCACAGGCGGCTGGCTGACACGGGGCGACTTGAACTGCAGCAGCGGCCGGCCGTCACTCGCGACGATGGGCTGGGCACCCTCCACTTCGGGCCGCACCTGAGGGCGGGCGGGCGGAAGGGCGGTGGCAGCGGGGGTAACAGTAAGATCGGACATCCGTAGCATTCTTTCACGGATGGCGCCAGCGACCCAGCGGGCGAGCTGTCGGCTCGGACACGTCGCCGGTGAAGCGGATCGCAACAAAAGCCCTTCGCGGCCCCTCCGTGTGGCGGCAGGCGTTCGGACGGTAATAGTGTGAAAGGGACCGGACGGCCCGCGCGGAGACGCGCCGAGTGCCGGACCATGCAGCGTGAGCGCATGCAGCTGACTAACGACGGAGAAACAGTGAGCGCACAGATCGGTGTTACAGGACTGGCAGTGATGGGGGCGAATCTCGCTCGTAATCTTGCTCGGAACGGATACACGGTGGCCCTGCACAACAGGTCCATCGAGAAGACGGACTCGTTGCTGGAGAAGCACGGTGATGATGGTGACTTCATTCGGACGGAGTCGCTGCAGGAGCTCGTGGACGCGCTGGAGAAGCCGCGCCGGGTGCTGATCATGGTGAAGGCCGGCAAGCCCGTGGACTCGGTGATCGACCAGCTGACCCCGCTGCTGGAGCCTGGTGACATCGTGATCGACGGCGGGAACTCGCACTACGAGGACACGCGGCGTCGTGAGGCTGCCCTGTCGAAGCAGGATCTGCACTTCGTGGGCGTCGGTGTCTCGGGCGGCGAGGAGGGCGCGCTGCTGGGTCCGTCGATCATGCCCGGCGGATCCCGCGAGTCCTATGACTCGCTGGGCCCGATGCTGGAGAAGATTTCCGCGAAGTACGACGGGGAGCCGTGCTGCCGGTGGATCGGTACCGACGGCGCCGGGCACTTCGTGAAGATGGTCCACAACGGGATCGAGTACGCCGATATGCAGGTCATCGGTGAGGCGTTCGACCTCCTGCGCTCAGGTGCCGGGATCGAGCCGGCCGAGCAGGCGAAGATCTTCACCGACTGGAACTCCGGGACGCTGTCCTCGTTCCTGATCGAGATCACCGCCGAGGTCCTGGGGCACACCGACGAGCGCACGGGCAAGCCGTTCGTGGACGTCGTCGTCGACGCAGCCGGGCAGAAGGGCACCGGACGGTGGACGGTCGTCTCCGCGCTGGAGCTGGGGAGTCCGACGTCGGGCATCGCGGAGTCCGTGTTCGCGCGCGCGCTGTCCTCGCAGACCGATCAGCGGGCCCTGGCGCAGGAGATCCTGCAGGGCCACGAGGGTACGGTCGAACTCCCGGACACGTTCGTCGAGGACGTCCGGTTGGCACTGTATGCCTCGAAGCTCGTGAGCTACGCGCAGGGCATCGACATGCTCACAGCGGCAGCGAAGGAGTACGGGTGGGAGCTCAAGCTCGACGAGATCGCCTCGCTGTGGCGGGCGGGCTGCATCATCCGGGCGGAACTGCTCGACGACATCATGAAGGCCTACGCCGTGGCCGACGAGCGTCCGGCGAACCTGCTGCTCGCACCGGCGTTCGCGGAGGCCATCGCCGGTGCCGTGCCGGCCTGGCGGCGTGTCGTGGCGACCGCCGTCCAGCTCGGCATCCCGGTGCCGGTGTTCTCGGCGTCGCTCGCGTACTACGACGGGCTGCGCCGTCCGCGCCTGCCGGCCGCGCTCACCCAGGGCCTGCGTGACCTGTTCGGCGCACACACCTACAACCGTGTCGACACCGAGGGCACGTTCCACACCCTCTGGGGCGAGGACAAGTCGGAGATCGAAGCCGTCGACACCCACTGACGCACGCTGGAACGCACGAAGCCCCGGACCGCGGTCCGGGGCTTCGTGCGTTCGTGCCCGCCGGGTCAGATGTAGATGGCGGGATCCACGTACTCGGCCGGATCGACCGCGGGCTGCGTCTCGCGCCGCGAGTCCCGGTGCCGGAACGTCGCCGGGATGCCCGTGACGATCGAGTCCGGTGGGGTGTCCTTGACGACGACGGCGTTGGCGCCCACCGCACTGCCGGCACCGATGGTGATGGGACCGAGGACCTTCGCGCCGGCGCCGATGGTGACGCGGTCGCCGATGGTCGGGTGCCGCTTCACCTTCTCGAGCGATCGACCGCCGAGGGTGACGCCCTGGTAGAGCATCACGTCGTCGCCGATCTCGGCCGTGCTCCCGATCACGATCCCCATGCCGTGGTCGATGAAGAACCGGCGGCCGATGGTCGCGGCCGGATGGATCTCCACCCCCGTGAGCGCCCGGGCGAGCTGGGCGAGGGCACGCGCCGGAAACCGGAGATTCTCGTTGCGCCACATCCGGTGCGTCAGGCGATGCACCCAGATGGCGTGCAGGCCCGAGTAGACCACCGTGGTCTCGAGTGACCCGCGGGCCGCAGGGTCATGGGTGCGCGCGGTCCCGAGGTCCTCGCGCAGTCGTTCTAGGAAGCTCACCGGTCACCTTCGCATGATTCGTGGTCGCTGTTCGTGCCGGACATCCGGCCGGCCGGGTCCGGTCAGCCGCGGATGTCGTCGAAGAGCACCGTGGAGATGTACCGCTCGCCGAAATCGCAGACGATGGCCACGATGAGCTTACCGGCGTTCTCCGGTCGCTTCGCGAGCTCGAGTGCTGCCCACACGATGGCCCCGGAGGAGATGCCGCCCAGGATTCCCTCCTGGGTGCCGAGCGCACGCGCCACACGCACGGAATCCTCGACCGTGGCGTCGAACACCTCGTCGTACGCGTCACGGTCGAGATTCTCGGGGATGAAGTTGGCGCCGAGGCCCTGGATCTTGTGCGGTCCCGGAGCCCCGCCGTTCAGGATGGGCGAGTCGGCGGGCTCGACGGCGACGATCTGCACGCCGGGCTTGCGGTTCTTGAGGACCTGTCCGACACCCGTGATCGTGCCCCCCGTGCCCACGCCCGCCACGAAAATGTCCACCGCTCCATCCGTGTCCTCCCAGACTTCCTCCGCCGTCGTCGCCCGATGGATGGCCGGGTTTGCCGCGTTGGCGAACTGCTGGGCCCAGATGGCGTTCTCCGTCGAGGCGACGATGTCCTTGGCGCGTTCGACGGCTCCCCGCATGCCCTCCGAGCCCGGGGTCAGAACGATCTCCGCGCCGTAGGCCCGCAGCATGACGCGGCGCTCGGTGGACATTGTCTCCGGCATGGTGAGGATGACCTTGTAGCCGCGTGCTGCACCGACCATCGCGAGCGCGATCCCCGTGTTGCCGGAGGTGCCCTCGACGATCGTTCCGCCGGGCAGGAGCGCGCCGGCCTTCTCCGCGGCGTCGATGATCGCCACGCCGATCCGGTCCTTCACGCTGTTGGCCGGATTGTAGAACTCGAGCTTGACGGCGACCTGCGCGTCGAGACCCTCGGTCAGGCGATTGAGGCGGACGAGGGGCGTGCGACCGACCAGTTGGGTGACGTCGTCGTAGATCTTTGCCATGCGGGGGCCTGCCTGTTCGGGAGTCGGAGGATATCAGCGGTCTGGCGCGTGCTCGTGCGGCGCGGGGCCCGGAAGCCGCCGCGGCCGGACGGCGGTCAGTTTAACGGCCGGGCGTCCGCAGGCCTATGCCGCGAGCCACTGGGAGTAATATTTGCGGGCTTTGGAGAGCTTCGGATTGATGATCACCTGGCAGTACCCCTGCTCCGGGTGCTTCGCGTAGTAGTTCTGGTGCCAGTCCTCGGCGACATGGAAATCGGGCAGCCTGCTGACCTCGGTCACGATCGGGTTCTTCCAGTTCTCCTGGTTGCGCGCGATCGCGTCCTCGAAGAGCGCCTGCTGCTCTGCATCCTGGTAGTACATGACGCTGCGGTACTGGGTGCCGACGTCGTAGCCCTGCCGGTTGAGGGTGGTCGGATCGTGGGACACGAAGAACATGTCCAGGATGACGTCCTCCGGGATCACCGTCTCGTCGAAGCTCACCGCGACGACCTCCGCATGACCCGTCATGCCCGAGCACACGGAGTCGTAGTCGGGGTGTCGCGTGTGACCGCCGGTGTAACCGGACACCACCTCCGTCACGCCGCGGGTCTTCTGGTACAGGGCGTCGAGGCACCAGAAGCAGCCTCCTCCAAGCACGAATGTCTTCATGACTGTGTCAATGCGCGGCACCCGTCGAAGATTCCCGGGCCGGATCAGCCGGCAGCGAAGCCGCTCCGACTTGGAGCCGCGATCCGACGGCGGTATGACTGGTGTCATGGATGACAACGGGCACGACGCCGGTACGACCCCCAGCGCCTCCGAGGACACCGATAGGCCGGCGGTAGGTCGGTTCGCCGGGTCGGACGACCAGAAGGAACCCACCGTGGCGGACGTGCTCGCCGCGGTCGAGGAACTGTGGCCGGAGAGTCTGGCCGAGGGGTGGGACGCCGTCGGGCTGGTCGCCGGGCGATCCACCACGCGGGTGCCGAGGATCCTCTTTGCCGTCGATCCCACTGCTGCGGTCCTCGACGAGGCCCTCGAGTGGGGCGCGGCGATGATCGTCTCCCACCACCCCCTCCTGCTGAAGCCGGTGTCGTCGGTCGCGGCCTCGGGGTTCAAGGGCGAGGTGCTGCATCGGCTCATCGAGTCCGGCTGCGCCCTCGTCACGGTCCATACGAACGGTGACAGCGCCGTCGGCGGCGTCTCCGATGTCCTCGCGGACGCCCTGGGACTGCGGGACGTGCGGCCACTCGCTGAGGCGGCGAACGGACTGCCGGAGGAAGGTATCGGACGCGTCGGGGACCTCGAGACCGCCGTGCCCCTCGGGGCCTTCGCCGAGGCGGTCTTCTCGATCCTCCCCGCGGTGGCCGGGGGAGTGCGGGTCGCGGGGGACAGGGACGCCCTGGTGCGGAGGATCGCCGTGTGCGGGGGCGCGGGCGATTCCCTCCTCGGGCGCGTCCGGGCCAGCCGGGCCGACGTCTTCGTCACGGCCGACCTGCGTCACCATCCGGCGCTGGAGGCGCGGGAAGCCGCGGGACAGGCCGGCCCATTCCTGATCGACGTGTCCCACTTCGGCAGCGAATGGCTGTGGCTCACGCCGGCCGCGGACGCCCTCGGGAACGTCCTGGCCGATCACGGGTTCACCACTGACATCAGGGTCAGCGGAGTCAATACGGATCCCTGGGACTTCGTCCTCACACCGGGGCGCTGACCACCGCGCCCGGGATGGCGAGGCGGGCGGGTCCTGTCCGGCCGGGTGGCCTAGGCTTGAACGACCCTGCTCCCGCGCACTGCTGTCCCCGCCCCATCTGTCCGTCCCGTTCCCATCCTGGAGGTTTACCGTGGCCAAGGCTGCACCCGAGGAACAACTCCGCCTGCTCGATCTGCAGGCCCTCGACTCGTCCCTGAACAAGCTCGTCCGGCAGGCGTCCGCTGCCCGAAGCAACCCGGAGCTCGCCGTGCTGGCGTCCCGGGTCGCCGAGGTCGACGCGGAGCTGGTCCGGGCGACGACGGTGCTGGGGGATCTCGAACGCGAACTCACGAAGGCGGAGGACGAGGTGCAGTCCGTGGTCACGCGTCTCGAGCGTGACGAGAAGCGGCTGAACAGCGGCACCGGGACGTCCAAGGACCTGACGGCGCTCCAGCACGAGGTCGGGTCCCTCACCAAGCGTCGGTCCGATCTCGAGGACGTGGAACTCGACGTCATGGAGCGCGTCGAGACCGCGCGGGGTGTTCGGGCGGAGGTCCAGGGCCGCACCAGTGGTGTCCGCGACGAACTCCGGGCCCTCGAGGAGGCGCGCGACGCCGAGCTCGCGGATATCGAGGCTCAGCGGATCGGCGTGCAGGCGAAGCGGGACGACCTCGCAGCCACCTTCGATGCCCCGCTCCTGGCGATCTACGAGCGGATCCTCGCGCGCCGGGGGGTCGGTGCGGCCCGTCTGTTCAACGGGAAGTCCGAGGGTTCCGGCATGCAGCTGAGCCCGGGTGACCTGGCCGACATCGCCGGGGCCGCGGCAGACGACATCGTGCTCTGCCCCGACTCCGGGTGCATCCTGGTCCGGTCCGAGGACTGGGGGAACCAGCAGTCGTGACTGATCAGCAACTCTTCGACCCGCATGCCTCGGACCGGACGGCCGGGCCCGGCGCGGACGGGGCACCGCAGCGCCTGATCGTCGAGGCCGACGGCGGTTCCCGGGGTAATCCCGGCCACGCCGGGTACGGTGCGCTCGTCCGGGACCCCGACACGGGGCGGATACTGGTGGAGAAAGCCGCCTATATCGGCAAGGCGTCGAACAATGTGGCCGAGTACTCGGGCCTCGTGTCGGGGCTGGAGCTCGCCCGTGAGATCAACCCGGAGGCATCGGTCCACGTGAAGATGGACTCCAAGCTGGTGGTGGAGCAGATGTCCGGCCGGTGGCAGATCAAGCATGCGGACATGCGCGTCCTCGCCGGCAAGGCACGCACGGTGATGAACCCCCGCCAGGTGACCTACGAATGGATTCCGCGCGAACGCAACAAGGACGCCGACCGGCTCTCGAACGAGGCCATGGACGCCGGGATGGCAGGCGTCCCGTGGAAACCGCGCGCCGCGGAGAAGGAAGCGGTCCCGGTTGCCGCGCCCGCGGAGACGCCACGCCCGGCGGGGCAGCTGCACCATGTGGAGGTGTGGACCGCTGATCTGCCGTCCGCCGTCTCGAGCCTCGGCTGGCTGCTGGAGCGCCTGGGCTTCCCGCGACGGGAAGAGTGGAAGCACGGCGTCAGCTACGGTTCCGAGACGTTCTACATCGTGCTGGAGAGCGGCCCTGATGTCACGGGAAGCGTCCATGAGCGGCGGCGGCCGGGCGTCAACCACCTGGCCTTCCGTGCCGGGTCCCGCGCCGACGTCGATCTCCTTGCCCGCCGGGCGGTCAGCCACGGCTGGAGCCTGATGTTCAGGGACGCACACCCCTACGCGGGCGGCCCCGAGCACTACGCGGCCTACCTCGAGAACGCGGAGGGGTTCGAGATCGAGCTGGTGGCGTCCTAGCGCGATACACCTGGACCGTTCCGCTCGCCGCGGTCAGTCCAGCAGGATGGTGAGCTGGGCAGGTTTCCTCGCGGTGGCCGGCTCGAGTTCCGCGGTCCACTTCTCCCGGGTGGCGCGGAGCAGCGCCTCAGGCGTCTCGGGCGCCGTTCCACGGCGGACGAGCAGGTGCCGCGCCAGCTCGCCGCGGGTGTGCTTGGCGAAGTGCGAGACGACGGTCCGGACTCCGTTGCGGACCTGGACCACGTGAACCGCGGCGGTCTGTTCCGGCGGCGGCGCCCACGCGGCGGCGTAGGTGCTCGAGCGGCAGTCGACGATCAGATCCCGGCCGGCGTGGTCAGCCAGGGGGCCGGCGAGGTGCTTCTTCCAGTACCCTGCGAGCCGGCCGATCTCCGGGAGGGCCACGGACATCGAGAGACGGTAGGCCGGTATCGGGTCGCCGAAGCCGATGGCTCCCCACAATCCGGACACGACGACGCAGTGGTCCCTCGCCTTCCGTTTCTGCACCGGCGTCATCCGGGCGAAGCCCAGGGCGTCGTAGAGCACTCCGGAATAGATATCGTGTGCGGGCGCGGAGGGAGCTTCCTCGAGCACGAGGTTCTGTCGTACGTCCTCGATGAGCGAGGCTCCCACACCGAGGACCCCGAGGGCGTCATCCGTGGCGCTCACGGTCCGGAGGGCGCGCAGCACCGCTCTGCGGGCAGGGTTGAGCTCCGGGAAGTGAAGGTCCTCGATGGCCAGCGGGTCTCCCCGGCGAGCGGCGGACTTGCCTTCGGACGGGGGAAGCAGGATCAGCACCGATCAACCGTATACGACGTCGAGGGTAGGGACCGTGGGCGGGCGACGCCGGCCGGCCGGCCGACGCCGATGCTGCACCGGGGACGAGGGGAGCGGGCCTAGACTGGAGGTGGATGGGTCGACCAGGCGGCCGCGTTGGAGGTGCCCACGGGCTGCTCCACCGAGGAACGTCCGGGCTCCGCAGGGCAGGGTGGTGGGTAACGCCCACTCGGGGTAACCCGCAGGCCAGTGCCACAGAAAAGAGACCGCTTCCCTTTCCGGTCCAGGCCGGAGGGAAGTAAGGGTGAAAAGGCGGTGTAAGAGACCACCAGCGCATCGGGTGACCGATGCGGCTCGGTAAACCCCACCCGGAGCAAGGCCAGACAGTGCGCGTGATCAGGGCTGCCCGCCCGAGTGCACGGGTAGGCCGCTGGAGGGCGTCGGCAACGGCGTTCGTAGATGGATGGCCGCCACTTGCACGATGGCGACGTCGTGCGATGACAGAACCCGGCGTATCGGTCGACCCATCCCTCGACCACCCCACCTGCTGGCGCTGCCGTCAAGGGCGACCCGCGCGCGGCGCGTCATACGTTGTCCAGCGCCGGTGATGGGCCTAATCTGTGAAAGCCGCCGTGGGTCTCGTACGCAAGCGCGACGGTGAGAACGGGTCGGCCCACAGCTGGGGCTTTCGGGGCTGGCCCGTTCGTCTGCCCCGAAGCTCGCAGAGGACGTACGGTCGATGACGGCCGCATGCCGCCGGTCTGGTCACCACGGAGGGGGTGAACGGCCCCCGCCCGGTCTCAAGAGGCAGGGGCCGCCGGCGTCTATAGCCGCCTCGGAAGGAGTCCACGGCGATGCCGCTGGGGGAACGACCGCCGGACTTCCTTCCATATCCAATGATCCGCCTCCCCGCGAGGTGCGGCAATCCGCGCAGGCCGGATCAGCCAACGGTGAAACCGGGAACTTTGTCGGGCCGCCGCCGTGCGACCGAGGATTATCAGCGGAGCCTCCCCGATCGTCAAGGCCCGGCGAACTGCTCTGCGGCGCGCACCCGAAGCGCCCGATCATGTATCGCCCGCTCCGTTAGGGTGATCTGATGAGCGACGGGGGCGGTGGGGGACAGCACCTGCTGAGGCGTAACAGCAATTTCCGCGCCCTCCTGGTCTCGAGCACCTCAGGAGTCCTCGGGAACGCCGTCGCCGCCGTGGCCCTGCCGATCATCGCGGCCGTGGAACTCCAAGCGAGCAACTTCGAGGTCGCTGCGCTCGCGGGCATGACCTTCCTGCCCTGGCTGGTCCTGGGACTCGTCATCGGGGTGTGGGTGGACCGTCTGCCCCGGAAACCCGTGATGATGAGCGCGCTGCTCGTGCGTGTCGTCGTCCTCGGGCTCCTGCCCCTCGGCTATTGGCTCGGTTTCCTGAGCACGCCACTGCTGTTCGCCACGGCCTTCGTCGCCGGGACGGCGTCGGTCTTCTTCCAGCTGGCGGACGCCGCACTGGTCCAACAGGCCGTGACACCGGATGAACTCATCGAGGGCAACGGGTTGATCACCGGTTCGGGCGCTGCGGCGGATGCCGCCGGACGGGCAGCAGCAGGATGGCTCACGACCATCGCCGGGGCGTCGAACACGCTGCTGGTCCAGCTGGGCGCGTTCATCGTGTCCCTCGTGGCCGTGCAGCGCCTCGACGTCCGCGAAGTCGTGGCGCCGCCGAGCAGGCAACCGATCCTGCGCGAGATGGCGGACGGCCTGCGCTACACCTTCAGTACGGCGCCGCTGCGCGCCCTGCTGTTCAACGCCGCGCTGTGGAACCTGGGCGGCAACATCGCCGCGTCACTTCTCGTACTGCTGGTGCTCAGATCAGTCGGTGAATCGGAGGTGTGGCTCGGGATGCTGCTCGCTGCGGCCTCGCTGGGCGGAGCCGTGGGCGGGATCACCGCCCAGTCGATGGGCGACCGCTTCGGGACCGGGCCGCTCTGGCGCTGGTCCATGGTGCCGGGCGTGCTCGGCTACGCCAGCCTCCTGCTGCTGTCGCCGGGCTGGGGCATGCTCTGGGGCGTCGCCGGCATGTTCGTCATGGGGGCCAGCGTGTCCTGGAACATCGTGGTCGGGTCGAGCTTCCGGCAACGCGTCTGCCCTCCGGGGATGATGGGCAGGCTGGGCGCCGCGTCACGGACGGTGAGCTGGGGAATGCTCGCCCTCGCCAGCCTCGCCGCAGGGATCCTCGCGGAGACCATCGGCATCCGCGCGGGCGTGCTGACCGGCGTCGTCATCGCGTGCATGGCACCCCTGGTCGCACTGCTCGGCCCGCTGAGGGGCATCAGGCGCCTGGAGGACCTTGCCTCGGCTCCCACATCCGAGCTGGACGACGGCGTGCCGAGCGCCGCGCCGCGGGATGCCGCTTAAGGCAGATCCGGCAGGACCTCGACGATCCCCGCGATTCCTGGGGCCCGATCCGCGCTATCAGAGGGGGCGGGGCGCCCCTCAGTGCCCGAAAGGGTCGGGGTCGACGCCGGGCATCCACGTCAGTCCCGGAACTCCCCACCCGTTGTTCTTCGTGGCTTTCTTCGCCCGGCGGGCATGCTTCGCATTCAGGCGGTCGACGTACAGCTTCCCGTCCAGGTGGTCGTACTCGTGCTGCATGCACCGGGCGAACCACCCGGTGGCCTCGAACTCGACCGGAGCGCCGTCGCCGTCGAACCCGGAGACGCGGGCCCATTCGGCCCGCTTCAGCGGGAAGGCCTCGCCCGGAACGGAGAGGCAGCCCTCGGCTTCCTCGTCCGGGTCGGGATCGGCGCCAGGAACCTTCGAGGTGACGAGCGTCGGATTGACGAGTACGCCGCGGGCTGGGACGTCGTCGTCGTTCTCCATGCCGTACACGAAGATGCGAAGTCCCACCCCGATCTGCGGTGCGGCGAGACCCACCCCGTTCGCGGTGTCCATCGTCTCGAACATGTCGGCGATCAACGCGCGGAGTTCGTCGTCGAACGCCTCGACGGGCTGTGCGCGCCGGTGCAGGACCGGTTCGCCGGTGATCGTGATGGGATGGACGGTCATGGGCTCTACCTCTTCTGTGCGGCGCGGTCCGCGATGGAGCGGCCGATGGACTCACGCATGATCTCGCTCGTACCGCCGAAGATGGTCAGCAACCGTGCGGCCAGGAAGGCCTGCGAGACGGGATACTCGAGGATGTACCCGTACCCGCCGTGCAGCTGCAGGCACCGGTCGGTGACGGACTTCGCGCGTTCGCTCGCCCAGAGCTTTGCCTGTGCGGCCGCCGTCGGCGTCAGGGCGCCCGCGTTGAAGGCGAGGACGGCCTGGTCGACGAACGCCTCCGTGACCTGTACTTCGGTCAGGAGATCCGCGAGGACGTGGCGCGTCGCCTGGAAGTCGAGGACCCGCTCGCCGAAGGCGCTGCGCTCCGTCACGTACCTGACCGTCTGCTCGTAGGTTGCCCGGGCGAGTGCCGCTGCCGCCACTGCAATGCCGAGCCGCCCCTGGGGGATCTGCTCGAGGCTGTACCGCAGGCCCTGGCCCACCTCGCCGACGAGGTCGGTGCCCGGCACGCGCACGTTGTCGAAGAACAGTTCGGCGGTGTCCGAGGCGTGGAAGCCCATCTTGTCCAGCTGGCGTCCGGGCGTGTAGCCCTCACCCCTGCGCACCATGAAGAGGGAGAAGGCATCACTGGCGCCGCGTCCGGAGCTGCCGTCCGTGCGGGCGAGGACGAGGGACGCGTCGCCACTGATCCCGTTGCCGATGAACACCTTCTGGCCGCTGATGAGCCAGTCGTCGCCGTCGCGCACGGCCTTGGTACGGATGCCTCGCAGGTCGCTGCCCGCTCCCGGCTCGGTCCAGGCGCACGAGGTCACGATCTCCCCGGACACCATGCCAGGAAGCCAGCGTTCCTTCAGGTCGTCGGAGCCGTGCGCGAGCACGTGGGGCAGCACGAGATCATCGTGCAGGTGGAAGGCGAGCCCCACGGAGAGATGGTTGCTGCGAGCGAACTCCTCGTCGAGGACGGCGCGGAAGCGGTAGTCCGGCATGCCGGCTCCGCCGAATTCCTCCGGGACAGCGAGTCCGAGCAGGCCCTGCTCGCCCGCGGCGGTCCAGACGGAGCGGTCCATCATGTGCTGCCTGTCCCAGGCGGCGTAGTGGGGGGCGACGGCGCGCTCGTTGAACTCGCGGGCGACGTCGCGGAAGAGCTCGTGATCCTCGTCGAACACTGTGCGTTCCATGGTGGGGTCCTTCGGTGCTCTCGGCCTTCGCGCGAGCAGGCCGTCGTGGACTGCGGCGCGGAAGGCGTGGGCGTGGGCGTGCTGGGGCCGGAAATGCGGATGCCGCCCCGGACGATCTCCGGGACGGCATCCGTGGTCAGGACCGATCCTGACAACTGAGGGTGAGTAACGGGGGTTGAACCCGCGACCTCCTGGACCACAACCAGGCGCTCTGCCAACTGAGCTATACCCACCATGTGCTTCGCTGTCGGCCCGGCGGCTGTACCGGTCCGGGCTGTCTACGAAAGGCAGCGGATACAAGTTTACACACTTTTCGTGGTGCCCCTGACAGCGGCGCCCAGGCGTCCGTCCCGCTGCCCGCGGAACGTCAGCCGGTGACCGTCCGGGCTATCTCCTTGCTCGTCGCCGAGTCGGGTCCGGGTGCCGGGACGAACACGGCGGCCCGGTAGTACTGCAGTTCGCGGATGGAATCCTCGATGTCCCCGAGCGCCCGGTGCCCACCGGTCTTCGCCGGTGCCTGGAAATAGGCACGCGTGTACCAGCGACGCGCGAGCTCCTTGATCGTCGAGACGTCGATGATCCGGTAGTGCAGGTGATCGACGACGCTGGGCATGTCGCGGACCAGGAACGTGCGGTCGGTGCCCACCGAGTTGCCGGCCAGCTGGGCCTTGCGCGGTTCCGGGACCAGGCCGCGGATGTACTCGAGGACCTGGTGCTCGGCATCCGCCAGGGACATACCGCCGTCGAGCTCGTCGAGCAGCCCGGACTTCGTATGCATGTCCCGCACGAAGTCACCCATCTGGCCCAACGCCTCGGGTGAGGGCTTGATGACGACGTCGAGGCCTTCACCGAGCACGTTGAGCTCGGCATCGGTCACCAGCACGGCGACTTCGATCAGGGCGTCATGGGTGAGGTCCAGCCCCGTCATCTCGCAGTCGATCCAGACGATGCGTTCATTCGATATCGGCATCCGACCAATGTACCGTCCGGCGCGTGCGCCTCCGTGCGGAGTGCGCCGTCAGCCCGACCCACCCGGCGCAGTGTCACTCGACCGGCGGCAACGACGTCCTCCCGCCGTCCCGCGCCGCCCGATGCTAATATTCGTACAGTTCGCTCAGGGCTGCGGGGGATCTGGGTCATCCTGCTGCTTCCGGCGCGGGCACCGTTCCGCGGCGAGCCGGGCGACCGCCGATCAGCCAACCGGCCCGGGGATATGGGCGTTCGACGCCGACTCCTGCCTGACGACGATTGGATCCACCCGATGCCCGCCCAGCTCCCGCTCACACAGGTGGAGAAGCAACCCGGGCCCCACCGGCCGAACGTCGCGATCATCCAGGGATTCATCGGGTCCCTGATGATGTGGATGGGCTCACTGGGGGTCGGCTGGCTCTCGCTGGCATCGGCCGACCTGAGACGCAACCCCATCATCATCTGGCTCCGTTTCGAGCCGGTCGGCGCCATCCTGTCCGTGTTGCTCCTTGCGTTGGGCGGGATGCTGCTCATCCGTGCGTGGCTGCGCCTCGGCCAGCGTCTGAACGGGTGGTCCGACGAGAGCCGGCCCTTCGTCCTGAAGGCCATCATCGCCTGGACTGTCCCGCTCGCGGCGGCACTCCCGCTGTTCAGCAGGGACGTCTTCGCCTACATCGCGCAGGGCCAGGTCATGGTGGCTAAGCTCAATCCCTACGTGGACGGCTACTCCCAGATCTCCAATTACCTCCAAATCGGGGCCGACGACCTGTGGGCACAGAGCCCGACGCCGTACGGTCCCGTCTTCCTGTGGATCGAGGAGGGGGTCGTCCGGATCACGGGCGGCCACCCCGACACCTCGATCATCCTCTTCAGGGTCATCGCGTTGATCGGCGTGGCCCTGTGCGTTTACTTCGTTCCCAAACTGGCGGAGCTGCACTCGATCAACGGCACGCGGGCTCTCTGGCTGACGGCCGCGAACCCGCTGTTCCTCATCAATTTCGTGGCGGCCATCCACAACGACTCGCTGATGATCGGCCTCGCGCTGGCCGGCCTCTACCTGACAGCGACGAAGCGGCCGGTCCTCGGCATCCTGCTCATCACCCTCTCGGTCGGTATCAAGCCGATCACGCTGATCTTCCTTCCGTTCGTGGGTCTCATGTGGGCCGGCCGGAACGCGTCCTGGCCGCGCAAGTTCCTCTACTGGTTCATGACGGCAGGGTTGAGCCTGGGCATCCTGTGGATCATGGGTCTCGTCAATACGTTCGGCTTCGGCTGGGTCGGCGCCCTCAGCACGCCCGGCAGCGTCTGGATCTGGTACGCGCCGATCGGCTTCATCGGGATGGTCATCGCGAGCCTCGGTGACGCCCTCGAGCTCAACGGCTGGGGCCTCGCCAACGCGTTCCACACGCTCGCACGCGTGGCCTCGCTCGTCATCATCGCGATCCAGGTCTTCCGGGGGGATCACAGCCATCTCGTGCGCCGCCTCGCCATCGCCTTCGCCTCGATCGTCCTGCTCGCGCCGATGATCCAGTCCTGGTACGTGGTCTGGCTGATACCGCTGTTCGCCGTCACGGGCATCCGGGACGACTGGCAGGTCAAGTTCCTCTATGTCACGGTGGCGTTCTTCATGGTCTACGCGATCAGCGACCAGCTGGACATCTTCCCCTACTTCGATCTGAGCCTTGCGGTGGCACGTCAGCTCGCGGCCGTCGCGGCTCTCGCCTTCGCGCTGTACCTCGTCTTCCTGGACCGCAGCACGAAGGTCCTTTTCCGGCGTCGCTACAGCCCCCTGGCCCCCGGACAGCTGCACTGACGCCCGCTGCCGGACCGCGCTGCAGCCGCTGACGGGCCGTCCTCAGCCGGCATTCGGCATGCGGGACCGGCGCAGAGCGACGATACTGGGTCAATGAGTGACATAGGCATGACAACGTACAGCGGTGAGTTCGAGATCACTGCGTGGGACGCAGAACCGTATTCCGAACCCGGCAGCACCGGAGAGCTGTCCCGGGTTCGGGCGGCCAAGGTCTTCGAGGGCGAGATCAGTGGGAACAGCACGGCGGAGCTCCTGATGGCCGGGAACGACGTCGGCGCGGGCTACGTGGCGTCCGAACAGTTCGTCGGCACGATCGGTGAGCGCTCCGGCTCCATGACGGTCCAGCACTGGGGCGTCGCCGAGGGCTCGGACGCGGCGAGTTCCGGCCACATCATCCCCGGGTCCGGCACCGAGGGGCTTCGCGGCATCTCGGGCAAGGCGGTGTACTCCCAGGATCCGGACGGCCAGCACCGACTCGAGCTGCGGGTGAGTTTCCCGGACGACGTGTCCTGACCCACTGAGCACGATCGCCGTCCATAGTAAACTCGAGGCACTGCCTCCGTAGCTCAGGGGATAGAGCAGGGGCCTTCTAATCCTCTGGTCGCAGGTTCGAATCCTGCCGGGGGCACGCACGCGAAGGGCCGGGCATCGAGATGCCCGGCCCTTCGTCGCGCCGGTGAGCATCATCAGGGCCGCTTGCCCGCCTCGAACCTCTCGCCATAGATCCGCACCGCCTCCTGCAGCAGGCCTTCGTGAAGTGTGCCGAGCGGCGTGACGTCCACCAGGAGGGGTTCGCAGTCGGGTCCCCTGCCGACGGTGGTGCCTGTCAGGATCCAGGCGCACCGGTCCTCCTCCTCGGCCACGTGGCGATACTGGCAGATCTGCCGCGCGAGCCAGTCCTCGAGCGGCCGCGTCCACCAGTCCTCGGGGGTCAGGGGATTGACGGAGAGGCCCGGGAGCACAAGACCGCTTTCGCCGTCCCTGCTCGTCGAATCGCGGTCCGCCTCGTACCCGCGGGAGTAGCGAAGGTAGACGGAGTCGTGGTGCTGCAGGATCCGGCCCAGCTCGGCAAGGGTCCTGATGATCGTGCGCCCGGTGCCGATCGGGTGGGTCTGAGATGCAGTGTCCATGCCATCACGCTAGGAAGCACCAGGCGCCGGGCTCAACCACCAGCGCCGAGCGATGAAATCCTTTGCCACCGGTCAGATCTCAGGTACTCCACACGTGGTTGTCCACATAGGCGGCCACGGTGCCACAGGAGCCCGTCGGCCGATCGAGACTTGTTCCGGGCCGGCACACACCGCCGCCCACGAGGCCAACGGAAGGACTGATCATGACCGACATCATCACCGTACGGGGCTACGTTGCCACCGAGGTTCGCCTGACCCTCGCGCAGAGCGGCCTGCCCATCACCGGGTTCCGCATGTGCTCCACGGAGCGTCGCTTCGACCGTGAGTCGAATTCGTGGGTCGACGGCCACACGAACTGGTACTCCGTCTCCATGTTCCGCCAACTGGCCACCAACGCGGGAGCGAGCATCAGGAAGGGTGACCGGGTCATCGTCACCGGGCGGCTGAAGGTGAGGCCCTGGATCAACTCCGACGGCAGGACCGGGACGTCGGTGGAGATCGACGCCGAGACCGCGGGCCACGATCTCATGTGGGGAACCGCCAACTTCAAGCGGACCACGGTGGGCCGTTCCGAGGCGTCGCAGGGAGCGCCCGCGCTGGACCAGCAGGGCGGTGCTGGATTCGCAGCGGAAAGCACGGTCGACGGCGGCGTACCCGACGGCGTGGACCTGGCGACCGGGGAGGTGTACGAAACCGGGCAGTCACCGGAGGCGGAGCGAGCTGAAGGAGCAGAGGCTGACGGGCACGACGACGGCGAGCAGGCGGACAGCTCGGACGAGGAGGTCTTCGACGAGGAGCGCGTGCCGTTCTGACGCGTCACTGCCGCGGCCGGCGCGATGCCGTGTGAGGACTCGGGATGCGGCGATCTTTCGGGTCAGGAGGACCGGCGATCGTGTGCGGCTTGGGTGCAGGACCGGGCGCGGCGCGCCAGGAACCATCGGCGACCGGCCAGGACCTCGTCTCGGGGGCGTCGCCCGGGCTACGTGGTCAAGACAGCCAGGCGGGAGCCCGCCCGGCCGAGTGTGAGTTCAGGGCGGGCACCCACTAGCCTTATGGTCATGGCGGAATTTATCTACACAATGACCAAGGCCCGCAAGGCTGTTGGCGACAAAGTTATCCTCGACGACGTCAGCATGTCGTTCTTCCCCGGTGCGAAGATCGGCGTCGTCGGTCCGAATGGTGCGGGTAAGTCCACCATCCTGAAGATCATGGCAGGGCTCGACACCCCCTCGAACGGTGAAGCCCGCCTGAGCCCCGGGTACACGGTGGGGATCCTGCTGCAGGAGCCGCCTCTGAACGAGGAGAAGACCGTCCTGGGCAATGTGCAGGAGGGCGTCGGTGAGATCTTCGGAAAGATCCAGCGCTTCAACGAGATCTCGGAGGAGATGGCGAACCCCGACGCGGACTACGACACCCTCCTCGACGAGATGGGCAAGCTGCAGGAGGCCATCGACGCCGCCGACGCCTGGGACCTCGATTCCCAGCTCGAGCAGGCCATGGACGCTCTTCGCTGCCCGCCGCCGGATGCCGACGTCACGGTACTCTCCGGTGGCGAGCGCCGCCGTGTCGCGCTCTGCAAGCTGCTGCTCCAGAAGCCGGACCTCCTCCTGCTGGACGAACCGACCAACCACCTGGACGCCGAGAGCGTGCTCTGGCTCGAGCAGCACCTCTCCTCCTACGCCGGCGCCGTCCTCGCCGTCACCCACGACCGGTACTTCCTCGACCACGTCGCGGAATGGATCGCCGAGGTCGACCGCGGGCACCTGTACCCCTACGAGGGGAACTACTCGACCTACCTCGAGAAGAAGCGCGCACGCCTCGAGGTCCAGGGCAAGAAGGACCAGAAGCTCTCGAAGCGTCTGTCCGAGGAACTCGAGTGGGTCCGCTCGAACGCCAAGGGACGCCAGACCAAGTCCAAGGCCAGGCTCAACCGGTACGAGGAGATGGCTGCCGAGGCCGATCGCACCAGGAAGCTCGACTTCGAGGAGATCCAGATTCCGATGGGCCCGCGCCTCGGAAGTCAGGTTATCGAGGCGCACAACCTGAAGAAGGGCTACGACGACCGCGTCCTCATCAACGGACTGTCGTTCTCGCTTCCGAGGAACGGCATCGTGGGCGTCATCGGCCCCAACGGCGTCGGCAAGACCACGCTCTTCAAGACGATCGTGGGTCTCGAGGAGCTCGACGGCGGAGAGCTCCGGATCGGCGATTCGGTGAAGATCTCCTACGTCGACCAGTCCCGCGGGGGCATCGACCCGAACAAGTCGCTCTGGGAGGTCGTCTCCGACGGCCTCGACTTCATCCAGGTGGGCCAGGTCGAGATGCCGTCGCGCGCCTATGTCTCGGCGTTCGGTTTCAAGGGCCCTGATCAGCAGAAGAAGGCCGGCGTGCTCTCCGGCGGAGAGCGCAACCGGCTGAACCTCGCGATGACACTGAAGCAGGGCGGCAACCTGCTGCTCCTCGACGAGCCCACCAACGACCTCGACGTCGAGACTCTGTCCAGTCTCGAGAACGCCCTGCTGGAATTCCCCGGCTGCGCCGTCGTCGTCTCGCACGACCGGTGGTTCCTCGACCGGGTGGCGACGCACATCCTGTCCTACGAGGGCACGGAGGACGACCCCGACAACTGGTATTGGTTCGAGGGCAACTTCGACGCGTACGAGCAGAACAAGGTGGAACGGTTGGGCCCGGATGCTGCGAAGCCGCACCGTGTCACCCACCGACGGCTCACGCGCGACTGACAGCGCAGCAGGCCTTCCGCCACGAGAGCGGGGGGAGGCCTGCTCCAGCCAGGGCGCCGGACGACGCCGCCGGCACCGAACGAGGGGACGTGGCTTCTGCCACGTCCCCTCGTTCGTTCCGAGCGGCGCGGACCGCCGGTTCGTTCCATGCAGCGATGCCCGCGCGTCGACGGACGAGCCGCGGGATCAGGCCGAGGGGATCCTGATCATGCCCTCCTGGGCGACGCTCGCCACGAGGTGACCGCTGCGGTCGTAGATACGGCCGGCCGCAAGGCCGCGGGCTCCCGACGCACTCGGAGAGCTCTGGACGTAGAGCAGCCAGTCGTCCACCCGCACGGGGCGGTGCCACCACATGGCGTGATCGAGGCTGGCCACGCTCATGCCGGGCCGGGTCCAGCTGAGCCCGTGGGGTCTGAGGATGGATTCGAGCAGCGTGTAGTCACTCGCATAGGCCAGTGCTGCGCGGTGGAGGTCGGGGTCATCCGGCATCGGGCCGAGGCTGCGCATCCAGACGGCGTTGCGCGGTTCGGTCGATCCCTCGTTGCTCAAATAGAGGGGAGCGTCGATGTGCCGGATGTCGAAGGGGCGCTCGAAGGCCCACGCGCGGGCCACCGGGTGATCCAGGTTGCCCAGGAGCTCGGCCGTCGACGGCAGGCTTTCCGGCTCCGGGACGTCGGCCGGCATGGTGTCCTGGTGGGTGATCCCGTCATCCGGCTCCTGGAAGGAGGCGATCATCGAGAGGATCGGGACGCCGTCCTGATAGGCATGCGTCCGTCGCGCGGAGAAGGACCGCCCGTCACGGAGTCGCTGGACGCCGAACGTGATCGGCTTCTCGGCGTCGCCCGCCCGCAGGAAATAGCCGTGCATGGAGTGGACGTCACGGGAAGGCTCGACGGTGCGCATCGCGGCCACCAGGGACTGCGCGAGGACCTGTCCGCCGAACACCCGGCGGCCCGGCTGCCTCGCGGAGGCGCCGACGAAGATCTCCTCGTCGGTCTGCGCGCCCTCGGCCGGGCTGAGGTCGAGCAGCGCCAGCAGGGCCGCCGTCGGGTCGTGCTTCGCGGTGCCGGACGCCTCGACCATCGGCTCGTGCTTCGCCATCTGCGGGATCTCCTCGGTCTGCCGATCGATGGGAGCCCACGCTCCCGGGTCTCCTGACACTAGACGGCGCTCTGCCGGCACTCAACACGGGCACGGCGTGCGGCGCATGGTGTTCCTCACACGGCCCCGCCCCGATGCGGCGAATGGTCGGGGCCGGGCGGACTTTGAGAGAATGACACCATGTCCCCGGTACACACCATTCCCCTCTCCCTGCGCTTCGGCGACGAGGATTCCTACGGCCACGTGAACAACGTGCGGTACTTCCAGTTCCTGGAGGACGCCCGCGTGCACTTGATGAGCCGGCCGGCCGCGCAGAATTCCTTCATGGATTCCCTCGACCCCGACCACTTCACCCTCGTGGGGCGGCAGGAAATCGAGTACCGGGCGCCGTTGAACTTCAGCACCCGGCCCGCCGCCGTCGACCTGTGGACCACGGCGGTCGGTGCGTCCAGTTTCGAGCTGGGGTACGCGGTGCGGGACCGCGTGGAGGTCGAGGGCAGCACGACGGCCGCCGTTGCGGCGGTGACCATGGTCCTCGTCAGCCGGAGCACGGGCCGGCCGGTCCGCCTGTCCGAGGGCCAGCGGGGCATCCTGCACTCCTGGGACGGACCTGCCGTCCCCTTCCGCCGTCCACGCACGAGGTAGGGGAGCACCATGGCGGATCCCGTGCTGCACTTCGCGGACGCGCACACCTTGGCCGATTTCAGGACGTTCACTGCGCGTGCGCGGGCCAACGAGGACGGCGCCATGCGCCTGGTCTCGAACGGGCAGATCCTCGCCGCGTACGTCTGCACCCTCGCCCCGTCCGTGCTCGGCGAAGCACTGCCGACGGTCCTCGGGCTCCGCATCATGGCTCTGGGACGACCGGACGCCGCTGCCGACGCGGACCTCGGTGTCGACGCCGATGACGTGCCCGTCGACGCCACCGTTGCACTCGGATCGGTCCTCGACAGGCTCGCGAGGATTCCCGAGGGCGGACGTCACCTCACCGTCCCGCCGGTGACGGTCACGGTGAACTGGGCCGGCGTTCTTCCGCCCCGGAGCGGCTGGACTGCGGCAGGCACCGTGCCCTGCCGTGTGCTCGAGCAGGCCGCAAAGGACGGCATCGCCGAGGTGGCCCGCAGCCTTCCGGAACGACCCGGAGCGCCTGTGATCAGCAGTGCGCGCACGGCCGTCTGGGGCCGTCCGCTCGACGGTGTGCCCGGACCGGTTGCGGCGGGCGCGGCATTCGGTGCCTACTCACTGGGATTCCTCGAGCCCGACGGCGAGGCCACGGTCCACACAAACGGCCGATGGTCCCGGGTGAGCACGTCCCGCGGCCACGTCCTCGTGCGCGCTGCCGCGCTGTTCTGACGGGAGCGGTTCCGAGCGGGTCAGTCCGCGGCGTTCACCATCGAAAGCGCGGCGCGCTCAAGGTAGTCCCAGAGGGTCGCCTCGTGCAGGGGAGCGAGGTCCAGGCGGTCGACGGCGTGGCGCATGTGTCGGAGCCAGGCGTCACGCGCCTGCGGGCCCACGCGGAACGGCATGTGCCGCATGCGCAGGCGCGGGTGCCCACGCTGCTCGCCGTAGGTCTTCGGCCCGCCCCAGTACTGCTCGAGGAACAGGAGCAGGCGCTCCTTCGCAGGCCGCAGATCCTGTTCCGGGTACATGGGACGCAGGATCTCGTCATCGGCCACGCCTTCGTAGAACGCGTCCACGAGCTTCACGAAGGTCGGGTGCCCGCCGATCGCCTCGTAGAAGTTCTCCGTGTACTCGGGCTGGCTGAACGTCTGGCCCGAGGCGACCAGGCGTTCGACGGGCAGGGCTGCCCGCCCGCCGGGCGCCTGCAGGTCCGGACGTCCGGTCGCGCCGTCGGCCGGGCCGTCGGTCGGTGTTGCGGAAGGCGTCGCATCCTCGGAGCGGTCTGATCGATCGGGAAGCGGCTCGCTCATGCCTGGACCTCCGGGGTGGCGGGTGTCGCGGGATCGGTGGGCGGTGCGTACTCGCCCTGTGACCGGTTGCCCACCTTCGTGATGTCACCGTTCCGCACGTACCAGATGGCGCCGTCCGCATCGACCATCCGCGTGATCCGCAGCCCGAGGGACTGGACGACGCCCACGGTGTCGCCGACCTCGATGGTGTCGCCGATCCCGTACTGGTCCTCGATGGTGATGAAGAAGCCGAGGAAGGCGTCCCGGATCACCTCACGCGCGCCGAAGCCGATGGCGATGCCGACGATCCCCACGCTCGCGAGGATGGGACCGATGGTGAACCCGAGCGTCTCGATGGCCATGAGGACGGCGATGATCGCGATGGTGCCGGCGCTGACGCTGGAGAGGAGGCCGCCGATGGTCTGGGCCCGCTGCACCCGGCGGGCGCTGTCGAACGGCCGCAACGCCGGCTGCGCCCACTTGAAGTGGGGCTTCTTGAAGACGCTGTACCCGTTCTGCACACGGGTGACCGAGCGCGCGATGAGGAACCGGACCACGAGCCAGAGGAGCAGCGCACCGATCAGGATGATCAGTGCGCCGATGACCTGGCCGCCGTAGCCGAGGGAGGGAAGGAATGTCATGGGAATCGCTTTCACGCAGGCGTCCGGGAGGTCCGCCCCGAGGGGTGGGCGCGGAGATGCCTTAACAGGCTACAGCGGCGGCGCTGACCGAGGACCCGCCGGCCGCCGCTGCGGGTGGACTAGGCGGGTCCTGCGGAGGTCGGTTCGTGGTGGACGGGGAACGAGACCGAGCGGGCGATGAAGCACAAACTGTTGGCTTCGGCGTGCAGGGAATCGGCGAGACCGGTCTGGCCGGCGTCCTCGACCTCCACGTGGGGCCGGAGGAGGATGCTGGTGAACTCCCCGCTGCCGTCGCGATGGACCCGCATCGTTCCGACGGGCGTGTCCGCGTACGCGGTGACGACGACTCCGGATCTCACGGCGACGTGCAGATAGGAGAGCATGTGGCACTGCGCGACGGCGGTCAGGAGCAGCTGCTCGGGGTTCCATCGGTCCCGGGTGCCGTGGAAGGTCGGGTCCGCGGTGCCGAGCAGCAGTCCGGGGCCGTCGACCTCGATCTGGTGGTCGCGGCTGTAGGAGCGGTACCCGGAGGTGCCTGAGCCGAGGTTCCCCGTCCACCGGAGGCGGGCGGCGTAGTGGTGTTCCTGCAGGTTCATGATCCGACCCTAGCCGCCGCCGAGGGGGAGTGCCCTCGACCAGGAGTGCGGGACGCCGTGAGCTGGTGGGCGGGGGCCGCGGGAAGGAGGCCGGGGAGGACCGCGTGGCCCTCCCCGACGTGATCCGATCCGCTCGCGCGGCAGGGCGCCGGAGAGCGGACAGCAGCCGGGCTACCTGTCGGCGGCCTGTGCCGTGAGCGCGCGGACGATCCCGTCACGGCACTCGAGGACGAGCCTCCGCAGCGACGGCGACGAGTCACCCAAATCGGCGAGGAAGGCGTCCGTCCGGTCGAGGGTCTCCTGGGTGGTGAGGAGCGAGGGATAGAGCCCGACGACGATCTGCTGCGCGATCTCGTGCGTGCGGGTGGCCCACACCTGGCGGATGGACGCGAAGTAGCGCTCGACGAACGGCTCGAGGAGCGAGCGGTCGTGCACCCGGGTGAAGCCGGAGATCATCGAGCGCTGCGTGGCGTTCGGCAGATCGGCGGCGTCGACGAGGGCCGACCACGCGGCGTCCTTCGCGTCCGCCGTCGGGAGTGCCGCCGTGGCCGCCGCCGCTGCGAGTTCGCCCGTCGCCGTCGAGTCGCGTGCCAGTTCGGCCTCGATCTCCGCGGCTCCGTAGCGTCCGCCGGCCACCAGGGAGGTGAGCAGCTCCCAGCGGAGATCCTGGTCCACCGCGAGGCCCTCGGGGACGTTGCCACCCGTCAGCATGGCCTCGACCGTGTCGAGCTGGCCGTCGGTGCGGGCGTGCGAGGAGAAGGCCCGGGTGAACTGCAGCTGGGCATCGGAGCCGGCGTCGGCCGCGAGGGCCAGCTCCAGCAGGCTGTCCGCAGCGGCGTCACCCATCGCCTGCCGGTCATTCGGCGCGACATAGAACGTCAGGGTCGACGCGAGCTGGCGCAGCAGAACGAGGACGACGGAGGAGTCCGATTCGGCCCCGATGTTCTGCAGCACGAGGTCGACGTAGTCGCGGGCCGGTGTCTCGCCGTCACGCGCGGCATCCCAGGCCGACGCGAGGACGAGCGTCCGGGGCAACGAATCCTGGAAGTCCCTGATGTGCCGGACCGAGGTGCGCAGCGATGCCGGGTCGAGGCGGATCTTCGCGTAGGCGAGGTCGTCGTCGTTGAGCAGGATGAGCGCGGGCTGCTGCAGGCCCACGAGCTCGGGGACCTCCGTGCGCTCGCCGTCGACGTCGAGCTCCACGCGGTGCACGCGCACCAGCGCCCCGTTGTCGTCGAGATCGTAGAAGCCGACCGCGAGCCGGTGCGGACGGATCGTCGGGAAGGCGTCGATCGCGGTCTGCAGGATGGCGAAGGAGGTGAAGCTGCCGTCGTCGTCCGTCTCGAACACGGGACGCAGCGTGTTGACGCCCGCGGTCTCGAGCCAGAGGGCGGACCAGGCCTTGAGGTCGCGTCCGCTGGCCGCTTCGAGCTCGGAGAGGAGATCCACGAGTTCCGTGTTCTTCCACGAGTGCTTCGCGAAGTACTGGCGGACGCCCTGCATGAACTCCTCCTGGCCCACCCAGGCCACGAGCTGCTTGAGGACCGAGGCGCCCTTGGCGTAGGTGATGCCGTCGAAGTTGACCTGGACGTCCTCGAGGTCGTTGATCTGCGCCACGATGGGGTGCGTCGAGGGCAGCTGGTCCTGGCGGTACGCCCAGCCCTTCTCGAGGATGGCGAACGTCGTCCAGGACTGCGTGAACTCGGTTGCCTCGGCGGCGGCCAGCGTGGACATGAACTCGGCGAAGGACTCGTTGAGCCAGAGATCGTTCCACCACCGCATGGTGACGAGGTCGCCGAACCACATGTGGGCCAGTTCGTGGAGGATCGTGATGGCGCGGCGCTCCACCGTCGCGTCCGGGACGCGCGACCGGAAGACATAGGTCTCGACGAAGGTGACGGCCCCGGCGTTCTCCATCGCACCGGCGTTGAACTCGGGCACGAACAGCTGGTCGTACTTCTCGAAGGGGTACGGCGCACCGAACTGCTCCTCGTAGAACGCGAAGCCCTGCCGCGTCAGCGCGAAGATGTTCTCGGCATCCATGTACTGCATGAGGGACTTGCGGGCGAAGACGCCGAGCGGGATCGTCCTGCCGTCGGAGCTGGTGAGCTCACTGCGCACGGACTGGTACGGGCCGGCGATCAGCGCGGTCACGTACGAGGACATCACGGGCGTCGGCTCGAAGAACCACGTGGACGCCGCGCCGGCGTCGGCGTCGGCGTCGGACACCGCCTGGACGGGCTCCGGGGTGGTGGAGTTCGAGATGACGTCCCAGTGCGACGGCGCGGTCACGGAGAAGCGGAACGTCGACTTCAGGTCCGGCTGCTCGAACACGGTGAATACGCGGCGGGAGTCGGGGACCTCGAACTGGGTGTAGAGGTACACCTCGCCGTCCACCGGATCGGTGAAGCGGTGGAGGCCCTCGCCGGTGTTCATGTAGAGCATGTCGGCCTCGACGACGAGCCTGTTGCTCGCGGCGAGGGACGGGAGCTGGATGCGGACGCCGTCGGCCACCTCGGCGGGGTCGAGCTCGACGCCGTTCAGCTCGACGCGGTGGACGGTGTCCGTGACGGCGTCGATGAACGTCGATGCGTCCTGCTGTGCGTCGAAGGAGACCACCGTCGTCGACCGGAACACGCGGTCACCGCGCGTCAGGTCGAGCGTGACCTCGTAGGAGTGGACGGTGAGCAGATCGGCGCGCGTGCGTGCTTCGTCGCGCGTCAGGTTCAGACCGGGCAAGGATCGCCTCCAGGGTGGGGATACGGGTACGGCGCGTGTGATGCGGGTTACGCGGCGCTCCGATTCTCTCATTCCGGGAGGGGTCGTTGCGCGCGTGGTTCCGCCGCCCCGCAGCGCACTAGGCTGGGATCGTCCCGCCTCTACCGCCGGGGACCCCGCGCAGCCGCTGCCGGGCCGACCGGCGCCCTCCAGAAGGAACACACCGTCATGCGCGTCCACCTCGCCACCGACCACGCGGGCATGGAGCTCAGTGCCCACCTCCTCTCGCACCTCACGCAGGCCGGTCACGACGTCGTCGACCACGGCCCGACCTCGTACGATCCGGAGGACGACTACCCCTCGTTCTGCATCGACGCAGCACAAGCCGTCGTCGCGGACCGCGCGGCAGGCATCGAAGCCCTCGGCATCGTCCTCGGAGGTTCGGGCAACGGGGAGCAGATCGCCGCGAACAAGGTGGGGGGTATCCGCGCTGCGCTCGCGTGGAGCCTCGACACCGCTCGACTCGCCCGGCAGCACAACGACGCGAACGTCGTGGCCGTGGGTGGGCGCCAGCATTCGGTGGACGAGGCAACAGCCATCATCGAGGCCTTCCTGGCGGAACCCTTCAGCGGGGCGGAGCGGCACAGCAGGAGGATCGCCCAGGTGGCACGGTTCGAGGAGACGGGAAGCGTTGCCTGAGGGCCACTCGGTCCACCGCCTGGCGAAGCAGTTCACCTCGGTCTTCAGCGGACAGCGCCTCGCCGTCTCCAGCCCCCAGGGGCGATTCGCCGCCGGCGCCGAGCAGCTCGACGGTGCCACGCTGCTCAGCGCCCTGGCACACGGCAAGCAGATGTTCCTGCGCTTCGACAACGACCGCGTGCTCCGTGTGCACCTCGGGCTCTACGGGGCGTGGAGTTTCGGCGGCGATGCGACGTTCCGGGGGGCGTCGAGCATCGGCGCACCCCGCAGGGTCGGGGAGAGCGAGGCGCCCTCCGAGAGCGGTCCGCCGGTCTATGCCGGCCCGCCGGCGCCTGTCGGCGCCGTGCGCGTGCGGCTCGTGTCCGACCACGGCTGGGCCGATCTCCGTGGACCGACCGCCTGCGAGGTGATCACCACCGCGGAGGAGAAGCTTGCCCGCGCGAAGCTCGGACCCGACCCGCTGCAGCCCCGATCGGACGGCTCGGCGTTCGTCGCGAAGATCATGGCCAGCATCACGCCGGTAGGCATCCAGCTCATGAACCAGGCGGTCATCGCGGGGATCGGCAACATCTACCGGGCCGAGGTGCTCTTCCTCCAGGGCATCAACCCCCGCCGGCCGGGAAAGCTCCTGCGGGAGGACGAGGCGCGGGCGATCTGGAGCGAGACAGTCAGGCTCATGAAGGACGGCGTTCGCGAGGGCCGCATCATCACGACGACGCCCGAGGCCCGCAACGGACGGCCGAAGCGGTCAGCGCCGAACTACGTGTACAAGCGGACGGGGGAGCCGTGCCGCCGCTGCGGGACAGCCATCCTCAGCGACGACATGGCAGCGCGGACGGTCTACTGGTGTCCCTCCTGCCAGGCGGACTGACGCTCCTGCGGGCGCGGGCGGAACCTCCGACAGGAGCCGGCCGCAGAAACGAGAACACCCGGACCAAGGGTCCGGGTGTCGGTGGTGAGATGGAGGGGATGACGGGAATCGAACCCGCGTAATCAGTTTGGAAGACTGAGGCTTTACCATTAAGCTACATCCCCGCAGCGGACCTTCTGAGGGCCTCGCGGAACGCATATAACTACACCACAGCGCGGAGGCTATCGCCAAATGTGCGTGGTTGGCGCAAAGATGCGTAGACTGACACTCGCACTTACGGGGTGTAGCTCAGCTTGGTAGAGCGCCTGCTTTGGGAGCAGGAAGTCGCAGGTTCAACTCCTGTCACCCCGACTCTGTCGTGTGATGAGGAAAGTGCCTCCGCTGCAGAACCAATCCCAATCATCTCAGGAGTCCTACGCTGTGAAGAGCGCTGTTGAAACCCTTTCCCCCACCCGGGTGAAGCTGAACGTCGAGGTTCCCTTCGAGGAGCTGAAGCCCAGCATCGACGAGGCCTACAAGACCATCGCCACCCAGGTCCAGGTTCCGGGGTTCCGCAAGGGCAAGGTCCCGCAGCAGCTCATCGACCAGCGCGTGGGCCGTGGCTACGTCATCGAGACGGCCATCAACGACGGCCTCAACGGCTTCTACCAGAGCGCCGTGCAGGAGACCGGGATCCGTCCGCTCAGCCGACCCGAGGTGGAGATCACCGAGGTTCCCGATCCGTCGAAGAAGGACGGACAGCTCACCTTCACCGTCGAGCTGGACATCCGGCCCGAGATCGAGCTGCCCGACTACAAGGGCCTCGAGGTCACCGTCGAGCCCGTCGAGGCCTCCGACGAGGACGTCCAGAAGGCCATGGACGAGCTGCGCGGGCGCTTCGGCACCCTCACCGCCGTCGACCGCCCGTCCAAGGACGGCGACTTCCTCACCATCGACCTCACGGCCTCCGTGGACGGCGAGGACGTCGATTCGGCGCAGGACCTCTCCTACCAGATCGGTTCCGGAACCATGCTCGAGGGCATGGACGAGGCCGTCACCGGACTCTCCGCCGATGAGGATGCCACCTTCGAGACCAAGCTCGCCGGCGGCGAGCACGCCGGCTCCGACGCGCAGGTCAAGGTGCTGGTCAAGGCCGTCAAGGAGCGCGAGCTCCCCGAGGTCGACGACGAGTTCGCCCAGCTGGCGTCCGAGTTCGACACGGCCGAGGAACTGCGCAGCGACCTCGCCAAGCAGGCCTCCGAGTCCAAGCTCATGGACCAGGGCGTCGAGGCGCGCGACAAGGTGCTCGACAAGCTCGTCGAGCTCGTGGCCGTACCCGTCCCCGAGAGCGTCATCGAGGAGCAGCTCGAGCAGCACTTCAACGGCGAGAACGCCCACAGCGCCGGTGAGGACCACGACACCGAGGAGCACCGTGCCGAGGTCCGGACCAACACCGAGCGCGCCTTCCAGAACGAGGTCATCCTCGACGCCGTCGCAGAGAAGGAAGAGGTCGGCGTCAGCCAGAGCGAGCTGATCGACTACATCGTCTCGACCGCCGGCCAGTACGGCATGGAGCCGAACCAGTTCGCCCAGATGCTCGACCAGAGCGGTCAGGTGCCCATGATCGTCGGCGAGGTGCGCCGTCGCAAGGCTCTCGCCAAGGTCCTCGAGTACGCCGCCGTCACCGACACGACCGGTGCCACGATCGACCTCACCGAGTTCGTCCGCCCTGCAGGCGACGACGCGGAGACGATCAACGCGGAGGACCTCGAGACCGAGCAGGACACCGTCGAGGACGCTCAGGCCGGCGAGACAGCCGAGACTCCCGCCGAGGCCCCGGCCGACGCCGAAGCACCCGCCGAAGCACCCGCCGAAGCGGCAGCCGATGCTCCCGTTGAGACCGAGTCAGCAGGAACCGAGGCGGCAGACGCCGACGAGGCTCCGAAGAAGGCAGCCAAGAAGGCACCCGCCAAGAAGGCACCCGCGAAGAGGGCCGCAGCGAAGAAGCCTGCTGCCGAGTAGCGACCCCGCATCACCGACAGCGGTGCCACAGCCTCCGGGCGGTGGCGCCGCTGTCTTCGGTTAAGCTTGCCGCGAGCAGCCGGGAGCCCTCAGCGAACGCCGGCCACGTCCCGGTCCGGCGACCGTGCGCCGTCAGCGAACAGTTCGAGGCGCGGGAGCAATTGCCCGCCGCAGCGGGTTAGTGTCCATGGAGAGAGAAACGGACGGGTCGGCCGGAATGGCAGCGGCCCGCCAGAGTGAGAGGCTAACGTCAATGGCAACCGAACCAAGCACCCCGAGCATGGCCGGCCCCGAAATGGGCGGTCGTGACGAATACATCTACACCAGGCTCCTCAAGGAGCGCATCATCTGGCTCGGTTCCGAGGTCCGCGACGACAACGCGAACGCCATCTGCTCGCAGCTGCTCCTGCTGTCGGCCGAGGACCCCGAGCGCGACATCTTCCTCTACATCAACTCGCCGGGCGGCTCGGTGACCGCCGGTATGGCGATCTACGACACCATGCAGTTCATCCCGAACGACGTCGTCACGGTCGCGACCGGCCTGGCGGCCTCCATGGGCCAGTTCCTGCTGTCGTCCGGGACGAAGGGCAAGCGGTACGCGACGCCCCACGCCCGCATCCTGATGCACCAGCCCTCCGGCGGCATCGGCGGTACGGCGACGGACATCCGTATCCAGGCCGAGCTGATCCTCCACATGAAGCGCGTCATGGCGGAACTGACGGCCGAGCAGACCGGCCAGAGCGTCGAGACCATCCTCAAGGACAACGACCGCGACAAGTGGTTCACGGCCCAGGAGGCGCTCGAGTACGGCTTCTTCGACCACATCTCCGCCCACTCGGGCTCCGTCGCCGGCGGCGGCGGCACCGAGCAGAGCGAGTAACCGCAGCAGCCCCCGTCCGACCAGTCGTCCAACAGGAGACACCATGAACCACGATTTCCAGGCAGCCGCGGGATCCAAGGCGCAGAACCTTCCCACCAGCCGTTACATCCTTCCCCAGTTCGAGGAGCGCACGCCCTACGGGTTCAAGCGCCAGGACCCCTACACGAAGCTGTTCGAGGACCGCATCATCTTCCTCGGTACGCAGGTGGACGACGCCTCGGCGGACGACGTCATGGCGCAGCTGCTCGTCCTCGAGTCCACCGATCCGGAGCGCGACATCACGCTCTACATCAACTCGCCCGGTGGCTCGTTCACCGCCATGACGGCCATCTACGACACCATGCAGTTCATCCGCCCCGAGGTGCAGACGGTCTGCCTCGGCCAGGCAGCCAGCGCGGCCGCGGTGCTGCTGGCCGCCGGAGCTCCGGGCAAGCGCCTCGCGCTGCCGAACGCCCGGGTCCTCATCCACCAGCCCGCCCTGTCCGGCGGTCAGGGCGGACAGGCCTCCGACCTGGAGATCCAGGCCAACGAGGTCATGCGCATGCGCACCTGGCTCGAGGACACGCTGGCCCTGCACTCGGGACGCACCCCGGAGCAGGTCAACATCGACATCGAGCGCGACAAGATCCTGACCGCGGCCGACGCCGTGGAGTACGGACTGGTCGACGAAGTCCTGAACTCCCGCAAGATCACCCCGCCGAAGATCAACACGCCCTGATCCCCGGTCGCCGAAATGCCCGTGACGCCGAGAGGCATCACGGGCATTTCGTTACTGGCTCCGTCAGGCATGTGGCCTAGAGTGGACATAGCAATCGCGTTATACCTAAGGGGATTGAACCATGGCTCGCATTGGTGAGAGCACCGATCTGCTCAAGTGCTCCTTCTGCGGGAAGAGCCAGAAGCAGGTTCGCAAGCTCATAGCCGGGCCCGGCGTGTACATCTGCGACGAGTGCATCGACCTGTGCAACGAGATCATCGAGGAAGAGCTGTCCGAGGTCGCGGACCTGGGCACTTTCGAGCTCCCCAAGCCCCGCGAGATCTTCGACTTCCTGCAGGAGTACGTGGTGGGCCAGGAGCCCGCGAAGCGTTCCCTCGCGGTGGCCGTGTACAACCACTACAAGCGCATCCAGTCCGGCAGCGCGCCGCGTACCTCCGGCACCCTCGCAGATGCGGCGGAGGCTGAGGACGTCGAGATCGCGAAGTCGAACATCCTGCTGATCGGACCGACCGGCTGCGGCAAGACCTACCTGGCGCAGACCCTGGCCCGGCGGCTGAACGTCCCCTTCGCCGTCGCCGATGCCACGGCCCTCACCGAGGCCGGGTACGTGGGCGAGGACGTCGAGAACATCCTGCTGAAGCTCATCCAGGCGGCCGACTACGACGTCAAGAAGGCCGAACAGGGCATCATCTACATCGACGAGATCGACAAGATCTCCCGGAAGAGCGAGAACCCCTCCATCACGCGTGATGTCTCGGGGGAGGGAGTGCAACAGGCACTGCTGAAGATCCTCGAGGGCACGGTCGCGTCGGTGCCGCCCCAGGGCGGGCGCAAGCATCCGCACCAGGAGTTCATCCAGATCGATACGACGAACGTCCTGTTCATCGTGGCGGGGGCATTCGCCGGCCTGGAGGAGATCATCGGTTCACGCGCCGGCCGGAAGGGCATCGGTTTCGGTGCGCCGCTCAGCTCCCTCAAGAACGAGGAGGCGAGCTACGGTGACGTGATGCCGGAGGACCTGCTGAAGTTCGGCCTCATCCCGGAGTTCATCGGCCGCCTGCCCGTCATCACGACGGTCACGCACCTGGACCGGCCGGCGCTCATGCAGATCCTCACCGAGCCGAAGAACGCCCTCATCAAGCAGTACCAGAAGATGTTCCTGCTGGACGGGGTGGAGCTCGAGTTCGAGCCGAAGGCGCTCGAGGCCATCGCCGACCTCGCACTGGATCGTGGAACGGGGGCCCGTGGCCTGCGCGCCATCATGGAGGAAGTCCTGCTTCCGGTCATGTTCGACCTCCCGAGCCGCGAGGACATCGCGACCGTGGTGATCACGGACGACGTCGTCGCCAAGCGTGCCGAGCCCACACTCATCTCCCACGAGGTGGTCGCCAAGCGCAGGAACAAGTCCGCCTGAGCGGTACGGCGTGCGAAGGGCCCGGCCATCGTGGTCGGGCCCTTCGTGCGTCCGGCCGCACCCGTGCCGTTCCGGGCCCCTGACGGCCGGTGAGTGCCGGTGCCGAGCAGTTGGGGAGCCCGGTGATGGTCAGACGCCGGCCGCGACCCCGGCGTCCCTCGCCTCGGTTGCGACCGTGGCGGCCGTGGGGAACGACGGCGGATGGACGGCCGCCATCTCCTCCAGAACGCGCACCACCTGGCAGCTGTAGCCGAACTCGTTGTCGTACCAGACGTAGAGCACGAGGTAGGTGCCGTCGGCGATGGTCGCGAGCCCGTCGACGATTCCCGCGCGTCGTGAACCGACGAAGTCCGTCGAGACCACTTCGGGGCTGTCGATGTAGTCGACCTGCTTCCGCATGCCGGAGTGCAGGGACATCTCACGCAGGTAGGTGTTGACCTCCTCCTTCGTGGTCCCCTGCTGCAGCGTGAGGTTGAGGATCGCGATGGATACGTCCGGAGTGGGCACGCGGATGGAACTGCCGGTCAGCTTGCCCGCCAGCTCGGGCAGCGCCTTGGCCACTGCCGTCGCCGCGCCGGTCTCCGTGAGCACCATGTTCAGGGCGGCGGAGCGGCCCCGCCGGTCACCGCGGTGGAAGTTGTCGATGAGATTCTGGTCGTTCGTGAAGGAGTGCACCGTCTCCACATGCCCATGGACCACGCCGAAGCGGTCATTGACGGCCTTCAGCACCGGGGTGATCGCGTTCGTGGTGCAGGAGGCCGCGGTGATGATGCGGTCCGTGTCCTCGATGGCTGCCTGGTTGATGCCGTGGACGATGTTCTTGAGGTCGCCCTTGCCGGGCGCCGTCAGCAGGACCTTCGCGACGCCGGTACTGCGCAGATGCTGGGAGAGACCATCGGCGTCGCGCCACCGGCCGGTGTTGTCGACAATGATCGCGTCCTGGATCCCGTAGGCGGTGTAGTCGATCGACGCCGGATCGTCCGAGTAGATGACCTGGATCCTGATGCCGTTGGCCGTGATCGTGTTGGTCGCTTCGTCGACCTGGATGGTGCCCTCGAAGGACCCGTGGACCGAGTCGCGGCGGAGCAGGCTGGCCCGCTTGGCGAGGTCGTTGTCCGAGCCTCGGCGCACGACGACGGCGCGGAGTCGCAGGCCATGACCGCCTCCGGCCTTCTCGATGAGCAGCCGTGCCACGAGCCGGCCGATCCTGCCGAAGCCGTAGAGGACCACATCGGTGCTGGTGCGCTCGTCGCGCCCGCCCTGCCCGACGATCCCGGCGAGTTCCGCGCGGACGAACTCCTCGAGGCTGCGGCCGTCGTCGCATCTGTCGTAGGCGAGGCGGAGCCGGCCGAGATCGATGGCTGCGGCGCCGAGGTCCAATTCGGTGAGGAGGCGCAGCAGGGGGGCGGTGTCCTCGAGGCGGAGTTCCTCGGTGGTGATGCGGCGCGCGAAGCGGTGGGCCTTGAGGATGTTCATCGCAGACTTGTTGATGAGGCTCCGCCCGTGGATGCTCGTCACCACGTTGTTCCTGCGGTAGAGGTGGCCGATCAGCGGGATCATGGCCTCCGCGAGCTCTTCCCGGTGAAGCCAGGCCTCGTGGTTCTCGGTGCGGTCGTGCGGCAAGAGGGCGCCCCTTCCTGCATCGGGTTGCCCGATGCGGCTGAATCCAGTCGGAGGTGACGCAGGGAGAGCGCCAGGCATCGTCGACTGGTCGTGTCCCTTCATTAGACCGCCTCGGCGTGCGCTGCACCAATCCGGGCGGAATAGCGGACGGACGCGGCGGGTTGCACCGGAAAAGGCCTGCTGGCCTTCCCCACGTCTGAAGGAGTACTGCATGAGCGAGTCCGCTGCCCCCGAAATGGCTGATTTCTGGTTCGATCCCCTCTGCCCCTTCGCGTGGATCACTTCACGCTGGATCGGCGAGGTGGAGCAGGTACGCAATATCTCGGTGGACTGGCACGTCATGAGCCTGTCCGTCCTCAACGAGGGGCGCGATCTGCCGGAGGAGTACCAGGAGACCATGCTGAAGGGCTGGGGTCCCGTCCGGGTGATCATCGCGGCGCGCGAGCTCCACGGCGAGGAGTACGTCAAGAAGCTCTACGACGCGATGGGCACGCGCATCCACATCGGACAGAACAAGGACTTCGACGTCGTCATCCGCGAGTCGCTCGACGAGGTGGGCCTGCCGGCGGACCTCGCCCGATACGCGCACACGGACGAGTACGACCGCCAGCTGCGTGCTTCCCACCAGGACGGCATCGACCGCGTGGGTGACGAGGTCGGCACCCCGGTGGTGGCGTTCAACGGCACCGCGTTCTTCGGGCCCGTGCTCACGAAGATCCCGCGGGGCGAGGCCGCCGGCCGGATCTTCGACGGAGCCGTCCTGATGTCCGAGTTCCCCGAGTTCTACGAGCTCAAGCGCTCGCGCACCTCGAGCCCCTCGTTCGACTGACTCCGCTCGCCTGAACCACAGAGGGACCCGCCGTTCATCGACCGGCGGGTCCCTTTGTGGTTGCGTGCGGTTGCTACTCCGCCGGCTGCGGCACCAGCTCGACGTCGGAGACCGCCAGGGTTCCCTCGCCCTCGGCGAGGCGGAGGTTCCGCGCATTGCCTGCGGCGAGCAGGTCGGCGAGGCCCGCGCGCACCTGCTCCACCTGCACCGCCGGAGCGGTGACGACGGCGGTCTCGACCTCGGTGCGTTGCTTCACCTTGGCTTCCGACTTGGCCTTGCGGATACCGCCCAGCGCTAGCGCCACCGAGGTGAGGATCCCGGCGTCTGCCGTCTCCGGGAGGTCGCGGAGGGCGTCAGCCGACGGCCACGCGGCCTGGTGCACCGAACCCTCACGCCACCAACTCCACACCTCTTCCGTCGCGAAGGGCAGGAACGGCGCGAAGAGGCGCAGGAGGGCGTCGAGCGTCGTCGCCAGCGCGGTCTGCACAGACTGGGTGCCGGCGTCGCCCGCATCCCCGTAGGCCCGGTCCTTGACGAGCTCCACGTAGTCGTCCGTGAAGGTCCAGAAGAACGATTCCGTGAGCTGCAGGGCCCGGGCGTAGTCGTACTTGCCGAACGCGGCGGTCGCCTGCTCCGTGACGGTGCGCAGCTGCGCGAGCAGGGAGAGGTCGAGGGCGTTCGAGATGCGGTCGAGCGACCCCGCACCGATGGACGCCTCCGTCACCCCGAGGTTCAGCACGAACTTCGAGGCGTTCAGGAGCTTGATCGCGAGCCGTCGGCCGATCTTCATCTGGTTGATCTCGTAGGCCGTGTCGGCACCGAGCTTCGCCGAGGCTGCCCAGTACCGCACGGCATCCGCACCGAACTGCTCGAGGACGTCAGTGGGGACCACCACGTTGCCCTTGGACTTGGACATCTTCTTGCGGTCGGGGTCCAGGATCCAGCCCGAGAGCGCAGCGTGCTTCCACGGCACGGAATCCTGCAGCGCGTCGGCGCGCACGGCGGTGGAGAAGAGCCAGGTCCTGATGATGTCGTGACCCTGGGGGCGCAGATCGAAGGGGAAGACCTTCCCGAAGAGGTCCTCGTCCCGCGCCCAGCCGCCCACGATCTGCGGTGTGAGGGAGGACGTGGCCCAGGTGTCCAGGACGTCGCTGTCACCGATGAAGCCGTGGGGCTGGTTCCGCGCCGACTCCTCGAAGCCCGGTGCGGGTTCGGCCGCGGGATCGACGGGCAGGGCGTCCATCGACGGCACGATCGGCGCGTCGTACTCGGGCTCGCCGTCGGCGTCGAGCCGGTACCACACCGGTACCGGGACGCCGAAGAAGCGCTGGCGGGACACCAGCCAGTCGCCGTTGAGTCCCTCGATCCAGTTCTCGTAGCGTGAGCGCATGAAGGCCGGGTGGAACTCGATCTCGCGCCCGCGCTCGATGAGGGCCTCCCGCCTGCCGGCGTCGCGCCCGCCGTTGCGGATGTACCACTGGCGGCTGGTCACGACCTCGAGGGGCTTGTCGCCCTTCTCGTAGAAGTTGACCGGGTGGGTGATCTTCTTCGGCTCCCCGTCGAGGTCGCCGCTCTCCCGGAGCATCGCGACCACGGCTTCCTTCGCGCTGAAGATGGTCTTGCCGGCCACCTGCGCGTAGCTCTCCCGTGCCCGCTCGGTGGCGATCCATTCGGGTGTCTCGGACCGGACGCGTCCGTCGCGGCCCACGACGGCGCGTGTGGGCAGCTGGAGTTCGCGCCACCAGGTCACATCGGTGAGGTCCCCGAAGGTGCAGATCATCGCGATACCGCTGCCCTTGTCGGGCTTGGCGAGCGGGTGCGCCTTGATCTCCACCTCGACGTCGAACAGGGGGGAGGTCACGGTGGTGCCGAACAGCGGCTTGTACCGCTCGTCGTCGGGGTGGGCGACGAGGGCCACGCACGCGGGCAGGAGTTCGGGCCGCGTGGTCTCGATGTGGATCTGCGAGCCATCGGGCGCGTGGAAGGCGATCCGGTGGTACGCGCCGGGCTGCCCGCGGTCCTCCAGCTCGGCCTGTGCGACGGCGGTCCGGAACGTCACGTCCCAGAGGGTCGGCGCCTCGGCCAGATATGCGTCGCCGGCCGTGAGGTTCTCCAGGAACGCTCGCTGCGACACCGAGCGTGACGTGTCGTCGATGGTCCGGTAGGTGAGGTCCCAGTCCACGGAGAGCCCCAGCGTGCTGAAGAGGTTCTCGAAGACCAGCTCGTCCTCGACCGCCAGCTCCTCGCAGAGCTCGATGAAGTTCCGGCGGGAGACGGCGTCGAAGTCCCGCTGGTTCTTGGCGGGCTCGCCGGGTGGGCGGTACCCGGCGTCGTAGGGGACGGAGGGGTCGCAGCGGACACCGTAGTAGTTCTGGACGCGGCGCTCGGTCGGCAGGCCGTTGTCGTCCCAGCCCATGGGGTAGAAGACGTTGGCACCGTTCATGCGCTTGAAGCGCGCCATCACGTCGGTCTGCGTGTAGGAGAACATGTGTCCCACATGGAGCGACCCGGACGCCGTGGGCGGCGGGGTGTCGATCGAGTAGACGTCCGCGCGCGTGGTGTCGCGGCGGAAGGCGTAGGTGCCGTCCTCACGCCACTGGCGGGACAGCCTCTCCTCGAGGCCCTCGAGGGCGGGTTTGTCGGGAACGGAAACGGTCTGGGAGGAGGGCGTGTCTGTGCCCTGGGTCGTATCGGCCATGACCCCATTGTTCCCTACCCGCGGAAGCTCGCGGTCCGCGCCGCCGGCCGACCGGACACCGGTGGCAGCGGACCGTGGACCCGGCCCGACGGTCAGGCGTGTGTCTGCTCGAGCTCGTCGATCGTGTCGAGGAGCTGGGCACGGATGCTGTCCTCCAGATCCGATGCCTCGATGGCGGCCCGGCATCGACGCGCCTGCCGGAGGAGCGCGGGCCGGAGGTCGTCCATGGAGTCGGGGGACGCGGTCGTGAAGACTTCCTCCAGGATCTGCAGGGTGCGTGCTGCCGTCCGGGGATCGGAGAACGCGTAGGTGAGGACCTGGTCCATGGCGAGATCGAGGAGTTGGGTCGCTGTGGGGTAGGTCAGGACCACCCGGGGCCGTCCGTCGTCGTCCTGCAGTGTCTCGGGCCCCGTGCTGCGCCTGCCCACGGCGCACAGGACGGCGGAGACGTGGCTGAGTGCGTGCACGGCGGTCGTGGGATCGTTGACGCCGGGGGAGAGCGCCTTGTTCGTGACGTCGAGCAGCTGCTGGAGCCCGAAGGCCACGTCCTGCGTCGAGGTCCGCTCGAAGCCGATCCGTGCGGCGTCGTTGAGGTCCCCCTGGAGACCGGCGAGGCGGGATGCCTCGAGTGGCGAGCCGTCCAGCGCCCAGGCGCGGGCGAAGGGCATGCCGTACACCAGGGAGTCGCCGGGGATGGAATCGACCATCACGAAGGCGTCCGCCTTCTTCGCCGCGGCGAGAACGGTGCCCCGACCGATCCCGAGGAGGAATCCCGAGGTGTCGATCGTGATCGTCGCTCCCGGTGACACCGGGGGCTGCGTCCTGCCTGCCGGGCGCCGGTCGCGGGGGAAGATGCGATCGAGGGTGTGGTCGCTCGCGCGGTGGACGTCGCGGAGCATGGTCTCGACGCGGATCTGCCGCGCGAGGTGGGCGAGGAACAGGACGAGTCCGACGACACTCGCGAGCGTCAGGAGGAACGCGAGGGTCACCGCGAGTTCGGGGACGAACCCGGAGCCGGCGCTCGTCTCGACGCGGATGCTGCGGAGCACCGTCAGCGCGTAGGAGAAGGTCGCGAGGAACAACGCCAGGGTGTTGTGGACGAACCGGTCGCTGGTGAAGGTCCGGAGGAGTCGTGGTGAGAACTGGCTGCTGGCGAGCTGCAGCGTGACGACCGTGAGGGAGAAGGTCAGGGACGTCACCGTGATCATGGAGCTGGCGATCGTCTCCAGCAGCGAACGGCCCGCCTCCGGTCCGCCGCCGAACAGAAAACCCGAGACCAGGGGTGACAGCTTGCCGTCGATGATGTGGTCGAGGAACGGCATGAACTGCCCGAGGGCGACGGCGAGCACGACGGCGATCAGCGGCACCGGCCACAGCTGCGTCCGGAGGGAATCGCGCAGTGACTCGCGGTCCAGTTTCTTCATGGGTGAGCCGTCCTCTCCTGGCCTCGGGGCCACGTCGCTCGCCAGCCTACTGGCTGCGCGGGGGCCGAGGAGCGCTCCCGTCTCCGGGGCGTGTCGGCCCCACTGACGTGTCGGCGGTGGGTCAGGGGCGTCGTCCGGTCCTGACCTGCAGATGGTCACCGCGCGCGGAGGCCGTCCGGACAGCGACGCAGTCCCGCTCCACGCCCCGCCAGGGTGCCGCGGTGATGTCTGCGCCTCCCCACCGGCAGGCGAGGCGCGCGAGCGGCCCGAAGACGGCGAACGCACCCTGCGGCTCCTGCATGTCCACGACGGACAGCGTTCCTGCCGGGCGGACGAGGTGCTTCATCCGTTCCCAGGCGTGCTCCCACCCGGGCATGAGCGAGAGGGCGTAGGTCGCGAGGGCGGCGTCGCTCGACCCCCGTCCGCCCCTGGCCCGGACCGCCTCGCGTACTTTCTCGACGGAAAGGGTCGTCGCGTCTCCTTCGATCAGGATGACGTTCGACCAGCCTCGGCGCTCCGCCTTCCGGCGGGCACGGGCGAGCATCTGCGGGCTCCTGTCGATGCCCACGATCCACCCGGTGGGTCCGACAGCCCGCTGCAGGAGGCCGAAGTTGAGCCCCGTCCCGCAGCCGACGTCGAGGACCTGGGCGCCCTCCGCGAGGTCGAGATCGCGGACGGCGAGGAGACGGCCGGCGCGGTAGACGGGAAACTCCCCGGACAGTGCGTCGTAGAAGGGTGCGAAGCGGTTGTACTTCTCGGCGATGGTCCTACCTCCGTAGGTTCGATGGAGAGTTGGGTGGACAGTTGGGTGGAGAACTGGTGGGGTCGGCCGGCAACCAGCCTAGGCGTCCGCCATCGGGTCCGGTTCGGCCGTGGAAAGGTGCAGCATGAAGAGTTCCCAAAACATCATCGACCTCCTCGTCGTGGGCGGGGGGACTGCAGGGATCGTCGGTGCGCGCACGGCAGCGCGGCTCGGCGCGCGGACGGTCCTCGTCGAGCGCTCGCGGACGGGTGGTGACTGCCTGTGGACGGGATGCGTGCCCTCGAAGACCCTCCTGTCCGCGGCGGCCGGCCGGCGCGTGCACGACGAGACCGACGAGGACTACTTCCGCACCGTGCGGACCAGGATCACCGCCGCCATCACCACCATCGAACCGGATGACGCGCCGGAGACACTCGAAGCCGCCGGAGTGGAGGTGAGATCCGGGAGGCTGCGCTTCACCGCATCCGGCACCGCCGAGCTCGACGGCGTCACCGTCCGCTTCCGGCAGGCCCTCGTGGCCACGGGCAGCGAACCGTTCCTCCCGGAGATTCCCGGTCTCGGCGACGCCCGGTACGTCACGTCCGAGACCATCTGGGACCTGGCGGAGCTGCCGTCGCGGCTCGTGATCATCGGGGGTGGACCGATCGCCTGCGAGATCGGGCAGGCCTTCGGCCGGCTCGGCAGCCGCGTGACCATGCTGGTGCGCTCGGAGATCCTCCCGAAGGAGGACCGGGAGGCAGCGGCGATCGTCCGGGAGAGTCTGCGCCACGACGGCGTGACCATCCTGGAGCAGACCGGCACGTCGAGGGTCGAGGTCGATACGGCGGCGGTCGGCAGGGTGCGTGGCGGATGTGCGGGTCCATGCCTCCGACGGCTCGCTGCACCCCGCGGACGTGATCCTGGTGGCGGCCGGCAGGAATCCCCGGACGGAAGGCCTCGGACTCGAGAAGGTCGGCGTCGACCTCGACGGGCACGGGTCCGTGATCGTCGACGCGGCGATGCGGACGTCCGCCCCGACGGTCTGGGCCGCCGGGGACGTCACGCAGCATCCCCACTTCACCCACGTTGCGGGGTTCCATGCGAGCACCGCCGCCTCCAACGCCGTCCTCGGGGTACGCCGCGCCGTCCCCGGGACCATTCCCCGGGTCACCTACACCTCACCCGAGGTGGCCGCCGTGGGACCGACCACGGCCGTAGGGCGGGGGACGCGCATCTCCACGGTCCGCCACGCCGAAAGCGACCGCGCCATCACGGAGGGCCAGGAACCCGGTTTCTCGCGCCTGGTCATCGGACGGGGCGGGCGGATCCTGGGTGGGACGATCGTGGGCCCGCGCGCGGGGGAGTCGCTCGGCGAACTCACGCTGGCGGTCAGGCAAAAGCTGACCACGCGCGACCTCGCAGGTGTCATCCACGCCTATCCCACGTACAACGACAGCCTCTGGAACGCCGCCATTCAGGACGCCGGGGCAACGCTGGACAAGGCCTGGGTGAAGGCGGTCATGTCCGGGCTCGTCCGGTTCACGCGCCGACGCGTCGACCGGGCCTCCCGCTGAGAGCCGACCTGCCGGGCCCGTCGTCGGCGTCGTCCACGGCGGCCCGGGTCACCGGCAGGGCCGTGACCCGGAGTCCGCCCCATCGCCGCAGGGGCACCGGCGGGGCGCTCAGGGGCCGCGACCGCCGTATCGGCACCCTACGCAGCCTCGCGTGCCTCGCTACAGTGGCCCCATGACTTCCTCCCAGCCGCCGCTCGGTGCGCCCGCAGATCCCGCCCCCTCCGCCCTCCGCGCCGTCGTCACCGGAGCCAGCTCCGGTATCGGCGCAGCGACCGTCCGCGCCCTGCGCAGCAGCGGGTGGGAGGTGATCGCCGCGGCGCGTCGCGCCGACCGGCTGCAGGCGCTCGCCGACGAGACCGGCGCCGTCCCCATGACCCTCGATGTGACGAGCCAGGAGTCCGTGGACGCCTTCGCCGCCGAGGTCTCCGCTGCCGGTCCTGTCCATGCCCTCGTCAACAACGCCGGGGGTGCTTTCGGTGCCGACCCCGTGGCCGATGCGGTGACGAAGGACTGGGAGTGGATGTACAACGTGAATGTCCTCGGGAGCATGCGGATGACCAGGGCGCTCCTCCCGGCACTCCGTGACGGCGGGCAGGGCAGCATCCTGTTCCTCACCTCGACGGCGGCCCTCGCGGCGTACGAGGGCGGCGCCGGGTACTGCGGCGTCAAGGCCGCCCAGCAGTCGATGGCCCGTTCGCTGCGCCTCGAGGAAGCGGAGCACAACATCCGGGTCGTCGAGGTGTCGCCGGGCATGGTGCACACGGAGGAGTTCTCACTGAACCGGCTCGGCGGCGATCAGGACGCGGCGGACAGCGTCTACAACGGCGTACCGTTCCCGCTCACGGCCGAGGACGTCGCCGACGCCGTGGCGTTCACGCTTAACGCGCCACATCACGTGAACATCGATCAGCTGGTGCTGCGACCCCTGGCGCAGGCAGCCAATCACAAGGTCCTGCGCCGCTGACGCTCCCATGCCCAGCCTGACCTCAGTGCCGGTTCTCCTGCTGGTCAACCCGACCGCCGGGAGGGGCAGGGCGGACCGCCGTGCCCCTGCTGTCGAGCGCGCCCTCCTTCGCAGCTGTGCCGAGGTGTCGGTGGTCCGGACGGCGAGTCCCGCCGAGGCCACCGCCTACGCGCGGAACGCTCCGAGCGGCAGCGTCGTCGTCGCGCTCGGCGGTGACGGGTTCCTCGGCGCCGTGGCGGCCGGTACAAGGGTGTCCGGTGCTCTCCTGGTGCCCCTGGCGGGCGGGCGCGGGAATGACACCGTCCGCCGCCTCGGGGTTCCCCTCGACCCGGTGCGCGCCGTCCGCGCGATGCCAACGTGGGAGGTTCGGACCGTCGACGTCGGGCTGGTCGGCGGACGTCCGTTCCTCGGTGTCGCGCATGTCGGCTTCGATGCCGTCGCCAACGAGTACGGCAACGCCACCCGGTGGAACCTCGGACCGCTCGTCTACCTGTACGGCGGGATCCGTGCCTTCCGCGCCTGGCGCGAGGTCACCTTCACGGTGACGGTCGACGGGCAGGAACGGCGCGTGACCGGCTGGTTCGTGGCGGTCGGCAACGGCGGCCGGTACGGCGGCGGACTTCGGATCTGTCCGGGTGCGGAGATCGACGACGGACTCCTCGACGTGGTGGCCCTCGGACGGTCCTCGATCGCGAACGTCGTCATTACCTTCCTGCTCTCCTACGGGGGACGTCACCTCGACCGGCCCGGGATCACCGTCGAGCGCGGCACGAGCGTGGAGATCGCGGCCGACCGGCCCCTCAACGCGTACGCGGACGGGGAGCTGGTGGGACCGCTTCCCGTGACCGTTGTCGTCGAGCCGTCCTCGCTCAGGATGCTGCTGCCGCCCGGGGAGCCACCCCGAGCGTGACGGAGTAGTTGTCGAGGGTCCCGGGCAGCGGCCGCCCGGGGTCGAGGTCCTGGCCCGCCGCGACCGTGAAGTCGGTGTCGCTGACCAGCGTGGCCAGGGCCGCGCTCGTGACGAGCAGGACCAGGTGCCTGCCCGGGCACACCACGGGACCGTCGCTGAAGGGCACGAGGGGCCATCCGTCGTCCTCCTGAGTCAGCCACCGCTCGGGAGCGAAGGCGTGGGCGTTCGCCAGGTTCCGCTCGTCGCGGTGGAAGTACGGTGCGTACACGAGGACGCCGCACCTGTCCGGCATGAGACCTGCCGGCCACTCGACGGGCGCCGTCGTCTGACGCAGGATCATCGGCGTCGTCGGCCACAGGCGCAGGGTCTCGAGGACGGCCGCGCGCAGGTAGGGGAGGACGCGGCGCCCCGTCGTGTCGCCGTCGGCCTCGGTACGCGCGGCGGCCATCGCCCCGGGATGGGAGGCGAGGACCGTCAGGGTTCGGAACACCGCCATCCCCGCAGGGTCGAAGGCGAACAGCCACTGGGGTACCTGCTGCACCGGATCCACGCCGTCCGCTGTCGGGGCCGCCGCCATGACGGAGGCGAGACTCCCGGGCTCCGCGCGTGCGAGCTCCTCGCCGATGCGCTGCAGCAGGCGCCGTCGCGTCGCCTTCCGCACCGGCTTCAGGAATGCCCAGTTGCCGTCCTTCCTCAGCCGGATGATCAGGGCGGTCAGCTCTGTGTCATCACGCGCGTGATCGCCGAACACGACACGGCGCACCACCCGGTACCACGCGTCGAGGAAGTCCCCCCAGGGGAGGGAACCGGTGGAGGTGGCAGAGGCCAGCAGGGACCCCATCTCCTCCTCGACCACCGGGACGAACCGGTCGGCCAGATGATGGACGGGGCTGTCGGTGTCGAGGACCTGCTCCTGCAGCGCCCTGCGGACGGTCCGTTCCGGGCCGCGCGTGATGAGCACGTTGTGGGGCTGGAAGTGGGAGAGTGCGGCGCGCTTCTCGCTGCTGGCCGGAGAGAACGGGTCCGGCGACTGCGCCAGGACGGTGTGGACGTCGCCGGGCGCCAGGACCACGGCCTGCCGTCGGATCGGCACCCTCAGCATCAGCGGGCCGTCCGGGTACTTCCCATGGATGGCGCGCACGAGGTCGACGGACTTCGTGTCGAGGTCCAGCCGTGCCGCCAGTCCGACGGCCCACGGGCGCCTGATGATGGGACCTTTGGCGATGGTGGGAAGGAAGACTCCCAGCAGCAGGCGGGCCGTATCGAGCGCGGATGCGGTGGGAAGAGCCTTGGTCGGCATGCGGGTGTCCATCCTGTTGCTGTCGGGTGCCGTCCCCAGCCTGCCAACTGCGCCCCGTTCCGACAACGTCTTTCCGCACCGCGCCCTGCGCGCGGTGGCCTTTCGACAAGCAATTCGGCCCCGGGCTAGACTTGGCACACCAGCTTCGACCCGGCCATCACCGGTGAGCTTCCGGAAGAAAGGCCGCCTCCCCGGCGGCCCGTAGAACCGGACGGGACGGCCCGTCACAGCCTGAACGAGCGGCGGCCCCGGCTGCGAGTGACGTGATCAGCGGCACCGCGGACGACGGCGGCAAGTGAGGTGGTACCGCGGGTCCCGGATCCTCGCGGCCGGTCAGGCAACCGGCGGCGGGCCGATCGGGGTCCCGTCCTCACGGCAGGACTCCTGCTCCACCTACGCCGCCGTCCACAGAATGAGACCCATGCCGCAGATCTACCCCAAAGCCGTGTCCCCCGACGAGACGGGCGCACCTTCAGCGCACGGCCCGTCCCCGCGCTTCCCCGAGCTCGAGGAGCGCGTGCTGCGCTACTGGCAGCAGGACGGTACCTTCCAGGCCTCGATCGACGCCCGAGACGCCGGCGTGGACGGCTCCAACGAGTTCGTGTTCTACGACGGGCCTCCCTTCGCCAACGGCCTCCCGCACTACGGGCACCTCCTCACGGGCTACGCGAAGGACCTCGTGGGCCGGTACCAGACCCAGCGCGGGCACCGCGTGGAGCGGCGGTTCGGGTGGGACACGCACGGGCTGCCCGCCGAACTCGAGGCGATGAAGCAGCTCGGCATGACGGACAAGCAGCAGATCGTGTCGATGGGTATCGACAACTTCAACGACGCCGCCCGCGCGTCCGTCATGAAGTACGCGGGGGAGTGGCGGGACTACGTGACGCGCCAGGCCCGCTGGGTGGACTTCGACAACGACTACAAGACGCTCAACCCCGAGTACATGGAGTCCGTCCTCTGGGCGTTCAAGACGCTGCACCAGAAGGGCCTCACCTACAACGGTTACCGTGTGCTGCCGTACTGCTGGAACGACGAGACGCCGCTGTCCAACCACGAACTCCGCATGGATGAGGACGTATACCAGGACCGCCAGGACCAGACCGTCACGGTGACCTTCCCGCTCCTCGCCGATGACTCCCAGCTGTCGAAGGACCTCGCCGGCGTGCAGGCCCTCGCCTGGACCACCACGCCCTGGACGCTGCCCACCAACGCTGCGCTCGCCGTCGGACCCGACATCACCTACGTCGTCGTGGACGCCGAACGTGACGGGAAGGCGGGCCGCTACCTGATCGCCGAGGACCTCCTCGGCTCCTATGCGAAAGACCTCGGCTTCGCCGACGCCGCCGCTGCCCGCGAGGCCATCACCTCCCGGCACGTCGGGGCCGAGCTGGCGGGACTCACCTACGAGCCGCTGTGGGACTATCTCGCCGACCCGGAGGAGGGCGGGTACCGCAACGCGTTCCGCATCCTCGTGGCCGATTACGTCACGACGACAGACGGCACCGGGCTCGTGCACCAGGCGCCCGCCTACGGCGAGGAGGACCAGAAGGTCTGCGAGGACGCCGGCATCCAGGTGATCCTCTCGGTCGACGAGGGCGCGAAGTTCCTGCCCATGTTCGGGCGCGGTCCGCTGTCCGAGATCGTGGGGCTGCAGGTCTTCGAGGCCAACCGGCACATCACGCGCGTGCTGAAGTCCGAGGGACGGCTCGTCCGGCAGGCCAGCTACGTGCACAGCTACCCGCACTGCTGGCGCTGCCGCAACCCCCTGATCTACCGCGCCGTGTCCTCCTGGTACGTCGAGGTCACCAAGATCCGCGACCGGATGGTGGAGCTCAACCAGGACATCACCTGGATCCCGGGGAACGTCAAGGACGGCCAGTTCGGCACGTGGCTCTCCAACGCGCGCGACTGGTCCATCAGCCGCAACCGCTTCTGGGGCAGCCCCATCCCCGTGTGGCAGTCCGATGATCCCGAGTACCCGCGCACCGACGTCTACGGGTCGCTCGCCGAGCTGCAGGCCGATTTCGGCCGGCTGCCGCTGAACAAGCAGGGTGAGGTGGATCTCCACCGCCCCTTCATCGACGAGCTGACGCGCCCGAACCCGGATGACCCCACAGGAAAGTCCACCATGCGCCGCGTCGAGGACGTGCTGGACGTCTGGTTCGACTCCGGCTCCATGCCCTACGGCCAGGTGCACTACCCGTTCGAGAACGAGCAGTGGTTCGACACGCACAATCCTGCCGACTTCATCGTCGAGTACATCGGCCAGACGCGCGGCTGGTTCTACATGCTGCACATCCTGTCCACGGCGCTGTTCGACCGCCCGGCGTTCCGGAACGTGATCAGCCACGGGATCGTGCTCGGCTCCGACGGGCAGAAGATGTCCAAGAGCCTGCGCAACTACCCGGACGTCTCCGAGGTCTTCGACCGCGATGGTTCTGATGCGATGCGCTGGTTCCTCATGGCCTCGCCGATACTCCGTGGCGGCAATCTCGTGGTGACGGAGCAGGGCATCCGCGACGGCGTGCGCCAGGTCATCCTGCCTCTCTGGAACGTGTGGCACTTCTTCAGCCTGTACACCAACGCGGCGAACGGCGGGCAGGGCTACGAGGCGAAGACCGTGACGGCCGACGCCGCCGCCCAGCTCAGCGAGCCGATCGACCGCTACATCCTGGCGAACACCGGCAACCTGGTCCGTGACCTGACGGCGTCCCTCGACGCCTTCACCATCAGCGATGCCTGCGAGTCGCTGCGCCGCTACCTCGACACGCTCACCAACTGGTACGTGCGCCGCAGCCGCCAGCGGTTCTTCGAGGAGGACAGCGACGCGTTCGACGTCCTCTACACCTGCCTGGAGGCGGTCTGCCGGGCCGCGGCGCCCCTGCTGCCGCTCGTCACCGAGGAGATCTGGCGCGGAGTGACCGGTGGGCGGTCGGTACACCTCACCGACTGGCCGGACACGGCGTCGTTCCCTGCGGCTCCGGACCTCGTGGAGCAGATGGACCGGACGCGCCAGGTGTGCTCCGTCGGCTCGAGCCTGCGCAAGGCCGCGAACCTCCGCGTGCGCCTGCCGTTGCGTGAACTGACGGTCGTCGCACCCGGTGCCCGCACCCTCTCCGGCCAGTACTCGTCGATCATCGCCGACGAACTGAACCTGAAGGGTGTGCGGCTCGTCGACTCCGCCGATGCGGAGCCCGCCGAGTTCGGGATCTCGCAGCGGCTCGTCGTCAACGCGCGCGCTGCCGGGCCGCGCCTCGGGAAGAACGTCCAGACCGTGATCAAGGCCGCCAAGTCAGGCGACTGGGCGGTGCACGACGACGGCGGCGTGATCGCGGGCGGGCTCGCCCTCGAGCCGCACGAGTACACGCTCGACACCGTGGTGGAGGGCAACGATGCGACGTCGAAGGCGGTCACCGTGCTTCCGGGCGGGGGATTCCTCGTCCTCGACACCGAGGTCACGGAGGAGCTGGCGGCGGAGGGGACGGCACGCGACGCGATCCGTGCCATCCAGCAGGCGCGGCGTGACGCGGCCCTCGACATCAGCGACCGCATCACCACCAGGATCGCCGTGGCGCCGGAGCACGTACGGGCCCTCGAGGCGAACGCGGCCCTCATCCGGGCCGAGACACTCACCACCGACCTCCGGATCGTCGCGGACGAAGCCTCGGGCGCCGAATTCAGCATCTCCGTCGGGAAGCAGGAGCAGGACCATGAGTGACACGAGCGAGACGGGCGGCACGCCGGCCGACGCGACCAGCAACGGATTCGGGGCCGACGGCTTCTCCGTGGAGAGCGTCTACGCGGACCTGCTGAGCCGCGCGCCCGAGAACAGGATGGAGCCGCGCATGGCGCCGCTGCACCGGGTCATGGAGATCCTAGGGGAGCCGAACAAGGCCTTCCCGATCATCCACATCACCGGGACCAACGGCAAGACGTCGACGGCGCGGATGATCGAGAGCATCCTGCTGGCGCACGATCTCCGGACCGGACGGTTCACAAGCCCGCACCTGTCCCGCGTCACCGAGCGCATCAGCATCGACGGCGTGCCCGTGAGCGACGCGACATTCGTCCGCGTGTGGGACGAGATCAAGCCCTACCTCGACATCGTCGACGGCGAACTGCTTGTCGCAGGGGAACCGCGCCTGACGTACTTCGAGTGCGTCACCATCCTCGCGTTCGCGATCTTCGCCGACGAGCCGATCGACGTCGGCGTGATCGAGGTGGGGCTGGGCGGCATCACCGACGCCACCAACGTGGGGAACGGCCAGGTAGCCGTGGTCACCCCGATCTCCCTCGACCACACCGAGCTGCTCGGCGACACGGTGGAGGACATCGCGCTCGAGAAGGCCGGGATCATCAAGCCCGGGGCCTTCCTGGTCAGTGCCATCCAGCCGCGGGACGCCGCGCAGACCCTGCTCGAGCGCGCCCGCGAGGTCGGGGCGGAGTTCCGCTTCGAGGGCGTCGAGTTCGGGGTCGAATCGCGGACGGTCGCCGTCGGCGGGCAGGTCGTGTCCCTCACGGGCCTCGCCGGCCGGTACGGCGAGCTGCTGGTGCCGCTGCACGGCGAGCACCAGGCCGAGAACGCTGCCGTCGCGGTCGCCGCCGTCGAGGCTTTCCTCGGGGGAGGGGACCGGGAGCTGGACACGACGCTCGTGCGCAACGGCCTCCGTGCCGTCACCTCGCCCGGCCGCCTCGAGGTCGTGCGTACCGCGCCGAGCATCATCGTCGACGCAGCGCACAATCCGGCCGGTGCCCGCGCCGCGGCGAAGGGCATCAAGGAGGCCTTCGACTTCTCCCGCCTCGTCCTCGTGATCGGGGTGCTGCAGGACAAGGACGCCGACGGGATGCTCGCGGAACTCCACGAGGAGCTCGGCGGGATCCTCGAGGACGTGTGCCTCACCCAGTCCACGTCACCGCGCTCCGTCCCGGCCGCGGATCTGCTGCAGGCGGCCCTGTCCGCCGGGTTCGCCGAGGAGAACATCACCATCCTCCCGGCGCTCGACGACGCCCTGGAGTGGGCCGTCATGAAGGCCGAGGAGAACAACGACCTTGCGGGCGGCATCCTCGTGACCGGCTCGATCGCCGTGGTCGGCGAGACCCGCACGCTCCTAGGGAAGTAGGCGACGCATGGCACGACGCATGACCAAAGCGCAGCGCGAGTGGCGGCCGGGCATGCCGAAGAAGCGGCGATCCACCAGGATCATGTTCGCCTCGACGGTGCTGCTGCTCGAGGCGTTCGTGGTGTTCTTCGCGACGCTCGCGGTCTTCGGATTGCGTCGCGACGAGATCTCGCCGGCCGTCATCCTGACCTCTGGCCTGATCCTCGGCGTCGTCCTCATCCTGACGTGCGCGGTCCTGACGAAGCGGTGGGGCATCGCCCTGGGCTGGGTCCTGCAACTCGTCATCATCGCCGGGGGTCTCCTCGAACCTACGATGTTCGTCGTCGGCCTCGCTTTCGCGCTCACCTGGTTCTACGGCCTCCGGCAGGGGGCACGGGTGGACCGCGAGAACGTGGAGCGGGACCGGCTCCAGGCCGAGTGGGAAAGGGCCAACCCCGAGGAAGGGCCCGCCGTTTAGTAGAGTCGTTTGTGATACCCGCGCCACCGTCCCGTGGCGCCCCTACCTTCTAGGAGAACCATGAGCACCGAGCGCACCCTTGTCCTCGTCAAGCCCGACGGCGTGGCCCGCGGCCTGACCGGCACCATCCTGTCCCGTATCGAGGCGAAGGGCTACACGATCGCCGAGCTGAAGCAGGTGCACGCGTCGCGTGAGCTGCTCGAGGAGCACTACGCCGAGCACGTGGGCAAGCCGTTCTTCGAACCGCTCGTCGAGTTCATGCTGAGCGGTCCCATCGTGGCTGCCGTGTTCGAGGGCCAGCGCGTCATCGAGGGCTTCCGCTCCCTCGCGGGCGCCACCGAGCCCACCGCCGCAGCACCGGGCACCATCCGCGGGGACCTCGGCCGTGACTGGGGTGTCAAGGTCCAGCAGAACCTCGTGCACGGCTCCGACTCGGCAGAGTCCGCCCAGCGCGAGATCGGTATCTGGTTCGCCTGACACGCGCGGTCGTCCGCTCGCTTCGTTGCCCCGGGTTCTGTGCCCGGGGCAACTGCTTTGGTAGGTTGAACCCATGATGACCTATCGCAGACTGGGTACCTCCGGGCTCAGCGTTTCCACCGTCGGGCTCGGCTGCAACAATCTGGGCAGGGCCGGTACGGCCTCCGAGTCCCAGGAGGGGACCGACGCCGTCGTCCGCGCGGCCATCGACGCGGGGATCACCCTGTTCGACGTCGCCGACATGTACGGCAGGGAACCGGGCGTCAGCGAGGCGCAGCTGGGGAAGGCACTCGGCTCCCGGCGAGACGACGTGGTACTCGCCACCAAGTTCGGCCTGGACATGGGTGGCGTCAACGGGCCCGACTGGAACGCCCGGGGATCCCGGCGCTACATCATCCGCGCAGCCGAGGCCTCCCTGCGACGCCTCGGCACGGACTGGATCGACCTGTACCAGTACCACGCCCCCGACACCCTGACGCCGATCGATGAGACCCTCGCGGCCCTCGACGACCTCGTCACGAGCGGCAAGGTCCGGTACCTCGGCCACTCCAACTTCGCGGGCTGGCAGATCGCCGAGGCGGAGTTCACAGCTCGCGACGGCGGCTACACGCCGTTCATCTCCGCGCAGAACCCCTACAACCTGCTCGATCGGCGCCTCGAGCGTGAGGTGGTGCCGGCCGTCGAGGCCTACGGGCTCGGTGTGCTGCCCTACTTCCCGCTCGCCAACGGGCTCCTGACCGGCAAGTACCGGCGCAACGAGGTGCCTGAGGGCAGCCGGCTCACGCACTCGCGCCAGAATGTGCTGGAGACCGCGGACTGGGATCAATTGGAGGCGTACTCGGCCTTCGCCGCCGGGCGCGGTGTCAGCGAGGTCCAGGTCGCCTTCTCCTGGCTCGCCGCCCAGCCGTCCGTCGGCTCCGTGATCGCGGGTGCCACGACGCCGGAGCAGGTCCGGCAGAACGCGGCGGCCGCGGACTGGACGCCGAGCGAGGAGGACCTCGCCGAGCTCGACAGCATCTTCCCCGCACCGGCAGCGTGAGAGCGCCGTCCTCGACCCGGTAACGGCGGAGGATGAGCCTGGCGAGCGGGCGGCTGTCCTCGGGCGATCCAGGTGCTTGACGCTTCGATGCGGGACCGGGACCCTGTCCGGTATGGAACAGACGTTCAGCGCGGTGGTGTTCGAGTGGAGGGGGCCGGCCCCGTACTACTGGCTGATCGTGCCTGAGGACGTCTGCGACGATGTCCGTGTTGAGGCCCCGCGCGCGACCTACGGCTGGGGCGCCATCCCCGTCTCCGTCCGTATCGGAGCGACGGAATGGGAGACGTCGATGCTGCCCTATCGAGGAGGCTACGTGCTCCCGGTGAAAGCGATGGTGCGCCGGCAGGAACACATCAGCGAAGGACAATCGGTTGCGGTAGCGCTCAAGGTGACGCCGCGCGGTGGTCGGGCCGCCAACGGGACCGGCTCGACGACGTGACCCGCACCGTGTTCGGGGACGAAGCGGGCCAGGCCGGGACCGGAGTCGGAGGGCTACCTCGGACTACGCGCGGCTGTCCATCTGTCCGACGCTTTGCTGGTCGCGGTCGCCGTGGCGTTGCGCGGCCGCGCCGGCGAGGACGACGAGCAGGATGCCGACAACCTGACCGGCCGACGGTTGCTGATGCAGGATCAGCAACCCCAGCAGGACGCCGAGCGCGGGCTCCACGGCCATCAGGGTCCCGAACGCCGTCGGGGTCATGCGACGCAGGGCGAGCAGCTCGAGCGCGAACGGCAGGACAGGCAGCAGGATGGCCAGTCCGGCCGCGGCGGCGAGAATTGCGGGGGTGATGTGTCCTGCAGCCTGCGGTATTCCGACGATCGCTGCGGTGCCGGCCGCGATGGGAACGGTGAGTGAGAGCGTCCCAATCCCGGTGAAACGATCACCGATCCGCTGCGTGAGCACGATGTAGGCCGCCCAGGCCAGAGCGGCAAGGCCGGCACAGCTGACACCGGCAGCATCGAAGTCGCTGTGCCAGGGCTCGGTGAGCAGTACGACTCCGAGCAGCGCGACAACGGGCCAGATGAGTGCCCGCCCTCCGCGGCCGCGAAGCGCGGCGACGGTCAATGGGCCGAGGAACTCGATGGCGACGGCCGTCCCGAGCGGGATGCGCTCGATCGCAGCCAGGAAGGCGACGGACATCAGGCCTGTCGCGATACCGAGGCCCAGCAGGGTCGGTACATCGCTTCGGCGAACGGACCGCAGGGGCGGCCGGACCAGTGCCAGGAGAATGAGGGCGCCCACGCTCAGTCTCAGCCACCCGGTTCCGGCGGGGCCCACGGCTGCGATCAGGTCCAGCGACAGCGCCGATCCGAGCTGGATCGACAGCATTGCGGTGACAGCCAGCCCCCATGCCGGCACCTGAAGAGCCGGACCGCGCCGCCCGTGGGAGGAGACGGCGGCCGTCAATGCCCGTCTCCCGGGACGGACCGACAGCTCCGGATCGCGCGGTCAGCGTGGACGGACAACCGGCGGCTGTGTCGCGCTGCTGCCTCGTGCGGGTGGACGGTCACGTCAGGTCCCCCCGGAAGGGGTGGCCCCAGCGGCGATCACGCGGGTGGCGATGCCGACACCGGAGCCGAGGGTCAGGAGCTGTGTGGCGAGGTCATCAGCGGCGGCGCGCAGGGCCATGTCACTCATGGGGGCCAGCGCATCGAGGATGAACAGCGCGCTGGACGTGCCCTCCCGCAGCTGGGTGCGCCGCCCCTGGCGCCAGTTCCAGCGTCTGCAGGTTACTCCGGTGTCGTCGCACCAGACGACTTCGCCGGCCGTGGGGTAGTCGATCGCCGGAGCACCACCTGCGACAGTGTCGAAGGGCTCGGTCCCGACCGCCCGGACCAGCCTCGGCGCGCCGTCGTATCCGGCGAGATCCTCCCCGCCCAGCGGGACCTGGTGGAGAACCGAGATGGCGTTGTAGAGGTCCGTGAGACGGTTGATCCGGGGCAGCCCGGATGCGGCGCGGCGCATCAGCGCCTCCAAGCTGTTGCGCGTGCGCTGCGGCCTGGCGCCGAAGGACGCGTACGCGGACCGCCACGCGGCAATGTGCCCGAGCTCCTCCACGCTCCGGTCCGCGAGTGCCCGACGAGCCGATGCCTCTGCCGCCACCAGCAGCGCCTCGCTCCGCTCGGTGCTGGGGCCCGGCACAATGCCGTCGACGGCGAGCAGAACAGCGCGGTAGTCCGGCCGCAGTGCGAACACGTCGGCGTCGACCGTGCCGCAGTCGAGGAACTCCTGAAGCGCGCGAGGGCCGGTCATCGGGTGGGCTCCGGTCGGTGTCCGGATCCGACGCCCGGCTCAAAAACCGCGAGGGAGAATCGCGCCGGTTCGGTACCCGTATTGATGTAGGAGTGGGCGACGTCTCCCGGGAAGGTCAGCGCATCTCCGGTGTCAAGGGGTATCGACTGCCCCGCGGTCACCACGGTGATCGACCCGTGCTGGACCTGCAGCAGCTCCTTGGTCCCGGGGGAGTGCGCCTCACTGGCGTGCTGATCCCCGGGTCCCATCGTCCAGTCCCAGAGCTCCACCACGTCCGGCGATTCCGTGCCGGCCACCAGCGTCCCACGGCCGCCGAATTCCCCACTCCACAGTGCACGGCCCTCTCCCTTGCGGACGACCTCGAGCGTTCTCGGTTCGGGCGATTCGACCAGTGCCGGCAACCCGACGCCGAGTGCATCACTCATCCTCAACAGGGTGCCCACGCTGGGATTGGCGGCTCCCTGCTCCACATTGATGACCATCCGTCGGCTCACTCCGGCCGCCTCGGCCAGCCGATCGAGTGTCCACCCCCGCGCCTGCCGCTCCTGCCGAACCCGTGTACCGATCGCTGCCGCCAGGGCAGACGTACCTTCATCCATGAGTGCAGCATACTGCACTCATAGTGCAACGCCAGTCGGGAGGCTCCTCCGTCCTCCGGCCCGGCGTGTTCTCGGGTGGTGTACGGCCCACTCATGGATCCGACGGCGACGTCAGCTCCGCCTCACAGCATCGTGACAGGTTCGCAACAGCACCTGCATACCTTCCCGCACCAGAGTGTGAACCGGTCCGCCCCCCTGGACCGGACCCATGCGGGCCCATCATCTAGGCCGCCCAGCGGCACGTGAGGACGACACATCATGTTCACTCCCAGAAAGTTCGCACTCGGCGCGGGTGCAGCAGCAGTCGCCGCCGGACTCAGCTTCGGCGCCACTTCGATAGCGTCTGCGGCCAGTATCCCAGCACCGAGCGCCACACCCTCCGCCTCGGCCGAGGCTACGACCGGAGATGCCACCCCCGGTGATGATCTGCGCGGTGATGACCTGCACGGTGATCATCTGCACGGTGGCAGGGGTGGAGACGGTCACCGCGGAGGTATCGACGCAGGTGATCTCGCGACGGCGCTCGGCCTCGACAAGGCGACGGTCGGCGACGCACTCGAGGCGGCCGAGGACGCTGCGCGGGACGCCGTCGACACGGCCGACGGACAGAGGCCCGATCGCGCTGCGGTCGAAAGCGCCGTCGCCAGCTCCCTCGCCGAATCCCTGGACCTCGACGAAGCCACTGTCCGGTCCGCTGTGGAGGAGCTCGAGGCTGCGGGGCGGGGGGAGCGCTCCGCAGCCGTCCAGGAGAAGCTCGACGCCGCTGTGGCCGACGGAACCCTGACGCAGGCAGAAGCCGACGGCGCTGCCAAGGCAGTCGAACTCGGGCTCCTCGGCGGTGGGCGCCGATAGGAACCGGGACACCCGGAGGGGGCCCCGTCCTCCGTCGGGGCCCCGTCCCGGCGGAGGACAGGGGCGTACTCCTCTACTCCCCGGCACGACGCCCGAGCCGCTTCTGGCTGAGCCGATGCGGGCAGGGTCTACCTCGACACACGAGCACTTCCACCGGCGGGGAACGCCCGCAACACCATCCTCGACATCTGACACAGCTGTGACCAGACTGAGTCCTTCGACGTGCCGGTCGGTCAGTGCGCCAGGACCCCGATCAAAGACGTCACGAAGATGAAGACCCAGAAGAGGAGCGCGAGAAGACACGGGACAAGCGGGATCCAGTACAGCGCGTTCCTCCGGACGTGCATCACCGCCCAGCCCCCGACAACGATCGGTGTCGCGAGGAGGAGGGGCTCGCCCGTGAACGCCAGAAGCGCGAAGGCCAACACCAGCAGACCGAGGCTGATCATGGGTCCGCGCCACCGCGGCGGGTCGGGTGCGGAAGCTTCATCGGACATGGCTCTCCTCAATCTCGCTTCTCCCCGCAGGGCCCACTGCATCCGGTAGCCGATGACCGACGCGCACCGCCACGGGGTGCTTCACTGTACCGAGCGGTCGTCATCAGGGGCGTACTCCTGATCAGGTGAGGTGAGCGATCTGCTCCTCGACCGGCACGGAGCCTGCAACGGAGATGCTTCCCGTGTGCGAGGTCGTGACCGTTTCGATGAGCATGATGTGCACTTCCTCCCGGGCCACGGGGTTGTGCCGTACGCCGCGGGGCACCACGTGGAACTGACCAGGGCCCAGCTCGACGGGCGGCTGCCCTTCGATCTCGATCCGCAGGTGTCCCGCGATCACGAGGAACATCTCGTCCTCATCATCGTGCGAGTGCCAGACGAGCTCACCGAGAAGCTTCGCGACCTTGATGTATTGATCGTTCACCCGACCCACGACCCGCGGTGTCCAATGCTTCTCCACCTGCGCGAGCTCGGCGGCGACGTCTGTTGCAGAAAATCCAGTCATGACACCAGGCTCACCCATGAACGGCCGTCATCCGGTACGCGTCGACCGCACGCGTCCTGACGTGCTTCCGAGCACCTCGCGCAGGAAAGCGTGCCTGCTCACACAGCGGTTCCACAGTCCGGACCTAGAGCAGAGCTAGGGAGCGTTCCTACGGTGAGAGACATGAATTCAACGACCTCCTTCTTTCGCCGTACCGTCGCGACCGGCGTCATCGTTTCGTCCCTCCTCCTCGGCTCTGTTGCCTGCGGCACCACGGACGCCTCGTCGGTCCCGTCCGCCGCGACGTCGGCAACCAGCACGACCTCCGAACCCGCCAGCAGCGCCACAGCACAATCGACTTCCGGATCCTCCGGCGAGTCCACCACCAGCACGGCAGGTGCTGCCGGCACAGCGACGAGCACGGTGACCGAAAGCCCGACTCTCGAATCCCTCGTGGCCGAGGTCGCCGGGGACTTCGATCAGGTCGAGTGGACGGACCCGGACACGGGCGAGACGCTGACCTACAACGTCTACCTGCCCGCTGACTACGACGAATCCCAGGGCTACCCGATGGTGGTGTACATCCCGGATTCCAGCCTCGCCGGCGACGATCCGACGGCGGCTCTGTCCCAGTACGGGGCCCTGGTCTGGGCCGGTGCCGCAGAGCAGGCGAAGCAGGAGAGCATCGTCGTTGTCCCGTCGTACCCCGAGATCATCATCGACGACCACGACAATTTCACCACGACCGCCTATGTGGAGATGACCGCGCGGTTCATCGAATCCCTCAAGAGCGAGTACGCCGTGGACCAGGACCGCGTCTACGGCACCGGACAGTCGATGGGGTGCATGACGGTCATGGCTCTGGCGGCCGAGTACCCCGATCTGTTCGCCGCGGAACTCCTCGTTTCGGGGCAGTGGGACATCACCGAGCTCACGGGCCTCACCGGTGAGAACTTCATTTACACCGCTGCTGCGGGCGACGACAAGGCGTCCGTCGGTCAGACCGACGTCGAGCAGATGCTCACCGACGCGGGCGTGTCCTACAACACGGCGACCTTCGACGCGACCTGGATGCAGTAACGCAGTGTCGGGAGCAAGTGCCCCGCCCATCGAATTGCCGACGAGCAGCACTCGATCGAGGGCGAGCTCGTCGATGACATGGAGCAGATCGTCCACGTGAGTGAAGGACGATGCGGCCGCTGCGGCTGGGGTGTCTCCGAAGCCGCGGCGGTCATACGAGACCAGATCGAGGTTGTCGCTGTCGAGCGCCTCCGCAACAGCGGTCCACGATCGCCGGTCGGCGACGCCGGCGTGCAGGAAGACGACGGCGGGCCCAGGCCCGTGCCAGCGGGTCACGGCGAGCTGGCTGCCGTCCGAAGTCGAAACAGTGAGCTGCTGAGCACCCATGGTCAAGAACCTACGTCAAAGTCGAAGCGACGGACAGTGTTGGCCCGCCCGGAGGTCGGCCCGGCTCGCGGCGGTCACGGACCTTCTGGTGGGAAGGCTTCGGGGAAGGGGAAGAGGTGGCCGTTGCAGAGCATTCCCGGGCTTCCTGCCTCAGCCTTCAGCCCTAGCCGCACGATCTGTCCGTAGGACTGGACACGTCCGCCCTCAGGGGCGGCAGCGTCAGGGGTGTCGTTCAGGCCGGAGAACGAACAGATGGAATTCGCGTGAGCAGGTCCTCGCTCGACCTGGCCGGCGGCGAATGCGGGAGAGGTGCTCAGGCCGGAGAGGGCCAGAACACAGACGGCAGCGCCGAGTAGTGATGTCTTGCGCATAACGTGCCTCGATCTCTAGAAGTGCGATTGCTTCCAGGTCGCCGACGAACGCACGGCAATGGTTGCAAACCACGACACTGCCCAGCGCAGGTCTGCTCCCTACGGTCCCATGGGGGTCCGTGCCGCGAACTATACTCCGCCCGGACGGCACCGGGAACAGCCCCGGGATGGAATCTCCAGACGTCGAACCCGCTCTGTGCGTCCCCGCGCAGGCAGGGCCCCGGCCTGGCGCCCGGGGCCCTTCCAGCGTGCGGGTCCGATTTAGCGGAGGGAGAGGTTGCCCTTGAAGGTGAAGTCCTTTCCGGGTTTTCCGCCACCGCCCTTTGCCGTTCCCTTCACCGACGAGGTTGTCATGGCGAAGGTCAGGGTTGCATGAGCGATCGCGTCAGCCATCTCCTCGAGCACCCCCTGGTCGATGTTCGAGATGGTGTCGCACTCGGCGTGGTAGCAGGGGTCGTAGGCACGACCGGCGGTGCCACCGAAGACTGCGGCTTCTTCCTCTGACTTGATGCCCTCGGCTCCTGTGAACAGGCCACCGGCGGGGATCCCGTTCTCGATGAACCCGAAGTAGTCACTTCGCCCGTCGAATTCCGTGGGGGCAGTCGCCAGTCCCTGTGCTGCGAAGTACTTGAGGAAGACGTCCTCGACGACGTCGGAACCGTTGGGGCCCTTGGAACCGAACGCTCCACCGTCACCGTCGTAGACGAACCGCACGGGGTTGGGCGAGGCGATCATGTCGAAGTTCAGGTTCAGGGCGTGATTCTTGATGTCTCTGGGGGACAGTTGGGACACGTAGTAGTCGGATCCGATCAGCCCGTCCTCCTCGCCGCTCCAGAACGCGAACCGGGTGCGGTTGGTGGGGGTGATGCCGAGTTCGGCCAGCTGGACGGCTGTTTCGAGGATCGCTGCGCTGCCGCTGCCGTTGTCGTTGATCCCGGGGCCTTCGGACACACCGTCGAGGTGCGCGCCGACGACGACGGTACGGTCGGGGCGCCCGGCAGTATCGGCGAGGACATTGAACGTCTCGACGACCTCTTCACCGGTGTCCAGTGCCACCCGCACCTCGACTCCCTCGGTCGTCGCCAGTTCCTCGCCGAGTTCGAAGGACGTACCCACGACGGCTACGGCGGATCCTTCTACGTCCAGCGTTCCGGCGACGACACCTAGCCTGTCGTCATCAGGAATTACATTCCCCTGGTTGAAGATGATGACCGCCGAGGCGCCCGCAGCTTCCGCGTTGGCCGTTTTGTCCGAGAAGGTGCACGTCCCACGCTGGATCAGGGCGATATTCCCCGCAGGGAAGCCTTCGAAGTCACTGGCCTCGCAACCACTGGTCGACGCGCGGTCACCGGCGAGATTGACATCGACAGCAGTCACGGCCGCTGTGACATCTCCATCACCGCTATAGGTCATGCCCAGGAAATCGTCGGAATACGTGTAGGTCGTCGGTGACGGGGACATCTGGGCAAGGACCGCAAGGTTCACGACGAACCTCGGGTAGGTGAAGTACTGTCGGCCTGTTTCGTATCCGGCGGCCTGCAGTTGCGCCTCGATGTACTCGGCCGAGGCTACATGTCCGGAGGTTCCTGCTGCACGGTTGCCATCATTGGCATCCGCTATCGCCTGGAGCTCCTCCAGATGACGGGTGATGTTCTCAGCTGACACTGCACTCCGAAGCAACGCCGAATCAACGCCCTTATCGGCGTGGACGGGCTGTGCCGATCCTATGATCAGTAGCACTGCCACGGACAAGGCGGAGGATGAGACAGTGCGGGTTCTGCGCTTGGGTTTCACGAGTTTCCCTTTCCTGAAAAGGGCGGGCGCCGTTGCCGGCCCGAGGATCACCGTACGCCCGTTCCCGGGCCATCGATAGGTCCGACGACTGCGGATTTGCCCGGCGCACGCGGAGCCTGTCGCCGACGAGTGCCAGGCCCATGCTGATCCTCGGGTCCATCAGGGCTTTCGACGTCGGGTGGCTGAGCGCGGACGGCTGCCCGACGTGCCTGCTCTTTCAGCGGTGATCCGGGGCGAACAGTGCCGCGTGCTCGACGACGTCGCACCCCTGCGCTGTCCAGCAGGACCGGCGTCGATACCTGGTCCTCGACGTCGCCAGCGGGTCGGTGGAAGGCAAGCCGTTGCCCGGGAGTGAACACGTACTCGTCATCGCAGCGATAGCCCCTGAGCCATGCCGTCCCGTCCACGACGCGAAGATAGAACCCCTTGGGGTACTCGGGGTTCTCACTGAGGGGGTCGGAGGCCACGTGCAGCGCTCCGCGCAGGCCGCGGCCTGCGGACAGGAGCGAGTCCGGGGCGTTCGCCTGGTCCTTCATCGTCAGTCGAAGGTAGGGGCCGGTCACCAGCGGACAGAGTTCGAGGCCCTGATCCCTTGCCGCGGCGAAGACCCGCGACTGGACCGCACCGTCCTTCAACCCGAGCTGGGATACGGACCGCTCTACGATCCTGAGGGTCCGGACCACGGGATCATCGAATGCAGGATGAGCGAGCAGTGTCTGGGCGTGGACGTTCAGCTGTACGCCCGCATCGGCCAGTGCCTTGACGATCTCGGCGCGCGATTGCCCGCCGACCTGGATTACGCGGCATTCACCCTCGGTGAGGTCTTCATCGCGCAGGGAAGTCTCCTTCGTAGTCGTTCCACATGCCGGCCAGTACCTGCATTGCAAACAGTTGGTCGTTCACCGAGGAGTCCTTCCCGGCGAAGTCCATGACGAAGTAATTCACGCGGAAGCCGTCGTCGAGGGTCGACTCGTGCTCGGTGGCGGCTGCATGAGTGCGGAAGCGGTAGTAATCGGCCTCACCTGTGCTGTAGGCCTCGACGCATGTGATGTCGCTGCCACAAGCCGTGTCGGTGATTTCGACGACGTCGGTGGTGATGTCTTTTCCGGTGTACTCGGCGTCCATCACGTCCTCGAGTGTGAGGGTGAGCTGAGGGTGCATAAGAAATAGATCATTCCGGCGCCGAACACCAGCGGCATTCCCAACAGGACGGCGACGATCCATTTTCTCCCCATACCGCCTCAGTATGCAGGAGCAGGTCCCAGGACGACCGGTTGAACCCCTTGCGCTTTCCCACCATGTCGCAGGTGGTGCTACGCGACCCGATTCGGTAACAGCGTGGCCAACATCTAGCGGCCACCGAGACAGATGCGAGCGTCGAGAAGAGGCTGAGTGAATGACATCTGTTCTGTGTGACCTCGGGCAGGGCGCCTACGACGATCACTCAGTGGAACCTTCCATCCTCCGGACGGCCGGACCGTGCGGCCGGGCGTCCGCAGTACGTTTCAATTGAGGCGCGATTCGTGCTGACGGTACTCATTCCCTGGTCACACAACTTTCCGGACTGTAGGTTCGAGCCGCACGTGCCCGCTGGACCGAAGGACGATGACTGCCCTGTGACCAAGAAGGAAGCATTACCCCTCCGCTTCTTCCTCGGGTTGTTTGCCTTTGCGGCCCTGGTGATTCAGCTCGTGGTGGTCCCACGAGTCGGGGCAAGCTATGCGAGCGTCTACCCCGACGTCGCGTATCTGGAACCCCTCTATGTCACGGCGGTGATGGTTGCACTGGTCGGTCTCCTGGTGGCCCTCTTCGCGGCCTGGCAGGTGGTATCGGGCGCGCTCGCAGCGAGAGGAGTACCTTCTCGCCCGGCAGGATGGGCCAACATCATGACCGCATCCCTCATCTTCCTTGTGCTGATCTTCGCGGGTGTGTTCGTCCACGCCGGCTCTGTGGCAAACGTCGGCGGCCCGGCCATGTTGCTGGGGGTTCTCGTTTGCGTTGCCTTCGTGCCCGTCGCCTTCGCCCTGAGGCGCTGGGTGATCAACCGGTTCACGAGTGACAGCCTGTACGCACCGAGAGGCAACTAGACCTCCGCTGACGGGTCGGTCTCCGCGAACGTAATCGTTCTGTTCGTCCCTAGACGTACTGTTGCTTCAGCCGCGCTCCCTACCCGTTGGAAGGGGTGCGCGGCCGCTTCATCTTCCCCCTCGACGGGGAGGATGACGTCGCCATCGGGTCCGGTACAACCGAATCCGACGACCCTCAGGAGAACGCGCGGTGGGCGGCGGCGCAACAACCAGGTGCATACCAGTTACCGGCCGGAGCCCGGGCGAATATCGTCGTTGCCCTCGACACCGTGACTCCCGACGCCGGGACAGCGCGAGCTCTTCGCGTGACCTATTCCGTTGACACCAAGCGGTACACCGTGGATACGACCACGGTCCTCGTGCTCTCGACGACGTCCTGCCTGTAGCAAGCGCCGAGCCGACACAATCCGGCAGTAGGTGCGATCGAAAGTGGAGTGCCGGACGCTTCTGGACACGGCGCGACGACGGCAGCAGGTCCGTCGGTAGGGGCAGAGTCAGGATTCGTCGGGGACAGTTGCCTGCAGCATGTGCAACGTTCCGATGGGGTAGAGCGGACGGCTCATCCGTTCGATGGGAGTCCAGTGGACGGTGCTGCCTTCGTCGAGCACCGTCAACTCTGCGTCGAGTGGAATCGCGTCGATCTCTCCCGATGTCACCGCAAACACATGCACAATTTCGTGACCCGGCTTCCCCTCGTACTCGAAGAGGTTCTCCAGAACACCGAGCAGCAGCACCGACGCGAGCGTCACTCCGAGTTCTTCTGCGAACTCGTCGCAGGGCTGACTCTGCAGTCTCGCCGAACTCTATGCCGCCACCGATCGCTCGATGGAACTCTTGATCGGTCGCGAAGTCATACCCGTCGGAGACGAGCACGTGTCGCCGGCGGACGGGCAGGCCGACCGCCAGATTCCGGATCGACGGCATGGCTCGATCATATGTCCGGTCTGCCCGATCGCGGACCCGCTTGCGCTCGCCGACGAATCACTGGTACTCCTCGAACTATTCGCCGTCGTGCAGTAGGCCACCCGTGATCAACCCCCGCGGTCTCCGGTGCATGGTCCGGCCAAGAGACGGGAGATGAAGTGCAGAAAGCAACATCCGACGCTCATCAGGGCTATCACCGTGCCCCGCGCATCGCACAGCCGGTTTCTACATGGGCCGTGATGCTCCTCGCATTGATCACCGTCCTGTTCCTTCCGGATTGGACGCGGTCCGGGGATCTCCGCCCCATCTGGGTGTTCGCTCTCCCCTGTGTGCTCGGGCTGGTTGGGGCGGTCCTTGCCCTTAGAAGTGGGCACCCCTGGTGGGCTGCCGCCTCCGCCCTCTGGGGATTTGTCCTCATTCAAGTGCTCGTCATCGCCATCACGTTGATCAGCGGACCCTAGACCTGAGTGTTCGGGACCCGGCACCGTGCCATGTCAGACCGAGGTCACGCCGCACACGAGTGGGGGAAATCTGCGCTACGCACCGTCTAGTGCGAGGACCTCGCCGAGGGGTAGGTCATGCGCCTGCACGACACCGACTGTTGTCCGGCTTAGTGTGAGGCATGCGCCTGACCCGTGATCCTCGACCCGCGAGGCAGCAAGTGGCCCTCGTCCTTTTGATCGGCGTCCTATCTGCCGCGCTGTGGTACGGCTGGTTCGCCTGGGACACCGAGTATCAATACGACCGCGCGACGGGCCGCATGGGCGGCCCGTACGCCATCTGGCAGGGCGTCGGGGCCTTCGTGTGCAGCATCTTCGTGTTCTGGCTTGCTCAGCGACTCCTGCGTTTCATTGTCGCCTTCCTCGTGATGCCCAGCTGTTTCACCTTGGCCTGGATCACCACCGCTGCGTCGGCGGATGTCACCGGCCTGTGGCTGGTGGGTGCCATCCTTGTCGCAGTCGGCTCCGCGATGGGGTCGGCCGTGATGCTTGGACTCATCACTGCCGTGGACGCTGATCTCCGGAAGGACATAGGGTCCGCCCCTACTCCCACCTAATTCCGGGGGCCGAGCAGTTCCTGATCTCGGCTCGAACGGTGATTTCCAGTGCCTTGCTTTCTCCTATCCCGGACGGAACTGCCTCTGACCGAGCCCCTCGCGAGCTGCAGGAAAGGCGCCATCGAAGACGTGCGATGAAGCAGCAGTTACGGACGAGCTGTGTCCTTCAGGCGGGGTGCGAACATTCCAAGACTGTAGGCGAGCAGGATCAAGGACATCACAAGCCCTGACGCAACGGCTGCTCCTAGAGCACTGCTCTGCGTCCCGATCAGCAGGCCCACGGTACCGAGAACAGCAAGAATCCCGCCGAGCGTGTAAAACATGCGTTCCTTGAAGGCCCAGGCAAACGGTATGAAGTGGAGACCGACCACCAGGGCGATCAGCGCTGGTTGTAGCTCCAGATTGCCCGTCGAGGTGAGTCTTCCGGTGCCGAAGGCTATGAGCGCGAATTCCGTGACGACACAAAGAAGGTAGATCCCGACCTGTCGACCACGAGGCGCAGTGAAAGGGCCCAGATGACGCGGAGAGGCGAAGAGGAACCACAGGGTGCCGGCGACGGCAGCCACGAGCAGGGTACGTGCGCCGACGATCAAGGGGTCGGCCATCCCCGGCGTGTAGGAGAACACGAAAACCCACGCGCCGAGCAGTCCGATGAGAGTTCCGGTTCGTCGCGGATCTGCGAAGCGCGGAGGTGCGCCAGTCGATCTCCACGTAGTGCTGCTGCGACCGGTCACTGAATGACCTCCTGAGACGTAGGAGCTATCGCGGGCCGCCAGCTACAACTCGAGAACCCACCGATGAAGTGCTCGCAACACTACCCGTGTGGTGAGTTCAGTTCATGCCTCTGGGCGCTGGATTGTCGCCGGGAGGCCCGCGCCTTTCCGGGTCGGCTACTGGAGCTACGCGATCAAGGACCCGATGGGTCACACCGTCGAGCTCGCCGACCGGACGACGAGCGTCTCTCCACTGAGGTGATCAATCCGAGGTGCACCGGGCGTTCCGGGTAGAGCCCGAGGTTCCCCGGCTAGTCTCCGGTAGATCCGTCCAACAGCTCACGAAGAATATCCAGATGGCCGCAGTGCCTGCCCGTCTCCTCGATCATGTGCACCAGAACCCACCGCACATTCTCTCCGCCGTCGCCACCACGGCAGCGATCTTCCACTCCATACCGCTCGAGCACGTCGCGGGACTGGCGACAGGCGGACTCGTAGTCCTCGATGATTTTCGCCAGGCTGTGTTCCTCGCTCACCCGGAACTCGCCGTCGGGATCCTCCTCGGACCATCGGGTGGGCACATCCTGCTGCCCGTCGATCCGATCCCGGAACCAGAACTGCTCGACATCAGTCAGGTGTTGCACCAGACCTGACACTGTCGTCAGCGAGGGGACGAGCCGCCTGGCTCCGTCGGCATCGCTGAGGCCACTGACCTTCATCACCACCGTTGCCCGGAAGTAATCCAGGAAGCCGGTCAGCGTCTCCCGCTCTCCGGCTGCCACAGGTGGTTCCGTCCGGCTGTCATTTTCCATTCGTCCAACCTCCAGTTGTGGTCAGTCGGTGACCAGGCGCACGACTCGCGCGGGTGATCCCACGACCACGGCATTCTCGGGTATGTCTTTCGTGACGACGGCGGCGGCTGCAACCACAGCATTGTCACCGATGGTGATGCTCGGGAGGATGGTCGCGTTGGAGCCGACCCATACGTTCCGGCCGATGACGATCGGGGCCGGGTGCATATCGGCACGGCGGCTGGGGTCGAGGTCGTGATTGAGAGTCGCCATCACCACGTTGTGCCCGATCAGGCAGTCGTCTCCGATGAATACTCCACCCTGATCCTGCAGCTTGCACCCGGCATTGATGAAGATCCTTCGCCCCAGGGTGATGTTCTTGCCGAACTCCGAATGAAACGGCGGGAACACTGTCACGGAGTCGTCGACGGGCTTACCGATCAGTTGGGACAGCAGTTGACGGACGCGTGCCGGTTCCTGATAGCCGCCGTTGAGTTCGCCTGTAATGCGCAGCGCCTCCTGGCTGACCTGGTGCATCACCTCATGCAGAGGGGAGTCGCCCGTGATGGTGTCGCCGGCATCCAGGGCTGTCAGTAGGTCGTTGAGTTCCACAGTTCTTTCCTTCTACGGAGTGCGGTGCTGACACTGGATCCAGCGCCGAAGGGCGTTGAGCCATCGTAATCTCCACGGGTAGTCGGAAGCGCATGCTCCTGGTGCGGTATCCGGCTCATGCAATAGTTGCTCATGACAGCCTTCCTCCGAGCGCTCCCTGGGCTTACAGCACTCTCCTTGGTTGCTTTCGGCGTGTTTCTCCCTTCCCGCTGGTTCAGCTCGTTCCTCCACGCCGCTATCAGCCAGCAAGCCGTCTACACGGCCTCACACATCGGCTCAGCACTTTTGTATGTGAGCGCCCCGATCGCCTTCGCGCTCATCGGCAAAGGAACGAACTGCCAGCAACACCGGGCAAAGGCCGGGACAGTGCTCCTGTCCATCAGTGTCCTTCCCCACCTCGCGGCGAACATCATGGACCTGGCAACAACGACACCGCAGGATGTCGGAGCTGATATTGGTGGGGCCTTGCTCATGCTGCTGGGCCTGGCCGCCTCGCTGATCACCTCGCTCGTCTTCACGTTCGTCCTACCTCTCGCCGGTCCTGCTGACGCAGACCGGATGGACAACAGCTCCCGGAAGTCATCCTGACGGGCATTCCTCAGGTTGACGAGCGGGGAGCAGCACTCGGAGCGTGATGGTCGCCCGAACCCCGACGGACTGCTGGCGCTGAGTTTTCCACACAGCGCACCGACAGCTCGACAACACCCTGCCCAAGCTCGGACAATCCAGCCGTGCCGGTGCGACCGCTTATGCCGTCACGCATCGCCTGATCCAAGGCCAGCTTCAGGGTGAGGAAAGGCCAGCGAGGGATGACCACCGCTCGGAGGTTCGACCGCGACATATTCGCAATTCAATCCTGTTGCGGACTGTCGTCGTCCTGCGTCGGCACACTTTGTCTCTGGCTACCTCGCTCAGGTTTACTGGCAGTTCAACGTGTTCCACCGTAGGCAGCTGGTACAAGATCCTTGTGGGGTTCACCGCTCTCAATCAGCTGGAGGATCGCGTCGGCAACCTGCTCCGGTGTGTCGAAGTTTGCGCCGGCCGTCATGGCTTCGGCGTCAGCGCGACCTGCCCGGATGGAAGTAAGGAACTCTGTGCTGGTCGCAAACGGAATCATGGTCGAGACGGTGATTCCTGTGCCGTCGAGTTCGTTGCGGGCGATCGCGGACAGCCGTTCGAGTGCGATCTTGGACGCGACATAGCCGCCGGTTCCCGGCACGTCTGCGAACGTCGTCCCGGAACTGATGTTGACGATGCTGCCCGCCTCCTGGCGACGCATGGTCGGCAGTACCGCTTGCATCATCGCCAGCGGCGCTATGAGATTCAGTTCGAGCACGGAGCGGAAGTCATTCAGCGTGATCTGCTCGGTCCTCGCCTGCAGACCCTGGCCGGCGTTATTGACAAGGATGTCAATCCGGCCGAATTCGGCGAGCGCAGTCTGCACGAGCGAATCGACGTGTTCCTGCCGGGTGACGTCGCAACGCACGGCGATTGACCTGCCGAGTTCGGCGGCCAGCTTTTTGATGCGATCCTCACGTCGAGCAGCCAGAACCACACGAGCTCCAGACCGAGCTGCTGCTCGTGCTGTCGCGGCACCAATTCCAGACGATGCTCCGGTGATGACGACGACTGAGTCTTTGATGTCCACTATTTCTCCTTATCGGTGACCGCATGGCCGCGTTCTCCTCGTACTTACGATACTCCTGAGTAGCGTAAGTCGCGCTAATCGGAGTATTCTCTTGCTGGTGAACAATCCTGGCGGCATGTCTTCGGTTGGCCGGCCCGGCTCGCGAGGTCAGCGGACGGGCCGTCCGTATGACCACTCGAGCGATGGATTGATACTGGCGAGCACGCTGGATCTTCTTGCCGGGCGGGGCTACGAGAAGGTCACCTTGGATGAGGTGTCACTCCTTACCGGCAGGGCCAAGTCAACGCTGTATCGGAGATGGGCGACGAAGGAAGAGCTCGTCTTGGCCGCCGTCCGTTCAGTCGGACGACCCCCTGAGGTCGACCTGCTACCGGACCTGGGAAGTCTTCGAGAAGATCTGCTTGCGGTGATTGATTCTCCCTGGCTCGGCAGCCCGAACCGACGGCTGGCGATCTTCGCGGGACTCGCCTCGGCTACTCGGAGCTCAGAGAGGCTTGCAGCAGTCGTTCGCACGGAGGTGACGGAACCATACGTCGAGGTTTACCGCCGCCTCTTGCACCGCGCAACCGACAGGGGCGAGATCTCGGCGAACTTCGTCACGAGCATCCCCGTCCTGGCTGAAGTCATTCCGGCGATGAGTACTCACCGCCTGAACACCAGCCACGAGCCCGTACACCGAGACTTCTTCGTCTCGGTGATCGACAACATCCTGCTCGCCGCTCTTCATCCAACAGGGGACTAGAGACAGGGCGTTACCCCAGCCGCCGTCATCATGCAGCGATGCCACACAACGGGGGTACACAGCGATGCGCCGCTGTCTGACCTGCCCCAACCCTTCGAGGCGGGAGGTAGTGATATGTCAGGGCGTTCCAGCGGGTCCGCGGGGAGTGGGGCCGGGGTGTCAGAGAGAACGGGGCGCGTAGGTTGCGGCGAGGCGGTCCATCAGGGCGTCGATGTGGGGGTCCACAACCCGGCGCGTCGGGTCCGCATCGTGCCAGGCGATCATCTCCCGCGCGCCCTGATCGAACGGGATGGTGGCGGTGAATCCGGGGACGAGGGAGCGGATCTTCGTGTTGTCGAAGATCATCGTGTGGGATTTGTCCCCCAGGAGTCCAGCGCCCCATTCAGGGTCGGCTTCGGCGATGGAGTCCGAGGCGACGTGGACCAGGTGAGGATTCGGGACGCCTGCGGCCGCCGCAATGTGAAGGTAGATCTGGTTCCACGACGGTGTCTCGTGGCCGGTGATGTGCACGGCTTCACCGATGGCGTGGCTATGGCCGAGCAATCCGGTGAACCCTTTGGCGAAGTCACGGCTATGGGTGATCGTCCATAGTGATGTTCCGTCGCCGGGCACGATGACCGGTCGCCCGGCGCGCATGCGTTCGACAACGGTCCATCCTCCGTCGAACGGGATCAGCGTTTCGTCGTAGGTGTGCGAGGGCCGGACGATCGTGACGGGAAAGTCCTGTTCGCGGTAGGCCGCTGTGAGGAGGTCCTCGCACGCGATCTTGTTCCTCGAGTACTCCCAGAAGGGATTCTTCAGCGGAGTCGATTCCAGGACGGGCAGGTGCGTCGGTGGTGTCTGGTACGCGGATGCTGAACTGATAAAGACATACTGTTCGGTTCGTCCGGCGAAGATCTCGATGTCCTGCTGCACGTGTTCCGGGGTGAAGTTGACCCAACTGACGACGCAGTCGAAGGAGTGATCACCAAGAGCATCGAGGACCGCTTGCTTGTCCCGGGAGTCCGCGACGAACGTGGTGACACCCTCGGGTACCGGACGCGAATCCTTGATGCCGCGGTTGAGCAGGTAGACGTCCATGCCCGCGTCGACTGCCGCTGCGGTGCAATGGGCGCTGATGGTTCCGCTGCCGCCGATGAAGAGTACTTTCAAGCCCTGCATGGTTTCTCCTGGTGGTTCATTGGACCCAGCGTGTTGCCGCTAACGATACGTCGCCGGACGATGAGAGAGGTCTGGTCGCGCCAGGGTCAGCGGAATCGGACGGTGGCCGTCTCACGCCCCCGCGAGAGCGAGACCGGTGCACTCTGGCCGTCGCGCTCGATCACGTAATCACCGAGGAACCCCGTGATCGACAGGCGTCCGTCCTGATCCGTGCGCATCGTTGTCCGCGGCAGCCACCACTCGCCCTTGATCAGCGACCGCAGTGCGTCGAACGAAGGTTTCGGCGTGCCGTCGGTGCGAACCAACCCGCCCGGCGCACCGAGCCACGCTCCGTCGTCGGTGAGCCCCCAGTACGTGATGGCCTGCACGGCCGGGTGGCCCACGAGTGAGCGATAGTGCCGGACGATCTCGTCGGCTTGCCTCGCCTCTCCCTCGGGCGTCGACGGCCAGGAGGGGATCTGATAGTCGTTGAGGTCGACGATCTCCGGCGGCATGAGATCGCCCGACAGCAACGTCGTCTCGGTCAGGTGGAGCGGCAGGCCGAAGCGGGCGAATCGGTCGACCGTCGCGAGCATGGTCTCTTCTCCCCAGTACCCCTGATGCATGTGCGTCTGCAGGCCGATCGCATCCACGGTGATCCCCGCCTCGAGCACGCCCTCGATCAGAGCTTCGTAGTCGCTCGACAGGTCGAAGTCGTTCAGGATGAGCGTCGCCGAAGGATTCGACGCGCGAGCTTCCTCGAAGGCGAGCCGAACCATGGGAACGCGACCGATGCTCTGCGCAAGGCGGGTGATGCCGTTCTCCTCTGCAGTGAACACGGGCATGATGACGACTTCGTTGATGGCGTCCCAGGTGTCGACGACCCCTGAGAAGTCGGTCACCTCGCGTCGGATCCTCTCCCGTTGCAGCCGCTCGATCTCCGCCACGGGCAGGCCCGTGAGCCACTCGGGCGCGAGCGTGTGCCAGGTCAGCGGATGCCCCTTCACCGTCACGCCGTGCTCAGCGAACCACCAGGCGGTCCGGTGAAGTCTTCGGGTGTCGGGCTTGCCGCGGGTCGGCTCGAATCCACGCCAGTAGAACGGAAGGGTCGCCGTGTTGAAGAGCTCGAGCCACAACGTCTCGAGCTCCGGCAGGCAGGCGAGCTCTGCGCCACCGAAAACGGAATCCGCCCCGGTATCCTGCGCGGTCTCCTCATTGGCGAGCGGGATGAAGTCGAAGCCGATGTTGCCGAAGGCGAAGTCATGACGCTGCTGCTCGACAGTGACATCCCCATCTCGCACAGGGTTACCCGCGGAGTCCAGCACGGTGACCTGCGCGGTCACCCGGCGGTGATCGACACTCATGGGGCGGTCCGTGCGATCTCGTCGAAAATCGGGTGGAATGCCCGGTCGAAGCCCACGACGCGGGCTTCACCGGAGAGCTGTACCGAGTGCGTGATCCGTAGGTCGGTGCTCGACGCCCCGAGAGCGAGGACGATCTCTCCCGGTTCCACGACCCGTGTGCCGGTTCGGTCGGTGAAGCTGGTGACGTCTGCAGGAACGTGGATCGACAGCTCGACGGATTCGCCCGGCTTCAGGTCAACGCGCTGAAAACCGACCAGACGCTGCACCGGGCGCACCACGGAGGCGACCGGATCGTGGACGTAGATCTGGACGATTTCCGTCCCGGGACGGTCCCCGGTGTTGCGGAGACGGAGGCCGAGGGTCGCGGTGCCATCGACTCCGATCGTGCCCGGCCCGTGCTGGCCGGCGCTCCAGTCGAAGGTCGTGTACCCGATGCCGTGCCCGAACGCGAAAGCCGCGGTCGGGTCGATGCTCGACACGCCGTTGGAGCGCGCCAGGGGAGCGGCCAGGTAGGTGGACGGCTGCGTTCCCTCCGAGGCCGGGATGCTGACAGGCAGGCGTCCGCTCGGATTGACCCGGCCGGAGAGGATGCCGGCGACGGCGGCGGTTCCTTCTTCGCCTGCGAAGAACGCCTGCACGATCGCGGCGGCGCCCGTGACAGCGGATCCCAGCGCGTACGGCCGCCCGGCGAGCAGGGTGACCACGGCAGGAGTCGATGTTGCGAGGACGGCGTCGAGAAGGTCCTGTTGGGCACCGGGCAGGCGGAGCGACTCGACGTCGCACCCTTCACCGCTCGTGCCGCGGCCGAAGAGCCCGGCCCGGTCGCCGAGGGCGACGATGACGACGTCCGCCCGGGTTGCGGCATCCACGGCTGCGGAGATACCGGCGGTTTCTCCTCCGTCGATCGTCGTGCCGGGCACGTAGTCGATGTCGGCTTCCGGGAACTCGATGCGCAGGCTGTCCAGCAGGGTAGGCAGTTCGATACCGAGGGGCGTGTCAGGATGCTGCACGCCGACATGCGCAGGGAACGAGTAGCAGCCGAGCACGGCGAAAGGGTCGTCGGTCGTCGGGCCGACGACGGCAATCCGGCGCGGGGCGGCGAGCGGAAGTGTCCCGTCGTTGCTCACCAGCACGATGGACTGCTCGGCAATCTCTCGGGCTACCGCCCGATTGGCGGCACTGTCCAGGTCGATCGTGCCGCGGATCCCTTCTGCGTTGTCCACGCCGACGTCCCGCAACGCTTCGGGCGTGGCATCCCAGTCAGGATCGAGCAGTCCGAGTTCGACTTTCTGGCGCAGGACACGCCGGAGGGCACGATCGACGATCGCCTCGGGCAGGACACCCGACCGGACCGCCTCGGTCAGCGGCGCACCGAACGTCTTCACTGTCGGAAGTTCGACGTCCACACCCGCAGTCAGGGCGAGAGCAGCGGCTTCGCCCCACGAACCCGCGACACCATGGAGCATCTTCAGGAAGGCGATCCCGAAGTAGTCGGCCACGACGGTGCCGTCGAAACCCCAGGTGTCGCGCAGGACGCCGGTGAGCAGCGACTCGTCAGCCGCGGATGGGACGCCGTCGAGGTCGGTGTACGAGTGCATGACCGAACGCGGCTTGCCTTCCCGCATGACCATTTCGAACGGGACGAGCAGCACGTCAGCGAGTTCACGCGGACCGACCGAGATCGGCGCGAGGTTACGGCCGGCTTTCGACGCCGAGTATCCGACGAAGTGCTTGAGCGTTGCGACGATCCCAGCGGCTTCGAGGCCACGGACGTATGCCGTTCCGACGGTGCCGATGAGGTACGGGTCCTCACCGATGGTCTCTTCGACGCGACCCCAGCGGGCATCCCGCACCACGTCGAGCACCGGGGCGAGGCCCTGGTGGATGCCGACCGAGCGCATGTCGGAGCCGATGCGGTGAGACATCCGCTCGATGAGTCCCGGATTGAACGATGCCCCCCAGGCGAGGGGCACCGGATAGGCGGTCGCCCCCCAGGTGGCGAAGCCTGCGAGGCACTCTTCATGCGCGACCGCCGGGATGCCGAACCGGTTGGATGCCGCGATCCGGCGCTGGCTGCGGAGGAGGGACAGCGCTCCGAGCGCCGGGTCGACCGGAGCCGAGCCGAATGGCCGGGTCAACTGGCCGAGCCCGTTCGGCAGGAGCGCGTCGAGGTCGACGACGTCGTCCATGTCGTTCTGATGCGGGGCAACGTCCCCGCCTTCACTGGACGCGCCGACCCAGACGCCGAACAGCTGGGCGATCTTCTCCTCGAGCGTGAGCTCGGTCAGGAGTGCTTCGACGCGGTCGGAAGCGGGTGCGGTGACGTCATGCCATGCCGGCGTGGTCGTCGTGGAGATGGTGGTGCTCAAGGGAAGTCCTAACCTTTGACGGCGCCGGTGAGTCCGCCGACGATGCGACGCTCGAACAGCGTGAAAAATATCAGTGCCGGAATCATGGACAGTGAGGTGAAGGCGAGTACCTTCGCCGTGTCCACCGAATACTGCGAAGCGAACGCCTGAACGCCGAGCGGCAGGGTGTATGACGCCTGGTCACTGAGGATGAACAGCGGCAGGAGATAGCTGTTCCAGCTCGCCACGAAAGCAAGGATGCCCGTCGTCACCACGCCCGGCAGCGACAAGGGAACGACCATCCGGAAGAAGAAGCCCAGCCGGCTGGTGCCGTCGATGGACGCCGCTTCTTCGATTTCGTCCGGAATGGCCTTGAGGAACGGCACCAGGATGATGATCGTCACCGGCAAGCCGAAGGCGATCTGCGGGAGGATCACCCCAGCCAGGCTGTTCATCAGGCCCAGGTCCCTGACGAGGATGTAGAGCGGCGTGATCGCCACGGTCATCGGGAACATGAGCCCGGCGGCGAAGAGTGAATACATCGCCCCGCGACCCGCGAACGTGTACCGCGCGAGGATGAAGCTCGCCATCAGGCCGAGCGTCACCACACCGAGGGTCGTAGCGATCCCGGCGATCGCCGAGTTGCCGACCTGCTGCCAGAAGGTCGAGCTAGCGAGCACCTCGGCGTAGTTGTCTAAGTTCCACGGGTTCGGGAATCCCGCGGGCGAGTTGGTGATCTGCGAGTTGTCGCGGAACCCACCGAGGATGATGTAGATGACGGGTCCGAGACAGAGGGCGATGAAGACGAAGGCGATGAAGTAGGTCGCCGGGCTGCCCCACTCCTGGCGGTCACGCGGTGGACGCTTCTTGTGCTGGCGCGTGGGAGCTTCGAGAACAGTCATCACTTCTTTCCTTCTGTGAGGGCGCCGGCGGTGTCGCGTGAAAGGACGTACCGCTGGTAGATCAAGGCGATGACGAGGGAGATCAGAAACATGACGACGGCGACGGCACTGCCGTAGCCGAAGTTCCCCGACGTGCGCCCGTTGGCGACCATGTAGGTGGCCATGGTCGAGGTCCCGGCCGTCGAGGCCACGTACTGGCCCCAGATGATGAAGACCAGGTCGAACAACTGCAGCGAGCCGATGATCGACAGGAACGCCCAGATCCGCACGGTCGGTCCGAGGAGCGGCAGCGTGATGGTGCGCTGGATCTGCCAGTAGCTGGCGCCGTCGATCGCGGCCGCCTCGAACAATTCGTCCGGGATGCTCTGCAGTCCGGCGAGGAAGAGGATGACGGCGAAGCCGATGTACTTCCACGAGATGATCACCATCAGGGACCAGATGGCGATGCTCGGGTCAGAGAGCCAGTCTTTCTGGAGAGCCCCCAGCCCGACGCTCTCGAGCAGCCCATTGACGGAACCGGAGGTCTGCAGCATGAGACCCCAGCCGATCCCGACGATGACCTCGGAGATGATGTACGGGACGAAGATGAGCACGCGGATGAGCGAGCGGCCACGGATCTTCTGGTTGAGCAAGAGCGCGAGGATGATCGCAATGGGTCCCTGGAGGACCAGGGAGAGCACCAGGATGAACCCGTTGTGGCGCAGCACGTCGTGGAACGCGCTGTCCTGGAGGATGATCATGTAGTTTTCGAAACCGACGAAATCGGTGGCCGGCCCGAAGCCCTTCCAGCGGAAGAAGCCGTAGTAGCCGGCGAGGACGACCGGGAAGATCACGAAGCTGACGAAGACGAGGATCGCCGGCCCGGCCAGGAGCGTGATCTCGAGACGCTTGCGCCAGTCAGTTGGACGCCGTCTGGGCCGCGGTGCGGCAGGGGACGCCGCGTGAGCGCCATCCCCTGCCGTAACCGTGCCCTGCGGCGGCTGCTTGTCCGTCAACAACGGAGCACCCCCTGCAGGTTCAATCATGATCTGCTGCTATCCCTTGGCCGCTGCGTCGTTCAGAGCAGAGACGATGTCCTCGGCAGTGCCCTGACCCGCGAACAGGTCGACGGCGCCCTTGTTGAGCGCATTTCCGACGTTCTGTCCGAACAGCGTGTCGAGCCACACCGTGACGTAGGGTGCCTCGTTGTACGCCGCGAGGATCGACTGGAGCGCCGGGTCAGTGACAGCCGCCTGGGCGTCCTGGTTGGCGGGGATCGTCTGGAACGCTTCCGCGTAGCCTTCCTGGTGCTCCTGCTGCATGAAGAAGTTCAGGAACGCGGTGCACTCTTCCTGAGGGGCCTGAGCGGAGCAGGTGAATCCGTCGACGCCGCCCATCATGGCGCCAGGCTCACCCTCGCCGCCCTCGATCTCGGGGAACGGGAACCAGCCGAGGTCAGGCAGCGGCTTCTGGTCAGGGGTCAGGGATGCGATGACACCTGGGTTCCATGCGCCCATGAGTTCCATCGCTGCTTTTTGGTTCGCGAGCAGACCTGCAGAACTGCCTGCTCCCTGCTGTGCCGAGGTGGTGAGGAATCCGTTGTTGAACGGCTCCGTGTCGACGAATTCCTGCAGGTTGTTACCGGCCTCCAGCCAGCACGGGTCGTCGAACTCCATCGTCTCGGCGGCCGTGTTGAGAGCGTCCTGCGAGCAGGCGCGGACCGCGAAGAAGTAGTACCAGTGCGCTGCAGGCCAGGCATCCTTCGCGCCGACGGCGATGGGGTCGATTCCTGCACCCTTGAGCTTGTCGACGGCGGAGCCGAGCTCGTCGATCGTCGACGGTGTTCCCTCGACGCCCGCTTCGGTGAAGAGGTCTTCGCTGTAGAAGATGCCGCCAGGCAGCAAGGCGGTCGGCATTCCGTAGATCTTGCCGTCGACCGCGAAGGCGTTCAAGACGCTTTCGGGCACAGCGGCCCTGGTGGCCTCGTCGATCGAATCCGTGATGTCCATGGCCTGTCCGGCCGCTACGACGTCCGCGAGCTTGCCGCCGCCGCGCGCCATGAAGATGTCGGGCGCATCGCCGGAGTTCAGCGCCGTCTGGAGCTTTCCGTCCATCTCCTCGTTCTGGATGGACTGGATGTCGATCGTCACGCCAGGGTTGGCCGCCTCGAATGCTGCGACCGTGTCTTCCCAGTGCGCCTTGCCGGCGCCCGTCGTCGAATTGTGCCAGAAGGTCATGGTGACGTCGCCGTCTTCTGTTCCTCCGCTGTCGGAGCCGCACGCGGACAGGCCGCCGAGGGCGACTGCTGTCACCGCCCCAACGGTCAGCAGCTTCTTCATGCTGTGCTTGTTCATCTTTGAACGCCTCTCGAAAGTTTCGACTCCTACGTCGAAAGCAAGTAGTGTGATGCGAGCCTAACAGTGGAGGGTCAGAACGCAAGGGTTTCCGGTAACAAACAGGTGGATTTCGACTGAGATTGTCAGGTCGAGCTCCATGAAGTAGCCGATGACGCAGGGGTTTCGCTCTCCGCGGCTCCCAGAGTCCTCGACAAATCGACGGATGTGTCCGCGGGGAGACCGGTCGTTATTCGAAAGTTTCGCTTACGCCATCGATCTGACCGGAAGGCTTGCCGGATCGGGTGACGGCCCCTCCCGGTACCCGCTCTGATCACCGGGGGCTCTAGGGCAGCGACCCGTCGGCATGGTGCTCGTCGTCGTGGCTCCTCGTGCATGCAGCGTGGTTCTGACTGTTCAGCGCCATCGACTTCGCAGGAACCACCGCGCGGGGAAACCGTCGGACCGGAAGCGACCGAAGAGCATCGGTGGGGAATCAGGGGGAGCGGTTCGTTCTGCATGATTGATCAGTTCGGGACCTCATGGGCGCCGAAGGCTCGGCGGACAAGTTCCCTCGCGCGGACGAGATCATTCCGCTCGGTTGACGCCACGAGCAACCGGGTACTGATCACGTCCTCGGCGGTCGCTCCAGCATCCTGGAGAGCGGTCACCAGGTTCCTGATGCACCGTCCTGGTAATCGGCGACAGCGCTCGTGCAAGCGTCTGCATATGGGTGTTGCTGCGGATAGTTCGGACTGTTTATAGCTTCACCCAAGGACCACAGTGGCACGATCGTCCTCATGGTATCCGCGAAGTAGAAGAGAGCCGCAGGTGAATTACCAGCCACCGACTCATACCCGCCCTGGAGGACCGGCTGCGGACGGGACAGGTGATCGGTCGGGAGAGAAGTCAGGCGGCGGAGACGGAGTTGTTTCCCTCGGTCTCGATGGCCGGGTCACCCGACTGGTAGGTGACCGTATTCTCATCACCCTCGACGCTGACGTCGCTGGTCTCGTCGACCTCGACAGAGTTGTTGTCTCCATCAACGCTCACCTCAGGGACTGTTCCTGTTGCAACAGTGTTACCGTCACCTTCGATATCGAGTGTCTCGGCGTTGCCGCCGGTGATCGTGTTCTCGTCCCCGTCAATCTCGACGTCCTCGCAGTCACCGGTGATTGTCAGGTCAACGTTGTCGGCTTCGATGTCGATGTCTCCTCCGTCAGTGCATTCAACCGTCACCGGATCCGCGGAGCCGGTGATTTTATGCTCCGCCCCTGCAACAAGTGAGATCGTAGCGGCGGGTTGACCGCCGGCTGACGCCGAACCTGTAGCCGAGGCCGTGGGGTTCGCGGTCCTCAGGGCGGTCGTCGACGGTGTCGCATCCGATGTTGCAGAAGACGTTGCACGCGATGTCGTCGGCAGGGAGGTCGCATCTGTTTCACCGGTCATGGGAGTTGAGGCCGACGTCTCGGTGTCTGGTGTCACTGTCCCGGGGGCGGTGCTGGAGCCCGTGGAACAGGCCGTAAGGAGCATGACAGCGCAGGCGAACAGTCCGACCTGGGTAAAGGCGTCCTTGTGGGTGTTCATCGGTTCTCCCTACCTGTCATGTCACTTGCGGGCCCGCTGCTTCTCGCCGCGGCCAGGTCTGACGAACACCGTCAGAGTGTGAGCCTATGCGCTTACTGTCCGGGCGCGCACGGACGCGCAGTCATGGGTCAGGAGGTGGACAATTCTCTGACCCAGGACTAGTGAGCCCGGGCGCTGGAGTGGGTGAAGGTCGTCGTGTGCCAGAGGCCGACCCGCAGTTGGGCATCCCCGGGTGGATGAACAACCCGCGGCCCGTCACGCCCGGGCCTTCGGGGCCCAGCCCGAGGTCGTACCCACCGGAGGGAACCTCACCGATGACCACGTCAGGCTGGGCCGAGGTCAGCGACACGTGCTGTCGGGGAACGGTGTCGGGACTTCAGCTTCGGTGGTTGAACACTGCGAAGGAGAGAAGTCCGGTGACAGCCAGGGCTCCCAGTAGGAGGGTCATGACCATGGGCGCTTCGGCTCCGAAACCGATAGCAAGGGTGCCGATGCCGACCAGCGGAAGCGAGAGCAATCCGACGACGGCCAGCGCGCGCGTGAGGAGCGCATCCTCACGCTCGTCCCCGGTCTGCGTCCAGGCCCGCTCGAAAGTGGACGCGCGGTCCGGCCGGCGGAGGACCCGCCATGCCATCACCAGGGCCCCCGCGATACCGATGCCGAGCCCGATGATGAACCCGGGAACCATGTTTCCCGGAGCGTGCTCCCTCAACAGCACCACGACAACGGACATCAGAACGAGGACCACCGCGAGAACGCTGAGGGCTACAGCGTTGCGCCGTGCTGGTGTGTCAGTCTGCATGAAAGATCTCCTCTACTGAGCGACGGAAGTGACGGGCGATGGCGATAGCCAGGGGAAGGGAAGGATCGTAGCGTCCTGTCTCGATGGAGTTGATGGTTTGACGTGAGACCTGAAGAACCTCGGCCAGCTCCCGCTGCGACATCCCGGTCTCCGCGCGTAGGTCACGAATACTGTTCTGCACGTCACCCCTGATGTAAAGACTCCTTGTCACGACAAGGCTCCTTTACATCCGGGTGGTTGTCAATCCTCATCGTGCGCATCGGGTGCCAGACGCTCTACCGGCATGTGTCACCCACAGGCGCAGCGCCTTGTGGCCGATCGCTCGGGCCGACACGCTGGTCTACACCGATATGCGAAGCAGGCTTACTATACTGGGATCGAAGCTCGGAGTCCGATGAACGGAAGGCGACGACGGCGGGGCTACGGGCTACCTACACCCGGGCCCAGCCCGCAGAGCTACTGGAAGTGGCCAATCACGCAGCCTTCACGAGTGCCTGCATCACTGCAGCAACGATCGACCAGGAGAGCTATTCATGGACGCAGGGCGCACCTTCGACACGATCGCCATCATCTTCAACCCGAACAGCACCGGGGACGCGCCCTCCCTCGCGAAGAAGCTTCATGACGACCTGACATCGTCGCTGCCCTGGACGGCCATCAGGCTTCAGCCCACTGAACACGCCGGCCACGCTGTGGACCTCGCCCGGGAGGCCGCGGATGCCGGGAACGCCCTGATCGTGTCCGTCAGCGGCGACGGCGGATACAACGAAGTCGTCAACGGCGTCATGTCCAGCTTCAGCAGTGATGCAGTGTGCGCCGTCCTTGCCGCAGGCAACGCGAACGACCACAGCCGGGTCATAGGCCAGAAGCCGCTGGCGGACGCGATCGTCGAGGGTCAGGTACGTCGTATCGACCTCCTGCGCATCAGCATGGCGCTGCCCGACGCTGAACCGGTCTACGCGCACTCCTACATCGGGTTCGGGCTGACTCCGATCGTGGCGATCAATCTCGAGAAAGGCAGCAAGGGCGCGATCAAGGAATTGTTCTCGGTCGTGAGGACCTTCTCCAAGTTCAAACCCTTCGAGATCCGCCAAAGCGACGGCCGACTGCGGAAGTTCGACAGTTTGGTGTTCGCGAACATCTCTCAAATGGCCAAGTACGCGACCCTGAGTGAGGCCGACGATCAACCAACAGACGGCAAGTTCGAGGTCATCACCTTCCGCCACATGCCCAAGTGGCGGATCCTCCTGACGGCCGTCCAAGCGATGTCCAGGGGCCTCGGCGACCAGCCGAGCTACGCGAAGTACGACTTCGCGACCCTGAAACCGATCCCCTACCAGACCGACGGGGAAGTGAAGTCCGTCGACGCACAGACTGACATCACGATCGAAAGCGTCCCGCGCGCCCTGTCGATCCTCGGGTGAAGACCATCGGATTGTCCCGTGACTCCGAAGTACACACCCGACGTACGATCCACCTCTCGACCATCCTGCCCTGCGTATCTCCTTCGGGGTTGGTTTCTGCGATCCAAGGACACCCATGACTGATCTAGTCGCTCAATCCAGCCCGGAAAGATCCGCCGCACCGCGCACCGTTCGCATCTCGAAGCCGAACGACGTCGTCGCCTCCTACTCGGTCCTGCTGAAGCAGGTCCGCAAGGAGGGCCTGCTGACCCGCCGACGCCGTTTCTACGTCTCCGTGTTCGCGCTGCTGGCCCTGGCCATGGGAGCGGCGTGGACGGGATTCGCCCTCCTGGGCGACACGTGGTTCCAGCTCCTCATCGCGGCGGTCCTCGGCGTGGTCCTCACCCAGGTGGCGTTCCTCGCCCACGAGGCCTCCCACCGCCAGATCTTCAAGACCCGCGGGGCCAACGACTGGTCCGGCCGCATCCTCGCCGCCGGCGTCGTCGGAATCAGCTACGCCTGGTGGATGGACAAACACACCCGCCACCACAACGACCCCAACACCCGCGGCAAGGACCCGGACATCGAGGTCGACACCATCTCCTTCCTCGAGGAGGACGCCGCGAAAGCCACGGGCATCCAGGCCTGGATCACACGCCGCCAGGGCTACCTCTTCTTCCCGCTGCTCACCATGGAGGGCATCAACCTCCACGCCCGATCGATCAGCACGCTCTTCGCCCGCCGCACCATCAAGGGCCGCTGGGTGGAACTCGCGCTCCTCGGGGCACGCTTCGGCGCCTACCTCGGCGTCCTGTTCTGGTTCCTGCCCGTCGGCATGGCCTTCGCGTTCCTCGGGGTCCAGCTGGCCGTGTTCGGCATCTACATGGGTGCGAGCTTCGCCCCGAACCACAAGGGCATGCCCGTGGTACCCAGGGACAGCACGCTCGACTTCTTCCAGAAGCAGGTCCTCACCTCACGCAACATCCGCGGCGGCTCGTTCGTGAACAACGCCTTCGGCGGACTGAACTTCCAGATCGAGCACCACCTCTTCCCCGACATGCCACGCCCGCACCTGCGCCGCGCAGCCGTGATCGTCCGCGAGCACTGCGAGCGCCTGCGCGTCCCCTACACCGAAGTAGGAGTCGCCGCCTCCTACGGAGCCGTGGTCTCCTACCTCAACCGGGTAGGACTCGCCGCACGTGACCCGTTCGACTGCCCCATGATCAACCGCTACCGCCGACCCTGACCCCCCGCACGGGTGAGCAGCACGGAAGTACCTGAACTCCTGCGCACTCACCCTGACGACAAGAACCCGGCTTCGGGACAAGACCTGATACCGGTCTGAACCAGGCCTGAGAGCACCAGGAACTCCTTGCCAACTTCCCGTACTGCCGAAACGACCACGAGGACGGTCACTCACGGGGCCGAGGATGGACGTGAGCCAGTCTCCTGCCGGGTGCACTTGTCCCGCCGCTCGGCCAACCCCGGACGCGTCCGACCCCTGTTCGTCATGGTGCATGGGATGGGCATGTCCCACCGCTACTACGACAAGCTGCAACGCGACCTCCTCCAACATGGGGACACGCTCATCGTTGATCTGCCAGGTTTCGGCGGAACGCCGCGACCGGAACACCAGATGAGTGTCGGGGACTACGCTGCCGTGCTGAGCCGGATCCTGGACGAGGAAGATGCAGGGGGATGCGTGGTGATCGGTCATTCGATGGGGGCCCAGTTCGTGACAGAACTCGCCATCGACAGGCCCGACCTCGTCTCCCGGCTCGCCTTGATCGGCCCCGTCACCGACATCAAGCATCGCTCCCCGGTCAAGCACACGCTCATGCTCGCCGTGGACACCCTGATCGAACGTCCCCTCACGACTGTGATGGTCGGCACCGCCTACGCCGAATGTGGGCCTCGCTGGTACCTGCAGGAACTACCCGTCATGCTCAGGTACCGCCTTGACGAGCGGATCTCCCTCGTCTCATGCCCCGTCATCGTCATGCGCGGTACCCGCGACATCATCTCCGGCCATGACTGGTGCGAAAGAATCAGCAGCAACGCCGGCGACGGGCAGCTCGTGGAGATACCAGGACAGCCCCACGCCGCACTTCGCGGCGGAGCCGCCGCGGTCACCGCAGCCCTGCTCACCGCAGCAGGTCAGCAAGCCGAAACTCGCTCTGGAACACAGGTTGGAGCAGAGGTGGAGAAGAACCGTCATCAAGAGGCAGCGGACCGGGAGCAACACGACGAGGCGGCGCAGGGGCGGGCGCCGGGGCAGGGAAGGTCTACTGCGTCCACTCGTTCCTTCAGGTCTTTCACGCCCGGGGTGGGTTCGGGCCCCGAGGTGCTCGAACTGAGGAGTATCACGCTGGGGGATCGGCAGTGCCGTTCCTACTTCATCGCCTACGACAAGGGAGTCGCGTGCAGTACCCGGGACAGGAGCGAGCCGGCAGCGGTGTTCGTCCTCATCCACGGGATCGGCATGTCCCACCGGTACTTCCGCCGACTGGGTGCTGTTCTTGCTGCCCACGGTGATGTGCACCTCATCGACCTTCCGGGATACGGCTGGACGAGAAGACCGGACCATGCCGCGAGTAACGCGGCAACGGCAGACCTGATCGGGAAACTCCTCGACGACGCCGGGGCCTCGTCCTGCGTCGTCATCGGTCATTCCATGGGAGTCCAGAGTGCTACGGAACTGGCCATCGAACGCCCTGATCTCGTATCGCACCTGATCCTCATCGGTGCTGCCGTCGACGTCGAGCACCGCACCGTTCGTCAGCAGGCCCTGAGGCTCGGGGTCAACTCAGTCCTCGAGAAGCCATTGTTGAGCATGGTGCAGTCCTTCGATGTCCTGCGGTGCGGGCCGCGCTGGTACCTTGCTCAACTGAAACTCGCCATGAGCTACCCGATCGAGTTTCGGCTGCCCCTGGCTCGCCAGCCTGTCCTCGTCCTGCGCGGTTCACGAGACGTTGTCGCCGGCGCCGCGTGGTCGACTCGGCTCGCCCACATCGCACACGACGGGACAGCAGGCACCATCAACGGTGCACCCCACGCCGCGCACCACAGTGCCGACCGAGCGGTCGGCAAAGCCATTACCGCCTTCCTTGGCCAACGACCCTCGTGAATCGCTACATAGCGGTGGACCGCACCAATGAAGGACCGCGTTTGGTGATCGCTACCTGTCGCACGACCTCGTCGCAGTCCATTGTTGGATCGCTCGGCGGAGTTCGCCCGCTACTGCGATCGCGCCTACTTCAAAGAGCGAATGTAATCTGCATTCCCGCTGATCGCGGGCTTGTACAGTTCAATGTCCGGGGTGGCTACAGATTCTGCCACCACCTCAAGTAGCAGGGCGATGGATTCGTTTGGTTGGCCTGCGGCGTGAAGGGTGATCGCTTCGAAGACTCCTAGTTCCGGGGACCCGGGGAAAACCGCGCGGGCTTTGCTGAAGATCGCGCTCGACTTCTCATACTCGCCCACGTTCCTCAGTGTCGATCCGTACTGGAGATAACACCGGCGCAGCAGGTTGCCCTCCAATCCGGCAGTCAACGCCTTCTCGTAGAACCTCCGGGCGATGTCCTCCTGCCCAGCCGTGTCATAGGCGCCACCGATTTCGTAGAGCACCCGCGCGTTCTCCGGGTGCGAAGCATAAAGCGGGAGCAACGCATTGATGGTTGGTTGCATGTCGTCGCGGTCCCGTTCCGCGAAGATCCGGTCGAGCTCTTCGTCCAAAGGCATGACGCCCACTCTCGCACATGCGCGAGAACGGCCCCAGAGGGCGATCCCTGGCGGGCATCGTCCGTTGCTCAAGGGCTCGTGGCTCTACCTGGCAGAGAAGGTGTCGCTGCTGCGTTGTTCAGAGGTGACGTTCCTGGCCACGGGTAAGCCGATAGTGCACGCCAACGAGGTGACGAGCAAAGCCGCCCAGCCCAAGAGTGCAAGACTGATCCCACCGATGTCGCCGGCTGCATTCTCAGGCGTACGGATGTCGAACACGTAGATTCCATTCGCGACGAGCAGTGGGATGCTCGCGATTGAGAGCAGGACCGCACCGAGCTTCAGCAGGTCGAGCCGACAACTCAGCAGCCGCCCGACGATGACGAATGCCAGGGGTGCGCCCAAGCACAGGATCGTCGACACGACGTGCGCAACGGCAAAGGAGGACGGGTCCCCTGACCAAGTCCAGGAGTATCCGGAGAGAAATGAGGCGAGCAGCGCGGTTGCGCCGGGAAGTGCGCGGATATAAGTCTTCACAGCGGACAGGCCCATCTTCTGGTTATCCGATCGGGACTCGTAGCCGACGCCGGTTGCGGCCTGCCCGGCCGTAGCTCAGGACGAGGAGCCCCGCGCCCTCGACGTCCGGAAGTCCATCCGCCTGCGGGATCACGTCTGGTGCGAACTGTGGATCAGACGCTGAACTTCATCTGCAAGTTCCGAGATCGGTCGGCGACTATCGAGTTCGTGGGATGCACCCTTTCGGAGCAGCGGTTCGACGTCGGCAACATGGTGGCGGATCAAGGACTGCTCTGCCTCTGCCTGGCCATAGGGGTTGTTCGTCCGGGCCGCGACCCGCTCGAGAAGAATGTCCGCTGGTGCGCTGAGGAGAATGACGGCTTCAAAGCGATCGTAGAAGCGGCCCTGGTTCTCGACAGTCCCCGAGACGACCACGGGTCGATCAGAGGCCAGTAGGGCCGCCATGCGCGCTTCATCCCAAGTGCCGCCGGGGAGCACCCAGCCGTCGTAGTCGGTGTCGATCGTTTCGTGGCCCCCGCCGGGACAGTTCGAGGAGGAGGGTGCTCTTCCCTGCCCCTGACATGCCAGTAATCAAGATGCGGGACATGAGAGTCAGCGTACCCACCAATCACGCGCCTGGCGCGGACGTGGTGACGGCTGCTGCCCGGGGTGGAGCATCGGCCCGTGGTTGGATGAATTATGGGCACCAGAAGGAAAGCGCTCCTGCGCGCGAGCATCACCGCGGCCGCCGTCCTGGTGTCGACCGCGCGTACGGCTGATGACGGGGACCGCGAGGGACCCCGTGTGGTGGTCACCGCATCAGCCACCAGCGAGGCGCAACCGGGGAGCGTCTGCGCAATCGGATGGTCGGGCTGACCGATCTGCAGGGAGCGCCGCTGTACGTCGTCCCGGCAGCTCAGACGCGCAGCCATCTCGACGCGTTGGCACGACCACCGCTGTTCGAGCGCCTGTACTCGCCGGCCGAGTGTGCGCCGGAGGCTGCTTTCACCGCGCCTCCGGGTGGTCTGGACGGCGTCCTGGGGCGGAGCAACCTCAACGAGGACCAGTCGCGGTTGAGGGTGGAGATCTACACGGCGGAGGACGCCGAGGAGCTCGCCAGCTATTTCGTCGGCACCGAATCCGAGTCTCCGATGCAGTGCACTGAGTTCAGCGTCACGGTCGTCGACACCACGCAGGCTTTTTCCTACACAACGGTGGACGCACCGCCTCTGGGGGACCGTGCCAGCAGCGCCCACTACAGCGTCACCGAGAACGATTCGACCACGCATTACCTGAGAGTCACGGCGGTCAACGGCCTCCTCGCCGCATCGCTCATCCTCTCCACCACAGAGCCCGCGGACCAGACCATGACCGACACTGTCCTGCGACTCACCCAACAAGCGATCACCTGACACCATGTGTCCTCAGGACGATCGCCGTCCGCGCGGGGTTGTGATGCCCGATCGAACCAGAATTTGTCTTTTCCGGTGAGGCAGAACCTGGACTGAGCGAGAATCATCCGGCACACGCGCGGCGGTGCTACTACTCGCCGTCACCGTCGGCGCCGCCGGGATCGAAAAAGTCCGCGAGATCGATCTCAGGCGCGGGCGCTAATGTGCCGGTATGGGTCTGGCCCGAGTCACCGGCGCGCAGAACGGCAGGATCGTTGTAGACCGAACGTGCGCCGTCATCGGCTTCGAGAATCGTAGCCACCGCGCTTGGTGCAGTGGGAGAAAGACCGATGCAGGAGAAGAAGCTGTCAGTGAGCCGATCCCTGAGTAGGACGCCGCAGAACCGTCTCGTTCGCCTGATGAGTCGGAAGCGCTCGAGATTCACGCCAGTATCGTGGACTGTAAGGGCGGGGTCTCCTGGGTGGGATTCAGAGTCGAGCACCGCAGTGCTGACTGCATCGGCCTGCAACGGCGAAGAATCCGCAATCGGGCGCTAGTCGGCTGCTTCATGCAGGCGGCTACAAAACCCGACGACGAGGTCCTTGTCGCGGTAGTCGGCTTTCGGTCCCCTTGTCGGGCTTCAAGCTCAGCGGGAATCTTCCTCTTCGCCCTTCGGCTCTTTCTTCGACGTTCCGATCTCATAGCGCTGGGGCACGAACCGCTGGCGCTCCAACGGTGGCCGCTGATAGGCCCGGTTCTGGCGCGCGGGCAACTCGATATCGGGTAACTCCGGCTGCTCATAGGGGAACAGCGACAACAGATGAGCTATCAGGTTGAGCCGGGCCTCCTTCTTGTTGTCGGCATCCACCACCCACCACGGGCTGTGCTCAGTGTCGCTGAACTCGAACATCCTGTCTTTCGCCTCGGCGTAATCGACCCACCGGGCCTGTGCCTCAAGGTCCATGGGGCTCAGCTTCCACCGCTTGGCCGGATTATCGATGCGGGCCCGGAATCGGCGTCGTTGCTCGGAGTCGGAGAGGCTCAACCAGTACTTCACCACGACAATTCCGTCAGTAACCAGCGCTTCCTCGAGCATGGGCACGGTGTGGACGAAGTCGGCATACTGCTCATCGGTGCAGAAGCCCATCACCCGCTCCACCCCGGCCCGGTTGTACCAGGACCGGTCAAAGAGCACCATTTCGCCGGCTGCTGGCAGATGGGCAATGTAGCGCTGGAAGTACCACTGCGAACGTTCGCGTTCCGTTGGCGCGGGAAGTGCGACAACCCGGCACGAGCGCGGGTTCAGCGCACCGCTGATGCGCTGGATCGTTCCCCCCTTGCCGGCTGTGTCACGCCCTTCGAAAAGGACAACCAGCCGTGTCCCGGTCTGGCGCACCCACTCCTGCAACGCGACGAGTTCCTCCTGCAACCGCAGCAGTTCCTTCGCGTACTCCTTCTTGGACAGGACCCGGGGGCTCGCGTCATCGGACGCTTTCTTGACCACCCCTCATATCCTGCCCCAGACCAAGCCGATTCAGGCAGGTGCTTCCGCTGAAAGTCTCGCACGCGTCACAGCGCGTTGGCGCCGTCGAATCCCGCCGATCGCCCTTGAGGAAGCCCACCAGCCTGACGAAAAGTCACAACCTCGAAGTGGCTGCGAGTCCACCACTGGTACCGACGTCTCACCCCAGTCTTGCTGGGACTCGAACAACTTTTGCCCCGCGTCGCAGGTGTGGCATTGGAGTGCACCCCATCGCAACGGTGCTGATCGGCTCAACTCACACCGCCGCCTATGAGCGGGATGGGTTCGATCGTGAATTCGCGCAGCTCACAAGGCATCTCATGGAAGACCCGGAGCCCGGCCCGTAGGTATGACGACTCGGTTTACTTCAGGGATCCGCTGGCGGGCCTTGTCCGTTCCGCAAATCTGGCTCGAGCGAGTCAGGAAGAAGCTGCAGAGGAGGAGGACTTTGATACGAAGACTCCTCGCATGAAAGTCCAAGTACCACCACGGCCGAACTGCCTCTGCCCGAGCCACGAGGGTCTTAATTTGCCGGTCCTCAGGGGGACGCCATGAAGAGGACGAGGTCTGATTGCCCGTCGTCGGCTACGACGCCGTGGATCGCGGAGAAGTTCCCGAGTGCATGAAACCCGAACGCCTCGTGTAGGCGGATTGAGGCGATGTTGTGCTCATTAGCGAAGTAGTAGGCATGGCCGGCCCGGGACCATATCCACCCCAGGCGCGCACTCGTAAGGGCTGATGCGACTCCCTGTCGGCGGCTGGAAGGCTTGACCATCACCCCTCCGAGATAATGGCCGCCAGGGGCATCGCCATCCGGGTACGCATGGAAGTGCGTTTTGGCTACACCCACAAGTTCACCTGCCACCTCCGCTGCCAGGACCAGTCGCTTCGGCGTGATGCTGAGCATCTCTACGCTCCAGGCATCACGGCCGCTCGCTGCACTGATGCCTCGGGCACCTTCGACGTCGTCTGAGGTTGCCGGACATATGAGCATCCGCTGATCCTACCGATGAGGGGGACCTGTCCCGCAGACAACACCGGCCTCCGAGAAACAATCGATTACCGGATGCTGTTGCGCTGCGCGATGATCGCTGCGTGGGGCCGCTGGCCGATTGCTGTCCTTGCGTGGGTTTCGATTACATCGAAGCCGGCCGAGGTCAGTTCGTCGGTGAGGTCGCTGACCGGCCATCCGTATGCCGGGACCACGGCGTGAGCGAACTTCTCAATGACGGCGCATTCGAAGAAGCCGAGGAGCAGCGCGCCGCCAGGGCGAAGCGCGCAGGCGAACTCCAGGAGGGGGATCCTGATCGTGCTGGGCCCGTAGTGGATGAGCGAGTACCACGACAGAATCCCGCTCACTGTTCCTGGCGCGGAATCAAGGGTCTCGAGACTGCCGACGCTGAAAGTCACACCGGGATACGCACTGCGTGCCCTGTCGATGAACTCGGGCACCAGGTCCACACCGCTTGCGGCAGCTCCGCGCTTACAAAGGAAGTTCGTCCAGTGACCTGGCCCGCAGCCCGCGTCGATGATGTGGCCATCGATACCATCAGCCCAACAGGAAACGAGCTGACGGTCCGAGGGGTGGACTGCATTCATCGAACCGAGGATCTCGGTGTACTCGCCTGCACGACGTGAATATGCGTTACCGACGTCATCGAGCATGGATCCTCCTTATAAAACTTCGTGCCTCCTCCACGAGCTCTTCACGCGTCATATGCGGCACGGAGGCCAAGGTCTCGACAGTGACCTCAAATGACTCCACTCGGCGAGTCTAGATCGAAGGTCGTTCACTCTGAGGATCGGTCGTGTCACGACGATCGGCCGACGAACCTGCCGGGCTCTGTTTAGCTGGTGATATGAATGCTGACCTTCCGCCTGTTGAGTTCGGCTTCCCCGGGCCGCTCCGCGATGCGCTGATCGCTGCCATGCGGTCCGGCGCCAAGACCACGACAACGTCGCTTCTACGCGAGTACGAGATCGAGGATGAGTCTCTGCCGATGATCGGTCAGCGTGGTGTCGTCATCGACTCGGAGGGCAAGGAATCGTTTGTCATTGAAACGACTGAAATAGCTACGGTTCGGTTGGGCGATGTTCCTCTGGAACACGCGGTGTCCGAGGGCGAGGGGTACGAGTCCGTGGCTCAGTGGCGGGAGGCGCATAGTAGGTTTTGGTCCTCAGCAGCTATGAGGGCAGAACTTGGATCCGATGTCGAGCTGACCGACGACACACTCGTAGTTCTCGAGCGGTTCATCGTCATTCGGTAGCCGATCGATGATTGTCCTTTAGCCACGTTGCGCGAAGTGCTGAAAGGTAGGGCCATGAAGAGTAGAAGCTGCGCGGGCTACATCGTTGTGCTCACACTCAGCGGCTCCTTGAGTGGTTGTGGATCAGCACTCGAACCCGGAAGCGTCGCTGTAGAGGTTCGGTCAGTTCTGCCTGACGTACAGGGCAGCAGCTATGACGTTCGCGTCGTCGGGCCGGATGGGAATTTGATTGTCTCGCAGGACATGGGAACCGGCCATTCCCTGTCTTACGGAGATATCCCGTTGGGGTGGGTAACCGTCAGCGCCGGGACGACGTGTACGGTTCAGGCCGAACTCACTTCCGACCTACCGTCGATGGGTCTCATCGTTGACGGCGCAGATTGCACTCTCACTGATGGGAGAACCGGGGGAAAGCCCTAGTAGGGCTCTCTCACTCCGCGCTCCGAGCCAATGGGAGCAGTGCAGGCCCCAGGATTGAACCGAAGACGGGCCTGGATCACTGACCGCGGTGCTGATCGCGTAGTTGCTGTCGGCACACCATGCGTCGGGTTTCAGGCGGCCGTCACTGTCACTGAGAAACAAATCATCCTTGATAAGTCAAAGATGCAGATTGCCGCTATCTTCTGCGAACCTCCGCTGAACGGTTACGACCGGTGAGTTCGCAGGGTCACAGAGCTACCGCTGAACTACTCGTGGGACGAGAACACGCTCACCATCTCGAATGGAAGAGGTTCTCTGACGATGACGCCCGACACCAGTTCGATCTGAACCTTAAAGGCACGTCTGCAGGAAGACTCGTTGCCGTGGGTCCTCAGCGGGATCCTGACGGTACCGACTACCTTGGGTTTGATGACTGAGAATCACGCCGCGGACCTTTACGGGCTCTTCTTACTTGAGGTGGGAGTGGCTGAGTCCGCCGCCGATGAGGAGCATGCGTAGGCGGTAGTTGTCTCGGTTGCGGAATCCTCGGGCGACGCGGCGGTGGAGTTCGATGAGTCCGTTCACGG
>NZ_VHIM01000008.1 GCF_006494655.1 Arthrobacter agilis | reverse complement strand
ACACGAGGACCTCCTGATCGAAAACCGGAACCTAGACAGCTCCACTCTCGATCGGAGGTCCTCCTCGCGTCCAGAACCTACGACGCGTCCTCACACATCAACCAACGTCCCTGGGCAGTACACCTAGTGGCTGGCGATCGACTCCCGATCCTTCGTGCCGGCGATCTCACCGTGGTGATCGCCATGCGATGCAGCGAGTTCCTTCGGGCTGACGGGCGCGACACGGTCCTCGAAGAAGAACCGGGAGACGCGGCCGTGGACCTTGTCGAGGCGGCTGATCTTGCCGTTCTCGTCGGGCTGCGGAACCATGACCTCGGGCGACTCGAAGCTGGTCAGCTTGTACCGGCTGTAGTCGTCCACCTGCTCGTGCACCTCGATGAACTCGCCGTGCGGGAGGCGGACGATCCGGCCGGTCTCGCGACCGTGGAGGGCGATCTCGCGGTCCTTGCGCTGCAGGGCGAGGGAGATGCGACGCGACACCATGAACGCGATGACCGGTCCGAAGATCACGAGGAAGCGCAGCCAGTACGTGACGTCGTTCAGGGACACCATGAAGTGCGTGGCGATCAGGTCCGAGCTGGCTGCCGCCCACAGGACACAGTAGAACGTGATACCGGCGACACCGATCGCCGTGCGGGTGGGGGCATTGCGCGGACGATTGAGCAGGTGATGCTCGCGGCGGTCCTTGGTGACCCAGGCCTCGATCCAGGGCCAGGTGAACATCAGGCCGAAGACGATCATCGCGGGTACCAGAGCCGGCAGGAGCACGTTCAGCGACAGGGCGTTCACACCCCAGGGGAACGGGATCATGAACTCGAAGTCGAAATTGCTGCCGATCGTCCCCGGCATGAGTCGGAGAGCACCGTCCACCCACCCGATGTACCAGTCAGGCTGCGTGCCGGCCGAGACGGGGGAGGGATCGTAGGGGCCGTAGTTCCAGATCGGGTTGATCGTGAACGCTGCGGCGATGGCGGCGAGGACACCGAAGACGATGAAGAAGAATCCGCCTGCCTTCGCCGCGTAGACCGGGCCGACGGGGTAACCGACGACGTTGGTGTTCGTCCGTCCAGGGCCGGGGAACTGAGCGTGCTTGTGCAGCACCACCATGAACAGGTGGATGCCGATCATCAGCAGGATGACGGCCGGGATGAGGAGGATGTGGAGCACGTACAGGCGGGGGATGATGACCGTACCCGGGAATTCGCCTCCGAAGAGGAAGAAGCTGAGGTACGTACCGACCACCGGGAGTGCTTTCATAACGCCGTCGATGATCCGCAGGCCGTTACCGGAGAGCAGGTCGTCGGGGAGTGAGTAGCCGGTGAAGCCAGCCGCGAGGCTGAGGATCACCAGGACGCAGCCGACGACCCAGTTGAACTCACGAGGTCGGCGGAACGCCCCCGTGAAGAACACGCGAAGCATGTGGACGGCCACTGCGGCGACGAACAGCAGCGCGGCCCAGTGGTGCACCTGGCGCATGAACAGTCCGCCACGGATGTCGAAGGAGATATCGAGTGAGGTCGCGTAGGCCATGGACATCTCGACGCCGCGCAACGGGGCATAGCTGCCCTCGTAGTGCGTCTCGGCCATCGAGGGGTCGTAGAAGAACGTGAGGAACGTCCCGGACAGCAGCAGGATGACGAAGGTGTACAGCGCCACCTCGCCGAACATGAACGTCCAGTGGTCGGGGAAGATCTTCCGTCCGAACTCCTTGACGATTGCCGACCCGCCGACACGGGAATCGACATAGTCGGTGACTTTGCCGACGCGCGTCTTCGGCACGTAGGTAGGCGTCGCGGTTGAGCTGCTCATGTCAGCCTCGCTCCCAGAAACTAGGTCCTACGGGTTCTTGGAAATCGCTGGACGCGACGAGGTAGCCCTCGTCGTCGACCTCGATGGGTAGCTGTGGCAGCGGACGCGCAGCTGGACCGAAGATCACCTTGCACTCTTGTTCGAGATCGAAGGTGGACTGGTGGCAGGGGCACAGCAGATGGTGTGTCTGCTGTTCGTAGAGCGCTACCGGGCAGCCGACGTGCGTGCAGATCTTGGAATACGCAACAATTCCGTCGTAGCCCCAGTTCTCCCGACCGGGAGATGGGTTGAGCTCCTCGGGGTCGAGGCGCATGAGCAGGACGACTGCCTTGGCCTTTTCCTCGAGCTTGTTCTCGACCTCGTTGAGCCCCTCGGGGATGACGTGGAACGCCGACCCGACGGTAACGTCCGAGGCACGGATGGGGGTGCCGCTGGGATCGCGGGTCAGACGGACGCCGGTATCCCACATGGTCTGCTTCAGCGCATTGCCGGGCAGGGGACCGAGGTCGCGGAAGATGGCGATCGCCGGCAGGGGAGCCAGGATCGCAGCTCCGAGCAGCGTGTTCCGGATGAGCGGGCGCCGTTTGATCCCCGACTCCTCGAGGATGTCGTTGACGATCTTCTCGGCGTCCTGCCGGTCCTTCTCGGGCCGGATCTCGTGGCGGCTCTCCGTGACCTCGTGGTCCGGCATCAGGGTTTTCGCCCAGTGCACGATCCCGACGCCGATGCCCAGCATCGCGAAGGCGGTGCCGAGTCCCAGCATCAGGTTCTGGAGGCGGAGCCGCGCGATGGTCTCGTCCAGCGGGACGAAGAAGTAACCGACGAAGAAGAGCAGGGTTCCCAGAACGGAGATGAAGAACAGCAGGGCGACCTGACGCTCGGCACGCTTCTCCGCGCGTGGATCCCGGTCAGCCAGACGCGGCCGGTGCGGGGGGAGACCCGGGTTCTCGAACGTGTCGAGGTCCGCACCCGGAGCGGCGACGGTGACCGAGGTACCGGGAGCGCCGTGACTAGAGTCGGCCATGATCCCTCTCATCCTTCTTTAGGTGCTGCATGCGCAAGTCTGTCTGTGATTCGTTGGAAACGTACTGCCGGATGGTCACGAGGACCTTGACGTGAGCCACACCGTGAAGGCGATGATGACGCCGAGCCCGGCGACCCAGATGAACAGGCCCTCCGATACCGGACCGAGCGAGCCCAGGTCCGCTCCGCCCGGAGAACCCTGCTCCTCGATGGTCTTGAGGAAGGCGATGATGTCCTGCTTGTCCTGCGGCGACACGTTGGCGTCGTTGAAGACCGGCATGTTCTGGGGTCCGGTGACCATCGCCTCGTAGATGTGCTTCTCGCTGACGCCGTCGAGCGACGGTGCGTACTTGCCACGCGTCAACGCGCCACCGGCTGCAGCAGCGTTGTGGCACATGGCGCAGTTCACGCGGAACAGCTCGCCGCCGTGTGCAGGATCGCCTTCCGATGCATCGACCATGTCATCGGTCGGGATCGCCGGACCGGCTCCGAGGGAAGCCACGTATGCCGCGAGCTGTCCGATCTGCTCCTCCGTGAACTGGACCGGCTTCGCCTGGGCCTGGGGTCCGTCCATTTGCATGGGCATGCGGCCGGTGCCGACCTGGAAGTCGACCGAGGCCGCTCCGACACCGACGAGCGACGGCGCGGCGTCGGATCCCGTGGCACCCATGCCGTGGCAGGACGCACAGTTCGCCGAAAACAGCTTGCTGCCCTCTTCGACGTCGTTCGCAGTGAATGTGGTGGTCTGTGCCTGCGCCTCGTTCGCGGTGCTGGCTGCGGCGTAGATCCCGCCGGTGACGAGGAGCGCCATCAGGAGCAGCGCGAATGCTGCAAGTGGGTGACGCCGCCTCTGGGAGAGTGCCTTCACGGAGTGGTTCCTACCTGTTGTGGTGCCAGAGCTGCTGGACTTCTTCATTGAATTCTACCTCTAGTAGAAGAGATTACAGGAGGGAATCACTGAAGGAAGTAGATGATGATGAAGAGGCCGATCCAGACGACGTCCACGAAGTGCCAGTAGTAGGACGTGACGATCGCGGAGGTGGCCTCGAAGTGACCGAACTGCCGGGCGATGAAGGCCCGGCCGATGATGAAGAGGAAGGCGATCAGCCCGCCGATCACGTGAATTCCGTGGAAGCCGGTGGTGATGTAGAACGCGGACCCGAACGGATTGGACGAGAGGGCAACTCCCTCGGAGACCAGTTCCGCGTACTCGAAAGCCTGTACGGAGACGAAGATCGCACCCATCACGAACGTGACGAGGAACCATTCGACCATGCCCCATTGGGCGAACTGGAACGGACCACCCGTGCGGCGAGGCTGCAGGCGCTCGGCGGCGAAGACCCCGAACTGGCAGCTGAAGGAACTCGACACCAGGATGATCGTGTTGACCAGGGCGAACGGGACGTTCAGCTTCTCGGTCTCCATCGCCCAGAGATCGCCGGACGTGGACCGGAGGGTGAAGTACATGGCAAAGAGGCCGGCGAAGAACATCAGCTCGCTGGACAACCACACCACGGTCCCTACGGAGACCATGTTGGGGCGGTTGAGCGCGGGATGCGGGGCGGCGCTGGGGGCTTGGGTCGCGGATGTCACAGACTCATTATGTCCCCAAGATCAGCGTGTTCACCAACGCGAAACGGTGTGCTGCGGCGCTTGATGGCGGTTCGTGCGGTCCCTCGCCCGTGATTACGCGGAAGTTCGCCGTGATGACTTTCTACGATTCGTAGATAATCTGGGACCGTGAGCCTGACAACGACCCCTCAAGCGGCGCAGCCATCGTGGCCGTCGATCTTCTCCTGCCTCCTGGGGCGGGTCGATCTGAGCACCCGCCAGAGCCGCTGGGCCATGGATACGATCATGGCGGGCGAGGCCACACACAGCCAGATCGCCGGTTTCCTGGTCGCCCTGCGCGCCAAGGGGGAATCGGTCGACGAGCTGATCGGACTGGTCCAGGCGATGCTCGGCCGGGCGCACCGCATCGAGGTCGCTGGTCCCACACTGGACATCGTGGGGACGGGCGGTGACGGCCTGAACACCCTCAATATCTCGACGATGTCCTCCCTCGTCGCCGTGGGGGCCGGCGCCACGGTCGTCAAGCACGGGAACCGGGGTGCCTCCTCGGCGTCCGGAGCAGCGGACGTCATCGAGGAGTTGGGCGTGCGCCTCGACCTCGCCCCGGCCCAGGTGGCTGCCACGGCTGTCGAGGCGGGCATCACGTTCTGCTTCGCCCAGGTCTTCCATCCGTCCATGAAGCACGTGGCGGTACCGCGCCGCGAGCTCGGGATTCCCACCACCTTCAACTTCCTCGGACCGCTGAGCAATCCGGCCGGCGTCGGAGCGCAGGCGCTGGGATGCGCCGATGCCCGGATGGCTCCTCTGATGGCGGGGGTCCTCGCGGCCAGGGGAGTGCGGGCTTTGGTCTTCAGGGGCGACGACGGCCGGGACAAGCTCACGACGAGTGGCTCGTCCACGCTCTGGGAGGTCAGGGACGGTGCCGTCGACGCTCACGTCGTGCACCCGGCGGACTTCGGCCTCGACGTCGTCCCCGTCGACGCCCTGCGCGGGACCGATGCGACGGGCAATGCGGCGGTGGTGCGTTCCGTCCTCCGGGGTGACGCCGGGCCGGTGCGGGACGCCGTCGTCCTCAACACCGCTGCCGGGCTCGTCGCGTTCGACGAGGCGGCGGAGGGGCCGCTCGTGGAGCGGATGAGGACGGCGATGGTCAGAGCTGCCGAGTCGATCGATTCCGGCGCGGCCGCCGCCGTCCTCGACCGCTGGATCACCGTGAGCCGGGCCTTCTGATCGTCAGGGGCGGCACCGGGGGCCGGGGGTAGCAGCGGCCGGTCGGCGACGCTGGGCAGTCAGCTGTCGAAGCCGAGGGAGAACGCGGCGTCCAGGTCGTGTTGGGAGTAGGAGCGGAAGGCGATCTGGGTGGTCGTCGACCGGACTGCCTCGATTTTCGACAGCCGGTCCGCGATCACATCCGCGAGGTCCTCGTGCCGGGAGACCCGCGCGATCGCGATCAGGTCCCACTCGCCGGTCACCGAGTAGACCTCGCTGATGCCCTCGATCTCCGAGATGGCCTGGGCACTCTCGGGGATCCGGGAGGCGTCGGTCTGGATGAGGACGAATGCGGTGATCATGGCATGCCTTTCGGGTGGGAGCGGACCTTCCCCTACGCTACCCGCCGACGGCGCCGCCGGAGGGTCAACGCGACGGCCCGCGGTGCCAGCAGGAACACGCCGAGGACCAGCAGGGTGACCACCTGGAAGCTCAGTGCAACCCCGGCACCCGACACCGCCCGCACACCGAGTCCTCCGCCCACGGTGGCGAGCCCCAGGACCACTCCTGTGGGCCACACGGCCGACGGCGAGCGCCACGCCTGCAGCAGCAGCGCGGCGAGAACATAGGCTGCGATGAACGGCCATGCCGTGTCGAGGACACCGGCGATCGTCACGCCGTGCTCGTGCGTCCGCCGGCCGGACGCCGCGAAGACGAGGATCAGGAGGACATCGACGGCGGCCCATCCGAGCGCCGCTGCCCCCGACGCGACGTCCGGAGTGGACGAGCGGGTCGCGTCGGTCCGGGTCATGGGAGCAAGCCTACTGGTTGTCCCGGTTCGATCCCTGGACTAGGTTCGAGCCACAGTCCGTACACCGGCGTGCGGCTCGAACGAAGGACAGCTCCGATGGGGTCGATCACTCCGTGCCTGTGGTTCGACGGGCAGGCCGAGGAAGCCGCTGCGCTCTACACCTCCGTGGTGCGCAACTCACGCATCGTCTCCGTGTCGCGGGTGGGCCCGTCGGAGAGCGACCCCGCCCTCACTGTGTCGTTCGAGCTTGACGGACAGGCCTTCGTCGCGCTCAACGGCGGCCCGCAGTTCTCCTTCACGGAAGCGGTCTCCTTCCAGATCGCATGCGCCGACCAGGAGGAGGTGGACCGGCACTGGGACGCCCTGACCGACGGGGGAGAGGAGAGCAGGTGCGGGTGGCTGAAGGACCGGTACGGGCTGTCCTGGCAGATCATCCCCACGGTCCTGCAGTCCCTCATCGGGGGACCGGACGCCGACGGGGCTCAGCGTGCCGTCGCCGCGATGCTGTCGATGGGCAAGCTGGACATCGCGGCCCTGGAGTCCGCCTATCGCGGAGACTGACGGCGAGTGGTAGGGCGCACGGCGCGACAGCATCGGCCGACGCCGGCCTGTCCTTTGCGGACCCGGCCTGTCCGCAAGGGACCGACGTGCCCGACGCCGCCGTCGTACTCTTGGCGTCAGCGCACAGGGCCCACCGCTCGCTGGGGACGGTCGAGTGCGGTACACCTGCACAGAAGGAGCAGTGATGACAACACTCGACCACCGCCCGAGGACCGCCCTGATGGTCATCGACGTGCAGAACGGGGTGGTCGCGGCCGCCCACGATCGGGATGACGTGGTGAACAACATCGACGCCCTTCTGGGCCGGGCCCGTGCGGAGGGCGTGCCGGTGGTGTGGGTGCAACACTCCGACGCGGAACTCGAGGAGGGCTCCGACTCCTGGCAGATCGTGCCCGAGCTGAGCCGCCGCGAGGGTGAAGCCCTCGTGCACAAGCAGCACGGCGACGCCTTCGAGGCCACGAATCTCGAGGATGTGCTCGCTGCGGCAGGTGTGGGACGCCTCGTGGTGTCGGGAGCCCAGTCCGATGCATGCATCCGTTCCACCCTTCATGGGGCTTTCGTCCGGGGCTACGACGTGACACTCATGGGCGATGCCCACACCACCGAGGATCTGAGCGCGTGGGGTGCGCCGCCACCGGACAAGGTCATCGCGCACATGAATCTGTACTGGCAGCACCAGACCGCTCCCGGGCGGACCGCCGCCGTCACCTCGACGTCCGACGCCGTGTTCGCTGTCTGATCCTCGCTCGTGCAACCGTCGCCGTTCGCGCGCCGTGTTCGCTGTCTGATCCTCGCTCGTGCAACCGTCGCCGTTCGCGCGCCGTGCTTCCCTGTCTACCCCTCCGCGGGCCTGGTGCGGCGACCGCACGTGTTCGGTTCCCGCCGGTGGCGCTCCGCGGGCCGGGGGAGTTGACCACTGTCAGGGGAGGCGTCCGGGACGGAGCACGGACGCGACGTGCGCCCTGGCGGGGTCCAGCCGGAGCGGGCTGACCAGGACGGCTGGACCTTGCCCCAGGATGCCGCTGGTCAGCGGCCTGCAGCGCAGGCCGCCCCGACCCCGCATGGCCTTGTGGGCGCCCGGGGCCAGGACACGGTCCATCCAGGCGCAGGGATGGGCGTGACGCCCTCCGTGGAAGGAGACGGTTCCGGCCGGTGTCTCGAGCACGAAGTCCTCGCCGATGAGGGGTGTCAGTTCGGCGCCGCGCAGAATGATGTTGCGGCGGGGGAGAAGGGGGTCGAACGGCTGCGCGCCGAGTTCCTCGGCGATCGCCTCGAGGGATTCGACGGCCATCAGTGTCACGGCTGCGTCCATGTGCGCGGCCTTCCCGAAGAAGCGGTCACCGAGAATTCCCTTGCCGGCGACGACGTTGATGGTCTCCGCATCCGCCGTGGGTACGTCGGCGGCGCCATCCTTCGCCCGCCCGAAATAGGCATGATCGGGAGAAACGAGCAGATGGAGGATGTCGACGTCGTACCGGTACTCAGCCATGACCTCACGCTACTCTGCACCACGTGCCACAGGCCGCGTCCCATGAGTCGCTCGGGTGGATCGCCGTCGCGCGTCTGCCGGGCTTTGGCGCACCGTCGGTCCGGGTGCGGCTGCTACGGAGCTCACCAGCGAGAAGAGGTGCTTTCAACAGCGGAAGAGGGGCTTTCGGTCTTTAAGCGGGAACGAGACTTATCGGTTTGAGTCCTATTCGCTGCCAATCTGCCGGTCTTTGGACGGGTTTGGGGTGGGGTGTGTGATCTTTCCTGCGTAGCTGGCCATGGTTGTGCCGGCGTCGGTGGCGTGTTTGTGGATGACTTGGTAGCTGTAGCCGAGTGCGTTCGCGACCAGTGTGGGTGGTAGTTCCTGAACGAGTCCGCGCAGGGCGGTGTTGCGGGCTCCGTTGAGGTTGATGCCCAGGGCGCGGAGCTGCCCCATCATCGCGTCGGCGTGGAGGTGTTGTCCGGGGATGGTGCCGGGAAAGAGCCATTGGTTCCCGCGGTTGCCGGTCTGTTGGTTGGGCCGGTGGTGGAGGTGTTCCCAGAACATGGGAGCGATTTGGGCGGGGACCAGGACGGGGACGTTGCCCAGGTTCAGGTGCAGCCCGTCGGGTAGGGCTTGGAGGTCCGAGCATTTAAGGGCTGCGATCTTTCCGACGGGCTGACCGAAGAGCAGCAGGATCAGGGCCGCGACCCGGTAGGTGAGTGGCGGCTCGTTGGACTCGATGCAGTGGCGGATGAGTTCTATGCGTTGGTGCTGGGTGATCAGCGGTGTTGTGGCGGCGTAACGGTGCGCGATGTCGAGTTGTGGGATGTCCTTGTTTTTCATGAGCCAGACGATGAATGTGCGGATGGCGTGGCGGGTCGAGGGGCCGGTAGCGAGGTATTCGTTTACGTGGGTCTGTCGTATGCCGGTGCTGGTCAGGCCGTGGGTGGTGTTGAGCCAGGTGAGGAACTTCCCGGATTCGGTAATTTCCTGCTTCGCGGAGCGCACGGCAGTGTTCAGGTCCGTTTCTGGAGCGGCCATGGCGCGGAGGCGTTTGAGGTGGTGCCAGCGGGCGAAGCGTTCGATGGGCGCCTGAATGTGTGGGGTTCCGGCGAGGTCCAAGATTCGGGTAGTCAGCCAGCGTTCGAAGGCTGCGAGTTGGCGGTCCCGGTCCTCGAGCATGCCGTGATGGATGAGCAGTTCCCGCAGGTATTCCACGGACCTGGACCCGGGCAGGGCGTCAAAGGCCTCGTGAGTGAGTGCGATGGTGCGCGTGCCGAGTCCTTCGAGGAGGTACCTGGTTTTGGCTCCTCGCATCCAGGTATAGACGCTCTCGGGTCGATCGGCCTCGGCTAGGACACCGATGAGGCGTTTGAGGCGCAGGTCCGGGGGATTGTTGGGGTGCAGGAGCTGTTCCAGGTCGGTCTTCAGTACGCAGCGGATGCAGCGGCCGGCACGGAACCTCTCGGTTTCGGCGCCGCACCCGTCGCAGGTCATCGTGGTGGTGATGCCAGCGCAGTCCCGGCAAATGTTTGCCCCCTCAGCGGTTCTACCCGGGAGCAGTCGTTCGTCGCCGCAAAGGACACACGTTCCCTGGGTTCTCAGGGCGGTGGTGAAGCAGATCCCGCAAACGGGCCCGTCTGGCCAGTTCACCCGGATTTTGGCTGCCATACGCCCGCATCGGGCGCACCGGTGCTCGCCGTGGGACCGGGGCCGGCCACGCGGGGGAGGTTCAGTCCTCAAGGATCCGTGCCCGGACGGGTTTGTATGCGTCAGCGAAACGGACCACGTTTTCCCCGGAGGTAACGGCCTGTTGCTGGCGTTTGGACCTGGCATCGGTGGCAGTGAAGGTGAACAGCTCGTTGGCTTCGACGCCGAAGATGTCGCAGAGGGCAGCCAGGAGCTGGAAGGAAATCCGTTCCGGGTTCTGGCTGACCATGCGGTAGATCTGCGACTCGGAGAGCGTGATGCCCCGTTCACGGAGCGGTCCCACGAGCTCACGGGTCGTGCGCATGCCGTGCCGGGCCATCAGTTCCCGGGCCCGCCACCGGTATTCGATATCCCGTTTCACTCTCGTTCCTCCTTCGGCCTGACGGCCCTGTCGATTATGTCCTCGAGGACACGGTTGAGTTCACTGGTCTGGTAGTCGCTGGAAACGGCCGTATAAAGGGAGGTCGTCGAGGCGTGTTCGTGGCCGACCTGCCGTTGAACGAAGGTGTGGTCGAAGCCGAAGTGCTCGAAAAGGTGGGTCACGTAGGACCGGCGCAGGGAATGGATGTCCAGCCCTGGTGGATAGCCGAGCTCGTCGATGTAGTCACGGAAGCGGCGGTGCAGGTTGGACTTGGGAACCGGCAGTCCATTGGCCGTGGGAAAGACCTCTGACACGGCCGGGGTGAGCCAGGGCAGACCAACACGAATCCAGGTGTCCAGGACCTCGGGCGACCAGTCAAAAACCGTCAGGACGGAGCGTCTTTTGGGCGGGGAACCACGCTGCGCCTTGCCGTACCGGACCTGCAGGACACCGAACTCACCGAACTGCGGCGCCCGGTGGTTCCGGGAGAAGTCCACCGTCTGCAGGTGCGTGACCTCATTAGCCCGCAACCCCCAGGCATAAGCGGTCTTGAACACGGTCGCGTCCCGGTAAGCAGCCACCGCACCCTTACGCCCCGATACCAGGACCCGATCGACCTCGAGATCAGCCAAATCGAAGAACCCCTGCAGCTCGACCCGGGTAAACGGCCTTTTCGCCGGTGCCTGTTCATTGTTCTGCACGTGCCGGGCCCGGTTGAACTCGGTGATGATCTGGGCAGGGGATCGGCCGAACCCCTGCTCACAGATCCGGTCCCACTCATAGGCCGGATCGGTCAGGAAATCGCAGAACACCTTCAGATGGGTTTGATACGCCCGGATCGTCGCGAAGGCCAGATTCAGGATCGCGCGCTCATGAGCGAAGAACTCATCAGCATCACCGACCGTCCAGTCCCACGGGAAGCGCCCGGTGTAATCCACGAACCGACGGACCAGGCTCTCACGTCCCCGGATCGTACCCGCCGTGAAGTTCCGGGCCAGCTGCTGCTGCTTCCAGCCCGTGAGCATGTCCTCGAACACCGCATCCGCACTGACGGCTTCCTGCCGCAGCGGAAGCCTGATCAATCGGCCCTCCAACGGGTCCATCACGGCCTCCGAAGCCTCTGCAGATAATGCACTCAGACTGCATAAAATGCGAACGCACGTCAAGGAAACCTCGGAAATCCGCGGAACCACCGGTTGCGTCTGCCGCTCAACCCATCAACCTCGTCACCCAAGGCGCTGACGCCAGCCGAAACTCTCCACAGCCCTACATCCCTGTAACGACGCGGAACGCAGCGCCCAGGCAGTAGGACGAGGGGGAGTCGTACCACCGAGTCCTATTCAGCAGATCCTGCAGTAAGTTCTCTTCTAGTTGACATAATGTAGATTATCGGCGCTTCTGAGTCGGAGCGAGAGGGTCTGCTCCCGACGAGTCATCCTTTCCCGTCGTCGTTCCCGGAGAACGCCTCAGGGCTGCAGGTAATGCGGTGGCACCACCCGCAGGTTCAGTGGTGCGCAAGCCCCCATCGTCGTCGCGAGCCGGACGACGAAGGCCGTGGTGCTCACGTCGTCACGGATCGACTCCCAGGCCTGCGCCCCGCTGAGGTCGAGGACGACATCACTTCCAGGAGCCAGGGCGCCCGCCCGGCGGACCACCAGATCCAGCCCGTGCAGGTTCACCGACGTCATGCGGCCGTGGACGATGATCCGCACGGACCTCAGTTCGGTGTCAGCCGTGATGAGGACCTGGAGTTTCTGACCGACCGAGGACGGATGCTGTGCCATCGCGGCACCCCGGTCAGGACGGCGGACCGTCGGCGGAGTATCAGCGGGCGGGCCATCCGGCTGAACGCTGTCCCCGTCCAGCAGTGCGGACGAGGCCGTCTTCGGCGCGGCTGACGTGGTCATCGGTCCAGGGCTTCCACGGGCACACCGGGCTGCCCGGAAGTACCGGAGGGCGATGCCGAGCGCCCCAGCAACATCTCCGCTCGATGGCGTGCCCGGAGGAAGACCAGTTCGTCGCCCGTCAACCGGTGCTCTCCATGGGCGTCGGTGCTCAGCACCTCCCCGGTCGTCGACTCGACCCTGTTCACGAGGGTCCGGGGCAGGACGAGGCTCCCCGGATTGTGCAGCAACCACTGCCGGACAGCGGGATCGAGCGTGGGCCACAGAGTACTGATGGTCTTCATGGCGAGGGCCTTCCAGTCGGATCGGGCAGCCGCCCGACGCCGACCCCGTGAGGTGGTGCGACGACGAACGGTCTCCTCCTATTCCAGGTGATCGAGCGCACAACCGGCAGGGCCGAAGGTCCCTTTCCTGCGCGGTCGGTGGTTGCAGTGGCGGGAAGGACCCGGCGGTCCCGGCTCGTGCGAATCAGGACGAAAGACTCTGGAGTCAGTGCACGGGTGGACCGCATTGTCGGAGAGCACGATTCCTGCTTCCCGGACGATCCCATGAGGAGAAACACCATGAGCACTACACCCGCACCCGTGATCGTCGTCGGAGTCGACGGCTCCAAGCAGTCGATCGAGGCCCTCCGGTATGCCGAGAAGCTCGCCCCGGTGTTCGACGCGACCCTTCGCGTGATCGCGGCCTGGGACTACCCCGCCGAGTACCCGGGCTACGTACCCCTGGGGACCAGCGAGTTCGCCGACGCCGCCCGGATCCATCTCGACAAGGCCCTGGGTGATGCATTCGGGGAGAATCGGCCGGCCGGCCTGGAGAGCACGGTCGTGTTCGGCCATCCGGCGAAAGCCCTCGTCAGTGCCTCGGCCCATGCGTCCCTGCTGATCGTCGGCCGGCGCGGGCATGGAAGCTTCCGCGGTCTCCTCCTCGGTTCGGTCAGCGGCGCGTGCGTCGCCCACGCACCCTGTCCCGTTCTCGTGGTCCACGAAGCCGCGGACGAGTCGGACGCCTGACCTTTGGTCTCCGGGGTCCCCGGAATCCCCGGGGCCCAGGAGCCCGTCCGGACCGAATGCAGACCTGGAATTCGGACGCGGACACGGAACTCTTTTCGGTCGCCCCTCCCCGAGGACGTGCAGGGGCTCGCGGGACGCACCGGTCCGGCTATCGCACGACGACTACATTCCCCTCGGCGTGCTGCAGGACGGCGTGCACGGTGGACCCCAGTCGCGCACCCAGGGTGTTGTTCCCCTTGGCGCCGAGGACCACACAGGCGGCGGCGTGGGCGCGCTGGACGATGAGACCCGGAACGGAGGACGCGACGGCGGACTCTCGGGTGACGACGACGCCGGGAAACTCGAGCGGCACGTCGGGGGCGTCGTCCGCCGCGGCCTGCGCGCGCCCCCTGGAGCCGCGTCCGCGCTGGGCCTGCCGGACGTGCAGCAGGTGCACGGATTTCCGGAGGGTCGCCGCGATCTCCCCCGCCACGCCCACGGCCCGCTCGCTCTCGGGCGAGCCGTCGACACCGACGACGATCACATCGTGGACGGGCCGGGCATCGCGCACGACGACGACCGGGCAGGATGCGCTCGCTGCAAGATGGAAGCTCACCGATCCGATCAGCAGTCCGGCGAACCCGCCGAGGCCTCGGGTTCCCACGACGAGCAGGGACGCCCCGGCCGAGAGCCGGGACAGCATTCCGGCGGGGAATCCGATGATCAGGTGCGTGCGCACCTGAAGCCCCGGTTCGGCGCCGACGGCGAGATCATGTCCCTCTGCGACGATGCGTCGTGCTTCCCGACGCAGCCCACTGTCTTCGATCCCGGCAACGGGCCCCAACTTCTCCGTGAAGTACGGCCAGATCCAGGCGTGGACGACGACGAGCGGCGCGTCAGCCACGGCCGCGTAGCGGGCCGCCCACAGGATCGCCTTCCGTGCATCGTCCGAACCGTCGTATCCGACGATGATGGGCTTCCGCTGGACATCCCGGGTCGGTTCGCCTGTTCCCGACGTCATGCCGGTTCCGTCCCGCGCCGGGCAGGAGCGGCGCCGGCAGGCCGTCCGTCGGCTCGGGCGACGGCGGCCGCGCGGGTAGCGCGACGCACGACGTGGCGGGGTGGTCGACAGCGCGTGATGATCATGTGCATGCTCCTGCTCCTCGGTCCTGTGAGTCGTGCGTTTTCATCGTGCCGCCCGCGGGCGACTATCGCGTAGGGCCGAAAGGCCCAATCGACCTTCGGGCCTTTGGACCCTGCCGCAGCGGGGCAGGACGCGTGATGATGGTTCTGGTGCGGCATGCGCGCAGCCGGCGACAGCCGGCAACCCACGAGTCGGAGGATCAATGATGGACATCGTCGACGCCCCCGCCGGAGCTCAGCGGCTGACGGTGTTCGTGCTGGACGATCACGAACTGGTGCGACGCGGACTGCGGGAGCTGCTCGAGGGCGAGGGATTCGCGGTGATCGGGGAATCCGGGTCTGCCGAGGAGGCCACCCGGCGGATCCCGGCGCTGGCCCCGGACGTCTCGATCCTCGACGCCAGGCTGCCCGATGGCACCGGCATCGAGGTGTGCAGGGACGTCCGGTCGGTCGACCCGTCCCTGGCCTGCGTGGTCCTCACGAGCTACGACGACGATCAGGCGTTGCGGGGGGCTGTGCTCGCAGGTGCTGCAGGCTACATCCTCAAGGAGATCCTCGGGTCCGATCTGATCGACAAGGTGCGCCGCGCGGCGTCGGGAGAATCGCTGTTCGACGCCGCCGTGAAGGAGCGCATCCTTGCCGGTCTGCGGGATACGCCCGTCGAGGACCCGCGACTGGCCGGTCTGACGAGCCAGGAGAAGAAAGTCCTCGCTCTCATCGGCGCGGGCCTGACCAACCGGGAGATCGGTGCCGAGCTGTTCCTCGCGGAGAAGACCGTGAAGAACTACGTGTCGGCGCTGCTGGCGAAGCTGGGCTTCCAGCGGCGCACGCAGGCTGCCGTCTTCATCTCGCGATCGGTGAGCCCGTCGTCGCCGTAGCAGGCAGCGGGATCTCGAGGCGGACGGTGGTACCCCCACCGAGTGTGCTCGTGATCGAAAGGGACCCGCCGCAGAGCTCGGCGCGGCGTTTCATGTTCTCCAGGCCACTCCTGCGGCTGGAGCCCTCGAAACCACGGCCGTCGTCGGCGATCTCGAGGACCAGGCGGTCCCCGGCAGCGCGCATCGTCACGGTGATCGCACGGGCCTCCGCATGTCGTAACGCGTTGGAGAGCCCCTCCAGGAGCACGGCGCGCACGTGATCGGCCTGTTCGCCGTCGACCGCGGTGTCCAGCGGGCCGGAGAGCTGCAGAACGGGTGCGAGTTCGTGGCCGTCGAAGGCATCGGCAACGAGCGCGAAGACGGTGGAGGTGAACGTCGGGGTGATCTGCGGAACCGAGCGGAGCGAGTAGATCGTGTCCCGTAGCTCCTTGATGGTGGCGTCGAGTTCCGTCGTGATCGCGGTGATGCGGCCCAGCGCGTCGGTATTGGGCGTGTATTTCCTCAGGCTCTGGATGCTGAGGCCGGCAGCGAACAGCCGTTGGATCACCAGGTCGTGCAGGTCGCGTGCAATCCTGTCACGGTCGCCGAACACTGCTTCCTGTTCCTGCTGCCGGTGGACCCTGACCAGTTCCAGGGCCAGGGACACGTGCGATGCGAAGGTGCGCATCATCTCGTGATCGACGTCGGAGAACACGGATGCACCCGGCGGACGCCCGACGAGGAGGAAGCGTCGGTCGCCCTCGCCGGGCAGTCTGCAGCACAGGGCCGCTCCGATGGAGCGTCCTGCGCCCGGAAGCACCACGGCCACATCATCCTCGTCGAGGAGTATCGGGGCCAGGGACGTGGGGAGCCTCTCCGGCAGTGTGCTGCTGTGGCTCTGCCGGCCGATCATGACCTCGACGTCGATACCGTCCGCGGCTTCGCAGATCACGTCCCGCTCGGTACCGAATTCCCTGAGGACGGCCGACATGATGCTCTGCGAGGCGGTGAGGGCATGGGTCGAGAGGATCTCGAGGTCGTCGCGGTCCCGCCCCTGGCGACCGAGCAGTTCCCGCACCGCGTTGAGCCCGCCCTCCAGCCACCTGGTCCGGCGGGTTGCTTCATCGAAGAGGCGCGAGTTCTCGATCGCCACACCCGCCGCTGATGCCAGCGAGACCACGAGTTGCTCGTCGGCATCGGAGAAGTCCGCTCCCCCGTTCTTCTCCGTCAGATACAGATTGCCGAAGACCCGCCCGTGGATCCGGATCGGAACCCCGAGGAACGACGTCATCTGCGGATGGTGCGCCGGGAATCCGTAAGCGAGGGGGTGCTCACGCAGGTCCGAGAGGCGCACGGGCCGGGGTTCGGTGATGAGCAGCCCCAGCACGCCGTGCCCCGTGGGCAGCGGCCCGATCCGGCGGATCTCGTCCTCCTCCAGGCCGACGGTGATGAAGTGACTGAGCCGCCTGTCCCCACCGATGACCCCGAGGGCACCGTAGCGTGCGTCGACGAGCTGGCACGCGGCGGCGATGACGCGCTCCAGGACGGTGTCCAGGCCGAGGTCGTCCGCGATGGCGGCGAAGGCGGCCAGGAGGTGCTCCACTCCCGCCAGCGGCCGTCCGTCCGATCCCCGGGGCAGCTCGTCCGGGTACGTGACCATGTGCTCTCCCCCTTCTGGTCCCCGTGGCGGTCCGCATCAGGGTCCAAGGGCCCTGGTGGTCGGACCCACCACTTCATAGTGTCCAGATATGGAAGCAGAGACTACACCCACGAATATCCTTGCAGTCCACGAGTGCTGGAGATTGCTGCGTGACGTCCCCTTCGGTCGCCTGGCGCTGTGCGTCCAGGGCGAACCCGAGATCTTCCCGGTGAACTTCGTGGTGGATCACGCTTCGATCGTCTTCCGCACCTCGGAAGGAACGAAGTCCCGCTCCGCCGAGCGGGCGGCCGTCGCGTTCGAGGCCGATGGTCTTCTGCAGGACGGTGCCCGGGTCTGGAGCGTCGTGGTGAAGGGCCACGCCTCGACGATCGACCGGACGCCCGAGCTCATGGACACCGTGCAGTTGCCCCTGCACCCCTGGGAGGCGGGACGGAAGGACCGGTTCATGCGGCTGGTTCCCGTCATGATCAGTGGGCGCTCCTTCTCACCGTCTCCCGCGCCGGTCCCCCGGCAGACGGCCCGGGCTCGCGACGAGTGAAGACGAGGGTCGGGCACGGAGGGTCCAGGAGCAGCGTATGGGTCACCGTCCCCAGGCCCCTGATCGAGCGGGCTCCCTTGCCATGGCGACCGATCACCAGCAGGGCCGCGCCGCGGCCGAGCAGTGCGAGCGCGGAGAGTGGAGTGCGGAGATCGTCCACGACCCAGCGCACCGGCAGAGCGGGATGACGCCGCGTGACGTCACGCAGCATCGTCGACGCGCCGACCTTCATCCGCTCGGGCGGGGACCCCAGGACGGTCACGGCGGTCAGCACGGTTCCTGCGGCGTCGGCCTCATCCGCAGCCCGGGCGAGGGTGGCACGGGACACCTCGGAGCCGTCCGCACCCACGACGACTCCTCGCCGGTCCCCTCCTGCCACGGAGTACTCCTGTCCTGCCGGGACGACGACCACCGGAGCGCTCGCATTCAGCGCCACCTGTACCGCGACGGAGCCGGCGAAGGCCCCGCTGACAGGATCCCTCCGGTCGGCGCCGATGACGAGCAGGGGCGCGGCTGCGGACATGCCCAGCAACGCCTCGGTGATCTCACCGCAGTGCAGGTACGTTCCGATGTGCAGGCCGGGGTAGCGGCGCCTGATCCGCTCCGCTTCACGGGTGACGAGCTCCCGGCCCGCCATGACCTCGTCCTCGTAGGACGTTCCGGGTGCCACGAGAGAAGGATCGGCGACGGCGTGCAGCAGCGTGAGCGGAACCGCGAAGTGTGCGGCCCGCTGGGCAGCCCACTCGACGGTGTGCCTGTCCGTCGCCGCATCGCGCAGCGCAACGAGCATCGGCTCCTGGGGCTGCCCGGCGGACGATGACGTGGAGCGTGGCAGGACCGTCTGCACCGGCCCCCCCGTTCTGGACTGACGAGACTCCACACGACTCCTTCCGCTGCGACAACCGTGCTGTCCAGCTCCACGATGCCGGAGGGAGGGACGGCGGATCAGGGCCTTTGGACCCTGATCCGTGTGCGGAACTCCCCGTAGCGTCGACCTCGGGCGACGCACGGCGGAGCACCGCGAACAGAGGAGGGCTTGAGCCCACTTCCCGACGAAGGACGGCACCATGACTCCACCACCTCGGCAGGACGCCTACTGGGAGACACCGGGCGCGCTGCACGCCTCGGATCCCCTCACGCCCAGCCAGTGCTGGGCACTGGCGACGACGCAGTCCGTGGGACGGCTGGGATTCTTCCGTGAAGGCCTGCTGGACATCTTCCCGGTCAACTTCTTCGTGCTCGACGAGCGCGTGTACTTCAGGACACGCGCGGACGGCGTCATCGCGACCAGTCACCTCGAGCACGCGGCCTTCCAGATCGACCACACGGACGCGACCACACAGAGCGGATGGACCATCCTCGTGAATGGACCCGCGATTCGGGTCGACGACCCCGACACACTGACCATCCTCTGGGGCAAGGCCGCCGAGGAACCGTGGGCGCCGGGGCTGCGCGATCTGTTCTTCGAACTCACGGCTGTCCAGGTGCGCGGACGGCGTCTTCGGACCGCGCGCTGACTCCGTCTGATCAGGGGCGTCGCAGCAGGCGGTGGCTCCCCCGGCTCAGAACAGCGGCCAGGGCACCGCTGACATCTCACCGCTCGGGGCGGGGAATCGACCCGACGCGCACAGCGCCGTGCAGCGGGCCGACAGCGCGGCGAGTTCGTCCGCGGTGATGAGGCCCGTCAGGGCCCGGCCGAGTTCGGCCTCCAGACCATGGAGGACGCGCTCGACTCCCTCGAGCTCCTCCGCGGTGAGCGGGTCTCCCACCCACCCCCACAGCACCGTGCGCAGCTTGTGGTCCTCGTGGAAGGTGATCCCGTGATCCACGCCGTACCGATGTCCGCCCTGCAGGGTGAGGATGTGGTCGCCCTTCCGGTCGGCGTTGTTGACGACGACGTCGAACACCGCCATGCGCCTCAGCGCCGGGGAATCCTCGTGCAGCAGCACCACTGTTCTCCCGCTCTGGTCCTGCCCCTCGAGGACGTGCTTCCATCCCGTCCCGGGCACCTCGTCCGCCGTGACGAGGTCGACGGCGCGCTGGGCGGGGTCCTGCTCCTGCCACAGCTGCACCATGCCCTCACCGAAAGGGCCGTCGCGCAGCCACGTGCGCGGCACGATGTTCCAGCCGAGGGTCTCGGAGACCAGATAGGCCGCCACCTCGCGGTGCGCCAGGAAGCCGTCCGGGAAGTCCCACAGTGGCTTCTCGCCGCGGATCGGCTTATACACGACGGCCTCACCGCCGATGCTGCCCAGGAACGTCGCGTTCGACGCCGTCGTGATGCGGCCGGTGAGCGTCAGCTCGGCGGTCATGAGATCGGGCGCGGGCATCAGACCTCGGGGAGAAGGCAGATGTGGCCGTCGGGGTCGATCGGCTGACCGCAGAGCGAGCAGATCGGCCGCCCGGCGCCCACGACCTCGCGCGTGCGCTGGGCGAAAGCACGGGCGGTCCCGACGGGCATCCGCACCAGAAGCATCTCGGGAGCGTCGTCCTCGGGCTCGTCATCCGGGCCCTCCGCATCGGACAGCGGATACGCCTCGACGACGACCTGCGCCGTCGTCGGGTCCCACCCGAGGCTCATGGCCCCGGTGCGGAACTGCTCCTCGACGGTGTCGAGCTGGTCGTTGTCGACGAGCTCGATCGGCGTGCCCGTGGGGATGCTGAAGGGATTGCCGTCGAGGGCGATCAGCTGATCGAGGATCTCGTCGATCTTCTCCGCGAGCAGCGCCGACTGCTGCTTCTCCATCGCGATACTCACGATCTGCTTCCCGGTGCGGACCTGGAGGTAGAAGGTGCGCTCCCCCGGACGGCCGATGGTGCCGACGACAACCCGGTCGGGCCAGGTGAACTCGTGAACGATTGTAGGCATGCAGCTATTTTAGGCTCATCGGATGTGCGGCGCCTGCTGACCCGCGCCACCTCCCACCGGTGCGTCTCCGGACGGGATGTCGCTCGACAGCCAGGACAGGTCTCCGGCCTCGGTATTCATGGCATGGACTCCGGTCCGGGCCGTGCCGTAGCGCACGATCGACACGGAGGCGGGACCCACCGCGATGCGCTGGAACAGGTCGAGGTGCATACCGAGCGCATCCGCGAGGATCGACTTGATGATGTCGCCATGGCTCACGGCCACCCAGACGGCGCCGGGTCCGTGCTCGGCCTCGAAGGCAGCATCCAGGCGGCGGACAGCGGCGACGGACCGCGCCTGCATCCCAGCCATCGACTCCCCGCCCGGAAAGACGACGGCTGACGGCTGCGACTGCACGACCTGCCAGAGCGGTTCGCTCGCGAGTTCGCTGAGCAGGCGGCCCTGCCACCGGCCGTAATCGCACTCCGTGACGTCCGGTTCGGTCGACATGACCGGGGCAGCCGACTGACGATCGAGGATGAACTGCGAGGTCTCCCGACACCGTTGCAGCGGACTCGACACGACCCCCACCAGGGGAACGGCGGCGAGCCGCTCGCCGGTCGCCGCCGCCTGATCACGGCCGGTCTCGTCGAGGCCTACGCCGGCCGTCCGCCCGGCCAGGAGCCCGGTCGCATTCGCTGTGGTGCGTCCGTGCCGCACGAGGATGAGAGTCGCCATCCCTCCACCCTAGCCATCCGTGGCACCCCGGCGTCCCGGGGGTCACCCGACGCGGACCGGGGACAGCGCGATCGGCCCAGGTTCCAGGGCATTCCAGGGCTCGCGGACCGCCGGGTCAACCGCCCACGTACTCCGCCAGGTGACGGGCCGTCAGGGTCGATCGGCCGGCGACGAGCTCCTCCGGCGTGCCCTCGAACACGATCCGCCCGCCGTCGTGACCGGCACCGGGACCGATGTCGATGATCCAGTCCGCGTGCGCCATGACCGCCTGGTGGTGCTCGATGACGATGACGGACTTCCCGGCGTCCACCAGGCGGTCCAGCAGGCCCAGCAGGTTCTCGACGTCGGCGAGGTGGAGCCCTGCTGTCGGCTCGTCCAGCACCAGGATGCCGCCCTTCTCCCCCATATGGGTGGCGAGCTTCAGGCGCTGGCGTTCGCCGCCGGACAGCGTGGTGAGCGGCTGGCCCAGGCTCACGTACCCGAGTCCGACGTCGGACAGCCGGCTGAGGATGGCGTGCGCGGCCGGGACCTTCGCATCGCCCGCGCCGAAGAAGCCGGCCGCCTCTGTCACCGGCATCGACAGCACCTCGCTGATGTTCTTCCCACCGAGCGTGTACTCGAGCACCTCCGCCAGAAAGCGCTTGCCGCCACAGACCTCGCACGTGGTCGCAACGCCCGCCATCATCGCCAGGTCCGTGAAGATCACCCCCGCTCCGTTGCAGGTGGGGCACGCGCCTGCCGAATTGGCACTGAAGAGGGCGGGCTTGACGCCGTTGGCCTTCGCGAAGGCCTTGCGGATGGGCTCCAGCATGCCGGTGTACGTCGCGGGATTGCTGCGGCGGGAGCCCTTGATGGCCGTCTGGTCCACCGCGACGACGCCGTCGCGCCCGGAGACCGAGCCGTGGATGAGGGAGCTCTTCCCCGACCCCGCGACACCTGTGACGACGCACAGCACACCAAGGGGGAGGTCGACGTCGACGTCCTGCACGTTGTGGGAGGTCGCTCCCCTGATCTCCAGCACTCCTGTCGGCGAGCGCAGGCCGCTCTTGAGCACCGCACGATCGTCGAGGTGCCGGCCCGTGAGGGTGCCGCTGCTGCGCAGCCCCTCCACCGTGCCCTCGAAACAGACCGTACCTCCGGCGGTGCCGGCACCCGGCCCGAGGTCGACCGCATGATCGGCGATCCCGATCAGCTCGGGTTTGTGCTCCACCACGAGCACGGTGTTGCCCTTGTCGCGAAGCCGCAGCAGGAGGTAGTTCATGCGTTGGATGTCGTGCGGGTGCAGACCGATCGTCGGCTCGTCGAACACGTAGGTGATGTCGGTGAGCGAGGAGCCGAGGTGGCGGATCATCTTGGTCCGCTGCGACTCACCGCCGGACAGGGTCCCGGACGGCCGGTCGAGGCTGAGGTAGCCCAGTCCGATCTCGACGAAGGAGTCGAGGGTCTCCCCCAGTGCCGTCAGGAGGGGCGCGACGGACGGCTCGGCCAGGCCGCGCACCCAGGTGGCGAGGTCGCTGATCTGCATCCGGCACGCGTCGGCGATGCTCACGCCGTCGATTTTGGAGGACCGTGCCGCGTCGCTGAGGCGGGTGCCGTCGCACTCCGGGCAGGTGGTGAACGTGACGGCGCGGTCCACGAACGCCCGGATGTGTGGCTGCATGGACTCGCGGTCCTTTGCTAGCATCGACTTCTGGATCTTGGGGACGAGGCCCTCGTAGGTGATGTTGATGCCGTCGACCTTGATCTTGGTCGGTTCCTTGTAGAGGAGGTCCTGCAGTTCGCGCTCCGTGAAGTCCCGGATCGGCGTGTCCGCGTCGAAGTATCCGCACCCGCCGAAAATCCGCCCGTACCAGCCCTCCATGCTGTAGCCGGGGATGGTGAGCGCACCCGCGTTGAGGGACTTCGTCTCGTCGTAGAGCTGGGTGAGGTCGATGTCGGTCACCGAGCCCATGCCCTCGCACCGCGGGCACATGCCGCCGGTGATCATGAAGCTGCGACGTTCCTTGACCGTGGTGCCGCCGCGCTCGATGGTCACCGCTCCCGCACCGCTGATGGACGCCACGTTGAAGGAGAAGGCCTGCGGCGACCCGATGTGCGGCCTGCCGAGGCGGGAGAAGACGATCCTCAGCATCGCGTTGACGTCGGTCGCCGTGCCGACGGTGGAGCGGGGATTGGCTCCCATGCGCTCCTGGTCCACGATGATCGCCGTCGTCAGCCCCTCCAGCACGTCGACGTCGGGCCGCGCGAGTGTGGGCATGAAGCCCTGCAGGAAGGCGCTGTAGGTCTCGTTGATCATGCGCTGGGACTCCGCGGCGATGGTGTCGAAGACGAGAGAGCTCTTGCCCGACCCGGAGACTCCCGTGAAGACCGTCAGCCTTCGCTTGGGGATGTCGATCGTGACGTCCTTCAGATTGTTCTCCCGCGCGCCCCGCACCCTGATGAGATCGTGGTGGTCGGCGGCGTGCCCGCGCGTCCGGCCCGCCTCCTGCTGGTCGTTCGCCGTGGCCGTGCTCATCGCGTCTCCCTCGTGACTGTCGCTCGGCGGCCCGTCCCGCCCGTTCCCTGCCCTCACGTCATCGACCCGTCCAGGATCGGCTCGTCCGATTGTCCAGCGTCGCGGGCCCACCGGCAATGGCGCCGCACCCGGACCTGTCCGCGATTGTGGTTGTGTGGAGGCATGAGCATCTCGGATCACCACCCCCGACACGGCAGCGCGCGACTGTCCGCCGATGCGATGGTCGACCTCGTCGAGACCGTCATCGCGGGGGACCTGCCGCCGATCGTGACGGCAGGACACCCGGTCCTGCGGACCCCCGCGCAGGAGTTCGACGGACAGCTCGACGACGACCTCCTCGGGCGGCTGATCGCCTGTATGCGGAGCGTGATGCATGCTGCTCCCGGCGTCGGACTGGCGGGGCCGCAGATCGCCGTCCCCCTGAGGATCGCGGTCCTCGAGGACCAGGGGGCCGGGGACGACGCCGTGGCCGCTGCGCGCTCCCGCCGCCCCCTCCCCTTCACGGCGCTCGTCAATCCGAGCTACCGGGCCTCCGGCGATGCGATGGCTGCCTTCTACGAGGGCTGCCTCTCCGTGCCGGGCTATCAGGCCGTCGTCGAGCGACATCACGCCGTCGAGGCCACCTACACGCAGCCGGACGGCGTCAGCGCCACACGGATCTTCGAGGGCTGGCCGGCGCGCATCGTCCAGCACGAGACCGATCACCTGAACGGGCGCCTCTACCTGGACCGGGCGCTGCTGCGCTCCCTGTCCGCCGACCGGGAGCACGGGCGCTGGGCCCAGCCGACCGTCGAGGAGGCGCGGCGCGGCCTGGGCTTCTGATCCGCCGCGCCTCCCGGCCGCACGCCTGCTACCGGACCGACGGGTCCGACGGGTTGGCCGCCGTCGGCAGGTACCGCGCCCACCAGCGCAGGATGTGCTCGAACCGCTGCCTGCGGTGCCAGGGGGAGCCGGAGCGTGAGAGCTCGTGCGTCTCGCCCGGGAAGACCAGCAGCTCGGTCTCGACGCCCTGCTTCTTGAGCGCCGTGTAGTACCGCTGGGCCTGCTCGATGGGGCAGCGCAGATCCTCCTCCGAATGGATCACGAAGGCCGGCGTGCGTACGTCGCCGATCTTCGCGAACGGGTTCTGTGCCTGAACATGTGCAGGGTCGGTGCCGGTGTACTCCTCAGAGAAGAACCAGCCGATGTCGGAGGAACCCACGAAGGACGGCGGATCGAGGTACCCGCGCTCCACGATGGCCGCCCGGAAGCGGTGGTCGTGCGCGATGGTCCACGCCGTCAGGTAGCCGCCGTAGGAACCACCCATGACGCCCAGCCGGTCGCCGTCCATGGCGTCGAACTCGGCGACGGCGCCGTCCAGGTAGGCCAGCACGTCGTCGAGGTCCACCGTGCCCATCGCCTCCTTGATGACCCGCCCGTGGGCCTGGCCGTACCCGGCGGCGCCACGGGGATTGCACAGCAGCACGGCGTAGCCCGCGGCAGCGTACACCTGGGCCTCGTCGAAGTAGCCCCAGCCGTACTGTGCGAAGGGCCCACCGTGGATGACCAGCAGGACAGGGTGCGGTCCCTCTCCCTCGGGCAGGACGACCCAGCCGTGGACGGGGGTGCCGTCCGGTGCCGGATAGGTGCGCTCCTGGGGCTCCCCGACGCGGGTCTCCGCGCGGAGGCCGGCCGAGAAGTCGGAGAGAGTCCGGAGCCCGGCATCCTCGACCACGGCGATGTCGCCCGAGGTCGAGGGGCCGGTGTAGGACACCACGACGGCGTCACCGGCCGTGTCCGCCCCGGTGACGACCGTGGCGCCCGTGACCAGGACCTCGGTCTCCCCCGTGGACGAGATCCTCAGCAGCTCGCCCGCGCCGCGGGTCCGGTTGAAGGCGAGGACCGCGTCCGGTCCGGCCGCCACGAGGTCCTGCACGTCACCGAAGTCCACCGTCTCGGGGTCGCTGAGCCTGCGCACAGTGGTCGGGTCGTGGAGATCCAGCACGTAGAGGGCCGTGTTGCGTGCTACGAAGTCGAGCCCGGACGCCGAGAGATCGGAGGCGAGGAAGAAGACGGAGGTTCCGTCGGTGCTCGGGCGGGGTGACCCGCAACCGAGCAGCGTGGTCCCGCCCTGGTTCGTGAGCTGTCGGTGGCCGCCGCCGTCCAGCGCGATCGAGTGGATATCGGAGACCAGCGTCACATCGGCGTCCTCGCCCAGCGCCGCCGTGAAGAGGATGCGCTGTCCGTCGGCGGAGAAGGTCGGCTCCAGGTGGTCGGCGTCCGCCGCCGTCACCTGCGTGGCGCGTGGGACGGCTCCCTGCTCCTCGAGCTCACCCGGCCCCGCGACGGATGTCTCCTTCATACGGCCCACCGGGCTGATGAAGGGCTCGTCGTCGAGATCCGGGATCGCGACGGTGAAGACCTGCGACCTTTTGTCCGTCGTGTACCCGAGCCCGTTCATGCGGTACTTGTACTGGGTGACGAGCCGGGGATCCTCGAGCCCGGGGCCCACGCCGTCGATGGTCCCGTACCGCCCGTGCTCGGGTACGCGGGCCGCGAAGACGACGGTGGAGGAATCCGGCGAGATATCGAAGTGGGCGACGCCGAGGGGTTGGTCCGTGAGCTGGACCGGCTCCCCGCCCGTGGCACGCATGGCGAAGAGCTGTGGCTTTCCGGCCGGCGCGGCGCGCAGGAACACGAGGAGGCTGCCGTCGGGCGCGAAGCGGGGCGAGGTGTCCCGGAAGCCGCGCGTGAGCCGCCGCCGTCCGCCGTCGAGCGTCAGCTCCCACAGCTGGCCGACATAGCTGTCGGCACGGAGATCGGGACGGGTGGCGGCGACGACGAGACGGGAACCGTCCGGATGGAGGGTCGGTGCGCCCGTGGTGGTCAGGAGTTCGATCTGGTCTGGTTTCACCCTCCCGATCAGACCCGAAACAGTGGCCTGAGTCAACGGTGGGCGGAGGGACGATCGCCAGGGATCCCTAGGATGGGACGATGCCCGCCCTTCCCCGCGCCGCCCTCACCTGCCCCGTCTGCTCGGCGACCCTGGGACTGGAGGGGCGCAACCTCGCCTGCGGGCGGGGGCATCGCTTCGATGCGGCGCGCCAGGGCTACGTGAACCTGCTGACAGGTAAGGGCTCCCCGTTCGACGGCGATACACCGGAGATGGTCGAGGCCCGCGAGGAGTTCCTCGGATCCGGTCAGTACGCGCCACTGCGCGAGGCGGTCGTCGCCGCGGCCGTCCGCCACGCACCGCAGCGCGGCCTCGTCCTCGACGCCGGTGCGGGTACGGGCTACTACCTCGCGGGCCTGGCGGCGGAGCTGCCGGACCTCTTCCCGATCGCCCTCGACGTCTCGAAGGTCGCCCTGAGACGTGCTGCACGGCGCCTACCCGAGGGTGTCAGCGTGGTGTGGGACATCTGGCGCCCACTGCCGCTGGCCGATGCCACGGTGGATGTCCTCCTGAACATCTTCGCGCCGCGTAACGCCGCGGAGTTTGTGCGGGTACTCGCGCCGGGCGGTTGCATCATCGTGGTGACGCCCCGGCCGGGACACCTCGCGGGACTCGACGCCGTGGGACCCCTGCTGTCCGTGCCGCCGCAGAAGGCCGACGACGTTCTCGCGGCCTTCGACGGCCGCCTCACGGAGCTCGAGCGGACGGACATCGACTACACCATGTCCCTGCCGTTCGCGCTGGCGCGGTCGGCGCTCGTGATGGGTCCGGCGGCGCGGCACACGGCGGCGACCGGTGTCGGCGTCGACCTCGACCATGGAGGAGACACGCCGCTCGAGGTCGACGCCCGCTTCACTCTCCAGGTCCTCACGCGGATGTGACGGGAGCGGGCCGTTTCCTGCCGGTACGCCCACCCGCGGCCGGCTGCGCAACCACCCTGCAGCCAGCCCGCAACCACTCCGCAGCCACCTGTATACTTAGGTGTTTACCCGGTGCTCTGCAGGAACATTCCTGCGACCCTGGGTGTTGTACAGACGACTTCCCCCGCGCCCGGTCGCGGGAGGCACAGCACAAGAGCGGCAAGAAACCCTCGTTCGTCGAGGGTCACGGTGACAAGGAGAACAACATGAGCGATCGCAGCCTGCGCGGCATGCGCCTCGGAGCACAATCGATGGAAACCGAATCCGGCGTCGAGCCCGCTCCCCGCCAGCGGGTCGAGTACCGCTGCGAGGACGGCGAGCGGGTCTTCGTGACGTTCTCGTCCGAGGCCGACATCCCCGCGACCTGGGTCTCGAAGACCGGTAAGGAAGCGCTCCTCGTCGACGGCGAGAAGCCCGACACCTCGAACGACAAGCCGGTGCGGACCCACTGGGACATGCTCCTCGAGCGCCGTTCCGTCGAGGAGCTTGAGCAGATCCTCCAGGATCGCCTGACGATCCTCCGGGAGCGTCGCGGAGAGCGCCGCTCCGCCTGAACTACGAGGCCCGCAGTGACAGAAGGCACCCGCCGACGGCGGGTGCCTTCTGTCGTCGAGAGCGGTCAGGAACGGCCGGTGAGGGTTCTCCAGCGAGCCGACAGTCCCCAGCGGGTGACATTGGCGATGGCCTCGAGAACGATGTTGCCGCTCATTTTCGAGGCGCCCAGTTCGCGCTCCACGAACGTGATGGGAACTTCCACGATCGTGAGGCCGAGGCGTGCCACCCGGAAGGTCATGTCCACCTGGAAGCCGTAGCCGACGGACTCGACGGCGGAGAGGTCCAGCGTCTCGAGCGTGGATCGGCGGAAGGCGCGGAAGCCGGCCGTGATGTCGCGGACGGGCAGCCCCAGCATGAGTCGGGAGTAGGTGCTGCCGGCTCGGGACAGGAGCTTCCGGTGCGCAGGCCAGTTCACCACGCTCCCCCCGCTGACCCAACGGCTGCCGATCACGAGGTCCGCACGGTCCACGGCGTCGAGGAGGCTCTGCAGCTGCTCCGGTTTGTGCGATCCGTCGGCGTCCATCTCCACGAGCACCTCGTAGTCGCGCTCGAGCCCCCAGCGGAACCCGGCGATGTACGCCGCCCCGAGGCCCTCCTTGCCGGTCCGGTGGAGGACATGCACCTGAGGATCCGCCGCCGCGGCGCGGTCGGCCAGGTCCCCGGTACCGTCCGGGCTGTTGTCGTCGACGATCAGGACATCGGACGCGGGGACAGCCGCGCGCAGCCGCGCCAGGGTCAGCGGGAGCGACTCGATCTCGTTGTACGTGGGGATGATCGTGACGACTCGCACGCAGGTGGGCCTTTCCATCGGGAATGCGCATCGCGCAGGGACTGCCCCGCACGCGGAGCCAGTTTGCAAGTATAGGCGAAGGGCCTGATCGCGGTCCGGCCGTCGGCCGCCCGGGCCGTGCCCCGACGGGCCTCAGGCAGGTCCACGCACCTTCGTACCGGTGCCGGCACGGATGCAGACACCGTTTTCTACTGATGCGCGGACCTGCCCTTGTGAGTGCCGGCCCCACCGTGACGGGCAACGCGCGCCATTGAAGAAGGCCGATGCGCTGCGCTTGTGGAGACCAGCCAGGTTCCCTCCCGCGGGAGTTCCTCTAACCCGTAGGGCAAAAGCTTACGTGCTGTGGAGTGGGTGTCAACGGGCCCCTGACCTGCACAAACGCCCTTCGGTGCAGGTCAGCGGGTGGTTTGTTCGCCCACAGAACTTAACCTGTCCGGCGTCGCCCCGCGGTCTCCACCCGGTCCGGATTCTCCTGCTGCTCAGGCAGCCGCGAACCCCTCCGCCGCGAACAGCTGCACCCCACCGTGCACGGTCTGGAGGCATCGCGGAGCGTTCTCGGTGTCGAGCGCGGGGAGCAGTGGCGTGCCCGCCCGCGGGTCGGTGCTCCACGACTGCACCCGGTTGTCCGGTGTCTGCACCATCAGCTCGTCGACCTGCCACACGGCGAACGACGCCGGGGTCCCCGGAGCCAGCTGACCCATCATCGGGCTGCCGCCGGACAACCGCCAACTCGCCCGAGTGTGGGCGATGAACGCTGCCCGGGCCGAGATGTTCTCCGCCCCGCTGCTGTGCTGCAGGCAGGCCCGGACCGATGCCCAGGGGTCCAGCGGCGTGACGGGGCTGTCCGACCCGAGTGCCACCAGGACGCCCGCCGAGAGGAGGGAGGCGAAGCGGTTCATCCCCGCGCGCCGCTCCCCCAACCGCTGCTCGTACAGTCCTCCCTCGACACCCCACAGAGCATCGAACACGGGCTGGCCGCTGACGGCCACCCCGAAGTGCACGAGCGCTGCGATCGCGGCGTCGTCGGCCATCTCGACGTGCTCCAGCCGGTGGCGCGCCCGGCGCACCTCCTCGATCCCCAACTCCCGGGCAGTTCGCTCCAAGCCCCGCAACACGACGTCGAGTCCGGCGTCACCGATGACGTGGAAGCCCGCCTGCACGGTCTCGGCGGTCGCGGCCATCAGATGGGCCGCGACGTCCTCCTCGGTCAGGTACAGCGTGCCGCGCGACTCCTGGTCGTCCGCATAGGGCTCCCGCAGGGCGGCTGTGCGGGAGCCGATCGAGCCGTCGACGTTGAGATCTCCGGCGAGCCCGGCGAGTCTGCCGTCGAATCCCTGCATGAGCGCTCCGACCTCCGCCCTCGTGGACGTCAGCTCGGCCCAGTAGGGAATCACCTCCGGCAGCGGGAGTGCCCCGCCGGGTCCATCGACCGAGAGCAGCGTCTCGAGGTCCTCGCGTGGCGCGATGTGGGGCGCAGCCATCTCGGTGACCGCGACATATCCGCGCGACGCGGCGTGCAGCAGGGCGGCCTGCTGATAGGAACGGCGCTGCTCCGCGTCGAGGCGCCGGGTGGCCTGGCGTGCCGCGACGTGTGCGGCGCGCACCACGAAGCCGTCCGTCCAGCCGTCCACCGCGGCCAGGCCCAGTCCCGCCGCCAGGGTTCCCGAGACGACCGCCGAATGGATGTCCGCGCGCACGAGGTACACGAGCGCGCCCCGACTGGCGCGATCGAGCTCCGCCGCCGTCGGGATCCGCTTCCCGGGCCACTGCGACTCGTCCCAGCCGAAACCGAGGATCGTCGTCGCCCCGGCGTCGGCCGCCGCGGCCACGGCGTCCAGGAGGTCCCCCAGCGACCGGCAGGACGTCAGGTCGAGCGAGCCGAGCGCTATCCCGGTCTCCGTCACGTGGGCGTGTGCGTCGACGAACCCGGGGGTGACGAGTGCACCGTCGAGATCCACGCTTCGGACGTCGGGGCCCGCGAGATTCGTGGCGGCATGCTCGGTGCCGACCCAGGCAAGGGTGTCGCCGTCGACCAGCATGGCGGTCGCGAAGGGATCCGCCGGACTGTAGACCGAGCCGTTGCGGTAGAGGACGGGGCGCTGTGGAGTGGGCATCGCGATGCTGGAGGGCTTTCCGTAGGGGATGGTCGGAGGGGTGCTGGGAGGGCGTGCGGCAGGCCTGAATCGGCCGCTATTCACTGATGTTCGAGTATGCCACCACGCCCCGGCGAACCAGCCTGATGGCACGCACGCACGACTGCTGCAGACCCGCGGGCAGGTCCGGGACCTTCGCCAGCTGATCGAGGAGATCGATCACCTGCTTCGTCCAGCGCACGAAATCTCCTGCCGCGAGTTCCGTGCCGCTGAGCGCCGCCTGCAGGGAACGGCCCTGCGCCCACTTGAACATCGGCCAGACGAGGGAGAGTTCCGGCTCCCCCGTGACAGGAAGCCGGTGCTGCTCCTCCACGTCGTTGAGCTGCGACCACTGGCGGACGATGGTCTCGACGGAGCCCTCCAGGGCGATGCTCGGCATCACCGGCCGCACTCCACGCTCCTCGCGCTTGGCCTGGTAGACCAGCACCGTGGTGAGCGCCGCGAGCTCGGCGGCGTCGAGCTCGGTGAAGGCCCCCGCCTCGATGCACAGGGCGATCAGGAGGTCCTTCTCACCATAGATCCTGCGCAGTTTCTGGCCGGCCGCGCTGACCACCACGGCATCCTCCCGGCGCTCGAGGTAGCCGTAGTGCGCCAGGACCTCGGACACCCGGTCGAAGGTCTTGGCGATGGTGTTGGTGCGGCCGCGGATCTGGCCTGCGAGCTTGTCAGTCTCGCGGCGCAGCTTCCACCATCGTTCGGCCCATCGGGCGTGCTGTTCGCGTTCGCTGCACCCGTGGCAGGGGTGGGCCCGCAGGCGACGGCGGAGTTCGGTGATGGCCCGCTCCTCCGCGGCGGCGGATGCCGAGTAGCCTGCCGCGATCCGGTCCGCGCCGTTGCGGGGCGGCCGGTTGTCGCGCAGTGCGTCGCGGAGGGACGAGGTGAGGTCCCGCCGGTCCTTCGGGCTCCGCGCGCTGAAGTGCTTCGGGATGCGGATCCTCGACAGCACCTGGACCGGTCCGTCGAGGTCCTGCACACCGACGCGCCGAATCTGCGTCTCGAGCGTCAGGACCGTGGGCCGGGGCTCGCGCGACGTGTCGCTGTCCAGGACCACGGCGAATCCCTGGCTCCGCCCGCCCGGAACGTCGATGACGTCTCCCGGCCGCAACGACTCGAGGGATGCCTCTGCCGCGGACCGAAGGGTCCGGGAGCGATCGCGGGACGCATTCGACTCGAGGTCGGAGAGCTCCCTCCGCAGATTCGCGTACTCGCGGAAGTCGCCGAGGTGGCAGGTCATCGACTTCTCGTAGCCCCGGAGGGACTCCTCGCGGCTGCGCACCTGCTTCGCGAGCCCGACGACGGAGCGGTCCGCCTGGAACTGCGCGAAGGAGGTCTCGAGGATCTCCCGCGATCGGGCCTGCCCGAACTGCCCCACGAGGTTGATGCTCATGTTGTAGGTGGGGCGGAAACTCGAGTTCAGCGGGTACGTCCGGCGTGATGCCAGGCCCGCGACGGCACCGGGATCCGTGCCGGGCGGCCAGAGCACGACGGCGTGGCCCTCGACGTCGATACCCCGTCGTCCGGCCCTGCCTGTCAGCTGCGTGTACTCCCCCGCCGTCACGTTGACGTGCGCCTCGCCGTTGAACTTGTCGAGCTTCTCGAGGACGACGGTGCGGGCGGGCATGTTCACACCGAGAGCGAGCGTCTCGGTCGCGAAGACCGCCTTCACGAGTCCCGCCGCGAACAGGCGCTCCACGATCTCCTTGAAGGTGGGCAGCATCCCGGCGTGGTGGGCCGTGAAGCCCCGGATGAGGCCCTCCCGCCAGGTCCAGAAACCGAGGATCTCGAGGTCGTCCCGTGGGATGTCCATCGTCGCGGCATCGATCGTCGCGCTGATCTCGTCCCGCTCGTCCTCCGTGGTCAGCCAGAGCCCGGCGTGCAGGCACTGGGACACGGCGCCCTCGCACCCGGCGCGGGAGAAGATGAAGGTGATCGCGGGGAGCAGATCCGCGCGGTCCAGCACGCTGATCACCTGCGGTCTCGTGGCGCGCCGCACGACGGTCTGCTGCGGCGGCCCGCCGCGGCCGCCGTTCCGCGACTTGCCGCGACGTCCACCGGCACCCCAGTTGGCACGCTGGTTGAGTCTGATCTCGTTGCTCGCGAGGTCGAGCAGTTCGGGATTGACGTCGTACTGGTCGCGGGCTCCGGCCTCGGCGCCCGCCGGTGCGGCCTCGTCGAACGCGATGTCGCCGGCGAAGAGATCGATCAGGTTCTGGCCGACCATGACGTGCTGCCAGAGGGGAACGGGACGGTGTTCGGACACGACGACGTCCGTATCGCCCCGGACCGTGTCGAGCCACGCACCGAACTCCTCCGCGTTGGAGACGGTCGCACTGAGCGACACGAGCTTCACCTCGGTGGGGAGGTGGATGATGACCTCCTCCCACACGGCACCGCGGAAGCGGTCGGCGAGGTAGTGCACCTCGTCCATGACGACGTACCCGAGGTTGTCGAGGGCGTCGGAGTCCGCGTACAGCATGTTGCGCAGCACCTCGGTGGTCATGACGATGACGTCTGCGTCCGCGTTGATGCTCGTGTCGCCGGTCAACAGACCGACCCGTTCGCTGCCGTGGACCGCGGCGAGCTCCGAGTACTTCTGGTTGCTGAGGGCCTTGATGGGTGTGGTGTAGAACGCCTTGAGGCCGCGCTGCAGTGCCATGAAGACGGCGAACTCACCGACAACCGTCTTGCCCGCGCCGGTCGGAGCCGCGACGAGCACTCCCCTGCCGTTCTCGAGCGACGTGCAGGCTTCCGTCTGGAACGGGTCGAGCTCGAAGTCGACTGTCTGCTCGAACCTGGACAGCTGGGTCCGGGAGTGCGTCGAACGGGCCTTCGCAGCTGCATATCTCTCCGCGGGGGTGCTCATTTCTCCACCCTAGACGCATCGCGGGGCCGGGTATGCCGTGTACGCGCAGAGCGTGGGGACTGCCCGTGGGAGGCCGTCCGCGTTACAGGTCCTCGAGCCTGGTGGCCCGGTCCGCACCCGCCTCGACGGCTTCTTCCCGTGCGGCGTTCCGGCGGGCGCGCCGCCTGTCGTTGAGCAGGCACAGGCCGATCGCGACGAAGAACAATAGGAGCAGGGGCACAGCCAGGTAGAACATGCTCAGCGCATCGCCGCCGGGGGCCGCCATCGCGGCGAACAGGCACACGAGGAACACCGTGATCCGCCACGCTTTCAGGATCTGTCGTCCGGAGAGGAGTCCCACCAGATTGAGACCGAACAGGATCACGGGCAACAGGAACGCGATCCCGAACGCCAGCATCAGTCGCAGCACGAACGCGAAATAGACGGTGACGCTGATCAGGTTGGAGAACTGGTCGGGGGTGAAATCCGTCAGGACCCGCACCGCGTTGGGCAGGATCAGCCAGGCGAGGTAGATACCGGCGAGGAACAGCGGGACGGCGACGGCGATGAACCCGAGCGCGGTGCGGCGTTCCTTGGTTCTCAGCCCCGGGGTGATGAACGCCCACAGCTGGTAGAGCCAGACCGGGCTGGAGATCACGACACCCAGGAAGATGGACACCTGGATGAGCAGGTCGAAGGGGGAGGCCGCCGTGTCGAAGTTCAGGGACGCGGTCCGGCCGTCCTGCCGGTCGATCGCCACGATCGGAGCCCCGAGGGCTTCCAGGACCGGGTCATAGAGGAAGAAGCCGGCCACCGTGCCGACGAGCACGGCCAGGGCGGACTTGAACAGACGGTTGCGGGCCTCGCGCAGGTGCTCCTTGAGGGCCATCCTGCCCTCCGGGTTCGCCTTCCTGCCGCGTGCGCCTGCTTGTGCGGGTGACACGGGAACGGACTCCGGCTACTGGTTGGTGTGCGACGAACCGCTCTGCTGGGACGGACCCGGCTGCGACGGACCGGGCTGGGACGTCGGGCTGTCGGCTCGTCCGTCGCCCTGATAGCGCGGAGGCTCCTGGTGGGCGGGTTGCCCGGGCGCCGGGGACGTCGGCGTATACGTCTGCGGTGCGGGGTTGGAGACCACACGGCCCTCGACGGGGTCCGTGCCGGTCTCGCCGGTGTTGTTCTCGTCCTTCATCTGCTTCACCTCGGACTTGAAGATCCGCAGCGACTGGCCGACGCTGCGGGCGAGGCCCGGGAGCTTCGGCGCTCCGAAGAGAACGATCGCAAGAACGATGATGATGACGATGTGCCAGCCTTCGAGCCTCATGCCCAATTCCTCTCGTTGATCCCCTGCACAGTTTAGGTCACAGGTGGGGCATGTCCTGCAGGAGCTGTGGCTGTCCGAGCCTGTCACGCGTCCGGACGCGCCTGCTGCGGCGATCGTCCCTGCGGCGCGTCGCGGCCAGCTCGCGCGCGCCACGCACGTCCTCGGGCGCGGAGAAGACTGCGGGAATCGGGATGCCGGTCAGCGTGGACGGGGTACGCGCAGCCCCCGCCGATGGTGGGACGTTCACCTCCAGGCGATCCATGGCTTCCCCGAATTCACCGAGTGTTCGCATCCCGCGTCGGAACACGCGGTAGCCCACCACCACCAGGAAAATGGCACTTACGGCCACCACCGCGACCCAGAGTACGATCCACATCCACCACAGCATGGGATCAGTCTAGGCCAGCCTCTGGTGCGCCCGGGCTGCCTGCAGCCACCGGAGGGTCTCCTCGCGGAGGTCCTCCGGGCCGACGACGGCGGCTCCACCGCCCAGCCCTGCCACCAGGCCGGGGATCCAGGAGGTCGAGGCGACCCTCAACCGTGCCGCCAGCCGGTCCTCACCCAGTTCCTCGACAGCGTCCGCGTTGTACTGGTCCGCGATCCAGCGGGCCCTCGGCTCGAGGACCAGCGTCACCGCATGGTCCGAGGAACCTGAGCGGTAGGGCGACGCCGACCGGCGGCCGCGCGCCAGCGACGCCTCGTCCACGTTCGCCGTCGCCGGCTGGTCCGTCAGCGAGGCACTCTGGATTCGGTCGAGACGGAAGTTGCGCAGCCCGTCCGAGTCGACGCACCAGGCCTCGAGGTACCACGTGTCCTGGTGCAGGAAGATCCTGATCGGTTCCAGCAGACGGTGCGTGATCTCGTCACGCGTCGGGACGAAGTAGTCCACTTCGACGCGGACGCCGGTCTGCAGCGCAGCCTGCAGGACCTCGAGCGTCGGGTCGATGTCGTCCTCGGTCAGCTTGGTCGCCACGGCCGTGCCGATGTGGGCGGCGTCCCCGGCTGCCGCCGTGAGCTTCGTCTGGGCACTGACGATTGCCTCGTTGTTCCGCATGCCGGGGAGTTCCCGGAGCGCCTGCAGACCGACGATCAGTGAGCAGGCCTCGTCCATGCTCAGCTTGACCGGCTCCGCGAGATCGCGTGCGTTGGTCAGGTAGATCCTGCCGTCCTCGATGTTCACGTCCATGAGGGCGTCGGGGTAGTGCCGCGGCCCACTGACGAACAGGAGGTCGAGGTCCTTGGTGAGCTGGCTCTCCGTGACGTCGAACTTCCGTGCGGTCTCCCCCACTTCGGACCCTGGGTGGGCCAGCAGATAGGGCACGAGGTCGAGCAGGCGCAGCAGATGGTCCTGGGAGGACGACTTCCGCCGCGGAACCGGTCGGATCCCCTCCGTGATCTCGAGCCCGTGCGGCGCGGCGAGGGCTGCCTCGTAGGCGCTCTCCAGCAGGCGTGCCACCTGGGCCGCGAGGTCCTGGGGCTCCTCGACCCGGGCGTTGACGCCGAGGCCCGCGATGGTCGCCGCCATCGGACTCGATGCGGCGTACGGCACGCGGAGGGTGTCCCACTCCTCGCCCGTCTGCAGGACCTCCGCGTCCTTGCGGACCCTCAGCACCTGGCAGGAGCCGGGACGCAGGGCGACGACGGCGGTGCGGTCCGGCTCGCTGCGTGACAGGGAGGAGAGCGTCGCGTTCATGTCGAAGGACGCCGGGACGTCGAAGGTCCCCTTCAGTACTGCCGGTTCGCCCGTCATGCGCGACAGCCGGAAGAATCGCTCGGCCTCGCGGAGGGTGTCGTACCCCACCACGTACCAGTGGCCGAACCGCGCGCCCATGCCCCAGGGGTGGATGGTCCGCACCTCCTCACGGCCCGTGCTCGCCGCCCGGTAGGGGAAGCGCAGGGGGCTGCGCGACGTCAGGGCGAGCCACACGACGTCCCAGTAGGGAGCGTCCGTGGTGATGCGCGGCTGGATGAGCGGCGTGAGTTCCGTTCCGCCGTCGGAGCTGCGGGAGCTGAGCTTCCGCAGCGCCCGGGAGGCCGCCGAGTCGAGCGATCCCTGATCCCAGACACCGGCGGCCAGGTTGAGGACGGCGTACTCCTCCGGGAGGAACGTCACTCCGCCGAGCCGGTAGTCCTCGGCGCTGATGCGGTAGCGCTGGACCGTGTTGTCGTTGTCGAAGAGGGTGTCCTCGCTGAAGGCTTCGAGGGGGATCCCCTGCTCCCGGAGTGCGGCCTTGTCCCGGTCGAAGAGCTTCTCCCGGGCCGCGACGGACGTTGCCTCCCGGTACAGATCGATCTCCTCGAACAATTCCTCCTTGGTAAACCCGCGGCGGCTCGACAGGAGCATGATCACGAGGGTGAGCAGGCGTTCGGTACGTTTTGCAGACACGGGGAAACCCTACCCTCGCCGACGTGGCGGAAGGGACGCGGGCCGGGCAGCCCGCGTCCCTTCCGGAAATGTCCAGGGCAGGACCTGCCCTGGTGCGGATTCGTCCTAGCGGACGCCCAGCAGATCCACGACGAAGATCAGCGCCTCGTTCGGGCCGATCGCCGACCCTGCTCCGGCGGCGCCGTAGGCGAGGTTCGACGGGATCTCCAGCCGACGCCGACCGCCGACCTTCATCCCGAGCAGACCCTGGTCCCAGCCCTGGATGACCTGGCCCACGCCCACCTTGAAATCGAGCGGGGTGCCCCGGTTCCAGGACGCGTCGAACTCCTCGCCGGTGGAGAAGGCGACGCCCACATAGTGGGTCGAGACGGTCTGACCCGCCTTGGCCTCCTCACCCTTGCCCTCGATCAGGTCCTCGATCACGAGATCGGTGGGGGCGTCGTGGCCGGGGAAGTCGATCTCCGGCTTCTGGCGGTCGAAATCGCGCTGACCGAATGACATGGGTTCTCCTCTGGTGCGGTGGATGGAACTGCTGGTGTGCGCCCTACTGGGCGGGGTCGACCTTCTCGGTGATCTCGACGAAGAAGACGAGCGTGCCGGAGGGGCGGCCCTCTTGCGCGGGGTCCCCGTAGGCCCACGGCGCGGGGATGACGAGGAGCACCTGCGAGCCCACCTTCAGGCCGCTCAGGCCCTTCGTCCAGCCCTCGATCACGCCGGTGAGCGGGAACTCGGAGGCTTCTCCGCGCTCGAAGCTCGAATCGAACTGCTCGCCGTCCTCCCAGCGCCAGCCACTGTAGTTCGCCTTGATGGTGTCGGCCTCGGTGATCACCTCGCCGGTGCCCTCCTTGAGGACCTTGACCACGAGGTCGTCCGACGGCTCGTTGTCCGGGATGCTGACCTCGGGTGCGCCGTCCTCGGTGAAGGTGAACGTGGGCAGGCGGCCTTCGTCGTCGAGCGTCTGCACGTCCTCGGGTGAGAGGACCTCCGGCTCGGGCGGCGGCTGCTCGGCCGAGAGGACCTTGAGGACGAGGATCTGCTCGGGTGTGTCCGCTGCTCCCTCGGCGGCCTCGGGGGCCGGGGAGGAGAAGGCGACCTGGGCCCCGACCTTGGAACCGATGAGGACCTCGAACAGCTCGGGGAACTCCTGCTTGAACGTGTCGTCGAGGGGCAGGACCTGTGGTTCGCCCTGGCTGTAGGTCTCGCCGAGGACCGAGCCGTCCTCCGCGTTCAGCGCGACCAGCTTGACGCCGATCTGCTGCCCGGCTTCGATCTCGTCGCCGTCGCCCTCGGCGACGGTCTTGGCGGCGGCTTCTCTGGTGTCGATGGGCGCGTCGAACTCGACGGTGGGTGCCTCGTCGTCGGACCCGCCGCTGACGGTCACCGAGTCGAAGATCTCGCCTGCACCTGCTGCGTTGCCGGCGTCGCGGCCGGTCAGGTTGTCCGTCGTGGGCCCGCCACAGGCGGTGAGGACCACCAGCAGCGGAAGGAGGATTGTGAGTACTTTTCGCACGGGACTACTTTCGGGTTGGTATCCGGTCCGGACCGCCTGCAGAGCAATGGGCCTCGACAAGCCTAACGGGTGCGGCCGCGCTGGTGCTCCCGGGAAGAAGGGGTTGCACGGCGGGGACGTTCAGAGGGCACCTGCCGGTCACAGCTGCTGCAACAACGCCTCGACGCGCTCGTCGACGGACGTGAACGGGTCCTTGCAGAGGATGGTCTGCTGGGCGCGGTCGTTGAGCTTGAGGTGCACCCAGTCGACCGTGTAGTCGCGGTTCGCTTCCTTGGCCCGTCGGACGAACTCGCCCCGCAGCCTGGCGCGCGTGGTCTGCGGTGGGAGGTCGACGGCCTCCTTGACGGTGGTCTCCTCGACCACCCGCGCGGCCTCCCCGCGCGCCTGCAACAGGAAGAAGAGACCTCGGGATCGCGAGATGTCGTGGTAGGTCAGGTCCAGCTGCGCTGCCTTGGCGGAATCGAGGTCCCCGCCCGAGCGCAGCAGGTAGCGGTCGATCAGCTTCTTCTTGATGGCCCAGTCGATCTCGGTGTCGACGGCCGAGGTGTTGCCGGTCTCCACCGCATCCAGGACCCGCTGCCAGAGGTCCAGGACCGCGGGCACGTGCTCGTTGTGGACGCCGTTCTGCTCGACGAAGGCGGAGACCCGGGCCAGGTACTCGCGCTGCATCTCGAGCGCCGTCATCTGCCGCCCGTTCGCCAGCTTCAGCAGCTGGCGACCGCTGAGGTCGTGGGAGATCTCCCGGATGCTCCGGATCGGGTTCTCCAGCCGGAAGTCGCGCATCAGCTCCCCGGCCTCGACCATGCGCAGCAGCAGGTCCACCGAGCCGATCTTCAGCAGCGTGGTGGTCTCGGACATGTTCGAGTCGCCGGCGATCACGTGGAGGCGCCGGTAGTGCTCTGCGTCAGCGTGCGGTTCATCCCGGGTGTTGATGATGGGACGGGAGCGGGTGGTGGCCGAGGAGATTCCCTCCCACAGGTGGTCGGCACGCTGGGAGAAGGCGTAGAGGGCGCCGGTCTGTGTCTTCAGCACCTTGCCGGCGCCGACGAGCAGCTGGCGCGTGACGAGGAACGGGATCAGGATGTCTGCGAGCCGCGCGAATTCGAGCTTGCGCGGGATCAGATAGTTCTCATGGCTCCCGTAGGAGTTACCCGCGGAGTCCGTGTTGTTCTTGAACAGGTAGATCCGGCCGTCGTAACCCTCCTGGGCGAGCTTCCGCTGCGCCTCCCCGACGAGATCCTCCAGGATCAGCTCCCCGGCGCGGTCGTGGGCGATGAGCTGCGCGAGGTCGTCGCACTCCGCCGTCGCGTACTCGGGATGGGAGCCGACGTCCAGGTAGAGGCGGGAGCCGTTCGTGAGGAAGACGTTGGACGACCGGCCCCAGCTGACCACCTTGCGGAAGAGGTAGCGTGCGACCTCCTCGGGGGACAGCGGGCGCGAGTTGGGCCCCGAGTAGGAGATCCCGAACTCGGTCTCGACACCGAAGATGCGGCGTTCCATCAGGCGTCCTCCCCCTGCTCGAGCAGGTGCTCCAGCTCCGGGCCGCCGATCCGGCGGAAGGCTCGGCGGCTCCCACGCAGGGTGTCCGGGTCGCGTTCGAGGAAGGCGACCTCGAGGAGCGTCGGGTCCACGGGCTGCGAGGAGGGCTGCGGGTCACCCGCGCCCGGCGTGGCCAGGCCGTCGTGGCGCAGTGACCGGGCTGCGGCACGGACCGCCTCCGGGAGGCTGAGCTCCGCGCTCCAGTTTTCCCGCAGACCGTCCACGACGGCGTCCGCGGCACCCCCCATGACCACGAAGCCCGTCTCGTCGGCGATGGAGCCGTCGAACGTGAGGCGGTACAGGTGGTCGCTGTTCTGGGTGCGTCCCACCTCCGCCACCACGAGTTCCACCTCGAAGGGCTTGCTCTCGGCCGTGAAGACGGCGCCCAGGCTCTGCGCGTAGACGCTCGCGAGGCCGCGGGCCGTGACGTCCTCACGCGCGTAGGAGTATCCGCGGACGTCGGCGTAGCGCACCCCGGCCTGCCGGAGGCTCTCGAACTCGTTGTACTTGCCGACCGCGGCGAAGGCGATGCGGTCGTAGATCTCGCCGAGCTTGTGCAGGGACGGCGACGGATTCTCGGCGACGAGGGCGATACCGTCGCGGCAGCTCATCACCACCACGGACCGGCCCCGCCCGATGCCCTTCCGCGCGAAGTCCGCGCGGTCCTTCATCAGCTGTTCGGGCGAGACGTAGAACTGCTGGGTCATGACCTATGCCTCTCTTCCCGCGGACGACCGCGCCCCGATGATGGCGTGCGCCACGAGTTCCAGGTCGCGCTCCGGGATACGCCGTGCTCCTGCGCCGTCGACGACATAGACCACAGGCCAGAGACCACGCACGGTGTCGGGTCCGCCGGTCGCGGAATCGTCGTCGGCCGCGTCGTAGAGCGCCTCGACCGCGACGCGCACCGCCGAGGCCTCGTCCAGGCGCGGACTCCACAGTTTCTTCAGGGCACCCCTGGCGAACACCGAGCCGGAGCCCACCGAGTGATGCTCGTGCTCCTCGTACCGCCCACCCGTGACGTCGAAGGAGAAGAGACGGCCCACGTGACGGTCGGTGTCGAACCCTGCGAAGAGGGGGACGACGGCGAGTCCCTGCATGGCCATGGGCAGATTCTGCCGGACCATGGCCGCGAGGCGGTTCGCCTTGCCGTCGAGACTCATCATGGTGGCCTCGATCTTCTCGTAGTGCTCGAGCTCCACCTGGAAGAGGCGTGTCAGGTCCAGGCCGATACCGGCGCTACCGGCGATGCCGAGGACGGAGAAGTGGTCGGCGGGGAACACCTTCTCGATGTGCCGGCTCGCGATCACATTGCCCATCGTCGCCCGGCGGTCGCCGGCCATCAGCACTCCCCCGGGGAACGTCAGTGACACGATCGTGGTGGCATGCGGGGCGAGATGGGAGGCATCGGTGGAGGCCGTCACGGGGCCGAGCGTCCGATTGGTCGGCAGCAGGCCCGGATGGTGCTCACCGAGGTAGGCGGTGAAGGAGGCCGAGGCGGCCCGGGGAACCGCAGCCGCTGCATCGTCCGGGAGCATCCGCTACTGGCCGCCCTTCTGCACGAACCCGCGCACGAACTCCTCGGCATTGGACTCGAGGACGCCGTCGATCTCATCGAGCAGATCGTCCACGCCCTGCGTCTGGGCGGACTCCTGGGCGGCGGGCGCGGCCGGCGCGGGTTCGGGGAGTTCCTCCGCCGATTCCGAGGACGAGCCGCCGGTGGAGATGCGGTCCTGTGAAGCCATGATGGCCACCCTTTCGTGGTCGCGATGCGTGCGCTGACGTGCTTCGTGCGGTGCTTCCTGCTGCGCTTCCTATGGTGCCACGCGTCGATCCGGGCCGCTCAGTAATCGGGCCAGGAAGTCCTCGGCATCGGCAGCTGCGTCGAACAACTCCGCGGTGAGCTCCGCCGTGCCCCGCAGCGGCTCGCGGGTCTGCACCCGCTGCAACCGGCGCTCGCCTGCCAGCTCGAAGATGAGCGAATCCCAACTGGCGCCGACCACCTGCGCGGGATACTCGGCGATACAGCGCCCCCGGAAGTAGGCGCGTGTGTCGCGGGGAGGTTCGACGGCGGCCCGGGCGACGTCCGCGGCAGCGACGAGCAGTTCGACGTCGCCGCGCCGGGCCAGGCGCTGGTAGATCCCCTTCTCGGGGCGCAGATCCGCGTACTGCAGGTCGACGAGCGCGAGCCGGGCATCGGTCCAGGCGAGCCCGTCCCGCTGCCGGTAGGCCTCGAGGACCTTCAGTTTCGCGATCCAGTCGACCTGCCGGGCCGCGTCCATCGGATCCCGCCGGAGCGTCGTGAGCAGGGACTGCCAGCGCTCGACGACGTCGCGCGTCTGCTCGTCGGCGTCCGGGGGAAGCGCAGCCGTCACCGCCTCGCAGTACACCTCCTGCAGATCGAGCCCGCTCAGGGACCTGCCGTCCATCAGCCTGACGGTCGCCCTGAGGGACGGGTCGTGACTGATCGCCTGCAGGGCCCCCACGGGATCCTCGAGGGCGGGGACCGGGGCGAGCCCCTGCTCGATCAGCGCGAGGACCAGCGCCGTGGTTCCCGTCTTCAGGTAGTTGGACACCTCGTGGAGATTCGCGTCGCCGATGATGACGTGCAGCCGACGGTACTTCTCCGCAACGGCATGCGGCTCGTCCCGTGTGTTGATGATGGGGCGCCGCACCGTGGTCTCCAGGCCTATCTCGTTCTCGAAGAAGTCGGCGCGCTGGCTGATCTGGAAGCCCGGTTCCTGGTTGAGGGGCCCGATTCCCACCCGGCCGGCGCCGCAGATGACTTGCCGTGACACGAAGAACGGGATGAGTCCCTCCGCGAGCCCGGAGAACGGCACGCTCCGCGGGACGAGGTAGTTCTCGTGGGATCCGTAGGAGACGCTCTTGTTGTCCGTGTTGTTCTTGTAGAGGATCACCGGTGAGAATCCGGGTGTCGCGGCGATCCGCTCCATCGCGGCCACGGCGACACTGTCTCCCGCCCGGTCCCACAGGACGGCGTCGAGCGGGTTGGTCACCTCGGGAGAGGAGTACTCGGGGTGCGCGTGGTCGACGTAGAGCCGCGCACCGTTGTTCAGGACGAGATTCATGAGGACCGCCGCCTCGGTGGGCTCGCCGCGTTCTAGGGCGATCTGCTCGGCGGTCAGTTCCACCGGCTCGTCGGTCAGCTGGCTGGGGTGCGCCCGGTCCCGGTCCATCCTGAAACCCCGCGCGTCGGTCAGCGGGGTCTCGTCGGTGTAGTCCCAGCGGGTGCCCGCGAGATTGCCCAGGCCTTCACGCAGCGTCGCGGCGTAGGCGTTGACCACCTGCGAGGCGAGCAGGGTGGGATTGGCGGACGGGGCGCCGGGCGCGATGATCCCGTATTCGGTCTCCGTCCCCATGACCCGATGGACGGAGATGCCTTCACCGACGGGCGGGAGCCCGGCCCGGGAGCCCTCGCGCCGTCCACCCGTGTCCATCACAGATACTGGCCCGTATTCGCCGTGGTCTCGATGGACTTGCCCGGCTCCTGCCCGGCCTTGCCCTGCACGATGGTCCTGATGTAAGTGATCCGCTCGCCCTTCTTGCCGGAGATCCGGGCCCAGTCGTCCGGGTTGGTGGTGTTCGGCATGTCCTCGTGCTCGCGGAACTCGTCCACCACGGCACGCATCAGGTGCTCGATCCGCAGCCCCTTGCTCCCGTCCAGCAGCAGGTCCTTGATCGCGTACTTCTTCGCACGGTCCACGACGTTCTGGATGACGGCCCCGGAGTTGAAATCCTTGAAGTAGAGCATCTCGGTGTCGCCGTTGGCGTAGGTCACCTCGAGGTACTCGTTGGACTTGTCCGTCGAGTACATCTGCTCCACGGTGCGTCGGATCATCTCGGAGATGGTCGTCCGCGTGTCTCCCCCGTTCTCGGCGAGGTCGTCCGCGTGCAGCGGGAGGTCCGGGGTGATGTACTTCGCGAAGATCTCGGCCGCGCCCTCGGCATCGGGCCGCTGGATCTTGATCTTCACGTCCAGGCGACCGGGGCGCAGGATGGCGGGGTCGATCATGTCCTCGCGGTTCGAGGCGCCGATGACGATCACGTTCTCGAGCTTCTCGACGCCGTCGATCTCGCTCAGTAGCTGCGGCACGATCGTGGTCTCCACGTCGGAGGACACACCGGTGCCGCGCGTGCGGAACAGCGAGTCCATCTCGTCGAAGAACACGACGACCGGACTCCCGTCCGAGGCCTTCTCACGCGCACGGGCGAAGATGAGGCGGATGTGGCGCTCGGTCTCGCCGACGTACTTGTCCAGCAGCTCCGGCCCCTTGATGTTGAGGAAGTAGCTGCGGATCTGCTCGAGGCCGGCGCGTTCTGCGGCACGTGCGGCGAGGGAGTTGGCCACGGCCTTCGCGATCAGGGTCTTCCCGCAGCCGGGAGGGCCGTAGAGGAGGATCCCCTTGGGTGGTTTGAGGCCGTGTTCGCGGTACAGGTCCGGGTGCAGGAAGGGCAGTTCGACGGCGTCGCGGATCTGTTCGATCTGCGGACCCAGGCCGCCGATGTCGCCGTACGCGATGTCCGGCACCTCCTCCAGCACGAGGTTCTCGACCTCGCTGCGGGGCACCTTCTCGAGTCCGTAGCCTGATTTCGTGTCGACCGCGAGGGCGTCGCCCACGCGGATTTTCGCGGCCTGCAACGGTCCGCTGAGCCTGATGACGCGCTCGTCGTCGGTCCGTCCCACCACGAGGGCGCGGTCCGTCCCCATGAGCTCCTTGACCGTGACCAGTTCACCCGCCCGCTCGTAGCCGAGTGCCGCCACGATCGTGAGGGACTCGTTCAGGAGGACTTCCTGGCCGGCGGCGAGCTGCCGCACGCTGATGAGGGGACTGACCGTCACACGGAGCTTGCGTCCGGACTGGAGGATGTCCGCCGTGTCCTGCACCGTCGCCTCGGTGGTGGTGCCCGGTTCGCTGGGCCGCTTCGGATTGACCTGCATCACGGTCGCGAAACTGAAGGGTGCCGCCCCCTCCTTCTCGAGCGCCGCCTTCAGCCGGACGATCTCCGTCCGTGCGGCCTCGAGGGCGCTGACGAGTTTCCCGTTGTTCTGGGTGGCCGCGGCCAGTTGCCGATCGATGTGGCGCAGCTTGTCGCGCAGGACGTTCAGCTGACGCTGGGCCATCGCCGCGTCGGCTGACGCCGCCGGCGTGGTGCCCCGCTGGTCAGCGGCGGACGTGTTGTCGTCGGATTCCGGCATTGCTGCTCGCCACCTCTTGATCGTTCCGTCGGCTGTCTTTCGACCTTAGCGCAGACCCCACCCCACGGAGCCCACGGGCAGCCCGCGTGACGTCCGGGGGTTGACGACGCCGCCCGCCGCCCCTCCGGCGACAGCCACAGCACGCGTCGCCGCTACTCGACCGTGCCGCCCTCCGCAAGGGCGTCGCGTCGCGCCTGTGCCTCCTCAGGAGGAAGCGAGCCGCGCTGGATGGTCGAGGCGGCGTCGCGTGCCACCCGGCGGAGACGCTTGTCGGAGACCTCGCGCTCGCCGACGGCCTGCGGCGTCCACGCGTTGAGGTCCTCCTCGCTGAAGCCGGTCTTGGAGGGACGGCGCTTCGGGGTGAACCCGACCGCACCGTCGGCGAGCCGCCGCGTGGTCAGCAGGAAGCCCGTGTGGGCGACCATCCGGTGGTCCGGGCGGACCGCGAGCCCCTCCAGGTGCCAGCCGCGCACCATGGACTCCCAGCCCTCCGGCTCGGTGAACCGTCCGTCGGCTCGGATGGCCTCCGCTGTCCTCGAGAGCTGAGTGACGGTCGCGACGTAACTGATCCAGACCCCACCCGGGGCGAGGACGGTGGCTACGGCGTCGAGGCACTCCCAGGGCGCGAGCATGTCGAGGACCACGCGGTCCACCGATCCGGGCTCCTCGTGCTCCACGACCTGCTCCTGGAAGTCGCCGAGGGTGATCTGCCAGGCCGGGTGCGGACCGCCGAAGATGGTCTCGACGTTGCCGCGGGCGATGTCGGCGAACTCCTCGCGGCGCTCGAAGGAGTGGAGGTAGCCGGAGTCGCCGACGGCGCGCAGCAGCGAGATCGACAACGCGCCGGACCCGACGCCTGCCTCGACCACGCGCGAGCCGGGATAGATGTCTGCCATCGTGACGATCTGGCCGGCATCCTTGGGGTAGACGACTGCGGCTCCGCGCGGCATGGACAGCACGAAGTCGGACAGCAGCGGTCGGAGGGCCTGGTACAGCTGACCGCTCGTGTTCTCGAGGATGGTCCCCTCGGCCGTGCCGATGATGGCGTCGTGCTGCAGGAAGCCCTTGTGGGTGTGGAACGCTCCTCCAGGCGTGAGGGTGACGGTGTTCATCCGGCCCTTCTCGTCCGTGAGCTGCACGCGCTCGCCGGGTCGGAAGGGCCCGCGACGGGCCGCTGCTCCGTGCGGAGCCGGTCCGGCAGCGGGGGTCGGGATCGGTCGGGTGGTCGGCGTATCGCTCATGGGGATCCTTCGGCAGGCGCCGGGCGAACCGGCATGGATGAGACAGGTGTGTGAGGCAGGTGTATGAGGTGGTGGAGGTTCAGCGGATGGAGAGGTCGGAGGGCCGGTCGCGCCTGGGTGCTACCAGCGACATCAGGCGCCCGGGGCGTTCTTCCCGGTGATGGCCCGGACCACCGTGCGCTGATGCAGCACACCGGTGACGACGCCCCGCCGATCGACCACGGCGTACTCGTTCCCTTCGAGGCGGGCGAGGAACTGGACCAGTTCCTGGCCCTCCGCCGACTCCGGAACGTAGGCGCCCGCGGCGAGTCGACGGGCAGCAGCGTCGACGGACGTGGAGCCCGCGACCTCCTCGGGGACGGCGCGGAGGGCAGGCTCGTCGACGACGGCCTCGGGAATCCCCGATGGTCCGGTGAGCACGACGGCCGCGCCCGGCTGCTCACGCAGCAGCCGCCGCGCCGCGAGGACCGTCGTCCCTGCGGGCAGCCCGACGGCGCGCTGCTGCAGCCGCCCGGCGCTGATCCTCGGCAGGCGCAGTCGCATCTTCGCATTCTCGATCGCGGCCGTGGCTCCCATCCAGAGGAAGGCTCCCATGACCACGGCAAGGAGGATCACGGTGAGATCCGGACCACGGCCCTGGGCCAGTGGGAGCCCGATCACCAGTCCGAGGAGCAGGATCACGATGATCCGGCCGGCCCATCCCGCCGCAACCGTCCCCTTCTCCTGGCTGCCCGTCGCCTTCCACACGGCGCTCTCCACGAGGCGGCCACCGTCGAGGGGCAGCCCCGGGAGGACGTTGAAGACCGCGACGAGCAGATTGGCCCACACCAGGATCGTGGCGAGGAGGTAGGTGACGGTTCCCGGGGTCATGGTCTGCAGGAGTCCCCACCCGAGGGCAGCGAGCACGAAGTTGGCGGCCGGCCCGGCCAGCGCCACCAGGAGGGACCGCCCGGGCGAGGCGTTGAAACTGGCGAACTGCGTGTGGCCGCCCCACAGGTTCAGGACGATCCTCGTGGTCGGCCACCCGAACGAGCGCGCCGTGAGTGCGTGGGCGAGTTCGTGGATGAGCACGGACGCGGCGAGCAGGAGCGCATACCCCAGCGCGACGGCGTAGGCACCCAGGCCGATCCCGGGGAAGGCATTGGTGACGCGGGGACCGAAGACCAGCACGATGAACACCGTGACGACGAACCAGGACCAGGCGAGGACCACGGGGATCCCGGCGATCCGGCCCAGTGACAGTCCCGGGCTCCGCTCGGCCCTGGCCGGAGGGGTGGCGGTCACGCGCGCCGCTCCAGCAGGGCGGCGAGGTCCAGCGCCGTCCGGCCCTGCAGGGTCTCCCAGTCGGTGCGGCGTTCATCGGCCGGCAGAGCGACGAAATGGGGCACCGCGAGGGTCACCAGACCGGCTCCCAGGGCCGACGTCACGCCCGGCAGGGAGTCCTCGATGGCGATCACGCGGTCCTTCCGGAGACCGGGTACCTCCGACGCCAGCAGGTCGAATCCCAGCTGGTAGGCCTCAGGGTCCGGCTTGCCCGAGCGCACGCGATCCCCGGTGACGAGGTGCGAGAACGTGCCCTCCGGGAGTCGCGACGCGACGGCGGTGGCGAGCAGGGGCTCGGACATCGTGACCATCGCGCAGGGCACCTCCCTGCGTCGCAGGTCGGCGAGCAGCTCGCGGGCTCCCGGGCGCCAGGGGACGGCCTGCGCGACGGCGGCTGCCACGCGGCCCGTCAGGTGTTCGATGATCGAACGGATCCCGAGGTCCACCCCCGCCTCCTGGAGCAGCCCTGCGGAGAAGTCGAGCGCCTGACCCACGAGGGCCGTGGCCTGCTCGGTGCTCCAGGTACCGCCGTGCTCCTCCACGAGATCCTTCTCCGCCCGGATCCAGTACGGCTCCGTGTCCACGATCGTGCCGTCCATGTCCCACAGCACGCCCTGCAGTCCGTGAAGGTTCCCGCCGGTCGGATCGGTGGCGGGGAGCGGCGCCGTTCGGGCAAGAGTCTGGACGCTTCCGAGAGGGTGGTTGGCCATATCCCCAAGTCTACGTTCCCCCCTTGACAGGGGATGGACGACAAGGGATGGACGCCCGTTCTGCCCTGTCGGTGGAGCGGGCGCCGGCAGGGCAGCCGTGCATCGCATCAGCTCTCCGCGTAGCCGGCCAAGCCTTCCTGACATGCCCGAGCGGCGGGGTCTAGGGTGAGAACGTGGACAGCTTCGAGGAACAGCAGCCGACCGGCGTTCAGGATCTCTTCCAGGACGCGGCCGAGCCAGAGCGGCGGATCACCGTCATGCTCGCAGCCTTCGAGGGCTGGAACGACGCCGGCGAGGCTGCGAGTGACGCCCTGAAGTACATGGGCCGGTTCTTCGGCAGCGAACGCATCTCCACGATCGATGCGGACGAGTTCTACGACTTCCAGTTCACGCGTCCCATGATCAAGCGGAACTCCTCGGGGCAGCGCCGCATCAAGTGGCCCAACACCAGGATCAGCAAGGCCGTGGTGCCGGGTTCCACCGTCGACCTGATCCTCGTCAACGGCGTGGAACCCTCGTACAAGTGGCGCGCGTACACCGCGGAGCTGGTGGCACTCGCGAAGGAGCTCAGTGTCGACTGCATCGTGCTGGTCGGCGCACTCCTTGCAGACGTGCCGCATTCGAGGCCCATCCCGGTGACCGTGACATCGGACGACGACCTGGTGCGGGAGAGCCTCGACGTCGAGCCCTCCACGTACGAGGGCCCGATCGGGATCGTGGGCGTCCTGGCGGAGATGGGACTGCTCGCGGACATCCCGACCATGTCGCTGTGGGCCGCGGTCCCGCATTACGTGGGGCAGTCGCCGTCGCCGAAGGCGCAGCTCGCGCTCCTCAACCGACTCGAGGAACTCCTGCAGATCTCCGTGGAAACTCACGTCCTGACCGAGGAATCGGAGGCCTGGGAGCGCGGCGTCGACGAACTCGCCACCGAGGACCCCGAGGTGGCCGCCTATGTGCGGCAGCTGGAGGAGGCGAAGGACACGGTGGACCTTCCCGAAGCCAGCGGCGAGTCGATCGCGCGCGAGTTCGAGCGGTACCTCAAGAAACGGCGGCGCGAGCAGTAGCAGCCTTGCCGCGTCACCCCGCGTAGCGGCCCCGGGCTCAGGAGCTGCCTTGCCCTGTACGGGCCCGGTCTCCACGCAGGCGCAGGGGCTCCGCCCTCGGACGGGGGCGGGCTCCGCTACAGCCGGACGCCGAGCAGTGCGTCCAGGGCGTCCGCCACGGCCCGCGTGTGAGTGCCCGTGCCGCCACGTGCAGCGGCGCCCTCCGCCCAGGTGTCGACCGCCGCGAGTGCGGACGGTGCGTCGAGGTCGGCACCGAGGTGGTCCCGCACCCCCTGCACGACGACGGCGGCGTCGCTCTCCCCCGCGCACGCGGCGGCCGCACGCCACGCGGCGAGTCTCGTCGTCGCGCGCTCCAGGGCGTCGTCCGTCCAGGACCAGTCCGAACGGTAGTGGTGGGCGAGGATCGCGAGCCGGATCGCCGCAGGATCCACGCCTGACCGCCGCAGCGTCGAGACGAGGACGAGGTTCCCCCGCGACTTGCTCATCTTCCCGCCGTCATACCCCACCATCCCCGCATGGGCGTAGTGCTGGGCGAGGGGCGTGCCGCCTGCCGCCCAGGCGTGCGACGCGCTCATCTCGTGGTGGGGGAAGACGAGGTCCGATCCCCCGCCCTGCACGGTGAACGGCGCCGGGAGGAAACGCCGGGCTATCACGGCGCATTCGATGTGCCACCCGGGCCGGCCGTCGCCGAGGGATGCTCCCGACCAGCTGGGCTCGCCCTCCCGGGCCGTCCGCCAGAGCAGTGGATCGAGCGCGTTACGCTTGTGCGGGCGCGTCGGATCGCCCCCGCGTTCGGCGGACAGGGCGAGCATGGTCTGCGCCTCGAGGTGGGAGACCTGCCCCAGGAACCACCGTGCGTCGTCGCCCTCGTCGAGCCGGGCGACCGCATCGAGGGAGAAGTAGATGTCGCCGTCGGGTTCGCTCCCCGCACCGGGGACCGGGTACGCAAGACCGCGCGCCACCAGCGCCTCGACCGCCGGGACGATCCAGTCGATGGCCTCGACGGCTCCGATGTAGTGATCCGGCGGCAGGACGTTCAGCGCTTCCATGTCCTCGCGGAACAGGGCGATCTGGTGGGCGGCGAGCTCCTGCCACGGAACGCCGGTCGCCGTCGCCCGTTCCAGCAGCGGATCGTCGACGTCGGTGACGTTCTGAACGTAGGCAACCGTGGCACCGGCATCACGCCAGGTGCGGTTCAGGAGGTCGAAGGCGACGTAGGTGGCAGCGTGGCCGAGATGCGTGGCGTCATAGGGGGTGATGCCGCACACATAGAGGCTGCGCTGCCCGCCCGGCTCGAACCGGACCGTGTCCTGCCGGGCGGTGTCGAAGAGGCTGACGCCCGAACGGGTGCCGACGAGGTCCGGCACAGGGGCTGCATTCCAGGAAATCACACGTTCCAGCTTACGGCGCGGCGTCAGGCGCTGATGACACCCAATCCGAGGAGCACGTAGAGAGCCAGCCCGAGGGCTATCCGGTACCCCACGAAGAGGCCGTAGCCGCGCGTGGTCACGAATTTGAGGAACCACCCGATGATCGCGAAGCCGACCACGAAGGCCACGACGGTGGCGAGCGCCGTCTCGGGTAGGGCGTAGGGGCCGGGTTCGTCGTAGCTCTTGACGAGCTGGAACACGCCGCTGCCGAACACGGCCGGGATCGCCAGGAGGAACGAATAGCGAGCCGCTGCTTCGCGGGTGTAGCCCATGAGCAGGCCGGCCGTGATGGTTCCACCGGAGCGCGACACGCCCGGGACGAGCGCCAGCGCCTGCGCGAATCCGTACAGGATGCCGTGGCGGTAGGTGAGACTGCGGAGGTCGCGCGTCTGCCGTCCGACGTGGTCCGCGACCCCGAGGATCAGCCCGAACACGATCAGCATGGTCGCCACGATCCACATGCTGCGGAACGTGCTCTCGATCTGGTCCTGGAAGAGGAGGCCCAGCACCACGATCGGGATACTGCCGAGGATCACCAGCCACCCCATGCGGGCATCGGGATCATCGCGGGGCACCGTCCCCCGCAGGGCCCCGAACCAGGCCCTGATGATGCGCACGATATCCCGCCAGAAGAAGACGACGACGGCGGTCTCCGTACCCAGCTGGGTGATCGCGGTGAAGGCCGCACCAGGATCCTGGGCGTTCGGCAGGAGTTCGCCGACGATCCGCAGATGCGCGCTCGACGAGATGGGGAGGAACTCCGTGAGGCCCTGGACGAGTCCCAGGATGATCGCTTCTATCCAATGCACGCTCTCGACCCTAAGGCATCCGGCCGGGGACAGGCCCTAGGCTTGGCACCATGCAACGGCGAAATGTGGGAGAGAGCGGCCTGTCCGTCTCCGCTCTGGGACTCGGGACCATGAACTGGGGCCAGGAGGTCAACGAGGAGGCAGCCCGGGAGCAGCTGCGCCTCTTCGTCGAGGCCGGCGGCACCCTCGTCGAGAGCGCTGCACGCTACGGCGAGGGCCAGGCCGAAGCTCTGCTCGGCGGCTTCATCAATGACACCGTCGCGCGGTCCGAGCTGGTACTCGTGGTGCAGGGCGGGACCACCCGATCCGGAAGCAGGCGCCTGGACGGGTCACGCCGTGGACTCCTCGACTCCCTGGATGCGTCGCTGTCCCTGCTGGGGACGGACCACGTCGACGTCTGGCTCGCCCCTTCGCCCGATCCGATCGTTCCGCTGCACGAGACCCTGAGCGCCCTCGAGGCCGCGTACTCGAGCGGGCGCGCGCGGTACGTGGGCGTCTCCAACTACTCCGGGTGGGAATTCGCGCGCGCTGCAGCGACGGCCGGCTTCCCCCTGGTGGTCAACGACGTCGAGTACTCCCTCCTGAACCGGGGTGCCGAGCGCGAGGTGGTTCCAGCCGCGGCTGCCTCGGGTGCCGCCATCCTGGCGTGGGGTGCACTGGGCCGGGGTGTGCTCACCGGGAAGTACCGCGGGCGGATTCCCTCCGAATCCCGGGGCGCGTCCGACGTCTGGTCCCCGTACATCGAGCCGTACCTGAGCGGCAAGCCGCAGCGCATCACGGAAGCAGTCTGCACGGCCTCGCGGGGGCTGGATCTGCAGCCGCACGAACTGGCGCTGCGCTGGATGCTGCACCGACCCGGGGTGGCGTCGGCCATCGTCGGCGCCCGGACGCCGCAGCAGCTCAAGGAGATCCTCCAGTCGGGCAGCGCGCCCATGGCCGGACCCATCGCCGAGGTCCTCGACGAGGTGTCGGCGATCGCGCCCTGACAGCCGGTCCCACCCCTCGCGTCGGGGCAGCGTCGGGGAAACGTGCCGCTCGAAGGCGCCTAGTGCTCGACCTCCGCGTCGACGAGGTCCGACGCGTAATCCGCGTCGTCATTATCGTCGTCATCGTCGTCGCCGTCCGTCTCTTCGTAGATCTCGAGCGGAGTGACCTCGCCGAAGGCGTCGTACAGGGCTTCTTCGTAGACTTCGAAGGCATCGACGATCCCGACGTAGGCCGCCTCGACCGCGGGGTCGTCCTCCCGGCGTCGCGACGCCGAGGCTGCGAGATGCTCCTCGAGGGCTGTCACGAGGGACTGGAGCGCGACACGCGGATCTATGCTCATGGCCTAGACGTTATCGGTAAAGTGATCCGAATTGGAGGGAAATGCGAGAACAATTTCTGAATGCGACTGCCGTCCGGAAGCGCGACTACGGGCGCCAGTACGAGTACCTGGTCCTCACGGTCAATGCCGGTGAACCCCTACCCGCAGCGCGGAAACTCGTCACCGAGCACGCCGAGTACGGCAAGTGGGAACTCGAGCGGAGCTGCATCTATCTGGGGGGCAGCAGGCGCTACTGGCTGCGTCGGAAGGTGCTGCGCGTGGAGCGCACCGCCTAGCGTCGTTCCGCCTTCTTCACCGGCCGCGCTTCGTCGCCTGCCGGTGCTCCGGCCTCCTCAGGAGGACGGCGCACCCAGGAGGGACGTGGCCACAGAGGCTCGTGCGGATTCCTCGGTCGAGGGGTGGAACTGACCGGCAAGCGCGTCCCTCGAGAGGCGCACCGCCTCCGAAGACGCCGAGAAGCCCGATCCTCCCCCGACGTGCAGCGCGATGTTCGTCGCTTCCACCGCCGCCTCGACCGCGTGGGTCTTCAGCGTGACGAGGCGCGGGAACCACGCCGACCCCGCCTCGATACCTCCGTCGAGGTCGCGCACGACCCCGGAGAGTTCTGCCTCCGCGCCCGTCCGGCGCATCGCTGCCGCCGCCAGCCGGTTGCGCAGCACCGGGTCGTCGGCCAGCGGACGGCCCGCGGTGTGGCTCCGCCGACGCAGGAGAGCCTCGGCGGCGAGCTCGAGCGCACGGTCGGCGATCCCCAGGTAGACCGAGGCGATCAGGGTCTCGAACGCCGCGAAGATGCCGAACACCAGGAGATCCCTGTTCGGTCCGACCGGGAGGCTGCGGAAGACGGCGTCGGGGGGAACCCGGACGTCCGTGAGCCGCGTGGTGTTGGACTGCGTGGCCCGCATGCCGTGAGGGTTCCAGTCGGTGAGCGTCTCCACGCCGGCCGTGCCTCGCGGGACGAAGGCGTGGAGGATGGCGTCGTCGGCGCCGTCGTCCGCCTGCAGTTTGCCGAAGATCCCCAGGCGCGTCCAGACCGGTGAGAGGCTGGTGAACACCTTCGTGCCGGTGTAGCTGTAGCCTCCGCCCGGGATCTGCTCCACGCGGGTCAGCGAATCGAACAGGACGGCGTCGTTCCCGGGCTCGGAGACCCCGAAGGCGAAGACCTCCCCCCGCTCCGCCTCGTCGAGCACGAAGCCCAGGGAAGGGTCGCCGCGCTGCGCCAGCAGCCCTGCCACCGCCGTCCACACGAGGTGCATGGAGCTGCCCAGCGCCGTCGCCGGTGCAGCCGATGCCAGGCGCCGCTGCGACGCGGCAGCCCGGGCCATACCGCCGGCGTCGCCGGGCGGGCACTCTACGAGCATGCGCAGGTAGGAACCCGCCTGCAGCTCGTCGAAATCCTCGGTGAAGAAGATGTTCGCGGCGTCGTACTCGGCAGCCCGGCTCCGGAAGCGCCCGAGCAGGTCGTCCGTCAAAAGCGGGTGTGCGGCCCACGGCGTCGTCGTCATCTCGCCTCTCCCGTGACCGGTGCGCCGCGTCAGTACGTGGTGAGGAGACGGGCGAGCACCTTGGCGCCGAAGCGGAGCGAGTCCGTCGGCACCCGCTCGTCGACACCGTGGAACATGCCGGTGAAGTCGAGCTCGTCCGGAAGCTGCAGGGGTGCGAAGCCGTAGCCGGTGATGCCGAGCCTGCTCAGCGACTTGTTGTCCGTGCCACCGGAAAGCGTATAGGGCAGCACCTTCGCCCCGGGGTCCTCCGCGTGCAGAGCGTCGATCATCGAGTCCACGAGGTTGCCGGAGAACGGTACCTCGAGCGAGGTGTCCTTGTGTTCGTACGTCACGTCGACGCCGTCGCCCGCGAGTCCCCGGATGATCTCGAGGACCTGGTCCTGCTGGCCGGGCAGCGTCCGTACGTCGATCAGCGCCTCGGCGGTGCCGGGAATGACGTTGTGCTTGTACCCGCTCTTGAGGACCGTCGGGTTCGCGGTGTTCTGCAGGGTGGCTCCCACGAACCGGGAGACGGTGCCGAGCTCCCTGAGCAGGACGTCGGGGTTGTCGGGGTCGAACTCGACGCCGGTGAGCTCCGTGACGCCGTCCAGGAACTGCCGCGTGGTCGGTGTGAGTTCGATCGGCCACGCGTGGTCGCCGATCCTTGTGACGGCCCGTGCGAGCGCGGTCACGGCGTTGTCCGTGTTGATCTGCGACCCGTGCCCGGCGCGTCCGTGGGCCACCAGGCGGAGCCAGGAGATCCCCTTCTCGGCCGTCTGCAGCAGGTAGGTGCGCTGCCCGCCGATGGTCGCGGAGAACCCGCCCACCTCGGAGATGGCCTCGGTGGCCCCCTCGAAGATCTCCGGCTTGTTGTCCACGAGCCAGGACGCACCGTAGGAGCCTCCTGCCTCCTCGTCGGCGAAGAAGCCGAAGATGAGGTCCCGCCGGGGCTTGACACCGTCTCGCTGCATCGAGCGCAGGACCGACAGGATCATGGCATCCATGTCCTTCATGTCCACGGCGCCGCGGCCCCAGATCAGGCCGTCCTTCTCCTCGCCGCCGAACGGGTCGACGGTCCAGTCCTCCTTCTGGGCGGGGACGACATCGAGGTGGCCGTGCACCACGAGCGCGGGGAGGGAGGAATCGGTACCCTCCATCCGGGCGACGACGGAGGTTCGCCCGGGCGCGGCCTCGAACAGGCGAGTGGTGAGGCCCACCTCCTCGATGAGCCCGGCGGTGTACTCGGCGGCGGTCCGCTCCCCGGGGCCGGCGTTATCCCCGAAGTTCGAGGTGTCGATCCGGATCAGTTCCTGGCAGATCCTGACGACTTCATCTTCGGGTGTGATGCCCACGTGGTCCTCCTGGGTAGTGGTTGCTTCCCCAGCCTACTCAGAGCGGCCGGGTGCCGCCCGCACCGACGTGGTCACCGCTTGCGGAGGAGCGCGACGAGGCGGTCGATCCCGACGACGACCACGAGGGCTGCGCCCACGACGAACATCAGCGCGAGCCAGAGTTCCGGGGGGCCGTCGGAACTGACGCCCACTCCGAGGCGGCGGGCGGCGATGACCAGGGCGAGCAGGGATGCTCCGATGATGAACATGATGATTCGTCGGTCCCGTCGCATAGGACGAGGGTAGTCGACCCGACCAGACGGGTCAGGCGACGGCGGACGGGCCGGGCGACCCGTTCCAGCATGGCGGGTGCGCTTGCGCCCGTTAGACCCGAGCGTTCGGGCCGGATCAGCGGGAGACCCGTGGAACGGCGGGTCTCCCGGAACTCCCAGGTGGAGCGCCTAGGTAACCGGTGGCCCGATCGTCCGGCTGCCCGGAGCAAGCCGCAGCAGCCCCGCGACCCGATCCGTGAGCGGCTGGGCAGCAGCTGCAGCCCGCGCGCCGGCGGTCACCTGCAAGGTTGCAGGGTCGACGACGGCACCGCCGATCAGCTCCGTGTCGGCTTTTCCTTGCCCGGTCGCGTTCCGGAAACCTTCCAGTGCGGTGAAGACGGCCGGGTTCCCGGTTCCGCGTGACCAGACGACGAGCCAGGTCGGGGAGGACGGTGTGGCCCGGTGGAAGACGTTCCCCGCCGACGTGACGCCCATCGCTTCCGCCGAGAAGGTGCCCGAATAGTCCTCGACGCACAGCAGGCAATTCCCCGTGGTGCCGGAGATGACGTTGTTGCGAACGGCCACCGGCCCGTTGATCCAGGTCATGGACGCATCGGGGAAGGATTGCCGCGGATCGTGACCCGGCGTGCTGCGATCCGAGGCTCGTCGAGCGTCCTGCACGATGTTGATCGGACGCCCGTTGCCGATGAACGAGTTGTTCCAGACCTCGACGTCGCTCGTGTCGTTGATCTTCAACCCGTTTCCCCTGTTCCCGGCGATCACATTGCCGGCGATCAGGGCGCGGGCGGAGATCTCGACCGAGATCCCGTGACTGCTGTTCCCGGTGATCCTGTTACCGGTGGCAGTTGCGTCGTGGACCGATTCGTCGAACCACAGTCCGGTGCCGCTGTTCCCCGCGAACGTGCTGTCATGCACCAGTACAGTCCGGGTTCGGCCGATCTTGAAGCCGCCTGCCACCGGGGCACTGTTGAAGCCCTCGGTGTTGTTGTCCGCCACCTTGAGGTTGACGGCGGTCAGACGGTCCGCATAGGTGGCCGACGCGCCGAGCATGCCGTTGCGGGTGAGGGTGATGTCCGCCAACCTCACGTCGGTCCCGGAGACGGCGAGTCCTGTCGTCGAGGTCTGATCGATGACGACGTTCTCGACCGTGATGTTGCTGCTCTCGAGCGTCACGGCGCCCATATGGGGTACCGACGGGGAGAAGCGGCGGACACCGATACCTCTGATCGTCGATCCGGCGGACTGCACGGAGATGGCTTTCGCGATGGAACTGGCTCTCACCTGCCTACCCGCCGGGTCCGATCCGAGGAAGAGTCTGTCACTGCTGTAGTCGACGAAGAAGGAGCCCGCCACCAACTCGCCGACGGATCCCACCTGCCGTTGGGCAACGCCGTCGACCCACACCTGGTCGGGGTGCGATGCCAGGGGGCGGCTCGCATTGACAAAGGACCACCCTGGTTCGGTTCCGTCCGCCTTCCCCCACGAATACGTCGGGCTGGCGTCGAACTCCGCCGTCCATCCGTTGACGACGAAGGCACCTGCCTCAGGCGTGAAGCCCGAGACCGCGACACTCCCGTCGAGCCACACCTCCTCCCTGGGGAAGGACTGGAGCGTGATGCGCTTCGTCGCAGGAATTCGTACCGCCTCGAGGTAGGAGCCACCCCGGAGCACGACCGTCTGCCCGCTGCTGGCCTTCGCGATGGCCGCCTTGATCGTTCTCAGCGGGGAGTCACTGGTCCCGCGGCCGGTATCGCTTCCGTTCCCTGCGACGAAGAGGGCATCCGAGGGTACGGGATAGGACGTCGTGCCGATCGGCGCGGAACCGCCCGACCGGGCAGCGGGAACCGCCACGGGAGGCGTGGGAACGGCAGGAGCCGGCATGGGTGGCGCGCTGACGGTGGGAGCCGGCGCCGGCGTCGTCGGAGCAGTGGTCGGTGTCGGCGCCACTACCGGGGCGGTCGTGGGCTTCGGCGCGGCCACAGCTGTCGTCGGTGTCGGTGCAGGCGCGGCAGTGGTCGGCGTCGGTATCGGAGCAGCGGTTGGCTTCGGCGCAGGCGGCGCGATCGTCGGCGTCGGAGCAGCGGTCGGCTTCGGCGCAGGCGCCGCGGTCGTCGGCGTCGGAGCAGCGGTCGGCTTCGGCGCAGGCGCCGCAGTGCTGGGGGTGGGCGCCGGTACCGCTACCGGCGCGACAGGGGCCCGGGCCCAGAACTTCGCGCCCTCGTCCTGCCAGCCGGCGGCCTTGAGTTTCGCCTGATCGCTCGGGGATGCTGAGAAGCGGTGCATCGACCCTTTCAGGTAACGGCGCACCTCGAGCCCGCAGCTGATCTTCGTCGCTGAGGCGTAGAACTCGACCTTTTCGCTGGCGTATCCGTAGCGGCTCTTCGCGTTCTCGTATTCCCCGATGCCCGTGGTGTCGGGGACGAACAGGAAGTCGCCCTTCTTGTACATCCGGTACACGGGAACAAGTCCCGCTTTGGCTGTCGCGGACGCCGAGAGAACTGCACCGCGCCTGTCGGTGAAGCCGTGCTTGGTGGCGGCACTGACCACTTCGGTCGTCGACGCGGTCAGCAGGGACGCGCCGGACGTCGGATTGACACTCTGCAGGATCGGCCGGGTCATCGAGTCGCAGGGGGTCGCCGCCGAAGCCGGTAGCGCGGTACCCACGAGGAGCGGGCCGACGGCTGCGGCGACAGCGGCGGAGGCCAGGGTGCGGCGGAGCTGCTTGGTGAACACTCTCGGTCCTTCGAACGGGCAGGTGATCTGCGTTCCGGGTGCTACTGAGGCCGGGCTGTCCCTGGTCTCTAAAGTACCCGTGTGCGGCTCACTGTCGGAAGGTGGAGTGGAGCCGTTAGTATTCCGACGCCGCCATTCTCACGTACGCCGTCAGCCTCAGGCGGGCGGGTGTGCCACCGATCCGTCCGAAGGGTGCGCGCCGGCTCGAGGGACCACGTGGTCGAGGGCACAAAAAAACCCCGGCGAACCGGGGTTTTCTTTGTGCGCGGAGGGGGACTTGAACCCCCACCCTCAATAAGAGGACTAGCACCTCAAGCTAGCGCGTCTGCCATTCCGCCACCCGCGCGGGTGGTATTTTCGCGGTCGAAACCGGCGAAAGCAACGAGAAAGACTCTAACACGACTTCGCCCCGCTCCGTGAATCGGCGTCCTCCCCTGCGACCCGTTCCGCGCGGCAGGCTCTCTACAGGGCATCCGGAATGCGAGGCAAGCGCGGCAGGTGCATCCGACGGAATGCGGGTTCTGCGTATGCTGATTTGACCGCCACACAGCGCCGGACCAGCGCCGTGTGTCTCGAGTGCATGGAAGGCATGACGTGGACGAGCCGGACCCCGATCAGCAGCAGTTCGCCCTGACGTTCGATGCGATGAAGCGCGTCAACATCTCCGTGGGTGACCTGTGGCTGCACTACTTCAGCATGGGCGGGGGTGTGGACGAGTACGAGGTCAATGCCTATCTCCACGGGCTGATCGACCTCCCCGACTACGAGCGGGACTGCGTCGCGCAGGCTGTGAACGAACTCTACGACGATCTGTGCCGCCAGCGCGGCGCTCCCTACAGTTCGGGCCGCGCGCGGCACGGCGAGAGCTGACCTCCGGACGGAGCGGCCGCGTACGCCGCGCCTAGACGACGACGAGCGAGATGAGGGGGCGGAGGGACAGGACCAGCGCCAATGAGATGACGACGGCGAACAGCGCCAGCCAGACGGCCGCCGGGACCCCTGTGGAGGTTGCCAGGAGGTGGGCGTCGGAGGAGTCGAGCCGTCGCCCACGCGTGTGGACCCGAGTCACCTTCACCCAGTCGCGGCAGGCTCCGACCAGCAGGGCGATCCCGAGGACCACGCATGCGTAGCAAGCCGGTTCCTCTCCCCCGAACCAGACCAGTCCCAGGGCGACGGCGGCACTGCCACCGAGAATGAGCACACCCTGTCCGTTGCGGATCAGGAGCAGCGCCGCGACCAGGACCAGGGCGCCGACGGACAGGGCCGCACCCGCCCAGCCGTGGGCCGCGCTCCACGGGAGGGCCGCGCCGACGACGGCAGGGGCCGGATAGCCCGAGAAGGTCGTCACCCGGGAGCGCCAGTCACGGCGCCCCATGCTCGTGGTCGTCCCGGAATGATCGAGCCGGAGGGTAAGCCCGGTGACGCGCTGGAGTGTCAGCAGTGACGCCGCCACGTGTCCGAGCTCGTGCACCACCGTGACGAAGAGCCCGAAGTACCGCCACGAGCGCCGCGGTATCGACAGGGCGACGGCGGCCACGACGATGCCGATGAGGCCGGGGAGGCCGATCACCGGCGGAACGCCCTGCGCGAGACCGTCGACGATGCGCTCCCACAGCTCAGCGGTGAAGGACTGCACGGATTCCTGCCGCACTCCGCTCAGGTCGTCACGGCGCCCGTGGACGAGGGCGCCCCTGCTGCGGCGGCGAGCCGACGGGCGATCGCATCGACCGCCAGCGCGACCTCCCCGAAGGAGGTGGTCAGGGGTGAGAGGCCCAGGCGGATACCGTTCGGGTTCCGGTAGTCGGGGATGACCCCGTCGGCCCAGAGCTCGGGCACCATGCGGGCGAACCCGTGATGGTCGATCGTGATGTGCCCACCGCGCTCGGCGGGCGTCCGCGGCGAGGCGACCACCACTCCGTACTGCGCCAGCTGCTCGTCGACGGCTTCGACGGCGAACGCGGTCAGCTGCTCCGACTTCTGGCGTACGGCGGGCATACCCACTTCCTCGAGGAGGTCCAGCATGTCCCGCATCGCCAGCATGCCGAGGATGGGTGGCGTGCCGGATACGAGCCGGCGGATACCGTCCGCGGGCCGGTACGCGCCACCCATCGCGAAGGGGTCGGCGCTGCCCAGCCAGCCCGGGATGGGCTGGTCGAGCGTCGGCAGGTGGCGCTCGGCCACGTACGCCCAGGCCGGGGCGCCGGGGCCCCCGTTGAGGTACTTGTAGCTGCAGCCCGCAGCGAAGTCGACTCCCCACGCATCGAGCTCCGCCGGGACGGACCCCACCGAATGGCTGAGGTCCCACAGGACAAGTGCCCCCGCCTCGTGGGCGGCGCGGGTGATGCCGGGGACATCGGCGATGTGGGCGGAGCGGTAGGCCACGTGACTGAGCAGCACCAGGGCGGTCTGCGGTCCGAGGACAGCGGTGACGTCGGCGGTCGTCGCACCGGCGTCGTACGCCACGTCGAGCCACCGCACGGTGAGGTTCCGCTCGCGCGCTATGCCCTCGACGATGAACCTGTCCGTGGGGAAGTTGTCGCGGTCGATCACGATCTCGGTGCGCTCGGGACGGGCGGCCACGGCGGCCCGCGCCAGCTTGTACAGGAGGACGCTCGTCGAGTCGGCGACGATGCACTGCCCCGCCGCCGCACCGAGGGCCACCCGCCCGATCCGGTCGCCGATCTGCTGGGGTAGCTCCAGCCAGCCCTCGTCCCAGCCCCGGATGAGCCTCCCCGCCCACTGGCCCTCGACGAACGACGTGAGGCTGCCCAGCGTCGTCGTGAGCGGCCGGCCGAGCGAATTGCCGTCCAGGTAGGAGAGCACGGAATCGTCCCCGGTCCCGAGGAAGAGCGTGCGATAGCGCGCGAGCGGGTCGGCGGCGTCGAGCTCGGCCGCCCTGTCAGCGATGGTGGTGCCGGTCATCGCCCCAGTCTAGGACCGCGGGTGCGCCGCGCCGGCCGTCCGGCGGGGACGGCAGGAGAGGGCTGGTCTCCGTAGGGAACAGCCTCTCCTGCCCACCGGCTCTCTGGGCAGGGCCCTTCCTGTACACGACTATTCCGCGCGGACCCAGCCCGTGAAGTGCGGCCGGCGGCGTTTCGCGTCCCACCCGACGACGTCGGTCCGGGGTCCCGCGGCCCCGCCGCCGTCCAGCCCGCCGCCGTCCATCCCGCCGGGCACGGCGAGGAACGCCGTCGTCACGGATCCGGGCAGGAGCACCGGTGTTGCGAAGTCGATCCGCCAGGACAGGGCACCCGTCGGAGCGGGCACGGCCTCGTCCACCATGCGCGCGGCGAGATACATGCCGTGGGCGATCGCCCCTTTCATGCCCAACGCCCTGGCCGACGGCCCGCTCAGGTGGATCGGGTTCCAGTCCCCCGACACGGCCGCGTAGTGCCTGCCCGTTGCCGCATCGAGACGCCACACGCCCGTCCGCACGGGAGGAACGAACGCCGGGCGGTCCTCCCCTGCAGGGCGCGAGTGCGACGGCTCGAGGCGGATACCCCGGGCCAGGTACACGGAGCGCCCACACCAGACCCGGTGCCCACCGACGCTGATCTCGGTCACGAGGTCGAATTGAGCGCCCGCCGCGTGCGGCCGGAGGTCCTCGCTCCAGGCCACGACGTCGAGCAGCTCGGAAGCCCCGACCTGGCGGTCCTGGTGCACCTCGTTGCGGAGGTGCACCAGGCCGAGCAGTGGCATCGGGAAGTCGGGCCGTGCGAGCACGCTCATCGCCACGGGGAACGCGATCGTGTGCAGATAGGCCGAGGGCACGCGGTCGAGCACCGCGGAGCCGAGGAACTGCTGGAACCGGGTCAGGTCCGCCAGGTCCACCCGCACGCCGGTCACGCCGTGCCGTGCGTCCGGGAGGGTCGGCGGCACGGTTCGGCGGGTCACGCGACGGCGCAGGGCCAGGCCGATCGCCCGGCGGTAGAGGCCCCCGAGATCGGGCACATCCGTCAGCTGCACGAGGCCGGCTGCGTCCCCGCTCACGCGCCGACCAGGTTTTGGCCGCACACGCGGACCACCTGCCCGTTGATGCCGGCAGCGGCAGCGGCGGCGAGGAAGGCGACGGTCTCCGCGACATCCACGGGGAGGCCGCCCTGCTGGAGGCTGCTGAGGCGCCGCGCCACCTGGCGCGTGAGTGGCGGGATCCTGGCCGTCATGTCGGTCTCGATGAACCCGGGGGCCACCGCGTTGATGGTACGACCGGTGCCCTCGAAGCCGGCCGCTTGGGCACGCACCATGCCGATCACGCCCGCCTTGGACGCCGCATAGTTGCTCTGCCCACGGTTGCCGGCGATCCCGCTCGTCGAGGCCAGGCTGATGATCCGGCCCGTGTCCGAGAAGGCGTCAGAGGCGAGGAACTGCTCGTTCATCCGAAGCTGCGAGGCGATGTTGACCGCGATCACCGAGTCCCAGCGGGCCGCGTCCATGTTGGCGAGCAGCTTGTCGCGGGTGATTCCGGCGTTGTGCACCACGATGTCGAGGACCCCGAAGCGCTCCCGGACATGGTCGAGGATGCGCGCAGCGGCCTCCGGCGCCGTGATGTCGAGCTGCAGCGCGGTCCCACGGACACTGTTGGCGACCGCAGCGAGCTGCTCACCGGCGGCTGGGACATCGACGGCGACGACGCGCGCCCCCTCCCGGGCCAGCACGCGTGCAATCTCGGCCCCGATACCGCGGGCCGCCCCCGTGACCACCGCGGTCTTCCCGGCCAGGGGCTGATCGGACACGCCCTCGCCGGCCGCAGCGGTGGCGGCGGCCAGGTCCGTGACGCTCCCTGTCGGGACCGCGGACACCTCGATGAACTGGCCGTCTACGTACGCGCTCCTGCCCGAGAGGAAGAAGCGCAGGGCCGCGAGGGTGGCGGCGTCCGTCGTCGTTGCCTCTCCCCGCAGGATGATGCCGTTCGCCGTCGCGCCTGCGCGCAGCTCGTGCGCGACGGATCGGAGCGCCCCGTCGATCCCCTGCCGGGCTGCGGCCTCCGCGGGACCGGACGCGTCCGCGACCGAGCGGAGGACGCCGACCACGCGTCCGCCGGGCACCAGCAGCCGCACGGCCTGTCCCAGTTCGAGCATGGGAGCGGCGAGCTCGGCGGGCTCTGTCGCTGCGTCCAGGACGACGACGGCTGCGCTCAGCGCCTCCCCGGGCAGCACGTGGCGCCGCACCTCGATGTCCCAGCCGAGCAGCACCTCGGCGAGCGCATCGGCCCCCGCCCCTGCTCCGGCGACGAGGACGGGGTGCGGTGCGAGGACTTCTCCCTCGGTGTACCGGCGGAGCACGGAGGGCCGGGGAAGCCCGAGCGCCTTGGCGATCCTCGCGGGCAGGGGTGAGTTGACCAGGTTCAGGTAGGTATCGGCCATCAGTTCCTCGCCTCGAGAATCGCCACGACGCCCTGCCCACCGGCGGCGCAGACGGAGATCAGCCCGCGGCCACCCTGTTCGGAGAGCGTCTTCCCGAGGGACGCGACGATCCGTCCACCCGTCGCCGCGAAGGGATGTCCGGTGGCGAGGGATGAGCCGTGGACGTTGAGCCTGGACCGGTCGATGCTCCCGAGCGCGCCGTCGAGACCGAGGACGCGCGTGCAGTAGTCCTCGTCCTCCCACGCGGCGATCGAGCTGAGGACGGTGCCGGCGAAGGCCTCGTGGATCTCGAAGAAGTCGAAGTCGTCGAAGGTCAGGCCATTGCGCTCGAGGAGGCGTGGCATCGCATGGACCGGCGCCATGAGCAGGCCCTCCTCCCCGTGCACGAAGTCCACGGCTGCCGCTTCGGCGTCCACGACGTTCGCCAGCATGGGCAGGTTGTTGGTCCGCGCATACTCCTCACTGCCGAGCAGGACGACGGCGGCGCCGTCCGTCAGCGGCGTCGAGTTGCCGGCCGTCATGGTCGCCGGGGTGTCGAGGCCCGTGCCGAAGACGGGCTTCAGGGTCGCCAGCTTCTCGAGCGATGTGTCGGCGCGGAGATTCGCGTCGCGCGTGAGTCCGCGATACGGCGTCATGAGATCCGAGAAGAAGTCCCGCTCGAAGGCCGCCGCGAGGTTCTGGTGGCTGCGGTAGGCGAGGTCGTCCTGCGCTTCGCGCGTGATCTGCCAGGCGGCGGTGGTGATGGCCTGGTGCTCCCCCATGGAGAGACCCGTGCGGGGCTCGCCCGTTCCCGGGGCGTTGGGCGAGAGGTCCCTCGGACGGAGCTTGCTGAGGATACGGATCTTCTGCTGGGTGGTCTTCGCGCGTGAGAGATCGAGGAGCGCGCGGCGCAGGCCCTCGCTCACGGCGATCGGTGCATCCGAGGCGGAATCGACGCCGCCCGCGATCCCGGACTCTATCTGCCCGAGCTTGATCTTGTTGGACAGCCCCACGACGGTCTCGAGTCCCGTGGCACAGGCCTGCTGGAGGTCGTAGGCGGGTGTCGCCGGAGACAGCGCGGAACCGAGCACGGCCTCGCGGGTCAGGTTGAAGTCCCGGGAGTGCTTGAGCACGGCGCCCGCGGCGACTTCACCGATCCGCTCCCCCTGCAGCCCGAAGCGCGCCACAAGCCCGTCGAGCGCTGCGATGAGCATGTCCCGGTTGGACGAGTAGGCGTACGCGCCGCCTGCCCGGGCGAAGGGGATGCGGTTGCCGCCGATGACGACTGCCGTGCGGGGTGACGGGGCAGCATTCTGCGTGCCGGCCTGATCTGCCATGGAACAACTCCTGGTCCGAGAGGGTGGATTACCGATACCTACCGTACCTGATACGCTGGGTATCATGAAGCTCGCCGCTGCCCTGAAGGGCGTCTCCCGCCAGGAGTCCGACGGCGCGCCGTCCGTCGCCGACGGACGGTCCAGCCGCTGGGAGGAGCACCGCGCGGAGCGGCGCAGGGCTCTCATCCGGACCGCGAGGCGTGCCATCGACGCCCTCGGTCCCGGTGCCTCGATGGAGGACATCGCTGCCGCGGCCGATACGTCCAAATCCGTGTACTACCGCTACTTCGGTGACAAGACGGGGCTGCAGCGGGCCGTGGCCGAGGTGGTCATCCTCCAGATGCAGCAGAAGGTGCTGGACGCCGCGAAGGCAGCCACCACTCCCCGCGAGGGCCTGCAGTCCATGGTCCTCGCCTACCTGCAGATGGCACGGACCTCCCCGAACGTCTATGCCTTCGTCACGCGGGTCGGTATCACCGAGTCGGGCGCGCACGACGACGGCGCCCAGGACACACTCGCCCACTTCCTGTCCGCCGTCACCGAGATGGTGTCCCGCCCCATGCGCGCCTACCTCCTCTCCCCCGAGCGGCCCGCGGGCCCTGACGACGCCGCTCCCGAGTACTGGCCCGCGGCCGCCATCGGCATGGTCCGTGCAGCCGGCGAACACTGGCTCGCCACCCCGGACACTCCCGGCAAGCCGACCGAGGAGCAGATGGCCCGCCACATCACGGCCTGGCTCTTCGACGGCATCAGCCGCTACGAGACGATCACTCCCTCCACTCCTCCGACTCCCGCCCGGACCCGCCGACCAGCGAAGGACACACCATGACCCAGACCATCTCCAGGCCCCAGCAGATTCCCGCCACGGTGGACATCGAGGACAACGAACGGGCAGCCGTGGATACAGCGGAACTCGGCGAACTGCTCCTCGGCAAGTGGGCGGACGTGCGTCGCGTGGCCCGCGAACTCGCCGGCCGCCCGGAGCTGCACAAGATCGAGGGCCTCACGCACCACGATCATCGTCTGCGCTGCTTCGACCAGCTGCACTACCTGGTGGAACAGCAGGCCGTGCACCGTGCCTTCCCGGTCGCGTTCGGCGGCAACGACGACCACGGCGGAAACATCGCCGGTTTCGAGGAGCTGGTCGTCGCCGACCCCTCACTGCAGATCAAGGCAGGGGTCCAGTGGGGCCTGTTCGGGTCCGCCGTCATGCACCTGGGGACCGCCAGGCACCACGAGGCATGGCTCCCGGGCATCATGAACATGGAGATCCCGGGCTGCTTCGCGATGACGGAGACCGGCCACGGGAGCGATGTCGCAAGCATCGCCACGACAGCGACGTTCGACGCCTCGACCGACGAGTTCGTCATCGACACTCCGTTCCGCGCCGCCTGGAAGGACTACATCGGCAACGGCGCCATCGACGGACGCGCCGCCGTCGTCTTCGCCCAGCTCATCACCAACGGCGTGAACCACGGAGTGCACGGTCTCTACGTGGAGCTGCGGAACGCGGACGGCTCGTTCAGGCCCGGCGTGGGCGGCGAGGACGACGGCATCAAGGGCGGGCTCAACGGGATCGACAACGGCCGCCTGCACTTCACCAACGTGCGGGTCCCGCGCACCAACCTGCTGAACCGCTACGGCGACGTCGCCGAAGACGGTTCCTACACGTCGCCCATCGCCTCCCCCGGCCGGCGCTTCTTCACCATGCTCGGCACGCTGGTGCAGGGTCGCGTCTCCCTGGACGGCGCCGCGGTGGCCGCGAGCAAGCTCGCGCTGACGGCGGCCATCACCTACTCGACGCAGCGCCGCCAGTTCAATGCGTCCTCGGACCTCAAGGAAGAGGTGCTGATGGACTACCAGCGGCACCAGCGCCGGCTGCTGCCGCGCCTCGCCGCGACCTATGCGGCAGCCTTCGCGCATGAGGAACTCCTCGAGAAGTTCGACGACGTCTTCTCGGGCGCCCATGACTCCGACGAGGACCGCCAGGACCTGGAGACGCTTGCCGCAGCTCTCAAGCCCCTGAGCACCTGGCTCGCCCTGGACACCCTGCAGGAGTGCAGGGAGGCCACCGGCGGTCAGGGCTTCCTCATCGAGAACCGGTTCGCCTCACTGCGCGCCGACCTCGACGTGTACGTGACCTTCGAGGGCGACAACACGGTGCTGCTGCAGCTCGTCGCCAAGCGTCTCCTGACGGACTACGCGAAGGAGTTCAAGGGGGTCGACTTCGGTGTCCTCGCCCGCTACGCGGTGTCCAAGGCCGCCGGGAAGACCCTGCACCGTTCAGGGCTCCGCAGGGTGGCCCAGACCGTCGCGGACTCCGGGTCGGGCAAGAAATCGGCGATCGCCCTGCGAGACGAGTCCACCCAGCACGACCTGCTGTCGGATCGCGTACAGACCCGCGTGGCCGAGCTCGCCGCCGTGCTCCGTGGAGCGAAGGGCATGTCGCAGGAGAAAGCAGCGGCGCTCTTCAACCAGCACCAGAACGAGCTCATCGAGGTGGCCCACGCGCACGCCGAGCTGCTGCAGTGGGAGGCCTTCACGCGGGGCCTGAAGGGCATCGGGGACGCGGGGACGCGGGAGGTCCTGACACGCCTCCGGGATCTCTTCGGTCTCTGCCTCATCGAGAAGGACCTCGCCTGGTTCCTCATGAACGGGCGCCTGTCGTCCCAGCGCGCCCGAACCCTCGACGGCTACATCAACCGGCTCCTGGTGAAAATCACGCCGCACGCCCTCGATCTCGTCGAGGCCTTCGGCTACGGCCAGGAGCACCTCCGTTCAGCCATCGCCACGGGTGTCGAGGACCGACGCCAGGAGGAGGCCGCCGAGTACATGCGCCGCCGGCGAGCCTCCGGTGCTGCGCCGATCGACGAGAAGACCCTCCTGGCGCGCGCAGCGAAGGACAGGAAGGCGAAGAAGGCCAAGAGGGCCGCCCGCGCGTCCTAGTCGTCGGACCCCCGGGGGCGGGAAGGGCCACCACGGCCTTCTCCGCCCCTCCGGGCCCTGCTACGGTGCTGGCATGAAAGCGACAGCCGTCACCGTCTGCCTCCCCGTTCGCGACCTCGATGCTGCCGTCGTCTGGTACCGTTCGGCGCTCTCGCTCGCAGAGCCCGTCCAGGTGCCGGTGGAGGGACTCGTCGAATTCGACCTGGGGCCCTTCTGGCTCCAGCTCACCCACGATCCGGAGCAGGCCGGCCAGGCAGGCATCACCGTCGCCGTGAGCGTGGAGGACGCAGCCGCCGAGCGGGCCGCACTCGCTGACAAGGGGCTCACCGTGTCCGAGGTGCAGCGCTTCGAGGGCGCCGTCGACTTCTTCGAGCTCACCGATCCTGACGGGAATGTCCTGGGTTTCGTCACCGAGCTGACGTGAGGGGCCCCGTCCCGCGGTGTCCGCCTAGAGGACGCTCCGGTAGACGCCGAGGGTCGTCTCCGCGATGGACCCCCAGTCGAAGTGGCGTTCGGCCCTTTCCCGACCGGCGACACCCATCGCCGAGGCCCTCGCGGGATCACCGACCAGCGCGTTCAGCGCGGCGGCGAAGTCGCTCACGAACCGCTCGGGATCGAGCGGCGTCCCCGTCCCGTCCTGCACCTGCTCGAGCGGAACGAGGGTGCCGGTGACGCCGTCGTCGATGACCTCGGGGATGCCGCCGGTGGCAGAGGCCACCACCGCCGCACCGCACGCCATCGCCTCGAGGTTGACGATCCCGAGGGGTTCGTAGATCGAGGGGCAGGCGAAGACGGTGGCGTGGCTCAGGATCTGGACGACCTCGCGCCGGGGCAGCATCCTCTCGATGAGGATGACCGATCGGTCCTCGCCGCGCTGCTCCCGCAGTGCGGCGATGAGGACCTCGGTCTCTGCAGCAAGTTCGGGCGTGTCCGCTGCGCCCAGGCAGAGCACCAGCTGGACCTCGGACGGCAGCCGGGCGGCCGCGCGCAGGAGGTACGGCACGCCCTTCTGGCGGGTGTTGCGCCCCACGAACACGACGCTGGGCCGGTTCGGGTCGATCCCGTGGGCGCGCAGGGCGTCGTCGTCCTCGTCGCGTGACCACTGGGCCACATCGATGCCGTTGTGCACCACGTGGACCTTCCCCGGGTCCACCTCGGGGTAGCTGCGGAGGATGTCGGCGCGCATCCCGGCGGACACGGCGATCACGGCGGCCGCGGCCTCGTAGGAGGTCTTCTCCACCCAGGAGGAGAGCGCGTACCCGCCGCCGAGCTGCTCGGCCTTCCAGGGGCGGAGCGGCTCCAGGCTGTGCGCGCTCAGGACGTGAGGGATCCCGTGCAGGAGGGAGGACAGGTGGCCCGCCATGTTCGCGTACCAGGTGTGCGAGTGGACGAGGTCCGCCCCGCCGATGGCCTCGAGCATCTGCAGATCGGTGCCCAGCGTCTGGACGGCCGCGTTGGCCTGCGCGAGACCTTCGGGGACCCCGTAGGAGAGCACGGACGCCCCGTAGTATTCCTCCGGACGCGGCCTGCCGAACGCGTGGACGCGGAGGTCGACCTGCGGGGCGAGGACCCTGCTGAGTTCGGCGACGTGCACCCCCGCGCCACCATAGATCTCGGGCGGGAACTCCTTGGTCACAATGTCTACTCGCACCCACCCAACGTAGTGCAGTGCGTCGGAGTCCTCTAGTGTGAAGTGACCGGAAGGGTTCCGGATGTGTGGACCTACGCCTGAGCGACCGAGGGTCGTGACGCAGAACACTCAACGAAGAGCGGGGGGTCAGAAGTGGCACCGAAGAAAGTACTGGCCGTGGTGTTGGCGGGCGGCGAGGGCAAGCGGCTGATGCCGCTGACCGCGGACAGGGCCAAGCCGGCCGTACCGTTCGCGGGAAGCTACCGGCTCATCGACTTCGCCCTGTCGAATCTCGTGAACTCCGGCTACCTCCAGATCGTGGTGCTGACGCAGTACAAGTCCCACAGTCTCGACCGCCACATCTCCGAGACGTGGCGCATGTCCACCCAGCTGCAGAACTACATCGCATCCGTGCCTGCACAGCAGCGGCGCGGCAAGAGCTGGTTCCTCGGGAGTGCGAACGCGATCTACCAGTCCCTCAACCTGATCCACGACGCCCAGCCCGACATCGTCGTCGTGATCGGCGCGGACCACGTCTACCGCATGGACTTCGAGCAGATGGTCGACGACCACGTGAAGAGCGGGGCGTCCGTCAGCGTTGCGGCGGTCCGGCAGCCCATGCACCTCGTGGACCAGTTCGGCGTCATCGAGACGGCCGCCGACGATCCGGGAAGGATCGCGGCCTTCGTCGAGAAGCCGAGTTCCACGCCCGGCCTGCCCGATGACCCCGACAGCTTCCTGGCGTCGATGGGCAACTACGTCTTCACGACCGATGCCCTCCTCAAGGCCCTCGAGGACGACGCCGCGCGCCTGGACACCAAACACGACATGGGCGGGGACATCATCCCCTACTTCGTGGAGCGCAACGACGCCGCCGTGTACGACTTCACGACGAACGACATCCCGGGCGCCACCGAGCGCGACCGCCAGTACTGGCGCGACGTCGGCACCATGGACTCGTACTACGACGCGAACATGGACCTGATCTCGCCCCTTCCGCTCTTCAATCTCTACAACCTGCAGTGGCCTATCTACACCCGGCAGAGCGTGTCCCCTCCCGCGAAGTTCGTGCGCAGTTCCTCGGGGCAGTCGGGTGAGGCCCACGACTCGATCGTGTCCGCGGGCGTGGTCGTCTCAGGTGGGGCGGTGCAGAGCTCGATCCTCGCGACCGACGTGTTCATCGCGGAATCCGCCGAGGTCACGGGATGCGTTCTGCTCGACAAGGTGAACGTGGGCGCCGGGGCCGTGGTGCGTCGGGCCATCATCGACAAGAACGTGCGGATCCCGGCTGGGGCCCGTATCGGGGTGGACCCCGATCTCGACCGTGAGCGGGGTTTCTCGGTCACCGACTCGGGGCTGACCATCGTCAGCAAGGGGCAGGTCATCCCGGCCTGATCCACGTCCGAGCCACCACGACGAAGGCCCCTGCACACGCCGGGGCCTTCGTCGTCCCACCGGCGGAACCGCGGGCGCGGCGTTCCGCCACGAGCCGTACGTCAAGCGACGCGCGTGATGGAGACGGTCACGTTCAGCGTGGAGCCTCCGCCCCCGGACAGGATTCCCTTCAGGGGTGAGACGTCGCGGTAGTCCCGGCCCCGTGCAACGGAGACGTGGAAGTCGCTGACGGGCCCGCTGTTGGTCGGATCCCATCCCCGCCACTCGCCGTCGTACCATTCCACCCACGCGTGGGACTGGCCGGCCACGGCCTCGCCGATCCCCGCACTGCGTCGGGGATGCAGATAGCCGGAGATGTACCGGGCGGGGATGCCGAGACTGCGCAGGGCGCCGATCGCGACGTGCGCGAGATCCTGGCAGACACCCTTGCGCGCAGCCCAGGCGTCCCGTGCATCGGTCTGCACGCCGGTGGCGCCCTGCACGTAGTCCATCTGGGCACGGAGCGCATCGAAGACCGCGCGTGCGGCCTCGTGCGGGTTCCGGTCCCGCGCCGCGTCGGCCGCGAGGGCGACGACCTCGCGGTCGGGTTCGCTGAGGGCGGTCTGGCCGAGGGAGTCCGCGAAGTCGTTGGTGAGGTTCGACGCTGCGAGGTCCTCCCAGGTGAGGATCTCCTCCGGGGCCGGCACGCGCTCCAGCCGGCTGACCTCCACGGTGGACACCGCGGTGACCTCGAGGTGCTCGTGCGGCTCATGGACGTCGAAGGAGGTCACCCGCGTGCCCCAGTAGTCGCGGTAGGTGGACACCGCCGCACTGGACGGCGTCACCTTGAGCGAGGACTCGAGGACCACCTGCTGCGGGTCGGTGAGCGGCGTCATGCGTGCCTCGTTGTAGGACAGCGAGACCCGGCGCAGGTAGTCGTAGCCGGTGCGGTGCTCGATCAGCAGGCGTGTCATGAGACCTCTCCCACCCAGGAGAGTTCGTCCGCCTGGGAAAAATATGTGCGGGACACGGCGTCGGACGCCTTGGCGCAGGCCTTCTGCACGCGGTCCATGTGTTCGGGTAGCTCGGACATGAGGTCCTGGGTCTGGTGGAACTCCAGGAACGTCCTGGCCTGTCCGACGATCCGGCTGGCATCGTTGATGAACCCGACGCGCTGGTACGCCGGGTTGAGCTGCGTGAGGCACTTCTCGGCGTCGCTCAGGGCGTAGACGATCGATCGCGGGAACAGGCGGTCCAGGAGGAGGAATTCGGCTGCCTGCTGGTCGCCGAAGGACGCCCGGCGTGTGCGCAGGAAGGACTCGTAGGCCCCGGCGCAGCGGAGCATGTTCACCCAGGACAGGCCGGCGGCGTGCACGTCGTGCGTCGAGAGCATGCGCGCCGTCATGTCGGCCCGCTCGAGGCTGCGGCCGAGCACCAGGAACTGCCACGATTCGTCGTGGCTCATGGTGGTGTCCGAGAGCCCCCGCACCATCGCTGTCCGCTCCACGACCCAGTGGCAGAAGCGGTAGGTCCCGACGACGTCCTTCCGGTGCTGCGTGAGCCCGTACCAGGTGGTGTTCAGGCTCTCCCAGACGCTGCTGGAGACCGTCTCCCGGGCACGCCGCGCGTTCTCCCGTGCGGCGCCGAGAGCACCCGCGATCGACGTCGCGCTCGTCCTGTTGTAGGCGAGCTCCTGGAGGAGGTCCGAGAGATCGATCTCGTCCTTCTCCGGCCGGCTCCCCATGACCCCCAGCAACTGGCGCGACGTCTCACGCTGCTGGGGCAGCGGCATCTGGTTGAGCCGCTCGAGGTGCACGTCGAGGATGCGGGCGGTGCCATCGGCCCGCTCCACGTAGCGGCCGATCCAGAAGAGTGATTCAGCGATGCGGCTGAGCATGGGGCCTACCTTCCCGGGTGGATGCTGGTGACGGTGGTGACGCGGAGCGGGGCCATCTCATTGCTGCTGCTGCTCCGACTGCTTGTCCTGCCAGTTGGTCTCGACGGGCCACACACTGACCCGCTCGCGCACCGGGATCGGGGAGCGTTCCCCGGTCCCTTGGCCGTCGGCCGTGCGGCGGACCTCGCCGTCGACCACCCAGGTGTCCTTGCTGCCGCCACCCTGGCTCGAGTTCACGATCAGCGAGCCCTCCTTCATGGCGACGCGCGTGAGCCCGCCGGGCAGCACCCAGACGTCCTCGCCGTCGTTCACCGCGAACGGGCGCAGGTCCACGTGGCGGGGGCTGAACTGGCCGCCGGACATCGTCGGCACCGTCGAGAGCTGCAGGACCGGCTGGGCGATCCAGCCGCGCGGGTCCGCGAGGACACGCGCGCGGAGCGCCTCGAGTTCGGCCTTCGAGGCGTCGGGGCCGATCACCAGGCCCTTGCCGCCCGAGCCGTCCACGGGTTTGACGACGAGCTCGTCGAGGCGGTCGAGCACCTCCTCGCGCGCGGGAGCGTCCTCCAGCCGGTAGGTGTCCACGTTGGCGATGATCGGATCCTCGCCCAGGTAGTAGCGGATGAGATCGGGTACATAGGTGTAGACGAGCTTGTCGTCGGCTACCCCGTTGCCGACGGCGTTGGCGATGGTCACCATGCCGGCCCGGGCCGCGTTGACAATGCCGGGGCAGCCGAGCACCGAGTCCGCGCGGAACTGCAGGGGATCCAGGAACTCGTCGTCGATCCGCTTGTAGATGACGTCCACGCGCTGCTCGCCCGCGGTGGTGCGCATGTACACGCGGTTGCCGCGACAGATGAGGTCGCGCCCCTCGACCAGCTCGACGCCCATGAGGCCCGCCAGCAGGGTGTGCTCGAAGTACGCGGAGTTGAACACGCCCGGTGTCAGGACGACGACGGTCGGGTCATCGGTGCCTGGAGGCGCGGTCTTCCGCAGGGCCGCGAGGAGCCTCCGCGGATACTCCTCGACCGGTCGGATGTGCTGCTGGCCGAAGGCCTCCGGCAGGCCCTTGGCCATGGCCCGGCGGTTCTCGAGCACGTAGCTGACACCGCTCGGCACCCTGACGTTGTCCTCGAGCACCCGGAACGTCCCCTGCTGGTCCCGGACGACGTCGATGCCGGAGATGTGCACGCGGACTCCCCCGGCCGGCGCGAACCCCGCGACCTCGCGGTGGAAATGCGCACTGGAGGTGATGAGCCGGCGCGGGATCACGCCGTCGGACACCACGGCCATCTTGTCGTACACATCGCCGAGGAACGCCTCGAGGGCGCGGACGCGCTGGGCCACACCGCGCTCCAGGACGTCCCAGTCGTCACCGGCGATGACCCGCGGAACGATGTCGAGCGGGAAGGGACGCTCCTCGCCGGCGAAATCGAAGGTCACGCCGCGGTCGAGGAACGTCCTCGCCATGGAGTCCGCCCGCGCCGTGACATCCGCGAGGTTCAGTTCGTCCAGGGCTGCCGCCACCTGCCCGTACTCGGTGCGCGGCAGATGTGCGGCGTCGAACATCTCGTCGAACGCGGGCGTCTTGCGGGCGGCGGCTGCATAGTCAGCGAAGAGCTCGGACATGGGTCAACAGTGCCATGGATGTCCCCGCCGAACACAGCCGTACACGCCGCCGCAGCCGCCGTTAACCTCCCGGAAACAGGCGCGGGAACCGCCGTCGGGCGCATGGTTGAATGGCCGGATGGAGAACGAGAACCTGAGCCGGGACGAGGCGGCCGCCCGATCGGCGCTGCTGCGGACCGAGACCTACGCCGTCGAACTGGACCTCTCGGAAGCGCGCGACGCCCGGGAAAGGACCTACCGGACCACCACCACCGTGGTCTTCACCTGCCGGGAACCGGGAGCCTCGACCTTCCTCGACTTCATCGGCGACGTCACCGCGGTGGAGCTCAACGGAACGGCCCTCGACACCTCCGCGGTCCGGGAGGGAGCCCGGATCCGCCTCGAGGCACTCGCCGGGCGGAACACGGTGACGGTCACCGGCGAGGCGCTCTACAGCTCCAGTGGCGAAGGGCTCCATCGATTCGTCGATCCCGCCGACGGGGAGACCTACCTCTACACGCAGTACGAGCCCGCAGACGCGCGCCGCGTCTTCGCCACCTTCGAGCAGCCGGACCTGAAGGCGTCCTTCTCGTTCAGCGTCCTGGCGCCCAGCGACTGGACGGTCGCCTCCAACGGGATCGAGAGCGCCAGGGAGCAGGTTTCGGGCACGGCATCGCGCTGGACCTTCGCACCGACCGAGCGCATCTCCACCTACATCACCACCATCCTTGCCGGCCCGTACCACTGCGAGACCGACTCGTGGACCGGTGCGCCCGGGACGGCCGGAGAAGGCCTCGAGGTCCCCCTGGCCCTCTTCTGCCGCCGCTCCCTCGCGCCGTCCTTCGATGCGCCGGAGATCTTCGACACCACGAAACGCGGCCTCGACTTCTTCCACGACCTTTTCGACTATCCCTACCCCTTCGGCAAGTACGACCAGGCATTCGTCCCGGAATACAACCTCGGCGCCATGGAGAACCCCGGACTCGTCACGTTCACGGAGTCCTACGTGTTCCAGTCGGCGGCCACGGACGCGCAGCGCGAGGCGCGCGCGAACACCATCATGCACGAGATGGCGCACATGTGGTTCGGCGACCTGGTCACCATGACGTGGTGGGACGACCTCTGGCTGAAGGAGTCCTTCGCCGATTACATGGGCGCGCTCGCGGTCGCGGAGGCCACGCGGTGGAGCACCTCGTGGGTCAGTTTCGCCAACCGGCGCAAGTCCTGGGCCTACGTCCAGGACCAGCTGCCGACGACGCACCCCATCGTCGCGGACATCCCCGATCTCGAGGCGGCGAAGCAGAACTTCGACGGCATCACCTACGCGAAAGGCGCATCGGTCCTGAAGCAGCTGGTGGCCTTCGTGGGTCGGGACGCCTTCACGGCGGCCGCCCGCCGGTACTTCCGGAAGCACGAATACGGGAACACCACGCTGGCCGACCTCCTCGAGGTGCTGACCGAGGCGACGGGGCAGGACCTGACGGCCTGGTCCGAATCATGGCTGCGGACCTCCGGCGTCCCCGCGCTGCGCGCCGAGGTGACCGTGGAGGACGGCGTCCTCCGGGACGTGAGCCTGGTGCAGGACGCCTCGGATCCCGTCACGGGACTCGATCAGCCGCGGCCCCACCGGGTCCGCGTGGGTCTCTACACCGTCGACGATGCCGGTTGGCTCGTCCGCACCGGATCGGAGGCCGTGACCGTGGACGGACGTTCCACCCCGGTGCCGGCGCTGACGGGTGTGCGGCAACCCGATCTGCTCCTGGTGAACGACGACGACCTCACCTACGCCAAGCTCTCCTTCGATCCGCACTCCCTCCGGACCCTTCTGACGTCGATCCACCGCCTGCAGGATCCGCTGGCCCGCGCGACCTGCCTGACCGCGCTGTGGTCGAGCACGAGGGACGCCGCCCTTCCCGTCGCCGACTTCGTCGCCGCCGCGATGCTCGCCGCGCCCGCCGAGACCGGAGTGGGAGTGCTCCAGGTCCTGCTCGCCAATCTCCGCACCGCGACCGAGAGCTTCGCGCCCGCCGGGCAGCGGCCCGTGCTCCGCCGGCAGATGGCCGACTTCCTGTGGAACGGGCTCCAGGGTGCAGAAGCGGCCTCCGATCTGCAGCTCGCCTGGGCGCGTGCGCTCGCAGCTGCCGCTCGGACCTCGCCCGAGGCGGCGGACCATGTCCGGCTGCTCCTGGACGGGAGCGAGACCGTTGCCGGCCTCCGCCTCGACGCGGAACTGCGCTGGCTCATCCTGCAGGGCCTCGCAGCGCAGCAGCGCGTGCTGCCCGGCGAGCTGGAGGCCGAGAGGAGCGCCGACGCGACGGCATCGGGACGGGTCCGCTTCACGCTCGCCTCGGCCGCGATCCCGGACCCCGGCATCAAGCGGGCGACCTGGAACGAGGCGGTCGGCGGTGACCGGCTCTCGAACGAGCTGCTGAGCGCCGCCATCGAAGGGTTCATGCTCGGTTCCCGGGATCTCCTCGAGGAGTACGAGGAGCCGTACTTCGCCATGCTCCGCCAGGTCTGGGCGACCCGGGGCATCGAGATGGCCAGCCGGATCGTCCGCGGGCTGTACCCCGGCCAGCAGGACGTCGACGGCGAGCCGGACTCCCATCCTGTCATCGGGCAGACCGACCGGTGGCTCGTCGCCAACCCGGAGGCGCCGGCAGCGCTGCGCCGGATCATCGTGGAGGAGCGCGACCACCTGCTGCGGTCGCTGCGAGCCCAGGCTCAGGGCACGCGGTAGAGCCAGTCCTCCGTGCCGAACTTCTTCTCCACGAGCTCCTCGGCACGGCGGAGGTCGTCCTCGGAGAGCGTCGCGTCCACCGCACCGTAGCGCTGCCGGAAGGTCGCGATCATCACGCCGATGATCTCCTCACGCGTGATGCCGGTCTGGCGTCGGAGCGGATCCACCCGTTTCTTCGCGCTGCGCGTTCCCTTGTCGGACATCTTCTCCTTGCCGATGCGCAGCACCTCGAGCATCTTGTCGGCGTCGATGTCGTAGCTCATGGTGACGTGGTGCAGCATGCCGCCGTTCGCGAGTCTTTTCTGCGCGGCACCGCCGATCTTCCCGAGATCGGTCGCGATGTCGTTGAGGGGCTGGTACCAGGCCCTGATGCCCAGTTTCTCGAGCGCCTCCATGACCCAGGCGTCCAGGAACGGGTAGGAGTCGGCGAAGCTCATGCCGTCGACGATGGATTGCGGGACGTACAGCGAGTATGTGATGGCATTGCCGTGTTCCATGAACATGGCCCCTCCCCCGCTGATCCGCCGGACCACGGTCACGCCGTGGCGCTCCGCACCCTCGGGATCCACCTCGTTGCGCATCGACTGGAAGCTGCCGATCACCACGGAGGGTGACTGCCACTCCCAGAACCGCAGGGTGGGATTCCGGCGCCCGGCACCGACATCCTGCGTGAGCACCTCGTCCATCGCCACGTGCATCGCCGTGGAGAGCGGCGTCGGGGAGATGATCTCCCACGGGTGATCGGCGAAACCCGTCGCACGGCCGAGCGCCCGGCGGACGGCTGTGGCGATGGCTTCCGGGGAGAAGCCGAAGAGGACGGCGGACGGATCCAGGTGCGCCCTCACGGCGGCGGCGATCTCGCCGGGTGCGGTGTCCGCGGGGAGTCCCTCCAGGGCCGCATTGATGTCGAGCAGCGCTTCGTCCGGCTCGAGGAAGAAGTCCCCGTTGACCGAGACGTCGGCCAGTCGCCCCTCGCGGACGGTCAGGTCCACGGCGGTAAGCTTCCCGCCGGGCGTCTTGAACTCGCCGTGCAGGCGAGCGGTGCTCGGGTGCTGTGACACGACTGTCTCCTCCATGTGGATGATGCGGGCGACCCGCACGGGTCATGTGACCGCGGTGGTCAGGCGGTGGTTAACCGGAAGAAGCCACGCCGGGACGGCGTGGCTTCTCCTGAAGGACGAGGGGCATCGGCCCGCACTGTCCTGTGTCCCGGGGGACGGGTGCTACTTCTTGCCGCCGAAGCCCTTGAAGCGGGCGTTGAAGCGCTCGACGCGGCCGGCGGAGTCCATGATGCGCTGCTTGCCCGTGTAGAACGGGTGCGACTCCGAGGAGATCTCGACCTCGATGAGGGGGTAGGTGTTGCCGTCCTCCCACTCGATGGTCTTGGCGGAGCCGACCGTCGACTTGGTCAGGAACGCCTTGTCGGAGGCCAGGTCGCGGAAGACGACGGACTGGTACTTGGGGTGGATATCAGACTTCACAGGACTACCTTCTCTGGTTGCCTGGATTTTGCCAGGCACGGGTATACGAAAGAGTGGCGGATGCGCCAGCTGTCCATACTAGCGCAGCAGTCAGCACGGCACTAAACCGCGGGCGGTCGCGTCCGCCCCGTGGGCGCGTAACGGCACTCCCAGAAAGCGACGGCGGCTGCTGCGGCGACATTCAGCGAGTCGACCCCGCCGTGCATCGGGATGGTCAGGGCGACGTCCGCCGCGTCGAGGGCGCCCGGGCTCAGTCCGTCACCCTCCGTGCCGAGGAGCAGTGCCAGCCGCTCGTGGTCACGTCCGGGGAAGTCGCCCATCGCCACTGCGCCCGGGACGAGCGCCAGGGCTGCGACGGTGAAGCCGGCCCCGCGGATCGCCGCCAGGTCGTCCGGCCAGGACGTGAGTCTCACCCATGGCACCTGGAGGACGCTCCCCATGCTCACGCGGACCGCCCTCCGGTACAGCGGGTCGGCGCTGCGCGGGCTGACCAGGACGGCGTCGACCCCGAGTGCCGCCGCAGAGCGGAAGACCGCGCCGAGATTCGTGTGATCCACCATGTCCTCGATGATCGCGATACGGCGGGCGCCGGCGAGCACGCCGGCGAGCGATCGCGCCGGCGGTCGGTTCATCGCTGCCAGGGCGCCTCGGTGGAGGTGGAAACCGGTGAGGGCCTCGAGGGTGTCCTCCGGCGCGACGAACGCGGGGGCGTCCGGGAACCGGCGGATGACGTCCGCAAGGTCCGGCACCCACTTGGGTGCCAGGAGGAAGGAGCGGGGAACATGCCCGGCGTCGATCGCGCGCCGCAGCACCTTGGAGCTCTCGGCGATGTACAGTCCCTCGGCGGGTTCCCTGACGAGCCGCAGCTGGACGTCGGTGAGGTTCCGGTAGTCGGACAGCTGTGGGTCGTCGACGGAGTCGAGGTGGACCAGCACCATCAGGGTCCCGGTTCCGGGCGCGGGCTGCGGGAACCGGGACTCACGCCCGCGCGACCGCGCTGTAGCGGCCGTTCTCCTCGGTGACCTTCAGCGCGACGTCGAACGCGGCAGACAGGTTCTCCTCGGTCAGGACACCGGCGATCAGTCCGGCAGCCACGATCCGGCCCTCCCGGAGCAGCAGTGCGTGCGTGAAGCCGGGCGGAACCTCCTCGAGGTGATGCGTGACGAGCACCATCGCGGGTGCATCCTCGTCCCGGGCGAGATCGGTGAGGCGCCGGACGAGGTCCTCCCGCCCGGCCAGGTCGAGCCCGGCGGCAGGTTCGTCGAGGAGCAGCAGTTCGGGGTCGGCCATGAGCGCGCGGGCGATCTGCACGCGCTTGCGCTCGCCCTCGCTCAGGGAGCCGAAGGGCCGGTTCATGAAACGCGACATCCCCCAGGTGTCGAGCAGGCGGAAGGCACGGCGTTCGTCGAGGCGCTCGTACTGCTCCCGCCACCGACCGGTGACGCCGTAGGACGCGGTGACGACAACGTTCAGCACGGTTTCGTGGTCGGGGACCTGCGATGCGAGCGCGGCGGAGGCGAGCCCGATGCGCGGGCGGAGTTCGAAGACGTCGACAGCACCCATGACCTCGTCCAGGATGCCGACGACACCGCGCGTGGGATGCAGGCGTGCGCCGGCGAGCTGCAGCAGCGTCGTCTTCCCTGCACCGTTCGGGCCCATGACCACCCAGCGCTCACCCTCGCTGACCTGCCAGTCGATCTCGTCGAGCAGCGTCTTGCCGCTCCTCACGAGGCTCACTCCCGCCAGTTCCAGAACGTCACTCATGGTCCTAGACACTAGGCTAAGGAGCGGCTTCGTGGCGAAACCGCCCGGCCGACGACGCCGCCAGCGGCGAGGACGGGAGTGGACGCATGACGGTCGAGGCCAGGGTGGTCGTCTACGCGTCGCGACTGGAGGACGATCACCGCGACCGGCTGGCGACGGCGCTGGGTCGCGTCGACGTCTCCGTCGACGGAGCCTCCTCGGTACGCACCGCGACCTATGAGGTCCTCACGCTGGACGTCCGTATCCCCGCTGGACCCGGCTCGGTCCGCAGGGCGCTCACGGACTGGGGAGCGTCCGCGGCGGTCGGCGCCGCCCTCGTGCCCCGGCGCGTCTACGCCCCCGGCCCCAAGCTGCTCATCATGGACGTCGACTCCACCCTCATCAAGCAGGAGGTCATCGAGTTGCTCGCCGCCCACGCCGGACGTGAGGCAGAGGTGAAGGCCGTGACCGATGCCGCCATGCGTGGCGAGCTCGATTTCGCCCAGTCCCTGCACCAGCGCGTCCGGGCGCTCGAGGGCCTCCCGGCATCGGTGATCGACGAGGTGGTCGAACGCATCGAACTCAGCGACGGGGCCGAGCAGCTGGTCGGGGCGTACCTCGATGCCGGGCATGCCGTCGGGGTCGTCTCCGGCGGGTTCTCGCAGGTCCTCGCCCCGCTCGCAGAGCGGCTCCGGCTGTCGTTCGGACACGCCAACCAGCTCGGCATCCACGGCGGGGTGCTCACCGGACGCGTCTCGGGTGCGGTCGTCGACCGTCGTGAGAAGGAACGCGTGCTGCGCTCCGAGGCCGCGCGCGCGGGCGTGGACCTCGCCTCGACCATCGCGGTGGGCGACGGCGCGAACGACCTGGACATGCTGGCGGCGGCGGGGCTCGGCGTCGCCTTCAACGCCAAACCGGCGGTACGCGCCGTCGCCCACGCGGCCCTCGACCTGCCCGACCTGGATGTCGTCCGGCACCTCGCCGGCCTCTAGGAGACCTGCGGACCGCCGGACGGAACGAACGGCGTGGCGTCAGCTCTTGGCGAGGAAGTCCTCCGCGCCCCCCACGTACTCCGTATGGCCCGTCGGCACGTCCGCCGTCGCCATCCGGACGATCTCCGTGGCGAACTCGGAGACGGAGTACAGGCGCCCTGCTTCCTGTCGGCGCGCCTCGATCGCACCCGGGGTCGCACGGTCCAGCAGGGTCGCCGTGACGGTTCCCTCGATCATGTCGCCGGAGACGACGACGAGCGAGATTCCCTTCTCGGTCAGGCTCGGAATGAGCTCGCGGAGGGCGTCCTCACCGGCTCGCTTGCTGCGGGCGACCGGTTCGTAGGCGTCCATCGTCCGGACCTTCTCGATGAAGTGCGCCTGGTGGCTGGTGATGAACACCACGCGCGAACCGGCCGGCATGACGTCCGTCGCGGCGGTGAGCATGGCGACCTGGGCGTCGCGGTTGAGTCGCAGGGCGTAGTCCTCGCCCATCGACGTCTCCATGCCGCCGGACGCGTTGAGCACCAGCAGGTTCAGGGTGCCGAGACCCGATGCGGCGTCGACGAGCGCGGCCGGGCCCTCCGGCGTGGTGAGGTCGGCGCCGACCGCGACGGCCCTGCCGCCGGCCGCCTCGATGCCCGCGACCACCTTGGTGGCGCGGGGTGCCTTCTGCCTGTAGTTGACGACGACAGCGGCGCCCTGCGCTGCGAGCTGCTGCGCGACGTCGGCGCCGATGCCGCGTGACGAGCCGGTGACGATTGCTGTGGTTCCCTCGAGGGTGGCCATGATGCTCCTTCTGGTGTAAGGGACGTCGGGTGGTGCGGGGTGCTGCAGGGCGAGGTCAGTGGCCCATGCCGAGTCCGCCGTCGACCGGGATGACCGCCCCGGAGATGTAGCCGGCGTGCTCACCGGCGAGCCATGACACGACGCCGGCCACTTCCTCCGGCGAGGCGAAGCGACCCGCGGGGATGGTCGCGAGGTAGCTCTTACGGGTCTCCTCGGTCAGTTCCGCGGTCATGTCGGTGTCGATGAACCCCGGGGCTACCACGTTCGCCGTGATGCCACGCGAGCCGAGCTCGCGGGTCAACGAGCGTGCGATGCCGATGAGTCCCGACTTCGACGCCGAGTAGTTGATCTGGCCGGGCGCGCCGTAGAGGCCGGTGACGCTCGAGATGAGGATCACCCTGCCGCGCTTCAGGCGGATCATCCCGCGGGAGGCCCGCTTCACCACGCGGAAGGCGCCCGTCAGGTTGGTGTCGATCACGTCCGTGAAGTCGCTCTCCGACATGCGCATGAGCAGGGTGTCGCGGGTGATGCCGGCGTTGGCCACGAGGACCTCGACGGGTCCGTGCTCGGCCTCCACGCGGGTGAAGGCCGCATCGATCTGGTCCTCACTGGTCACATCGGCCCGTACTCCCAGCATTCCCTCCGGAACCTCGCCACTTCGGTAGGTGATGGCAACCTTGTCGCCGTTGGCTACGAATACCTTGGCGATGGCCAATCCGATCCCGCGGTTCCCTCCGGTGATGAGGACGCTCCGGCCGGTAGCCGTCGTCGTGCTGTCCGTATCAGGTGCCAAGGGGAAACTCCTCTGTCTGCGAGCCGAAAGGGGGCCCAGCTGTCCATGCCGACGACCACGGGGCCGATGAGTCGGGGCGGTCACGTATCAACGGGACGCTGTCCGCGGCTCCTCGTCAAACTATCCCGACGATCCTAGCGGCGCATCCCCCGACTTCGGGAACGAAGCCGGAAGTGGGATAATAGAAGCAGTCTCTTTGGAGTGTGATGAGTAAACAATCGAAGCACAACACAGACGTCCACAGCATCTCAGACGCTCGTGAATCACACAGCGACGAAATGCGTACCAGAATGATCCGCTACACCGTCTCGATGAGCATCCGCCTCGTCTGCTTCATCCTCGTGTTCGTGGTCCCCTACGGCTGGCTGTCCTGGGTCATGATTGCGGGAGCGGTGTTCCTGCCCTATTTCGCGGTCATCGTGGCCAACGGCGGGAGCGACACGAGCAACATCCGGCACAGCGACGCGCTGATCGATCGCGCGCCGGTCCGGGAGATCGAGGCGAGGGTGGCCGACGCGGATCCCGCCGACCCCGAGGACGACATCCTGAGCGGCGAGATCATCGACGACACCCCTCCGACCGCGCACCACGGTTCGTGGGCGGCCGGATCAGGGAGACCGGGTGCGAATGCCTGACGCACCGCTCGGCGGACCCGCGGTCGGTTCGACTGCGGGTCTGAGCCTGTTCGGGACCATTCCGGACCAGGGAGCGGCGCCGATCTGCTCACGCAAGGGGTGCCGAGCCGGGGCGGCGTGGCGGCTGCTGTGGAACAATCCGAGGATCCATACGCCGGACCGCCGAAAGGTGTGGGCGTCCTGCCCCGACCACGTCGAGTGGTTCGAGGAGTACCTGAGGGATCGCGGTCTCTGGAAGGAGACGCGTCCCCTGACCGATGAGAACAGTGACGAGAACACCGGTGGGAGCATCGGCGGGATGACCGGGGAGGCCCAGTAGGTGTACCGCTTCCTCTTCTCCGCGCGATGGTTCGGCTGGCTCGTCATGGTGATCGTCATCGCGGCGGGCTGCGTCGGGCTGGGGCGCTGGCAGCTCGACCGCCGCGAAGCCGTGGTCGAGAACATCCACCGCATCGAGGCGAACTACGACGCGACCCCCCAGCGGTACGTGCCGGGAAGTTTTGTTCTCGACGGCTACGACCCGGCGACGGAGTGGACGCCCATCACGTTCGTCGGCACCTACGACGTCGAGAACCAGGTGATCGCGCGCAACCGGCCGCTCAGTGGTCAGCCCGGGTACGAGGTCCTTACTCCCCTGCGGCTCGAGGACGGAAGCGCCGTGATCATCGACCGCGGCTGGCTGCCGATCGGCAACGACGAGGCGGGGCGTCCGGACGACATTCCCGAGCCCCCTCCGGGGGAGGTCGAGGTGACCGCCAGGGTCAAGCCCGGCGAGCCCGCGGTCAAGCGCGGAGCGCCCGAGGGCCAGGTGGCGTCGATCGACCTCACTGCGCTCTCGGACCGACTGGACTACGCGCTGCAGGACGCGGCCTACGGCCTGCTCGCGCTCGAACGTCCGGCCGCCGCCGAGACACCCCTCGCGGCCCCGAAACCATCGATCGACGAGGGCCCGCACCTGTCCTATTCCCTGCAGTGGTTCGCCTTCGGCGTGCTCGCCTTCGTGGGACTCGGCTACGCGGCGCGCGAGCAGCGCAGGGCCAACGCCGAGCAGGCCGGCACTGCTGTGAGACGCCCCGGACGGCAGCGCCGTCGTCCGTCCTCGGAGGAGGAGGAGGACGCGATCCTTGACGCCCGGGGGATCCGCTGAGCGCGGCGCTCACTGTCGCCTGCTCAGTCTCGCGCTCCGGCAGGCTGGTCGATCAGCTCGGGGAGTCTCCGCCGGACCAGCCCAGGGCCCGCCGGTGCGCTGCGGGCAGCGAGGCGACGACGAGGTCGTAGGAGTCCTCGATGAGGTCGGCGACCGTCGCGGCGGTCAGGGCGCCGTCGAGCCGGACGCCGTTCCAGTGTTTCTTGTCGAGGTGCCACGCGCCGGTGATCTCCGGGTGCGCTGCGCGCAGGGGGATCACGAGGGCCGGTTCGCACTTGAGGGAGACCGACGGCGGGACGGCGTCGACGCCTGCGAAGGCGAAGACCTTCCCCGCTCCGGGGCCGGCGATCCGCTCCGGGATCCTCACGCGGAACGTGGCGGTTTCGGGGCCGAAAGGATAGTCCTCATAGGCGCCGGGAAGGGCGAGGCAGGCCCGCCGGAGCCAGTCGAAGTCCACCGCTTCCGCCCTCTCTCCCGACGCCGGGACACCCCTTCGGACACCGGAACATTCCTTCGGACACCGGGCGCACCCCGCACGGTCAGGCGAGGGTGACGAGCTCCAGGTAGTCCTGGTTCCACAGGTCCTCGACACCGTCCGGCAGCAGGACCACCCGTTCCGGGTCGAGGGCGTCCACTGCGCCCTCGTCGTGGCTGACCATCACCACAGCGCCACTGTAGTTCTTCAGTGCGCCGAGGATCTCCGCGCGGCTCGCGGGGTCGAGGTTGTTGGTCGGCTCGTCGAGTAGCAGGACGTTCGCCGACGACGCGACGATCGTGGCCAGTGCCAGCCGTGTCTTCTCGCCACCGGACAGGACACCGGCAGGCTTGTCGACGTCGTCGCCCGAGAAGAGGAACGAGCCGAGGATGCCGCGCACTTCGGCGTCCTGCATGTCCGGGGCGGAGGACTTCATGTTCTCGAGGACGGAGCGCTGCGTGTCCAGCGTCTCGTGCTCCTGCGCGTAGTACCCGACTTTCAGGCCGTGGCCGGCGATCACCTTGCCCGTGTCCGGTGCATCGACGCCGGCGAGCATGCGCAGCAGCGTCGTCTTCCCGGCACCGTTGAGGCCGAGGATCACGACCTTCGACCCCCGGTCGATCGCGAGGTCCACGTCGGTGAAGATCTCGAGCGAACCGTAGGACTTGCTGAGTCCCTCGGCCGTCATGGGTGTCTTGCCGCAGGGTGAGGGCTCGGGGAAGCGGAGGGCTGCCACGCGGTCCGAGGCGCGGACGGCGTCGAGCCCGCCGAGGAGGCGTTCGGCGCGCTTGGCCATGTTCTGCGCCGCGACGGCCTTCGAGGCCTTGGCCCGCATCTTGTTGGCCTGGTCCATGAGGACCTGGGCCTTCTTCTCCGCGTTGGCCCGCTCGCGCTTGCGCGCCCGCTCGTCGGTCTCGCGCTGGAGCTGGAAGCGCTTCCAGCCCATGTTGTAGATGTCGATCGTGCCGCGGTTGGCGTCGAGCTGGAACACCTTGTTCACGGTGGCCTCGAGCAGTTCCACGTCGTGGCTGATGACGATCAGACCACCCTGGTGGTTCTTCAGGAAGTCGCGCAGCCAGGTGATCGAATCGGCGTCGAGGTGGTTGGTGGGCTCGTCGAGCAGCATCGTCTCCGCGCCGGAGAACAGGATGCGCGCGAGCTCCACGCGACGGCGCTGGCCGCCGGAGAGGGTCTTCAGCGGCTGGTTCAGGATGCGTTCGGGCAGGGCCAGGTTCGACGAGATCGCAGCGGCCTCGGCCTCGGCTGCGTACCCGCCGCCCGCGAGGAACGCCGCCTCGATGCGGTCGTAGCGCGCCATGGCCTTGTTCCGCACGGAGGTCTTCTCGCTGGCCATGTCCTCCTGGGCTTCGCGGAGTTCGGTCACGACGGCGTCGAGATTCCGCGCCGACAGGATGCGGTCCCGGGCGAGCTGCTCCATGTTCGGCGTGCGGGGGTCCTGGGGGAGATAGCCGATATCGCCCGAGCGCGTCACGGTGCCGCCGGCCGGCAGGGACTCCCCCGCCAGGACCTTCGTGAGGGTCGTCTTGCCCGCACCATTGCGGCCGACGAGCCCGATCTTGTCGCCCCTGTCCACCCGGAAGGAGACCTCGTCCATGAGCAGGCGTGCGCCGGCGCGCAGCTCGAGGTTCGATACGTTGATCACGGTGAGGCCTTTCGATGGTGCCTGAGACGGCGTTTTGTTGTAGGAATCCCACAAGGGTTCCCCTGGTGACCGGCGCTAGTCTCGGTACAGAAGCAGTTGCGGCTGGAGGAAATCGACAAGCCACCGGACGAACCGGTGCACCTCCGGCCTGCTGGAGGAGTGTGCGATGCAGCCGACCGGAGAGACCACCACCGAATCGATCGGCGATCGCCGACCGTCCTCTCGCACGCGGTGGGATGCCACCGATCTGTCGCTGGTCGCGGTCTTCGCCGCCCTCATTGCCGCCCTTGCAATCGTACCCGGTATACCGGTGGGCCCGCTCGGCGTGCCCATCACCCTGCAGACCCTCGGCGTGATGCTCGCCGGCGTCGTCCTGGGACCGGCCCGTGGAACCGCCGCCGTGCTGCTGTACCTGGCCGCCGGACTGATCGGCCTGCCGGTCTTCAGCGGGTTCAGCGGCGGCTTCGGCGTGCTCGCCGGGCCCTCCGCGGGCTACCTGCTCGCCTTCCCGCTCGCAGCGCTGGTGGCCGGAGCCTTCGCCCGGCTGATCCTGCGCGGATCGGCCCGGTTCCGCACGGGCCTGCTGTTCCTCGGCTGTCTCGCCGCGAGCCTGCTCACCATCCATCCGCTGGGCATCGCGGGTCTCATGGTCAATGCCGGCCTGCCCCTCCGCGAGGCGGTCATCGTCGACGCCGCCTATCTGCCCGGCGACGTCGTCAAGAACGTCCTGGCCGCGATCCTCGCGGTATCCGTGCACCGTGCTTTCCCCCGGCTCCTCGGCGGGCGAGGCCGATGAGCCGCGCGGCGCCCGCGGTGATCGAGTTCACCGCCGCGGAAGTCCGGTCGGACAGCGGCCCGGAGCTCATCCTCGGCCCGATCACCCTGACACTGGCCGAGCGCCGCGTGTCGGTCATCGGGGCCAACGGCTCCGGCAAGTCGACGCTCCTGCGCCTCGTCAACGGATTGAGGGAGCCGACGGACGGGGCGGTGACGGTCCTCGGGAGCGACACCCGCTCGGAGGGTCGCGCCGTACGCCGCCTGGTCGGGTTCGTCTTCACCGACCCGCTCTCCCAGCTCGTCATGCCGACCGGCCGGGAGGACGTGGAACTCTCCCTTCGCGCGCGGCGGCTCCCCGCCCGTGAGCGGCGGCGCCGGGCCGAGGAGGTTCTCGACCGATTCGGTGTGGGCCACCTCGCGGATCGCAGCATCTACGACCTCTCGGGTGGTGAGCGGCAGATCCTCGCCCTGGCGGTCGTCCTCGCCGTCGACCCGCGCGTTCTCGTGGCCGACGAGCCGACCACCCTGCTCGACCTGCGCAACGACGCCCGCGTCCGATCGCTCATCGGACGCCTCGACCAGCAGGTCGTCTTCACGACCCACAATCTCGAGTTCGCCCTCGAGGCCGATCGGACGCTCGTCATCGACCGCGGTCGTGTCGTCTTCGACGGCGTTCCCGCGGAGGCCGTCGCCCACTACCGCGCGCTGGCGGCCCGATCCGCGGAGGATCAGCGGTCCCACTCCCCGGAACCCCGGTGAGGGGCTTCGGAAGCACCCTCGGGCTGTTCGTACCGGGCCGGGGTTTCCTCTACCGGATGCCGCTCGCGCCGAAAGCCACGGCCTCACTGGCCTGCGCCCTCGCCGTCGTGGTCTGGCGGACACCGCTCGTCGCCGTGATCGCGCTCGCGATCGCGATCGGCGCCCTGACCGTCGGTGCGCGCATACCGCCCGCACGGATCGTCCGGATGCTGGCGCCGGCGGCCCCCGTCCTGGTGATCCTCGCCGTGTACCAGGGCATCACCCAGGGCTGGGTGCGCGCCTTCGCCGTCGTCGGTGGCATCACCGCCTGCCTGCTGGCGGCACGGGCCGTGACGCTCACGACGCCGGTCCAGGTGCTGCTCGACGGCGTCGCGCGGCTCGCACGGCCGTTCCGACGTGTGGGGGCGGACCCGGAACGCTTCGCCCTGGCCCTGTCGATCATGCTGCGGAGCATCCCCTACCTCGCGGGGATGTTCGTCGACATCCGCGACGCGGCACGTGCGCGCTGGCTCCAGCGGAGTATGCGAGTGGCCGTCACCCCCCTCGTGGTCGGAGCGGTCGCCTACGCCCAGCGGACCGGCGAGGCCCTCGCCGCGCGTGGCCTCGGCGAGCACGACGACGGCGCCCGTGACGGAGCCGGTGACGGTGTCGGTGTCGGCGGAGCCGCAGGGGACAACGCGAGAGGCGACGCTGGTACCAGCGCCACCGAGCCGTCTTGACGGAACCCCGAGGAGCCCCCGCGCGACGACCCCCGGCGCGACGAAGGGCGGCCCCGGCTGTCACCGGAACCGCCCCTGTCGAACACCTAGGCCCTGCACCGGCCCGCCTGGGCTCAGCCGGTATGGCTCAGATGTTGAAGCCGAGCGCCCGCATCTGGTCGCGGCCGTCCTCGGTGATCTTCTCCGGACCCCACGGCGGCATCCAGACCCAGTTCAGGCGCCATTCGTCGACGACGCCGTCCAGGGCCTGGCCCACCTGCTCCTCGAGCACGTCGGTCAGGGGGCAGGCCGCCGTCGTGAGCGTCATGTCGATCAGGAGGGCGCCGTCCTCCGCGTAGGTCAGGCCGTACAGGAGCCCGAGGTCCACGATGTTCACGCCCAGCTCCGGGTCGATCACATCGCGGAGTGCTTCCTCGATGTCCTCCAGCGCGGTCGGCGCCTGCTGTACATCACTCATCGCACGTGTTCCTTTCGAACGGTGTTCCACGGCGACACCCGCAGGTGCCGGCACTCGTGGTGGTCCTAGGCCTCGACCGTGGTCTGCGCCGTGAATCGATCGTAGCCCTCTTCCTCCAGGCGGTCGGCGAGTTCCGGCCCGCCCTGCTCGGCGATGCGTCCGGCGACGAACACGTGCACGAAGTCGGGCTTGATGTAGCGGAGGATCCGCGTGTAGTGCGTGATGAGCAGCGTGCCCATCTCGCCCTTCGAATGCTCGCGGTTCACGCCCTCCGACACGACCTTGAGCGCGTCGACGTCGAGGCCGGAGTCGGTCTCGTCGAGGATGGCGAACCGGGGACGGAAGAGCTCGAGCTGCAGGATCTCGACGCGCTTCTTCTCGCCGCCCGAGAAGCCCTCGTTGACGTTGCGCTGGGCGAAGTCGGCGTCGATGCGCAACGCGGACATGGCCGTCTTGACGTCCTTGGTCCAGTGGCGCAGGCTCGGGGCCTCGCCGTCGAGCGCGGTCTTGGCCGTGCGCAGGAAGTTCGTCATGGTGACGCCGGGGACCTCGACGGGGTACTGCATCGCGAGGAAGAGTCCGGCGCGCGCCCGCTCGTCGACGCTCATGGACAGCACGTCCTCACCGTCGAGGGTGATGGAGCCGCTGTCGACGGTGTAGCGGGGGTGGCCGGCGATGGTCGACGCTAGGGTCGACTTCCCCGAACCGTTCGGGCCCATGATCGCGTGCGTCTCGCCGGTGTTGATCGTCAGCGTGACGCCCTTGAGGATCGGGATGACGCCCTGCTCCGTGTCGATGCTGACGTGCAGGTCCTTGATTTCGAGTGTGGACATCGTGTTCGTTCTCCTTCGCCTGGCTGTCCAGGAAGAGTGCAGGATGAGTGCAGGAAGTGGGTGCGGGGCCCGTCAGCCGAACTGCGGCGCGGGCGCTCCGTTGGTGACCGTCGTGACGTCGACGTAGACGTTGCCCTCGTGGACCTCGAGTGCGAAGACCGGTACGGGTTCGTACGCCGGCAGCTGCAGCGGAGCCCCGCTGCGGAGATCGAACTGGGAGCCGTGCCCCCAGCACTCGATCGCGCACCCTTCGACGTCGCCCTCGGAGAGCGAGATGTCCGCATGGGAACAGGTGTCCCCCAGGGCGTGGATCTCCCCGTCCGAGTCACGCACGACGGCGACGGGGTAGTCGTCGATCAGGACGCGCAGCGCCTGCTTGACCTGGATGTCGTCGACACTGCAGATCAGCTCGCCGTTCGGTTCCGCAGCCATCAGAGGTTGCCCGCCGCGAGCTCGCGCTCGACGGACTCCGACAGGCGCTCCTCGAGGGACGGCACCTTGATCTGCTGGATGACCTCGTTCAGGAACCCGCGCACCACGAGACGGCGGGCCGCCTTCTCGGGGATGCCGCGCGCCATCAGGTAGAAGAGGTGCTCGTCGTCGAAACGGCCCGTGGCGCTGGCGTGGCCGGCACCCTCGATCAGGCCCGTCTCGATCTCCAGGTTCGGCACCGAGTCCGAGCGCGCGCCGTCCGTGAGGATCAGGTTGCGGTTGGTCTCGTAGGTGTCCGTACCCTCGGCGGCCTTGCGGATGAGGACGTCGCCCACCCAGACGGTGTGCGCGTCGTCGCCCTGCAGTGCCCCCTTGTAGGTGACCCGGGACTTGCAGTTGGGCACGGCGTGGTCCACGAGGAGGCGCTGCTCCAGGTGCTGGCCTGCATCCGCGAAGTACAGCCCGTACATCTCCACCTCGGCACCGGGCGCGGTGAAGATCGACGACGGCGTGAGGCGCACGAGGTCGCCGCCGAGGCTGACGACCACATGCTTGTAGCGGGCGTCGCGGCCCACCTTGGCCTGCTGCGAGGAGACGTGCACGGCGTCGTCGTCCCATTCCTGGACGCTGACGACCGTCAGTTCCGCGCCGTCGCCGACCACGATCTCGACGTTCTGCGCCAGCGTTGCCGAACCCTGGTGGTCGAGCACGACGACGGCCTTCGAGAAGGCCTTCGCCTCGATGAGGAGGTGCTGGGCTGCCGCCTCCGCGTGCGCTCCCCTGACGCTGACCATCACCTCGCCGTCGGCCACCGTCTCCTTCGGGATCGTGATCACCGTGGCGTCGCCGAAGGCGTTCCACGCTGCCGCGGACACGCGGTCCTCGGGGGTAGCCGAGGCACCCAGCCGGACGTCGTCGCGACCCACGGTCTCGACCGTGACATTGCCGGCACCCGTGACCTCGACGGCCGGTGCGGTACCGGAGAGTGCCTCGGTGTGCAGGCCGCGCAGCCGCTTCAACGGCGTGAAGCGCCAGTCCTCCTCGAGGCCCGTGAGGGTCGGGAAGTCCGCGATGTCGAAGGACCTGCGCCGCTCGCCTCGGGAGGCCTCCGGGATCACGGGCGCGTTGCCGTGGCTGTGCTTCTTGAAGCCCAGCTGCTCCGTGCCGTCGTCTCCTCCGGGGAGGCGCTCGCCTTCCTCGGTGAAGCCGTCGATCACGGCGCGTTCCCCGGAGGGAGCCCCGAGTCGGGCCTTCTCGTCGAGTTCGCCGAGCTCGCCGTCGAGAGGGGTGTCGGGTGATATTTCCGTGTGGGTGGTCTCAGCCATTGCTAGCCTACGGCCCCTTCCATCTGCAGTTCGATCAGGCGGTTCAGCTCGAGGGCGTACTCCATGGGCAGTTCACGCGCGATCGGCTCGATGAAGCCGCGCACGATCATGGCCATGGCCTCGTCCTCGGGCAGGCCGCGGGACATCAGGTAGAACAGCTGCTCCTCGCTGACGCGGGAGACCGTCGCCTCGTGTCCCATGGTGACGTCGTCCTCGCGGATGTCCACGTACGGGTAGGTGTCCGAGCGCGAGATGGTGTCCACGAGCAGCGCGTCGCAGCGCACAGTGTTGGCCGAGTGCTTGGCACCGTCGCGGACCTGGACGAGCCCACGGTAGGCGGCACGACCACCACCGCGGGCCACGGACTTCGAGATGATGGAGGACTTCGTGTTCGGGGCGATGTGCACCATCTTCGACCCGGTGTCCTGGTGCTGCCCCTCGCCGGCGAAGGCGATGGAGAGCGTCTCACCCTTGGCGTGCTCGCCGACGAGGTACACGGCCGGGTACTTCATGGTGACCTTCGACCCGATGTTGCCGTCGATCCACTCCATGGTGGCGCCCTCGTGGGCGATGGCCCGCTTGGTGACGAGGTTGTACACGTTGTTCGACCAGTTCTGGATGGTGGTGTAGCGGACGCGTGCGCCCTTCTTCACCACGATCTCGACGACGGCCGAGTGCAGGGAGTCCGAGGTGTAGATCGGGGCCGTGCAGCCCTCGATGTAGTGCACGTAGGAATCCTCGTCCGCGATGATGAGCGTGCGCTCGAACTGGCCCATGTTCTCCGTGTTGATGCGGAAATAGGCCTGGAGCGGGATCTCGACGTGGACGCCCTTCGGGACGTAGACGAAGGAGCCGCCGGACCAGACGGCCGTGTTCAGCGACGCGAACTTGTTGTCGCCGACCGGGATGATGGTGCCAAAGTACTCCTTGAAGATCTCCGGATGCTCGCGCAGCGCGGTGTCCGTGTCGAGGAAGAGGACGCCCTGGCGCTCGAGGTCCTCGCGCAGCTGGTGGTACACCACCTCGGACTCGTACTGGGCGGCGACGCCGGAGACGAGACGGGCGCGCTCCGCCTCGGGGATGCCGAGCTTCTCGTAGGTGTTGCGGATGTCCTCGGGGAGGTCCTCCCACGTGTTGGCCTGCTTCTCCGTGGAGCGCACGAAGTACTTGATGTTGTCGAAGTCGATGCCGGAGAGATCTGCACCCCACGCCGGCATGGGCTTGCGGTCGAAGTACTTGAGGCCCTTCAGGCGGAGATCGAGCATCCATTCGGGCTCGTTCTTCTTCGCGGAGATGTCGCGGACGACTTCCTCGCTCAGGCCACGGCGGGCGTTGTCGCTCGCCTCGTTCTTGTCGGCCCAGCCGTACTGGTAGGTACCGATGCCCTCGAGCTCCGGGTTTTTCTCCAGGATGTCGCTGATCACCGACTCCGGCACTGCCGACGCGGCTGGCTTGCGGTCTACTTGATCCGTCATCACGGCCTTCCTTGCTGATGGATAGAAGAGGTTGCTGGATGGCTGGGCGGTGCGACACCCGGCGGAGCCGCAGGAGCGGCGTCACCGGGAGCGTCCGGGGTGACCGGTGCGGCTGGTGCCGCCGTCGTCCGTCCCAGGGGAATGTGGGTGGTGCAGACGTGCCCGCCGGCTGCCAGCGTGGAGAGGCGCCTGACGTCGACGCCGAGCAACCGCGAGAAGACTCGGGTCTCCTGCTCGCAGAAGGCGGGGAAGGCCGACGCCAGCTCCTGGATGGGACAGTGCCCCTGGCACAGCTGGACGCTCAGCATGACCGGCCGGCCGGGCTGCGCCTGCACGGAGGGGAAGGGGGACGCGACCGGGGTGTGCAGAGGCCGGGGAGCACGGGGTGGGCGTGGGCCGACGGTCTTCGTCGACCCGACGAAGCCATCGGCGCTGAGTGCGGCTGCAAGGGCCCCCGCCCGATCCTCGAGTTCCGGGCCTGCCGCCTCGACGATCGGCCGGTAGCGCTCCTCCATGCCGGAGAATCGCGTCCGCGCGAATTCCTCGATGGCTGCGGGACCCGCTGCCTCGCCGAGCTGTACCAGCGCCGCGGTGGCGATGTCGAGGTAGTCGTTGCCCATCCTGGCCTGCCCGCGCTGGCTCAGGACATAGCGTCTAGCCGGCCGGCCCGCTCCCGCGGCGGAGCTGCGCGCGCGCTTGACCTCGATGAGACCGTCGCCGGAGAGCGCGTCGAGGTGCCGCCGCATCGCCGCGGGAGTGAAACCGAGCGTGTCCCCGAGTTCGGCCGCGCTCACCGGTCCCCGCTCGAGCACTGCGGCGAGGACGCGGTCCCGCGTCCGCTCGTCAGGATCGGGTGAGACGATCTGCGCCGTACGGTCGGGAGTGGCTGGGCGGGGGGAAACGCTCACTGTCCACTCCTCACGTCGGTCACCAAATACACAACACAATCATGACCTAATGTATTCCGCCCCACCACTTAGGCGAGGCTACCCATCGGGGCCGCCCCAGTGACTACTACCTGGCGTAGAATAAGAGTGTGTCGCCCACTGCCCCCGCCCTCGAGATCGACGGCCTGATCAAGGACTTCGGTCCCGTCGGAGCCCTCGACGGCCGCATGGTCCGCGTGCTCGACGGCGTCGGGCTGCGAGCGTCGCACGGCGCGGTCACGGTGCTCCTCGGCGCCAACGGCGCCGGGAAGACCACCACGCTCGAATGCGCCCAGGGCCTGCAGCGGGCGGACGGCGGTACGGTACGCCTCCTGGGCGAGGACCCCTCCCGCGCGTCTCCGCAGCTCCGTGCCCGGGTCGGCGTGATGCTGCAGGACGGCGGGCTTCCGCCGTCGGTCAGGCCCCTGGCCCTCCTGCGCCACGTCGCGTCCATGTACAGCTCGCCGCTGCCGGTCGGGGCCCTCGCCGAGCGGCTGGGGATCGACGACTTCGGCGCGGTCTCCATCCGCAGGCTGTCCGGAGGCCAGAAGCAGCGACTCGCGCTCGCCTGCGCGCTCGTGGGACGCCCCGAGGTCGTGTTCCTCGACGAACCGAGCGCGGGCCTCGACCCACAGTCCCGCACCATCGTGTTCGACCTCATCCGCGAGCTGCGCGCGGACGGGCTCGCGGTCATCCTGACCACCCACCTCCTCGACGACGCCCAGCGACTCGCCGACTACGTCTACATCATCGAGGGTGGGCGCACCGTCGCCGAGGGCACCGTCGCGGAGCTGACGGCCGAGACGGACGCCGACGGCGTGCGCGAACTCCGCTTCGAGACCCTCCCCGGCCTCACGCTCCCACCAGATCTCCTGCCGCATCTCCACCAGCTCGAGGCCGAACCCGGCCACTACGTCCTCCGCGGCGTCCTGACGGCGAACGACGTGGCCCGGCTGGCAACGTGGTGGACGGACTGCGGTGTCATGCCGAGCACCATCGCCCTGGCGCCCCGCTCACTGGAGGACGTCTTCCTCGACATCTCGGGACGGAGCATCCGATGACGGCTGATCCGGCAACGCCCGGGGCGCCCGGCACCTCCGCGTCGGTGGCGCCGCACGCCGCAGGGAGCGGCCCGGCGACGGACGCCGCGGCGTCCCTCGCCGCCCGGGTCCTGCGGCACGGCAGGTACGAGGCCCTGGCCATGCTGCGCAACGGCGAGCAGCTGGTCCTCGCGATCGTCCTGCCGCTGCTCGCCCTCGTGGCCCTCGTCATCACTCCCCTGCTGGACGGCTTCGGCCCCAGCCGGATCGATGTCGCAGCACCCGGCGTCCTCGCCCTCTGCACCATGTCCACCGCCTTCACCGGGCAGGGGATCGCCACCGGCTTCGACCGACGCTACGGTGTGCTCCGGTTTCTCTCCACGACGCCCCTGGGCCGCTCCGGACTGATCCTCGGCAAAGCCGTCGCCGTCGCCGGGGTCCTCGGGGTCCAGCTCGTGGTGATCGGAGGCACCGCCGTGCTCCTGGGCTGGGAGCCGCGGACCGTCGGAATCCCGGGTGCGGCACTCCTGCTGCTCGTGGGGTCCGCGGCCTTCACCGCGCTGGGCCTCCTCGTGGCGGGCACCCTCCGCCCCGAGGCCACTCTGGCCGTCACCAACCTGGTGTGGATCCTCCTCGCCGCGGCCGGTGGCGTCATCCTCCCGGCGTCCGCACTTCCCGCCGCCGTCGAGCCGTTCGTCGCCGTCCTGCCGTCCGCCGCCCTGGGCGACGGACTGCGGAGCGCCCTTGTGGACGGCTCCCTCGATCCCGTCGCGTGCCTGGTGCTCCTCGCCTGGGCCACTGTCGCCAGTCTGGCCGCCATCCGCTGGTTCAAATGGAGCTGAAGTCATGACCTTTCCGCTGACCACCCGCCTGATGCAGGGCCTGCCCCGGGACACCACCCCGCTGGTCCGGCGCCTCGCCGTCGCGTCGCTCGTCTCGCAGATCGCGATCGTCGTCACCGGCGGTGCCGTGCGCCTGACGGCCTCCGGCCTCGGGTGTCCGGAGTGGCCGCGCTGCACGGCCGACTCGATCGTCACCACCCCGGAGATGGGCTTCCACGGGGTGATCGAGTTCGGGAACAGGCTGCTGACCTTCGTGCTCGTCATCATCGCCGTCGCCATGATCGTGTCCCTGCTCCGCCTGCGCCGCGGGCGGAAGGACCTGTTCCGGTTGTCGATCGGCCTGTTCCTGGGCATCCCGGCGCAGGCCGTGATCGGCGGCATCACCGTCTGGACCGGCCTCAACCCCTGGATCGTGGGACTGCACTTCATCGTCTCGATGGTCCTTGTGGCGCTGGCGACCGTCCTCGTCAACCGTGCCCGCCTGAGTGCGGCGCAGCACGCGCTCGGGCGTGCACCGGCCGCACCTCCGCTCCTCCGGCAGCTGCTCGTCACCTCCACGGTGCTGACCTCGATCGCGATCGTCCTCGGCGTGGTCGTGACGGGCTCCGGGCCGCACGCGGGCGATCACGGCGCCGCCCGCAACGGGCTGGACTCCGACCTCGTGACGCGGTTCCATGCGCTCCCGGTCTACCTGCTGGTCGCCACGGTCGCCCTCGCCCTCGTGGTCGTGTGGCGTTCGGGGGTCCACGCGAAACTCCGGAAGGCCCTCGTACTACTGGGCGCCGTAGTGCTGGTCCAGGGCGTCATCGGCTACACCCAGCACTTCCTGCACCTGCCCGTCGCACTCGTGGCCCTCCACATGCTCGGGGCGTCCCTGCTCATGGCCGCTGCGGTGCACGCCCAGTACACGGGAACCACACAGCGGACATTGCCCGGCACGACGCTCGATTCGAGGGTCCCGCAGACCGTCGCCTGACCCTCCTCGGTTGCCCTCCCCCGCATCGTTGCCCGGGCGGCGTTCGTGGGTAGTCCGGCGTTCATCGAGACTGTTCCGTCCGCCGGCAGCCCCTCGACCATCCCCGGCCGCGTGCGCCTCAGTCGTCGCCGAAGGTCGACTCGAGCACGTCCAGGAGCCGGCCGAGCTCGCGCAGTTCGGACCCGGGGCTGGGTAGCAGCGGGGGCCGCGGGTCGCCCGCGGCGATGCCGCAGGCCCGTGCCAGCAGGTGTAGGCCGCTGATCTTCCGAAGCCCGGCGACGTGGTCGACCAGAGGCGCCAGGACCTGGCGGACACGCTCCGTCTCCTGCCGGTCGCCCGCCACGACGGCGGACCTCAGGCGGGCGTAGTAGGCGGGGAGCAGTGCCGCCGGGCCGCTGTGCCAGGCATCCGCCCCGACCTCGCCCGTCATCATCAGCGCGTCCCCGCTGACACCGTGGCTGAAGCCCGCAGGCACGAGACCCGCCAGCTCGTCGTGGCGGGCGTTGAAGGTGGCCGCGTCGGGAGCCGTGTCCTTGAAGGCCACCACGCGGGGCACGGTTGCGAGTTCGGCGACCACGGGGAGGGAGTAGTCGAACTGGGTGGTACCGGGGTTGTTGTACAGGCAGACGGGCAGACCGGACTCGGCGCAGACGGCACGGACCTGGGCCATCACCTCGTCATCCGTGAGCGGGACATAGGAGACGGGCGAGAGGACGAGGCCAGCGGCACCCGCCGCCTCGGCGTCGACCGCGGCCTCCAGAACCTCGCGCGTACCCACCGCGCTGATGCCCACCGCGACCGGGACGCGCCCCGCGACCGTCTCGATCGCGGTCCTCGCGACGAGTCGCCGTTCCGCCCGGTCGAGGTAGGCGAAGCTTCCGGAGGATCCGAGGACGGTCAGCCCGTCGACCCCCGTCGGGACCAGTGCGTCGACGAGGCCGCGGAGTTCCTGGACGGCGACCGAGCCGTCGTCGAGGAAGGGGGTGATGGGGTAGGCGATCAGGCCGGTGAAGTCCATGCCTGCCAGCCTAGGGGCTCGCCCCTGTGTGCGCCCGCTACCGCCGCGACCGACGGACCCGCCGGCTGGGTGGGGCGGTGTCAGGAAAGGACGGCACTTCCGACGAACGGATCGACGGCCAGGGCGAGGAACAGCACCGTGAGGTAGCTGATGGAACCGTGGAAGACCTTCATCGCGGCCCTGTTGCTCAGCTCGCCGCGCTGCGCCAGCGCGTAGAGGCGGTGCGATTCGCGGATGAACCACGCCCCGCCCAGGAGAGCCGCGACGGAGTAGACCCAGCCGGCTCCGGCCGGGACGAGCAGCAGCGAACAGGCCACCATCGCCCAGGCGTAGAGGACCACCTGGACCGAGACGACCCGTGCACCGGCGATGGCCCCCAGCATCGGGACACGGGCGGCGTTGTAGTCATCGCTGTACTTCATCGACAGCGGCCAGTAGTGCGGCGGGGTCCAAAGGAAGATGATGAGGAACAGGACGACCGCGGGCCAGTCGACCGATCCGGTGACGGCGGCCCAGGCGATGAGGACGGGCATGCACCCCGCGGCGCCGCCCCAGACGATGTTCTGCGACGTCCGGCGCTTGAGCACGAGGGTGTAGACGACGACATACAGGAAGATCGCGGCGACACCGAGCAGACCCGCGAGCGGATTGGCCCCGAACCAGAGGACGGCGATCGCGACGATGCCGAGGATCCAGGAGAACACCAGCGCCTCACGGGGGGAGACCTCACCCGTGACCAGCGGCCGGTTCTCCGTCCTGTGCATCAGTTTGTCGATGTCCCGGTCGATGTAGCAGTTGAAGGCACCGGCACTTCCGGCCGCCAGCGCTCCGCCGATCATGGTCGCGAGGATCAGTCCCAGCGAGGGGAACCCGCCCTGGGCGAAGATCATGGTGGGCAGCGTGGTCACCAGGAGAAGCTCGATCACACGCGGCTTGGTCAGGGCGAGATACGCCCTGGCTTTGCGGCCGAGACCCGGACGGGCCTGCGGGGAACGTGCCGGAGCAGGAGCCTGCTGGGTCTTCACAAGGCAACACTTTCGTTTCTTCCGGAGTAAAAGACAATCTTCATCATACCCTTTTACGCTCTGTAGAAATTGGGGCGGATATCGACGTCTCGCCGGACGCCGGGCGCTCCACGGACCCGTGGACGACGTCGTGTTCCCCGCGGGCGGCGGTGTGCAGCCTGCCCGCGGTGGCTGCGCGCGTGGGGCGGCGCGCGGCGTCGACCGCGCAACGCATCCGCGGCTACCCGGCCGCAACCGGAAAACGTGACGGACGACATTCTTCGTCTCCCTCGCGTCGAGCCTGCGGGAAAGGGATAGTGTGGTTTCGAAAGCCCGCTGAAGATGCATGCCCGGAATCCGGACCAAAGGATCCGGTGCACGTGCCGTCGTCGAGCGGAGCCTTATGTGCAGTATTCAACGGCGAACGGCCAGGCCGACGGCATGCCAACAGGTACGCCCCGTCATCAGCTGGATGGCCGTTCCGGACAGAGAGGGGCCCGGAAACGTGCCACAGACGCAAGAGCAGGAACTGACCTGGACAGAGCTCGACCAGAAGGCCGTGGACACCGTCCGTGTCCTCGCGGCCGACGCGGTGGAGAAGGTGGGCAACGGCCACCCCGGTACCGCGATGAGCCTGGCGCCCGCGGCGTATCTCCTCTTCCAGAAGCTGATGCGGCACGACCCCTCCGACCCTGAGTGGACCGGCCGCGACCGCTTCGTCCTCTCCCCCGGCCACACGTCGCTCACCCTGTACATCCAGCTCTACCTGTCGGGCTACGGGCTGGAACTCGACGATCTGAAGGCGCTGCGGACGTGGGGATCGCTCACGCCGGGGCACCCCGAGTACCGCCACACCAAGGGCGTGGAGATCACCACCGGACCCCTCGGCCAGGGTCTCGCGACGTCCGTCGGCTTCGCCTACGGCCAGCGGCGCCAGCGCGGCATGTTCGACGCCGACGCCCCCGCAGGCACCAGTCCGTTCGACCACACCATCTGGGTGATCGCCTCCGACGGCGACCTCCAGGAGGGCGTGACCGCGGAAGCGTCCTCGCTCGCGGGCCACCAGGAACTCGGCAACCTCGTGGTCATCTACGACCAGAACCACATCTCCATCGAGGACGACACCGACATCGCGTTCTCCGAGGATGTCCTCAAGCGCTACGAGGCGTACGGCTGGCACGTCCAGCGCGTCGACTGGACGAAGACCGGCGAGTACGTGGAGGACGTCGCCGAGCTCTATTCCGCCCTGGTCGACGCCAAGAACGAGACCTCCAGGCCCTCGATCGTCGCGCTCCGCACCATCATCGGCTACCCGGCTCCCACCAAGCAGAACACGGGCAAGATCCACGGCTCGGCACTCGGCAAGGACGAGGTCGCGGCGGTCAAGGAAGCCCTGGGCTTCGACCCCGAGAAGCACTTCGACGTCGACCCCGAGGTGCTCGACCACGCCCGCGGTGTCGTGCAGCGCGGTTCCGACGCCCACGCCGAGTGGCAGAAGGGCTTCGACGCCTGGAAGTCCGGGCACGCGGACGAGGCGGCCCTGCTAGAGCGCATCCAGGCCCGTACCCTCCCCGAGGGCTGGGAATCGAGCCTGCCGAGCTTCGAGGCGGGCAAGGACGTCTCGACCCGCGCGGCGTCCGGCAAGGTCCTCACGGCGATCGGTCCCGTCCTCCCCGAACTCTGGGGCGGCAGCGCGGACCTCGCCGAGTCCAACAACACCACCATCGAGGGATCACCCTCCTTCATCCCGGAGAGCCGCCAGACGGACGCCTGGTCGGGCAACCCGTACGGTCGTGTCCTCCACTTCGGGATCCGCGAGCACGCCGCGGCGGCGATCGTCAACGGCATCGTGATGCACAGCAGCACGCGTGCCTTCTCGGGGACCTTCCTCATCTTCAGCGACTACCAGCGGCCGGCCGTCCGGCTCGGAGCGCTCATGGGCGTTCCCGCGATCTACGTGTGGACGCACGATTCCATCGGCCTCGGCGAGGACGGCCCCACCCACCAGCCCGTGGAGCAGCTCTCCTCGCTGCGCACCATCCCCGGACTCGACGTCGTGCGCCCCGGTGACGCGAACGAGGTCGCCATCGCATGGCGCACCATCCTCGAGAACACCGCCAACCCGGCCGGCATCGTCCTGACGCGCCAGAACATCCCGACCTACCAGCGGGGCGACGGCGCGGCCTCGGGCGAGACGTTCGGCTCGGCCGAGGGCGTGGCCAAGGGCGGGTACGTCCTCGCCGAAGCGAAGAGCGGCACTCCCGACGTGATCCTGATCGGCACGGGCTCCGAGGTCCAGCTCGCCGTCGAGGCTCGCGAGCAGCTCGAGTCGGAAGGTATCTCGGCGCGCGTCGTCTCGATGCCGTGCCTCGAATGGTTCAACGCCCAGGACGCCTCCTACCGTGACAGTGTGCTGCCGCGCACCGTGCGTGCCCGGGTCTCCGTCGAAGCAGGTGTCTCGCAGAGCTGGCACGGCCTGATCGGGGACGCCGGACGAAGCGTCTCCCTCGAGCACTTCGGGGCCTCCGCCGACTACAAGACGCTCTACCGCGAGTTCGGCATCACGACCGACGCCGTCGTCGCGGCCGCGAAGGACTCCCTCGAGGCCGCCGCAGCCGATCCGCTGGCGCCCAACGGCACCGCTGCCATGGCGTCCGGCCACCAGGCTACCGAGACCGGCGACCAGCAGTAGCCTGCACTCCCGCCCCCACACCAGCACCCACCAGCACTCATCCGCAGCAGCGGACAAGGAGCACATCATGACTACAACACCCACCGCCGATCTCTCGGCCGCCGGCGTCTCCATCTGGCTCGACGACCTCTCGCGGGAACTCCTCAACTCGGGAGGCTTCAAGCACCTCATCGAGGACTTGAACGTCGTCGGCGTGACCACGAACCCGAGCATCTTCGCCGCCGCCCTGAAGAACGGCGACTCGTACGCGACGCAGGTCGGTGCCCTCGCCGAGTCCGGCGCCGACGTCGACCAGGCGGTCTTCGACATCACGACCCACGACGTCGCCCAGGCCTGCGACCTCTTCGCCGAGGAGGCCAAGCGCACCGGCGGAGCCGACGGCCGGGTGTCCATCGAGGTGGACCCCCGCCTGTCCCGCGACACGGCGGGCACCATCGCGGAGGCCAAGCGCCTGCACGCCAAGGTGCAGCGGACCAACGTGCTCATCAAGATCCCCGCGACGGTCGAGGGCCTGGAGGCCATCTCCGAGACCCTCGCTGCCGGAATCAGCGTCAACGTCACCCTGATCTTCTCGCTCGAGCGCTACCGTGCAGTGATCAACGCCTTCATGATCGGGCTGGAGCAGGCGAAGGAGAACGGGCACGACCTCGCCAAGATCCAGTCGGTGGCGTCCTTCTTCGTCTCGCGCGTCGACGCGGAGATCGACGCGCGGCTCGACGCCATCGGCACCCAGGAGGCGACCGCGCTCAAGGGCAAGGCGGGTCTCGCCAACGCACGCCTCGCCTACCAGGTCTTCCAGGAGCAGTTCTCCTCGGAGCGGTGGCAGGTCCTCGAGGCGGCCGGGGCCCATGCCCAGCGTCCCCTCTGGGCCTCGACGGGCGTCAAGGATCCGAACCTGCCGGACACGCTCTACGTGGTAGGCCTCGTGGCGGGGAATGTCGTGAACACGATGCCGGAGAAGACGCTCGACGCCATGGCCGACCACGGCGTGGTCGAGGGCGACACCATCACCGGCGCCTACGACGAGTCCAACGAGGTCCTCGACAAGCTGGACGCCGTCGGGGTGTCCTACCAGGAGGTCGTCGACAAGCTGGAGACGGAGGGCCTCGACAAGTTCGTGGCCAGCTGGTCGGAGCTCCTCGAGACCGTCCAGACCGCCCTCGACGCAGCGAAGGGCTGATCCCATGGGCTCCTTCGCTCTGACCGCGTCCGGTGCGGCACTCGCCGCAGTCGACTCCGCAGTACCCGTACTCGTCGCCGATCGGTTCGCCTCGCGGCTCATGGCGAAGGACGCCACCCTGTGGGGTGCGGACGCCGAAGCCGAGGCCTCGATCAGGCTCGGCTGGCTCGACCTCTTCGAGGCCTCCCGCGCCCTCCTGCCGGAGATCGCCGGCCTGCGCGCGGACCTGAACGCCGAGGGCGTCGACCGCATCGTCTTGTGCGGCATGGGCGGCTCGTCGCTCGCGCCCGAGGTCATCACGCGGGAGGCCGGCGTGGAGCTGGTCGTCCTCGACGCCACCGACCCGCAGCAGGTGAGGTCCGCTCTCGAGGCGGACCTGCAGCGCACGGCCATCGTGGTCTCGTCGAAGTCCGGCTCCACGGTGGAGACCGATTCCCAGCGCCGCGTCTTCGAACAGGCCTTCACGGACGCGGGGATCGACGCGGCGTCCCGCATCGTCATCGTGACCGATCCGGGCTCACCCCTGGAAGAGGCCTCGAGGGCTGCCGGATACCGCAGGATCTTCACCGCGGACCCGGGCGTGGGTGGGCGCTACTCCGCCCTGACCGCCTTCGGCCTCGTTCCGTCCGGGCTCGCCGGCGCGGACATCGAGACGCTCCTGAACGACGCCGAGGACAGCGCCGAGTTCCTGGGCGACGACGACTCCGGCAACGTGGGGCTGCAGCTGGGGGCGGTCCTCGGCGGGACCGCACCGCTGCGCGACAAGATCGTGTTCGCCGACGCGGGATCCGGGCTTCCGGGATTCGCAGACTGGGCGGAACAGCTCATCGCGGAGTCCACCGGCAAACTCGGAACGGGCCTCCTCCCCGTCGTCGCGTCGACCGATGCCCCCGAGCTGGCCGACGTGGCCGACGACGTGCTCCCGGTGATCCTCGCCCCGTTCGACGAGGCACCGAGCGAGGAGTCGACCACGGGGACGCGGGTAACCGTCAGCGGGAGTCTCGGCAGCCAGATGTTCGTCTGGGAGTACGCGGTGACCGTGGCCGGCCGGCTGCTGGGCATCAACCCGTTCGACCAGCCCGATGTCGAGGCCGCGAAGAAGGCCGCCCGCGGCATGCTCGACGCCCAGCCCGAGCCCACCCCCGCCGCTTTCACGGACGGCGCCATCGAGGTACGGGGCGACGACGACCTGCTCGGCTCCTCGACGACGGTCCGCGACGCCCTCGAAGCACTGCTGGCCGCGATCCCGGCCACCGGGTACCTGTCCGTCCAGGCGTACCTGGACCGCCACGCACAGGCGGCGCTCGAGGGCGTCCGCGCGCCGCTCGCCGCAGCGACGGGCAGGCCCGTGACCTTCGGCTGGGGACCGCGGTTCCTGCACTCCACCGGCCAGTACCACAAGGGCGGCTCCCCCATCGGCGCCTACCTGCAGCTCACCGGCGCCAGCAGTACCGATCTCGCGATCCCGGACCGCCCCTTCACCTTCGGGGAACTCATCGCTGCGCAGGCGGCCGGCGACGCCCAGGTCCTCGGTGATCACGGTCGGCCGGTACTCCGCCTGCACCTCGCCGATCGGGCCGCAGGCGTCGCCCAACTGACGGACGTCGTCGCCTCCCTCGCTGCCGGCGACACCCGGCGCGGGAACGGCTGAGGATGGCTGACACAACGGCGACGCGGGGGGCCAACCCCCTGCGCGACACCCGCGACAGGCGGCTCAGCCGGATTGCCGGCCCCTCGTCCCTGGTCCTGTTCGGGGTCACCGGGGACCTGGCACGCAAGAAGCTGATGCCCGCCATCTACGACCTCGCGAACCGCGGGCTCCTCCCGCCGAGCTTCGGCCTGGTCGGCTTCGGCCGTCGGGACTGGAGCAACGAGGACTTCGTCGAGCAGGTCCGCGACTCGGTGACACAGCACGCGCGGACGCCGTTCAACGAGACCGTGTGGGAACAGCTGTCGGCCGGGATCCGCTTCGTCCAGGGTGAATTCGACGACGACGACGCCTTCAAGAACCTGAAGGAGTGCATCGAGGAACTCGACACGAATCGGGGAACTCGGGGCAACCACGCGTTCTATCTCTCCATCCCGCCGAACGCGTTCGAGGCGGTGTGCCAGAAGCTGTCGGAGCACGGCCTGGCGCAGCCCGAGGACGGCCAGTGGCGACGCGTCGTGATCGAGAAGCCCTTCGGCCACGATCTCGCCTCGGCACGCGAGCTCAACAGCATCGTGGAGGAGGTCTTCCCACCCGACGCCGTGTTCCGCATCGACCACTACCTCGGCAAGGAGACGGTCCAGAACATCCTGGCCCTGCGCTTCGCCAACCAGCTGTTCGAGCCTCTGTGGAACGCCAACTACGTGGACCACGTGCAGATCACCATGGCGGAGGACATCGGGATCGGCAGTCGGGCAGGGTACTACGACGGCGTGGGCGCGGCCCGTGACGTCATCCAGAACCACCTGCTGCAGCTCCTGGCGCTCACGGCCATGGAGGAGCCCATCTCCTTCGACGCCGACCACCTCCGGTCGGAGAAGGAGAAGGTCCTCGCGGCTGTCACGCTGCCGAGCGATCTCTCCGGTCGCTCCGCCCGCGGACAGTACGAGGCCGGCTGGCAGGGTGGTGAGCGGGTCAACGGGTTCCTCGAGGAGGACGGCATCCCCGACGACTCGACGACCGAGAGTTTCGCGGCGCTACGCCTCGACATCAACACGCGCCGCTGGTCCGGCGTCCCCTTCTATCTGCGGGCGGGCAAGCGCCTGGGCCGCAGGGTCACGGAGATCGCCGTCGTCTTCAAGCGCGCGCCGAACCTGCTGTTCCGTGACCACAACGAGGAGGACTTCGGCCAGAACGCCGTCGTGATCCGTGTGCAGCCGGACGAAGGCGTGACGATCCGGTTCGGGTCGAAGGTGCCTGGCACGCAGACCGAGGTCCGCGACGTCACCATGGACTTCGGGTACGGCCATTCCTTCACCGAGTCCAGCCCCGAAGCCTACGAGCGCCTCATCCTCGACGTGCTCCTCGGCGAGCCGCCCCTGTTCCCGCGGCAGGAGGAGGTGGAGCTGTCCTGGAAGATCCTCGACCCGTTCGAGGAGCACTGGGCCACCCTCGAGGGCCAGCCGGAGCCCTACGTCCCGGGCAGCTGGGGCCCGTCATCCGCCGACGCGCTGCTCGCAGCCGATGGACGCACCTGGAGAAGGCCATGATCGTCGACCTGCCCGACACCACCACCTCCAAGGTGTCCAAGGAACTGATGTCCATGCGTGAGCGCGGCGGCGTCGTCGCTCTCGGCCGGGTGCTGACACTCGTCGTGATCACCCGCTCGGGGTTCGAGGAGGAGGCCATCGACGCGGCGAACGAGGCGAGCCGGGAGCACCCCTGCCGCATCATCGTCTTGGCCGAGGGATCGGCCGACGGGTCCACGCGGCTCGACGGACAGATCCGCGTGGGCGGGGACGCCGGCGCGTCGGAGGTGATCGTCCTGCGGGGGTACGGCGAGCTGGCGGACGAGAGTGAATCGCTCGTGTCCGCTCTCCTCCTGCCGGATGCCCCGATCGTCGCGTGGTGGCCCCACGGGGTCCCGGACGCCGCGGCCCAGACGTCGATCGGCGGGATCGCGCACCGCCGCATCACCGACTCGGCCAACGAGGAGGATCCCACGGCGGCGCTCTTCAACATCCGGCGCACCTACACGGCCGGCGACACCGATCTGGCCTGGACCCGGCTCACGAACTGGCGCATCCAGCTGGCAGCCGTGCTGGACCAGGTGGAGGGCGACCAGCCCGTCACCGCCGTCACGGTCGAGGGTGCGTCCGATTCACCGAGCACGGTGCTGCTCGCTGCCTGGCTGACCCTGGCACTCGACGCCCCGGTCACCAACGTCGCGGGACCGGCCGGAACCGGCCTGAAACGCGTGCGCCTGACACGGAGCGGTGGCGACATCGAACTGCACCGCCCCGACCAGGACGTCGCCGAGCTCTACCAGCCGGACCAGCCCGTCCAGCGCATCTCGCTCCCCCGACGCGGATTGCGCGACTGCCTCGCGGAGGAACTGCGGCGGCTGGACCCGGACGAGGTCTTCGGCGAAGTCATCACGGAGGGCCTTGCCCGGACCAACCTGAGGAGTGTGCGAACGAGTGACCGCTGAACCGAAAGTCAGCATCCATCCTTCCCAGACGTCGCTCGCGGCAGCCGTCGCGGCACGTCTGATCACGCGGCTCGTGGACGTGCAGAGCGATCGCGGCACGGCCACGGTCGTCCTGACGGGTGGGTCCATCGGGACGGCAGCCCTGCAGGCGGTCGCCGAATCCCCGGCGCACACCGCGGTGGACTGGAGCAACGTGCATGTCTGGTGGGGGGACGAACGCTTCCTCGCCGGGGACGATCCGGAGCGCAACGCCGTCCAGGCACGCGCCGCCCTGCTCGATCGGGTCGGGGCGGATCGGACGAAGGTGCACGAGTTCGGCTCGACCGATGCGTTCTCCGACGAGAACGCCGCAGCGGTGGACTACGCGGAGCAGCTAGCGGCCCAGGCCCGGGCGGAAGCCGAGGCGGATCCGGACACGGTTCTTCCCGATGCCCGGCTTCCACGCTTCGACGTCCTCCTGCTGGGCGTGGGGCCGGATGCGCACATCGCCTCGCTCTTCCCCGAGATGGCCGGTATCCGGACCCGCGATGCCACCACGGTGGGCGTCGCCGATGCTCCGAAGCCGCCGCCGCAGCGTGTGTCCCTGACCCTCGAGGCGATCAACACGGCGCAGGAGGTCTGGTTGTCCGTCAGCGGCAGTGACAAGGCCGGCGCCGTCGGGCTGGCCCTCGCGGGGGCGGGTCACGTCCAGGTACCGGCAGCCGGCGCGCGCGGACGGCGGAAGACCCTCTGGCTCATCGACCAGGACGCCGCCCAGCAACTGCCCGGTCGACTGATCGACCACGAGGACGAGCCCGTGGCCTGAACCGGCCGTCATACCGCTCGGCACCGTACGACAGAGCCCCCGCTTCCAGGAGAAGCGGGGGCTCTGCTGTATGCGGAGAAGGTGGTGCGGGCGTCAGGAGTCCGCGAAGCGCTGGATGAGCCCGAGCGCCACGATGACGACACCCCACGCGAGTCCGAGGGCCACCGTGAACCGGTTGAGGTTACGCTCGGCGACGCCCGAGGAACCCATGCTCGAGGTCATGCCGCCGCCGAACATGTCCGACATACCGCCGCCACGGCCCTTGTGCAGGAGGATCAGCAGGGTCAGCAGGAGGCTGGTGATCCCGAGCAGGACGAGCAGGATGATACGAAGGATTTCCACGGGGCCCTTTCAAGGCTCGAGAGCCGCTCGTCAGGAGCGGTAGGCGCAGGAACTAGTCTGTCACCAGATGCTGTTCGAACCTGACAATACTAGCAAATTCGGACACGTCGAGGCTCGCACCGCCGACGAGGACGCCGTCCACATCACGTTCCTTGAGGATGCTCGCGGCGTTGGCGGCCTTGACCGACCCGCCGTACAGCAGGCGCGCCCCGGCCGCCGTCCCGGCGTCGAAGAGGCCTTCGAGTTCCGTGCGGATGGCGGCGCACATCTCCTGCGCGTCCTCCGGTCCGGCGACCTCTCCCGTGCCGATCGCCCAGACCGGCTCGTAGGCGATCACAAGGGTCGCGGCCTGCTCTGGGGAAAGCCCGGCGACACCCTTGCGCAGCTGCGCCAGCGTGTGGTCCACGTGCGTACCCGCCTGGCGGATCTCGAGTCCCTCGCCGACACAGAGGACGGGAACCAGTCCGTGGCGGTAGGCGGCGTGGACCTTGCGGTTGAGCAGCTCGTCGGATTCGTGGTGGATGGTGCGGCGCTCCGAGTGACCCACGAGCGCGTAGGTGCAGTCGAGTTTTCCGAGGAACTGGCCGGAGATGTCACCGGTGTAGGCTCCGGCGTCCTCGGGCGAGAGGTCCTGGCCGCCGTAGACGACCTCGAGGTTGTCGCCCTTCACCAGGGTCTGCACACCGCGGAGATCCGTGAACGGAGGGAAGACCGAGACCTCGACGCGGGAGAAGTCGTGTCCCGCGTCGTCGAGGGTCCAGGCGAGCTTCTGCAGGAAGGTGATGCCCTGCATGTGGTCGAGGTTCATCTTCCAGTTACCCGCGATGAGCGGTCGGCGGTCGAAGGTTCCGTTGGTCGAGGTGGTCATCTCTACTCCATCATGTTCGTGTCATGGCAGCGGGATCCGCGAGGTCCTGGCCCCGCGGATCCCGCCGGTGATCGGTCTACGGCCCGACGCCCTGCCGGACGGTGTCCGGCAGGGCGTCGGTGCTAGTCCCGCGCGAGCGCGGTCAGCCCGGGCAGTTCCTTGCCTTCGAGGTACTCGAGGCTTGCGCCGCCTCCGGTCGAGATATGGCCGAACTGCTCGTCGGTGAATCCGAGGCCGCGTACCGCGGCGGCCGAGTCTCCACCGCCCACCACCGTGAGGGCACCGGCCGCCTGCGCTTCGACGAGGGCCTGCGCCACGGCACGTGTACCACCGGCGAACGAATCGAATTCGAAGACACCCATGGGCCCGTTCCAGAACACGGTCCTCGCCTCGGCGATGTTCGCCGCGAAGTCGGCGCCGGTCGCCGGTCCGATGTCCAGGCCGAGGCCCGTGGAGCCGTAGGCTCCCGACTCCATGGCGTCCGCGGCGATGACGCTGTGGCCGGCGTCCGCGGCGAACTTCTCGGCGACGACGATGTCCGTCGGCAGGACGAACTGCGTCCCGTCGCGGGCGCCGCGCTCTAGGTAACCCCGGACGGTCTCGATCCGATCCTCCTCCAGCAGGCTCGCGCCCACCCGGTGCCCCTGGGCGGCGAGGAAGGTGAACACCATCCCGCCACCCACGAGGATGCGGTCGGCGGTGCCGATGAGGTTCTCGATCACGGCCAGCTTGTCCGAGACCTTCGATCCGCCGAGCACGACGACGAAGGGACGCTCCGGCTCCTTCGTCAGCTTCTCGAGGACCACGAGCTCTGCCCGTACCAGGTCGCCCTGGTAGGCGGGCAGGAGCCCTGCCACATCGAAGACGCTCGCGTGCTTGCGGTGGACCGCCCCGAAGGCGTCGTCGACGTACGCGCCGGCGTCTCCTGCGAGGTCCGCCAGTTCCTGCGCGAACGACCGGCGTTCCGCCTCGTCCTTGCTCGTCTCACGGGCATCGAAACGCACGTTCTCGAGAACGAGCACCTCACCCTCAGCGAGAGCCGCGGCCGCACTCCGCGCGCCCTCCCCCGTCGTGTCGGGGGCGAGCGCGACCGGGAAGTCGGCGAGGTCCCGCAGGACGTCGACGGCCGGCGCCAGCGAGTACTTCGCCTCGGGTGCGCCCTTGGGCCGGCCAAGGTGGGCCATGACGATCACGGCCGCGCCCGCCTCGGTCAGCTTGCGCAGGACGGGCAGGGACGCACGGACACGTCCGTCGTCGGTCACGGTCAGGGACGGGACCTCGCCCTCGAGGGGCACGTTGAGGTCCGAGCGCACGAGGATGCGGCGCCCCCTGACGCCTTCGGCGAGGAGATCGTCGAGCGATGCGTAAGCCACGGGCGGTCCGCCTAGGAGAGCTTGGCAGCGACGATTTCGGTCAGGTCGACCAGGCGGTTCGAGTAGCCCCACTCGTTGTCGTACCAGCCGACGACCTTCACCTGGTTGCCGATGACCTTGGTCAGGCCGGAGTCGAAGATGCAGGACGCCGGGTCCGTCACGATGTCCGAGGAGACGATGGGCGCTTCGGTGTAGGAGAGGTAGTCCTTGAGCGAACCGTCCGACGCGGCCGCCTTGAAGGCCGCGTTCACGTCCTCGACGCTGACCTCGCTGCCCACGGTGACGGTGAGGTCGGTCGCGGAGCCCGTGGGCACTGGCACGCGGACCGCGTAGCCGTCGAGCTTGCCCTTGAGTTCCGGCAGGACGAGGCCGATCGCCTTCGCCGCACCGGTGGAGGTGGGGACCATGTTGATGGCTGCGGCGCGTGCCCGGCGGAGGTCCTTGTGGGGGCCGTCCTGCAGGTTCTGGTCCGCGGTGTAGGCATGGATCGTCGTCATGAGGCCACGCTCGATCCCGAAGGAGTCGTTGAGGACCTTGGCGAGGGGGCCGAGGCAGTTCGTGGTGCAGGACGCGTTGGAGATGATGTGGTGGTTCTCGGGGTCGTAGTCGCCGTCGTTGACGCCGAGGACCACGGTGAGGTCCTCGTCCGAGGCGGGGGCCGAGATCAGGACCTTCTTGGCGCCGGCGTCGATGTGCTTCTGCGCGTCGGCGGCCTTGGTGAAGAATCCCGTGGACTCGATGACGATGTCGACGCCCAGGTCCTTCCAGGGCAGGTTCGCGGGATCGCGCTCGGCCAGCACCTTGACGCGCTTGCCGCCGACGACGAGGTCACCGCCGTCGACCTCGACGGAGGCCTTCAGACGCCCCGTGACGGAGTCGTACTTCAGCAGGTGGGCGAGGGCCTCGGGGCTCGTGAGGTCGTTGACGGCGACGATCTCGAGGTCGGCGCCCTGCTCCAGCGCCGCACGGAAGTAGTTGCGGCCGATGCGGCCGAAGCCATTGATTCCAACACGTGTAGTCACGGGTTTCCATCTCCTTCATAGGTGGTGCCGCCGGCCGTCCCTTCTCGGGTTGCACCGGCGACGAATACATCTTGTACCGGGCACCCCTTCGTGCCGACATGGATCGGGTCCTGCGGGCTCCCTGCGGAACCGTGTCCGTGCAGGAGCCGTGCCGGGATCGCTCCCTGCACGGCTCCAACCTTACTCAGCGCGGCGCTCGCGCACGTACTGATGACGCCGGTTGCTGCGGACGGGTACACGTGATGCCCCCGGCCGCGGTGTGCGTCGGTGGTGCTAGTGGCCGGGGGTGATGAGGGTGCTGGCCCCGCTGGTCGCCGCCTGGAAGCGGGACTGGACATCGGCCCAGTTCACCAGGTTCCACCACGCCTTGACGTAGTCGGGCTTCACGTTCACGTAGTCCAGGTAGAACGCGTGCTCCCACATGTCCAGCATCAGCAGCGGAATGGTCCCCACAGGCACGTTGCCCTGCTGGTCGTAGAGCTGCTCGATCACGATGTTCTTCCCCAGCGGCTCGTACGCCAGCACAGCCCACCCGGAGCCCTGCAGGGACGTCGCCGCCGCCGTGAAGTGGGCCTGGAACGCGTCGAAGGACCCGAACGCATCCGCCAGGGCCGCCGCGAGCTCACCCTCGGGCTTGTCGCCGCCCTCGGGAGACATGTTCTTCCAGAAGATGCTGTGGTTGACCACACCACCCACATGGAACGCGAGGTCCTTGGAGAGCTTCGGGATGGTCGCGAACGACCCCTTCTCCCGGGCCTCGGCGAGCTGCGCCAGGGCGTCATTGGCGCCCTTGACGTAGGTGGCCTGGTGCTTGGAGTGATGCAGCTCCATGATCCGGCCCGAGATGTGCGGCTCCAGGGCCGCGTAGTCGTAGTCAAGATCCGGCAGTACGTATTCGCTCACGTCATCCTCCATGTAGTGATCCCGTACCCGCTGTGCGCACGGGCCTTCCCAGGCTCCGGGCTGCGGGCGCCCCGCTCGCTCACTGCTCGATCACAAGCGGGCTTGCTGTTCCATCCTATGCACTTCTTCACTCGTCGAGCATGTCCGCGGTCACATTGGCGTCGGTCCCCGGGATCCCGATATCGGACGCTCTCTTGTCGGCCATCGCGAGCAGGCGGCGGATGCGCCCGGCGATGGCATCCTTCGTCATCGGCGGGTCCGCCAGCCGCCCCAGCTCGTCCAGGCTGGCCTGCTTGTGCGCCACCCTCAGCTCCCCGGCGTAGCGCAGGTGCTCCGGCACGGCTTCTCCGAGGATCTCCAGTGCTCGCTCCACACGGGCTCCGGCGGCGACGGCGGCCTGCGCCGACCGTCGCAGGTTCGCGTCGTCGAAGTTCGCGAGGCGGTTCGCCGTCGCCCGGACCTCCTTGCGCATCCGGCGCTCCTCCCAGACCATGAGGGCGTCGTGCGCTCCCATGCGGGTCAGGAGGGCCGCGATCGTGTCGCCGTCCCGGATGACCACGCGGTCGACGCCGCGCACCTCGCGGGCCTTCGCGGCGATGTCGATGCGGCGCGCAGCTCCGACCAGGGCCAACGCGGATTCGGGGCCGGGGCAGGTGACCTCGAGGGAGGAGGAGCGCCCCGGTTCCGTGAGGGACCCGTGGGCCAGGAAGGCTCCACGCCAGACCGCCTCGGCATCCGCCGTCGAACCGTTCACGACGGCGGAGGGCAGGCCTCGAACGGGTCTCCCCCGCGTGTCCAGCAGGCCGGTCTGGCGGGCGAGCGACTCGCCGTCCCGCACCACGCGCACCACGTACCGGTTGCCGCGCTTGAGGCCACCACCGGTGACCACGATGATCTCGCTGTTGTGGCCGTACACCTCGGCGATGGCAGCACGGAGCCGGCGGGCCGTCGAGGCGAGGTCCACTTCGGCCTCGATGACGATCCGGCCGGAGATGATGTGGAGTCCCCCGGCGAACCTCAGCAGCGCGGACACCTCGGCCTTGCGGACCGAGGACTTCTTGACGTCGAGGTGGGACAACTCCTCTTTGACGTCGGCGGTCAGGGCCACAGATACACTCCTAGTTCTCGCCGAACATGTCGTTGTACGACGTCGCCAGCCGCAACGGATCGTGGACGGGCTTACCGGTCGAAACTCCCACTGTACCGAAGACCGCGCGGCCGCCCATCCCCGCGACGGCCTTCTCGAAGGCGGCCCGATCCGCTACCACGGCGGGATCCACGAGGACGACGTCGACCGTGAGATCCGGTGCGTAGCGCGAGATCACGGTGAGGTGGTCGATCGCACTCATGCCCTGGGTCTCCTTCGTGTCGTTGCTCAGGTTCATGGTGAGGCAGCGCCGGGCGGACGTGCGGCAGAGGGCGTCCCGCAGTTCGGGGAGAAGCAGGTGGGGCAGCACGGAGGTGTACCAGGAGCCGGGCCCGAGGACCACCCAGTCGGCCAGTTCGATGGCCTCCAGCGCATCCTGGCAGGCGGGCGCTGCCGCCGGGAGCAACCGGACGTTGCTCACGTTGCCGCTCTCGGCCGCGACGGCGAGCTTGGCCTGACCGGAGATGGTCGTGACGCGCAACGAGCCGTCCACCTCGCTGAGGACGTCACCCTCGATGGTCAGCGGGACGCTGGCCATCGGTAGGACGCGCCCCCGCGCCCCGAGCAGCGCGCCGGCCCACTGCAGGCCGGCGACGGGGTCTCCCAGCAATTCCCACAGCGTCACGATGAGCAGGTTCCCCATGGCGTGATCGTCGAGCGACCCGTCGACGCCGGGCCGCGAGGCGAACCGGTGCTGCATCACGTCGCGCCAGGTGCGCCCCCAGTCGGTGTCGTCACACAGGGCCGCCAGGGCCATCCGGAGGTCCCCCGGCGGCAGCACCCCCAGCTCGTGGCGGAGCCGCCCGGAGGAACCGCCGTCGTCGGCCACGGTCACCACGGCGGTGAGGTCCTGCGTCAGGAGACGCAGTGCGGAGAGGGAGGCGGACAGGCCGTGGCCGCCTCCGAGGGCGACGACGGAGGGTCCGGCGCCCTGCCCCTCAGCTCCCCTGCGCGAGGCCGGCGGGATGAGGGGCAGAGGGCCGGAGAACAGCGCCATTACTCACGCCCGAGGTCGCGGTGGTGCGCGGTGACCTGCACGCCGGGCAGCTGCGCCAGGCGCTGGGCGATCTCCTCCGTCACGGCGACGGACCGGTGCTTGCCGCCCGTGCATCCGACGGCGATCGTCGCGTAGTGCTTGTTCTCCCGGCGGTAGCCGTCGAGGACGGGGACTAGCGCATGCACGTAGCGGTCGACGAAATCGCCCGCTCCCTGGGCGGCCAGGACGTAGTCGCGGACCGGTGCGTCGAGGCCCGTCTGCGGGCGGAGGACCGGGACCCAGTGCGGATTGGGGATGAAGCGCACGTCCGCGACATAGTTCGCGTCCACCGGCAGTCCGTACTTGAACCCGAAGCTCACGACGTTGAGGCGCAGCACGATGGGCCCGGACTCCGAGAACAGCTCGGTGACGCTGGTCGCGAGGGCATGGACATTGAGCTCGCTCGTGTCGATCACGATGTCCGAGGAGTGCTTCAGCTCGGTGAGGACCTCGCGCTCGGCGGCGATCCCGTCGAGGATCCGCCCGTCGGCCTGCAGGGGGTGCGGGCGCCGGCCCTGCTCGAACCTCCGCACGAGGACGGCGTCGTCGGCATCGAGGAAGAGCACCCGGTAGTTGACCCCGGCTGCCCGGAGGGCGGCGAGGGACGCCCGGATGTCGTTGAAAAGTTCCTTGCCCCGCACGTCGATGACCACCGCGAGTTTCGGGATGGATTGCGGGGTGCGCGCGACGAGTTCCGTCAGCGTGGACAGCATCTGCGGCGGCAGGTTCTCCACCACGTACCAGCCGTGGTCCTCGAGCGCGTTGGCGGCCGTGCTGCGGCCGGCGCCCGACATCCCGGTCACCACCAGCAGCTCGGACTCGGTGGGTTTGACCGGAGTCAGGCTCGTGGCCTCAGTCATCGTGGTGCATCCGTTCCGGCTGGACGGCGCGCCCGGCATGCCGGAACGCCCCTGTGTGCGGTAAGTGCTGTCTGAAGTGCGCGGCGCCTCTCGGCCCACGGACTTCAGCCTAGCTAATCATCGATGATCTCGCCCGTGGTCATGTTGACCGCAGGTACGGCGTCCGCCCCGGCGGCCAGCGACGAACGGATGGACTCCGCGAGGGCGGGGCCGACGCCGGGCACGGCGACCAGCTCGTCGAGGGACGCGGCCCGGATCTTCTTGACCGAACCGAACTGCTTCAGCAGGGCCTTGCGCTTGGCGGGTCCCAGCCCGGCGATCTCGTCCAGTGCGGACGCCGTCATCGATTTCCCGCGCTTCTGCCGATGGAACGTGATGGCGAACCGGTGGGCCTCGTCGCGGATCCGCTGCAGCATGAACAGCCCCTCCGATGCCCGCGGCAGGATCACGGGGAACTCGCTGTCCTGGATCCAGACCTCCTCCAGGCGCTTGGCGAGTCCGATCACGAAGACGTCGTCGATGTCGAGGTCCCGGAGCGCGCGGGCGGCCGCGGCGACCTGGGGAGGCCCGCCGTCCACGACCACGAGGCTGGGCGGGTAGGCGAAACGGTTCCGGCTGATCGTCGTCGTCGTATCCCGGAGGGGCGTTTCCTCTCCCGCGACGTCCGGATGGTCGAGCACGGAGCTCTCGTCCTCGACCGGGTCCACCTCGGGGTCGGGAGCGGCGGCATCGCGCGGCTCCCCGGCCGTCCCCGCGAGGTAGTTGCGGAAGCGCCGGTAGATGACGTCGTACATGGACGCGGTGTCGTCACGCGCGGCGTCGCCCGTGATGGAGAACTTGCGGTACTCGGACTTCCGGGGCAGTCCGTCCTCGACGACCACCATCGAGGCCACCACATGGGTGCCCTGGACGTGCGAGATGTCGAAGCATTCGATCCGCATCAGCGGCTGCGGGAGGTCGAGCGCCTCCTGGAGCTCCTGCAGCGCGGCGGAGCGCGTGGTGATGTCGCCGGCACGCCTGCTCTTGTGGAGCCGCAGCGCGTCCGCGGCATTCTGCTCCACCGTCCCCATCAGCGTGGCCTTGTCGCCGCGCTGCGGCACCCTGACGTCGACACGCGAGCCCCGGAGCCCGCGGAGCCACTCGAGCATCTGCTCGCCGTTGGCCGGCAGCACGGGCACGAGCACCTCACGCGGGATCTGCTCGTTGCTGCTGTTGCCCTCGCCGTAGACCTGCTGCAGGAGGTGCTCCACGAGATCCGGCGTGTCCATGTCCTCGACCTTCTCGACGACCCACCCACGCTGCCCCCGGATCCTGCCGCCGCGCACGTGGAAGACCTGCGCCGCGGCCTCCAGCTCGTCCTCCTTGATCGCGAAGATGTCGGCGTCCGTGTCCTCGCTGAGCACCACCGTGTTGCGCTCGAACACACGGCGGAGCGCGGCGATGTCGTCGCGGAGCCGTGCCGCCGACTCGTAGTCGAGTTCTGCGACGGCGTCCGCCATGCGCCGCTCGAGGCCCGCGATGAATTTCTTCGAGTCCCCCGCCATGAAGTCGCAGAAGTCGTGCGCCAGGGCCCTGTGGTCCTCGGGCGTGATCCGGCCGACGCAGGGCGCGGCACACTTGTCGATGTAGCCGAGCAGGCACGGTCGTCCTGTCCGCTCCGCGCGCTTGAACACGCCTGCGCTGCACGTGCGGACGGGGAACACCCTGATCATCGTGTCGACGGTCTCGCGGATGGCCTTGGCAGGATAGAACGGCCCGAAGTACCGGGTGTCCTTCTTCTTGTCGCCGCGCATGACCTGAACGCGCGGGTACTTCTCCCCCATCGTGACGGCGAGGTACGGGTAGGACTTGTCGTCACGGAACATGACGTTGAAGCGCGGATCGAATTCCTTGATCCACGTGTACTCCAGCTGGAGCGCCTCGAGCTCGCTGCCGACGACCGTCCACTCGACACTCGCCGCCGTGAACACCATCGTCCGCGTCTTCGCCAGCAGGCCCTGCGGGTTGGCGAAGTAGGAGTTGAGGCGCGAACGGAGGTTCTTCGCCTTACCGACGTAGATGACCCGGCCGTGTTCGTCACGGAAACGGTAGACCCCCGGATCGAGCGGGATCTCGCCGGTCTTCGGACGGTACGTCACTGGATTTGCCACGGCATCAATCCTAGGGCGGGCCGCCGACATGCCCTTCCCCCGGGGGCCCCGTCCGCTCAGCGCGGATCCCGCCGGCGCGCCGCTCCGGCGGCATCCGTCCACCACGGGCGACGACGAACGCCTACTCCACCGCGGGGCTCTGGTTGTAGTGGGTCGCCCGCTCCTGGCGGCTGAGCGCGGCGATGCTGTCCATGATGGCATCGGTGGCGTTCCGCCGGGCGGGCAGCGGATGTCCCGGTCCGGTCTTCGCGAAGACCAGCGGCCGCCCGATCCGCAGTGTGAAGTGCTGAGGTCGGATGCCCTTCTTCCCGGCAGGCTGCAGGGCCTCGGTCCCCACGAGGCCGACAGGCACCACGGGCGCCCCGGTGGTGAGGGCCAACCACCCGACCCCGGTCCTCCCGCGGTACAGCCGACCGTCGCGCGAGCGGGTCCCCTCCGGGTAGATGCCGACGCCGTCGCCTTCCTCCAGCAGATCCAGGAGTGTCTTCAGGGCGGCCACGCTCGCCGCCTGCTGTCCGCGTTCCACCGGGATGGAACCGACGCCCTCGAAGAAGGACCTCATCAGCGCTCCCTTGACCCCGGTCCCCCTGAAGTACTCGGCCTTGGCGAAGAACGCCACGGGCCTCGGCATCAGGGCCTGAATGAGCACGCTGTCGAGGAAGGAGAGATGATTCGACGCGACGATGAAGGGGCCTGCCGCGGGGACATGGCGGAGCCCCTCGACGGTGGGGCGGCAGAGACCGGCGATGAGCCCACGCGTTGTGCTGCGGGTCAGGTCATAGACCCCCACGGAGGACCTCCAGCAGCTCGTCCGCGGAGCGCACCACGATGGCGGCGCCGGCGTCGTCCAGTTCCCCGTCCGCCGCGAATCCCCAGGCCACCCCGATGCAGGGTATGCCGTTGGCGACCGCGCCCTCGACGTCGTGCCGCCGGTCACCCACCATCACGGCGTTCCCTGCGGCGCCGGGGTGGGCGTCGAGGGCGGCCCGGATGATGGGTTCCTTGCCACTGACGGTCGAGCTCTCATCGCGCGGGGACCCGTGGACGGACGCGAAGAGCCCCAGCAGACCCTGGGCGCGGAGGAGTTCCTCGGCGAGCCACTCGGGCTTCTGCGTCGCCACGGCGACCACGGCGCCCTCCGCAGCAAGTGCCCGGACGCACGCGGCCATTCCGGGATAGGGACGGCTCTGCGCCATGCCGGTGGAGACATACCCGGCGCGGTAGGTGGACATGACGTCGAGCACGCGGTCCGGCGGGACCCCGACCACCGAGGTCAGCGATGCGAGCAGTGATGGACCGACCATCGACTGAAGGGTCTCGTCGTCGGGCCGCTCGAAGCCGTGCGCAACGAGCGCAGCGCGGATGCCCCCGGTGATGGCCCCTGCCGGGTCGACAAGGGTGCCGTCGAGGTCGAACAGGATCAGCGAGTGCGAAGGAGCCACCGGGCAAGCTTGCCATAACGCCGTCGAGGGCATGCGCCATGCGTGCCCTCGACGGCGGATCGGCCGGAGGGGCGGCTAGCGCGCCGCCTTCTCGAAGATCTCCTTGAGGAAAGTCCCCGTGTAGCTGCGATCGCTCTTCGCGACCTGCTCGGGAGTTCCCGTCGCGATGATCTGTCCGCCGCCCGAACCGCCGTCCGGACCGAGGTCGATCACCCAGTCGGCGCTCTTGATGACGTCGAGGTTGTGCTCGATGGTGATCACCGTGTTGCCCTTGTCGACGAGCCCCTGGAGCACGAGCAGCAGCTTGCGGATGTCCTCGAAGTGCAGTCCGGTCGTCGGCTCGTCGAGCACGTAGATACTGCGCCCGTTGGACCGCTTCTGCAGCTCGCTCGCGAGCTTGACCCGCTGGGCCTCGCCACCGGACAGGGTGGTGGCGGGCTGCCCGAGGCGGACGTAGCCGAGACCCACCTCGACGAGGGTGTTGAGGTGTCGCGCGATCGGGCTGAAGGCGGCGAAGAAGTCCGCACCCTCCTCGATGGGCATGTCGAGGACGTCGGCGATGGTCTTGCCCTTGTAGTGCACCTCGAGCGTCTCGCGGTTGTACCGCGCGCCGTGGCACACCTCGCACGGGACGTAGACGTCGGGCAGGAAGTTCATCTCGATCTTCAGCGTGCCGTCGCCCGAGCACGCCTCGCAGCGCCCGCCCTTGACGTTGAACGAGAACCGTCCCGGCAGGTACCCGCGGACCTTCGCCTCCGTGGTCTCCGCGAAGAGCTTCCGGATGTTGTCGAACACGCCGGTGTAGGTCGCGGGGTTCGAGCGGGGTGTCCTCCCGATCGGGCTCTGGTCGACGTGGATGACCTTGTCCAGGTGCTCCAGCCCGTCGATGCGCTTGTGCCGCCCGGCCACCTGCTTGGCGCCGTTGAGCTTGTTCGCCAGCACCTTGTAGAGGATGTCGTTGACGAGGGTCGACTTGCCCGAGCCACTCACGCCCGTGACGGCGGTCAGGACGCCGAGGGGGATCGTCGCATCCAGGTTGGTCAGGTTGTGCTCGCGCGCACCGACGATCTTCAGCTGGCGCGAGCGGTCGATCTTGCGGCGCTTCTTCGGGATCTCGATCCTCCGGCGCCCCGAGAGGTAGTCGCCCGTCAGCGACCTCTCGTTGGTCAGGAGATCCTCGAGGAGGCCGGAGTGCACCACCTCGCCGCCGTGCTCGCCGGCGCCGGGTCCGATATCCACGATCCAGTCGGCCTCGGCGATGGTGTCCTCGTCGTGCTCGACGACGATCAGCGTGTTGCCGAGGTTCCGCAGCCGCGTCAGCGTCTCGATGAGCCGGCGGTTGTCGCGCTGGTGCAGGCCGATGGACGGCTCGTCGAGGACGTAGAGCACGCCGACCAGGCCGGAGCCGATCTGGGTGGCGAGGCGGATGCGCTGGGCCTCGCCACCGGACAGCGTGCCGGAAGCGCGCTCCAGGTTCAGGTACTCGAGTCCGACGTCGAGGAGGAACGTCAGGCGGGCCTGGATCTCCTTGAGCACCTGGTTCGCGATCTGCGCCTCGCGGCCGGTCAGGACGAGGTTGTCGAGGAAGTCGGCGCAGTCGCGCATCGGCATCGCCGAGACCTCGGCGATGGAGCGTCCGTTGATGAGCACCGAGAGTGACGCAGGGTTGAGCCGCGCTCCGCCGCAGGTGGGGCAGGGGATCTCCCGCATGTACTCCTCGTAGCGGTCCCTCGCGTGATCCGATTCCGTCTCGAGGTGCTTGCGGTGGATGTACTGGATGGCTCCTTCGAATCCCGTGCTGTACTTCCGCTCCCTGCCGAAACGGTTCTTGTACTGCACCACCACCTTGTGGTCCTTGCCGTACAGGGCGGCCTCGCGGGCACGGTCCGGCAGCTTCCGCCACGGGGTGGTGATGTCGAAGCTGAGCTCCGATGCCAGTCCCTCGAGGAGCCGCGTCCAGTACTCGAGGGTCGCCGTCCCCAGTGACCATGGGGCGATGGCCCCCTCGGCCAGGCTGAGGTCGGGGTTCGGGACCACGAGCTCCTCGTCGACCTCGAGCTTGGTACCGATACCCGTGCAGGCCGGGCAGGCGCCGAACGGGTTGTTGAAGGAGAAGGAGCGCGGCTCGATCTCGTCGATGGCGAGCGGGTGCTCGTTGGGGCACGCCAGGTGCTCCGAGAACGCGTGCAGGCGTTTCTCGTCGTCCTCCGGCAGGTCCACGAATTCGGCGAGCACCCGACCGTCGGCCAGCTTCAGGGCCGTCTCGACCGAGTCGGTGAGGCGCTGCTGGATGCCGCTCTTCACCACGAGGCGGTCGACGATGACCTCGATGGTGTGCTTGTACTGCTTGCCGAGTTTGGGCGGGTCGCTGAGCTGGATGAGCGTTCCGTCGACGCGGGCGCGCGAGTAGCCTTTCGCGGTCAACTCCTGGAAGAGGTCCACGAACTCGCCCTTGCGTGCGCGCACCACCGGAGCCAGGACCTGGAAGCGCGTGCCCTCGTCGAGTTCCAGCAGCTGGTCGACGATCTGCTGCGGGGTCTGCTTGGCCACGGGCTCGCCGCAGACCGGGCAGTGCGGGCGGCCGACACGTGCCCAGAGCAGGCGCATGTAGTCGTAGATCTCGGTGATCGTGCCGACCGTGGAGCGGGGATTCTTGCTCGTCGACTTCTGATCGATCGAGACCGCGGGTGAGAGACCCTCGATGAAGTCGACGTCGGGCTTGTCCACCTGCCCCAGGAACTGGCGTGCGTAGGCGGACAGCGACTCCACGTAGCGGCGCTGGCCTTCGGCGAAGATGGTGTCGAACGCGAGGGAGGACTTGCCCGAACCGGAGAGGCCCGTGAAGACGATCATGGCGTCGCGCGGGAGGTCCAGGTCGACGTTACGCAGGTTGTGCTCGCGAGCGCCCTTGACGATCAGTCGGGACAGGTCCTGGGGAGCGGGCTCAGGATCGTGGGCGTGCTGCTCGAGGGAATTTGCTGTAGACACCCGATAACTGTAGGGGAAAGAGTGTTCGAAGACATCTTCGAATCGACCCCCTTCCGCGCCGGGACGGCGCGGGCGGGTGACCCGTTCACGCTCGGCGCAACGCTGCCCGCACGAACGCGACCGCGTCGGCCTCGGACAGGCCCGCCGACTGCACGACGGCGGCGAACTCCGCCGCAGCATCGCCCACCCGGCGGCGGGCGTCGTCACCCCCGGCCGTGATGACCGTCCCCGCCCGACCGCGGGTCTCGACGACCCCCGCCTGCTCCAATTCGCGGTACGCCCGCGCCACCGTATTCGCGGCGATCCCGAAGTGGGCGGCGAGCGCCCGCACCGACGGAAGGCGGGTCCCGACGGCGGCCGAGCCGGAGTTGGCCGCGGAGAGGATGGCTTGCTTGATCTGCTCGAACGGCGGACGTCCGCCCGCCTCGTCCAGCCTCAGCCACCGGGGAATCTCCTGCTGCACGGTGTCGCCTCTCCACCCGGGATGGTCAGGGGCCTCCGGCCCCGTTCTCCCTGCACCCTACCGCCGTCGGACCCATCCCGGGCCCGGGGGCGGGCGAGACCGGCACCGGAGCCGCCCGGCCGGCCGGGCGGCTGCCTAGACTGGGCGCATGCACCAGCTCAGCGAACTGACCATCCGTTCCATCGCCGTGTCCGAGATGGACAACAACGTCTACCTCCTCACGTCCCGGACCTCGGGCGCGCAGGTCCTGATCGATGCGGCGGACGACGCTCCGGCGATCCTCGCCCTGCTCGCCGATGCGCAGGAGGACACGGACGCCGAGGCGCGCGTGGCCCTCATCGTCACCACCCACGCGCACTGGGACCACGTCCGGGCGCTGGCCGAGGTGAAAGACGCGACGCACGCCCGGACGGCGGCCGGCGCGGACGACGTCGCGGACATCGCCGTGCCCACCGACGTCCCCCTGCAGCACCACGACATCGGGTCCTTCGAGGGCTTCGAGCTGGAGGCGATCCATCTGCGGGGGCATACTCCCGGCTCCATCGCCCTGCTGTACCGCGACCCGCACGGTCCCGCCCACCTCTTCACCGGTGATTCGCTCTTCCCGGGTGGTGTGGGCAACACGCAGGGCGACCCGGACCGCTTCGCGTCGCTGATCGACGACGTCGAGACCCGCCTCTTCGACTATCTGCCCGACGACACCCTGGTGCACCCGGGTCATGGCGCCGGGACGACGCTCGGCGCCGAGCGCGGCTCGCTCCCCGAGTGGAAGCAGCGCGGCTGGTAGCCGACGCGGGTCGCGCTTCCGACCGCGGCGGCAGCGCGTCGGGTCGATCGATGCACGGTCCCAGCGGATGCTCCGGCGTGGCCCGTCCGGTCCTCCCGCTCGCGGGCGGGAGGCCGCCCACCGGTAGGCTGGTCGCATCATGAGGATCCAAGAGCACCTTCCCCGGCACGACGACGGCCGACTGACCGCGGACGCGGTCTATGAGGCCTTCACGGGGTGGGCCACCGGGCGCGGACTGGCCCTCTACCCGGCCCAGGACGAAGGGGCCATGGAGCTCGTCTCGGGGAACAACGTCATCCTCGCCACGCCCACGGGGTCCGGGAAGTCCCTCGTCGCCGTCGCCGCGCACCTGAAGTCCTTCGCCGAGGGCCGCACGAGCTACTACACCGCACCCATCAAGGCCCTCGTCTCCGAGAAGTTCTTCGCACTCTGCGAGATCTTCGGGCCCGAGAACGTTGGCATGATCACCGGCGATTCCGGCGTCAACCAGAACGCCCCCATCATCTGCTGCACCGCGGAGATCCTTGCGAACCTCGCCCTCAGGGAAGGCTCTGAGGCCGACGTCGACACCGTGGTCATGGACGAGTTCCATTTCTACTCCGACCCGCAGCGCGGTTGGGCGTGGCAGGTCCCGCTGCTCGAACTCCCCCAGGCCCAGTTCCTCCTGATGTCGGCAACCCTCGGCGACGTCTCCCGCTTCGAGAAGGACCTCACCGACCTGACAGGGCGCGCCACCGCGACCGTCACCTCTGTCGAACGGCCCATCCCGCTGCACTTCTACTACGTCGAGACACCCGTGCAGGAATCGCTCGAGGAACTGCTGTCCACGCGTCAGGCGCCGGTCTACGTGGTGCACTTCAGCCAGGCCGAGGCCATCGAGCGGGCCCAGAACCTCATGAGCATCACCATCTGCTCACGGGAGGAGAAGGACCGCATCGCCGAGCTGATCGCCACCTTCCGGTTCTCGGCGGGCTTCGGCAAGACCCTGAACCGCCTGGTCCGCCACGGTATCGGGGTGCACCACGCCGGCATGCTGCCGAAGTACCGGCGCCTCGTCGAGCAACTCGCCCAGGCCGGACTGCTCAAGGTCATCTGCGGGACGGACACGCTCGGCGTCGGCATCAACGTGCCCATCCGCACCGTGCTGCTGACCGCGCTCAGCAAGTACGACGGCGTTCGGACGCGCCTCCTGAACTCGCGTGAGTTCCACCAGATCTCGGGCCGCGCGGGCCGCGCCGGCTACGACACAGCGGGTACCGTCGTCGTCCAGGCCCCCGAGCACGTCGTCGAGAACGTGAAGGCGATGGCGAAGGCCGTGGGCAAGTTCGGCGACGACCAGAAGAAGCTGCGCCAGGTGGTCCGGAAGAAGCCGCCCCAGGGTTTCGTCTCCTGGGGCAAGCCCACCTACGAACGACTCGTCGAGAGCGTCCCCGATCCCCTGACGTCGTCGTTCTCCGTCAGCCACTCCATGCTGCTGAATCTGCTCGAGCGGCCCGGCGATCCGTTCGCCGCTGCGAAACGCCTGCTCACCGAGAACCACGAGACGCGCGCGGCCCAGCTGCACCTCATGCGGCGGGCCATCGGCATCTATCGCGAACTCGTCGCGGCGGGCATCGTGGAGAAGCTCACCGAGCCCGAGCCCGACGGCCGGACGGTCCGCCTCAAGGTGCACCTGCAGGCCAACTTCGCCCTCAACCAGCCGCTCTCCCCCTTCGCCCTCGCCAGCCTGGAGCTCCTCGACCCGGAGGCGCCGGGGTACGCGCTCGACGTCGTCTCGGTCATCGAGGCGACGCTCGAGAAACCCCGCCAGGTGCTGAACGCGCAGGAGAAGAAGGCGCGCGGAGAGGCCGTGGCCGCGATGAAGGCAGAGGGCATCGACTACGACGCCCGGATGGCCCGCCTTGACGAGGTGACCTATCCGAAGCCGCTCGAGGACCTGCTGCAGCAGGCGTTCGACGTCTACCGCTCCTCGGCACCGTGGCTCGGAGACTTCGAGCTCGCCCCCAAGTCCGTGGTGCGCGACATGTACGAACGGGCCATGAGTTTCGGCGAGTACGTGGCCTTCTACTCCCTGACCCGCTCCGAAGGCATCCTGCTGCGGTACCTCGCCGACTGCTACAAGGCACTGCGGCACACCGTCCCGGTGGAAGCCCTGCGGGAGGACCTCAGCGACACCATGGAGTGGCTCGGTGAGCTCGTCCGCCAGGTGGACAGCAGCCTGCTCGACGAATGGACGCAGCTCTCGGCCGGGATCGACGCGGGCGCGGCCGCCGCAGCCGCCGTCGACCTGCCGGAGGAACCGCCGTCGGTCACGTCCAACGAGCGCGCCTTCCGCGTCATGGTGCGCAACGAGATGTTCCAGCGGGTGAAGCTGTTCGCGGACGAGCAGGACGAGGCACTCGGCGCCCTCGACGCCGGCTCGGGCTGGACCGCGGATCGGTGGGCCGAGGCCCTCGACGGGTACTTCGCCGACTACGAGGACATCGACGACGGCCCGGAGGCCCGCGGGCCGGCACTCCTGCTCATCACGACGACCCCGGGAACGTGGCGCGTCCGCCAGATCCTCAAGGACCCCGAGGGCAATGGGGACTGGGGCATCAACGCGGAGGTGGATCTGACGGCGTCGGACGAGGCCGGAAGCCCGGTGATCCGCATCCTCGGCGTCGGAGCGCCCGCGGCCTGAGCGCCTGCACTCCCCTGTCCGTCCGTCGTCCGCAGGCTACCGCGTCTGCCGGGCCCGTGCATCTGGCTAGGCTTGCGTCATGACCATCCGCGAAGCACGACCGGCAGACGTCCCCGTGATCCTCCAGCTCATCCACGATCTCGCTCTCTACGAGAAGGAGCCCGACGCGGTCAGGAACACCGCGCCATCCCTTGAGCGCGCACTCTTCGGCGACCGACCCACCATCTACGCCCACGTGGCGGAGGAGCAGGGCGCGGTCCAGGGCTTCGCCCTCTGGTTCCTCAACTACTCGACCTGGGAGGGCGTCAACGGCATCTATCTGGAAGATCTGTACGTCCGCCCCGAAGCTCGCGGCGCCGGGCACGGCAAGGCCCTCCTGGCGAATCTCGCCCGCATCGCGGCGGACCGCGGATACGCGCGCGTCGAGTGGTCGGTCCTGGACTGGAACGAGCCGTCCATCCGCTTCTACGAGAGCCTCGGGGCGCGCCCCCAGTCGGGATGGAGCACGTTCCGCCTCACCGGCAGCGCGCTCAGCGACGTCGCGGCGCTCTGATGCGATCCTCCTCATCCCCCTCCGCGGGAACAGCACCGAGTGCGCCCGACCACGTCGCCGGCCCGACGGCGGTGATGCGGGGGCTGCGCGCAACCGGTCACGTCTTCCGGGTTCCGCTGGACCACGCGGAGCCCGGCTCGCCGCTCATCGAGGTGTTCGCGCGCGAGTACTCCTCGCTGGAGCACGACGACGACGCCGTCGCGCGCCTGCCGTGGCTCCTCTTCCTGCAGGGGGGCCCGGGCGGCAGGGGTGTCCGGGCGACACAGCTGAGCGGATGGATGAAGGCAGCAGCCAGGGAGTTCCGCATCCTCATGCTCGACCAGCGGGGCACCGGCCTGTCGACGCCCGCCGATGCCGCAACCCTCGGCCGGCTGCCGGACCCCGCGGACCAGGCCGACTACCTCGCCCACTTCCGGGCGGACTCGATCGTCGCGGATGCGGAGTTGATCCGCGACCGGCTCGGTAGCGGCCCCTGGACGGTCTTCGGCCAGAGCTACGGCGGCTTCTGCACCCTCACCTATCTGTCGCTCGCGCCGGAAGGGATCGAGAGGGCCCTCATCACGGGCGGCCTCGCGCCGCTGTCCGGTCCTCCCGATGACGTCTACCGCGCCACCTTCGCCCGGGTCGAGGCACGCAACCGTGAATACTTCTCCTGGTATCCCGGCGATCGCGACATCGTCACACGCATCGCCCGTCACCTCGACCGGGTCGAGGAGCACCTGCCCGCCGGCGAACGCCTGACCGCCCGGCGGTTCCAGATGATCGGTGCCTTCCTCGGCGGCAATACGAGGATTCATGCTCTCCACTATCTGCTCGAGGACGCCTTCGTGGACCTCGCAGGGGAGCCGCGGCTCTCGGCTACCTTCCTCGAGCAGGTGCAGGGCCTGGTGAGCCGCGCGGCGCAGCCGCTCTACGCCGTCATGCACGAGTCGATCTACTGCCAGGGCTTCGCGTCCGGGTGGGCCGCCGAACGGGTGCTGACCCAGTATCCCCAGTTCCTGCCGACTGCCGAGGAGCCCCTGCTCACCGGCGAGATGGTGTATCCCTGGTACTTCGAGGAGGATCCGGCGCTCCGCCCCCTGCAGCCCGTCGCGGAACTGCTGGCGAGGAGGGAGGATTGGGGCCCCCTGTACGACACCGACGTCCTGGCCACGAATGTGGTTCCCGTGGCCGCAGCGGTGTACCGGCACGACATCTACGTGGACCGCGAGTTGTCGCTCCGCACCGCGGCGGCGATCCGCAACCTCGAGGTGTGGGAGACGGACGAATTCCATCACGACGGCATCTCCGACGACGGTGAAGCGATCTTCGACCGTCTGCTCGGCATGACGCGTCGCTGACGGCCCCACGTGCCGCCCTGACACAGGAAGACCCCGCACGTCGTGCGGGGTCTTCCTGCATCATGCTGCGTAAGGGGTGTCGTCGCCGTCGGGCGATGCCACGTCGTGGGTCTAGTGGCGGCCTCGGCCCTTGGTCCCTGCGTCGTCGGCGGCCCGGTCGAGTTCCTCGTCCACCGCGGGATCGTCGGCGACCTCACCGGCTGCATCGGCCCGCGCAGCGGCATTGTCCGTCACGCGCGAGCGGACGAGGCTGGCGATCACGGCGATCACGATCGTCGCCAGGATAACGGCCAGGGACACGAACGTCGGGATCTCGGGAGCCCACTCGATGTGCTCGCCGCCATTGATGAACGGCAGTTCGTTGACGTGCATCGCGTGCAGGACCAGCTTCACGCCGATGAAGGCGAGGATCACGGACAGCGCGTGCTTCAGATAGATCAGGCGCGTCATCAGACCGCCCAGCAGGAAGTAGAGCTGCCGCAGGCCCATCAGGGCGAAGATGTTCGCGGTGAACACGATGAACGCACTCTGTGTCAGACCGAAGATGGCCGGGATCGAGTCGACCGCGAACAGGAGATCCGTCAGCCCGATCGTCACGAAGACGATGAGCATGGGGGTGAAGACCTTCTTGCCGTCGACGACGGTGCGGATCTTGTTCCCGTCGTAGGACTCGGACATCGGCAGCACCGACTTGAGCTTGGAGATCAGCTTGTTGTCGCCGGCGTGTTCCTCGTCCTCGCCCGAGTCGGTGGCCTGCTTGTAGGCCGTGTAGAGCAGGAAGGCGCCGAAGATGTAGAAGATCCAGCTGAAGTTCTCGATCACTGCCGCCCCGAGAGCGATGAAGATCCCCCGCAGGATCAGGGCGATGATGATGCCCACCATGAGGACTTCCTGCTGGTACTTCCGGGGCACCGAGAAGCGCGCCATGATGATGATGAAGACGAAGAGATTGTCGATGCTCAGGCTGTACTCGGTGATCCAGCCCGCGACGAACTGGCTTCCGTACTCCTGCCCGGTGAAGACGAACATGAGCGCCGCGAAGACGAGGGCGAGACCCACGTAGAACGCCACCCACAGTCCTGCCTCCTTCATGGAGGGCTCGTGGGGTCGCTTGACCACGAGCAGCAGGTCGAACAGCAGGATGATGCCGAGCACCACGAAGGTGCCGATCTCAAACGCTACGGGCAATTCGGGCATGGAGTACCTTCCGAAAGGTGCGGTCGATTTCCGTAAGTCTCTCCGCCGCGGCTCGAGCCGACTGACCGCTACGCCCGGCCGGGCGTCTGTGCCCCGCGTGTTGACGTTCGTAGCGCTTGGGATACTCCCTTACGTTCGGTCCATGCTACCTGCGCGGTTACGCGGTGGGTGACCCGAACCGCGCGGATGACGCTTGATGGATCCCCTTGACGCCGCGATCCTGCTCCCAGCGTCCGTCGACGGCTGGCGTTGCCGAGGGGGGTGAGCCCCAGCCCGACGCGGCGTGCCCTCCGGGGTACGTCGGCGTCAGGCGTGCCCGGCGGACTGCATCTGGCGCAGTTCCTTCTTCAGGTCTCCGACCTCGTCGCGCAGCCGGCCTGCCAGCTCGAACTGGAGTTCGCCGGCCGCCGCGTGCATCTGCTCCGTGAGCTGCTGGATGAGGTCCGCGAGATCCGACGCCGGAACGGACGCCAGTCCGTCATGCCTGCCGGCACCCTTCTGCGCGGTCCGGCCCTTCCCCGCCTGCTCGAGGAGGGCGCGGGTATCGGCGTCCTCCCGGTTGATGGTGTCCGTGATGTCCGCGATCCGCTTCCGGAGGGGGGTCGGGTCGATGCCGTGTTCCAGGTTGTGGGCCACCTGGATGGCCCGCCGCCGCGTGGTCTCGTCGATCGCCCGCTCCATCGAGTCCGTGATGCGGTCGGCGTACATGTGCACCTGGCCGGACACGTTGCGAGCCGCGCGACCGATCGTCTGGATGAGGGACGTGGAACTGCGGAGGAAGCCTTCCTTGTCCGCGTCGAGGATGCTCACGAGCGACACCTCGGGAAGATCGAGGCCCTCACGCAGGAGGTTAATCCCGACCAGCACGTCGAACGTCCCCATCCGGAGTTCCCGCAGCAGCTCGACACGCCGCAGCGTGTCGACGTCGGAGTGCAGGTACTCCACCTTCACGCCGTGTTCGAGGAGGTACCCCGTGAGGTCTTCCGCCATACGCTTGGTGAGGGTGGTGACGAGGACACGTTCGTTGAGCTCCGTGCGCTTCCGGATCTCGCCGAGGAGATCGTCGATCTGCCCCTTGGTCGGCTTGACGACCACCTCGGGATCGATCAGCCCCGTGGGACGGATGATCTGCTGCACGAACCCGTCGGACTTCCCCAGCTCGTACTTGCCGGGAGTCGCGGAGAGGTAGACGGTCTGGCCGATCCGTTCGAGGAACTCGTCCCACTTCAGGGGGCGGTTGTCCATGGCCGACGGCAGTCGGAACCCGTGGTCCACGAGGGTGCGCTTGCGGGAGGAGTCTCCCTCGTACATGGCACCGATCTGCGGGATCGTGACGTGGGACTCGTCGACGACGAGCAGGAAGTCGTCCGGGAAGTAGTCGAGCAGGCAGTGGGGAGCGGATGCGGGTCCGCGGCCGTCGATGTGCCGTGAGTAGTTCTCGATGCCGTTGCAGAATCCCATCTGCTGCATCATCTCGAGGTCGTAGGTGACGCGCATGCGGAGCCGCTGGGCCTCGACGAGCTTGTTCTGCGACTCGAGTTCGGCCAGCCGCTGCTGGAGTTCGTCCTCGATGTCCTTGATGGCCCGGGTCATCCGATCCTCGCCGGCCACGTAGTGCGAGGCCGGGAAGACGTACATCTCCTCCTCCTCGCGGATCACGGTGCCGGTCAGCGGATCGAGCGTGTAGATGTTCTCGACCTCGTCCCCGAAGAACTCGATGCGGAGGGCATGCTCCTCGTACATCGGGATGATCTCCACGGTGTCGCCGCGCACGCGGAAGGTCCCGCGGTGGAAGTCTATGTCGTTGCGGGTGTACTGCATGCCGACGAATCGGCGCAGCAGCTCGTCCCGGTTCATCTGGTCCCCCCGGCGCAGGGTGACCATCTTGTTGATGTACTCCTCCGGAGTACCGAGGCCGTAGATGCAGGACACGGTGGCGACCACGATGACGTCCCGGCGGGTCAGCAGGGCATTGGTCGCCGAGTGCCGCAGCCGCTCGACCTCCTCGTTGATGGAGGAGTCCTTCTCGATGAAGGTGTCGGTCTGCGGGACGTAGGCCTCGGGCTGGTAGTAGTCGTAGTAGGAGACGAAGTACTCGACCGCGTTGTTGGGGAGCAGCTCCCTGAACTCGTTGGCGAGCTGCGCAGCGAGGGTCTTGTTCTGCACCATCACGAGGGTGGGCCGCTGCACCTGCTCGATGAGCCAGGCCGTCGTGGCGCTCTTTCCCGTGCCGGTGGCTCCGAGCAGGACGACGTCCTTCTCACCGGCGTTGATGCGTTCGGCGAGCTCCTTGATAGCCGTGGGCTGATCGCCTGCCGGCGTGTACTCGCTGATGACCTCGAAAGGCGCCACGACACGCTTGATATCCTGCGCAAGACTCATGCTTCAACGGTAGTCCCTGGCAGTGACAGTTCGACGCCGTTCTCCTGGGGGCTGAACAGTCGCGGGGCCCGGGTCTCAGCCGCGGGCGACGGGGTCGGCCGTGGCAGTGGAATCGGCTGTGGAGAGGGTGACGGCAACCTCGACCGCGGGGTCGGCGGATCCGTGCAGGCTCAGCCCACGGTGCGTACCACCGTCCACACCAGCGTCGCCGTGAAGGTGCTGCGCTCCCGCCCGGGCACCCGCGCCCGTCCGAGCACCACGAGGCTCCGGCGGAAACCCTGCCGCCGAGACGGACTCGGCCACGGCTTCCGGGTCGTCCCCCGGAGCGAGCCGGACGACCAGGTGCGCCCTCACGACGTCGTCGTCCACGCCCGGCGCCGACGCCTCCGCGCCGTGGGAAGCGCCGTTCGAAGGTCCGACCACAAGGCCGTGCGAAGGGCCGTCGACAGGGCCGTTCGAAGGGGCGTCCACAGGGCCGTGCGAAGGGCCGTCCACAGGGCCGACCGCCTCGATGGTGCTGCCGGCTGGCAGGACGGCGGCAAGCTTCGCGGTCGTCCGTCCGCTCAGCCCACGAGTACCGGCGAGGCCCGAGGCATCACGCTCGGGCGTCAGGGGCGACGAATCCTGCCCGGGAGCCGACTCCACGCGGGGTGCGGCTACGGGTGTGCATCCGCCGTTCCGTGCGGCAGGCCTGCCCTCTGCCAGGTTGCGTGCGAAGGGAAGCACCCGCCCGCTCCACAGGGCTGCCGTCGCGGCGAGGAGGTCCTCCAGGGCGAGGTCGTTGACGAGCAGCGCGTCCGCTGCCGCCAGCCGCTCGGAGCGCGAGGCCTGGGCTGCGATGCGCTGGACCGCGTCACCACGATCCATGCCGCGGTGCCGGACCATGCGTTCGATCCGCAGCTCGTCCGGCGCATCGACGACGAGCACGAGGTGGAAGCGGGCGGCCTGCTGCGTCTCCACCAGGAGGGGGATGTCCTCGACGACGACGGCGTCCGCCGGCGCGGAGGCGATCTGGCGTGCCGCCTCCGCGCGGACGCGGGGATGGACGATGCCGTTCAGTCGCTCGCGCGCGGCGTCGTCGCCGAAGACGAGGCGACCGAGCACGGGCCTGTCGAGCGCACCATCGGGTCCGAGGACGCCGTTACCGAAGGCCCGGACCACCTCCTCGAGCCCCGCCGTCCCGGGCGCGACGACGTCGCGTGCGATTACATCCGCGTCCACGATCACCGCCCCGAGCCGTCCGAGTTCGGCGGCCACAGCGGACTTGCCGGCGGCGATCCCCCCTGTCAGTCCGATGCGCAGCATGAGGCCACCCTAGCCCGTCCTTCAGTCAGGCGGACCCGGCTGTCAAGACACCTGCTTCGCACGATCGGGGCTCGGGAATCGTCGCCCGCCGTGAATAAGCTAAGTGCACTTACCTTTTGGAGGAGGACCGTGTCCATCACCCTGCATGACCTTCGGGAAACCGCTGCTTCCACCTTCGGGTGGGAGGATCTCCGCTCCGGTCAGGAGCACGCCATGAAGGCTGTCCTCGAGGGCCGGAGCGTCCTGTGCGTGATGCCGACCGGGTCCGGGAAGTCGGCCATCTACCAGGTGCCCGCCGTGGCACTGCCCGGCGTCGCGGTCGTGATCTCCCCCCTCATCGCACTCCAGCACGATCAGGCCGACGCCATCAACGCCCGCGCGGGCGCCACCCGCGCCCACGTCATCAATTCGGGGATGCGGAAGAAGGACCTGCGGGCGGCGTGGGACGCTGCGGAGGATCCGGACGAGGCAACACGAGCGAAGTTTCTCTTCCTCGCTCCCGAACAGGTGGCCCGGGATGATGTCGCCGCCCGCCTGCGCTCCCTCGACGTGTCGTTCGTCGTGGTCGACGAGGCACACTGCGTCTCCTCGTGGGGTCATGATTTCCGCCCCGACTACCTGCAGCTCGGCCATCTGGTCCGGGACCTGCGCACCCCGGTGGTCGCCCTGACCGCGACGGCATCGCACCCCGTGCAGAAGGAGATCGTCGAGCGTCTCCACCTGAAAGATTCCCTCGTGATCGTCGAGGGTTTCGACCGTCCCTCCATCCACCTCCAGGTGCTCCAGCATGTCGAGGATGCGGAGAAGTACGAGGCCGTGCGCGAGCAGGTCCTCGGCCTGCCCGGACCCGGGCTCGTCTATGTCGCCACCAAGAAGGCTGCCGAGCGTCTCGCCTCGGACCTGCAGGAGAGTGGTCGGCGCGCCGACGCCTACCACGCCGGGCGGCGGGCGAAGGATCGGGAGGCCGTGCACGACGGGTTTCTCGACGGCTCGATCGACGTGGTGGTGGCGACGACCGCCTTCGGGATGGGGATCGACAAGCCGGATGTCCGGTTCGTGATCCACGCGGAGATCTCCGACTCGCTGGACAGCTACTACCAGGAGATCGGCCGCGGCGGACGGGACGGACTCCCGGCGCAGGCAGTCCTGCACTACCGCCCCGAGGATCTCTCCCTGCGCCGCTTCTTCGCCGCGAAAGCAGCCAGTCGCACCCAGCTCGGCGACCTGTTCCGTCTCATCAGCGCCCAGGAGAAACCCGTGAAGGCGAAGAAACTGAAGGAGCTCTCCGGTCTGTCGTCACGCAGGCTGACAGGTCTGCTCAACCTGCTCGTCGCGGGTGGATGCATCGGCGACGGCGTCAAGGGCTACCGGGCGCGGACCATGCGCGTGGATGAGGCGGTGGAGCGCGCCGTGGAGCAGGCCGAGATCCGGGAGCGGATCGACGAGTCCCGCGTCGACATGGCTCGTCGATATGCGGAAACGAGGGGCTGCCGCCGCCAGTTCCTCCTCTCGTACTTCGGCGAGGAACTCTCCGCCCCCTGCGGCAACTGCGATACGTGCGAGCGGTCGCGCTCGGTGGGTTCACCCGGGCCGGGAGCGACGGCGGAGGAACACGTCCCGTTCGCGGTCGACACAGCCGTCGACCACGTGGAGTGGGGACGGGGCACCGTGATGGGCTACGAGGAGGGAATCGTGACCGTCCTGTTCGATACCGCCGGCTACAAGACCCTCTCCACAGCACTCGTCGAGGAGAAGGACCTCCTCACCGCGAGCCGGCTCCCGGCGTAGCGGCGCGGGTCCCGGGCAGACCCACGCCGCTACGACTCGTACCCGCGACTCGCACCCGCCGCAGGCTACCTCGGCTGGGCGGGGTTGGTCGGGACTCCCTGGGACGGCGGATTGACGGGCGGGCCGGATGTCGCCGGGCTGACCGGTGAGCCGCCGGATGTCTGCGCCACCTCGGGCCGCGACGTGCCTGCGGCCTCCGACACCCGCGCGCCGCCCCGGACGGCCTCCAGCCGCTGCTGCAGGACCAGCTTCACGGGAAGACGATCGCCATGTGCTTCCTCGTAGTCGATCAGCGTCCGGAGACCGGCCTCGTCGAGCCCGGTGATCCTCGTCGGCAGGGTACCGAGGGGTATGTGGTCGTAGTCGGGAAGCGGCAGGGCGTCGTGGTCTGACGATCCGGTCATGGCGAGTCCTCCTGAGGTCGATCGATACGCTTGGTGATTCCACCCTAGGGAGCGCGGGACCCTGGCGGCAAGGACGTTCTCGCGCCGTCGTCGTCCTGTCAAACGCCTCTTCCCGCGTGATCGTGACGGCCCTTCGAGCCTGTTGTCGAGGCCCTGGCCGGTCCCGGTTGGAGCGATACCCAGAAGCCTCCGCTGTGTATCCTGATACTTTGTACCCGATCGCCATGATCCCGTTGCCGAGGCTGTGACTGTGACTTCACCGATGGAAGACCTGACGGTCGTCTTCGCCAGACTGAAGGGCCTCCTGTTGACGGAGGCGAAGGCAGGCCTGGCCGTCGAGGACCTCGCCGAAGCGATCAAGAAGTCGATTCCGGGCTCCCTCGGCGCAGGCGTCTCGCTGATGGACGACCAGGGACGCCGGCGAAGCACCGGCTACACCGACGACGTCGTGGCGGCTGCGGACGAACTGCAGTACGAACTGGGGCAGGGTCCCTGCCTCACCGCGTGGGCGGCGGAATCGACGGTGCAGATCGACGACGTCCAGGCGGACGAGCGGTGGCCGTTGTGGCGACAGGCCGTCGCGGACCTCCCACTGCGCTCCACGCTGAGTACGGCGCTGCTCCACGACGGGACGAGTATCGGGGCGCTGAAGATCTACTCGCCCCTGCCCGCGGCGTTCTCCGCCCAGGACCGCAAGCAACTCATCCTGCTCGCGACGCCCGCTGCCACCCTTCTCGGCAGTGCCCAGCCGGAGAGCGCCCCTGCCGCCGCCAACCGGGCCCTGCAGGAAGCGCTCGGGACACGCGACCTCATCCACACGGCGAGGGGCATCCTGATGGAGCGTCACGGACTGGACGCGGAGGGGTCGATGCGGCGGATGCTCTCCGAGGCGTCGTCGACGCCGATGGATCTACGATCGGTTGCCCTCAGCGTCATCAACGGCACCGCCGGTAGCTCGCACTAAGGCCTAGCCCGTGGAGAACCAGCCGGATCACGAATATCAGCGAACGCACCTCCTCCGTGCGATCCGCCATGCCCAGATCGAGGCGAGCGAACTGTGGCTGCACTACTTCGGTCTCGGTGGGGACGCCGGGGAGTACGAGGTGGAGGCGTACCTCCACGGCTCCTTCACCCTTCCGCCCCTCCAGCGGGATCTGCTGGCGCACGCAGCCAACGAACTGATCGACCGGTTGCCGCCTCCTCCCCGGGCCCCCTACAGCACGGACCCGGCCGGCGGCAGCGAGGCTCTCACCGAGGACAACCCGGTGCCGGCGCGGGCCGCGCGGCCCGAGGACGCCGCCGCCGATACACCGCTCGACTGGCTGTTCACCGACACCGACGGGCAGGCCGATGCAGGCAGCACCGACGCCGACGACGGGCCGCGCGAGTCGTGAGCCCCTGTTCCGGTCCGTCCGACCGCCTCGGCGCCTAGGATGGAGCGGGTGACACCGCTGAACCTCGATCTCCTCCGCCGCCGGCCCGACGTCGAAGCTCCGGAACTGGTGGCCGTGGATGCCGCGGACCGCCTGCTGCTCGATCTCGCCGCGGAGGCGCTGCGACGACCCGGGCGCATCGTAACCCTCAACGACTCCTACGGAGCGCTCACGCTCGGCGCCGCGGCCGCCTCGGGTCGGGAGGTCCGGGCATTCCAGGACGGGCTGGTCAATGAACGCGCGCTCGCCGCGAATGCCGCCGACCTGCACCTGGCCGGAGCATATCGCTCCTGCGCGCTGGGACCCGAACTGTTCGATGGCGTCACCACCGTGCTGATGCGGCTTCCCCGTTCACTCGACGAACTCGACGAACAGGCCCGCCTCATCTCAGCCCATGCCCAGCCGGACGTGCAGGTCCTCGCCGCAGGGCGGCTCAAGCACATGTCAGTGTCGATGAATGCCGTCCTCGCCAGGTCCTTCGGCTCGGTCACCGCCAGCCTCGCCCGGCAGAAGTCCCGGGTGCTCGTCGCAGCGGAGCCGCACCCCGTCACCGCCTCCTCCGGTCCGAGCACCGCACGCTACGACGTCGGCCTGGAGCGCCCGCTCGAACTGCATGCCTTCGCGGCGACCTTCGGCGGCGCGTCGCTCGATCCCGGGACCCGCCTGCTCCTGCCCCACCTGCGGGGTATCGAGCAGCGACCGGCGGGCAGTGCCGGCAGGAACGCCGACATCGTCGATCTCGGCTGCGGCAACGGAGCCATTGCGACGTACCTGGCCCTCGGTCGACCGGACGTGCGGATACACGCCACCGACCAGTCCGCCTCCGCCGTCGCCTCCACACGCGCCACGGCGCTGGCGAACGGCGTCGCGGACCGCGTGGCCGTCGACAGGGATGACGCGCTCTCGGCCGTACCGGACGCATCCGCGCAGGTGATCGTCCTCAACCCTCCGTTCCACATCGGCAGCACGGTCCACGAAGGAACCGCCCACCGTCTGTTCGATGCCTGCGCGAGGGTCCTCGCTCCGGGTGGCGAACTCTGGACGGTGTGGAACAGCCACCTCCGCTACCGGCCGGTCCTCGAGCGCACCATCGGACCGACCCGCCAACTCGACCGCACCAGCCGCTTCACCGTGACGGTCTCGACCAGGCGATAGACCCGCCGCGCACACCCGGTCTCCCCGAGCCCGCCACGCACACGCCGCACACACCCGGTCTCCCCGAGCCCGCCGCGCACTCCCGGTCTTCCCGAGTCGGCCGTGCACGGGCATCAGTGCTCGCCCCGACACGCAAAAGGCCCCCATCCGAAGATGAGGGCCTTTTCGACGATGCTGAGGTGGCTTACGCCCCGGTCAGCTTCTCGCGGAGTGCTGCGAGTGCCTCGTCGGACGCGAGGGTTCCCGAACCGGAGTCCGTGACCACGGGGTCGGACGAGTAGCTGGTCGAGGTGGACTCGGCCGGCTCGCTCGCGGCAGCGGCGTCGTCGGACGCGTGCTGCACGACCTGCTTCTTGTGCGATTCCCAGCGGGACTGTGCCTCGGCGTACTGGGCTTCCCAGGCAGCACGCTGCGTCTCGTAGCCCTCGAGCCATTCGTTCGACTCGGGGTCGAAGCCCTCGGGGTACTTGTAGTTGCCCTCTTCGTCGTACTCGGCGGCCATGCCGTAGAGCGCGGGATCGAACTCGGTGCTGTCCGCGTCGACGCCCTCGTTGGCCTGCTTGAGGCTGAGGGAGATCCGGCGGCGCTCGAGGTCGATGTCGATGACCTTGACGAAGAGCTCGTCGCCGACCGAGACGACCTGCTCTGCGAGTTCGACGTGGCGGACTGCCAGCTCCGAGATGTGGACCAGGCCCTCGATGCCGTCCTCGACGCGAACGAACGCGCCGAACGGAACCAGCTTGGTGACCTTACCCGGGACAACCTGGCCCAGCGCGTGCGTGCGGGCGAAGGTCTGCCAGGGATCTTCCTGCGTGGCCTTGAGGGAGAGCGAGACACGCTCGCGGTCCAGGTCGACCTCGAGAACCTCGACGGTGACTTCCTGGCCGACCTCGACAACCTCGGACGGGTGGTCGATGTGCTTCCAGGACAGCTCGGAGACGTGGACGAGACCGTCGACGCCACCGAGGTCCACGAATGCACCGAAGTTGACGATCGAGGAGACGACGCCCGGGCGGACCTGGCCCTTCTCCAGCTTGTTGAGGAACGTCGAGCGCACCTCGGACTGGGTCTGCTCGAGCCACGCACGACGCGACAGCACGACGTTGTTGCGGTTCTTGTCGAGCTCGATGATCTTCGCTTCGATCTGCTGGCCGATGTACGGTGCCAGGTCGCGGACGCGACGCATCTCGACGAGGGACGCGGGCAGGAAGCCGCGCAGGCCGATGTCGAGGATGAGACCACCCTTGACCACCTCGATGACGGTGCCGGTGACGACGCCGTCCTCTTCCTTGACCTTCTCGATGTCACCCCAGGCGCGCTCGTACTGAGCCCGCTTCTTGGAGAGGATCAGTCGGCCTTCTTTGTCTTCCTTGGTGAGCACCAGGGCCTCGACCTGATCGCCCACGGAGACGACGTCCCCGGGATCGACGTCGTGCTTGATGGAAAGCTCGCGGGAAGGAATGACACCCTCGGTCTTGTAACCGATGTCGAGCAGGACCTCGTCGCGATCGACCTTGACGACGGTACCCTCGACGAGATCGCCGTCGTTGAAGTACTTGATGGTCGCGTCGATAGCTGCGAGGAAGTCCTCAGCGGTGCCGATGTCGTTGATCGCGACCTGCGGGGCACCTTGCTTCTCGGTGGTGGTGATGGTCATGTAGTTGGGACTCCGTTGTGGATGATGAAGTGTTCCGGTCATGGCGAACACCACGGTTCCAGCGGGGCCGGGCGTGGGTCCGTCTGTCCGGATGTGGACGAAATGGACAGAATCTCGGAAGATTCACGAGTGGTAGTGCCCTGCAGAGGACGTCGGCTTGCACCGGAACCCGCACGAGCGCACTACGCGCCTCCCTAGTCTAGCCTCGGCCCCTGACACCGTCAAAGCACATCGCGGATTTCCGCGCCATGCCGCACGCGGCGGGCGAGCCGCGACGGAGCAGCATCGGAGTGTCAGAAATGCGTGATGCAGTACGGTTCCTGCGGCAGTCCGAACAGCGTGTCGAGCAGGTCGACGGCGTCGTCCGCGTGTGCGGTCAGAGCACCGGCCGCGGCGAGCGCGGAAGCCTGGACTCCCCCGAGGTACAGCGATCCGAGCGCGTTCACGGTGAGCGTCGCGTCGGGCGCGGCGGCAGTGTCCACGTGCTCGACCTGCGCCACGCCGTCGACGACGGTCAGGACGAAGGAGCCGCCGGCGATCCCGAGCGGGTCCAGCACGTCCAGGACGATGCGGCCGCTGCCCCGGTAGGACCGCGCCCCGAGTGCTGCCGGTACGTCGAGCATGCGGACCCAGAGGACGTCGTCCGTCCCCTTGACGCTGTAGCACCGCCTGTCGCGGAGCGACCAGGGCAGCGCGTCGTCGCGTCGGGCCCCATCCCATGTGACCACCTGAACGAGGTCGAGCGACCCGAGATAGCGCCACAGCTCGAGGTAGGCGGAGGGTGTGGAGGCCACGAGATCGACGATCTTCATGGTGTAGGGCGTGGTCTCCCAGCCGGCGAAGCGGTAGGAGACGTACCCGGCCGGTGTACCCGTCGCGTCGTAGTGCACTGCGAACCGGACGTTGCGGTCCTCGATGGGCCGCTCCCTTCCCCACTCGCCCGAGGCGCGGCGCGGGTAGGCGTACTGACGGTCGACTGAACCGAAGGTCGAGGCGTGGAAGCCGTCGAAGATCTGCTGGGCGAGACGGACGGCGTGCTCCCGGGCCACGAGCGTCGTCGTGCCTGTTCGCGGTGCGGTCACCTCGAACCGCTCACGGACATCCACCTCGACACTCTGCGTGAAGGTCGCGCAGCCGAACCCGAAACGACCGTAGATCGTGGCCTCGGATGCGGTCAGGATGGCCAGCGGGAGCCCCCGTTCCGCCGCCTCACCGAGGTCCCTCGTCATCATGGAGCGCAGGATGCCGTTGCGCCGGTGGCTCGACCGCACCGTGACCGCCGTGATCTGGTGGGCCTCGACCAGTCCCGCTCCCACATTGAGCGAATGCACCATGGTGCCGTAGGTGGCCACGGGGTGGTCCGCACCGAGGGCTTCGGCTGGCTGGGCGCGGTCGTGGACGCCCCAGAGCACTCGCTGGTCCGCCCGGTACGCCGCAAGGTACGTCGGGATGTCCTCGGGATCGAAGGTGCCCTCGTGGAATCCGATCCCCTCGGCATCGAGCCACTTGGTGAAGCGGCCGTCCGCCGTGGCGTCCTCATCTGCCGCAGGCGTGAAGATCTCGGTGTGCAGGTCCGGTGCGGTGTCGTAGCTCACCCGACCACACTAGTCGGGGCTGTCCCGCGTGTACCAGAACCGCCACCCGGGCCGGCCGGCGGTCAGCACGACGCCGGCGCCCTTCGGCGGTCGGTACGACACTTGTGCCTGGACGCGGTCGGTACGACACCGGCGCCTCGAAGTGGGCGGCACGACACCGGGGCCCTTCGGCGGTCGGCCCGACGTCGGCGCCTGGATGCCGGGACCCACACCCGTACGCCTCTGTGGACAGGAGGAACCGACTTGTCCTCCACAATCTCCTACAGACGAGCGAATAGTACATATGTTCGATAAAATTGGTGTATGGCCATCTCCCCGATCGAGAGCTCCGTCCGGACACCGGGTTCAGCAGACTCGGCCTGCGTCGCGCTCGCCGAATGCAGCCGTCAGGCGAGCCGCGACGACCTCCTCATGTCCGAGCCGGAGGCGCTGCAATTCGTCCTCGACGTCGAACGGGCCTCGAAGATCGTCGACCAGCTGCAGATTCGAGCAGCCCGGCTGGCCGAGGATCTCGTCGCTTCCGCCCAGCAGGAATCCGGGCCTGGTGAGACTGCGGTGCGGGGTGCATCGACGAGCCTTGGCTTCCGGGACTGCGCGGACTTCCTGCGCGCGACCCTGGGCATCAGCCGGGCCGAAGCCAGACGTAGGCTGGATCTCGCCGAGGTGCTGCTGCCGACCGTGTCTCCGACCGGCGCCCCCGTGCCGCCCCGCCTGGAGACTCTGGGTGCCGCAGCAGGCGCCTGAGTCGTCAGTGGCCGGGCCGCGACCGTCGTCTGCCAGGCGCTGCAGCGGGTGCGGTCGTTCGCGACCCCGCAGCAGCTCGAATCGATGGAGTGTCACCTCACAAGGCAGGCCGTGGAATCCGACGAGGACATCCTCCGGGTGCTCGCCCGACGGTGGGAGAGCGTCCTCGATCAGGATGGCCAGGAACCCTCCGAAAAGGTGCTGCGCGCACGACAGGGCGTCTTCCTCAGGGGCCGACGCCACGGGCTGCACATGCTGGAGATCGGCGCGACCGACGAGCAGTTCGAGCACCTGGCCACCGTCATGAACGCCACCGCGAACCCTCGCATCGGGACGACCCGCCCCCTCGATTCCGATGCCGCCGCTGGTGGTGGCCCGGGCCGCGTGAAGATGTCCGTCGGTGATCCGGAGGGGCCGACGAGGGCTCAGGCACTTCTCGACGGCCTTGTCACAGCCTGCAGGATCGCCCTGACCACGGCGGCCCTCCCCGCTACCGGCGGTCATCGCCCCCAGGTGATGGTGACGATCGACTACAAGGACCTGATCAGTGATATCCAGAGTGCCGGCCATGTCCATCAGGCCGGGCATGGCATCTTCTCCGGCCAGCTCAGCGCCAGGACGATCAGGCGGATGGCGTGCGATGCCGACCTCATCCCTCTCGTACTCGGCAGCGCAGGTCAGGTTCTCGACGTCGGGCGAGCCCAACGGTTCTTTCCTCCGCACCTGCGCCGGGCACTCGTCGCCAGGGACAAGGGCTGCGCTTTCCCGGACTGCTCCATCCCGGCCAGCTGGTGCGAAGCCCACCACGTCAATCCGTGGTCCCGAGGCGGACGAACGAGCATCGGCAACGGAGTGCTGCTGTGTTCGAGACATCACCACGTCATCCATCAGGGCGCGTGGGCCGTCGAGACACGACGGGGCATTCCCTGGTTCCGTGCCCCTGAAAATACCGGCCGGGCCGGTAAGGCGCGAAGGAACAGCTACTGGCAGGCCGGACGAATCGTCCGTGAAGAACAATCGGACAAGCAGTCCGGCGAGAACGATGCGGGCCCGGGCTGAGGCCATGGACCATGTCACGGGAACCCCTCACGAGAGGCACGCGCCCTGCCCTTGCCGACCCGGGCAGGTGCACCGGGTCAGCCACCGCCCGGACATGATGGACCACCACATCCTCGAGACCGCAGGAGAGCGCGCTACCGCACGATCAGTGCGCGGCGTCGTGCCAGCTGGCTCCCGTACCCACGGACACGTCGAGGGGAACGGAGAGATCCGCGGCACCCGCCATCTGTTCACGGACCAGCGCCTCGACCTCCGCCGTCTCGCCCTTGGCGATCTCGAGGACCAGCTCGTCATGCACCTGCAGCAGCATGCGGGAGCGAAGACCGCGCTGGGTCAGCGCCTCGTCCACGCCGAGCATCGCCTTCTTGATGATGTCGGCGGCCGAACCCTGGATCGGCGCGTTCAGCGCAGCACGCTCCGCCATCTCCCGCAGCTGCCGGTTGTCGCTGGAGAGATCCGGCAGGTAGCGGCGCCGTCCCTCGATGGTGGAGGTGAAGCCGTCCTTCCTGGCCTGCTCGACGATGCCGCGCAGGTAGTCACGCACCGCGCCGAAGCGCTCGAAGTAGTCGCGCATGAGCGTCCGCGCCTCGTCCACCGAGATCGCGAGCTGCTTCGACAGTCCGAAGGAGCTGAGGCCGTAGACCAGGCCGTAGGACATGGCCTTCACTTTGGATCGCATGGCGTTCGTGACGTCTTCGGGCGCGACACCGAAGATGTGCGAACCCACGAAGCGGTGGAGGTCCTCCCCTTCGAGGAACGCCGAGATGAGGCCCTCGTCGCCGGACAGGTGGGCCATGATGCGCATCTCGATCTGCGAGTAGTCGGCCGTCATCAACGTCTCGTACGGATTTCCGTCCCGGCCGTGACCGACCACGAACACCTCGCGGATCCGGCGCCCCTCGTCGGAGCGGACCGGGATGTTCTGCAGGTTCGGGTTGGTCGAGGACAGCCGTCCGGTCGCCGCGACGGTCTGCAGGTAGGTGGTGTGGATGCGGCCGTCGTCGCCCACGGCCTTCCGCAGCCCTTCGACGGTCTGCCGAAGCTTCGTCGCGTCACGGTAGGCGAGCAGCTGCTCGAGGAATGGATGCCCGGTCTTGGTGATGAGGTCCGTCAGGGCGTCCGCGTCGGTGGAGTACCCGGTCTTGATCTTCTTGGTCCTGGGAAGTTCGAGTTCGTCGAAGAGGACGGTCTGCAGCTGCTTGGGCGACCCGAGGTTGATCTCCTTGCCGATGATCCGATAGGCCTCGGAACCGGCGGCACTAATGGTCTTCGAGAAGTCGTCGAGGAGGCGCTCCAGTCCCTCGACCGAGACGGCGACACCGGTGAGCTCCATGCGGGCGAGGACCTCCGCGAGCGGGAGTTCGAGGCCGCCGAGCAGCTGGTTGGCGCCGCGCTCCACGAGTTGTCCGGCGAAGTGCTCGCTCAGCTGCAGGGCTGCGTAGGCGGCGACGACGGCGGGCGAGGCGACGTCGTTGCCCCCGAGGTCGAGCGCCTGCTGGCCGGAGGAGTCGTTCGCGGACGCCGTGATGGAGAGACGGAGATGGTACTGCGCGAGGTCGGCCAGCTCGTAGCTGCGGCGATCGGGCTGGATCAGGTAGCCGGAGATCGCGGTGTCGTCGACCTCTCCGGCGAGGTGGAGGCCGCGGGCGGAGATCAGCTTGAACACGGTCTTGAAATCGTGGACGATCTTCGGCGCGTCAGTACTGGCCAGCCAGTCCCCCAGGACCTTCTCGGCGTCCGCGTCGAGTGGCTCGAGCGGGATGAAGGCGGCAGCCGAGGACGTCACGACGGCGATCCCGACGACGTCGGTGGTCCCCCCAGTCGTCTCGGTCGCGAGGGCGACGGACGCCTGCGCCTGGTTGGTCCCCGCAAACCACTGCGTCAGCTCGCCGGCTTCCTCGAGCAGCACATGCGGCGGGGCACTCTGCTCGTCACTCTCCTCCTCCGACTCCTCCTCGCCGAAGAGGTCGAACAGGCGCTTGCGCAACGTGTTGAACTGCAGCGAGTCGAAGAGGTCCTCGATCGCGGAACGGTCGGGATGCTGCGACACCATGGCATCGAGATCCACCGGGAGGTCGAGGTCGGTGAGCAGGCGGTTCAGGCGGCGGTTGCGCTTCACGTCCTCGATGTTTGCCCGGAGCGAGTCGCCGACCTTGCCACCGATCTTGTCGAGGTTCTCCAGAATGCCTTCGAGCCCGCCGTACAGCTTGATCCACTTCGCCGCGGTCTTCGGACCGACGCCCGGCACCCCCGGGAGATTGTCCGCACTCTCCCCCACCAGGGCGGCGAGGTCCGAGTACTGGTGCGGCGGCACGAAGTACTTCTCCTCGATGGCTTCCGCGTCCATCTGCGGGATGTTCGTGACGCCCTGCTTGGGGTAGAGCACCGTGACGCGGTCGTTCACGAGCTGGAACGCATCACGGTCCCCGCTGACGACCTGCACGTCCCAGTCCGCACCGGCAGCCTGGTAGGCGAGGGTCGCGAGGATGTCGTCCGCCTCGTACCCGTCGAGCGAGATGGTGGGGATGCGCATGGCCTCCATCACCTTGATGATCAGGTCCACCTGCCCGTGGAACTCCTCCGGGGTCTTGGAACGGCCACCCTTGTACTCCGTGTACTCCTCCGAACGGAAGGTCGGCGTGTCGAGGTCGAAGGCAACGGCCACGTGACTCGGCTTCTGGTCCTTGATGAGGTTGATCAGCATGGCGGTGAAGCCGTACACAGCATTGGTGTGCTGGCCGGTGTCCGTCGAGAAGTTCTCGGGCGGGAGCGCATAGAACGCCCGGAAGGCCATCGAATGGCCGTCGATCACCAGGAGCCTGTTGCGTGACCCGTCGGCGCGGCGGCCACCGCGCCCCTGCTGCTCCGGCGAGGGTTCGGACCCTTCGGGCGTATCGTCGGTCGACGACGCCATGGTCAGGGTGGCAGCAGGTTTGGTTGTTTCACTCACAGGTGCCAGCCTAGTTGCCATGACAGACAACCGCACTCGCGCCGACGCCCTTCAGCACCCCTCCGAGGAGCGCCTGGCCGAGCTCGTGGCCGCCGGCGTGCCGACAGAGATGCACGGCTGGCTGGGGCGGTACGGGGTGGGCGCCCTGACGGTCAAGATGGGCATCGTCTTCCAGGAGATGAGTGCGGAACGCATGGTCGCGACCATGCCCGTCGACGGGAATCAGCAGGTAGCGGGGATCCTGCACGGCGGTGCGCACGTGGTCCTCGCCGAGACTCTCGGCTCCTTCGCCGCCGGCCTCCATGCGGGACCCGGCCGGCAGGCGGTCGGTATCGAGGTGGGCGCGACCCACCACCGCAGTATCGACACAGGGCTCGTCACCGGGACCGCGACGGCCATCCATCTCGGACGCACTCTCACCACCCACGAGGTCGTGATGACCGACGAGCAAGGCCGGCGGCTCTCGACGGCCCGCATCACCAACTTAATCCGCGACGTCCGGCAGTAGCGAACCGCTCTGCCCGGGGACAGCCCGGGAGCAGGTCAGGATCTGATTGCAAGCGTTCTTTCCGCGTGCACGCCCCGTTGCCGGCGTTTCCGGCGGATCCCTACGGTGATACGTCTAGGAAGATCACTCGAGCATCGGACGGAGCCATCATGACTGACAGATCACTCAGGACCACGGCCGCCCTCCTCGCCGCAGGAGCCCTCTTCCTCGGCGGGTGCGATCTCGGTAACCAGGACGGCGACACCTCGGAGACCGACACGGGGAACTACGACGACAACAACGGGATCGACACGGACCTCGGGGACGACTCCCGCGGGCAGGAACTCGAGGACGATCCCGACGGGGAGGACGACTAGTGGACGGACGTGCAGCGGCCCTCCGCCGGTCGGCGCTGCGGGGAGTCGCAGCAGGCCTGGCGGGAACCGCCGCGATGACTGCCGGCGAGCTGGTCGAGCAGCGCCTGAGCGGTCGGCTGGATTCGCACGTCCCCGGGCGCACGCTGCGGATCCTCCTCGGCAGGCCGGCGGACCAGGACCGGGCCTATCCGGTGTGGAACCACGTCATGCACTGGCTCACTGGCGCTACTCTCGGTGCCCTGCGCGGACTCTGGTCGGTGACGGGGCTGCGCGGACTGCCGGCCTCGGGCGCGCACGCGCTCGTCCGGCTGGCCTTCGACCATACCCTGGAGAACGCGACCGGCGCGGGAGCAGCTCCGGCTCTCTGGCCGGCCGGCAAGAAGGGCGTCGACTACGCGCACAAAGCCGTCTACGCCGGTGTCACCCCGAGCCGGCAGTGCCCCGAGTCGACACGGCGCTGCGAGGTAATTCGGCGCTGCGAGTCATACCTCGGCAGCCGCTGTGCCCTCCTTGAGATGTCGCCTCAGCTCGGCCGGACGGAAGGGCTTCCTCAGGTAACGGTCGGCCCCTGCCTCGAACCCTCGCTTCTCGTCCGACGGGTCGGTCCGTGCGGTGAGCATCACGATGAACGTCGCCGAGAATCGGCGGATCCGCTGCGCCACCTCGAAGCCGTCGATGTCCGGCAGCCCGACATCCAGGGTGACCACGTCCGGCATCAGGCGCCGCACCATCTCGACACCCGCGAGGCCGGCCGGCGCGGTGTGGACGCGATAGCCGGAACCCGTGAGCACGGTGTGCAGGAGGTCGCGCACGTCGTCGTCGTCCTCGATGACCACTGCGGTGCGGGAGTGGTCGGAAAGAGACATGGCACGAGCTTACTCCGGCACGTCGTCCTGATGCCTAGGACTCAGGCTGCACCAGCGCCTCGACAGGCTCCGCTCCTCCGGCGGGTTGCACCGTCACGGCACTGATCGTGTCCGGGATGTCGGGGAAGCCACCGATCATCAGGAGGTCGGTCGTGCTCCCGGGTACCGCTGCCCCGCTGTACTCCTCGACGAGTCCCACCACCTCGGGGTTCGGCTCGCCGTTGTTCGCCGCTGCACCCCACTCCTCGATCACCGTGGCAGCTGCCCTGAACTCCAACTCCTGGCCCTCGGGCGTGGAGACCGTGACGGCGTCGATCTCCAGGGGCAGGCCATCGTCCGGGTTCTGCACCGTCACGCGCGCGTAGGTCACGTCGTCCTCGGCCAGCTCCGTCCGGAGGTCTTCGACGTCCTGCGGGCCCTCGGCCGGGAGGACGATGTCTCCCGTCGCATCGTCGAGAACGAAGGTGAAGACCCCGCTGGCCGCGTCGGCGAGCCCGTCCACCGAGGGAGCGTCCGATGGCGCCGCCTGCGTCGTCTCCGCCGGATCGGGCGTGGGGCCGGGCTGCTCAGGACCCGTGGCAGGATTGCCGCCGCATCCCGTCAGCAGGAGCAGCGCCAGGATCGATGGTAGGACGGTCTTCTTCATGGTTCTCCCAACTGCCGGTCACGGACCGGCGCGGCGTCAGGCCCGGCTCGTGCCGGGGCGCGGCAACGTTCCCTCCTGTTCTACCAGCGCGCGATGCGCCCGCGGCGGGTGGACTGCGCCCCCGGCTGCCGTTGACAGGCCTGTTCAGTCGCGGGTACGCGCACGGCTCGGCTGTACGCGCGGGGGCTCTCCGGGCATCTTGGGGAAGTCGGGTGGGAAGGGTAGCTCGCCGAGACCCTGTTCCACATCGCGCTCCCACCAGGCCTGCAGCACGTCGATACCGCCCGGCGCGGCGTGCAGGTCCGCCCACGGATCTCCGATCGTCCGCAGGCGGTCTGGCACGGTGACCACGGTGAAGGCTGCCGGGTCGACGTCGTCAAGCTCCTCCCAGGTGACGGGGCAGGACACGGGGGCGTGCGGCAGGGCCCTCGGGCTGTAGGCGCCCGCCATCGTGCGGTCCCGGTTCGCCTGGTTGTAGTCGACAAAGATCCGTTCGCCGCGTTCCTCCTTCCACCACGCGGTGGTCACGCGGTCCGGCATCCGGCGCTCGAGCTCCCTGGCAGCCGCGATCACGGCATGGCGCACATCGAGGAACTCGTGCATAGCGTCGATCGGGGAGAAGACGTGGAGCCCGCGGTTCCCCGAGGTCTTCACGAAGCAGGTGAGTCCCGCCTCCGCGAGGACGGAGCGCAAGGCATGGGCAGCGGCGACGACGTCGGCGAATGCCGTTCCGGGCTGCGGGTCGAGGTCGATCCGCAGTTCGTCGGGCAGGTCCGGGGCATCGGCTTTCGAGGCCCACGGATGGAAAACCACCGTGTTCATCTGTGCGGCCCAGACGATCGACGCCGGCTCGTCCAGCACGAGCTGCGGGTGCGAGCGACCGCTGGGATAGGTGACGGTGACGCTCCGGACATAGTCGGGCGCACCCTTCGGCGGGTTCTTGCTGAAGAAGGATTCCCCCTCCACGTCGCCACCGAAGCGCTGCAGCGAGACGGGTCGCCGGCCGTTGGCTCGGAGGAAGGCGGGGGCGACGTCGATGAAGTAGCGGGCGAGATCGAGCTTCGTCAGTCCGAGGTCCGGCCAGAGCACCCTCGAGGGGCTGGACAGGCGGACCGACCGCGAACCTTCCGGTCCGTCGACGTCGAGAATCATCGCTTCGCTGGCCATGGCCTCACAGTACCTGCGCGCGGGCGCTGCGGTCAGGTACCGGGGGCGGAGGATGCGGCATCCGGAGTCCCCGGCCTCTGACCAGGCCTTTGATGTGCCCGAAGTGGGACTCGAACCCACACACCTCTCGATACTGCATTTTGAGTGCAGCGCGTCTGCCAATTCCGCCATTCGGGCCGTACCCGCCACGGCTGGAAGGATGAAGCCGGACTTCCGCCCTCCGCCGGTGCGCGAAACCACTCTACATGCCGATAGGCTGTTTCCGGGACCGGAGGCACAGCCTCAGGGGACCCACCGGAACGCCGTCATCATCAAGGAGCAACAGTGTCTGAATCCACCGAAACCACGCCCGCCGGACCCGCTCGCCGGGTCATCGTGGCCGAGGACGAGACGCTCATCCGACTCGATATCATCGAGATCCTGCGCGGCGAGGGCTACGACGTCGTGGCGGAGGCGGACAACGGTGAGAAGGCCGTGGCCCTTGCGACCGAGCACAAGCCCGATCTCGTCCTCATGGACGTCAAGATGCCCGTCATGGACGGCATCACCGCGGCCGAGCAGATCGTGAAGGCGCGGATCGCCCCCGTGGTCCTCCTCACGGCCTTCAGCCAGAAGGAACTCATCGAGCGCGCCCGCGACGCCGGCGCCATGGCCTACGTGGTCAAGCCCTTCACCCCCGCGGACCTCATTCCCGCGATCGAGATCGCGATGTCGCGGCATGAGGAGATCAAGGCCCTCGAGGCCGAGGTGTCCGATCTGCAGGAGCAGTTCGCGACCCGCAAGCTGGTGGAGCGTGCCAAGAGCCTCCTGACCACCAAGATGGGGCTGACCGAGCCCGAGGCCTTCCGCTGGATCCAGAAGACCTCGATGGACCGCCGCCTCAGCATGCGCGAGGTCGCCGAGACGATCATCAACCAGGTCAACTGACGCAGGACCGCTTCCGGGTCCCGCCCGCAGCCGACAGACGAGAAGACCCCCACCCGATCGGGTGGGGGTCTTCTCGTTCAGGCGTGGACCGCTACTTCTTCTTGACCGGCCAGGGGCCGACGCCCTCCTTGATGAAGGAGGTGTGGCCGTCCGGCAGTTGGCCCGCGTCGGTGATGTCGCCGACACGGTGCACCTTGATGGAGTTGGTGGAGCCGGCCTGTCCGGGAGGGGAACCGGCGGCGATGACCACGAGGTCGTCCACCTCCACGAGTCCCTGCTCGAAGAGTACGCGGTCCACCTGGGACGTCATCTGGTCCGTATGCTCGACGAACTCCACGAGCTTCGGCTGGATACCCCAGATGAGCGACATCGCGTTGAGGGTCGACTGCACGGGGGTGAAGGCGAAGACGGGCTTCTTCGGGCGGAGGCGGGACAGCCGGCGTGCGGAGTCACCGGACTGCGTGAACGTGCAGATGTACTTGGCATCGAGCTGGTCCGAGATCTCGACGGCTGCGCGGGTGATCGCGCCGCCGCGGGTCTTCGGCTTGCTGCCGAGCGGCGGCACGCGCTCGAGGCCGTGGCGCTCGGTGGACTCGATGATGTCCGCCATGGTGCGCACGGTCTCGATGGGGTACTTGCCGACACTGGTCTCGCCGGAGAGCATGACGGCGTCCGCGCCATCGAGCACGGCGTTGGCGCAGTCGGAGGCCTCCGCCCGTGTGGGACGGGGGTTGTCGATCATGGACTCGAGAACCTGGGTGGCCACGATCACGGGCTTCGCCCAGCGGCGCGCGAGCTCGACGGCCCGCTTCTGCACGATCGGGACGTCCTGCAGCGGCAGCTCCACGCCAAGGTCCCCGCGAGCCACCATGATGGCGTCGAATGCGTCGATGATCTCCTCGAGGGCGTCGACGGCCTGCGGCTTCTCGATTTTGGCGATGACGGGGACCCTGCGGCCCTCCTCGTCCATGATCTCGTGCACACGCCGTACGTCTCCGGCGTCACGGACGAAGGACAGCGCGACCATGTCGACGCCGATCTGGATGGCCCAGCGGAGGTCCTCCTCGTCCTTGTCGCTGAGGGCGGGGACGTTGACGGCGACGCCGGGCAGGTTGATGCCCTTGTTGTTGGACACCATGCCACCGACGACGACCTCGGTGGTGACCGAGACGTCGTCGACCGCCGTGGCGCGGAGTGAGACCTTGCCGTCGTCGATCAGGAGCATGTCGCCGACGTTGACGTCGTGCGGGAGTCCCTTGAAGGTGGTGGAGCAGATGTCCTGCGTGCCCTGGATGTCCTCCACCGTGATGGTGAAGACATCTCCCGGGGCGAGGGCGTGGGGGCCGTCGGCGAAGCGGCCGAGGCGGATCTTGGGGCCCTGCAGGTCGGCGAAGATGCCGACGGGCCTGCCGAGCTCCTCCGACGCGCGTCGCACGTTGTCATAGGTGCTGCTGTGCACGGTGTAGTCGCCGTGGCTCATGTTCATCCGGGCTACGTCGACGCCCGCCTCGAGCACGGCGAGCGTGTTCTCGTAGCTGGCGATTGCGGGGCCGAATGTTGCAACGATTTTTGCGCGTCTCATAAACCTAGCCTAGTCGTGTTTGGGTCGAGGGGATGGTGTGGGGGCCGGTCAGAGCACGGCGATGGAGCGGTCCGAAGGTGCCACGGGAGCGGGGAGCTTGGTCGATCCCATGAGGTACTTGTCCACCGCTGCCGCGCACGCGCGGCCCTCGGCGATGGCCCAGACGATGAGCGATTGTCCGCGGCCGGCGTCGCCCGCCGAGAAGACACCGGGCGTGTTCGTCATGTAGTAGCCGTCGCGGGCGAGGTTGCCACGATCGTCGAAGGCGGCCTCGACCTGCTCGGTGATCCCGGCGGGCTCGGCCCCGGTGAAGCCGAGGGAGAGGAAGACGAGGTCGGCCGGGATCTCGCGTTCGGAACCGGCCTTGGGGACACGCCGTCCGTCGACGAACTCGGTCTCCGCGACCTTGATGCCCCGGAGGACGCCGTCGTCACCCACGAACTCGACGGTGGACGCGAGGTAGCGCCGCTCACCGCCTTCCTCGTGGGCGCTGGCGATGTCGAACAGCGTGGGGAACGTGGGCCAGGGCTGGTCCGGGCGGCGTTCCGTGGGGGGCTGCTGGCCGATGGCGAGCGTGGTCACGGAGGCGGCCTGCTGGCGGTGTGCGGTGCCGAGGCAGTCGGCGCCGGTGTCGCCGCCGCCGAGGATCACGACGTGCTTGCCCTCGGCGTGGATCTGGTCCTCGACGGCCTCACCGGCCACCACGCGGTTCGCCTGTACAAGGTAGTCCATGGCGAAGTGCACGCCCTGCAGGTTGCGGCCCGGGATCGGCAGGTCACGCGGGACGGTGGCCCCGGTCGCGACGACGACGGCGTCGTAGCGCCGCTTGAGCTGTCCCCAGCTGATGTCCTTGCCGACGTCGACGCCGGTCCGGAAGCGTGTGCCCTCGGTCTTCATCTGGTCGATGCGCCGCTCCACGTGGATTTTCTCCATCTTGAAGTCCGGGATGCCGTAGCGCAGGAGACCGCCGATGCGGTCGTCGCGCTCGTACACGGCGACGGTGTGGCCGGCGCGGGTGAGCTGCTGGGCGACGGCGAGTCCGGCCGGGCCGGAGCCGACGACGGCGACGGTGCGGCCCGTGAGGCGCTCCGGCGGGTGCGGCTCGACCCAGCCCTCCCCGAAGGCCTGGTCCGCGATGGACACCTCGACCTGCTTGATGGTGACGGGCGGCTGGTTGATCCCGAGTACGCAGGACGACTCACACGGTGCCGGGCAGAGCCGCCCGGTGAACTCGGGGAAGTTGTTCGTGGCGTGGAGGCGGTCGATGGCCTCCCGGCCCTTCTCCCGGAACGTGAGGTCGTTCCACTCCGGGATGAGGTTGCCGAGCGGGCACCCCTGATGGCAGAACGGGATACCGCAGTCCATGCAGCGGCCGGCCTGGGCCTTCAGGACGCCCTTCTCCTGCGCCTCGTACACTTCCTTCCAGTCCATGATGCGCACGGGAACCGGGCGCCGGGGCTGGGTCTGGCGCTCGCGCACCTTCATGAATCCGCGTGGGTCAGCCACCGGTAACCTCCAGGATCTTGGTCCACGCCTCTTCGCCGTCAGGATCGAGTCCCTGCTCGACGGCGGTGGCGCGGGCGTCCAGCACCGCGGCGTAATCGCGCGGCAGGACTTTCGTGAAACGCGGGATGATGTCCTCGAAGGACTCGAGCAGACTCTCCGCGAGGGTCGACTCGGTCTCCTCGACGTGCTGGATCAGCAGCCGCCGCACGATCTCGATGTCCTCCGCGTCGAGCTCGACCAGCAGGAGCTCACCGTTCTCGAGGCTCTGCTTGTTGACGCGGGCCCGGTCGAGGTCCAGCACGAAGGCCGTGCCACCGGACATTCCGGCACCGAAGTTGCGGCCGGTCCTGCCGAGGATCAGGGCCTGGCCACCGGTCATGTACTCGCAGCCGTGGTCGCCGATCCCCTCGGCCACCGCCGTCGCGCCGGAGTTGCGGACCAGGAACCGCTCCCCCACCTGGCCGCGCAGGAACATCTCGCCGCTCGTGGCGCCGTAGCCGATGACGTTGCCCGCGATCACGTTGTGGTCGGCACGGAACAAGTTGGCGCGGTCGGGCCGCACGATGATGCGTCCGCCCGAGAGGCCCTTGCCCACGTAATCGTTCGAATCTCCCAGCAGCCGCAGGGTGATGCCGGCCGGCAGGAACGCACCGAGCGACTGCCCGGCCTGCCCCGTGAGGGTGATGTCGATGGTGTCCGTGGCCAGCGTGTCGAGCCCGAAGGTACGGGTAACCTCGTGCCCGAGCATCGTCCCGACGGAGCGGTCGGTGTTGACGACGTCCACCGAGATGCGGACCGGCGAGCGGTGGTGCAGCGCATCGGCGCTCATCTCGATGAGCTTGTTGTCGAAGTGCTGGTCCAGCTCGTGGTTCTGCTTCGTCGTGTTGCGCATCGGCTCGCCGGAATCGAACTCGTTGCCACGGAGGATCGGGTCGAGGTCCAGGCCGTCGGCCTTCCAGTGCTCGATGGCCTTGCGGGCATCGAGGAGCTCGCTGTGGCCGATGGCCTCCTCGAGGGTCCGGAAGCCGAGTTCCGCCAGGATCTCGCGGACCTCCTCCGCGATGAACTCGAAGAAGTTGACGACGAACTCCGGCTTGCCCGTGAAGCGGCTCCGCAGTTCAGGATTCTGGGTCGCGACGCCCACCGGACAGGTGTCGAGGTGGCAGACACGCATCATGATGCAGCCCGAGACCACGAGCGGTGCGGTCGCGAAGCCGAACTCCTCGCCGCCGAGCAGGGCGGCGATGACGACGTCGCGCCCGGTCTTGAGCTGGCCGTCCACCTGGACCACCACGCGGTCGCGCAGCCCGTTGAGCATGAGGGTCTGCTGCGTCTCGGCGAGACCCAGCTCCCAGGGGATGCCCGCGTGCTTGAGCGAGTTGAGCGGGCTGGCGCCGGTGCCGCCGTCGTGACCTGACACCAGGACGACGTCGGCCTTGGCCTTCGTGACGCCCGCGGCGACCGTGCCGATGCCCACCTCGGACACGAGCTTGACGTGGACCCGGGCTCTCGGGTTGGACCGCTTGAGGTCGTAGATGAGCTGGGCGAGATCCTCGATCGAGTAGATGTCGTGGTGCGGCGGCGGGGAGATGAGCGCGACGCCGGGCGTGGAGTGCCGCGTACGGGCGATCCACGGGTAGACCTTCTGGCTCATGAGCTGGCCGCCCTCGCCGGGCTTGGCTCCCTGCGCCATCTTGATCTGGATGTCATCGGCGTTGGTCAGGTAGAGGCTCGTGACGCCGAACCGCCCGGACGCCACCTGCTTGATGGCCGATCGGCGCTCGGGGTCGAGGAGCCGCTCGACGTCCTCGCCACCCTCACCCGTGTTCGACTTCCCGCCCAGGCGGTTCATCGCGATGGCGAGCGTCTCGTGCGCCTCCTGCGAGATGGAGCCGTAGCTCATGGCTCCCGTCGAGAAGCGCTTCACGATCTCGGAGACGGGCTCCACCTCGTCAATGCCGATCGGGGTGCGATCGTCCCGGAGCCGCAGCAGGCCGCGGAGCGTCATGAGCTCGCGCGACTGGTCGTCGACGCCCTGTGTGTAGGCCTTGAAGATGTCGTAGCGGCGCTCACGCGTGGCGTGCTGCAGCCGGAAGACGGTCTCGGGGTTGAACAGGTGCGGCGGACCCTCGCGGCGCCACTGGTACTCGCCGCCGTTGTCGAGCCCACGGTGCGGGTCCTCGATCCCGTCCTGCGGGTACGCCGAATCATGGCGCGCAGCGGTCTCGGCGGCGATGACGTCGAGGCCGACGCCGCCGAGCTGGGTCTGGGTCCCGTGGAAGTACTCGTCCACGAGCTCCTGGGCCAGGCCGAGCGCCTCGAAGGTCTGCGCCCCGCAGTAGGAGCTCACGGTGGAGATGCCCATCTTGGACATGATCTTCAGGACGCCCTTGCCGAGCCCCTTGATGAGGTGCGCGACGGCGGTCTCGGCGGTGACGCCGGTGATGTCTCCGTTGCGGACGAGCTCCTCGCAGCTCTCCATCGCCAGGTACGGGTTCACGGCGGAGGCGCCGTAGCCGATGAGCACGGCGACGTGGTGGACCTCGCGCACGTCGCCGGCCTCGACCACGAGGGACGTCTTGGTGCGGTTGGCGCTCTTGAGGAGGTGATGATGCACGGCGCTGGTGAGAAGCAGCGACGGGATGGGAGCCCACTGCGCGTTCGAATCACGGTCGGAGAGCACCACGTACTCGACGCCGCGGTTGAGCGCGCTGGAGACCTGCTCGCAGATCTCGGCGAGACGCGCGCGCAGGGCGGCCTCTCCGCCGTCGTGCCGGTACAGGCCGCGGACCCGGACGGTGAGGCGGTCGCCGTCGTCGGTCTCGAGATTGGCGATCTTCGCCAGCTCGTCGTTGGTGATGACGGGGAACTTCAGGGCGATCTGCTTGGACCGCACCTGCCCGGTGGAGAGCAGGTTGCCGTCGGGGCCGATCGTGACGCCCATCGACGTGACGAGCTCCTCGCGGATCGAGTCCAGCGGCGGGTTGGTTACCTGGGCGAAGGACTGCACGAAGTAGTCGAAGAGCAGGCGCGGTCGCTTGGACAGGACGGCGATGGGCGTGTCGGAGCCCATGGCACCCAGGGGCTCCGCACCGTTCTTCGCCATGGGGCCGAGCAGGATGCGCAGTTCCTCCTGCGTGTAGCCGAAGGTGCGCTGCCGGCGGTTGATCGAGGCCTTGGTGTGCACCACGTGCTCGCGCTCCGGCAGGTCCTCGAGCTGGATCAGGTTCTCCTTGACCCACTCGCCCCACGGGTTGGCGGCGGCGACCTCGGCCTTGATCTCCTGGTCCTCGATGAGCCGGCCCTCCTCGGTGTCGACGAGGAACATCTTCCCGGGCGAGACCCGGCCCTTGCGGACAACACGGGACGGTTCGACGTCGAGCACGCCCACCTCGGAGGCGAGGATGACGAGGCCGTCCTCGGTGACCCAGTAGCGCGCCGGGCGCAGGCCGTTGCGGTCCAGGACCGCGCCGACGAGGCGGCCGTCCGTGAAGGACACCGCCGCAGGGCCGTCCCAGGGCTCCATGAGCATGGAGTGGTACTGGTAGAACGCCCGGCGGGCGGGGTCCATCGTGGCGTGGTTCTCCCACGCCTCCGGGATCATCATCATGATCGAGTGGGTGATGGGCCGTCCCGACAGCGTGAGGAGCTCGGCCACCTCGTCGAAGGACGCGGAGTCGGAGGCACCCGGCGTGCAGATGGGGTAGAGCTCCTCGGGGGAATCGCCGAGCAGCGGATTGGACAGCTGCGACTGCCGGGCACGCATCCAGTTCCGGTTGCCCTTGACCGTGTTGATCTCGCCGTTGTGGGCGATGGTGCGGAACGGCTGGGCCAGCGGCCAGGACGGGAACGTGTTGGTGGAGAAGCGTGAGTGGACGATCCCGAGGCGGGTCTTGAAGCGCTCGTCCGAGAGGTCCGGGTAGAACGGTTCGACCTGTGCCGTGGTGAGCATGCCCTTGTAGACGATGGTCTTCGAGGACAGGGACGGGAAGTAGACGCCGTACTTGTTCTGCGCCCGCTTGCGGACGCGGAACGCGCGTCCGTCGAGGTCCGGCGCCTCGCCGTCCGCAGGGGCCAGGAACAACTGGACGAAGTGGGGCATGCACGCCCGGGCCATGGCGCCGACGAGATCGGCCACGACCGGCACCACCCGCCAGCCGAGCACCCGCAGGCCCTCGGACTCCGCGATGGACTCGAGGCCCGCGCGCGCCGTCTCCTCCTCCTTCGCCTCGGTGGGGAGGAACGCCGTGCCGACCACGTAGGAGCCCGCTGCGGGCAGGTCGAAGTCGACGACGGCACGGAAGAACTCGTCGGGGATCTGGGTGAGCAGACCGGCGCCGTCGCCGGTGCCCTCGTCCGCCCCGACGGCACCGCGGTGCTCGAGGTTGCGCAGCGCGGTCAGCGCGGCATCGACGATGTCGTGTCCGGGTTCGCCGCGAAGGGTCGCGATGACGGCGAGGCCGCACGCGTCCTTCTCGTTCTCGGGGTCGTACAGCCCCAAGGCCTCCGGTATCGAGGCGAACCGTGAGAAGGGGGACTCGACGGCGTCGGCGGCCGACGTCGTCGTCGTGCCGTGGTGCGCCTGCAGCGGCTTTCCTGGCGTCAAAGCAGTCATAGAAGGGATCCTTCCCCCATGATGGAGCGTCGGGAGGGGACAGCCTTGGCCCCGCGGGCACCGCTCCGAGAGGAACGGGCACCGTCTGTCTATCTCGTGCACACCGCCTGCGCCCGCGCCACCCGGCGCGGTTGGCGGGCAGTCACTGTGGTCATCCTGCGCTGGTCAGGGCGGTGTCGGTGCAGGTTCGGAAGGTGATCCGGCCGTCGCACCTGAAGTCCACGCCTGTGTGGTGTTGCGTCCTTGAGGGGCGGTGGCCCGGGGACTGCTGGTCGGGGACCGACTCCCGTGGCTCCGCTCTCGCGGGGTCCTTCGAACGCTCGTCGTTCCTCAGGAGCCGTTTGTTTCGGAAAGATTACCACGATCATTCCGCCCGTCCGGCGCTGCGTCCGCGGCGTGGCTACCTGTGGCTGAAGCGTTATGCGCGCCCTCACCCGCCCCTTGTCCGGAGAGGGCGTCGGAGGGTTTTCCGGGTCCGGTCGGCGCCCCGTCGGACGCAGCGGAGACGGCATCGGAGGGGGCTGCAGCGGGCTCGCCGGACGTGTCTGCCTCGGAGCGGTCGGCCGACGCCGTCGCACCGGCGGCGGCCTCGGATGCCGGTCCGGCGGCCCCGCTGTCCGCGTCGCCGTCGGGTGCCCGGCCGGGCAGGTAGACGGACGGCTCGGCGGCCGGGCGCCGCGCGACCGCGAGGTAGACCAGCACGGCCAGCGCCACCAGGAAGACGGCGATGCTGGTCCAGACGTTCAGGCGTTGGGTGACGCCGAACAGTGAGACCATCTCGGCGTCGTCGATGCGCAACGTCTCGATCCAGACACGACCGAGTGTGTAGTAGGCCGCGTAGAGCCAGAACATACGGCCGCCGCGGAGGTTGAGTCTGCGTGCCAGGAGCAGCAGGATCGCGACTCCGACGAGGTTCCACAGGAGCTCGTAGAGGAACGTGGGGTGGAACCGGGTGCCGGGGTCCTGGTCGAGCGGGAAGTTCGCATTGTCGGCGTCGATCTCCAGGCCCCAGGGAAGAGTGGTGGGAGCGCCGAACAGCTCCTGGTTGAACCAGTTGCCGAGGCGGCCGACGGCCTGAGCGAGGAGGACGCCGGGCGCCGCTGCGTCGGCGAACGCGGAGAGCTTGACGCCGGCCCGGCGCGCGCCGATCCATGCACCCAGCGCTCCGAGCGCGATGGCACCCCAAATGCCGAGACCCCCCTGCCAGATCTGCGGTATCCGCGCGAGGTCACCCTCTGGACCGAAGTAGGCGTCCGGCGAGGAGACGACGTGGTAGAGCCGCCCGCCGATGATCCCGAAGGGGATGGCCCAGATGGCGATGTCCCACACGGCGTCGGCGTGCCCGCCGAAGGAGACGAAGCGTTTCTGGGTCAGGACGAGCGCGAGGATGATGCCCGCGAGGATGCAGAGCGCGTAGGCGTGGATGGTGACCGGTCCCAGCCCGAAGCTCGCCCACTCGGCGGGAGGGCTCGGGATGGACGCCGGAACGAATCCTTGCAGCGCAAGCAGGCTCACGCAGTCCCTCCGCCCGACACCTTGGCGGTACCGGTGCTGAGTTCCCGTGTGAGCTCCGCGACGGCCTGCACGCCACCGTCGCGCAGCGCGGCGACGAGGGCCGTCCCGACGATCACGCCGTCGGCGTAGGCGCCGATCTCACGGACCTGGGCGGACGAGGAGACGCCGAGTCCCACGCACACCCGCTCGGCGCCGGCGTGGTGGGCGGCGTCGACCACAGCGCGGGCGGCAGCGCCCACGGACGTCCGGGCACCGGTCACGCCCATCACGGAGACCGCATAGACGAATCCCCTGCTGGCGTCGACCGTGTTCTGCATGCGTTGCGGCGACGTGGACGGTGCCACGAGGAACACCCGGTCGAGACCGAGTTCCTCGGAGATCTCGAGCCACTCCGTCGCTTCGTCAGGGATGAGATCGGGCGTGATGAGCCCGGCTCCCCCGGCGGCGGCGAGGCGTTCGGAGAACTCGCGGACGCCCATCCGCATCACGGGGTTCCAGTAGGTCATGACGAGGACCGCGGCGTCGGTCTTCCGGGTGATGCCCTCGACGACATCGAAGATCCTCGGGACGGTGAAGCCGTTGGCGAGGGCCTCGACCGTCGCCTCCTGGATGACGTGGCCGTCCATCACGGGATCCGAGTACGGGATACCGATCTCGATGAGGTCCACGCCGTTCTCCGCCATGGCGATCCCGGCGTCGATGGTGGTCTGGACGTCGGGAAATCCTGCCGGCAGGTAGCCGATGAGTGCCGCCCGGCCTTCCCGGCGGGCCTTCTCGATGGCGGCGGCGGCCTTCGACGGCGCAGCTGCTGCGACGCCCGCTCCCGCTGCCTGCTGGTCGGTCGAGTGTGGTGTCACAGCTGCTCCCCCTCCTGGGCGATCTCCTGCTCGACGCTGTCGTCGGGAAGCAGGTCGAAGTAGCCCGCGGCGGTTGCCACGTCCTTGTCGCCACGACCGGAGAGGTTGATGACGATGATCTTGTCCGACGCCTTCTCGCCCGGACCGAGGTCCGCAGCGAGGCGCTGCCCTACCTTCATCGCTCCGGCGAGGGCGTGGGCCGTCTCGATGGCAGGGATGATGCCCTCGGTCTGGCTGAGAACCTTGAAGGCCGCCATGGCCTCGGCGTCGGTGATGGGCTCGTAGTTCGCGCGGCCGATATCCGCCAGGTAGGCGTGCTCGGGGCCGACGCCCGGGTAGTCGAGTCCGGCGGAGATGGAATGGGATTCCATGGTCTGGCCGTCCTCGTCCTGCATGAGGTACGAACGTGCGCCGTGCAGCACACCCGGGCGGCCGAGCGTGATGGTGGCCGCGTGCCGTCCGGTCTCGACGCCGTCGCCGCCTGCTTCGAAGCCGTAGAGGGCCACGCCGCGATCGTCGAGGAAGCCGTGGAACATGCCGATGGCGTTCGAACCGCCGCCGACGCAGGCGCAGACGGCGTCGGGGAGCCGGCCGGTCTGCTCGAGGATCTGCTCACGGGCCTCGTCGCCGATGACCTCGTGGAAGAACCGCACCATGGAGGGGAACGGGTGGGCCCCCGCGGCGGTGCCCAGGAGGTAGTGCGTGGTCTCGACATTCGCCACCCAGTCCCGCAGGGCGTCGTTGATGGCGTCCTTGAGGGTCTGCGAGCCGTTGGTCACGGGGATGACCGTGGCACCCAGCAGTTGCATGCGGGCGACGTTCAGGGCCTGGCGACGCGTGTCCTCGGCGCCCATGTACACCACGCACTCGAGTCCGAGGAGGGCGGCCGCGGTGGCACTGGCCACACCGTGCTGGCCGGCACCGGTCTCCGCGATGACGCGGGTCTTGCCCATCCGCTTGGCGATCAGGGCCTGACCGAGCACATTGTTGATCTTGTGCGACCCCGTGTGGTTGAGATCCTCACGCTTGAGGAAGACGCGCACGCCTCCGCAGTGCTCGGCGAAACGCGCGGCCTCGGTGAGCAGCGACGGCCGACCGGCGTAGTTCTTGTTGAGCTCCGCCACCTGGGCCGTGAATTCGGGATCGGCCTTGGCCTTCTCGAAGGTGTCCTGCAGCTCATCGAGCGCGGCGATCAGGGATTCGGGCATCCAGCGCCCGCCGTACGCGCCGAAGTAGGGACCGGGGGCGTGGCGAAGGCTCTGATCGTGGCTGAGGAACGCGTCCGCCGTCCCGGCGTCGATGGCGTCCGCTGCTCCGGCGTCCGCGCCCGTCAGGCCGGTGTCCTGGTGCATATCAGTCATGACTTCAGCAATCCTGTCCTGTTGGTCCTGGCCCGGGAGGGAAGCCTCCCGGGATCCTGGCGGTCCGGGGTGACCGGGCCGCATCCTGCTCGCTGGTCCTGCTGGTGCCGTCCCCGGAAGGACGGTGCTTGGCGCGGCGACGATCCGCCGCGTTCGTCAGCTGTTCGCTGCCACGCCGGCCGCCTGCCAGGCCGCCCGCCCTGCCGCGGTGAACTCGGTGATGGTGGCCGATGGATCCGCGTGCCGCACGAGCGCCTCGCCGACGAGGACGGCGTTCGCCCCGCTCGCTGCGTAGCCGGCGACGTCGTCGACGTCGCGGACCCCCGACTCGGCGATGACGACCGTTCCGGCGGGAACGAGATGCGCGAGGCCGGCGAAGACGCGCCTGTCGATCTCGAGGGTCTTCAGGTTGCGGACGTTCACGCCGATGATGGACGCCTCGGCCGCGACGGCCCTGCGGACCTCGCCCTCCGTGTGCGTCTCGACGATCGCGTTCATGCCGAGCTCGTGCGTCAGGTCGAGGAAGGACCTTAGGTCGTCGTCACCGAGCGCTGCGACGATCAGCAGGACGACGTCCGCGCCATGGGCCCGTGCCTCCCAGATCTGGTACTCGTCCACGGTGAAATCCTTGCGCAGCACCGGGAGGCCCACGGCTGCACGGACGGCGGCGAGGTCGGCGAGCGAACCGCCGAACCGCCGCGCCTCGGTCAGGACCGAGATCACCGCGGCACCGCCGCGCTCGTAGGAGGCCGCGAGGGCTGCCGGGTCCGCGATGTCCGCCAGGGCTCCCTTGGACGGGCTGCTTCGCTTCACCTCGGCGATGACGGCTACCTCGCCGCCGAGACCGCCGCCGAGGGCGGCGAACGCATCGAGTGGGGCGGGTGCCGCGAGGGCGTCCTGCCGGATCTGCTCCAGGGACACGTGGCGGCGCCGTTCGGCGAGATCCTCGCGGACGCCACCGATGATGTCGTCGAGGACCGTCATCTAGTGGCCGTTGTTCTTCAGTTTCGAGCCGCCGACGCCGTAGCCCATCCTGCGCATGAAGAACCCGACGAGGAGCCCGACGAACATGACGGCGATACCGGCCCAGAAGAGCAGCGTGCCGAAGTCGTGGTTACCCTCGGTGCTCGCGAGGATGTAGGCGAAGGACGCGACGGCGGCGCCTGCCAACATGATGAGCACGCATGTCCATGCTGCGGGGCTGTTTCCGTGGCCGATGGTCTCATCTCCCATGCGGGCGTGGTTGGCGGGGGTGTTGCGCGTCGTAGAGGTGGTTGCCTCGGATGCCATGGTCGATCTCCTTCGGGTGGGTCGTGTCCCATTCTGCCATTGATGGGGCGGTCGGGTCGCACTGCGTCGACGTGCCACGTGCCGCGTGCAAGGGTGGCCGTCCGACCGTTCGGGGCATTCCGGGTCGGCCGGGTCGGGGCAGCTAGCCGGGGCAGCCGGTCAGGGCCGCCGGTCAGCGCGTCGGATCGTTGCCGCGCGAGAGTTCGTCCCAGCTGTCGATCTCGTCGGCGTGCGCGCTGCCACGCCCACGCGCGCCTCCGGCCGCACCGCCGCGCCGCCCGTTCCCGAGATCCGGTCCGTCCTGCCCGTCCTGCGCGTCCTGCCCGTCCTGCGCGTCCTGCCCGTCCGGTCCGTCGGGTCCGTCGGGTCCGTCGGGTCCGTCGGGTCCGTCGGGTCGATCCGGTCCGTCCTGACGGTCCTCCGCCGCACCGGCAGGCGTCGACCCAACTGCCCCAGTATCGCGGGCACCACCGGGTTCTGCAGGTTCCCCAGGAACCCGAGGAACCCGAGGAACCACCGGATCCCCGGGCACGACGCCCGGCGCGACATCGCCCGTCGAGGGCAGTGGCGCCCCGGGCTGGGCGTCACCCGCGGCGGGACGGACGGCGCGGGACGCTCCGGCGTCGTAGCGCCGGTTGACGCCCCAGGTGCGTCCGGCGAGGACCACCCACGCGGCCGCGACGACCAGCAGGACACCGGCGATGACGGCGATCCACGGCATGGCGCTCGCGGACGCCTCGGCGCCGGACACCCCGCTGACACCGATCGCGGCGCCGATCGCCGGCTCGGCGGCCGCCTCCGGGTCGAGGGCCACGGAGAGACTGGAGAGGACGATGCCCACGCCGGACAGGACGAGGATGACGGCGACGATCCACCGCGCCACCCGGCCCGCGATCGACACGGCGAGTGCCGCGGCCAGTGCCACGAGGGCGAAGGCGGTGACCGGGGTCGAGGCGTCGCTCCCGGCGATCATGAGGTCCGGGGTCTGCACGGCTTCCTGGGGCAGCCGAACGGTCAGCCACGTCTGCGTCGTCGAGCCGAACGCGAGCAGCGCAATCGCCACGATACCGAGCACGACTGCGCCGCGGCGGGTGGAGCGGGGGGCGTCGGTAGAAACGGGCGTACTCACGAGGCCTCCACCTCCAGCGGGCGCAGGGCGGCCGCCGTCAGGGCTGCGCGCAGCGGCGCGGCAGCCTTGTTCACGGTCTCCAGGGCTTCGGTCTCCAGCACGGAATCCGCGACGATCCCGCCGCCGGCCTGCACGTACGCCTTGCCCTCGCGCAGGAGCGCCGAGCGGATGGCGATCGCCATGTCCATGTCCCCCGCGAAGTCGAGGTAGCCCACCACTCCCCCGTAGATGCCCCGTCGGTGGGGCTCCACCTCGTCGATCAGGCGCAGCGCGCGCGGCTTCGGTGCTCCCGAGAGCGTCCCCGCGGGGAAGGTCGCAGCGAGGACGTCGTAGGCGGTCTTCGACGGCGAGAGGCGTCCGACGACGGTGGAGACGAGGTGCATGATGTGGCTGAACTTCTCCACCTCCATGAACTGGGTGACGTCCACGCTGCCGGGTGTGCAGACCTTCGAGAGATCGTTGCGGGCGAGGTCCACCAGCATGAGGTGCTCCGCCATCTCCTTGGTGTCGGCCCGCAGTTCGACGGCGAGGTCGCGGTCCTCCTCGGTGGTCCCCCCGCGCGGGCGGGACCCGGCGATGGGATGCGTGATGACCTCGCTGCCCGTCACCGTCACGAGGGCCTCGGGCGAGCTCCCGACGATGGAGTAGCCGCGTCCGTCCGCGTCCTCCAGGCTGAAGAGGTACATGTAGGGGCTGGGATTGGTGGTGCGGAGGATCCGGTACACGTCCAGCGCGGAGGCGTCGCACTCGATCTCGAAGCGCCGGCTGATGACCACCTGGAAGACGTCGCCGTCGACGATCGCCCGCTTGCCGCGCTCGATCGCCGTCAGGTAGTCGGGCTCGAACCACGACTCCCGCACCCGGTCCATGGACTCCTCGGCCGTCGGCGCGTCGTCGGCCATGACGGACACCGCCAGCTCGGCGGGCTCCACGAGCCGACCGAGCATCGCGTGGACCCGTCCGACGGCGTCGTGCCACGCCTCGTCCACGCGCTCGTCCGTCCCGTCGATGTTGATCGCGTTGGCCACCAGGGTCAGGGAGCCCTCGGCGTTGTCGTGGATGGCGAGGTCGGAGACGAGGCACATCGCGAGCTCGGGCAGCAGGAGATCGTCCTCCGGTGGGCTCGTGAGCCGCTCCCAGTGCCGGACCGCTTCCCAGCCCACGAAGCCGACCATGCCGGAGGTGAAGGGGGGCAGGTCGGCGAACCGTTCCGTGCGCAGGGCCTCGACTGTGCGGCGCAGGGCTTCGACCGGGTTTCCGTCGACGGGGACCCCGGCAGGAGGCTCCCCGAGCCAGTGGGCCTCGCCGTCGCGCGTGGTCAGCGTGGCTCGGGACCGCGCTCCGATGAAGGAGTAGCGGGACCAGACGCCGCCGACTGCCGCCGATTCCATGAGGAAGGTGCCCGGCTGGCCCGCGGCGAGCTTGCGGTAGATGCCGATCGGGGTGTGGGCGTCCGCCAGCACCTTCAGGTGCACGGGGACCACCCGCCGGGCTTTCGCCAGGTCACGGAACTCTTCGAGGGTGGGGCTAATGGCGCCCAGGCGCTGCATGCGTCAGTGTCCTTCGGTGTCGGGACGGTCGGCGGTCACGGCGGGCAGGTCGCGGCCGTCGAAGCAGGTGCGGGTGCCGGTGTGGCAGGCCGCACCCTCCTGGTCGACCGTGACGAGCAGGGCATCGCCGTCACAGTCGAGCGCCACCCCCCTGACCCACTGGCGATGCCCGGAGGTGTCGCCCTTGCGCCAGTACTCCGCACGCGAGCGGGAATAGAAGGTCACGCGGCCGGTGGTCAGTGTCCGCCGGAGCGCCTCCTCGTCCATCCAGCCCAGCATGAGGACCTCGAGGGTGTCGTACTGCTGGACGACAGCGGCGACCAGCCCGGCGTCGTCCTTCTTCAGGGCGCGCGCAACAGCGGGATCGAGGGCGGGAAGGCCGTCGCCGCTCCCCCGGGCGGGGTCGGTCGTGGCGTCGTTCGGCGGGAGCGTGGTGGAAGGCATCACCCCTGATTCTAGTGCGGCACCCGCGGCTGCGCGGCGCTGCTGCCCCGCCCGGCGCAACATGCTAGTTTCAGCAGTGATGCGCTACGTAACTCCGTCCCGCGAGGTCCTGGCCGAGACGCTCCTGGCAGCCGGCCCCGATGCCCCCACGCTGTGTGAGGGGTGGAGGTCGCGCGACCTCGCCGCCCACCTCTACCTCAGGGAGCACAAGCCCGCACTGGGGCTCGGGATGGTGGTGAAGAAGTTCGCGCCCGTGACCGAGCGCGCTACCCGCGAGACCGCGGAACGTGCGGCATCGCCGGCCGGGTACGAGGCGCTCGTGAACCGCTTCCTCGCCGGGCCGCCCGCCCTCTCGCCGATGCGGATCAACTCGATCGACAAGAGCGCCAATCTGATCGAGTACTTCGTCCACACCGAGGACGTGCGCCGCGCCACGTCGCGGTGGGCCCCGCGCGCCCTCGACGAGGACTACGCGAGGGCCCTCTGGGAGGAACTGATCAAGCGCGCAGCCATCCTCTACCGCGGTGTGGACCTCGGGATCGTGCTCGTGCAGCCCGGCGGCCCCCGCCATGTCGCCAAGCGCGCCCCCGTCTCCGTGGCCATCATCGGGGAACCCGGCGAACTCCTCATGCACGCGCATGGCCGGCGTGCGCAGGCGCTCGTCACGGTCGAGGGCCAGCCGGACGCCGTCGCCCTCCTCGAGAGCGCGGACGTCGGACTCTGACCCGTCCGGCCCGCACGCTCCGGGCTGCTCGTCGTCGGACGCCGGCGGGACCCTAGCGGACGGGGAAACCGGCCGCGCTGATCGCTGCCTTCACGCGTGCGATGGCGTCCACCGGCCCGAAGTGGAACACCGATGCGGCCAGCACGGCATCCGCGCCGGCCTCGACGGCGGGTGGGAAGTGGTCCGGCTCGCCGGCGCCGCCCGACGCGATGAGCGGTACTCCGACCGCGGCGCGCACCGCGCGGATGAGTTCGAGGTCGAATCCGTCCCTGGTGCCGTCCGCGTCGATGGAATTGAGCAGGATCTCCCCCACCCCGCGGTCAGCGGCCTCCCTGGCCCAGGCGACGGCGTCGATCCCCGTGCCCTTGCGGCCCCCGTAGGTGGTCACCTCGAACCCCGACGGCGTGCGGCCGTCCCGCGTGCGGCGGGCATCCAGGGAGAGGACGAGGACCTGGGCGCCGAAGTGCTGCGTGATCTCGTCGATGACGGCGGGCCGGGCCACGGCCGCGGTGTTGATGGAGGCCTTGTCCGCGCCGAACCGGAGCAGGCGGTCGACGTCGGCGATCCCACGGACTCCCCCGCCCACCGTGAGCGGGATGAAGACCTCCTCGGCCGTGCGGGAGACGACGTCGAACGTGGTCTCCCGGTTGCCCGACGAGGCGGTGACATCGAGGAAGGTGAGCTCGTCGGCGCCCGCGCGGTCGTAGCGGTGGGCGAGTTCCACCGGGTCCCCGGCGTCGCGCAGGTCCTCGAAGTTGATGCCCTTCACCACGCGGCCGGCGTCGACGTCGAGGCACGGGATGACGCGGATGGCGCGGATGGCGACACTCATGGCTGCGCGCTCCCTAGATCCGGCAGGCGTGGATGGAGCTGACGAGGATGGCGCGCGCGCCGAGCTCGTACAACTCGTCCATGATGCGGTTGGTGTGGTTCCGCTTGACCATGGACCGCACGGCCACCCACTCGGAGTCGCGGAGCGGCGAGACCGTCGGGGATTCGAGTCCCGGCGTCAGTGCGGCGGCCGCGTCCACGAGGTCCTTCCGGACGTCGTAGTCCATCATCACGTACTGGCGGGCCACGAGGACGCCCTGGAGGCGGCGCAGGAGGACGTCCAGCCCCACCGGAGCCTCGATGCCGCGCCGGCCGATCAGCACGGCCTCGCTCCGCAGGATGGGCTCGCCGAAGATCTCCATCCCGGCGGCCCGCAGCGTGCTGCCGGTCTCGACGACGTCGGCGATCGCATCCGCGACCCCGAGACGCACGGAGGACTCCACCGCGCCGTCGAGACGGACCACGGACGCCGTCACGCCGCGCGCGGCGAGGTAGTCCTTCAGCAGGCCCTCGTAGCTCGTGGCGAGGCGCTTCCCTTCGAGCTGGCCGAGGGAGTCGAAGTCTCCGACGGGACCTGCGAAGCGGAAGGTGGATGCGCCGAAGCCGAGCTGCATGAGCTCCTCCGCCTCGACCTGGGCGTCGAGGAAGAGGTCGCGGCCGGTGATGCCGACGTCGAGCGTGCCCGACCCCACGTACACCGCGATGTCGCGGGGACGCAGGAAGAAGAACTCGATCTCGTTCTCGGGGTCCACGAGCACGAGCTCGCGTGGGTCGCGGCGCTGGCGGTAGCCCGCCTCGGCGAGCATGGCGGAGGCGGCCTCGGAGAGGGCGCCCTTGTTGGGGACTGCTACACGGAGCATGGGAGTTCTTTCGCGTCGGGAGGGAGGAACGGGCAAGCGGAGCCGCGGGCCGGTGGGCCGGCGCGGCTAGAGATGCTTGTAGACGTCCTCGAGCGTGAGGCCCTTCGCGATCATGAGGACCTGCAGGTGGTAGAGCAGCTGCGAGATCTCCTCGGCGGCCTCGTCCGTCGACTCGTACTCGGCAGCCATCCACACCTCGGCGGCCTCTTCGACGATCTTCTTGCCGATACCGTGCACGCCCGCATCGAGTTCGGCGACGGTCCGGGAGCCCGCCGGGCGTTCGACGGCCTTGGCGCCGAGTTCCTCGAACAGGGAATCAAAGGTTTTCACATCCCCTAGGCTATCGGCTCCCGGCGCCCTCCCGGCACGCGCGAGCCCTCCTGTGACGGACGGCTCGGCGCTCACGGTTTCCACGAGCGCAGGACGGACGCCGTGGCCAGCGCGGCGGTGACGGCCTCGTGTCCCTTGTCCTCGGAGGAGCCGGGCAGGCCCGCACGGTCGAGGCCCTGCTGCTCGGTGTCACACGTCAGGACCCCGAAGCCCACCGGCACTCCCGTCCGGACACTGACGTCGGTCAGGCCGGACGTCGCTGCCTGGCAGACGTACTCGAAGTGCGGGGTACCGCCGCGGATGACGACGCCGAGGGCGGCGACGGCGTCGAAGGCGGGGGCCATGCGCGCAGCGGCGACGGGCAGCTCGAAACTGCCGGGAACCCGGACCTCGGTGACGTCCGCTCCCGCCTCGGCGGCAGCGCGCCGTGCTCCGTCGAGCAGTCCGTCCATGATCTGGGTGTGCCAGCTCGCCGCGATGATCGCGAGGCGCAGGGGTGCGCCCTCCTCGGTGGTGAATCCGCTGACGTCGATGGTGGGTGCTCCGTGGCCGCTCATGGCTGCTCCTTCTGTGGTGGTGTGGTCGTGGTCGGTCGTGGGGTGCCGGGCTGCGCTGATGACGTCCCGGTCACCCCGGCAGGAATCGCCCCGCCGGCGTCGAGATGGGCGACGAGATCCTTGATCGAGACCAGCGGGATGCCGTTCGCGTCGGCGAATCGACGCAGGGCCGGCAGCCGCATCATGTCGCCGTCGTCGTGCACGAGCTCGGCGATGACGGCTGCGGGACGCTTTCCGGCGAGGACGCTGAGTTCCACGCCCGCCTCGGTGTGCCCGGGGCGCTCGCGCACACCACCCGGGGCGGCGCGGAGCGGGAAGACGTGCCCGGGTCTCGTCAGCTGCGCCGGCAGGCTGGCTGCATCGGCGAGGACGCGGACGGTCCGGGCCCGGTCGGCGGCGCTGATGCCCGTGCTCACCCCGGTCGCGGCATCGCAGGACACGGTGTACGCGGTGCCCTTGGAGTCCTCGTTGACCGCGGTCATCGGCGGGAGGAGGAGCCGGTCGGCGTCCTCGGCGAGCATCGGCACGCACAGCACCCCCGAGCTCCACCGGACGGTCCAGCCGACGAGCTGCGGCGTCGCGTCCTCCGCCGCGAAGACGATATCGCCCTCGTTCTCGCGGTCCTCGTCGTCCACCACGACGACGGCGCCTCCGGAGGCGATCGCGTCGACGGCGTCCTGCACGGGGTCGAGGAGGATCTGCCCCGGTGCGGACTCCCCGGTCACGGCGTTGCTCCGGCGGCGTCCCTGCGGGTGTCGGCCGCAGCGAACCCGAGCAGGCGCTCGGCGTACTTCGCGAGGACATCCATCTCCAGGTTCACGGGATCACCGAGGGCCTTTGTGCCGAGCCCCGTCTCCTTCAGCGTGGTCGGGATCAGCCCGACCTCGAACCACTGGTCGCGGGCCTCGGCGGCGCTGACGGCGGTGACCGTCAGGGACACGCCGTCGATCGCGACGGAGCCCTTCTCCGCGGCATACCGGCCGAGTGTCGCGGGCAGGCCGAAGCGGAGGCGGTGCCAGGCGCCGAGGTCCTCACGGTCGAGGAGCACGCCGATCCCGTCCACGTGGCCCTGGACCACGTGCCCGTCGAGCCGGCCTCCGGCGGGGACGCAGCGCTCGAGGTTCACGGTCGCCCCCGGCTGGAGGCTGCCCGTGGTGGTGCGGCGGAGGGTCTCGCCCATGACGTCGACGCCCACGCGACCGCCGTCGAGCGTGACCGCGGTGAGGCAGACGCCGTTGACGGCGATCGACGCACCGGGGGTGAGGTCCCCACCGGTCGCCGGAGCCTCGAACACGAGCAGTGCGCTCTCGCCGTCGGGCGTGACGTCGAGTGAGACCACGCTGCCCTGCTCGGACACGATTCCTGTGAACACGGGTACTTCCTTCGGGTGGGTCGGGAGGGAACGGGGTGGGTCTGGCGAGATCAATGGTGCGACGCCGCCGGGACGCCCGGTGGCGGGCGCAGGTGCAGGCGGACGTCAGTGCCGAGTCGCTGGACGGCGGGACCGCCGGCGTCGTCCAGCACCCAGCGGGGCGCTGCGGCGAGGGTGCCGATACCGAGGCCTGGAAAGGCCGGGGCGCCCTCCCCGAGGACGAGGGGTGCCACATAGCTGACGAGCTCGTCGACGACACCGGCACGCAGGAAGGCGCCGGCTATGCGTGGACCGCCCTCGACGAGGAGGTGCCGCACGCCCCTCTCGACGAGCTGATCGAGGGCGGCTCCGACGTCCCGGGTGGGCAGGTGGATGAAGCCTTCGCCGCGAATCGCCGCCCCGGCGGGTACCGGAGTCAGGCCCATGGCGACGCGCAGGGCCATGCCCGACACCGGAGCTGCAGCTCCTGCGCGTACCGTGAGGCGCGGGTCGTCGTCGCGCACGGTTCCGCTGCCCACGAGCACGGCATCGGCGATGGCCCTGAGGCGATGGCCGTCCGCGCGCGCTTCCGCGCCCGTGATCCACTGGCTGGTGCCGTCGACCGCGGCCACCCTCCCGTCGAGGGACTGCGCCGATTTCAGCGTCACGAAGGGCCGGCGCTCGGCGACGGACACGCTCCAGCGCTCGTTCAGCTCGAGCGACGCCTCCCGCCCCACGCCGCCGACGGCCTCCACGCCTGCCGCCCGGAGGCGCCGGGCACCGCCGGAGGCCGATCCGTTGACGTCCTCCGCGGCGAACACCACCCGGGCGACACCGGCATCGAGGAGGGCTTCGCTGCAGGGACCGGTGCGGCCCGTGTGGTTGCACGGTTCGAGGGTCACGACCATGGTGGCGCCGCGGGCATCGTGACCGCGCTCGCGGGCGTCGGCGAGGGCTGCGGGTTCCGCGTGGGGCGTGCCGGCACCCCGGTGGTACCCCTCCCCGAGCACCGTCCCGTCGGGGGCGAGCAGGACGGCGCCGACGAGCGGGTTCGCTCCGCGCACGCCCAGCCCGGCGAGCTCCAGGGCCCTCAGCATCGCGCCGGTCTCCGCAGCCGCGACCTGCGGCGCCGTGCTGCTCATCGCAGCGTCGGATCCGGCAGGAGGGTCTCGATGCTCGGCGTGGCGGTGCGCTGTGCACGGGCCCACACGAAGAAGCCGACCAGGGTGAAGACCCCGTAGAAGACGTACATGAAGGCACTCGCGTAGTAGCCGGCGCTGAAGAGCAGCGGGACGCCCACGATGTCGACGGCCACCCAGACGAGCCAGAACTCGACCCATCCCCTGGCCATGCCGAAGGTGGCCAGCAGGGAGCCGACGAACGTCCAGGCGTCGGCCCAGACGGGCTCGTAGGACCCGAGCATCCGGAACAGCGGGGTGAGGGCGAACGTGCCGACGATCAGGAAGGACACCATGCCCAGGCGGGCCCTGCTTCCGGCCCAGCGCGGGGTGACCGCCTGACCACCACGGTCCCGGCTCGCCTGCCACTGGCGCCACCCGTAGATGGAGACGGCGATGAACATCATCTGGCGGCCGGCCTGGCCGAGCAGGGTGGCGGCACCCGCTCCTCCGAAGATGGAACCGACGAAGACGGTGAGCAGCAGGAGGTTGCCGAGGATGCCGACCGGCCAGGCCCAGACGCGGCGCCGCATGCCGCCGAGTGCGCTGAGGAGACCGAAGACGTTGCCCACGACCTCACGGAGCAGGAGGGAACCATTGCCTACGGGAATGCGGGCTTCGAAGAGCCACTGCAGAAAGTCCAATGCCGATCCTTCGCCGATACGACGGCTCCGGGTGATGGCGGCAGGGCACCACGCCGCGACGAACCAACGACGCAGCCGCCGTCCGAAAGAGGACAGCGGGCAGGGCCCTGCTGTGCGTGCTTCTCCCATCCAGACTTTGACTGTCGGTCCCGGAATTCCACCGGCTCAACCGCCCTCGTCCCGCGGATGCAGGACGACGAAGCGGGTCGCGGACTATCACCGCCGGTTCGGACTTACACCGACCCCGGAGCACGTACTGGGTCGATTATTTCACAGCGCCCCGCAGCTTCCCGCCGGATCGTCACAATTCGTCCGAGGGCGATCAGCGCCGGGCACCGGAACGATGCATCATCGCCCACAGGAAGGGACGGGACCCCCGCGGGTGTCCCGTCCCTGGCGCCCGACGTCGGTCAGCCGGCCGTCTGGTCGGCCTTCGGCTTCGCGTCGGGGTCGGCTTTCGGCTTCGCGTCGGGGTCGGCTTTCGGCTTCGCGTCGGGGTCGGCTTTAGGCTTCGCGTCGACGCCGGCCTCCCTGCGCTGCTGCGCGGTGATCGGCGCGGGCGCCGCGGTCAGCGGATCGTAGCCGCCGCCGGACTTCGGGAACGCGATGACGTCGCGGATGGAATCCGTCCCGGCCAGCAACGACACCACGCGGTCCCACCCGAGGGCGATCCCGCCGTGCGGCGGCGCGCCGAACTTGAAGCCCTCGAGCAGGAAGCCGAACTTCTCCTGCGCCTCCTCGGCGCCGAGGCCCATGACCGCGAACACCCGCTCCTGCACGTCGCGCTGATGGATACGGATGGACCCTCCGCCCAGCTCGTTGCCGTTGCACACGATGTCGTACGCGTAGGCGAGGGCCTTCTCCGGGTCCGTGTCGAACGTATCGAGGAACTCCGGCTTCGGTGAGGTGAAGGCGTGGTGAACTGCGGTCCACGCCCCGCCGCCCACCGCGACGTCACCCGCGGCCACCGCGGCCGAGGCGGGTTCGAACATCGGCGCGTCGACGACCCAGACGAATGCCCAGTCACCCTCTTTGATGAGACCCGTGCGTCGGCCGATCTCGACCCGCGCGGCACCGAGGATGGCGCGCGACGACGCAGCGTCACCGGCAGCGAAGAAGATGCAGTCGCCCGGGTCGGCACCGACGGCCCCGGCGAGTCCCTCGCGCTCGGCATCGGTCAGGTTCTTCGCCACCGGGCCGCGGAGACTCCCGTCGACGTCGATCAGGACGTACGCGAGGCCCTTGGCACCGCGCTGCTTGGCCCATTCCTGCCAGGCGTCGAGCTGTCGACGGGGCTGCGAGGCTCCCCCGGGCATGACCACGGCACCGACGTAGGGGGCCTTGAAGACGCCGAAGCCGGTGTCCTTGAAGAACTCGGTCAGCTCGGTCAGCTCCAGCCCGAAGCGCAGGTCCGGCTTGTCGGAGCCGTACTTCGCCATCGCGTCCGCGTAGGTCATGCGGCGGATGGGCAGCGGGATCTCGACGTCGATCAGCTTCCACAGGCGGGAGACGAGCTGCTCACCGAGGGCGATGATGTCGTCCTCCTCCACGAAGCTGGCCTCGATGTCGAGCTGCGTGAACTCGGGCTGGCGGTCAGCACGGAAATCCTCGTCGCGGTAGCAGCGGGCCAGCTGGTAGTACTTCTCGAAGCCGCCCACCTGCAGAAGCTGCTTGAACAGCTGCGGCGACTGCGGCAGGGCATACCAGGAGCCCGGCGCGAGGCGCGCGGGCACGAGGAAATCGCGGGCGCCCTCGGGCGTGGACCTGGTCAGCGTGGGGGTCTCGATCTCCACGTAGCCGTCCTGGTGCAGCAGCTCGCGGGCCACGCGGCTCGCCTCCGACCGCAGGCGCAGGTTGGCCTGGGGACCGGGGCGGCGGAGATCGAGGTAGCGGTGGCGCAGGCGCGCCTCCTCACCGACCTCGACGTGCTCGTCGATCTGGAACGGCAGCGGGTCCGAGGTGTTGAGGATGGTCACGGTGTCCGCGATGACCTCGATGGCACCGGTGGGCAGGGCCGGGTTGTCGTTGCCCTCGGGCCGCTGCTGGACCGTCCCCACGATCTGCAGGACGTACTCGTTGCGAAGACTCGAGAACACGTCCTCCTCGCGCACCACGACCTGCGCGACGCCGGAGGCGTCACGGAGGTCGAGGAATGCCACGCCGCCGTGGTCCCGGCGGCGTGCCACCCAGCCTGCCAGGGTGACGGATTGTCCTACGTGCTCGGGCCGAAGGGAGCCGAGTTCATGCGTGCGGAGCACAGCATTCCTTCCCACAGATGTGTCGGATGAGTCGCAGGCATCGTTTCGCCTGCCTACAGTTGATGCAAACCCCGACAACTTTACCGGTCCGCCCCTCGGCGGCCCGACAGCGGTTCGCCGCGGGTGGCGACGGCACTGCGTTCCCCTGCCGGATCCGGTGCACGACACGAGGAGGACCATGTCCCAGCAACCGCCGCTCCGCCGGGCGATGGGTGGCTTCGACGCGACCACCGTGGGTATCGGGGCGATGATCGGCGCCGGAGCGTTCATCGTCCTCGCTCCCGCCGCCGCCGCTGCAGGAGCCCTGCTGCCCCTGGCGATCGTGATCGCCGGCGTCGTCGCCTACTGCAACGCCTCGGCCACCGCGTCGCTGGCCGTCCGCTATCCCTCCAGCGGAGGGACCTACGTCTACGGCCGCGAACAGCTCGGGCACTGGCCCGGGTTCCTCGCCGGCTGGAGCTTCGTGACGGGCAAGCTGGCCTCGTGCGCGGCGATGGCCCTCACCTTCGGCCTCTACGCTGCTCCCGGAGCGGGGAAGGCCGCGGCCGTCGCCGCCGTCGTCGGGCTGACGGTGGTCAACCTCCTCGGCGTGACGCGCACAGCCATCGCCACCCGCGTGATCGTCTCGCTCGTGGTCCCCGTGATCGCCTTCGTGATCGTGGTGGCCTTCAGTGCACCCCCGGTGCAGGACACGGGCGCCGTCGCGCCAGGGGGTGCAGGCGGCGTACTGCAGGCGTCCGCGCTGCTGTTCTTCGCCTTCGCCGGCTACGCGCGGATCGCAACCATGGGCGAGGAGGTGCGCAACCCCCGCAGGAACATCCCGCTGGCCATCCTGGGCGCCCTCGGCTTCACCCTCGTCCTGTACCTCCTCCTCGGCGTGTCCCTGCTCAGGGCGCTGGGACCCGCCGGTCTGGCCGAGGCCACCGCACCCCTGCGGGACGTCTTCGATGCTGCCGTCCCCGGTGAGGGGTCGATGGGGCGCGGCGGCGCCGTCGTGACCCTCGCCGCCGCGCTGGCCAGCCTGGGAGCGCTGCTCGCCCTCATCGCCGGGGTCGGCCGGACGGGCCTCGCGATGGCGCGCGGCGGCGACCTGCCCCGGGTCCTGGCACGCGTCTCCCGCCGCTACGGGGTCCCCTGGGTCGCGGACATCGCCACCGCCGTGGTCGTGGTGGTGCTGCTCCTGACGACGGACGTCCTCACGGTGGTCGGCTTCTCGAGTTTCGGCGTCCTGCTCTACTACGCCATCGCCAACATCGCGGCCTTCACCCTGCCGGAACGGCAGTGGTACGCGCCGCGGTGGCTGAACGCGATCGGCGCGCTCGCCTGCCTCGTGCTCGCCTTCACGCTCCCGACGACGTCGGTGGTCACCATGCTCGTGGTGCTCGGCGTCGGTCTCGCCGGCCGTGCAGCGGTCCTGGCACGTCGGCGCGTCCGGGGCTGACCCTCGTCAGGCCCGGGCGACGACCGGACGCAGGTCGTCGGCCGGAGGTGTCCACGAGCCCGGATCCGCCGCGACCTGGTCGCCCGATCGGATGTCCTTGACCTCGTGCGTGCCGTCCGGGGCGGTGAACCAGACGAACGGGATACCGCGCCGGTCCGCGAACTTGATCTGCTTACCGAACTTCTCGGCACCCGCTGCCACTTCCGCGGAGATGCCGCGGCTCCGGAGTGCCGTGGCCACGTCCTGCGCCTCGGACCACGCGTCGTCGTCGGCGAGGGTCACGAGGACCGCCGTAGGCACGGCGCGGGAGACGGTCGCGAACCCCTGACTGAGGATCCGGGAGACGAGGCGCGTGACGCCGATGGACAGCCCGACGCCGGGGAAGGTGCGGTTGCCCTTCCGTGCGAGGGCGTCGTAGCGACCGCCGGAGCAGATGGACCCGAGACCCTCGTGCCCGTCGAGGACGGTCTCGTAGACCGTTCCCGTGTAGTAGTCGAGTCCGCGGGCGATGCTGAGGTCCGCGACCACGCGGCCCGGGGCACACCGCGCCGCTTCGCCGACGACCTGGCGCAGCTCCTCGAGTCCTTCGTCGAGGAGCTCGTTGGTCACGCCGAGGGCGCGGACGCGCTCCACGAAGGAGGTGTCAGCCGTCCGGATGCCGGCGAGCTCCAGGGCGAGGGCCACCTGGGTGTCGTCCGCCCCGGTCTCCTCGCGCAGCAGTGCGCCGACCTTCTCGGCGCCGATCTTCTCCAGCTTGTCGATGCTCCGCAGCACTGCCGCGGTGTCCTCGAGGCCGATCCCGCGGTAGAAGCCCTCCGCCAGCTTGCGGTTGTTGACGCGGAGTGTGAAGGCCGGGATCGGCAGGGCTCCCAGTGCCTCGACGACGGCGAGGGCGAGTTCGACGTCGTACCGGAACGGCAGGACGCCGTCACCGACGACGTCGATGTCCGCCTGGGTGAACTCGCGTGCCCTGCCCTCCTGCGGGCGCTCGCCGCGCCAGCACTTCTGGATCTGGAACCGGCGGAAGGGGAAGGCGAGGTGGCCCGCGTTCTCGACGACGTACCGTGCGAACGGGACGGTCAGATCGTAGTGGAGGGCCAGGCCGCTCTCGGACGCAGAGGCCTCCTCGGCCTGGAGGCGGGAGACCGCATAGACCTCCTTGTCGATCTCGCCCTTGCGCAGGAGGTGGTCGACGGTCTCGACGGCTCGCGTCTCGATGCTCGAGAAACCGTGCAGCTCGAAGGTGCGCTGCAGGACCTCGAGGACGTGGAGCTCGATGAGGCGCTCCTCAGGAAGCCACTCGGGGAAGCCGGACAGCGATGCCTTGCGGGCCATGGGTGGTTCTCCTCCTGCACGGGGTCCGACGGGCGCCGGGATCAGGGAAGGGCGGCGGCCCGGTTGTGCGTCCTCAATCCTAGGTGCCGGGCAGGACGGGTGGGAAAAGCGGGCACCGGGAGAAGCGGGTCCCGGGCCGGGAACCCGGGCACCGGGAGAAGCGGGCCCGGGCCGGGAACGTGGGCCGCGGGCCCGAGCCGGGCCGTACCGGCCCACCGTGCGCCTCCACAGGTGGGCTCGCCCTCCCGACCGTGACGCCGACCGGAGGGCAATGGGTAGAGTAACCACAGGGTCAGGTGGGACGTCGGTCCCCTCGGGACCGATAGACTCCTGACCCCTGTACGAAATGGCCCCGGCGTTGCTCACGGCCATCCGACGAGCGAAAGACTTCTAGCGGTGACAGAGAGTCAGAAATCCGACGACACGACCATCGGCCTCGAGGCGCAGCAGGACGCTGCGGAGGCCGACGGCACCACGCCCGAGCCTGCGGTCCCGGGCTACAACGACGCGGCCGCGCCCCCTGCGGACGAGGCCGATCCCGTGGCGCACGAGGGTGGGCAGGCTACGGACGACGCCTCCGGCGTGGCCCTGCCCGACGAGGCCCCCGCTGGGACCGCCGCGCCGCTCACAGCCGCCCCGGTGACCGGGACCGACGACGCCCCCGCGGAGACGACCGCCCCGCCGCTCGCAGCCGCCCCGGTGACCGGGACCGACGACGCCCCCCACGGAGACGACCGCCCCGCCGCTCGCAGCTGAGCCGGCCCCCCTGAGCACCCCCTCGCCCCGCCTCGCCGCGTCCAGGCCGCCGCTGCCGACGGCGATGGCACAGAAGCCGCTCAAGAAGGCGGCGCAACCGCTCTCCTCCCCTCCGGCGCACAGCACGTCCCTCGAGGATGCCGCGAAGTTCGCCCGGGTCGAGGAGGACGGCCACGTCTTCCTGCTCGTCGACGGCACCGAGCACCCTGTGGGCCAGTACCCCGACGCCACGCGGGACGAAGCCCTCGCGTACTTCGTGCGCAAGTACGACGACGTCGCCAGCCAGGTGGCACTGCTCGAGCAGCGCGTGCAGGCCAAGGCGCCGGCGTCGGACATGACGAAGACGGCCCGGCACCTCCGGACGCAGGTCGGCGAGCGGAAGATGGTCGGCGACGTCGTCGCGCTCGAAGCGCGGATCGATGCGCTCCTCGAGGCGATCGGCGGTCTCGAGAAGGCCGAGCGTGCCGTGCACGACGAACTGAAGGCGAAGGAGCTCGCTGCCCGCGAGGCCATCGTCGCCGAGGCCGAGGAGCTTGCGGGCCGGGATCCCTCCACCGTGCAGTGGAAGGCCAGCAGCACCCGCATGAACGAGCTCTTCGAGCTGTGGAAGGCGGCGCAGAAGAACGGACCCCGGCTCGGGCGCGGGACCGAGGACGCGCTGTGGAAGCGCTTCCGGTCCGCTCGCACCGTGTTCGACCGGCACCGCCGCGCGTACTTCTCCCAGCTGGACAGCGACAACGCCGAGGCCAAGCAGGCGAAGGAAGCGCTCATCAAGCGTGCTGAGCAGCTGTCCGGCTCCACCGACTGGGGCCAGACGGCAGCGGAGTACCGCCGGCTGATGGACGAGTGGAAGGCCTCGAAGCGGGCCAGCCGCAAGGATGACGATGCCCTCTGGGCGCGGTTCCGTGCTGCGCAGGACCGCTTCTTCGAAGCGCGCAAGGCGGCGAACGAGGCTGTCGACGAGGAATACGCCGGGAATCTCGTGGCGAAGGAGGCCCTGCTGAAGGAAGCCCAGCAGATCCTCCCCATCCGCGACCTCGGTGCCGCGAAGAAGGCACTCCAGTCCGTCCGTGACCGGTGGGACGAAGCCGGCAAGGTACCGCGCGGTGACATGGGCAGGATCGACGCCGGGCTCCGGCAGGTCGAGGATGCCGTCAGGGCGGCCGACGACGAGCACTGGACGAAGACGAATCCTGAGACGAAGGCGCGGACCAACAGCGCCCTCAGCCAGCTCGAGGCGACCATCGCCCAGCTCAAGGAGGACCTCGCGGACGCCGAACGCGCGGGTAACGCGAAGAAGATCGCCACGGCCCGTGAAGCCCTGGCGGCCCGCGAGCAGTGGCTCGAGATGCTGCAGAGGTCGGCCCAGGACTTTTCCTAGGAGGCGTGCTCCGGCGAGGCCAGGCCTGACCACGCCGGACCGGTCGGCTCCCCGCACGAGCCCTTCGGCGCCGTTGTCCACATCGGCCCCGGGGGGCTTTTGCATGCCGCGTCCACTCGCGATGCTGGAGCGATGCCGCCTCTCGACAGTGCCGATGTCGCCGCACCCCCCGAGCGCCGGGTGGGCGCAGGCTCCTCGCCGGTGACGTCGACCGGTGGAGCACTCTTCCACGCCGGGGAGATCTTCACCTCCGCCGAACTGCAGGCCATGCGGCTCGACGGGCTGGTGCGGCTCGTGATCGGCGATTCCTATCTGCGGAGTGATTTCCGGGAGGACGCCGCGACGCGGTCGCAGGCCGCGGCGCGGTGCGTCCCCCACTCCCTGCGCTCAAGGGTGGCTCTCGGACGGACCTGCGCGGCGTGGGTGTACGGCTGCGCCCCTGCGCCGACCCTCATCAGCCTCGTCACGGATCACCGACGCCGCACCACGGCCCTGCCACCGTTCAGCCGTGCCGTGATGCACCAGGTGGCGCTGGGTCCGTTCGACGTGAACCTGGTGGGTGGGGTCTCCGTGACCACACCGCTGAGGACGGCCCTGGACGTCGCCGTGCACGGCGAGGACGGCGAAGCGGTGGGTATCCTGCGCGCCATCGCGTCCGGGGACCTCGACTGTCCGCTGCGGCTCGTCGAGGCTGCACTCGACGGTACCTCCCGCGTACCGGGGAAGGCACGCGCACTCGCGCGCCTACGGGCAGCCCGAGCTCTCGGGACCCACACCCGTGGGTGACGGAACGATCCGCACGCGACCCCGCGTCAGGACCGCCGCTGCGACCCCGTGGTCCGGTAGACGTCGAAGACGCCGTCGATGCGCCGCACCGCACTCAGGATGTGGCTCAGGTACTTCGGATCCCCCATCTCGAAGGCGAAGCGGGACATCGCCACGCGATCGGACGAGGTGTTGACGCTGGCCGCCAGGATGTTCACGTGGTTCTCGGCGAGCACGCTCGTGACGTCCGAGAGGAGGCTCTTGCGGTCCAGCGCCTCGACCTGGATCTCGACGAGGAAGACGCTCGACTGGGTGGGAGCCCAGTCGACCGGGACGATGCGGTCCGGCTGGTCACGCAGGTCCTGCACGTTGCGACAGTCCGTCCGGTGCACGGAGACGCCGGAACCCCGCGTGACGAACCCGATGATGGGATCCGGCGGCACGGGGGTGCAGCAGCGTGCCAGCTTGACCCAGACGTCGCCGACGCCGCGCACGGTGACACCCGAGTCGGAGAACTTGGGCCGCCGGGGCTGGGTAGCCACCGCCGTCTCCGCGATGTTCTCCACGGCCCCCTCGTGCCCGCCCATGAGGGCCACGAGATGCTCGATCACGTTCTGCGCCGACGTGTGCCCGTCACCCACCGCCGCATAGAGGGCGGAGATGTCCTGATGGCGGAGCTCCTCGGCGACCGACATCAGGGCACTGTGGGTCATCATGCGCTGCAGCGGCAGATTCTGCTTGCGCATGGCGCGCGTCAGCAGATCCTTGCCCTTGTCGATGGCCTCTTCGCGGCGCTCCTTGGTGAACCACTGGCGGATCTTGTTCCGGGCACGCGGGCTCTTGACGAAGCCCTGCCAGTCCTGGCTGGGGCCGGCGCCCTCGGCTTTCGAGGTGAAGATCTCCACCCAGTCACCGTGCGAGAGCTCACTGTTGAGGGGGACGAGCTTGCCGTTGACCCTCGCACCGATGGTGCGGTGCCCCACCTCGGTGTGCACGGCGTAGGCGTAGTCGACCGGCGTCGATCCGGCAGGGAGGGCCATGACCTCACCCTTGGGAGTGAAGACGAACACCTCGCGGGCATTGATCTCGAACCGGAGCGAATCGAGGAGCTCGTTGGGGTCCGACGTCTCCTGCTGCCAGTCGACGAGGCTTCGGAGCCAGCCCATGTCACCGTTCTCGGGGACGTCGGGCTGCCGGTTGCCGCTCTTGTATTTCCAGTGGGCAGCAACACCGTACTCGGCCCGGCGGTGCATGTCGTGGGTGCGGATCTGGATCTCCACGGGCTTCCCGCCCGGGCCGATCACCGTGGTGTGCAGCGACTGGTACATGTTGAACTTCGGCATCGCGATGTAGTCCTTGAACCGCCCGGGGAGGGGATTCCACCGTGAGTGCAGCGAGCCGAGGGTGGCGTAGCAGTCTCGGACGCTGTCCACGAGGACGCGGACGCCCATGAGGTCATGGATGTCGTCGAAGTCCTTACCCCGCACGATCATCTTCTGGTAGATGGAGTAGTAGTGCTTGGGCCGGCCGGTGATCGTCGCCTTGATCTTCACGGCGCGCAGGTCCTCCTCGACCTGGTTCCGCACGAGGCTGAGGTGCTTCTCCCGCTCCGGTGTCCTGTCCCCCACCATGCGGACGATTTCCTCGTACACCTTCGGGTGGAGCGCTGCGAAGGAGAGATCCTCCAGCTCCCACTTGATGGTGTTCATGCCCAGCCGGTGTGCCAGCGGCGCGAAGATCTCCAGAGTCTCGCGAGCCTTCTTCGCCGACGACGCCGGTGAGACGAAACGCCAGGTGCGCGCGTTGTGCAGCCGGTCCGCGAGCTTGATCACGAGGACGCGGATGTCCTTGGCCATGGCGACGACCATCTTGCGGACGGTCTCCGCCTGCGCGGCATCGCCGAAGGAGACCTTGTCCAGCTTGGTCACGCCGTCCACCAGCATCGCGACCTCGGGCCCGAAGTCGCGCTTGAGCTCATCGAGGGTGTACGAGGTGTCCTCGACGGTGTCGTGGAGCAGGGCCGCAGCGAGGGTGGTGCCGGTCATCCCGAGTTCGGCGAGGATGGTGGCCACGGCGACGGGATGGGTGATGTACGGGTCCCCGCTCTTGCGGGTCTGGCCGTCATGGCTGCGTTCGGCGACGAGATACGCCCGCTGGATGAGGTCCAGGTCCTCTTTAGGGTTGTTGGCCCGGACGGTGCGCAGGAGGGGTTCGAGGACCGGCGAGTACCCGGAGGAGCCCCGGCCGGTGAGTCTGGCGATCCTGGCCCGTGTGCGGCCGCGGCGGCCGGGCGCTGCCTGGTCGGCGCTCATGGCCGACGGCGCTGAGGCGGGTGACGCCGGCTGCACGAGGCCGCGGGGCTGGTCCGCGCCGGAGTCGTCGGTCGTCACGGCGCCGGACAAGTCGGTCGTCACGGCTCCGGAGGAGTCGGTCGCGGTGTCGCCGTTGCCTTCCGCGGGCCGCTCCGCGGGGTGCACCGCTTCAGCCATTCACAGCCCCTCAATCTCGATCTCGGTTCCCGGAAGCACTCAAGATGCCACAGGTAACGCGACAACTCCAAGTCTAACCGGGGTTCGGACGCCGACGGCCGCAGGATGCGGGAGACCTGCGGCCGGTGGGGTCAGACGCTCGCGGCTTCCAGCTCGCGCCGGTTGTGGACCTTCTTCTCCTGCTTCCTCAGCTCCGGCTCACCCAGCCGCAGTGCCGCGTAGAGCGGAGCCGCGATGAAGATGGTGCCGAGAGTCCCGAGGATGATCCCGATGAACAGGGCCAGCGAGAGGTCCTGCAGGGTTCCGGCACCGAGCAGGAACGCGCCGATGAACAGGATGGAGGCGACCGGGAGGATCGCCACCACCGAGGTGTTGATGGAACGCACGAGGGTCTGGTTCACGGCGAGGTTCACCTGCTCCGCGAAGGTCCGCTTGGTGGAGATCGCGATGTCCGCCGTGTTCTCCCGGATCTTGTCGAACACCACCACGGTGTCGTAGAGGGCGTAGCTGAGGATCGTCAGGAATCCGATGATCGCCGACGGCGTCACCTCGAAGTCACTGAGCGAGTACAGGCCCGCCGTGACCACCATGACCACCACGAGGGCGGTCATGGCCGCCAGCGACATCTTCCAGGTGCGGAAGTAGATGCCCATGAGGATCGCGGCGAGGACCACGAACACGCCGAACCCGATCAGGGCCTGGCGGCTGACGTCCTCGCCCCAGGTGGGCCCCACGAAGCTCGAGGTGACCTGGTCCTCGCCGACCCCGTATCCGGTGACCAGGTTGTCACGCACGCTCAGCGTCTCGTCGTCGGAGAGCCGCTCGGTCTGGATGCGCATGGTGTCCGCGGCGATGTTGGTGACGCGCGGGACGGCGTCCGGAACCACATCGGTGACGGCGCGCTCGCCGACCGCGATCTCGGTGTTCTCCGTGGCGGAGATCGTGAACTCGGACCCGCCGCGGAAGTCGATGCCGAGGTTGAAGCCGCCCTTGACGACCGGGATGACGATCGAGATCAGCACGGCGATGCCGGCGATCAGGAACCAGAGGTTCCGCTTGGCGACGAACGGGTAGGAGCGCTTCCCGGAATACAGCTCGTTGCCGAAGGTGGCGAAACTGGTGCGGCTCATTCGTTGATCTCTTTCTCGGTGGAACCGGGCCGGTCGATCACGGTGGATCCCGTGCGCCCGGCGAGTGCCTTCTGCTGCTCCGCGCGCCGACGCTCGGCGATGGTGAGGCGCCGCTCGGCCTCGGCCGACGCGCCCTTGTTCTTGGTCCGGGCGGCCGCAGCCGGGACGGGAACGGTGGCCCCCGGTTCCCGGAGCCGACCGGCCCCGCGGTAGAGCGGGATTCCCCCGAGGCGGCTCGGATCCAGCCCCGACCAGGGGTGTCCCTCGCCGAAGAACTTCGTGCGGGCCAGCAGCCGCAGGACCGGGTGGGTGAAGAGGAAGACGACCACCAGGTCCGCGATCGCGGTCAGCCCGAGCGTGAAGGCGAAGCCCCGGACGTTCCCGACCGCGACGAAGTACAGCACGAGGGCCGCCAGGAGGTTGACGGCCTTCGACGCGAGAACCGTGCGCTTGGCCCGACGCCACCCGTTCTCGACGGCCGTGATGAGCCCGCGCCCGTCGCGCAGCTCGTCGCGGATGCGTTCGAAGTACACGATGAAGGAGTCTGCCGTCTGGCCGATCGCCACGATCAGTCCGGCGACGCCGGCGAGGGAGAGCCGATAGTTCTCCGTCCAGCCGAGGATGCAGATGGCCAGGTAGGTGAGGATGCCGGCCACGAGGAGCGAGGCGATCGTCACGAGTCCGAGGAGGCGGTACTGGAACATCGAGTAGGCGGCAACCAGCAGCAGGCCGATCAGACCGGCGATCAGGCCGAGCCGTAGCTGGTCGGCGCCCAGGGTCGCCGAGATCTGCTGCTCGCTCTGGATCTCGAAGCTGATCGGCAGCGCGCCGTACTTCAGCTGCTCGGCCAGCGCCGCCGCGGATTCCTCCGTGAAGTTGCCCGTGATCTGCGGGTTGCCGTCCGGGATGACCACGTTGGTTCTCGGCGCGGAGACGATCCGTCCGTCGAGCACGATGGCGAACTGGTTCCGCGGGTCGTCCTGGCCGAAGGCGAAGAGGCGCTCGGTGACGCCACGGAAGATGCGGGTGCCCTCGTCGTTGAAGTCGATGGTGACGGCCCAGGTGTTCAGGGCCTGGCCCTGCGGGCTGCGCTGCAGGCCGTAGCTCGCGGTGGAGATGTCGGTTCCCGGTACCTCGACGGGACCGAGGATGTACTTGCCCTGCGTGTCCGGCTCGCACGCGACCATCGGCTGGTCGGCGGGAGCAGGCTCCTCTGTCGGCTCGAGGGCCGCCGGGTCGAGGCAGTTCAGCGCTTCGAACTCCTGGTAGAGCTCGGGGGTGATCCAGTTGGGATCGCTCCCGTTCTGGGGTTCGGCAGCCGGCTGTGGCAGGTCTTCCTCCGGCGTCGGCGTCTCGGCGGCCGGAGCCTGGCCCGGGCCTCCCGCGAGGACCGGGCGGAACTCCATCTGTGCCGATGCCTGGATGAGGTCCCGGGTCTGCGGGTCGGGAGTGCCGGGCAGGGAGACGATCACGTTCTGCCCGGACTGCGTGTTGATCTCCGCCTCCGCCACGCCGGACCCGTCCACGCGCTGGCGGATGATCTCGACGGCCTGGTCGAGCTGCTCCGCAGTGATCTCGCTGCCGCCCTGGACCCGGGGCGCCAGGATCATCTGGGTTCCGCCCTCGAGGTCGAGGGCGAGCCGGGGACTCCAGCTCGCCGTACTCCAGATGGAGCCCGATCCCAGCAGGATCGCGAGAAATGCTGTCAATACGCCCAGCCAGACTAGTGTCCGCTTGGCTGCCGTCCCGGGACCGGTACGAGGCATGGTGAGGTGTCCTTATGCTGTGGCGCTGATGACGCGCCTGATGAATCCTGACGGGGCTGCCGCGAGGGCGTACCCCCGGGAATGCTAGTTGTCCGTGGTGCCTTTGGGGTCGCGTGCGTCCCGCGCGTCGCGATTCTCGCGCGCTGCCTGGTCACCGGTGAGCGGATCGCCGGCCGTGCCGTCGAGGTCATCGGCACCCACCGTGGTGGCGGCGGCCGGCCCGGCGGCCGTGGCACCGGCCGACGGTGTGCGGTCGACGCCGTCGATCGAGGACGCGTCGTCGGGCACTGCGGTGCCGTCGAAGGCGTCGAGATCGCGGGCGGCCTCGTCGTCGGACCGGCCGGTCGCGTCGTCGGCCACCGCGGGTTCCTGCTGCACCACCTTGGAGAGGGCCTGCGTGTGCACGGTCGCGGTGTTGCCCGGCGAGAGTTCGAGGACGGCCTTGTTGTTCTCCTGATCGATCGACAGGATGGTCCCGTACAGGCCGAACTGCGTCATGACCTCGGTGCCCGGCTCCATCTGCGTGCGCATCTCCTTCACCTGCTGCTGCGACTTACGCTGCCGCCGGAACATGGTGAAGATCAGGAAGGCCAGCGCCAGCGGCAGCAGCAGCGAGAAGATGTCGAAGGAAGGAGCATCCTCGGAGGCGGTCTGGGCAACTACATGTGCAAGCACTGGAAAATCCGTTCCTCTGACTGGGTGTGGCGGCAGGGCTGTGCCCTGGCACACGTTTGAAGACACCAGTGTAGAGGGGAATGCTGGACGTTCCTGCGTCAGGAGTCCGGCTGGGCCCAACTGTCGAGCGCGGATTCGCTGCCCATCAGATCGTCCGGGGCCACCGAGAACAGGTCCTCGGGCATGGCTGCTGCGACAGTGGCCGGCATCACCAGGCCCAGGTGTTTCCAGGCCGCCGCCGTCGCGATCCGGCCGCGCGGGGTGCGCCCGAGCATCCCCTCCCGGACGAGATAGGGCTCCGCGACCGTCTCGACGGTCTCGGGCTCCTCGCCGACGGCGATCGCGAGGGTCGAGAGGCCCACGGGCCCGCCGTTGAACTTCGTGATGAGCGCCGTGAGGACCGAGCGGTCGAGGCGGTCGAGACCCCGCGCATCCACCTCGTACATGTCCAGCGCCGCACTCGCTGAGCGGGCGTCGATCAGGTCGATCCCGTGCACGAGCGCCCAGTCGCGGACGCGGCGCAGCAGGCGGTTCGCGATGCGGGGCGTCCCCCGCGAGCGGCCGGCGATCTCCGCGAAGGACGCGGAGTTGACCTTCATGTCCATCAGCATCGCCGAGCGCCTGAGCACGAGTTCCAGTTCCTCGGTGGAGTAGAACTCCAGATGCCCGGTGAACCCGAAGCGGTCCCTCAGCGGTCCCGGCAGCAGGCCCGCCCGGGTGGTCGCCCCGACGAGGGTGAACGGCGGCAGCTCCAGCGGGATCGCGGTGGCGCCGGGGCCCTTGCCCACGATGATGTCGACCCGGAAGTCCTCCATGGCCATGTACAGCATCTCCTCGGCGGGGCGGGACATGCGGTGGATCTCGTCGAGGAAGAGCACCTCACCCTCCGTGAGGGAGGAGAGGATGGCCGCGAGATCGCCGGCGTGCTGGATGGCGGGGCCCGACGTGATGCGCAGCGGGGCGTTCATCTCTGCAGCGATGATCATCGCCAGGGTCGTCTTGCCGAGACCGGGGGGTCCGGAGAGCAGGACGTGGTCGGCGCTCCTACCACGAAGGCGGGAGGCTTCCAGGACGAGGGAGAGCTGGCGCCGGACACGCTTCTGGCCGACGAAGTCGTCGAGGTTCTTCGGCCGGAGCGCGGCTTCGACGGCGCGGTCCTCGGGATCGGCCGACGGCGCGACGAGCGGCGCGTCCTCGTGGGGGTCGTGGTGATCGGTCACGAGCCCGCCTCCGTCGCGACGGCGGCACGGTCCGGAGCGGCATCGACCGCACCGGTCGGTGTACGGGCGGCACCGCGGGTCGACGTCCGCGCCGAACTGCGGGCGCCGTCCTGGCCGAGCCTGCGCAGCGTGAGCTTCAGGATCTGCCCGACATCGCCGGTCGCCGCGACCTCCGGGGCGTCGGCGACGGCGGCGTCGATGGCCGTCCCGGCGTCCTTCTCCGACCAGCCGAGTCCCATCATGGCGGTGAGTACCTGGCCCTGCCACGACTGCGGCGACGTTCCGGGCTTCGATTCGAGGGGCACGAGCTTGCCGGCGAGTTCCAGCACGATCCGGCGAGCACCCTTGGGGCCGATGCCCGGCACCTTGCTGAAGGCCTTGTCGTCGCCCGACGACGCCGCGACGCGCACGGCGTCAGGGGTGTGGACGGCCAGGACGGCCAGCGCCAGGCGCGGACCGACGCCGCTGACGGCGAGGAGCGTCTCGAAGACCTCGCGCTGGTCGGCGTCCTCGAACCCGAAGAGCGTCATGGAGTCCTCGCGGACGATCATCGCGGTGGCGACGGTCGCCTGCTCACCCGTACGGAGGCCGGCGAGCGTCTGCGGCGTGGCCTGGACCTGCATGCCGAATCCGTTGACGTCGATGACGGCGGAGTGCAGGCCCACGTGGGTCACTGTCCCGCGCAGGGAACTGATCATGAGGCGCTCCAGGGGCAGGTGGGATGGGGAGGCCCGGGCCAGGACCCGGTGTCGAACATACGTTCTATTGCTCTACGGTACCGGTCAGCTGCGGCCCGATCGAGCCGCCACACCGCGCCGAGCAGCTACCGCCGTCGCGCTTTGGCTTCCGCATCCGCCCACAGGCGCTGCGCCGGCGTGAGCGAACCGGCCGCCGCAGCGCCTCCCTGCTGCCCCACTCCCCTGCGCCAGGCGTGGGTGATCGCGAGGGCCAGCGCGTCGGCGGCGTCGGCAGGCCGCGGCGCGGTCTCCAGCCGGAGGATCTTGGTGACCATCTTCGTGACGGCCGCCTTGTCCGCCTGCCCGTTGCCCGTGACGGCGGCCTTGACCTCGGTCGGGGTGTGCAGGGCCACGGGAATCCCCCGGCGGGCGGCCGAGACGATGACGACGCCGGACGCCTGGGCGGTCCCCATGACCGTGCTGACGTTCAGCTGGCTGAAGACGCGTTCGACGGCGAGGACCTGCGGCTTGTGCAGATCCAGCCAGGTGTCGACCGCCTCGGAGATGACGAGCAGGCGCTCATCGAGGCTCCGACCCGCCTCCGTCCCCACGACGCCCACGGCCACGAGGGTGGAGCGGCGGTTCGGTTCGATGTCGACGACCGCGAGACCGCACCGGGTCAGTCCGGGATCCACGCCCATGACCCGGTAGGTCATCGAGCGGCTCGAGAGTGTGCGGCGACGGCTGCCTCAGGGACGATGTCAGTCGTCCTCGAGCTCGGCCAGGACCTCGTCGGGGAGATGGGCATTCGAGTACACGTTCTGGACGTCGTCGAGCTCCTCGAGTGCGTCGACGAGCTTCAGGAATTTGCGGGCACCCTCTGCGTCGAGATCCACCTGCATGGACGGGACGAACTCCACCTCGTCGGTCTCGTACTCGATGCTGCTCCCGTCGAGCGCCTCGACCACGGCACGGAGGTCCTGCGGCTCGGAGACGATCTCGAAGGTGTCGGCGGATTCCTTGACCTCGTCGGCGCCGGCGTCGAGCACGGACATCAGGAGTTCGTCCTCTGTGAGGCCGTTCTTCGGCAGCGTGACGACCCCCTTGCGTGCGAACAGGTAGGCCACGGACCCGGGGTCGGCGATCGTACCGCCGTTGCGGGAGATGCCGAGGCGCACCTCGGAGGCCGCGCGGTTCTTGTTGTCGGTGAGGCACTCGATCAGGAGGGCCGACCCCTGGGGGCCGCGCGCCTCGTACATGATCGTCTGGTAGTCGACGGCCTCGCCGAGCAGGCCGGCGCCGCGCTTGACCGCGCGGTTGATGTTGTCGATGGGGACGGACGTCTTCTTGGCTTTGGAGACGGCCAGCTCGAGGCCGGGGTTACCGGCGACGTCGGCGCCGCCGGCGCGCGCCGCGACCTCGATGTTCTTGATCAGCTTCGCGAACGATTTCGCGCGCTTGGCGTCGATCGCGGCTTTCTTGTGCTTGGTGGTTGCCCACTTGGAGTGCCCCGACATGCTTACGCTTCTCCTCTGATCATCCGAATAAACAGTTCGTGGACCCGCCGCTCACCCGTCACTTCCGGGTGGAAACTCGTGGCCAGCAGGTTCCCCGAACGCACTGCGACAATTCTAGCGACCGGCTCCAACTCCGGATCGGCGACTGCACCGGAGCGTCGACCGACGCCACCCTGCGGCCCCGCCTGGGGCGTCTCCGAGGCGGGGACCTCTGCCAGCACCTCCACGCCCTCACCGACCTTCTCGACCCACGGCGCCCTGATGAAGACGGCCCGTACGGGATCGTCCCCCCGGACGCTGCCCGTCGTGGCGAGTCCCGTGAAGTCGAGATCCGTCTCGAAGGACTCGCGCTGGCGGCCGAAGGCGTTGCGCCGGACCACCATGTCCAGCCCGCCGAGGGTCTGCTGCGGCGCGCCCGACCGGTCGGTGGAGGGGTCGGCGACGACGTCCGAGAGCATGATCATGCCCGCGCAGGAGCCGTACACGGGGAGTCCTCCGGCGATCAGCTCGCGCAGTGGGCCGGACAGCCCGAAGGTACGGGTCAGCTTGTCGATCGTGGTCGACTCGCCGCCCGGGATGATGAGGCCGTCCACCGCTGCCAGCTCTGCCGGTCGCCGCACCGCGACGGCGCGCCCGCCGAGCGACTCGATCGTCGCGATGTGCTCACGCACATCGCCCTGGACCGCGAGGACGCCGACCACGACGTCCCGGCGTGCGCCGGCGCCCACCGCTGCTCCTCCAGGCACCCGGTCCAGCACCTTGAACGGGGTGCCGGACCGGGTGCCGGGCGCGGCGTCCGCCACGGTCCCAGCAGAGGGCGCACCGGGCGTGGCAGGAGGTACGGCGCCGTCGGACGGCGGGACCGACGTCGGCAGGGGCGCCGAGAAGGACGAGGAAGTCATCCCCCGATTCTAGGTCGTCACGGCACCGGGTCCGATCGCCGCACGCCCCGTGGAAGCGCCCGCTCCGACCCCACCTGCCGTGTCCCCGGGCTCACCGGCGATATCGTGGAGGCATGAATCCCCTACCAGTCCTCGTGGGCAAGGCCGTGCGCATCGCGTCCCGTCTGCGCGGCGGCGGCTCCGCCCTCCCCGGTCTCGTGGTCGAGCGCCTCGATCCCGGCTTCATGGGCCGCGCGCTCTCCACACTCCCCCGCGGCGTCGTCGTCGTCAGTGGCACCAACGGCAAGACGACCACCACCAAGATGCTGGTCGAACTGCTGGAGGGCCAGGGCCTGACCGTCTTCACCAACCGGACCGGCAGCAACTTCACCCGCGGGGTCGCGGCAGCCCTCCTCGGCGAGGTCGACTGGCGAGGTCGCCTGAAGGCCGACGTCGCCGTCCTGGAACTCGACGAGGCCCATGCCGTGCACTTCGTCAGGCTCGTCCCTCCGCGCTACTCCCTCCTCCTCAACGTCCTCCGCGACCAGCTGGACCGGTTCGGCGAGATCGACGCCACCACACGCCTGCTCGAGCGCATCGCGGTCGCCACCACGGACACGGTGGTGCTCAATCGCGAGGATCCGCGTGTCGCGGGGATCGCCTCCTCGGTCACGGCCGCGGACGTCGTCTACTTCGGCCTCGACGAATCCCTGCGGAGCACCTTCCCGAACGACGACGAGCTGCGTGGTGCCGAGGGCACAGCCCCCGCCTCGGCCCTGCCCGCCGACGTCGTCCTCCGGTCCGTCGACGGCAGCTCCGCCACCTTCGAGGCGGACGGCACCGTCACCGGCACGGACCTGCGGCTTCGCGGCGTCTACAACATCTTCAATGCGGCCGCCGCGCTCGCCGCGGCACGCGCGGTCCTCGGGGGCACCGCCGATCAGGGCGCACTCTTCTCGTCCCTGGCCGCCGTCGAGCCGGCGTTCGGCCGCGGCGAGAGCCTCGTGGTGGACGGCCGGCCCCTGGAACTCGTCCTCGTGAAGAACCCCAGCGGCTTCCGGCTGGGACTGAAGTCCTTCGATCCGGCGGGCTGCGCGACCATGATCGCGATCAACGACAACTACGCCGACGGGCGGGACATGTCCTGGCTGTGGGACGTCGATTTCGATTCGCTCGGCCTCGGAGGCGTGGACCTCGTCAGTGGCGTTCGCGCCTACGACATGGCGCTCCGGCTCACGTACGACGACGTCCGCGTGGGCGCCGTCGAGCCCGACATCACCGACGCCCTCAAGCAGTTCATCGGCGGCGCGGCGGGCCGCCCCAAGCGCATCTTCTGCACCTATACGGCGATGCTCGCCGTGCGCCGCGAACTCTCCAAGATCACGAAGGTCGAGGTGGTCTCCTGATGACCGATGCACCGTCCGCCAGTTCCCTCAGCGAGGCTCCCTCCGACCCGGCCAAGGGAACGCTGCGCATCCTGCAGCTGTATCCGCGCGAGATGAACATCTACGGCGACTACGGGAACGTCCTCGTGCTCAGGCAGCGCCTCGCGTGGCGGGGCTACGGCGCCGAGATCCTCGAGCACAACGCGGGTGACGCCTTCCCGGACGACGTCGATCTGATCGTCGGCGGCGGTGGACAGGACAGCGGCCAGGTGGTCATCCAGGAGGATCTCCACGGGATCGCGCCCCGGCTCCGCGACCTGGCCGAGGACGGCACGCCGATGCTGCTCATCTGCGGCCTGTACCAGCTCTTCGGAAACGAGTTCCGGACTAACGACGGCACCGTGATTCCAGGGATCGGGGTGCTGGACCTCGAGACCCGCGGGGGCACGGAACGCCTGATCGGCAACGTCGTGGCCACCAGCGAGGAATTCGGCGAGATCCACGGCTACGAGAACCACAGCGGCCAGACCTTCCTCGGCGAGGGACTGAAGCCGCTCGCGACCGTCCTCAAGGGCGCCGGGAACAACGCCGAGGAGAAGCACGAGGGCGCCCGCTACCGCAACATCGTGGCCAGCTATCTGCACGGTTCGCTCCTGCCCAAGAACCCGGCGATCGCGGACTTCCTGCTGAGGACCGCCGCGGAGCGGAAGTTCGGCTCCTTCGAGGACGGCGGCGTGGACGACTCCCTCGCCGAGCTCGCGCGCCGACACGCAGGCGCACGCCCCCGCTAGATGTACTGTCCAGGGACGTTGGTTGATGTGTGAGGACGCGTCGTAGGTTCTGGACGCGAGGAGGACCTCCGATCGAGAGTGGAGCTGTCTAGGTTCCGGTTTTCGATCAGGAGGTCCTCGTGTCTCACGCTAATGC
>NZ_VHIM01000007.1 GCF_006494655.1 Arthrobacter agilis | reverse complement strand
GAATCAGCCCGCCGGGCAGCACTACCGGGCTGGCTCCACGAATACAATCACCACAGGCCCCACACCGCCATCGGAGGCAAACCACCCATCACCCGGCTAACCAACCTCCCTGGGCAGTACAGCTAGATGTCCTGCCGCCGGCGCTCGATGACGCGCCCGCGGGGCATCGACGCGCCGCGTCAGATGAAGACGTGCAGGAAGCGGAAGAACACGGAGGCGGCGACGGCGAGGTAGGCCACGACGATGATCGGCCCGACCCATTCCCCGAGGACGCGGGTGAGGGCCCGGGGTGCGGGGATGACCCCGTGGACCAGGTTGCGGACGGTCGTGAGGATGACCAGGGGGATCATCGCCGCCCAGACGATCATGCAGTAGAGGCAGAGGATGTAGATGTCGAACAGGGCCTGGCTCCAGAGCCAGATCGCGAACACCGCACCGAGTGCGACACCTGCCTGCAGGCCCACCCAGTACCAACGATCGAAGCGGGCTCCGGCGAGCAGGGCCATCCCCGTGGTGATGATGATGGTGAAACCGACGAGTCCGATGAAGGGGTTGGGGAAGCCGAAGACCTCGGACTGCCAGGTCTCCATGACCCGGCCGCAGGACACCCACGGGTTGATGTCACAGCTGGTGACGTGAGCCGGGTCCTTCAGTAGCTGGAGTTTTTCGAGGATCAGGATGCCCGCTGCGATCCAGCCGGTGATACCGGTGACCACGAGCATGATCCCGAAGGGGACCCTGCGCGTGATCGCGGGTGCGGCGGCGTCCGTGTCGTGGCCGGCTTCCGGGTGGGATCCGACGCCGTCGGAGGTGTGTGCCATGGCATTCAGTCCGCGATGGCGGTTTCGATGAGGCTGCGGAACTCCTCGATCGTCGCGGGCTGGATCATCCGGCCCTCGAGGAAGAACGTCGGGGTTCCCTGCACCTCCAGGGCCATGCCGTCCGCCTTGTCCGCGTTCACGCGCTCCATCGTCGCCGGATCGGCGATCGCCGCGTCGTACTCCGCCAGGTCGAGACCGAGGTCTTCGGCGTAGCCCCGGAAGACCGGGGAGCGGTCCTCGTTGGTGTGGCTCCACTCGGTCTGAGTGTCGTACATGCGGGCGTGCATGTCCTTGAACCTGCCCTGCTGCGCGGCAGCCTCGACGGCGGCAGCAGCGGTCTCGGAGTTCGGGTGCCCCGGCAGCGGGAAGTACCGGGAGACGATCGTCAGATGCTCCCCGTAGTCCTCCGAGAGGTCCTCCACGACCGGGTACGCCGCGAGGCAGGATTCGCACTCGAAGTCGAGGAACTCGACCAGGACTGCCTTCTCGTCCGGTGCCTGGTACAGGCGGTGGCTGTCATCGCGCACGACCTCGGCGGTGGAGGTCGTGCCGGCAGCCTGCCCCTCGTCGTCGCCGAGTGCGCTGACGAGGACCACAAGGCCGACGACGAGGGCAGCGGCGACGAGGAGGCCGATCGCGATGCGGTTCGGCAGGCTCAGGCCCGCCTTCGTGCGGGGCTTCGTACTGGTCGTGGGTGCGGGGGTCGGCACAGGGAGGTCTCCTCGTCGGCTGAATGCGTTGTCATGCTCGGATCCGGCTGCTGGCCGGGACCCGGTGGATCGAAGTCCTGCTCGGTCCCGCTAGTCGTGGGCGCAGCACGCGCAGGACGCTCCACCCGTCGTCGATGCGGACTTCCCCTCGACATCCGCCGCGGCGTCCGCGTCCAGATTCCCGAAGGTCGGGGCGCAGCAGGAGTCGCCCTTCCACGCCTCGCGGCCTTCCTTGATGGCGACGGCGGCGATGATCAGCGCGGCGATCGGGTCGGCCCAGGACCAGCCGAGCGTGCTGTTGAGGAGGAGGCCGACCAGGAGGACACCGGACAGGTAGGTACAGAGCAGGGTCTGCTTGGAGTCCGCGACAGCAGAGCGTGACCCGAGCTCGCGCCCGGCGCGGCGCTGCGCCCAGGACAGGAACGGCATCACAGCGAGACTGACCGCGGCCAGGATGATCCCGACCAGGGAGTGCTCGGCCTCCGCCCCGCCGAGCAGGCTACGGATCGCATCGAAACCCACGAACGCGGCGAGGCCGAAGAAGGAGAACGCGATCAGGCGCAGCGCGGTCTTCTCACGGGCTTCCGGGTCCCGGCCGGCGAACTGCCACGCCACCGCGGCCGCGGACAGCACCTCCACGATCGAGTCCAGACCGAAGCCGATCAGGGCGCTCGAGGACGCCACCGTGCCGGCACTGATCGCGACGACGGCTTCGACGACGTTGTATGTGATCGTCGCTGCGACGAAGAGACGGATGCGCCGGGACAGGACCGCGCGGCGTGCCGTGGTCGGCGCAGGTCGCCCCGATCGGTCCGACGTGGTTGACGTGTGGGTGGACATCAGCAGCAGGCCTCTCCGTCGACGTGGTTCTCCTTCGTGGTGCAGCAGCACCCCGGCTCGCTGACGATCACGACCTCGAGCAGTGCCGCCAGCGCATCACCGAGCTTCCGGTCAGCCAGTTCGTAGCGGACCCGCCGGCCCTCCGGAACGGCGACGACCAGCCCGCATCCCCGCAGGCAGGCCAGATGATTTGAGAGCCGCTGCTTGCTCACGCCCGCCAGGCTCGCGAGATCGCCCGGATAGGACGGTGCTTCCCTCAGCGCGAGCAGGACCCGGGCCCGGACCGGGTCGGACCGGGTCGGACAGGGCATAACCGAACCTGGCCAGCACGGTGTGGTGGGTGAGCGTATCCATCCCTCGAGAGTACATGTACCCATGTACTCAGGCGTGCACGGCGTCACCCGGCCGGACGCGCACCGCTGCCGGGAACGACAGCCGTGGGCTGCCGCGCCGCAGCCACCTCAGCGCAGCGCCCGGACGTAGCGGCGCCGCACCAGGCGCTGGGCGACGAGGAGGAGGGGAAAGAGCGCGCGCCACGGCTGACGGGCAGCCGGACGGGTGAGCGACCGGATGGTGAGGCGGACCTCGTCGCCCCTCCGGTGGACGATGAAGGCTTCTTCGCCCGCCACGGGATGCCCGGGGAGCGTGCGATAGGAGAAGCCGGCGCGCTCGTCGCTTCGGACGACGGTGACCACCTCGACGGGTTCGACGACCGTGAACCCGAGGAATCGCACCGTCACGGCGAGCTGCGCGCCCTGCTCGACCGGGCGCGCGTCCTTCACCCGGAAACCGCTCCTGGTCTTCACCGCCCAGCAAAGGACAGCCGTGGCGGCCCGCTGCCAGCACTCGTCGCCGCGACCGATCACGGCCGTCACCTCCGAGCGGCGGAAACCGGCATCCGTGATCGGCCATACGCTCGATTCCGGCGACGTACTCACATCAGCCCGTCAGGAAGAGCAATCCACCGAGGGGCGGTCCTGATGCCGGTGCGTCGTTCCACGGGTCGATCCTACGCGGACGAGGTCCGCGGCTGCCCCCGGGTGAGCGTCCGGGGTAGTGCGCACACGGGCACCGACGTGCAAAAGTTAGTTCTCATGAGCAACCCTTTCTTCGAGCCGAGCACGCTCGACTATCAGCTGCCACCCTTCGCCTCCATCCGGGACGAGCACTACCTCCCGGCCTTCGACGCAGGGTTCGCCGAGCATCTCGCCGAGATCGATGCCATCACGGACTCCGGGGAGGTGCCGACGTTCGAGAACACGGTGGTGGCGCTGGAGCGCGCCGGCGCCACCCTGCACCGTGTCGCGACCGTGTTCTTCAGCAACTCCGTCAGCCACGCGACGCCCTTCATCCAGGACCTGGAGCAGCAGATTGCGCCCCGCCTCGCCGAGCACGAGGACAACATCACGCTGAACCGCGCGCTGTTCGCGCGGCTGCGGGAGGTACCACTGGACGGGCTCGACGACGAGTCGGTCCGGCTCGTGGAGGAATACCTGAAGAGCTTCGTCAGGGCGGGTGCGGAGCTCGACGACGACTCCCAGGCCACACTCCGGCGCCTGAATTCCGAACTCTCCGCACTCAGGACCGAGTTCTCGCAGAAACTGCTGAAGGACACCAATGATTCCGCGCTGCTCCTCGACTCGGCCGAGGAGCTCGACGGACTGTCCGCCGATGCCATCTCCGCCGCCGCGGGTGCCGCGGCCGACGCCGGCCACGAGGGAAAATATCTGCTGACGCTGATCCTGCCGACCGCGCAGCCCGCGCTCGAACTGCTGACCGACCGCGGCGTCCGACGGCGGCTGCACGAGGCGTCGGTGAACCGCGGCGCCCGCGGGAACGACGCCGACACCCTCGCCATCGCCACCCGCATGGCGTCCCTCCGGGCCGAGCGTGCCGCCCTCCTGGGCTTCGACACCCATGCGGCCGCAGCGACCGACAACCAGACGGCGCCGTCGCTGGAGGCGATCACGGACCGGATGCGCGAGCTCGCCGCCCCGGCCGTGCGGAACGCCAGGAGCGAGGCGGAGGAGCTCGAGACGGCGGCCGGTCACGCCATCGAGCCCTGGGACTGGGCCTTCTACGCGTCCCGGGTCCGCAAGGCGAAGTTCGACGTCGACCTGGACGCACTGCGTCCGTACTTCGACCTGGAACGCGTCATCAACGAGGGAGTCTTCTTCGCCGCGAACCGGTTGTACGGGCTCACCTTCACGGAACGCCCCGACCTCATCGGCTACCACCCGGACGTGCGCGTGTGGGAGGTCTTCAACGAGGACGGCTCGGGTCTCGGCCTGTTCCTCGGCGACTACTACACGCGCGACACCAAGAGCGGCGGTGCCTGGATGAACTCCTTCGTGGACCAGTCCGCGCTCGAGGGCACCCGCGCGGTCGTCATCAACAACCTCAACATCTCGAGGCCCGGTGAGGGTGAGCCGACGCTGCTCTCCTACGACCAGGTGGTCACCACGTTCCACGAGTTCGGCCACGCCCTGCACGGGTTGTTCTCGGACGTCACCTATCCCCTGTTCTCCGGCACCTCCGTGCCCCGCGACTTCGTGGAGTATCCGTCCCAGGTCAACGAGATGTGGATCCTGTGGCCCGAGATCGTCGCGCACTACGCGCGACACCACGAGACCGGCGAGGCCCTCCCCCAGGACGTGATCGACAGGATCCACGCCGCGGGTGCGTGGGGCGAGGGCTTCGAGACCACGGCGTACCTCGGCGCCGCGCTGCTCGACCTCGCCTGGCACTCCATCCCCGCCGGCACCGTGATCGAGGACCCGCTGGCCTTCGAGGCGGCTGCGCTCGCCGATGCCGGTCTGGACTTCGCACCCGTTCCGCCGCGCTACCGCACCTCCTACTTCAAGCACATCTTCGCGGGCGGCTATGCCGCCTCCTACTACGCCTACATCTGGAGCGAGATGCTCGACGCCGACACCGTCGAGTGGTTCAGGTCCTCGGGGGGACTGACGCGCGGCAACGGCGATCACTTCCGGCGCGAGCTCCTGTCCCGCGGCAACAGCATCGACCCGCTGGAGGCGTTCCGGCGGTTCCGCGGGCGCGATGCCGAGCTCCAGCCGCTGCTGGTCCGCCGGGGCCTGGCATGACGTCGGAGCCTGGTGGCGGCTCCCCGTGGTGACCATCGCGCAGTGCCAGCGGCTGCAGACGGCGTGGTCGTCGGCGCTGGCGTCCGCGACGGGCGGGAAGACCTTCTCGACCCACGGGAACACCTGGGTGTGGCTGCCGGCCCGCAGGGAACTGGCGCTGATGTTCCCGTCCTCGGTCAGCGCCTCCGCTGTGCGGCCCGCGCTGGCCGAGGGGGTCCGGCTCGGTGCCGCCTCGGTGCGCGCCTGGCTCAACGGCGCCGTTGACGCCGTCGAACTCCGCGACCTGGGCTTCCAGCCGAGCTGGCAGCCGTGGTGGATGGCTGCGCCGGTGTCCGCGGTCGTCCGCCACGACGGCAGCGCGCCGCGCGGAGTGGGCGGCAGCGGGCACGACGGCGCCGCGCGGCTGACGGACGAGGTACCCGACTATTCCGGACCCCTGGCCCAGGAACTGCGCGTGGTGCGGTCGCAGCCCAGGCAGGCGTGGCACGCGGTTTCGCGATCGGCCGGCACCGGGAACATCACCGGAGCCGCCTACTCCTTCTACCCCTCCGGCGTCGCGGGGCTGCGCGGCCTCGGCGGTATCCATCACCTCGAGGTCCTCCCGGACCACCAACGGCAGGGGCTCGCGACCTCGCTCGTGGCGACGACCGCCCGGCGGGCTGCGGCGGCCGGCGCACTCGACCTCGCGGTCAACGCAACCCCCCAGGGCTCCGAGTTCTTCGCCCGACGCGGCTTCACGCTGCTGGGCCGCGGGAAGACGATCTCGCTGCCGCTCTGAGCCAGGTGACCCGTCCGTCGCCCGGTGGCACACCAGATCGGGAAAGCCCTGCTCGGGATCACCGGGCCGGAACAGCAGGAGGACCGCAGCCCGGGGGCTGCGGTCCTCCTGTCGTTGCTCGCCGTGCTCTACCGCGAGGGCGGCGCTGTTACCAGCCGCGCTCGGCGAGGCGGTGCGGCTGCGGGATCTCGTCCACGTTGATGCCGACCATGGCTTCGCCCAGTCCGCGCGAGACCTTGGCGATCATGTCCGGATCGTCGTGGAACGTGGTCGCCTGGACGATCGCGTTGGCACGCTCCGCCGGGTTGCCGGACTTGAAGATGCCGGAGCCGACGAAGACGCCGTCAGCGCCGAGCTGCATCATCATGGCGGCGTCGGCGGGCGTCGCGATGCCGCCGGCGGTGAACAGGACCACCGGCAGGCGGCCCGCGGAGGCCACCTCCTTGACGAGCTCGTAGGGCGCCTGAAGTTCCTTCGCAGCGACATAGAGCTCGTCCTCCGCCATCGACGACAGGCGGTTGAGCTCCGCGCGGATGGTGCGCATGTGCATCGTGGCGTTCGAGACGTCGCCGGTCCCGGCCTCTCCCTTCGAACGGATCATCGCCGCACCCTCGTTGATGCGACGCAGGGCCTCGCCGAGGTTGGTCGCGCCGCACACGAAAGGAACCGTGAACTTCCACTTGTCGATGTGGTTCGTGTAGTCGGCCGGCGTGAGGACCTCCGACTCGTCGATGTAGTCGACGCCGAGGGACTGCAGGACCTGCGCCTCCACGAAGTGGCCGATCCGCGCCTTGGCCATGACGGGGATGGACACGGCCTCGATGATGCTGTCGATCATGTCGGGATCGCTCATCCGGGATACGCCGCCCTGGGCACGGATGTCCGCGGGAACCCGCTCGAGCGCCATGACGGCTACCGCACCGGCGTCCTCGGCGATGCGGGCCTGATCGGCTGTGACGACATCCATGATGACGCCGCCCTTGAGCATTTCGGCCATTCCGCGCTTGACCCGGTTACCGCCGGTCTGTGCTGTGGTTGCCGAATTGTCTTCAACGGTGGACACAACTTGCCCCTAAAGGTAGAAAAAAAGTGACACTTCATGATACGCCGCCGGCAGTGCTGCCCTGCTCCCCTGCGACGCCCGGAGACCGAACCGCCCGCTGCCCTCCGCAGCCGCCCTCCGTCGCCGCGCGCCGTCGTCCCGCCGTCGATGACGAACGGGTGCCGGGCGGTCAGGTCCAGTACAGGAGGCGCGCCGCCGGAACGCGCCGCCCCAGCTCCTCGACGAACCAGGTGCGCATCTCCGCCATGGTGTCCTTCGGATACACATACTTCACCCCGCCGAACTTCGAACGCTTCCGGCTTCGCAGCTCCTCGTCCATCTCGAGCTTCGTGTTCGGATACCAACCGAGCAGCACCTCCTTGCTGGCGGGGGTGAAGCGGTGCGTGATGATCTCCGCCGTCAGATCGAGATCATCGATGCCGGCGACAGCCCGGGCGACGTCGTCCAGCAGGGCCCCGTACTGGTCCCGCCAGCCGGGGACGGGCATGATCGGTGCGATGGTCAGCCCCACGCGGTATCCGGCCGCGGCCACCGAACGGAGCGCCGAGAGCCTGGCCGGCATGCGCGCCGTGCCGCCCTCGAAGCGGCTCGCCACCTCCGCGGCGTTTACGGAGAACCTCACGCGCGTCCTGCGCCCGTGGTCCAGCGTCACCAACTCGCCGACGTCGTCGAACTTGGTGGTGAAACGCAACTGGACGTCCTCGCCGAACTCACCCGAGCCCACGCGCGAGATCGCCGCGGCGAGCGAACCCGTCACGCTCTCGATCCCCAGCGGGTCCGTGTAGCAGGACATCTCGAAGGTGGTCCCCTCGCCGCCGCGCTCGATGGTTCCGCTGGTGACCGTGCCCCGACCCGCATGCGTGCGGACGCCCTCCAGCACGTCGTCGAGATTGGCGTAGACCCGGGTCACGGGCGGCCCCTGCAGGGACCCGGCGAGGTAGCAGTACTGGCAGTGGGCCGGGCATCCCTTCGCGAGGTCGATGCGCCAGTCGGCGCTCGGCGGGATGGGCTGCGGTCTGAGGGCGCTGGGCGGCGCGACGACGACGGCAAGCGTGTTCTTGGCGGACGCGTAGGTCTCGCGCTCGGTGGCGCCGCGCAGACCCGTCAGTGCGTTACCCCTGAGGATCCGGATGTCCTCGACGCCGGCCGCCTCGCAGCGGCGGATGATCTCGGCGGTGTGCGGCAACTCGGCCGCCGCGCGCGTGACCACCACGTGTCTGGGGACCCACAGACGGGTGGGCGTGATCGTGGTCAGGTCCTGATCCAGGGGTGTCGTCATCACCCGGTACAACACCGCACGGGGCCCTGATGTTCCCCCGTGGACGGGGGTCGCGTGGCACCGGACGGGGCGGCTCGGGGACATGACACAGGACGTCACCTCCCGTCACCTTTCGTCGCATTGCTCCACCGGGTGATGCGCACCGCATAGTCTCGGGAGCACAGATCAAGAGTTCCGACGCGAAGCCCTGGCTCGTCGGACGGCAACCCCCTCCGTGGCGGGGTGCCCCAGGTGACGATCCGGCCCTGCGCACACCGCGCCGGGCAAGCACGGCGCGGACTTCGGGTCTGCGTCCCGTCGATGGGACCTCCATGTCGTACATCTGCCTCCTGCTCTCCGGAGCAGCCCTCCTGATCAACGGCCTCGGCCTGCTGGGTCGCGTCCCGGCTCGCGACTCCGGCTTCTTCAACCTGGCCATCGGTGCACTGCAGCTGGGCATCGCCCTGCTGATCGCATCGACCGGCGGCACCGGCGCGGCCACCTCGGCCGCGGGGATCGTCCTGTTCGGGCTCACCTACCTGTATGTCGGGCTGAGCTCGGTGGCCGGCCTCGGGTCCGCCGGCGTCGGCTGGTTCTGCGGATTCGTCGCGGTACTCGCCCTCGGCTTCGCGGCCACCTCGGCAGCCCGCGACCCCCTGACCTCCGTGCTGTGGCTGAGCTGGGCGGTGCTCTGGACGCTCTTCTTCCTGCTGCTGGCCCGCGGCGCCGCCCGGCTGACGAGCGTCACCGCGTGGAGCGCGATCCTCGTCGGCACCTGCAGCACAGTACTCCCGGCCGCTCTCGGCCTGACCGGCGTCTGGCCCACCGACGTCACGGCCGTCATCATCTCCGCCGTCGTCCTCGGGGTCCTGTACGCGGTCGCGGCGACCGTCGGTGCCCGCCCCGTACAACCGGTCGCAGCACCACGGACACCCGTCACCGCCTGACCTGACTGACTGCCTGCTTGCCTGACTAGCTGACTACTCACCCACCCCCGAAAGGTTCGCCATGACCACCCTGACCCACGCCCATCCCGCCGCCGACGCCGACTACGAACTCCTCGCCGCCCGCTTCCGCCCCCTCTTCGCACGGATCGCCGAGGGCGCATCGCGCCGGGAGCGCGAGCACGAGTTGCCCCGCGCAGAGATCAGGTCCCTGATCGACGCCGGCTTCGGCGCTCTCCGGGTTCCTGCGGCCGACGGCGGCTTCGGCGCCTCACTCCCCCAGCTGTTCCGGCTCCTCACCGAACTCGCGGCAGCGGATTCGAACATCCCGCAAGCGCTCCGCGCGCACTTCGCCTTCGTCGAGGACCGGCTCGTCTCCACCGGCCCGCAGCGCACTGCCTGGCTGAAGCGATTCGTGGCGGGCGAGACGGTCGGCAACTCCTGGACCGAGGTGGGCGGGGTCACCATCGGCGACGTGATCACGAAGGTCAGCCCCGACCCGGACAGGAACGACGGCGGCTTCCGCGTCAGCGGCACCAAGTACTACTCCACGGGCAGCATCTTCGTGGACTGGATCGACACCTTCGCCCAGCGCACTGACAACGGCGTCAAGGTGATCGCGGTGGTCAGCGCGCATCAGCCGGGGGTGACCCACGCGGATGACTGGGACGGCTTCGGTCAGCAGACCACGGGGTCCGGGACCTCCACCTTCGACGCAGCACGCGTCGACGCCGAGAACGTCATCGACTTCGACACGCGGTTCAAGTACCAGACCGCGTTCTACCAGGCGGTTCTCCTCGCCGTCCTCGCGGGCACCATCACGGCTGCGGAGCGGGACGTCGCCCACGAGGTTCGCAACAGGACGCGTATCTTCAGCCACGGCAATGCGTCGTCGTTCGCAGCCGATCCGCAGATCCTGCAGGTCATCGGCGAGGTCTCCGCGGCGGCATATGCGGCCGGCGCGACGGTCGAGCGTGCCGCGAGGGCGCTGCAGCACGCCTACGAGGGTGCGTTCCTCGACGACGACGTCGAGGACGAGCGGCGCAACGACATCGCGGAGCTCGAGACGGCGAAGGCACAGGTGGTCCTCTCGGCGCTGGCCACCCGGGCCACCTCCGACGTGTTCAATGCGCTCGCGGCCTCCGGGGTGAGTACGTCGAAGAACTTCGACCGCCACTGGCGGAACGCGCGCACGGCCGCCAACCACAACCCCTGGGTGTTCAAGGCGCGGATCGTCGGCGACCACGCGGTCAACGGCGCAGTGCCTCCGCGCGTCTGGTCCATCGGATCGGCACCGACCACCCCGCAACCCGGAGCCTGAGCACGCTCGGCATCACCTGACCGGACGGGACCTTGCCCGTCCGGTCAGGCCGTGACCGCCGCGTCCCTGCGATCGAGCTCGTCCAGCACGCGGTCCACGGCCTCCGCCGCCCAGGGAGAGGCCCGACGCCCCGGTCCGTCGCCTCCACGTCCCGGACCCGGTGCGGCCCTGCCCGCCTGCAGCAGCAGCAGGTCCCCCTCCGAGACGATCTGCAGGTCCGCGGGCTGGAATCCGAGGGGTGGCATGGTGCTGTCCTTCCGGAGTGCATGACTGATACCCGTTGGACGGTTCAGCCGGCCCGGAATCATCGATCGCAGCATGCACGCGGTAGACGGCACCGATGAGGCGCGACGTCGGAACCCGGTCGCGTCATGGACCGACCGGGTTCCGGCGGACGGTCCGCCGGTGCCTATGATGGATCCTCCGGCGATCCCTCAGGTCTCGAGCAATACACGTGGTTCGGTCGTCCGGTGCAGCTCCTCCGAGACCGGCGAAAGAGACCATGACCAGCAGCAAGCCCTCCCGCCCCTTCGTCCTCCAGCGCCTCGAACGGTGCGCGGTGCTCCTGCGGGTCGACCAGGGGTCCGTGATCACGGAGGGCGACGCCGTCGAGATCCTCCGGCAGAGCTTCGACCTGACGGGGAACCGCCAGTACGTGCTGCTCTTCGAGCTCGGCCGCGTGCGGTCCATCTCGCCGGGAGCCCGGCGCGTCCTCACCTCCGCCCGGGACATCCTCGCGTGCGCCCTCGTCGGCGCCGAGCCGATGGACCGCATGCTGTCCGCACCCTACGAGCAGGCCGCGTACCCGGCCGAGTACTTCACGGAGCGCAGCACCGCGCTCGAATGGCTCGCCCTCATGCACGACATCCTGTGCGCCGACCCCGTGGAACACACGATGAGCCTCACCGTGGACCATGATCCTTTCCAGCGGCGGCGCGCGTCCTGACCCGATGGGGCCACGCCCCCGCTTGAGGTGTTCTTGCGCATCGGCACCGCCTGACCGGGGTCCGACGGGCGAAACTCAGCCTTTGCACAAGATTGGCCACAGCACCCGGATCCGTGGGAACGGCGCTGATACTTTCAGGAGGACATCGACCGACGGGCGGATCTCCTGGATCTGTTTCGACGGTATTCGCACAAGCGGCTGGGGAGCTTGCTCATGCATTCACGTGACCGTGAAAAACTCATCGTCGACAACCTGCCTCTGGTCGGGTACCTCGTCTCGGCGCTCTGCGCGCGCGCCACGCACCTGTCGCGTGACGACATGGCCTCGGTGGGTGCGATCGCCCTCGTGACGTCGGCCGACTCCTTCGATTCCTCGCTGGGGGTGCCCTTCGGCGCCTACGCGCGGCGTCGGATCACCGGCGCCTTCGCCGACGAGATGCGCTCCCAGGACTGGGCCCCGCGGTCCGTCCGCCGTCGGATCGGTGACACGCTCGCAGCGCAGGATGCGCTCGCGGCATCCCTCGGCCGTCGGCCGTCCACCGACGAACTGGCGAGCACCCTCGGCATCAGCCGGCAGGAAGTACAGACGGCCCTCGACGACGCCGCACGCTCGGTCCACACCCTCGATGAGATGGTGCTCGATTTCGTCCCGAGCGCTGACCAGCTGCCCGAGGCCTCCATCCTCGCCGAGGAACAGATCCGGCATCTTCGGGTCGCCGTCAAGCACCTTCCGCTGCGGATGCGCCACATCATCGAACAGGTCTTCTTCGAGGGCCGTTCGGTGAGCGAGGTCGCCGCCGATCTCGGGATCACGCACTCGGCCGTGTCCCAGCAGAAGTCCGAGGCGCTGAAGATGCTCCAGGAGGGCATGACGACCCACTACGGCGACGCCGCAGCGGCCAGGCCGGCAACTCCTGCGAAGGCCTCCCCCAAGCGTCGCGCCGACTACCTCTCGGCACTCGGTTCAGCGCTCTCGCCCCTGCGCCTCCACACGCCGGGCTCGGCCGTGCCGCAGGCGGCCTTCGCGTCGGCCTGCTGAGAGCGGACCACCGCTCGAGCGACCGGCGTCAGGACGGCGACGGCGCCTCGAGCGACTGGCGCCGCACCGCGCGGACGCGCTGGTACACCGTGACGAGGCTCGCCAGCGCCAGGACCACGAGGACGACCAGGAGGAATCCCTGGGGCAGTCCCAGTCCCGTCAGGCCGGTGACCACGAGGACGGACACGAGGCGCTCGGCGCGCTCGGCCACTCCGACATTGGCCGTGAAGCCCAGGGACTCGGCCTTGGCGCGTGCGTAGGACACGATCATCCCGAGGACCAGGCAGGCGAGGGCCGCGATCGCGATGGCCGGATTGTGGCCGCCCGTGAAGAACCAGATGGCGACGGCGGCGAAGAGAGCACCGTCGGCGATGCGGTCCAGGGTGGAGTCCAGGAAGCTGCCCCAGGGCCCGCCGGAGCCTTTCATGCGCGCCATGATGCCGTCGATCACGTCGGAGAAGACGAACAGCGTGATCACGACGGTGCCCCAGAACAGCTGGCCGATCGGGTAGAAAACGAGGGCGGCGCCCGCCACACCGACGGTGCCCGCGATCGTGACGGCATCGGGCGTGACGCCCCATCGCAGCAGCAGCCGCGCGAGCGGGGTGAAGAGCCGCGTGAAGAAGCCGCGCGCGTACCGGTTCAGCATGGAGCCGTCGATCCCGCCGCACCGGTTTCGTCGTCGCTCACCGGCCAGGCGGCCGCGACCTGCTCGCGGACCTCGCCGAGTGTCTGTGTCATGGCTTTCGTCTGCGCGATGATCGGCAGGAAGTTGCCGTCCCCGCCCCATCTCGGCACCACGTGCTGGTGCAGGTGGGCCGCGATGCCCGCACCGCCCGTGGCACCCTGGTTCATCCCGAGGTTGAACCCGGTCGGGCTCGCGACGCGGCGCAGCACCCGCATGGCAGTCTGTGTGAGCGCGGCGATCTCCGCCGTCTCCGCCTCGTCCACGTCCGTGTAGTCCGGCACGTGCCGGTACGGGCAGACCAGCAGGTGGCCGGCGTTGTAGGGGAAAAGGTTGAGCAGCACGAAGGCGTGGCGACCCCGGTGCACGATCAGCGCCTCCTCGTCCGTCTGGTGGGGAGCCCGGCAGAAGGGACACGTGTGCTCGGACGTCACCTGGTCCTGCCCGCCCTTGATGTAGGCGAGACGGTGCGGGGTCCACAGCCGCTGGAAGGCATCCGGTACACCCGCAAGCCCGACGTCGTCGGTCACGTCGACGTCCCCCGGATAGACACCGGTCGAAGCGCCCGCGGGCGTACCCTCATCCCCCACCCCCATCAGACGGTGGCTTCCCTGCTGCGGACCGCCTCCACGATCCGGCGGACGGCCTCGTCCACCGGGACCTGGTTGTCCTGGCTGCCGTCACGGAACCGGAAGGACACGGCGTTGGCCTCCTGGTCCTCTCCGCCCGCGATCAGGACGAACGGCACCTTCTCCTTGCTGGCCGTGCGGATCTTCTTCGGGAAGCGATCGGAGCCGGCGTCCACCTGCGCCCGGATGCCCTCCGCCTTCAGCTTGTCGACGACGTCGTACAGGTAGTCGTTGAATGCCTCGGCCACGGGGATGGCGAGGACCTGCACAGGCGCCAGCCAGGCGGGGAACGCGCCGGCGTAGTGCTCCGTGAGCACGCCCATGAAGCGCTCGATCGAGCCGAAGAGGGCCCGGTGGATCATGACGGGGCGCTGGCGTGACCCGTCCGCGGCCTGGTACTCGAGCTCGAACCGCTCGGGCAGGTTGAAGTCCAGCTGGATGGTCGACATCTGCCAGGTGCGCCCGATCGCGTCACGCGCCTGGACCGAGATCTTGGGCCCGTAGAAGGCGGCGCCCCCGGGATCGGGCACGAGGTCCAGGCCGGAGGCCTCGGCGACCTCGGCCAGCGTGCGCGTGGCCTCGTCCCAGATCTCGTCCGAACCGACGGACTTCTCGGGATTGCGCGTGGAGAGCTCGAGGTAGAAGTCCTCGAGGCCGTAGTCCTTCAGCAGGCCGAGCACGAAGTTCAGCGTCCCGGTGAGCTCGTCCTTCATCTGCTCACGCGTGCAGTAGATGTGGGCGTCGTCCTGGGTCATCCCCCGCACGCGGGTCAGACCGTGGATCACACCGGACTTCTCGTAGCGGTACACCGACCCGAACTCGAACAGCCGCAGCGGCAGTTCGCGGTAGGAGCGCCCGCGGGAGCGGAAGACCAGGTTGTGCATGGGGCAGTTCATGGGCTTGAGGTAGTAGTCCTGCCCGGGCTTGCGCACCGAACCGTCCTCGTTGAGCTCCTCGTCCACGTGCATCGCCGGGAACATGCCGTCGCGGTACCAGTCGAGGTGGCCCGAGACCTCGTACAGGTGCCCCTTCGTGATGTGGGGCGTGTAGACGAACTCGTATCCGGCGTCGGTGTGGCGCTGGCGCGAGTAGTCCTCCATCGCCTTGCGGATGATTCCACCCTTGGGATGGAACACCGGGAGGCCCGAGCCGAGCTCGTCCGGGAAGGAGAAGAGGTCCAGTTCGGTGCCGAGACGCCGGTGGTCTCGGCGTTCGGCCTCGGCGAGGCGCTCCTGGTACGCCTTGAGGGCGTCCTTGGTGGGCCACGCCGTGCCGTAGATGCGCTGCAGCTGCTTGTTCTTCTCGCTCCCGCGCCAGTAGGCGGCGGCCGAACGGGTCAGCGCGTAGGCGTTGGAGATGACCTTGGTGTTCGGCAGGTGCGGGCCGCGGCAGAGATCCTGCCAGACGACGTCGCCGGACTTGCGATCCACGTTCTCGTAGATGGTCAGCTCGCCGGCGCCGACCTCCACGGACGCACCATCCTCCTCGGTCGCCCCGCCCTTGAGCCCGATCAGCTCGAGCTTGTACGGCTCGTCCTTCATCGCCTCGCGGGCCTCGTCCTCGGACACGACACGGCGCACGAAGCGCTGGTTCGCGTTGACGATCTTCAGCATCATCTTCTCGAGCTGCTTGAGCTCGTCCGGTGTGAAGGGCTCCTCGACGTCGAAGTCGAAGTAGAAGCCGTCGGTGATGTACGGGCCGATCCCGAGTTTTGCGCCCGGACGCAGGGCCTGCACGGCCTGCGCCATCACGTGGGCGGCGGAGTGCCGGAGCACCTCGAGGCCCGCGGGGTCCTCCAGCGTCACGGCCTCCACCGATGCGCCCTCGGGCAGCACCTGGTCGAGGTCGCGCAGCTCCCCGTCCACGCGCATGACGACGACGTCGCGCCGGTCGAAGAACACCTCGGCGCCCGTGGTACCCGTGGTCGCCTGCGCCTCTTCGCCGTCGACGATGAGTTTCATGGGCTGCGGCGCTGACACGGGTGGTCTCCTCGGGGAATCGGAAAGAAGGGCGGCCCTGACGGGCAGGGCGGCACCGCGAAAGGGCCGGAACCGCCCTCCTGATCGTATCGGCTGGGTGCAGGGCCGACCAACACGCTCGCCGCGCGGAGGCGCGTCAGTGTCCGCGCCGCACCTTGAGCTCGTAGTCGATGAAGGCGGAGATCATCGCGCGGTAGGTGTGTTCGACGACCGTGGGGTCCACGCCGAGGCGCTCGGCATACCCGCGCACGTTCGTGATCACCTGCTCCACGCGTGCCGGCGCGCGGACGGATTCGTCGTCCCGCTTCAGCGCGCCGGCCCGCCGCACCAGGCGCTCCCGCCGGGCGATGAGCGAGACGATCTGCTCGTCGACCTCGTTGATGGCCACACGCACCGCTGCCAACTGCTTCGCGTTTTGCTCTTCGTTCTCTCCGGGCATGCCGTGAGCCTACCGCTGCCCGCCGCCGGATCGCGGTGGAGCGGCAGGCGGATGACGAAACACGACGGAGACGACGGATGAGACCGAGGAGACGGAATGTCAGCTGCACCGGACGCGTTGTGGGAAGTGCGGGCGCCAGAGCCGTCCGCCGAATACCATCCCGTGCGGGACCGCCGCACCGATCGAAGGAGCACCGTGGACTTCACGCCAGAATTCGGTTCCATCACCATGTTCTCCACATCGTGGTGCGGCTACTGCCGCCGTCTCAAGTCCCAGCTGGACGCCCAGGGCATCGGGTATACCGAGGTGAACATCGAGGAGGTCGAGGGCACCGCGGAACTCGTGGCCTCGCTCAACGGCGGCAACCAGACCGTTCCCACCGTGATCTTCCCCGACGGCAGCACGGCCACGAACCCGTCCCTCGCCGACGTGAAGACCCGGCTCGCAGCCTGACCTGCGGCGCCTCGGCGCGCACCGTGCGCCCCCCCTATGCTGGAACAGGCGGGCAGGATCGACGAGGTCCGCCCGCCAGTACGTACCCAGCGGAAGGACAGCGAGACCATGGTGCATAGAGTTCAGGGCGTCGTCGTGCGGGCCAAGGATGCCCCCGCCACCATCGAGACCATCCTGGTCCCGGATCCCGGGCCGGGCGAGGCGCTGGTGGACATCCTCACCTGCGGCGTCTGCCATACGGATCTCCACTACAAGCAGGGCGGCATCAACGACGAGTTCCCCTTCCTCCTCGGCCACGAGGCCACGGGAGTGGTCAGCGCCGTGGGCGACGACGTCACGCAGGTTGCACCGGGCGATCGCGTGATCCTGAACTGGCGTGCCGTCTGCGGTGAGTGCCGGGCGTGCCGGCGCGGCGAGCCGCAGTACTGCTTCGACACGCACAACGCCACGCAAAAGATGACGCTCGAGGACGGCACGGAGCTCACGGCGGCACTCGGGATCGGAGCCTTCGCGGAGAAGACCCTCGTGGCCGCCGGGCAGTGCACCACGGTGGATCCGGCGGCGGATGCCGCCGCCGTCGGTCTCCTGGGCTGCGGGGTCATGGCGGGCATCGGCGCGGCCATCAACACGGGCAACGTGTCCCTCGGCGATTCGGTCGCCGTGATCGGCTGCGGTGGAGTGGGCATCGCCGCCGTCGCCGGGTCGAAGCTCGCGGGCGCCACCACGATCATCGCCGTCGACATCGACGACCGGAAGCTGGAACTCGCGAAGGGCCTCGGCGCCACCCACACCGTCAACTCCAAGGAGCAGGACCCCGTGGAGGCCGTCCACGCCCTGACCGGCGGCAACGGCGCCGACGTCGTGATCGACGCCGTCGGGCGTCCCGAGACGTACAAGCAGGCGTTCTACGCCCGCGACCTCGCCGGGACGGTCGTGCTCGTCGGCGTGCCGACGCCCGAGATGACCCTCGAACTCCCGCTGCTGGACGTCTTCGGCCGCGGGGGCTCGTTGAAATCCTCCTGGTACGGGGACTGCCTGCCCAGCCGGGACTTCCCGATGCTCGTCAGCCACTACCTGCAGGGCACCCTCGACCTCGAGGCCTTCGTCACCGAGCGCATCTCGCTCGACCAGGTCGAGGAGGCCTTCGAGAAGATGCACGGCGGCGCCGTGCTGCGCTCCGTGGTGGAACTCTGATGGGCGCGCGGATCGAGCACCTCGTCACCTCGGGCACGTTCTCGCTCGACGGCGGCACGTGGGACGTCGACAACAATGTCTGGATCGTGGGTGATGACGACGAGTGCGTCATCATCGATGCGCCGCACGACGCCCAGGCGATCGTGGAGCAGGTGAACGGCCGGACTGTGCGGGCGATCCTCCTGACCCACGCGCACGACGACCACATCCGTGCCGTCGGGGACCTCTTCGACGCCGTCCGAGCACCGATCCACCTGCACGAGGCCGACCGCGAACTGTGGGACATGGTGTTCCCGGAGCTGAGCCCCGACCAGTGGATCGCCGACGGCGACAGGATCGACGTCGCCGGCGTCAGCCTCACCGCCCTGCACACGCCCGGCCACTCCCCCGGGTCCACCTGCTACTACCTCGAGGAGGCCGGCACGGTCTTCACCGGTGACACGCTGTTCCAGGGCGGACCCGGCGCCACCGGGCGGTCCTTCAGCGACTTCCCGACCATCATCGAGTCCATTCGCTCCCGTCTCCTGACCCTGCCCGCCGACACGATCGCCCGCACCGGCCACGGCGACAGCACGACGATCGGCGACGAGGCCCCGCACCTCGAGGAGTGGATCGCGCGGGGCCACTGACACCGCGCGGCTGCTCCTGCAACGATCGACGGTGCCCTGTTCCCTCCACCTGAGGGACCGGGGCGCCGTTCCGTGTCCGTCCGGGGCCCTCGATTTGGACGGGATCCGGAGAACGTCTCAGATCTGCGGCGGACCCGCATCGGGCCTCACGGGCCCGCAGCCAGCCGGACGACGGCTACATAGGACGCGAGGAGCGCGCGCTCGACGTCGTCGACCGTGACACCCGCCGCGAGGTCCTCGGCCGCCCCCGCGGTCGACGGATCCCAGGCGAGACCGAGCGCGGCGTACACGTCCGTCAGGACGGCGCGCAGCGGACCGGCGTCCTGGACCACCACCACGGACGAGAACAACCAGGCCCCGGCGACCACACGCTGCGCTGTGCCGACGAGCTTGACGGCGGGGACGCCGCCGCGCCGACCGTGGACGCTGAACTCGCCTGGACAGTACTCACCCGGCACCTCGCCGACGTGCGCGTCGAGGCCGACGTCGCCCAGGACTCCCGCGAAGAAATCACCGAACGCGGCGAAGCGCGCCCGCGTTCCGGCGACGCCATCGGGTGCCGGCTCGATATGGTCCACCACGAGGCAGCCCCGGTGGTAGGCCGCCGCCCGGCCTCCCGCCCGGCGCACGAGGGGGGCGTAGCCGTGCGCGGCCGCGGCATCGGCGGCGTCGGGGAATCCGGGAAGGCGTGCGTCCCGCTGTCCGAAGGCCACGGTGGGGCTCGGCCGGTAGAGGCGGAGCACCGGCCCACGGGTGCCGGCCGCGGCCTCACGGAGCAGGGTGATCCCCCGATCCAGCTCGGCGGCAGCGCCGGTCTCGCCGGGATCGGCGTCCCCCGCCCCGACGACGACGGCGAGCGCGTCGGCGCCGTTCCAGGGAGTGCTCATCCGTCCATCGTATTCAGCACGCAGCGTTCCACCGACCAGCACGGCGATGGAGGCGTCCCTGGCGGTGTCCAGGCGTTCTAGGCGTTCTAGGCGTTCCAGGCACCGATCAGGTCCCGTGCGGCGGCGGCAGGGTCCGCGGCTGCGCAGACAGCGGAGACGACCGCCATGCCTGCCGCGCCGGCGCGACGGAGCTCGGCGGCGTCGACGGCGGACAGGCCGCCGATCGCGACGCTCGGCAGCGGCGCGGACGCCAGAAGGGCCGCGAACCCTTCGAGACCGAGGGGCACCGGGTGGTCGGGTTTCGTCGACGTGGCGTACACGGCGCCGACGCCGAGATAGTCCACGGTGCCGGGCGGGAGCGCAGCCGCGCGGCGGAACTCCTCCGGCGTCGCGGCGCTCAGCCCGACGACGGCGTGCGGCCCGACGATCTGCCGCACGAGGTCCGCCGGGAGATCGGATTGCCCTACGTGGACGCCGTCGACGCGCGCACCGCGCGCGCGTGCCGCGAGGTAGACGTCCACGCGATCGTCGACCAGCACGGGGACCCTGCCGTCCACGGCGTCGGCCACGGCCACCAGCAGCTCCACGAGGGCGCGCCCGCCCGCCGCCTTGTCCCGCACCTGGACGCAGGTCGCACCTCCCCCGACGGCGAGCGCGACGACGTCGGGCACGGACCGCGGCGAGCACAGCGCGGTGTCGGTCACCAGGTAGAGCGGCAGGTAGGACGACGGCGCCCTCCGGCCCGCGCTGTCCTGACACACCATCAGAGGCTCTCCTGCAGCTGCAGTCCGCGCTCCACGTCATCCGGTGCGAGGGCGGCGAGCGCGTCGAGGAAGTGGACGGCGAAAGTGCCCGGCCCTGCCGCCCGCGCCGCAGCAGCTTCGGCGGCGAGTGTGTACGCACCGGTGGCGGCCGCAGCCGCGAGCAGTGGGTCCGGGGTCAGCGAGGCGAAGGCCGCCATGACCGCCCCGAGAGCGCAGCCGCCGCCGGTGACGCGCGTGAGGAGGGGCGTGCCGTTGGCCACCCCTACGACGGTGCCGGACGGTGGGACGATGGCGTCCACCGCACCGGACACGGCGACCACCGAGCCGTGGCGCGAGGCCAGGCTCCGGGCGGCGTCGAGGGCAGCATCGGGTTCATCGACGGAGTCGACACCCCGGCCGCCGCCTCCGGCACCCGCGAGGGCGATGATCTCCGAGGCGTTCCCCCGGATGATGGTGGGCCGCCGGGAGGCGAGCGTGGCGGCTGTCTCCGTGCGGAGGGTGAGGAAGCCGACGGCCACGGGATCGAGCACCCAGGGCGTCCCGGCACTGTTCGCCGCATCTGCGGCCTCCAGCATGGCTTCCCGCTGCGGGCCCGTGGGCGTCCCGAGATTCAGCAGCACCCCCGAGGCGACGGGTGCGAACTGGCGGGCCTCGCCCGGGAGGTCGACCATGGCCGGCGCGGCGCCGATCGCCAGCAGCACATTGGCGGTGAAGTTCGTGACGACGGCGTTCGTGACGCACTGGACCAGCGGGACGGTCCCGCGGAGGTCTGCGAGCAGCTGCGCGCAGTCCCCGGCGGTGACCGGGCCCGGAGGGGGCGGGGAAGCGTCCTTGTCGTGGTGCATGGTGGCGGCCTCTCGCGGTAGGGCGGAGGGACGCACGGGGCTCACGGCCCGGCAGGACATTCCTTCGCCAGTATGAGCTGGATCAGGTTCGACGGGTCTCATCTCAGCCCCTCCGCCTGGAGGGACACCCCGTGTCACTGCTCGAACGATAACCCGTCAGGCGGGCACGGCCAACTGCGTCAGCGGCCGCCGTCGATGGATCGGCTGCGCTGCTCCATGCCGGGACCGCCGTAGGGGTAGTCGCTGAACGTCGGTGCGCTGACGTCGTCGAGCCTGCCGAACTCCTCGTTCGAGAGCTCGACGTCGGCGGACGCCATGTTGTCGGCCAGTTGCTCCCGGGTGCGAGCCCCGAGGATCACCGATGTCACGCCCGGCTTCGCGGCCACCCAGGCGAGGGCCACCTGCGACGCGTTGACGCCGCGCTCGGACGCGATGCCCGTGACGGTGTCGATGATGCGCCAGGTGCGGTCCTGCGCATTGCGCTTCTCCCAGGCTTCCATGCCACGCTGCGGGTTCTCACCGAGGCGGGTCTCGCCCGTCGGTTCGGTGTCGCGGGTGTACTTGCCCGTGAGCCAGCCACCGCCGAGCGGGGACCAGGGCAGCATGCCCATCCCGGCGTCGAGCACTGCGGGGACGATCTCCGCCTCGATCTCGCGGACGAGCAGGGAGTATTGCGGCTGCAGCGTGACCGGCAGGGAGTATCCGCGCCCGCGGGCCGTCATCACGGCCTTGGTGAGCTGCCAGCCCGTGTAGTTGGAGAATCCGTAGTATCCGATCTTGCCCTGCACCACGGCCTCGTTGAGGAAGCCGAGGGTCTCCTCGAGCGGGGTCAGCGGGTCCCAGGAGTGCACCTGGTACAGGTCGATGTGCTCCACACCGAGGCGCGTGAGCGAGGCATCCAGGGCGCGGCGGAGATGCCGGCGGGACAACCCGAGGTCGTTGGCGTCGGTGCCCATCGGGAAGCGGCCCTTCGAGGCGAGCACCATGCGCTCGCTGTCGGCCGGGTTCTTCGCGATCCAGCGCCCGATGATCTCCTCCGATGCCCCCGCGGTGTAGACGTCGGCGGTGTCCACGAGGTTGCCGCCCGCCGCCGCGTAGTCCGAGAGGATGGCGTGCGAGGTCGCCTCGTCGGACTCCGCGCCGAAGGTCATCGTGCCGAGCGCGAGGTGCGAGACCGAGGTTCCGCTGTTGCCGAGTGTCCGGTTCTCCATGGTGCTCCTTCATCCTGCGCCGTGCGGCGCCGTCGTCCGTTCGGGGGGTGCGGGCTGCGCCGGTCCGGCGCGTGACCGGTCCGGAACAGGAAAGGGCGCCATCGTCCGACGGCGCCCTTTCGCTGGTGGTCACTCGCTGACCGTGACGCCCTTCCAGAAAGCGTAGTGACCGCGGATGTTCTCCGCCGCTTCTTTCGGCTCCGCATACGTCCAGGCGGCGTCCTTGTTCTGGTGGCCGTCGACCTCCAGACTGAAGTAGCTCGCTGTCCCCTTCCAGGGGCAGACGGTCTGCGTCTCGGTCGGGACGAAGAACTCGCTGGTGATGGAGCCGGGCGGGAAGTAGTGGTTCCCCTCGACCATGACGGTGTCCGCGGACTCCGCGATGACGTGGTCGTTCCAGATTGCTTTCGGCATGGTTCCTCTTCCTCGACGTCGTCCCACGGTCGCGTGGGCGCGGTGACCGCTCGAGCGCCGGAGGCGCGGCAAGCGTCCGTTCCTTCTCCAACGGTGCAGGGGCCCGGGGCATTCCGGCGCCGGACAGGAGGTCCGGTTCAGAGCTTCCGGATGGTCAGGATCTGCTCGAGCCTGCCGAAGGGTCCGGCCAGGTCGTGGACGACGCTCGATGTGAGACCGACGCCGTTCGCCCCGAAGGTGACGCGTGTGTCGAGGCCCAGCCATTCCCCGGCGGGCTCCCGGTGCAGGTGGATTTGCAGGTCCACGTTCGGGAACATCCAGCTCTCTCCGCCCGGCGCCACCCGCGACGCGATGCCGTTGGCGGCATCCATCATCCCGACCAGGCGTACGACGTCGGGCGTCCGTCTCCCGTCCAGCATGGCGAACGGGTTGCGGATCCAGACCTGCCCGCGCCCGGGGCGGTGACCGGGTACCACGCGCACCTCCAGGGAGCGGATGAACCCGCCCGGCCAGGCCGTCATGCCCTCGTGCGGTCCGGCCTCGTCGGGACCGGGGATACGGGGATCCTCGATCGCTGCCACGTCCACGGTGTCCTGCGTGCTCAAGCGCCACGCCCTGGCGATGATCGCCGTCCTGCCCGCCGCCTCCATACGGGCCTCGAGCAGTTCGATCGTGCGGCCCGGACGCACGACGGTCGTGGAGATCTCGAACTCGCCCTCGGGGATCATGCCGAGGATGTCGAAGCTCAGGCGGCTCAGCTGCATGCCGGCGCGCGGCTGGTGGTCGAGCAGGCACTGCGTGAGGAGCCCGGAGATGGGCGCCATGTGCTGCTCGCGCGGATTCCAGGCGCCCTGGGCATGGACGGTGGACGCGAAGCGCCCGTCGCCGAGGTCACGGTAGAACGAATCGTGCACTGAGGAACTCCTTCGTCGAGTGGCCGGGTCGTGGCTCGGCCCGGAACCGGCACGGGCCGATCACAGCCGTGGCTCGCGGCTGATCACCCGCCTATGCTAGTCATCGCCGACGGCGACGCCCTGACCGCGGCCGGCTGTACGCCGTCGGCGCTCCCGTAGCCCCTGGCCCACACGCCGGCTCCGAGCCCCGTCCCACGGACGGGTCGCGGCGCTGCGGAATAGAGCGCGGACCACCGCGGTTCAAAGTGATTGACTGCATCAACCATTTCCCGGCAGGTGGTCGGGCAGACCACGCACCTGGCACGACGGCGGAAGGATCCCGCCCGCGCCGCACAGCAGACCGAACGAGCGGAACATCATGACCCAGAGCCCACCCCCACGCGTCTCCGACGCGACCCCGAGCCCGGAGGTGCCAAGTTCAGGCGCCGCCGTCTCTCCCGATCGTGGCATCCCGGGCGCGACGTCCACGCTCTCGAAGGCCTCGACCACCGCGGCCCCGCCGGCCGACGACGCCCTGCCGGCCCGCGACAAACTCGTCATCACGCTCCTGCTGATCTCGGCCTTCGTGGTGATCCTCAACGAGACGATCATGGGCGTCGCGATCCCGCGCCTGGTGCAGGAACTCGGTGTGACCGTGGGCGCCGGTCAGTGGCTCACCACCGCCTTCCTGCTCACCATGGCCGTGGTGATCCCCGTGACGGGATTCCTCCTGCATCGGTTCAACACACGCCCGGTCTTCCTGGCGGCCATGACCCTCTTCAGCCTGGGCACCCTGATCGCCGCACTGGCTCCCGGTTTCGGCATGCTGGTCGCCGGGCGCGTGGTGCAGGCGAGCGGCACCGCCATCATGATGCCGCTGCTGATGACCACGGTCATGACGCTGGTGCCCGTGACCTCGCGTGGCAAGGTCATGGGCAACATCTCGATCGTGATCGCCGTTGCTCCCGCTCTGGGCCCCACCATCTCCGGCGGCATCCTCAGCGTCCTCGAGTGGCGCTGGATCTTCTGGCTCGTCCTGCCGATCGCCCTGGCGGCCCTCGCGATCGGCGCTGCGAAGATGCAGAACGTCACCACGCCCCGGCGCTCCGCCATCGACGTGCTGTCCGTGATCCTCTCGGCCTTCGCCTTCGGCGGCATCATCTTCGGCTTCAGCCGACTGGGCGAGGCGTCCGAGGGAAGCGCCGTTCCGCCGTGGCTGCCCCTCGTGGCCGGTCTCGTCATCCTCGCGGTGTTCGTCGGCCGCCAGCTCTCCCTGCAGCGCCGTGATGCGGCCCTGCTCGATCTCCGGGTCTTCTCCTCGCGGAACTTCACCATCTCCCTCACCGCGATCGCCGTGAGCATGATGGCCCTCTTCGGGACCATCATCCTGATCCCCATCTATGTGCAGACGGTCCTCGGCCAGGAACCGTTCGTGTCCGGTCTCCTCCTCCTGCCCGGCGGGCTCGCCATGGGCCTCCTCGGCCCCGTGGTCGGCCGCATCTACGACCGTCGTGGGCCGCGCGTCCTGCTCGTCCCCGGCTCGCTGCTGGTCAGTGCCGTCTTCTGGGCCATGACACAGGTCACCGAGACTACGCCGGTCCTGCTGGTGCTCGCCGCCCACGTGGTGCTCAGCATCGGGCTCGCCCTGATCTTCACCCCCCTGCTCACCTCGGCGCTCGGCTCGGTCAAGCCGCAGCTCTACTCCCACGGCAGCGCGGTCTTCGGGACGGCCCAGCAGCTCGCAGGTGCTGCCGGCACCGCCCTGTTCATCTCCGTGATGACACTGCAGACGGCGGCGCTCACCGCGGAGGGGGCCGCCGGCCCCGCCGCGATGGCCGGAGGAATCCGCGCAGCGTTCCTGTACGGAGCGGTCATCTTCCTGGTGGCCGTCGTCGCCTCGTTCTTCGTCCGCGCACCGCAGAACGCAGGGGATGCCCCGGTGGCCGCCCACTGATCCGCCTCCGGGCACCCTGACCGCTCCCGCCTCCCAGGGCGGGAGCGCTTCGGCCGGACTGTCCAGCCGTGGAGCGCCGTGACCGGTGTGCAGAGCGCGACGCTCAGTCACCTTAGGGTGGGAGTGTGAACGTGAACCCTGCGGCGCGGACCGATCCTCCGGGGATCCGCGACCGGCTCGCCGTCGTCGTCCCCGTCTTCAACGAACCCGACATCCACCGCACACTCGACGCTCTCCGGCAGCAGGGGGACGCCGCCGATCTGCGGATCTACGTGGTGGACAACGCCTCCACGGACGCCACCGCGCAGCGGGTCCGTGACTTCGCGGCCGCCCACCCGTCCCTCGACATCGTGGTGCTCACGGAGCGGCAGAAGGGCACGGGAGCCGCGTGCGATACCGGTTTCCGGCAGGCGATCGCGGACGGCTTCCCGATCATCGGCCGCACCGACGGCGACAGCGAGCCGGAGGGTGACTGGAGCGCACGTATCCGCAGGACCTTCGCAGAACACCCCGGGGTCCAACTGGTCGGAGGGACCAGCGTCCCGCTACGGGACCGGCACTACCGGTGGGGGGACACCGTCCTCATGACCGGGGCCCTGCACCTGCTGCGCATCATGATGGCCGCCCGGCACCTCGATGCAGCGTTCCTCCGCTTCGTGGCCGGGCACAACATGGCCGTCCGGTCCTCGGCCTACCTGACCGCGGGCGGATTCGCGCGGACCGCCATCGACGAGCGTGACGAGGACATCGATCTCTCGGCGCGGATCTCGCGCCGCTTCGGCTACCGGGCCGTCCGGATAGATTCGGCCCTCCGCGTGGCCACCTCCATGCGGCGCGTCCGCCGATACGGGGTCGGCATGATGGGCGTCCACCACCTGGTCCCCGCCCTGCGCGGGAAGCTCATCCGCACGATCGATATCCGCTAGGTCTCCTGCCCGGGTCCGCGGCTACGGAGCCCCGCTGGACCGCACCAGGGCGATCGCCTCCTCGACCTCGGGCGAGCGGTTCCGCTGCACCCCGGAGATCGCGCGGACCGTCCGCCGGAAGGCGTCGTCGTCGCCGTCCCCGGACCGGAAGGCCGGTAGATGAGCCAGGACGGCCGCACGCCGCAACCAGGCGTCGTCTGCCCCGGCCCACCGTGCGAGGACCGCGCGCGCACGCGCGGCGTCCTGTCCCGTCAACCGCTGCAGCATGGCTCCGACGACGTCGACGGCCAGCGGATCCACGAGGTCGGGGACGTGGGCGGAGCGCAGGAAGCCCTCGATGCGCGTCAGGTCGGAGTGGCGGAGGGACGCCACGGCTGACTGCAGCAGGACGACGGCCGCGAGCCGGCGCTCGAACACGGGTCGGGCCCAGAGGGCCGATGCGAGGGCGGTGACGTCGTCGTGCGTCATCTCCGGGTACCGGCGTCCCGCGTTCCGGATGCTGCCGCGCACCGCGCCGACCGACGCCCCGTAGTACTCGAGACCGGCTCCGTAGCGGCGCTCGTGCTCCTCCGCGCGCTCCCAGGTGCTCTCCCACTGCAGGGACTCGTCGATGAAGTCCGCCGCCTCGGCGACGCCTGCGGCATTCAATAGACGAAGATGTCGAGCCAGGCCCGGGTGTGGGCGTGGATCAGGACGAGGAACAGGACGAAGTCGAAAAGCAGGTGGACGCAGATGATGTAGGAGAGCGAGCGCGTGCGCGTGAAGATGAAGGCCTGCAGGAGGGCGAACGGGAAGATGAAGAAGGGCGCCCAGGCGTGGAAGCCGAGCTCCCACAGGAACGAGGTGAAGAGGACGGCCTGGAGGAGGTTGGCCTGCGCCATGGGCAGGTGGCGCCGGAGGAGGGCGAACACCGTGCAGATGAAGAACAGCTCGTCCCAGATCCCGAGGCCGTTGGTACCGATGAACAGCCGGGCCACCTCACCGGGTTCGTCCGCTGCCGGCCAGTTCGTGTAGACACCGGTCCCGACCATGTAGACGGGCAGCAGCGCGTACCCGATGACGACGACGGCGGGCAGATACCACTTCTCGGTGCGGGTCCAGGGCTCCCCCGTACGCACGGGGAAGGTCACGGCGTGGTCCCGGTAGACGAACCGGGAGACCGCGTACGGCACGGCGACCGCGACGATCATGGCGGTCCCCATCACGCTCATATGGCCCAGGCTGATGTCGGTGGTGATGGGCACGAGGCTCATGACCGTGAGGCTGAAGGCGATGAGCAGCAGATCCCGGAACAGTGGCCGATCGAGGGCTGCGGACACCACGAGCGCCAGGACGAGGAGCCCGTAGCCGACCACTGAGGCGTGCAGCACGAGCAGCGTGAATCCTGCCAGCGACACCAGCGCGGCGGGTCCCAGGGCCCGGGAGGGCACCCACCACGCACCCTGCTTCCAGGCGCGCCCGGCCTTCACTGCCGGCCGGTCACGCCCGAGCTCGCGTGCTGTCGCTCCGGGCTGCTGTTCCACCTGATCGATGCTCCTTCGTGAGGCCGTGCCGACCCCAGCGGTACACCGCCCGGCTGCGCCGTCGGCACTTCCGCCATTGTCTCCCGACCCGCGGACGCTGCACCACCGCCGTGCCGCTCCGCGCGCCGATATCCGCTGGTGCGAGACTGGGACCATGCGCGAGCTCGTCATCCTCGGGACGGCGTCCCAGGTGCCCACCAGGACCCGCAACCACAATGGATACTTCCTGCGGTGGGAGCGCGAGGGCATTCTCTTCGATCCCGGCGAGGGCACGCAGCGGCAGCTGATCCACGCGGGCGTCGCCGCGTCACGGATCACGAGGATCTGCCTCACCCACGTGCATGGGGACCACTGCTTCGGGCTACCCGGAGTGCTCTCCCGCATGGTGCTCGACGGAGTCGCGCACCCCGTGCACCTGCACTACCCGGCGTCCGGCGAGGAGGTGGTGCGGTCGCTCGTCTCCCTCGCGACCCCGGGCCTCGACCTGCGCCTGCACCCGCACGGGGCGGCGGGACCCATCGCCGACGGTATCGACATCGAACGCCTCCGCCACCGGATCGAAGCGTTCGGGTACCGGGTGGCCGAGCCGGACGGCCGCACCTTCCTGCCCGCGCTGCTCGAGAAAGCGGGCGTCGGAGGGCCCGACGTCGGCCGCCTGGCGCGGGACGGCTCGCTCGGAAAGGTACGGCTCGAGGACGTCAGCGTTCCCCGTCGGGGGCTCCGCTTCGCCTTCGTCATGGATACGGCCGTGTGCGACGGCGCGTACGCACTGGCCGAGGGCGCGGACCTGCTGGTCACGGAGAGCACGTTCAGCGACGACGACGTCCGGCTCGCCGAGCAGTATCTCCACCTCACGGCGGGGCAGGCCGGATCCATCGCAGCGTCCGGATCGGCGTCGGCCCTCGTCCTGACGCACTTCTCGTCCCGGTACGACGACGTCGAGCTGCTCGCCGCGCAGGCCAGGCTGACCGCCGGGGCGGCCACGGTGGTCGCGGCGTCGGATCTCGACCGCATCCCGTTCCCCGCGCGTCGCAGCAACGACGGCCGGGCGCCCTGACGGCGACGGTCCGGCTCGGCAGCGCCGATGATCAGGTCATCGCGGCGCCGACCGTCACTGCCGGGGGTGCTGCCTACCTGGTCCTCCGCGGGTCGGTCCGCTCGAACCGTCGTACCGTGCGGCTCACCGCCCGGACCTCACCCCGGGGAGCGGAACCGTCGTTCCGGGGGTCGGTCGTGAGCGACTGTCGGACTCCGATCACCCGGAGGCCGGTCGAGGCGTGATCGTACTGCTTCCAGGTCGTGTCCAGGGACGGCGCGTGCACCGTGCTCCTGACCGTCCCGGCCACCGTGTCGATCTCGAGGATCCGCACGGGGTTCGTCTCGTCGGAGTGGAAGGCACCGAGGTACGAGAAGATCTTGTTCCCGTGCACACCGACGTCCTCGCGCGTGGCACCCTCGCCGACATGACCCGAGAACACCATCCTGATGTTCGGATACACCTTCACCAGGCTGTCGAAGACGTCCTGCGGCGAGTGGGAGCCGTAGTCACTGGATTGGGCGATGGTGCCGTCGGCAAGCAGGTAGGAATGGGTGTTGATGATGACGTTGTGGTTCGGGTGGGCTTCGACAACGCTTCCCGCCCAGGTCAGGGCTTCCGTGCGCGGCCACAGTTCGAGGGTCAGGACCAGCCACTCGGCGCCACCCGCCTGGAAGGTGTGGAAGGTGTTGTCGATCTTGCCCGGCTCGAACATTCCCTCGATCCCGGCGTTCCCGGTGGCGGGGAAGTACGTGTTGAAGGTCGTGGTGTCGCGCACCAGGTCGTCGGTGAGGCGGGGGTCCGCGGCACTCCCGCCCGGACCGACGGCGGCCGTGTCATGGTTTCCGATGGCCAGGGAGTTCTCGATCCCGGCGTCTTCCAGGATCTTCATGCCCTTGCTCGCCACCGTGAACTGTTCGTGGTTCTCGGTGTCCCAGTTCACGACGTCGCCCGTGTGGATGACGTAGCGCAGGTCCAGGTCGTCCGCGTTGTCCACCAGCCACTGTGCCCGCCCGGAGAAGCGTGCGTTGCCCCCGTCGGGTAGATCTGCATGCACCTCGAGCTGCGTGTCGGGGATGACGGCGATCGAGAAGGTGGGGTCATCCGGTGTCACCGCCGGCGGTCTCGGGACTGCCGGTGCGGCGGAACCCGACGCTGTGCCCTGCGCGGCCCAGTACGCCACTCCTTCGGAGACCCACCCGTCGTCGGCGAGTGCCTTGCCGTCGGTCGGGTCGGCGGAAGCCCGGTACATGTCGCCGCGTCGGTAGTTCTCGACCGCCGTTCCGCAGTCGATACTCGTCGGAGCCGCGAAGAAGGCGACGCCGAGATCCGTAAACCCCTGCGGAGCGACACCAGCGGTCGGCCCATCGGTCGGTTCCGATGCCGCCAGCCACCGGAACTGGCCGTTCTTCTCCAGGCGGTGAACGGGTACGAGTCCCGGCAGCTGCAGGGATGACGCCTTGAACGCGACGCCGCGCTTCTCGGTGTAACCCTCCCGGGCAGCCGCGCTCGCCACCTCCGCCGGCCACTGCGTCAGGAGAGACGCGCCGGTCTTCGGATTGACCACCTGATAGATGTTGGTCGTCATCGACGCGCACACCGACGACGAGTCGGGTGCGGTTGATCGTGCGATCGCTCCCGGTGCACCAGATGTCGTAACGAGCAGGACGGCCACGGCGGAGGCAGCAGCGAGCGACCTGATGGAATGCCGTTCTTGCGTCACGTAGTACCTTCGTGGTCTGGGATGCGGTGCTGACCCGGGCTCCGGGCTGATCGCCCATAGGAAATCTTTCGGACAGACCTGTGATCACGACCGAAACGTGGTCGCCGCATGATGACGCAGATGGAAGTCCCGCTCAATTATCACCGACGCGGGCCGCTCCGTCCATGAGGAGAATGCGTCTCCTCCGTCCGCCGCGCGCCAACACCCGGGCGACGGGTGTGGGCGGTCTGTCCCTGGCCTGTCAGGGCGCCGTGCTGCTGTCCCGCAGGCGCCGGAGTTCCGCGAGTTCGGCGCGCCGGACCTGCCGTCCCCGAAGGGCGAGGACGACCCAGTAACCGGCGAGCCCGATCCCCACGGCGAGGAACACCCAGTCGAAGCCGTTCCCGCCACCCTCGGCCAGCCGGATCACGATCGGGATGGTCAGGAGCACGGCTCCCAGGAAACCGATGATCTGGGCGCCGTCGCTGTGCAAGCGGTCGTCACGATCAGATGTCCCCATGGGTCCAGCTTGTCAGGATCTCTCGGCGGAGTGAAGACCTCTCCCCGCATTCCGGGTGACGCACTGGAGGACCTCACGTTCGCAAGCGCTGCCGCGCAAGCCAGGATCGCCGTTGCCTTCGATCTCGCCCAGCGCAGCGAGCAGGCCCGGGCCGGAGTTCCCGCTGCGGACCAGGGCCCGGGCGTCGCCGCGCAGATCGCGCTTGCCCGCGGGGAGTCGCCGTCGCCGGTACCGGTACCGGGCTGTCGCCGCCGCCGGTCCATGCCCAAGTCAAGTCCCCGGTCGCCGCCTCACGCGCGAGCGGGTCCACCCGGAGATGACGGGCCGGCCGGGAGAACACGTCCCAGCGCGGTGATCAGCGCCAGGCCGTCATCGCACACAGTCGGGAGCTCTCCCCCGAATCCGCACAGCGCCAACGCCGCGTCCGCGACCTGGTGAGCGGACGAGGGCGTGATCTGACCGTCGACCCGGAGGCTCACGAGGGATTCGACCAGCCGGAACGCGAGCTCGCCGTGCTGTCGGGTGTCGCCGGACCACAACCCTGCGGGAACAGCGGCAGCGCCCAGCGACCTGTACAGCCGACGAAGCTCGTCACGGTCAGCCAGGAACTGCGTGAAGCGGGGATCACGCGCCTCGGGCAGGTGGTACAGGATGCCGATGTTCCAGCGGCCGCTGCAGAGGTGGGACCCGTCGAACAGGGCCACGGCGTAGAGCCGCGCCGCAGGAGAGACATCATCCGCGGCGGAGCCACCGGCCGAGACCGCCCGCGCGAAGGCGAGCCCCTCCGTCACGGTGCCGGCGAGCAGCACCTCGAGGATGTCGTCCTTCGTGGCGAAGTGGTGGTACAGGGAGGACTGGCGCATGCCGACCGCCTCGGCGATCGCGCGGGTCGAGGTCGTGGCGTACCCCTGTGTCGTGAAGAGTTCCGCCGCGGCATCGAGGATCTCCTCGCGGGCGGTGGCTCCGGGGCGGGTCGATTGGCGTACCCGGGGACGTCCCGGTCCGGTCAGGGTCACGCACCCATTCTTGCACCGCTCTTCCAAAGCGATCGGGGACGCCGCGGGCGGCGCAGCTCGCCCGCCGGCCGGAAACATCCCGGCAACAATCTGCTCACACGCCTTTTACAACGGGGTAACCACCGAGCGACATGCGGTTGGAAAACTATCAAGTGACCGGTATTACCGCGTCGCCGCTGCCCAGCAGACCACCCCTCCCGTCCGAACCACGGAGCCTCCGATGACGATCCCCACCTCGACCCCCACGGACGACGCCGCCGACCTCACCTCGCTGGGGTATCAGCCGTCGCTGCACCGCAAGCTCGGCCGCTACGCCTCCTTCGCTGCAGGATTCTCCTTCGTCTCCATCCTCACCACCATCTTCCAGCTCTTCGCGTTCGGCTACTCGTTCGCCGGCCCGGCCTTCTTCTGGACGTGGCCCATCGTGCTCGTCGGCCAGCTCCTCGTGGCCCTCAACTTCGCGGAGCTCGCCGCGCGCTATCCCCTCTCGGGTGCCGTCTACCAGTGGGCACGGCGCATCGGCGGGGAGACCGTCGGCTGGTTCGCCGGCTGGTTCATGGCCGTGGCGCAGGTGGTCACCGCCGCCGCGGCGGCCATCGCCCTGCAGGTCGTCCTGCCGCAGCTGTGGAGCGGCTTCCAGCTCGTCGGCGGCGATCCCGCCCTGAACACCGTCACGGGTGCAGCGAACGCCGTCGTCCTCGGCGCCGTCCTCCTGGTGGCGACCACCATCATCAACGCGATCGGCGTCCGCCTCATGGCCCACGTCAACTCGATCGGTGTGACCTGCGAGATCGTCGGCGTCATCGCCGTCGTCCTCGCCCTTCTCACCGCCGCGCAGCGCGGGCCCGACGTCGTGCTGGACACCACCGTGCTGCAGGGATCGGATCTCGGCTTCGTGGGTGCCTTCCTCGTCTCCGGACTGATGGCCGCCTATGTCATGGTGGGCTTCAACTCGGCGGGCGAACTGTCCGAGGAGACCAAGGATCCGAGGCGCACGGCACCGCGCACCATCATCTCCGCCCTCGTGATCTCCGGGATCGGTGGGGCGGCCATGATCGTCACGGCGCTCATGGCGGCACCCAGCCTCGACGACGGGCGGCTCGCGACGGAAGGCCTCCCCTACGTGCTGACCGCGGTCCTCGGCACCTTCTGGGGGAAGGTGCTCCTGGTCGACGTCGCCATCGCGATCTTCGTGTGCACCCTCGCCATCCAGACCGCCGGCTCCCGCCTGGTCTTCTCCATGGCACGCGACGGCAAACTCCCCGCCTCCGCCCTGCTCTCCTCCGTCCACCCCCGCCGCGGCACCCCGATGTGGCCGTCGATCGCCATCGGCGCCCTCGCCGTCGGCGTCCTGGCCATCAACGTCGGCAACGCAGCCCTCTTCACCACGCTGACCAGCGTCTGCATCGTCATGGTCTACATCGCGTACCTGCTCGTCACCGTCCCACAGCTCATCAACCGGCTGCGCGGCGACTGGGACCGCGTGGGGCAGACCATGCCGTCCGGCCTCTTCTCCCTCGGCCGCTGGGGCCTGCCCGTGAATGTGCTCGCCGTCCTCTACGGCGCACTCATGGTCGTCAACCTCGCCTGGCCCCGCCCGGAGGTGTACGACCCCTCCGGCGAGAACGGGATCCTCCTCTACTCCGCTCCCCTGATGGTCGCCGTCGTCCTGCTCGGAGGTCTCTGGACCCGCCGACGCATCGCGGCCAAGGCCTCCTAGCACCCACTTCCTCCGCACCACCGACAGGATCGACATGCCCCAGACCATCGAGACCCCGGCGGGCACGGCCACCACGGCCGGAGCCCGGGCCCACGCCCGCGAACAGCATCACCACACGGCGGACACCATGCGCCACATCCCGGTGGCCACCGCACCATCCGCGCTCACGGACGTCCTGCCCGACGGCGCTGCGGAGCGCCTCGTGTGGTCCGAAACGCTGGCCTTCGGCCGCTACACGACCCTGCACCTCGCCCGCGGGACGCGCCTCCGCCTCGCGGACACCGGTGACGCCTGCGTGCACGCACTGCTGTACCGGGCCGGCGCCCTGCACGAACGCTTCAACGCCGCCGACACCGTCAAGGTCCCGTGGCAGGCCTACCCCGGCACCGGACACCCCCTCCTGTCCGACGCCGGGCGGGTGCTGGCCACCATCGTGGAGGACACCTCGGGCAGGCACGATGCCCTGACGGGCGCCACCACCGTAGCCGGCAACACGGCGCGGTACGGAGCCGGCACGGCCCACAGTGCGTCACCCGCGGCCCGGGAACTGCTGACACTCGGGGCGCTCAAGAGCGGCCTCGGCCCGCGCGACGTCGCGCCGTCGCTCACCTTCTTCAAGGGCATCCGGGTCGACCCCGACGGCGGCATCCGCTTCACCGGCGGCGCCGGCCCCGGTGCCCATCTGGACCTGCTGCTGCAGGTGGACACCGTCGTCGTCCTGGCCAACACCGCGCATCCGCTGGACCCGCGCGCAGACTTCACCGGCACCGCGGTCGACATCACCGCCTGGCGGGCCCCCGAGGAGCTGGCGTCGCTGGCCGACGGCAGTCTGGTCGGCCCGCTGGCACCCGAACACCTGCAGGCACTGCACAACACCGAACACGATCTCGCCGCAAGGAGCACCCGATGACCATCACCCTCCCGCAGCCGGCCGGCAGCGTAGCCCTCGCACCCGGCGCCGTCGTCCTCGACGAGTACGTCGAAGCACGTGGACCGTGGTCCGCCGTCGTCGCCGCCGGCGATGTCCTCACCATCGTCGACCTCGACGGCAACCAGGCGGTCGACTGCCTGCTCTACGCCGCCGAAAATACCGCCGTCCGCTACTCGGCGGCCGTGACCATCGCCCAGCAGCGCTCCATCGTCCTCACCACCGGGTCCGCGCTCCGCGCCGACACCGGCCAGACGCTCATGACCGTCGTCGCGGACGAGGTGGGCGTGCACGACACCATCGGTGGCGCCTGCTCACAGGAATCCAACACGCTGCGGTACGGGCAGCACACGCGCGAGCAGCACGCCTGCGTGGAGAACTTCCTCATCGAGGGCTCCCGCTGGGGGCTCGGCAAGCGCGATCTCGTCTCCAACATCAACTGGTTCATGAACGTGCCGGTGGACCCGGATGGCGCCCTCGGGATCGTCGACGGCCTCTCCGCCCCCGGCAAGCGCGTGGCGCTCCGGGCCGAGGTGGACACCCTGGTGCTCGTCTCGAACTGCCCGCAGATCAACAATCCCTGCAACGGCTTCGACCCGACGCCCGTCCGCATGATCGTCACCCGCCCGGAGGAGGCCGCATGAACCGCTTCGACACCCTGCTCGTCGCCAACCGGGGTGAGATCGCCTGCCGCATCATCGAATCCGCCCGTATGCTCGGTCTGCGCACCGTCGCCGTGTTCTCCGAGGCGGACCGCGGCGCCCGCCACGTCCGCCTCGCCGACGAGGCCCTGCTGCTCGGTCCGGCACCGGCCAAGGAGTCCTACCTCCGCGTCGAGGCGCTGCTCGCTGCCGCCGCATCGACCGGCGCCGGCGCAATCCACCCCGGCTACGGCTTCCTGTCCGAGGACGCCGACTTCGCCGAGGCCGTCGAGGCTGCGGGGCTCGTGTTCGTCGGCCCCACGCCCGCGCAGCTGCGCACCTTCGGTACCAAACACACCGCCCGCGACGCCGCCCAGGCCGCCGGCGTGCCCATGATCGCCGGGTCCGGCCTGCTCGACGACGTCGAGGACGCCCTGGCGGCCGGGGCGGCCATCGGCTTCCCCCTCATGCTCAAGGCGACCGGCGGTGGCGGCGGTATCGGGATGACCGTGTGCCGTACGGAGGAGGAACTCGCCGAGAGCTTCCCCCGCGTCGCGCGCCTCGCCGGGGCGAGCTTCGGCACCGCCGGTGTCTTTGCGGAGCGCTACGTGGAGAATGCCCGCCATGTGGAGGTCCAGGTCTTCGGCGACGGCGAGGGGCGCGTGGTCAGCCTCGGCGACCGCGACTGCTCGCTGCAGCGCCGGCACCAGAAGGTCCTCGAGGAAGCGCCGGCGCCCGACCTGCCCGACGCCGTCCGCGAGGAACTGCACCGCAGCTCACGCGCACTGTGCGCCTCGCTGGGCTACCGCTCGGCCGGCACCGTCGAGTTCGTCTACGACTCCGTCCGCCAGGAGGCCTCGTTCCTCGAGGTCAACGCCCGCCTCCAGGTGGAACACCCCGTCACGGAGTCGGTCACCGGCGTCGACCTCGTCGCGTGGATGCTCCGCCTCGCGCAGGGCGGGCCCGACGCCGCGGCGGTCCTCTCCGGTGTTCCCGACAGCGTCCCCGTCTCCGGCTACGCCGTCGAGGCGAGGGTCTACGCCGAGGATCCGGCACGCGACTTCCAGCCCAGTGCCGGCACCATCACGAACGCCGAGTACCCCGGGGCCGATCACATTCGGGTGGACACCTGGGCCGAGACCGGCAGCGAGGTCTCCACCAACTACGACCCCCTGCTGGCGAAGATCATCACCTCCGGCGGCACCCGCGAGGAGGCCTTCGACCGGCTGGCCGGCGCCCTCACCGGCACGCGGATCGATGGCATCGAGACCAACCTCGGCATGCTGCGCGCCGTCAGCACCCTCGACGTCGTCCGCCGGGCAGGGCACTCGACCAGCACGCTCGACACGGTCGGCGACCCCGAGCCACGCATCACGGTGGAGCGCCCGGGGCTGCAGACCAGCGTGCAGGACTGGCCGGGCCGCACGCAGTTCTGGCAGGTGGGCGTCCCACCGAGCGGTCCGATGAACGATCTCTCCTTCCGGCTCGGCAACCAGTCCCTCGGCAACCCCGAGGGGGCGCCGGGCCTCGAATTCACGATGACGGGGCCCAGCCTAACGTTCTCGCACGAGACCGTCCTCTGCGTCACCGGCGCGGACGTCCGGGTGACGGTGGACGACGTCGAGGCTCCTACCTGGGAGCCGATCACCGTTCCCGCCGGCGGGACGCTCGACGTCGGGACGGCGGAGGGTGCAGGGCTCCGCGGCTACATCCTCTTCGCCGGCGGCCTCGACCTCCCGCTGTATCTCGGCAGCGCGTCCACGTTCACGCTGGGCCAGTTCGGCGGGCACGCGGGCCGCGTCCTCCGGACCGGCGACGTCCTCCGGACCGTGCGTGCCGAGCTACCCGCCGAGATCGCCGGCCCCGTCGCGCTCGACGCCAGGCCCGCCCTGACGTCCCGGTGGGAGCTCACCGTCGTCGAGGGCCCGCACGGCGCACCGGAGTTCTTCCAGCGGGAGGACATCGACGAGCTCTTCGCCACCGACTACGAGGTGCACTTCAACTCCGCGCGAACCGGCGTCCGGCTCATCGGGCCGAAACCCCGCTGGGCACGCAACGACGGCGGCGAGGCCGGCCTGCACCCCTCCAACATCCACGACACCGCGTACTCCGTCGGCGCCCTGGACTTCACCGGGGACACGCCCATCCTGCTCGGCCCGGACGGGCCCAGCCTCGGCGGGTTTGTCTGCCCCGTCACGGTCGTAGCCGCGGACCGCTGGAAGCTCGGGCAACTCCGCCCGGGCGACGCCGTGCGCTTCGTGCCGATCACGACGGTCCAGGCGCCGTCGCTGCAGGATCTCGGCCCGGGCCGGCAGCTGATCCTGCCGGCCGACCCCCACCTCGCCGCGGCGCCGGGCACCTCGGCCCTGCACGGCCGACTGCTCCGCGGTGGGGACGGCGACGACGGCGTCCTGGCACGCGGCGCGGCAGAACCCGACAGGCCTGCCGTGACCTACCGGCGCTCCGGCGACGACAACCTGCTCGTCGAGTACGGCGAGATGGTCCTCGACCTCGGCCTCCGGGCCCGCGTGCACGCCCTCCACCAGGCCATCGAGCAGCAGCGCATCCCCGGCGTCGTCGACCTGACGCCCGGCATCCGCAGCCTGCAGATCAAGGTGGACCCCTCCGTCCTGACCACGCACCGGCTGCTCGCCGCCGTCCAGGAGATCGATGGTGCCCTTCCGGCCAGCTCGGATCTCGTGGTGCCCAGCCGCTCGGTGCGCCTGCCCCTCTCCTGGGACGATCCGGCGACCCGCGAGGCCATCGAACGCTACATGGCGGGAGTGCGCGACGACGCCCCGTGGTGCCCGTGGAACATCGAGTTCATCCGGCGGATCAACGGGCTGGGCTCGGTGAACGACGTGTTCGACACCGTCTTCGACGCCGAGTACCTGGTCCTCGGCCTCGGCGACGTGTACCTCGGCGCACCCGTGGCGACGCCGTTGGACCCGCGGCACCGCCTCGTCACCACGAAGTACAACCCGGCCCGCACCTGGACGCCGGAAAACGCCGTCGGCATCGGCGGTGCGTACATGTGCATCTACGGCATGGAAGGACCGGGCGGCTACCAGTTCGTGGGACGCACCACGCAGGTCTGGTCCCGGTACGCCGATTCCGCGCCGTTCGAGCCCGGCTCCCCCTGGCTCCTGCGCTTCTTCGACCGCATCTCCTGGTACCCGGTGAGCCCGGAGGAGCTGCTGGACCTCCGCGCCGACATGGCGGCGGGCAGGGGTCGCGGTGTCGGGATCGAGGAGGGCACGTTCTCCCTCGCCGAGCACGAACGCTTCCTCGCCGAGAACAGCGCCTCCATCGAGGAGTTCCGCGGCACGCAGTCCGCGGCCTTCGCCGTCGAACGTCAGGCCTGGGCCGACGCCGGCGAGTTCGACCGCGCGGAGGCAGCCGCCGCCGTCGTCCCCGAGTCCGAGGACCTCGTGGTGCCCGACGGCGCCACCCTGGTCTCCGCGCCTTTCGCCGCCAGCGTGTGGAAGGTCGACGTCACCGCCGGTGACACGGTGGTGAAGGGGCAGCCCCTCGTCTCCCTCGAGGCCATGAAGATGGAGACCGTCATCAGTGCCCCCTGCGACGGCGAGGTGCTGCAGGTCCTCCCCCTCGCCGGGTCGCAGGTCGTGGCCGGCGAAGCGCTCGTGGTCCTCGGCGCGTCCCCTGTACCGGAATCCGACCCGGGGCAGCACCCCGAATCCCGAGAGACAGAAGAGGTAGCCGCATGACCAGCCAGGCAACCGACCGCGTCCGCGCGGCACTCGCGGCGATCGACGCCGTGGACCGCCCCGAGATCTGGGTGACCCTCCGCACGGCGGAGGACCTGCTCGCCGATGCCGCCGACGTCGACGCACGGGTCAGCGCGGGCGAGGAGCTCCCCCTCGCCGGCCTCCTGCTCGCGGTGAAGAACAACGTGGACGTGGCCGGCATCCCCACGACGGCGGCCTGCCCCGGCTTCGCCTATCTGCCCGAACAGGATGCGGAAGCGGTACGCCGACTGCGGACGGCGGGCGCCGTCGTCCTGGGTGCGGCGAACCTCGACCAGTTCGCCACCGGGCTCGTGGGCACCCGAAGCCCGCACGGCGCGGTGCGCGACGCCCGCCGGCCCGAGTACATCTCGGGCGGCTCGAGCTCCGGCTCGGCGGTCGCCGTGGCCCTGGGGCTGGCGGACATCGCGATCGGCACCGACACCGCCGGGTCCGGACGGATCCCGGCAGGGCTTCAGGGCATCGTCGGCATCAAGCCGACGCTGCACATCGTCTCGACCGACGGGGTGGTGCCCGCCTGCCGGTCCTGGGACGCGGTGACCATCCTGGCGCGGGACCTCCCGCTCGCCGAACGGGCGATGGGTGTCATGGCGGGCGGTGCCCGTGCCTGGCCGTCGGACGTGCGGCTGGCGGCCCCGAGTAGGCCGCGCGTCGCCTACCCTGCCGAGCTGCCCGAGCTCTCGCCGGCCTGGGCCGCCGAATTCGGCCGTCAGGTCGCCCGGCTCGAGGCCACGGGCGTCGACGTCGAGCCGCTCGGCATCGACGTGTTCCTCCAAGCTGCCCGCCTCCTGTACGACGGCGCGCTCGTGGCAGAGCGGTATGCCGCCGTGGGGTCGTTCGTGGACAGCGTGTCCGGGGACGGCACTCCCGCCGGCCTCGATCCCACCGTCGCCGGCATCATCGGCCGCGCCGGTTCGCTGCCCGCCCACGCGTACGTGGCGGACACGGCCCGGCTGGCCGAGCTCAAGCGGGAGGCGCTCGGGCAGCTCGAGGGCTTCGACGCCCTCCTCGTGCCCACGGCTCCCCTGCACCCCCTCCTCGCCGAGGTGGCCGCCGACCCGGTGGGCGTCAACTCCCGCATGGGGACGTACACGAACTTCTGCAATCTGTTCGACCTGTGTGCCGTCGCCGTCCCGGCCGGCGAGGTCGACGGCGCCCAGTTCGGCGTGACCGTCGTCGGGCGGACGTTCGACGACGCCGTCGTAGCCGACATCGCCCGACGCTTCGACTACACGCCTGCTCCTCCTGCCCTCTTCGCCGCCGGGGCCGCGGGGCATGCGGGGGCGGGTTCGCCGTGGCCGCTCTTTGCCGGAGCCGTCGGTGTCCCGCTCGTCGTCGTCGGGGCGCACCGTCGCGGCCAGGTCCTCGCGCGCGAGCTCGAGGAGCTCGGGGCGTACTGGGACGGCCCGGTCCGAACAGCTGCGCGCTACCGCATGGTGGCACTCGGCACGCAGCCACCGAAACCAGGCGTGTACCGCTCCGATGACGGGGCCGAACTCGTCGGTGAGCGGTGGCTCCTGTCCGAATCCGCCCTGGGTCGATTCCTCGCCGCCCTACCCGAGCCCATGCTGCTCGGCTCGATCCGCCTCAGTGACGGCACGTCCGCCATCGGGTTCGCCTGCGATGCCGTCGCGGCTGCGCAGGGAACCGACATCACCGGATACGGTGACTGGTTGGCCGCCGTGGCGTCCGATCAGCTCGCGGGATCGGGGCGGGTGGCCGGGTCCGGGCCGGAACCGGAGGCTGGTACGGCATCCATGCAGGGGTCTGCGCACGCTCAGGCACAGCCCGTCACCGCCGATCGTCCGGCGACCGGTGGACTTCGCGACTTTCTCGTCACGGGGCTGTCCCGCGGCCTGCTGTCGGAAGCGAGGAAGCAGTGAATCCGCTCCGCCGGCCCCCTTCGGTGCCGGTTCCTCCCGGTCCACAACCGCCCCGGCCGACCGCTGCTGCCGGGAACGCTGTGAGGAACCGGCGCACTGTGCGCCAATGGACGCGGCTCCTCACGACCGCGGCCGTGGAAGAAGCCGACGCCGACGATGCGCCCGGCCGGTCAGCGGACCTCGGTGCTCGCTACTGGTGGCTGCTCCCCGGCGATGCCACCTACACGGGGCCGGCTGCCTGGTCGCCCGCAGACGCTGCACGCCGGTGAGGCACGCCTGTGCTTGATGCTTCCGAGCCAGCGTGCGTCGCGTCGCGGAACCGGGACGGGAGGGCCCAGGTGTGCGGTACGGCGGAAGCAGGGCTCCTGTGCGCTCTCCAGGTGCGGTAGCTTGGTCAGGATCCCATCGAACTGATGCATGGGCTGCTGCTGAGACATCAGGGCGGCCCCACCACCGCTCATCAGCGACTTCGTGCTCATCGGTCGCCCAGGAGGAACGTATGGCTGCCAGCCGCAATCCGCTCGATGACCTGCGCGAGACGCTCGGCCATCTCACCGAGCAGCTCAAATCGTCGGGGTCGGATCGGGTCGAGGACCTGCGCGGCGAATACTTCGCAGCGCGTCCCGGTCCGGCTCGCCCGCTGGCCGAGGTGCAGGCCGAACTCGACGCCCTGGTGGGGCTGGACACCGTCAAGGAGCAGGTCCGCGCGCTCGTCGCCCTGCTGCAGGTGCAGGCCCGGCGGAAGGCTCACGGGCTGCCGGAGGTGGCGACCTCCCAGCACCTGGTGTTCCTGGGGAACCCGGGCACCGGGAAGACCACCGTGGCGCGGCTCCTCGCCGAGATGTACCGCGCGGTGGGTCTGCTGCAGAAGGGCCACCTCGTGGAGGTCGACCGGTCGGGGCTCGTCGGGCAGTATGTGGGGGCCACCGCCATCAAGACCGACCGCGTGATCCGGCGTGCGCTGGACGGCGTCCTGTTCATCGACGAGGCGTACGCCCTGACGCCGGAGGACGGTCGGATGGACTTCGGCCCCGAAGCCATCGAGGTCCTGCTCAAGCGGATGGAGGACCACCGCCATCGGCTCGTGGTGATCGTGGCCGGGTACCCGCAACTCATGGAGGCGTTCCTCCTCTCGAACCCCGGCCTGCGGTCCCGCTTCGCGCGGGAGATCACCTTCCCGGACTACTCGGTGGACGCACTGCAGACGATCTTCCACCAGATGCTCGGGCAGCACGAGTACGTCCTGGCCGACGGCGCGGACGACATGCTGCGCCGTATCTTCCTGGGCCTCCACGTCGGGGAGGACTCGGGCAACGCGCGCTTCGCCCGCACCCTGTTCGAGCAGGCGCTGAACCGGCAGGCTCTGAGGCTGTCGCTCGACCCGGATCACGAACTCGATGCGCTCGACCGCGACGACGTCATGACGCTCACCGCCGCGGATCTCGTCGAGGCCGCGCAGGCGCTGGGAGGAGAGCCGAAGCCGGAACCGGAGCCCGAGCCCGAACCGTCGCGCTGGCGGAACTGGCGGACCTGGCCGTAGCGACGGCTCGAAATCGGTGCGATCGCGCAGTGCACACTTCACCTGCCGCTTGTCCACCTGCGCCGGGATCGAAGCCGCGGTGAGTGATGGCAGTCTGCCCTGTCCTCAGGGGCGTCCCCGACAGAATCCGACCGCCTGGTTGCCACGCCGCACCGGCGAAGAACGCGGGGTACTCCCAAGCCTGACACCCGCTTGGAATGTCAGTGGTGCGCGCGAAAATGGACCATGGACAGCACAAGGACGGCCCCATCTGAAGAGGCCCTGCTTCCTTGTGACGTGCCGATGGACGACGCTGTTCTGCCGACCGATGTTCGGGAGCTCATCGAAGGCCTGATGTCCTTCCGGCTCGGTTCTACGAGCGCAGAGCTGATCGATCAGATCCGTGACCTCGAAGACCTCACCTCGGCCGTCGCGGGTCTGCAGGCCCGCGCCGCCGTCGCCTTCGATCTCGCGGAGCGGAAGAACCAGGCCCTGTGGGGCGTTCCCGCTTCCGCGCAGGGGCAGGGCGTGGGCGCTCAGCTGGCGCTGGCGCGTAAGGAATCTCCCGCACGCGGTGGCCGCCTGCTCGGATTCGCTCGTGCGCTCATCACGGAGATGCCGCACACTCTCGCAGCTCTGGAGAGTGGCCAGCTGAACGAATGGCGCGCCACCCTGCTGGTGAGGGAAACCGCCTGTCTGGCTGCTTCGGATCGATGCGCCGTGGACGAGGAGCTCTCTGCCGACACCGGATCCTTCCTCGGACAGGGAGACCGGGCCATCGTCGCTGCAGCCCGGGCCGCTGCATACCGCAGAGACCCACGCTCTGTGACGGATCGGGCGCGGCACGCCGCCGCGGAACGGTATGTCAGCCTTCGGCCGGCACCGGACACGATGGCTTACCTCACCGCCCTGCTTCCGGTCGCTCAAGGCGTGGCGGTCTACGCGGAGCTCGCGCGGCACGCCGGTTCGCTTCGATCAGAAGGCGACATCCGAAGCCGTGGTCAACTCATGGCCGACACTCTGGTGGAACGCACCACGGGTACACCTGGAGGTGTGTCCGGCGTGGAGATCCAACTGGTCATGACCGACCGCGCCCTTTTCCAGGGGGACAGTGAACCGGCGCGCCTCTCGGGATACGGCGTGGTTCCTGCCGGTTGGGCGAGGACACTCGCCTCCACCCGAGAGGGCGGCCTCGGACAGGACCTTCGGGTCCTGATTCGGCGCTTGTACACCGCCCCTGGGAGTGGTGAGCTGCTCGCGATGGATTCCCGCGCCCGCCTGTTCACGGCGTCCCAGCGGCGGTTCCTCGAGGCCCGCGACCATACCTGCCGAACCCCCTACTGCGACGCGCCGATCCGCCACCATGATCACGTTGTACCGTGGCACGACGGCGGACGAACGAGTCTGTCCAACGGAGCCGGCCTCTGCGAGGCATGCAACCACTCGAAGGAAGTCCGAGGATGGCGGGCCCGAACCGGCTCCGGTCTGAGGCATAGCATCGACGTCGAAACCCCGACGGGTCACAGGTACCGATCGATCGCTCCCTCACCGCCTGGCAGCGCCGATGATCTCGCCGAAGAGTTGCTGCGGCGGCGCCGCGACCGGCGCATGATGCGTCAACGGGTGAAGGCGTTGCGGCGCGCACCTCGGTCGGCGCCGCTCATCGCGTGACATCGAGCCAGGCTGTGCCGCACTGTCCACCGAAAGCAGAACGAGCACCTCAAGAAAACACCGTTGCGCGGGTACTGGTCGTGCCGTACATGCCGCAAGGATGCCCCCTCAGGGTAGGCACGACGAAGGCCTGGTAGCAGTCGATGGGATCTCCCGATCCCGTCCCGTCGCTACCAGGCCTTCGGGCGAGGCTGTCTACCGCACTTCCTGTGAAGAGCTAGAAGTCCCAGTCCTCGTCCTCGGTGTTCACGGCCTTGCCGATCACGTAGGACGAGCCCGAGCCGGAGAAGAAGTCGTGGTTCTCGTCCGCGTTCGGTGACAGCGCCGAGAGGATCGCCGGGTTCACATCGGTGACGGAGGACGGGAACATCGCCTCGTAGCCCAGGTTCATCAGCGCCTTGTTGGCGTTGTAGTGCAGGAACTTCTTGACGTCCTCGGCCAGGCCCACGGAGTCGTAGAGGTCGTGCGTGTACTGGACCTCGTTCTCGTACAGCTCGAAGAGCAGTTCGAAAGTGTAGTCCTTCAGCTCCTGGCGGCGCTCCGGCGTCGCGCTCTCCAGACCACGCTGGAACTTGTACCCGATGTAGTAGCCATGCACGGCCTCGTCGCGAATGATCAGGCGCACCAGGTCAGCGGTGTTCGTGAGCTTGGCGCGTGAGGACCAGTACATCGGCAGGTAGAAGCCGGAGTAGAACAGGAAGCTCTCGAGCAGCGTCGAGGCGACCTTGCGCTTCAGGGGATCGTCGCCACGGTAGTAGTCGGTGACGATGTGCGCCTTCTTCTGCAGGTTCACGTTCTCCGTGGACCAGCGGAACGCCTCGTCGATCTCCTTGGTGGAGGCCAGCGTGGAGAAGATCGACGAGTAGCTCTTGGCGTGCACCGACTCCATGAACGCGATGTTCGTGAGCACGGCTTCCTCGTGCGGGGTCAGCGCATCCGGGATGAGGCTGACCGCGCCGACGGTGGCCTGCACGGTGTCCAGCAGGGTCAGGCCCGTGAAGACCCGCATGGTGAGCTGCTGCTCCTCCGGCGTCAGCGTGGCCCACGACTGCACGTCGTTGGACAGCGGCACCTTCTCGGGCAGCCAGAAGTTGTTCACCAGGCGGTTCCAGACATCCACGTCCTTGTCGTCCTGGATACGGTTCCAGTTGATGGCCTGGACCTGGTCTACGAGCTTCAGCTTCTCGCTCATGGTGTGTTCCTTGTCTGGGTGAAAGTAATGCCGGTGATCCCGGTGGAGCCTGCGGTGCCAGGCCGGACATGACGTCCGGCCTGACAATCTAGTTGCCTAGAGCATGCAACTGACGCAACCCTCTACCTCGGTCCCTTCCAGCGCGAGCTGGCGGAGACGGATGTAGTAGACGGTCTTGATGCCCTTGCGCCAGGCGTAGATCTGCGACTTGTTGATCTCACGGGTGGTGGCGGTGTCTTTGAAGAACAGCGTCAGGGACAGGCCCTGGTCCACGTGCTGCGTGGCAGCGGCGTAGGTGTCGATGATCTTCTCGTAGCCGATCTCGTACGCGTCCTGGTAGTACTCCAGGTTGTCGTTGGTCAGGTACGGCGCCGGGTAGTACACGCGACCCAGCTTGCCTTCCTTGCGGATCTCGATCTTCGACGCGACCGGGTGGATGGAGGACGTCGAGTTGTTGATGTACGAGATCGAGCCGGTGGGCGGGACCGCCTGCAGGTTCTGGTTGTAGATGCCGTGCTCCACGACCGAGGCCTTGAGCGCACGCCAGTCCTCCTGCGTGGGGATGTGCATGTCGGCGAACAGCTCGCGGACGCGCGCCGTCGTCGGCTCCCAGACCTGCTCCGTGTACTTGTCGAAGAACTCCCCGCTCGCGTACTTCGACTTCTCGAAGCCTGCGAAGGTACGGCCGGTCTCGATGGCCATCAGGTTCGACGCCCGGATGCAGTGGTACACCACGGAGTAGAAGTAGATGTTCGTGAAGTCCAGGCCCTCCTCGGAGCCGTAGTGGACACGCTCGCGGGCCAGGTAGCCATGCAGGTTCATCTGCCCGAGGCCGATGGCGTGCGAGGCGTCGTTACCGGCGGCGATCGACGGGACCGAGCTGATGTGGCTCATGTCCGAAACAGCCGAGAGGCTACGGATGGCGGTTTCGATGGTCCGGCCGAAATCGGGCGAGTCCATGGTCTTCGCGATGTTCAGCGAGCCCAGGTTGCAGGAGATGTCCTTGCCCACGGTGTCGTAGGACAGGTCCTCGTTGTACGTGGTGGGCTGCGATACCTGGAGGATCTCGGAGCACAGGTTGGACATGATGATCTTGCCGTCGATCGGGTTGGCCCGGTTCACGGTGTCCTCGAACATGATGTACGGGTAGCCGGACTCGAACTGGATCTCGGCGAGCGTCTGGAAGAACTCGCGCGCCTTGATCTTGGTCTTCTTGATGCGGGCGTCGTCCACCATCTCGTAGTACTTCTCGGTGACCGAGATGTCGGAGAACGGCATGCCGTAGACGCGCTCGACGTCGTACGGCGAGAAGAGGTACATGTCCTCGTCGCGCTTGGCGAGCTCGAACGTGATGTCGGGAACCACGACGCCGAGGGACAGCGTCTTGATGCGGATCTTCTCGTCCGCGTTCTCGCGCTTGGTGTCGAGGAAACGGTTGATGTCCGGGTGGTGGGCGTGCAGGTACACGGCTCCCGCACCCTGACGGGCACCGAGCTGGTTCGCATAGGAGAAGCTGTCCTCGAGGAGCTTCATCACGGGGATGACGCCGGAGGACTGGTTCTCGATCTGCTTGATGGGCGCCCCGACCTCGCGGATGTTCGTGAGGGCGAAGGCGACGCCGCCGCCGCGCTTGGAGAGCTGCAGGGCCGAGTTGATGGAGCGGCCGATCGACTCCATGTTGTCCTCGATGCGCAGGAGGAAGCAGGAGACCAGCTCGCCGCGCTGGCGCTTGCCGGCATTGAGGAAGGTCGGGGTGGCGGGCTGGAAGCGGCCGTCGATGATCTCGTCGACCATCTGCTCCGCCAGCTGCTCGTTGCCACGGGCCAGGTGCAGGGCCACCATGCAGACGCGGTCCTCGTAGCGCTCGAGGTAACGCTTGCCGTCGAACGTCTTCAGCGTGTACGAGGTGTAGAACTTGAAGGCGCCCAGGAACGTCTCGAAACGGAACTTCTTGGAGTAGGCGCGCTTGTAGAGGTCGCGGACGAAGTTCATCGTGTACTGGTCGAGCGTCTCGCGCTCGTAGTACTCGTTCTTCACGAGGTAGTCGAGCTTCTCCTCGAGATCATGGAAGAACACGGTGTTGTTGTTCACGTGCTGCAGGAAGTACTGGTGCGCCGCCTCGCGGTCGGCGTCGAACTGGATCTCCCCATTCGGCCCGTACAGGTTGAGCATGGCATTGAGCTCGTGGTAGCCCATGTCCTTGAAGCGCTCTACTGAAGCTGCGGGCGCACCCGTCTCCGTCTCTGCAACACTCATGTCCAAAACTCTTCCAATCCTGTGGTTACGCGGGCGACGTCTTCGGACGTTCCCATGACTTCAAATCTGTAGAGAACCGGCACATGGCACTTGGCGGCGACGATGTCGGCTGCGAGGCAGTAGGTCTCACCGAAATTGGTGTTGCCCGCCCCGATGACCCCCCGGAGGAGGCTGCGGTTCTGTTCGTTGTTCAGGAATTTCACGACCTGGCGGGGCACTGCACCCTTGCCGGTGATCCCGCCGTAGGTCGGGAGGACCAGGACGTAGGGCCGCGTGGCCCTCAGCGTCGGCTCCTTCGTGAGCACCGGCATGCGGGCGGCCCGCACTCCGAGTTTCTCGACGAAGCGATGCGTGTTATCGGAGACCGACGAGAAATAGATCAGGGCGGCATCGGTTACCGCACCCTCCGCCGTCCCGGCCGTTGCCGGGTCGGTGGTGGGTCGGTCGTCCACGGCGAGGGTGGTCACTGCCTGATGCCTTGCCTGCTGATCCCGGGACGGGATGGGTCAGGCCACCGAGCTGACGGCCGAGTCGGCGATCGCGCTGATCTTGTCGGGGCGGAAGCCGGACCAGTGGTCGTTGTCGGTGATGACCACGGGGGCCTGCATGTACCCCATGGAGCGGACGCGCTCGAGTGCTGCGGGGTCCTGCGAGATGTCGACGCTCTGGTAGGTGATGCCCTTCTTGTCCAGAGCGCGGTAGGTGGCATTGCACTGTACGCAAGCCGGCTTCGTGTAAACCGTGACGGTCATGTCCTAGTCCCCTTTTCGTCTACTGCTGTCGTGCTGTGGCGTGGGCGGTGCGCGGCCCCGGACAGGGGAAGAAATCCGGGGATTTCCGCGCTTCCGGGCCCATGCCCGTCCAGCGGTTGTTTCTGTAGTTCGATACTACATCTAGTGCGGCACGCTCGGGTCGACCCCTAGATGATGTATTACAAGTATGTCATTACCGGTGCGAGTAGTCCACACGATGTCCACAGTCGGACACCCGTGGAAAGCCCGGAAACGAGCGATTCCGGGGGCCTCACGGGATGCCGGTCCACATGCTGTGGAGGAGTTCCGCACAGGCAGAAAAAACTCCGTGTCGCGATTCCGCGGCGTGTCGCGGACGGGCTGGCGGACTCGATGGCGGTCGGTTCCCACCGCCCACGACGACGGCCGGCACCGCATCCTCAAGGAGCGGTACCGGCCGTGGGCCATATGTCGGCGTGACGGCTCGCGCCGTCCGCGGGCCTACCTCAGTGGGCGCTGCGCGAGGATCTGGTCGACGCCCATGCGGCCGTCCCGGAAGGTCATGGATGCGCCGACCATGTACAGGCGCCAGACGCGCGCGACTTCCTCGCCCATCATCGCGACGGCCCGGTCCCAGTTGGCCTCGAAGCGGTCCTCCCACGCGTCGATCGTCCGGACGTAGTGCTCGCGGAGCGCCTGGACACCGCGGATCTCGAAGCCCGCACCCTCGATCAGGTTCACGGTGTCCCCCACGGGACGCATGTGCATGTCCGGCGCGATGAAGGACTCGATGAACGGACCTCCGCCCGGGTGCCTGCCGTGGCGCGACATCTGCTGGATCAGCACCTTGCCGCCCGGCGCGACGTTCCGGAAGAGCGTGGACGTGTAGGTGCCGTAGTTCTCCTGGCCCACGTGCTCTCCCATCTCCAGCGAGGCGACGGCGTCGTACGGGCCATCGCGGACGTCGCGATAGTCCTGGAGCCGGATCTCGACGCGGTCGCCGAGCCCCCGCTCCGCGATCCGCTGGTCGATGAACGCCTTCTGCTCACGCGAGATCGTCACACCGGTGACCTTCGCGCCGAAGTGCTCGGCGGCGTACAGGCTCAGGGACCCCCAGCCGCAGCCGACGTCGAGGAACCGCAGGCCAGGCTCCGTGTCGAGGCCCACCTTGCGGCACACGAGGTCCAGCTTGTCGCGCTGGGCGTCCTCGAGGGAGTAGTCGGGGTCCTCGGACAGCCAGTACCCGCAGGAGTACGCCATGTGGTCGTCGAGGATGAGGCCGTAGAAGTCGTTGGAGAGATCGTAGTGGTGGCTGATGGCCGCTCGATCCCGCAGCAGGCTGTGCAGGCGGCCCTTGATCTTCGCCTGCGATGCCGGCGCCGGCAGCGGCGCTCCGAAGGCCCCGACCTCGCGCGCCACCTTCGTCAGCTGCAGGACGAGCTGGGGGGTCAGCCGCGGCATCGAGAGGCCGCGCTGCCCGATCACGGTCCACAGATGGGTCAGCGCCTGCCCGAGGGACCCGGGCACATCCAGTTCGCCGGTGACGTACGCCTGCGACACGCCGAGCTCGCCCGGACTCCAGAGGATGCGGCGCAACGCGTCGACGCTGTTCAGGCGGACCTCGGGCTGGTCCTCGCCCCCGGCGGCGCTGCCGTCCCAGGCGACCAGCCGGACGGGGAGCTCGCCACCCACGATCGGCCCGAGGATCGCCGCCAGCTTCTGCGCGACGCCCTCCGTGCCGCTGTGCGGGCGGCCGGCGGTCGCCGTGGTGCCGTGCTCGGGATCAGTCACGCGAAACTCCTTGGTGGAACGGTCCGGCGCGAGCGGGTGCACGGCAGGGTGGTGCGCGACGGGCGTCAGGGCCGCCGGTCGAAGATCAGCTGCTGCACGTCGAGGTAGCCGGCCTGGAAGCCCGCCCGGGAGTAGCAGAGGTAGAACTGCCACATCCGCTCGAACGTCTCGTCGAAGCCGAGGGCCTCGACGTCCGCGTGCCGGGCGAGGAAGCGCTCCTCCCACAGGCGCAGCGTCTGTGCATAGTGGTCCCCCATCGACAGGCGCTCCCGCACACGGAGGCTCGTGTAGCGGTCCGTGACGTCCTCGATGGCTCGGACCGACGGGATGAACCCGCCGGGGAAGATGTACTTGTGGATCCACGTGTAGGACCGCCGCGTCGCCAGCATGCGCTCGTGCGGGAGGGTGATCGCCTGGATGGCCACGCGGCCTCCCGGCGCGAGGACGCGGTCGATGGTCTGGAAGTACACCGCCCAGAACTCGTAGCCCACGGCCTCGATCATCTCGACCGACACCACGGCGTCGTACTGACCCTCGACGCCGCGATAGTCCTTCAGCTGGACCTCGACGCGGTCGGCGAAGCCGGCGTCGCGGATGCGCTGCTCCGCCAGGTCCTTCTGCTCACTGGAGAGGGTCATGGAGACCACGGTGGCTCCACGCGCTGCGGCCCGCAGCGCGAGCTCCCCCCAGCCGGTGCCGATCTCGAGCACGCGCGTGCCCTGCCCCACATTCGCCTGGTCGAGCAGGCGGTCGATCTTCCGATGCTGCGCCGTGGCGAGCTCGTCCCACGCGACGTGCAGGAGGTCCTTCCCGGTGGCGTCGAACAGGGCACTCGAGTAGGACATCGTCCCGTCGAGGAACAGGGCGAAGAGTTCGTTGGAGAGATCGTAATGCCGCGAAATATTCGAGCGCGTATTGGCCGTGCTGTTGCGCTCCCGGCGGGGCGGCTTGGGCAGCGAGAGACCCCGGAGCTTCTGCAGCGGCACGGGCACGAGGTGGGCGGCACGCGCCGCGAAGACCTCGATCACGTCGGTGAGGTCCGACGCCGTCCAGTCCTTCGCCATGTAGGACTCGCCGAGACCGATCAGGCCGCTGTCACCGAGCCTCGCGTAGAAGTCGGCCGGTCGATGGATGCGCATCTCGGGCCGCGGGCCGCCACCTGGCGCGCCCAGGACGGTGCCGTCGTCGTAGATGACCCGGAGCTCGAGGGTGTTGACCGCGGTCGAGAAGATCTTCTCGGCGATGGCAGCCCGGACCCTGACCCGCGTGCCGCTGGGGACACCGGCGATGCCCGGCCAGGCAGCCGGATCCACCTCCGCCTGCGAAGGAACAACCGTGGTGCTCATCGAACTGCCTCCTGGGGTTCATGGAGCGGCCTGGGACTGATGGGCAGCCGCCGCAGCCAGAGTCTAATCCCCTGCCAATGGATCTGGACGACGACGCGGAGGGGCGCCAGGGGGACGGCGAGCGCCATCCGGACCACGTTCGCGGTGGTCGCAGGCAGCCGGTGTCCGGTCATCGTCGCGGTGAAGGGCGCCTGGTCCTCGCGGTGCAGCACGATCGCGACACCCAGGTGCTCGCCGGGCTCGGGCACGCGCATCTCGTAGTCCCCCTCGACGGGGTTGAATGGCGACACGTAGAACTCCTTCGGCGTGCGCGCCGTGCCGTGCGCGTCGACGTCGAGCAGATAGCAGTGGCGTTCGCCGTAGGTGTTGTGCACCTCGGCGACGACGGCGGTGAGGGCACCCGAACGGTCGTGGCACCAGAAGAGCGACAGGGGGTTGAAGACGTGGCCGAGGACGCGTCCGCTGCCGAGCATCGTGACCGTCCCGCCGTCGTCGTCCCTGCCCTGTGAGCGCAGGAACTCCCCGACGTTCTCGCGGATGCTGTTCGTGGGCGAGCCCAGGTGGTCCTCGGGGACGAACCGGGCGAACGGGGCGAGCCAGCGCGGCAGGACGGGGAGGTCGTCGAGGTCCACGAACCAGCTGTAGCTGCGGTAGGTGAACTCGTTGCGCAGCGGCGTCCGCCGTACGTGGCGGATGCTGGTCGGATAGAGGGACGCGCTCATGACCGGACGTCGGCGAGTTCAGCGGCCGGGTTGCCGTCCCACGACCCGCCGACGCGCTCTGCCGCGCGGAGCCCGGACAGGGCTCCGTCCTCATGGAACCCCCACCCGTGGTAGGCCCCGGCGAAGGCCACGCGGCTGTCGCTCAGCTCCGCCAGCCGCGCCTGGGCGGTGACGGACTGCGGCGTGTACTGCGGGTGCTCGTACACCATGGTCTTCAGGACCAGCGCGGGATCGATCAGCTCGCCCTCCCCCAGGCTGACGATGAAGCGGTGGTTGGTCCGGCCCTCGAGCCGCTGGAGCCGGGTCATGTCGTAGGACACGAGCACGTGGTCCGGGGTCGCATCGCAGGCGGGCAGCCGGTAGTTCCACGAGGCGCGGGCACGGTGTTCCCTGGGTAGGACCGACTCGTCGGTGTGGAACTGTGTCCTGTTGACCGAGTAGGGCATCGTGCCGAGGACCTCGGCGGCCGCGCCGGTCGGCTCCTCGATCATCGCCAGGGCCTGGTCCGGGTGCGTTGCGATGATGACGGCGTCGAACAGTTCCGTCGCGTCGGCGCTCGTGACGAGGACGCCGTCGGCCGTCTTCCGGACCGAGGTCACAGGGCTGGCCAGCCGCACGTCGTCGAGGTTTTCGACGACCCTCCGCACGTACTCGTTGGAGCCACCCGTGACGGTGCGCCACTGCGGGGAACCCTTGATCGTGAGCATGCCGTGGTGGTCCATGAAGGAGAAGAGGTACCGCGCGGGGTAGGCCAGGGCCGTCGCGGGGTCGCAGGACCACACGGCGGAGACCACGGGGGTCATGAAGTGCGAGGTGAAGTAGTCGCTGAACGCACCCCGGTGCAGGAAATCGCCCAGCGTCAGGTCCTCGTCGCCGGCCTCCGGCTCCCCGGTGCGTGCCAGCAGCGCCCGCGCGGACCTCTGGAAGCGCAGGATCTCCAGGAGCATCCTCAGGTAGCGCCCGCGGAGCAGCACGCCGGGCTGCGCGAACACCCCGCGGCGCCCCTTGGCCCCGGCGTACTCGAGGCCGCACCCGTCGCAGCGGATGGACATGCTCATGTCGGAATCCTGCGTCGGGACCCCGAGCTCGTCGAACAGGCGGAGGAGGGTGGGATAGGTGCGGTCGTTGTGGACGATGAAGCCGGTGTCCACGCCCGTCGTCGTGCCGTCGGCCAGGTCCACCTGATGGGTGTGCGCATGCCCTCCCGGCCGTTCGTCGGCTTCGAAGAGGGTGACGGCGCTGTCGCGGCGGAGGACCCAGGCGGCGGTCAGGCCGGAGACACCGCTGCCGACGACGGCGACCCTGCGGCGGCCGGTCACGCCGTCGCCCCGGGTAAGCTCGACGGATTCCGTGTCTTCTGCGGCCATCATGTCTCCTGGATGCTCGGCGGTTCGGTGGATCCTCCGCGGGGGAACCCGCGGAGTCGCCACAAGCCCGCCGGGCCAGGCGCCCGCGGTACCGGCACGAGGATCTGAGAGACCTGTCGCAAAGATGGTTCGGGAGAAGTTCGGAGACGCACATAATCGGGATTGGTGCAACAGGTTCTTGCTGCACATCAGGAGCTGGACCAACGAGGGGGTGAGTGATAGGTGGTGAATCCGATTCATCTGCGCACCCTGCTCGAGGTGATCCGGCACGGCTCGTTCAGCGGAGCCGCCACGAGCCTCGGCTACACGGCGTCGGCCGTCTCACAGCAGATGTCCGCGCTCGAACGCGATACCGGTGCCACGCTCTTCACCCGGTCCGCCCGAAGCGTGATCCCCACCGACGCCGCGCTGGCGGTGGCGCGCCATGCGTCCAAGGTCCTGACCGACATCGACGCTCTCCTCGCCTCGACGGCCCGCGCGGGCGCCGGGCCCGCCCACGAACTCCGGCTCGGCATCTTCCCCAGCCTCGCCACCTTCGCCCTCCCCCGGTTGCTGCGCATGCCGGAGTGGCAGCGGCTCGGGGTCTCCCTGCGGCTCTTCGTCGGCGAACCCGCGCACGCGATCCAGGGCCTCCGCGCCGGCGGCGACCTCGATCTCGCCCTCGTCTACCAGGTGGGTCAGGCTGGTCTCGCGTGGCCCTCGACGCTCAGCCGCCAGTGGATCGGCGACGACGACTTCAGGGTGGTCCTGCCCGAGAGCTGGGGCATCCGCAGCGGCGCACGGGTCACCGCGGACCAGCTCGCCGACATGCCGTGGATCATGCACCACCCCGGGACCGCGGACGCCACGGTCATCGAGCGATTGTTCGCGAGTTGCAATCTGCACCCCCGGATCGCGGCCTACTGCGACGACTTCAATGCGAGCCTCGAGCTCACCGCCGCCGGACTGGGGGCCGCTCTGGTCCCGGATCTCGCCATGGTCAACCGTCCCGACGGGATCGTCGCGCTGGACGTCCCGGAGATCCGCCTCACGCGGAGCATCTTCGCGCTGCGGACGAGCGATGCGGACGAGGCCCGCGTGCGGCTGTTCATGGACCAGCTCGCCGAGATCCTGCGATCCAGGAGCATCGTGCCCAAGCACACTCCGTAGCTCGGGGCACGCTCTCCGGCCGGCGCGATTTCCGTTGCAGCGCCTCCAGCCCGCTCCGTAGCGTCGGACCGTGCGACGGGCGGTTGCCCGGCGGCCGGGAGGAGAGGAACCGTATGCGGATCAGGAACAGCGTCATCGTCATCACGGGAGCGGCGAGCGGGGTGGGGCGTGCCACGGCCCTCCACTTCGCGCGGCACCGGGTCAGTCTCGTGCTCGCGAGCCGGCGCGTCGAAGCGCTCGAGGCACTCGTGGCGGAGTGCCAGGCCCTGGGGTCGCGGGCCATCGCCGTCCCCACGGACACGTCGGAGTACGACGACGTCCGGCAGCTCGCGAGCCGGGCCGTCCAGGAGTACGGGCGCATCGACATCTGGGTCAACAATGCCGCCGTCTCCTTCTTCTCGCCGTTCCTGGCGGTGCCGATGGCGGATTTCAGGCGCGTGATCGACGTCAACGTCATGGGGTACGTGCACGGTGCGCGCGTGGCGCTCGAACGGATGCAGGACCAGGGCGCGGGTGTCGTGGTCAATGTGGCATCGATCGTCGGAGCGGTGCCGCAGCCCTACACCTCGGCCTACTCCGTGTCGAAGGCCGCGGTGCGTGCCCTCGGCGTCAGCCTCGGGTCCGAACTCGGCCTCGACCGGCAGAAGCACATCCACGTGTGCACGGTCCTGCCACCCACCATCGACACGCCCTTCTTCCAGCACGCGGCCAACTACACGGGCCGCCGCGCGGTCGCCATGCCGCCCGTCTACTCCCCCGAGCGCGTCGCGAAGGCGATCCTCCGTCTGGCCGAGCGCCCGCGGCACGAGCTCGTGGTCGGGAGGCTCGGGCGCTCGATGGTCCGGCAGCACCGGCTCATGCCCGGCCGCATGGAGAAGGTCATGGCGCACCAGGTCGAGAACACGCATCTGTCGAAGAAGCAGGCGGCGGACCCCTCGTCGGGCAACCTCTACGCACCCTCCCTCGACCCCGCGACCGCGCAGGTCACCGGCGGGTGGAAGGGCAGGCGGCGCTCCGCCCGCCGCACCCTGGCCGGTGCCGCACTCCTCGGCGTCGGCGTCGTCGTCCTCGCCGACCGGCTTCGGACTGCACGCACCTGAGCTTTGCCCCGGGCGCCGGACACACCGAACGGTTCCCCGGCTCAGAGTGACGCGACGGTACCCGCTTCGGGTGGCCGCTCGAGGCCGAGCGCGTCGAGGACGTCCAGCGCGGCGGCATGCTCGTTGAAGGTGTAGAGGTGGAGCCCGGGCGCTCCGTGATCGAGAGCGGCGCGCGCCAGTTCGACCGTCGCCGCGACCCCGGTACGACGCCGTTCCGCGTCGGAGCGCGCCCCTTCCAGCCGTGCCAGGAGGGAGGCGTCGACCTCGATGCCGGCGAGGCTGCCCAGCTTCTCGACCCGGCGGGTACTGGTGAGCGGCATGACCCCGGGAATGATGGGGATGGTCACCCCCGCCCGTCGTGCCCGCGTCAGGAGCCGGGCGTAGTCGGCGGGCTGGAAGAACACCTGGGTGATGGCGAAGTCCGCGCCCGCCTGCTGCTTCGCGAGGAGCACGTCGATGTCGTGCTCCTCACTGGGCGAGTCGGGGTGGCGGGTGGCGTAGGCGGCGACCCCCACGGAGACCCGGCCCGCGGCCAGCTGGGCGGTCCGCGGGGCCTCGATGTGACGGATCAGCCGGACCAGGTCCTCGGCATGCTGAAGATCGCCCTCGGAGGGGTCCACGCCGTCCGGCGCATCACCGCGAAGGGCCAGGATGCCGCGGACGCCACCACCGATGAGGCGCTCGACGACGTCCGTGAGCTCGGCGCGGCTGCTGCCGACACAGGTCAGATGTGCCAGGGGCTTCAGCGCGGTCTCCGTGAGCAGCCGACGCAGCAGGGTGAGGGCTGTCTCCCTGTTGCTGCCCGCGGCACCGTAGGTCACGGACACGAAGTCCGGTCGGGTGTCCTCGAGGCGTCGGATGGTCGCCCACAGGGACTCCTCGGCGTCGTCGCCCCTCGGGGGATACAGCTCGTAGGACAGTGCCGGGTACGTACGTGCGGGCATGCGGGTCCTCTTCGTCCGTGCTACCTGCTGGATGACGCCGGAGGGATCCGGCTCAGTCGGTTTCCTCCGGGACGCCGGCCGAGCGGACCTCGCTGTGGATGATTCCCATCTCCTCCAGCCTGGCCGACATACCGGCGCCATCCGCAGCATAGACCCAGGGAATGCCGGGGGTGGGCTGCACGCCCGTCTTGGAGCGACCACCTGCGAGGACGGCCTCGCCCGCGGACAACTGCCGGATGGCGATGGCCCTGACATTCTCCGGATGACGCCGGGCGAAGGCGGCGTAGATGGCCTCGTCGTGCTGGCCGTCGTCTCCCACCAGCAGCCACTTGATACCGGGGAACTCCTCAGCGAGACGTTCCAGGGACGTCCTCTTGTGCTCCTGGCCGCTACGGAACCAGCGATCACGAGTAGGGCCCCAGTCGGTCAGGAGCTTGGGACCCGCCGGGTACAGGTTCCGGGAGAGGAATCGCGAGAGGGTCGGTGCCACGTTCCACGCCCCCGTGGACAGGTAGAGGACGGGAGCCGAGGGCAGCGTGCGTACGATCCGCTCGTAGAGCACGGCCATTCCCGGGGTGGGGGTCCGCGCGTGCTCGTCGAGGACGAAGGTGTTCCAGGCGGCCAGGAACGGGCGGGGCAGGGCCGTCACCATGACGGTGTCGTCGATGTCGGAGACCACCCCGAACGTGGTGCCGTCCGCGACGACCCGCACCGGCGCCTCGACCACGGTGGATCTGCCGGATTGCAGCTCGATCGTATGCCACCCGGGGGCCAGGGAGACGGGAATGCGGGCATCGACGACGCCGCCGCGATCAGCGGTGACGTCGTGGACGGTGTCACCGACGGTCACGTGCATGACGGCGTGGGCGACGGGAGCGCTCGTGAAGTTGCGCCACCCGCGCATACCTTCCTGCAAGGGCTTCAGGGGACCGTCGTCCGTGCCTCCGGTGTCCCTCGGGTCGCTCAGGACGACGCGCGCCAGCACGCGGATCCAGGCTGTCGTCCCGTAGCCGGTATAAGGGATGACGGTGTCCACCCTGCCGCGCTTGAGTGCCACGCGGGTCTGCAGACGGAGCCAGGCGTCGTCGAGCCTCAACGCCATATGACGCTCCTCGATGACGGACTCCGTCGAGGTGCCCTTCTGAGATGCACTGCTGTCGTCTGCGGCGGAGGAATCGTGGGCCTGGTCGGCTGGGGGGCACATGCCCTTCAGTCTGGCACGGTAAGCGCCGCCGGACGACTGCTGCCGCGAGGTCACGAGCTCCTAACGACTTGCCCGGAGCACCCCGTCGGGCTTGTCGGCGCGGTCGGCGCCTGCCACTCTGGAACCTCGGTTCAGCAACTCGCCATGGGGGTCGGATGACGCAGGAGTGGGAAGAGGTGGGCGTGTTACTCAAGGAAGAGTCCGCCCTGCAGGGATGGGCCAGTGCAGCACTCGACGACCGTGAGGTCGCGGCGGCGGATCTCGCTCAAGCCATCCGGTTCGGCAAAGCCCAGGAGGCCCTCGAGGCCGTCGCTGCCGGTGGTGCCGGGCTGACCGCGGACCACGCCAGGGCATTGCATTTCGCGAACGAGATGGCCGAAGTGCGCCATCACGCTCCCCTGATCGCCGTCGAGAACGGCCTGCCTGTCCTCGCTCCCGGAGTACGCCCGCTGATCGAGAGTTTCCAGGAGCTGGGGCTCTGGACCGAAGGCCCTGCCTGGGACATCTGACGCCCACGCCCCCGGGCCTATGACCGCACGGTCGATCCGGCTTACCGTTCACCCATCCGCGCCCTGAGTAGCGCCGAACAACTGACGGTGGCGCCTCTTCGCGCGACCCGCCGCCCCCGGGCGGTTCGGCAGATTGCTCCGACCGGCCGGTGACGCGCGGTCGCGGGCGTGGATGAGGCGGTCCCTGATGAACTCGCACGCGACGCTCCGGTGTTCGGCACCCTCGTCGCCGGGTTACGACGCCGGTCGTTTCACTCTCTCGGTCCTTCCGTCCGTCCTTCGATTGACGTGGCGCCACCAGATCGTGATCGATCACGTCGATGTCGCCCGGGTCGGTAGGGCCATCACCGCATCAGCCCACCGGAGGCTGCCGTTGCTCGTGCAGGTTTCAGCCCTTCGTGAGGTCACCTGCGAGGCCAGGCAGGCCGTCCTCGGCTACAGTCATCCGGCAAGGATCGCACTCCTCGGCTCGGACGACGTCGATCTCGTGCTGACCGCATTCATGGTCCGGGCGCCGAGCGAGACGCGGTTCTTCACGGACCAGGACGACGCCGTGCGGTGGCTGCTGCAGCCCTGATCATCCGTAGCTCCTCGAGTTGGTGTCTCCCTTGAACTCGTGCGTCTCTTGCATCCGCACCCTTCCATGACAGACTCGGCCGCATGGAGGCGTTGATCCTGGCTTGGACGACCGCCGGACCGCAGTGGTCCGGCTCCTACGCCTCCGCCACCGCGACGGTGAGGACGAGCGGCGTCGTGCGGCACCCATGGACCGTCGCGATCGACGAACGCGTGGAGATCGGGACCGATGCCTGGCTGCTCGTGGTGGATGGTGGTCCCCTGATGCGCGGTGTAGTGGGGCACGGGGAGATCACCGCGGTGTCGTCAGGCCAGGGACGGCACCAGGACCTGGCGATCGAGTTCGATGCCCTCCTGCCGCACGGTGACCAGCTACCGCTCGCGCGCCTCGAGGCCTTCCTGCCCGGTATCCGGCAGCAGACCGAGGCCCGACCACTCGACGGGCCGGCGGCCGCAACGCTGCGATCACTGTGGTCGGAAACCGTTGCTCCGCTCCGCGGGTCGCGACATCCGGTCCCCGGTAGCCTGCCCGCGCGGATGGTGACCCGCGTGCCCGCGAACTCCGCGGAACACGACCCGGATCTGCGCAGCCTCGCGCTGGCCCACCGCGGCTCCCTGTGCCACGCCTGCGACGTGGATCTCGAGCAGGCGTACGGGGACGCCGGTCGCGACCTCATGGAGGTCCACCACATCACCCCGCTCGAATACCTCGACTCCTACTACGAGGTGGACCCGCTCACCGACCTCGTCCCGCTGTGCCCCACCTGCCATGCGGTCGCGCACAGCGGTCGGCCCGTTCCCCTCCGCGTCGAGGACATCCGGCGGATGCTCGGCAGCGGCGGATTCCTGCGGGGGACCATCATGACGGAGGAGCAGCTGGCCGCGGAGGCCGCCGCCGCGCAGCTACGGGACCCCACGTGAGCGGGCACCGCATCGGATCCGGCCCGGAGGCATCGAGGAGCTGGCGTCGATGCGCCCATCCTGGTGAACGCCTCGCGCGGCCCGCTCGTCGACACGGACGCCCTCGTCAGGACCCTGCAAGCGGAGCGCATCGGCGGCGCCGCACTCGATGTGTACGACGTCGAGCCCCTGCCGGCCGATCACATCCTGCGATCGCTCCCCCGCCCGGTTCTCACCCCACACATCGGCTACATCACCGATCACACGTACCGCGTGTTCTATCCGCAGGTGGTCTACGCGATCCTCGCCTGGCTGGCGGGATCGCCGATCCGCCAGCTCGGCTGAAAGGTGGACCCGCGCACAGCCGGGTACTTGCGCCCCCTCGCTGTTCCTACCCCTCCGCCGGTGCTCGACTACTTGTGTCGCCCGCGGTCACAACAGGTAGTCACTACTCTGTCGGGTACTCACCAGAGGTACCAAAGTTAAGCATGGGGATTCTGGGATGAAAGGCAGCAGTGATATGACCAGTGGAATCGGCCCGGTCGTGACCGTGGCAGAAGTAGCAGAACAGATGAGGGTCTCGAAGATGACGGTCTACCGATTAGTGAATTCGGGGGAACTCCCCAGCATCCGGTTCGGTCGATCGTTCCGCGTGCCCCAATCGGCCCTGAACGAGTATCTCGCCGCGCAGCACTCGTAGCAGGCAGGAGCTCCCGGCAACCGGGGCGACACCGACAGCGCACGGGCGCCGCCCCGGTCGGGCGACGTCCGGCCGTGAACTCGACTAGGCCGGGACGACCTCGATGATGGCAAACTGCTTCGTCGCTTCGTAGTCCGCGCCCGAGCCCGCTCCCCCGCGAACCATCGTGAAGACCCCGTAGGTCTGGGGCGGGAGGTCCGGTCCGATCGTGATGGTGAAGCTGTAGCCACCTGTGGCATCGGCGATGACGGATTGTTCCTCGAGCACCATGCTGTCGGTCTGGTAGACACCCATGTTCAGGAATACCTCCTGGCCGGCCTGATAGCCGCTCCCGGTGGCGGTGAAGGAGGATCCCTGCCGGACGGTGATCCGGGGCGCCTCTTCCCACGTCGGATCAGGCGTGACGACGATCGGAGGCTCGACCGGCGCCTCGGTCGTGGGGTCGGCGAGCGGTTCGGTGACCGGGGGTTCGGTGACCGGCGTCCCACTGTCCGCGGGCGTCGTCGCGACGGTGGCAGTGTGTTCCGGCGTCGGCGCCTGCATCGGGTCGCTTGACGGGGAGTCTGATACTCCCGGGGCCGGCGTGGCTGATTCCGCCGGAGCCGGCGTGGCTGATTCCGCCGGAGCCGGCGTGGCCGAGGGCGCGGCTGTGGCACTCGACGATCTCGTCGCGGGGACAGGAGCGGCCTCTGGCGCCGTTCCCGAGGTGGTGACGCAGCCTGCGAGAAGCGGCGCCGTGGCGGCGAGGGCGAGAACGTAGGGCAGCTTGGTCACGGACTTCGTCTCCTATGGCAGCGGGTGAAGGGTGGCGAGGAACCGCCCGGCAAGGACCCTGCAGTGCTGCATCGCCCGCCTTCGACCGTACCGGCGACGGGCGCACAGCGACACCCCGGAACGGGTGCGGGTCCGAACCGTTATACCTCCCGCCGGACAGCACGTCCCATCGGAGCCATCCGGGGATGCGACGCCTCCGAACGTCACCAGCCCGGGTCGATCGCCGCCCAACCGTGACCTGTCGGTGCGTGTCGTCAGCCTCCTTCTCATCCGGGGGTCGGAACACTTGGAGCATGGCACTCATGGGGATCGAAACGGTACGTCCGGCACAGTGGATCAGGGACAATCGGTCGGCGCTGCCGTCGATCATCGCGCTGGCTCTGGTGGCCGCGTTCTGGGTTGTCGGAGCCATTGGCGGAATCGGTTTCCTGGCGGAGGCGAGTTCGCCGATGACGATGCTCGTGGGCCTGTACGCCGGCCTTTCCGCCGTCGCGGTGTCGATCATCGTCGCCATCCTGGCACTCAACGACCTGGCCGGCCGGTACACGCGGCCGCGAACCCGCCGCTGACCCCGTAGTCCCCCGCCGGCTCGACCGGCACTCCCCGGGTACATGAGGATCGATTCCCGCCTGCTCTCGCAGGCACCCGAGGAGTAGTCGTCTTCAGAAACCAGCAGGTCGTCGAACCTCATGGAACCTACTCAACCACTCACACACTGGCGATGCTCTGCCTATCCACAGGCGCTACGGCACCGGGCCGTTCAACGGGATGCCCTAGCTGTCCCTCGCTCAGTCGAGCCAGTTCGGGCGGTCGGCGAGGCCGAGCCGGTAGCGCGCCGCGTCCACGGAGGGGCTGTGCGGGCCGAGGGCAAGCTGGAAGGTCCGCAGCTGCAGGCGGGTGCGCTGCAGGCGGAGGCGATTCGCGAGCGAGCGGTCTCCGCGGCCGGGTACCCCGGCGAGGGGTGCCACGGACGGGGAGATGACCAGCGCGCCGGCGCTGGCGATGCCGCTGTAGAAAATCCGCTCCGCCCGGTTCAGCCCGTCCGGGGCGGACAGGAACGTCAGCAGCTCGGCGGGCACGGGTTCCAGGTCAGGCTCGAGCGCGCGCAGTGCCTCCGCGAGTTCCCGGCGGCTCACCGGGAGGTCCTCGGCCCCGAGGGTCCGGGCGCTGCGGGACCAGTCGGCGACGTAGGTGTCGGCCCAGGTGCGGCCGAACCGCGGGGCCAGGTCGTGGCCGACGGCTTCGTGGGCCCCGAGGAAGGCATCGGTGAAGGCCAGGTGCACCCAGCGCAGGAGGGCGGGGTCGGAGGCGGAGTAGGCGCGACCGTCGTCGGTGGTACCGCTGACCCGCCCGTGCATGCGGCGGACACGTGCCGAGTCCCGCTCGGCGAGTTCCGCGGAGCCGAAGGTGGTGATGGTGAGCCAGCGCGCGGTCCCGGCGAGGCGTGCCCAGGGGTCACTGCGGTAGGAGGAGTGCCGTGCGACCCCGGCCATCGCGAGGGGGTGCGCGCCCTGGCCGAGGAGGGCCGCGACGCCGCCGACCAAAGTGGAAAGGCCACCGTGGACCTGCCAGACGACGCCGTCGGGCTCGAACAAGCCTGGGCCCTCCCCGACCAGGGCGATGTCGCGCACCCAGTCCGGCGCCCCAGTGGGGTCACCGGAGACCCGGGCGCGGAACGCGCTGCGGACACGGTGAGCCACTTCGGTCGGGCGCGGGATCGAGCTCAGAGGCATGATGCTCCAACGACGGTAGGTCGGGTATGACGGACACCTGGGACAGGAGTCCACTACGAAGCGTAGAACACGGCCCTGACACGCCGAAGGCTGCAGGGTCTCTCTGATGAGGTGTTCGTCGGCCTAGCGTTGCGGCCGCAGGGCGGCACGACGATGCACCCCCCAATGTCCGCGACAGCGCGCACGCGAACCTCACAACGAGGCCGGTTTTCGCGCTCACCAGTTTCAAAAGGCCGCTCACTGTCCGCAGCGAGCCAGGCGTGACTGCTCAACAACTTCAACGACGGCATCGCTTGGGGCCTCTTCCCCGTTTTGTCCTGCTTCACGGCGAGACGGAGGATTCGGCCGTCGAACACCGCAAGCAGCCGTCCCCGAGCTCGACACCTGGCCTTGGCCACCGGATTCCTTGACACACCACCTGGCCCCCGCGAAAGTAATAAGTACGCTTAGTTCCTGCCTGCGGCCTGTACTCCCCGGCCGCCGGCGGGAGCATCGACCGGAAGGAAGATCAGCATGGCGGACGAACCAGGCAACCAGACCCCGAACACCCCCGACGTCAGCGAGACCGAGCTGCGCGCAATGAAGGTCGACGAGCTCCGCAAGGAGGCCAAGGACGAGGGCCTTTCGGGCACCTCTGGGATGAGGAAGGGCGAACTCGTCGACGCCGTCGCCCAGGCGAAACAGGACCACGCCGATGGCTCGCACGCCGAGAGCCACGCTGGCGCCTCCGACGACGCCTCGGACGACGTAGGGGCCGGCCCCGACGGCGGACGGATTCGAACCGGCGACCAGACCTCGAAGTCGCTCAAGTACGCCCAGGAGATCACCTCCCCCGAAGAGGATCCCGAACGCGAGGGACGCAGCCTGGCGACAACCCATCACGAGGTCATCAAGCAGTGGGCTGAAGCACGGAACGCCCGGCCGGCCACTGTGGAAGGCACTGAACACGGGGACCACCTCGGCGTTCTGCGCTTCGACTTCAACGAGGACACGGACAAACTTCGCCATGTGAGTTGGGACGAATGGTTCCGGACCTTCGACCAGCGGCAGTTGAACTTCGTCTACCAGGAGCAGCGCAAAGACGGTAACCAGTCCAACTTCTTCATCCTGGAGAGCCCCAACCGCGAGGACGCCTGAGCGCTGGAACAGTCCGGATGAGAGGGCAGCCGCGCCCATCCTTGGCGAGGCGCCCGCCCCCAGCCCAGCCGGACGTTCCTGGCAGGTCTGGGCCATGACGACAGTGTGAACCGAGTAAGCCGCGGCGGCTGCAACCCCGTCCATGAGCTCGGCACGGCTGGCCTCGAACCAGGCCGGCGCGCCGTCGACGTCCTCGTACTCTCCGGTGGTCTTGGCCTCCATAGACCTCAGGAACCCGCGCGCCGGTTCGACGCCACCGTCGGCGTGCCCTGCGATCCTGGCAGCACATATTTTGGCTAGTGTCGCTGCACCCGCGGGTGGGCAAGAGGAGCTTTGGTCTCACATCCAAAACGATGGCAAACCCATGGCATAGTCCGCCGGAAGGCAACAAAAAACCGCCGGACCGGAGCTTTCACTCTGGATTCCAGCGGTTCGTCGTGGAGCTAAGGGGATTCGAACCCCTGACCCCCTGCATGCCATGCAGGTGCGCTACCAGCTGCGCCATAGCCCCGAACTGCTGCTCTGGATCGGTGGATACCGGCCGAAGCAACTTGTTCAGTCTAGTAAATTCTGACTCCCGCGCCAAATCGACGACACCGGGAACGTCAGCCCTCGATCGGCTCGATCGGCAGCGACCCGAGTCCGACATTGTGCTCCGTGAGTTGCCACGAGAAGAGTGCGCCCGTTCGGCCCACCACCTCATGGACCTCCGACCAGTGGCAGTTCGACAGACCGGCCACAGCACCCCACCGCTCGGGCGGCAATCCCATCAGGGCGGCCAGAGCGGCCCTGATGGCTCCGCCATGGCTGACGACGACGAGCGTCTGGGCCGGCGCCACTCGCCCGATGGCGTCCTGCACCGCCTCGAGCATGCGTGCTCCCACCTCCAGGCGGTTTTCCGCACCGCCTGCGCGGACCTCGGGGTCACCACCGCGCCAAGCGGCATTGTCCTGTGTGAACTGCTCGTCGATCTGGGCGAAGGACAAGCCCTGCCACAGGCCGGCATCCGTCTCGCGGAGTCGCTTGTCGTAGGACACCGGCAGATTTGTGGCAGTGGCCAGGGCAGCTGCAGTGTCGGCCGCACGACGCAGGTCCGACGAGATGATCAGCGCCGGCTCCCGGGTGGCAAGGACCTCCGCAGCGCGCACGGCCTGATCCCTGCCCGTCGCATCGAGGTCGATGTCCTCCTGGCCCTGGAAACGCCCGGCGTGATTCCATTCGGTGCGCCCGTGACGCCAGAAGATGATGCGGCGAGCGGCGGGATCAGCGTGCGCGTACCGCGTCACTCGGCGACGTCGTCGGACGCCGCTGTCTGGGGCGAGCTCTGCAGCGTGCCCTCGAGCTGGAGGTCCACGGACGGGCAGTCCTTCCACAGCCGATCGAGCGCGTAGAACACGCGGTCCTCCTCGTGCTGCACGTGGACGACCACCTCTGCGTAGTCGAGCAGGACCCAGCGGCCCTCGCTCCGGCCTTCCCGCCTGACCGGCTTGAGGCCCTGCTTGGAGAGTTCCTCCTCGATGCCGTCCACGATCGCGTTGACCTGACGTTCGCTCGGCGCTGACGCGATCACGAAGACGTCCGTGATGGCGAGCCGGTCACTGACGTCGATGGCGACAATGTCCTGGGCGATCTTGTCCACTGCGGCGTGTGCCGCAGTGCGGGCAATGCCAATGGACTGTTCGGTAGCGCTCACTGATCTCCTTGTGTGGGGTCGGCAGTTTCACCCATTGAGGGAGCCGACTGTCATCATTATCCCGGTTGCGAGCGCCGCGGCGCCCACCGCGATCATCGAGTACTGGATGTACCGAATGCGTCGACGTCGTCCGAGTCCGGCGGTCATGGCGTCCAGCGGGTCCAGACCGAAGGCATGCTGCGCCCTGACCGGTCCCGCCGCACGCTCCTGCCCTCCTGCAGCAGCACCGCTGTTGGCGGTCCTGTCGGCGGACCGGTGTGAAGGCACCACGATGGGGATGTGCGAGGTGGCAGGAGCGCGCAGCACGCTCCCGGAACCCCCCGGAACGCTGACGAACTCCGGCGGGGTGAGGATCGACAGATTGCAGGGCGTGGTCGGATCCCGCCACGAGTCACCACCCGGGTTCGGGTCGGAGCGCTCCTGCACGAGTCGTGCGCGCGCGTTGAGGAGGGATGCGCGCTGCGCCAGCGCCTGCTGCTGAGCCAGCAGGTCGGGATCGACGGCGAACGGATCCGCCTCGCGGTGCGCGGCCAGGGTGTCGGCGAGGTCGCTGGCATCCTTGGCGAGGGCGTTCCTTGCGGCGAGGGCGGCCTCGATGGTCAGATCTCCGGGCGTACCGGTGCGGCCGGGAGCCGGCCTTGGGGGTGCACCCGCGGACGGCACACGAGGATGCGATGTGGTCTCCGAGCGGCGCCTGTCCCGCCGTCCACCGGGGGCCGGCTCGCTTGCTGCAGATGCGTCCGCCGCCTCGGGCGCTGCCGTGCCTGTCGTCGACGACGTCGGGAGCACGGCACGCCCGTCCACCTGCTGCAGGCGCAGCTGCCTGCGCGTGAAAACCTCGACGCGGGCTCCGTCGTCATTGACTGCATCGGCCTCCGCCGGGGCGGTGCCCGACCGAAGGACGTCCCTGTCGCGGGCCCGCGCGTCATGCTCGTGCCGTGCCTCCGGAACGGCGTCCACCGGTGCCGCCGCGGCGCGTCTGCTGTGCCGCGGACCCTCGGCCGCCGTCGTCGCCGCTCCGTTCTCCACGGGCAGCACCGTACCGCCGTCCATCGGATCGGACTGCCCTGACTGCGCACGCTCCGCCCCATGGGACCCGGGGGGCCGCACGCCGTCTGTCACCTTGCTCATCACCCATTCACCCAGTTGGTTGTTCTACGGCGCTCGGGTTACCCCCGTGCTTTCCTTTCGTGGGAAAGACGTCGTCATCCTCGATCCCCGAGGACAGGCCGTCCTCGAGCCGCCCGGCCAGTCGATACAGCCGGTGCTTGGCGATGTACTGCACCACACCGTCTGGTACGAGGTACCAGACCGGTTTGTCCTCACCCACGCGGCGCCGGCAGTCGGTACTGGAGATTGCCATGGCCGGGACCTCGAGCAACTCGACATCGCGCCCGCGCCCGTTGAGCTCGTGGCCGGGCCGCGTCACCCCGATGAAGCGTGCCAGGGACCAGAGCTCTTCGGCGTTCTTCCAGGTGAGGATCTGTGACATCGCGTCGGCTCCCGTGATGAAGAACAGCTGGGCGTCCGGACGCTCGACGGCGAGATCCCGCAGGGTGTCGATGGTGAACGTGGGTCCGGGCCGGTCGATGTCCACGCGGCTGACCGTGAACGTCGGGTTCGACGCCGTCGCGATGACGGTCATCAGGTACCGGTGCTCTGCCTCCGTGACGTGCTTGTCGGCCTTCTGCCACGGCTGGCCGGTGGGCACGAACACCACCTCGTCGAGGTCGAAGACCGACGCCACCTCGCTCGCCGCGACGAGGTGCCCGTGGTGGATCGGGTCGAACGTGCCGCCCATGACCCCCAGCCGCCACGGCGAACCGTCGCTGCGACGCTGCCGGTTGCCCCCCATGACGTCCCGCTCGATGTTCTCCTCTGCCACCGGGACTGCTAGTGCCGGTTCGCTTCGCCGTGATCGTGGTTGTTGGCGTGCTGCTTGTGGGGGTCGATGTGCTCCTCGACGGCATCGTGGCGATTCCGGACGTTCGAGAAGGAGATCGTGACCAGCATGAGAAGCAGCAGGATGCCCATGACGATGAGACCGTACGCGATCGGCGGCATCGGCAGCTCCGTGTGGTGTTCCAGGGCTTCGGTCGCCAGCAGCGCGCTGCCGAGGGAGTAGAGCATCGTTAGTCCTCTGTCGATTCCGGTGGTGCCGGGAGCGGGGTCCCGGCCGATACAACACATCCCATGGTACGCGGTGCGGACGGAGGGTCACCCCCGCCCTCCCGGGACGTCGGTCTGCACTCAGCGGCGGATCTGACCCTCGCCCTGCACGATCCACTGGGTGGTGGTGAGCTCGGCCAGGCCCATGGGACCACGGGCGTGCATCTTCTGCGTGGAGATCCCGACCTCGGCCCCGAGCCCCAGCTCCCCGCCGTCCACGAAACGCGTGGAGGCGTTCACGAGGACGGCGGCGGAATCGACGCCGGCGATGAATTCCTCCGAGGAGGAGAGGTCGTTGGTGATGATCGCCTCGCTGTGCCCCGTGCTCCACCGCCGGATGTGCTCCAGGGCCTCGTCGACCGAGTCCACGGTGCGCACCGCGAGATCCAGTTGCATGTATTCGCGGCCCCAGTCGTCGTCCGTCGCGGCAGGAGCTTCGGTGCCGGCAGGAAGTAGGTCCCGGGCCCGATCGTCCACGTGCAGGGTGACACCGCCACGGATGAGGGCGGCGAGCACGCCCGGGGCCGCCGCGGACCGGCTGTGCACGAGGAGGGTCTCGACGGTGTTGCACACGCTGGGTCGCTGCGTCTTGGCGTTCAGCAGGATGTCCACGGCCATCTCCTCGTCCGCGGAAGCGTCCAGGAGGATGTGCACGTTGCCCTCCCCGGTCTCGATGACGGGGACGCGTGCCGTGGTGACCACCGACTGGATCAGTTCCCTGCCACCGCGCGGGATCAGGACGTCGACGCGTCCCCGCGCAGCCATCAGGACCTGCGCTCCGGCCCTGCCGTACTCGTCGATCGTGAGGACGGCGTCGCGGGGAAGACCGTGCTCCCCCAGGGTGTCGCGGATGATGCCGACAAGCGCCGCATTGGTCGCCTGCGCGGCGCTCCCCCCGCGCAGGATGACGGAATTGCCGCTCTTCAGGGCCAACCCGGCGATGTCCACCGTCACGTTGGGGCGGGCCTCGTAGATCGCGGCGACGACCCCGAGCGGCACACGGACCTGCCGCATGCGCAGCCCGTTGGGCAGCGTCTCCGCCCGGACGGCGGTACCGATCGGATCCGGCAGGGCGGCGAGCTGGGCAAGGGCGTCGGCGAGCCCGTCGATCCGCCCGGCGTCGAGTGTGAGCCGGTCCAGGAGGTAGTCGGAGGTGCCGGCGGCACGGCCGCGCTCGACGTCGGTCCGGTTGGCGGCCAGCACCGCGTCGCGGCGCGCGACGAGGGCCTCGCCGATGGCGAGGAGAACGCGGTCCTTGCGGCCGCGGTTGGCACCGGCGAGGACACGCGAGGCGGCACGCGCACGATCGGCGATCGCGTGCACGGCGGAGGCGAGCTCGTCCTGGGTCAGCGCAGGAGCATCCTCATCGCCCGACGGCGCGGTCGGCTCCGTCGTCGATGCCGTCGCCGGTGCGGTGGTGGCGTCGTCGGTCGGGGCGGTCGCGTCCTGCAGTTCGGTCATGCCGACAGTCTAGCGAGGGCCTACCCGCCGGGTACGGCGGTGTCGCCTCATGACGCAGGGCTCCCCGGGCGCAGGACCACGAGATCATTGACGTGCACCACGGAGCGCTCGTACTCGCTGCCGAGCTCATCGGCGAGGTCGTGGGTGGAGCGGCCCAGCATGCGCGGAAGCTCCATCGAGCTGTAGTTCACCAGGCCGCGCGCGACGACCGAGCCGTCGCCGGCCACGAGCTGTACGGGATCGCCCGCCTCGAAGGCCCCCGAGACGCCGGTCACACCGGCCGGCAGGAGAGAGCGCCTCCGCTCACCCACGGCGCGAACGGCACCGTCGTCGAGGACGAGCGTCCCCAGCACCCGCGCGAGGTGCGCGAGCCAGAGGAGCCGGATGGGCTGGCGCTTGCCGGTGGCCGTGAACCAGGTCCCGACGTCCTCCCCGCGCAGCGCGGCACCGGCGTTGGCGGTGGAGGTGACGAGCGCCGGGATGCCGGAGGACGCCGCGATCGTGGCGGCCTCGACCTTCGTGACCATACCGCCGGTCCCGACGCCGGCCTTGCCGGTCCTGCCGATCGTGACGCCCTCGAGGTCGAGCGGCGAGGCGACGAGCGGGATGCGTCGGGCTCCGGCGCTCGGCGGGCCGTCGTAGAGGGCGTCGACATCGGACAGGAGCACGAGGGCGTCCGCCTTGACGAGGTGCGCCACGAGCGCGGCCAGGCGATCGTTGTCGCCGAACCGGATCTCGTGGCTGGCCACCGTGTCGTTCTCGTTGACGATCGGGACGACACCGAAATTCAGGAGGCGCTCCATGGCCCGGTGTGCGTTCGCGTAGTGCGAGCGGCGGACAAGATCGTCCGCCGTGAGCAGGATCTGGCTCACGATGACGCCGTGGGCCGCGAAGGCCTGCGAGTACTGGGCCATGAGCAGTCCCTGCCCCACGCTCGCGGCGGCCTGCTGCGTGGACAGCTGCGCCGGCCTCCGGGGCAGCCCCAGCGGCGCAAGGCCCGCAGCAATCGCACCGGAGGACACGAGGATCACCTCCGTCCCGGCGGCACGCCGCGCGGCGAGCACGTCGGCGAGGCCGACGAGGGCCTCGCCGGAGATGCCGCCGGTCACGGACGTCAGGGACGACGATCCCACCTTGACGACGATCCGCCCGGCCGTAGCGAGTCCCGCCCGGTCGGCGACGGGCCGCTGCCCGGACTGGTCCAGCGCCACGGTCCTAGCTCTGGGACTCGGCGTCTGCCTCCTGCGGGGCAGGAGCAGGCTGCTTGCGGTTCTGGACCGATTCGGTCCAGATGCCGGCCTTGCGGTCGGCCTCGAGCTCGGCGCGCGCAGCCGCCTTGGCGTCCTTGCGCTCCTGGTACTCCTCGCGCTTCTGCTCGCGTGTGGGGCGGATGTACTCCGCGAGGCGCAGGTCGCTGCCGCGCGGCCCCGCCAGGAGCTCGGCGCCGCCCATCATGGTCGGCTCCCAGTCGAAGACGACGCCGTCGCCCTCGCCGATCACCACCGTGTCGCCGGGCTTCGCACCGGACTTGAACAGCTGCTCCTCCACGCCGAGCTTGGCGAGGCGGTCCGCGAGGAAGCCGACTGCCTCGTCGTTGGTGAAGTCGGTCTGCTTGACCCAGCGCTCCGGCTTCTCGCCCAGCACGCGGAACAGCGGCAGGGCGTCCTTCTCCTCGTTGCGGATGCGGAAGGACGCGGCATTGACGCCGCGGGGACGCAGGACGGGCGGCGCGACCTTGGGCGGGGCCGACGCGACGGCCTGGCGTGCATTCGCGACGATCTCCGCCATGGCGAAGCCGAGCTGACGCAGGCCCTGATGGCTCGATGCCGACACCTCGAACACGCGGTAGCCGCGCGCCTCGAGCTCGGGCCGCACGAACCCGGCCATGTCCTTGCCGTCAGGCACGTCCACCTTGTTGAGCGCTATCAGGCGCGGCCGCTCGTTCAGGGGAACGACGTCGCCCTCCGGTCCCGCGTAGCTCATGTCCACGGCGTACTTCTCCAGCTCGCGCTCGATGATGGCGAGATCGTTCAGCGGGTCGCGGTCCGTCTCCAGCGCCGCGCAGTCGAGGACGTGCACGAGGGCCGCACAGCGCTCGACGTGGCGCAGGAAGTGGTGCCCGAGGCCCTTGCCCTCGCTTGCACCCTCGATGAGCCCGGGGACGTCAGCGATGGTGAACCGTGTCGAGCCCGCCTCGACGACGCCGAGGTTGGGCACCAGAGTGGTGAAGGGGTAGTCGGCGATCTTCGGGCGGGCGGCCGACATCGCGGCGATCAGGCTCGATTTGCCCGCCGACGGGAAGCCAACGAGAGCGATGTCCGCGATGGACTTGAGCTCGAGCACGACATCGCGCTCGTCCCCGGGGATGCCGAGGAGGGCGAACCCGGGAGCCTTGCGCTTTTGGGAGGAGAGTGCCGCGTTGCCGAGCCCGCCCTGGCCGCCGGCGGCGGCGATGAACTCGGTGCCTTCGCCCACGAGATCGGCGAGGACCTCGCCGTCCTTCGTCTTGACGACGGTGCCGTCCGGCACGGAGAGGATCAGCGTCTCACCGCTCTTGCCGCCGCGCCAGTCGCCCATGCCGTTGCCGCCGTTGGTCGCATGGCGGTGCGGCGCGTGGTGGTAGTCGAGGAGCGTGGTGGTCTGGTGGTCCACGCGAAGGATCACGTCGCCGCCGTCGCCCCCGTTGCCGCCATCGGGGCCACCGAGGGGCTTGAACTTCTCGCGGTGGACGGATACGCAGCCGTGGCCGCCGGTGCCACCGGATACGTGCAGGACGACGCGGTCAACGAAGCTCGCCACGTGGGTCTCCTTCTACAAATACTTCACTGTGCCGAGTCTAACCGGCTTAAAAGAAGGTGGGGCGAGCCGTAGCGGCTCACCCCACCCGAGTGCTGGTGCATGGGACATGCACGCGAGCTGCGCAGATTACTCTGCTGCGGCTCCTACGATGTTGACGACCTTGCGTCCGCGGCGCGTGCCGAACTCGACGGCACCGGCCTCGAGCGCGAACAGGGTGTCGTCGCCGCCGCGGCCGACATTGGCGCCCGGGTGGAAGTGGGTGCCGCGCTGGCGGACGATGATCTCGCCGGCCTTGACGACCTGGCCGCCGAAGCGCTTGACGCCGAGGTACTGGGCGTTCGAGTCGCGGCCGTTACGAGTTGAGCTTGCGCCCTTCTTATGTGCCATGGGGTATGCCTGCCTTCGCTGAAGTGTCTACGTGAGGAGATCGCTAGCCCGAAGGACTAGGCGATGCCCGTGATCTTGACGCGGGTCAGTTCCGAACGGTGACCCTGGCGCTTCTTGTAGCCGGTCTTGTTCTTGAACTTCTGGATGACGATCTTCGGTCCACGAAGATTCTCGATGATCTCGGCGGTGACGGAGACCTTCGCGAGGTCCTCCGCTGCGGAGGTGATCTTGGCGCCGTCCACCAGAAGGAGGGCGGGAAGCTTGAACGTGCTTCCGGCCTGACCGGTGACGCGGTCAAGGGTAACGAGGTCTCCTACAGAAACCTTTTCTTGGCGGCCGCCTGCGCGGACAATCGCGTACACCACTTGGGAACTCACTTCTCTCGACAATCTGACTTCTGATGAAAAAACTCGGGTGCGTCTCGGCGGACTGTGAACAGTCTCTCGTGCCTCATCCGCTCTGTGCGTCCTCGACGCTGCTGCCCTGGGGCTGCCGTCGCCTGGCGGAACCCCTCCGGGTCTACCCCGTACGATTGTCCGCCGGACATGCCGTTCTACAGGCGGATGCACCGAGGGTCCAGATTACGGCAGAACGGCGTCTTCCCGCAAATCAGCACCCTGTGGCGGCGCGGCGTGGCCGCGCCGTGCGCGGGGCGCGTCGAAGAAGTCGCATTCGTAGGCGGCCGACCAGCGGAACGCCGCCAGCATCGCATCCCGCTCGGCCGACGATCCCTCCCGGTGCGCGCGGTCGGCGATGCGCCGTGCCTCCGCGGTGGCCGCCGCGAACGCCGGGTCGGCATACGTCGCGATCCATGCGCCGTAGGGGTGCGCCGCCTGCTCGGCCGAGCCCTCCTGCAGCACGTGCTCGCGTACGTAGTCCCCCACGGTCGCGTAGAGCCAGAAGCACGGCAGGACTGCCGCCACGAGTACCGCATAGGAGCCCCTGGCCGACGTCGCTGCGAGGTGGTCGCAGTAGGCGCGGGTCACGGGCCCCGGACCGCCCTCGCCCGACCGCGCGCCGGTCTCCACGTCCAGCCACGAGCGGTGCAGCTCCGCTTCCGTCTCCAGGCAGGAGGTGGCACACCGGAGCCAGAACAGTTGTTCGGACTCCGTGGGCGCCAGGGCGGCTGCGCGCGCCAGGATTCCCGAGTACTCCCGCAGATAGAGGGCGTCCTGCTGCAGGTAGAAGACGAAGTCCGCGGCAGGCAGCACGCCGTCGGTCAGTGCCGTGACGAACGGGAGATCCAGGATCTCGCGCCGGATGTCCGCGGTGTCATGCCAGGCGAGATCGGTGAAGAGCCGATGGTGGCGGGCCTCGGGCAGACCGTGGAAATGGTGGACTGGACCGCTCCCCTGCCCCACCCGGAGGAGGTCCGAGGAGGCGAGCGCCCCCTCCAGCCATGCCTTCGCCTCCCGGACGGCGGCTCCCCAGTCACCTGTCACGGCGCGGCGCGTCGCGATGGCGGACGAGAGCGAGCAGCCCGTGCCGTGCGTGTTCATCGTCGCCACGCGGCGGCCGTCGAACACGAGCGCGTCCGGGAAGTCTCCTCGCCCGTCGGCCGGCAGAATCAGCGCATCCGGGCATCGCGGTACGGGCAGGTGCCCGCCCTTGACGAGCACGGCCGTTCCCAGCCGCCCGGCGAGCTCCCGGCCCTGGTGCAGCGCCTCCTGCCAGGACGCGGCGGGCTCGGCGCCGACGAGGACGGCGAGCTCCGGGATGTTCGGGGTGACGAGCGAGGCTCTCGCCGCCAGGTCGAGCACCGCGCGCACGGCGTCGTCGTCGAGCAACCGCGCACCGCTCGTGGCGACCATGACGGGGTCGAGGACGACCACCGCCGGACGGACCTGCTCCAGCCACGACCCGATGCACCGGGCCACGTCGGCGCTGCCGAGCATGCCGATCTTCACGGCATCGAGGACGATGTCCTGCGCCACCGCGTCGAGCTGCTGGCGCAGGAAGTCGATGGGCGGGGTGTGGACGCCCGTGACACCGCGCGTGTTCTGGGCGGTCAGGGCGGTCACGACCGCGAGGGCGTATCCCCCGTTCGCGCTGATGCTCTTGATATCCGCCTGGATACCGGCCCCGCCGCTCGGGTCGGAACCCGCGATGCTGAGGATGTTCGGGACGGCGGAGCCCCTGCTCGCTGCTGCTCGGACGGCTTCCATGGATGACATCCCTCCGCTAGGCCCGGGCGCAGAGCGCCCGCTAGATCAGGTTCGACGGGTGTGATCTCAGCCCTGCATCCGGCAGGGCACCCCGTGTCCCGCCCCAGCCTAGCGCAGGGGAGCTGCCTGTGGATCTACCCGGGACCTACCCCGTGGACCTGCCGCCGTCACGCGGACGACGGCGCGACCGGCCGGGCAGGAAAAGGGAACGGAAAGGTGGGAACGGAAAGGGGGCCGGGATCCCTGCGGACCCCGACCCCCTGATGCCCTTCCGTGCGGGACGGACCGGCAGGCGCTGCTACAGCTCCGAGGCCGGAACCCCGACGCCGAAGATCAGCGGCTCTGCGGCCGACGCCGCAGGAGTGCGCGCCGGGGGCTGGGAACGCGCCACGTGCCGCGTCCCGGACGGTTCGACGGCCGGATCCACGGCCTGCGTCTCGATGCTGGTGTCCGCAGCGCCCTGGGCGCTCCGGGCCACGCGGCGGGGACGGGAGCGGCGGGCCGGGGCCTGCGCGGTCGCTGCAGCGGTCTCCGGGACGGGAGCCGCCTCCGAACCGGATGCGGGCGCCCCCGCGGACTCGCCCTGCTCGGCGTCGCCCGGCCCGGCGTCGGGCTTCCGGTTGAAGGCCTCACTGAGGCTGTCGAGTGTCAGCCGGGTCGCCGGCGCTTCGGGCGCCACCACGGCGCGCTGCCGACGCGCCTCGGACCGCGGCAGCGTCACCGTCTCACCGTTGATGGTGAGCACGGCCTCCGTCACCTCGACCTCGGGCTCGGGCTCGGGGGCCGGGTACTGGGCTGCTTCCTCGTGCGCATGGTGCGTGGCCGCGGCGATGCTCGCGAGGGCCGCCCGGGCAGCCTCTGCCTTCGCCGCTCGTTCCGGACTGTCGGCGACAGGGGCGGGAGGGGCTGTCACGACATCGTCCTGCTGCTGGCCTCCCCGCCCACCGCGATTGCGCTTGCGCTCGCTCCGGGACATCCGGTCCTGACGCGACTGCTGCTGGTCCGGGACGGGGGCGGCGCGGCGGTGCTCCACGGGCTCCATGTGCGTCACGACACCGCGTCCTGCACAGTGCTCGCAGTCCTCGCCGAACACCTCGAGCAGGCCCGTGCCCATGCGCTTGCGCGTCATCTGGACGAGTCCGAGCGAGGTCACCTCGGCGACCTGGTGCTTCGTGCGGTCGCGGCCGAGGCACTCCACGAGGCGACGCAGCACGAGATCGCGGTTGGCCTCGAGCACCATGTCGATGAAGTCGATCACGATGATTCCGCCGATGTCGCGAAGGCGGAGCTGGCGCACGACCTCCTCCGCGGCCTCGAGGTTGTTCTTCGTAACGGTCTCCTCAAGGTTGCCGCCGCTGCCGGTGAACTTGCCGGTGTTGACGTCGACCACGGTCATGGCCTCCGTGCGGTCGATCACCAGCGAGCCGCCCGACGGCAGGAAGACCTTCCGCTCGAGAGCCTTGGAGATCTGCTCGTCGATGCGTGACGCGGTGAAGATGTCCTCCTCACCCGCCCACTTCTCGAGCCGGCCCACCAGGTCGGGTGCCACGTACATGACGTAGGCCTCGATGGTGTCCCAGGCCTCCTCGCCGGAGACGACGAGCTTGGAGAAGTCCTCGTTGAAGACGTCGCGGACCACCTTGATGGTGAGGTCCGGCTCGCCGTACAGGAGTTCCGGTGCAAGGGTCTTGGTCGAGCCGGACTTGCGCTCGATCTCCTCCCACTGCGCGCGCAGGCGGTTGATGTCGTGCGTCAGCTCTTCCTCGCTGGCGCCCTCGGCGGCCGTGCGGACGATCACGCCGGCGTTCTCCGGCAGGCGGTCTTTGAGGATGCGCTTGAGCCGGTTGCGTTCGACGTCGGGCAGCTTGCGGGAGATGCCGGTCATGGAGCCGCCCGGCACGTACACGAGGTAACGGCCCGGCAGCGAGATCTGGCTGGTGAGGCGCGCGCCCTTGTGTCCCACGGGGTCCTTGGTGACCTGGACCAGGACCGGATCGCCGGACTTGAGGGCGAGCTCGATGCGGCGCGGCTGACCGTCGAGGCCCGCCGCGTCCCAGTTGACCTCACCGGCGTAGAGCACGGCATTGCGCCCACGGCCGATGTCGACGAAGGCGGCCTCCATGCTGGGCAGCACGTTCTGCACCTTGCCGACGTACACGTTGCCGATGAGCGAATCCTGCTGGGTGCGGGAGACGAAGTGCTCGGCGAGGATCCCGTCCTCGAGGACGCCGATCTGGATGCGGTCGTCGCTCTGGCGCACGATCATCTGGCGGTCGACGGACTCGCGACGCGCGAGGAACTCCGCCTCGGTGATGACCTGGCGGCGCCTGCCCGTGTCGCGGGACTCCCGACGGCGCTGCTTCTTCGCCTCGAGGCGCGTGGACCCGCGGACGCTGGTGACGCGGTCTGACACCGGTTCGGCGGACTGGCGGGGAGCACGGACGCGCGTGACGGTGTTGGGCGGATCGTCGTCCTCGCCTCCCGTCAGTTCCAGGTCCTGGTCACCGCGACGGCGACGGCGACGGCGGCGGGAGGTGACATTGGTCGTGTCCTCGGGGCCGGAGGAATCACTGTCCTCCGTCGCCTCCGGCTCCTGGCGGCCGGTACCGTCCGATGCTTCCTGGTCGGCAGCGCCACCCTTGCGGCTGCGTCCGCGCCGGCTGCGGCGGGACCGGCGGCCCGACTCCTCCGCCTCGTCCTCGTCGCCGTCCTCGACGGGCGGCGCGATCTTCACAGCCGGAACGGTCGCGGTGGTCAGGTCGGGCGCGTGGAACAGGAGCGAGAGCGGTGATTCGGGCACGGCGAACGGGTCGAACCGGTCGCTCGCCTGCTCCTCGGCCGTCGACGCGTCCTCCGTCGACGCCGTGGCCGGCTCGGCAGCAGCAGCCGCCGCCGGTTCGGTGGACCCGGCGCCTGCGTCCCCTACGGGGGTCCCGTTCGCTCCGGTCGGGGTGTCCGTGGCCGGGGTGTCCGCGGTCTGGGCACCCACGGTCGGGGTGTCCGCGGCCGCCGGCTCCGAGGCACGCCGGCTCCGACTCCGGGGCGTACGGCGTGCGCGTGCGGGCTTCTCCTCGGAGGGGGCTTCTGCCGTGCCGTCCTCGCCGGCCGCCGGGGCGGATCCGGCCGGGGTGTCTGCGGCGTCGGGGGCGTCATCGGAGGTCTGCGGGCTTCCGATGGAACCGGTGGCACCCTTGAATGCGTCGGAGTCAGTGGACCGATCGGGCTCGATCGGCGTCGTTCCGGCCGGGCTCGTTGCGTCGGCACGCGCCGGGCCGGCTTCCGATGATGCGGCGCGCCGGCGCGAACGCGGCGCCTTGGCCGGCGCGTCCGGCACGACCACGGTCTCGACCGAGCCCCGGGTCGATGCGGCAGGGGTGGTGCCCGCTGCGTCGGCGTCGTCGGGCCGGGGTGCGTCCGGGCTGTTCGGCGCAGCGGCTGCGGGTCCGGCCTCGGCCGTGGCCGCACGGCGACGGGAGCGCGGCGCCCGGGCCGGCGGAGCCGCAAGGGTCTCCGGCACGGGGGGCGCAGCCGGTGCGACGTCGGCTGCGGGAGATGACGCCGACCCGGCCGTGTCATCGGAGGCGGCAGCATCGCCGGCCGCCGCTCCCCCGGTCGCGACGGGCTTCCGGGCCCTGCTCGCCCGCTTGCGGACCGGGGCGGCCGCCTCGTCGGACGCCGGCTCCGGGGCGGGAGGTGCACCGGCCGGCGCACTCGCGGTGCGGCGCTTCCGTGGGGCTTTCGCCGGCGCCGCCTGCGGTTCCTGCCCTGCAGGCGCCTCCGGCGTCGCTGCGGCCTCTGCCGTTGCTGCCTGTTCGTTTGCCTGCTGTTCCGACTGATCCATGGGTACTTGCTCCAAGCCCCTGCGGCACCGGCCACATTCCAGCGCCCTCAGGGCGGTATGTCGGTCGGCCGCGGGCCTTCGCCCGGCGGCTGACCGGAAGTCGTTGTCGTGTCCTCCGAGGTCACACCGTCAAGTGGGTGCGGAATCACACGGAGACCAGTGGCGCTTTTCCACCTCTGCCGCCCTTGCGGACGGTGGTTCCCGCCAGCGGATTCCGCCACCTCCCGCCGACGTGGCGGACTCGGTGGGACGGAAGCATCGCTCGCGGAACGGAAGCCTGTCACTGGACCGGCGAAGGAATGTGGTTCCCGCGCCAGCCTTCGTCATTGTCTCACACGAGCCCTCGGAGGGGCCCTCAGGCGCGGGCCGGAGGGTCCCGGCGCGGCGGCGGGCGGGGTCCTGAGCGGCAGCGGGCGGGGTCCTGCCGCCTCGGGCCTCCCAGGACCGCGTGCCCCTCCGGGCGGGGCGGCCGGACCTCGCGACCGCCGGCCCCGACGCACCCGTCGGGAGCCTACTGTTGGGGCAGCTGCCCCGTCGCGGGCTCGCGGTCACCGGGAAGGGGCCGGGCCACCGGCACCTTCGTGCCCAGCACCTGCGCGACGACGTCGTGCGTGATCTGCTGGGCCGTGAGTCCCACGCGTTCGAGCACCTGCTTGCGGGATCCGTGGTCGAGGAACTCGACGGGCAGGCCCACCTCGTTGAGCGCTGTGTCCACACCGGCGGACCGCATCTCCTGGCGGATACGCGAGCCCACGCCGCCGGCACGGACGCCGTCCTCGATGACGATCACGATGCGGTGGTCGGCAGCCAGATCGATCACGGAGCGGCACACCGGCAGGAGCCAGCGCGGGTCGATGACCGTCGAGCTGATGCCCTGGGCGCCGAGCCGGTTGGACACATCGAGCGCCAGTTCGCTCATGGCCCCGACGCTGACGATCAGGACGTCGTTCTGGCGTGAACCCGCCGGACGTCGCGAGAGCACGTCCACGCCGTCGTCCAGCCGCTCGACGGCCTCGACCTCGGCGCCCACCGACCCCTTGGAATAGCGGACCACGCTGGGCGCGTCGGAGATGGCGACGGCCTCGCGGAGCTCCTCGCGCAGTCGCGAGGCGTCCCGGGGCGCCGCGAGGTGGAGGCCGGGAACGGCCTGCAGCATGGCGAGGTCCCACATGCCGTGGTGGCTCGCGCCGTCGGGACCGGTCACGCCCGAGCGGTCCAGGACTACCGTGACGCCGGCCCTGTGCAGCGCCACGTCCATGAGCAGCTGGTCGAAGGCCCGGTTCAGGAACGTCGCATACAGGGCGATGACCGGGTGGAGGCCGCCGAAGGCCATACCGGCCGCGCTGGTGAGGGCGTGCTGCTCCGCGATACCGACGTCGAACACGCGATCGGGATGGCGCGCGGCAAAGCGGTGCAGCCCCACAGGGATCAGCATCGCCCCGGTGATACCCACGATGTCGGGGCGTTCGTCCGCGATGTCGGCGATCTCGTCGGCGAACACCGAGGTCCAGGACTGGTGGCCGGCGGCGTCGACGGGTTCGCCGGTCTCGGGATCGATGATCCCGACGGCGTGGAACTGGTCCGCCTCGTGGGCGCGTGCGGGGGCATACCCGTGGCCCTTCTCGGTGATGGCGTGCACGATCACCGGGCCCTCGTACTTCTTGGCGAGCTGGAGCGCCTGCTCGACGGCGGCCTGGTCGTGCCCGTCCACGGGGCCCACGTACTTCATGCCGAGGTCCTCGAAGAGTCCCTGCGGGGCCCACCAGTCCTTGATGCCCTTCTTCATGGCGTGGAGGCTCTTATAGCTGAACTCGCCCGCCGGACCGCCGTTCTGCATGCGAAGTTTCACCCAGTCGAGAGTGCGCTCGTACACCCGGTGGGTACGGACGGAATCGAGGGTGGGACGCAGCGAGGCGAGATAGTCCGCGACGCCGCCGATGGTCGGGGCGTAGGACCGGCCGTTGTCGTTGACCACGATCACCACGCGCCGGCGCTTGTCGGCGGCGATGTTGTTGAGGGCCTCCCAGGCCATGCCGCCCGTCAGGGCGCCGTCGCCCACGAGGACCACGGTGTAGCGCTCGCCCTCGCCGCCCAGCACGCGCGCGCGGGAGATACCGTCCGCCCAGGACAGGGAGGAGGAGGCGTGGGAGCTCTCGACGACGTCGTGCACCGACTCGGCGCGCGAGGGGTAGCCGGACAGGCCACCCTGCTGCCGGAGCGTGCTGAAGTCCTGGCGTCCGGTCACGAGCTTGTGCACGTAGGACTGGTGGCCGGTGTCGAAGATGATGCTGTCGCGCGGGGAGTCGAAGATGCGGTGGATGCCGAGCGTCAGTTCGACCACCCCGAGATTGGGGCCGAGGTGCCCGCCGGTGCGCGACACGTTGCTGACCAGGAAGGTCCGGATCTCCTGCGCGAGCGCCGTCAGTTGGCCCTCGCTCAACTTGCTCAGGTCCTGTGGGCCGTGGATCGTCTCCAAGAGTCCCATGGGCGCCTCCTCGGTTGATTCGGTAGGGCGACGTGATCGCCCTCGATTGGCGTTAACTCTAACGTTCGGCGCCCCCGCGGGGTGCCATTGACCGGCTCCGCCGCCCGTGCTCCATCTCCCGCCGCCGGTCAGGCCGCGGGCGGGAGCAGACGCGCGAAGGACTCCATGTGGTGCGTGTGCGGATAGAAGTCGAAGACGCGCAGGGAATCAAGGGTCCAGCCCGCCCCCAGGAAGTAGCCGAGATCGCGGGCGAACGACGCCGGATCACAGGAGACGTACCCGACGGCCCGCGGTCGCGCATCGATGATCTGGCGCACCACCTTCCTGCCGGCACCGGCACGCGGCGGGTCCAGCAGGACGACGTCCAGCGGGTCCTTCCAGCGCCCGAGAACTGCGTCCACGCGACCCTGCACGATGGAGACGTGGTCCTGTCCGTGGAGGTTGCGGCGCGCATCGCGGCTGGTACCGGCCGAACCCTCGACGGAGAGCACGCTGCCGGCAGCGCCCACCGCGCGGGCCAGCGGCACCGTGAACAGCCCGGCCCCCGCATAGAGGTCGGCGACCCGTTCACCGGCTGCCGGCTCCAGTCCGTCCAGCACGGCGGACACGAGGGCTTCGGGTGCACCGCGGTGGATCTGCCAGAACCCCGCACCCGTCACGCGGTAGTCGGTGCCGAGCACCGTCTCCTGCAACCAGGTCCGCCCGCCGATCCTCTGCACCTGCCCGGACTCCGGGTCGAGGACCCCCACGGACGCGCCGTCGATGGCGCCTGCCACGGAGGCGACGCGCCGCGCGGAGGTGCCGGCTGCCGGGACGAGGAGCACGAACGGCACTCCCCCGCCGGAGGGCACGGCAACATCGACACGCTCGATCCCGCTGAGATCGAGCGTCCAGAGGCGCAGCGCGTTCACGGCGTCGACGGCGAGCGGCATCTCCTGGACCGGGAGCACCTCGTGCGAGCGGTGCAGGTGCATGGCCAGGCGGCCGGCGGGATCGACGGCGAAGGCCGCGCGGGTCCGCCAGCCCAGGCCGTCCGATGCCTCTCCCGGAGCCGGCTCCACGAGCACATCCCACTCCGTCCTCGCGAGCCGCGAGAGCTGCTCCCGGAAGATCGCGCCCTTCAGACGCCGCTGCTCGTCCAGGGCGATGTGCCCGAACTCGGCACCGCCCACGGCGGACCGGTTCCGGGCCGCGGCCCTGAGCGCATCCGCGACGGCCCAGGGGTGCTGCACCCGCTGGGCGGAGGCCTCGAGCACCTCGACCACGTCGGCCCGCCAGAAGCTGGCGTCCTCGTCCGTCTCGGTGAAGCGGACCCTGACCCGCTCGCCGGGCAGCGCATGCCGCACGAAGACCACCCGCCCCTCGTGGCGCGCGACGAAGTGTCCGCCGTGCGCGGGACGTTCGATGATCAGCTCGGCGGTGCGGAGGTCAGTCCCGTCTCCCGGGCCCGGCTGATCAGTGGCTGGTGAAGCGTCGGTCATGATGTCTTCCTACTTGAGGTCCTGGTAGATCTGTGCCGCGTCGGAGGATGCGAGCTGCCACGGGACACTGGCCACCATCACGCCCGGCACGAAGTGCAGCCGGGTCTTGATGCGCAGCGCGGTCTGGTTGTGCACCAGCTGCTCCCACCACTTTCCCACCACGTACTCGGGGATGTAGACCACGATCAGGTCGCGCGGCGAATCCCGGCGCATGGTCTTGATGTAGTCGAGGATCGGCGTGATGGTGTCGCGGTAGGGCGAGGCGAGGACCGTGATGGGTACCGGGATCTCGTACTTCTCCCAGTCGGCGAGAGTGCGCCGGGTCTGCTCGGGGTCGACGTCGACGGTAATGGCGTCCAGCCGGGAGGGCCGCGATGCCCTGGCGAACGCGAGCGCCCGCAGGACGGGCTTGCGCAGGTGCGAGACGAGGATGACGGCGTGCACGCGCGAGGGCAGGGCGCGCAGCTTCACGGCGTCGTCGATCGCCAGCTCCGCGGCGACGGTGTCGTAGTGCTTCTTGATGCTGCGCATCACCGCGAACAGGATGGCCATGGCGAGCACCGCGATCCACGCACCGTACTCGAACTTGGTGACCAGGATCACTACGAGCACGGCAGCGGTCAGGCCGAAGCCCAGCGTGTTGATCGCGCGCGACTTGTGGATGCGCCAGCGCTCCTGCTTGCCCACGGTGCTGCGCAGCGTCCTGTTCCAGTGCCGGATGAGGCCGAGCTGCCCGCCCGTGAACGAGACGAACACTCCCACGATGTAGAGCTGCACGAGCGCCGTGACGTCCGCCCGGAACACGAGGATGAGCACCGCTGCTCCGATCCCGAGCGCCAGGATGCCGTTGCTGAAGGTCAGCCGGTCCCCCCGGGTGCGCAGTTGGCGTGGCAGGTAGCCGTCGGTCGCGAGGATCGAGGCCAGCACGGGGAACGCGTTGAACGCTGCATGCCCCGCGAGCATCAGCATGAGCGCCGTCGCGGCCACCACCAGGTAGAAGGCGGGAGACCCAGAATCGAAGATGGTCCGCGCGAGCTGGCTCACGACCGGCGCCTGGATGTAGTCGTCCGGTACCGGCTGCCCGTCCAGCAGCAGTTGTGCCGACGGATTCTGGACCACATGCACCCGGGTGGCGTTCGCGAGGTAGATGACTCCCGCGAGCATGGCCGAGGAGACGAGCCCCAGGATCAAAAGCGTGGTCGCCGCGTTCCGGCTCTGCGGGGCCTCGAAGCGGGGGACGTTGGACCCCGGACCTTCGAGGCCGGTCAGCGCGGCGGCGCCGGCCGAGAACGCGCGCAGGATCAGGAGCGCGCCCGCGAGCCCCACGAGCCCGGTGTCCAGCGCGGCGTCGGGCACGATCTCGAAGCGTGAACTCGGCGCGTCGGCCAGCGTTCCCGAGAGCGCCTGGACGAGACCCGTCACGCACAGGGCGGCTATGCCGGCCAGGAAGGCGTAGGTCACCACGGCCCTGGCCCGCACTCCCCGCGTGACACCCCGCAGGTTCAGCAGCACGAGCACGGCGACGCCGACGACGGCGAGCGTGACGCGGGCGCCCTCCAGTCCGGGCGCAAGGGAGACGAGGTACTGCGCGGCTGCCGAGACGGACACCGCGACGGTGAGCAGGTAATCGATCATCAGGGCGGAGGCCACGGTGGTGCCGGCGCGCGGACCGATGTTCCGCTTGGCGATCTCATAATCTCCTCCGCCCGACGGGTAGGCATGCACGGCCTGGCGGGACGACGCCACCACGACGAGCAGCACCGCGATCACGGCCAACCCCACCCAGGGTGAGATGGCGACCGAGGCCACCCCGGCGAGGGCGAGCGTCAGCAGGATCTCGTCGGGGGCGTAGGCCACGGAGGAGAGCGCACTCGCGGAGAAGACGGGCAAGGCGAGGCGCTTGGGGAGGCTTCGGTTCCTCAGCCTGTCGCTGGCGAACGGCTTGCCCACCAGCACCCGCTTGACGGCCTCGAGAAAAGTCAGCACAGCCCACAGACTAGCGCGTCCGTGCGGACGGCCAGCCACTAGGCTGGGTGCTGGTCCGGCACCGCACGGCGGGATCCTCGTGAAGAATCGACCAGGAATCAGAGGTGCCCCCGGTGGCTCATTTTGTGATCATGGGATGCGGCAGGGTGGGCGTCAGCCTGGCGCACACCCTCGACGAGTCCGGGCACTCGGTGGCCATCATCGATCAGGACGACCGCGCGTTCCGCCGCCTCCGCTCGTCCTTCGGTGGACGGAAGGTCACGGGAGTGGGGTTCGACCGGGAGACCCTCAAATACGCCGAGATCGATACGGCATACGCGTTCGCCGCCGTGTCCAGTGGTGACAACTCGAACATCCTCGCCACGCGCGTGGCGAGGGAGACCTTCCACGTCCCGCACGTCGTCGCCCGCATCTACGATCCGGGACGCGCCGAGATCTATCAGCGCCTCGGTATCCCCACGGTGGCGGCCGTGCGCTGGAGCGCGGACCAGGTCCTCCGGCGGATCCTGCCCGAGCAGACCATCAACGGCGACTTCAGGGAGACGTCGGGGCGGTTGATCCTCGCGGAGCTCGCTCTCAGCGACTCCTGGCTCGGGAAGTCCCTGAAGAGCATCGAGGCGGCCAGCGGCGTCAGGATCGCCTACCTCACCCGCTTCGGCGAGGGGATCCTGCCGACCGCGGAAACGAGCTATCAGCAGGGAGACACCCTGCACGCCATGATGAAGACCACGGCGACGGACGAGATAGGCCGCATCCTCGCGGCAGCACCGAAGGAGGAGGCACAGTGAGGGTCGTCATCGCAGGCGCAGGGAGCGTGGGTTCCTCGATCGCACGGGAGCTCCTCGGCAACAAGCACGAGATCCTGCTCATCGACGAGAAGCCCGAAGTGATCGGGCGCAGCGGCCTCAAGGGCGCGAAGTGGCTCATCGGGGACGCCTGTGAGCTGACCACCCTCAAGGACGCGCGACTGGAGGAGGCCGACGTCGTGGTCTCGGCCACCGGGGACGACAAGGTGAACCTCGTCGTCTCGCTCCTCGCCAAGAGCGAGTTCGGGGTGGGCCGTACGGTGGGCCGCGTGAACAACCCGAAGAACGACTGGATGTTCGACGACTCGTGGGGGGTCGATGTCGCCGTGAACACGCCGCGCCTCATGACGGCGCTCGTGGAGGAAGCCGTGGAGATCGGCGATCTGGTCCGCCTGCTGACCCTGCAGACCGGGGTGTCCTCGATCGTCGAGTTCACGGTGCCGCAGGATTCCCCCCTCGTCGGCGGCACGATCAGCTCGATCCACCTGCCGGAGGACTGCGCCGTGGTCGCGGTGCTGCGCGACGACTCCCCCATCACCCCGAGCCCCGACGACGTCGTCGAGGGTGGCGACGAGATGTTCTTCCTGGCCGCCATCGCGGCCGAGGACGAGCTGCGGGCGGCTCTGTCCGCGCGCGGGCAGCAGGACGACGCGGAGGAGTGACGACGCGGCCGCACTCCGCGGCGGGCCTGCCCGCTACCCGTCGGTGCCGGCTCCTGAGCGGTCGTCGGGACGCGAGCCCTCCGTTGATGCGGCGCCGCCCGGAGCAGCAGGAGGCCGGGAGATGACCCAGGCCAGCCAGAGTCCGAGGGCGTAGAGCGGCAGCCCCATGGCCACGCGGGTGGAACCGAGCGCCGCGACGTTCTCCGCGAGGTAGAGGGGCACCTGCACCACGAGCCGCAGCGCGAGGACTGCCACGATGATCCACGTCGCCAGCGAGTAGGCCCTGACGCGGACCGCCTGCCGCCGCCACTCGATCCCCTCGTTGCGGATGAATCCGAAGAGCAGCCCCGCGAAGGGCCAGCGGACGACGACGGATACCGCCATCGCGACGATGTAGGCGCCGTTGATGAAGAACCCCGGCAGGAAGAAATCCTCGGCGTTGCCCGTCCGCAGCGCCACGAAGGCGCAGAACGCGACGCCGACCAGGCCGGCGAGTGCCTGCGTCACCGGCGTGCGGGAGACCAGCCGGATGACAGTGAAGACCGCGGAGACGGCCAGCGCAGCGACCAGCGAGAGCGTGAGGTCCCGCGTGAAGGTGAACAGCACCGTGAACACGAGCCCCGGAGCGATACTCTCGGCCAGGCCCTGGACCCCACCGATCGAGGAGAGCACGTCGATCTGACCGTCCTCGCTCCGGCGCACCCCGGACGTCGCGGCGTACTGCGCGGCGAGATCGGCGCCGGTCGGCGCAGCCTGCCGGTCAGCGCGCGTCCTGCTGTCCGCTGTCACAGCGTCACCCCCGGCACGATCGCCCGCGTCGTCCCCGGGGTCACTCACCGGGTCACTCGGCTGACTCGGGTCACTCGGGTGGCCACCCATCGGGCTCCCGCCGGGCGTCGTCTCTCTCGCCACGTCTCTGCACTCCTCCGTCGTCCCCACTGGTCGTCCCTGGTCGTCACTGCTCGTTGCCGGTCGTCCCCGGTGATCACTGCTCGTCCGGGCGCCCGATGATCTCGTAGCGGGGATTGTAGACGGTCGGCGTCCCACCGACCCGGCTCACCATCCCCTCGAAGCGGAGCTCCACCCCGGCCTCGACGCCCGGCACCCTGCGCTGGCCCATCCAGACCAGGTGCACGCCTTCGTGCCCCGCGTTCCGGTCGAGACGCGCCAGGGCACTGAACGACGGCGTCGCCGCGGCCGGCGCGATGGTGATCCGCTCGATGGTTCCCCGAGCCGTGACCCGGCCCCGCACGGGGAGTTCCGACGGCGATGCCGACGGCGCCCGCACGCTGCCGTGCGTTCCCGCCGTCAGGCCATCCCCCGGAGCCACGGAGGCTTCGGTTTCGGGACGGTGCAGCCGGGACGGCACGGGCGTCAGCGGGTCTCGGTGATCTCCGGACCGCGCTCCAGCGGATTGAGGTCCGGGCGGGCCGGCTCAGCCGTGGGTGCTGCCGGGGCAGGCCCTCCGGCGTCCTTCGGGAGCTTCAGCTGCAGGAGTTCGCGCGGGGGCAGCGGATGATCGCCGCGGACCACGACGACGCTGCGGAAGAGCGCCTCGACGGACGCGGCGGCGGCCGGCTGGAAGGCTGCGGGTCCGCCGAACACACCACGGAGGAACCAGCGGGGACCGTTGATCCCGACGAACCGCGCAACGCGGAAGCCGGGCTGTCCATCCGGGGTCTGCGCAGGGAGCTTGGCCAGGAGTTCCGTGCCGAGCCGGCCGGGTCGTTCCTCGACCGTGCCGCCCTGGGAGCCCACGGAGACACCGATCTGTTCGCGGATCTCGTCCCACAGACCCTCCGTCTTCGGCGCGGCGAACGCCTGGAGCTGGAGCGTGGACCCCGCGAGGTCGAGCGTCACCGCGATGACGCGCTTGCTGCGTTCCTCGACCTCGAGCCTCAGCTGCAGCCCTTCGGCGGCGTTGATCCGCAGGGCACCGAGGTCGATGTAGCCGCTCCCCGTGTCCTGTTCGGATTCGTCGAAGGGACCGAGCGCCGTGCGGTCGTAGTCCTTGCTGGACACGTGGCCGGCAGGAACGGGCGGCGAATCCGCCGGTACTGCGTCGGCCGCGGGAGCCGAGTCACCGTCGGCCGGAGCGGGAGCCGGGTCGCCGTCAACCGCAGCGGGAGCCGAGTCGCTGTCGACCGGAGCTGACCCGCCGTCGGCGGTGGCCGGAACCGTCTCCCCCGCAGGCGTGGCCAGTTCCGCCTCCTGCTCGGGCGCGCCGTCGGCGTCGTCCTGCTTCTTCTTCCTGAGGCGCCCAAAAGCCATGAGGAGGGTTCCTTTCCCTGGGGACGTGATCGAGTTCGTTGAAGGATGGTGGGGAGGCGGTCCGGGATCAGCCGGCCGGGGGCGCACCCGCGACGGGCACGGCCTCGACACTGCCGAAGCCGCCGGTCGATCCGAAGCCGCCCGAGCCGCGCGGGCTGGCGGGAAGCTGATCCACCACCGTGAAGACCGCGTGCTCCACGCGTTGGACGACCAGCTGCGCGATGCGGTCTCCGCGCGCGATCCGCACGGACTCGCTGCGGTCCGTGTTGAGGAGGCAGACCTTGATCTCGCCTCGGTAGCCGGCGTCGATGGTTCCCGGGGCATTGACCACCGTGACGCCGTGGCGCACCGCCAGGCCGCTCCGCGGATGCACGAGTCCGACGTGCCCGGGAGGCAGCGCCAGCGCGACCCCCGTGGGAACCAGGAATCGCTCGCCCGGCTCGAGGACCACCTCGACGGCGCTCCTCAGGTCGGCACCCGCATCGCCGTCGGTGGCGTAGGCAGGGGGTTCCAGCCCGGCGTCGAGCATGACGATCTGGACCGGCAGATCCCGCTCTGTATTCATCGACGCACCCCTTGATGTACCCGTGACCGCACCGTCGGAACAAGCACCTCGGGTGACCAGCACCCCACTTTAGCGCCTTTGCCCCGGGCCTACCTGACACTCCACCGGGCGTCCACCCGGGAGGCGCGCGGGTGGACGGCAGGGCTGGGATGGGGCGTCCGGCAAATGATGGAATGCTGGTGTCATGTCCAGCGTGCCAGAGGAAGCTCCCCAGAACTCACCCGACCAGACCGTGTCCTACGAGGAGCGCCTGTGGCCGTCCTTCTGGATCTGGCTGATCGCGGCAGGGTTCTCCGCGGCGACGATCGTGATGTTCGCGCCCATCTCGATGGTCGTGGGCTACACCGTCGCCGTCGTGGTCGCCATCATCGTCGGCACCCTGCTCATCCTGTCCACGCCGCGGATCGTCGTGACGGACACGACCCTGACGGTCGGTCGTGCCACCATCGAGCGGTCCTACCTCGGGGACGTCGGCTGGTACACGGGCGACGACGCCACGCACCAGCGTGGCCCCGGCCTGCACGGCCTCGCCTACCTCTGCATCCGCGGCTGGATCTCCCCGGTCGTCCGGATCGAGCTCACGGACCCCGAGGACCGCACGCCGTACTGGCTCGTCTCCTCCCGCACACCCGAGCGGCTGGTCGAGGCCCTCACGCGCTGACCCGGCGGGCCTTCGCCGGCCGGTCAGCCCTCGCAGTCGGTGCAGTACAGCCGACCGTCGCGGTCGACGGCTATCTGTGAGCGATGGCGCACCAGGAAACAGGACGCGCAGGTGAACTCGTCGGCCTGCGCGGCGAGGATCTGGACGGCGATCTCCTCGCTGGAGAGATCGGCGCCGGGAAGGTCGAAGGAGTCCGCCGCTTCGAGCTCAGCCTGGTCGAGGAGGGCTGTCGCCGACAGGGACGGATGACCGCCGAGGGCGGCCGCACCGTCGGCGTCGCGCCCCGTCTGCTGGACCTGACCCGTCGATGGGTCGGTGCGAAGGCTCCCGTCCGCGATTGCCTCCCGGTCGGCTGCCGGAGTGGCCCGCGCATCCGCGCTCGGCACGTCGTAATCTGTCGCCATACCCGTTCTCTTCCGCTCCCTCGTGTCCCGATCTGCCGGGGATCAACCCCACGGCTCGCATAACGCTGCGAGCTCCTGATTTGTGCCCGCTGTCGAAGCACCTGCCGAAACGCCCTGCTGTGGAGTAGGAAAGGCCGTCGTTCAATGGCAGAGTTTCACCTAGGAATTATTGTCGGCTGGAGGAACTGATGCAGGAGTTACGCCTGATGGGTGTCCATGAGGATGGCGAACATCTGCTGTTGGGTGGCGAGCAGGACACGTCCTACCGGCTGCCCATCGACGATGCGCTGCGCGCCGCGAGTGCCCGACGCGGGCCAGGTCCAGCCGCGGAGTCCGCATCGGAGCCGGCGGCGAAGGCCGCTCGGGAGGTTCCGCCGATTCCCGCCGACCGCCCGAAACCGGCGAAAGCAGCCGTGCACCTCACGCCGCGGGACATCCAGGCCCGCATCCGGGCCGGAGCCACAGCGGAGCAGGTCGCCGCGGAATCTGACCAGGACCTCGCACACGTACGGCGGTACGAGGGGCCCGTACGGGCGGAGCGCGACTACCTCGCCTACCTCGCGCAGCGGGTGGAAGTGGCCACTCCGCTCCCGAGCCACGACGGGTACCGCTCGGCTTTCGGCGACGACCCCGCCACGCTCGGCGACATGGTGGCCTACCGTGTCCGCAGCTACGGGATCGATCCGGCGTCGCTCGAATGGGATTCCTGGCGCCTGCAGGACGGCTCGTGGCACGTGGAGGCCTCCTTCGACCTGCCCGAGGACTTCGCCGTCGACCTCGGCGAGCAGCCCCCGGCCCGCTGGACCTACAACCCCACGCGCAAGACCGTCGCCAACGGCAACCGCTGGGCGCAGGTCCTCAGCGAACTCGAGCCGCTCGACGGCCCCCTGCCCTCCCGACGCCTGAGTGCGGTCGCCGATCGCGTCTTCGACTTCGAGGCGGAGTCGGACGCACAGCAGGACTCCGGGACCGTGGGCACCGGGGATTCCGGACCCGCTGGCGAGGACGATCATGACGGCCTCCTGGAGGTGCTCCGCTCCCGCCGCGGGCAGCGGCTCGGGGCGGACGAGGACGGCGACGACGCTCTTGCCGAACTCCTGACCCGCGGCGCCATCCCGGCGGCACACCCGCGCGGGGATGCCGACGACGCGGAGAACCGCGAACAGGGCGATGCGATACCGGGTCTGTCACTCGCCCCTCGGAACCTCGCGGAGGAACCGGCAGACGCGACCGGCGACCAGCAGTCCCTGGAAGACCGCAACGACGGCAGTGCCGACCGTGCCGGCCAGGATCGCAGCGAGGACAGCAGCGCCGATCAGCCTGCCGCGTCGACCCACCACGACGACGGCACACCCCGACTGCACGATGTCAGCACGGAAACGCGCGAGATCAGCATCTTCGCCCAGCCGTCCCGCAAGCGGCAGCCCCCGGCTGCGCCGGCCAGGGCTGCCGGCTCGGGTCCGGGGAAGCGGGACGCGGGCCGACCTTCCGCCGATGCCGGGCAGCAGGACGGCGACGCCGCGCCGGACCGGAAGGCCAAACCGAAGCGATCCAGCGTTCCCAGCTGGGACGACATCGTCTTCGGTCGGAAAGGCGACTAGCCACCTCGCGCTGCGAGCCCGCGGCGCCTGACGCCGCCAGGCGCTGTTCACAGGTCCCGCTGTCGATCCCCGGGCCGACTGTCTCCGGTCGGTGCCGGATCGTTCGGTGCCGGATCAGCCGCGTGCAGGCGCCGCTGCCGATCCCTGCCGCTGGTCGAACGGCAGGGGCATCTGGTGGGCGTGGAGCGACGGCGACGTACGCGAGGTCTGCCGCCGCATGTGGTGGCGGCGGCACAGTGTTTCGTAGCCGATGACGGGATCCGCGGAGGGGTCGCCCGACGTGTCCCCCGGGATCGGTCCGATCACGGCATCCGCCTGCTGATCGACGTCGCCCACCATCATCTGGTCCCCCTCGACCACCATCACCCCGTCGACCGTCCGCGCATTGTGTGTGGCGCGCTTGCCACACCAGCACAGCGCCTCCACCTGCAGCACCTGCACCCGATCAGCCAGTTCGATGAGCCGTCGGGAACCGGGGAAGAGCCGGGTGCGGAAGTCCGACGTGATGCCGAAACTGAACACGTCGATGTCCATCTCGTCGACCACGCGGGCCAGCTGGTCGATCTGGGGCTCGGTGTAGAACTGGGCCTCGTCACAGATGACGTAGTCGATCCTCGCCCCCATGGTCTGGCGGACCGTCATCTCGGCCCAGAAATCGGTGTCCGGCAGGACCTCCACGGCCGGTACCTGCAGGCCCAGGCGGCTGGAGATCATTGATTCACCCGCGCGGTCGTGCGAACTGAACAGCAGCCCCCGGCGCCCGCGGGCCTTGTGGTTGTGATCCATCTGCAGCGCGAGCGTGGACTTGCCGCAGTCCATGGTCCCGGAGAAGAACAGCAGCTCAGCCACGCCGGGGCCCCTTCCCGTTCCTGGTGCGGACAGCTGCGGCAGGCGTCGGCAGGATCAGCAGGGGGATGTCACGCTCGGCGCGTGTCAGCGAACCGTGCTGTCCCACCATCGCAAAGGCGGACGGCTGCGCCCGCCGTCCGTCGATGAGGGCGACGCCCTCGCGGGCGAGCACGAGCAGGTCGCCGATGCGCGGCCGCACTTCGTCCCGCACCGAGCCGAAGTAGCCGTGCTCCACGGCCTCCTCTCGCGTGAGGATCCAGGCCCGGGTACCGAAGGCCTCGTGCCAGCGCAGCGCCACGGCGTCGCGCTCGGAAGCCGTGAGCCCCTGCTCGAGGTAGAGGTGCAGCATGCGCGGTTCGCCGGCCGTGTGGGCCACCCCGTCGATCAGATCGGGGCGGAGAGAGTAGTCGATGCGCTGGGTCGCCGGGACGTCCACCATCCCGTGGTCCGCGGTCACCACCAGGAGCGTGTCGGACGGAACCCGGCGTGCGAGCAGCTTCAGCGCGGCATCGAGGTCCTCGAGGGCCCTGAGCCACTCGGCCGAGTCCACGCCGTACCGGTGACCGGCCTTGTCGAGATCGTTGACGTAGAAGTACATGAGCATCCTCGACGCGCCCGCGAGCTGCCCCGCCGCGGCGTCGACGCGCGCCTGGATGGTGTTGGCGCCGACGAACGTCCCGCCGCGGAGTGCGGCGCGGGTCATCGGGGAATCGGCGAACCGGGGCTGGCTCACGGTCACGACGGGCACGTGCGCGGCCGCTCGTTCGAACACGGTCTCGTACGGCTGCCACGTGAGCGGGTCGACGCCGGGATCCCAGCCTCCGAGCATGTTCACCACGCGGTCCTGCGCCGGGTCAAGGACGTCGTAGCCGACCATGCCGTGCTGGCCCGGGGGCAGGCCCGTTCCCAGACTCGCGAGGGACGCCGCCGTGGTGGAGGGGAACGCCGAGGAGAGCGTGCGCGCGGAGTCGAGGTTCTCGCGGAGGAAGGGTGCGTGGGCAGCGAACTTCCTGAGCAGCGTCAGCCCGAGACCGTCCACCATGACCACCGCCACCCTGCGCGCGGCGGGGAGCGACAGCGTGTTCGTGAAGCCCTCGATGCCGAGGGCGCCTGCGGCGCTCGTCAGCACCTCGGCCACGGTGGACAGCCCGTAGGCGGGTGGGGCCGGCAGGGGCTCCCGGTGATCGAAGGGCATCGGGCCGCTACCGCTGGTGGTGGGCCCGGTTGAACCGTCCGCCGAAGCCGGGCTGGCGACGCGGCGGAACGTCCGGCGCCGCGACGAAGCCGCCGGACACGGGACTCGCCGTGTTGACCTTGCGCAGGGCGCGCGCGAACGACTTCGCATTCTGGACCGCCTGGGCGCCGTCGGCCTCGGCACTGACGCGGAGGACGATGTCCTCCTGCGCCACGGTCCCGGTGAGGCCGTGGTCGGCGTCGCACTGCGGATCCCCGCAGCTCGCCGGCCCGATGTCGAGGCGCTGCCCGCCCGACCAGGCGATGGCGAGCGTCATTTCGCGGACCTGGTCGCTCGGCCTGTAGTCCTGGGGTTGCGCGTACAGGTAGCTGAGGACCACCGACCGGATCTGGCTGACGGGCACGGACTCGGTGGAGACCTGCGCCATCACCTGCTCCCCGGCGTCATCGAGCTGCTGGTCGTCCACGTGGGTGATGACGAGCATGTCCTCGGTCAGCACCAGGACCGTGATGTGGCGGTGCACCTCGGTGCGCTCGAAATGCGTCTCGAGGTGGGCCACGTGGGACAGCGGCTCACGGCCGTCCAGCGCATCGTGGACGACATCGGCCACGAGACGGGGATAGAAACCTGCCCGCTCGAGCGATGCATCGAGGTCACGCCACTGGGCGGAAAGCGATGGGGTCATGAACCCAGTTTCCCCCACCGGCCCGCCTGCTGCCTAACCAGCGGGAGTCAGTCCCGCATGGCCCGGCGTGCGCTGTCGGTGCGTCGCTGCGGGTTGCCGACGTCGATCACGGCACCGAGGATCGTGAGCCCCGACGTCGCAACGAGGATCGGATTGAATTCGAGGCGCGCGATCTCGGGATGGTTGTCCTTGAGCAGCGCCACGCGCGACACCAAATCCTCGATCGCCGCGACGTCCGCCGGCGGCAGGCCCTGGTACCCGAAGAGCTTGCGGGCGGCCCCGGGTGCCCGGACGAGATCGGCGATGTCACCGCTGCTGAGCGGTGGCACGGCGTGTGCCCAGTCCTCGAGGAGGTTCACCGCATCTCCCGCCAGCCCGAAGGAGACCACCGGGCCCATGAGCGGATCCTCGATGGCACGGAGCGTGCAGGCCTGCCCCGAGGGTGCCATCGGCTGGACCTCCATCCCGAACCTGCCGAAGGGAGCCAGCACCCGCTCCATCTGAGCGATGTTGCGCCGCAGCGAGTCGGGGCCCTCGATGGAGAGCCGCACCCCGCCGAGGTCGAGTCGGTGCCGGAGGTGTTCGTCCACCGTCTTGAGCGCCACCGGCCACCCGAGCTCCTCCGCCCGCTGCACGGCCTCCTCGACCGAGGTGAAGCCCACCGAGGGCAGGAGGCGCATGCCGTAGGCCGCCATCAGCGCCGCACACTCGCCGGGGGTGAGGCGGGTCAGCTCGACGTCGGTGACGCGTTCCCGCACCCCCGCCAGGACCGTCACGGCACGGTCCGTATCGACGCCGGCGGGCTCGGTGAAGTCCCCATGGTCCCGCGCGCGCCACCGGGCGTAGCGGACCACGGCACCGAGCGCGGTGAGGGCTGCGCCGGGGCTCGGGAAGCAGGGCAACCCGCGCTGCAGCGGGAGGACCACCGCCGGATCGGCGTCCTCCGGGGCATCCCCCGGCGTCGCGGGCGCACCCGGGTCCGGCCGGGCAGCGGCGTGGGTCCCCCCTGCGTCCGGATCGGCGCGGAGCGGGGAACCGGGCCCATCGGGCTCGCGCCCGGGTGACGTTCCGGCCCCGCCGCCCGGGGTGCCGACGAGTCCATCGAGCTGCAGCCGCTGGTCGAGGATGCCCGTGAAGGAGGCGACGAGGGGTTTGCCTGCCACCTCCGCACAGCGCTGCAGGCAGGCGGCGACGGCGTCGGCGGTCAGGCCGCGCGCCGGGAGGGTCGTGACAATCGCGGCGTGGACCGCCGGGTCCGCGAGCGCGTCCGTCACGGCCGTCGTGAGGGCGGGCAGCGCCACGGACAGGCCCGTGTCCAGGGCGAGGTCCACCAGGCGGTGCGCCACCGTCATCCCCTGGGCGACCACCCCGTCCGCCACGACCTTGCCGAGTGCGGAGGAGTTGCTGATGACGGCGACACCCGAACCTCCGGGCAGCGGCTGGCTCGTGACGATCTGCGCGATGTCCATCAGCTGCTCCGTCGTCTCCACGCGCATGACGCCGGCCTGGCGCAGCATCGCGTCGAGAGCTCCAGCCGGGGCCTGCGTGGTCCGCACGGCGTGTCCCGGCGGGAGCTGGAGCCCGGTGACGTCGGATTTCGCGACGATCACGGGTTTGGTCCGGGCCAGGCGGCGAGCGATCCGCGAGAACTTCCTCGGGTTGCCGATCGACTCGAAGTACAGGCCCACCGCCCGCGTCGTCGGATCGTCCTCCCAGAACTGCATGGCGTCGTTCCCGGAGACGTCCGCGCGGTTGCCGGCCGAGATCACGGAGGAGACCCCGAGCCCGCGCCGGTGCGCGCTCGCGTAGAGCAGTACTCCGAGTCCCGCCGACTGGCTGAACAGCGAGAGGACCCCGCGCTCGGGCAGCACGGGCGCCATCGAGGCGTTGAGCCGGACGTCGGGGTGGGTGTTGACGAGTCCGAGCGACGCCGGGCCGACCACCCGCATGCCGTGGGCCCTGGCCCTGTGCACGAGGGCCCGCTGCCGCGTGAGGCCCTCGCCGTCGTCGTCGGTGTAGCCCGCGGTGACCACGAGGAGACCCTTGACTCCGGCGCGGGCGCACTCGTCGACGACGGCGTCCATCTGGTCCTGCGGCACCGCGATCACCGCGAGGTCCACGGGCTCGGGGACCTCGTCGAGCGAGGCATGCGAGATCATGCCGCCCAGCTCGAAGGCCTCGGGGTTCACCGCATACACGCGCCCCGTGAACCCGCCGTCGGTCAGGTGCTCGAGCAGCGCATTGCCCACGCTGCCCCACTCGCGGCTGGCGCCGATGACCGCGACCGAATGCGGCGTCAGGAGCTCCGCCATGCTCCGGGCCTCGGCGCGGTGCTCGCGGGCCTCCATCACCGCCTGCGACTTCCGGGTGGGATCGATGTCGAAGCTGAGCATCACCACGCCGTCGTCGAAGTGCCTCTTCACCTCGTACCCCGCCTCCGCGAAGACCGTGATCATCTTCCTGTTCTCCGGCAGGACCTCCGCGGAGAATCTCCGGATGCCGTTCTCGCGTGCCGCGACGGCCAGGTGCTCCAGGAGGATCGATCCCACGCCCCGGCCCTGGTGATGATCGGAGACGTTGAAGGCGACCTCCGCCTCGAGCGGGTCGTCCAGGCGGTCGTAGCGGCCGATCCCGATGATGTCCTGACCACGGGTGATCACGAAGGCCACCCGGTCACGGTGGTCCACCTGGGTGAACCTCGTGAGCTCCCTGCTGCTCAGCTTGGCCTTGTAGGTGAAGAACCGGAGGTAGATCGATGCCTGTGACTGGCGGACGTGGAAGGCCTGCACCGCGTCGGCGTCGGACGGGGAGATGGGCCGCAGATGCGCCGTGCCGCCGTCACGCAGAATGACATCAGCCTCCCAATATTCCGGGTATTGTCCCTCCGTCACCATAGACTCAGGGTAGTCGGCGGGACCCCTGTTCCGGGTCCCACGGCGTCAGGACCGTCCGCGATGCGCGGACGCCGACCCGCCGATCACGTCCCTACCCCCGAGTCGAGGATTCGCCACGCACATGGCCAGGCGCCAGAACTCCGCACCGCCGGAGGATTTCACCGAGAAGATCATCGACATCGACGTCGAAGCCGAGATGGAGGAATCCTTCCTCGAGTACGCCTACTCGGTCATCTACTCGCGGGCGCTTCCCGATGCCCGCGACGGGCTGAAGCCCGTCCAGCGCCGCATCCTGTACATGATGACCGACATGGGACTGCGCCCCGACCGCGGGCACGTGAAGTCCGCCCGCGTGGTCGGCGAGGTCATGGGGAAGCTGCACCCGCACGGTGACAGCGCCATCTACGACGCGATGGTCCGCATGGCACAGGACTTCTCCCTGCGGCTGCCCCTCATCGACGGCCACGGGAACTTCGGCTCGCTCGACGACGGACCCGCGGCCGCGCGGTACACCGAGGCGCGCCTCGCCGCGGCGGCGCTGACCATGACCAACCACCTCGACGAGGACGTCGTCGATTTCATCCCGAACTACGACAACCAGCTCACCCAGCCGGAGGTCCTGCCCGCTGCCTTCCCGAACCTGCTCGTGAACGGGGCCAGCGGGATCGCCGTCGGGATGGCCACCAACATGGCGCCCCACAACCTCGGGGAGGTCGTCGCGGCCGCGCGACACCTCATCGCGCAGCCCGATGCCACCCTCGAGGACGTCATGCGCTTCGTCCCGGGACCGGATCTGCCGAGCGGCGGCAAGATCGTCGGGCTCGGTGGGGTGCGGGACGCCTACGCGACGGGCCGCGGCTCCTTCAAGACACGCGCCACCGTCAAGGTGGAGCAGCTCTCCGCCCGCCGGACGGGACTCGTGGTGACCGAACTGCCCTACACCGTGGGGCCGGAGAAGGTGATCGAGCGCATCAAGGACGCCGTCACCGCCAAGAAACTCCAGGGCATCTCGGACATCGTGGACCTGACGGACCGCAAGCACGGGCTGCGCCTGGTGATCGAGCTCAAGAACGGCTTCAACCCCAACGCCGTCCTCGCGCAGCTCTATCGCTTCACCCCGATGGAGGACTCCTTCGGCATCAACAACGTGGCCCTCGTCGACGGGCAGCCCCGCACACTCGGGCTGGTCGAGTTGCTGCAGGTCTACATCGCGCACCGCATCCTGGTGGTCCGCCGCCGCACGTCCTACCGGCTGCAGCGCAAGCGGGACCGCCTCCACCTGGTCGAGGGACTGCTCGTCGCGATCGTGGACATCGACGAGGTCATCCAGATCATCCGGTCCTCGGACGAGTCCTCCGAGGCCCGCGAGCGGCTCATGGCGATCTACGATCTCTCGGAGATCCAAGCCAACTACATCCTCGAGCTCCGGCTGCGCCAGCTGACGAAGTACTCGCTCATCGAGCTCGAGAAGGAGCAGGAGCAGTTGCGCCTCGAGATAGCGGAGCTGGAGGCCGTCCTAGGTTCCGAGGAACGCCTGCGGACCCTGGTCTCGGACGAACTCGGTGCCCTCTCCGAGCAGTTCGCCACACCACGGCGGACGGTCCTCCTCGAATCCGAAGCGGCTGCACCGCTCAAGGGTTCCACCCTCCCCGCGCCCGCGGGCAAGGGAGCGAAGGCAGCCCTCCCCCTCGAGATCGCCGACGATCCCTGCTGGGTCCTGCTGTCCGCCTCGGGGCAGCTGGCGCGGACGTCCGACCGGCAGCCGCTCACGGACGGTCAGCGGATCAAGCACGACGCCTTCCGTTCCGTACTGCCCTCCACTGCGCGGGGAGAGGTCGGCGCCGTCACCTCGGCCGGCCGGATGATCCGCCTGCAGGTCATGGACATGCCGGCGCTGCCACCGACGGCCGGTGTGCCGAACCTCGCGGGCGGCGTGCCGTCGTCGGAGTTCATCACGCTCGAGCGCGGGGAGCGCCTCGTGGGTCTCGCCCCGCTGAACGCCGTCGTGGCCCTCGGGACGACCCAGGGTGTGGTCAAGCGCGTGCAGCCGGACTACCCGCTGAACCGGGACGACTGGGAGGTCATCTCGCTCAAGCCGAAGGACGCGGTGTCGGGCGTCGCCGTCGTCGGCGAGCAGGACGATCTGGTCTTCGTGACGCGGATGGCGCAGCTGCTCCGGTTCCCCGCCGCGGCGGTACGCCCGCAGGGTCGGACCGCCGGGGGCATGGCCGGCATCAAGCTCGCGGCGGGAGATGCGGTGCTGCACTTCGGTGGAGTCTCGTCCGGCGACGACCAGGCCGTCGTCGTGACCGTCACTGCCGCCGGGGACGCCCTCCCGGGCACGGCGGCCGGGTCCGCGAAGGTCACCGAGTTCGCCGAGTATCCCGCCAAGGGGCGCGCCACCGCGGGTGTCCGGGCCCACCGCTTCCTGCGGGGCGAGGAAGCCCTCTCGCTGGCCTGGGCCGGGCACGGTCCGGCACGTGCCGCGTCCTCGAACGGGGTGGCGCGAGCGCTGCCCACCGAGCACGGGCGACGCGACGGTTCCGGCGTCCCGCTGACGCAGCAGATCGACGCCGTCGGTCCGTCGCTGCTGCGACTCGTGGAGAGCACAGGTCCCGGCACCCCGGACGTCGGCGCGGCGACCGGCGACGCGCCCGGCGCCCCGGACGTCGGCGCGGCCACCGGCGACGCGTCCGGCACGACGACGGGTGCCGCCGGTTCCGCAACGACGAAGGATTCCGCCGACGACGGCCAGGGGACCCTGCTCTAGGCCGGCGGGCTTCCTGCCGCCGGTCAGCCTTCCGGGGCCTCGATGGGCAGGTCGAAGACGATGGACCGCTGCGTGGGGACGTAGCCCATGCGTTCGTAGAGCCCCAGGGCGCCCGACGGGTTTTCCGTGTCCACTCCGAGGCCGGCGTTGTCCATGCCGGCCGCACGGTAGCGCTTCATCCCCTCGGTGAGCAGTGCAGGAGCCAGGCCCCTCCCCCCGCCAGGTCCTTCTCACGCCGAGCAGGTCGGTGTACCCCTCGGCGTGCCCGAGGAGTTCCCGCGAGTCCGGGTCGAAGCTCGCCAACTGGTAGGCCACGACCTCGTTCTTCGCGGGATCGAGCAGGGCCAGGCTCCAGTCGTCCCGGAACTCGGGGTGGGTCACGGTGAACTGCCACGACTCCTGGTCGCGTGGTTCGCTGCCCCAGTGGTCCAGGAACGCGTCGTTGTGCGCGAGGCGCACGAGCTCGACGATGTTGCGGTCGGCGCCCTCGGCGAAACTGAGCAGTTCGAGCTCCGCGGGGAACGGAAGCTCGGGGATCGGCTGGTCGAGCGGCCTCGTCATCTCCGTGAAGTAGCGCACGATACTGCTGCCGCTGGCGGTCAGCAGCGCGAGGTGGGAGGGATTTCGCTCCTCCACGTAGTTCCTGAAGATTCCCGACGTCCCGCCGGTCTCCCGGATCCGCTGCCGGGCGCGCCACTCCTGCCAGTCGAGGACGGCGCGACCCAGGCCGCGCCGGCGCCAGGCCGGGTCCACCGCACCGGAGCCGTGGACGAGGGACGACCCTGTGTTCAGGGAGAGACGGCCGTAGGCCCGGGGAACGCCGTCGGCGTCGAACCCGGCGAGTGTGTCGCGGCGGGGATCGTTCTTCGACGCGCGCAGCGCCTGCTCGAGATCGGCGCGCTGCTCCACCCAGTCGGGCTCGTCCACCGCGGCGATGCGCTTCACCAGCGCGTGCCAGCGATCGATGTCGGAGTGCGTGAGCGGGCGCCACGTCAGGAGGTCGGGGAGCGACGGCGGGGCGCCCTCCTGCGCCTGATGGGCTTCGTGGTCCAGCGAGGTCTTCTCGGGCGTACTCATGATTCCAGCGTATTGCAGCCCGCCCGCGGGCGTCGGATTCCTGCCCCGACGGCGCGGTCCCCGCAGTCGGCCGCCCAAGATCACTCCTCGACGGTCGACTCAGGACCCCAGGACGACGACCTCGTCGAAGAGCGCGGCCTCGCCCGGATCATGCGTCACCAGGAGGACCGCATGCGTGGGCAACCCTTCGCGGAGGTCGCCGAGCAGTGCACGGGCTCCCTCGGCGTCCAGATGCGCGGTGGGTTCGTCCAGCAGGATCACGGTCGCACGGGTGAGTAGAGCCCGGGCCACAGCGAGCCGCTGCCGCTGCCCGCCGGAGAGCCGGGAGCCGCCGGCCCCCACCTGCGCATCCAGTCCGCCGGCGAGGGAAGCCGGGACGTCGCCGAGCCCCACCGCCCGGAGGGCGTCGCCGAGCTCGGCGTCCGACGCCGGGTCGTCGGCCGCCCGCGCGAGCTGGAGGTTGGCCCGGATGCTCGAGGCGAAGAGATGGCTCTCCTGAGGGCACCACGCGATGCGGGGGACGTCACCGGCTCGGGCGTCCTTCCCGTCGACCAGGAGCCGGCCCTCGTCGAGCGGGAGGAACCCCAGCAGGGCACCGATCAGTGTCGACTTCCCACTGCCGGAGGGGCCCGTGAGGGCTGTCCACCGACCGGGAGCGAGTGCGAGATCCACCCCGGCGACCACCGGGCGTCCCGGCCGGTAGCCGACGGCGGCGCCCTGCAGGGTGAGGGTGCTCGGTCGGCTGCGCTCGCGTCCGGAGTCGGGCGCTGGGTTGCGTCCTGGGTCGTGCGCTGGGTCGTGCGCTGGGTCGTTCTCGGGGCCGAGGCCGGGCAGGATACGCCGGGTGACGGCGGCGAGCGGGCCCCAGTGCTGCACGGAGGAGGTCCCTGCGATGAACGGCTCGATCAGGGCCAGCTGCATCAGCGCGAGGACGGCCGTGATCTCGGTCGGCAGTCCGTCCGCGTGGAGCAGGATGCCCACGGACGCCGTGCAGCAGGCTGCGACGATGACCGCCGTCGACGCGCCGGCCGCTGCCGCCGATCGACGGGCAGCCGCCGCCGACAACCGCTCGAGTCCACGGGTGCGGGTGAGGGCACGGGTGTGCGCACCGTTGATCCGCAGGTCCGGAGCAGCCTTCAGGAGTCGCGTGACGCGGCCGAGCGCGTCCGCCCGCACCTGTACCGCGGCGGCGCCGGCGGCCTGTTCACGCAGGACGGCGACCACCGGCGCGACGACGAGGGCGGCGCCGACGGACAGAGCCTGCCAGCCGAGGGAGGCGGGGTGGAGCAGTGCGGTCGTGGCGAGTGCCGCGCAACCGGTGAGCACGGCGGTGAGGAAGGGCAGCACCGCGCGGGCGGAGATGTCGCGCAGCTCGTCGACATCTCCCACGAGGGTCTCGATCCCGCCGGAGCCGCGCGCAAGCGTGCGCCAGGACCGGCCGGCACCCAGCAGCCCCGCCCAGAGGCGCAACCGGGTGTCATCGGCGCGGTGGAACACGGCACGGTGGAGCCAGAGCCGTTCGGCGTACCGCAGGACTGATCGGCCGATACCGAAGAACCGCACACCGACGATGGCCGTGAGGAGATACAGGATCGGGGGTTGCTCCGCTGCGCGGACGATCAGCCACCCGCTGAGCGCGGTCAGGGCGACCGCGAAGACCGACGCGCCCAGCCCCAGCCCGGCTGCGGCGAGGAAACGACGGTCCCACGGACGAACCAGCGTGAGAACGTCCCGTGCGGCACGAGCGGCGGAGGCCGGTGCCGGGACCGTGCCCACAGTGCTCACAGGGGTACCAGTGGCCCCAGTGCTCACAGGGGTCCCCGTAGTCGCTGCCGGGTCGTCGACGTCGGATCCCACCACGGCGCGCTTCCCGGTGCGACGCGGAGCAGGCAGCGGCGACTCCACGGGCACCGTGCCACGACCCGAGTGCCCCAGCCACAGCTCGGAGGACGCGAGCGCGGCGGTGTCGTCGTCGTGGGCGATCAGCAGGACAGTCAACCCCTCCCGGCGGGCCGCGATGGCGGCCCGGATGGCGTCGGAGGAGGCCCCGTCGACGTGCGCGGTGGGTTCGTCCAGCAGGAGTACGTCCACCGCAGGGTCCTCCGCTCGGATCAGGGCGCGGGCGACGGCGACACGCCTCAACTCGCCCGGGCTGAGCTCGGAGGCTGTGCGGTCGGCAAGAGCTGCGGCGTCGACCCGGGCGAGGACCTGCTCCACAGCCGGGGCGTCCTCCGCACATGCACCGTACAGCGCGAGCTCGCCCCGCACCGTGTCCATCACGAGTTCGGGGTGCTGCGGCACCCAGGCCACGCCGCCGTCGGCCGCCCCCGAGACGCGCCCGCGCAGATGCAGCTCCGGTGGGAGCGCAGCACGTCCCGCGAGCGCGCGCATGAGGGTCGTCTTGCCGCTTCCGCTGGCGCCGCGGAGTGCGGTGACGGACCCCGGTTCCAGCGTGAAGGAGACATCGTCGAGAACGGCGGAGCGGGCGCCGTCGTAGCGGGCGGTGAGTCCTTCGACGCGAACGCCCGCGGTGCCGCTCCCGTGCCCGCGAGCCACCGGCCTATCCACGCCCTGCACATTCTTCGGAGCATCGATCACGGCACGCACCCGGGATGTGGCCTCCTCGCCGTCCTCGCTCGCGTGGTGGGCGGCCCCGACGTCGCGCAGCGGCCCGTAGCATTCCGGCGCGAGGATGAGCGCAACGAGCGCCGTCTCGAGCGCGAGGTCGCCGTGGACGAGGCGGACGCCGGCGAACACGGCGACAACCGCGACCGAGAGGGTGCTGATGAGTTCGAGGGCGAGGGAGGACAGGAACACGGTGCGCAGGGTCGCCATCGTCCGCGCGGAGTAGGCATCGGCGATATCGCGGAGCGCACGGGTTTGTTCGGCCGCGCGGCCGAGCCCGACCAGGACCGGAAGGCCCCGCGCGAGTTCGAGCAGGTGGTCGGAGAGCCTGCCCAGGGCAGCGGCGGCCTGCTGCGTGCGGTCCTGCGTGTGCAGCCCGATGAGCGCCATGAAGACCGGGACAAGCGGCACGGTGAGGACGATGATGAGTGCACTGACCCAGTCCGCGGCCAGGATCCGCGCCCCGATGAGCAGCGGCACCACGGCGCAGGAGATCAGTGCGGGAAGGTACTGCGTGTAGTACTTGTCGAGACCGTCGAGCCCCCGGGTGAGGAGCACGGAGAGGGAACCCTGGCCGCCGGAGGAAGCCGCCGTCGTGCCGCCGTCATCAAGGACCCGGAGCACCGCCTCCTCGCGCAGCCGCTCCCGCACGCCGAGTGCGAGGCGCGCAGCGGTGGCGTCCTGGCCCCACGCGGCGATGGTCCGCAGCACCACGCCGCCCGCGCCCTGCAGGAGCACCGCGCCGGCGTCGAGCGACCCCGAGGCCAGGGACGCGAGCCCGACGGCCAGGGCCTGCGCCAGGAGCACCAGTCCGAGGGCCCGCGCTGCCGCGAGCACACCCAGCAGGTAGACGGCGGACCGGGAGCCGCTGCTTCCGGTCCCTCCCGCCCCGAGCCCGGCGAGGGGTGAGCCACCGAGGGGGCCGCGTGCCGCACGGGCGGTCCGCCGCGGCGCCCCTGATGCTCCCCCCTCCGCACACTCCTCGGTGTCGGAGGTCGGTGCACCGGGCCGGACCGGCGTGCCGGTGGAGCCGCTCACAGCGCCGTGACACCGTGCGCGGCCGGGATGCTCGCCTCGGACACGCGCCGCCGGAACACCCAGTAGGTCCAGGCCTGGTAGGCGAGGACGAGCGGGAGCCCGAAGCACGCGACGACGCTCATGACACCCAGGGTGTAGGGCGAGGACGAGGCATTGGAGACCGTCAGGTCGAACGCGGGGTCGACGGTCGAGGGCAGGACCACGGGGAAGACCGCGGCGAAGACGGACCCGACGAGCGCGAGCATCCCGACGCCCAGAGCGGCGAAGGCGCGCCCGTCCCGGCCGGACAGCGCTGACCGGTAGGAGGCGGTGAGCGCGGCGATCGCGAGGGCGACGGCGAGCCACGTGACCGCCGATCCGGCGTCCAGCTGCACGAGGAGCGCCCAGCCGAGGAAAGGCAGCATGGCGATCGGTAGCAGCCGGCGGAACAGCCGGTCCGCCTGCGCGCGCACGCCGCCCTCCGTCTTGAGGGCGATGAAGGCGGCTGCGTGGACCAGGCAGAAGAGGACGACGGCGGCGGCCCCCAGGAACGCAGGGGCGGTGGCCCAGGCGAAGGCGCCGCCGACGCGGTCGCCGTTGGCGTCGAGCGGCAGGCCCGTGGTGGTCAGGGCGAGCGCCGCGCCGATCCCTGCCGCCGCCGCGAAGGACCCGAGCGCGATCGCCCAGTCCCAGCGGTTCCGCCAGGCGTCGCTGTCCTGCTTGCCCCTCCACTCGAAGGCCACTGCTCGGAAGATCAGCCCGAGCAGGACGAGGAGGAACGGCAGGTAGAGCGCGGAGAGCAGTGAGGCGTACCAGAGCGGGAAGGCCGCGAACGTCGCACCCACGGCGGTCACGAGCCATACCTCGTTGCCGTCCCAGACGGGTCCCACGGTGTTGAGCAGGACACGCCGCTGGGTGTCATTGCGTGCCATCAGCTTCATGAGCATGCCGACCCCGAGGTCGAAGCCCTCGAGGAACAGGTAGCCGGCCCAGAGCACGGCGATCAGGACGAACCAGAGTGTGGGCAGTGCCTCGCTCATCATGGGGCCTTCCGGGACGGTGGGGTCGGGGTGTCAGGGCGCTCCGCGCGGGCTCGTGTGCCGGCCGGGGCGTGCGGCGTGCTGCGTGCCGTTCCGGCCGCGCGGCGAGCGGTCAGTATGCGAAGGCGAGGACATCGCCGTCGTCCTTTCCGCCACGCCGGGACGCGTCGCCGTCGTCGGAGCCGCCATGACCGTCGTCACGGGCCCCGTGCGCCAGCTCCGGCATGGCGGCGGCCGTCCCTCCGCGCACGTAGGTGACCAGCAGTCTCACCTCGACCACGAGCAGCGCGGCATAGACCCCGGTCAGGAGGACGAGCGACGTGACGAGTTCGGCGAGGGACACACCGGGCGAGACGGCGGCCGCGGTGAACATGAAGACGCCGTCGATACCCGTGGGGTCGGGATTGGGCGCCACCACGAAGGGCTGGCGGCCCATCTCCGTGAAGACCCAGCCGGCGATGTTCGCGCCGAAGGGGGCGAGGATGCCGAGGACCGCGAGCCGCATCAGTGGCCGGGACGCCGGCACGGTTCCCCGGCGCAGCACCCAGAGGGCCGCGGCAGCCGCTACCGCCGCGAGTGCTCCGAAGCCGATCATGAGCCGAAATCCCCAGTAGGTGACCTCCATGACGGGCAGGTAGTCGATCTCCGTCCCCGCCAGCTCCCCGTACTTGGGATCGTCGGGAAGGTGGGTGCCGTACTTCTCCTGGTATTCGGGGAGGAGCGTGTTGACGCCCTTCACCTCGGTGGTGAAGTCACCGTTGGCCAGGAAGGACAGCACGCCGGGCACCTCGATGACCGCCGTGATGTCATCACAGCTCTGTGCACCGAGATTGCCGATGGAAAGAATGGAGAACCCGGTGCCGTCGTGGCACGCCGCCTCTGCCGCCGCCATCTTCATGGGCTGCTGGTCGAACATGAGCTTGCCCTGCAGGTCCCCGGTGATCCCGGTGCCCGCGAAGGCGATCATGGCGACGACGGCGCCCGCCCGGGCCGACTGCAGCCACACCCGGTGGTCGACGGCGTCCCGGGCTCCCTGTGCTCCACCGACCGAGACCCGTCCGTCCGGTCCCACGGTGTCGAGCCCGTCGTGGCGGCGCTTCCACAGGTGGTACCAGCTGATGCCCAGGAGGAAGGCGCCGGCGACCGCCAGGCACCCGAACAGCGTGTGGGGGAACGCGACGAGCGCCGTGTTGTTCGTGAAGACGGCCCAGACGTCCACCATCACCGGCCGGCCGTCCACCATCTCGACGCCGACCGGATGCTGCATCCAGGAATTCGCGACGAGGATGAAATAGGCCGAGAAGACGGAGGCGAGGACCGCTGCCCAGAGGGAGAGGAGGTGGAGCAGGCGCGGCAGGCGGTCCCACCCGAAGATCCACAGGCCGAGGAAGGTCGATTCGACGAAGAACGCGAGGAGTGCCTCCATGGCGAGCGGCGCGCCGAAGACGTCACCGACGAAGCGGCTGTACTCGCTCCAGGCCATCCCGAACTGGAACTCCTGCACGAGCCCGGTCGCCACGCCGACGATGAAGTTGATGAGGAAGAGCTTGCCCCAGAACTTGGTCATCCGCAGGTACTGGTGCTGCCCCGTGCGGAACCACATGGTCTGCATTACGGCGACGAGTAGCCCGAGGCCAATGGTCAGCGGAACCATGACGAAGTGGTAGACGGTGGTGATCCCGAATTGCCACCTGGCAATCTCCAAGGCTTCCATGTGGCCCTTTCAGCAGTACGTGGCGCCGGCGGCGGCCACTTTTCTACAGAGCGTAGAAAGATTTCTTCTACACATCGTAGAACAAACTCGAATCCATTTCTACATGGAGTAGAAAAGCGCGGCGCAACGCTGTAACTTGGAACCAGCACGCTTCGCGCTCCCTGTCAGGGAGCGGATCCCGGTCCGGGTGGACCAGGACCGCGGTTTCATCGAAGGAAGAACATGGCAACGCTCGGAGATCTTGAACGCACGGTGATGGACCTGCTGTGGGCGACACCGGAGGCGATGACCGCCAACGCCCTGCGCGACGCCATCGCCGAGGCGCCTTTGGGGGAGGTGGGGCGCGAGCTCGCCGTCACGACGGTGCTCACCGTCCTCTCGCGCCTCGAGAAGAAGGGCCTCGTGGAACGTGAGCGCGACAGCCGCCCGCACCGGTACACGTCCGTGACGAGCCGGGAGGATCACACCGCGGAGCTGATGCACGAGGTGCTGGTCACGGCTCCCGACCGGGAGGCCGTGCTGGCACGCTTCGTCGGCAGCGTCTCGGAAGCCGAAGCGAAGACCCTGCGCAAGCTGCTCGGCGGCAGCTGACCGCCCGTGTTCTGGGCCTCCTATCTGCTCGCGGCTCTCGCGATCATCCTCGCGTGGCCCGCCCCGATCGCGCTCTCACGGGCTTCCTGGCCCGCTCGCGCCCCCTTCACCGCGATGGTGCTCTGGCAGTCGATCGCCCTCGGCGGAGGCCTCTCGATGATCGGGGCCATGCTGGTCTGGGGCCTCGAGCCCCTGGGGGACAATCTCGTGTCCGCCTCGGCAGGCTTCCTCAGGATCCTGGTCAGCGACGAGCCCGCAGCCTCACTCGGCGTGGTGCACGTCTTCGCGATCAGCGCCGCGACACTCCTGTTCGGGCACCTCGTCTCCACACTGATCCTGACGTTCATCAGGATCCGCCGGCAGCGCAGCCGACACCGGGACATGCTGACCCTCCTGAGCTCCCCCGCGGCCGATCAACCCGCCACCCTCGTCATCAGCCATCCGGTGCCCGTGGCGTACTGCCTCCCGGGAGGTGCTCGCTCGGTCACCGTGATGTCCGACGGCCTCATGGATCTGCTCACCCGTGCGGAGCTCGACGCCGTCCTCACCCACGAGAGCGCTCACCTGCACCAGCGCCACCATCTGCTCCTGTGGGCGTTCGCCGCCTGGCGCTCGGCTCTCCCCTGGCTGCCCACCTCCCTGTTGGCCCAGCGCGCCGTCAGTGAACTCATCGAGATGCTGGCGGACGACGAGGCGCTGCGTCATGTGGACGAACCGACGCTCGTACGTGCCATCGCGATCGTCGGATCGGGAGCGCTGCCGGACCAGCCGGACACGCTCAACGATCCCCTGGCCGAGGACGCCGGAGCACCTGCCGCGCGCGGGACCACCGACGTGACCGGCGGGACCGCCGATGCCCGGTCGACCGCCCACCGGCTCCAGCGCCTCCTCACACCCCTGCCGCCGCTCAGCAGGGTCCAGCAGGGGCTGGCGCTGTCCGTCGCCGGGCTCCTCCTGATCGTTCCTCCGGCGCTGCTGGTCGCGCCGGAGCTGATCGGCTGACAGCCGCCCGATCCGCCGCGTGCGGGCAGCACGGGTCAGGCGTCGATACGGTCCCGGTCGAGGGACGCCGCGCCGGCCACGATGAAGTCCTTCCGCGGAGCGACGTCGCTGCCCATGAGGAGATTGAACACCCGCTCGGCTGATTCGGCCTCCTGGATACGCACGCGCCGCAAGGTCCTGTGTCGCGGATCCATCGTGGTCTCGGCGAGCTGGTCCGCGTCCATCTCCCCCAGGCCCTTGTAGCGCTGGATCGGCGACTTGTACCGCTTGCCCTGCTTCTCCATGGCCGCCAGGAGGCGGTTCAGCTCGGCCTCGGAATAGGTGTAGATCATTTCGTTGGCCTTGGAGCCGCCAGTGATGACCTCGACCCGGTGGAGCGGCGGGACAGCGGCGTAGACACGCCCAGCGTCGACCAGTGGCCGCATGTACCGGAAGAACAGGGTCAGCAGCAGCGTGCGGATGTGCGCGCCGTCGACATCGGCGTCGGTCATCAGGATCACCTTGCCGTAGCGCCGGGCGTCCAGCTGGAAGCTACGCCCCGAGCCGGCCCCGATCACCTGGATGAGCGCCGCGCACTCGGCGTTGGAGAGCATGTCTCCCACGGACGCCTTCTGGACGTTGAGGATCTTGCCGCGGATCGGCAGGAGCGCCTGGTAGTCGGAGGACCGGGCGTTCTTGGCCGTCCCGAGGGCGCTGTCACCCTCGACGATGAACAGCTCGGAACGCTCGGGGTCGTCGATCCTGCAATCCGCGAGCTTCGCCGGCATGGTCGAGGTCTCGAGGGCGTTCTTCCGCCGCTGGGTCTCCTTGTGGACCCGCGCGGAGATCCGCGATCGCATCTCCGCGACGACCTTCTCCAGCAGGAGCGTCGACTGCGCCTTGTCGTTGCGCGCCGTCGAGGTCAACCGCGCCTGCAACTCCTTCTCCACGACCCGGGTCACGATGGCCTTCACGGCGGAGGTGCCGAGGATCTCCTTCGTCTGCCCCTCGAACTGGGGTTCGGCCAGCCGGACGGTGAGGACCGCGGTGAGTCCTGCGAAGACATCGTCCTTCTCGATCTTGTCGCTTCCCGCCTTCAGCTTGCGGGCGTTGTCGCCGATCACCTTGCGGAAGGTCTTCAGCAGCGCCTGCTCGAATCCGCTCTGATGCGTGCCGCCCTTCGGCGTCGCGATGATGTTCACGTAGCTGCGGATCGTGGTCTCGTAGCCGATACCCCAGCGCAGCGCGATGTCGACATCGCAGTCACGCTCCACCTCCGCCATCCGGCTGTGGCCGCGATCGTCGAGGACCGGCACGGATTCCTTGAAGCGCCCCGAACCCTGGATGCGCCACACGTCCGTCACCGCGGCGTCGAGAGCCAGGAATTCGGCGTACTCGGAGATTCCACCGTCGTGCTGGAAGACCTCCTCGACCGGCCCGGACTCCCCCGGTGTGCCCGGCATCTTCCGCTCGTCCCGGAGCGTGATGCGCAGCCCGGGTACGAGGAACGACGTCTGGCGCGCCCTCGTCTGGAGTTCCTCGTAGGAGAAGGCTGCGTCCGGCGTGAAGATCTGGCGATCCGCCCAGTACCGGATACGCGTACCTGTCACACCGCGCTTGGCCGTCCCCACGACCTCGAGCCGCGAACCGTCGAGGAAGGGCTCGAAGGGTGACGTCGGCGCCGGCGTCCTCGCATCCTTGAAGACGCCTGGCTCGCCGCGACGGAAGGACATCGCGTAGGTCTTGCTTCCCCGGTCCACGAAGACGTCCAGCCGGGAGGACAGGGCGTTGACGACACTCGCCCCGACACCGTGCAGCCCGCCGGACGCCGTGTAGGAGCCGCCGCCGAACTTGCCTCCGGCATGAAGCTTCGTGAACACCACCTCCACCCCGGTCAGGCCGGTCTTCGGTTCGATGTCCACGGGGACCCCGCGGCCGTCGTCATGGATCTCGACGGACCCGTCCGCGTGCAGGATCACCGTGATGCTCTGCCCGTATCCGGCCAGCGCCTCGTCGACGGAGTTGTCGATGATCTCCCACAGGCAGTGCATCAGGCCTCGCGAGTCGGTGGACCCGATGTACATCCCGGGGCGCTTGCGGACGGCCTCGAGGCCCTCCAGGACCGAGAGGTGGCGGGCGGTGTAGTCCGAGCTCGGGGGTGTCACGGGGTCTCCTAGGCGGATCGGGCACGATCCAGGACAGAGCGTCAGGAGGATTGTGGGTATTCCCAGTTTATTACGGCCGACGGACACTCCGCGGGAGGCGGGCACGGACTGGGCGGAAGGCGGGGCGCCGGGCGCACCGTCCGCGGAACGGGTGGGCCCGCGCCGCCCTCCCTACCCCCTGGTACGCCCGGAGCGAAAGCCGGCCCAGCCTGGGAAGGCGCGGCGACGAATAGTGGTTATATGAGTACACGATCCACATGAGGAGGCAATCATGACCACTGCAGTAGCAACTCGCGAGCTCACTGCCCTGGACCGCTGCGACCGTTGCGGCGCCCAGGCTTACGTGCGGGCAGTCCTTCAGTCCTCCGGTGGAGAGCTTCTGTTCTGCGGGCACCACGCGCGCGCCGTCGAAGCCAACCTGAAGCCGCTCACCTCTGAGTGGCAGGACGAGACCCAGAGGCTTCACGAGAAGCCCGCGGTCGCGGCCGACTGACAGGCGGGACACCACCGCTCACACGACCTAGACGGCGCCCCGTGTACAGGCGCCCATATGCAGGACCACGAACAGGGTTCCCTCCGCCGGAGGGGGCCCTGTTCGTGTACGTGTCGATACCCGACCCGGGTCCGGCAACCAGGACGCTGCCGGTGGCGACGGGGCGGGGCACCGGGATCCAACCCGCCGTCGGACGGCATGAGGGCCTCCCCCGTCGGGGAAGGCCCTCATGTCAGGAGCTGAGGAGAGTGTCAGGCCCGGACGCAGTACATCAGTCGAGGTAGTCCCGGAGTACCTGCGACCTCGACGGGTGGCGCAGCTTGGACATCGTCTTCGACTCGATCTGGCGGATGCGCTCACGCGTGACTCCGTAGACCTTGCCAATCTCGTCGAGGGTCTTCGGCTGCCCGTCGGTCAGGCCGAACCGCATGGCCACCACACCGGCCTCCCGCTCCGAGAGCGTGTCCAGCACGGAGTGGAGCTGCTCCTGCAGCAGCGTGAAGCTCACGGCGTCCGCCGGCACCACGGCCTCCGAGTCCTCGATGAGGTCCCCGAATTCCGAGTCCCCGTCCTCGCCCAGGGGGGTGTGCAGGGAAATGGGCTCGCGCCCGTACTTTTGGACCTCGACGACCTTCTCGGGCGTCATGTCGAGCTCGAGCGCGAGTTCCTCGGGGGTCGGTTCGCGCCCGAGATCCTGGAGCATCTGCCGCTGCACACGGGCGAGCTTGTTGATGACCTCGACCATGTGCACGGGGATGCGGATGGTACGCGCCTGGTCGGCCATGGCGCGGGTGATCGCCTGACGAATCCACCAGGTGGCGTAGGTGGAGAACTTGAACCCCTTGGTGTAGTCGAACTTCTCGACTGCGCGGATGAGGCCCAGGTTTCCTTCCTGGATGAGGTCCAGGAACAGCATCCCTCGTCCGGTGTAGCGCTTGGCGAGCGAGACCACGAGGCGAAGATTCGCCTCGAGCAGGTGGTTCTTGGCGCGTTTGCCGTCGTGGATCACGAACTCGAGCTCGCGCTTGAGCTTGGCATCCATGTCGGGGTCCGCGGCGATCTTCTCCTCGGCGAAGAGCCCCGCCTCGATGCGCAGCGCGAGGTCCACTTCCTGCTCGGCGTTGAGCAGTGCGACCTTGCCGATCTGCTTCAGGTAGTCCTTGACCGGATCGGCCGTTGCGCCGGCTGAGACGACCTGCTGGGCCGGGGCGTCGTCGTCGTCGGCGTCCGAGTAGACGAACCCTGTCGACGTTCCACCCCCGGTAGCCTCGGGCTTCGCATCATCGGGCTCCGCGTCCGTCGCCTCGACGGCGGGGTCCACGGGTTCAAGCGTGTCCACCGAACCCTGGGCGTCCGACGTCGAGGCCTTGGCGGCAGCGGAGGAAGCAGCCTTGGTGGCTGGCTTCTTGGCCGCCACCCGTCGCTTGGTGGTGGTGGTACCAGCATCTGTCGACACTGGAGCTGCTGTCTTCTTGACCGGCACAGAAAACCTTTCGTACGGCGATGTGTGATGTCATCAGACGGACAACACCACTATGACCCTGTCAAGTCCGTGCTCAGTACCAGACGAACCAGGCCGGGCCGATTCCCTAGGGAACGGTCCAGCCGGCCTTGCTATTCCCGGGGTCGGCGGCCTTTCGGCGTCGTCTGTCCGGTCATGCTCGGAGAGTGCTGGTGCACGGACCCAACCGGGTCTCAACCTCGATTGTCTCACGCCCTTTGGTCCCGCCGGAAATCTGGGCATACCTGCCGCCCTTGCCGATCCGCCGGTCCGGAGCACCCCTCGATCACCCCGCTCGCCGCGGTTGCCGCCCTGCTGTCGCCGGGTCCGCGGTCCACGCCGTCGCCCGCGTCCTCGCCCACTCCGGGAGTCCCCCACGACGCAGCAGTTCATGGAGGAGACGTGCAAGCCGGTAGCCGGGTACTGCCCGCTCGGCCGCGTCGAGGAACACCGCTGCCCTCGATCCCCGCCCCCGGGCGTACTCGAACCATCCGGACATCGTGAGGACCGCGGCCCGTGATTCCCCCTCCGCCGCGGCGACCAGACCGCCGAGGACATCCGACATCGCATCGACCCTGGACCACATGATGTATCCGGTGAACTGTCCCGCCAGGACATCGGCGAACTGGAGGGCGCGGTCCCTCCCGCCCGCCACTGCCGATCCGTTGGTGGACGAGGGCGCCGTGCGCCCCGACGCCGCCGTCGTCCGGCCGACCGACCACAGCACCTGCGGCGGGGCGCCTCCGGGAAGCACGAACGACGGGCAAGGGTCCTCGCCGCCGCGTTCGGCGGCCGCGTCCGCGCGGACGGCTCGGGGGTGCAGGAGGGAGCATTCCATGGCGCCGGCGAGTGCAGCATCGGATCCGAGGCAGGCACTGGCCAGGAGGAAGTCGCGCACCGTCCGCGATTCCACACTCGCCAGCAGGAAACCTGCCACCTCGGGCAGCGCGTCGGGATCGAGCGTGCCCTCGAGGACGGCGTCCCACAGGGCGGACGTCGCGTGAAACTGCCGCTCCTCCGTCCAGAGGTCGCGGCATGAGGCGGCGAAGGATGCCCGGGCCGAACGGATCTCCGCGTGCTCCGGGGGTAAGGGGTGGGAGCCCGCGCCGACAGCGGGAACCTGACGCTCGACGGCCGCCGGCGCGGAGGCATCGACGGCGCTGCCACCGAAGACGAGTTCGGCGTTCAGGGCGCTGTCGGTCACCGCGTCCAACGGACGGCCCGGCCAGCTGCAGCAGTCCTGGTCGTCGCAGAAATAGTCACGCCATGCGGTGTCGGAGACGAACCAGCCGTCGAGGACCGTGAGGCCTGCACTCCCGAGAACGGCACCGAGCGCGCTGATCAGTGCCTGGTGGGGTGGCGGGGTCGAGGGGTGCCAGACCTGTCTGCTGTACACGATCAGAAGTGCCCCGTCCGCCCCGGCGTCCCCCTCGAGGAAGGACAGCAGTCCTCTGGTGAAGGCGAGAGGATCAGCGTCGTCGGGCGGCAGATCAACCCGGAGGGTGGCCCCCAAGCGCCTGCCCGACATGGTGAGCAGCACCAGGCTCTCGCGCGGCAGGAAACCGAGGGCATGAGGGACGTAGGAGAGGATGTCTGCCGGCGATGCGACGGAGAAGGGCGGGGAGCTGGAGGGTCCCGGCGAGGGGCTGGAGAAGGAGGACATGGAACCAGCCTGTCGGCCCGTCCGGCGTGCGGCCGGGGCGACGCCGGCTATGTGGACAAACCCGGCACAGTCGGCTTCGCCGCCAGGAGCGTCTCGGACGCCACGGGCGCGGCACGGCCCACGGTACGCTCCGCGGCCGCGCGCCACGCAGAACTCAGTCCGCGCTCTTCCGAGCGGATCTCGCTGCCCGTCGTCGGCGTCGTTCCCGGGCGAGCGCCTCCCTGAGCGGCGGGACGACCACCCCCTGCTCGGCCATGCGTCGTCGGACGCGCCGACGAGCAATGACCACCGCCGTCGCACCGGTGGCCAGGACGACGAGCTGGACGGCCATGGCGAGGCGGAAGGACGCCAGGGCGTAGAGGTCCCCTCCGGAGAATCCGCTGCTCAGGAGGAGATCGAGGACCACTCCTATCACGAACATGGTCATGAGCGACGCCATGAAGCCACCGATGTTGACGATGCCCGTCGCGGTTCCCATACGGGCTGCGGGGTTGAAGGTGCGTGCGAAGTCGAAGGCGATCATGGACCCCGGCCCGCCGATCGCGAGCGCCACCACGAGCAGCGTCAGCAGCGGCAGAGGAGCAGGCCCCGGGTACAGCAGCACGGCAAGCCAGGCAGTCGCCATGAGCCCCGCGATGCCGAGCACCATCGTGGACCGCCGCAGCGGATGCCGCCCCACGTACCGCCCGAGGAGCGGCCCGCAGGCTATTCCGACGGCGACGAACAGCGTCATCAGCGCCGACGCGGCGCCCTCTCCGACCTTCTCCGCACGGACCAGGTACGGGTAGCCCCACATGAGGACGAACACCGTTCCCGGGAACTGGATGGTGAAGTGCGACCACAGCCCCAGCCGGGTGCCGGGCTGCTTCCATGCCTCCGCGAGCGACGTGCCGGTCTCCCTGAGCGTCTGTGAGGATCGTTCCGTCCCGGGCACCGGCGAATCGCGGATGACGGTCAGGGCGAGCACGACGGCGAGCACGGACAGCGCCGCCGCGGACAGGAAGGCCGGCTGCCAGCCGAAGGTCGACAGCAGCGCGACGAACGGGATCACCGACACCACCTGCCCGAGTTGGCCGATGATGCCGGTCCACTGTGTGAGGACGGGAATGCGGCGCGGCTCGAACCAGGCGGGCAGGAGGCGCAGGACGCTGATGAAGGTGGTCGCATCACCGGCTCCTACGAGCAGCCGTCCTACGATCCCGGCTCCCACGGAGTCGGCGAACGCCAGTTGCGTCTGGCCGACCGCCATCAGCACGCCGCCCGCGACGATGAGCGCACGAGGACCCCATCGATCCACCAGGACGCCCACGGGCACCTGGAGCCCGGCATACACGAGCAGCTGGACCACCGTGAACACGGACAGCTGGGACGCGGTGGCCCCGAACCTGTCCGTCGCCTCGAGACCTGCCACCCCGAAGGTGGTGCGCTGGGTCACCGCGACGAGGTAGGCCGCCACTCCTGCCCCCCAGACCAGGCCCGCCTTCGAAGAAATCACCAGTTCATTATCCCGTGACGCCGCGTCCGCCGTGCCCGGGGCCTGCCGGAACAGGTATGAGAAAGCCCACCCGTCGGCGGGACGGGTGGGCTTTCTCCTGGGCCGGCGCACGGCAGCCGTCCGGGCTGCACCGGCCGGTCGGGCGGTCAGGCCGGACGGGTCAACGGGCCCGACGGGCGATCAGGCTGGACGCTGTCCGGACGTCCCGTCGTCCGTCGCCTCCGGTCCGGTGGTTGGATCCGGCCGGGGCCCGGTCCCGTCGTCACGGACCGCCGGCGGATTGAGGAACTCGGTGTCCCACAGGTGGGTAGATTCCTCCTCGGCCTGAGGACTGGCGAGATACGCCTCCACGGCCGCGCCGAGCTCGTCGGCACTCGCGAGTTCGCTGTTCTCCTTGACCAGCAGCGATCGGCGCTCAGCACCTTCCGCGTACTCGTCGTAACGCTGTTCCAGGGATGACACCACCGACTGCACCTCGGCCGAGTTGCCGACCTGGCGGGCGATCTGGCGTTCGACGTCGCGCCCTGTCTCCCGCAGCCGGTCCGTGGGCAGCACGAGCCGTGCGGACGCGCCCAGGTATTCGAGGCCGGCAACGGCGGCGGGCGGGTACTCGGCCTCCGCGAGGTAGTGCGGGACATGGATGGCGTGGCCGACGACGTCGTCGCCCGCCTCGATGAGGCGCATCTCCAGGATGTGGCCGATGGACGCCTGGAACTCGGCTGTCGGTCGCCAGGCACTCATGCCGTCGATGAGGTCCGGGCGGTTGCCGTGCATCGTCACACCGATCGGCCGGGTGTGCGGAACCGGCATGGGGATGGCGTGAACCCACGAGATGAGCGGGACCTCGAGGTCGGCGACGAGCCCGACGACGGCGCTCGCGAAGCGCTCCCACTGCAGATCGGGCTCGAGACCTGTGAGGAACAGGAACGGCTCGCCCAGTCCGTCGTGCAGGCGGTGCAGTTCGAGTCTGTGCGGCTGGTAATCGGTCAGATGGTCCTCGACGAAGGTGACCCTCGGGCGCCTGCTGCGATAGTCCATGAGCTGATCGGCGTCGAACTCGGCCACGAGTTCATGGTCGAGGACTTCGAGAAGCTCCTCACTGACCTGGGACACGACCTGCCCGGCGTCCATGAAGCCCGTCAGGCTCATGACGAGGGGCAGCCCCTTCGTCCCGGCGTCGTTGAACACCTCGGTGTTGATGTTGTACAGGGTTCGTGGATCCAGCATGGTTCTCCTTGCGGTTCGTCCTGCAGTGTTCAACGCCGCGTGCGCCGGCTTCATTCCGGCAGCCACCTCACCTGCATCTTCCCGGACCTCCCCCGAACCTCCCCCCGGGCCCGGCCGCGCATTCTGCGTCTCCCGTGCTCCCTGTGGACCGGACGGGCCGGTGGCGGAGCAGAGACTACGATCGTCAGGGAGGTCCGGCACCACCAGATACCGGACCGCGACGGACCCACCACGAGTGACGCAGCATCTGGACAACCATCCGGACACGAGGAGACATATTCCGTGATCAAGACGACCGAACTACACCTGACAGCCTCCGCGAAGGACCTGAAGAAGATTCCGAGCGACGCGCTCGTGATCGCGGTCGCCAAGGGCATCGACGGGCCCGTCCTGCTCGACAGCCCGTTGCCGGCCAAGGCAGCACGAGCGCTCGGAGACTCCCTCCAGGTCCTCGGCATCACCGGTGCCGCGGACGAGGTTCGCCGCCTCCCCGGCCTTCCCGAGACGGGCGCCGATTCGCTCGTCCTGTCCGGGGTCGGCCAGCAGACGACGGACGCCATGCTCTCCCCGGAGACCCTCCGTCGCGCCGCGGGCGCAGCGGTCCGCCAGCTGACCGGCCTCGACACCGTGGTCCTCGCCCTGCCTGCCGCAACCGTCGCCGCAGCGGCAGCCGTGGCCGAAGGAGCCGCCTTCGGTGCCTACAGCTACGAGGGCCATAAGTCGGGCATGAAGGCGGACGGGACCGTTGCGCCCGCCACGGACCGCGCCGCCGTGCGCAACGTCGTCGTCCACACCCCGGCCGCGGACGACTCCGAGCTCGCACCCGCGCTGAAACGCGCCGTCGTCCTCGGCAAGAACGTGAACGCCACCCGCTCCCTCGTCAACCAGCCCCCGAGCCACCTCTACCCGGAGACCTTCGCGCAGGCTGCGAAGGATCTCGCGCGGGGACTTCCCGTCAAGGTCACGGTCATGGACGAGAAGCGCCTCGAGCGGGACGGCTACGGCGGCATCCTCGGCGTCGGCAAGGGTTCCTCCCGTCCGCCGCGCATGGTCAAGGTGGAATACTCCCCCGCGAAGTCCGCCGTGCACCTCGCCCTTGTCGGCAAGGGCATCACCTTCGACTCCGGTGGACTCTCGCTCAAGCCCGCCGCAGGCATGCAGACCATGAAGCTCGACATGGCCGGCGCCGCCGTCGTCCTCACCACCCTCCTCGCCGTCGCCGAGCTGGGCCTCCCCGCGAAGGTCACGGCATGGCTCTGCCTGGCCGAGAACATGCCGTCCGGCACCGCGCAGCGCCCCGAGGACGTCCTGTCCATCTACGGCGGCCGCACCGTCGAGGTCCTCAACACCGACGCCGAGGGCCGCCTGGTCCTCGCCGACGGGCTCGTCGCAGCGAGCGAGGAGTCCCCCGACGCCATCATCGACATCGCCACGCTCACCGGCGCGCAGATGATCGCGCTGGGCACCCGCGTCTCCGGAGTGATGGGCGACGACGGCGTGCGCGATGCCGTGAAGGCCGCCGCCGACCGCGCGGGCGAGCAGTTCTGGCCCATGCCCCTGCCGGAGGAACTGCGCCCCAGCCTCGACTCCCAGGTCGCCGACATCGCCAACATCGGTGAGCGTAACGGCGGCATGATGACGGCGGCGGTGTTCCTGCGGGAGTTCGTGGGACAGGTCGACGGCGAGAAGATCCCCTGGGCCCACCTCGACATCGCCGGACCGGCCTTCAACGAGGGCGCCCCCTACGGCTACACGCCCAAGGCGGGCACCGGTGTCGGTGTCCGGACCCTCTTCGCCTACGTCGAGGACGTCCTCGCGCGCACGGCCTGACGGCAGCCGGTCGGCGGGACCCGCCCTGGCGCGGGTCCCGCCGACCAGGCCCGGCATCCCCGCCCCCGCCCCGCACTGCCCGACCACCCGAGGGTGGACCGACGCGGGCGGACCGGCACGCGTGACCCTGCGCACATCCGGGTACGAACCGAACGGACACCGACGACTTCAGGTGGATGACGGCTACAACTGGGGATAGGGTGAAAAACAAAGCACACGAAGCACCGCGACCGCTCTGCGACCGCACCAGCCAACGATCTATCAACCGACGCGCCCGGCGCGTCAACAGACCACGCGAGGGAGCGTTCAAGTGGCCGAATCGGCAACTGCGCAAGAATTCGACATCCTGGTACTCGGTGGAGGCAGCGGCGGTTACGCCGCGGCCCTTCGCGCCGTGCAGCTGGGGTTCACCGTGGGGCTCATCGAGAAGGGGAAGCTCGGCGGCACCTGCCTGCACAACGGCTGCATCCCCACCAAGGCGCTGCTCCACTCCGCGGAGATCGCCGACGGCGCCCGCGATGCCGAGAAGTACGGAGTGAAGGCGACGTTCGAGTCCATCGACATGAACGCCGTGAACGCGTACAAGGACGGCATCATCGCCGGCAAGTACCGCGGACTGCAGGGGCTCATCAAGTCCAAGGGCATCACCGTGATCGAGGGATCGGGCAAGCTCGCCTCGCAGACAACCATCGACGTCGACGGCACCGTCTACACCGGCAAGCACATCATCCTCGCGACCGGCTCCTTCTCCCGCAGCCTCCCCGGTCTCGAGATCGGCGGCAAGGTCATCACCTCGGACCAGGCCCTGACGATGGACTTCGTCCCCAAGAAGGCGATCATCCTCGGTGGCGGCGTCATCGGCTGCGAGTTCGCGTCCGTCTGGAAGTCCTTCGGCGTCGACGTCACGATCATCGAGGCCCTCCCCTCGCTCGTCCCCAACGAGGACGCCTCGATCGTGAAGAACTTCGAACGCGCCTTCAAGAAGCGCGGCATCGCGTTCAACACGGGCACCCGCTTCAAGTCCGTCGAGCAGAACGACGACGGCGTCGTCGTCTCGCTCGAGGACGGCAAGACCTTCGAGGCCGACCTCATGCTCGTCGCCGTCGGACGCGGGCCGGTCACGCAGGACCTCGGCTACGAGGAGGCGGGCCTCACGATGGACCGCGGCTTCGTCATCACCGACGAGCGCCTGCACACCGGCGTCGGCAGCATCTACGCGATCGGTGACATCGTCCCCGGCCTGCAGCTCGCCCACCGCGGGTTCCAGCAAGGCATCTTCGTCGCCGAGGAGATCGCCGGCCAGAAGCCGGTCGTCGTCTCCGACCTCAACATCCCCAAGGTCACCTACAGCGACCCCGAGATCGCCTCCGTCGGCTACACCGAGAAGGCGGCCCGCGAGAAGTTCGGCGACGAGAACGTGCTGACCCACGAGTACAACCTCGCAGGCAACGGCAAGAGCTCGATCATCGGGACGGGCGGCATCGTGAAGCTCGTTCGCGAGAAGGACGGCCCCATCGTGGGCGTTCACATGCTCGGGTCCCGGATGGGTGAGCAGATCGGCGAGGCGCAGCTCATCGTCAACTGGGAGGCGTACCCCGAGGACGTCGCTCCGCTGATCCACGCGCACCCGACGCAGAACGAGGCGCTCGGCGAGGCGCACCTCGCCCTCGCGGGCAAGCCGCTGCACGGCTGAGGCGGGCGGCCCACAACAGAACGGGCCTGGTCCACGCTCCGAGGGCGTGGACTAAGCTCGGAACCAGGAATTTCACGCACGCCCAGCTGGACGGGTCCCGCTCGTCGACCAGCTGTCAGGAACGATCTATGAAGGAGAAACGGGCACATTATGTCTGAATCCGTGAACTTGCCCGCTCTCGGTGAAAGCGTCACCGAAGGCACCGTCACCCGCTGGCTCAAGCAGGTCGGTGACCGTGTCGAGGTCGACGAGCCCCTCCTCGAGGTGTCCACCGACAAGGTCGACACCGAGATCCCTTCTCCGATCGCCGGCGTGATCGAGGAGATCCTGGTCGCCGAGGACGAGACCGCCGAGGTCGGCGCTCCGCTCGTGCGTATCGGCGACGGTTCGGGAAGCGGTGACTCCGACGACGCAGCTCCGGCCGCGGACGCCGCACCGGCTGAGGAGTCGGCAGAGGAGTCCGCGGACCAGCCCGAGGAGAAGGCGCCCGAGGCCGAGGCCCCCTCCTCCACAGGCGGTGCAGACAGCAGCGACGACAGCAGTGACGAAGGCGCCGGCGAGGGTACCGAAGTGACCCTCCCCGCCCTCGGTGAGAGTGTCACCGAGGGAACCGTCACACGCTGGCTGAAAGCCGTCGGTGACGACGTCGAGGTCGACGAGCCGCTCCTCGAGGTATCGACCGACAAGGTCGACACCGAGATCCCGTCCCCCGTGGCCGGCAAGCTGCAGGAGATCCGCGTGAACGAGGACGAGACCGCCGAGGTCGGCGCCGTGCTCGCGATCATCGGCTCGGGCGCGGCAGCCCCCAAGAAGGCCGAAGCGGGCTCCGGCGAACCTCTGGCCGCGGCGCCGGCGGAGGAGCGCGACGACGCACCGACCGAGAAGCCCGGAGCGGACAAGGAAGCCGGTCGTGAGGACGCCACCTCGGAGCCCGACGCCGAAGCCGGCAAGGCACCCGAGAAGCAGCCCGCAGCAGCTGAGAAGACACCCGAGAAGCCGTCGGAGGCTCCTGCGGAGAAGGCCGACACCTCGTCCGCAGACAGCGGCGGCTCGGACGCCTCGGCGTACGTGACCCCGCTCGTCCGGCGCCTGGCGAACCAGAACAACGTGGACCTCTCCGCGATCAAGGGAACCGGCGTCGGTGGACGCATCCGGAAGCAGGATGTCCTCGAAGCCGCGGAGGCGCAGAAGGCGGCACCGGCCGAGTCGTCGTCGCCCGCTCCCGAAGCTCAGGCGCCCGCCGCGTCCTCGAAGTCAGCAGCCCCGGCGGTCGAGCCGTCGAAGCTGCGGGGTACGGTCGAGAAGGCACCCCGGATCCGCCAGACCATCGCCAAGCGCATGCGGGAATCACTCGAGGTCTCGGCCCAGCTCACCCAGGTGATCGAGGTCGACATGACGAGGATCGCCAAGCTGCGCACCGCGTCGAAGGAGTCCTTCCAGGCGCAGAACGGCGCGAAGCTCACCTTCCTCCCGTTCATCTCGAAGGCCGTCACCGAGGCGCTCAAGCAGCACCCGAAGCTGAATGCCTCCTTCGACGAGGAGAAGAAGGAAGTGACGTACCACGACGCAGAGCACCTCGCGATCGCGGTCGACACCGAGAAGGGCCTGCTGGTCCCCGTCATCAAGGACGCCGGAAATCTCAACCTCGGTGGGCTCGCCAAGAAGATCGCCGACGTCGGTTCACGCACCCGCAGCGGACAGATCGGTCCCGACGAACTGTCGGGCGGCACCTTCACGATCACGAACATCGGTTCCGCCGGAGCACTCTTCGACACCCCGATCATCAACCAGCCGCAGGTCGGCATCCTCGGGACGGGCATCATCGTCAAGCGCCCCGTGGTGATCACAGGCGCCGACGGTGACGACACGATCGCGATCCGCTCCATGATGTACCTCAGCCTCACGTACGACCACCGCCTCGTCGACGGTGCGGACGCCGGTCGGTTCCTGCAGACGCTGAAGGCGCGGCTCGAGGGCGGCGCGTTCGAGCCGGACCTCGGCCTCTGAGCAGGGGATGCCGGGGCTGACGTCTCACTGACGTCTCACGGAAGCCGCTTCCCCCTCGGGGAGGCGGCTTCCGTCGTCCCGGTCGTGCGCGCAGCTCCCGTCGTTCCGGTCCGGAGCGCAGCTCCCGTCGTCCGGGTCGTGCGCGCAGCTCCCGTCGTTCCGGTCGTGCGCCCAGCTCCCGTCGTCCGGGTCCGGCGCGTAGCGGACGCCGTGACAAGGCCGGCCCTGGTCACGCCCACCGTCGAACCCGGGACCGAGCCGACAGCGTCCAGGTTCGGATCGCATCGGCGATGGAAGTGGCCGCCGGGCCTCCCTAGGATGGGAGGGCAGCACCGGACGCGAAGAGCGTGTCCGTCCGACAGCAAGGAGAACCATGGCTACCGTTCGCACAGCCCATACCGTCTGGAGCGGCGATCTTCCGTCCGGATCGGGGCAGGTCACGCTCGATTCATCGGGCCTCGGCACCTACGACGTCACCTGGAAGGCACGCGCCGAGGATGCCGGGGGGAAGACCAGCCCGGAGGAACTCATCGCAGCAGCCCACTCGGCGTGCTTCTCCATGGCGTTCAGCAACGCCCTCGGCGAGGAGGGCAACACGCCCGAGCGGGTGGAGACGACCGCGGAGGTCGATTTCCAGCCCGGCACGGGCATCACCGCCATCCGGCTGACCCTCGAAGCCTCGGTGCCCGGACTCGCGGAAGAGGACTTCCAGCGCATCGCACAGGCAGCCAAGGAGGGCTGCCCGGTGTCGCAGGCCCTCGCCGGTGTGAAGGACATCTCGCTCAGCGCGACGCTGAACAGCTGACTCGCATCGCAGGGATCGACAGGGCGGCCCCGGACCAGCGTCCGGGGCCGCCCTGTCGTCACCGGTCGTTGCGCGGAGAGGGCGCCGCTACGACCTCAGCGCGCCGTCATCGCCCGGGTAGGGGACGGGACGCCGGTCGGTGAACGGGTGCCCGGTACCTTTCACCCCTGACTAGTGGTTCGATGGGAGCATGCGCATCCTCCTCGCCGGCGCGTCCGGGACCATCGGCACAGCCCTCATCCGTCAGCTCGAGAAGAATCACGAGGTGACCAGACTTGTGCGCCGTGCACCCCGGGCACCACGGGAGATCCGATGGAATCCGGCGGCCGGTGAACTCGATGTCTCCGCAGTCGAGAACGCCGATGCCGTTATCAACCTCTCGGGCGCCGGGATCGCGGGCGGGCTCTGGACCAGGAGCTACAAGGAGACGCTGTACTCCTCTCGGATCATGCCCACGCGGACTCTGGTGCAGGCCATGCGGGCGGCCCATCATCCGCCCGAGGTCTTCATCAGCCAGTCGGCGTCCGGCTACTACGGCGATCGGGGCGACGACGTCCTGACGGAAGCCGCCGCGTCCGGGCAGACCCTGCTGGCCGACATCTGCCGGCGGTGGGAGGCAGAGGCGCTGGGCGCACCCGACTCCGTGCGCGTGGTGCTGCCGAGGACCGGCATCGTGATGGCACAGGGCGGCGGAGCTCTACCGAACCTCCTGGTCCCCATCCGACTCTTCGCCGGTACCTCCCTCGGCCCGGGGCGTCAGTGGTGGCCGTGGATCTCCCTGAACGACGAGGTCCGGGCACTCGAGTTCCTGCTCACCGCTCCCCTCTCCGGCGCCGTCAATCTGAGCGCGCCGACTCCTGCCACCCTGGACACCATCACGCTCGCGCTCGGCAAGGCCTTCAGCCGACCCGTGTGGTTCCGGGTGCCGGCATCCCTGCTGAAGGCGGTGATCGGACAGCTCGGCTACGAACTCCTGCTCGTGAGCACCCGCATGGAACCACGGAAGCTGACCGCGGCGGGCTTCACCTTCGACGAACCGACCCCAGAATCACTCGCGTCGTGGGTCCGGCGCCTCACGCACTCCTGAACCACCGGGCGCAGGCGACGGTTCGCCGTCCTCCGGGGACGACGCGCGGGACCGCTCAGTCCGGCGCCTCGATCACCGAGTGGATGAGCCACCCGTCGGTGCTGGTGCCGTCGTTCCAGAGGACGAACACGAGGTCCTGCCGGCTGGCGGCCATGAGCGCCGGTGGAGGGAGGCCGGACGCCCGATCGGTGCTCTCCTCGGTGTAGGCGGAGAGCGCCGCCGTCGCACGCACGAGGGCCACGTCCGTGTCCGCCGGAGCCGCGTCCGCGTACGGTACGCCCGGCAGCACGGGGAGAGCGGCCTGTTCCGCTGGCTCCAGGAGTGCCGCGTCGCGGATCGCGATCGTCAGGTCAGGAAGGTGCCGGTCCGATGTGGCGAGCGCCTCGACCGCGTCCTGATCTGCCGTCATCGCGGGCGATCCAGCAACATCGACCCGCCTGAGGATCTCCGCGTCCGGCGTTGCGAAGGCTGCGGCGCGGAGTGCGGCGAGACCGACCAGCGCACGGGTCGGGTCACCAGGGCCATCATCCGTTCCGGGCTCGCCCGGACCGCCACCGCCGGAGCCTGCGTCCAGTGCCTCCGCTCCTCCACCTCCCCGGCTCGCCGACTCCCCCGCGCCTCCCGTCTGGGCGGCACCCGGTCCAGCGCGGCCGGTCGCACCGACGACAGGCCGTGGGGAGGACGCAGGCGCCGGACTGCTGCTGTTGGCGCTGGTGCTGCTGCTGCTGCTGCCTGCGCTGAGCCGATCGGGATCAGCGGGCCCCGACACGCCTCCCATCGTCAGGGCGATCCCTGCACTCAGCAGGAGCAGGGCGAGAGTGCCCGAGAGGAGCGCGAGACGCCGCCACGTCGTGTCATCCCGGCCGACGGTCGAGCTACCCCGGCCCGAACCCGACGAACGGGCGGAGGGCGCCGGCCGCGACCGGTCAGGCCCCCAGCGCTGCAGGCGGAGGCGCTGCCAGGCCGGCTTACTCGGCGCACGGGGAGATCCGGAGCGGCGGGTCAGAAGCTCGGGACGAACACTGGCGTGGACCGCCGGAACCAGATCCACCGGATCGGCAGCGGCACTGGCGAGCAGAACACGCGCGAAATCGTCCGCGCCCGGCCTGTGCCGCCGGTCCGCACTCAACCCGTCCTCGATGAGCTGGACGAGTGGCGGCGGGACGTCGGGCACGATGAGCACGAGCGGAGGCCGCTGCTGCTCAGGTCCCGGTATGCGACCGGTGAGCGCGAACCAGGCCACGGCAGCGAGGGCGAAGACATCCGCACCGGGATCGTAGGCGGCTCCCCGCGCCGGGTCGACGAAGCCGGGCGTCCCCGGCGCCGCGCGATCCGGTGTCCCGAGGAGTCTCCCCGTCCCGAAGTCGGCGAGCAGCGGCTTCCCCTCCTGCGTGAACAGGATGTTCGCGGGCGAGACGTCCCCGTGCACCGCACCGCTGCCGTGCAGGTAGTCGAGCGCCTGGGCGATGGGCACGAGGGCTGTGACCACCTCCGCGATGGGGAGCGGACCGCGTGCGGTCAGGAGGCCGAGGAGCGAGCCTCCGGCGGCGAACTCCAGCAGCAGCGCCGGTCCGCGATCGGTGGCGACCGTGCGATGAATCCGGAGCAGGTGCTCGTGATCGAACCTCCGCAGCAGGCGCATCTCGAGAGCCATGTCCTCGGCCTCGGAGCCGGACGGATGCGCAGAGCCGGCGACGGACCCGGCCGGTGCCGGTGGGACAGGCACGGACGGCGCCTGCAGGGGCGGACCCGAGGACGAGGTAGCGGTGGCTGCGGCCCGTCTGCCATGTCGGGGTGGCGGCTGAACGTGCGGCGCGGGTCCCGGCGTGGGGTTCCGTCTCCCGATCACGGGAGAGGCAGCGGTGGTGCCGCGTGCAGCCGGATCCGACGCATCGCCCGCCGGGGATTCTGCGCCCTCCTGCGCTGCCCCTCGCGGGGTACCGCTGGCGTCCGTACCCCGGCCCGGGTCCGCTTGCGGAACCTTCAGGGCGAACCGTCCACCTCCCTCGTCCTGGACCAGCCACACCGCGGCGGAGCCGCCGCTGCCCAGCAGACGGCCCACCGTGAACCCAGCGGCACTCGGAGCAACCGGTGCCTCGTTCGGGGCGTGCGCCGCTCCACCGGAGGGACCTGTCGGCGGCGCTCCCCGAGCCCCGATGGGCTCGCCGGTTCCACCGGTCGCCTCGGCGGTCCGCCCCTGGTCACGTGGCGTGGTTCCACTCATACGACAGTTGTAGTCCACCGCGCGGCGCGGCCGCCGGTTATCCACAGCCTCTCCCGGCAGAGCGAGCCGATTGACGTAGTAGTACACGCGTTCTATTTTTGATCCATCGAAAGAGGTGGATTCCATGAGGACAGGGCTGCTCCCGGCTGCGGGAACCTGGCACGTGGTCGACGAGGAGATCGACGTGTCGTCCGACGGCGCCGGCGAGAGCTTTGCTGCGCCGTCAGAACTCTCCTGGCGCGGTTCGACCTGGCACGTCACCGGCCCGAGCCTGCACTGGACCACGTGGCGCGCGCTCCCGATTCCCGTCGCGGACACCGGAACCCGTGCCGGGACGAAGCGCCTCACATCGGATTTCTGGCGGTTCACGGCACAGCTCGGCTGTACCCCCACCACGATGGCGTTCGAGATCCGACGGGTGGATCGCGCCTGGCGGATCGTCCGGCTCCGCGTCCCCGTGCCGCTGGTCAGCCAGGAGCATCCGGGCCGGAGCGAGTAACGGGACGCCGCCTCGGCACAAGCTGTCAGCGGACAGGACTACCCTTGCACCATGACTCTCGTACTGTCGCGCGTGGGACTCGCGCCGGATTTCGTCGGGTACATGGAGGGCTGGGAGATGCAGAAGGACCTGCATGCCCGCGTGCTCGCCGGTTCGACACCGAGCACCGTCCTCCTGCTCGAGCACACCGCCGTCTATACCGCCGGCAAGCGGACCGAGGAGCACGAGCGGCCGTTCGACGGCACTCTTGTGATTCCCGTGGACCGCGGCGGCAAGCTCACCTGGCACGGGCCGGGCCAGTTGGTCGGCTACCCGATCATCGCGCTCAGGGATGCCGCCCGGGTGGCCGAGTACGTGTCCGTCCTCGAGGAGATCATCATCGCCACACTGTTGGAACTCGACATCGAGGGCATCCGGATCGAGGGGCGCTCCGGGGTCTGGCTCGCCGCCTCGAACAGCCGGCCCGCCCGCAAGATCGCCGCCATCGGCATCCGGGTGAAGAACCGTGTCACCATGCACGGCTTCGCGGTGAACTGCAGTAACGATCTGGCGCCCTTCCAGCAGATCGTCCCCTGTGGCATCAGCGACGCAGGGGTGACAACCATTTCGGAGGAGATCGGCCGGACGGTCCGTCCGGCGGAGCTGGTTTCGTCCATCGAGGCAGGTTTGCGCAAGAATGAGGCGTTGCTGCTGGGCGACGGATCCGCCCACGGTCTGCGCGCGCCGACCCCCGACGGAGCCGGAGCCTCCGGCGCCGCCCATGACACGCCGTCAGAAGGAGTTCTACTGTGAGCCTTGCACCCGAGGGTCGACGCCTGCTGCGCATCGAGGCGCGTAACGCGGAGACGCCGGTCGAACGGAAACCGGACTGGATCAAGGCCAAGGTGAACATCGGGCCGGAGTTCGTCGCCATGAAGAATCTCGTGAAGAAGGAGGGCCTCCACACCGTCTGCGAGGAGGCCGGTTGCCCCAACATCTTCGAATGCTGGGAGGACCGCGAGGCGACGTTCCTCATCGGAGGGTCCGAGTGCACGCGCCGCTGCGACTTCTGCCAGATCGACACGGGCAAACCCCAGCCACTGGATCGCAGCGAGCCGTTCAAGGTCGCTCAATCCGTGCAGTCGATGAATCTCCGGTATGCGACCGTCACGGGCGTGGCACGCGACGACCTGGCCGACGAGGGCGTGTGGCTCTACGCCGAGACGATCCGTCAGATCCACAGCTTGAACCCGGGCACCGGGGTCGAGATCCTCATCCCCGACTTCTCGGGGCGACCGGAGCACATCGCGGCGATCTGTGACGCGGCGCCCGAGGTCTTCGCCCACAACGTCGAGACCGTGCCCCGTATCTTCAAGCGCATCCGTCCCGCGTTCCGCTACGAGCGGTCGCTTGACGTCATCAGCCAGGGCCGTGACCGCGGCATGGTCACCAAGTCGAATCTGATCCTCGGCATGGGCGAGACGAGTGCGGAGATCTCGGAGGCCCTCCGGGACCTGCACGAGGCCGGCTGCGATCTCATCACCATCACCCAGTACCTCCGCCCGAGCGAACGCCACCTGCCCGTGGACCGGTGGGTGAAGCCGGGCGAATTCGTCGAGCTGAGCGAAGAGGCGGAGGAGATCGGCTTCCTGGGCGTGATGAGCGGTCCCCTCGTGCGTTCGTCCTACCGCGCAGGTCGCCTGTGGGCGCGGGCGATGCGCCGGAAGGGGCTCGAGCTCCCGCCGGAGCTCGCACACCTCGACGAGTCCGGCTCCGCGACCCAGGAAGCATCCTCCCTCCTCGCCGGCTGATCGCGGCTCGTCCTCCGGCAGACGAGGAGGATCGCCCCCAGCGCCGCCGTCGGCCTCCGGTCATCCCGTAGAATCGAGGAACTATGTCACACGCGATTGATCCCTCAGGTTCGCCCACGCCCAAGCGCCGGCTCTTCTCCCGCAAGCCGAAGGCCGAGAAGGGGCCGAAGAAGACCGGGCGGATGAAGCAGGTCGTCGAGGTCTTCAAGATGACCCGGCGCAACGACCCGGGGGTCGTCTGGTTGATGCTGCTGGCCTTCGTCGGCATCATCGCCATCGGCCTGCTGGTCGGTTTGCTCATCAACAACGTCATCACCCTGATGATCATCGCCGTCCCGCTCGCGTTCCTCGCCGCGATCTTCATCCTCTCGAGGAGGGCGGAGCGGGCGGCGTTCTCGCAGATCGAGGGCCGACCCGGAGCGGCGGGCGCCGCGCTCAGCGTGCTCCGTCGCGGTTGGATCCTGCAGGAGCAGCCCGTGGCCGTGAACCCCCGCACCCAGGACGCCGTGTTCCGGGTGATCGGCCGGCCGGGCGTGATCTTGGTGTCCGAGGGCCCCTCCACTCGGGTGAAGCAGCTCGTGGACGGCGAGAAGCGCAAGATGGCGCGGATCATCCCCAATGTCCCGGTCCACGTCATCGAGACCGGCCGTGACGATCGCCAGGTTCCGCTGTCCAAGGTTCCCAAGGCCGTCCAGAAGCTGAAGAAGACGCTGACAAAGCAGGAGGTCTACGCGGTGGACAAGCGCCTCACCGCCCTCGGCACGAAGCTCCCGATCCCCAAGGGTGTCGACCCGTTCAAGGCCCGCCCCGACCGCAAGGCGATGCGCGGCCGCTGACACCCGCCGAACGAAGACCAGCAGTCACGAAGGAGCCCCCTCCCGGCCGGGAGGGGGCTCCTTCGTCCGTTCGGCGAGGACGTCGTCCGTGAGGGAAAGGGCTCGTCCGTCGCCTCCGGCGGGGACGGTCCTCAGATGCGGAAGAGGCCGGTCCCGCGGGCCCGGTCGTGCAGGCCCCGCTGATCGGCGTCGATCACGAAGACCGGGATCACCAGGCAGAGGAGGACGCTCCTGATGACGGCCGTCAGGTACCCCGCCGGCCGTCCATCGAGTGTCTGGACCTGCATCCGCAGGAAGCGGTGGCCGATGCTGTAGCCGAAGAACCCGACGAGGAGGATCTGTTCCGCCAGGAAGATGTAGAGGGTCGCGAAGCTGTCGTAGCCGAAGAACGCGGCGGAGGCGAGCGAGCAGATCAGCCAGTCGATGAGGAGCGCGGCGGCGCGAGGTCCGAAACGGGCGATCGATCCCGGACCGCTCTCCGGGCGGCCGAGCCGCTGGCCCGGCCACTGCTGCCCGTTGGACGGCGGCGGCCCCTCCATCCACGACCCGATGTCTCCTCTGTTCACCACGCCCCAACCCTACCGCCCCGGCAGGTCGCCATTATGACCCGGGGCCCGTCGGCAGGCTAGGGTGGGAGCCGCAGTACAGCGCCATGTAACGTCCCGGAAACAAGCGCGACACCAGCGAGAAACTGCCCGCTCCTACAGTTGTGACGAGTCGGCGGCAGCGTTTCATCCTGCCAGAGCTCGTGACTTCCCTTGCGGTGCAGGGACGCGCGCTGGCGTCGGGTTCTGACCCCAGCCATGCGTAAGGAGCACTGATAGATGTTTAAGAATGCGGACGAGGTCCTCACATTCATCTCCGACGAGGACATCAGGTTCGTCGATGTCCGTTTCACCGATCTGCCGGGCGTGCAGCAGCACTTCAACGTTCCCGCCAAGTCCGTCGACGCCGACTTCTTCATCCACGGCCAGCTCTTCGACGGCTCCTCGATCCGCGGGTTCCAGGGCATCGCAGAATCTGACATGCAGCTCATCCCCGACGTGACGACGGCATTCGTCGACCCGTTCCGCACCGAGAAGACCCTCGCACTGAACTTCTCGATCGTGAACCCGCGAACGGGAGACCCCTACCACCGCGATCCCCGCAGTGTCGCCGAACGTGCCGAGGCCTACCTGTCCTCCACGGGCATCGCCGATACCGCGTTCTTCGCCCCCGAAGCGGAATTCTTCATCTTCGACAACGTGCAGTACGAGTCCTCCCCCCAGGGAAGCTTCTACAAGGTGGATTCCATCGAGGCGCCCTGGAACTCCGGCCGCGAGGAAGTGGGCGGCAACCTCGGCAACAAGACGCCGTTCAAGGGCGGCTACTTCCCTGTCTCCCCCGTCGACAAGCAGGCCGATCTCCGCGACGCCATCTGCGTCGAGCTGGACAAGGCGGGCCTCGAGGTCGAGCGCTCGCACCACGAGGTCGGTGGCGCCGGTCAGGCGGAGATCAACTACAAGTTCACCACCATGACGCATGCGGCGGACGACCTGCAGAAGTTCAAGTACATCGTCAAGAACGTCTCCAACGCGTGGGGCAAGTCGGCCACGTTCATGCCGAAGCCCATCTTCGGTGACAACGGGTCCGGCATGCACTGCCACCAGTCGCTGTGGGCCGGCGGCGAGCCGCTCTTCTACGACGAGCGCGGCTATGCAGGACTGTCCGATACCGCTCGCTGGTACATCGGCGGGCTGCTGAAGCACGCCTCCGCCGTCCTCGCGTTCACCAACCCGACGGTGAACTCCTACCGCCGCCTGGTCAAGGGTTTCGAGGCTCCGGTCAACATGGTGTACTCGCAGGGCAACCGCTCCGCCGGCATCCGCATCCCCATCACGGGTTCGAACCCGAAGGCCAAGCGCATCGAGTTCCGTGCGCCGGACCCCTCGTCGAACCCGTACCTCGCCTTCGCCGCCCAGCTCATGGCGGGCCTGGACGGGATCAAGAACCGGATCGAACCGGCGGACCCCATCGACAAGGACCTCTACGAGCTCCCCGCCGAGGAGGCAAAGGACATCCAGAAGGCTCCTGGCTCGCTCGAGGAGGCCCTCCTGGCCCTCGAAGCGGACAACGAGTTCCTGCAGGCCGGCGACGTCTTCACGCAGGACCTGATCGACACGTGGATCGCCTACAAGCGCGAGGTCGAGATCCTGCCGCTGTCGATGCGCCCGAACCCCTACGAGTTCGAGCTCTACTACGGCGTCTGATCCGTACCGCAGCACCTGATCGAACGACGACGGCGGCTCTCCCGGGGGCCGCCGTCCTCGTGTCCGGGGCGGGCCGTGTCTCAGTACCCGTAGAAGTGCCGCTCGAAGACCGCCCTGCTCCGGCGCGTCAGCCGGAGGTAGTCCTCCTCGAGGTCCGAGCCGCTCCCCGGTCCGTACCCGCACCAGCGCGCCACTGCCTCGAGATCCCGCCGTGGGGAGGGCAGCAGATCGGAGCCCCGGCCGGACCAGATGACATTCGCCGCACGGATGCGTGTTGCCAGGTTCCAGCTCGCCCGGAGGGTCTGGACGTCCTCGAGCGGCAGCAGGCCCTCGTCGGCGATCACGTCGAGCGCCGCCAGCGTCGACTGGACACGGAGCCCCGGGAGCGAGCGGGCGTGCTGCAGCTGCAGCAGCTGCACCAGCCATTCGACGTCGCTCAGGGCGCCGCGACCGAGCTTGAGGTGCCGCGAGGGGTCGGCTCCCCGCGGAAGCCGCTCGGATTCCACGCGCGCCTTGACGCGCCGTATCTCCCGGACGTCGGTCTCCCGCAGCTCCTCCGGGTACCGGACCGGGTCGATGAGCTCGAGGAATTCCTCGGCGAGGGTGTCGTCGCCGGCGAGCGGCCGCGCCCGGAGCAGGGCCTGCGCCTCCCAGACGAGCGACCAGCGTCGGTAGTACTCCCGGTAGGAGTCGAGGGTCCGCACCATGGCGCCCTGCTTGCCTTCGGGCCGGAGGGCCGTGTCGATCTCCAGGACGCGTTCGGCGAGGACCGGCGGCCGGCACGGCTGGGTGAGCAGCGCGGCGAGGCGCGCCACGATCGTCTCGGCCTGCTTCTGCGCGGCAGCGCCGTCGGCGCCCTCCAGCGGACGGTGGACGTACATGACGTCGGCATCGGAGCCGTAGGTGATCTCGCGCCCGCCCTGCCGCCCCATGGCCATCACGACGACGTCGGTGAGGCGTTGCTCACCGCGGGCGCTGATCTCCTTCTCGGCGACGTGGAGTGCTCCGAGGATCGCGGCGCGATCGGCATCGGCGAGGGCCTCGCCGACCTGCGCCTGCGTCAGCAGCTGGGAACTGTCCGCGATGGCGATCCGCAGCAGCTCGCGGCGCCGGATCAGCCGGATCAGCCGGATGGCCTCACCCGGTTCGGGGTGGCGGGACATCTTGGACTGGATCTCCGTCCACTGGGCGTCGAAGCTGTCGGGCACGAGCGCTGCGTCCGAGCCGAGCCACTGGGTGGATTCCGGCGAGACCTCGAGCAGGTCCGTGATGAACCGGCTGCTGGACAGGACGGCGCAGAGCCGCTCGGCGGCGGCCGTCGAGTCGCGAAGCATGCCGAGGTACCAGTGGCTCTCCCCCAGTGACTCACTGAGGCGGCGGAACCCGAGGAGCCCGGCGTCCGGGTCCACGCCGTCCGCGAACCAGGCGAGCAGGATGGGCAGGAGCTGTTTCTGCAGCATGGCACGCCGTCGGAGCCCGCCCGTCAGGGCCTCGATGTGGCGCATGGCGCCGCGCGGGTCCTGGTAGCCCAACGCGGCGAGGCGGGCCTGCGCCGCCTCGGCGGTCAGCTGCACGTCCTCCGGCTGGAGCGTGGCCGCGTTGTTCAGCAGCGGGCGGTAGAAGATGGATTCGTGGAGCCGTTTCACGAGTCGGCGCGTGCGCTGCCACTTCTCGGAGAGGCTCTGCGCGCTGGGCCTCACCGTGACCAGGCAGCCTTCGGAGGAGCGCGCAAGGGCCCGTAGCGCCGTCTCGTCCTCGGGCATCAGGTGGGTGCGGCGCATCTGCATCAGCTGGATACGGTGTTCGAGGACACGGAGGTAGCGGTATGCGTCGTCGAGGTCGAGCGCATCCGACCGGCCGATGTAGCCCGCCGCGCTGAGTGCGGCGATCGCTGACACGGTGTCCCGGACCCGCAGCGAGTCGTCGAGGCGGCCGTGCACGAGTTGCAGCAACTGCACGGTGAACTCGACGTCCCGGAGCCCTCCGGGCCCCAGCTTGAGCTGACGGGCCTCCTCGTCCCGGGGGATGTTGTCCGTGACCCGGCGGCGCATCGCGCGGACCGCCTCGACGAAGCCCTCGCGTTGGGACGACGCCCAGACGAACGGCTCGATCGCTTCCTCGTACCGCCGGCCGAGGGCGGGGTCCCCCGCAGCGGCACGTGCCTTGAGCAGTGCCTGGAACTCCCAGGTCCTGGCCCACCGCTGGTAGTACGAGACGTGCGACTCCAGCGTCCGGACGAGTTGGCCGTCCTTGCCCTCGGGACGCAGGTTCGCATCCACCTCCCACAGCGCGGGTTCGGGTCCGGGTGAGTAGACTCCGCGCGCCATACCGGAGGCCAGACCCGTCCCGATCCGGGTGACGGTCGTCTCGTCGAGGCCGTCACCCTCGACGACGTAGACGACGTCGACATCGGAGATGTAGTTGAGCTCGCGCGCACCGCACTTGCCCATGGCGATCACCGCGAGGCGGACCCGGGCGACGACGTCGGCCTCGTGCACCTCGCCGAGTTCGGCACGGGCGACGGCGAGGGAGGCCTCCAGCGCGGCCGTCGCGAGGTCTGCCAGTTCGCGGGCGACCACGGGCAGGTAGTCAACGGGCGCGCAGTGGCAGAGATCGCGCACCGCGAGGTCCGTCAGGTGCCGCCGGTAGGCGACCCTCAAGGCCCGGTAGGCCTCCACGCCGGTCACGCCGGCCACGGGATTGTCCGCGGCAGGATCGGCGTCCACGGAGCGGAGCAGCAGCGCCCGGAGATCCGCGGGGTCCAGGACGCGGGGCGTGGCCGGGCCCGCCACGACGACGTCCAGGTGCTCGGGCCGGCGCATGAGGAACTCGCCGAGCGCCTCCGAGGCGCCGAGCAGCCTGAAGAGCGGGCCGCGACGGTCTCCGTCGGCGAACACCGCCTCCACCGCCCTCCGGTGGGAGGCCAGCAGCCGGACGAAGGACTGGAGCGCCAGATCCGGGTTTGCCGCTACCGCGAGGCCGGCGAAGAGATCGTCGTCGTTCAGTCCCCGCAGCTCCGGAGCCTCCAGGAAGCGCCGGCTCTTCTCGAGGTCCGTGAACCCGTAACTGATCAGCTTGCGGTTGAGGCTCATGGAGCAACACTAGCCAAGCAGCGACCGGCAGGCGGACCTGCGGACCGGCTAGAGAATGTTGAGGTTCCGGCGCAGTTCGTAGGGCGTCACCTGGATGCGGTAGTCGTGCCACTCCTCGCGCTTGTTCCGCAGGAAGTTCTCGTAGACCTGTTCGCCCAGGATGTCCGCCACGAGCTCCGAGTCCTCCATGACGCGGATGGCGTCGTGGAGGCTCGCCGGCAGCGGATCGTGCCCCATGGCGCGCCGCTCCGCCGCCGTGAGGCTCCAGACGTCGTCCTCGGCGGCCGGCGGGAGGTCGTAGCCCTCCTCGATACCCTTGAGGCCGGCACCGAGGAGCACGGAGTACGCGAGGTAGGGGTTGCTCGCCGAATCGATGCCGCGGTACTCGATGCGCGCGGACTGGCCCTTGTTGGGCTTGTAGAGAGGCACCCGCACGAGCGCCGAGCGGTTGTTGTGGCCCCACGCGAGGTGGCTCGGGGCCTCCCCGCCACCCCACAGCCGCTTGTACGAGTTGACGAACTGGTTGGTCACGGCCGTGAACTCGGGCGCGTGGCGGAGGATACCCGCGATGAACTGGCGCGCGGTCTGCGAGAGCTGGAACTCAGCCCCGGCCTCGTAGAACGCGTTGCTGTCACCCTCGAACAGCGAGAAATGGGTGTGCATGCCGGAGCCGGGGTGCTCGGAGAACGGCTTCGGCATGAAGGTCGCGTAGCTGTCGGAGGTGAGGGCCACCTCCTTGATGATGGTGCGGAACGTCATGATGTTGTCCGCGGTCTGCAGCGCATCGGCGTAGCGCAGGTCTATCTCGTTCTGGCCCGGACCGGCCTCGTGGTGGCTGAATTCGACGGAGATCCCCACGGATTCGAGCATCGCGACGGCGGTGCGGCGGAAATCCTGGGCCACGCCACCCGGCACGTGGTCGAAGTAGCCTGCCTGGTCCACGGGGACGGGTTGACCGTCGAGGCCCAGTTCGGACGACTTCAGCAGGTAGAACTCGATCTCGGGGTGCGTGTAGCAGGTGAACCCCATGTCGGCGGCCTTCGCCAGGGTCTTCTTCAGCACGCCCCGCGGATCCGCGGTGGACGGCTGCCCGTCAGGCGTCAGGATGTCGCAGAACATCCGCGACGTCTGCTCCTTCTCGCCGCGCCACGGCAGGATCTGGAACGTCGACGGGTCGGGCTGGGCCAGCATGTCCGACTCGTAGACGCGGGCGAGGCCCTCGATCGAGGAGCCGTCGAAGCCGAGGCCCTCCTCGAAGGCGCCCTCCACCTCGGCCGGTGCCAGCGCCACGGACTTCAGTGATCCGACGACGTCGGTGAACCAGAGACGCACGTACCGCACGTCGCGCTCCTCGATGGTGCGCAGTACGAACTCCTGCTGCCGGTCCATGACAACCTCATTCCTTGACTCGTTGCCCCGCGCCGCCCGGGAGGGCTGCGGGGTGTCCCTGTCCGACGTCGGACGGGGGGGGTGCCGTCGTATCCGCGGTCCGCGTGACATCGGGTCCGCGTGACATCGGGGCCGTGAAACGTCGGGGCCGTGAACGACCGCCGTCAATACTCTACTGACCCGGACGCCCGGTTCATGCGCGGCGGGCCGCTGGTGTCCGGAAGCCTCGACCGGGGGTCGGCTAGGCTCGATGCATGACCTCCGCCGAGCTGCCCGCCCCCTACGGAGAAGGCGCCGCGTCCTCCTCCCCCTCGCCCGGTGCACCGAACGGCCAGACCCGGCCGAGTACACCGACACCACCCGGGCGGGTCCGGATCCACCACCTGCAGCAGGCGAAGGAGCAGGGCACGCGATTCGCGATGCTCACCGCCTACGACCAGTACGCCGCGCAGGTGTTCGACGAGACCGGGATCGAGGTCCTCTTGGTCGGCGATTCGGCTGCTAACAACGTCCTCGGGCATGCGACCACGCTGCCCATCACGCTGGACGAGATGATCCTCTTCAGCCGTGCTGTGAGCCGCGCGGCCCGCCGCGCGCTCGTCGTCGCCGACCTGCCGTTCGGCAGCTACGAGGTCTCACCACAGCAGGCCGTCGAGTCCTCCGTCCGGCTGCTCAAGGAAGGGCTGGTGCACGCCGTGAAGATGGAGGGCGGCGCCGACTACGCGGACACGGTCCGCGCCCTCGTCCGCGCCGGCATCCCCGTGATGGCCCACATCGGTTTCACCCCGCAGAGCGAGCACGCGCTCGGCGGGTACCGCGTGCAGGGCCGTGGGGAAGCGTCGCAGCGCGTCGTGGACGACGCCGTCGCCCTCGCGGACGCGGGCGCGTTCTGCGTCCTCATGGAGATGGTGCCCGCGGAGACGGCGCTCGCCGTCGACGCAGCCGTCAGCGTACCGACGATCGGCATCGGAGCGGGCCCCGGGACCACGGGCCAGGTCCTCGTCTGGCAGGACATGGCCGGCCTGCGCGGCGGCCGGCAGGCGAAGTTCGTCAAGCAGTACGCCGACCTGCGGACAGCCCTCGCGGAGGCCGCCTCGGCCTACCTCGACGAGGTCCGGTCCGGAACGTTCCCCGGACCCGAGCACACCTTCTAGTCGTCCTCGCGATCCCAGGCGTCGTTGCGCTGCTGGACCTTCTCCAGGGCCTTCTCGGCCTCTCCCCGCGTGGCATAGGGCCCGATGAGCTGTGACCAGTCCGACTGGCGGTCCTCCTCGACCTCATGCGTCCGGACGTTGAACCAGTACTCCGTCATAGCGGAACTCCTCGCGTCGTCGTGGGCCCGCCGGTCCCCCGACTGGGAACTCGGTGGCCTTCCGGCCCCGCCGCACCAGAGGTGACCTGCTGCCCGGTTATAGGATCAAGGGTATGCCCCAGTCATCCACAGCTGCGCCCATCGGGACCCTGACACCCGGGACCGTCTCGCCGATGCGGCCCGTGCCCCCGGGTATCGCTCGTCCCGAGTACGTGGGGCGCCCGGCTCCCGCCGTCTTCACCGGCTCCGAGGTCAAGACGCCCGAGACCATCGAGAAGATCCGGGCGGCCGGGCGGATCGCGGCCCAGGCCATCGTGGAGGTCGGACGGAACGCGAAACCCGGTGTCACGACCGATCACCTCGACCGCATAGGACACGAGTTCATCCTCGATCACGGTGCCTATCCCTCGACCCTGGGCTACAGGGGCTTCCCGAAGTCGCTCTGCTCCTCGTTGAACGAGGTCATCTGCCACGGCATCCCGGACTCGACGGAGCTCCGCGACGGGGACATCCTCAACATCGACATCACGGCCTACAAGGACGGCGTGCACGGCGACACGAACCACACGTTCTGCGTCGGGACGGTGGACGAGGAATCGCGGCTGCTCGTCGAACGCACGCAGGAGTCGCTCACCCGAGCCATCCGGGCCGTGGCCCCGGGACGCGAGATCAACGTCATCGGACGTACCATCGAGTCCTACGCGAAACGCTTCGGTTATGGTGTTGTCCGTGACTTCACCGGGCACGGCGTCGGAGAAGCGTTCCACACGGGCCTGATCATCCCCCATTACGACGCCGCCCCCGCCTACAACCGCGTCATCGAGCCGGGCATGGTCTTCACCATCGAGCCCATGCTCACGCTCGGCACCATCGAGTGGACGATGTGGGCGGACGACTGGACCGTCGTCACGAAGGACCGCAAAAGGACAGCGCAGTTCGAGCACACACTCGTTGTCACCGACAGCGGCGCGGAGATCCTCACCGCACCCTGACATGGGCGCCCCGTTTTCCTCTGCACCACCCCCTTCCGGCTTGCGCCGAACCACCAACCCACGTGACGGAGAATCATGGCCAAGGACATCGAGAAGAAGAAATCTAGGAAGCTCCCCCCGTCCGTCATCGGCATCGACATCGGCGGTACGGGAATCAAGGGCGGGATCGTCGATCTCGAGAAGGGTCTCATCGTCGGTGAGCGCTTCCGCATCCCGACACCGAAGCCTTCCACGCCCGAGGCGGTGGCCGACGTCGTCGCGCAGATCGTCGCGGAGCTGAGCTCACGGCCCGAGGGCCCGCCGGCCGATGTGCCGGTCGGGGTCACCTTCCCGGCCATCATCCAGCACGGCGTGGCACGCTCCGCGGCGAACGTGGACAAGAGCTGGGTCGACACGGACGTCGACGCCCTGTTCACGACGGTCCTCGGGCGCGACGTGCACGTGATCAACGACGCCGACGCCGCCGGACTCGCCGAGGTCCGCTACGGTGCGGGCAAGGGCAAGCTGGGGACGGTTCTCGTCATCACGCTCGGCACCGGTATCGGGTCGGCGTTCATCTTCGACGGCAAGCTCGTGCCGAACGCGGAACTCGGCCACCTCGAGATCGACGGGCACGACGCCGAGACGAAGGCATCGGCCGTCGCGCGTGAACGGGACGGGATCGACTGGGACGAGTACGCCGTCCGGCTCCAGCGCTACTTCTCGCACGTCGAGTTCCTCTTCTCCCCCGAGCTGTTCATCGTGGGCGGCGGCATCTCGAAGCGCAGCGGCGAATACCTGCCCTCGCTGAACCTCCGGACCCCGATCATCCCGGCGCAGCTCAAGAACCACGCCGGAATCGTGGGGGGCGCCCTGCAGGCCGCACTGCTGTCGAGCCAGAAGGCCTGAGCAGCTCGAGAGGCTCGAGCTACCCACGCTGACGGCGGGAACGACGACGGAGCGACCCTGGACACGGCCCCCTCGACGCACGAAGCCCGGTACGGACATCCGTACCGGGCTTCGTGCTGTTCCTGTGCCGGGCGAGCCCGGACGAACGTGGTGCCGGTGGTGGCGTCGGCTTCCCCTCCGCAGCCACCACCGGGGTCTGGAGCGGCGCTACTGCGCCGTCAACGGTCTCTGCACACCCGAGGGTATGCGCTCGTTGTCCTTCGCCTGCCGGCGAAGGGTATCAATGGCTTCCTCGAAATCCTCCAGGGACTCGAAGCCCTGGTAGACGCTCGCGAAGCGAAGGTAGGCGATCTGGTCCAGCTTGCGCAGCGGTTGCAGGATCGCCAGCCCCACCTCGTGCGCGTCGATCTCGGCGACGCCGCTCGCACGCACGGTCTCCTCTACCTCCTGGGCCAGGAGAGCGAGGTCGTCCTCGGTGACGGGCCTCCCCTGGCAGGCCTTGCGGACTCCGTTGATGATCTTGGACCTGCTGAACGGCTCACCCGCCCCCGACCGCTTGATGACGCTGAGGCTCGTGGTCTCGACCGTGCTGAAGCGGCGTCCGCACTCGGGGCACTGGCGACGGCGACGGATGGCGGAGCCATCATCGGCGAGGCGGCTGTCGACCACCCGCGAGTCGGGGTTCCGGCAGTACGGACAGTACACGGCTCCCCCTCGGATGGTCGGCGATCGTCCCGTTCGATCAGTCTAGGACTAGATGTGGTGAAACAACAACACTGTAATTACCAGATGTAGTGTTCAGCCGTCCGTGCGGACCGCTCGACCCGTCGCCTCGAAGCGGGCCGCCACGGCCTCTCCGTGCGCCGGCAGGTTCTCCGCGTCGGACAGAGCCTCGATCGACGCCGAGACCTCCCGCAGCGCCTCGCGGTCGTACTGGACGAGCTGCACGGCCTTCAGGAAGGTGGTGACATTGAGGCCGGAGGTGAAGGCGGCCGTCCCTCCGGTCGGCAGCACGTGGTTGGACCCCGCACAGTAGTCCCCGAGGCTCACGGGGCTGTAGGCGCCCACGAAGACCGCACCGGCATTCCGGATGCGGCGCGCGACGCCGGCGGCATCCGCCGTCTGGATCTCGAGGTGCTCGGCCGCGTAGGCATCGCACACCGCGATCCCGTGCTCGAGGTCGTCGACCAGGATCACTCCCGACTGCGGTCCCGAGAGGGCTGTCCGGACACGATCGGCGTGGCGGGTGCGCTGCGCGCGGACACCCAGCGCCTCGACGACGGCTGCAGCGAGCTCCTCCGAGTCGGTCACGAGGACGGACGCCGCCTGCGGATCGTGCTCGGCCTGGCTGACGAGGTCGGCCGCCACGAGGTCCGCGTCAGCACCGGCGTCCGCGAGGACGGCGATCTCCGTGGTTCCGGCCTCCGAGTCGATGCCGACGCTGCCGCGCACGAGGCGCTTCGCGGTGGCGACGAAGACGTTCCCGGGACCGGTGATCAGATTCACCGGATCGATCGCGCCCGGGCGCGACGGGTCGGCGGCGGAGCCCCCGGGCAGGGCACCCGGCTCGCCCGATCCTACGCCGTCCCCCGTACCGTCTCCCGTGCCGCCGTCCGCGACGACACCGTACGCCAGCGCCGCGACGGCTTGGGCCCCGCCCATGGCGTGGACCTCCGTCACGCCCAGCATCGCAGCGGCCGCGAGGATGACGGGGTGCGGCCAGCCGCCGAACTCCTTCTGCGGCGGGGAGGCGAGCGCGATGGAACGGACGCCTGCGGCCTGCGCGGGGACCACGTTCATGACGACGGAGGAGGGGTACACCGCGAGCCCCCCGGGCACGTACAGGCCCACGCGGTCGACGGCGATCCACCGGTGGGTCAGCCGAGCGCCCTCGGCGATCTCGATCTCGACGTCGGCCGGCCGCTGGGCCTCGGCGAACAGGCGGGCACGACGGATCGCTTCCTCGAGCGCACCCCGGACGTCGTCGTCGAGCTCCTCCAGCGCTGCCGCGATCACGTCCGCGGGTACTCTCGGGTGATCCTGCTCGACGCCGTCGAAGCGGTGGGCCAGCTCGCGCAGCGCGCCGAGTCCTCGAGCCCTGACGTCGTCGACGATGGCCTGCACGGCCGCCTCGGACGAATGGGCACTCACGGCGGCGCGGGGAAGAAGGCGCTTGAGGTCTCCGGGGGAAAGCGTGCGGCCGCGAAGATCGAGCGTGCGGAAATCGACGACGGACGGAGTGCTGGGCGCTGAAGTCACCCGTCGAGTCTATCGGGCGCCACCGGCCGGCACCGGCCGTCGGAACTGCAGGGACGGGAGCGCAGGGACGGGAGCGCAGGGACGGGAGCGCAGGCACCACAGTGCCGGCCAGGAGTGCGGCAGGCGAAGGTCACGGGGCGGGTCAGGCGGAACGGCGGCGCGGTCACTCCCTGCGGCGCGCGAGTCCGATCAGGGCGGCCACCAGGATGACGACGGATGCGGTGGCGGGCCAGAGGGCGAGTGCGCCATAGGAGTGGAGCATGAACAGGGAGCCGGGGACTCCCTCCGGTCCATGCGGGCCGAAGACGTAGGCGAGGCCTTCTCCGACGCCGAGTGCGAGGAGCGACCCGACCGTCGATCCGCCGACGGCGGCAAGGATCCGGGCCACCACGCCCGGCAGTCGCAGCCGCACCGCGACGACGGCTCCCACGGCGAGACCGACGACGACCTCGAGGCCCGCCAGGGTGAGGTCGCGCAGCACCCACTGCTGCGGATCACCGGGATCGCCGAACACCCGCCCGGTCGGTGCAAGCAGCCACCACGCGGCGCCCAGCATCGCGCCGAGGAGGATGGTGGAGCCCAGCCACCAGAAGACCCCTGCCGGCGGGACCGACCGGCGGTCCTCGGCAACGGCGTAGACAGGAGGAGGGTAGTTGCTCGAACCCGTATCCGGTCCCTGGTTGGCGCGCATGACTTCTACATTAACAAACCAGCCGGAGGCCACGGACCGCGCCTAGTGTGGAATCAGCGGGACCGGCCCTGTCCGGCTCGGGTGACACCTACGGAGGGTGTCGCGAAGCCGCCCGTCCCGCCCGCATCCGTCGATCCCCGGAGGACACCCGTGAACCACCAGAGCACTGCACCGGATCGCCGGCTACCCGCCGAATTGCACGGCGAATCCTTCCGCGAGGTCTTCCGCCGGCATGCGGCAGGAGTCGCGATCATCACCGCCACCTACAACGACGTCCCCTTCGGCTTCACCGCCACGTCGGTGGCCTCGCTGTCCGCCGAGCCGCCGCGCTTCTCCTTCAACATGGCACGGACCTCCTCCTCCTGGCCCGCCGTCGCCAACACGAACTTCGTAGGTGTCCACATGCTCAGCACGGAGAACGAGGGCCTGGCGAACCGCTTCGCGCGGACGAAGGACCGGTTCACGGGCGACCACTGGGAGGCCGGGCCCGAGTGCGTTCCCATCCTGAAGGACGTGGCCGGCTGGCTCGTGGGGCGCATCAGCATGCGCCTGTCCTTCGAGAACAACGCGGTGGTCGTCGCGGAGGTCGTCGCGGGGACCATCGGCCCCGACGGCGCACCCCTCCTGTATCACGGCGGCAGCTACGGTACGCCGACGGCCACCGACTACGTGATCTGAGGAGCGGCTCAGGCGTCGAGGCAGGCCGGGCCGAGCAGGACCTTCAGGTCCCCGAAGAGCCCGGGGGTCGGATTCACGCGGAGGTCGACGCCGAGCTTCATGACCTCGACCTTGCGTGAGCCGTTGAGCCGGATCAGCACCTCGCTGGTCCCCGGGTGGGTGCGCAGGACGTCGCCGAGTGCGGTCACCGCCGTCTCGGTGGCCTTGTGCTGCAGCATCGAGATCACCACGGGACCGGAGTGTCCCTCGCTGAGGTCCGGCACCGAGAGTTCCTGCGCGTTCAGCATGACGGCGCCGTCGTCCCGGCGTTGCAGGCGCCCCCGGACGACGACGATCAGGTCCTCGGCGAGGACGCCCGAGATGGGGCCGTACACCTGGCCGAAGAACATGACCTCCATCGACCCGGCGAGATCCTCCACCTCGGCACGGGCGTAGGCGTTGCCGCTGTTCTTGGCGATCCGGCGCTGCAGCGAGGTGATCATGCCGGCGATCGTCACGATGGCGCCGTCGGCCGGCCCCTCCTCGCTGATGATCGAGGGGATCGAGGAGTCCGCGTGGTTGCTGAGGATGCCCTCGAGCCCCTGCAGCGGGTGGTCCGAGACGTAGAGCCCGAGCATGTCGCGCTCGAAGGAGAGCTTGTCCTTCTTGTCCCACTCCGGGAGGTCGGGAACCTCCACCGACAATCCGCCGGGCCCGCCCATGCCGCCGTCGTCGTCGAACGCGCTGAAGAGATCGAACTGGTTCGCCGCCTCGTTGCGCTTGAGGACGATCACGGAGTCGACCGCCTCCTCGTGGATCATGACGAGGGCCCGGCGAGGGTGCTTCAGGGAGTCGAACGCGCCGGCCTTGATGAGCGACTCGATGGTGCGCTTGTTGCAGACGACGGCGGGCACTTTCTGCAGGAAATCGCTGAACGAGGTGAAGGCGCCCTTCTCCTCGCGCGCACCGACCATCGCGCCGACGACATTCGCGCCGACATTGCGGATGGCGCCCATCCCGAAGCGGATGTCCTTACCCACGGGCGTGAAATTGACGCTCGACTCGTTGACGTCGGGCGGCAGCACCGTGATGCCCATGCGACGGCATTCGTTGAGGTAGATAGCGAGCTTGTCCTTGTCGTCGCCGACGCTCGTGAGCAGCGCTGCCATGTACTCGGCCGGATAGTGCGCCTTGAGGTAGGCCGTCCAGTAGGAGACGAGGCCGTAGGCCGCCGTGTGCGCCTTGTTGAACGCGTAGTCGGAGAACGATTCGAGGACGATCCAGAGCTTGTCTATCGCGGCCTGGGAGTAGCCGTTGGCCTTCATGCCGGCGAAGAAGTCGGCCTGCTGCTTGTCCAGCTCCGACTTCTTCTTCTTACCCATGGCACGGCGGAGCATGTCTGCCTGGCCGAGCGTGAAGTTCGCCAGCTTCTGGGCGGCGCTCATCACCTGCTCCTGGTACACGATCAGGCCGTAGGTGCCACCCAGGATCTCCTCGAGGGGTCCCTCGAGCTCCGGGTGGATCGGCTCGATCTCCTGCAGCCCGTTCTTGCGGAGCGCGTAGTTCGTGTGCGAGTTCACGCCCATGGGGCCCGGCCGGTAGAGCGCCAGGACCGCGGAGATGTCCTCGAAGTTGTCGGGGCGCATGAGCTTCAGCAGTGACCGCATGGGCCCGCCGTCGAGCTGGAAGACCCCCAGGGTGTCGCCCCGTGCCAGGAGCTCGTAGGACTCGCGGTCGTCGAGCTCGAGATCCTCGAGGACCAGGTCGGTGTCCTTGTTCGCCTTGATGTTCTCCACGGCGTCCGTGATGATCGTCAGGTTCCTCAGGCCGAGGAAGTCCATCTTGATCAGCCCGAGCCCCTCGCACGTGGGATAGTCGAACTGGGTGATGATCTGGCCGTCCTGCTCACGGCGCATGATCGGGATGATGTCGATCAGCGGGTCCGAGGACATGATGACACCCGCCGCGTGCACCCCCCACTGGCGCTTGAGGCCCTCGAGGCCGAGGGCCGTCTCGAACACCTTCTCGGAGTCGGCGTCGGTCTTCAGCAGCTCCCGGAGTTCCTCCGCCTCCGAGTACCGCTTGGCGTCCTTGTTATGGACGTCCGCCAGGGCGAGTCCCTTGCCCATGACGTCGGGCGGCATGGCCTTGGTGAGCCGCTCACCGGTCGAGAACGGATAGCCCATGACGCGCGAGGAGTCCTTGAGCGCCTGCTTGGCCTTGATGGTGCCGTACGTGACGATCATGGCGACGCGCTCGTCGCCGTACTTCTCCGTGACGTACCGGATCACCTCGGAACGGCGCCGATCATCGAAGTCGACGTCGAAGTCGGGCATCGACACACGCTCGGGGTTGAGGAACCGCTCGAAGATGAGGCCGTGCTTGAGGGGGTCGAGATCGGTGATCCGCATGGCGTACGCGACCATGGAGCCCGCGCCCGAACCACGGCCCGGACCCACGCGGATCCCGTTGTTCTTGGCCCAGTTGATGAAGTCGGCGACGACGAGGAAGTAGCCGGGGAACCCCATCTGCGTGATGACACCGACCTCGAACTCGGCCTGCTTGCGGACGTCGTCCGGCACGCCTGCGGGGTAGCGGAACTGCAGGCCCGTCTCGACCTCCTTGACGAACCAGGACTGCTCGTTCTCCCCCTCCGGGACCGGGAAGCGCGGCATGTAGTTCGCCTTGGTGTTGAACTCGACGTCGCACCGCTCGGCGATGAGCAGGGTGTTGTCGCAGGCTTCCGGGTAGTCGCGGAAGATGGCCCGCATCTCGGCGGGCGACTTCAGGTAGAACTCGTCGGCGTCGAACTTGAAGCGCTTGGGGTCGGCGAGAGTCGATCCGGACTGGACGCACAGCAGGGCTGCGTGGGCCTTGGAGTCCTCGGCATGCGTGTAGTGCAGGTCGTTGGTGGCCACGAGTGGGAGCCCGAGCTCGTGCGCCAGCTTGATGAGGTCCGCTTTCACGTTCCGCTCGATGTCCAGCCCGTGGTCCATCAGCTCGCAGAAGTAGTTGTCCGCCCCGAAGATGTCGCGGAAGTCCGAGGCCGCCTGCTTGGCCTCGTTGTACAGTCCGAGCCGGAGCTTCGTCTGGACCTCGCCGGAGGGGCAGCCCGTCGTGGCGATGAGACCCTTCCCGTAGGTCTGCAGGAGGTCACGGTCCATGCGGGGCTTGTAGAGATAGCCCTCGAGGGAGGCGAGCGAGGACATGCGGAACAGGTTGTGCATGCCGCCGGTGGTCTCGGACCAGAGCGTCATGTGCGTATAGGCGCCCGCTCCCGAGACGTCGTCGCGACCGCCGCCGCCCCACTGGACGCGCGTGCGGTCGTTGCGGGCAGTGCCCGGCGTCAGGTAGGCCTCGACGCCGATGATCGGTTTGATCCCGGCGCTGGTGGCCTTGCTCCAGAAGTCGAAGGCACCGAACACGAACCCGTGGTCCGTGGTGGCGAGGGCCTTCATCCCGAGTTCCTCGGTGTGGCTGAAGAGATCCGTCAGCCGCGCGGCGCCGTCGAGCATCGAGTACTCGGTGTGGTTGTGGAGATGGACGAACGAGTCGGTTGATGCAGGAGTAGCCACACCCCGAGTCTAGTGCTCGCGCCGACGTCGGCGCGTCAGACGAGCCCGTTGGACAGGGCCGTGAGCGCGTAGGCGAGGTCCACCGGATAGGGACTCGTGACCTGGACCGGCTCCCCCGTCCGGGGGTGCGCGAACCCGAGGCGGTGCGCATGCAGCCACTGCCGTGTCAGGCCCAGTTCGGCGGCCAGTCGCGGGTCGGCGCCGTACGTGAGGTCTCCTGCGCAGGGATGCCGGAGGGCGGAGAAGTGCACCCGGATCTGATGGGTCCGGCCGGTCTCGAGGTGCACCTCCACGAGGCTGGCACGGCCGAAGGCCTCGAGCACCTCGTAGTGGGTCACCGAGTCGCGGCCGTCCTCCAGGACCGCGAAACGCCACTCGTGGTGTGGGTGGCGGCCGATCGGCGCGTCGATCGTGCCCTTCAGGGGTTCCGGCAGGCCCTGCACCACGGCGTGGTAGACCTTCTCCACCGTGCGCTCCTTGAAGGCCCGCTTCAGCGCCGTGTACGCGGGCTCCGTCTTCGCGACCACCATGGCGCCCGAGGTCCCCACATCGAGCCGGTGGACGATCCCCACGCGCTCCGGGGCTCCCGAGGTCGAGATGCGGTACCCCGCAGCAGCCAGGGCCCCCACGACCGTCGGCCCGACCCACCCCGGTGAGGGATGTGCGGCGACGCCCACGGGCTTGTCCACGACCACGAAGTCGTCGTCGTCGAGCAGGATCCCCATGCCGTCGACGGCCTCGGGGATGATCCGGTGGCGATCGTCGGGATCGGGCAGCTCGACCCCGATCCGGTCACCCTCGTGCACGCGGTCGGACTTCGCCAACGGCGTTCCCGCCCGCAGGATCCTCCCGTCGGCGGACCACTGCGCGACGGCGGACCGGGAGACCTCGAGCAGGCGTGCCAGTGCGGCGTCGACCCGCGAACCGGCCTCGGAGGCCGGGATGACCAGATCCCTGTGCTCAGCGGCCACGCTCCGCCTCCTCGTCCGGCGATGGTGGGGTCGTCCCGGAGGGTCCGGGGGTGCCGGGTGCAACCGTGCCCGATCCGGTGTCCGGCGCCTCCGTTCCGGCGTCCTCTGGCTCCTCGTCCGACGTGCGCCGTCCGTCCATCCCGATGCCACGCAGGGTCAGGAGGCAGATCAGCACGACACCACTGACCACGGCGGAGTCCGCGATGTTGAAGATCGCGAAATTCGGCAGCGCGATGAAGTCGACCACATGGCCCTGGCCGAAGGAGGGTTCACGGAGCAGGCGGTCGGTCAGGTTCCCGAGGGCACCACCGAGGACCAGGCCCAGGGCGACGGACCAGCCCCAGGAGGCCACCCTGCGGACCTGCAGGACGATCGCGGTGGCGACCACCACCATGATGATGGTGAACACCCACGTGTAGTCGGTGCCGATCGAGAACGCGGCGCCCGGGTTCCTGATGAAGCGCCAGTTCAGGAGCGGCGGCAGGACCGGGGTGATCTGGCCCTCCGTCATCGTCGAGACGACCCACCACTTGGTCAGCTGGTCGAGGACATAGGCCACGAGCGTGCACCCGAGCATGAGGACGGCGAAGCGCCTCGGCGGGCGCCCTCGCTCCCCCTCACGCTCGACGCCGCGATCGGGTTCTCGCGCGGGAGGCTCGTTGGGGGCGGGCTCGGAGGGTTGCTGGTCGTTCACTGTCCATCCAGGGATCGAGGGGCGGAGGCGGGTGCCGGGGACCGGAGGTCCGACGGCGAAGGGCCGGTCACCGGGACGACGCCCCGGCCACCGGCCCTTCCACTGCTGGACCGACGTCCCGTCGGCCCGGATGTCCTGTTAGGAGGCGGAACTGTCCGACGCGAGCGATCCGTGCGCGTCCAGGTCCTGGAGCTGCCCCTCGATGTAGGCCTTCAGGCGGGCGCGGTAGTCGCGTTCGAAGCCACGGAGCTGCTCGACCTTGCTCTCCAGCACCGACTTCTGCTCCTCGAGGTCGCCGAGCGTCTTGCGGCTCTTCTCCTCAGCATCGGTGACGAGTCCGGTCGCCTCGATCTGCGCCTCGGCGATGATCTTGTCGCGCTGCTCCACACCGGCGTTGACGTACTCGTCGTGCAGGCGCTGTGCCATGGCCAGGACGCCGGCGGCCGATTCGGCGCTTCCGGTGCTGGGCGCGGATGCGGCGGGTGCCGGCGCCGGCGTGGGCTCCTCGTCGGTGGCGGTCAGCGTCTCCTCGGACCCCTTCTCCTCGGAGGCCAGGTCGTCGGACGGCAGGTCCTCGGTCTGGGTGCTCGCGGCGACCGGAGCAGGTACCGCCGTGGTCGAGGACGCGTCCGCCGATCCTCCCGCGATGGTGCGGCGCAGTTCCTCGTTCTCGGAGTTCAGGCGACGCAGCTCCACGACGATCTCGTCGAGGAAGTCGTCGACCTCGTCCTGGTCGTAGCCTTCGCGGAACTTGGTGGGCTGGAACCTCTTGTTGACAACGTCTTCTGGCGTCAGAGCCATGGGTCACCTCAAACTGATAGAAGCCCGCCGCCGGGGAGGCGGTCATGGCTGCGGTACCGAATTGTGGACCGACGCCCGAGGCGCCCGTCGAACTGTGGATCAGCGTATCTGGTCGGGAACTGCATCACGAAACGAATCCGCTCGTCAGCCCGCGAGGCTCCTGGCGACCGACATCAGGATCAGGACCACGATGAAGAGCACGAGGAACGCGAGGTCGAGCTGCACTCCCCCGAGCCGGAGCGGCGGGATCAGTCGACGCAGCGCCCTGATGGGCGGGTCGGTTGCCGAGTACACCCCGGAGGCCACGACCAGCGCGGCCTTCTGCGGCCGCCAGTCACGGGCGAACCCCTGCACGGCGTCGTACACGATCCGCAGGATCAGGGCGAGCTGGAACAGCATCAGTACCAGGTAGATCAGGGCGAATACCAAATTCACAGGGCTGGTCCAGTCCTTCGGGCCGTGGGTCTCTTGCGACCATCACGGCCGCCGGGCTCAGCTCTGGTTAAAGAAGCTGGTCTGTGCTTCGCTTGCCTTCAGGTCCTCACCGAGGACTTCAATATACGACGGCGACAGCAGGAACACCTTATTGGTGACCCGCTCGATGCTGCCGTGCAGCCCGAAGACGAGTCCTGCGGAGAAGTCGACGAGACGCTTGGCGTCCGCCTCCCCCATGTCGGTGACGTTCATGATCACCGGGATCCCGTCACGGAAGCTCTCGCCGATCAGCTTCGCATCGTTGTACGAGCGCGGGTGGATGGTGGTGATCTGGCGCAGCGCTGCTGAGTCCTCCCGGGAGGACGGCGCCCGCTTGATGGGGGTCACCGGTGCACGGTACTCATCGGCGGAGGACATCCGGTTCGTTGCGGGAGCGGGCTCCAGCCCTCGCTCTTCGCGGCGTTCGTCACGATCGTAGTCCACGGTGTACTCCTCGTTCCGGCTCTGCGCGTTCTTCGTTTCGGGCTCGTAGTGCTCGTCACCATCGGCGAGCCCAAGGTAGATCATCGTCTTGCGCAGTGCGCCGGCCATGGTAGCTCCTGTCATAACAGAGTGGATGAGGGGTGGCCCCCCGGGCCGTCGAAACCGGTCCGGACGCCTGTGGTGCCGCCGTTCTAGCTGGAACGCTACCCCACGGCCGGACGCGGACCGAGGACATCAGAACCAATCCGGAGGTGTGTCGCCCCAGCGGCGACCGCCGCCTCCAGGTCACCGCTCATCCCGGCCGAGACCCCGGTCGCGGAGGGATCGACGGCGCGCACGGCGGCCGAGATCATGAGGAGCCTGGCGAAGGCTTCGTCCGGGGAGGCATCGACCGGCGCCACCGCCATGACGCCGGCGAGGCGAAGCCCCGCGGTGCCCGCGACCTTCTCCGCAAGGCCTGCGGCATCGGCCGGCAGGGCGCCTCCCCGCCCGTCCGCGGTGCCGTCCGGGTCGAGGGAGAACTGGAGATAGCAGTCGAGGTCGGGCCGGGGTTCCGACCCTGCCCCGCCTCGCCGCTCCTGCTCGACGGCGACGGCCTTCCCGAGTGCAGTGACCAGTGAGACCCGGTCCACCGAGTGGACGCTCCGGGCATACCGGACCACTGACCGCGCCTTGTTGGACTGCAGCTGGCCGATGAAATGCCATGCCAGCGACAGGTCCTCGAGCTCCGCGGCCTTGGCGGCTGCCTCCTGGTCACGGTTCTCGCCCACATCCGAGACCCCGAGCCCGGCGAGGATGCGGACATCGGACGCCGGGAAGTACTTGGTGACGACGATCAGTCGGGGCTCGCTGCTGTTCGCGGCGTGGGACGCCGCGGAGATCCTCGACCTCACCTGCGCCAGACGACGCGACAGGTCCTCCGGCCGGCCGCCCTCGGGAGCGCCGCTCATGATGTTCTCCATACGAGGCCCGCGATCCGGCCCTCGCCCGGTGCTCGTCGGTGGGAGAAGAGTCCGGTGTTCTCGACCGTGCAGGAGTTCCCGGCCACTGCCTCGACGCGCACACCCGAGCGTCTCAGCTGCTCCCGTGCGGCAGCCGGCAGATCGAGGGCCGGGGTGCCCTGCGGAGTCCGCGACGCCGCCATCGGGAGATCCCGGGCGAGATCCGTCATCATGTCCTCCGGCACCTCGTAGCAGGACCCGCAGACGGACGGACCGATCCAGGCCGCGAGGTCATGCGCACCAGCACGGGTCAGCAGACGCACCGCCTCGGCGAGGATACCGTTCCCGATGCCGGCGCGGCCCGCGTGGACCGCGGCGGTCGCTCCTGTCCCGCCCTCGCTCCTCGACGCGTCCGCGAGGATGATCGGGACGCAGTCCGCGACCAGGACGGCGAGGGGTTCCTCCCCGCGGGGCGAGACCAGGCCGTCGGCGTCGGGTCCGCGGGTCGGGGTCCGGTCTCCGTCCACCAGCACCACCCGTTTCGAATGGGTCTGGCTCATGAAGCGCAAGGACGCGACCGGCACGCCCATCTCAACCTCGAGCAGCCGCCGATTGGCTTGGACGGACGGGGCGTCGGAGCCGACGTGCAGCGCGAGGTTGCCCGCTGCGGCCGCGGTGAAAGCGACCCGCAGTCCCGGACGCACCTCCTCCTCCCAGTGGAAGGGGGACGTACGCCCGGGACCGACGGACGGGTTCATCGCCTACTTGAGGAAGTCGGGGACGTCGAGGTCGTCCGACCGGCCCGCGGACAGATCGGGCTCCACGATCGCCGGGAGGTCGACGTCGAAACCGGAATCGGCCGGCACGGCCTGCACGTTCTGGCTGCGCTGCTGGGACCAGGCACCGAGTCCGGCGGTCGCGGCGGTGCGCGACTGGTCTCCCCCCACGCTCGGAGCCGAGGCAGGCCTCGACGCCGGGGCCGCGGCGGGCGCGGGCTGCGACGTGGCGTCGACCTGGTCGAAGCCCGCCGCGATCACGGTCACGCGTGCCTCGTCGCCGAGGGCGTCGTCGATCACCGCACCGAAGATGATGTTCGCCTCCGGGTGTGCGACCTCCTGCACGAGGCGTGCAGCCTCGTTGATCTCGAACAGTCCGAGATCCGAGCCGCCCTGGATGGACAGCAGCACACCGTGCGCGCCGTCGATCGAGGCCTCGAGCAGCGGCGAGGCGATGGCGAGTTCCGCCGCCTTGACGGCACGGTCCTCGCCACGGGCGGAGCCGATGCCCATGAGTGCCGAGCCCGCGCCCTGCATGACGGACTTCACGTCGGCGAAGTCGAGGTTGATCAGACCCGGCGTGGTGATGAGGTCGGTGATGCCCTGGACACCCGAGAGCAGCACCTGGTCGGCCGACCGGAAGGCATCGAGCATCGAGACGTTGCGGTCGCTGATCGAGAGCAGGCGGTCGTTCGGGATGACGATGAGGGTGTCGACCTCCTCGCGGAGGGTGTCGATGCCGCTCTCGGCCTGGTTCGACCGTCGGCGACCCTCGAAGGTGAAGGGACGCGTGACCACGCCGATGGTCAGGGCGCCGAGCGAGCGGGCGATACGCGCCACCACGGGGGCGCCACCCGTCCCGGTTCCGCCACCCTCGCCCGCGGTCACGAAGACCATGTCGGCCCCGCGGAGGACCTCCTCGATCTCTTCCGAGTGGTCCTCGGCGGCGCGGCGGCCGACCTCCGGATCCGCGCCGGCGCCGAGCCCGCGCGTCAGTTCGCGCCCGACGTCGAGCTTCACGTCGGCGTCGCTCATGAGCAATGCCTGCGCGTCGGTGTTGATGGCAATGAACTCCACGCCGCGGAGACCCACCTCGATCATGCGGTTGACGGCGTTGACGCCGCCGCCGCCGATGCCGACGACCTTGATGACGGCCAAGTAATTCTGAGGTGCTGCCACGTCCTGTGTCCCTTGTTCGAATCTGTGTGCTGTACGGGGGCTGCCGATCATTCGGCTTCAACTTTCACCTGAACCAACGTTAACGTTCAGGTTGAGAGTTAACGTTATGTCAAGTAACTTCTAGGAACGACGCTAGTGCATGCGCAACGCGTTGCAACCACCGGCCGCCGCGTGTCGGGCGTGTCGGACGTGTCGGAGTGCGTCCACGGCGATACGCTCCGGTGCGCTCTGTGTCGCCTCGACCGCCCGGAGCGCCGGCCTCATTCAGCGCGTGACTGGTCGGTCGGGCGAACTGACGTCGAACTCCGTGACCGGTGGGTCGGAGGCAGGCATCCGCAGCATCGCCTCCAGTACCAGGGCCTTCTCGCCGTTGCGGTCGGCGCTCCCCCAGAAGATCCCCTGGTCTCCGGAGAGGGACAACCGGATCGAGTCGACGCTCGAGGCCGAAGCATGGTTGAGCCGCGACAGGACGGACACCGGGAGTTCGGCGAGGACGGACGTGATCGCAGGGAAGACCTCCGACTGGACGGCACCGGTCCCGCCGTCGATGAGCGGCAGCTTCACCTGGTCGCGCCGGTCGATCCCCGCCAGTTGGCGCCCTTCGGAGTCGATCAGCACGAACCCCGCGCCGTTCTGGAGAACGGCCACGGGAACGCGCTCCCGCACGGTCACCACCAGGGTCGACGGCGGCTCCGCAGCGACCCTCACGTCCTCGATGGGTGCCTTGTCGGCGAGCATGCCGCGGACCTGGTCGGCGGGGATCCGCGTGAGCGGGATCCCTTCCAGCGGCGCCAGCGTCTCCTGGATCTCGGCGGTGCCCACGAGATCGTTCCCCTCCACGACGATGGTCCGCAGGGCCAGCGCCGGGGAGAAGAGGACGTAGGCGACCACACCCCCCAGCACCAGCACCACGGCCGTGATGGCGAGTACGAGGTTCCGCACCCGGTGCGATTTCTTCGGAGCCGGGAAGTCGAGCACCGTCCCCGACGGCAGTGGACCGTCCGCCCGGTCGAGCAGGGACACCGTTCCCCGGGGGGCCGGGGGGCGTGTGACCTGGGGCTTCCGGGGCGTCATCCCGTGGCCCCGCCCTGCGCCTGGCGCTGGTCCGTCCCGCCGGCCCCGTCCAGGCCTGCGCTCGGCGTGGTCTCACGGTCCATGAGGAGACGGACGAGCCGGAGCCCGTACTGCGTCACGTCACCTGCTCCGAGGGTGAGGACGAGATCACCCGCTGCCGCGTTGCCGACCACGGTGCGGAGGGCCTCGTCCGGGTCCGCGACATAGGCCGAGCCCGGGGCCGGCATGCGGTCCGTGATCGTCCACCCGCCGACGTCGTCCACCGGGTCCTCGCGCGCGGCGTACACCGGCAGCACCGTCGCGGTGTCGGCGAGTGACAGCGCCTCCGCGAAGCCCGCTGCGAACTCGCGCGTCCGGGAGAACAGGTGGGGCTGGAACAAGACGTGGACGCGATGGTCACCGGCGACGGTCCGCGCCGCCGTCAGCGCCGCGTGCACCTCCGTGGGGTGGTGCGCGTAGTCGTCGAACACGCGCACTCCGTCGCCCTCCCCGCGCGCCTCGAACCGGCGAGCAGCACCCGAGAAGAGGGACAGTCCCAGGGCCGCGACGGAAGGGTCCACGCCGAGCTCCAGGGCCACCGTGAAGGCCGCCGCCGCATTGAGGATGTTGTGGCGACCCGGCACGCTCAGTTGCAGGTCCTGCTGCGCGTCGAGACCGTCGACGGCGAACGAGAGCACGCTGTTGGTGGTGCTGCCGAGCGCCCTCGTGGCGCTGATCCGGATGTCAGCGGTCGGCGCGTAGCCGTAGGTGCGGACGCGCCGCGTGTGCGGGACGGCGCCGGCGAGGGTCGAGGACCCCTCGTCGTCGGCACAGGCGACGAGCAGGCCGTCGTCGGGAAGCAGGGCGGCGAAGTGCCGGAAGGCGTCCTGCACCGCGTCCGCGCTGCCGTAGTGGTCGAGGTGGTCTGCTTCCGCATTGGTGACCACGGCGATCTGCGGCGAATAGTTGAGGAAGGAGCCGTCCGACTCGTCGGCCTCGGCGACGAAGACCTCACCGGTGTCCCACGCGGCGTTGACGCCGAGGGCTGCCACGTCTCCCCCGATGGCGAAGGACGGAGCAAGGCCCGCCTGGCGCAGCAGGACGGTGATCATCGCCGTCGTCGTAGTCTTGCCGTGCGTGCCCGCGACCGCGATGGTACGCCGACCCGTCATGGCAGCCGCGAGCGCCTGGGACCGGTGCAGGACGGGCAGCCCGCGGCGCGTCGCCTCGACCAGCTCGGGATTGGTCGGACGGATCGCCGAGGAGACCACCACGGTCCCGCGGTCCGGGACGGCGGCGGCATGGTGCCCCACGTGCACCTCGGCACCGAGGCCCGCCAGTGCCCGGAGGGTTCGCGAGTCGGCGGCGTCGGAGCCCGAGACCCGGACCCCCTGTCCCAGCAGGACCCGCGCGACCGCCGACATTCCCGCGCCGCCCAGGCCGATGAAGTGCACGGGTTCCAGCAGCCCCGTGCGTCCCGCGGCGCCGGGGGCCGTGCCGGCGGAAGGGGAGCCATCCGCGTTCCTGAGGTCTCGTGCCGCTCCCCCGGATGCAGCATCGTTCGTTCCGGTCATCGTTCCTTCCGTTGCGCCGTCCGTCATCGTGATTCTCCTGCCACCGTGAGGACGAGCTCCGCCATCCGGCGGTCCGCGTCCCGCACGCCCTGGGAGTAGGCGGCCTTCGACATCGCGCCGAGCCGCTCGGCATCGGCGACGAGCGGTACCACCGACTCCCGGATCCAGCTCGGGGTGACAGCGGCGTCCTCGACGAGGAGGGCACCGCCTGCCGCGACGAGGGACGCCGCGTTGAGTCGTTGTTCGCCGTTGCCATGGGGCAGCGGCACCAGGACCGAGGGGAGGCCGACAGCACTCACCTCGCTGACCGTGGCTGCGCCGGCACGCGCCACGAGGAGGTCGGCTGCCGCGTAGACCCGCTCCATCCCGTCGACGAACTCGACCTGGTGGTACCCGGCGGCCGTGAACCGCGCACCGTCGTCGCCGTCGATCCGCTTGCCCCGGCCGGTGATGTGCAGGACCTGGATCCCGGCAGCAATGAGGTCCGGCACCGACGCGGCGATGGCCCTGTTCAGGCTCGCCGCCCCGGAGGAACCGCCCGTGACGATCAGGGTGGGCCGGTCCGGGTCCAGGCCCAGCGATGCGCGCGCCCCACTGCTGTCCGCCGACCGGTCGAGATCCGCGATGCTCCGGCGCATTGGCATGCCGACCAGCACGGCGTCGGTGAGGCCCGTGCCCTCGAAGGCGACGGCCACGCGGGCCGCGATGCGGGCTCCCACCCGGTTGGCGATCCCGGGGCGGGCGTTCGCCTCGTGGATCACGACGGGGACCCGACGGATCCATGCGGCCAGGTAGACGGGTGTGGACACATACCCACCCACGCCCACGACGACGTCGGCGCCGGTGTCCACGATGATGGCGCGGGCCTGGCGGACGGCACGGACGAGACGCACCGGGAGCTTCAGGAGATCGACGGACGGCCGTCGTGGCAGAGGCACCCGGTCGATGGTCCGGAGGTCGAACCCCGCCGCCGGGACGAGCCGCGTCTCCATGCCGGCTTCGGTGCCGACCGCAGTGATCCGGGTGCCGGGGCGCTGCGCGACGACGGCTCCGGCGATGGCCAGCAGCGGGCTGATGTGCCCGGCCGTGCCTCCCCCCGCGAGGACGACGGACAGGGCGCCCGGCTGGGCCGCGGACGCCTCGGACGCAGCAGGGTCGGCCATGGGACGGCCGGGGGGTGAAGGGTGTGTCATGACGAGGCGAGGTCTCTTCCGGAGCGTGGACCGACGGGATTGCTGCCCGGCGTCGGCGGGAGGGTGGCGTGCGGGGACTTCCGAGCGAAGGACAGGAGGACGCCCACGGCGGCGAGCGTGAAGGTGAGGGCGGAGCCGCCGTAGGAGATGAACGGCAGCGGCACCCCGATGACAGGCAGCAGGCCCGTCACCATCCCGATGTTCACGAAAGCCTGCCCGATGAGCCAGACGAGGATGGCGCCCATCAGGATGCGGACGAACGGATCCGAGTAGCGCAGGGCCACCCGGATGGTGGCGACGGCGAGGATGCCGAACAGGACCACGATCACGAGGGTCCCGACGAGCCCGAACTCCTCGCCGATGATGGCGAAGATGAAGTCGTTGTGGGCCTCGGGGATCCAGTTCCACTTCTGCCGGCTCTGGCCGATACCGACACCGAACCAGCCGCCCGACGCCATCGCGAAGAGCCCGTTGTCCGACTGCAGGCACAGGTCCGCGCCGTCGTCGCAGTTGAGCCGCAGCCAGGCGCTGATCCGCCCGCCACGGTTGGAGCTGGTGGCCACCATCAGGAGGGAGCCGGCCAATGCTGCGACGCCGGCGAGGGTGAAGAGTTTCAGCGGGGCGCCGGCGAAGAACAGGGCCGCGCCGGCGATCATCATGAGGACGAGGCCGGTGCCCAGATCACCGCCGATCAGCACGAGGCCGATCGGCAGGCCGCCCAGCGGCAGCGCCGGGATCATGGCGTGCTTCCAGTCCCTGATGAGCGCCTTCTTGCGGTCGAGGACGGCCGCGAACCAGAGTGCCAGCGCCAGCTTCGTGGGCTCCGACGGCTGGAACGTCTGGCTCCCGATCCTGATCCAGTTCTTGTTGCCGTTGATCTCGACACCGATGACGAGCACCAGCACGAGGAGCACCACGGCGATCAGGAGGCTCGGCCAGGCCAGCGCCCTGTACGCGCGCGGACCGAGGCGGGAGAGCACGACCATGAGGAAGATGCCCGCGGCGGCCCACAGCGCCTGCTTGAGGAAGAGGTCGAACGAATCCTTGCCGTCGGAGATGGCCTCGACGGAGGACGCCGACAGCACCATCAGCAGTCCGATCGCGGTCAGCGCGAGTGCGGATCCGAGAATGAGGTAGTAGCTGGAGCCGGAGGGGGCGTGATCGGTGCCCTCGAGGAGCTCCCACCCCCGCCGCAGGCGATGCCGAAGGCCCTTGCCCGGACCCTCTGCGGCCTGCTCCGGTGCGCCGATCGTGCCCTTCGGGTGCCTGGTCCGGCCGAGGGCGGCCGCGAACCGGCGCCCGGGCGTGGAACCCGCACCCGCCGGTGCTGCCGGCCGCCCGGCGTCCCCGTCCCGTCCCGGTCCGGCGGGCGGCTTGCGTCCGCCCGGACGGGTGGGCGTGGTCACCATTACGACTCCTTCGCGGTTGTCCCCTGGAGACCCCGTGCCTCGACGGCCGCCATGAAGGCGGTCCCGCGGTGCGCGTAGGAGGAGAACTGGTCCATCGATGCGGCGGCCGGTGCCATCAGCACCGTATCGCCGTCCCGGGCGAGACCTGCTGCCTCGGCGACGGCCCACTGCATCAGGGCATCGCCGGTGGTCGGGTCGGGTGACCCTTCGCCGTCGTCCCCGTGTCCAGTGTGAAGGTTCGGGTGGAGCGAGACCGGAACATCGGGTGCGTGTCGCCGCAGAGCGTCCAGGAGCGGAGCCGGGTCCTCGCCGAGCAGGACGACGGCGCGCAACCGGCCGGCGTGGTCCTGCACGAGGGCATCGTAGGAGACACCCTTGGAGAGCCCTCCGGCGATCCATACCACCGACTGGAAGGAGGCCAGCGAGGCCGAGGCCGCATGCGGGTTCGTCGCCTTGGAGTCATTGATCCACAGCACACCGGCCTCGTTCGTGACCACCTGGATGCGGTGTTCGCCCGGCTGGAAGGAGCGGATACCGTCGCGTACCGCGGCCGCCGGGAGACCCGCCGCCCGCACGAGCCCCGCAGCGGCGAGGGCATTGGCGACGAGGTGGCGGGGCACCACCTCGCCGAGCTCGCCGATCGCCGCGAGTTCGGCGGCGGAGTCCTTGCGCTGCTGGATGAAGGCACGGTCCACCAGCAGGTCCTCGACGACGCCCAGCATGCTGACCGAGGGCATCCCCGTGGTGAAGCCCACGGCCCTGCACCCCTCGACGACCTCCGCCTCCTCGACCATCGCCTCCGTCTCGCGCTGCTCCACGTTGTAGATACAGGCGACGCGCGTGCGCTCGTACACGGAGGCCTTCGCCGCTGCGTACGCCTCGTAGCTGCCGTGCCAGTCGACGTGGTCCTCGGCGATGTTGAGGCAGACGCTGGCGAGCGGTGAGAGGGAGTAGGACCAGTGCAGCTGGAAGCTGGAGAGTTCGACGGCGAGGAACTCGAAGCCCTGCGGATCACGGATGACGTCGAGGATCGGCGTTCCCACGTTCCCCGCGGCGACGGCCCGCTTGCCTCCCGCGATCAGCATGGACTCGGTCAGGCCCACGGTGGTCGTCTTGCCGTTGGTACCGGTGATGGTGAGCCATTCCGGCGTCGTGCGGCCTGCCCGCTCACGCAGGCGCCAGGCGAGTTCGACGTCGCCCCAGACCGGCACGCCCGCAGCGGCCGCCTCGGCCAGCAGGGGCTGCGTGGGACGCCAGCCGGGCGAGGTGACCACGAGGTCCGCCTGCACGCCGTCCACGAGTGGCAGTCGTTCGGCGTACTCGGCACCGAGGAGCACCTCGTGCGCCCCGACGATCCTGAGGGTGTCGGCCTTCGCCTCGTTCGCCGCGGTCGCACCGCCGTCCACCACCACGACGACGGCGCCGAGCTCGATCAGCGTGTCAGCGGCGGAGAAGCCCGAGGCTCCGATGCCGGCCACGACGACGCGAAGCCCTGCCCACGCGGAGTCCCACGTGGTGAGGTCCTTCAGGCGGGGAGTCTCCCAGTGCGGAAGCGCTGCGTCAGGCCCGCTCATCCCACGACCCATTCGGCGTAGAAGATGCCCAGGGCCACGGCGACGAACAGGCCCGCGAGGATCCAGAACCGCACCACCACGGTGACCTCCTGCCAGCCCTGGAGCTCGAAGTGGTGCTGCAGCGGAGCCATCTTGAAGACCCGCTTGCCGCCGGACAGTTTGAAGTACCCCACCTGGATGATGACCGAGAGGGTGATCATGACGAAGAGTCCCGCGAGGATCACGAGGAGCAGTTCCGTGCGCGACAGGATCGCGAACCCGGCGATCGCCCCGCCGATGGCGAGCGAGCCGGTGTCGCCCATGAAGATCTTGGCGGGAGAGGTGTTCCACCAGAGGAAGCCCACGAGCGCCCCGCACATCGCCCCAGCGATGAGGGCCAGGTCCAGCGGGTCCCGCACCTCGTAGCAGACACTTCCGGCGCCGGGTGAGCCGCAGCTCTGATTGCTCTGCCAGATGCCGATCAGCATGTACGCGCCGAACACGAGGATGGAGGCGCCCGCGGCGAGACCGTCCAGTCCGTCCGCCAGGTTCACCCCGTTGCTCGCGCCCGTGATGATGAGATTCGACCAGATGACGAAGAGGATCGCCCCCAAGACCGTCCCCGCGAAGGCCAGGTCGATCGGCAGGTCGCGGATGAAGGAGATCGCGGTGGACGCCGGCGTGCGGCCCTGCTCGTTGGGGAACCCGAGGGCCAGGACGCCGAAGACGATGCCGACCGCCGACTGGCCGATGATCTTCGCCGGGGCACTGAGGCCCAGGCTGCGCTGCTTCGAGATCTTGATGTAGTCGTCGGCGAATCCGACGAGCCCCATGCCTGCGGCGAGGAACAGCAGCAGCAGGCCCGAGGCGCTCGGGCCGCCGACGGGCGACCCCGTGGCCATCATGATGAGGTGCGTGAGGAAGTAGGCCAGGAGGACGGAGCCGACGATCACCGCCCCACCCATGGTCGGTGTGCCGCGCTTGGTGTGGTGGGCCGTGGGTCCGTCGTCACGGATGAACTGCCCGTACCCCCGTTTGACGAGCAGCCGGATGAACAGGGGCGTGCCGACGAGCGCGAAGAAGAGGGCCGAAGCCGAGGCTATGAGGAGCGCGATCACGGCTGCTGGGCCTTTCCGGGAGCGTCGGGTCGAGGGCCGCCGGCCGTGGCTGGGGACTGGGACTGGGATGTGGACGCTGCGTCTGTCGTGACGGCCGGTCCGCTCGCGACGGAGGCGTCCGGCGCCGACTGCGCGACCCGGTCTCCGAGGAAACGCAGGCCCGCACCGTTGGAGGACTTGAAGAGAATGATGTCCCGGGGCTCGAGTTCGTCGGTGAGCATGCGTTCGGCCGCCTCGACGTCGTCGACGTGGACCGCCTCGCTCCCCCAGGACCCTTCGAGGACGGCACCGTTGAACAGCGCCCGGGTCCTCGGCCCTACACAGATGAGCTTCGAGATGTTGAGCCGGACCACCACGCGCCCCAGCAGATCGTGCTCTTCGATGGAACGGTCCCCGAGCTCGAGCATCTCGCCGAGTACCGCCCAGGTGCGCCGCTGCCCCCCGCCGAGTTCGGCGAGCGTGCGCAGGGCGGCGCGCATCGATTCGGGATTCGCGTTGTAGGCGTCGTTGATCACCGTCACGCCGTCGGACCGTTCGGTCCGTTCCATCCGCCAGCGGCTGGCTGCGGCGAGCGTCCGGAGACCCGCGGCGATCTGCGCGGGTACGCATCCCACCTCGAAGGCCACGGCGGCCGCGGCGAGCAGGTTCGTGGTGTGGTGGAGCCCGAGGAGCGGCGAGACGACGTCGTGCTCACTGCCGTCCGGCAGCACGAGGGTGAAGGAGGGATTGCCGTCCGGAGTCGTCGTGCTGTTCCGGGCACGCACCACGCGGTCGCCGACCGGCGAGAAATCGTCCGACGACGTGAAGAAGGCGGGCTTCGCCGTCGTCCGCGACAGCATCGCGAGCACGCGCTCGTCATCGGCATTGATGATCGCCGTGCCGGCCGGGGCCAGGGCCTCGAACAGCTCTCCCTTGGCCTTCGCGATGTTCTCCACCCCACCGAACTCGCCGGCGTGCGCCGACCCGACACCGAGGACGACGCCGATGTCCGGCCGGACGAGGGACGCCAGGTACGCGATGTGGCCGGGCTTCGTGGCGCCCATCTCGATGACGAGGAACCGCGTGTCCCAGCCGGCCTGGAAGACCGTCAGCGGCACGCCGACCTCACCGTTGTACGAGCCGCGGGGCGCGACGGTCGGGCCCTGGGCGGAGAGGAGGCCTGCCAGCAGGTCCTTGGTGGTGGTCTTGCCCGCCGAGCCGGTGATGCCGATGACCGTGATGTCGCCGGCGGCGCGCAGGCGGCGCACGACCTCGGCCGCGAGCGTGCCCATCGCCAGGACGGCGTCGGGGACCACGACCGCAGGATGGGCGGACCCGGAGGGAGCGGGGACCTCCCGCTCCGACAGGGCGAGGACAGCCCCCCGCTCGAACGCCGCACCGACGAAGAGGTGTCCGTCGGACTCCTCACCGGGCTTGGCGACGAAGAGGGAACCGGTGATGCATTCCCGCGAATCGGTCGCGGCGGAGGTGACCGAGATGGCAGGACCCTCCGGGTCGATACCGACCAGGACCCCGCCCGTGAGTGCCGCGATCTCGGCTGCGCTGAATTCAATCATGACGGTTCAGGACTCTATCCCGGCTCCGGAAAGCCCAGAGAATCCGTGCCTTGTCAACGCGGAACGCAGCTCCACGCGATCATCGAGCGCCAGGTTCGTCCCCTTCACTTCCTGCCAGACCTCGTGTCCGCGCCCGGCGATGATGACCGTGTCGGTCGGCCGGGCCAGGGCGACCGCCCGATCGATGGCGTCGGCGCGCGGAAAGACCTCGAGGACCTCGCAGGACAACCCCTCGGCCTGCACCGCGGCCTCGGCGCCGGCGCGCACGGCACGCCGGATCACGGCGTCGTCCTCGTCGTGCGGATCGTCGTCGGTGACGATCAGGATGTCCGAGAGACGCGCGCCCACGGCACCCATGACGGGGCGCTTCGACTCGTCCCGCTGACCGGTGGCGCCGAAGACGGCGATGACGCGTCCGCCGGGCCGCCGGACGGACGCGAGGGTCCGCTCGAGTGCGTCGGGATTGTGCGCGAAGTCCACGATCGCGGCCGGCGCCTCCCCGATGAGCTGCATGCGTCCTGGCACTTCGGTGGTGAACGGATCGTGGGCGTCCAGCGCGCGCTGCAGGTCTTCGGTCGGAACCCCCGAGGCCAGGACCATGACGGCTGCGAGGGCCGCGTTGGAGACGTTGAAGGAGCCGGGCAGCCCCGTGCGCAGGCGGAGCCGCGGACCCGATGCGGACTCGAGCGAGAAGACATGGCCCAATCCGCTCGGCCGCACGTCCGTGACCGTCCAGTCCGGCGCCTGCCCGGCGTCGTCCGGCGGGTCGGTGTGGGTACGGAGGGTGGTGACGGGCACCGCCGCCGTCGCCGCCAGCCGGCGGCCCCAGGCGTCATCCACGAGGACCACCGCCCGCTTGCACCGTTCGGCGGTGAACAGGGCGGACTTCACATCGAAGTAGTCCTCCATGGTCCCGTGCAGGTCCAGGTGGTCCTGCGTCAGATTGGTGAAGCCTGCCACGTCGAAGAGCACGCCGTCCACGCGACCGAACTCCAGAGCGTGGGAGGAGACCTCCATCGACGCGGCGTCGAGGCCCCGTTCACGCATCAGCGCGAGCAAGGAGTGGACCTGCGGGGACTCGGGTGTGGTGAGCGCACTGGGGATCGCCTCGTCGCCGGCCCGGATCTCGATGGTCCCGATCAGCCCCGTGGATCGGCCGAGGGCCTCGAGCAGGGCGTTCAGGAAGTACGTGGAGGTGGTCTTGCCGTTGGTCCCCGTCACCGCGAACAGGGTGGGAGCCGTCGATCCGTCCTGGGGGCCGCTGCCGAAGATCAGCCGCGCGAGGGGGCCCACGACGCTCCGCGTCCCCGGAACGACGACGACGGGCACTCCCCCGCCGTCGTTGAAGGGCCCGGTCGACTCGAGCATCCGGTGGCCGTCCTCGTCCGTGACGATCGCGACGGCGCCGGCGCGGAGAGCCTGTGCCGCGAACTCGGCGCCGTGGCGGGCGGCGCCCGGCAGGGCCGCGTACACGTCACCCGGCAGCACGGCCCGGGAATCGAGCGAGATGCCTGTGACGACGGGAAGCGTCGACGCGCCCCCCGGCCGATCGACGCCGATGGCCGCCAGGGCGTCGGCGAGGCCGACCGGGCGCGGAGCGCGGGGACGCATCAGGGAAGCGTCGCTTCCCTGCGAGGTGGTCTGGTGCACGGTGCTGTCGGCCTCCGGGTCAGAATTCGACCGGGTAGATGTCCGGCTTCGTCGTCGAAGCCGGCACGTTGTCGGAATTGAGGGCCTGCTGCATGACCTTCTGGAAGGACTGCCCGGGAATCAGGTAGTACAGATCCCCCTGCGGCCGCTGCAGCGTGATCACGACGACGTACTCGGGGTCCTCGATCGGGGCGATCCCCGCGTAGGACAGAGTGTAGCCGTCGTATCCGCCACTCGGGCTGGGCGCCTCGGCGGTGCCGGTCTTCGATCCGACCCGGTACTGCTCGAGTTCGCCGGACTTGCCGGACCCCTCCTCCGTCACCGTCTCCAGCATCTTGCGCATCTGGGCTGCGGTCTCCTCGGACACCACCTTCGTGCCCTCTGCCTCGGGGACCACGTGCTCCGTACCGTCGGGATCGATGTAGGCATCGATCAGGCGCGGCTGCAGGCGCACGCCGTCGTTCGCGATCGTCTGGTACACCATGGCCGTGTGCAGCGCCGTCTGTGTGAGGCCCTGTCCGAAGAGCACGGTGTACTGCTGGCGGTCGTCCCAGTTGTCGGGCGTGGTCAGGAGACCCTGGTTCTCCTCGTTGAGTCCCGTACCCAGCGGCTCGCCGATCCCGAACTTCTTCAGCCAGTCGTACCGCTGCTGCTTGGTGAGCTTCTCACCGATCTGCACGGTACCGGTGTTCATGGATTTGGCGAGCACCCCGGCTGCCGTCCGCTTCTCCGTGCCGTGCTCCCAGGCGTCCTTGAAGGTCTGGCTCCCGACGGTGTAGCGGTTCTCGAGCGTGAAGCGCGACGTCGGTTCGATCAGCCCCTCCTCGAGCGCCGCCGCCATCGTGATGACCTTGGTGGTCGAGCCCGGTTCGAAGGAGGCACTCACGGAGTTGGGCCGGCGTTTCTCGGCCGGCGTCGCCGTGGGGTCGTTGGGGTCCGGAGTGGTCGATTCCGCCATGGCGCGGATGGCTCCGGTCTTGGCCTCCACCACCACGATGTTGCCCCACTCGGCGTTGTAGTCCTTCACCTGCGACGCGATGGTCTGCTGTGCGAACCACTGGAGGTCCTGATCGATGGTGAGGCGCACCGTCTGGCCGTCGACGGCGGGGATGTCCTCATTGGTCGCATAGGGGATCCGGATCCCGTCGCCACCGATCTCGAAGGTCCTGCTGCCCGCTTCGCCCTCGAGGGCATCGTTCTGGGAGTACTCGAGCCCTTCCTGCGGATCCCCGTTGTCGGACACGAAACCGATGATGGAGCCCGCGACGGGTCCTGCCGGGTAGGTGCGGACGCTGGTCTTGTCGGCGTAGACACCGGGGATGCCGACGGCCAGTGCCCGGTTCCTGACCTCGGGGGTGACCGACCGGGCCACGTAGTTGAAGGTCCTGTCCCCCAGCACGGATGCGCGGAGCGTCTCGACGTCGATCCCGAGCACTGCGGACAGTTCTGACAGGCCCTGCTCGATCGGGACTCCTGTCTCGCGGATGACCTCGCCCTCCTCCTCGGGATCGGGCACGGTACGGGTGAAGTCCTCGACCGCGCTGAGCGTCTGGTCCACCACCACGTCGTAGCGTTCGACGCTGCGGGCGAAGTACTTGCCGTTCATGTCGACGATGGAGCCGCGAACGGGCTCCACCGTGGTGATCGTCAGGCGCTTGGACAGGCCGGCCTGCGCCATCCCGTTGAGGTCGAGGGCCTGGAGCTGGAACAGGCGCACACCGAGGACCATCAGCAGCACGAGCACGAAGGCGAGTCCCACGCGGAGCCTGGTCGAGCCGAGAACCAGGCGGAAGCTGTCGGCGCTGCCGGTGCGTGCAGGTGTCACGGAGAATTCCTTGGTGATCGGTACGTGCAGGGTGTGCTGGGCTGTGGCCGGGCGGGGACAGGCGACACCTGCTACCGGTCGGAGCCACCCTGCTCCGGGCCCGGAAGGGTGCCGGACGCCGCGCTGCCCGCATCGCCGTCGACCGGGGTCTCGTCCGAGGCCGACGGCGGGAGGACGTCCACGGACGCTCCGGCGGCTGCCGACTGCTCCGTGGCGAGGTTCGGCGCGGCGATGAGGACCTCGGGCTTGGGGCCTTCCTTCGCGGGCTCCGGGGTGCCCGTCACCTTCTTCGAATCTAGCTCAATGGTCCCGAAGGTCGGGGAGGACACCATCCCGAGTTTCGTCGCGGCGGCCGCGAGATTCTGGGGCGTTTCCCTGGCCTCGATCTCGAGGACGAGGGCCTCGTTCTGCTGGCTGAGCGCGGTCTGCTGGTTCCGCAGCTTGACGAGCTCGTACTGGGTCCCCGACACGGAGATGTTGAGCATGAGCACTGCCGCCAGGGCGGCACCGAGCACCATGAGGCTGAAGACGGCGAACGGGACGCGCCGTCGCGTCGGAGCGGCGGGGACCACGGACAGCGGAGTGCGCTGCTTCTGCGCCGGGACGTCCGTCGAGCGCACTGGCACGCCGGCGGAAGGACTCGCGTAGCGCTTCGGGGCCAGCGCGAGTGCACCGTTGCTGGAGAAGCTCGCCGCTCCGTGTCGCTTCTCAGCGGTAAGTGTCTGGCTCATCGGTTCTTCCTGTCCACGGGTGCTGCCTTGATTCTTTCAACTGCGCGCAGCTTTGCCGACGCGGCGCGCGGGTTCTCCTCGATCTCGTCCGCCGTCGGCGCTTCCGTGCCGCGCGTCAGGGAGCGGAGATAGGCCTTGTGCTCCTCGAGTTCCACGGGGAAGCCGACGGGCGCCGAGGACTTCGTGCCGGCGGCGAAGGCACTCTTCACGATCCGGTCCTCGAGCGAGTGGTAGGACATGGCCACGACCCGGCCGCCTAGAAGGAGCGCATCGATCGACGCCGGGACGGCGCGTTCCAGGACGGAGAGTTCCTCGTTGACCTCGATCCGGAGTGCCTGGAACGTACGCTTCGCGGGGTGTCCGCCGGTACGGGCGGCAGCGGCGGGCACGACGCCCCGGATCACCTCCACCAGCTCTGCCGTGGTCCGGAAGGAGCGGTCGGCCCGGGCGCTCACGATCGCCGACGCGATGCGACCTGCGAACTTCTCCTCGCCCCACGCGCGGATGATCCGGAGCAGGTCTGCTTCCGCATAGGTGTTGACCACCTCGGCGGCCGTGATGCCCGTGGTCGTGTCCATCCGCATGTCCAGCGGCGCGTCATAGGAGTAGGCGAAGCCGCGGTCGCGCTCGTCGAGCTGCAGCGAGGACACCCCGAGATCGAAGAGGATGCCGTCGATGCCGTCGACTCCGAGATCCGTGAGGACGTCCGGGAGTTCGTCGTACACCGCGTGGACGAGGTCGGTCCGGTCCTTGAAGCGTGCGAGTCGCCGGCCGGCGAGATCGAGGGCCTCGGAATCACGGTCGATGCCGATCAGGTGGGCGTCGGGGAATCGCTCCAGCATGCTCTCGGAGTGGCCGCCCATACCGAGCGTCGCATCGACGACGACGGCGCGACGGCCGGCCGCTTCGGCGGCGAGGACGGCGGGGGCGAGGAGGGCGACGCAACGATCACGGAGGACGGGGACGTGACGCTCGCCCGTCGGCCGGTCATCGCGCATGGCCTCTCCTTCCTGCAGTTCGTCGTGTCTCGTCCGGCTATCTCTGCAGGCCCGCGGGGTGCCCTCCCCGCGCTCTTGGATCAGACCCCCATCCGGCCGGACTGTCCCCGCCTGGCTCCGGGGAAGTGGAGCCAGGAAGTGGATCCTGTCCGGCGGCTGGAGATCTCATCCAAGAGACCTTCTTCAACCGCGTCGTGCTGGTGCTGCTGGTGGTGCTGGTCAGATGATCCCGGGAAAGGCGTCTTCATCCGTCTCCGAGAAGGCGGTCTCCTTCTCCGTGAGGTAGGACTCCCATGCCCCTGCAGCCCAGATCTCGGCCCTGCTGCCCGCACCGATGACCGCGAGGTCCCGGTCGAGGCCGGCGTACGTCCTCAGGGCCGGAGGGATGGTGATCCTTCCCTGCTTGTCAGGAACCTCGTCCGAGGCACCCGACAGGAAGATGCGGTTGTAGTCCCTCGCCTGGCGTGACGAGATCGGTGCCGCCCGCATCTGCTCGTGGACCCTCTCGAATTCACGTGCACTGAACACATAGATGCAACGTTCCTGCCCCCTTGTGAGGACCAGGCCGTCGCCCAGCTCGTCGCGGAACTTCGACGGCAGGATGAGCCGGCCTTTCTCGTCGAGGCGCGGGGTATGCGTTCCGAGGAACATCCCTGACCGCCTGTTCTGAGTCCGCCGAGCCCAGCGTGTTGCTGTCTTGCTCTTATGCTCTCCACTTTACTCCACAACTCTCCCCGGTCAACGCTCCTCGAGCGCGGCGCGGCACTTTTCGCTCGCGTGTCGGCGCTTTTCTCCCCGCCGTCGCGGGCCGCGGGCTTCCGCGAGGGATGGTGGAGCGAAGTGGAGGGAAGGGAGGGACGTGGAGCGGGAGGGACGATGTGGAGAGGCGGAGCCCTGGCAATCAGGACCAAAAAAAGGAAGAACCCGCCGCGGCGGGTTCTTCCCTCGTGATCAGCTGTGCCGGTGGTCCTCACCGGGGAGGCACCTCAGGTCTGGTCGCGCTTCCGTTCGTCCCATTTGTTCTCGAGACTGGACATGAATCCACTCTTGCCGGCCGCCGTCGCTTTCGACGGTTTGCCGGCGGGCTCGCCCGACACGGCCTGCTTGGACTTCGTCGTGGCGAAATACACGCCGGCGCCCATGACCAGGAATCCGGCGACTCCGATGAAGATGTTCTGGTAGACGATCCCCGCCAGCAGGACGAGGATGCCTGCGATCGTGATCAGCGACCCGATGACCAGGCGCCGCGTCGACATCGACGTACGGGATTCCGAGGCCATCGAGTGCGCGAACTTGGGATCGTCGGCGTGCAACTGCTGTTCAAGCTGATCAAGCAACCTCTGCTCGTGTTCCGAGAGTGCCATGACCGCCTCCTTGATGTGAGTACCAACGTTCCTCCATCCACCCAACGTCCCGCGAGCTGGCCCGGTTCCCGATGGAGGGGCCTGTGATCGCGGGCTCCGGACGGTGGATCTGCGTGCTGGACGGTAGGTGGACTACCTGATTAAAGACTAGTTTGCTCTGTGCCGGCCGGAAAGTCACAATGCGGAATCCTCGGGGTCTTTCGCAGACCCCGGGAGGGGCCTTATACGCCTGCGCCGCCCCGTCATCCGCCGGTCGCCGGCCCGTCGTTCGCCCCGGGCTGCTTCCGCGGAGCGAGCAACCCGGCAGGAATGACGCGGGCCTCGCCGAACTTCCGGTTGACGTCGTCGAGCACCCGCTCGGCGAGCCGCCAGTTGTCGTCCCGCCGGTCGATGGTCAACTGCGTCGAACCGTCCCCGCCCGATTCCAGTGACTCGGCGCGCAGGCCGATCAGGCGCACCGGCATGGGCCGGTCACCGAGGACCGCCAGCAGCGAGGTCGCGGCGGCATAGAGGGCGTTGGCACTGTCGACCGGCTCATCGAGCTTCTTCGACCGCGTCAGCGTACTGAAGTCGGCGTACCGGAGCTTGAGTGCGACGCCTCCGGCACGATTACCGGACGCCCGAAGCCGTGCCGCCGTCCTGTGTGAGAGGCGGAGCAGTTCGCGCTGGAGCACGTTGGTGTCCTCGATGTCCGTGGCGAAGGTCTCCTCCGCCCCGATGCTCTTCTCGGCCCGCGACACCACCACCCTCCGCGGGTCCCTCCCCCAGGCAAGGTTGTGGACGTGCTCTCCGGCAGATCCGAGCAGACGTCTCAGCGTGGGCACGGGAGTATGGGCGACGTCCTCGACGGTGTGGATGCCGATCCGCGCGAGGGCCTCCTGGGTCTTCGCGCCGACGCCCCAGAGTGCGGAGACCGGCAGGGTATGGAGGTAGGCGACCGTCTGGTCGCCGGGGATCAGCAGGAGACCGTCGGGCTTCGCACGGGTCGAGGCGATCTTGGCAACGAACTTGGTGGTCCCGGCTCCCACGCTCGCGGTGATGCCGAGGGTCGAGGAGATCTCCGCGCGGACCTGCTCACCGATCTCGCGGGGCCCGCCCAGTCGGCGCATCGATCCCGCGATGTCCAGGAAGGCCTCGTCCACGCTGAGCTGCTCCACGTGTGGCGTCACGGAGCGGAAGATCCGCATGACCTGCTGCGACACCTCGGAGTAGCGGCGCTGGTGGGGAGGCAGGATGACGGCGCCGGGACAGCGCCGCATGGCAATGGACATCGGCATCGCGGAACGGATACCGAAGGCCCGGGCCTCGTAGGAGGCGGAGAGCACCACGGACCGCCCGGAGGGGGATCCGACCACCACCGGAACGCCGTGCAGATGCGGATGGTCCAGCAGTTCGACCGAGACGAAGAAGGCGTCCATGTCGATGTGCAGGATGTGGCACTCGGCGTAGTCGACCGTCGGCGACCCCTGATCCTTTGGCACGCACACATCGTACGCAGTGTCACTGACACCTCTCACGGCAGTGGGGATGCGGGCCCACCCGGGCGATGGAACCGGCAATCCGAAGGCTAGAGTGAAAGCATCAGAACCGCCGAGTAGCCCGGGAGAACCATGCTGTCCGCACCTGCCACTCCGAACGAGGGCGGCGCCGCCTCCAGCAGCGACACCGGTCGCGGCACGCTTGCCACGGCACCGGTTCCGAGCCTCACGGCGTCCTCGCGTTCGGCCCTGGGTGCCGAGCAGGACGCCTTCCGCTCCTCCCTGACCCGGACGATCGACGAATTCCTCGCCGAGCAGCGCGCGGTACTCACCGAGATCTCCCCCGAATGCGTACCTCTCATCTCGAGCATCGCCACCCTCACGGGCGGGGGCAAGCGGATGAGAGCCCTCCTGTGCTACTGGGGCTGGCGGGCAGCGGGCGGGTCGGCGGACGACGCCGCGCCGGTCACCGCCGGCACCGCCCTCGAGTTCTTCCAGGCAGCGGCACTCATCCACGACGACATCATCGACAGATCGGACACGCGCCGCGGGCGGCCGAGCGTGCATCGCCAGTTCTCGACCCGCCATGCGGATGCGGGGTGGCACCTCGACCCCGAACGCTTCGGCGTCTCGGCCGCCATCCTCGCGGGAGACCTCTGCCTGGCCTTCAGCGAGGAGCTGTTCACGGCGTCGTGCTCCCAGGACGCGGGCCGGTCCGCACGGACCATCTTCAACCGGATGCGCACGGAAGTCATGGCGGGCCAGTACCTCGACCTCCTCGAAGAGGCCGTGGGGCCGGACCAGACACCGAAGGTCGCTGAGGAGCGCGCCCTGAACATCCTGCGCTTCAAGTCCGCGAAGTACTCGATGGAGCGGCCGCTGATGCTCGGCGGAGCCCTCGCGGGCGCGGACGACTCCCTGCTGTCCGCCTATTCCGCATTCGCCCTTCCGCTCGGCGAGGCGTTCCAGCTGCGCGACGACGTGCTGGGGGTCTTCGGGGATCCCGAGGTCACGGGCAAGCCTGCGGGCGACGACCTGCGGGAGGGGAAGCGCACGTTCCTGATCGCGCGGGCCCTGGCCTCGGGCAGCCAGGACGAGCGCGTGCGGATCAACGGCATGCTGGGTGATACCGCGCTCGACGCCGGGGCCATCCGCGAGCTGCGCGGGCTGATCGTCGCCAGCGGTGCCCTCGCGGACACCGAGCGCCTCATCGAGGAGAAGTCCGCCGAGGCCTTCGCCGCTCTCGACATCCTCGGCACCGACCCCGTCTCGACCGAGGCGCTCCGCCTCCTCGCGGAAGCAGCGGTGACGAGGACGGCCTGAGGCCTTACCAGGCCGCGGCCTGGGCCCGACGGCGGATCTCGGTCTTCCGCCCTTCACGCAGGGCGTCGATCGGACGTCCGGGGAGTGATTCGTCCTCGGTGTAGAGCCAGCGGATGATGTCCTCGTCCGTGAAACCGGAATCGCCCAGCACGACGACGGTGCCCCGAAGGCTGTCGAGCACCGCGCCGTCGACGAGGAAGTCGGCAGGCACGCTGCGGATGTTCCTCTCCCCGATGCGGACGCTGACGAGGGCCCTCTCACTGATGAGCGAGTGCACCCTGGTGATCGGCAGATCGAGGGCTACGGCGACGTCGGGGAGATTCAGCCAGGCGGGTACGAGTTCTTCGAGTTCATTCACTGTCCAAGCGTGCCATGGCAGTGTGCGCCGACTCCACTCGGGGCACCGCACGCCGGCCGCCCGGCAGGCGCCGATCCTCCGATTCCCGGAACGCGAGGCTGCGGCGGCGGATCGACACGCCGAACCCTGATGTCACGCTCCCGGTTCAGTGCTTGTGATATGGCTCACGTAGTGTAAATTCTCAGGAGTCACAGAGGTAACAGTAACAACACATGACACAGAAGCATCACCAGTATCTGCACGCGTCCGGTCAGGAAGAAACACTCCCGGGCGCGTGCGTCCGCGCGGACTCAGCCGCCAACAGACGAGGAACGAATCATGAATGCCCAGCGATCGAACGCACCGCTGCCCGGCGTCCGCAGCAAGCCCGTGGGTGCCAGTCCACGCGCCCTGTCGGTTGCCGTGACCACCGCCGCCCTGCCCGCGGTGATGCTGTCCTCCGTAGCCCTCGCCCAGCCGGCCACGGCAGCACCGGCACCCCTGGCTCCTGCGACCCGGCATCTGGTGAGCCCGGTCGCCCACGTACCGGCTCGCGCCGTCGTGCCTGCCGCGCTCGTCGCCGTCCAGGTGCCGTCCCAGCGGATCGCCGTCGCCGCCGCGACCATTCCTGCCGACTACACGATCAAGCCGGGTGACACCGTCAGCGCCATCGCGAAGCGCTTCGGGCTGACGACCGACGCCGTGCTGACCCTGAACCGGATGAACGCACGCACCGTCATCTACCCGGGACAGAAGCTCAAACTCTCCGGTGGCTCAGCCCCGAAGGCCCGCCCGGCACCGGCGGCCGCCGCTCCCGTGACGAAGACGACGGCATCCTCCTACGTCGTGAAGCCCGGCGACACCCTCGGTGCCATCGCCTCCCGCAACGGCGTGAGGCTCGACTCCCTGCTGAAGGCCAACAGGCTCTCGATGACGTCGGTCATCTACCCGGGCCAGAAGCTCGCGATCAGCGGCAAGGCCCCTGCGGCACCCGCACCAGCCGCCCCCAAGCCCGCTCCGGCACCCGCCCCCGCACCGGCCGGCTCGTACACGATCAAGCCCGGCGACACCCTCGGCGCCATCGCCTCCCGCAACGGGGTGAGCCTCGACTCCCTGCTGAAGGCCAACAGGCTCTCGATGACGTCGATCATCTACCCGGGCCAGAAGCTCGCGATCAGCGGCAAGGCCCCTGCAGCACCGGCACCAGCCGCCCCCAAGCCCGCCGCCAAGCCCGCTCCGGCACCCGCCCCCGCACCGGCCGGCTCCTACACGATCAAGCCCGGCGACACCCTCGGCGCCATCGCCTCCCGCAACGGCGTCGCACTGTCCGCGCTGCTCAGCGCGAACAAGATGTCGATGACGACGGTCATCTACCCGGGACGCACACTGACGATCCCGGGTCGCGGCACCACGCCGGCGCCGGCCCCCGCTCCCGCCCCGACCAATCTCGTCCCCTCGTCGTTCCTCGGCTACACCTACCCGGACGCCGTGGTCGCCGACGCGAACGCCAACAAGGCCCTCCTCAATTCCCTGCCCGCGCCGTCCCCGGCCGAGATGAAGAAGATCGTTGCCGACACGGCCCGCTCCATGGGCGTGGACCCGAGCCTCGCGCTCGCGTTCGCCTTCCAGGAATCGAGCTTCAACCAGAGGTCCGTGTCCCCCGCGAACGCCATCGGCACCATGCAGGTCATCCCGTCCTCGGGTCAGTGGGCCAGTGACCTCGTGGGGCGCAAGCTCAACCTGATGGACCCCTACGACAACGCGACGGCGGGCATCGCCATCATCCGATCGCTGCTCAGGACGAGCCCCTCGGAGGAGATCGCCATCGCTTCCTACTACCAGGGCCAGTACTCGGTGCAGTCTCGGGGCATGTACGAGGACACGAAGCGGTACGTGGCCGCGATCAAGGGGCACCAGAAGAACTTCCGCTAGGCAGCACCGGCCGGACCGACGGCAATTCGACCGGCCGGTGAGGGGACGGGGTCGCGTGGTGGTCCCGTCCCCTTCCGCTGCCCGCGTCTAGTATCGGAGGGTGCACCAGCAACGGAAGGACCCGCTCGAGGGGGCCACTGTGGACGGCCGCTACGTGGTCCAGTCACGGCTGGCCCGGGGTGGCATGTCCACCGTCTACCTCGCCCTGGACCGCCGGCTGGACCGCCGCGTGGCCCTGAAGGTCCTCTCTCCGCATCTGGCGGAGGAACCCGGGTTCATCGACCGGTTCGAGCAGGAGGCGAAGTCCGCGGCGCGTCTGTCCCACCCCCACGTGGTCGGAGTGCTCGACCAGGGCGTCGACGAGATCGGCGGGCAGCCCGTCGCCTACCTCGTCATGGAGTTCGTCGAGGGTCGCACCCTCCGGGACGTCCTCCGCGAGCGCGGACGGCTCACACCCCGCCACGCGCTGGACCTGCTCGACGCCGTCGTCGAGGGCCTCGCGGCCGCCCATGACGCCGGAATCATCCACCGCGACGTCAAGCCCGAGAACGTGCTCCTCTCGCGGACCGACCAGGTGAAGATCGCCGACTTCGGCCTGGCGCGTGCCGTCTCGGTGACCACGGGCACAGCGACGCTGGTCGGCACCGTGGCCTATCTCTCCCCCGAACTGGTGCTGGGCAGGCCCGCCGAAGCGCAGAGCGACATCTACTCGACGGGCGTCATGCTGTTCGAACTCCTGACGGGTCGGCAGCCCTTCACGGGTGAATCCGCCATCCAGGTGGCGTTCCAGCATGCGCAGTCCGAGGTCCCGGCGCCGTCCCGCCTGCTGCCCGGGCTTGCCGAGGACATCGACGAGCTCGTCCTGTGGTGCACCTCGAAGGACCCGGACTCCCGGCCGGTCGACGGCACGGCCCTGCTCGGGGAGCTCCGCCACATCCGCAGCACCCTGACACCGGCGGAACTGGACTTCAGCCCGCAGCAGGACGCGGAGAACCAGCCCGGACAGGACCCCCTGAGAGCGGCTGTGGTGCCCCGGATCGGGGTGCAGCACAGCAGCGACGACGCCACGGACCGGACACCCGACGGTGCCACCGAGTTCCTGTCCCCGCCGGCGTCGGGGGACAACCTGACCAGGGTGATAGGTGGCGATCACAGCGCGACGAGGGTCATCGGGTCCCTTCCCGCATCGCCGCCCTCGGCCGCGCCGGCCATCGGGTCCGGTCCCACGCGTCCCGCCGACCGGGCCGACCCCCGCTCCGGCCATCCCCATCCCGGCACATCAGGCGTCCGCTTCGACGATGCGCCCGACCCCGGCTCCGACCCCCACGACGCCGTCCATCCCGCAACGGGCTCCGGCGGAACTCCGGCGCGGTCGATGACGAAGCGCCAGCAGGCCCGTCAGGCACAGCGGCCGCAGAAGACACTGCAGGGCAAGGGACCGCGCCGGTCCGCACGCGTCCTGGTGGTGCTGCTGATCCTCCTCGCCGGGCTGGTCGCCGGCGCCGGCTGGCTGTTCGGCGCCGGGCCGGCCGGACTGGTCACGCTTCCGGACGTCACCAACGTGCCGCTGGCGGAAGCACGGGCCGTCCTCGACGGGCAGGGCCTCGCCGCGTCCGCGGAGGAGGTCTTCGACGAGACGGTCCTCGAAGGACTCGTCATCGCGTCCGAGCCGGCAGCGTCGACGGACGTGAGGCGCTTCGAGCGGGTGGAGCTGACCGTCTCGAAGGGTCCGGAGCTGTTCTCCGTCCCGGATGTCGCGGGCAGGACGGGAGTGGACGCCGCGGCCGCTCTCGGGGCAGCACAACTCGCCGTAGGAGCCCTCGAGGAGGAGTACAGCGAGTCGGTGGTCGCCGGAGAAGTCATCCGCCAGGCGCCGGAGGCAGGGGTCGAGCGCCGGAGGAACAGCACGGTGGATCTCGTGGTGTCGCGGGGACCGGCGCCGGTCGCGGTTCCCGAAGTGGTCGGCCTGGGCGAGCAGGACGCCGTCGCCGCTGTGGAGGAGGCCGGCCTCGACGCGTCCGTCGCCGAGCTCAGGGAGTTCAGTCGCACCGTACCGTCCGGAGCCGTCGTCAGCCAGTCGCCGTCCGGGGCGGAGGTGGAGCGGGGCAGCGTCGTCACGCTCACTCTGTCCCAGGGCCCGCGGATGGTCAAGGTGCCGAACGTGTTCTCGCTCTCGGAGGACCGCGCGGTCGAGGCACTGGAGGCTGCAGGCTTCACCGTGCAGGTCGACTACACGTTCGGGAGCGCAGTGCTCGGGCTGGTGGCAGGCCAAAGCCCGGCGGGCGAGCAGCCTGAAGGAACCACGATCCGCATCACGGTCACCTGACCCCAGCTCCCTGCAGGGCCCCGTGTCCTCGCCGGCACACGGCCTTCCGGGGTGATGGCTGCCGGGCCCACCGATCGAGCCGGACACAGAGGCGGGGACGGCGATCGATGTCGCCGTCCCCGCCTCCGCTGCTGCACATCAGCTCTTGGACAGTGCTCCGGCCACGAGGAATGCCATCTCGAGCGACTGCATGTGGTTCAGTCGGGGGTCGCACACCGATTCGTACCGTTCGAGGAACGCCTCCTGGTCGATCGGATCGGCACCCCCGAGGCACTCGGCGACGTCGTCGCCCGTCATCTCCACGTGCAGCCCGCCGGGGAAGGTGCCGAGCGCGTTGTGGACCTCGAAGAAGCCGCGGACCTCGTCGATGACGTCGTCGAAGTTGCGCGTCTTGTAACCGTTGGGCGACGTCACCGTGTTGCCGTGCATCGGATCGGTGACCCAGAGTACCTGCGCGCCCGACGCCGTGACGCGCTCCACCAGCGTGGGCAGCTTCTCCCTGATGTTCGTGGCGCCCATGCGGGTGATGAAGGTCAGCCGGCCCGGCTCGCGGTGCGGATCGAGCTTGTCGATGAGGGCGAGGGCGTCGTCCGCGGACGTCGACGGGCCCAGCTTCACACCGATCGGGTTCCGGACGCGTGACAGGAAGTCGACGTGCGCGCCATCGATGTCGCGGGTCCGCTCCCCGATCCACAGGAAGTGGGCCGAGGTGTCGTAGGGCAGCGATGTCCGCGAGTCGATGCGGGTCAGGGCCCGCTCGTAGTCCAGGAGCAGGGCCTCGTGGCTCGCGAAGAACTCGACACGCTTGAGTGCTTCGAAATCCGTACCGCAGGCGTCCATGAAGCGGACAGCGCGGTCGATCTCGCGGGCGAGGGACTCGTAGCGCGAGTGCGCCGGGTTCGCCATGAACCCCTTGTTCCAGTGGTGCACCAGGCGCAGGTCCGCAAAGCCGCCCTGCGTGAACGCGCGGATCAGATTCAGCGTCGAGGCGGAGGTATGGTAGGCCTTCACCATGCGCGACGCGTCGTGCCCGCGGCTCTCGGGCGTGAACTCGTAGCCGTTGACCATGTCGCCGCGGTAGGCGGGAAGTGTCACGCCGTCGCGGGTCTCGTCGTTGGAGGAACGGGGCTTGGCGAACTGGCCGGCCATGCGCCCCATCTTGATGACGGGCAGCGACGCGCCGTACGTCAGGACGACCGCCATCTGCAGGATCGTCTTGACCCGCGCGCTGATCTTGTCAGCCGTGGCGCCGTCGAACGTCTCGGCGCAATCGCCTCCCTGCAGGAGGAAGGCCTTGCCCTGTGCGGCAGCGGCGAGCCTCTCGCGTAGCACGTCCACTTCCCCGGCGAAGACCAGGGGCGGCAGGCTGGAGAGTTCCTTGACCGACGACGAATAGACTTCCGTGTCCTGCCAGGAGGGCTGCTGGACCGCGGTCATCGAACGCCAGGCATCGAGGCCTGCTGTGGTGGATGAAGCGGATTCCGCGAGACGCGGAAGGACGGGAGCTAGTGAATCGGTCACACCGGAATTCTACGTGCTGGGCGTGCGGCGCCCGATTCGCGGTGTCATCGCCGCGTAGCGGCATGTCACAGAGAGGGTCCGGGAGGAGCGTCCGTCAGCCGGCCTGCGGCCGGCCGTTCTCCGCGGTCTGCCCGTCGTCCGCGACGCCAGGCTTCCGGACACCGGCGGCCCCGCCGATCTCGGTCACCGCGCCTGGAGCGGGAGCACCCGCGTCGGTCGAGATGCGGACGGCGGCCCGCCGCGTGTCGGCCCCGGGCTTCGGGCTCTTACGGCCTGCGGCCTTCTCCGCCGCGAGGCGCTCCTTGACCGTGCTGGCGTAGGCATCGACGTATTCCTGGCCCGACAGCCGCATCAGCTCGTACATGATCTCGTCCGTCACCGATCGCTGGACGAACCGATCGTCCTCGAGACCCTCGTAGCGGCTGAAGTCGAGCGGCTCGCCGATGATGACGCCCACCCGCCGGATGTTCGGGATACGCCGTCCGATCGGCTGCACCTTGTCGGTGCCGATCATCGCAACCGGGACCACCGGGACCCCCGTGGCCAGCACCAGCTTCGCGACTCCCGTCTTGCCGCGGTAGAGGCGCCCGTCCGGGCTCCGGGTGCCCTCGGGGTAGATCCCGAGGATCCCTCCCTCGTTGAGGATGTCCATCCCGGCGGAGAGCGAGGACGACGACGCCGCACCCCCCGAACGGTCCATCGGCAACTGGTTGGACAGGCGGAAGAAGAGAGCGGTGAGCCGGCCCTTGATCCCCTTGCCCGTGAAGTACTCGGACTTGGCCAGGAACACGACCGGGCGGGGCACCACGATGGGCAGGAAGATCGAGTCCGAGAACGACAGATGGTTGCTGACGAACACTGCCGCACCGGTGGACGGGACATTGTCGAGTCCCTTGACCCAGGGGCGGAAGAGGAGGTTCAGGATCGGACCGACGATGATCCGTTTCATGACCCAATAGAACACGCTGCCAGCCTCCCTGCATGGACGGTGCGGCACGTGGCATGCCGCCCGCAGTATCATGTGGAAGCCTACTCTAGAGGCGTCGCGGACCAGCACGACGGGTCGGTGGTCGCGGGGCCGGTCACCGACACGCTCGGAACCGGTTGACGTAGCGCCGCGCGGTGTCCACGATTGAAGCAGTACGCCCTCCGAATCCCAGGGTGCCGGCCGGACGCCCTCCGAGCCCAGGCGCAGCACGCGACAGCAGGTAGCAGAGTATGGGCCCCCGAGGTCAGGAACCGAACGAATCCACCGATGACGCCGTCTGGCAGGATCTCGTCGCGCGCTTGGAGGGGACCTCGCACGACCCCGACGCCCCCGGTCCCGCGAGCGACCGGGACCGTCCGGGGACGGGTAGTTCGAACGGGCACGCGGTGTACCCGACGGATGGGTCCGGTCGTCGTGGTGACGGCGCCGGCGACGGCCTGACGGATCGCGAGCGTGCGGACGCGATCTTCCGCGACCAGCCCTTCGGCGCGACAGGTCCCCGCGACTACAGCGCTGCCGAGGAACCGGAGGAGGACGAGGGTTTCACCCCGGACGAACCGCCTCCTCTCGGGTCCGGCGATCCCCTGACGGTCCTCGCGTGGATCGGTGCGGCAGGCGGCCCTGTACTCCTCCTGCTCTTCGCGATGTTCTGGCAGGATGCACCGCTCGCAGCAACCCTCGGTGTCCTGATGCTCTTCCTCGCCGGAGCGGGCTACCTGATCACGAAGCTGCCGAAGCACCGGGACATGGGCGACGACGGCGCAGAGGTCTAGGAACGCCCGTCCCCGACCGCAGCCCGGCACATCAGGCGCCCGCACGGTCAGGTACCGCCAAGCGGTCAGGTACCGCTGCGTGACAACTGCCGCGACAGGTCCGCCGCGCCGATGAGACCCGCCTCCGGCCCGAGGGCCGCCCGCTCGATCCGCGCCGGCGGCCGGAACCCTCGGCCCGTGAGGTTGCGGCCGAAGGCGCGGCGCGCCGGATCGAGCAGCAGCTCCCCCGCGGCGCTGAGGCCTCCTCCGATGACGAACGTGCCGGGATCGAGGGCCGCGGCGAGATTCGCGAGCCCGAGGCCGAGCCACTGCCCGACGTCGTCGACCAGTTCGCGGGACGCGGCGTCCCCCTCCATCGCGAGCCGTGTGACGATCGCCCCCGTGATCGGCGAGCCGTCCGCCGGTGCGGCGTCCAGGAGCCCCCGGGCGACGGGAGAGTTGGCCGCCGCGAGCTCACGTGCCTCGCGCCCCAGTGCATTCCCGGAGGCGTACTGCTCCCAGCACCCCCGGTTGCCGCACTCGCAGCGATGACCCTGCGGGACGACGATCTGGTGCCCGAACTCGCCCGCCACTCCGTACCTGCCGCGCTCGACGCGCCCACCCATGATCATCGCCCCGCCGATGCCCGTCCCGAGGGTCACGCACACCAGGCGGGACTCCCCGCGGCCGGCCCCGAACCGCCACTCGGCCCACGCTGCCGCGTCGGCGTCGTTGACCACGGTGACGCGGCGGCGCAGGAGTCCCTCGAGGTTGCGCCTCAGGGGCTCGTTCCGCCAGGCCAGGTGCGGGCTGAACAGCACGGTGCTGTTGGTGAGATCCATCCAGCCGGCGGCACCGATCCCGACCGAACGGATCCGGTACTCGCGGGAGAGCTCACGCACGAGGTCGGCGATCACCGCCTCGACCGCGCGGGCGTCCTGTCCGGGCGTGGCCCTCCGCGCCTCGGCGAGGATGCGTCCGCGGACGTCGACGACCCCCGCGGCCACTTTCGTCCCGCCGATGTCGATGCCGATGGACAGCCCGCGACGCGTCGGGTTGGGGAAGGGGGTGCGTGCGGCACGTGCTGCGAGGGGCCCATCGCCCCGCAGGGTCGTGCTGCCGTCGGCGCGGCCGCGACGGACGCGTGCCCCTCTGGGCTCGGGCAGGGTGGGCATGCGGTCCTTCCGTCGTGCTCGCGGAGCGTCAGGTGCCCGCCGTTACCGATTCGTACAGTACGGGACACTCAATCGGTGACGTGACCCTATAGGCTGAAGCGACCCCACGGTCAAGGTGATATCGAAGGAGCTATCGTGCGCGACATCAGCGTTCCCGTCCTCGTGGACGTCCCCCGCCAGACGAACATCACGGATCTGGTGATCCGGCAGGCGACCAAACCGTCCAACCCCGCCCTGTTCGCCGTCAAGGGCGCATCGGGCGAATGGGAGGACATCTCCGCCACCGATTTCCGCCGTCAGGTCGAGGACATCGCCAAGGGCCTCATCGCCTCGGGTGTCCAGCCCGGCGACCGCGTGGCGATCATGGCACGCACACGCTACGAGTGGTCCCTGGCGGACTTCGCGATCTGGTTCGCCGGCGCCGTGTCCGTTCCCGTCTACGAGACGTCCTCCCCTGCCCAGGTCGCCTGGATCCTCAGTGACTCCGGCGCGGTCGGCGCCTTCGTCGAGGCGGCCCGGCACGAGGCCGTGGTGCGCGACGCCGTGGCGCTCGAGGGCATCGGCTCCCTGCAGCACGTGTGGCAGTTCGACGGCGACGGCCTCGACACCCTGCGCACCGCGGGCGCAGGGACGGACGACGCCATGCTCGCCGACCGGCGGGCCACGGCGGGCCTGGACGACCTCGCGACGATCATCTACACCTCGGGGACCACCGGCAAACCGAAGGGCTGCGAACTGACGCACGGCAACTTCGTGGAGTTGTCGGAGAACGCCGCCGCGGCGCTTCCCGAGGTGGCGCGCGAGGGCGGCCAGACCATCATGTTCCTGCCGCTCGCCCATGTGTTCGCCCGCTTCATCTCGGTCCTGTGTGTCGCTGCGGGTTCGACGGTCGCGCATACGCCCGACGTCAAGAATCTGCTGCCGGACCTACAGAGCTACAAGCCCACGTTCATCCTCGCCGTGCCCCGCGTGTTCGAGAAGGTGTACAACAACTCGATGCTGAAGGCCGAGGACGGCGGCAAGGGCAAGATCTTCCACGCCGGTGCCGACGTGGCCATCGCATGGTCCAAGGCTGAGCAGGCGGGAAGGGTCCCCCTCTCGCTCAAGGTCAAGCACGCCGTGTTCGATCGTCTGCTCTACGGCAAGATCCGCACGGCGATGGGCGGGAGGGTGCAGCACGCGGTCTCCGGCGGGGCGCCGCTCGGTGACCGGCTGGGTCACTTCTTCCACGGGATCGGACTCATGGTGCTCGAGGGCTACGGCCTCACCGAGACCACGGCGCCCATCACCGTCAACACGCCCAAGAAGATCAAGATCGGGACGGTCGGTGCTCCCCTGCCAGGCAACGCGGTCAGGATCGCGGACGACGGCGAGATCCTCACGCGCGGCGTTTGCGTCATGAGGGGTTACTTCAACCGTCCTGACCTCACCGAGGAGAACTTCGTGGACGGCTGGTTCCGCACGGGTGATATCGGCGAGCTCGACGACGACGGTTTCCTGAGCATCACGGGCCGCAAGAAGGAGATCATCGTGACGGCCAGCGGCAAGAACGTGATCCCGGCCCTGCTGGAGGACGCCATCCGCGCCAACGCCCTCGTGTCACAGTGCGTGGTGGTCGGTGATCAGCGCCCCTTCATCTCCGCCCTGGTGACCCTCGACGAGGAGGCGCTGCCCGGGTGGCTCGAGCGCCACCAGCTTCCCGCCGGGACCACGATGGCCGAAGCGGCGGAGCATCCGAAGGTCCTCGCCGAGATCCAGGAGCTCGTGGACACCGCCAACACGACGGTGTCCAGGGCGGAGGCCATCAAGGTCTTCCGGATCGTCCCGCGTGACTTCACCGAGACCACGGGACATCTCACGCCGTCGCTCAAGATCAAGCGGGCCCAGGTCCTCCGGGACTACTCGGACGTCGTCGAGTCCATCTACTCGAACGCCCGCGTGTGACCCGGACCTGGCGGGCCCGGGGCACACCCCGGGCCGTCAGGCGGTCTTCAGATTCAGTAGGGCGTTCTCGATCACTTCGGTGAGCGCGGGGTGGATCCAGTACTGGCCGCGCGCCATGGTGTGGGCGTCGAGGCCGAAGGACATGGCCTGGATGACGGGCTGGATGATCATCGAGGCCTCGTGCCCGAGCACGTGCGCGCCGAGGATCCGGCCGGTGGACTGCTCGGCGATCACCTTGGCGAAGCCGATGGTGTCCTCCATGGCCCAGCCGTACGCCGTCGAGCCGTAGTGCTGGACGGCGGTCACGATCGTGGTGCCTGCAGCGTCCGCGTAGGCGAGCGCCTCGTCCTCGGTCATGCCGACGGACGCGAGCTGGGGGTGCGAGAAGACCGCGGCGGGCACGAACCGGTGGTCGCTCGCGCGCAGGTTTCCGGGATGCAGGAGGTTGTGCGCGACGACCTTCGCCTCATGGTTCGCCACGTGCTTGAGCTGGTAGTCGCTGCTGACGTCACCGAGCGACCAGAGGCCGGCCACGGGCTTCCCCCTGCTCAGGACACGTTGGTACTCGTCGACGGCGAGGCGCCCGTCGGCGTGCAGATCGAGGCCGGCCTCGGAAGCGCCCAGGGTGTCCGTGTTCGGGACGCGGCCGACGGCGGCCAGGACGACGTCCACCTCGAGGTCCTCCGGCCCGGCGCCGCTGTCCAGGCGTGCGGTGATGCTGCCGTCGGAATTCGGCGTCAGGGCTGTCACGTCCGTGCGGAGCCGCAGGTCCCACTGGTGCGCCGCCTGCTCGGTGAAGGCCGCCGAGACCGTTTCGTCGAGGTGGCGCAGCATGGCGTCCGACCGCACGGCGATGGTCACGGTCGTGCCGAACGCCGCGAAGACATGGGCGAACTCGGCGGCGATGTAGCCGCCCCCGATGATGAGCAGCCGCTTCGGCAGCTCATCGATCCGCATGATCGTGTCGGACGTGTGTACCTGCGGCGACGAAATCCCGGGAACGGCGGGCAGGACGGCGCGGGAGCCCGCGGCGATCACGAGCTGGTCCGCCGTGACGGCCTCCCCCGACGCCGTCACGAACGACGTCGGACCCGTCAGCCGGACGTACTCCTCGATCAGCGTGACGTTCTCCAGTTCGTTCGCCCGGTAGGCGCGGCCACCGGCCGAGATCGCATCGATGCGCGTGAAGATCCTGTCCCGGATGTCGGTCCACCGCACGCCGTCGAGGGAGAGGTCCACCCCGAGACGGGAGGAGGCGGTGGGCGCGGACGCCAGTTCCGCCGGGTAGACGTACATCTTGGTGGGGATGCACCCGACGTTCAGGCACGTTCCTCCGAAGGTGCCGCCGTCGACCAGCACGACCCTCCTGCCGTCCCACTCCGGCGAGATGAGGGTGTTGCCCGAGCCGGAGCCGATGATCGCGAGGTCGTAGTGGGTCACCTCCGCAGTCTAGCCGCGGTCGGCCGACGCGCCGGCAGACCGCCGGGCACCCACCTCGTCGCGGGTTCCGGCCGCTCCACCCGCCAGGAACTACCCCCGCGAACCGCCCCCGGGGGATGTCACGACGCGGTGATGACGAGGAGGAGGTCTCCTCCCTGTGCCGGCCCGACGCCCGTGATGGTGACGCGCTGGACGGTGCCGGCGATCGGGGTGGTGATGCTTGCCTCCATCTTCATGGCTTCGATGGTGGCGACGGTGTCTCCTGCGGCGACGGTATCGCCCTCGGAGCGGGTGACGGTCACGGACCCGGCGAAGGGTGCGGCGATGTGGCCGGGGGTGGAGGGGTCGGCCTTCTCGGCTGCCACGACCTCGCTGTCGACGCTGCGGTCGCGCACGCTCACGGGCCGCATCTGGCCGTTGAGCGTGCACATGACGGTGCGCATGCCTTTCTCGTCCGGCTCGGACACGGCTTCGAGGGTGGCGATGAGCCGGACGCCCTTCTCGAGCTCGATGATGTGTTCGGTGCCTGGCTGCAGGCCGTAGAGGTAGTCGGCGGTGCCGAGGAGGGAGACGTCCCCGAAGGTGTCGCGGGTGGCGGAGAAGTCCTTCGTGGGCCCGGCGAACAGCAGGCGGTTCAGGGCCTGCCGGCGATCCTTCGACTCACCGACCAGTGTCGCCTCGTCCTCGGCGCTGATCTCCACGTCGCGGGGCTTGAGCTCGCGACCCTGCAGGGCCTTGGTGCGGAAGGGTTCGGGCCATCCGCCGGGCGGGTTGCCGAGGTCGCCGTTGAGGAACCCGATGACCGAGTCGGGGATGTCGAACTCCTGCGGATTCTCCTCGAACGCGGCCGGGTCCGCGTCCCTGCCGACCAGGGCGAGGGCGAGGTCCCCGACGACCTTCGAGGACGGGGTGACCTTCACGAGTCGGCCGAGGATGCGGTCTGCCGCGGTGTACATGTCCTCGATGGCCTCGAAGCGTTCCCCGAGCCCGAGGGCGATGGCCTGCTGCTTCAGGTTCGACAGCTGCCCCCCGGGGATCTCGTGCCGGTAGACGCGCCCCGTGGGCCCGGGCAGACCGGACTCGAACGGCGCATACATGCGGCGCACGGCTTCCCAGTAGGGTTCCAGGGCACAGACGGCCCCCAGGTCGATCCCGGTGTCGCGGGGCGTGTGGGCCAGGGCTGCGACGAGGGCCGACGCCGACGGCTGGCTCGTCGTCCCGGCCAGGGGCGCACTGGCGACGTCGACGGCGTCCACACCGGCGTCGATCGCGGCCAGGAGTGTGGCGAGCTGCCCGCCCGCGGTGTCGTGGGTGTGCAGGTGGACGGGCACCTCGAAGCGGTCCCGCAGCGCGGTCACGAGCTTCGCGGCGGCCGCGGGACGCAGCAGCCCGGCCATGTCCTTGATCGCCAGGATGTGCGCGCCCGCGTCCACGATGCGCTGGGCGAGGTCCAGGTAGTAGTCCAGGGTGTAGAGCTTCTCGGTCGGATCCAGCATGTCCGAGGTGTAGCAGAGCGCCACCTCGGCGACCGCGCTCCCGGTGTCCCGGACCGCCCGGACGGCCGGTTCCATCTGCGTGACGTCGTTCAGGGCGTCGAAGATCCGGAAGATGTCGATACCCGACGCGGCGGCCTCCCGGACGAACGCCGTGGTCACCGCCTCCGGGTACGGGGTGTAGCCGACGGTGTTCCGGCCCCTCAGCAGCATCTGCAGGCAGACGTTCGGCACCTCACGGCGCAGTGTGTCCAGGCGCTCCCACGGATCCTCGCCCAGGAACCGCAGCGCGACGTCGTATGTGGCGCCGCCCCACGCCTCCACCGAGAGCAGGCCCGGGGTCAGCCGCGACACGCTCGCTCCGGCCGCCGCGAGGTCCCGCGTCCGCACCCTGGTGGCCAGCAGGGACTGGTGGGCGTCGCGGAACGTCGTGTCCGTGACCGCGACCGCCGTCTGCTTCCGCAGGGCCTTCGCGAAGCCTTCGGGCCCGAGTTCCTGCAGGCGCTGGCGGCTGCCCGCGGGCAGCGGTGCATCCTTCCGGTCCTCCGGGACAACGGGGAGTTTCTCCCTCGGGTCCAGATGCGCGGGCCGTGCGCCGTTGGGCTGGTTGACCGTCACGTCCGCGAGCCAGGTCAGCAGCTTCGTCCCCCGGTCCGCGGGCACCCGCGCGGTCAGCAGCTCGGGCCGCTCGTCGATGAAGGAGGTCGCCACGTTCCCCGCGATGAAGTCCGGATCGTCCAGGACCGCCTGCAGGAAGCTGATGTTCGTCGAGACCCCACGCACGCGGAACTCCGCCAAGGCCCGCCTGGCCCGGGTGACCGCGGACGGATAGTCCCGCCCACGGCACGTGAGCTTGACCAGCATGGAGTCGAAGTGCGGGCTGATCTCCGCTCCCGCGTAGACCGTCCCGCCGTCCAGACGCACTCCGGCACCACCTGCGGAGCGGTAGGCGGAGATGCGACCGACGTCGGGCCGGAAACCGTTCGCAGGATCCTCCGTGGTGATCCGCGACTGCAGGGCCGCCCCGCGGAGCGTCACCGTCTCCTGGCTCAGGCCGAGATCCGCCAGGGACTCCCCCGCCGCGATGCGCAGCTGGGACTGGACGAGGTCCACGTCCGTGACCTCCTCCGTGACGGTGTGTTCCACCTGGATGCGCGGGTTCATCTCGATGAACACGTGCTCACCGGCCCGCTCCCCGACCGTGTCGACGAGGAACTCCACCGTCCCCGCGTTCACGTACCCCAGCGCGGTCGCGAACTTCACCGCGTCCCGGTGCAGCGCCTGCCGGATGCTCTCGTCGAGATTCGGGGCCGGGGCGATCTCGATGACCTTCTGATGCCGTCGCTGCAGCGAGCAGTCCCGCTCGAACAGGTGCATCACGTTGCCCTGTGCGTCGGCGAGGATCTGGACCTCGATGTGCCGGGGCCGGAGCACGGCCTGCTCCAGGAACATCGTGGGATCCCCGAACGCCGACTCCGCCTCCCGCATCGCCGCGTCCAGGGCGTCCGGCAGCGCCTCGCGCGTGTCGACGCGGCGCATGCCACGGCCACCGCCGCCCGCGACGGCCTTCGCGAACACGGGGAAACCGATCTCGTCCGCCGCAGCGATCAACTCGTCGACGTCGGCGCTGGGACGCGACGACGCCAGCACGGGGATGCCCGCCGACCGGGCGGCGTCCAGGGCCTTGACCTTGTTGCCCGCCAATTCGAGCACGTCCGCCGGCGGTCCCACGAAGGTGATCCCCGCCTCCGCCGCTGCGCGTGCCAGACCGGGGTTCTCCGACAGGAACCCGTATCCCGGGTAGATCGCATCACACCCCGATTCCCGCGCCACCCGGATGATCTCCTCGATGTCCAGGTACGCCCGCACCGGATGGCCCTCCTCGCCGATCAGGTACGCCTCGTCCGCCTTCTGCCGGTGGATCGAGTTCCGGTCCTCCTGCGGGAACACCGCGACCGTCTTCGCGCCCACCTCGTGACCCGCCCGAAAAGCACGGATCGCGATCTCGCCGCGGTTCGCCACCAGAATCTTCGAGAACAAATCAGTACTCCTGCATCATCGCCGGCCGGATTCTCACGCTTGCTCGATCCTACCCGTCCGCCCCTCGGGGGCGTCGGGCGGGCCGGACGCGCCCGCTCCCCTCCGCAGTCACGGGGCGGCACCGCGGGCACGCGCCGGCATCACGGGGCCCGAGCAGCATCACCCTATGATGGATCGGGGATCATCAGGACAGCCGCCCGCCCCCGCGGCGGCCACAGTGAGGTATGGGTACGTGCAGGTAGTGAGCATCAGCAGCCTCAAAGGCGGCGTCGGCAAGACTTCGGTGACCCTGGGGCTGGCATCCGCTGCTCTGGCGGCGGGCGCACCGACCCTCGTCGTCGACCTGGATCCCCACGCCGACGCGACCACCGGCCTCGGCGTCCGCCCGTCGGGCCAGACCGACGTCGGCCGACTGCTGAGGAACGCCCGGCGCGAGGATCTCGGCGCCAACATCGTTCCCGCCGGCTGGGTTGCCACTGCGTCGCCGCAGGTCGCGCGGAGCACGGCTCTCCTCGACGTCGCCATGGGGTCCGCCTACTCCGGGATCTACGACCGGCCGGATCTCGGGCGGCGCGACCAGCGTCGCCTCTCGACCCTGCTGTCGAAGGTCACCGGGTACTCGCTCGTCCTCATCGACTGCCCGCCCTCGTTGAACGGCCTCACGCGCATGGCCTGGACGGCAAGCAACAAGGTGCTCCTCGTGGCGGAGCCGGCCCTCTTCTCCGTCGCCGGGACCGAGCGGACCATGCGGGCGCTCGAGCTCTTCCGCCGCGAATACGCTCCCGAGCTGCAGACCGCAGGCATCGTGGCGAACAAGGTCCGGGCGACCTCCAACGAGCATGCGTACCGGCTCGCGGAGATGAAGCAGATGTTCGGGGATCTCCTCCTTCAGCCCACGATCCCGGACCAGGTCAACTGGCAGCAGATCCAGGGCGCCGCGCACGCGCTGCACCAGTGGCCGGGGGAATCGGCCCATCAGGCAGCCGGGTATTTCGATGAACTGCTGAGGAGCGTCCTGGACTCCGGCCGGCTGCGGAGCCGCGGTATCCGCCGCTGACCGTCGGCGGTCGCTGCAGGGTCAGGGCCTGAGGGCCTAGCTGATCTTGCGGGTCGCCCGGCGCTTGCTGAGCTCGTCGCCGGGGAAATCCTGGTCGAGGGCATGCTCGCTCGGCAGGGCCGCGAGACTCCCCTCGACCTCCCGCCACACGCGGCCGACGGCGATGCCGAAGACACCCTGCCCGCCCTGGACGAGGTCGATGACCTCGTCGGCCGACGTGCATTCGTAGACACTCGCGCCGTCGCTCATCAGCGTGATCTGCGCGAGGTCCTCGACGCCGCGCTCGCGGAGGTGTTCCACGGCGGTGCGGATCTGCTGCAGGGAGACACCGGTGTCGAGAAGTCGCTTGACGACCTTGAGCACGAGGATGTCCCGGAAGCCGTAGAGCCGCTGCGTGCCGGAACCGGAAGCGCCGCGGACGGCCGGTTCGACGAGTCCGGTCCGGGCCCAGTAGTCGAGCTGGCGATACGTGATGCCGGCTGCCTTGCATGCCGTGGGCCCTCGATAGCCTGCATCCTCGTCCAGGACGGGGAGGTCTTCCGTGAACAGTAAGCCCTGGGCGCTTGCTGGGACACCAGCGCCTGCCGGGCTGGTTGCCTTGCCGGCGTCACCCTTCGGACTCACGTGCTGCCTCCTCGTAGGGTTCCCGGGGACGATGCACCGGGCCGGGCCTCGGGAAGTCCACCAGGGGTGCCCCGAGTCCGCCACATGAGCAGTGGGAACTGTATGCTCCGACGTTAGATCGCGGAGGGCCTGAGGTCAAAGAGGTTGGCCTCCAGGGGTGGGCGTGTCGGCGCGGCTCGCCGTCCCCGCCGGCGCAGTACCGTGGACGCACCTAGCGCTCGAAGTCCTCCGGCTCGACATCCGCGAGGAATTCACGGAACTGGAGGACCTCCTTCTCGGCGGTCTCCTCCGTGGCGCCGTCCTCCGCGTCCTCCGCGTCGGCCTCCGCGATCTCGACGCCCGCCACCGCGAGGACGTCGTCCGCGCAGTAGATGGGGCACGGGACACGGAGGGCCACCGCGAGGGCGTCCGAGGCCCGGGAACTGACGGTGACGCCGTCGCTGAACACCAGCTGGGCGTGATACACCGTGTCCTCCACGGAGGTGATCCGCACCTCCGTGATCACCTTGCCGGCCGCCGTGACGACATCCACCAGGAGATCATGGGTCATGGGACGGGGCGGGACGATACCCTGCTGCACGAAGGCGATCGCACTGGCCTCGGGAGCTCCGATCCAGATGGGAAGGTGCCTCTCCCCGTCGCTCTCCCGCAGCAGGACCAACGGCTGGTTGGACGGCAACTCGATGCGCACACCGACCACTTCTACTTCGATCACGGGGAAGCCTAACTGTCCATCCGGGCGATGTGGCTGTGGACGAGGGCGCTGTGCAGGCCGAGGCAGAGCTCACTGATCTCGCGGGCGGTCTCGGCGGCGCGCGCCTTGGACGCGACATCCTTGCGGGATGCCACGGGCGCGACGACTCGCTCGACGAGACCGAGCTCGCGGTCGGCCGCCGCGCGGAACGGCCGGAGGTGGCGCGGTTCGATGCCGTGGCCCTCGAGCTGCACGCACGCCTTCGTGATGTTGAGCGCGTGCTCGTCGAAACGGTTGTCAACGGCGGTGATGAGGCCGAAACTCACCAGGTCGTCGACGAGCCGGCGCGGCGCCCCGGCCTCCGCCGCCAGCGTCTCGGCCGTCAGTCGCCGCGCATGGGCCGTGAGCTCCCGGGACACCTGGTCGGAGACCGCCCGCGGTGCGAGGGTCATCCCGCCCGGCAGGGAGTCGGGGCGTTCACCGCGGTCGATCGCGTCGACGTAGTCCTTGATCACCTTGAGCGGAAGGTACTGGTCCCGCTGCAGGGCAAGGACGAACCGCAGCCGCTCGACGTCGTGCGATCCGTACTTGCGGTACCCGGCGCGCGTCCGCTGCGGCGTGATCAGGCCCTTCTCCTCGAGGAAGCGGATCTTCGACGCGCTGACCTGGGGGAAGTCCCCCGACAGTTCACGCAGCACCTCACCGATGGTCAGGACGCCGGCAGCGGAGTGGCCGGAGGCGACGCCGGCCGGTGGACGGGCGGGTTGGGAGACAGGCATGAAGCGGACTAGGCCTGCTCTGTGGTCTGCTGCCCGGCCGTACCGGGAGCCGTGCGTGCCGCGTAGAAGGTCAGGCGGAACTTCCCGATCTGAACCTCGTTGCCATTGCGGAGGGCGACGCTGTCCACGCGGTCGTTGTTCACGTAGGTGCCGTTGAGGCTGCGGGTGTCCACGACCATGAAGCCAGTGCCGGTCCGCCGGAACTCGGCGTGCTGCCTCGACACGGTGACGTCGTCGAGGAAGATGTCCGCGTTGGGGTGGCGTCCGGCTTTGGTGATGTCCTCGTCGAGCAGGAATCGGGCGCCGGCATTCGGCCCCGAGTGGGCGATCAGGAGGGCGGACCCTGTGGGGAGCGCCGCGACGGAGGCTTGCTCCTCGCGGGTCAGGAGCCGTTCCAGATCCGTCGTGGCGACCTGCGGCGGCAGACCGATCGTGGTTGTCTCAGGAGACGTCATGTTCGGCTCTTCTCCATTCACGGCTGGATTCACGGTGGGCACCATTGGTCTTTCCTCCCCCTGCTGCTCGGCTTCAGCCGGATGTGCCCGGTCTGGCGCTTGTGTACGGCCGCGTTCGCCGGGTGGATCTAGCCTACCTGCTGGGAGTAATCGGCTGAACTCAGCAGCCCCTGGACCACCGAGGGATCGGACACCTTGATCTCGAGAAGCCACCCCTCACCGTAGGGGTCGGTGTTGATCAGGGACGGGTCGTCGTCGAGCGCCGCGTTGCGCCCCACGACCTCGCCGGTGATCGGTGCGTAGATGTCGCTGACGCTCTTGGTCGACTCGACCTCGCCGATGACGTCGGCGCCCGTGACGGCGGTCCCGGAGTCCGGCATCTGCACGTAGACGACGTCTCCGAGGGCGTCCTGTGCGAAGTCGGTGATGCCGATGCGCACCGTGCCGTCGACCGTGGGCTCGCTGACCCACTCGTGCTCCGCGGTGTAGTAGAGGCCATCGGGAATGTTGCTCATGGTTGCCTTTCTGACGCGGTCTGCAACGGTGCCTGGAACAGCCGGCCGTGCGGGTACTGGTCGAGTATAGGCATAACCGACAACCTGCGTGACGCCCCTCTCAGCCACAGGAGTCGCCGCGTGGCAGGACCCTCGCGGAATGCGAAAAGCCCGCCCCCTCCGGTCCGAAAACCGGTGGGAACGGGCTCTGCAGTGTCGGGATGACAGGATTTGAACCTGCGACCCCTTGACCCCCAGTCAAGTGCGCTACCAAGCTGCGCCACATCCCGATCGGCCCGTCCAGCGGGCCAAACCACTCGGATAACAATACAGCATTCTCCGGGCGGCTCGGCACATCGGACGGCACCGTACGGGCGTCAGCGCTTGCGGCTGCGCTTCTCCCGGACGCGCATGCTGACCTCGATCGGCGTGCCCTCGAAGCCGAACGTCTCCCGGAGGCGGCGCGTGATAAAACGGCGGTAGCCCGGGTCGAGGAAGCCCGTGGTGAAGAGGACGAATTTCGGCGGCCGGCTCGAGGCCTGCGTGCCGAAGAGGATCCGGGGCTGCTTGCCGCCGCGCACCGGATGCGGGTGGGCTGCGACGAGCTCGCCGAGGAACGCGTTCAGGCGTCCGGTGGGGATACGCCGGTCCCAGGACTCGAGGGCGACGTCGAGCGCCGGCACCAGGCGGTCCTTGTGCCAGCCGGTGAGGGCCGAGATATTGACGCGCGGCGCCCAGTCCACGTGCGCGAGGTCCTGCTCGATCTCGCGCTCGAGATAGCGGCGGCGCTCGTCGTCGAGCAGGTCCCACTTGTTGAAGGCCAGCACGATCGACCGGCCGGACTCGATGGCCATGTTGAGGATGCGGACGTCCTGCTCGCTGAGGATCTCGTCCACGGCGAGGAGCACGACGGCGACCTCCGCCTTCTCGAGGGCCGACTGCGTGCGCAGCGAGGCGTAGAAGTCGGCGCCCTGCTGCATGTGGACCCGGCGGCGGATACCCGCGGTGTCGACGAAACGCCACGTGCGGCCGCCGAGCTCGATCATCTCGTCCACCGGATCGCGCGTGGTGCCGGCGAGCGGATCGACGACCACGCGGTCGGACCCGGCGAGCTTGTTGAGCAGCGAGGACTTGCCGACGTTGGGCCGGCCGATGAGGGCGACCCGGCGGGGGCCTCCTGACCGCTCGATGCCACCGTGCTCGGAGAACTCCGGCAGGATCTCGACGACCTTGTCCAGCATGTCGGCGGTGCCGCGGCCGTGCAGGGCCGAGACGGGCCAGGGCTGCCCGAATCCGAGACCCCACAGCACCGAGGCGTCGGCCTCGTTCTGGATGTCGTCCACCTTGTTGGCCACGAGGATGACCGGCTTCTTCTTGCGGCGCAGCATCCGCACTACGGCCTCGTCGGTGGCGGTGGCCCCGACGGTGGCATCGACCACGAGCAGCACGGCATCGGCCATGTCGACGGCGATCTCCGCCTGGTCGGCGACGCGCGCGTTGATCCCCTTGGCATCCTGTTCCCAGCCACCCGTGTCCACCAGGGTGAAGTTGTGCCCCGTCCACTGGGCCGGGTAGGACACCCGGTCGCGCGTGACACCGGGGGTGTCCTCGACGACGGCCTCGCGGCGCCCGAGGATGCGGTTCACCAGGGTGGACTTGCCCACGTTCGGCCGTCCGACGATGGCGAGGACGGGGTTGAGCCGCCCCTCGGCCTCGTCGTCGTAGTCCTCGTCCTGGCGGGCGAGGAGCGCGGCGTCCTCGTCGTCGAGCTCGTAGTCCTCCAGACCCGCGCGCAGCGAGGCGGCACGCTGCTCGGCCTCGGCGTCGTCGAGCGTCTCGAGCAGCTCGCTGACCTGGTCCTCTCCGGTCGGCTCGTAGTCCTCGTCGGACCCGGCACCGGGGCCGGTCGCGTTCGGCGAAAGGTTCTCGCTCATCATTCGTTCCTTCGGTTGGTGTTCACCGTCTCCCGACGGCAATCCTGGTGGGCGTGAGCCCGGAGAGTGGGGGGCGAGTCAGTGCGCCACGATGCGGACGACGTCGAGGACGGCCGAGACGGTCTGCTCGAAGTCGAGATCGGACGAATCGAGGGTGACCACGCCGTCGGCGGCCTGGTGGAAGTTCACGACCGCTGAATCACGGGCGTCGCGGTCGAGGACCTGCTGCTTCAGCTGCGCGTCCGTCTGCGTCCCCCCGAGCTGGTCGCCGCGGCGGCGCAGCCGCGCCTCCTCGCTGGCGGTGAGCAGGATGCGCACCTCGGCGTCAGGGGCGACGACGGTGGTGATGTCGCGTCCCTCCGCGACGATGCGATGGCCCGCCCCGGCGATCAGCGCACGCTGGCGCCGGATCAGTTCGGCGCGCGCGCCCATCGTGGTGGCGACGGCGCTGACGGCGGAGGACACCTCGGGCTCGCGGATGGCCGCCGTGACGTCGTCGCCCGCGATCGTCACGGACTCGAGATCGGGGCTCGTGCTGATGAACAGCTCGATATCCCGGGCGGCCGCCTCGACCGCGGCGCCGTCGTGCAGGTCCACGCCCGTGGCGACGCAGTGGAGGGTCACGGCGCGGTACATGGCGCCCGTGTCGAGGTACGCCGCGCGGAGGCGGCGGGCCACCTCACGGCTGACGCTCGACTTGCCGGAACCGGAGGGGCCGTCGATCGCCACCACGAGCGACTTGCCGAGGCGGAAACCGGAGAACGGCCTCGCGTCCGCTGCCGCGGGTGCTTCTGATGCTGCTGATGTCGGGATCACTGCACTACCTTCCAGCCCCGCTGGGTCAGGGACTCTGTCAGTTCTTGTCGCTTGCCGGGCAGGACCGAGAGCTCCGCGAGCCCCACCTGCCGCCCGGGTGAATGCTCGAGCCGGAAGTCCTCGACGTTGATGCCGGTGTGGCCGATCTCCGTCAGGAGCTTCGCGATCTGGCCGGGGACGTCGTCGACCAGCACGGTGAGCCGCGCGAACGAGTTCGGCGGGGTGCCGTGCTTCCCCGGCACCCGGGCCTGGCCTGCATTCCCCTCGGTCATGAGCTGCGCCATGTCCAGCCGGGCTCCCCCGGCGGTGGGGTCCTCCAGGGTCGTGATGAGGCGGTCCAGGTCCTCGCGCACCCCGTACAGGATGTCGACGAGGCGCCCGGCATTGGCGGAGAGGATCTGCACCCAGAGCCTGGGATCACTCGCGGCGATCCGCGTGACGTCGCGCAGCCCGTTCCCTGCCAGCGCGAGGGCCTGCACGGGCGAGTCCTGGAGGCGGCTTGCGACCAGGGAGGACACGACCTGCGGAAGGTGCGAGATCAGGGCCACCGCGCCGTCGTGCTCCTCCGCTGTCATGCGCGCCGGCACGGCACCGAGATCGACGGCGAGCGATTCCGCCCGCAGGACGGCATCCGGCGCGCTCGTGGTGTGTGCGCACAGGACCCAGGGGGCGCCCGTGAAGAGTTCGGCGCGGGCAGCGACGGGGCCGGATTTCTCCCGACCCGCCATCGGGTGCGTCCCGACGTAGCGCGCCAGGTGGGCGGCGGCGCCGGGGATGGCCCCGAGTTCGCGCAGGATCGCTTCCTTCACGCTGCAGATGTCCACGACGACTGCCCGCGGGTAGGTCTGCAACGCATCGGCGACGGCGCGCGCGGTGACGTCCGGGGGCGTGGCCACCACGACGAGTTCCGGGAGGAAGGCCTCACCGGCGTCGAGCTCCGCCCGGAGCCTGCCGGCACCGATGTCGCGGGCCACGGCCTCCGTCGACGGCGAGCTGTCGGCCAGGACGACGTCGAGCCCGCGCGCACGCAGGCCCAGGCCGATGCTCGCGCCGAGCAGACCGGCCCCCACGATGAGGACCGGACCGGCGAGATGCGTGTCCTGTTCCGTGCGCTCGGTCATCGACTAGAGGCCCACCGATGCCAACAGGTGCCCTACCTCCTGGCGGCCGAGCACGCGGATGCTGCCCTGGCGCTGGTCCCCGACGCGGATGGGGCCCACCTGGGTGCGGACGAGGCGCTCCACGGGGTGCCCGACGGCGTCGAAGAGCCGCCGGACCACGCGGTTGCGCCCCGAGTGCAGGACTACCTCGACCAGGATGTGCCCGGGGGTCGAGTCGACGAGCTTGAAGGAGTCGACCTTCGCGAGGCCGTCCTCGAGCTCGATACCCTCCTTCATCTGGGCGCCGATGCCCTGCGCCATGGGACCGCGGACCTGGACGAGGTAGGTCTTCGGGACCTCGTAGGACGGGTGGGTGAGGCGGTTCGTCAGCTCGCCGTCGTTCGTCAGGAGCAGCAGGCCCTCGGTCTCGGCATCGAGGCGGCCGACGTGGAACAGCCGCTCGCTCTTGTCCTTGTTCTTCAGGAAGTCGCTGATGCAGCGGCGGCCCTCCGGGTCCTCCATGGTGGAGACGACGCCGCGCGGCTTGTTGAAGACGTAGTACTTCAGATGCTCGTTGAGCTGCAGTCGGATGCCGTCCACGTGGATGGCGACCTGCTCGGGGTCCACCCGGACGCCGAGCTCGGTCACGACGGTACCGTCCACCTCGACGCGGCCGTCGAGGATCATCTCCTCGCAGACACGGCGGGAGGCCACACCCGCGAGGGCCATGACCTTCTGGAGGCGCACGCCCTCGGGGTTGTGGACGTCGATCTCGTCGGCGGGCCTGGCGGAGCGCTTGGGCCGCGCGGTGCGGACGGGACCGAGATTCTGGCCGAACCGCTCCTTGCCGAACGCCTTCGCTCCCGCGGGCTTCTGGCGCGGGCCGCCGTCCTGGCCCGGCCGACCGGGCTTGCCCGCACGGCCCGCCTTCGCGCCGAAGCGGCTCGACGGCGTCCCAGCTGATGGGCGGCCCGCGGCGGAGCGGGCGCGGCCGTCGGCCGACTCACGGCGCTCGCCGCCCTGTGCACGGCCCTCGCCGGAACGGCCACCACGATCATCACGCGACGGGAACGAACGACCCTCGCCGGAGGCGGAACGGCCTCCGGCTCGTCCGCCCTGACCCGAACCGCTCCGCGGGGAGGACGACCTGCGGTCAGCGTCGGAGGGGCGCCCGGAGGACCCACCGCGGCGCGGTGTATTGCGTCCGGAACCGGATCCTGGCTGCTGTGTCATGTCGTCCTTCGGGTAGGTACTGCCGTGTTCGTCACTGCTCGTTCGTCACTGCTCGTTCATCACTGCTCTGCGCATGGCTGCTCAGTACGTCGTCTCGTCGTACTCCCCGAGACTCTCGAGACCCGGGAGATGGGGAGCGATGCGGGGCAGCTCGTCCACACTGCCCAGCCCCAATCTTTCCAGAAACAGCGTCGTGGTCCCATACAGGACGGCGCCGGTCTCGGGATCGGTCTCTCGCTCGACCACCAGTCCGCGCTGCAGCAGGGTGCGGACCACGGAGTCGACGTTGACGCCCCGGATCGCCGATACCCGGGCCCGGGACACGGGCTGGCGGTACGCGACGACCGCCAGGGTTTCCAGCGCCGCCTGGGAGAGCCGGGCCGATTGGCCGTCCAGCACGAAGTCGGCGACGACGGATGCGAAGTGTTTCCGGGAGAAGATGCGCCACCCGCCGGCGATGTTCCTGAGTTCGAAGCCGCGCGGCGCGGATGGTTCGGCGCCCTCGGGGCCTGAGCCAGTATAGCCGTCGTACTCGCACTGCAGGTCCACGAGCACCGCGTGCACCGCGTCGGTCGGCGTTCCGAGCACCGCCGCGAGCTGCTCGTCGGTCACGGGACGGTCGGCCACCATGAGGATCGCCTCCACGGCGCCGCGCAGTCCGCCCGGCAACTCCGTCACGGGCCCCTCCCCCGGGACAGGCCCCCAGCCACTGTCAGTCATCCGAGTCCTCCGCCATGTGTCTCCGCCGCGGCGTCCCCAGAGTCGTCCGCCGCGTCGTCCGCAGGGTCGTCACCGCCGCTTCCCCCGTTGCTGTCACTGTCACTGTCGCCGTCACTGTCACTGTCACTGTCGCCGTCGCCCTGGCTGTCACTGTCACTGTCACTGTCGTTCTCGAAATCGCTGCTCAGGGCTGCGGCCGACCAGCGTTCGTCCTCCGCGCTCCACCGCACCAGCAGGTCGGAGAGCGGCGCCGCCTGCTCGAAGGAGATGGCGCCGTCGCGGAAGAGTTCGAGCAGGGCGAGGAATCGCACCACCAGAACGAGCCTGCTTGCGGCGTCCTCCGTGAGCTGCCGGAAGGACAGCGGGCCCCGCGCGGTCAGGAGCTCCTGCAGCACCATGGCCTCGTCCCGGACGCTGACGGGAGGGGCGTGCAGGTGCTCGATCCCGACCCGGGTGGGCTTTTCCTCCCGTGGAGCGAGGACAGCGGCCGCGACGGCGGCGAACTCCTCGGGCGAGTGCTTCCAGACGAGTTCGGGCAGCAGTCTGGTGAACTGCGGCTCCAGCGGCACCTCGCGTGCGTGCCGGGAATCCTCCTCCTCGAACCGCTCTGCGAGGTGGCGCGCCATCTCCTTGAAGGCGCGGTACTGGAGCAGCCGGGCGAACAGGAGGTCCCTCGCCTCGAGCAGCGCGATGTCCTCCTCGTCCTCGACGGCGCCGGCGGGGAGCAGCCGCGCGGCCTTCAGGTCGAGGAGGGTTGCCGCGACGACGAGGAACTCGCTCGCCTCGTCGAGCTTCCACTCCCCCTCGGCAGCCTGGATCCGGCGGATATGGGCGATGAACTCGTCTGTGACCTGCGCGAGCGCGATCTCCGTGATGTCGAGTTCACGCCGCGAGATGAGAATCAGCAGCAGGTCGAACGGACCGGTGAAGTTGACCAGCTGCACTTCGAACACGGTCGGGCGGCGGGATGTCGAGGCCGCGGCGCCCCCGGTGTCCGTCACCGTTCCGTCGGCGGGCAGCGCGCCAGCCGTCGTCCGCTGTTCCGGCGCCGGTGCGGAGGGCATGGCCGCCATCTACCGGGCCCGGCCGGTACCGCACGCCCGCACTAGGGTGCTCCACCCCTGGCGATGAGCTCCTTGGCAAGGCGGCGGTAGGCATCGGCACCCGAGTGGTTGGCGGCATAGGAGGTGATCGGCTCCGCCGCGACGGTGGCATCGGCGAACTTGATGGTGCGCTTGATCACTGTCTCGAACACCTTGTCACCGAAAGCCTCGACCAGGCGGGCGATGACCTCGCGGCTGTGCAGCGTCCTGGCGTCGTACATGGTCGCGAGGACACCGTCGATCTGCAGGCGGGGATTGAGCCGGTCCTGGACCTTCTCGATGGTCTCCACCAGGAGGGCCACCGCGCGCAGCGCGAAGAACTCGCAGATGAGCGGGATGATGACTCCGTGCGCGGCGGTCAGGGCGTTGACGGTGAGGAGCCCGAGGGAGGGCTGGCAGTCGATGAGGATGACGTCGTAGTCGTCGGAGACCTTGCGCAGTGCGCGATCGAGCACCTGCTCGCGGGCCACCTCGTTGACGAGCTGCACCTCGGCGGCCGAGAGGTCGATGTTGGCCGGCAGGAGGTCGATGTTATCGATCGCGGTGTGCTGGATGGCGTCATGAATGGTCACCTTGCGGTCCATCAGGACGTTGTAGACCGTGACGTCCAGCTCGTGGGGGTTGGTGCCGAGGCCCGCGGACAGTGCGCCCTGCGGATCGAAGTCGACGAGCAGCACCTTGCGGCCGGCTTCCGCGAGGGCCGCCCCGAGGTTGATGGTGGAGGTCGTCTTGCCGACCCCACCCTTCTGGTTGACCATGGCGATGACCCTGGCCGGGCCGTGCGACTCGAGGACGCGGGGCTCAGGGAACTCCGTCACGGGGCGCCCCGTCGGGCCCATCTCCGCGTCCGCTGCGCCGGGCAGAGGGGAACCCTGTTCAGTACTCACGTCTTTTTCCACGCTTCCATCAGATCCGGTGCGGGCCGGTCGGGATTCGAACCTCCCGGACTGCTTTTCTCTTGGTCAACCGTACAACGCCCGGGACGGCCCCCGCGGAGAAGGGGGCGGACGGCCCCCGAGCCTTGAGCCTCAACCTGAGGTCCAAGCTTCGCTCCGGGCTGCCGTCCGCACGGCCCGGCGCGGCTCCGCATCGGCCCTGCAGGAGGGGTGGTGGAACCGGGTGGACGAGGACGGCGACGGCCCGGATACCCGGAGCCGTCGCCGTCCTTCCACCCGCGCGATTGGTCAGCGCGCTGTGGTGCCCTGCACCGCGGCCTCGGTCTTCACGGCCGAGCTCTCCTCGACGTCGTTGTCGTCGTCGAAGCGGTGGTCGGTGGTCATGGTGCTCTCGTCGAACGGCATGCGACCGTCCAGGACCTCGTCCACGCGGCCGCGGTCGATCTCCTTCGTCCACGTGCCGATCAGGACCGTGGCCACGGCATTGCCCGTGAAATTGGTGAGGGCGCGGGCCTCGGACATGAAGCGGTCGATCCCGACGATCAGGCCGACGCCGTCGACCAGGTCGGGGCGGTGGGACTGCAGGCCGCCGGCGAGGGTTGCGAGGCCGGCTCCCGTGACGCCGGCCGCTCCCTTGGAGGCGATGATCATGAAGACCAGCAGCGAGATCTGCTCACCCAGGGCCAGCGGCTTCCCGAGTGCCTCGGCGACGAACAGCGCCGCCATGGTGAGGTAGATCGCGGTGCCGTCCAGGTTGAAGGAGTAGCCCGTGGGCACGGTGACGCCGACAACCGGCTTGGAGACACCGAGGTGTTCCATCTTGGCGATGAGTCGGGGCAGCGCGGCCTCGGAGGACGAGGTGCTGAAGATCAGCAGGTATTCGCGTCCGAGGTACTTCATGAGCTTGAAGATACTGACGCCGGTGACCATCCGCAGGAGGCCTCCGAGGATCACCACGATGAACAGGGCGCAGGTGAGGTAGAACGCGATCATGAGCGTTGCCATACTGATGATCGCCTGTACCCCGGTCTCCCCGACGACGGCGGCGATAGCACCGAAGGCACCGATCGGCGCGAGCCACATGATCATGATGAGGATGCGGAAGACGAGTGCCTGGATGTGCCCGATACCGCGCAGGATCGGCGCGCCCGCCGAACCCATCTTCTGCAGGGCGAACCCCACGAGGAGGGCGATGAACAGGGTCTGGAGGATGCTGGGGCCCGTCAGGGCGGACAGCAGTGTCGTGGGGATGATGCTGAGCAGGAAGCCGACCGTGCCCTCCGCCGCACCCTCGGCGGCGGCGGGGACCTCGTAGGTCGACGACGAGATGTCGAGGCCTTCGCCGGGCTGGATCAGGTTGCCCACCACCAGGCCGATCGCGAGTGCGAACGTCGACATGATCATGAAGTAGCCGAGAGCGAGGCCGCCCACCTTGCCGACCGTCGCTGCCTTCGCGATCGATCCGACGCCCAGCACGATGGTGCAGAAGATGATGGGGGCGATCATCATCTTGATGAGGCTGATGAACCCGGTGCCGAGCGGCTTGAGCGATTTCGCGAAGTCCGGGAGAACGAGGCCGAGGATCGCGCCGAGAATGACGGCGGCGATGACGGCGATGTACAGGAAATGGGTCTTGTCGACCTTCTTGCGGGGTTGTGCTGGTCCTCTGCCGGACCGGGACGGCGCCATAGCCATGATGTTCTCCTCGGGGTGCCACGTGCCGGCGGCGTGTCCCGGACGAAGGTCGTTCGTCGTCCGGGCTGGTCCTGCCGGGGGGCGTAGTGTTGGGTGGTTCCCCCTCATCGTCGGCGGTCGAGTGACCCCGGTCACCCTTGCGTTCATACTGGTCGTGGCCGGCGGGAACGTCGTCCCGGCCCCCGTGAGCCCGGAAGGAGCAGGATCCGGTAGTGAGTCGATGGAGCCTCGCGCGGCAGTTCTTCGTGGCGCAGCTCGTCTTCATCCTGGTGCTCTCGGCGTCGCTGTCCGGGATCCTCTACGTCGATGCCGCTCGCGGTGTGAACAGCGCGACCGGCGAGCGGATGGTGGCGGTGGCGACCGCCATCGCGCTGGAGCCGGCGGTGCTCGAGGCCGTCCGGTCGCCGGACCCACCGGCGGAACTCCAGCCCTACGCGGTCGAGGTCATGGACCGCCTCGGCGTCGACTTCATCACCATCATGGCGCCCGATCGCACGCGGTACACGCACCGGAATCCCGAGCAGATCGGCAAGCCCTACATCGGCTCGGTCGCCGAGGCGCTCGCCGGCCGCACCCAGACCGAGACCTTCGCGGGAACGCTCGGGCCGTCCATCCGGTCGATCGTCCCCGTCGTCGACGACGCCGGGACGGTCCAGGCCATGGTGGCGGCGGGGATCACCGTGGACCGGGCCGGCATCGCCCGCGACGCCCGGTTGCCGATCGTCGCCGCCATCGCCCTCGGCGCCCTGCTCCTGGGTGCCCTGGCCTCCTACCTCCTCAGCCGGCGGCTCCGGGACGCCACCCTGGGGATGGGGCCGGCAGACCTCTCACGCACCTTCGTGTTCTACGACGCGGTTCTCCATTCGGTGCGCGAAGGCCTGCTGCTCACCGACGCCACCGGCCGCCTCGTGCTGTACAACGATCAGGCGGCGAAGCTGCTGGGGCTCAGCGGCTCGCCGCAGCCGGTCCCGGCAGCACGCCTCGCGGTGGCCCCGTCCCTGCGGGACCTCCTCGCCTCGGGCCGCAGGGCGCGTGACGAGGTACACCTCACCGACGAGCGTGTCCTCGTCGTGAACCAGGAGCCGGCTATCCCGCCGACGCCGGCGGGCCGGGCAGCCACGCCCCAACCGCCCCTCGGGACCGTCACGACCCTCCGGGACCACACCGACATCGAAGCACTGACCGGGCAGGTGGAGACGATGCGCACGCTCACCGATGCCCTGCGTGCGCAGACCCATGAGCATGCGAACCGGCTGCACACCATCGTCTCCCTCGTGGAACTCGGCAGGACCCGGGACGCCCTCGACTTCGCCACCCGGGACCTGCAGCAGGCGCAGCGGCTCACGGACACCGTGGTCGAGGCCGTCGAGGAGCCGTTCATCGCAGCCCTGCTCCTCGGGAAGGCCGCGCAGGCCAACGAGCGGGGCGTCGAGCTCGTGCCCGTGATCGAGCCGGATGCGCAGGCAGGACTCTTCGATCCGGTGGACCTCGTGACCATCATCGGCAACCTCCTCGACAACGCCATGGACGAGGCTGCGGCGGCGGCGACCGATCCGCTGGTGCGCCTGGGCGTGAGCCGGGTTATCGCCGGGGACGGGGCCTCGCACGTCCTGATCGTGGTCGAGGACAACGGCCACGGGCTGGCCGATTCCGACAAGGCACGGGTGTTCGAGACCGGCTACAGCACGAAGATGCAGCAGGAGCCGCAGCAGGAGGATCCGCAGGCGGCCCACGGGCCCGGGACACCGCAGGGTGGCCGCGGCTTCGGCCTGGCGCTGGTCCGCCAGGCGGTGCGTCGCCTCCACGGCACCGTGGAGGTCACCGATACTGACGACGGCGGCGCCCGCTTCGCCGTGCGATTGCCCTGTCCGGCGCACGAGGACGGCGGCAACGGGCCGGTCCACCCTGCGTCGCCCCGTCCGTTCGGCGCGCCCGGAGGGAAGCGGTCCGCAGCGCGGGACGAGGACGACGCATGAGCTCGATCCGCGTGCTGGTCGTGGAGGACGACCCCGTTGCGGCGGACGCACACGCCGAGTACGTGCGGCGAATCGACGGTTTCGAGGTGGCGGGCGTGGCCCGCAGCGGTGCTGAGCTCGCCTCCCTCCTGCGCCTCGCCGACGCACCGGGGGAACGGCGGGAGGCGGTCGCCGACCTGATCCTGCTCGACATGAACCTCCCCGACGCGCACGGACTGGACATCATCCGCAGGGTGCGCGGGCTCGGCCTGCCCGTGGACATCATCGCCATCACGGCCGTCCGCGATCTGCACGTGGTCCGGTCCGCGATCTCGTCCGGGATCGTGCAGTACCTCATCAAGCCGTTCACCTATTCGTCGTTCGCGGAGAAGCTGACGGCGTACCAGGACTTCCGCCGCACGCTCGTGGAGCAGGCCTCGGCCACCACGCAGGCGGAGGTGGACCAGGCGTTCGCGTCGCTCCGGCCCGTGACGGCGTCGAGCCTGCCGAAGGGACTCTCCGCCGAAACGCTCAGCGCCGTGTCCCGCCTCCTCAAGAACCAAGTGGCTCCGACCTCGGCCGTCGAGGTCTCGGAGGCCCTTTCGATGTCGAGGGTCACGGCGCGGAGGTACCTCGAGCACCTCGCCGACCAGCGATCCGTGCGGCGCACACCCCGCTACGGCACGCGCGGACGCCCCGAGTACGAGTACAGCTGGGCCCGGGAGTCCCGGCAGGACTGATCCGGCCCCGTCACCCGCGTTGTGCCGGACGCAGCAGCGGTTTCAACACGTCGAGGACGGAGGCATCCTCGATGGTGGACGGCACCGTGTACGGCTTCCCCGCCGCGATCTGACGCATGGTCTTGCGGAGGATCTTCCCCGATCGGGTCTTCGGCAGCGCCTCCACCACCGTCGCCGACCTGAAGTCGGCCACCGGCCCGATCCCGGCGCGCACCATCCGCACGAGGTCCGCCTCGAGCTCGGCAGGATCCGGATGCTCGCCTGCTTTCAGTACCACGTAGGCGCTGGCCCGCTGGCCCTTGAGCGGATCCTCCACTCCGAGGACCGCGCACTCGGCGACGGCCGGGTGCCCTGCGATCACCTGTTCGATCGCGCCGGTGGACAGGCGATGTCCGGCCACGTTGATGACGTCGTCGGTCCGCCCCATCACGAACACGTAGCCTTCCTCGTCCACGTAGCCGGAGTCGCCGCTCGTGTAGTACCCCTCGAACGTGCTGAGGTAGGAGTCCCGGTACCGCTCGTCGCTGCCCCACAGGGTGGTCAGTGCACCGGGCGGCAGCGGGAGGCGCAGCGCGATGCTGCCCTCGGTCCCGGCGGGAACCGGCGAACCCCCGTCGTCCAGGACCACGACGTCGTAACCGGGCGAGGGCAGGGACGGGGAGCCGGCTTTGAGCGGGAGGTCCCCGAGACCGCGGGGGCTCGCGCAGATGGGCCACCCCGTCTCGGTCTGCCACCAGTTGTCGACCACGGGCACCCCGAGGAGATCGCCGATCCACGCGGACGTCCCGGTGTCCAGCCTCTCCCCCGCCGAGAACAGGGTACGGAGGGAGGACAGATCGTGCCGTCGGATCGCCTCGCCCCGCGGGTCCACCCGGCGGATGGCCCGGAGTGCGGTCGGCGCCGTGAACAGCACGTTCACGCGGTGCTGGTCGATCAACCGCCCGAAGGCACCGGCGTCGGGTGTTCCGACGGGTTTGCCCTCGTAGAGCACGGTGGTGGCGCCTGCCAGGAGCGGGCCGTAGACGATGTACGAGTGCCCGACCACCCAGCCGACGTCGGAGGCCGTCAGCATGACGTCACCCGGACCGATGCCGTAGATCGACCGCATGGACCAGGCGAGGGCGACGGCGTGCCCTCCGTTGTCGCGCACCACTCCCTTCGGCGCACCCGTCGTCCCGGAGGTGTAGAGGATGTAGAGGGGGTCCGTTGCGACGACCTCGACCGGCGGGACCGCGACGGCGCGCCCCACGGCCTCGTCCCAGTCCACCCAGTGCGCCCCGGCCCGGTGACCGTCCGGCCCCGTGGAGTCGAATCCGTCCCGGTGCTTCACCATCACCGGGGTCAGCGCGCTGTCCGCGAGCGCGAGTGCCTCGCGGACAGCGGGCAGGTATTCGACCCGACGCCCGGGTTCGAGGCCGCCGGAGGCCGTGACGACGGCCGAGGGGCGCGCGTCCCGGATGCGCGCGGCGAGTTCGGCGGGCGCGAAGCCGCCGAAGACCACCGAGTGGACGGCGCCGAGCCGCGCGGTCGCGAGCATCGCGATCACCGCCTCGGGAATCATCGGGAGGTAGATGAGAACGCGGTCCCCCGCGCCGACGCCGAGGTCCGCGAGGGCGCCGGCCGCGACGGCGACCTCGTCCCGCAGGTCGGCATAGGTGTAGGTGCGGCTGAGACCAAGCATCGCGGAGTCGTACACCAGGGCGGTCCGGTCGCCGTGGCCGGCCTCGACATGACGGTCCAGGGCGTTGTAGCTCGTGTTCAGGGTGGCCGAGGGGAACCACCGGTGCAGCGGTGCCGCGGCGCTGTCGAGCGCCCGCTCCGGCTGCTGCGACCAGTCCACCGCCCGCGCCGCCTCCAGCCAGAAGGCCTCCGGGTCGGCGAGGCTGCGTGCGTGCAGGCTCCGGTAGTCGTCGGGTGAGAACGAACCGTCGTCGGCACTGTCTGGTCCTGTAGCCATGATCGCCCCTCGTCGCGCGTGATCGGTGACGAACAGTACCACGGCAATGGAAGGAACCGCATGACCCGCTGTATACAGCGGGGTACCGAACAAGGCCCATCTTGGCCGATCGGTTGCTCTCGCCGGGATCGGTGTATACATTGGGGTGACGTGGCGGGACATCCCGCGATGATTCTCCGCAGTGAGACGAAGGCCGAGGGGGCTGAATGCGCGCGAGCGACCATGCCCATGCGACCCTCCGCTGCGACATCATCGAGTGGCGGCTGGTCCCGGGCGACCTGCTGGCCGAGGTGGAGCAGTCGGCCCGTCTCGGCGTCTCACGGACGCCGCTGAGGGAAGCCCTCTCCCGCCTCGTGGCGGAGGGCCTCGCCGCTCCGCACTCCGGCCGCGGCGTCGTCGTCTCGGCCATCTCCCTCGAAGCCGTCGCAGACCTGTTCGAGGTACGCCTGCCACTGGAGTGCGCCGCCGTGCGGCTCGCCGTCGCGCGCAACCGGCCGGGAGCCTTCGCGGCGTTGGCGGAGGAGTTCGCGGAGGCCCCGCGACTCATCGACGGCGACGACGACGGCCAGAAGGGCTACTACGCCCTCGTGTCGCGCCTCGACCAGGAGATCGACGCTGCGGCAGCCAATCCATATCTGCTGCAGGCGCAGAAACCGATCCGGACCCACCTCGCCCGGGTGCGGCGGCTGGCGCGGGACAATCCCGCACGTCTGCTCGCCTCCGCCCGCGAGCACGAACAGATCGCCCTCGCGCTCGGAGCGGGTAACGCGGACCTCGCCGAGGCCGCCATGCGCGTCCATCTGCACAACAGCCTTCACCACCTGCTCTCCCAGCCCCTGGCGACACCCTCACGTACCACCGGTGCCGCCAGTGCCGCCGGCGCCACAGCTACCACCGATCCTCCGCCACTCGTCCCGAACCACCTTGAGGAACACCATGGTTGAACTGCATCCCGTCCGTGTCCACCGCAGCGAGGAGAACCTCCCGAAGGCCGGGCAGCTGGCCTGGAAGATCGCCGAGGTGGCGACCGACCCCGTGGACGTCACGCCGGAGGTGACGGACATGGTGATCAACAGGATCATCGACAACGCCTCGGTCGCCCTCGCCTCGCTGACCCGAGCCCCCGTCGCCGCCGCACGCGCCCAGGCCCTCAGCCACCCCGTCTCCTCGCACGGCGCCGGCGCCTCGGTCTTCGGTGTGGATACCGCGGTGTCCGCCGAGTGGGCCGCCTGGGCCAACGGGGTGGCAGTGCGGGAGCTCGACTACCACGACACGTTCCTGGCCGCCGACTACTCCCACCCCGGCGACAACATTCCGCCGGTCCTCGCCGCGGCCCAGCACACGGGGGCATCCGGCCACGATCTGGTCCGTGCGATCGCCACAGGCTACGAGATCCAGGTGGACCTCGTGAAGGCCATCTGCCTCCACGAGCACAAGATCGACCACGTGGCCCATCTCGGTCCGTCCGCCGCCGCCGGGATCGGCACCCTGCTCGGGCTCGCACCCGACGTCATCTTCCACGCCGTCGGTCAGGCCCTGCACACGACGACGGCGACGCGCCAGTCCCGCAAGGGCGAGATCTCGACGTGGAAGGCACATGCCCCTGCCTTCGCGGGCAAGATGGCCGTCGAGGCGGTCGACCGCGCCATGCGGGGCCAGACCTCGCCGACCCCGATCTACGAGGGCGAGGACGGCGTCATCGCCTGGCTGCTCGACGGACCGGAGGCCGCCTACGAAGTGCCGCTGCCGGCGCCGGGCGAGCCGAAGCGGGCAATCCTCGACACGTACACCAAGGAGCACTCCGCCGAGTACCAGGCGCAGGCATGGATCGACCTGGCGCGGCGCCTGCACGCTTCCCACCCCGAGGCGACAGACCCCGGGAATGTCGAGTCCGTGGTCATCCACACCTCGCACCACACCCACTACGTCATCGGGTCCGGCGCCAAGGATCCGCAGAAGTACGAGCCGACGGCCTCGCGCGAGACGCTGGACCATTCGATCCCGTACATCTTCACGGTGGCGCTGCAGGACGGTCGATGGCACCACGAGGACTCCTATGCTCCGGCGCGGGCGGCACGCCCCGACACGGTGGCCCTCTGGCACAAGGTCACCACGCTCGAGGACCCCGAGTGGACTCGGCGCTACCACTCGCTCGACATCGCCGAGAAGGCCTTCGGCGGCAGGGTCGAGATCACGCTGACGGACGGCACGGTGATCACGGACGAGATCGCCGTCGCCGACGCCCACCCCCTCGGTGCGCGCCCCTTCGCCCGCGCCGACTACATCGCCAAGCTGCGCATGCTCGCTGCGGGGGTCGTCGACGACGCAGAGCTCGATCGCTTCCTCACCGCCGTCGAGCAGTTGCCCGATCTCCCGGCCGGCTCCCTGGGACAGCTCAACATCGTCGCGCGCCCCGGCCTCATCGATGCGGCCGCTGCGCCGCAGGGACTGCTCTAGGGGCCCCGGATGCTGTACTCGAGCATTCCCCCGGAACAGAAGCGCAGGGCACTCCGGGAGGGTCTGGCCTCCGGCCGGCTTCAGCAGTTCCCCGGTGCCTTCAACCCGCTGTCCGCCCGCCTGATCGGCGACAAGGGCTTCGACGGCGTGTACATCTCGGGCGCCGTGATCGCAGCCGATCTCGGACTGCCGGACATCGGCCTGACCACCCTCACGGAGGTGGCACACCGTGCGGGGCAGATCGCCCGGATGACGGACCTGCCGTGCGTCGTCGACGCAGACACCGGCTTCGGTGAACCGATGAACGTCGCGCGCAGCGTGCAGGAGCTCGAGAACGCCGGGCTCGCAGGGTGCCACATCGAGGACCAGTTCAATCCCAAGCGGTGCGGACACCTGGACGGCAAGAACGTGGTGGACCTCGACACCGCCGTCAAGCGCATCCGGGCCGCCGCCGACGCCCGGCGTGATCCGGACTTCCTCATCATGGCCCGCACCGACATGCGCGGCACGGCGGGGCTCGAGGAGACACAGGAGCGGGCACGCGCTCTCGTGGAGGCCGGGGCGGACGCCATCTTCCCCGAGGCGATGCGGAACCTCGACGAGTTCCGGGCCATCCGCGACGCCGTCGACGTGCCGATCCTCGCGAACATGACGGAGTTCGGCAAGAGCGACCTGTTCACCGTGGACCAGCTGCAGGACGCCGGAGTGAGCATCGTCATCTACCCGGTCACCCTCCTGCGCAGTGCGATGGGCGCCGCCGAGCGTACGCTGGACTCGATCCGGCTCGAGGGAACGCAGGAGCCGGCCGTGGGAGAGATGCAGACGCGGAGCCGGCTGTACGAGCTCGTGGACTACGAGGGGTACAACCGGTTCGACGCGTCCGTGTTCAACTTCGAGGTACCGGACGGCCGCGTGCCGGACCGGCAGGCCGCAGCACCCGACCAGAAGGAGCAGCCGTGACAGAACCAGAGATCCACAAGGGCCTTGCAGGGGTCGTGGTGGACCACACCGCGATCTCCAAGGTCAATCCGGAGTCCAACTCCCTCCTCTACCGGGGCTACCCCGTGCAGGAACTCGCCGGCCACAGGGACATGGAGGACGTCGCGTACCTCCTGTGGCACGGCGAACTGCCGGACGCCGCTCAGCGCCGCGAGTTCGACGCGTTCGAGTGCGCCCACCGCGCCCTTCCGGAATACGTGATCGCTGCCATCGACCTGCTGCCGCTGACGGCGCATCCCATGGACGTGGCGCGGACAGCCGTCTCCGTCATGGGCGCCGCCCACCCGCTGGCGGGCGACAGCTCCGTCGGAGCCGACCTGGAGAAGGCGGCGACACTCTTCGCGGCCTTCCCCGCCGTCGTCGCCTACGACCAGCGACGCCGCCGCGGGCAGGAGCTCATCGGCCCGCGTGACGATCTGGGCTACTCGGCGAACTTCCTCTGGATGACCTTCGGCGAGGAAGCACCGGCGGAGGTGATCCATGCCTTCGACGTCTCGATGGTCCTCTACGCCGAGCACTCCTTCAACGCGTCGACCTTCACGGCGAGGGTCATCACCTCCACGCAGTCCGATCTCCACTCGGCGGTGACCGGTGCGATCGGCGCCCTCAAGGGAGCCCTGCACGGCGGCGCGAACGAGGCCGTCATGCACACCTTCGAGGAGATCGGCATCCGCGAGGACGAGACCGCCGAGGACGCCGCGGCCCGCGCGAAGACGTGGATGGAGGACGCCCTCGCCTCGAAGAAGAAGGTCATGGGCTTCGGGCACCGTGTCTACAAGAGCGGCGACTCCCGCGTGCCGACCATGAAGTCGGCGCTGGACGCGATGATCGACTACTTCGGCCGCAGCGAGATCCTGGGACTGTACGCCGGCCTCGAGACGGCGATGGATGAGGCCAAGGGCATCAAACCCAACCTGGACTATCCCGCGGGACCCACCTATCACCTCATGGGCTTCGACACCGAGATGTTCACGCCGCTGTTCATCGCGGCCCGCATCACGGGGTGGACCGCCCACATCATGGAGCAGGCGGCCTCGAACTCCCTGATCCGGCCGCTCAGCCTCTACAACGGGCCGGACGAGCGGCACGTCGGCTCCGTCACCCAGGGCTGACCCCGGCCCTGCCTCGCTCAGCGGTGGACGGCGGAGGCGACGTGCTCGTCGTCGTCGGCCATGACGATGTGCGCATCGACGCGGCGCCCGGCCAGGACCGCCGGGATCCAGTGCGGAGCGTCCTTCCACATGTCCGGCCACGGCAGGTCGTCGACGGCGTACCACCTCGGGTCGATCTCGTCGCTGGCAGCCGGAGGCTGTCCGACGTCGTCCGCGGTGAACAGGGTTGCAGCCATGTTCCACGCGGGGTGCGCGGGGAAGGACCACGAGATGCGTCCGGCCTCGCGCACGGCGGCCGGCACCAGCCGGATGCCGCTCTCCTCCTCGACCTCGCGGACCGCGGCGTCGAGCGCCGACTCGGGTCCGTCGATCTTCCCGCCGAGGGCGACGAGGCGGCCGGCACCGAAGCCCGTGCGCTTGAGCCCGAGCAGTACCTCGTGCCCGCCGGGACCCGGGCGGACGAGGAAGCAGAGGACCACCCGGCGGTAGGCGACGTCCTCCAGCACCAGCCATTCCTCCGGTGCCTGGGCGTCGTCGCTCCCGCCAGGAGGGTGAAGCACGTCAGGCCCGTGCCCGCGGGTGCGCCGCTGCGTAGACCTCGCGCAGCGTGTCGGCGGTGACGAGCGTGTACACCTGGGTGGTCGTGACCGACGCGTGTCCGAGGAGTTCCTGGACCACACGCACGTCAGCACCGCCCTCGAGGAGATGGGTCGCGAAGGAGTGCCGCAGCGTGTGCGGCGAGACCTCCCGCGTGACGCCGGCCCGCTCGGTCGCCGTCTTCAGGATGCTCCACGCGCTCTGCCGGCTCAGGCGTCCCCCGCGCATGTTGAGGAACAGGGCCGGGCTGCCCGTGCCCTTCGGGGCGAGCGAGGACCGGCCCCGCACGAGATAGGAGTCCACCGCCCTGGCCGCGTACGATCCCATGGGCACGAGGCGCTCCTTCGAGCCTTTTCCCGTCAGCCGGACGACGGCCGGACCGTCGAGAGCCTCGCTCACGGAGAGGTCGTCGACGTCCAGACCCACCGCCTCGCTGATCCGCGCACCCGTGGAATAGAGGAATTCGAGCAGCGCCCGGTCCCGCAGCCCTGCGGGCAGCGAGGTGTCGACCGTCCCGAGGATCCTCACGACGTCGGCCACCGGGATCGCCTTGGGCAGGCGTTGCCCGGTCATGGGTGGATGCACGTCCCGTGCAGGATCGCCCTCGGTGATGTCCTCGAGGGCCCAGAACCGGTGGAGTCCGCGGACGGCGACGATGGTCCGCGCGGCGGATCTCGGGCTGAGCGGGGAGTGCCCGTCCTCGCCCGAGACCACGGCCCGGGCAAAAGCGGAGACGTCGTGCCGGGTGATGTCCGTGGGGCTCCCGACGGCCCGGGCCGCGAGGAAGGCCTCGTACCGTCGCAGATCACGGCGATAGGCAGCGAGCGTGTTCGCGGACAGACCCCGCTCCACGGACATGTGCTGCAGATAGTCCCGGATGAGGGCCGACAGCGGCCCGTCCTCATCGACAGGAGCCGGCACGGTGCTCAGCTCTCGAGCACGGCGCCGCGCGGCCACGTCGAGTGCTGGCTCGGGTGCTCCGGCCATGGTGTCGTGGCGGGACGGAGGTCGATGAACCCGTTCTCCCGTGCGACGCGCGCCGCCAGGACGGCGGCGACCGCGGAGGGGCTGTGCATGCGGCCCTCCAGTGCTGCGCTCACGGCGTCGTCGAGGTCCACCCACGCCAGTTCGATCTCGGCCTCCTCGTGGGTGCGAGTGTGGCGCTCACCCTCGGGAACGTCCCCGACCCCGCGCGCGAGATAGACGCGCAGCGCCTCCGAGGACGAGCCCGGGGAGAGGAAGAGGTCCACGAGGACGTGCCACTGCCGCGCGGTGAGATCGGCCTCCTCGGCCAGCTCCCTCGCGGCGGCGTCGACGAAGTCCTCGCCCTCCTCGTCGAGCAGGCCGGCCGGGATCTCCCACAGCATCATCCGGACGGGGTGGCGGTACTGCCGGATGAGCAGCACCTGGCCGTCGTCGTTCAGGACGAGCACCGCCACGGCGCCGGGATGCTGGATGAAGTCCCGCGTGATCGCCTCGCCGTCGCCGGTCAGCCGGAACTGCTCGCTCACGACGTCCCAGACCCGGCCCTCGTAGACCGTGGTCGATTCCAGCAGCCGGCGAGGGCTCTGCTCGTCCCCGAAAGTGGCGTCGTCGGCCCCGGTCGCGCGCACGGTCAGACCTTCGCGCCGCGGCGCTCGAGCGCCGCCTTCACAAGGCCGGCGAAGAGCGGGTGCGGGCGAGTCGGCCGCGAGCTCAGCTCGGGGTGTGCCTGGGTCGAGACGTAGTACGGGTGGACGTCCTTCGGGAGTTCGGCGAACTCGACGAGCTTGCCGTCCGTCGTGGTCCCCGAGAACACGAGCCCGGCGTCGGCGATCTGGTCGCGGTACTCGTTGTTGACCTCGTAGCGGTGGCGGTGCCGTTCGAAGACCGTGGTCTTCCCGTAGGTTCCGGCGATGACCGACCCCTCCTGCAGCTTGGCCTCCCAGCGGCCCAGGCGCATCGTCCCGCCCATGTCGCCCTCACCGGCGACGATCTCGAGCTGCTCCGCCATGGTCGCGATGACCGGGTAGGTGGTGTCGGGCTCGAACTCGCTCGAGGAGGCGCCCTCCAGCCCGACGACGTTCCGCGCGTACTCGATGACCATGCACTGCAGACCGAGGCAGAGGCCGAGCGTGGGGATCCGGTTCTCACGGGCGAAGGTCAGCGCACCGAGCTTCCCCTCGAGGCCGCGGATACCGAAGCCGCCCGGGACGCAGACGGCGTCGACGCCGTCGAGCGCCTGCCTGGCGCCCTCGGGGGTCTGGCATTCGTCCGACGGGACCCATTTGATCGTGACCTTCGCCTTGTTCGCGAAGCCGCCTGCCCGCAGTGCCTCCGTGACCGAGAGGTAGGCGTCGGGGAGGTCGATGTACTTGCCCACGAGAGCGACCTCGACGTGGTGCTTGGGATTGTGCACGGCCTCGAGGAGCTTGTTCCACTTGGTCCAGTTGACGTCCTTGAACTTCAGGTCGAGGGCCTGGACGATGTAGGCGTCGAGTCCCTGGGCGTGGAGCGTCTTCGGGATGTCGTAGATGCTGGGTGCGTCCGCGGCATTCACCACGGCATCGACGTCGACGTCGCACATGCGGCCGATCTTCTCCCGCATGGCCGTGGGGACCTCGCGGTCGGAGCGGATGACGATGGCGTCCGGCTGGATGCCGATGGAGCGGAGCATCGCCACGGAGTGCTGTGTCGGTTTGGTCTTCAGCTCCTGGGACGGGCCGATGTAGGGCACGAGGGAGACGTGGAGGAAGAAGACGTTGTTCCTGCCGATGTCCTGCCGGACCTGCCGTGCGGATTCGAGGAAGGGCTGCGACTCGATGTCGCCGACCGTGCCGCCGATCTCGGTGATGATGACGTCGGGGGCCTTCTTCCCGGGCGTCGCCTCCGCGGGCAGGCGCATCCGGCGCTTGATCTCGTCGGTGATGTGCGGGATGACCTGGACGGTGTCACCGAGGTATTCGCCGCGACGCTCCTTGGCGATGACGGTCGAGTAGACCTGCCCGGTCGTCACGTTCGCCGACCCGTCGAGGTTCTCGTCGAGGAACCGCTCGTAGTGCCCGATGTCCAGGTCCGTCTCGGCGCCGTCGTCCGTGACGAACACCTCGCCGTGCTGGAAGGGATTCATCGTGCCGGGATCGACATTGAGGTAGGGATCAAGCTTCTGCATCGTCACGGAGAGGCCGCGCGCCCGGAGGAGGTGACCCAGGCTGGATGCCGTCAGTCCCTTGCCGAGTGAGGAGGCCACGCCGCCGGTCACGAAGATGTGCTTGGTCGTTGAGGACTTGAGGAACCGGGAATTTGTTTGCTGCGCCACGGAGTTCAAGGCTATCACCGAGCCGCGGTGCGGGCTGCATCCGCCAGGAGTTCCTCTGCGTGCGCCCTCGCCGACGCCGAATCCTCCTGGCCGGCCAGCATGCGCGCGAGCTCCCGGACGCGCTCGTCGTCCGGCAGCACCTCGACGTCGCTGGCCGTCACTCCCCCGCCCTCGCCGTCCCGCGAGACGTTCTTGGTGACGCGGATGTGGCGGGCGGCGAACGCGGCGACCTGGGGCAGGTGCGTGACCACGATGACCTGGACGTGCTCGGCCAGCATCGCGAGCCTCCGCCCGATCTCCACAGCCGCCTTCCCACCGACCCCGGCGTCCACCTCGTCGAACACGAAGGTGGGGACGGGGTCGACGGCGGCGAGGACCACCTCGATCGCGAGCATCACGCGGGAGAGCTCGCCGCCCGAGGCACCCTTGCCGAGTGCCCGGGGCGCGGAACCGGGGTGCGGCTGGAGGGCGAACGCGATGTCGTCGGCGCCGTGCACCGTCAGCGACTCGGCGGGTGCCACGTCGATGTGCAGGAGGGCGTCCGGCATCGCGAGGGCTGTCAGTTCGTCGCTCACCCGCGTCGCCAGGGTTTCGGCAGCCGATCGTCGAAGCGACGACAGAGTGTCGGCCAGCTCGTGCACCCGCGCGTCCAGTGCCTCGATGACGTCGTCGAGTTCCTCGACGCGCGAGGAGTCCCCACTGAGCTCCAGCAGTCGCTTGACGGCGTCCTCCTGCCATGCCAGGACCTCGTCGATCGACGGGGCGTACTTCCGCAGCAGGACGGAGAGGGCCGCCCGGCGCGCCTCGACCTCCTCGAGCCGTCCCGCGGCCTCGCCGTCGAGAGCGGTCCCGTATCCGGCGAGCTCGGCCGAGATGTCCGCGAGCAGGTACCCGACCTCCGCGAGCCGCTCGGCGAGCCTGCCGAGATCGGCGTCGTGCTCCGCCACGGCATCGAGCTGTCGCTTCGCCTCGTCGACGAGGGAGACGGCATCGGCATTGGCCCCGATGTCCTCGGACACGAGGGCCTGGTGCGCCACCACGGCTGCGGTCCGGAGCTCCTCGAGATTGCCGAGGCGCATCGACTCGGCCTTCAGGGCGGCGTCCTCTCCGGGCTGCGGGTCGAGGTCGCCGATCTCCGTCAGCGCCGCCTCGAGGCCTTCAGCTTCCCGGAGCCGCTCGCGCGCCTCGCTCCTCAGCCGGTCCCGTTCCGTGAGTGCGTCACGCCAGCGCCGGAAGGCGTCCTCGTACGCGCGCAGGGCCTCCTCGACGGGTTTCCCCCCGAACTTGTCCAGGGCCTGCCGCTGGGCCGGGGCACCCTTCAGCCGCAACTGGTCGGACTGTCCGTGCACGACGACGAGCTCGTCGCCCAGTTCAGCCAGGACACCGACCGGTGCGGCCCGTCCCCCGACGAAGGCCCGGCTCCGGCCCTCGCTCGTCACCGTGCGCGCGAGGATCAGTTCCGCGGCGCCGTCGTACTCCTCGAGCGACGCCCCCGCCTCGGCCGCGCGACGGGCGGCGGCGCTCCTCGGGTCGAGCCGCAGCACCGCTTCCGCGGACGCCGACTTCGCGCCCAGGCGGACCGCGCCGGCATCGGAGCGCGCCCCCCTCAGGAGCCCGAGCGCCGTGATGACCATCGTCTTGCCGGCCCCGGTCTCCCCGGTGACGACCGTCAGTCCGGGCCCCAGTTCGAGCGTCGCGTCGGTGATGACGCCGAGGTCGCGGATACGCATCTCCTCGATCATGACGGCGCTCCGTCCTGGTGGCGGAGCGGCCCGCGCCAACCGTGGATGGGCAACTCGAACTTCCGGACGAGACGCTCCGAGAACGGGGTCTGCCGTGTCCTGGCGAGCTTCACCGGGTGCGCGGACCGCCGCACCTCCACCCGGGCGCCGGGCGGCAGATCGATGCTGCGGCGGCCGTCACACCAGAGGACACCGGCCGCGTCGGTCCGGGTGAGCAGCTCCACCGCGAGCACGGACGTCGGGGCGACGACGAGGGGCTTGGCGAAGAGGGCGTGCGCGCTGATGGGCACCATGAGCAGCGCCTCGACCTCGGGCCAGACGATCGGGCCGCTGGCGGAGAAGGCGTAGGCCGTGGATCCGGTCGGGGTGGCCAGGACCACGCCGTCGCACCCGAAGGAACTCACGGGCCTGCCGTCCACCTCCATGACCACTTCGATCATGCGTTCGCGGTTGGCCTTCTCCACCGCGGCCTCGTTCAGCGCCCAGTTGGTGCCGAGCAGGGTGTCCCCGTGCCAGACGAGGACGTCGATGGTGGTGCGCTCCTCCACCGTGTAGCTGCGGTCGGCCACCCAGCGGACCGTCTCCTCCAGATCGGCCCGCTCGCTCTCCGCGAGGAATCCGACGTGGCCGAGGTTCACGCCCAGGAGGGGGATGTCGGCCTCCCGGACCAGTTCGGCCGCACGCAGGATGGTGCCGTCACCGCCGAGCACCATGACGAGTTCCACGTCGCCGAAGCCCACGCCGTCCCCCAGCACCTCTGCGGGTGCCGCCAGTTCCCCGTACTCGCCCTGGATGTCGGCGAGCTCCTCCGGACGCATCACGGGTTGCAGGCCCAGGTCGTGGAGGCGCGTACACGCCTCCTGGGCGGCGACCATCGCGTTCCGTCGGCCGGTGTGCGCGAGCACCAGAATTCGTCTACTCATCAAGCTCCGTCTGATCGGTGGGGCGGCCCGGCATCGGGAAGAGATGACTCTCGGCGAGCACCTGCTCCACGGCGAGGTCCCGCTCCTCTCCGATCCTAGGCATCAATTCTCCGCGGGGCACCTTTATCCACACGAAGTACTCCAGGTTGCCGTCCTGGCCCGGTAAGTCGCTCTGCGCGAGGCCGCGGGCCTCGAGCCCGAGCTCGAGTGCACTCCGCAGCACCCCTCCGACAGCGCGCCGACGCGCGTCCGTCGCGGTGACGATGCCCAGCCGATTGAGCCCGCTCCGTCCCACTTCGAACTGCGGCTTCACCATCAGCACCAGGTCCCCACCGTGCTCCGTGGCTCCTGCGAGGGCCGGGAGCACGAGCGTCAGGGAGATGAAGGAGAGGTCGGCGACCGTGAGCCGGACCGGCCCCCCGATGGCGGCGGGAACCAGATGGCGGACGTTCATGCCCTCGAAGACGAGGACGCGCGGATCCTCGCGGAGTTGCTGGACCAGCTGGCCGTGACCCACATCGACGGCCGCGACCTCGCGGGCGCCCCGCCGCAGCAGGACGTCGGTGAATCCACCGGTCGAGGCGCCGGCATCGAGGCACCGCTTGCCGAGGGGATCGATCGCGGGGAAAGCACGAAGAGCGCCGTCGAGCTTCGTGCCGGCCCGGCTCACCCATTCCTCGCCGCGCTCCTCGACCAGCAGGACGTCCGTCGGGAGGATCGGGGCAGAAGGCTTCCGGAGGACGGTGCCGCCGCGCAGCACGCGGCCCGCATCGATGAGCTGGGCGGCATGCGAGCGTGACCGTGCGAGTCCGCGCGCCACCAGTTCCTGGTCAAGCCGCGCCATGATCCCCTGCCCGGCGGGCGTCCTGCCCGGGGTTCAGCTCCCGGGCCAGCCGGTCGTGGACGTCCTGGTACAGGTCCGCGTGCGCGTCGATCGCATCGTCGTCGAGCGTGTCGAGGACATCGAGGATGCGGTCCACGCGGTCGTCGCCCGACGACGCTCCCCCGCCGCCTGCGCCGGCAGCGGCAGGAACTGCGGCTTCGTCGGGTTCCTGTGCGTCGTTCGGGTCGACGCGGCCGGTGCGGCCGGTGCGGCCGGTGGCCGAAGCGGACGGGCGCACGGAGGCCGGGGTCGCCCGCTCCGGGCCGCCGAGGGTCCCGCCGACCTGCTCACCCATGTCCATCGCCTCCTGCCTGTCGTCCTGCCGGGTCCTGCACGATCCTGCCGGGTCCTGCGCGGTCACTGGTCCTGCGCTGTGCGGGGCGTCCTGAGCCGTCGCTGGTGTCCGGCGCCGCTGCGCGCCCTAGGCGTCCGCGAACCGCACCTCTGGGGCCGAGCGGGGCGCCGTCGAGGGGTGTGCGGCCCACCAGGCCGCGCACGCGGCACGCCAGCTGTCGACGTCGTCCTCCCGCCCGCTCACGCTGATCACCGTCTCCCGGACCGTCGCCGTCGCAGCACCGGCCGAATATGTTGCGCCGTCCTGCGCCACGGACGGGTACTCCTCGTACAGCGCCCCGAGGGTCGGGATCAGGTAGGTGGGTCGCTGGTCGACGGGCGCGGCCAGTGCGGTACGGGGCGTATCCACACCGGTGAGGACGAGCGCCGTCGCCATGCCCGCACGGTTCCCGCCGAGGATGTCGGTGTCCAGCCTGTCCCCCACCACCAGCGCGTGGTCGACGCCCGAATGCCGGGCAGCGGTCGAGAACAGGACGGCACCGGGCTTGCCGGCGACGAGGGGTTCCATGCCGGTGGCCGCGGTGACGGCCGCGACGAGAGTCCCGTTGCCCGGTGCTATGCCACGTTCCTGCGGGATCGACATGTCGGTGTTGGTCGCCACCCACACGGCACCGGCGGCCACGGCATAGGCGGCCTCCGCGAGATCCTTCCACCCCAGGGTGGGCGAGAACCCCTGGATGACGGCGTCGGGCCCGTCCTCGGCCGAGTCGACGACGACGAGCCCCTGCGCACGCACCGCGTCCGCGAGTGTGTCACTGCCGACGACGAGGACCGTGGACGCCGGGGCGACCTGCCCCGCCAACAGTTCCGCTCCGGCCAGCGCGGACCCGAACACCTGGTCGGCCGTGGCGGGCGCTCCCAGCTCGCGCAGATGGGCAGCGACCTGTTCGGAGGACCTCGAGGCGTTGTTCGTCACGTAGGCAAGGCTCTTGCCCTCACCCTGCAGCCGGTCCAGCGCCTCGGTGGCACCGGGAATGGCATGCGGGCCGGCGTACACCACCCCGTCGAGATCCGCGAGCACGCCGTCATAGGCATCGATCAGGCGATTCCTCACGCGTCACGTCCGTCGGCGGCAGGGCCCTCGGTTCCGTGGTCGGCCGAGCCGTCCGAGTCATGCCCGCCACCACCGTCACCGACACCGTCGCCGGCTCCGTCGGGGGTTTCGTCGGTTCCGCCGCCGCCCGCGGGCGTAACGCCGAATTCCTCCATACTGAAGAGCATCTCCGTCTGCAGCCCCTCCTCCGGCGTGGTCGACGCGTCGGACGACACCTGCTCCGGCGGAGCAGCAGACGTGGACGGTGGGCGCGTCCTGTCGTCCGGCTCCTGCCCGTCGGACTCGTCGGACTCCTGCTCGGTGCCCGACGCTGCGGGGGTGACCTCATGACCGTCGGTCTCGAGATCGCGGATCTCCTCCGGCTGCCGCACCGCCGCCGACCCGGCGACCTCCTCGTCGTCCGCGGGCTGCCGGCCCTCACCGTGGCGCGCGAGGTCGTCCTCCAGATCGAGGGACACATCCCCGATCGCATCCGCCTCGATCATGACGTCGGCCTCTGTCCCGGGATCGTTCAGATCGTCGTCGGCCTGGTCGTCAGCCTCGGACGCACCGTCCCGGGGCGACGCCGCGACGTCGGCAGACGCGACGTCGGAAGGTGCGACGTCGGAAGGTGCACTCGCTGATACCTCGGCTGACGCGGCATCCGAGGAAAGGGTTGCGGCCTGGGGCGCGGGCCTGCCCAGGAGATCGGTGACCTTGGGCACCGGTACCGGAGCGGGATCGTCGTCCTCGCCGAGGTCGATGATGTCCGGCTCCAGGTCGTCGTCGAGTCCGAGCGCCTTGTCGGCCACCGCGGCCTGGCGACGCCAGGTGTCCGATTCAGTTGACCGTCCTGCGGCGTCGAGCGCATCCGCGTACGCGCGGAACAACCGCGGGCTGAAGGAGAAGGCCCGGTGGAGGTCCAGCTGCGGGATCTCCAGCGCGGAGACTGCGGCCTCCACCTGCCCGAGATCCGCACGGGCACCGGACACCACCATGGCGAGTTCCGCCTTCCCGGCAGCGTCCAGGGTCTCCGCCTCCTCGCTCCGGGCGAGATCGAGCGCGCGATCGGGCCTGCCGAGCCCCCGCTCGCAGTCCGCCATGACGGGAAGATGCACATTCGAACCACTGATACGACGGAAGGTCCGGAACTCCCGGAGCGCCTCCCCGTAGTGGCCCGCTGCGTACGCCGTGACACCGACGGCTTCACGGACCGCAGCGAGGCGACCACCGCGGCGGCTCGCCGCCAGGGCATGCTGGAAGGCCTCCTCCGGGTCGATCTCGATCAGGCGGCCCGCCATCACAAGGTGCTTGGCAACCCACAACGCGCTCCGCTCCTCGAGATTGCGTACCTGCGCCCGGGTCACGCGATCGAGCTCATCTCCCTTGACGTCGTCGTCAATCTCGGGAGACCGCTCACGATCCGGTCGGTTCGCGCTCCGGAGGTCGCGGGCGTTGTGCGGGCGGGGGCCCGACGACGCCTCCTCGGCCCGGCCGCCCCGACGGTCGAAGCTGCGCGAGCCGTCCTGCGGCCCGCGATCCTGCCGGTCCGATGGCCGGCGGTAGGGCCCACGCTCGGAGGGCCGCCGGTCGGCGCCCGAGAAGCGGTCGGAAGAACGATCGGCCGAACGGTCCGAGGACGACCGAGCCTGGTACGGGCGTTCCGCCCCTCCAGCCCTGCGATCAGGTGCGCCACCACTGCGGCCACCCGACCGCGGCTGCCGGTCGGCAGCCGATCCCGACGAAGCGCCACCCCTCGACGCGGAATTCCGCAGGTGCGCTCCCCGATCGGACTCCCCGCCACGATCTGGCCGGCCGAAGGAGGTCCCGCTCCGGGACCCGCCGCCCTGGGACGTCCTGCCGTCCGGTTTATCCTGCCGGCGGTCGCCCCCGCGTGCGGCGCGATCGGCGTCGCGCCCGCGGGTGTCCTTTTGTGGCCCGGCCTCACCTTCCGTACGGCGGTCTTCGGAGCGGCCACTGCGATCGGCATCCGCACGCTCGGTTCCGCGGTCGCGTCCCTCACCCGACGGCCCTGCGGATTCTCCGCCGGAACGCCCGTCACGATCGCCGGTGCTCCTGGTAGGGCGCGATGCGCCTGCTGCACCGTCCGCGGTGCGCCCGCCCTTCGAACCCCAGGCGTGGCGCGTGGATCGAGCTGATCCGCCCTGGCGAAGCTCTCCTGCGGCATCCGACGGACGGGACTCCCCGTCGTTTCCAGCGGTGTGCTCCTGCTCAGTCATGGCAGCGCGGTCCTCTCGTCAGGTGCCGGCGAGGGTGCCACCGGCGGATCTCTATTGTTCTGTGGGTACTACCCATCTATGGAACCACGAACACCGTATCGAGGTGTCATCGCCTCGAGGTGGCCTGAACCACACCGGCGGGCATCGGTGGCAGAGCTATGGACGCCAGAGCCCATCGAAGGTAGAACCCAGGAGAGGCTTTCGCAGGTCGCGGTGGTTGGTGGGAGGGCACGAAGTTCTCTCCCGCCCTCAGCCCTCCAGTCCTTCATCGCTAAAGTCCGTCGTCGCTCAAGTCCGTCATCTTTACTGCAGGAGGGCAAGATCCCGGCGCACGTAGCGCAGGTGGGCCCACTCCTCTTCGAGGATCACGCGAATGCAGTCGCCGACGCTCGGGCGCCAGTCCTCACCGCCCCAAGGATCCGCGCGGTCCTCCGCGAGCACCTCGGCGGTCACTGTCCGCAGGAACCCGGTGACCTGCTGCTGGCGCTCGGCTCGTACCGCCAGGACTTCCTCGAAATCCGGTGCAGCTACGCTGAAGATCGACAGATCGAAGCCCATCTCCCCGGCTCCGGTGAAGATCTGACCGATCTTGTGGAACGGCTGCTCCCGGCCGTGGACACCGCGTCCGAGCCAGGCATCGGTCGCCAGGATGAGGTGCCGCAGGGTCTGGGCCAAGGACCACTCGTCGTCCCTGTGCGCGTCGACGAGATCTGGCGGGGTCTCCGCCACGAGGCGTTCCCATGCTGCCTGGACAGCAACCCAGCCGTTCCGCAGCCCGGAGGGTGTCTGCGCCTTCTGGAGTTCGCGCCCCGGGAACCGTCGATTCAACTCCGCGTCCACGAGCGGGACCACGTCCACTCCGTTCACCACGAGGCTACCCAAGAACAGGTCGTGGCTGTCGATGTCGAGCCCGTCCACATCGACCCCGCGCATCGTCACGCCGCTGACGTCCGAGAAACGCAGTGTCGCACCTCTGACACTGGCTCTGATCAGGGTTGCGCCTTCGAAGTCCCTGACACCGGTGTGGATGGTCATGCGCCCAAGTATGGATGCAGCGGAGCGGGTGGCGCCAGGGTGCCGGGCCGGGCGGTTGTGGCGCGGGCCGGCGCCGGGCCTGCCGGTCTGGCCAGGGCCGCGCCGGGTGGGTGGTTAAAGGGGTGAGGCCCCGCACCTGGTGGTGTGGGGCCTCAGCCTAATGGTTGTCCGGCGGTGTCCTACTCTCCCACACTCTCTCGGGTGCAGTACCATCGGCGCTGTGGGTCTTAG
>NZ_VHIM01000006.1 GCF_006494655.1 Arthrobacter agilis | reverse complement strand
GAGCACGTCGAGGTCTTTCGGGTGGGCAGTGTGAGAACTTCCATCATCGGAAGGCCTCGACCTCTATCCCGCCTCCGACGCGCCCACCCCACTCAAGCCGCCAGCACCCCGCCCGCACTCTCAATTACGAAGAGCCGAATAACCTGCGCCGCAACGGGCGGGTGACCAAGCTGCCAATTACGGCAGACGGTCGCGCCGCCGCTCGAATAAACGACCCGGCGACGTGGAGCGACTACGCCACCGCGACGGCCTCGAGCGTGGGCGTAGGGCTCGGTTTCGTGCTGGGGGACGGGCTGGCCTGTATTGACCTTGATCACTGCCTGGTCGACGGCGTACCTACGCCAGCCGCACAAGCAATGCTGGATCGCTACCCGAGCGCGTGGGTCGAAGTATCGCCCTCAGGGGACGGCCTGCATATATGGGGCACAGCCTCCCCTCAGCCCGGACGCCGGACGATCAACGACGGGCTATCGATCGAGTTCTACAGCCGCGACCGTTATATGACCGTTACCGGCGCGACTTACCGCGGGGGCGGGCTGCGAGAAGAATTGTGCAGAACCTTCTAACCCTCTTGTGGTGCCTGCTCTTCCAAGAAAGTTGCCTCAAAAGTGCGGACTTCCCCGGTCTCTTCGTCTAGCAGGTCAATCAAAAGTACATTTTCGCGGGAGCCAATGGCAGCATGTCTGTGAGGTGACGCCCCCCGACCCTCTCTTCCCACTGCTAATCCAATAAAACCAGTTGACTTGACTTTGAACTTGCGTCCGGGCTTCTCGGAGTCGTTGCCGAGACTCTCTATTCGCATTTTAGGCATATCGCTTCCTCCTCGGGTCGTCTCTGAAGACTAGACCCCGCAGGTCGATAAAGCTATCAGCGCTCTGGCGAACTTTCCATTCCTCCAAGGTGGCGTTCTTCTTGCCTACGGTTGTTAGACCGGCCTTTGCCCGCCCGGGCTGGCTTTAGCGAACATGGCAGCGACCTCGCTCAATAGCGGCGAACTCAGTGTTAACCCAGGTTCGTCCTTACTGTCCGGTGATGAGCCAAAAACCCGAGCGGCAAAAGCTACTCGCATCTGATCCCGCAACTGCGGGTCATCAACGGGGTCCACATACCCATCGAAGGTAAGTAGCTGTTCCTTAATTGTGTTCGCCCACGTACTCACGTCCCGGTGGTAGGCAGCCTGTCTGCCAAAGTAGGTGGCTAGTCCGAGAGCGCCAGCAAGTAATGACACACGGAGGATGGCCACCGCTGTTTCCGAATCGGTGCCGGTGCCGTCTGCCAACGTTGCGGAAGGGACAATCAGCACACCCCAGATTGCCCCGAGCACTCCGACTGCTGTGAGTACGCGAAACGTTGTGGCGGCCCAGAAGTGCTTCCGTCCCATGGCCGCGAAGCGCTCGGTCAGCTTCGATCCCGACGCCAATCCTGCAGCAGCGCGAGCGTCTTCTGCCGCGCTTCGCGCCTCGCGCAAGGCAACGCTTGCCTGTTCATTCGCCGATCGAAGACTGTAGGACAGCTGAATCTGTTCGAGTCGAGCCAACAGAACTTCGACGGAGCGTCGATTTGCCTCTACCGCCACGAGATTAGTGCGATGCCCATCGCTTTCCCTGCCTCGGGCGATGCCAGCCATCTTGGTGAGTAGCTCTTGGGAGCTGCGCAGGTACTTTCTCAAAGTATTGAGCAGATAGCCACACCAAATCTCTATATTTCGAGCATCACTATTCCGTACCGAATGAATGACATTCTCGATTGTTTCTTTGTGCTCTTGAATATTTGCGGTATCTGAAACTATCGGGGCTCCAGGTGCATCCAAGAAGTCAAATTCGTCGCTCAGGACAGTTAGCCAGAGAGAGATGGTGTCGGATATCAACTTTTGAGCGCTAGCCGCCTCGACCTCTAGAGCATCCGCGTTCTCTGCGTAGGCAGAGCGCAAAGCTTCGATATCTTTCGCTAGATCTGTTCGTGTCAGGCTGGTAGTCACCGACCTATTGGACCACGACCAGCCCCGAACGTAGGCTCCGCGGGGGAGGCATGCTCTTCTTCTGGCCATGCCTGGTGCCCCTGCTTCCTAGCTTCTAGCGGATCGCACGAAGGAGAGAGCGAGGACGTAGCGTTTGATAGCGACCTGTATCGCACCTAATCCCCCTCCGAGGTCTATGTGGCCCGTGACGGCGAATCGGAATTGACAGACCTCTCCCTGACCGAGGAACAGGTCCGGGATCTCGTCGAGAAGATGCTGAAGTCCTCGGGCCGCCGTCTCGACCTCTCGTCCCCTTTCGTGGATGCCTCGCTCGCCGACGGCTCACGACTGCACGTCGTCATTCCCGACGTCACGCGCAAGCACTGGTCGGTGAACATCAGGAAGTTCATCGCTCGCGCGTCGAGGCTCGAGCATCTCGTGGAGCTGGGAACGCTGACCCCGCAGGCGGCGCGTTTTCTCGGGGCGGCCGTGGCCAGCGGTCTCAACATCCTGGTGTCGGGTGCGACGCAGGCGGGGAAGACCACTTTGCTGAACTGCCTCGGCGCATCGATCGGGCCTCGGGAGCGCGTGATCACCGTCGAGGAGATCTTCGAACTGCAGCTGCCGCTGCGCGATGTCGTCGGTCTGCAGTGCCGGCAGCCCAACCTCGAGGGACACGGAGAGATCCCGTTGCGGCGCCTGGTCAAGGAGGCACTCCGCATGCGCCCTGACCGTCTGATCGTGGGTGAGGTCAGGGAGGCGGAGAGCCTCGACATGCTGATCGCGCTCAACAGCGGGCTGCCGGGCATGTGCAGCGTGCATGCCAACAGCGCCCACGACGCCGTGATCAAGATCTGCACGCTCCCCCTGCTCGCAGGGGAGAACATCTCGAGCAGCTTCGTGGTCCCGACCGTCGCGTCCTGCATCGACCTGGTCGTGCACTGTGCCCGGCGTCCCGGCGGTCAGCGACAGGTCATGGAGATCCTGGCCCTGGGCCGCCGCGTCGAGAACGGGGTCATCGAGTCGTCCTCCGTCTTCAAACGCGCCGACGGGGTCCTGGAACTCACGGCTACGGGCATGCCCGCGGAAGAGAAGTTCGCAGCGGCGGGCGTTCAGGTCTCAGCACTCCTCGGGGCCCTCGCGTGAGTGCCGCGCTCGGGATGATTCTTGGGATCGGGCTGTTCCTGATCTGGTGGTCCTTCTGGGACCGACCGTCGACAGGACGGACGCCAGGGCAGAAGCACCATCCGCTGGAGGACCTGCTGCTGCGTGCCGGAGTGGAACGCGTATCATCCCAGGGGCTGGTGGCGTCGTGCGTCGCAGTCGGACTGTTCGTCCTCCTTCTCGGAATCGTCCTGACCGGGTCTCCTCCCATCGCTCTCTGTTTCGCCCTTTTCGGGGGGTTTCTTCCCTTGACCCTGGTCCGGTGGAGAGCTGCGAAGCGAGCCGCGTCGTTGCGTGAGTTGTGGCCCGACGCCGTCGACCATCTCCGATCGGCGATCCGTGCCGGGCTGTCGCTGCCCGAGGCACTCGTCCAACTCGGTTACAAGGGGCCGGTGGAACTTCGCCCGGCATTCCGTGCCTTCGCCTCCGACTACCGCGCAGGTGGCCGCTTCGACGATGCCCTGAACCGGCTGAAGGAACGACTTGCCGACCCGGTGGCCGACCGGATCGTGGAGGCTCTGCGGTTGACACGCGAGGTCGGAGGCTCCGACCTCGGCCGCCTCCTCGGGACCCTCTCCGAGTTCCTGCGGGACTCGGCCCGCACCCGCAGTGAGCTGGAGGCACGACAGTCGTGGACGGTCAACGCGGCGCGCCTCGCGGTGGCGGCTCCGTGGTTCGTGCTGATGCTGCTCGCCACGCGCCCGGAAGCCGTGAGGGCCTACAGCTCGGCCGGAGGCGCCATGGTTCTTCTCGGAGGGCTTGCAGTGTCAGTCCTCTGCTACCGCGTCATGCTTCGCGTCGGTGCGCTGCCGCAGGATGAACGGGTCCTCCGATGAGCCCGACAGTCGCCCTTGCCGCGCTGAGCGGACTGCTGCTCGGCGTGGGACTGTGGCTGATCGTCCTGCGGCTCCCCGCCATGCGGGCACCCACCCTGACGCAGCGCATCGCACCCCAGCTCCGCTCGGTCGACGTACAGTCCAGACTGCTGCTCGACGCGTCAGCGAACATCACGCCGTTCGGCCCCCTCGAGCGGATCATCCGCCCCCTGCTGGCGGATGTCGTCTCCTGGTCACACCGCTTCAATCCTGCCACCACGACACTCGTGCGAAGACTGGCGCAGGCCGGGCGGGGGCAGTCCGTCGCGGACTTCCGTGCGCAGCAATTGCTCTGGGCAGCAGGAGCTCTCGTGATCTCCACCCTCGTCATGGTGGCTCTGGCCGCATCGGGGTCGGCCTCTGTGCCTCTGGCGATCGTGATCGTGGTCGGCTCCGCTGTGATGGGTTTCGCGGCTCGTGACTACGTCCTCTCGGCAGGCATCCGCCGGCGCGAGGCGCGGATGCTGGCGGAGTTCCCCTCCCTCGCCGAGCTCATGGCGCTTGCCGTCTCCGCCGGCGAGAGCACGACCGGCGCCCTGGAGCGCATCTGCCGGACCGCGAGAGGGGAGCTCGCGGGGGAATTCGCCCTGATCCTCGCGGCAACGAGGGCGGGCCGGCCGCTCGTCGACGCCCTCCAGGACTTCTCGAGCCGGACCCGCCTCGCGCCCCTCGCCCGCTTCGTGGACGGGATCACGGTCGCTGTGCAGCGCGGGACACCGCTGGCGGACGTGCTGCGGGCACAGGCCCAGGACGTCCGTGATCTCGCGAAGCGTGAACTGATGGAATCAGCGGGCAAGAAGGAGATCGCCATGATGGTGCCGCTGGTGTTCGGCGTGCTGCCACTCACCGTTCTGTTCGCCGTCTACCCGGGCATCGCCCTCATCAATCTCGGCCTATGAACACCAACCACCACTCCCAAGGGGGAACCGGCATGAAGATCCTGACCGCCATCCAGCGCAGCCTCCTGCTCGTCGTCGCCAGTGCCGCAGCATACGTGCGACCGCATGATGATCGCGAGCGGGGTGATGTACCCGGCTGGGTGATGATCACCCTCATGTCCGCCGTTCTCGTCGCCGCGCTCCTCGCGATCGCCGGCCCGGCACTGGAGGGACTTTTCAACCAGGCGATCGACCAGGTGTCGCCCTAGGTCATGCCCGTGCTGCCAGCGCACCGTCGCATGCACCGTCGCTCGCACTGCAGCATGCTCTGCCGAACCCACCGTCATGACGGGGAGCGGGGAGCAGCCGTGGTGGATTTCGCCCTGGTCGGCGGTCTCCTGACCGTCGTCTTCATCGCCATCCTTCAACTGACCCTCGTGCTGCACGTGCGCAACACCCTGATCGACGCCGCATCGTCCGGAGCAAGGTACGGCACGCTTGCCGATCGGAGCCCGGATGACGCCGTCACCAGAGCCCGCACCCTGATCGAGGGTTCCCTCGCCGACTCCTACGGGTCGGACATCACCGTCGCCCAGAGCACGGTCGGCGGCGTGGAGACCCTCGAGGTGATCGTCCGGGCGCCGTTGCCGGTCATCGGCCTCGTCGGCCCCGCCGGAGTGATGGAGGTGCGCGGGCATGCGGCGCTCCCGTCCTGATCCGTCACCCGGGCTCCCATGGCTCGTGACCGAAACCGCGCTTCACCGGCGTCCGCTCGCCGCCGGCGGACGGCAGGAGGGTGTGCGGGTCCTCCGGGACGAGCGGGGCAGTGCGGTCGTGGAGTTCGTGTTCCTCGGTGTCCTCCTGCTGGTCCCTCTCGTCTACCTGGTCCTCACCGTGGGCCAGGTGCAGGGCGGATCCTTCGCCGTCGTCGGTGCGGCCGATCAGGCAGCGAAGGTCTACGTGAACTCCGCGACCGTGCAGGAAGCCGACACCCGGGCCCGCGAGGCAGCGCGTCTCGCGCTGTCCGATTTCGGTTTCACCGAGGAGCAGGCCACCGTGCAGATCGTCTGCGGAGGCGACTGTCTCTCGCCCGGCTCGACGGTCACCGTGACAGTCGGCCTCGACGTCGCCCTGCCGCTGGTCCCCGCGGTGACGGGCACCTACCCCTCCGCGGCGAGCGTCGATTCCACGGCGACGCAGATCGTCGAGCGCTTCGGATGAGAGGTCCCGGGCTGGTGGGCTCGCCGGGCGGCCCCGCGACGACCGACGCCGGGCAGGAATCGAGCGAGCAGGGGCAGGTGACGGTGCTGATCATCGGTTACGTCCTCATCTCGCTTCTCGTGATCACCGTGGTGCTCGGCGCCTCCTCCCTCTATATAGGGCACAAGAAGCTGCTCTCCGCCGCGGATGGTGCTGCCCTCGCAGCTGCCGACAACTACAGCATCGACATCGGTGGTAGCGGTACCTGGGCACCTTCGCCGATTCTCCGGGACACCGACGTCGAGGAATCGGTCGCAGGCTATCTCGCCTCGACGGGCGCGGCCGGCCGCTTCGACCGGCTCGCCATCGACGCCGCGACCGGTGCACCCGATGGCCGCACCGCGCGGGTCGTCCTCACGGCAGTGGTGCGGCCACCCATCGTGAACTTCCTCGTTCCCGCGGGTATACCGATCACCGCCCAGGCCGACGCCCGGGCGCAGCTCGTCAGATGAGGCGACCGGCTTCCCGGCGCCGCACGGCACGGCCCGGTCCCGACGTCACCGACGGGCAGGAGGCGGAACGCCGCCGCTCCGACCGGCTCGGTGTCATGACGTAGGCTGGAACGACCATGGCAACCACTGATTTTCCCGCTGAGATCCGCGCCCTGCGCGCCAAGTACCAGTCCATCGAACAGGTCTCCGACGTGGAGGGAATCCGCAAGGACATCGAGGAGCTGAGCGAGGAAGCCGGGGCCCCGGACCTCTGGGACGACCCCGCCGCCGCTCAGAAGGTGACCTCCAAGCTCTCGCACCGGCAGTCGGCCCTCGAGCGGCTGGAGACCCTCGAGAGCCGCATCGACGACCTCGAGGTCCTGGTCGAACTCGCGCAGGACGAATCCGACGACGACTCCCTCGCGGAGGCCGAGAAGGAACTCGTGTCCCTCGGGAAATCCCTCGATGATCTCGAGATCGTGACCCTCCTCGCCGGCGAGTGGGACGAGCGCGAGGCCGTCGTCACCATCCGGTCGGGCGCCGGGGGAGTGGACGCCGCCGACTTCGCCGAGATGCTGCTGCGCATGTACCTCCGCTGGGCCGAGCGGCACGGATACCCGACGCAGGTCCTCGATACCTCGTACGCGGAGGAAGCCGGACTCAAGTCCGCGACCTTCGAGGTGAAGTCCCCCTACGCCTTCGGCACCCTCTCCGTCGAAGCCGGGACGCACCGGCTCGTCCGGATCAGCCCTTTCGACAACCAGGGCCGCCGCCAGACCTCCTTCGCTGCCGTCGAGGTGATCCCCCTGATCGAGCAGACGGACGTCATCGAGGTGCCCGACAACGAGATCCGCGTCGATGTCTTCCGCTCCTCCGGGCCCGGGGGGCAGTCGGTGAACACGACCGATTCGGCAGTGCGCCTGACCCACCTGCCCACCGGTACCGTCGTCTCGATGCAGAACGAGAAGTCCCAGATCCAGAACCGCGCCGCGGCCATGCGGGTGCTCCAGTCACGCCTGCTGCTGCTCAAGAAGGAGCAGGAGGATGCGGAGAAGAAGGCCTTCGCGGGTGATGTGAAGGCGTCCTGGGGAGACCAGATGCGGTCCTATGTCCTCAACCCCTATCAGATGGTGAAGGACCTGCGCACGAATCACGAGGTCGGCAACACCTCCTCCGTCTTCGACGGCGAGATCGACGACTTCATCGACGCCGGTATCCGCTGGCGCACCAACAACCGCAACGAGGCGTAGCACGCCGCCAGGTCCGAGCGCGGTCCCCGCGGGCTCCGACGGCCGCCTCGCGACCCGGAGGTCTCCCGACTCCAGGTGCAGACGACTCTAGGTGCGACGACCCTGCGTGGTCCCGAGCTTGGATGGCGACGACGCTGGGTAGCGACGAGCCTAGGTCCGACGACTTTGGGTAACGACCCTTGGTGATGCCCTAGGTCGCGGCGACGCCGGCCGGGCGCGTCGGCGACGACGGGTTCTCCCTCTCGCGGGATACGAGGTTCTGCAGGTAGTGTCCGTACCCGCTCTTGAGGAGCCCCTCGGCCCTTGCGAGAAGGGCCTCGTCGGTCAGCAGTCCGCGACGCCAGGCGATCTCCTCCGGTACCCCGATCTTCAGTCCCTGCCGGTGCTCGATCGTCCGCACGAAGGTCGCGGCATCGTTCAGCGAGTCGAAGGTCCCGGTATCGAGCCACGCGGTGCCTCGTGGGAGGACCTCCACCCGCAGCCGACCGGCCTCGAGATATGTCCTGTTGACGTCGGTGATCTCGAGTTCGCCCCGCGGGGACGGCTTCAGTGACTTCGCGATGGAGATGACGTCGTTGTCGTAGAAGTACAGCCCGGGCACGGCGTAGTTGCTGCGCGGCCGCTCCGGCTTCTCCTCGAGGCTCAGTGCCCTGAAGTCGTCGTCGAACTCGACCACACCGTATTCACGGGGATTCTGGACGTGGTAGCCGAAGATGGCCCCGCCGTCGATGCCCGAGAAGCGGCTGAGGGTCGCACCCATCCCGGGTCCGTAGAAGATGTTGTCGCCGAGCACCAGCGCGACGTCGTCCTGCCCGATGTGGCTCTCCCCGATGATGAAGGCCTGGGCGAGCCCGTCGGGCGCCGGCTGGGTCGCGTAGGTGAGGTTCGCCCCGCACCACGCTCCGTCACCGAGCAGGCCCTGGAACTGCTCGGCGTCCTTCGGTGTGGTGATGATCAGGATCTCGGTGATCCCGGCCAGCAGCAGCGTCGACAGCGGGTAGTAGATCATCGGCTTGTCGTACACCGGCACGAGCTGCTTGCTGATGCCGAGCGTGATCGGATGAAGTCGTGAGCCGGTTCCCCCGGCGAGGATGATTCCGCGCATCACCCCATCATTGCGCAGGCGCAGTGTGTTGGCCGGGTGTGGCACGCGGGTGTCCGAACGACATTCGTGCCGCACACACCGCCGCGCCGGCGTGCGCGACACACCGCCGCGGTGGCAGTCGCTTCGTGACGCCGTCGTTATAGTCGAGGAGCCGGCGCTTCCGTCTCCCAGTAAATGCCCCCTGCCCGGCGGACACCACGGGCGCTAAGTGATCATGATCAGATTCGACAACGTCACGAAGACGTACGACCAGAAGTCGCAGCCGGCACTGGACGGCGTCTCCCTCGACGTCGACCGCGGCGAGTTCGTCTTCCTCGTCGGCGCTTCCGGGTCCGGGAAATCGACCTTCATCCGGCTCGTGCTCAAGGAGGACTCCGCGTCCAGGGGCGCCGTCTACGTCGCCGGGCAGAACGTGGCGAACATCCCGAGCTGGCGCGTACCGCGGCTGCGTCGCGGCATCGGTGTCGTCTTCCAGGACTTCCGCCTGCTTCCGAACAAGACCGTCTTCGCCAACGTCGCCTTCGCCATGCAGGTGATCGGCAGGAGCCGCGCCGTCATCCGGGAGACCGTGCCGGACGTGCTGGCGACCGTGGGACTCGAGGGCAAGAACAACCGCATGCCGCACGAGCTCTCGGGCGGCGAGCAGCAACGGGTCGCGATCGCACGTGCCATCGTGAACCGTCCGGGGATCCTCCTCGCCGACGAACCGACAGGCAACCTGGACCCGACGACCTCCATGGGCATCATGAAGGTCCTCGACCGCATCAACCAGAACGGCACCACCGTGGTCATGGCCACGCACGACGACGACATCGTCAACACCATGCGCAAGCGGGTCGTGGAACTCCGCAACGGGTCCGTGGTGCGCGACGACGCGCAGGGCATCTACATCGGCGACACCGGAGCGGTGGTCGAGTGAGACTCGCGTTCATCCTGTCCGAGATCGGCTCGGGCATCCGCCGCAACCTGTCCATGGTGACCTCCGTGATCCTGGTGACCTTCATCTCCCTGACCTTCGTCGGGGCGGCCGGGCTGTTCCAGCTGCAGATCAACCAGATGAAGGGGTACTGGTACGACCGCGTGCAGGTCACCGTCTACCTCTGCGTCGACAACTCGTCCGAGGCGAGCTGCGCCGCCGGACCTGTCACGGAGGACCAGCGGGCGGCCATCGAGACGAAGCTCCGATCCGATCAGTTCGCGCCGTACGTGGACACCGTGAGTTACGAGTCGCAGGACGAGGCCCTGGGGCACTTCCGGGACCAGTTCGCCAACTCGCCCATCGTGGACTCCGTCACCGCGGACCAGCTCCCGGAATCCTTCCGTGTGGGCCTGGTCGACGCCGAGAAGTACGAGGTGATCAACGAGGCGTTCTCGTCCGAGCCGGGCGTGGACGCGGTCAGCGATCAGCGCGACTTCCTGGAGGCGATCTTCCGCTACATGAACTGGGCGTCGGTCGTCGCGCTCGTCATCGCGGGCATCATGACGTTCTGTGCCATCCTGCTCATCGCCACCACCATTCGCCTCTCCGCCTTCAGCCGCCGCCGGGAAACGGGCATCATGCGCCTGGTGGGAGCGTCGAAAGCGGTCATCCAGCTGCCGTTCGTCCTCGAGGGGGTCATCGCGGCCGTCGTCGGCGCGGTCCTCGCCTCGGCGACCCTCTACGGCGCCTCGCGCTTCGTGATCGACGGTTGGCTCGTCAACACGTTCCCGCAGACCGCCTTCATCTCCTCGCAGCAGGTCCTGCTCCTGGTGCCGGCGCTCGTCGTGCTGGGAGCCATCCTCGCAGGGCTCTCCTCCCTGCTCACTCTCCGTCGATACGTGAAGGTCTAGACCATGCTGCTCAGCGCCAGGGGACACGGATCCCCCTCGGGGACCTGGTGGGCCCTGCAGGACAAGCGGGCCTTCGTGGTCCGCGGTACCGCCGCGACGTCGGTCGCCCTCGTCGTCTCGTTCGCCCTCGGCTTCAGCACGCCCGTCGTGGCGGATGAACTGGACGAGCGGAAGAGTGCCCTCGAGAACGAGATCTCGGAGGTCCAGCAGTCCATGGAGTACCTGGACGCCGACATCGCGGAGACCATCGGAACGCTCAAGACCTACCAGGGGCAGCTCCCGGCAGCGCAGCAGTCCCTCACCGAGGCCCAGGGGCGGGTCGAGATCGCCACCGACGAGGTCGGTGCCCTCGCCGTCCGGGTGGACCTCGCGCAGGAGACGAAGACGAAGATCACGGAGGAGCTGCGCTCCGACCGGCAGAAGATGGTCGAGACCCGGAAGGTCATCGGCCAGATCGCCACCGAGGCCTACAAGAACGGCGGAGTGCCGACCAACGTCTCGTTGCTGCTGGGGGCCGACGACGTCGAGGACTTCACCGAGTCCATGGACATGGTGGACCAGGCCCTGCGGAGCCAGAACGCGGCGATGGAACGGCTCTCGGAGCAGAACGCCACGAATGCCAACAGCCAGGCCCGGCTGACGGCGGTCGAGGCGGAAATCGCCGCCCTGAAGGAACGCGCCGATGCCGCCCTCGACGCCGAGCAGGCGGCGAGGGACACCGCCGCGAGCGAGAAAGCCACGGTGGACAGGCTCGTCGCCGACACGTCGGCGCTGTCCGCGAAGCTGCAGGAGCAGAAGCCCGTCATCGAGGCGAAGCTGGCCAGCGTCGAGCAGGCACAGCAGAGGGTCAACGCCGACATCGCCGAGCGCCAGCGCAGGCTCATCGAGGAGGCACGCAAGGCCGAGGAAGCGCGGGTCAAGGCGGAGCAGGAGCGGTTGCAGGCCGAGGCGGAAGCGGCTGCAGCAGCGGAGAAGGCACGCCGCGAGGCCGAGGCCGCAGCGGCAGCCGAAGCGGAGACCCGTCGACGGGAGGCCGAAGCCGCGACCGCGAACAAGCCGGCGCCCGCACCGGTGGTGCCGCAGGCCGTCGCTCCGGTGGAGCCCGAGATCGTCGCACCCCAGGTCGAGGCGCCGGGCGATCCCGGTGCCTTCGGCCTGACCGCGCCCGTCAGCGGTCCCATCAGTTCGGGTTTCGGCTGGAGAACCACACCCGTCGGGACGATCGACTTCAACGGCACAGGTGGCTACATGCACACCGGGATCGACTTCGGAGTGGGCTGCGGTACGGCCCTCTACGCGCCTGCGGCCGGGGAGGTGTGGTACGCCGACTCGAACGCCCTCGAGGGCGCAGGGAACAGGATCGTCCTCAACCACGGCGTGATCGGCGGGAATGTCCTCGCCACGAATTTCTACCATCTGACCAAGTACGTCGTGTCGGTCGGGCAGCGCGTCAGTGCGGGACAGCTTATCGGATACACGGGGACGACCGGGAACTCCTCCGGGTGCCACCTGCACTTCGAGACGATGCTGAACGGCACGCTCGTGGATCCGATCGGCCTGCTCTAGGTCGTAGGATGGTGAGCACTGCCCTCCCGCGGGCCTCCCGTCCGCTGCAGCGCCTGCCGAAGGAGTTCTGCCGTGCCGAAGGAAAGTGGCCGGAAAGTCGTGGCCACCAATCGGAAGGCCTTCCACGACTACGCCGTGCTCGACACCTACGAGGCCGGCCTTGCCCTCATGGGTACGGAAGTGAAGTCCTTGCGCGCGGGACGCGCCTCCCTGCTGGACGGCTACGCGATCTTCTACGGCGATGAACTCTGGCTCGAGGGCATCCACATCTCCGAGTACTCGCAGGGCAGCTGGACGAACCACGCAGCGAGGCGACGACGCAAGCTGCTCCTGCATCGCGAGGAGCTCACCAAGATCTCGCAGAAGATCCGTGAGTCGGGCTTCACCCTCGTGCCTCTCCAGCTGTACTTCCTGAACGGCCGCGCGAAGGTCGAGATAGCCGTCGCCCGCGGCAAACGCGACTACGACAAGCGGCAGACCCTGCGGGAGAAGCAGGACAACCGTGAGGCACTGCGCGCCATGCGCGAGAAGAACCTCGGCGCGTGAGTGATGTCTTCTGGGACGCCCAGGAGGACGACGACGAGCCGGAGCAGTCCGAACTGACCTTCAGGCGGCCCTGGTGGGTGACCGTCGGCGCCGTCGTGGATCTGCTCATCCTGCTCGTCGTGGTGCCGGTCGGTGTCCTCTCGCTCATCCCCTTCGTATTCCTGGTGTACGTCTTCTTCGCGCAGGTGCTGGTCTGGATCTCACCCGTCCTGGTCGTCGTGAACGCGGCGATCCTCTGGTGGAGCGTCCGACGCCGGCAGGCCGCCACGACGGCCCTTGCGGCCCTTGGCATCGCGTTCGTGACGCTGGCCTTCGTCGTGGTGAACCTCTGGCAGTCGCCCGTCGTCGTCCTGGGCGTCACGCTCAGCCGGTGACAGCCGGATCCACCCCGGGCGAACCGGCTGTCGTGGCCGACCGGTCCTGCGGTACGATGGAGGAGTCGGGCGCCCGGTGGGCGACTGACACGGCTATCACTTGATAACTGAACATGGGGATGACAGGTTTCGACGATGTTGGTCGCGACAGGTGAAGCGGGCCGAGGATACAGGGTTATCTCGTAAACGCTCCTTGTAAAACAATAAGTGCCGAACAAAAGCGCACTGACTTCGCTCTCGCTGCCTAAGCAGCCTAGCTAGTCCGTCAGCCCGGGTTTGCTCTCGCCCCGGATACTGGCGTCATTTAGAGGGCCACTGCTCTCGGTCCTCGTTGTAGGGACCGAGGGGACTCTTATACAACTGGGCTCGGCAGCCACGTGTTTGCGCGATGGCTGGAGCCGAGAAAAACCGAAGCAAACTGCGCCCGGAGAAGCCCTGACTACACCGCATCGGACGCGGGTTCAATTCCCGCCATCTCCACCATCACGAAGAAGCGCTCCACCGGTCTCCGGTGGGGCGCTTCGTCGTGTGCCGGGAGGGCGCCCGGAGCGAGAACTACACTGGGCAGATGAACTGGACCGATCGACCGCCGTCGTGGCTCCCGCCACTGCCGCCGCCCCATCGCGGGCGCGCACTGATCGTCCTCGGCTGGATCCTGGTGGGCGGTTCCTTCGTCTACATCTTCATCATGAGCTACCTCGGCGGAACCCACACGCTCCTGACCCTGGTGCCGCTGCTGCTCGGTCTTCTCTGCCTCATCAGCGGGCTGCTGCGCAGGGACACCCGGGAGCGCTAGCCGTTTGGCCGGCCGCGCGTTTTCGCGATAGAGATACGTCATGACCTTCGAACCGCTCCACCTCTCCCGTGGGGGTACCAGCGTCCTGCTCGAACCCCACGCGCACGGCCTGCCCGTCTTCACCTACTGGGGACCGGCGCTGGGGCCGCTGTCGGCACCGGACGTCGCAGCCCTCGTCACTGCGCAACAGCCCCAGCGGGTATCCGGTGGCATCGACGTGCCGGCTCGGTTGAATCTCCTCCCGCTCGAGTCCACGGGCTGGCAGGGGACGCCGGGCCTGACGGGAGATCGCGGGGGGTCGTATCTCTACCCCCGGTTCGTAGTGACGTCGGCGCTCGTGGAGGACGACGGCGCCACCGCGGTGATCGAGGCGGACGACGACGTCGCGCACCTCCGCCTCCGGGTGCGGATCGGTATCGACGGGTCGGGTCTCGTGACGCAGCAGCTCGCCGTGACGAACACGGGTTCCGACGAGTACGAGGTCCGATCCCTCACGGCCTGCTTCCCCCTGCTCCCGTCCGCGGCGGAGGTCCTCGACTTCACGGGCCGCCATCTCCGCGAGCGCACCCCGCAGCGGCATGCGCTGACGACCGGCACCTATTCGCGGGCGAGCCGCCGGGGACGGCCCGGAGCGGATGCGACGGTGCTGCTCGCAGCAGGAGTCGAGGGCTTCGGATTCGTCCATGGGCTGGTACAGGGTATCCACCTCGCCTGGAGCGGCAACCAGCAGGTCCTCGCCGAGCGGACTCCGGCGGGCGGTTCCTTCCTCGCGGCCGGCGAGGTCCTCGCGGCGCGCGAGGTGCTGCTCGCACCGGGGGAGAGCTATTCCACACCCGCGGTGATCGGGTCGTGGGGTCACGGCCTGAACGACCTGTCCGGGCGCTTCCACCGGCACCTGCGCTCGCGGTCGTCCCACCCGCGCCGCCCGCGGCCCGTCACGCTCAACACGTGGGAGGCCGTGTACTTCGATCTCGACCTCCCGCGCCTCCGGGCGCTCGCCGACCGCGCGGCGTCCCTGGGGGTGGAGCGCTTCGTGCTCGACGACGGCTGGTTCCGCGGGCGGCGCGACGACACCTCCTCGCTGGGCGACTGGTACGTCGACGAGTCGGTGTGGCCCGGGGGACTCTCGCCCATCATCGATCACGTCCGGGCGCTCGGCATGGAGTTCGGGCTCTGGTTCGAACCCGAGATGGTCAATACCGACTCCGAGCTGGCCCGCGCCCACCCCGACTGGATCCTGAAGCCGGAGGGCCGTCTGCCGTTGCCGGGACGGCAGCAGCAGGTCCTGAATCTGGCGCATCCTGCCGCCTACGCGTACATCCTCGAGCGGCTCGACGACCTGCTGTCCTCCAACGACATCGCCTACGTCAAGTGGGACCACAATCGGGACCTGCTCGAAGCCGCCGACGCGCGTACGGGCCGGGCGGCGGTCCACCGGCACGTCGAGGCGCTGTACCGGCTGCTCGACGAGCTGCGGCGCCGGCACCCGCACCTCGAGATCGAGAGCTGCGCCTCGGGTGGGGCACGCGTGGATCTGGGCATCCTGGCGCGCACCGACCGGATCTGGACGAGTGACTGCATCGACCCGATCGAGCGCCTCGTCAACCAGAAGTACACCGGTCTCGTGGTCCCGCCGGAGCTCATGGGGATGCACATCGGCGGGCCCGTCTCCCACTCCACGGGCCGGGCACACACCCTTCCGTTCCGCGCCGCGACCGCTGTCTTCGGCCACTACGGGATCGAGTGGGACATCTCGGACCTGTCCGAGACCGAGTACGAGGTCCTCGCGCGGTATGTCGGGCTCCACCGCTCCTGGCGTGAGGATCTCCACCGCGGCACGGTCGTGCACGCCGATCTGACGGACCCCGCCATGGACCTGCGGGGAGTCGTTGCCGAGGACGGCACGCGTGCGCTGTTCGGCTACTCGCTCACTGCCTCGAGTGCGAGCTATCCGCCGGGTTCCCTCACGTTCCCGGGGCTGGAGGCCGACTCGGTGTACGAGGTGCGGCCGGCCGTCCCGGAGGAGGGCCACCCCGGGAACGGACAATCCGCCCTCGCCTGGCTGCAGGCGGCGCTGGACGGCGCACCGGTCCGTCTCAGCGGGCGGGTCCTCGCGGAGGTCGGGCTCCAGGCCCCGGTGCTCCTGCCCGAGCAGACGCTGCTGATCGAGCTGACCAGGCTGCCCGCCATGCCCTGAACAGGCTGCCCGCCGTGCCCTGGCCAGCCTGCCCGCCATGCCCCGAGCGGGCGTGGCCGCTCGCGTCAGGGTTCGGCGGTCAGGCACCGTCCGTAGAGGGCGAGCAGTCCGTCGACCCCGCCGTCGCGCATCGCCTCGCGCTGACGCTGCGCCCCCGTGCCACGCTCCCGCACGGTGGCGAGACCGGCGTCGACCCAGTCGGTGTCACCCTCGGACTCCAGGGCCGGGCTCACGTGCTCGAGGAAAGCGGCGAGGTGCTCGTGGGCCGGGACGGGGTCACCGGTCGAGAGGTCCACGAGCCGGTGCTCCAGCCCGTCGCGCGCAGCCTGCCAGAGTGCGGCGTCGAGAAGCTCGGGATCGGGGACCACGGGCGGTGTGTCCGCCTCGGCCTCCCGGAGCGCCGTGACCACGAGGGCGCGGGTCAGTGCGCCGAGGAGAACCGAGTCCTGTGCTTCCAGCTGGACGTCGCAGGCACGCAGTTCCAGGGTGGGGTAGTGGTCCGAGAGGCGCGCGACCCAGGTGAGGACGCCACGATCGAGGATGGCACCGGATGCTCCCAGGCGGGTGATGCGCCGCTCGTAGTCCGCGGCATCCGTGAAGTAGGGAGCGACACCCTGCACCGCCCAGCGGCGGTAGTGGATGACGCGCCAGCTGCCGAACCCGCTGTCCCGGCCCAACCAGTAGGGCGAGTTGACGCTGAGCGCCGTGAGCAGGGGTATCCAGGGGCGGATTCGGTTGAGGGCCTGTATACCGCGTTCCTGGTCGGGGATGCCCACGTGCACGTGCAGTCCGTTCACGAACTGGTCGCCCACGATCCCGGGTGCGCTGGCCCGCAGCTCCTCGTAGCGCTGCTTGTCCGTCAGCTCGGGATAGGCCTGCCGGATCGCAGGAGCCGTGCCGGTGGCTGCGCCGATACTGTCGGCCCGACCGGCGGCGTCGGAGAGAATCCGGCGGAAGTTGAGCAGCGACTCCTCGGCCTGGGTGAGGGTGTCGCACACCGGCGTCGCGGTCTCGATCTGGCAGGAGAGCAGCTCACGCTGTATCTCCTGCTCGCTGATCTCCGGCGCCGACTCCAGCATGCTCTGCACCTGCGGCGCGCGATCAGCGGGCAGCCCCGACTGCGGTTCGAGCAGCAGGTACTCCTCCTCGAGGCCGAGAGTGGTCATCGGGTGCATCCTTCCAGCGGTGTCGGGCGGAGCAGCAGGCCCGCCGTGATCAGTGTAGGAGGGAAGCGCCCGTGCCTCCTGATCCTCCCGGCCGGCCGCGTCACACGCACGTCACCGCAGCGCCGCAGGCATCGTGCACCCGGGGTGCACCCCGGTGTCCTCGATCCACAGCGCGACGGCGAGGAGCGGATCGACGGCCAGGGGCGGCGTATCGCTGCCCCGGGCGACCTGGAGATCGAGGAGCGCGCCGTGCCGTGAGACTCGTACCCCGTCGTCGAGCGAGATCCCCGTGCGATCGAGGAGGCGCAGGATCTCGGGGTCGTCGTCGCTCACGCGGACCAGCCGTCCCGCGTGGCCGTCGTCGAGCTGGTCGAGGCGGTGCGCGGGGGGATAGTGGACGCTGCCGTCCGCCGCCGGGATCGGGTCACCGTGCGGGTCCCGTCGAGGACGCCCGAGCTTCGCGTCGAGCCGTTCGATGAACGCATCGGACACCGTGTGTTCGAGCAGTTCCGCCTCGTCGTGCACCTCGTCCCAGCCGTAGCCGAGCTCCGTGACGAGGAAGGTCTCGATGAGCCGGTGCCGCCGGACCATGGCGAGGGCCAGGGCAGTCCCTGCCGGTGTGAGACTGACCGGCCCGTACTTGCGGTGCTCCGCGAGCCCGAGGTCCACGAGCTTGGCGACCATCCCGGTCACCGAGGAGTTGGCGACGGAGAGGCGCGTGGCCAGATGCGTCGCCGTGACCGCATCCTGCTGCCATTCCGTGAACGAGTAGATCGCCTTCACGTAGTCCTGCACGCTGGAGGACTCGATGCTGAGCACGGACCCCTTCCGCGCCGCCATCAGGCGCCGCTCGTCGCGGGATCGTCGGACACGCGTGCGGGGGTGGCAGCGGTCCGGTCCGCGGGGTCGGACCGCTGTGGTTCCGGCAGCGATCTCCCGCGCGAGCCCGGCCGACGCCGCCGAACCTGCCACAGGAGCCCGTCCGGGCGCCCGACGAGGTACACGACGGCGAACACCAGCGCCTGGCAGAGCACCACCGCCGCGCCCGTGGAGATGTCCAGGTAGTAGCTGGCGTAGATGCCGGTCACGGACGCGGCGACCGTGAGGACGACGGCGATCAGGAGCATCCGGTCGAAGCTGCGGGAGAGGAGGAAAGCCGTGGCTCCGGGGGTGATCAGCATCGCGACGACGAGGATGATGCCCACGGCCTGCAGGCCGACGACCACGGTCAGCGCGAGCAGTCCGAGCAGGAGCGCCGACAGGAACCGGGTGTTGAGCCCGATCACGTGGGCATGGGTGCGGTCGAAGGCGAGGAGGGTGAGGTCGCGCCGCTTGAAGAGCAGGACGGCCAGGGTGACCGCGCCGAGGACCAGTACCTGCAGGACGTCACCCGCCGAGACGCCGAGCACGTTGCCGAAAAGGATGTGCATGAGGTCGATTTGCGAGGGTGTGGCGGACACGATGGCGAGCCCCGAGGCGAACAGCGCCGTGAACACGACGCCGATCACGGTGTCCGCCTTGAGTTTCGTCGTCGACCGGACGATGCCGATGAGGGCGACCGCCCCCACCCCGAAGACGAAGGCGCCGACGGAGAACGGGATGCCGATGATGTAGGCGAGGGCGACGCCGGGGAGGACGGCATGGGAGACGGCGTCGCCCATGAGCGACCAGCCCATGAGGATGAGCCAGCAGGAGAGGACGGCGGCCACGACGGCGGCCGCGACCGTGACGGCGAGGGCCCGAGTCAGGAAGCCGTACTGCAGGGGTTCGACGAAGAAGGCGAGGACGTCCATGTCAGGAATCTCCGATCCGGGCAGCGGTGGGGACGGCCGGGACCGCGTCGGGGGGAGCGGCCCCGAAGGCGCGGGCGAGATTGCCCTGGGTCAGGACGGCGGCCGGATCGCCCTGCGCGAGGACGCGCCGGTGGAGCAGGACGGCCTCGTCGCAGAACGCCGGCACCCCCGCGAGGTCGTGCGTGGAGACGAGGACCGATCGGCCTTCGTCCCGCAGCGCCGTCAGCAGTGCGGTCATGGTGCGCTCGCTCGACCGGTCCACTCCGGCGAACGGTTCGTCGAGCAGCAGCAGGCGCGCGTCCTGGGCGATGCTGCGTGCGATGAAGACGCGCTTGCGCTGTCCGCCCGACAACTGGCCAATCTGGCGGCGGGCCAGATCGGCCAGCCCCACCCGGTCGAGGGAGTCCGCAACGGCGGCCCGGTCGGCCGGCCGCAGGCGGCGGGCGGCTCCGAGGCGCCCGTAGACACCCATGGCGACGACGTCGGAGACGGACACGGGGAACGTCCAGTCCACCTCCTCCGCCTGCGGCATGTAGGCGACGAGCCCCGCCCGGCGCGCGGACGCCGTCGTGTCGCCGAACAGCTCGACGCGTCCCTCCTGGGGGACGACGAGCCCCATGAGGGCCTTGAACAGCGTCGACTTGCCTGATCCGTTCACTCCGATCAGGCCGCAGATACTGCCGGCCCGCAGCGACACCGTGACGTCGTCGAGCGCCCGGACGTCGTCGTACCTCACGCCGAGGTGCCGGACATCCAGGACCGGGGGACCGCTCGGATGCGCGTCGCGTGCCGCGGGGTCGCGCGGGGGGACCTGGGGCGGGTGGGTGGTCATCGGGCGAGTCCTTCGGCGATGGTCTGCAGGTCGTGGCGGATGAGGTCGAGGAAGGTGGGGACGGGCCCGTCGGGATCCGAGAGCGAGTCGACGTACAGCGTGCCGCCGAGGCGGGCTCCCGTGGCGAGGGCCACCTGCTCCTGCGCCGAGGGGTTGACGGTCGATTCGCAGAAGACCGTGGGGACGTCGTTCGCCTCCACGAAATCGATGACGGTGCGGATCTGGCGTGGGGTGCCCTCCGTATCCGCATTGACGGGCCAGATGAAGGACTCCTCGAGGCCGGCGTCCCGGGCGAGGTAGGAGAACGCCCCCTCGCAGCTGACGAGCGACGGGTCCTCGATCCCGGCGACAGCCGCCCGGAAGTCCGCGAGGATGCCGTCGAGATCGGCCTTCAGGTCACGGCCGTTCTCCTCGAAGGCCGCGGCGTGGTCGGGGGCGAGGCGGGAGAGGGCGGCCACCGTGTTGTCCACATAGGTGCGGGCAGCGACCGGGGACATCCAGGCGTGCGGGTTCGCGAGGCCCGAGTAGTCACCCGAGCGGATGTCCACCTCCTCGACACCGTCGGACAGGACCACGTGCGGGGCGTCGACGGAGTTCAGGAACCGCTCGAACCAGCGTTCGAGTCCGAGCCCGTTGTCGAGGATCAGATCCGCGTCCTGTGCGCGCACCAGATCCGAGGGCGTCGGCTCGTAGCCGTGGATCTCCGCGCCGACCTTCGTGATCGACTCGACGCGCACGTGTCCGCCACCCACGGTGTCGGCGAGATCGGCCAGGACGGAGAAGGTCGTGAGGACCAGGGGCCTCTCGTCCTCCCGGTCCGCAACGGACCCGGCGTCGTCGGTGGCGGCACACCCCGCGAGGAGGACGACGGCGAGGGCAGCAATGGCGCGACGCCGACCCGTCGACCAGGAACCGGATTGAGGCATACCTAAACATAACGTTGAGGAATGCCGAAATCTAGGGCTGAAGTGCGGTCGCACGCCAGGCGTGCGTGTAGTACGGCAGGCGGAGGATTGCGCCGGCGGGGAAGGCGAGGTATTCGGTCAGGTACCAGTCGAGGTTTGCCTCGACACGGGACTGCAGGGCCGGGCTCGCCCGCCGGTAATAGCTGCGTGAGCGTGCGAGGTCGATGACGTCGGGGAGGGTGAGCTCCTGCGTCCAGCGCACGAGCAGGTCTTCGGGGGGCCCGAAGAGCCGGCCGACGTCCGGTCGGTCGTCGGGGGAGAAGACGTCTCCTGCGTGCATGATCCGCGACAACCGGTGGACCCACGGGACCGCGACGTCGAGCTGGTTCCATACGAGGGCCAGGGTGCCGCCGGGGCGCAGCACGCGTGCCGCTTCCCGGACGGTCGCCGCGGGGTCGCACCAGTGCCAGGTCTGGGCGAGGGTCAGGAGGTCGGCCGATGCCGCGGGGAGATGGGTCTCCTCGGCGGTCCCGAGGACGGCCGGGATCGCGGGAAGACGGGTGGAGAGGACGGCGAGCATGTCCTCGGAGGGGTCGACGGCCGTCACGTCGAGCCCTCGGTCCACGAGCGCCCGTGTGAACAGGCCCGTGCCCGCGCCGACGTCGACCGCCTCGCGCGCGTGCGCCGGGACGAGCCAGTCGGCGATCGCTCCCGGGTACCCGGGCCGGACGCGGTCGTAGCGGCCTGCTCCGGACAGGTACGCGCCTGCCAGCTCGCGCCGGCGGTCGTCGTCGAGCCTCGGCCCCGTCCTCATGCCGAGTGCCCCGGCGCCGGGAGCCGGCTAGAGAAGATCGTCCACATCGGGGTTGAGGGTTCTGAGGACCTCGCTGTGGAGAGTCCCGTTGGTCGCCAGCGCGTTGCCGCCGTGCGGTCCGTCCTTGCCGTCGAGCGAGGTGAACCGCCCACCGGCCTCGGTCACGATGGGCACGAGGGCGGCCATGTCGTAGAGGTTGAGTTCGGGTTCGCAGGCGATGTCCACGGCACCCTCGGCCACGAGGCAGTAGGACCAGAAGTCGCCGTAGGCGCGGGTGCGCCAGACGCGGTCGGTGAGGTTCACGAACTCGGCGAGCGCCCCGCGCTCACGCCAGCCGGACAGGCTCGAGTAGGACAGTGAGGCGTCCGCGAGACGCGAGACGTTCGAGACGCGGAGCCGTTGTGCCGCGGCCAGGGACTTCCCGGTGTACGCGCCGGTGCCCTCGGCCGCCCACCACCGCTTGCCCAGTGCGGGTGCGCTCACGACGCCGACCACGGGCCGTCCGTCGTCGATCAGGGAGATCAGGGTGGCCCAGACGGGCACGCCGCGGACGAAGTTCTTGGTGCCGTCGATGGGGTCGATCACCCACCGGCGGGTCCCGGACCCGGTGCTGCCGAACTCCTCGCCGAGGACCGCGTCGCGGGGTCTGGCCCTCGAGAGCTGCCCGCGGATGGCCTCCTCGGCGCTCTTGTCGGCGTCCGTCACGGGCGTGAGGTCCGGCTTGGTCTCGACCCGGAGGTCGAGCGCCTTGAAGCGTGACATCGTCTGGTCGTCCACCGAGTCAGCCATGATGTGGGCCAGCCGGAGGTCGTCGTTGTAGCCCTGCAGAAAACTCATACCGATCAACCTATCCTCATGTCGGGCCCACGGACGCCGGGGCGCGGCCGGACGGGCCGTGACAGCGAAGAGCCACCGTGGGCTCGCGCCGCACGGTGGCTCTTCATCCGACGCCGACGAGCGGCTCGGGGAGGATCAGAGAACGGTGATGTTCTCTGCCTGGGGGCCCTTGGGGCCCTGGGTGGTCTCGAAGTTGACCTTCTGGTTCTCCTCGAGGGAACGGTAGCCGTTCGAGTTGATCGCGGAGAAGTGGGCGAACACGTCAGCGCCGCCGTCCTCGGGAGCGATGAAGCCGAAGCCCTTTTCGGCGTTGAACCATTTCACTGTGCCAGTAGCCATGCTGTACATCCTTACCTGGGAGAGCGTCCCGACGTTCGGGTGCTCATCGTGGTGTCCGTTACCCGCTTTACGTCAAAAGCTGTCGAACTCCAGGTGGAGGGTCAAGGCTTGAAAGTTAATGCGCAAACAACAACAGCCCCCAGTCTAGCAGTCCCGGGACTACTGCTGGCCCAGCTCCTTCGCGTCGTGGGAGTTGCCCCGCGGGTCCGCGATCCCGGCCGTCAGCAGCCGGCGGAGGCTGGCCAGCCGGACCGGGCCCGACTCGCCGGCGAGTCCCTCGGCGACGAATCCGTCCAGTCCGCAGTCCACGGCGTTGTCGTCGTGGCGGCAGCCGCGCTCGCAGCGCTCGGTCCCGGGCTCCAGATCGGGGAACGCCTGGAGGATGCGGTCCGCGTCGACGTGCGCCAGTCCGAAGGAGCGGATGCCTGGGGTGTCGATGATCCAGGTCCCGGGGGACGCGTCCGCGGCCTTCAGGGCGAGGGCCGACGACGACGTGTGGCGACCGCGGCCGGTGACGGCGTTGACGCCACCCGTGGCACGGGTGGAGCCGGTGAGGGCGTTGACCATGGTGGACTTGCCCACGCCCGAGTGCCCCAGCAGCACGCTGACCTGGCCGTCGAGTTCGTCGCGGAGGGCGTCCACCGCGCCGTGGGAGAGCCGGGCGGATTCGCCGTCGTCGGAGGTGGCTTCGATGCCCACGCCCTCGTCCGTCCGGCTGATGATGACGCGCAGGTCGAGGTGCTCGTAGTTGGCGAGCAGGTCGGCGGGGTCCCGGAGGTCGGCCTTGGTGATGCACAGCAGCGGTTCGATCCCGGCGTCGTACGCGGCGACGAGCGCGCGGTCGATGAAGCCGGTCCTCGGCTCCGGGTTGGCCGCCGCGACGACGATGACCAGCTGATCGGCGTTCGCGACGACGACGCGCTCCACCGGATCGGTGTCATCGGCGCTGCGCCGGAGGACGGTGCGCCGCTCCTCGATCCGGACGAGCCGCGCCAGTGAGTCCGGCCCACCGGACAGGTCGCCCACCAGTGCGACGAGGTCCCCGGCCACGACCGCGTTGCGCCGCAGCTCCCGCGCGCGTGCCGCCACGACGATCCGCTCGTCCGGCGTGTCCTCGTCGACCACAGCGGTGTAGCGTCCCCGGTCCACGGTGACCACGCGACCGATCTCGGCGTCCTCGTAGGCAGGGCGCGTCTTGGTGCGCGGGCGGGTGCCCTTCTTGTTGGGGCGGATGCGGACATCGGACTCGTCCCAGGCCCGTGAGCCCCGGCGGTTCCCCGCCTCGGTCACGCGTGCGCTCCGGCGGGGGACGCGGGCGTGCCTGCCGTGCCCGCCTTGCCCGTGAGCGCGGCCCAGAGCGCGGGGAATTCCGGCAGGGTCTTCGCCGTGGTTCCGATGTTCTCGACCTCGACGCCGTCCACCGCGAGTCCGAGGATCGCCCCCGCCGTCGCCATGCGGTGGTCCTCGTAGGTGTGGAAGACGCCACCGTGGAGGGGCGCGGGCTGGATACGGAGGCCGTCCGCGGTTTCCTCGACGCGGCCGCCGAGCCCGTTGATCTCGGCTGCGAGGGCAGCCAGCCGGTCGGTCTCGTGACCGCGCAGATGCGCGATGCCGGTCAGGGTCGACGGCGTCGTGGCCAGCGCGCAGAGGGCGGCCACGGTCGGGGCGAGCTCCGAGGTGTCGGCGAAGGTGCCGCCGGTGATGCGGGCACCGCCGGTGACGGTGAGGGTGCCCGACCGGAGTGTCGCCGTCGCGCCCATGAGGGGCAGGATGCGCCGCCAGGCGTCACCGACCTGGGTGGTCCCCGAGGGCCAGTTGCGGATCCGGACGGTGCCGCCGGTGACGAGCGCCGCGGCGAGGAAGGGACCGGCGTTGGAGAGATCCGGCTCGATGGCGATATCGAACGCCGCGATGGGGCCGGGGGACACGCGCCAGTGGTTCGGCACGGAATCGTCCACGCCGACGCCGAGCGAACGCAGCGTCTCGATCGTCATACGGACGTGGTCGAGGCTCGGCACGGGTTTGCCGACGTGCTCGAGGTGCAGTCCCTCGGCGAAGCGCGCGCCGACGAGCAGCAGGGCGGAGACGAACTGGGAGGATGCCGACGCGTCGATGACGAGCCGCCCGCCGCGCACCTCGCCGGTGCTCGCGATGGTGAACGGGAGGGACCCCGCGCCGCCGTCGTCGATGCTGACGCCGAGCCCGCGGAGCGCATCGATGATCGCACCCATGGGCCGACGGCGCGCATGGGGATCACCGTCGAAGGCCGTGGACCCGGAGACCAGGCCCGCGAGCGGCGGGACGAAGCGCATGACCGTTCCGGCGAGGCCGCAGTCGACGGCGCGCTCGGAAGGGCGGTCCGCCTGCGCGGGGAGCGGCGTGACCCGAAGATCGGGACCGAAGTCGCCGTCACCCGGTACCTCGTCGATCACCGCGCCGAGCGAGCGCAGCGCAGCGACCATCAGGGCCGAGTCACGCGAGTGCAGGGGGCGGCGGAGGATGCAGGGACCGTCGGCCAGTGCCGCGAGCACCAGGTAGCGATTGGTGAGGGACTTGGAGCCGGGAACCGAGATCGCGGCGTCCACGGCGTGCGTCAGGCGGGGCGCCCGCCACACGGTCTGGCCGGGCACCCCGCCTGGGGACACTGTCATGGAGACTAGGAACCGACGACGTCGGCGGCGGTCTTGCGCACGGCCTTGTCTGCCTTCTTCAGCTGCTTCCGCGCGTCCTTGCCGAGGCCGGTCGCATTCTTCCTGGCATCCATGGCGAGGTGCTCGGCCCGCCAGGCGAGTCCGGGGCGGCCGTTGGTGTCCACGGCGGCGAGCAGGACGGCACCCATCAGCGAGAGGTTCTTGAGCAGCTGCGTGCGGCGGGCCTTCTTGCCTTCCTTGGTGGAGGAATCGGCCGAGCGGTAGTCGACGAGGGTGTTGACCGTCGCGGTGACCGTGAGCAGCAGCGCGGCGACACGCGAGAAGCGGCCGATGCCGAGCAGCACCGCGGCGCCGACCTGCGTTGCGCCGAGCACCTGGCCCACGAGCTTCTCGTTCCCGGTGACGGCTGCTGCGGAGGGGACCACCTTCGTGACGCCGGCGAGGACGGGCTTCAGCTGCGGCGCGGTGGCGCCGGCGTTGCGGAGCCGGTCGACACCGGAGAACACGAAACTGCTGGCGATCATGGGTCGGGCGATTACGCGGACAAGGGTCACAACTGCCTCCTGGTGCCCGGCGGCTTCTGCCGGGTGTTGGTTGGACGGATACGAAGCACGCTGTGTCTAGTTTTGCACGCCCCGCCGGGCGGTGCGATCCGTGACCCGGCCTGGCCGTGGACTTGCGGGACGTACTATCCGCACGGCGGGCAGCGCGATGACGGATGGAATAGAAGCCCGCGACGGGCGGTTGTTGAAGGGGTACGGGAAATCGCGAGAGAACGAGGAGATGCACGGATGACGGTGCTTCAGACCGCGGCGGTCGGTAGGACCGACCTGCAGCTGTCGACGACGGTTGTGCGTGCCCCGTCGAGGGCGCCCCGAGGGGCCGGACGCGTAGACTTCGACTCGATGAATACCACAGCCCCCGCAGGCAGCAACCAGGCCGAAGACGCAGAGTTGGACGTCGCCACGGAGTCGGAAGCCGACCGCAAGGCGCGCTTCGAACGCGATGCGATGCAGTACGTCGACCAGCTCTACTCGGCGGCCATGCGCATGGCGCGGAACCCCAGCGACGCCGAGGATCTCGTCCAGGAGGCCTACACGAAGGCGTTCTCGGCATTCCACCAGTACAAGCCGGGTACCAACCTCAAGGCGTGGCTGTACCGGATTCTCACCAACACGTACATCAATCTGTACCGCAAGCGGCAGCGGGAGCCCCTGCAGTCGCACTCGGACACCATCGAGGACTGGCAGCTGGCCAAGGCGGCCGAGCACACCTCGATGGGGTTGAGGTCGGCCGAGGCGGAGGCCCTCGACCACCTGCCGGACTCGGACGTCAAGAGCGCCCTGCAGGCCATCCCCGAGGAGTTCCGGCTCGCCGTTTACTTCTCCGATGTCGAGGGCTTCGCGTACAAGGAGATCTCGGAAATCATGAACACGCCCATCGGGACCGTGATGTCCCGCCTGCACCGCGGACGCAAGCTCCTGCGCGAACTCCTCGGTGAGTACGCGCACGAGCGTGGGCTGGGGACGGGCAAGGGCGCCACCGGCAAGACCCGCCAGGCAGCGGAAGCGAAGGGCGCAGAACAGGAGATGACGACATGAGCGATTGCGAGAGTATGGGCGACTGTGCCGACTCGAGGATCGAACGGCTGTACGAGTACCTCGACGGGGCCCTGTCACACCAGGACCTGGTCGAGATCAAGGACCACCTCGATGGGTGCCCGGACTGTGCCGAGGAGCATGATCTGGAGTGCGTCATCAGGTCGGTCGTGAAGAGGTCCTGCACCGAAGTGGCGCCGTCAACCCTCAAGGCGAGCATCCTCGACCGCATCAGCCACCTGCGCACCGTCGACCACTGACCCGCGCGGTGCCGACCCGGCACGTCGACGCTGTGGCATGAGGAAGTGGCGTCGACACCGTGACGTCGGGAAGTACAGACACGAGAACCTCCGGACCCTGACGGGCCGGAGGTTCTCGTGTTGTTGATGCTTCGAACGCCTGGACTCAGGTGTTGGGGCGCTTACCGTGGTTAGCGCCTCCGCGCTTGCGGTCGCGACGCTTGCGTGCTCGCTTGCTCATGGGCTGCCTCCTTCTTCTTCAGGCACTGTAGTGGTGCAGAACTGCACCCAAGTCTCCCATACGGCCCCGGGGTCACCTAAACCGGCGAGGCAGGGGTGGGCGGAGCGACGACGTGTGTGTCGGTGCCTCGCCCGTCAGAGAGACCCCTGTCCACCGCAACCCTGCCCCTAGGATGGGTGGATCAGCCACGATCGAAGGAGCTTGTGCATGCGTGCTGCCTACGTAGCCACCCAGTCGGCGGAGGATCCCCTGGCCGGGCTCACCGTCGGAGAGCTCGAGGTTCCGGAGCCACCGGAGGGTTTCCGGCGGGTCCGGGTGGTGGCCTCCTGCCTCAACCACCATGACCTCTGGTCCCTCAGGGGAGTGGGACTGCCGGCCGACCGCCTTCCGATGGTGCTCGGGTGCGATGCGGCAGGGACGGACGACGACGGCAACGACGTGATCGTCCACGGGGTCGTCTCCTCGCCGGGCTGGCGGGGCGACGAGACCCTGGATCCGCAACGGACCCTCCTCTCCGAGCGCTACCCGGGGACCATGGCTGACTGGGTGTGGGTACCCGAACGGAACCTGGTGCCCAAGCCGGACGAACTCACGTTCGAGGAGGCGGCCTGCCTCCCGACCGCATGGCTCACCGCGTACCGCATGCTGTTCACCGTCTCCCCGGCCGCGCCGGGCGCCACGATCCTGGTGCAGGGCGCGGGCGGTGGTGTCGCCTCCGCCCTCATCGCACTCGCCGCCGCAGCCGGGTTCCGCGTCTGGGCCACGAGCCGCAGCGAGGAGAAGCGTCAGCGGGCCCTGGCACTCGGCGCCGATCAGGTGTTCGAGGACGGCGCCCGGCTGCCCGAGCGTGTGGATGTCGCCTTCGACTCCGTGGGGGAGGCCACCTGGGCGCACTCGCTGAAGTCGCTCGTCCCGGGAGGGACGGTGGTGACCTGTGGGGCCACCAGCGGCCCTGCGCCGTCGGCCGATCTGAACCGCGTGTTCTTCCTCCAGCTGCGGGTGCTGGGCTCCACGATGGGCACGCGGGACGAACTCGTCCGGCTGACGCGCTTCCTGGTGGCCACGGGCGTCCGGCCCGTGATCGACGACGTCCTGCCCCTGGACGAGGCGGCGAGGGGTTTCCGCCGCATGCTGGACGGCGATGTCTTCGGCAAGATCGTCTTCCGCCACTGACCTTGACGGACACGGACGACGAAGGCACCCTCGATCGAGGGTGCCTTCGTCGTCGCCCGGGTCGCCTACTCGCCGGCTCCCATGGCCAGCAGCGCGGAACGCTGCTCCCGTCGCAGGGACTGTTCCTTCGGGTCCGGCACCGGCGCGGCCGCGAGCAGCCGGCGCGTGTAGGCATCCCTGGGGTATTTCAGGATCTGCTCGGTGCTGCCCTGCTCCACCAGCGTGCCCTTGTTGAGGACGGCGATATGACTCGCGAGCAGTTCCACGACGGCCAGATCGTGGCTCACGAACAGGCAGGCGAAGCCTCGCTCCCGCTGGAGTTCCTGCAGGAGCTCCAGGACCTTCGCCTGCACCGAGACGTCGAGGGCCGACGTCGGTTCGTCGGCCACGAGGAGGTCCGGCTGTAGGGAGAGCGCGCGGGCTATGCCGACGCGCTGTCGCTGACCGCCCGAGAGCTCGTGCGGGTACCGGTTGCGGAAAGCGACCGGCAGCTGGACGTCGTCGAGCAGTGACGCGACCCGCTCGTCCAGGGCGGCCCGTCCCAGCTTCTCGTGCAGCAGCAGGGGTTCGCCGATGCTGTCGCCGATGGACAGTCGCGGATTGAGCGACGCCGCGGGGTCCTGGAACACGATGGCGAACTTCTTGCGCAGCGGCAGGAGCTGCCGTGCGCTCAGCCGGGTGATGTCGGTGCCCCCGATCGTCACGCTGCCGGCGGCCGTCCGGATGAGACCGGTGACGGCACGGGCGATCGTCGACTTGCCCGATCCCGATTCCCCGACGAGCCCCATGACCTCACCCGGGTTGATGGTGAGCGACACGCCGTTGACGGCCTTGAACGCCGGCTGGCGGAACCGTCCCGGGTACTCGATGTCCACGTCGATCAGCTCCAGCGCGGGCACCACGCCGGCAGCCGAGCGGTGCTCACGATCGGTCTGCAGCCGCTCCGCATACTCCTCGTGGATGCTGAGGCGGCCGTCGACCACCTCGACGTCCGCGAGGACCCCGCCCACCTTGGAGCCGAGGTGCGGCACCGCACCGAGGAGCTGACGCGTGTAGTCCTCCCTCGGTGCGGCGAACAGCTGCGCGGTCGGGGCCGCCTCGACGACGCGCCCCTTCTCCATCACCACGACGTGGTCGGCGAGGTCGGCGACGACTCCCATGTCGTGCGTGATCAGGAGCACTCCGCTGTTGAGGCGCTTGTTGAGCTTCCTCAGCAGGTCGAGGACCTCGGCCTGCACCGTGACGTCCAGGGCGGTGGTCGGCTCGTCCGCGATGAGGAGCATCGGGTCGTTCGCGAGCGCGATGGCGATCATCGCCCGCTGGCGCTGTCCGCCCGAGAACTGGTGGGGGAAGGAATCGTAGCGGCGCTCCGCCTCGGGGATCTCCACCATGCGCAGCAGCTCGATGGCCCGTTTCTTGGCCTGTGCGGGGGAGAGCTCCGTGTGCTGCTCGATGGCCTCCCTGATCTGCTCGCCGACGGTGAGCACCGGGTTCAGCGCGGTCATCGGCTCCTGGAAGATCATGGCGATCTCGTTGCCGCGGACACGCCGGAGCATGCTCTGGGGTGCGCCGATGAGCTCCTTGCCCAGCATCTTCGCGCTGCCGGTCGAGCGGCCGTTGCGGGGAAGGAGGCCGAGCAGGGCCATGGAGGACATGCTCTTGCCGGAACCGGACTCCCCGACGACCGCCAGGATCTCGCCCGGGTGGATCTCGAAGGACACGTTCTCGGCCGCCATGACCCATTCGTCGTCGACGTTGAACTCGACGCCGAGGTTCTCCACCGCAAGGATCGGCCCTTCGTGCTCCGGCGCCTGGTCGTCGGTGATGATCTCGGAGGTGTGTGATCCCATTACTGCTTCACCCTTGTCTGCTTGGGGTCGAATGCGTCGCGGAGGCCGTCTCCGATGAAGTTGACGGCGAGGGCGATGCCGATGATGAACGCGCCGGGCCACAGGAACAGCCACGGGCGCACGGTGAGCGCCGAGCGGTTGTCGTTGATGGCCTTGCCGAGCGAGGTGTCGGGTGCCGTGACACCGAGTCCGAGGTAGCTCAGCGCGGTCTCCAGGAGGATCGCGCCGGAGATGGCCAGGGTGGTCGACACGATGATGACCCCGACGGTGTTCGGGAGGATGTGGCGGAAGATGATGCGGAACGAGCTGGCGCCGACGGACTTGGCGGACTCCACGAACTCCTTCTCCCGGAGGGAGAGGAACTCGCCACGGACGAGCCGCGCGAGACCCGTCCAGGTGACGATGCCCAGGAAGACGGCGAAGGGGATGATGCCCGCCTTCGCGACGATCCCGGCCACCGCGGCGGCGATGACGACGGTGGGGATGGTGATGACGACGTCCGTGATGCGCATGAGGAACGCTTCGGTCCAGCCACGGAAGTAGCCGGCCAGCGCCCCGACCGTGGTGCCGATGAGCATGGCGACGATCCCGACGATGAAGGCGATGATGAGCGAGGTCTGCGTCCCGCGCATCGTCAGGGCGAAGTAGTCGCGGCCCAGCACGTCCTGGCCGAAGGGGTGCTCGCCGAGGCTGAACGGCCACAGGGTCAGGGTGGGCTTGCCCTCGTTGAAGCGCGCGGCGAGGACGTCGTAGTCCTTGTTCCACCAGCCCGGGATGCCCGCGAAACCGATGGAGGTGAAGGCGAGGAGGAAGATGAGCGCCAGCAGGGCTATCCCGGCGAGGGCGCCCTTGTGCCGGAAGAAGCGCTCGCGGATGAGGCGCCCCTGGCTCTTCGCTGCCGTCGTGCGGATCCGGTCGGTCTGCTCCCGGGTTGGTGGGGCGGTGGCGATGTCGGTGTCCTGGCTCAGCAGGGTCAGTTCGGAGCGCTCTGACGAGGCGCGGGAATCGTTCGGTTCGAACTTCTTGTCACTCATGATGGGTCCTAGCTCAGGGTGATGCGAGGGTCGAGGAAGGCGTAGGCGATGTCGGCCAGCATGTTGAACAGCACGGCCGCGGTTCCGACGACGAGGAAGAAGGCCATGACCGGCCCCGGGTCGACGGTGGCGATACCGTCGACGAACATCTTGCCCATGCCGTTCCAGCCGAACACCTGCTCGGTGATGACCGCGCCGCCGAGGACGCCCGCGAAGTCGAACGCCATCAGCGTGGTGATGGGGATCATCGCATTGCGGAAGGCGTGCTTCACGAGGACGGTCCGCTCGCTGAGGCCCTTGGCCCGGGCCGTGCGGATGTAGTCCTGGTTCATGACATCGAGCTGGCTGGCCCTCGTGTACCTGGTGTAGGTGGCGAAGGAGATCAGCGTCAGGGCGATGGTCGGCAGGATCAGGTGCAGCGCGTAGTCAAGGTTGATCTCCCAGAACGTGCCCGCGAGGTTCGCGGACTGCGAGCCCGTGGTGGGGATCGGGCGCCCGCCGGCTTTCGCCGAGAGTGTGGGGTAGGCCTGCAGCAGCCTGTCGAGCAGGATCAGCAGGCTGACCGAGACGGCGATCACCGCGCCGATCTTGGCTGCCTGCGCACGGAACGGTCCGCCGACGGCTCCGGCGACGACGTAGGAGACGACCGCCATGACGATGACCAGGGCGACGACGACGAGCCACGTGGGATCGGTCAGCAGGGGGATGGAGACGAGGTAGCCGGCGAAACTCACCGCGCCGGCGGCGAGCGCCGCGTTCAGCACGCGACGGCGACGGAAACCGGCGAGCAGTGCGGTCCACAGGACCGCGATCCCGGCGGCGGAGACGAGCATCCCGACCACACCGAAGCCGGGGTTCACGAACCATCGGGTCACGAGCAGGAGGTACAGCGCGAGGGCGGTGGCAGCGGCGGCCACGCCGAAGACCATGAGGCGGCGCCTGCGGTCGCCGCCCACGACGACCGCCCAGATCACGCCGGCGACCACCCCGATCAGCGCGATCGTCAGATAGGAGAATTGCGGATTCGAGAGCCAGGTGTTGAGGTCGATCGCCAGGTACTGCTTGAGCAGCGTGGAGAGCCAGAACAGCGGCAGCGAGAACAGGAGAAAGGAGACGAAGGTGACGGAGTAGTCGAACGTGCTGTACTGGCGGATCGCCGTGACGATGCCGACGACGACGCCGAGGACCAGGGCGAGGACCGTGGCGACGACCACGAGGCGCAGTGTCGAGCCCATGGCGTTCTGGAGCTGGGGCAGCACGTCCGCGCCGGTGCGGTCCTGCCCGAGCGTGCAGGAGATCCCGCCGGGGACGAGGCAGTGGCCCACGTCCTGCAGCCAGAGGAAGTACCGGGGGATGGGTGGTACGTCGAGATTCATGGCGGCCGTGCGGGCCGCGATCGTCGCGGCCTTCTCGGGCCCGCTCGTCTCACCGAGGTCCTCGAAGGGATCGCCCGACGAGATGGTGAGGAAGTACATCAGAGTGGTGGCCGCGAGCATGATGAAGAACGAGATGATGGTGCGCTTGGCGATGAAGTAGAACACGGAGGGGCTCCTAGGAAACGGTGCAGACTGATGCGGGGCCGGGCGCACGGACGGGCAGGCCCGAGGGCCTGCCCGTCCTCATGCTTTATCCGGAGGAGGCGATCAGTTCTGCTTCGTCCAGCTGTAGGCGTTCCAGGTGATCCCGGTCTGCGTCGGGTTCAGTTCCACGCCCTCGAGCTTGGAGGAGTAACCCGCGATGTTCGGGTTCGCGTAGAGGACCACGTTGTACTGCGTCTCGGCGAGGCGTTGCTCGAGTTCCGTCTTCAGCGGGATGACCTGCTCGGTGTCCGTATTGGTGACGATCTCGCCCCAGATGCGGTCGACCTCGTCGTCGGCGTAGCCGCCGAAGTTCTGCTCACCCTCGGAGACGTAGATGGACTCACCGGAGGCGACGAGACCGGAGCCGGCCCAACCGAAGACCACGGCGTCCCAGGCGCCCGGCTGGGAGAGCTTGGCGCTCCACTCGGCCTCGGGCTGGGGGGTGATCTCGAAACCTGCCTGGTCGCAGGAGTCCTTCACGAGGGCTACCTGGTCGGCACGCAGCTGGCTGGTCGACGCGAACATCATGGAGACCTTCACGGGCTCGGTCTTGCCGGCTTCCTCGAGCAGGGACTTGGCCTTCTCGATGTCGGCGACGCCGTCCCCCTGGGCGGCGGGTGCGCCGTCGAGCACGGTCTGGTAGTCGGCCTGGGCCGGCTGGTACTCGTGCAGGTTCAGGACGGATCCGGAAGGATCGACCGGGGTCACGAACTTGTCGACCATGTCGGCCCTCGGGATGCACGCGGCGAAGGCCTGGCGCACCTTCAGGTCCTCGAAGACGGCGCCTGGACGCTGGTCGAGGTCGACGTGGGAGAAGGTCAGCGACTGGCCGGTGTCCACGGTGACCGTCTCACCGATCTGCTCGAGCGCGGTCTTGGTGTCGACCGTGGGGCTGGAGGGCTCGATGATGTCGACGTCGCCGTTCTGGAGCGCCTGGACGGCCTCCTCGTCGACGATGGTCTTGAAGACGATCGTGTCCGTCTTGCCCGCGCGCTCCTCGCCCCAGTACTGATCGTTCTTGACCAGGGTCAGGGTGCCGTTGGTGGCGTTGTCGAGCTTGTACGGTCCCGATGACGGCAGCAGGTCGGTGTCCGGCAGGGTCGGGAGGTCGGCCTCGTAGTTCCAGCCGGTGTTCCAGAACTCGGCGACCGGCGTGAGGGTCTCGGTGTCGTCGGACTGGATGGCCTCGATGAGCTCGGCTCCGTCGCCGTCCGCGGACAGGCCGGCCTGCTCGGCGGCGATGTGGGCCGGCATGAGCGACGTCGACATCACCGACTCCCAGTCGGCGTAGGGCTCGGAGTAGACGACCTCGAACTCCTTGGCGCCCGGCTCGCCCTCGGGCATCTCCATCTGGCCGAAGCCGTTGGTGGAGGAGGCGAGGAACAGGTCCGCTTCCTCGCCCGACTCGGCATCCGTCTCGCCGCTGGGGTGGGTGCCGGAGAAGGCGGCCCACTGCAGGAGGACGTCGTCGAAGTCGATCGCCGTACCGTCGGACCAGACAGCATCTTCGTTGATGGTGTACTTGACGGTCAGCGGATCGTCGCTGGTCTTCTCGTAGGTGCCGAACTCCTCGTTCTTCTCGAGGTTGCCATCGGCGTTGAACGCGACCCACGAGCTCGTCGTCAGGTTGTCGACGTAGGTGTTGTACACAGCGTTCGTTGCTGCTGTCCCGCCGTTGTATGCGGTCGGCGCCTGGCTGATCGCGATGTTGATGGTCGAGGCGAGATTCTCCTCGGCACCTTCCGACGCGGGCGTCTCGGCAGTACCGCCCGCCGATCCACAGGCACTCAGCATGAGCGCTCCGATGGACAGTGCGGCGAGCGTCATTGTGCGCTTATTACGCATTCGATAGTCCTTACTGTGCTTGGCGCGAGGAACGGAAACAGGTTCCCCGGGGCGGATTGCGGCAGTGACGGCAATCACACTGGGACAGCATAGCGAAGATCAGTTGCCTTCGGACACTCAGTGAACCATTGATAACCCACTTGTTACCTGAGCGAAACATAAGGCCCCTGTCTACGGCAAAAGCCCCGCGGACAGGGTGTCCACGGGGCTCTTTCGCTCACGATGGGGCCGGTCCTCCGCGCTGCGGGCACGGCGCCGACTCTGCTCCCGCGCCGCTCACTCCGGCGCCGGCACGTCCAGCCATTGGAACCAGCCGCGGTGCAGGACGAGCCATGCCATGAGGCCGTAGCCGGCCTGCCCGGGGGCACCGCCGTTCGCCGCGAGATCGTGGCGCCACTGCTCGTGCGCCAGCAGGGGGGTGAACGTGTCGACGAAGACGTGCTTGCGTCGGGTGGTGACGTCACCGAAGGCGGCGGACAGGTCCGCGAGGCGGCGGTTGCGCTCGGCATCGAGGCCCGGGGGAGGGCCGACGACAAGCACCTTGACGCTCATCTGTGCGGCACCGTCCAGGATGTTCGCGAGATTGAGTCTGCTGCGCGCGGTCGACAGCTCGAGATCGAGGTCCCGGTCGGAGAGTCCGATCACGAGGCGGTTCTCGAAGCCCTCCGCGAAGCGCCGCCCCACCTCCTGCAGCCATCGGTTGGCGAGTGCCTCGGTGCCTTCGTCCGGCGCCGCGAGGCTGTAGGACTCCACCCACACATTCTCCGGCCTGGTCCTCGCCATCACGCGACCGAGCCACCCGAGCGCACGCGGATCACCGAGCCCCGCAAGGAGTTCGTCGCCCACTGCTGCTAGCCGGATTCTGCGTTGTTCCACTGGTCCCTCGGTGTGCTGGTCGTCGGAGTGCGGATGTCTTCGGGAGCTGGCGGATACCGCTGCCGGCCCCCATCGCCGTTAAAGACATCAGGTGGGGCTCTGGACCCCACCTGACATCATACTGATGGCTTACTACTGCCGGCCGAACGCCTTCTTGATGAGGAGTTCCTGCTCCAGCGCGTGGTTCTTCGCGGAACCGGTGGCCGTCGAGGCGGAGGCCGGGCGGCTGGCCAGGCGCATGGTCCTGTCGAGCTCCTGCGGCAGGTTGAGCCCGATGAACGGCCAGGGGCCCTGGTTCGCCGGCTCGTCCTGCGCCCAGACCACCTCCGCCTCCGGATAGGTCGCGAGGGCCGCGCGGATCTCCTCGACCGGCAGTGGATACAGCTGCTCCACCCGGACGATGGCGGTCTTGGGATCATCGAGTTTCTGGCGGGCGGCCAGCAGATCGTAGTACAGCCGGCCGGAGACCAGGATCACGCGTTCCACGCCGTCCCCGGGCGTGTCCAGAGTGTCCGTGATGAGGGGACGGAACGTGCCCTGCGTGAAGTCCTCCACGGAGCTGGCGGCCCCCTTGAGGCGCAGCAGCTGCTTCGGTGTGAAGATCACCAGCGGCTTCCGGGGACGGTTGTACGCGTGCCTCCGCAGCAGGTGGAAGTGCGAGGCCGCGCTGCTCGGATTGGCCACCACCATGTTCTGCTCGGCGCACATCTGCAGGAAACGCTCGATCCGGGCGGACGAGTGGTCGGGCCCCTGCCCCTCGTAGCCGTGCGGCAGCATGAGTACCAGCGAGGACCGCTGGCCCCACTTCTGCTCCGCGGAGCTGATGAACTCGTCGATGATGGTCTGCGCACCGTTGACGAAGTCGCCGAACTGCGCCTCCCAGATCACGAGCGCATCGGGACGCTCCACCGAGTAGCCGTATTCGAAGCCCATGGCCGCGTACTCGCTGAGCAGCGAGTCGTAGACCCAGAACTTCGCCTGGTCCTGCGCGAGGTCGTCGAGCGGCAGCCACTCATGGCCCGTCGCGCGGTCGTGGAAGACCGCATGCCGCTGCACGAAGGTCCCGCGCCGCGAGTCCTGGCCGGCGAGCCGCACGGGCACGCCCTCCATGAGCAGGGACCCGAAGGCCGCGATCTCGCCGAAGCCCCAGTCGATGCCGCCTTCGCGGGACATCTGCTCACGCTTCTCGAGCAGTGCCTTGAGCTTCGGGTGGACGGTGAAGCCGTCCGGGATCGACGTGTGGGCGCCGCCGATGTGAGCCAGCGTCTCGGCACTGATGGCCGTCTGCGGGGCGTCGCTCTCGCGACCGTCCGACTGCTGTGCGTAGGGGCGCTCGAGATCGGACACCGCCTGCGGGTCCTTGGTCACGATCGGGATGGGTGAGGTCTGCGCGGCGTGTGTCTCCGCGAAGACGCGCTCCAGCCGCTCCTGGTAGTCGCGCAGGGCCTGCTCGGCCTCTTCCTGCGTGATGTCCCCGCGGCCGATCAGCGCCTCGGTGTACAGCTTGCGTACCGAGCGCTTCGCCTCGATCAGGTTGTACATCATCGGCTGCGTCATCGAGGGGTCATCGCCCTCGTTGTGTCCGCGGCGGCGGTAGCAGACCATGTCGATGACGACATCCTTGTTGAACCGCTGGCGGAACTGGTAGGCCATCTGCGCGACGCGCACCACGGCCTCGGGATCGTCCCCGTTGACGTGGAAGATCGGTGCCTGCACCATCTTGGCGACGTCGGTCGAGTACACGGAGGAGCGCGACGATGTCGGGCTGGTGGTGAAGCCGACCTGGTTGTTGACGATCACGTGGATGGTGCCGCCCGTGCGGTAGCCACGCAGCTGCGAGAGGTTCAGGGTCTCCGCGACCACGCCCTGGCCGGCGAAGGCCGCATCGCCGTGGATGAGGATCGGCAGGACCGGGAAGTCGTCCCCCTGGTCCAGCAGATCCTGCTTCGCCCGGACGATGCCTTCGAGCACGGGGTCGACGGCCTCGAGGTGGGACGGGTTCGCGGCCAGGTAGACCTTCGTCTCGTTGCCGGCGTCGGAGGTGAACGTCCCCTCGGTGCCGAGGTGGTACTTCACGTCGCCCGAGCCCTGGACCGAGCGAGGGTCCTGCGTTCCCTCGAACTCGCGGAAGACCTGCGCGTAGGTCTTGCCCGCGATGTTGGTGAGGACGTTCAGGCGGCCGCGGTGGGCCATGCCGATGGCCACCTCGTCGAGGCCGTCATCGGCTGCTCCGGAGATGACGGCGTCCAGGAGCGGGATCAGCGACTCGCCGCCCTCGAGGGAGAAGCGCTTCTGTCCGACGAACTTCGTCTGCAGGAAGGTCTCGAATGCTTCGGCCGAGTTCAGCTTGTGCAGGATGCGCAGCTGCTCCTCGCGGCTGGGCTTCGAATACGGGTGCTCCAGCTCGTCCTGGAACCACTGGCGTTCCTCCGGGTCCTGGAGGTGCATGTACTCGATCCCGGTGGTGCGGCAGTAGGCATCCCGGAGAACGCCGAGCATGTCCCGGAACTTGAGCATCTGCTTGCCGCCGAAGCCGCCCGTGGGCCATTCGCGGTCGAGGTCCCACAGGGTGAGGCCATGCGTACGGATGTCGAGGTCGGCGTGCTTGCGCTGGACGTACTCGAGCGGGTTGGTGTCCGCCATGAGATGGCCGCGGACACGGTACGAGTGGATGAGCTGCTGGATCCGGGCGACCTTGTTGATCTGGTCCATGGGATCGACCTGGATGTCGGCACTCCAGCGCACCGGCTCGTAGGGGATGCGCAGTGACTCGAAGATCTCGTCGTAGAAGCCCTGCTCCCCGAGCAGCAGCTGGTGGATGATGCGCAGGAACTCGCCGCTGCCGGCACCCTGGATGACCCGGTGGTCGTAGGTGGAGGTCAGGGTGATGGTCTTGCTGATCGCGTGCTTCGCGAGGGTCTTCTCGCTCGAACCCTGGAACTCCGCCGGGTACTCGAGAGCGCCTGCGCCGATGATGCAGGCCTGGCCCTTCGAGAGGCGCGGAACGGAGTGGACGGTACCGATACCCCCCGGGTTCGTCAGGGACACGGTGGTCCCGGCGTAGTCGTCCGCGCCGAGCTTCCCGCCGCGCGCCTTCTTCACGAGATCCTCGTAGGCGTGCCAGAACTCCGAGAAGTTCATGGTCTCGGCCTTCTTGATGTTCGGCACCACGAGTGAGCGCGTGCCGTCCGGCTTCGGCATGTCGATCGCGAGGCCGAAGTTGACGTGGGCGGGCTGGACCGCGGAGGGCTTTCCGTCGACGACGTCGTAGTAGACGTTCTGCGAGGGGAACTGGGCGAGGGCCCGGATGATCGCGTAGCCGATCAGGTGGGTGAAGGAGACCTTGCCGCCGCGTGCCCGGGCGAGGTTGCTGTTGATGACCACCCGGTTGTCGATCAGCAGCTTCGCCGGGATGGCGCGCACGCTGGTCGCGGTGGGAACGCTGAGGCTCGCCTCCATGTTCGTGGAGATGGCCTTGGCGGGGCCGCGGAGAACGCTCACGCGGTTCTCGTCCATGTCGCCGTTGCGGTCGGAGGCCGGTAGCTGGGCAGGGATGGGCTTGGTGGCGGGCTTCTCCTCGCGGGAGGTCTCCGCCTTCTTTGCCGGCTCGTTGGCGACCGGGGGCTTGCCGCTCTGCTGCGTGCTCGCGGGGCTCTCGCCGGACGCCTTCGGTGCCGCCGCCTCGGCCTTCACGACCGGCAGCTCCTTCGTCGGAGGATGATTCGGTGCGGCCTGCGGGGCCGGCGGAGTCTGCGCGGCCCCGGCGGTCCCGTTCGAGCGGCTGTCGGGGGAGTCCCCAGCGCCGGCCCGGGGTGACGGGGCGTCCGTCGTGGGCCTGCCGTTCCCGCCGTTCGCACTGTCCGTGCTGTCCGCGTCGAACGAATCGAACAGCTCCCACCACTTCCGGTCCACCGAGTGGCGGTCCTTCTGGAACTGCTCGTAGAGCTCGTCAACAAGCCACTCGTTCCCGCCGAATTCTTCAGGTAGACGGTGGCTGGTCTGTTCTGGCACTTGGTATACGCCTCTTCCGTAAGTTGCCCTGAGCGCGGAGTGGTCGTCACGATCGGCTGAAAAGCCGGGTCTGGACCCTGTTCAAGTGTAGTGACAGGGGCGACGAACAAGCCAATCAGGCGCGCGGTCCCGGCGGCCGTCTGCAAGGTGCCCGGGTGGGAGCCCGGCGCGCGACGCACTAGACTCTTTGCGGCCGCCCACGCGGCCGACCACCCCGCCGTCGAGCCAGGAGCACCATGCGCTTCATCACCACGCCCAGTACCGATCTCACGTACTCGGACGTCTTCCTCGTGCCGTCGGCGTCCGAGGTCATCTCCCGGTTCGACGTCGACCTCTCCTCCGAGGACGGCTCGGGCACCACGATTCCCCTGGTCGTCGCCAACATGACCGCCGTGACGGGGCGCCGCATGGTGGAGACCGTGGCCCGCCGTGGCGGGATCGGCGTCCTGCCGCAGGATGTGCCGGTGGAGGTCATCGCGGAGGTCACCTCCTGGGTGAAGGACCGCCACCCGGTGTTCGAGACCCCGCTGAAGCTGCAGCCCGGCCACACCGTGATCGACGCGCTCCACCTCATGCACAAGCGCGCCCACGGCGCCGTCCTCGTGATCGACGACGCCGGGACGTGCGTGGGTGTCGTCAACGCGTCGGACTGCGACGGCGTGGATCGCTTCGCCTCGCTGGAGTCCGTGATGCGCCCCGCGCCGGCCGCGCTGGACGCGGCCCTGTTCGACGACGATCCCGCGGCAGCGCTCCAGAAGGCCTTCGAGGACCTCGACGGCGGCCGTGTCCCGCTGGCGCCCGTGGTGCGGGACGGCGTCCTCGAAGGCGTCATCACCCGCACCGGGGCGCTGCGCTCCACCATCTACGCTCCGGCGCTCGACGGCGCGGGGAAGCTGCGCGTGGCCGCCGCCGTCGGGATCAACGGGGACGTCGAGGCGAAGGCGGCTGCCCTGCTCGAGGCGGGCGTGGACGTCCTGGTCGTCGACACGGCCCACGGCCACCAGCGGAAGATGCTGGACGCCCTCGCCGTCGTGCGCGGCCTCGACCCGCAGGTGCCGATCGTGGCGGGCAACGTGGTCAGCGCCGACGGCGTCCGCGACCTCGTCGCGGCCGGGGCGTCGATCGTCAAGGTCGGCGTCGGCCCGGGAGCCATGTGCACCACCCGCATGATGACCGCCGTCGGGCGACCGCAGTTCTCGGCCGTCCACGAGTGCGCTCAGGCCGCGGCCGAACTCGGCGCCCACGTCTGGGCCGACGGCGGCGTGCGGTACCCGCGCGACGTCGCACTGGCGCTCGCCGCCGGAGCGAGCCAGGTCATGATCGGCTCGTGGTTCGCGGGCACCTACGAGAGCCCCGGCGACCTGCAGACCGACAGCAACGGCCGCCGGTACAAGGAGAGCTTCGGGATGGCATCGGCGCGTGCGGTGCAGAACCGGACCAGGCGCGACGACGTCTTCGCCCGTGCCCGCAAGGGACTCTTCGAGGAGGGGATCTCCACCTCGAAGATGTACCTCGACCCCACGCGGCCGGGCGTCGAGGACCTACTGGACATGATCACGGCGGGGGTGCGCAGCTCGATGACGTACGCAGGAGCGGCGTCGCTCGCCGAGTTCCGCGAGCGTGCGCTGGTGGGTGTCCAGTCCGCGGCCGGGTACGAGGAGGGCCGCCCGCTCCAGCAGAGCTGGTAGCACGTTCAGCCCTGGGAGGATCACAGGGAGAACGATGGGTCGGGCGGTCGCTCAGCCGGTATGCTTGGCCTCCTTATGGACAGTCCTTCTAGGGGCCGGCTCGACGCCGGCATACCCTCCTCTCTTGCCCATCCGCTGCACGATCCGGCTCCCGTCTCGGGAGCCGGCGAGGACGCAGCCGCCTCGGCCTCGGACATCGCGGACCCCCTCAGACGGGAACCGCTGCATCCCATGCCCCGATTCTCCGGGGAGGGGATGTAGCGGTGGAATGGATCTACCTCGCCGCCGGCGTGCTCCTCGTCCTCGGCACCGGATTCTTCGTGGCCGTCGAGTTCTCGCTCGTGGCCCTCGACCAGACGTACGTCCAGAAGGCGGTGGACGACGGCGACACCCGGGCCGAACCATTGCTGCGCTGCCTGAAGTCCCTCTCGACGCAGCTCTCGAGCTGCCAGCTGGGGATCACCCTCACCACCCTGCTGACCGGCTACGTCATGGAGCCGTCCGTGGGCAGGCTCCTGGAGACCCCGCTCGCGGGGCTCGGCCTGTCGGACGCCCTCGTCGCCTCGACGTCGATCATCATCGCGATGGTCCTGGCCACGCTGCTGTCGATGCTCATCGGCGAGCTCGTGCCGAAGAACCTCTCGATCGCCCTCCCGTTCCGGGTCGGCAGGGCGCTGGCACGCCCGCAACTCGTGTTCACGGCCGTGTTCAAGCCTGCCATCGTGGTGCTCAACGGCTTCTCCAACCGGGTCCTCCACGTCTTCGGACTCGAGGCCAAGGAGGAGATCTCCGGTGCGCGGACCCCGTCGGAGCTCTCGTCCCTCGTGCGGCGCTCGGCGGAGATGGGCACCCTGGACCAGGGCACGGCGACCTTCCTGGCCCGCACCTTCAGCTTCTCCGAGCGCACGGCGGCCGACGTCATGACGCCCCGAATCCGCATGGAGGTCATCGACTCCGGGCAGACGGTCGCGGACGTCGTCGAGGCGGCGCGCCGCACCGGCTACTCCCGCTTCCCGCTGATCGGGGATTCCGCCGACGACATCCGCGGCGTGGTGCACGTGAAGAAGGCCGTGGCCGTCCCGCGGCACAAGCGGGCGGAACTACCCGCCGGCACGATCATGACGGACGTGCTGCGCGTGCCCGAGACGGTGCATCTCGACTCCCTACTGAGCGAGCTGCGTGAAGCGAACCTGCAGCTCGCCGTCGTCCTCGACGAGTACGGGGGAACAGCCGGCGTGGCCACCCTCGAGGACCTGGTCGAGGAGATCGTGGGCGAGGTCAAGGACGAGCACGACAAGCTCAAGCCCGGAGTGCTGCAGAGCGCGGCGGGGGACTGGTACTTCCCCGGGCTCATGCGGCCTGACGAGGTCACGGTGCAGATCCCGGGGCTCGTGGTGCCGGACGAGGCGGGCTACGAGACCGTGGCCGGGTTCATCCTGACCGAACTCGGGCGCGTGGCCGTGGCCGGCGACTGCGTCGAGGTCGCTGCCGGAACACTCACCGTGGAACGTATGGACGGACGCCGGATCGATCGCGTCCACTTCCGCCCGGCCCCGGTCGCGGCAGGCGACGACGACGACGGCGAAACCGCCGTCGTCCCCGAACACCAGACCATCGACCGCACGGACGGCTCCCGGTTGCAGGGCACACCAGCCTTCGCCGAGACCGCTGCTGCAGGGGAGGACCAGCGATGAGCGACTGGGCAGGAATTCTCTGGCTCGTGATCCTGCTGCTGGGCAATGCCTTCTTCGTGGGGGCGGAGTTCGCGATCATGTCCGCGCGGCGGAGCCAGATCGAGCCGCTCGCCGAGGCCGGGTCCAAGCGCGCCGCGACGACGCTCTGGGCCATGGAACACGTCTCCCTCATGCTCGCGTGCGCGCAGCTCGGCATCACGGTTTGCTCCCTGCTGATCCTGCAGGTGGCCGAGCCGGCGATCCACCATCTGCTGGTGGTGCCGCTGGAGGCCGTCGGCGTGCCCGAGGGACTCGCGGGCGGGGTCGCCTTCGCCCTCGCCCTCCTGCTCGTCACCTTCCTCCACGTGACGTTCGGCGAGATGGTGCCGAAGAACATCTCCGTCTCGGTCGCCGACAAGGCGGCGCTGCTCCTCGCGACGCCGCTCGTGCTGATCGCGCGCGTCGTGCACCCGGTGATCTCGACGCTGAACTGGATGGCCAACCACATCCTTCGTGCGCTGAAGGTCGAGCCCAAGGACGAGGTGTCGTCGTCCTACACGCTCGAGGAGGTGCAGTCCATCGTCGAGGAGTCGACGAAGAGCGGCCTGGTCGATGACGAGTCCGGTCTCATCACGGGAGCGCTCGAGTTCTCCGGGCAGACGGCCGAGACCACGATGGTTCCCCTGAGCGAGCTGGTGACGGTCCGCACCGATGCCAGCCCGGAGGACTTCGAGCGCGCAGTGGGGCGCACCGGCTTCTCCCGCTTTGTCATGGTGGACGAACACGGCAACCTCACCGGCTACATGCACCTCAAGGACATCATGTCCCTTCCGCAGGTCATGTACCGCCGACCGATCACCGAGAACAAAGTCCGGGCGCTCGCCAACCTCACGCTGAAAGACGAGATCGAGGATGCGCTCACGGTCATGCAGCGGACGGGGTCCCACCTCGCACGCGTGCTCGGGCCGGACGGATCCACGCGCGGTGTCCTCTTCCTCGAGGACGTCATCGAGCAGCTCATCGGAGAGATCCGCGACGCCACCCAGAACCAGGGTGCGCGGAGGAGCGGCGAGGGCGTCAACGGGACGGAGACCTCGGTCTCGTGACGCAGGGGCCGCTCGGTGCGGCGGGCGGCCGCTTCCGCCTTGTGGTGACGTGGCTCCTCCACGAGGGGCGACCGGCGACGCCGGCGGACGCCGGGCAGAATGCGAATGGTTCGCGTTTCGGTTATGCTCGAGACGCTAACGTAAACAATTCTCATTAGTCTGATTGAGGTTCCTGTGCCGGTTCGTCCTTTCCGCCGTCAGTTCGCCGTGACCGCAGTGCTCGCGTCGTCCGTCCTCGGGCTCTCGGCCTGCTCGACCGGATCCTCCGGCTCGCCGTCCGACACCTCGGCGTCGGGTGCCGACACGCTTTCGATCGTCACGGCGACCAACGTCTACGGCGACATCGCGGCCACCGTCGGCGGGAACGACGTCGAGGTGACCGCCATCGTGGACAGCCTCAGCCAGGATCCCCACTCCTACGAGGCGACCGTGCAGGACAAGCTGTCCGTGTCCGAGGCCGACCTCGTCATCGAGAACGGCGGAGGGTACGACACGTTCCTCTCCCGCCTGGTCAACGAGGCCGGGACGGCCGCGGTCCTCAGTGCCGTTGAGCTCTCCGGTCTGGACGAGGACGAGGAGCATGCCGAGGGCGAGGGAGGGCACGCCGAGGAGAACGGCCACGAACACGGCGCGTTCAACGAGCACGTCTGGTACGACCTCCCCACGATGGTCACGCTGGCCGACGCACTGGCCGACGAACTCGGCCGTCTCGACGCACCGAATGCGGAGGCGTACCGCGAGCGGGCCGATGCCTTCATCGAGGGTCTGCAGCCGGTACAGGATCGCCTCGCAGCGATGGCCTCCGAAGGGCCGGGAGGCCAGGTGGCGGCGACCGAGCCCGTGCCCGTCTATCTGCTGCAGGCCGCCGGGCTCGAGAACGTGACACCCGAGGAGTTCAGCGAGGCCATCGAGGACGAGACCGATGTGCCCGTCGCCGTCCTGCAGGAGATGAAGAACCTCGTGTCCGGAGGCACCCTCGCCTTCCTCGCTTACAACGAGCAGACCGAGGGCTCGCAGACCGAAGCGGTCCGGTCTGCGGCCGACGGCGCGGGTCTTCCCGTGCTCGACTTCACGGAGACCCTGCCCGAGGGCGAGGACTACATCTCCTGGATGACCCGCAATACGGACAGCATCGAGGGTGCGACCCCCTGAGGCGCCTTCGGTCCCGTCCATCCGCCCGCCCGGGAGCAGCGGTCTGCCGACAGGCCGGCGAGCCGGCGCGTGTCCGCACCGCACCCCGTACACTGACCAGCAGCCACACCCACAGACGGAGAGCACTGCCGCATGACCTCGACGATGCACCGGAAGGTCCACGTCCCCGACGGGGACGGTACCCGCCCGGCCATCAGCCTGCGCGGAGCAGGCCTCTCCTTCGGCACGCGCTCGCTGTGGGAGGGGCTCGACCTGGACATCATGCCGGGTGAGTTCTTCGCGGTGCTCGGACCGAACGGGTCGGGCAAGACCAGCTTCCTGAAGGTCCTGCTCGGCCTGCAGCGACTCACGAGCGGCACGGCGACGGTGGACGGGCGGCCGATCGCCCGGGGCAGCCGCACCCTGGGCTACATCCCGCAGCAGAAGTCCTTCCCGGCGGAGACCCCGTTGAGGGCGCGCGACCTGGTGGGGCTCGGCGTTGACGGGCACCGCTGGGGCCTTCGACTGCGCACCAGGAGCCATGCCGTCCGCGTGGACCGTCTGCTGCACGACGTCGGCGCGGAGTCCTACGCCGACGCGCCGGTCGGGCTCCTCTCGGGCGGTGAGCAGCAGCGGCTCCGTGCGGCACAGGCGCTGGCCTCCGACCCCTCGGTGCTGCTGTGTGACGAGCCGCTGCTCTCCCTGGACCTCCACCACCAGCAGGCCGTCAGCTCGCTCATCAACCGCCAGTGCCGCGAGAAGAACAGCGCCGTCGTCTTCGTGACGCACGAGATCAACCCCGTGATCGACTACGTGGATCGCGTCCTCTACCTCGCCGACGGCGAGTTCCGGGTCGGGACACCTGCCGAGGTCATGACCAGCGACGTGCTCTCCGACCTGTACAGGAGCCCGGTCGAAGTGCTGCACAGCAACGGCCGCATCATCGTCGTGGGACTGCCCGACGCCACGACCCATCATCACGAGAGCGCCTAGGCCATGGAGCTCCAGGACGTCCTCGGCGCCATCTTCACCTTCGACAACTACGCGCAGCTCCTGCCCCTGGTGCGCAACTCCCTGATCGCGGGAGCTGTCCTCGGACTGCTCGGCGGACTGATCGGGACCTTCGTGATGATGCGCGACCTCGCCTTCGCCGTCCACGGCATCGCCGAGCTCTCGTTCGCCGGCGCTGCCTTCGCGCTCCTCGTCGGCGCGAACGTCGTCGCGGGCTCGCTCGTGGGCTCCGTTCTCGCAGCGCTGGTCCTCGGCCTCATGGGGATCCGGGCACGCGACCGGAACTCGATCATCGGCGTCGTGATGCCGTTCGGGCTGGGCCTCGGCATCCTGTTCCTCGCCCTCTACGAGGGTCGGGCGGCCAACAAGTTCGGACTCCTGACCGGGCAGATCGTCTCGGTCGACGCCGTCCAGCTGAACCTGCTCGTCGGTTGTGCGGTCGTGGTGATGATCGCGCTGGCCGTCATCTGGCGGCCCCTGACGTTCGCGAGCGCCGATGCGGATCTCGCGGAGGCCCGTGGAGTCCCCGTGCGCGGCCTCTCCATCGTCTTCATGGTGCTCCTCGGCATCTCGGTCGCGCTGTCCATCCAGGTGGTGGGCGCCCTGCTCGTGCTGGCGCTGCTCATCACGCCCGCTGCCGCAGCGCTCAAGGTCACCGCGTCACCCGCACTGGTGGTGCTCCTCAGCGTGGGCTTCGCCTGCACCTCGGTGGTCGGCGGGATCCTGCTGGCGCTGGGCGGACGCATCCCCATCAGTCCCTACGTGACGACCATCTCCTTCGCCATCTACCTCGTCTGCCGGCTGATCGGCTCGCGGCGGACACGACGGCGTTCTCGGCGGGACAGCGCGGGCAGGGGCGGGCTGGGGCAGACCGGTCACGGTCATGTTCGCCGCGGTCGGGACGTATCGGCTCCTGCCTGAAGTTAGCCGCCCTCGCCTGGCAGCACCGCCCGAGGGCCGCCGGGCCGATCAGGCTCCGGCGGGATGGTCGGCTTGTCCGACGGCGTCCGCGATGGCCTGTTCCATGCTGCGCAGGAAGCGGGTCACGGTCTCGGTCTCCTCGAGCGACAGGGTGTCGGCCGCCGCGAGGACACCCCTCTTCTCGATGTCGAAGGCCGCCCGGAATTCGTCGGTCGCCTTGTCTCCCGGTTCGAGGATCACGGCCCGCCGATCGACGGGGTGACGGCGTCGCCGGATGAAGCCCGCCTTCTCGAGCCGGTCGATGACGAGGGTCGTGGACGCGCTCGAGATACCGAGTGCAAGGGCGAGATCCTTCGGGCTGGCGCCCTGGTCCCGCTGCCAGACGGCCAGCAGATACCGTAGCGCGCCCAGATCGGTCTCGTTGATGCTGAGACGTTGGCTGAGGCGACGCCGAAGGCCGCTCTCCACGTTGCGGTAAGCCCGGAGTGCGTTGAGGACGTCCACGCCTGTCGCCTGATCACCAGCACCATCGCCGGACGGTGGGTACCAGTAGCCCGCTCCCTGCCGTGCGTCCGAAGGTTTCATGGCTACAGTTTAGACCATCTAGTAGTCAATCTCTCTAGGTAAGCGGATGCTTCGTCGCAGCGCGATCATCGCTCACGCGGAGGGGGCGCGGACCGGCAGGTCGAGGTCGGTCATGGCATCGCCGAGGGACGCGAGGAACCGCTGGACGACGGCGCACTCGGTAGCAGTCAGCGCGCCGGCGACGGACATCATCCGCTCGTGCAGGACGCCCATGGTCGAGCGGACCTCGGCGTCGGAGGTCGCCGTGGGCCAGATCTCGATGGCCCTGCCGTCCGAGCGGCTCCGACGCCGTTCCGCGTGGCCGCTCTTCTCCAGGCGATCGATCAGCACCGTCGTGGCCGCAGTGCTGATCTCGAGCCGGCGGGCCAGGGAGGCGGCGTTGAGGGGCGCGCCGGCCTGCCCTGCGTGCAGCATGAGGCGGAGTGCGGTCATGTCCGTCCGACCGAGGTGCATCGAATCCCTGCTGCGGCCGCGCATCGAGCTCTCGGCGTTCCGATAGGCGCGGAGGGCATCGACGAGGTCTGCGACCGGAACGGGGACAGCGGCCCGGGGACCGGCGTCGAGGCGGGTCGGTGCATCAGGGGCGGAGCTGTCTCGGGCCATCACCCTCCCAGCCTAGACGACGGGACGGACCTGGCCCCGGGTATCCGGCGACGCGGCGTCAGGTCCGGCGCTGCTCCACGGATGCCGCGCCGCACTCGGGGCACAGTCCGTAGATCTCGACGGTGTGGGCGGCGTCGGTGAAGCCGTGCTCCGCGGCGATCCGGGCCGCCCACTGCTCCACGGACGGCGCTTCGATCTCCACCGCACGCCCGCAGTTGCGGCAGAGCAGGTGATGATGGTGGTGTTCCACCGCGCAGCGGCGGTACACGGCCTCGTTGTCGCCATTCCTCAGGACGTCGACCAGGCCGTCGTCGGCCATGGACTGGAGGATCCTGTAGGTGGTTGCGAGGGATACCGATTCACCGCGGTCATGCAGGCCCCGGTGGAGTTCCTGCGTGCTGACGAAGTCGTCGAGCTCGTCCAGGGCGGCGCTCACGGCCCGGCGCTGACGCGTCACGCGCTGCTCCGAACCCTTGCGGACCACGGGGACTCGACCAGCAGTCACGCCCTCGTCGACCTGGCCGGTGGCTTCGGCGAGCGCCGTCGCGCGCGGGTCGGATGCTGCCTCGGACGCCATCTCTGTACTCCTTCCGCGGGCACATGGGTGCCCTGGACCAGAGTCAAGATTATCAGCGTGGCCGCAGGTAGTCTGATGCCATGAAGCTGACCAAGTTCTCCCATTCCTGCGTCCGGCTCGAGCAGGACGGAGCTGTGCTGGTCCTCGACCCCGGCGCGTTCTCCGAGGTGGAGGAAGCTCTCGAGGGCGCCACTGCTGTGCTGGTCACGCACGAGCACCCCGACCACATCGCCCTGGACCGCGTGGTGGCCGTCCTGCAGGGCGCGCCCGGTATCGAGCTCTGGGCGCCCCAGGCGGTCGTCGACGCCGTCCTCGGCGCGCTCGGGGAGGATACGGAGGGGCGCGTCCACGCCGTGGCCGGGGGCGAGGAGTTCACCGCCGCCGGCTTCGCGGTGCGGACCTATGGCGGACAGCACGCGCTGATCCATCCCGTCATCCCGATGATTGCCAACGTGGGGTTCGTGATCGACGGTTCCCTCTACCACCCCGGGGATTCGCTGATCGTCCCGGACGGCATCGAGGTGGAGACACTCCTCGTGCCCGTGCACGCCCCGTGGTCCAAGCTGTCGGAGGTGGTCGACTTCGTGACTTCCGTCCGCGCGGCCCGTGCCTTCCAGATCCACGACGGATTGCTGAACGAGACCGGACTCGGCATGGTCGAGGGGCAGCTCACGCGGCTCTCGGCCCCGTACGGAACGGAGTTCAGGCACCTCGCCGTGCGGGAGAGCGTCGAGGCCTGACGGCATCACCCCGCGGCGTCGTCCGGCCAGCGACCCGTGCTGAAGAAGGACTCGAGGACGGCTGTCGCCCCGGCCGGATCGAGTCCCTGGCGGGCCAGCCACGCGTCGTCCTGGTAGGTAGCCGTGTACCGGTCCCCGGAATCGCACATCAGGGACACGATGCTGCCCGTGCGGCCGCGCTCGACGAGGTCGGCGACCAGCTGCCAGACACCCCAGAGATTCGTGCCCGTGGAGGGACCCGCGTGGAGCCCCGTCAGGCTGCGTAGGTGACGGGACGCTGCGACGGATGCGGGATCCGGCACCTGGATCATGGCGTCGATGACGGAGGGTACGAAGCTCGCTTCCGGCCGGGGCCTGCCGATGCCCTCGATGCGGGAGGGCCTGCCGACGGGGGTGGAGTCCGGCTCCGCCCACGCGGGGTAGAAGGCCGAACCCTCGGGATCGACGACGGCCAAGCGCGTCGCGTGGCGGTGATAGCGCAGGTACCGCCCGATGGTGGCGCTCGTGCCGCCGGTGCCGGCACCGACAACGATCCAGTCGGGGACCGGATGGGGTTCGAGAGCCAACTGGTCGAAGATCGATTCGGCTATGTTGTTGTTCCCGCGCCAGTCCGTGGCGCGTTCGGCGAACGTGAACTGGTCCATGTAGTGGCCCCCGGATGTCCGGGCCACCTCCTCGGCGACGTCGTAGACCTCCGAGGCGTGGTCGACGAACCGGCAGGTGCCGCCGTACTGCTCGATGAGGGTGATCTTCTCGCGGCTCGTCGTCGCCGTCATGACCGCGACGAACGGAAGGCCCAGGAGCTGGGCGAAGTAGGCCTCGGACACTGCGGTGGAGCCGCTGGAGGCCTCGACGATCGTCGTCCCCTCCGTGATCCAGCCGTTGACCAGTCCGAACAGGAACAGGGACCGGGCGAGGCGGTGCTTGAGGCTGCCCGTCCGGTGCGTCGACTCGTCCTTGAGGTACACCTGCACGCCCCAGTGCTCCGGCAGGGGGACGGCGAACAGGTGCGTGTCCGCCGAGCGGTTGCCGTCCGCCTCGATGCGGCGTACGGCGTCGTCGGACCACGATCTGTCGACGGCGGGGAACCTGGGCATGGCGCCAGCCTACAAGCAGGGGAAGGGCCTGCCGGCGCGAGCCGGCCGCGGTTCTTGGAGCACGGTCGCCGTTGTGGTGGACTGACCTGCATCAGGACCGGGCGCGGCGACCGCCGCCCTCCGGTCAGCCGTTCCGACAGGAGATCTCGATGAAGACTCTGATGGATGTGCAGGAACTGCAGGACCGGATGACCTCCGGCGCGCAGACCATCCTGCTCGACGTGCGCTGGGCTCTGGGCGACCCCCACGGACACGCGTACTACCGCTCCGCGCATATCCCCGGCGCCGTGTACGTGGACATGGAGACGGAGCTGTGTGGGCCGGGCGCGCCGGGGCTGGGACGGCATCCGCTCCCGGATCCGGATGCACTGCAGGAAGCGGCACGACAGTGGGGCCTCAACGACGGCGATACGGTGGTTGCCTACGACGCGACCGGTAATCTCGCGGCGGCGCGGCTGTGGTGGCTGCTGCGCAACGCCGGTTTCCCCTCCGTCCGCCTGCTCGACGGCGGGCTGACCGCGTGGCGTGCCGCCGGGTTCGGGGTCGAGGGCGGGGACGAGCGACACTGCGTGGGCAGCGTGCACCTGTCCAGCGGACACATGCCCGTCCTCTCCGTCCCGGACCTCACCGACCTCACGTCCAGGCCGTCGGTGGACGTGGTCCTCGACGCGCGGGCCGGGGAGCGCTTCCGCGGTGAGCTGGAACCGATCGATCCCAGGGCGGGGCACATCCCGGGCGCCGTGAGTGCCCCGACTTCCGAGAACCTCGGGGAGGACGGCCGTTTCCGCTCCGCGGACGAGCTCCGCCGCCGCTTCCGGGAACTCGGCGCGGACCGCGGCAGCGTGGGCGTCTACTGCGGCTCGGGCATCACGGCTGCCCATGAGATCGCGGCCCTCGAGATCGCTGGCATCGAGGCCTCTCTCTTCCCGGGGTCGTGGTCACAGTGGTCGACGACGGACGGTCTCCCTGTTGCCACGGGCGCTTGAGGGTGCGGCCCTCCTGCCCCGATCGGGGAGCGGGAGGGGAGCGGGGCCGAACCGGTAGGAGAGCGCGGGCCCAGTGGGAGAGTGGTCTGCCGGGGGACGGGCGCTGTAGCGTCGTGGCATGAAGCCAGGACGTCCCGTTCCACCGCCGCTGCGCGGTACCGTCCGCCTGACCGGGGGGCAGGGCGCCGTCCGTCCGACCGCACAACCAGGAGTCCCGATGCCCACACTGTTCACCAGGATCATCGACGGCGAGATCCCCGGACGTTTCGTCTGGCAGGACGACGTCGTCGTCGCCTTCCTGACGATCGCGCCCATCACCCCGGGCCACACGCTCGTGGTGCCGCGACGGGAGATCGAGCACTGGCTCGAGGCCGATGCGGAGACGCTGGCGAAGGTCATGGCCGTCGCGCAGACGGTCGGTCGGGCCCAGGAGAAGGCCTTCGGCGCGCAGCGCGTCGGCGTCCTGCTCGAGGGGTACGAGGTGCCGCACCTCCACGTGCATGTGTGGCCGACGCAGTCGCCGGCCGACTTCGACGTCAAGCGGGTCGACCCCGCGCCTGACCCTTCCGCGATGGACGAAGCCGCGGAGGCCCTGCGCGCAGCCCTGCGCGCAGCGGGGCACGGCGAGTCGGTGCCCGGCTAGTTGTCCTGCCCGGGGAGGTCGGGCCGCCCGGCCGCTGCGGGACGGGCGCCCCGGGCGCCTACCGCGCGGTCGCCATCGCCTCGTTGAGGGCCGTGCGGATGCGCTTCTCCGAGACCGAGTACGCCGTGCCGAGATCCTGGGCGAAGAGACTCACCCGCAGTTCCTCGATCATCCAGCGCACGCGCCGCAGGCCTGCCGGCCGGTGCCGACCTGCCGCAAGGGCTGCGACGGCGTCGTCGTACTCGTCCTCCAGTCGCTGCACCGTCGCCAGGCCGAGGCCGTCGCGCTGCACGTTCGTGGGGAGTTTCTCGAGCCGGATCTCGATGGCCTTCAGATAGCGCGGCAGGTGCGCGAGCTGCGTGTAGCCCGTTGCCGCGACGAAACCCGGGTACACGAGGTGCTCCAACTGGCTGCGGACGTCGTTGAGCGCCGAGATCAGCGCGAGACTGGTGGTGCCCTTCAGCTGCTTCTGGACGCGCCGCGCGCTCGCGAGGACCGTCTCGACCGTGGCGGTGACGGTGAACACCGTGTCGATCAGTTCGGCGCGGACCTCCTCGTACAGTCGGGCGAACGCTTCCTCCGTCCAGGGCAGCCCGTCCGGTACCAGCTTGTCGATCGCGGCGATCGAGCAGTCGCGGATGAGCTCCGCGACGCTGCCGTGGGGGTTCTGGCTGAAGGTGAGCTTCTCCGTGTTGCTGAGGTGCTCCAGGACGTACTTCGCCGGGCTCGGGATTCGCAGCGACAGGAGCCGGATGACCCCGGCCCGCATCACGACGGCCTGCTCGCCCGCCGTGGGGAACACCTTCAGGCCCACGGAGCCGCCCTCGTCCACCAGGGCGGGATAGCCGGTGACGCGGTGCCCGGCGATCGTGCGTGACACCTCCTGCTCGATCGTGCCGAACACCCACGCCGTCTCCCCGGTGCGCTCCGCGACGGCAGGGGCTTCCGCGACGGCGACCCCGCCCCTCGGAGCGGCCCCGGGAGCGGCGTCGACGGTTCCGCCGGTTGGCGCCTGGGCGTTCTGCTGGCCTCGTCCCGCTCCACGTGCCGCGGTGTGCCGGGCGTCGTCGCGCCCGGCGGGACCGGTGCCGCGACCACCGCTCCCTCGTCCGCTGCCCGCGCCACCACGAGGGCCGCCGCCTCCCGGGCGGGTACTCCCGGGGCTCGCTCCGAGCGACTGCGCGATGGCGCGGCTGACGGCGGGCGCCAGCGATTCCTTGAGTGCCTCGAGGTCGCGGGACTCGTCGAGCACGCGGCCCTCGGCGTCGACGATGCGGAACATCATGAGCAGGTGCGCGGGGACCGCGGGCCAGTTCCAGGAGCCGGGAGGGATGATGTGTCCGCGCAGGCGGCGCAGCGCGAGTTCCAGCGAGGCTTCGAGGTCGTCCTGCTGGGGATCGAAGTCGGCGCCGAGCGCGGCGACGGTGCTCCGGGCGACGTCCGGTGCGGGAACGAAGTTCTTCCGGACCTGCTTGGGCAGGGACTTGATCAGCGCCGTGACGAGGTCGACGCGCTGCCCGGGGATCTGCCAGCGGAACGGTTTCGGATCGAGCTGGTTGAGGAACAGCACCGGGATGGTCACCGTGACGCCGTCGTGGGCGCCGGGGGTGAGTGGCGAGAACTCGTACGTCAGGGGCAGCTCGAAGCCCGCCTGGTGCCACGTGCTCGGGAAGGCGTCCTCGTCGAGCTCCGCGGCATCCTCGCTGAGCAGCTGCTCCGGGTCGAAGTCGAGCAGATCCGGGGCTGCGTGGCGGGCCTTCTTCCACCAGGAGTCGAAGTGCCGCTCGGACACTACATCGGCGCCGATCCGCTGGTCGTAGAACTCGAAGAGTGTCTCGTCGTCGACCCTCAGGTCGCGCCGTCGCAGCCGGTTCTCCAACTCCTCGACCTCGGCGAGCCGCGCCTGGTTGCGGCTGAAGAACGTGTGGTGGGTTTTCCAGTCGCCCTCCACGAGGGCGTGCCGGATGAAGAGCTCGCGGGCGACCTCCCGGTCGATCCGCCCGTAGTTGATGCGCCGCTGCGGCACGATCGGCACGCCGTAGAGCGTGACCTTCTCGTAGGCCATGACCGAACCCATCGTGCGGGACCAGTGCGGTTCACTGTAGCTCCGCTTCACGAGGTGCGGTGCCACCTGCTCGGCCCACAGCGGATCGATGCGGGCGACGACGCGCGCCCACAGCCGCGAGGTCTCGACGAGTTCCGCGGCCATCACCCAGTCGGGCGACTTCTTGAACAGCGCAGAGCCGGGGAAGACCGCGAAGCGCGTGCCGCGGGCGCCGGCGTACTCACGCTTGCGCTGGTCGTAGAGGCCGATGTTGCTGAGCAGCCCGGAGAGCAGGCTGATGTGGATCTGCTCGTGCAGGCCCACCGGGTCCACGGGGCCCGCGGGCAGGGTGATGCCGAGGGGCTTCGCGAGCTGGCGCAGCTGCTGGAACAGGTCCTGCCACTCGCGCACGCGGAGGTAGTTGATGAACTCGGTACGGCACAGCTTGCGGAACTGCGTCGAGGAGAGCTCGTCCTGCTTCTCCTGCAGGTACCGCCAGAGGTTCAGATAGGCCGTGAAGTCGGAGTTCTCGTCGACGAAGCGCTTGTGCTTCTCGGCAGCCTGCTGCTGCTTGGCGGGCTGGTCCGCCGACGGGCGCTCGCGGGGGTCCTGGATGGTCAGCGCCGCGGCGAGGACCATGACCTCCTTGACCGAACCCCGTGCGCCGGCCTCGACGATCATGCGCCCGAGGCGCGGGTCCACGGGCAGCTGGGCGAGCTTCCGCCCCACGGCGGACAGGCTGCCGTCGTCCTTCAGCGCACCGAGCTCCCGCAGGAGCGCGACGCCGTCGTTGATCGCCTTGGTCTCTGGCGGTTCCACGAAGGGGAACTCCGCGATGTCCTTCGGACTCCTCGTGACGCCCATCGCGGCCATCTGGAGGATGACCGCGGCGAGGCTCGTCCGCAGGATCTCCGGCTCGGTGAAGGGCCGGCGCGAGGCGTAGTCCTCCTCCGAATAGAGGCGGATCGCGATGCCGTTCGAGACACGGCCGCTGCGGCCCGAGCGCTGGTTGGCGGAGGCCTGGGAGACACGCTCGATGGGTAGGCGCTGCACCTTGGTGCGGTGGGAGTAGCGCGAGATACGGGCCGTGCCGGTATCGATCACGTACTTGATGCCCGGCACCGTCAGGGACGTCTCCGCGACGTTCGTCGCCAGGACGATCCGTCGGTGGCTGCCCGTGGGCCGGAAGACACGATGCTGCTCCTCGAGGGAGAGCCGTGCGAACAGGGGGAGCACCTCCGTGCCCCGCAAGCGGGCGGTGGACTGGATGCGGGCGCGCAGGGCGTCGGCGGCGTCGCGGATCTCGCGCTCGCCGGAGAAGAACACGAGGATGTCCCCGGGCGCCTCGAGGGAGAGCTCGTCCACGGCGTCGCACACGGCGTCGAGCGGGTCGCGTTCCTCCTCGAGCTCGCTGTCCGCGCCGCCATCGCCGTCGTCGAGCCCGCCGGGCGGCTGGTCGAGCGGGCGGTAGCGGATCTCCACCGGATAGGTGCGACCGGAGACCTCGATGATGGGTGCGGGGGAGGTGTTCTCGACGGCGGCGTCGGCGGCGAAGTGCGCGGCGAACCGTTCGGGATCGATGGTGGCCGAGGTGATGATGACCTTGAGATCCGGCCGTTCCGGCAGGATCCGGCGCAGGTAGCCGAGGATGAAGTCGATGTTGAGGCTGCGCTCGTGGGCCTCGTCGATGATGATCGTGCTGTATTTCCGCAGCATTCGATCGTGCTGGATCTCGGCCAGCAGGATGCCGTCCGTCATCAGCTTGATCCTGGTCTTCCGGCCGACCGAGCCGGTGAAGCGGACCTGGTAGCCGACCTCCTCGCCGAGCGGGACCTGCAGCTCCTCCGCGATGCGCTCCGCCACGGTCCGCGCGGCGAGGCGTCGGGGCTGCGTGTGGCCGATCAGCCCGTTCTCGGCGAGGCCGAGTTCGAGGCACATCTTGGGGATCTGCGTCGTCTTCCCGGAGCCGGTCTCGCCGGCGATGATGGTGACCTGGTTGGCCGCGATGGCGGCCATGATGTCTGCCCGGCGTTCCGAGACGGGGAGGTCCGCGGGGTAGGAGAGTGTCAGTGCCATAGTTGCCTGCCAGTCTAGTTCCTCGCACCGGGCGGCAGGCCGACGTTCACCGAGGGCTGTGCCCAAGTTCCGATCTGTTCCCGTAGCCAATCCCGTGCCCGGTCCCGTGCCCGGACCGGGTTCGCCGCCCGATCGGCACGGGATCGGCGCGCGATGGTCACGCAGGCCCGGGTGGTCCGGCCGATCTCCGCAGGCGCTCTGCGACGACGGCGACGCGGTCCCGCATCGCCGTGGGTTCCAGGATCTCGAAGTCGATGTCCCAGCTCGCGAGGTAGGCCAGGGGGAAGTCGAGGGAGTCGAAGCCCGCGCGCAGCAGGGTGAAGTCGTCGCCATCCGCCTCCAGTGTTCCGGCGGTGGACGGCACCCGCGTCTCCAGCTCCCGCAGCGGCGCATGGAAGCGGATGACGGCGTCGTAGGAGTAGGGGGAACGCGTGATGGACTCCTGCACGTAGGCTGCGAGATCGGCGGAGGGCAGCGCTCGCGGGACGAAGCGCTCCCGCGCCACGGGCACGCTCGTGCACCGGTCCACGCGGAAGGTCCGCCAGTCCTCGCGTGAGCGGTCGAAGGCGACGAGATACCACCGCCGCCCGGTGTCCACGAGCCGATAGGGCTCCACGACCCGCCGGGAGGTCTCGCCGTCGTGCCGGTCGTAGCGGAACGCCACGCAGCGGCGCTCGGTGATCGCCGCCGAGAGGGACGTGAGGACCTCGGGGTTGACGGGGGTGCTGACCGCGGACATCCGGGTGACCGCGGATCGGAGATTCGAGAAGCGGGGGCGGAGGCGCGGCGGGGGCACCTGTTCGAGCTTGGTGAGTGCACGGACTGAGGCCTCACCGACGCCCGAGACGGGACTGGCGGTCACGGCCGTCAGCCCGATCGCGACGGCGAGTGCCTCGTCGTCGTCGAGCAGGAGGGGAGGCAACTGCGCGCCCGCCCCGAGCTGGTAGCCTCCGGCGACGCCGGGGGAGGCATTGATCGGATACCCGAGCGTGCGCAGCTTCCCGATATCGCGGCGCACCGTCCGCTCGGTGACGTCCATCCGCGCGGCGAGCGCCGGACCGGTCCACTCGCGGCGCAGTTGCAGGAGGGAGAGGAGCTGCAGCAGGCGGGCGGACGTCTCGATCATGGGTCCACGGTACGGCGTCGCCCGGTCAGGAACTGTCCGCATTGCCCGGGTGTCAGCGGCGCTCCGTCCTGCGCCGGGAGACGAGCCAGAGGGCCCAGCCGATCACGGCGACCACGCCGGCGACGACCACCACGAGGCTGGAACCGGCGTCGCCGAGGATCAGGGCGAGGACGGCCAGGGGCTGCGCAAGGATCTGGACCCGCGCGAAGGACACGCCGATCCGCACCAGCGCGCTCCTGCTGATCCAGCCGTGCAGCGGGAGGCGCACGAGCAGGAGGTAGAGCACCAGGAGGGCGTGCAGCCCGGCGACGAAGGCGAGGAGCCAGGGCGAACCGGCGGGCATGTTCACCGCATATGCCACGATCAGGAGCAGCAGGGTGACGGACGCGAGCCCGATCGACGGGAGAAGTGCGGCGCCGACGGCGAGCAGGGCGGGCAGCACGATCCAGGCCGAGCCGTTCCAGACGACCGCGCCGAGGAGGACCGCCAGCAGCGCCGTCGCCCCGCGCACCAGCCACAGCGGGACCATCCCCGGCCGGTCGGGGACGGCCCGGCCGGACCGCGCGGTCCCTCCCCGCGTCGCGCGGCTCATCGCCCGTCCCGCGGGGGCGTCGCCGTCGGGTCGACAGGTCCCCGGGGAGCGCCGGCGCCCCCGCGTCGGGCGGTTTCCCGGGACAGCAGGAGCAGGCCTGCTCCCAGCTCGAGCTCCGGTCCGGACAGGCCGGCAGGGCGGTCACCGGATACGGCCCGATCCCCGTCCACGACATCGGCGTCGGGGGAGCCGCCCGTGAAGACCGGGACCCCGTCCCGCCGTAGCCCGTCGAGCAGCAGGCGCCGCCGCAGGAGGACGAGCCGTACGCTCGCGGTCTGCGCCGCCGTCGTCTCCGTCCGCACCAGGGGTGGCATGCAGTCGATCCCGGCCACCACGTGGCCCTGGGCGCGCCACAGCAGGAGGAGCCGCGCGGCCTCCGCGTCGAGGAAGGGGGAGAACACGAGCACCACGGAGCCCTGCGGCGGAGCCGGATCGCGTCTGCGACGCCGACGGGGGATCACCTCCGTTCCCGCGAGACGTGCCCTGATCTGTTCGAGCTGCCGGGAGCCGGCTGCCGCGCGGAGGGCACGCCGGGTTCCCGAGAGATCGTCCAGGCCCACCCGGTCACCGACGGAGAGGTAGGAGGCGGCGACAGTGGCGGCTGCAGAGCGCGCCAAGTGGAGCGAACCCGGGGCAAGGCGTGCAGCGGCGGCCGAGAACCAGTCCGCTGTCCGGTCGGGCAGGTCGTGCGCCTGGTCGATGACGAGGAACACGGAGGCCTCGGCATCGGCGAAGCGACCCCGGACCATGATGCGGTCCTGGTCCGAGGATCGGCGGGCCGTGGCGCGCCAGTCGATCCGCCGGAGGGGATCGCCGGGCCGGAGCGGGGCGATCGACCTCACGTCGCTTCCCTCACCCGGGCGCCTCGACCGGTGCGTGCCGGCAAGGCCGCGCAGGCGGCGGGACACCGGGCGCGCGGGGAGTGCGCCCGGCCGCGGCAGGATGCTGACCCGCACGCTCTCCGCCGCGGTGAACGCGGTGTCCTCCATGAGGTCGGCCGTACTGCCCGCCCAGCCGTAGGCGAGGATGTCCGCCTCACCCGACGGCGGCCCGTCGGCGAGCAACGGGCAGTCTTCTCCGGCGCGGAGCACCATCGCGTCCGGCGGGCACCCCGGCGAGGCCAGGAGAACCGTGACGAGCCGGTCGGAGGAGGCGCCCGCCCGCAACGGATCTGCCGGCTGCAGCTGGAGGCGGAGCCGGCCGCCCGCCGGACGGTCACGCGGACCGGCGACCCGGACGGCGACGGCGGCCCAGGACGGGGTCGCCGCAGCAGCCGCCGATCCGGTCACCGGGTCGGTCACGGGTGCGGCCGCGGGCGCGGCCGGCGCTGTGCCGCTCCTCCGCCCGGCGGCAGCGAGCAGCGCGAAGGGTGCTGCGAGTGCAACGGTGTCGGGTCGGCCGGACACGAGTCCCGCGACCACGCAGACCAGCCCGAGGATCACCGCCAGCGCCCAGCCCGCAGACCTGGTCGCCGGAGCCGCGCTGTGTGTCCCGCCCCGACGGGACCGGGCGGGCGAGGTCACGGGCGAACGCCCCGCCCCGTTCCCACCGCGGCCCCGTTCCGGTGCACGGTCGGGGGAGTCTCCACCTCGGCCAGGGTGTCCGCGACGATCTGCTCCGCCGCCACGCCCTGCGCCCAGGACGACGGCGTCAGGGTGAGCCGGTGTGCGAGGACCGCCACCGCTCCTGACTTCACGTCCTCGGGCAGCACGAAGCGCCGGCCGTCCAGCACGGCGAGGGCCCGTCCGAGGAGGACCAGCGCCTGTGACCCGCGCGGGGATGCCCCGACCTCGACGGCGGGGTGCGTGCGGGTCGCGGCGGTGAGCCGCACGGCGTAGTCGATCACGTCGTCGTCCACGTCCACGGACTCGACGACCGACTGGAGGCGCAGGAGACCCGACGCCGTCGTGACCGCAGCAACGCTGGTCTCCTCCTGGCGGCGGTCGATCCGGCGCGCGATGATGTCGCGCTCGCCGGCAACACCGGGGTAGCCGAAGCGGAGGCGGACCATGAAGCGGTCGAGCTGCGCCTCGGGGAGCGGATAGGTCCCCTCGAATTCGATGGGGTTCGAGGTCGCGAAGACATGGAACGGGCGTTCGAGCGGCAGGGTGGAGCCTTCGGCCGAGACCTGGGCCTCCGCCATGGCCTCGAGCAGGGCCGACTGCGTCTTCGGCGACGTCCGGTTGATCTCGTCGGCCAGGAAGAGTCCGGCGAAGACGGGCCCCGGCTTGAACTCGAACTCTCGCGTCGCCGGGTTGAAGATCGACGAGCCCGTGACGTCCGAGGGCAGCAGATCGGGCGTGAACTGGAGGCGCCGGAACGGGAGCCCGAGGGCCTGGGCGAGCGTCTTCGCGGCGAGGGTCTTCCCGAGGCCGGGCAGATCCTCGAAGAGCACGTGCCCGCCCGCGAGGACGGCCGCGAGCGCCAGCCGGAGTGGTGACTGCGCCCCGACGACGACGCTCGCGGTGCGGTCCAGGACCTGGCGTCCGACGGCGGCGGCGCGGTCGACGTCGTCCTGCGCCCCGGCGGCGGGCGCCTCGACGCGGGCCGGGATGTCCCGCGCCGACGGGTGCTCCGGACCGGTGGATTCGGCGGGGGTCTCGGCGGGTGTCATTGAATCTCCTCCTGGAGCGCCTGCATCATGTGGTCGAGTTCGTGGACGAACGCCTGGAGCGTCCGGTGGTCCGGGGAGGCCGGCGGTGGACGGCCGGCGAACGCCCGCAGAGCTGGGCCGGCCGGTGCACCCGGATGAGCCGCGAGGAGGGCCGCGGCGAGTGCATGGACCTCGACCACCGCGCGCGTTCCGGGCTCGGCGGACGAGAAGGAGAACTCCAGCGACTGGATGTCCGCGAGGCCGCGGGGGTGCTCGGGCAGGGGCGCGAGGGTGGCGCGCGGGACCTCGACGGATTCGAGGATGCCGTTGGCGACCCCTGCGGCCACGGCGGCGCCGACGAGCGCGGCACCGTGCCGGTTGTCGAGGCCGAAGAACCAGGACGCCACCACGGCCACCACCACCAGGACGGCGGTGATGATCCAGGCGGAGCGCTTCACCGGGGGTCTCCGGCCCGGGCGGTGAGCGCCGTCGCGAGGGCATGGAGGCAGGCGGTCGCCGCCTCCCTGTCGGGGCGCGCCGTTCCCCGCTGCGGGCTCCCGCCGGTATCGAAGCGGGCCCGCTGGTACAGGCGGTTGAGGTCGGCCAGCGGACCGGTGGGGAGCCCCAGGGTCTGTGCCACGGCGCCCGCGAAGTCCGAGGTGGTCTGCGCGGGCCGCCGGCCCACGCCCGCCTCGGCGCAGAGTCGCTCGAGGTCGAGCCAGCACCTGATCACCGCATCGGAGGTACTCCCGCCGGACGCCAGTGCGGCCTCCGACGCCCTCGTCCACGCGGGGAGGTCACGCGTCACGAGGTCGAGGGGGCCCGGTCGCTGCAGGTCGGCCCATTCCGGATCCGGTCGGTCGTCCGCCCGACGACGGCGGAGCCGCAGGACCAGCCGGACGACAAGTGCCATACCGCCCAGGACGAGGACGATCGTCACGCCGGCCAGCACATCGCTGCTGATGATGAGGCGATCCTCGGGATCGGTCAGTGGCTGCGGCGTGCCCGTCGGCGCCGAGGCGTCGCCGGTCTGCACCCCGGAGGTCGTGGCCGACGGCTCGAGGACCGGGTCTGCCGAGAACGTGCCCATGAATCCTGCGGCGAGGACGGCGAGGACGAGGACGATCAGCGTGAGGAGGGTCGGAGCGCGGGACGAACCCCGTGCGCTCCGCGGAGTCCCCGTCATCGCCACATGTCCCCCGGTAGATGCTCTCCGGTCCCGAGGGGCCGCGTTGTTCGGAGCCTACCAAAGCAGAACCGCCGCCGGCCTGATGGCCGACGGCGGTGGACTCTGCATGAGTCATGTGTGCCCTCGATAGGATTCGAACCTACGACCTTCTGCTCCGGAGGCAGACGCTCTATCCCCTGAGCTACGAAGGCGGACGCGGAACCTGCCGCACCCGTAAGGGACTCATCGAGCTTAGCAGGTGCCCATCGGGTCGGAAAACGCAGGCAGCACCGGCGGCCTCCGGTCAGTAGCCGAGGAACGCGTCCGTCCGGACCCGCGGAACTCCCGCGGCCCGCACCGTCGACCGGAACTGCCCGATGAAGCTCGGCGAACCGGAGACCAGGACCGTGCGCTCCTTCAGGTCCGGGACGGCGGCCAGCAGGTCGTCGGCGTGTGGTTCCCGGCCGGCCGAGCTCCAGCCCGCGGGCAGGGACGGCGCTCCCGACTCCGGCGGGACGTAGAGCACCACGCGCGTGCCGAGGGCGGCGAGTTCGTCACGGAAGGCGATCTCCGCTGCACTGCGCACCACGTACACGAGGACGATGTCGCGGGACTCGCCCTTCAGGTCGATGTCGCGGAGCTGACTGATGAACGGCGTCACGCCGATACCGCCCGCGGCGAGCAGCAGGGGGACCGCCGGATCGCGCGGCAGGTGGAAGTCCCCACCGACGAGGGTGCCCGTGACGCGGGCGTTCCGGGGGAGGTCGAGCAGTGCCTTCTTGAAGGAGCTGCCGGTCTCCGTGGTCCTCAGCCCGAACGTGACGGCGTCGGACTGCTGGGGTGCCGACGTGATGCTGAAGATCCGGCGACTGCCACGGCTGTCGGCACCGCGGTGCGGCATGCTCAGCTCCATGTACTGGCCCGCCCGGAATCGCACCGGCTTCGCGGGCTCGAACACCAGCTCGGTGCTCGTCGGTGTCAGTTGCCTCGACCCGGTGAAGGACATCCGCACACCCCGCCGCTGGCCCATGAGGAACGCCACCACGTTGCCGATCACGAGGGCGAACTCGGGTCCGAGGAACACCGGGCCGATCGACACCTGTGCCGCCAGGACGACGGCCACGATCGCGGCGAAGAGTCCTTGCTGCCACCGCAGGGGAGGGAGGGTGAGCGGCTCGGTCATCATGAAGCCGAGGAGGAACAGGACGGGATAGGACGTGAGGACCAGCTGCAGGCCCGCGATCGCCGTCATGCCGCCCTGGACGAGCCCGACCAGCAGGATGCCGAGGGCGACGACGAGGAACACCGCCGCCATGGCGAGCTTCCGCGTGCGGTACAGCAGGAGGAACGCGCCGACGGCCACGACGGGCAGCATGTAGGCGTTGGCGACCCACCAGCCTGCAGTGCCGACTCCCAGCAGCGTGGCGACGACGGCGCCCGCCGCAGCAGGATTCACCACGTGCCGGCCACGGACCGCGAGCAGGAACTTCGACGCACCGGCCGCCACCCCGGCCACCAGGATGCCGCCGAGGCCCGCGCTGGTGCTGGACGGGAACATGATGAGGAAGACGATCAGCCCGGTGATGACGGAGCTGTCGCCGTGGGGTCGCAGGCGCAGGATCAGCGCCATGAGGCGCGTCCCGATGATGGTGCCGCCGACGGCGGCCACCAGGGTGCCGCCGATCTCGGCGGGAGTGAAGGCGAGGAGCCCTGCGACGGAGAGCACGAGGGCCTCGACGGTCAGGACCAGGAGCAGTGCCAGCGTCAGGCGGTACATGGTCAGGCGGCCCAGCAGGCCGTCGAGTGCTGCGGTCATGAGAACAGTGCTCCTGCGAGTGGGGCGGAAAAGCGGGCGCGTCCGTCGGAGTACATGAGGACGAAGTCGAAGTCGAAGGAGCCGGCCAGGGCGGCGGGATCGGCGACGAAGAGGGCGGTGCACAGGCCGTCGGCCGTCATGGCGTCCGGGGCGAGCACCCAGGTGGCGACGACGGTGTCCACGCAGCGGCCGGTGCGGGCGTCGAGGACGTGGTGCAGCCCGTCCCCCCAGATACGCCGGTTCGACGCCGAGGCGCACAGTGCCCCGCTACCGAGGGCGACGGTACCGATGGCCGACGTCGCATCGTAAGGGTGTTCGAGGGCCACCGTGATGACGCCGTCGCCCTGGCGCCGCATGTCGCCGCTCGCATCCACGATCACGTCCTCGTGGCCGGCCTCGACGAGGCTCCCGATCATGAGGTCCACCAGCTGCCCCTTCCCGGCGGCACCGACGTCGAGCAGGGCCGGCTCCCTCAGGGTGACGCCGTCGGCGGACCACTCGAGGACCTCCTCCCACGGGCGGGCCGGCGAGGGCCGGGCCTTCGCGACGAAGCTGTACTCGGCGTCGTACCCCTGCTCGGCGAGGCGGTCCCCGACCAGGGGTGAGACGGCGCCGTCCGTGAGATCGTGCAGCGTGCGCAGGAGTCGGCCGAGATCCTCGCCGTGCCGGGGCAGGGGCAGCGAGCCACCCTCCGCGGCCAGGGCGGTGACGGCCGAGTCGGTGCGGAAGCGGGAGTAGAGCGCGTCGTAGTCCTCGGCGAGGCGCAGCAGGTCCAGCCGCTCACCGGGCAGCAGCGGCGCACGCGAGTCCACGCGCCAGCGCGTACCGATCGCGTCGAAGCTGAAGGAGTCCGCCACGCTCGCGAGCCTAGCCCCGGGCTTCGCTCTTGATCTTGTCGGCGGCGTCGTTGAAGCCGCCGCTCGTCAGCGAGGAGCCCGCCACCTTGTCGACCGCGAGATCGTCGAGCTTCTTGCCCACGATGGCGTCCGAGATGCCTCCGGCGAATCTCTCCTGGTACGTGGTGGTGGTCGGGTTGTCCGGCATCGGCTCGACCTCGACGGCGGTGACGACGTCCGCCTCGAGGGTGATGGTCACCCCCACCTCCTCGGGCCCGGCCGGCGACTGGTATCCGCCGGTCTCCGTGTAGGTGCCGTCCTGGTAGGTCTGGCTGCCCGCTGCCCCGTCCGATGCCTGCTCGGGCGCTGCCGCCGGAGTCTCCTCGACGGGGGCAGCTGAGACCCCGGACGTCGTCGTCGCCGGGTCCGGTGCATCGGCCTCCGCTCCTGCGCAGCCGGCAGCACCGAGGATCGAGACGGCGGCGAGGCCCGTGAGGACGCGCTTGTGCAGGGGGAACGCGGCATAGGCGGCGCTCGCCGTCCGGGGACGTGCACTCTGGCGTGTGATGGTCATGGGGTGCTCCTGGTGGGTCGCCGGTCGGGGCCGGACGGATGGTTGCAGCGCGGGGGTCGGGCTGGATCGGTGGACACGGTGTTCTCCGGTCCAACGTCCCATGGGTGGATTCGTTTCCTCCAGCGTCCTGGACTGTTAGGCCCGTCACTTTGTGAAGGAGGGCGTTCGCCGGGAGGCAGGATCCTCCGGCCGTGCGGAGCTACGCCGTTATGCTTGTCGGGTGACTCCCGAAGAACTCTCCTCCGCTATTTCCGCCTGCCTCCGGGCCGCCGTCGACGCCGGCGACATCAGTATCGACCTCCCGTCGGAGGTACGCGTGGAGCGGCCGAAGAACCGGGACCACGGCGACTGGGCCACGAACATCGCCCTCCAGCTCGGCAAGAAGGCCGGGATGAACCCACGCCAGTTCGCGCAGCTGCTCAGCGATCGCCTCGCGGGCATCGACGGCGTGAAGAGCGTCGAGATCGCCGGTCCGGGCTTCCTCAACATCACGCTCGACGCCGGTGCGGCCGGTGAACTGGCACGCTCCATCGTGGAGGCGGGCTCCGCCTACGGACGGAACGACGCCCTGGCCGGGCACACGGTCAACATGGAATTCGTGTCCGCCAACCCGACCGGCCCGCTCCACCTGGCGCACACGCGCTGGGCGGCGCTCGGCGATTCGATCGCACGGGTCCTCAGGGCCAGTGGTGCCGAGGTGACGGCCGAGTACTACATCAACGACGCCGGAACGCAGATGAACAACTTCGCAGCCTCGGTTCTCGCCACCATCAAGGGGCGCACGACGCCGGAGGGCGGGTATCCGGGTGAGTACATCGCCGATCTCGGCCGCACCGTCCTCGAGGCACGTCCCGAGGTGGCGGAGCTGGAGGATGCCGAGGCGCTGCCCATCGTCCGTGCCATCGCGTACGAGGCCCAGATGGCGGACATCAAGGGGACCCTCGCGGACTTCGGTGTCCACTTCGATGTCTTCTTCTCGGAGTCCTCACTGCACGACGGCGGCGCGGTGGAGCAGGCCGTCGAGCGCCTGAGGGAGCAGGGCCACGTCTTCGACGAGGGCGGCGCCGTCTGGCTCCGCACCACCGACTTCGGCGACGACAAGGACCGGGTGCTCATCAGGGCCAACGGTGAACCCACCTACTTCGCATCCGACGCCGCCTACTACCTGTCGAAGAAGGACCGCGGGTTCCCCGAGAAGATCTACCTGCTCGGTGCCGACCACCACGGGTACATCGGTCGACTGAAGGCCATCGCGGCCTGCGCCGGGGACGACATGGAGCAGAACATCCAGATCCTGATCGGCCAGATGGTGTCCGTGAACGGTGCCCGTCTCTCCAAGCGTGCCGGCAACATCATCGAGCTGCGGGACCTGCTCGACTGGCTGGGCAGGGACGCCCTGCGGTACTCCCTCGGGCGCTCGCCGGCCGATTCGGCCATGTCGATCGACCCCGAGTTGCTGCGGAAGAACACCAACGAGAACCCGGTGTTCTACGTGCAGTACGCCCATGCACGGACCCACGCCGTCGCGCGCAACGCCGTCTCGGCGGGTGTGGACACCGGCAGCTTCGACGCGGCGTCGCTGAGCCACCCCACGGAGGGTGAGCTGCTGGCTGCCCTCGGCCAGTTCCCCGGCGTCGTCGCGCAGGCGGCGACATTCCGTGAGCCCCATCGCGTGGCGCGCCACCTCGAGGTCATCGCGGGTACCTACCACCGCTGGTACGACGCGTGCCGCGTCTCGCCGCTCGGTGGCGCACCGGTCGAGGACGTCCACCGCTCACGCCTGTGGCTGAACAACGCGACGCAGCAGGTCCTGGCGAACGGGCTCGACCTGCTCGGCGTGTCCGCACCGGAGCGGATGTGATGGCGGGCAGGGCAGCACCCCGTGAAGCGTCACCCCTGGCGCCGGACTGGCTCTCGCTCCCGGCGGACCAGGCACGCCTCGACGCGAAGCTCTGGGCCGAGGACGTGGAGCGCGGGACCGACGGCGTCCTGAGTATCGACGGCGTCTCCGTCGCAGAGCTGGCCGAGGAGTTCGGCACGCCGCTGTTCGTGATGTCGGAGCGCGATTTCCGCGCTCGCGCCGCCACGTTCCGCGACGCGTTCGACGACGCCTTCCGCGACCTCTGCGGGGGAGTGGACGTCTTCTACGCCGGCAAGTCCTTCCTCTGCACGGAGGTGGCCCACTGGGTGCGTGAGGAGGGTCTCGGCCTCGACACCTGCTCCGGCGGCGAACTCGCGGTCGCCCTCCGCGCCGGGATGCCCGGCCACCGGCTGGGGCTCCACGGGAACAACAAGTCGGCCGCGGAGATCACCCGGGCCATCGATGCCGGGCTCGGCCGGATCGTCGTCGACAGCCTGCAGGAGGTGGCGCTGGTCGGGGACCTCGCGGTCCGGCGGGGGCGCACCGCGAACGTCATGATCCGCCTGACCCCGGGCGTGCACGCCTCCACGCACGAGTTCATCGCGACGGCACACGAGGACCAGAAGTTCGGGCTCTCCCTCACTGCCGAGCAGGGGCCCGGTCAGCTGGACGACGGGCAGGACGGCGCGCACGGCCGCGCGCAGGTCCAGGACGACGGTATCGACGGCGACTCCTCGCCGGCCGCGCGCGCCGTGGCCGACGCCTTGGCGCACCCCGGCATCAACCTGCTCGGCGTGCACTGCCACATCGGCTCGCAGATCTTCGAGCCGGAAGGCTTCGAGCTCGCGGCTCAGCGGCTGCTGGGCTTCCTCGCCGGTGTCCGGGACCGGCACGGCGTCGAACTGCCGGAGCTGGACCTCGGTGGCGGTTACGGGATCGCCTACACGGAGGCGGACCAACCGCGGCCCGCGGCGGAGATCGCCCGGGCGATGGCCGCCGTCGTCGGGTCCACCTGCACCGAGCTGGGACTGCGCGTGCCGCGCATCTCGATCGAGCCGGGGCGGGCGATCGTCGGCCCCACGACCTTCACGCTCTACACCGCGGGGACGACCAAGACGGTGCGGGTGGATGCCGCGGCGAACGGCTCGGAGGTGCTCCACGACACCTCCGTTACGCAGCCGCGACGCTATGTGTCGGTGGACGGCGGCATGAGCGACAACGCCCGCCCGGTGCTCTACGGCGCGGATTATTCGGCCGTCCTGGCCTCCCGGACCCCGGACGCCGCCCCCGTGCTCTCCCGTGTGGTTGGAAAACACTGCGAGAGCGGTGACATTGTGGTGCGGGACGTCTACCTCCCCGAGGACACCGGAGCCGGTGACCTCCTCGCCGTTCCCGGAACCGGTGCGTACTGCTGGGTGCTCTCGAGCAACTACAACTACCTGACGCGCCCGCCCGTCGTGGCGGTCGTCGACGGGGCAGCCCGGCTGATCGTGCGCGGCGAGACCGAGGAGGACCTGTTCCGCAGGGACGTCCAGCGCGAGCCAGCCCCGCGCACCCCAGCGCCCGCCACGGATCCAGGAGACCCACGGACAGCATGAATGCGCCAGTCACGCCCCCAGTCAAACCCCTGCGCGTAGCCCTGCTCGGCTGCGGCAACGTCGGGTCCCAGGTGGCCCGGATCCTCCTCGAGGACGCCGAGAACCTCGGCCGCCGCGCCGGGGCGCCGCTCGAGCTCGTCGGCGTCGCCGTGCGCACCCTCGCGGCGCAGCGCGAGGTGGAGCTCCCCGCCGGCCTCCTCACAACCGACGCGGAGTCGCTCGTGGAGCAGGCCGACATCGTCATCGAGCTCATGGGCGGGATCGAGCCGGCCAAGACCCTGATCCACCGCGCCATCGAGCACGGCGCCACGGTGGTCAGCGGGAACAAGGCACTCCTCGCGCAGGACGGCCCGGAACTCTACGAGCAGGCCGACGCCGCCGGGGTCCAGCTGTCCTACGAGGCCGCGGTCGCCGGTGCCATCCCGATCCTCCGGCCCATCCGTGACAGCCTCTCCGGGGACCGCATCACCCGCGTGCTCGGCATCGTCAACGGCACCACGAACTACATCCTGGACCAGATGGACTCGACCGGCGCGCAGTTCGCCGACGCGCTGAAGGCCGCCCAGGACCTGGGGTACGCGGAAGCCGATCCGACGGCGGATGTCGAGGGTCATGACGCCGCCGCGAAGGCGGCGATCCTCGCGTCCCTGTCCTTCCACACGCGCTTCGCCCTGGAGAACGTGTACTGCGAGGGCATCACCTCCGTGACGGCGGACGACATCGCTGCCGCAGCCGAGGACGGCTACGTCATCAAGCTGCTCGCGATCGCGGAGATGCTCACCGACGAGGCCGGGGCCGCCGGTGTGGGCGTCCGCGTGCACCCCACCCTGCTTCCCCGCTCGCATCCGCTCGCCGCCGTGCGGGGCGCGTTCAACGCCGTCTTCATCGAGGCGGAGAACGCCGGCGAGCTCATGTTCTACGGTCAGGGCGCCGGTGGTACGCCGACGGCCTCGGCGGTGCTGGGCGATGTCGTCAGCGCCGCACGCCGCATGGTCCTCGGCGGCCCGGGCCGCACCGAGACCACCACGGGCCATGTGCCGCCGCTCAGTATCGACACGGTCCGCACGAGCTACTGCATCGGCCTGCAGGTCGCCGACCAGCCGGGTGTCCTGGCACGCATCGCGCAGATCTTCGCCGAGAACGGCGTGTCCATCGAGACGATGCGCCAGCGTATCCACCAGAACGGGCCCGACGGCGGGACGACGGCGGAACTGCGCATCGTCACACACCGCGCACCCGAGTCCTCGCTCGCCGCCACCGTCAAGCAGGTCGCCGCGCTCGATGTCATCACCGCCGTCTCATCCGTTCTCCGAGTAGAGGGAATCTAAGTGGCCCACCAGTGGCGCGGAGTCATCCGCGAGTATGCCGAACGCCTGCCCGTGACGGACGCCACGGAGGTCGTCACCCTCGGGGAGGGTGGCACGCCCCTCGTCCATGCGCGGCATCTGTCCGAGCTGACAGGCAACACCGTCTACCTCAAGGTCGAGGGTATGAACCCCACCGGGTCCTTCAAGGACCGCGGCATGACCATGGCCATGACGGCGGCCGTCGCCGCCGGCGCCAAGGCCGTGGTCTGCGCGTCGACCGGCAACACGTCGGCATCCGCGGCCGCCTACGCCACGCAGGCCGGCATCACGTGCGCCGTCCTCGTACCGGACGGCAAGATCTCCATGGGCAAGCTGAGCCAGGCGATCGCGCACGGCGCGCAGCTGCTGCAGGTCAACGGGAACTTCGACAACTGTCTCGACGTGGCGCGCAAGCTCGCCGAGGCATACCCCGTGTTCCTGGTGAACTCGGTGAACCCGGCGCGCCTCGAGGGTCAGAAGACGGCTGCCTTCGAGGTCGTCGACACCCTCGGCGACGCGCCGGACTACCACCTGATGCCCGTCGGCAATGCCGGCAACATCAGTGCCTACTGGAAGGGCTACAAGGAGTACGCGGCGCCGTACGCGTCGATGCACCACGGCGAGCTGCCCGCTGTCGCCACCCGCACGCCGATCATGTGGGGCTTCCAGGCAGAGGGTGCCTCGCCGCTCGTCAAGGGCCACCCGATCACCGAACCCGACACCATCGCCACCGCCATCCGGATCGGCAATCCCGCCTCCTGGGACTTCGCCGTCGCAGCGCGCGACGAGTCCGGCGGCCTCATCGAGGCCGTGACCGACGAGGAGATCCTGGACGCGCACCGCTGGCTGTCCTCGCGCGAGGGCGTCTTCGTGGAGCCTGCCTCGGCAGCAGGTGTCGCAGGACTCATCAAGAAGCACGCCGATGGTCTTGCCCCGACGGGCAAGACCATCGTCATCACCGTCACGGGCCACGGCCTGAAGGATCCGCAGTGGGCGCTGCGGACGGCCGACGGCGCGGACGTCGAACCGACGAAGGTGGAGTTCGACGTCGTCAGCGTCGCCGCGGCCCTCGGGCTCGAGGACTGACGTGGCGGATCTCCATCCGGCGCCTCCGGCGTTCCGCCGGAGCGCCGACACCGCCGGCACCCCCGAACCGGCGGAGCTTCCCGGGGTCGACACCGGACAGGCCGTCGAGATACGGGTGCCCGCCACGAGCGCGAATCTCGGACCGGGCTTCGACACCCTCGGCCTGGCGCTCGCGCTGCACGACACCGTGCGGGTCCGCACCACCACGGCCGGGACGACGACCGTCAGGGCATCGGGGGAGGGAGCAGCCGACCTGCCGAACGACGCGACCCATCTGGTGGCGCGCTCGCTCCTCGGCACGCTCGACCGCGTCGGCTTCCGGTCCCCGGGGCTCGAGCTGGACACTACCAACGTGATCCCGCACGGTAGGGGCCTCGGTTCCTCCGCCGCGGCGATCGTCGCCGGCGTCCTCGCCGCCAATGCGCTGCTGCCCGCCGGACACCGGCTGGACGAGGCACAGGTGCTCCAGTGGGCGGCCTCGCTCGAGGGCCATCCCGACAACGTGGCCCCCGCACTCATGGGCTCGCTCGCCATCTCCTGGGAGAGCGGACACGCGTACCACAGCTCGCGGGTGGAGGTGCATCCCGATGTCGTCCCCGTCCTCGCCGTCCCTGACGCCGCACTCTCCACGGAGAGCGCACGGGCACTCCTGCCGCCCTCGGTCTCGCACCACAGTGCCGCGGCCAACGCGGGCCGTGCCGCGCTCCTCGTGCACGCCCTGTCCGCGGACCCGTCGCTGCTGTTCCCCGCAACCCAGGACTCCCTGCACCAGGACTACCGCGCCCAGGCCATGCTGCCGAGCGCCACGCTCATGCGCGGCCTGCGGTCCGCCGGTTTCGCCAGCACCATCTCCGGCGCGGGCCCGAGCATCATGACGCTCGCGGTAGGGCAGGAGCAGGCAGATGCCGCCGAGTCGGCCATCGCCCGGCTGCTCGATCAGGGCGACACACCCAGGGCGTGGCGGGTTCTCCGGCTCGCGGTGGAGCGTGTAGGTGCTAAAGTGGAAGTGCACCAAGGGTAGTGATCGTTCCGGCGCATGCTGTGCGCCTCGCGACTCGCTGTGTCTCTCAAGGCATCGTGTGCTTCTGTTGAGTCGACCGTCCTGATCTTCGGACCGCCGCACACACTGCAGGTTCCGACAGCAGTAGAACATCCTCCGGTGTAGCCTCCGACCATATCTTCGTGCGCGGGCCAGCCCTGACGCGCGAAGGCATCCCCAGGCTCTCAGCACACCCAGTCGACGCCGGGCAGCCTCCGGCCCGGCTGAACCCCGCCTGCTTCACATGCGGCACGGGGCAAACCACCGCGGACCACTGATCAGGTGGCCGCCCGACGAGGGGGAAGGATCCTTCGTGACTGACACCACTGACCTGTTACCAGGTGTGGCCACCCAAGACGCTGAAGCAACCGGCGCAACAACTTCCAAGAGCAGCGGCCTTGCAGGCCTGAAGCTCGCGCAGCTGCAGGCACTCGCCGGACAGCTCGGTATCACCGGTGGATCGAGGATGCGCAAGAGCGACCTCGTCTCGGCCATCTCCGACCACCAGCGCGGCGGCGCCGTGGCGGACCGCCAGAAGGCACCGTCCGTCCGCAGCGAGCGCGGCGCAGACGCGCAGCGCTCCGAGGTCTCCGGCACACCGGACGCTGCCGAGGCACCCTCCGCAGGCCAGCCCCAGGACGAGCAGTCCGCTCCCGCCGAGCGCCAGCCCCGGACCCGCAACCGCAACCGGCGCGCGGGCAGTGACGGCGTCGTCTCCGTCCCCGCGTCCGAGCCCGCAGGTGCCACCGGCGACCAGCAGGCCGAGGCTCCGTCACGGGATGCCTCCGACGACTCGTCCGCCGGCGAGCAGCAGGATCGCGGTGACCGCGAGGGCGGCGGACGCAACCAGCGCAACCGCCGCAACCGTCGCGGCGAGGATCGCGGCGACGCACAGTCCGGTCAGAACGAGGCCGGGAACGATACCCGGAACGACGGCCAGAACGACGCGGGCCAGCAGGGTGACGGCGCATCGGGCCAGCAGGGCGAAGGACGCGGCGACCGCAACGAGCGCCGCAGCCGGTCCCGCAACGGCCGGGACGATTCCGCCAACGGCGGCTCGAACAACGGCGGCTCGAACAACGGCGCCTCGAACAACAGTGGCTCCACCAACGGTGGCTCGACCAACGACACCCAGAACGACGGCGGCCGCAACGGCAGCGAGCGCAGTGACGCCCGCAATGATTCCCGAGGGGACAACCGGGACAATCGCTCGGACAACCGGGGCAACCAGAACGACGACGAGGGCCGCGGCCGTAATCGCCGTAACCGTGCCAACCGCAACGGGGGCAATGCGTCCGACGACCGCAGCAGCCGCTTCCGCGACCGCAACGAGCGCAACGACCGCCGTCGCGGCCGCAACCAGCCGGACGTCGACGACGTCGAGGTCACCGAGGACGACGTCCTGCTGCCCGTCGCGGGCATCCTCGACGTCCTCGAGAACTACGCCTTCGTGCGCACCTCCGGCTACCTGCCCGGACCGAACGACGTCTACGTCTCGCTCGCCCAGGTCAAGAAGCACAACCTGCGCAAGGGCGACGCCGTCGTCGGAGCCATCCGTGCACCCCGCGAGGGCGAGACGCAGGCCAGCGCCCGGCAGAAGTTCAATGCCCTCGTCCGCGTGACCACGGTGAACGGCAAGCCGGCCGAGGACCTCAAGGACCGCGTCGAGTTCGCGAAGCTCGTGCCGCTCTACCCGTCCGACCGCCTGCGCCTCGAGACGGACCCGAAGAAGATCGGCCCCCGCGTCATCGACCTCGTGGCGCCGATCGGCAAGGGCCAGCGTGGCCTGATCGTCTCCCCGCCGAAGGCAGGCAAGACGCTCATCCTGCAGGCGATCGCGAACGCCATCACGATCAACAACCCCGAGGTGCACCTCATGATGGTGCTCGTGGACGAGCGCCCCGAGGAAGTCACCGACATGCAGCGCACGGTGAAGGGTGAGGTCATCGCCTCCACCTTCGACCGCCCCGCGGACGACCACACCACGGTCGCCGAGCTCTCCATCGAGCGCGCCAAGCGCCTCGTGGAGATGGGCATGGACGTCGTGGTTCTCCTCGACTCGATGACGCGCCTCGGCCGTGCCTACAACCTGGCCGCTCCGGCGTCGGGCCGGATCCTCTCCGGTGGCGTCGACTCGGCGGCGCTGTACCCGCCGAAGCGCTTCTTCGGTGCCGCCCGCAACATCGAGAACGGTGGCTCGCTCACCATCCTCGCAACGGCGCTCGTCGAGACAGGGTCCAAGATGGACGAAGTCATCTTCGAGGAGTTCAAGGGCACCGGCAACATGGAGCTCCGCCTCTCGCGCAGCCTCGCCGACAAGCGCATCTTCCCCGCAGTGGACGTCAACGCGTCCGGTACGCGCCGCGAGGAGAACCTGCTCTCGCCGGACGAGGTCAAGATCATGTGGAAGCTGCGCCGCGTGCTGTCGGGTCTCGAGACCCAGCAGGCACTCGAGCTGCTCACCAACAAGATCCGGGAGACGCAGTCCAACGTCGAGTTCCTCATGCAGGTCCAGAAGACCACGCTGGGCTCCAAGGACTCCGACTAGCAGCTCACCCAGCCGCTTGTATCGCCGACCCGCGCCACTCGGCCGGTCGGCGATACAGGCGGCTTCCCCGTTAACCGGGATTCCCCGCGGACCGGGATCCCGCGTCGAGAAGACAGGAATAACCGCCGGGAGCACCCCATCGTGGTCATTTCTGTCTTCTCGATCTTCGTAGACTGGCTGCACAAGCCGAAAGAGGTACACCGATGTTCGAGTCCATCCAGGGACTGCTCGACGAGCACTCCGAGCTGCAGGACCAGCTCGCCGATCCCGCCGTCCACGCCGATCAGGCTCTGGCGCGTCGGCTCGGACGCAGGTACGCCGAGCTCGGCCGGATCGTCGACGCGCACAACCGGTGGACCGCCCTGAACGACGATCTCGAGGCCGCACGGGAGATGGCGTCCGAGGATCCCGAGTTCGCCGCCGAGGTGCCGGTACTCGAGGAACAGCTCACCGTCGCGCAGGAGCGCCTGCGGCGCCTGCTCATCCCGCGTGACCCGAACGACGGCCGCAACGTCATCATCGAGGTCAAGGGCGGCGAGGGTGGCGACGAGGCAGCCCTGTTCGCCGGCGACCTGCTCCGGATGTACGCGCGCTACGCGGAGTCGCGCGGGTGGAAGACGGAGCTCATCTCCGCCAACGAATCGGATCTCGGCGGCTACAAGGACGTCCAGATGGCCATCAAGGGATCCTCCAACGATCCGGCCGAGGGTGTCTATGCGCGGCTCAAGTTCGAGGGCGGCGTGCACCGGGTGCAGCGTGTCCCGGTCACCGAGTCCCAGGGCCGGATCCACACGTCCGCGGCGGGCGTGCTCGTGCTGCCCGAGGTCGACGAGCCGGAAGAGGTCGAGATCAACCAGAACGACCTGAAGATCGACGTGTACCGCTCCTCCGGCCCGGGCGGCCAGTCCGTCAACACGACGGACTCCGCCGTGCGCATCACCCACCTGCCTACCGGGATCGTGGTGGCCATGCAGAACGAGAAGTCGCAGCTCCAGAACCGTGAGGCCGCCATGCGCGTGCTGCGGTCCCGCATCCTCGCGCACGAGCAGGAGAAGATCGACGCGGCGAATTCGGACATCCGGAAGTCGCAGATCCGCACCATGGACCGGTCGGAACGTATCCGTACCTACAACTACCCCGAGAACCGGATCGCGGACCACCGCACGGGGTACAAGGCCTACAACCTCGACACCGTCATGAACGGTGACCTCGAGCCCGTGGTCCAGTCGGCCATCGAGATGGACGAGCAGGCCCGCCTGGACGCCATCGGCACGGAAGAGTAGGCGTGGAGGAGGCCCTCCGCGCTGCAGAGGAACGGCTTCGCGCGGCAGGCGTTGCGAGTCCCCGCGTGGATGCCGAGCTCCTGGCCGCCCACCTCGCAGGCGTGTCACGCGGGCGGCTGCGGGCGCTGGCACTCATCGGCGCCGAAGCGCCCGCGGGCTTCCAGGCACTGGTCGACGAGCGTGCCCGACGGGTCCCGCTGCAGCACCTCACGGGATCGGCGTCCTTCCGCCGGATCGACCTGTCCGTGGGGCCGGGTGTCTTCATCCCCCGTCCCGAGACCGAGTCGGTGGCCCAGCTCGTGATCGACAGGGCGGGACCACTGTCCTCGCCGAGGATCGTCGATCTCGGCACCGGATCGGGGGCGATCGCTGCCTCCGTCGCCGACGAGGTCCCGGGCGCGGAGGTGTACGCCGTCGAGCTGAGCGATCTCGCGTGCGCCTGGGCGGCCACCAACCTCGAGCCCTACGGGGTCCGCCTGGTGCAGGGCGACCTCGCGACGGCGCTGCCCGAGCTCGACGGCTCGTTCGACATCGTGGTCTCCAACCCCCCCTACATCCCTGCGGACGCCGTACCGAACGAGCCCGAGGTCGCGGAGCACGATCCGCACATGGCGTTGTACGGCGGGGGAGCGGACGGTCTGCGGCTGCCCCGGGCCGCTGCCGCGTCCGCAGCACGCCTGCTCAGGGCGGGCGGGTACTTCGTCATGGAGCACGCCGAGGTGCAGGCACCCTGGGTCGCCGCTTTCCTCACGGAGGCAGGCGTCTGGACCTCGGTGACCACGCATCAGGACCTCGGCGGGCGGGACCGCGCCACGAGCGCCGTCCTGCGCGAGAGCGCCCGGCCGACGACGGCGCAGCGTGCATCGTCGGCGACGCCTCCGACAATCGGGCCCGCAGCACGGGAGCACCGTGGACACCCGACCGGCCACCCATCGGTGGACACACCCGACCACACAGCAGGGCACACACCATGACCGAGCAGCCGATGCAGCACCCCCAGGGCACTGACACGGTGGCCGTCGCCGCCGTCACCTACGACCGCCACGAGGAACTCGCCCAGCTCCTGCGGTCACTCGCCGTGCAGACAGCCCCGATCCGGACCATCGCCCTCGTGGACTCCGGCACCAGACCGGCCACCGATGTCGTGCAGGCGGCCGACGGCGCCATCCACTACCTGCGCTCCGAGGCCAATCTCGGGGGAGCGGGCGGGTTCGCGTTCGCGATCCTTGCCGCCATCGCGAGCGGGGCGCGATGGGTGTGGCTGATGGATGACGACGGCCATCCCGAGGACGAGCGCTGCCTCACGGAACTGCTGCGCGCGGCGCACGAGCACGATCTCGACATCGTCTGCCCCCTGGTCGCGGCGACCTCGGACCCGAGCCGGCTGTCCTTCAACTTCCGCATCAGGGGGTTGCCGACCAATGATCGTGCGTCGCTCGAACCCCTGGGATTCCTGCCCGACATGGTGCACTTCTTCAACGGCGCGCTGGTCCGCACGGAGGTCTTCTCGACGATCGGTCTCCCCGACATGAAGTTCTTCATCCGCGGGGACGAGGTCGACTTCCTCGCACGCGTGCGGAAGGCCGGCCTGAAGTACGGAACGGTGACCACGGTGGCAGTGCGCCATCCGGCCACCTGGGCGGAGATGAAACCGATCTTCGGCGGCTTCATCACTCCCGTGATCCCCGAGGGGGAGTTCAAGCGTTTCTCCTACTTCCGCAACCGGGCCTACCTGGCCCGCAAGTACCGCAGCCTGCGATGGTTCGGCGCGGACGTCATCGGGTTCCCGTACTACTTCCTCACCCAACGCGATCTCGCCGGCCTCAGGGCGTGGTTCAGGGCGTACTCGGCGGGTTTGCGCGGCACGGGGTTCGGCCCGCCGCCGTCCTGAGGCGCCGTGCACTCCGCTACCGTCCGGGTGTCCTCCGGCGCGCCCGTGTCCGAACCGATGAAAGGATGATCGGGTGACCACCAGCTATGACTGCTCCGACCCCGTCCAGCGCAGGGAGGCCCTCGCGGCTGCCCAGCGCGCTGTCTCCCTCAAGCAGTGCGTCGTCCTCCCAACGGACACGGTGTACGGGATCGGCGCCGACGCGTTCTCGCCGCAGGCCGTGGCCACGCTCCTGGCGTCCAAGGGCCGCGGCCGCAGCATGCCGCCGCCCGTCCTCATTCCCCGGCTGCAGACCCTCGACGGTCTCGCCACCGATGTCCACCCGGACGCACGGCGACTCGCCGAGGCCCTGTGGCCCGGTGGCCTGACGCTCATCTGCCACGCGCAGCCGTCCCTGACCTGGGACCTCGGTGACACCCTCGGAACGGTCGCGCTCCGTGTTCCCGACGACGCGCTGGCCCTCGAACTGCTGACCCTCACCGGGCCGCTCGCCGTCTCCTCGGCCAACCGGACGGGGCAGCCCGCCGCCACGACGGCGGCCGACGCCGTCGCCCAGCTCGCGGAATCCGTGGCCGTGTACCTGGACGACGGCGAGCGGACCGCCGCGGACGGCACGGGGTCGACGATCGTCGACGCCACCGGAGACATCCTTCGGGTGGTGCGGGAGGGGACCGTGCCGCTGGTACGGCTGCGCGCGATCGTTCCGGGAATCGTCGGGATCGACGGCGTCGGGCCTGCCGCGGCCGAGGGCACGAGGGACGGCGATGCCCCGCAGGCCGCTGCAGCACCGGGCGGAGCAGCACCGGGTGGAGTAGCACCGGGCGGAACGGAACCGGGCGGGACCACCGCGGACTGACGCGGGACGGTCCGTCGGTCGCCCCCCTCCAGGCGCTCGTGCTGTTCGGGCGCCCCGCGGACCGCCGGTCGGAGGCCTCAGGCGTGGCGCGCGGCGACCAGCAGGTCGTGGACCTGCGGTACCGGGGTGAGCCCCTGTTCCGAGCACCACCCGGGCACCTGATCCTGGCCGAACCACATGAGCTCGACCCGCCGGACCTGCCCATCGAGGCGACCGCGCAGCAGCGCCGACAGCGCGTACCCCACGCGCACGGCGGCGCGGCATGCAACGGCCGGCAGTTCGCGCGGACGTCCTCCCGCGGCTTGGAGGACCGAGCGGACCGAGAGCCCCTCCCACGGTTGCAGGATGATGCGGGGGACAGGGCCCTGATGGGAGCCGACGGAGAGGACGAGGTCCGCCAGGGCGTCGACCGACGTGATGGGCGACGGCGAGGTGCCGGGCGCGGCCACCGAGGCCAGCGGGGAGCCGGCGAACCGGGCGAGCGCGAGCGTCGTCGGGCGGCCCCGTCCCTGGACGGAGGTGGGCCGGAGGATGACGGTGAGTGAGGCACGCACCGGCAGCTCGGCCAGTGCCAGTTCGGCGAGGGCCTTGCTCCGCGAATACGCGGAGAAGGGGCGCACCGACGGGGTTTCGTCGAGCATCGGGGTGCGCCCCTGGACCGCGGCGCTGCTGAGGTGGATGAAACGCCGCACGCCCGCCGCGTCGGCGGCCCGTGCAAGGACGAGCGGAAGCAGGGCGTTGGCGCCGAGCAGGTCGGAGTCGCCGGTCGCGGACGGCGTCGCCGATCCGGCGGCATTGACCACGACGTCGTGACCTTCCATCAGCGCGGTCAGGTCGGCGAGGAGGGCGGGGTCCGCCCGGAGCGCCTCTGCGACGAGGGCCTCCGGCGTCGCGGCCGTGGTGGTGCAGCGCGGTGCGCGTTGCGAACCGACCGCGATCCCCGTCCGTGCCACGCCGTCCACCACCGCCGAGCCGACGAATCCGGTGCCCCCGAACACGAGCCAGCTCACAGCGGTGCCCCCGGCGCTCCCGGCCCGGTGTCGCCGGTCAGGGGCGGCTCGGGGCGCCAGGTGCGGTCCGCCAGGATCCTCCGGGCTGCGCGCCATCCCCGCCAGAGGGCGGTGACGCCGGACACGGAGCGCTCGACGGCGATCAGCCGCACGATCTCCTTCGTGGCGGTCAGGGCGGTGCCCACCCCGAAGCCGACGCGCGAGTAGCTGCCGTGCAGGCGGAGGTACCGCGCGAGGTGCCCGCGGTTTCGCATCCCGCAGAACCGGGAGAGGTCGCTGGAGTCGTTGAGGTGGCGGATACCGAGGTCGATCTGCCGCTGCGGCCGGGTCTTCTGCAGCACGACGGCGTCCACGTAGGCCACCGGGTACCGCTGCGAGACGAGCCAGCCGTACGTCGTGTCGTCGCCGTTCAGGAAGAACCGGGCATCCGGGAGCCCCGTCGTGCGCACCACCTCGGCGGAGATGAACATCCCCTCGAAGCAGCCCACGTTGGTGTGGAAGACCGGCGAGGTGGCGAAGACGTCACCGCGCACGGGCAGGTGCACGCCGAGCGTCTCGCTGAGCCGGTGCTGCCAGAAGAAGGGCTGCCCGGCGTGGTCGAGGCGGCGTCCGTGCAGGCAGGAGTACCGGGACAGCCAGGGCCGGAAGGCGGCGAGGGCATCGGGCAGGACGACGACGTCGTCGTCCATCAGCCACAGCCACTCGGCGCCCTCCTCGAGGCCGCGCGCCACCCCCGCCGCAAAACCACCGGCACCTCCGACATTAGCCGGGAGCCGGTGAACGACGACGGGGACGGGGAGATCGATGCCGGCGAGCAGGTCCTCGGTGCCGTCGGTGCTCGCGTTGTCGACGACGACGACGCCTGCGGGCGCAGGATCGAGCCCGGCGACGGAGTCGAGGAGCTGGCGCAGGTAAGATGCCCGATTGAAGGTCGTGATGACGATGAACACGCGGGGAGAGCCGGCGTCAGGGGCAAGCAACCTGTTCCTTCCAGGCCGCGCCAGGGCGGTGCGCAACGGGCCTGGCACAGGCGGTGCAGTTAGTATTCTCGGGTAGTAGCAGTCTATTACACCGTGTTCCAGCCCCTGCCCGGGCGCCGAGCGCAGTGAGTGCCCGGCCATCGGTGGAAGCGTCTCCGGTGGCGAACGCGGTGATGCCTGCCTGACACCGTTAGGAATCATGGGACTCAACGAAGGCCGGGCCTCGGCCCGGACATCCGGCTCCACGGCCGCAGCCGCCGGCGGTGACAAGCCTGCCATCTGGCTGTGGTCGCAGTACCTCCTCGACGCCGCGGCCTGGATCGTCGCCATCCTCCTGGCCCTGATCCTGCGTTACGAACTCCTGGTCAAGGAGGTCAACGTCCCCGGGATCGCCGCGTTCTGCGCGGTCGCCGTCATCGCGCAACTCGCCGTCGGGCTGAGCTTCGCCCTGTACCGCGGCCGCTACAGCTTCGGGAGCTTCCACGAGGCCAAGCTCCTCGTCGTCGTGGCCGTGCTGGTCGGGGTCATCCTCGTGCTCGTGAGCGTGGCGTTCTTCACCGTGATCGAAGTACCGCGAAGCATCGGCATCATCGCCTTTCCGTTCGCCTGCATGTTCCTCGCCGCGACCCGTTACCTCAAGCGCATGTACGTGGAGAGCAAGGCCAAGCCGGGCGAGGACGCCCAGCGCACGCTGATCTACGGCGCGGGCTTCCTCGGCAACTCGCTCGTCGGGCGCATGATGCAGGACCCCGACTCTCCCTACTTCCCCGTGGGCCTGGTCGACGACGACCCCGCGAAGAAGCACCTGCGGTTGTCCTCGGTCCCGGTCCTCGGACGGATCGAGGACCTTCGCGAGATCGTCGCCCGGACCCAGGCGTCGATGCTCGTGATCGCCTTCGCCGAGGTGGAGGCGGCCCAGGTCCGCCGGGTCTCCGACCTCGTGGCGGGCCTCGGGATCAAGGTCCTCGTCCTGCCGCCGCTGCGTGACATGCTCGGTGCCTCCGGGCCCGGCATCGCCGACTTCCGCGAGGTCGCCGTCGAGGACCTGATCGGCCGGCGCCCCGTGGACATCCATGCCGACGAGGTCTCGGGGTACATCACCGGCAAGCGCGTCCTCGTCACGGGTGCCGGTGGCTCGATCGGCTCCGAGCTCTGCCGGCAGCTCTCCGCGTTCTCGCCCGCAGAGCTGATCATGCTGGACCGCGACGAGAGCGGCTTGCAGTCCACCCAGATCTCACTCACCGGGCGCGGTCTGCTGACCGGCAGGGACACGGTCCTGGCCGACATCAGGGACGCCGACGCCCTGCTCGGCATCTTCGAGGAACGCCGGCCGCAGGTCGTCTTCCACGCCGCCGCGCTGAAGCACGTCTCGCTCCTGGAGCAGTACCCGGAGGAGGCCTGGAAGACCAACGTCCAGGGCTCTCTCAATGTGCTGCGGGCCTCGTCGGCGGTCGGAGTGACCAACTTCGTCAACATCTCGACCGACAAGGCCGCGGACCCCACGAGCGTCCTCGGCCATTCCAAGCGTGTGGCGGAGAAGCTGACGTCCTGGCACGCGGCACGCACCGGACAACGCTTCGTGTCGGTCCGGTTCGGCAACGTGATCGGCAGCCGCGGCTCCATGCTGCCCCTGTTCACCGAGCAGATCCGCAACGGCGGGCCCATCACGGTGACCGACCCCGAGGTCACCCGGTTCTTCATGACCATTCCCGAGGCGTGCCAGCTGGTGGTGCAGGCCGGCGCGATCGGCAGGGGAGGGGAGGTGCTGATCCTCGACATGGGTGAGCCCGTGAAGATCCTGGACGTCGCCCAGCGCATGATCGCGATGTCGGGCAAGGACATCGACATCGTGTTCACGGGTCTCCGCCCCGGGGAGAAGATGCACGAGGATCTCATGGGCGCCGGGGAGAACGATTCGCGTCCCCTCCACCCGAAGATCTCGCACACCTCGGTGGTACCTCTGGACCCGCAGCAGCTCAGCCTCCAGGAGTGGAAGACCGAGGGCGGCTTCACCCACGACCAGCGTGGCATCGCCTCCTTCGACGCTGCCACGGAGCACCAGTCCGTGGAGCCCCGCCGTTCCGCGCCCTCCTCGACGGGCGCCGGCGGAGCGGCGTCATGAGTGCCCTGCTGGCCGTCGTCGGACTCGTGGCGCTGGCGCTGTCCCTGGCCCTTCCCGTGATCGTCAAGCCGCTGCTCCGGCGCCTGGGCGTCATCGACATCCCCAACGATCGTTCCTCGCACACCACGCTCGTCATCCGCGGGATGGGTGTCGCGGTCGCGGCCGCCATCCTCGCGGGACTGGCCCTCTCACTCGCCACGGGGCTCGTCGCCGTCGACCGGTCACTCATCCTGATCATCTTCCTGATGGTGGGCGCGGCGTCCGCCCTCGGCTGGATCGAGGACTTCCGCGGGCTGTCGGTCCGGGTGCGGCTCGCGGTCCAGCTGCTCATCGGGGCGGCCGGGACGGCCGCGCTCGCGACGACGATCGACGAGAGCAGCTACTGGTGGCTGCCCGTCGGGGCGATCGCCGTCGCCGCCTACATCAACGCCGCCAACTTCATGGACGGCATCAACGGGATCTCCGGCATGCACGGTGTCGTCGTCGGGGCGTTCTACGCGTGGGCGGGCCTGCTCAGCGACCAGATGTGGCTGATCGTCGCCGGGCTCGTCGTCGCGGCGGCCTTCGCCGGTTTCCTCCCCTGGAACCTCGGGCGCGGCTTCGTCTTCCTGGGTGATGTCGGCAGCTACCTGCTCGGTGCGTCCATCGCGGCGATCGCCGTGACGGGACTCCTCGCAGGTGTCTACCTCGAGTACCTCCTCTCGCCGGTGCTGATCTACCTGGCCGACACCTTCTCCACCTTCCTGCGCCGGGCGCGGCGCGGCGAGAGGCTCTCCGCGGCCCATCGCCAGCACGTCTACCAGCGGCTCACCGACGCGGGGCTCACCCACGCGCAGGTCGCGGTCCTCGTGAGCGTGCTGTCGATGCTGACCGGCGGTGCGGGATTCGTCCTCGCGACGGCTGCCGCTCCGCTGGCTGTGTCCGTGTCGCTGTTCGCGGCCGCCGTCGTCGCCCTCTACCTCTCCTCACCCCGGATCGTCCGGGCCGTCCGGGGAGCGGTCGGGCGTCGCACGGCCGTCAGGGGCTGAGGACCGGGCCGGAGCCGCACGGTACGGTAGAATTTCAGGCGCCGGGGCGATGACGATCTGTCCTCCGTCCCCGGCACACCTCCGCGCGACACGGTCGACGGAGGATCAGCAGGGCGCCGCACGGCGCAGCCGACAGAGCGGACAGTACGTGCCACGACCGGACCAGCCGGCCACAGCAGCCGATCCTTCCGCCCTCGTGCCCGTCTCGGGCGCCACGGAATCTCCCTGGCTCGGCATCCTCGGCCGGTCCGCCGCCGCAGCAGGTGCAGTGACCGTGGTCCTCGCCGCCGCAGCCGCCCTGTCCACCTCACCCGCCGCCGCGCTCAGCGTGCTGTTCGGGGCCGCCCTCGTCATCGCGTTCTTCGGGATCAGCCTGCTGATCGGCCACTACGCCGGCAGGACCAACCCCTCGGGTGCCCTGGGGCTCTTCGCCGTGACCTACGCGATCAAGGTCGTCGGCTTCGCCGCCGTGCTGTTCTTCCTCGGCACGCCGGGATGGCTCGACCGCACGTGGTTCTTCGTCGGGGCGCTGGCCGCCGTCCTCGCTTGGCAGGTCGCCGAGGTGGTCGCGTTCTCGCGCCTCCGGACGCCCCTGTACGGCGACCGGGACGAAGCCGGAGACGGCGCGTCCGCACCCGGGGGCACTCCACGTCCCGGGGACCTCCCGCCCTCTCGCGACGGGCAGGGACGCTGAGATGGCGGGCGGAATGCAGCGACGCGAGGACGCCTCCGCAGGCTCTCCCGCACCCGGGGAAGGCCGCTATTCCAACGGCGGCTACGAGGCGGGCATGACCGTCTTCAGCTACATCATTGGCGGGATCCTGGTGTGGAGTTTGATAGGCTGGGGGCTGGATAATCTCCTCGACACGCGCTGGTTGGTGCTGGCGGGAGCGTTCTTAGGTGCAGCCGGGGGTTTCTACCTCTCCCACATGCACAACCTCACCCGGGACCACACGCCGAATCCGCACAGCGGATCCCGGACAACGCCCGGTGCCGAGGACGGACCCGAGTGACTCCCCAGAACTTAACGAGTCGGACCAGTCACGCTGCGGCCGAACAGATCTTGCCCAACGATGGACACTGCAGAGAGGAAACGCGTTGATCGCGCTTGCGCTCCCGGCCGCAACTACCGAAGAGGGATTCGTAGCCCCGACGATCGATGACACCCACTATCGGGACATCTTCCCGTGGGGTGGCGAATACGGGGTCCTGCTGGAGGGTGGATTCGGCAAGCAGATGCTGCTGACCATCCTCTCGGTGGTCCTCATCGCAGCCTTCTTCCTCGTCGCCTCCCGCCGGCGCCAGATGGTGCCCGGAAAAGTCCAGTTCCTGGGGGAGACGGCGTACGGCTTCGTCCGCAACTCCATCGGCAAGGACATCATCGGCGGGAAGGACTTCCTGAAGTACGTGCCCTGGCTCTTCACCGCGTTCTTCTTCGTGCTGGTGAACAACATCTTCGGCGCCATACCCCTCCTGCAGCTGCCCACGTTCTCGCACCCCGGCAGCGCCTACGGGATCGCAGCCATCTTCTTCCTCCTCTGGGTGGGTATCGGCGTCAAGAAGCACGGCATCCGCTACTTCAAGCTGGCCGTCGTCCCCTCGGGCGTCCCCTGGTACATCCTCCTGATCGTGGTGCCGATCGAGATCATCTCGAACTTCATCGTCCGCCCGGTCACGCACTCGCTCCGACTCTTCGCGACGATGCTCGCCGGTCACCTCATCGTGACCCTCGCCGGCTCCGCGATCGAGTACATGGTCATGACGGGCAACATCCTCCTGCAGGGCACCAGCGTGCTGGTCCTTGTCGGGTCGGTGGCGATGTACATGCTGGAGGCCCTGATCATGGTCCTGCAGGCGTACGTCTTCACCCTGCTCGCCGCGATCTACATCGAGGGCGCACTGCACGCGGACGCGCACTAGTCCGCCAGATTCTCAACAGTCTTCCCCGTCGGGGATGATCCCAAACAACCTGTCGCACCAAGGCGGCATCTTGAAAGGAACACAATGGAAGTACAGGGTAGCCTCAACCTCGTTGGATACGGTCTCTCCGCAATCGGCGGTGGTATCGGTGTGGGTCTCGTCTTCGCGGCCTACATCAACGGCGTCGCTCGCCAGCCCGAGGCACAGCGTGTCCTCCAGCCCATCGCCTTCCTCGGACTGGCCCTGACGGAAGCACTCGCGATCCTGGGTCTCGTCTTCGCCTTCGTCATCGGCGCCTGACACATCCGTCCTGATCGACCGAAGACCAGTTGAAGAAAGACGGGTGAAAAATGCTTAACGCAGCGATTATGGCGGCGGAAGAGGGCTCGAACCCTCTGATCCCGAACCTGTGGGAACTGCTGGTGACCGTCGTCGGTTTCCTAGTCCTCATGTACATCGTGCGGAAGTTCGTCATGCCGGCATTCGAGAAGACGTTCGAGGAACGGACGGCTGCCATCGAAGGCGGGATCGCCAAGGCGGAGGCCGCCCAGGCCGAAGCCAATGCGGCGCTCGAGGAGTACAAGCAGCAGCTTGTCGACGCTCGTACCGAAGCGAACCGCATCCGTGAGGAAGCACGCGCCGAAGGCGCCCAGATCCTTGCGGATCTGAAGGAGAAGGCCGCCGCGGAGTCCACCCGGATCACCGAGCAGGCACACGTCCAGATCGAGGCCGAGCGCCAGGCCGCCGTGGTCTCGCTCCGCGCCGAGGTCGGCACGCTGGCGACCGACCTCGCAGGTCGGATCGTCGGGGAGTCGCTCGCGGACGACGCACGCTCGTCGCGCGTCGTCGACCGTTTTCTCGCGGATCTCGAATCCTCATCGAGCGCAGGTGCAGCGAAGTAATGGCAGGAGTATCGAGCGTCTCCCTCGCGTCGGTCCGTGAAGGGCTGGAGTCGCGCCTGCCCGGTGCGGATCTCGCGCTGGCGGAGGACCTCTTCGGAGTACTGGCGATCCTCGACAGCAATGCGGGGCTTCGCCGTGCGCTGACGGATCCGTCGCGCTCCGGTCAGGACAAGGCGGTGCTCGCGGGTCAGCTGATCGGCGGTCGCGTCTCGTCCGAAGCGGCGGATGTGGTCAGGGATCTCGTCAGCGAGCGCTGGGCCAACGCCCGTGACATCGGTGATGCCCTGGAGACCCTCGCTGCCACTGTCGTGATCTCGGTCGCCGAGCAGGGGAGCGGCGCCGAGGGGCTGGAGCAGCTCGAGAACGAGCTGTACGCCTTCGTCCAGGTCGTCGCCTCCAACCACGCCCTGCAGCGGGCGCTCTCCGAGACCCAGGCGACGCCTGAGTCGAAGGTGGCGCTCGGGCTCAAGCTCGTACCCGGTGCAGGTCCGGCCGCCAGGTTGCTGATCAGCCAGGCCATCGAGTCGCCGCGCGGCCTCAAGCCCGCTGCACTCGTGGAGCGGTTCCTGGAGCTCGTCGCGGCACGCCAGCAGCGCTGGATCGCCGATGTCAGCGTCACCCGTCCGCTGACCGCCGACCAGTTCGAGCGGCTGCAATCAGGTCTGAACGGTCTGTACGGTCGCGAACTGAAGGTCAACGTCAAGGTCGACCCCACACTCATCGGTGGAGTCCGCGTCAGCGTGGGAGACGAGATGGTCGATTCGACCGTCGTCACGCGCCTGTCCGAACTGCGCCGCACGCTGGCCGGATAGGCCTCTGGCCTTCCACCAGCGTCGTATACACACTGAACACCACATCGGTCGCCACGCATCCAGGTGACCACAACACAGGAGAGCAGGGACTGAGATGGCCGAATTGACCATCAACGCCGAAGACGTTCGTAGTGCGTTGAACGACTTTGCGGCGTCCTACGAGCCCGGAAACGCGGAGCGCGTCGAAGTGGGCCGCGTGACCACCGCCAGTGACGGCATCGCCCGGGTGGAGGGTCTTCCCTCCGTCATGGCGAACGAGCTGCTGCGATTCGAGGACGGCACGCTCGGACTCGCGCAGAACCTCGACACCCGCGAGATCGGTGTCGTCGTGCTCGGTGACTACAACGGCATCGAAGAAGGCCAGGAAGTGCACCGCACGGGAGAGATCCTCTCGGTCCCCGTCGGTGACGCTTTCCTCGGCCGTGTCGTCGACCCTCTGGGCCAGCCCATCGACGATCTCGGCGAGATCGTCGCCGAGGGCCGCCGCGCCCTCGAGACCCAGGCCCCGGGCGTCACGCAGCGCAAGTCGGTGCACGAGCCCATGCAGACCGGTCTCAAGGCCATCGACGCGATGATCCCGATCGGGCGCGGCCAGCGCCAGCTGATCATCGGTGACCGCCAGACCGGCAAGACCGCCATCGCGGTGGACACCATCATCAACCAGAAGGCCAACTGGGCTTCGGGCGATGTGAGCAAGCAGGTCCGCTGCATCTACGTGGCCATCGGCCAGAAGGCGTCGACCATCGCTGCGGTCCGCCAGACCCTCGAGGACAAGGGCGCCCTGGAGTACACGACCATCGTCGCGTCTCCCGCCTCCGACCCCGCAGGCTTCAAGTACCTCGCGCCCTACGCCGGTTCCGCAATCGGGCAGCACTGGATGTACGGCGGCAAGCACGTCCTCATCGTGTTCGACGACCTGTCCAAGCAGGCCGAGGCCTACCGTGCCGTGTCACTGCTGCTGCGGCGTCCGCCGGGACGCGAAGCCTACCCGGGCGACGTCTTCTACCTGCACTCCCGGCTGCTCGAGCGCTGTGCGAAGCTCTCGGACGACCTCGGTGCCGGATCGATGACGGGTCTCCCGCTCATCGAGACGAAGGCGAACGACGTCTCGGCCTACATCCCGACCAACGTCATCTCCATCACCGACGGCCAGATCTTCCTCCAGTCGGATCTCTTCAACGCCAACCAGCGTCCCGCCGTGGACGTCGGCGTGTCGGTCTCCCGCGTGGGTGGCGCCGCGCAGGTGAAGTCGATGAAGAAGGTCTCGGGCACGTTGAAGCTCGATCTCGCCCAGTACCGCGACATGCAGGCCTTCGCGATGTTCGCCTCGGACCTCGATGCCGCCTCACGCCAGCAACTGACGCGTGGTGCCCGCCTGATGGAGCTGCTGAAGCAGGGCCAGTACTCGCCGATGCCGGTCGAGCAGCAGGTCGTGTCCATCTGGGCCGGAACGAACGGTTATCTCGACGACGTTCCTGTCGAGGACATCAACCGGTTCGAGACGGAGTTCCTGGAGCACCTCGGCCACAAGTCGCAGGTCCTGACGACGCTCGCCCAGACGGGCAAGCTCGAGGACTCGACGGCGGAGGAGCTGAAGACCCAGATCACCGACTTCAAGCAGGGTTTCTTCGGTGAAGGGGCCAACGGCTTCGGTGCAGGTCACGAAGAGCACGACGCGATCGACGCCGATTCGGTCGAGCAGGAAAAGATCGTTCGACAGAAGCGCTAGGGACCCGGGCTGCCGGGAGGGGAGACCCTCCCGGCAGCAGGGCCTCGAGCCGGATCGCTTCCCGTAGGGGAGCGAAGGAAAGGACAAGAATGGGAGCCCAGATCCGGGTCTACCGCCAGAAGATCGCGTCGACGACGTCGACGCGGAAGATCTTCAAGGCGATGGAGCTGATCGCGACGTCTCGCATCGGCAAGGCACGTACGCGTGTCGCTGCGGCCCTGCCGTACGCCAATGCGATCACCCGCGCGGTGTCGGCCGTGTCGTCGCAGTCGGAGATCGACCACCCCCTGACGACCGAGCACGGCGAGGTGAGACGTGCTGCCGTGCTGGTCCTGACCTCGGATCGCGGTCTCGCCGGTTCGTACTCCGCGAGTGCCCTGAAGCAGGCCGAGGGCCTGTTCGAGACACTGCGCTCGGAGGGCAAGGAGATCCAGTCCTACCTCCTCGGGCGCAAGGCGCAGTCCTACTTCGACTTCCGCGGCCGCGGCTACGAGAAGGTCTGGACCGGTGGAACGGATGCTCCTGAGTTCGAGACGGCCCGCGAGGTCGGCGAGGCTCTCTTGGCGACGTTCCTGAAGGACTACGAGGAGGGCGGCGTCGACGAGATCCATGTCGTCTACACCAAGTTCCGCTCGATGGTCGTGCAGGAGCCGTCGGTCATGCGACTGCTGCCGCTCGAGGTCGTGGACGAGGAGGTCACGCAGCCCGGTGACCTGCTCCCGCTCTACGAGTACGAGCCCGAGCCCGAGCAGGTGCTCGACGCACTGCTCCCGCGGTACATCGAGTCCCGGATCTTCGCGGCGATGCTGCAGGCGGCGGCGAGCGAACTCGCCGCACGTCAGCGGGCGATGAAGTCCGCCGGTGACAACGCCACCGAGCTGATCAAGAAGTACACCCGCCTGCGCAACACCGCCCGCCAGGCGGAGATCACGCAGGAGCTCTCGGAGATCGTGGCCGGCGCGGACGCGCTGAACGCCTCCTGACCCTTCCCACCCGGGTCCACGAAGGGACGCCGGGTGCACCGCTAGACTTGTTTCCACGCCATCTACGTAAATGAAGTGAGAGAGATGACTGCCCAGACTGTTGAACACGGTACGGACTCAGTTGCCCCCGGAGCCACCGGCCGTATTGCACGTGTCATCGGCCCGGTTGTCGACGTCGAGTTCCCGGCCGACGCAATCCCCGCAATGTACAACGCCCTCACCACCGAGATCACTCTCAATGGTGAGACGCGCCTGATCACGTTCGAGACCTCGCAGCACCTCGGCGACAACCTCGTGCGCGCCATCTCACTGCAGGCGACCGACGGCCTCGTCCGCGGCACCGTGGTGCAGGACACCGGAGCGGCCATCTCGGTCCCCGTGGGCGACGGCGTCAAGGGCCACATCTTTAACGTCCTGGGCAAGCCGCTCGACGTCGAGGAGTCAGCGCTCGAGATCACCGAGCGTTGGCCCATCCACCGCACGGCTCCCAGCTTCGCCTCCCTCGAGGGCTCCACGGAGATGCTCGAGACCGGCATCAAGGTCATCGACCTCCTCACCCCGTACATCAAGGGCGGGAAGATCGGTCTGTTCGGCGGCGCGGGCGTCGGCAAGACGGTGCTCATCCAGGAGATGATCACCCGTGTGGCCCGTAACTTCGGTGGCACCTCGGTCTTCGCCGGTGTGGGCGAGCGTACCCGTGAGGGCAACGACCTCTGGGTCGAGATGGAGGAAGCCGGGGTCCTCAAGGACACGGCCCTCGTGTTCGGCCAGATGGACGAGCCACCCGGAACGCGTCTGCGCGTGGCACTGTCGGCGCTGACCATGGCGGAGTACTTCCGCGATGTGCAGAACCAGGACGTGCTGCTGTTCATCGACAACATCTTCCGCTTCACCCAGGCCGGGTCGGAGGTGTCGACCCTGCTGGGGCGCATGCCCTCGGCCGTGGGCTACCAGCCGAACCTCGCCGACGAGATGGGTCTCCTGCAGGAGCGCATCACCTCGACGAAGGGCCACTCGATCACGTCGATGCAGGCCATCTACGTGCCGGCCGACGACTACACCGACCCGGCTCCGGCGACCACCTTCGCGCACCTCGATGCGACCACCGAGCTCTCGCGTGAGATAGCGTCCCGTGGCCTCTACCCGGCCGTGGACCCGCTCGCCTCGACCTCCCGCATCCTGGACCCGCAGTACATCGGCCATGACCACTACAACACGGCCGTTCGCGTGAAGCAGATCCTCCAGAAGAACAAGGAACTGCAGGACATCATCGCGATCCTGGGCATCGACGAGCTCAGCGAGGAGGACAAGGTGATCGTCGCCCGCGCGCGCCGTATCCAGCAGTTCCTCTCGCAGAACACCTACACCGCCAAGCAGTTCACTGGTGTCGAGGGCTCGACCGTGGCGATCAAGGACACCATCGAAGGCTTCTCGGCCATCTGCAACGGCGACCTCGACCACATCGCGGAGCAGGCGTTCTTCAACGTCGGTGGCCTCGATGATGTCGAGCGCCAGTGGGCCAAGATCCAAGAGCAGACCGGTAAGTAACGCCGATGGCGACACACGGCGAACTCGAGGTCGAAATCGTCGCGGCCGACCACTTCGTGTGGTCGGGCGCGGCGCGCACCGTCAACGCACGCACGGCCAACGGGCAGATCGGGATCCTCCCCGGTCACGCCCCCATTCTGGCGATCCTCGAGGCAGGGGAACTGTCCGTGGATCCCGTGACCGGCGAACGGCTCGTGGTGGGTGTGGACGGAGGGTTCTTCTCCGTCGATTCCAACCGGGTCGTCATCGTGGCGGACAACGCCAGGGTGGGCGGTTCGGTGACGCCGGAATCCGCCTAGGATCCCGACGGTGGAGGTCCTGGGTGTCACGTTCCTGTGCCTTGCGGCTGCCTTCGGCCTGCTCGTGCTCGTGATCGGGGCATTCCTCCTCCGCAGATACCACCTCAACCGTGCACTCGGTACCTTCGACGCCTCCATCCGCCTCCCGACCTCGGGCTGGCGGGTGGGGGTTTGTCGTTACACGGACAAACACCTGGAGTGGCTGAGCCTGCTCTCCCTGAGCCCCCTTCCCCGGCACCGGTTCCTGCGGAGCTCGCTCGAGGTCGAGGGGTGGCGGCCCGCCACGGAGTCCGAACGAGTGCGCATCCAGCCGGGAGCGATCGTGGTGCAGCTCGTGCACGACGGCGAGCCGCTGGACCTGGCGATGAAGTTCGACGTCTACGCGGGTCTCTCCTCGTGGATCGAGGCCGGACCGGTCATCGGGATCGGCACCTGGCGCTGATCGGGACACGGTGCGGGGCAGCCGCGGCTCTCAGTGCTCGAGCGGCCTGATCCACTCTCCGTTGCGGAGCACACCCGCCGGCTCGAGCTCCGCCGTCACCACGACCGCGTCGGCCCGCAGACCGCTCCGGAGACTGCCGACCTCGTCGGCCAGCCCCAGGACGCCTGCCGGCACGGCGGTCGCCGAGCGCACGGCATCCACCAGTCCCACTCCGGCCCGCGTGGCGCACCGTACGACGTCGAGTAGGCTTCCTGCTCCGCCGGCCAGGGCTCCGCTCCCCGTCAGGACGGCGGTGCCGTCCATCACCGTCACCTCGCTGCGTCCCAGCCGGTAGGTACCCGATGCGCAGCCGGCCGCCGACGTCGAGTCGCTCACCAGACAGATGTTCTCCGACCCGGCGATCGTGAAGGCCATCCGGACGGTCTCGGCGTGCAGGTGGACGCCGTCCGCGATGAGCTCGACGGCGATCTCTCCGGCCCGGGCCCGTTGTAGGAGGAGGGGGACGGGTCCCGGGGACCTGTGGTGGATCGCGGGCATCGCGTTGAAGAGGTGCGTTGCGGTCGGCCTGCCGCTGAAGCCCGCGAAGCCCGTCGAGGCGAGTTCCTCGTTGATGAGGTCCAGTGCTGCCGTGGTCTGCTCCGTGGAACCGTCCGTGTGACCGATCGACGGGATGACGCCGTGCATCACGAGCTCGTACACCAGGACGTCACTGCCGGGGAGCTCGGGGGCGTAGGTCATCGAGGCGAGGTGGCCCCGGCCCGCGGCGACGAGGCGGGCAACGTCCGGCTGCGTCGGCAGCAGGAGGAACGCCGGATCATGGGCGCCGCTGCGTTCCTTGGACAGGAACGGACCCTCGGCGTGGATGCCGGCCAGGAGGCCCGCCTCGACGGCGTCGGCCAGCCGGGAGAATGCATCTTCCAGGTCCGCCAGAGGGGCAGCGCAGGTGCTTGCCAGGACGGTGGTCGAGCCGCTGCGGTGCAGATGCGCGGCAGCGGTCCTGATGTCCGCGGCGGAGCCCGAGGTGAAGTCCCCGCCTCCGGCGCCGTGGCAGTGCAGGTCGATCAGTCCGGGAAGGATCAGACAGCCCTCGGGAAGCTTGACGGCGTCCTTCCGGGAGCCGCTCCCCGTGCCGGTGATGCGTGAGCCCTCCCAGGCCAGGACGCCTTCCTCGATGCCTGCTTCGGTCACCAGGCGTCCGGACAGGGCAGTGGGTGTTCCGTGGGGAAGGGCCATGCACAGAGTCTAGGCGGTGGCCAGGGCTAAGGCCCGGGACTGCTCCGGGCGGGCGCAGCACGGTTCGAGCCGGGCCGTGCGTGCAGCGGACCTAGAACAGGCGGGATTCGCTGTCGTCCACGCCGCGCATGGCGTCGTAGTCGAGGGTCAGGCAGTCGATACCCCGATCGGTCGCCAGCACGCGCGCCTGCGGCTTGATCTGCTGGGCCGCGAAGACACCGCGCACGGGGGACATGAGGGGATCCCGATTGAGGAGCTCCAGGTACCGCGTCAGCTGTTCGACGCCGTCGATGTCGCCCCGGCGCTTGAGCTCGATGGCCACCGTGCGGCCCTTCGCGTCGCGGGCCAGGATGTCCACCGGCCCGATGGCCGTCATGTACTCCCGGCGGATCAGCGTGAAGCCCGCGCCGAGCAGCTCGATCTGCTCTGCCAGCAGCCGCTGCAGATCCGCTTCCACCCCGTCCTTGACGAGCCCGGGGTCCACGCCGAGGTCGTGGGCGGAGTCGTGGAGCTGTTCACGGATGCTGATCACGAGCTTGTCGTCGCTCTTGCCGTGCTGCACCGTCCAGACCTCGGTGATGCCCTCGGCGCGGTCGGCGTCGTCGGGAGCCCTGACGCGCAGCGTGGCCGGCGGGCTCATCCAGTTGAGCGGCTTGTAGGAGCCGCCATCGGAGTGCACCAGGACGGACCCGTCCGCCTTCACCATGAGGAGTCGGGTCGCGAGGGGAAGATGGGCGCGGAGGCGGCCGACGTAGTCGACGGAACAGCGGGCAATGACAAGACGCACGTCGAAGACTCTACCGTCCCGTGTTCCCGGAGACCGCCGACCTGCATGGTGGGGGCAGGGTCGGGGCAACGTCCGGGCGCGGTTCGGCGGCTGCGCGGGTGGCAGACTTGGAGGATGCCCCGTTCCAACCGCCCGAACCGACCCGGGTCGCCCAGACCCAAGTGGGGGGCACCCCCGGAGATCGATCTCGAGCGGGCGCGCGCTGGTCTTCCGCTGCGGGAATCGGCGCCGGACGGCGACTGGTCCGTGCGCCGCATCACGGAGCGCAACGCGGCGAAGACCTACACCTGCCCGGGGTGCAACGCGTCCATCCTCCCGGGGATAGCCCATCTCGTGGTGTGGCGGGAGGACTCGCTGTTCGGTCCCGAATCCGCCCTCGCTGATCGCAGGCACTGGCACGTGCGGTGCTGGCAGACGCGCAGCTTCCGGTACTGACCTCCGCACAGCCCCCGTTGGGGATTACGCTGCACGGCTGCACGGCTGCACCGATGCAGCCCTGGCACCGAGGCGGCCGCTGCGCGCATGCAGCCTCAGCACTGGGGCAGCCGGCTGAGCGGCATCGCACTCCCGGCGCCCTCCCTGAGAAGGCTCCGCCGCGGCCGGGGCAGTGCCTAGACTGGTCGGATGGCCAGCAGCGAGACACCCGACTACACCTATTCCACGAGTCATGAACCAGTGGCGATCCGAGCGGCCACGGTGCTCCCGGCGGAGCGGCGCAACATCGAGCTGCACACCGCCGACGGGCTGACGCTCGTGGGGGAGTTCGCCACCCCTGCCGGCGGCAGGGCGCCGAAAGCAACGCTCGTGACGTTGCACCCGCTCCCGACGCACGGCGGCTTCATGGACTCCCATGTCTACCGGAAAGCGTCCTTCCGGCTGCCGGCCCTCGCGGACATCGCCGTACTGCGCTTCAACACGCGCGGGACGTGCTCGCCGAGGGGCTGCAGCGAGGGCGCCTTCGACGGCGGCGAGGCAGAACGCCTCGACCTGCAGGCCGCCGTCGACTGGGCCGTGGCCGAGGGCCTGCAGAACATCTGGCTGGTGGGCTGGTCCTTCGGGACGGAGCTGTGCCTGAAGTACGGCGCCCAGGACCCGGTGGCCGATCTCATCGAGGGCGCAATCCTCCTCTCCCCGCCGCTGCACCGCGCGGACGATTCCGACCTCGACGCGTGGGCGGCGAGCCGACTCCCGCTGAAGGTCCTCGTGCCGGAGTTCGACGACTACCTGGTACCGGAGGACGCCAGGGCCCGTTTCGCCCGCGTCCCGCAGGCGGACGTCACCGGGGTCGAGGGCGCGAAGCACCTGTGGGTGGGAGAGAAGTACGCGGCGCGGGTGCTCGACGAGATTGTCGCTGTGGTACGCCCGGACAGCCCGGGACCGTTGCCCACGGAATGGGCCGGCCCGGCCGCCGTCGCACCCTCACCCATGGCCAACGGCTGACGCCACCCTCACCCGTGGCCAACGGCTGACGCCGCCCTCACCCGTGTCCCGCGACTGACCTTCCCGAGCGCCCGCGGACGGACGAGCTACTGGCTGTCCTGCCGGGCGATGAAGACTTCCTTGAGCAGCAGCATGACAGCCGCGGCGGTCGGGATCGCGATCAGCGCTCCGAGCACCCCGAGGAGCGTGCCACCCGCGATGACGGCGATCACGGCCACGGCGCCGGGAACCGCCACGGCCCGCTGCATGATGCGGGGGGAGATGAAGTACGCCTCGAACTGCAGGTAGGCGACATAGGGGATGGCGAAGAGGAGGCTGGTGTGCCAGCCGACGGTGAGCCCGATCAGACTCACCACCACGGCGGCGATCGTCCCGCCGACCAGCGGGATGAACGCCAGGAGTGCGACGACGAAGGCCAGCAGCACCGAGAACGGGACATCCGCGATGGACATGACGATGAAGGCGAACGTGCCGTTGAGCAGGGCCACGCAGGCCTGCCCGATCACGTACATGCCGACACTGCGCGTGATCTCCTCGGAGAGCACCTCGACACGCGGCCGCCGTGAGCGCGGCGCCAGCCGATAGGCCCACTTCTTCATGGCGGGAAGAGAGGCGAGGAAGTAGAGCGCCAGCACGAGGACCACGAGCGTGCCGAAGAGGCTGTTCAGGATGACCGACCCGACGCCGAGGACGCCGCCGAAGATGCCACCCACGGCCTCGCTGTTGGCGAAGAACCTGTCGATCTCGGAGGACACGCGGTCACGCAGCTGGAACTGGGTGTCCAGGGTGGTGAAGAACTCGGAACGCAGGAAGTCGTCGGCGTAACCCGGCGCCCGGTCCACGATCTGCGAGGTCTGGCTGACGATCGTGGGGATCAGGAGGGCGAAGAAACCGGCGACGAAACCCACGAGGGCGAGCAGGGCCACGGCGATACCCGCGGGCCGAGGCACGCGTTTCGCCTCGAGCCACCTGACGATCGGATCGAGGCCGAGGGCGATGAACAGTGCGGCCCCGATCCAGACGAGGAGCTCGCCGACGTTGGTGATGATGAAGAAGGCGAGGAGTGCGAGCCCCACGCCCACGCTCATCATGAAGCCGAAGTGGATGGGGTGGGCGCGCATGCTCCGCGGGTAGCTCCCGCCGAACTTCAGCCGCTCGTCCGTCAGCGCGACACCGGGGTCCACGGCGACAGGCGCGGCCTGCCGTTCGGGCGGGAATTCGAAGCGTGGGCGCGGCTGCGCGGAGGGCAGGGATCTGCGCGCCCGCACGAACATCGAGCGGAGGCTCGACGCCGTCGTCGCTGCGGTGGGCCCGTGGCCACCGGCTGCGGCTGCTCCGTCGTCCGGGGGGAGGCTCACGGTCTCCGGACGGGGGAGTGGCTGATCCAGCGGGACGTCCTGATGGTCTGTCAACGAAGAGCTCTGCTTTCACGTGAGCGGTGCCTCTACCGCGGGTCTAGCGAAACCCTAACAGTGAGGGCCCGGCGGAGAAGTTTCCCGACCGGCATGGTTGCCGGGGAACTTCGTTACCATTGGGTGACTATTTCTGAGTGGACCGGCACGGGGTCGAGGGACCGACGCAGACCGACGCGAACCACCAGGGCGGAAGGGGCCACGCGGTCCGGCCGTGACGGACGACGATAGGCAACCAGTGCGCGTGAAGACAGCAGTACCGATCATCGTGGCAGGTCTCCTGCTCATGCTCGCGGGCATCGGCCTCCGCACGTTCTGGGCGCCGGACGAGACGATCAGCGCCCGCGTGAGTGAGGATGCGCAGGGAGCGCCGGTGACGGTGATCGAACCGGGCGCCCGCGGGACGGGAGAGGGGCCCGTGGAGGTCGCGGTCACCGCGGATGGCCCCTTCACCCTCGCGGTGGGTCGCGCGTCCGACGTCGCCGCCTGGGTGGGTGATGCTGCGCACCTCAGCGTCACCGGCATGGCGGAGGAGACGCTGTCCAGCGAGTACTCGGAGGGTGAGGATTCGGTGCCGGACCCCCGTGGCAGTGACCTCTGGATCAGCGAAGAACCGGGCGACGGTTCCCTCACCTATCGCTGGAGCGAGCCCGTCGAGGGCGAGTGGTCGATCCTGCTCGTTGCGGACGGGGAGTCGGCGGCCCCGACCGACGTCACGGTGACCCGTCCCAATGATCAGTCGACGCCCCTGGCGCTGCCGCTGCTCATCGGTGGGGCGCTCGTGGTCGTTCTCGGCATCGTGCTGCTCTTCGTGCGGTCACGCGGCGGTGCGGCCAGGAACGGTCGTGGCAGGCGGGCCGACCCCGTCGAGGGCACCCGGGCGCATGCGCGCCTGCACGGACAGGAAGGGCGGACGCAGCGCACACGTGCGGCGTCAGCCCTGGGCGGAGGTGTGTCCGCGGCAGCCGTCACGGGCCTGGTCGGCGCCGCCACCCTGCTGGGTGCGGCCCCCGGTACTGCGACCACGACGGCACCGACGCCTGCGTCCTCTGCTACCGCCTCCGCCACTGCTACCGCCTCCGCCTCCGCCTCCGCCACGGGCGCACCGACACCGGATGCCCCGGGCGCTCCCTCGGCCGGCAGCGATGCGAGTGGGCCTCCGGTCGTGCTCGACAATCAGCTCGAGCGGATCCTCGCGTCGGTCGCCTCGACCGTCGCGGCGGCAGATGCAGCCGCCGACGCCGCTCGTCTCGAACCGCGGGTCGCGGGCGCCGCCCTGGAGCTCCGGAAGGGCAACTACGCCATCCGCACGAAGGACAGCGATGCCGCCGCCCCGGTGCCGGTCGTCGATGCCCCGCTGCTGCTGGACATGGTGCCCACGGGGGCCGAGTGGCCCCGCACCGTCGTCGCCCTCACGCAGGGCGACGCGAATCCCGTGCCGCAGGCGCTCGTCCTGGTGCAGGAGTCACCCCGCGACAACTACCGCCTGACCTCGGCCGTCCAGATGCTGCCCGGCAGCACCTTCCCCTCGCCCCCGGCGCCGGGCGCAACCGGTCCCGTACCGCTGGAGGAATCCGGCGCGCTCGCGATCGCCCCCCAGGAGGCCGTCGACGCCATTGCCGACTTCCTCACCGAACCGTCGGGCGACAATGCCGAGACCTTCGAGGAGAACTCGTTCGCCGAAGCCATCACGGAGTTCCAGGCCGGGGTCGTCGCCGACCCCGGCAACAAGGCCGCCACGATCACCTTCACGCACACCGCGGACCAGGACAGCACGCACGCCCTCCGGACCGGCGACGGCGGAGCGATGGTCTTCGGGTACCTGACGCACACCTACCGGAGCCTCCCGAAGGCGAAGGGCGACACCATCGAGCTCGAGGGGACGGTGTACGAGGCGCTCACCGGCGAGGAGGTCAGCAGCAAGGGGATCGACGTCAACTACGGTGAAGCTGTGATGATGTACGTCCCACCCGCGGGGAGCAGCGATAAGATCCGGGTCATCGGTGCCGCCCAACAGCTCCTGTCCGCCACCCTGCGCTGACCCGGGGTCCACGCGCCCCGCCACGAGCAGTTCACACCAGTCGTCGCCACAGAAAGGCAGAGCATTGTCCACACCAGCACAGCGCGGCGGTATGCCGCCGTCCAGCATGAACCTGCGGGGAGCGGTGGACCTCTCCGCCCTGAAGGCCCGAGCCGACGCCGCCGCCCGGCCCGCTTCGGCCCGTGCCGCAGCGCCGGCCCCGAGCCCGTACATCGTGGAGGTGACGGAGGCCACGTTCCCGCAGCTCGTCCAGCTCTCCTCGCAGGTGCCCGTGGTGGTCAACCTGCGGGCCGAGTGGAGCGACCAGTCGGCTCAGGTCACCTCGGTCCTCGAAGCCGCCGCCGTCGAGTTCGACGGGCGCATCCTGCTCGCCAATGTGGACCTCCAGGCGCAGCCGCAGATCGCGCAGGCCTTCCAGGCCCAGGGTGCCCCGACCGTCGTCGCCGTGGTGAAGGGCCAGCCGGTACCCCTTTTCGAGGGGGCGCTGCCGGATCAGCAGATCCTCGCCTACCTGGACGAACTGATGAAGGTCGCCGAGGCCAACGGTGTCACGGGCACCCTCAACGACGGTTCCCAGCCGTCGCCGGTCGAGGCGGAGGAGCCGCCGCTGCCGCCGCTCCACCAGGAGGCTTTCGACGCGATCGAGCAGGGCGACTTTGCAGCCGCCGCGGCCGCCTACCGCCGCGCCCTCGCGGAGCAGCCCGCCGATGCCGAGGCGAAGGCCGGCCTGGCGCAGGTCGAGCTGATGGACAGGGTCCAGCATCTCGAGGCGGACCGGACGCGGCAGCGTGGTGCGGACGAGCCGGAGTCCGTCGAGGCCCAGCTCGCCGTCGCGGACCTCGATGTCACGGGCGGCCATGTCGAGGACGCCTTCTCCCGGATCACCGGGTTCATCGCGCGTTCCGCCGGTGAGGACAGGGAGACGGCACGCAAGCGCCTGCTCGACCTCTTCGACGTCGTCGGCGTGACCGATCCCCGCGTGACCGCGGCCCGCAGCGCCCTCGCACGGGCCCTGTTCTAGGGCATCCCCTGGCTCCGAAGGAACCGATGACGAAGCCCGCACAGCCGAGCACGCCCGGCCTGTTCGACCCGATCACGCTCCGCTCGCTCGTGCTTCCCCACCGCGGATGGGTGGCCGCGATGTGCCAGTACTCGTGCGACCCCGTGGCCGCCCCCGGCGTGCCGACCGACTGGCACCTCGTGCATCTCGGCCAGTTCGCCACGGGTGGTGCAGCACTGATCATCACCGAGGCGGCCGCCGTCAGCCGCGAGGGGATGATCAGCCCGCGGGACGCCGGCATCTACACGCGGGAGCAGGCCGAGGCGTGGCGCCGCATCAACGGCTTCGTCCACCGGCACAGCGCCGTCGGCACCAGGACGGCGGTCCAACTCGCGCACGCCGGCCGGAAGGCCTCCACCTACTGGCCCTTCAGCGGAGTCCACGGGTCCGTCCCGGTGTCGGCGGGTGGCTGGGAGACCCTCGGGCCGACCGACGCGGCCTTCGGCTCGTACGAACCCCCGCGCGCCATGACCGAGGAGGACATCGCTGCGGTCATCGCCGATTTCGGTGCAGCGGCAGCGCTCGCGGTCGACGCCGGTTTCGACACCCTGGAGATCCACGCCGCCCACGGGTATCTGCTGCACCAGTTCCTCTCCCCGCTGGTCAACACCCGGACCGATCGCTGGGGCGGCTCGGAGGAGAACCGGTTCCGCCTGACGCTCGAGGTCATCCGCTCGGTGCGGGCGGCCATCCCGGCGACCATGCCCCTGCTGCTGCGCATCTCCGCCTCCGACTGGGCGGTGGGCGGCCTCGACGGCGCCGTCTCGGCCAGGCTCGCTGCGCGCGCCGCGGAGGTGGGCGTGGATTTCGTGGACGTCTCCTCCGGCGGTGCCCTTCCCGCGGCGTCGATCCCCGTGGGGCCCGGATACCAGGTCGGCCTGGCCGAGGAGGTCCGGAGCTCCGGCGTCCCGACCGGCGCCGTAGGCCTCATCAGCGACGCGGGGCAGGCGGACGCCGTGATCCGGGCCGGACAGGCCGACGTCGTCCTGATCGCCCGCGCCGCGCTGAGGGATCCTCACTGGTGGATGCGGGCTGCGCACGAGCTCGGACACGACCTGGTGGCGGCGCCGCAGTACGAGCGGGCCGGAGCCTTCTGACGCGCTGACCGGGACCGTTTTCCTCCTTTGGGATGACGAGCGGCGCTCGGGCCCGTTGCTAGCGTTGGAGCATGGAGTCCCTGGTGCCACCCCCGTCCGACGCGAACAACCCCGAGGCGGAGGCGGGCAGCGCGGCCCTCAGCATCCGCGGTCTGGCCAAGCGTTTCGGCGAGAAGATCGCGGTGGACGGCGTCCACCTCGAGGTGCCGTCGGGCTCCTTCTACGGGCTGGTGGGTCCGAACGGCGCGGGAAAGACCACCACGCTCTCGATGGCGACCGGCCTGCTCCGCCCGGATCACGGCCAGGCCCTGGTGCACGGCGTGGATGTCTGGGCCCAACCCCTCGAGGCGAAGAAGCTCATGGGCATCCTGCCGGACGGCGTGCGCTTGTTCGACCGCCTGACGGGGGAGCAACTGGTCACCTATGCCGGACTCCTCCGCGGGATGGACCGCGAGACCGTCCAGGAGCGGACGGGCGATCTCCTCCGTGCGCTCGATCTCGCGAACGACGCGGGAACGCTCGTCGTCGACTACTCCGCCGGCATGACGAAGAAGATCGCGCTGGCGTCCGCCCTCATCCATGCCCCGAAACTGCTCGTCCTCGACGAACCGTTCGAATCCGTCGACCCCGTGTCGGCCGCCAATATCAGGGACATCCTCGCGGGCTACGTGGAGTCCGGCGGCTCCGTGATCGTCTCCAGCCACGTCATGGACCTCGTGCAGCGCATGTGCGACCACGTGGCCGTGATCGCCGCGGGTACGGTCCTCGCCGCCGGCACGGTGGACGAGGTGCGCGGCGACGGCTCGCTCGAGGACCGGTTCGTCGAACTGGTCGGCGGCCGCACCACCTCGGAAGGGCTCTCATGGTTGCGCACCTCCTGAGGCTCAAGCTCGTCCTGCTGAGGAACTCCTTCAAGCGCAGTACCGCCCAGCTGATCGGCGTCATCCTGGGCGGGCTCTACGGCCTCGGAATCCTCGGCACCCTCGTCGTCGCCCTCGTGCTGCTCGGCTCCGCGGACGTCGGGTTGATCAGGACCATCCTGGTGATCGGGGGCTCGGCGACCATCCTCGGGTGGATCGTCATCCCCATTGCGGCGGCCGGGATCGACATGACGCTGGACCCCGCGCGCTTCGTCACCTTCGCGATCCCCATGCGGCAACTCCTGACGGGGCTTGTGCTCGGGGGACTCGTGGGCATCCCGGGCGTCGTCACGCTCATCGCGAGCCTCGCCCAGGTGCTCACCTGGATCCGCTACCCGGCAGCGGCACTGACGGCGTTCGTCTGCGCGCTCGTCGCCGTCCTCCTGTGCGTCGTCGCCTCGCGGCTCGTGACCACGGCCGTGTCCTCCATGACGGGCTCACGCCGCTTCAAGGACATCAACGGCGTGGTGGCGTTCATTCCGCTGCTGTTCCTCGGCCCGATCATCGGCGGGGTGACCGCAGGCTTCCAGAGCTCACCCGGCTTCGCCGCCTCGCTGGCCGATGTCCTCGCCTGGACACCGCTCGGTGCGCTGTGGGCGGCACCCGCTGACGTCGCACAGGGTCAGGCCGGACTCGCGGTCCTGCGTCTGCTGATCGGTGTCGCGACCCTCGTCCTGTTCCTCGTGCTGTGGAGCCGCAGTCTCGCACATGCCCTCGTGACACCTCCGTACAACGCCGTCACCAAGCGGGCGGGAGGGAACCTCGGCTGGTTGGGCCGGTTCCCCGCTACCCCCGCCGGTGCCGTGGCCGCGCGGGCACTCACGTACTGGCTCCGGGATCCGCGGTATTCCGCTTCCCTCGTGGTCATCCCGTTCATCGGGGTCCTCCTCTTCTTCTCCGGCGGCAGCGCAGGTGCCTTCGCCTTCCTCGGACCGATCACGGCCTTCCTCCTGGCATGGTCGATCTCCGCGGACATCTCCTACGACAACACGGCGTTCAGCCTGCATCTCTCCACCGGCGTCAGTGGCCGTGACGACCGCACCGGCAGGGCTGCCGCGCTCCTCGTCTTCTCGCTTCCGGTCACCCTGGTGCTGACGGTGCTGCCGCTGCTCCTCGGCGGCAGGTCGGCCGACCTCCCGGCGCTGCTGGGCCTCTCCCTGGGACTGCTGCTCACGGGCACGGGGCTCTCCAGCCTGGTCTCCGCGCGGTACACCTACAACGTGCCGCTTCCCGGGGAGAGTGCGTTCAAGACGCCTCCCGGGACGAACTTCCTGATGTTCGCGGTCCAGTTCATCGGCTGGTTCGTGATGCTGCTCCTGGCCCTGCCCGAGATCGTCCTCACCATCGTGTACTTCGTCACGGGCAATGCCGCCTTCGGCTGGGCAAGCCTGCTGGCGGGCCTGGTACTCGGCGCGATCCTGCTGGTCGTGGGTATCCGTTCCGGCGGCCGCTGGTACGACAGGCGCGCGCCGGAGCTGCTGCTGGCGGTCTCGGCGAACCGCTGACCTGCGGCGTCCCCGGGGCGTCGCCGCCGGTGCCGCTCCCGTCCGCCGCCGTCGACCGGGCGGCCGATCCGCGGTGTGCGCGGGACAGGAAAAGCGCAGGCCCGGACGATAGACTTGGCACCATGACTATGCCTCCCGATCCCTTCGGCAATGACCCGCTCGACACCGGTTCCGGTGGATCGACGGCGACTCTCGAGCGCGAGGAAGTGCAGCAGGAGGTCGAGCCGGGCGACGCCGAACGGTTCGCGCACTACGTGCGCAAGGAGAAGATCATGGAGTCCGCGTTCACCGGAGAACCGGTGATCGCCCTCTGCGGCAAGGTGTGGACGCCCGGTCGGGACCCCGAGAAGTTCCCCGTGTGCCCGGAGTGCAAGGAGATCTACAACGGGCTCCGTCCCGGGGGCGACGACAAGCCCAAGAAGTAGCCTGCAGGCGGTACCTCCGAGGAGTGGTGCTCGCTCCACTCCAGCAGAACAGGTGCCATGAGCAAGGTCTCCAGCAGGACGTCCGGCCGGCCTACGGGCGGCGGTGCGATGTCACCCGAGCTGCGGCCCCTGACCGTCGGTATCCTCGCGATCATCACGTGCGCCGCGTTCGAGGCGATGGCCGTGGTGACGGCGATGCCGTCGGTCGCCCGGGACCTGTCGGGGGAGTCGAGCTACGGCCTCGCGTTCTCGATGTACCTGACGGCGTCGCTGCTCGGCACCGTGCTCGCCGGGTCCTGGTGCGACAGGCAGGGTCCCCGCCCGGCCCTCGCCGTCGGGATGGCCCTCATGATCGTGGGCCTGCTCGCGGCAGGAGCCGCCCCGGCGTTCTGGCTCGTCACCATGGGCCGGGCCATCTCCGGTCTGGGTGGCGGCTTCATGATCGTCGCCGTGTACGTGGTGATCGGCCGGTCCTTCCCCCAGCACGCACAACCCGTCGTGTTCGGCTGGCTGGCCGCCGCCTGGGTACTGCCGGCGCTGATCGGTCCGGTCGTGGCAGGGTTCGTCACGGAGCAGTTCGGCTGGCGCTGGGTGTTCCTCGGGGTCGCGCCCGTGGTGCTCGCGGCCGTCGTGATCGTCTGGCCGAAGACGAGCGACCTGGGTGCCCCGAGCGCTCCCGACGTCGGATCGGCGAGGGCCCGCACCCTTCGGGGGCTCGCCCTGGCGGGGGGCGTCTTCGCGGCCCAGTGGTCGGTTGTCCGGCTCGCCGACACGGACAGCCCGTCGGCGGCCGTCGCGGGAGGGCTCGTCCTGACCGCCGTGGCCGGGATCGCCGTCGTCGTGGCCGTCCTGCCGCCGCTCCTCCCGAAGGGGACCCTCCTGCTGGCACGTGGGCTGCCCAGCGTGATCGCGACCAGGGGGCTCGTCACCATCGCGTTCTTCGGCACGGAGGCCTTCATCCCGCTCATGCTCGTCAGCTCGCGGGGCATCAGCGCCGGCACGGCCGGGCTGACGCTGAGCGCCGGTGCCCTCGGCTGGAGCCTCGGCTCCTTCGTGCAGGCGCGGGTCACGTTCGAACGCGGCTGGCTCCTGCTCGCAGGCTCGTCCATCCTCTCCCTGTCCCTCGGCGGGTTCGCCCTCGCGACGGCGGTCGAGGCACCGCTCTGGGTACTGGCCGTGGTCTGGTCCACCTCAGGATTCGCGATGGGCATGACCCTCTCGAGTACCTCCGTCCTGGTGCTGAAACTCTCAGCCCGCGCCGAGCAGGGCCGGAACTCGGCCGCCCTCCAGATCTCGGACCAGCTCGGCGGCGTGGTCGGGACGGCCGGGGCGGGCGCGCTGTTCGCGCTCCTGCACGACGACGCGGACCCCGGACACGTCCCCACGTTCGTTGCCATCTGGCTGGCTCTGTGGGTGTCCACGGCAGCAGGTATAGTTTCGGGTCTGAGAGGGGCCAGGGCATCCGATGCCGGCCCCGGCTCGACCCCCGGCAAGTCAATGGAAGGTACTGTCCCGGCGTGAGTAATGACACCCTGTTCGGTGCCGGCGCAGCCCTGCCCCCCGCGTATCCCGAGCGAGCGGCGTGGGGCACGGCCCCCAAGCTCCGCCAGTGGCAGAGCGAAGCGCTGGAGAAGTATTTCACCGAGTCGCCGAGCGATTTCCTCGCCGTCGCGACGCCCGGTGCGGGCAAGACGACGTTCGCCCTCCGTGTCGCCACCGAGCTCGTGGACCGGGGGATCGTCAACCGCATCACGGTCGTCGCCCCGACCGATCACCTGAAGCGCCAGTGGGCGGACGCGGCGGCGCGCGTGGGGCTGGCGATCGACCCGAACTTCAAGAACGCCGACGGACGCCACGGCGGAGCCTTCATCGGCGTCGCGGTGACCTACGCGCAGGTGGCGAGCAAGCCCATGCTGCACCGCGCCAAGACCGAAGCCGCCCGGACCCTCGTCATCCTCGACGAGATCCACCACGGCGGCGACGCGCTCTCCTGGGGCGACGGCATCCGGGAGGCCTTCGAGCCCGCGGCACGGCGTCTCGCCCTCACCGGGACACCCTTCCGCTCCGACACCGCGGCCATCCCCTTCGTGGAGTACGCGGAGGACCGCGACGGCATCCGCCGGTCGCGTGCCGACTACACCTACGGGTACGGGCAGGCGCTCCGCGACCACGTGGTGCGGCCCGTGATGTTCATGGCCTACTCCGGTCAGATGCGCTGGCGCACGAGCGCCGGCGAGGAGATGGCCGCATCCCTCGGCGAGGCCGCGGTGACGAAGGACATCACCGCCCAGGCGTGGCGGACCGCGCTCAATCCCGCGGGCGAGTGGGTCCCCGCGGTCCTCGCCGCGGCGGACAAGAGGCTCACGGAGGTGCGGCGCACCGTGCACGACGCCGGTGGCCTGGTCATCGCGACGGACCACGACGACGCGCGCGCCTACGCCGGCCAGCTCAAACGGATCACGGGCGAGTCGCCGATCGTCATCCTCTCCGACGACGCCAAGGCCTCCTCGAAGATCGAGGAGTTCTCCGACGGGGACAAGCGGTGGATGGTGGCCGTCCGCATGGTGTCCGAGGGTGTCGACGTCCCGCGGCTCGCCGTCGGCGTGTACGCGACGTCCACCGCGACGCCGCTGTTCTTCGCGCAGGCCGTGGGCCGCTACGTCCGCGCCCGACGCCGCGGGGAGACGGCGTCGATCTTCCTCCCGTCGGTGCCCAATCTCATGGCACTCGCCAACCAGCTCGAACTCGAACGCGACCACGCACTCGACCGTCCGGAGAAGGACGACGAGGGTTTCGGTCTCGAGGACGCCCTCATGGAGGCCGCCAACCGCGAGGACAAGGCGTCGGACTCGCTCACGAAGCAGAAGTTCGAAGCGCTGGAGTCGCAGGCGTCCTTCGACCGCGTCCTGTTCGACGGCGGCGAGTTCGGCACGGGCGGGGAAATGGGGAGCGAGGACGAGCAGGACTTCCTCGGCATACCCGGGCTGCTCGACGCCGACCAGGTGGGTCAGCTGCTGCGTCAGCGCCAGCACGAGCAGCAGTCCCGCCGGAAGGCCCGGGGGCCCGCGGTCCCGGCTGCGGAACCGCTCGTCGTCGACCACCGGCAGCTCACGGAACTGCGCGGCCAGCTCGCCAAGAACGTCTCCGCGTGGGCTGCCAGGACCGGCATGCCGCACGGCCAGGTACACACCGAGCTGCGCCGCCAGTGCGGTGGACCCGCCGTCGCCCAGGCCGACGAGGACCAGCTCCAGCGCCGGCTGCAGAAACTGCAGGACTGGTTCATCGGCAAGAAGTAGCGGACCGAGGCAGCGCAACCGTAGGGAACGACGAAGGCCGGGCTGATGCAGCCCGGCCTTCCCCCTGTCCGCGTGCGTCGGGCCGCTACCGGGTCAGTTCGGCACCGGCCGTCTGCAGCTCGTCGAGCACGTCCTCGGTCCGGTCCTCGCGGACACCCCGGGTGAGGCCCGCCGGCAGCGAGACCGAGTACCCGGCCTGCAGGGCATCGAGGACGGTCGCACGCACGCAGTAGTCCGTCGCGAGTCCCACCACTGCCACCTCGTCCACCTCGTGGTCCCGGAGCCAGTCGTCGAGCGTCATGGGATCCTCGAGGCTCTCCGCGGCGCCGCTCCCGAGCTTCTGCTCGCCGGTCGGAACCTCGTCCTCCGGTGCCAGGACACCCTCGAAGCCGGAGTACGCCGCCTCGAACTGTCCCTTGCGGAAGACCGCGTCGATGCTCTCGGTGTCCAGGTCCGGGTGGAAGTCCGCGCCCCTGGTGTCCGCGACACAGTGGATGGGCCAGGAGTCGACGAAGTCGGGTGCCTCCGAGAAGTGGGAGCCCGGATCGATGTGCCAGTCCTGGGTCGCGACGATGTAGTCGTAGGCGGCGGCCTGCTCGTCGATGTGGTCGCTGATGTCCACGGCGACCTGTGCGCCGCCGTCGACCGCGAGGGATCCGCCCTCGCAGAAGTCGTTCTGGACATCCACGATGATCAGTGCGCGCGTCATGCTGATACCTCCTCGTACTCGGTGGGGATGACGGGTTCGCCGCGCTGCAGCCGCCGGACGGCGGCCGGAAGCTCGGCCATGGACAGTGCGTGGTGCTCTGTGGCCCGTGCCACGGCGGCAGCCCCGGTCCATCCCTGCAGGAGGGAGCCGTCCCGGACGAACTGCTGCATCAGGGGCCGGTCGTTGCCGTCGTCGGCGGGGCTGAGACCGATGCCCACAACCTCGGCCTGCGCCGTGCCGTGCTCGTCGAGCCGGCGCAGGGCGCGTTTGATCCCACCGACGGAGGCCTTGTTCGTGGCGGCCTTCGCGACGGCGACGAAATCGCCGTCGTCGTCCTGCCGGCTCACCAGCTTGTAGACCATGCCCGCGGTCGGTGCGCCCGAGCCGGTCACGAGCGACGTCCCCACGCCGTAGGAGTCGACCGGAGCGGAGGCGAGCAGCCCGATGGCGAATTCGTCGAGGTCCGAGGTGACGACGATCTTCGTCGTGTGGTTCCCGAGATCGTCGAGGAGCTGGCGGACCCAGCGGGCCTGCGCCACGAGGTCGCCCGAGTCGAGGCGGACGGCACCGAGTTCGGGGCCCGCGACGTCCACGGCGGTGCGCACGCCCTGTTCGACGTCGTACGTGTCGACGAGGAGCGAGGTCCCCCGACCCAGCGCGGCGACCTGCGCCTCGAAGGCTGCGCGCTCGGAGTCGTGCAGCAGGGTGAAGGAGTGGGCGGCCGTGCCGACGGTGGACAATCCGTAGCGCCGACCCGCCTCGAGGCTGGAGGTGCTCGCGAAACCGCCGATGATCGCGGCGCGCGCAGCTGCGACGGCCGATTCCTCGTGCGTGCGCCGCGATCCCATCTCGATGCAGGGACGGCCCGCGGCCGCGCCGGTCATCCGCGACGCCGCGGCGGCGATCGCGCTGTCGTGGTTGAGGATCGAGAGGATCAACGTCTCGAGGATGCAGGCCTCGGCGAACGTCGACTCGACGGTGAGGATGGGGGAGTGCGGGAAGTAGGCCTCGCCCTCGGCGTAGCCCGAGATGGAACCCGTGAACCGGAAGTCGGCGAGCCAGGCGAGGGTGGTGTCGTCCACGATCCGGCGGTCGGCGAGGAAGGAGAGCTGGGTGTCGTCGAACCGGAAGCCCGCGAGTGCCTCGAGGAGGCGGCCCGTCCCAGCCACCACGCCGTACCGCCGGCCCGCGGGCAGCCGCCGGGCGAAGGCCTCGAAGACGGATCGGCGGTGGGCTGCTCCCGAGTGGAGGGAGGCCTGCAGCATCGTCAGCTCGTACTGGTCGGTGAAGAGCGCGCTGTTCGGGAAGGTCACGGGGGCAGGCGGGTCTGAGGTCACGGCGTCGGTCACCCTCAAAACGATAGCGGGGTGTCCGCTGTAGGAGTACCCGGCCGGTACGCGGGGGTGCGTCCACCTAGAATGAGGGGTATGACAGTAGGCTTTGCAACCGGCACGGACACCCGGGAAGAGGTGGGGACGGTCGAGAAGACCGACCCGGACCAGCCCTGGATCGTCGTGGTGTGGAACGACCCCGTCAATCTCATGAGCTATGTCAGCTACGTGTTCCAGTCCTACTTCGGGTACACCGAGTCGAAGGCGCGGACGCTGATGCTCGAGGTCCACGAGCAGGGGAGGTCCGCCGTCATCTCCGGTACCCGCGAGAAGGTGGAGCAGGACACCGTGGCCCTGCACTCCTACGGACTCTGGGCCACCTTCGAAAAAGCCGGAAGCGAGTAGGCGCCCCATGGCGAAATCCTTCAAGTCGACGCGCCGCGGTATCACCGGCGCACTGGAGCCGGGCGAGGCCCGCCTGCTGCGGGCCCTGCTGGACGACGTCGTCGCCATGCTCGAACCGGAGACCGCTGCCAGCGAGGATCCGCTGGCGGCCCTGGTCGGGATGTCCGGAGCCGACACCGAGGTGAGTGCCCCGGGTGACTCCGCCGTCCGGCGGCTCCTTCCCGATGCAGTGCGCGGGGACGACGACGAGGCGCTCGCCTTCCGCCGCCTCACCGAGCGATCCCTGCGCGAGCAGAAGATGGGCGCCCTGCGCGCCAGTGCCCTTCTCCTCGAGACCAGCCCCGTGACACTCAACGACGAGCAGGCGAGGCTCCTGGCCCAGGCCCTCAACGACGTGAGGCTGGTCCTCGCGGACCGGCTCTCCATCGAGTCGGAGGCCGACGCCGAGCGCCTCCACGAGATCGCCGACTCGAAGGACGTGGACGACGTCGAGTCCTACCTGGCCCTCGTCTACAACTTCGTCACCTGGCTCCAGGAGTCGCTCGTCCAGGCCATGCTGAAGGCCGCGCGCCTCGAGCGCTGACCGCCCCGGCGACGGCCCGGCTGTGATGCAGCCCACGGGTCGGGCGATAGTTTTCATCGGCGGCACGCAATAGGGTCGGAGGATCATGAGTCCAGACCACGAGCACACCACCCGCAGCGAGGCGCCCATCGGCATCTTCGACTCCGGCGTCGGCGGACTGACGGTCGCTAGGGCCGTGATCGACCAGTTGCCCCACGAGTCGATCATGTACGTGGGTGACACCGCGAACGGCCCCTACGGTCCGTTGCCCATCGCGAGCGTCCGCGCCCACGCGCTCGGCGTGATGGACGAGCTCGTGGACTCCGGGGTCAAGCTCCTCGTGATCGCGTGCAACTCGGCGTCGGCCGCCGTCCTGCGCGACGCGCGGGAGCGCTACACCGCCCGGTACGGCATCCCGGTGATCGAGGTCATCCAGCCCGCCGTCCGCCGCGCCGTCGCGTCCACCCGGTCCGGTCGGATCGGGGTGATCGGCACGACGGCGACCGTCGGCTCGCGCGCCTACGACGACACGTTCGCGGCTGCCCCGCATCTCGACGTGACCTCCGTGGCATGTCCGGCCTTCGTCGAGTTCGTCGAGGCGGGCATCACGGGAGGCGCCGACCTGCTGCGCACGGCCGAGGAATATCTCGCACCGCTGCGCGCTGCCGACGTGGACACGGTCGTGCTGGGCTGCACGCACTATCCGCTGCTCACCGGCGTCATCTCCTACGTCATGGGCGACGACGTCACGCTGGTCTCGAGCGCGGAGGAGACCGCGAAGGACGTCTACCGGGCGCTGGTCTCCCATGGCCTCGAACGGGACGGCGCCGGCCCCGGTGTCCACCGTTTCATCGCCACCGGGGATGCCGCCGCCTTCGAGGTCCTCGCGCGCCGCTTCCTCGGTCCCGAGGTGCTGAGCGTGCAGCACGTGGACCATGTCGCGGCCCAGTATCCGACGGGCAGCCTCGCGCGCGTCACACCTGAGATGATCGCCGCCGCGGGGTATCGCCGAGCATGAAACTGACCATCGTCGGGTGCAGCGGCTCGTTCCCGGGCCCCCAGTCCCCGGCCTCCTGCTACCTGCTCAGCGCGGAGTGGGAGGGGCGCACCTGGCGCATCCTGCTCGATCTCGGCAACGGGTCGCTCGGTGCGCTCCAGCGCTACATGGACCTCCGGGAGATCGACGCCGTCTTCCTCTCCCATCTGCACCCGGACCACTGCATGGACCTCTGCGGCCTGCACGTCGCGGTGCACTGGGATCCCTCCGGGTGGGGCATGCCGCGCATCCCCGTCTGGGGGCCGGCGGACACGGCCGACAGGATGGCCAGCGCCTACGGGCTGGATCCCGAGCCCGGCATGCACGAGGATTTCGACTTCCGGTCCTGGAGCGACCGCGTGGCCGTGACCGTGGGCCCGTTCTCGATCACGCCGTATCAGGTGCTGCACCCCATCGAGGAGGCCTATGCGCTGCGGGTCGAGGTGGCCGAGACCGACGCAGCCGGGGCGAGCCGGCCCCACGTCCTCACCTACTCCGGGGACACCGACGCGTGCGACTCGCTGGTGGAGGCGGCGCGCGGCGCCGATGTCTTCCTGTGCGAAGCGGCCTTCCACGAGGGGCGTGACGACGCCATCGCGGGCGTCCACCTCACGGGCAAGCGTGCCGGCGTCGTCGCCACCCGCGCCGAGGCCAAACGGCTCCTGCTCACACACCTGCCGGTCTGGAACGACGCCAATCTCGCCGTCAGCGAGGCCAGGCAGAGCTACGACGGACACCTCGCGGTCGCCGTCGCCGGGGTCTCCTACACGGTGTGAGCCCCACCCTGCCGGCATTCCGCCCGGGCACGCCGCGGATTGCCAGGAAGCTCCCATGCGGGCCCGTCTAGACTGGAAATCATGACTTCCGCGAATGCCACGTCCAGCCCGCCCTCCGCTGCCGCCGCCCCCGTCGTCCGAGCCGACGGACGGGCTCCGGACCAGCTGCGGAACATCAGCATCACGCGCGGCTGGTCGAAGCAGGCCGAGGGGTCGGCCCTGATCGAGTTCGGCAACACGCGGGTGCTCTGCACGGCGTCCCTGACCAGCGGTGTTCCCCGCTGGCTCAAGGGTGAGGGCAAGGGGTGGGTGACCGCCGAGTACGCGATGCTGCCGCGCGCCACCAACACGCGCTCGGACCGCGAGTCCGTGAAGGGGAAGATCGGCGGGCGGACGCACGAGATCTCGCGCCTGATCGGCCGCTCCCTGCGCTCCATCATCGACACCAGGGCGCTGGGGGAGAACACGATCGTCCTCGACTGCGATGTCCTCCAGGCCGACGGCGGGACGCGGACCGCCGCCATCACCGGCGCCTACGTGGCGCTGGCCGACGCCATCCGGTACGCGAAGGACAAGAAGCTCATCCCCGCCTCGGCCAACCCGCTGACCGATACCGTGGCGGCCATCAGCGTGGGCATCATCGACGGCGTCCCGATGCTGGATCTGCCCTATGTGGAGGACGTCCGGGCGGAGACCGACATGAACGTGGTGGTCACCGGCTCCGGGACGTTCGTCGAGGTGCAGGGCACCGCGGAGGGAGCGCCCTTCGACCGGGCCGAACTCGACGCCCTGCTCGACCTCGCGCTGCTCGGGACCGCCCAGCTCGCCGAGATCCAGATCGAGACACTGCGGGACTCCCAGGGTGCCTGACACCACAGCGCGCCTCGTGCTCGCAACCCGCAATGCAGGCAAGCTCCGGGAGCTGCGCGAACTGCTGCGCGGTCAGGTGCCGGGACTCGACGTCGACACCCAGGTCATCGATGCCGCCACAGCGGGCGCCCCCGACGTCGTGGAGAGCGGCGTGACGTTCGAGGAGAATGCGCAGCTGAAGGCCGAGGAGACGGCTCGGGCCACGGGCCTGATCGCGGTCGCCGACGATTCCGGACTCGCCGTCGACGTCCTCGGCGGTGCCCCCGGCATCTTCTCCGCCCGGTGGGCCGGCCGGCACGGCGACGACGCCGCCAACCTCGAGCTGCTGCTGGCCCAGCTCGGGGACATCCCTGCCGATCGGCGGGGTGCCGCCTTCGTGTGTGCCGCAGCCCTGGCCCGTCCCGGTGTGCCCGGCGGCCACACCGAACGCGGCGAGCTCCGCGGCTCCCTCCTCGCGTCGCCGCGGGGCGAGGGCGGGTTCGGGTACGATCCCATTCTCGTCCCCGACGGGATGGAGCGCAGCTGTGCCGAACTGCCGGCGGCCGAGAAGAACGCCATCAGCCACCGCGGGATCGCCTTCCGGGCCCTCCTGCCGCACCTCGTCGCAGCGCTGGCCTGACCGTGGCCTCGTGATCCACATCAGTTCCGGCACCGGCCCCCGCCGCCGGAACCAGCAGGAACGTCAGGCACCAGGTACCGGCCGTCCCGCGGGGCGGATCTCGAGAGGGACGATCACACCGTGAGCATCATCCAGACAGCGCGGGCGCTCGACGTCGCGGCAGCCACGACGTCGTCGGACGGGTCCGCGCTCGGCGCCGTCACCGACTGGGCCGTGAACCTCATGGAGACCATCGGGGCCCCCGGGGCAGGCCTTGCCATCGCCCTCGAGAATCTCTTCCCTCCACTGCCGAGCGAGGTGATCCTCCCACTCGCCGGCTTCACGGCGAGCCGGGGCAACTTCTCGCTCTTCGAGGCCATCCTGTGGACCACCCTCGGCTCCGTCGTCGGCGCGTACGCGCTCTACGCCCTCGGAGCGTGGCTCGGCCGGGACCGCATGCGGCGGCTCGTGTCCAGGGTCCCGCTCATCGACATCGAGGACGTCGACAAGGTGGAGAACTGGTTCGACCGGCACGGGTACCGTGCCGTGTTCTTCGGGCGGATGATCCCGCTGTTCCGAAGCCTCGTGTCCATCCCGGCCGGCATCGAACGCATGCCCCTCGGCATGTTCCTGCTGCTGACCACCTCCGGCAGCCTGATCTGGAACTCGGTCTTCGTCCTCGCCGGCTTCTACCTCGGCGAGAACTGGGAGGTCGTCGAGCAGTACGCGAACACGTTCCAGCGGCTCGTGATCGTCGCCGTCGTGCTGTTCGCCGTCTGGTTCGTCGTGTCCAAGGTGCGCACGTACCGGATCAGGAAGCGGGAGTCGTGAGTCCGGACGGTTCCGGCGGCGGGGTGGCCGACCCGCTGGCAGGGATCTGGCCGCCCTTCGGGCTGGTCATCCGCACACCGCGGCTGGTGCTCACGCCCGTCCGCGACGCCCACCTCCCCGAGCTCGTCGACGCCGTGCTCGCAGGCATCCACGACCCCGCGGAGATGCCGTTCAGCGTGCCGTGGACCGACGCGCCCCGCGACGTGCTCATCCTCGAGACCGCGAAGCACCAGTGGCGCACGAGGGCGCAGGTCTCGGTCGAGTCCTGGACCCTCAACTTCGTGGTGCTGCACGAGGGGCGCGTCGTCGGGATCCAGGACCTCGTGGCCCGATCCTTCCCGCTGCTGCGCCGGGTGGGGTCGGGTTCGTGGCTCACGCGACAGGCCCAGGGGTGCGGCATCGGCACCGAGATGCGCTCCGCCGTCCTGCAGTTCGCCTTCGACCGGCTGGGCGCCACCTCCGCCGTGTCCGAGGCCGCGTCGTGGAACCGGGCGTCCCTCGGCGTGTCACGCCGACTGGGGTACAGGGACAACGGGACCACGCTGGTCGAGGCCAGGCGTGGCGAGGTGGAGCTCCAGCAGAACCTCCTGCTGGACCGCGAGGACTTCGTGCGGCCCCCCTGGACGGCCGAGGTCGAGGGTCTGGAGCCCGTCCTCGCCCAGCTCATTCCGGGACGGCAGAGCTGACCACGGGCTGCAGGCCCCGGGCAGCGCTCGCGGGTAGATCCTCCGGTCGCCGGCCAGGTGCGGCGGAGTCGGGCCGGGCGAGCATGGCGGAGAGATCGGCCGCCGGCGAGAACAGGCGGGCGTCGAGGCCGAGTGCTGCCGCCGCCGCGATGTTCTGGGGCGAGTCGTCCACGAAGATCACCCGGGCCGGATCCGCACCCAGCTCGGCGAGGACGTGTTCGAAGACCGCGGGCGTCGGCTTGACGAGCCGCAGCGAGGAGCTGAAGAACAGGTGGCGGAACAACCGCGTCCAGGGAGCGTCGGCGTGCTGCGACACCATGGCCGCGGGCATGTTGGAGAGCAGGGCGAGCTGTTCGCCCCGGGCCTCCAGATCCTCGAGCACATCGAGGGTCTCGAGGTTGGGGTGGGACCACTGGTTCCCGTCCAGGGCGTCCAACCAGGCCGCGCGGGTCCGGCTCACGGATTCGCCGCAGACCAGGGTCCAGTACTCGTCGGCGGTGACCGCCCCGGCGTCGTAGGCGTACCGGTGGAGCCAGTAGCGCGAGGTGGGTGACTGGAGATCCGCGGTGCCGGTCGCCTCGGCGAGGACCTCCCAGTCCTCCGGGGTGGGTGCTGTGGAGATCACGTTGCCGTAGTCGAAGAGGTACCACCGGCGGGAGCTGTCGTTGCGTGCCATGGTTCAGGGTAGGGCGCCGTGGTCCCGCCCGCGCCGGAGACGCGGTGAACGTTGCGTGAACGATCGCGGGGGTGGGCGGCAGTAAACTGGAGGACGTGGGAATCGCGTTCACGGCCATCGACTTCGAGACAGCGAACGGCTTCCGCGGTTCGCCCTGCGCGGTGGGTCTCACCAAGGTTCGCGACGGCCGGATCGTGGAGGAGGCGTCCTGGCTCATGCGCCCTCCCGAGGGCCACGACCACTTCGACGCACGGAACGTCGCCATCCACGGGATCACGGCGGGGATGGTCGTCGACGCACCGCGGTTCGGGGAGCTGTTCCCCGAGATCGGCGGCTTCATCGGCTCCGACGTGCTGGTCGCGCACAACGCGGCCTTCGATCTCGGCGTGATCCGTTCGGCTCTCGAGGTCTCGGCGCTCGCCGGTCCCGCATGGGACTACACGTGCACCGTCGTGCTCTCCCGCAGAAGCTACTCGCTCCCGTCCTACTCCCTGCCGTTCGTCGCCGAGGCGGCGGGTGTGCCGCTGGTGAACCATCACGACGCCGTCGAGGACGCGCGTGCCTGCGCCGGGATCCTGATCGACATCGCCCGCCGCTACGACGCGCCGACCGTCGAGGACGTCCTGGGGGCCCACGGTCTCCCACTGTCGCGTGCCGATCCCTACGAGCCCGGGCTCGACGATCTGTCGAAGGCCACGCGGACGGCGCTGGGCCGCGGAACCTCACCCGTGGGCTGGGCCGGCTGGCCCGAGGAGGGCGCCAATCCGCACGCCAACGCCCAGGCGGACCCGCGCCATCCGCTGTACGGGCAGACCGTCGTCTTCACCGGCAACCTCGGCATCCCCCGTCCACAGGCCAAGGAACGCGCGGCCCGCCTGGGCGCACAGCCCGCCAGCTCGGTGACCCGCCGCACCACGGTGCTCGTGGTGGGGGACGGCTTCGTGGCTTCGGATCTGCGCGACGGACGCGTCACCGGCAAGGCGCGGCGGGTCCTGGAACTCCACGAGCGGGGCCAGGAGATCGAGGTCCTGTCCGAGGCGGAGTTCCTGCAGCTGACCGGCGGCAGCCGCACGGGCGGGCCGGCGTAGACCGGGCGGGCGGCCGCGCAGCCCGTAGCCGCGATCAGACGCGCAGCGCGATCCCGGTGAGCTCGGCCGAGAGATCGAGAAGGCGTGACGCCGCATTGCTCTCTCGCGCGTGCGGCTTCGCCTCGACCACGGCGGGGCGGCCCCGGAGCTGGAACCAGCCGTCGGGACCGCAGTACGCGCCGTTGGGGATGGTGGTGTCCACCGCCGCCCTGACCAGAGGCCAGGCCCCCTCGTCCTTGCCCTGTGCGACGGGCTGCAGGATCCGCTGCCGCCACAGCGGCGCGTCCTCGTGCGCTGCGACACCGGGCCGGGGTGGTGTGAGCATCCCGAGCGCGAATCCCGGGTGTGCCACCACGCTGGTCGCGGTGCTGCGCGACAGGTCGAGCCGGCGGGCCAGCTCGAACCCGAAGGCCATCACGGCGAGCTTCGACGTCGCGTACGCGCGCGCGTTGCGGTAGGTCGCGGGCTGCAGGCTCGACGGCGTCAGGTGCGCCCAGCGGTGGCTGATACTGCCGAGGTGGACGATCCGTGTGCTCGCCGCCGAGAGGGTGGGCAGCAGGAGCGCCACCAGGGCGTAGTGGCCGAGGTGGTTGGTGCCGAACTGGAGTTCGAAGCCGTCCGCCGTGGTCCGGCGGCGGGCCGCACCGACCACCCCCGCGTTGGCGACGAGCGCTGCGAGCGGCGGTCCGGCCGCCACCGTGTCCGCCGCTGCACGCACGGATCGGAGGTCCGCGAGGTCGAGGGCCTGGAACGTGACGTCCGCCCGCGGAAACCGGCTGCGGATGGCGTCGATGGCACGCCGGGCCTTGTCCTCGCTGCGGGACGCCATGACCACGGATGCGCCGGCGCCGGCGAGTTGTTCAGAGGCGAAGTAGCCGAGCCCGGCATTGCCTCCCGTGACGAGGACGCGACGACCGGTGAGGCGGGGGAGATCGGAGGGCTTCCACATGGTGCCAGCGTAGGCCTTCCGAAGGAAGGGGCAGGGACGGACAGGGCGGTGCCGGTGGTGCCGCCACGGAGGTGTGTCCGGTTCGCGGGTCGTCCGAGCGCGACCCCGACCCGTCGACGTCAGGTCCCCGTGGTGGCCTTCAGGAGGGAGCGCGCCATCCCCCGGACCACGGCGGCGACGCCCGGGGCCTCGAGATAGGCGGCCGGGAGCGCAGCGGTGCCATGGAGGGCGCCCACCAGTCCGCCGGCCAGAGATGCCCGGACAGGGGCGGATGCGTCGGATCGCCCGGCGGCAGCATGGGCAAGTGCGGCCGCAAGATGCTCCTGCGGCGACGACTGTCCCTCCGCGCGCACCAGGACGGACTGCAGGGCGGAGTCGAACACCGCCTCCGCCGTCGTCCCCTCGGCAGGGATCGCACCGTCCGCGGCTCGGGCAGTGGCGGGCTCGTGCGCGTCGCCCCCTCCGCGATGCACGGCCTCGTCGAGGGCGAGGCCGTCGATGGCCAGGGCACGGACGATCGCGCTGAAGCGGGCCGCCGTGGTTCGCGCACCGTCGCCGCCGTGTGTCAGGGCCGCAGCATCGACGGTCAGGCGTTCGACCATGCTCTCCGGGATGCGCGGCACCAGCCCGAAGGGCGCTGACCGCATGAGCGCGCCGGCGCCGTCCGCCTGGAGGTTGAGGGGACGTGCGCGCGTCCCCATCTCTCCGGTGCGGAGGGCACGCATCGTCTCGGCATCGGGGTCCCGCACCGGCAGGAGTCCCTCCTGCCGGTCGAGCCATCGGGCCGGGGCCGCCGGGGCGTTGGCCGGCAGGGATTCACCCTGCCGGACGAGCCAGCGGAGGTAGGCGAGCCACAGGCAGGCCGTCTCGTCCGCCGCCACGCCGTCGTTGGCCCACTCGAGAGCATCGACGAGCCCGTCCACGGTGTAGAGGGTCAGCTGGGTCGCATCGGACACCCTCAGATCGGTGGGATCGCGCAAAGCTGCGGTGGGGTCTTCACCCGCGGCATGCAGCACCCCGTAGGCGTCACCGGCCATCGTGCCCAGCAGGCACCCGAGCACGCGGTCGGCAGACGTTGCCGCGCCGGCCGGACCAGGGGCGTCGCCGGAGCCCGGGCCCGGTACGGCGTCGGTGGGTGGGACGGGCGGGGAGCTGTCTGTGGTCACCCCTCCAGTCTAGGGAGGGAACGGAGCGCGGCCGACGGGTCCGCGCGCAGGAGGCTTCCCAGCAACCGCCCAGACCCGGGTGCAAGGCTCGACGGCGGTCCGCGGCGTTCATCCGGACGACCGCCCGCACACCTCGACCGAAGGATGACGCATTGATCACACACACCACGACCGGCTCTGCGGTGCCAGCCATCCGCGAGGGGCTGGCCCATGACGGGAAGCGTCCTGCAGGGCTCGTCCCTCGCTCCGTCGCCGAAGGCGCCGGCTCCTTCCTCGTCATCCTCGCGGGACTCGGAGCGACCATGCTGGCCACGGAGACGTCCATCCAGCCGAGCCTCGTCTTCGGGTTTGCCGTGGTCGCGGCGATGATCGCCTTCGGACACGTGTCTGGCGGCCACTTCAACCCCGCGATCACGATCGGCTCGGCGCTCGCGGGCCGCACTGCGTGGCGGTCGGTGGTCCCGTACCTCCTGGCGCAGGTGGTCGGGGCGCTCGCGGCGTCCGGCCTGATCTGGCTGGTCCTGAGCGCGAATCCGCAGCTCTCGGGCATCCGGTCCTTCTTCAGCTCCGCGTCCAACGGATTCGGCGAGCACTCACCCGCGCAGTTCCCGCTGACCAGCGCCTTCCTCCTCGAGGTCGTCGCCACAGCCCTCCTCGTCGCCGTCTTCCTCGGGGCAACCGCCCGCCGTGGGGGCGGCGAGCTGGCGCCGTTCGCCGTCGGTCTGACGTTCGCCGGGCTCCTCTCGTTCCTGCTGCCGGTGACCAACGGCGCGCTCAACCCGCTGCGCGCCAGCGCCTCGGCCGTCTTCGCCGAGCCCTGGGCGCTCGGGCAGCTCTGGCTGTTCTGGGCGGCGCCGCTCGTGGGAGGAGCGATCGCCGGACTGGTGTACCGCAGCGTCAGGGCTTCCGGAACCCGCAGGCCGAGCGGCACGGCGTCCTCCCTGGACGCGGCGGATGCCGAAGGGAACGAGGGCGCCGCCGACAGCAGTGCGGACGCACCCGGCACGCCCGCGGCGCCCGATGCGCCGTCGGCGGAGCGCTGAGCGCGGGACCGGGCCCCGCCGAGCCCTGCGTCCGTGGAATGTCGGCAAGCAGCGGTAGCGTGAAAATCATGAAGATCCTCCACACCTCCGACTGGCACCTGGGCCGATCGTTCCACGGGACGGGGACCCTCGACGCGCAACGCATCTTCGTCGACAATCTGGAGAAGACCGTGCGTGAGGAGGGGGTCGACGTCGTCCTCGTCGCCGGTGACGTCTACGACCGTGCGCTGCCCGCCGTGGACGTCGTCGCCCTGTTCGACGACGCGCTCGACCGGCTGACGGTTGCCGGCGCGGAGGTCGTCATTTCCAGCGGGAACCACGATTCGGCCACGCGGCTCGGGTTTGGGGGGCGCGTCCTCGCCCGTGGCGGCGTTCATCTGCGCACGCGGATCGAGGACATCGCGGTACCCGTCGTGCGGTCGCTCGGTCCGGACATCGACCTCGCGATCTACGGCGTGCCGTATCTCGAGCCACGCATGGTCGCCGCCGCGCTCGAGGCGGACTCCGCGACGCACACGGCGGTCACCGAGGCCGCGCTCGGACGCATTCGGGCCGATCTCGTCGAGCGCCGGCGGAGCCGCCGCGTCGTCTCGGTCGTCATGGCCCACACCTTCGCCGCGGGCGGAGCGAGCAGCGACAGTGAGCGTGAACTGGCCGTCGGTGGCCTCGGGTCGGTGCCCCTCGCCCTCTTCGACGACTTCGACTACACGGCCCTGGGGCACCTGCACGGACGCCAGCGGCTGTCCGAGACGGTGCGGTACTCCGGGTCGCCGCTCAGGTACTCGTTCTCGGAAGCACACCAGGCGAAAGGGGCGTGGCTCGTGGACGTGGAGGCAGAGGGCATCTCCGCCGTCCGGGAGATCGAGTGGCCCGCCCCGAGGGACCTGGCGATCCTCACCGGACGCCTCGAGGAACTGCTGGTCCGCGACGACCTGACGGAAGCGGAGGGGGCCTACTGCCACATCACCCTCACCGACGCCGAACGGCCCGCGCGAGCCATGGAGCGCCTCAGGGCCCGATTCCCGGACACGCTCGTCCTGGCCTTCGAGCCGGAGGGCGGCGGCGTCGCGGACACTCGGACCTACAGTCAGCGCATCGCCGAGGCAGGCGACGATTCCGACATCTGCTGCGGGTTCCTCGACCACGTCAGGGGTCGTGCCGCCTCCGAGGAGGAGCGGGCCCTCATCCGACGCACCGTCGGAACAGCACTGAGCCTCGCTCATGAACGGTAGGTCGGCGCAATGAGAATCCACCAGCTCGAGATCCAGGCCTTCGGGCCCTTCGCAGAGCGACAGAGCGTACCGTTCGATGCGCTGTCCAGCCAGGGCCTGTTCCTGCTGAACGGACCGACGGGCGCCGGCAAGTCCAGCGTCCTGGATGCCGTGTGCTTCGCGCTCTACGGCTCCGTGCCCGGCGCCCGCCAGGCGACCAAGCGGCTGCGCAGCGATCACGCCGCGGAGTCGGTGGCCCCCGAGGTCTGCCTCGAGTTCTCGGTGGCAGGCCGGCGCTTCCGGATCGTGCGCTCGCCCGCCTGGGAGCGGCCGGCGCGCAGGGGGAGCGGGACCACCACCGAGCAGGCCCGGACCCTCCTCAGCGAGTGGAAGACCGGGGAGTGGGTCCAGATGTCGGCCCGGAACGACGAGGTGGGGCTCGAGGTGCAGGCCCTCCTCGGAATGGACAAGGAACAGTTCACGAAGGTGGTGATGCTTCCGCAGGGGGAATTCGCCGCGTTCCTCCGCGCGGACGCGAAGACTCGGCGGGAGCTGCTGCAGCGACTGTTCTCGACCACACGCTTCGAGGACCTCGAGCGGCTCTTCACCGAGGAGAGCCAGGCCCTGGCACGGCGCCTCGCCGAGCAGGAGGACCACCAGCGGAACCTCTTCCTGCGCGCCGTCGAGGAGGCGGAACGGCACGACCTCGCCACCACGAACCTGACAGCGGACCCGACCGCGGACGCCTCCTCGTCGGCCGGGTGGGCCGCGACCATGGCGGAGCTGACACGGGCCCTGAGCGCCCGGTGGGAGCAGGCGGCGGCCGAGAGCACCGAGCTCACCGAGCAGAGCGCGCTCGCGGACGGAGCCCTCGCCGCGCTGACCCGCCGTCGAGAACGATTCCGAACGCTGGCCCACCTCAGGGAACAGCGTCGACAGCACGGGAGCCGAGCGGAGGAGATGGCGCACCTGACCCGGGAGAAGGAGCGGCACGACCAGGCCAGCGGGCTCGCGGCGCTCCTCGAATTGGAGGAGGACGCCGAGTCCGGGTACCGGCGCGCCGACGAGGACTATCGGGAAGCACGTGAGCGAGCACTGCGACACGCAACGGTGGGAGAGTATCTCGCGCCGGACGCCCTGGCGGAGGACGTGCCTCGGCCCGCACTGCAGGCGGCACTGGTGGAGGCATGCGCGTCGTCGTCCGCGGCCCTGGCCGTCCTGCGCGCGGCGTTGCCGGACGAGAAGCTCCTGCTCCGCGTCCGCGCTGATCGGCGGCGGCTGGACGAGGAGGCCGCCCGTCTCGACGCAGACATCCTTGCTGCGGATCGATCGATCACTGATCTGCAGGAGGGCCGGGCGCAGGACACGCGTGCGCTCGATGACCGGCGGGCCGCGGCGGACGGGCTGACGGGCCTGCGCGAGGATCTGGCGCGGGCCCTGAGCGCCGAGGACGTCGTGGGGCAGTACGCGTCGGAGCAACAGCGGCTGGTTGCGGCGGAGACTGTGTGGGCGTCTGCCTCCGGGCACTTCCTCCGCCTGAAGGAGGCGTGGCTCGACGCCCTGCAGCTCCGGCTCGAACAGGCCGCCCAGGAACTCGCCGATGCACTGCGCGACGGCGACCCCTGCCCGGTCTGCGGCAGCCCCGCGCACCCGGCCCCCGTCTCGAGCCACGCGGGTCGCCGCGTGTCGCTCGAGGAGGAACAGGGAGCACGGCGTCTGCAGGCCGAGGCGGAGGCTGCCCTCCAGTCGGCCCGGGACGAACGCGACCGCATCCGGCTCCGTCTGGCGGAGCTCGCAGCCGGGGGCGGCTCCGACGAGCCGGAGGCCGCTGCGGCCGCGAGCCGCCTGGCGCGCTCAAGGGTCGAGAAAGCGGACGCGGCACGCCGGGAGTGCGTCGCGCTCGAGCAGCGACTGGCGGGCGTGGACGCAGAGGAGGACCGCGCGCGGACCGACCGGGAGGCACTGCACCGGGAGAGGGTGGAGGTCGACCAGCGGCGGGCGTCGCTGACGGACCAGGAATCGGCGCTCGGTGAGCGGATCGCGGCCCTGCGAGCGGCGGCGTCGTCGCTGTCCGAGCGCGTGGACGAGGTCCAGCAGGCATCCCGACGGCTCGAGGCCCTCCGACAGGCAGCGGAAGCAGCCGATCGCGCCGAGGAGAACCGGGGTGAGAGCCGGCGGCGGCTCGGCGAAGCCCTGCTCCTGAGCGTGTTCGAGACCGCCTCCCAGGCTCGGGACGCCCTGATCCCCGATGATCGCCTCGCCGGGATCGGGCGGGTGCTGGGGGAGTACGTGATCGCAGGCCACCGGCTCGACGCCGCCTGGGAGGATGCAGCGGTCCAGGAGACACTGCAGGAGGAACAGGAGAACCCCCATCCGCCGAGCGAGGCGGACGAGACGGACGCGAGGACGGCAGCCGCCGATCTGCGCGGCCGGGCCCAACGAGCCGTCGTCGGCGCCGAGGTGCTCGGTCACTCCGTCGCCCAGCTGGAGTCCTACTCACGCCGGTTCGCGGATCTGGAGCGCAGCGCCGCGCCGTTGCGCGCGGAGGTGTCCCTTGCGCTCTCCGTCGCCGAGACGGCGCGCGGGGGCGGGGAGAACCTCTACAAGATGTCCCTCGCCACCTACGTCCTCGCCTCCCGGCTCGAACAGGTCGCGGACGCGGCCACGGAGCGGCTGCTGCAGATGTCGGACGGCCGCTATCAGCTGGTCCACAGTGATGCGACGGCGGGCAACAGGCGGTCCGGTCTGGGCCTGAACGTGATCGACGGCTGGACCGGAAACCGCCGCGACACCTCGACGCTCTCCGGCGGGGAGTCCTTCATGGCCTCGCTTGCCCTTGCGCTCGGCCTCGCCGACGTGGTGCAGCAGGAAGCCGGGGGTCTGGACATCGAGACACTCTTCGTCGACGAAGGCTTCGGCTCGCTCGACGACCAAGCGCTGGAACAGGTGATGGACGCCCTCGACGGCCTTCGCAGCGGCGGGCGTGTCGTCGGACTCGTCAGTCACGTGCCCGAACTGAAGCAGCGGATCGGTGCCCAGTTGCAGGTGGTGAAGGGACGGCAAGGGTCGACTCTCCGCTTCGTGGAGCAGACCGCGGCCGTGTAGAATCTACGCGTTACCGGGTTGTGCGCATCGGGAGGAGGGACGATGCGCTTTCGACGCACCCCGAAAAGACCATGTACAGGACACCTTCACCGGCATCGCCGGTCCCATCCTCGCCACCCTCATCGACGCCAACACCGGACGCAGGAGCTGAGCGACGCTCCCGCCTCGGTCGATTCGGCGTCCTCCCGCACCTCGCAGGAGCATCCTTCCTCGTCATCGGGCTCTTCGCGCGGCTGCCGCTGGCGATGCTGACCGTCGGGGCCCTCACCCTCGTCACGACCGCCAGCGGTTCCTACGCTGCGGGTGGTTTCGCCGCCGGAGCGGTCGGCATCGGCTCGGCACTGGGAGCGCCGCTCCTCGGGGGCCTCGCCGACAGGCACGGCCAGCGGATCGTGCTCCTGGTATCGGCGGTCCTGAACACGCTCGCCATCGGCGCCCTGCTCATCATCGCCTCGACGACCGCCGACTTCTCGGGCAGTGCGCTCGTGCTCGTGCTCAGCGCGTCCTTCGCCATGGGCTTCACCTGCCCGCAGATCGGGCCCCTCGCCCGCGTGCGCTGGATGGCGATGACGCGTCGTCGCCCCCGCTCGGCCCTGGACACCGCCCTGTCCTACGAGGGCACCGCCGACGAGCTCACCTTCGTCCTCGGGCCGGCCCTCGTGGGTCTGCTCGCCAGCCTGATCGCGCCATGGGTGCCCCTCGCGCTCGCGGCGGCGCTGACCATCACGCTCGTCAGCGCATTCGCCCTGCATCACACAGTGACCTTCTCCGACCGCGCCCGGAGCGCCGTCGCGGGGGGAACATCCACCGCCGGCGAGGACGGCACGCGTACGGCGCTCGTCCTGCTGCCGATCGCGGGGATGATCGCCATGGGCACCTTCTTCGGGTCCACGCAGACCTTCCTGACCGCGTTCACCGGGCAGTTCGACGCGGCAGAGGCTTCGGGTCTGCTGTATGCCGTGATGGGCCTGAGCTCCGCGGTCGCCGCCCTGTCCGTCGCCTACTGGCCGCAGGCCTTCGGTCACCCGGCCCGCTGGATGGTGTCGGCGGGCGGCATGGCCCTGGCCGCGCTCGCCCTGGTGGTACCGCCGTCCGTGCCCGCCATGGTCGCCGTCCTGCTCGGCCTCGGGATCTTCGTGGGGCCCACCATGGTCACCATCTTCTCCATCGGGGCGGAGGTAGCCCCGGAGCGCCGCATCGGCACGGTCATGACGCTCCTTGCGAGCGGGATCGTCGCCGGGACGGCCCTCGGCGCGGGGCTCGCCGGGGCGTTGGCGGAGGCAGGCGGAGCGGAGCGGGCTGCCGTGGTTCCCGCAGCGGCTGCCGGAACGCTGCTCCTGCTCGGCATCGCGACGGCCGCGGTCCTCAGGGGCAGCCGTACGGCGCCGGTGGAGGGGGCCGCACGATGATCAGTCGGCTGTCCTTCGCCCGGTGTGGCGCATAGGATCGTTGGACCATCCACGACCCAGGAGGACTGCATGAGCAGCGAGGGAACCGAGCGCGAACAGACCGGGAAGAACGACGATCGGGACGGCGCGGGTCCGGAGGGGACCATCCCGTCGCACGGCGACGGTGTGGCGGCGGGCGCAACGGAGGAGCCCAGCTCCTTCGAGCCCGAAGAGGACGACGGCGACGCGTCCTAGATTCTGGGGACGCGGGAGTTCGACGGAGCGGCTCGAGGAGTGTGCATCGTCGAAGCATCGCCAGCAGCCCCGACGGACGGGATCCGCCGGGGCTGCTGTCTGCTCAGGAGACGGGGCGAGTACTGACGCTCGGCGCGTGCTGCGGCGGTTCCGGGATATGGATGTTGCCGGTGACGACCCCGCCTGTCATGACCCCGCCGGTGGGGGAGTCGCCCGTCGGCGCGTCGTGCTCCTCGCCGGAAGCGTCTCCCCTTCGGCCCGTCCCCGTCTCCACCGCGGCGCGGGTGCCGGCTGCCGCCGAGGCGGGTGCCGGGTGTTCGTCGTCGTGCCTCCGCAGGCGCAAAGCGACGTCGTGGGCGAAGGGTCGTTGCTCCGGGTCCCTCGCCGTCATCCTGCTGAGGAGCTCGCTCCAGTCGGGGCCGAGGGAGTCCGGCACCTCCGGGTCGCGCAGGAGGCGTGCGAGAGCCGCCTCCACCACCGGCCCGGGAAATGCCTTCTCGCCGGTGAGGCATTCGAGGAGCACCAGGCCCAGCGAATAGATGTCGCTCCGTTCGTCCAGCGAGTCACCCTTGGCCTGTTCGGGGCTGAGGTAGTTCGCCGTCCCGATCGTTGCTCCGACCGCCGTCGCCATGGTGGCGTCGACCATGCGGGCGATACCGAAGTCGGTGAGTTTGGGGTAGAGGCGCGTGCCGTTGTCACCGCTGTGGAACATCAGGATGTTGGCAGGCTTCACGTCCCGGTGGACCACACCCTCGGAGTGGATGTAGGCGAGCGCGTCGGCCAGATCAGCGCCCAGCTGGGCCACGTCCTCCGCAGGTAGGGGACCGCGCTTGAGCAGGTGGCGGAGATCCTCGCCGTCCACGAGCTCCATCACCAGGAAGCCCGTGGTGCGTCCCTCCGGATCGACGTGCATCCCGGCATCGTGCAGCGTGACGAGACCAGGGTGATTGAGGGTGCTGAGCAGCATCGTCTCGGTGTGCTGGCGTCGGTAGTTGTCGTCGTCGGCCGTGGTCGGATTGAACACCTTGACGGCGACGTCCCTGCCGAGATTGTGGTCGGTGGCCCGGTAGACCGACGCGGCCCCGCCGACGCCCAGCAGGGCCGTGGTCTGGTAGCGGTCAGCAAGGAGCACATCCATGGGTGTCCTCCCCTGACAGGTTGTGATGGCGATCGTCGACGAGCCCCACAGTAAGGCCGCTGATCATTGTCGAGTATAGCCTCGCTCCACGCCCGGACCAGGGTTACCGGCCACCCTTTACCGAAGCTTGATCTGACGACGCCGGCCGAGGAAATCGATCGCCGCGTCCTTGAAGGCACGGGATGTGATCGCGTTCGCGTGATTCCTGTCCGGCAGCAGGAGCACCTGTGCATCCGGCGCCCATTGCTCGAGGTCGTCGATCCCGTGCGCGTACGTGTCCTGATCGCCGGCCACCAGGAGGAGGGGCATCCCGGGTACGGCCGCATGCGCGTCGAAGGGTTCCACCTTGATGGCCGAGACCATCGCCAGGAGCGACGGAAGATCGTGGTGTGGAACCGCTCGGGCCATCCGGAGGAGATCGGCTGTGGTGGGGTCGGCCGGGGGAGGCCCACCGGCAAGCAGGCGCTCCGCGCCCTCGAGATCGAAGGAGGCCAGGGGATCAGCGGTGCCCGGGCCGCCGAGCACCATCCGGCGGACCAGGTCCGGCTGGGTGGCCCCGAATTCCCATGCCAGGCGCGAGCCCAGGGAGTACCCGATCACATCGACGCCGGACGTCGGTTCACCCTCGGTGAGGGGGACAACGCGTTCGTCGGCGAGGGACTGCAGGATGTCCGCGCGCATCCGGCTGGGCCGGTAGGCGCCTGCGTCCTCGGGAGCCGTGCTGGTCCCGTGGGCGGGGAGGTCGATCATGACGACGGCGCGCCCGGCCTCGTTGAGCGCACGCACCCACCCCGTGTCCTGCCAGTTCCGGGCGGACGACGAGCCGAAGCCGTGCAGGAGCAGGACCGGCGGGAGTGGGGCGGGCTCGTGCGGATCGCTCCGCATGATCGACAGTCCCGGCTCGATTCCCTCGACAGGGCTGGTGGCGTGGAGATCCATGCGCCTCATCGTAGGGGTGGCAGAGACATGTGCACCATTGGACACATCCCCGCCGTGCGACCCTTGCGGGCCGACGCCTGTGACTTTAGACACTCCTGCGCCCGTGGGCAACCCATCCGTCCCGTGAATCGTGTCCGCGCGTGCGGTACGAGCCCGCGGATCATTCGGGCCCGCTCTTCCGGGAAGAGGTTTTCGTGAGTTATAGTCATTTCGACCTTAACAATCGTCACGAGCCGGAAGGCTGACATGTACGGATCAGCCAACGTCTCGGAGCGCCAGGCGCAGCCTCCTGCGCTCGCGATCTCGACCGTCATCTTCGCCCTGCGCAGGGACGAGGCCGCGGGCAGGGACGAGATCTGGCTCCCGCTCGTGCGGCGCATCCGGCAGCCGCACCTCGGGAAGTGGGCCCTCCCGGGGGGCCCGCTCGACGGTCGGGAATCGCTGCAGGACGCGGCGGCACGACATCTGCGCGACACCACCGATCTGGAGCCCACGTATCTCGAGCAGCTGTACGCGTTCGGTGGGCTGGACCGCGCTGCCACCCAGCGGCTCGTCTCGATCGTGTACTGGGCCCTCGTCAGACCGGACCAGGCCGACCTCGCACGGGCGTCGGAGAACGTGCGGTGGTTCAGGGCGTCGGAGGTCGACGGACTCGCCTTCGATCACGACGACATCGTCGCCTATGCACTCGGTCGACTCCGCGGCAAGGTCGAGTACGGTGCCGTCGCCTACCACTTCCTCGGAGAACGCTTCACGCTCACGCAGCTGAGGGGCGTCTACGAGGCGGTGCTGGACCGGCAGCTCGACCCTGCCAACTTCCGTCGCCAGCTCCGCTCCGCGAAGGACATCGTCCCCACCGACGAAGTGCTCCAGGGCGGGCGGAACCGGCCCCCGCGGCTGTACCGCTACAGCGGGGACCGGCCGGAAACGCCGCCCGTCGCCGGGAATCGCCCGGGCACCACCTCCACCTCCACCCCACATGCCTCACGCGCCCGGTAGGGCCTTCAGCAGGGAGAACCACGTGTCCATCAGCACAGCCATCGAGCTCATCTCCCGCGAGGATGCTGAGGCGGCCCGGCCCGCCTCGGTCTGCTCGCCGCAACTCGCCCAGGCCCCGTGGGCCTTCGACGCGATGCCCCTGCCCGGGTACGGGCCCGGTGCATCGATGAACGACACCGCGCCCCCTGCGACACCACGGCAGGGCGAGCTGCCGGAGGAGTACCGCACGGCCTCGGACGACGAGCTCGACCGCCGGATCCTCACCGCCAAGGCGACACTCGGCGACTCGGTGGTGATTCTCGGACACTTCTACCAGCGCGACGAAGTGGTGCGCTACGCGGATTTCGTCGGCGACAGCTACCAGCTCGCGCGTGCCGCCACCGAGCGACCCGACGCCGAGGCGATCGTGTTCTGCGGCGTGCACTTCATGGCCGAGACGGCGGACATCCTCTCCACCCCCGCTCAGCGGGTCATCCTGCCGAATCTCGCCGCCGGCTGCTCCATGGCGGACATGGCGGACATCGACTCGGTCTCCGAGTGCTGGGACCAGCTGACGGCCCTGCTCGGCTCCGACCCCGACGCCGACGGGCGCCTGCCGGTGATCCCCGTGACCTACATGAACTCGTCGGCGGCGTTGAAGGCGTTCTGCGGCGACCACGGCGGGATCGTCTGCACCTCCTCGAATGCGGCGGCCGTGCTCCGGTGGGCGTTCGAACGCGGTCAGCGCGTCCTCTTCTTCCCGGACCAGCACCTCGGCCGGAACACGGCCAAGGCCATGGGGGTGCCGCTCGAGCGGATGCCGATGTGGAACCCGCGGAAGAACCTGGGCGGCAACGACGAGCAGGCGCTGCAGGACTCCCGCGTGATCCTCTGGCACGGGTTCTGCTCCGTCCACAAGCGTTTCAGCGTGGCGCAGATCGACAAGGCCCGGGCCGACCATCCCGCCGTCCGCGTGATCGTGCACCCCGAGTGCCCGATGCCCGTCGTCGACGCGGCTGACGAGGCCGGCTCGACCGACTACATCAGGAAGGCGATCGACGCCGCAGCGCCGGGCAGCACGTTCGCGATCGGTACCGAGATCAACATGGTGAACCGCCTGGCCGCGCAGTACCCGCAGCACACCATCTTCTGCCTCGATCCGGTCATCTGCCCCTGTTCCACCATGTACCGCATCCATCCCGGGTACCTGGCGTGGGTCCTCGAGGGGCTCGTGGACGGGCGGGTGGAGAACCGGATCACGGTACCCGACGGCGTCGCGGACTCTGCGAGGGTGGCGCTCGACCGCATGCTTGCGGTCCGGCCCTGATGCGCCGGCCGACGGACGGCGGGACGACGCAGCACCGGCGCACCGTCGTTGTGGGAGCAGGGATCGCGGGACTGCAGACGGTCCTCGCGTTGCGGCGCCTCGATCCCGACGCCGAGGTGGTCCTCGTGTCGAAGACCTCGCTGGCCGAGAGCAACACGCGGTACGCGCAGGGCGGGATCGCCGCCGTCGTACCGCCGGCGGCAGGTGGGAACGAGGCTGCGGGCGGGCAGGACTCGGTGGCCGCGCATGTCGCCGACACGCTCGTCGCCGGCGCGGGTCTCTCCGATGCCACCGCTGCCGCCGTGCTGTGCGCCGGTGCGGCCGACGCGATCGCGGGACTCGAGCGGGACGGCGTCGTGTTCGACCGCACCGAGGACGGGCGCGAGCCCGCGCGGGGTCGCGAAGCCGCGCACTCGGCCCCGAGGATCCTGCATCTCGGCGGTGATGCCACGGGCGCGGGGCTGGTCGCCACCCTCACGGCTGCCGTCCGCGACGATCCCGGCGTCCGCATCCTGGAAGACACCGTCGTCGCACGGATCCTGCAGTCCTACGGCCACGGCCAGAGGCGCGCCGTAGGTGTCGCGCTGGTGTCGGGCGCCGGGGCGTGGGACCTCGCGGCGGACGCCGTCGTCCTCGCGACGGGGGGAGCAGGACAACTGTTCGCCCACACCACCAACCCCGCCATCGCCACCGGCGACGGCGTGGCGCTGGCCTGGCAGGCGGGCGCGGCCGTCGCCGACCTGGAGTTCTTCCAGTTCCATCCCACGGCGCTCGATGTCCCGGGTCATCCACTCATCTCGGAGGCCGTGCGGGGGGAGGGCGCCCTCCTCGTCGGCGCCGACGGGCAGCCCTTCATGCGCCACCACCACCCGGACGGCGACCTCGCGCCCCGTGACGTCGTCTCCCGCGGGATCGCCACCCACCTGATGCGCGACGCCGGCGTGCCCGGGCCCGGGCCGCTCGACGACCCCCCGCGGACGGCGGTGTACCTCGATGCCACGGCGCTGGGCGCTCCGTTCCTCGCCCGGCGCTTCCCCTCCCTGTCGGCGCTCACCTCCCGCCATGGCTTTGACTGGGCGGCGCACCCCGTTCCCGTGGTCCCTGCCGCCCACTACTGGATGGGCGGCGTCTGCACGGACACGGACGGCCGCACATCGGTCCCCGGGCTCTTCGCCGTCGGCGAGGTGGCGCGCACGGGCGTCCACGGCGCCAACCGCCTCGCCTCGAACAGCCTGCTCGAGGCCGTGGTCTTCGCGGACCGGTGCGCTGCGGCGATCGCCTCGGGCGTGCAGCGCACACCCGTGTTCGACGTCGAACCCCTGGACCTGGACGCGGCGGCAGCGCCCACGCAGTCCTTCACACGCCGCGACCTGCAGCACCTGATGTCCGATCACGCCGGGGTCCTGCGGACCGGGGCCGGGCTCGGCCTGGCTGCCAAGCACCTCGCGTCCTACCGGGCCGCAGACGATGCCGAGCTCGCCAACCTCCTGCTCTGCGCGCGGCTGCTCGTGCATGCGGCGCTCCACCGGCCGGACTCCTGCGGGGCGCACTTCCGCGTGGACCGTGCGGCCGGGCCGGAGGGCCCTCCCGCACCGAGCATGTTCTACGTCCGAGCCACCGAAGGAGCCGCATGACGTACCCAGCCAGCCCCCCGGCCGGTCTCCCGCAGCAGCCAGCCGGCACAGCGGGTCCCGTCGCGGAGCGGATGGACGTGGCCGTCCGCTCCCGCCCACCCCAGCACCTGATCGATGCCATCGTGTCCGCGGCGCTCGCCGAGGATGCTCCGTGGGGCGACCTCACGTGCCAGGCGCTCATCGGCCCGGACCTCCGCGCAGCCGCGACCATCACGGCCCGGGAGTCCGGCGTGCTCTGCGGTACCCCGGCGGTCGAGGCCGCCATGCGCCTGACGGACCCGCGCATCAGTGTCCGCTTCCCGCTGGCCGACGGCGCCTCCTTCACCGCGGGGGACGTCCTGGCCGAACTCGCCGGCCCGGCAGCGGGCATCCTCACGGCCGAGCGCACCGCGCTCAACATCCTGCAGCGGCTCAGCGGGATCGCGGCCATGACGCAGGCGTTCGTGCGCGAGGTCGAGGGGACGGGGGCACGCGTGGCCGACACCCGCAAGACCACCCCCGGCCTGCGGGTGCTGGAGCGTTGGGCCGTGCGGTGCGGAGGCGGCGCGAACCACCGCTCGAGCCTGTCGGACGCCGTGATGGTCAAGGACAACCACCTGGCCCTGCTCTCCGTCGACGGGCCCGAGGCACTCACGGCCGCCCTGCGTGCGGCCCGCGCGCGCCTGCCGCACACCGTCCACCTCGAGGTGGAGGTGGACCGCCTCGACCAGATCGAGGCGGTCCTGGCTGCCGGTGTGGATACCGTGATGCTCGACAACTTCTCGCTGGACGACCTCCGGGAGGGTGTGCGGCGCATCGACGGCAGGGCGATCGTCGAGGCCAGCGGGAACGTCCGCCTCGACACGATCGCCGCGATCGCTGCCACCGGCGTCGATGTCATCTCCGCGGGCGCCCTGACCCACAGCGTCCGGTCCCTCGATCTCGGCCTCGACGTGCCGCCCCGCGGGGCCGAGGGCGGGGGAGCCACGCATGATCTATCTTGATGCCGCTGCCACCGCCCCCGTGCGGCGTGAGGTCCTCGAGGAGATGTGGCCGATCCTCACCTCGACGTTCGGCAACCCCTCCAGCCACCACGCGATCGGTGAAGCGGCGGCGCGTGCATTCGAGGACGCGCGCCGCCGCATCGCATCCCTGCTCGGCTGCCGCCCGGGGGAGATCATCTTCACCTCCGGCGGCACCGAGGCGAACAACCTCGCGCTGAAGGGGATGGCGCTGGCACGTCCCCGCGGCCGCCACATCGTGACCAGCACGATCGAGCATCCGGCCGTGACCGAGGTGCTGGCCTATCTGCGGGAGTTCCACGGATTCCGGATCACGGCGGTCCCGGTGACCCCGGCCGGAGTCGTCACACCCGAGGCGGTCGCGGCGGTCCTGGAACGGGACACCACGCTCTGCACGGTCATGTACGCGAACAACGAGGTCGGTACGGTGCAGGACGTCGCCGCTCTCGCGGAGGTCTGCCGACGGAGCGGCGTCCCCTTCCATACCGACGCCGTCCAGGCGGCCGGATGGTGCAGCCTGGACGTCGACCGGCTGGGGCTCACCGCGCTCAGCATCTCGGGGCACAAGCTCGGGACGCCGAAGGGGATCGGAGCACTCTACCTCCGGGCCGGCACACCCTGCGAAGCGGTCCTGCACGGTGGGGGACAGGAGCGCGGGCGCAGGTCGGGGACCGAGAACGTGGCGGGTGCGGTGGGGCTGGCGCGCGCACTGGAACTGGCCCGGGCGGCTCTGCCGGAGGCCGCGGACGAGGCGGGGCGGGGATGGGACGCGCTCGCCGCAGGCGTCCTCGACGGGTTGCCGGAGGCCGTCGTCACCGGGCACACCGGTCAGTCAGGGCACTCGGGGACGAGGCTGCCGAACCTCATGTCCTTCTGCTTCCCGGGCGTGAGCGGCGAGGCCGTGCTGCTCGAACTCGAACGTCGCGGGATCGTCTGCTCCAGCGGGTCCGCTTGCGCGGCGGGGTCCTCCGAGCCCTCGGCCGTCCTGCTGGCCCTCGGCCTCGACGCGGAGACCGCGCTGAGCGCCGTCCGGCTCTCCTGGACGCGGGACGTGCGTTCCGGCGACCTGGCGGCGGTCGCCGACGCCGTGGTCTCCTCGGTGCGGGCTGTCCGTGGACTCGGCGTGGCCCCCCGCGGAACCACCCTTACGGATGCCTAGACTGACAGCACCGAAAGGCGCGACGGGAGGAACACCATGACACGATCCGCTCCGGGGTCCCGCGGGCTGCCGCGGGTGCCGGCCGCGATCACGGCGGCAGTCGTCGCCTTGCTGCTCCTGACCTCCTGCACGGTGACCGACGGCGGCGGCGACGCCGCGCCCTCGGCACCGCGTCCGGCAGGGCAGTCACCCACCGCCGAACCGGGCGATGACCCGACGGTCGCCCCGCTCCGCGAAGCACGCGACGGCTGGAAGGTCTTCACGGACCCGGGACGCCTCGTCAGTTTCGAACTGCCGCAGGAGTGGGTGGTCCAGCCCCTGGAGACGCAGCCCGGTGCCTATGCTCCGGATTCCCTGCACTATGCGGTCCGCACCCCCGACGGCGTGACCACCGCCGAGCTGCACACCGGGATCCTCACAGCGGATGAGCCCTGCCCCGAGGTCGACCTCACGCCCTACGCCGTCATCGGCAGCGAACCGCTGGTGCTGACCGATCAGCCCGCAGCCGACGACGGTATCGAGCCACGCTTCGTCGTCCGGCTCATCACGGGATTCCGGTTCTTCGGCGCCTACGGCATCACGGATCAGGTGGGTGGCCCGGAGGGCCTGGCATGCTCGCTGTCGAACACCGTCCAGGGCAACGAGGAACTGGGCAGGGTCAGCTTCGGCGACCTCGAGGTCCTCGCCCCGAAGGCACCGGCCAACACCGGCCCGCAGACCGTCACCTTCGGCACCATCGGCGAGGCGGAGGAGTACTACAAGACGCCGGAGTTCGCGACGATCCGCGAGATGATCAGTTCGGTCCGCATCGCTCCGTCCCCCGAGGGCTAGGACGCACGCGCCTGCTGCAGCTCACCGAAGTCCAGGCCGGTGAGCTCGGCGCTGCGGTTCCACAGCCGCGTCGCGACGTCGCGGTCCAGGACCCGTGGCACGGGCGCCACGAGACGTGGTGCCCCGCGCGTCTCGCCAGGACCGGAAGGACCGTAGTGGTCACCGCCCGAGACGTCCGGAGCCGTCGCAGCATAGAGCGTCGGCAGGGCACCGGCGGCATCGGACTGCCCCATGAATCGCAGGAACCCCGCGAAGACGTCCAGCACGGCAGGGGCCTTCATGCCGGCGGTCAGGTTCGTGTTGGCCAGGCCGGGGTGGGCCGCGACGGAGGTGAGGTCCCAGCCGGCAGCACGCGCACGCCGGTCGAGCTCCACCATGAAGTAGAGGTTCGCGATCTTGCTCTGCCCGTACGCACTCCATCGCCGGTAGCCGCGCTCGGACTGCAGATCCGAGAAATCGATGCGGCCCCGCTTGTGCGCCAGGCTCGAGAGCGTCACCACCCGGGCAGTGCCCGCGTCGCGGAGGTTCGGCAGCAACAGCCCGGTGAGCGCGAAGTGACCGAGGTGGTTGGTGCCGAACTGCAGTTCGAACCCGTCATCGGTCGTCCCCTTGGGTGTCGCCATGATCCCGGCGTTGTTGATGAGCAGGTGGAGCGGCTCGACGACGGTCGCCGCGAACGCGCGGACGGATGCCAGACTCGCCAGGTCCAGCACCCGCATCTTCACCTCGGTGCTGCCGGAGAGCGAGCGGACCTTCTGCTCGGCGTCACGTCCCCGCTGCTCGTGCCGGCAGGCGAGCACCACGTGTGCCCCCTTCCTGGCCAGCGCGACGGCGGTCTGCAGGCCGAGCCCGCTGTTGGCTCCCGTGATGACCACGCGCCTACCCGTCTGGTCGCCGATCGAGTCCGCGGTGAAGTCACTCATGGCATGTCCTCTCGTGCTGGTGCGTCCTGCCGCCCGGTCGGTACCCGCCGGCGTCGACGATCGGAGCCCACGCACCAGCATAGAGTTGGGGACGAACCAACCGACTATCCGGAGCAACGAATCATGCAGCGCACTGTTTCCGCCGAACTCGGAGCAACGACCACAGCCGGCACGGAGGTGGTGCTCTCGGTGGCCGTCGCCGACCCGCAGGGGTACGAGGCCGTCGTCGAGGATCTGAGCGTGCTCGTCGACGGCCGGCGGGTCACCGTCGAGGAACGGCAGGACCGCGACGGGACGCGTCTGCATTTCCTCACCACCGAGGATGCCGCCCGCCTGGAGATCCGGTACCACGCCACGGTGACGGGAGCGGCGGCTCCGGCACCCGGGGACCCCCTTGATCTGGTGCGGTACGTGCGGCCGAGCCGCTACTGCGAATCCGACCGGATCCTCCCGACCGCCTACGCGCAGTTCCCGGACCTCACAGGAGCGGATCTCGCCCGGGCCGTGCGCGACTGGGTGGCGGCCGAACTCTCCTACGTGTCCGGGTCCTCGCGGTTCACGGACGGCGCCGTCGATACGCTCCTGTCACGCAGGGGTGTGTGCCGCGACTATGCGCACCTCGTGATCGCCCTGCTGCGTGCCCGTGACGTGCCGGCCAGGCTCGTGTCCGTGTATGCGCCGGGTCTCAGCCCGATGGACTTCCATGCCGTCGTGGAGGCGTGGGTCGACGGCGCATGGCTGCTGCTGGATGCCACGGGACTCGCCCCCAGATCCTCCATGCTGAGGATCGCCACGGGGCGGGACGCGACGGACACGTCCTTCCTGTCCACGGTAGGCGGACAGCTCACCCTCACGAACCTGTCCGTGACGGCGACGGTGGACTCACTGCCGTTCGAGCGCGGCGGGGACCTGACCCTGCACTGATCCTCCTGCCGGCTCCCGGCCGTCCGCGGTGGGATCCGGGACAGCGGGCCACGGGTCAGGAATCCAAAAAGGCGTTGATCTTGTCCGTGAGCGCCTTCAGCTGGTCCATCTCGTCAGGATCGAGGACGGGCGCGAGGACGTCCTGGATCCTGTGGACGTGGCTGGAGCCGATCTGCCGCTGCAGAGCCCGGCCCTCCTCGGTCAGCGCCAGTTCGACGCCGCGCTGATCGTTCCGGGCCGGTCGCTTCACCAGGAGGTTCTTCGCCTCCAGGCGGTCCACCATGCGGCTCAGACTGGGCTGGCTGATGAGCAGGTGGTGGTTGAGCTCGTTCAGTCTCGTCCACCCCGTCGGGCAGCGGCTGAGGTTGAACAGGACGTCGTACTCACCGATGGGGAGCTCCCGGAAGACGGGATCCTGGCGGATACGCCGCATGACGCCGACCTGGGCGCGGAAGAGGGACTCCCAGGTCTCGGACGATTGGCGCACCGAGGGGAGCGGTCGGCTCTCCCCACCCGGCGTTTCCTGCGCCGTCGCGGCGACTGGCTGCTCAGCCATGATGTGCCCTGGCCTTCTGCCGATCAGCTCGGCATGTAGATGCATTTGCATCTATTGTACGACGTCGCGGCTAGCGGGTGCGGCTGTCCGTCGCTGTGGCGCCGACCCGCCGCAGGGCGCGATCCTCGCGTCGACCCTCGACGAGGTGGTAGAGAACGGGGACGAGGACCAGCGTGAGCGCCGTGGAGGACACGAGCCCGCCGATCACGACGACGGCCAGTGGCTGGGAGATGAAGCCACCCTCCCCGGTGAGTCCGAGGGCCATCGGCGTCAGGGCGAAGATCGTCGCGAGAGCGGTCATGAGGATCGGCCGGAGTCGCCGGCGCGCGCCCTCGCGGATGGCTTCTGCGACGCGTAGGCCGGGTACGCCGTCCCGCGGGAGGCGGTACTGGTTGATGAGGTCGATCAGGACGATCGCGTTGGTCACCACGATGCCCACCAGCATCAGCATCCCGATGAGGGACGGCAGCCCGAGGGGGATGCCGGTGATCAGCAGCAGGGCGATGGCTCCGGTGGCCGCGAACGGGATGGACACGAGCAGGATCAGGGGCTGCACGAGACTCTTGAACGTCGCGACCATGATGACGTAGACGATCGCGACGGCTGCCCACAGTGCCAGGAAGAGCTGGTCGAATGACTCGGCCTGCTGACTGGACGCGCCGCCCACGGTCGCGGTGGCGCTAGCCGGAAGGTCGATGCCCTCGAGCCGCTCGTTCACCGCCGTCGTCAGGGTCCCGAGGTCGTCGCCCGACGGCGTGATGGAGACGCGGGCGGTCCGCTGACCGTTCGAACTGGTCACCGAGAGAGGTACCTGGACTTCCTGGACCGATGCGACATCGGTGAGCGGGACGGGACCCTCCGCCGTCGGGACCCGCAGGTCACGAAGTTGTCCGAGGCTCGTGATCGGCGTTCCCTCGCCGATGAGGACCGGGTAGTCCTGCGCGTCGAAGCGGACCGAGCCGGCGGGCACGGGACTGATGCTTCCTCCGAGGAGACCGGCGATCTGGCCCTCCGTGAGACCGGCGGCGACCGCCGCCGAGCGGTCGACGTCGATCTGTACCTGTGGTTGGGCCGAGGACAGGTTGCTCGTGACCTCGCCGGCGCCGTCGAGCCCGGCCATGCCCTCCAGCACGGCCGCATTCGCCGCTTCCAGGTCCTCCGCCACGGGCGCCGTGATGTCGACGTCGATGGTGCTGGACGTGCCGAACCCGCCCTGCTGGCTCGAGAGCGAGAAGGTTCCCGCGTCAGTGAGGTCCTCGAGGTAGTCGCGGACCGACGCCTGGAGTGCTTCCTGGTCGGCCTCCTCGTCCGTGGTGACGGTGAACGTCGCCACGGATGCGCCGCCGGAGAACTGGGCGGCGAAGCCGCCCTCCGCGTTCCCGACGGTGAGTTGGATGTCGCGCACTTCCGGAGTTGCGGCAAGGATCTCCTCGGTCCGGGCTGCGGCCTCCGTGGTCGTGGCGAGGCTGGAGCCCGGTGCAAGGGTCTGGGTGAGCGAGAAGCTGTTCTGGCCGGAGCCGCTGAGGAGGTTCGTCGGCAGGAACGGCACCATGGCAGCGGTGGCACCGAGGACGATCACCCCGCTGATGAGGGTGATCACCGGGTGCCGCTGGGTGCCGGAGAGGATGGGCAGGTAGCCGCGCTGCAGGAACGAGGCGCGCTCCGGGACGGCTGAGGCGGCTGCGGCGCCCGTGGCCTCGCCCTCGGTCGCCGCTGCGTGGCGGGCGCCGCTCCGGCCTGCCGGTGCGGTGCGCGGCAGGAACCAGAAGGCGAGTACCGGGACGATGGTCAGGGAGACCGCGAGCGATGCGAGGAGTGCTATCCCCGTGGTCACGGCGAACGGCCGGAACAGCTCGCCCGCGAGACCGCCGACGAAGGCGATCGGGGCGAACACCGCCACCGTGGTGAGCGTCGAGGCCGTGATGGCACCCGCGACCTCGCGCACGGCCGTGAGGATCGCCTCGCGCTTCTCCTCCCCGTAGCCCAGATGGCGCTTGATGTTCTCGATCACCACGATCGAATCGTCGACAACCCGCCCGATCGCGATCGTCAGGGCGCCGAGCGTCAGCAGGTTCAGGGAGTACCCCGCGGCGTAGAGCCCGATGAACGTGATGAGCAGGGAGAGCGGGATGGAGATGGCGGTCACGAGCGTCGAACGCACCGAGAGCAGGAAGATCAGGATGATGAGGACGGCGAAGCCGAGACCGAGAATGCCCTCGGTGGTGAGGTCGTCGATACTGCGCTCGATGAAGGGCGCCTGGTCGAAGATCACGGTGATGTCGGCCGCGTCGCCGAGTTCGGCCTCGAGCTCGGGCACGAGCCCGACGATCTGCTGGGAGATCTCGACGGTGTCGCCGTCGGGCACCTTCGTGACCGTGAGCGCCAGGGTCTCGACGCCGTTGGTGCGCGTGACAGAGGTCGGCTCGTCATCGGTGAGACTCACGTCGGCGAGGTCACCGATCGTGGCCGCGGGACCGGTGGCGTTCTCGGCAGGGCCGTCCGCGGCGAGGACCGGGAGCGCCTCGATGTCCTCGAGCGAGCCGATGCGGCTGCCCGCCTCGATGGTGAGCGCTCGGGGGTCCTCCTCGAGAGTGCCGACGGGCAGCAGGGACCCGTTGTCCTCCAGCGTGCTCGTCAGGTCCGCGATGGTCAGCCCCGCGGCCCGGAGGGCGCCGTCGCGGGGGAGGATCGCCACGTGCTGCCGGGTCCCGCCCGAGACATCGGCCGTGCGCACGCCGTCGATCTTCTGGAGCCGGGGCACGGTCAGCCGGGTCAGCTCGCCATTCAGTTCGCTGAGCGAGCGATCGGAGGACACCGCCATGAAGACGATCGGCAGGTCGCTGATACTGCCGGCCAGCGCCTGCGGCTCGACGTCCTCCGGCAGCGACGGACGCACGGTCGAGATCGCGCGGTCCACCTGCGCCCTGGCACGGTCCAGATCGGTCCCGTAAGCGAACACGAGACTGATGGTCGAGACGCCCGTCCGTGAGGTGCTCGTCGACGAGTCGAGGCCCTCGACGCCGCTCAGCGCCGCTTCGAGCGGTTCGCTCACCTGCTGGTCGAGGTAGTTCGGCGAGGCGCCCGGCACGGTGGACAGCACCGTGATCTGCGGGAACTCGAGGGACGGGATGAGCTCCTGTTTGAGCGAACCGAGCGTGATCACGCCGAACACCGACGCGAGGATGGTGATCAACGCGATGAGCGCACGGTTGCCGAGGGAGAGCTGGGCCAGACGGAACACGAAACCTGCCTTAGGTGCTGACGGGCGCCCGGCCGGCTGCCTCCGCCGTTGTCATACGAGTTTGAGGACCCCGTCGGTGAGTGACTGGACGTCCGCGGCCAGGGACGGGTTCTCGTTCAGTCGAACGCCGTATCCGGGCAGCATTTCCTTGAGCTTGGGTTCCCAGTCGGAGATCCTGGTGGGGAAGCAGCGCTTGAGGAGTTCCACCATGATCGGTGCTGCCGTGGACGCGCCGGGGGAGGCGCCGAGCAGCGCGCCGACCGTACCGTCCGAGGACGTGATGACCTCCGTGCCGAACTGCAGCACGCCACCCTTCTTGGGAGCCTTCTTGATGACCTGTACACGCTGCCCGGCAGAGATCAGTTCCCAGCTGCCGCCCTCGGCCGACGGCAGGAAGTCGTTCAGCGCTTCGTTCTTCGCGTCGCGGTTCTTCAGCACCTCGGAGATGAGGTACTTCGTCAGGGACATGTTGTCCTTGGCCACGGCCAGCATGGGCACGAGGTTCGAGCTGCGGATCGACGACGGCAGGTCCAGGTAGGAGCCCTGCTTCAGGAACTTGGTGGAGAAACCCGCGTACGGACCGAACAGGAGGGAGCGCTCACCCTTGACAAAGCGTGTATCGAGGTGCGGCACGGACATGGGGGGAGCGCCGACGGATGCCTGTCCGTAGACCTTAGCGTTGTGCTGGTTCACGAGGTCGGGATCGGTGCAGCGGAGGAACTGCCCCGACACGGGGAACCCGGCGAAGCCGCGGCCTTCAGGGATCCCGCTGCGCTGCAGCAGGTGAAGGGCTCCGCCGCCCGCCCCGATGAACACGAACCGGGTGGTGACGGAGCTCGTCTCCCCGGTGGCCTTGTTCCGGACCTTGACGTCCCAGCGGCCGTCCGAGGCACGTGCAACATCCAGGACGTCGAACCCGTAATGGAGGTCCACGCCCGTGCCTTCGAGGTAGGTCGTCAGCTGGCGGGTGAGGGAACCGAAATCGACGTCCGTCCCACCGGCCACGCGTGAGGCGGCGACGGGCTGCGAGGGGTTGCGCCCCTTCATGATCAGGGGGGTCCACCCGGCGATGGTGTCGTGGTCCTCGCTGTGCTCCATGGTGTTGAACAGCGGCTGCGGGCTCAGTGCCTCGTAGCGCCTGCGGAGGTACTCGGCGTTGGCCTGGCCCCAGACGAAGCTCATGTGCGGCACCGGGTTGATGAAGGAACGCGGATCGCCGATGTGGCCCTCGGACACCATGTGGCTCCAGAACTGGCGGGAGACCTGGAACTGCTCGTTGATCGCGACGGCCTTGGCCGGATCCACGGAGCCGTCCTTGCCCGCAGGGGAGTAGTTGAGCTCACACAGAGCGGAGTGGCCCGTCCCGGCGTTGTTCCACGGGTCGGAGCTCTCCAGCCCGGCGACGTCGAGGCGCTCGAAGAGGGAGATGTCCCAGTCGGGCTGGAGTTGCCGGAGAAACGCCCCGAGCGTGGCGCTCATGATTCCGCCGCCGATCAGTACGACATCGGTGGTCTTGGCGGGTGTGGCCTGCTGAGTAGTGGTCAACGTTGTCTCCAGTCGCGAGGTCCTAGCAGTGAAAGCCTAGCGTCTGGTACTGACCTTACTTAAATCCCCCTGGAGGGGGCGCAGGGCTCACCTGCAGCCTGCCCTGTGTCAGGTGGAAGGGCGTGTCCGCGGCTCCACATCGGCGAGGTCGATCCGGTTGAAGACCTCGTTCATGACCGGGCTGACGGGGTAGCTGGTGACGCGTGCACTCATCGCGAGCGCCGAGATGGGGAAGGCGAGCGGGGCGGCGGGTATGCGCGTGGAGAGCTGCGCGCTGATGTCGGCATAGGCAGCACTGCGCTCCTCGCCGTCGGGAAGACCGCGAGCGCGATCGATCTTGCTGAACAGCTGCGGGTCGTCGTAGCCGAACTCCTCGCTGTAGGAGCCGAACAGCGCGCCGACGAAGTTGTCGGGGTCCTGGTAGCTTCCGCTCCAGCCCAGGAGGTGGAAGGCGCGGTCATCGGCCTGCTGCACGGCGGTGACATAGCCGTCGCTCCAGTCGATGGGGACCGGTTTGAGGACGAAGCCCGCCGCGGTCAGCTGGCGGCTCAGCTCCGCGTACACCTTCTCGGGTGCGGGAAGGTAGGCGCGCGAGACGTTCCTCGGGTAGTAGAAAGGGAGCTCCCGGCCGTCGTAGCCCGATTTTTCCAGCAGTTCCTCGGCCAGCTCGACGTCGTAGGGGTAGTCCTCCACGGCCTCGGTGCTGACGCCCAGCTTCTCCGGGATGAACTGGCGCGCCGACTTGGTCCCGTTCAGGAAGCGCCCGTCGATGAGCGCGTCCTTGTCGATGGCGTGGGCGACGGCCTGCCGGAAGAGGATGTCGTCGACCACCGGGAATTCCGCGTTCATCCCGAGGTACAGGACGGAGTAGGGGTCCCGCTGCAGGAACTGGAGGCCGTTGCGGGCGAGGTCTGCGGCGCTGTCCACGGAGACGAAGTCGTACCCGTCGATGCGCCCGTTCTTCAGTGCCCGCGCCCGTGAGTCCGGGCTCGTGATGGTGGTGAAGATCACCCGGTCCACTTCGCCGGGCTCACCCCAGTAGGCGTCGTAGAACTCCAGCTCCACCTGCCCTGCCTCCCAGGACACCAGGCTGAAGGGGCCGGTGCCCACCGGGGCCTGCGCGTACCGGGAGATCGGGACGCCGTCGCGCTCCTCCGTCAGGTCGTCGGCGGCACCGGCCTCCAGTGCCGCCGGCGACGAGATGGCGAAGCCGGGTGCTGCGAGAGCCGGGATGAGGCCTGTGATCCGGCTGGTGAGCCGTAGCTCGACGGTGTGGTCCCCGCGCGCCGTGCAGCCCGAGTAGAGGGTGATCTCCGGCTGGTCGGAGTACCCCTTGAAGACGTTCTCGAACGGCAGGCGGCTCACCCCGGACCGGGCTTCGCGGGGCAGCGTGAACCAGCGGTCGAAGTTGGCGCACACTGCCGCCGCGTCCAGGGTTGTGCCGTCGTGGAAGGTGACGTCGTCCCTCAGCCTGAACTCGTAGGTACGGCCGTTGTCCCGTTCCTTCCACGACTCGGCGAGCAGCGGCGTCGGCTCGGAGGTCAGCGGGTCCACGCCGACGAGCCCCTGCAGTATCTGCTGCGTCACTCGATAGGACTCGGTGTCGTTCGCGAGCGCGGGATCGAGCGTCCGCGGTCCGGCGGCCGTGCCGAAGGTGAAGGTCGAGGCGTCGCTCGCCGCGGGGGACGACGACGCCGGCGCGGGTTGGGGAGCGGGGGCTTCGCCTCCGGTGCAGGCGACCAGCGAGGCAACCGAGATCAGGGCGGACACCACCCGCAGCCGGCGGGTCGCCGGTCGCCGGCCGAGCCGGGTGCCGCGCGCAGGGGAAGTGTTCACAGGGAGGTTCTCCGAGGGCAGGGGGAGTCCGGTCATCGCGATCCGGGGGTGGCAGCCCTCAGTCTAGGTGATCGCCCTGCACGGGCCGGTCAGGATGTCCGGCCCTGGGCCGGACCCGGGCCGAAGCCTGCTCGAGCCGCGTCGAGCCGGAATGAGGACGGGCCCCCTCACCGTGAGGTGAGGGGGCCCGTCCGTGATCCCTGGAACACGTTAGAGGGGTGTATCAGGGAGGTCATTCATGATCAGCCGGCTGCCGGCGGCATGAGGACGGTGTCGATCAGGTACACGACGGCGTTGGCGGTCTGGACGCCACCGCAGATGACGTTGGCGTCGTTGACCATCAGCTCGTCGCCGGAGCCGGTGACCTCGAGCGTCTCACCCTGGACCGTGGTCTGGGTGGTGCCCTCGAGCTCCGACGGCTGGATCTTTCCGGGGACCACGTGGTACGTGAGGATGTTGGTCAGGCCCTCGGTGTCGGTCTTCAGACCCTCGACGGCCTCGGCCGGCAGGGCTCCGAAGGCCTCGTCGGTGGGGGCGAAGACGGTGAACTCGTCGCCGTTGAGGGTGTCCACGAGGTTGACGTCGGGGTTGATCCCGCCGGAGACCGCCGCGGTCAGCTGGGTGAGGATCGGGTTGTTCGATGCGGCGGTGGCCACGGGGTCCTGGGCCATACCCGCAACGGAACCGTCGCCCTCGGGGACGTCGGCTGCATAGCCTTCGCAGCCGGGGCCGACGAGGTTGGCGGCGGGGTCCATCATGGCGTCCTCCGTGGCCTCCATCGAGGGGCTCATGCTGGCCTCTTCCGAGGGAGCTTCGCTGGCCATCATGCTTTCGCTGGTCCCGGTGCTCGGGGCGGTCTCAGCGGCGGTGTCATCTCCGCCGCCGCAGGCCGCGAGGCCGAACATGGAGACGGCTGCGATGCCGAGGATCGAGAGGTTCCTGCGCTTGGTGATTTCCATGAGATTTTCCTCCATAGATGTGACCCGGCGGGTGCCTGCGGTCTGTGGCTGTCTGGTGAAACACATCGTGTCGATGTCTCACAGGTACTTCGGGTGACCCGAGGGGGTGGATGGGTTGGATCTGCAAAGAAATTCATGACCCCGCCGCAGGCACGGCATCGTGACCTGCCTGTGACCTGCGGCGATGCTCACCGCGGCGTCCGCAGACACGCGAAAGCCCCGCGGCGAGTGCTGCCCGCGGGGCTTCCTGGGGACCGTGACGATCACGGTCGAAGGAGGCTGGTCGTGCCTGCCTTCGTAGAGCCTTGTGTCCTGTCTGTTGTGCGCGAGAGGGGACTTGAAAACTTGGCTGAGGCTTTCGGCGGGGTGACGACGATCTATCTCGCCGCGTAATGGCGCGAACTTGAACAGTCCCGGTGGTATGGCGAATCGGGGTTCTGTTGATGCGATCAACATGCGCGGAGAGGGGACTACGTCCCCGCGCGAGGCAATGAAGTAGCGTTCAGCCGTCGCGGTGGCGTTGTCGTTCCTCGATCTGCCGGCGTCGGACAGCGCCGGCGTCTACCCAGGCCTCGCGGGCGATGCTGAATTCGACCCATTGCACGCGGACGAGGCTGTTCGTCCATGCCATCGCGAAGGCCTTCACGGTCTGCTTGCTGCCGTCCGTGTAGATCAGGTCTACCCAGAGCGGCGGCGCTTTCGATGAGGTCTCGGTGATCCCCGAGGTCGGCGCTGGCAGGGACAGTGGCGGCACGTATCGGTCGGTCGAGGGCGGGATGCCGTGCCAGCCTGGCCGAGGTGCTCGTTCCATGCGGTGACCGTAGTCGCCGGCGGTGACTATTCGCCGTGACCCGGAACGTGACATGACCGGACGTGAGTGTCGGGTACGCCTAATGCTTCCTGTCGCTCGATCGCCATCTCCCGCAGCGCTACCGAGATGAGGTCGCGTTGCAGTGGAAAGAGTTGCACGTCTCCGACTGCGTAGCGCACGAACTGCTCCTCAGTGGCCGAACCTCCTATGGCAAAGTAGCGGAGCCACACATCCCACAGCTCCAGTCCTTCCTCGACCACGATCCTGGCCAGCTGCCCCCGCTGCTCGTCGGCGTCCACCGTTATCCCTCCGTCTGCGTCCGTTCGTTCGTCCATGCTGTCAAAGTCGACGCCGTGGGTGCGTGGGGAATTATCGGTTGCGTTCGACAGTGGGACTGTCTACTGCCTGAGCCGCGAAGGCAACGACGAAAGCGCCCCACCCTCACGAGGAGGGTGGGGCGCTTTGCTGTCTCAGTCAGAGTCGGTGGTCGGGGCCGTCGACGCGGTCGAGGGACGCCGCCTGCTGCCTGGTTGCAGCGTCCGCGGTGGTGTCCTCGATCGGCTTGGCCTCGTGGCGTCCGGGCGGGTTGCCGTCGGGGGAGAGTGCCCGCAGGTATTTGCGGAACCACTCGACGACGCCCGGGATCGCCATGATGCGGGTGATCGCCGCGGACGCCGCGGTGATGAACCCGGCGGCCGCGACGAGCCAGGCGATGAAGCCAGGTGGCAAGTATTCGCTGAGCGGCCCGCTGGCGAGCTCAGAGAGCACCAGGGGCAGCAGGAGGACGAGGCCGGCGAAGGCCGGGATGCCGACCGCCACGGCGGTGCGGAGGGTGGCCCGCCACGGGTGCGCGGCCTGCGTGGGTGTTGCCTCGATGGTGGCCATCACTCCTCGCCTCCCTGGGCATCGGCGTCGCGACGCAGCTGGTCGAGGAAGCCCCCGAACGCCTTCTGAGCCGCATCGCCCATGATCTTCTGCACGACCGCCGGGCTCAAAGCCGGGTCAGTGGACTGCGCAGCGATGGTCTGCGTCAGCCCGTCCAGCATGCCGATGATCTTGGCGGCGTTGGCGTTCTGGTTGTTGTCGATCCACCCGATGGTGTTGCCCAGCGGTCGCACCTCCCCGTTGGGGAGCTTGATCGGGGTGGATGCGACCTTGGCGGCGACGTCGCTGATCTTCAGGTCGAGGTAGGCGACGGCCTTCTTGGCTCCGTCGACGACCGGGCCGTCGAAGTTCTTCTCGCGTGGTGTTGCCATGGTGGTGATCCTTACTTGGAAAGGCCGGAGATCCCGGCGATGAGGGTGTCGGTTGTGTCTGCTGCGCCGCCGGTGTTGCCCGGGGCGATGGGGATGGTCAGGCCCGCGGGGATGCGGGAGAGCGGGTTGATGCGCCCATACATGACCGTGGTGTAGACCTCGGCGGCGACGATGAGGGACCAGTGGAGGTGCGGGCCGCCGGAGCGCCCGGTGGTGCCGCTGTATCCGCAGAGGTTGCCCGCCAGCACCCAGGTGCCGGCGGTGAGGTCGGTCTGGTCGAGGTGGAGTAGCGCGGACAGGAGCCCGTTGCCGTGGTCGATGAGGACCGCGATGCCACCGCTGTCGTCGTTGACCAGGTACCCGTACTTGTCGGCCACCCATTGCGGCATGTCCCTGAACCAGCCGGCGAAGTCGACACGGCCGGCGCCCGGGGCGAAGACGAGGGTCCGCATCTGGCAGCCGAAGTCGATGCCGTCGTGGCCGTACTCCTGGTAGTTGCCGTGCTTCGCGACGAGCTGCTCGACCGTCGTGCCGTTCGGGTTCGGGGTGACGCCGGCGGTGGCATTCGCTTTCCACGCCTGGCTGATGAAGTCGCCGACGGGCAGCCGCTCGAGCATCGCGATACTCATGCGCTCAGCCCTCCCAGCTCGGGGATGAGCAGGCCAGCGGCGGCTTCGGTGACTGCTGCTCGGAGTCCCGGCATGGGCCCAGGGTCCCGGTGGTTCTCGCCGGGGACTTGGATGTGGCCGTAGTGGCCTGCCCGGGCGTTCCACACGTCAGCGTCCTGCGTCGATTCCCAGGTGGGTGAGCCGAGCGGCCAGACGGGCGGAACGCCCCAGGACTCCATCCAGTCCACGATCTCCTCCAGACCCGTGCAGGGTGTCTGGTCAACGCTGAGGTACTGGGTTCCCCCGCGGATCACTCCGGGGCTGAAGTAGATCTCGACCTGCAGGTTCACCGCCCCGTCCTCGTTCCAACGAGACAGCGCCCGGGCGCCGACGTCGGCCGGGTACGCCTGCACCAGGTACCCGTCGAAGGGGTCCCAGAGCAGGTGCGGGCAGTAGCCGACGTTCCGCAGGTAGTTCCAGACGTTGGCCCGGGCGGGCTGCGCCATGGTAACCGGGTCGAGGCGGTCCGCGGTGATGTGCCACGTACCGCGCGCTGGCAGCGCCTTGTTCAGGCGTACGCCGCCGGGCTGCGGGTCCTTCACCGCGCCCGGCAGCCAGAGATCAGGCATGAGCGTGTCCTTCCGTTGGGCATAGAAAAAGCCCCGACCAGATGGTGGGGCTCGTGCTGATCGTGAGACCGGTCAGGCTTTTGGGGACGCGTCGTGCTCCCGCTGCTGTCGGTGGTGCTCGTCGATGAGCGATGGGTCGAGGTGCTCGTAGAGCGACTCGGGGATGTCCGGGATGGGAGGGCGGGACCCGGTCTTCGCCCACTGCCACAAGCGCTCGATGTAGTTCATGCTGATTCGGAAAGTGCGGGTTACCTTGTCGAGGTCCGCTCGCACTTCCTTGAGCTCGTCCTCGAGCTTGTCGAGGCGCTTCACGAGATCCTGCGACCAGGTGATGGCGTTCGCTTCCTTGGACAGTTCGGCTGTGACCTTGTCTCGTTTTCTGGTGGAGTGGTACACGAACCATGCTGAGGCGAGCGAAACGGACGCGAGAGCCAGGCTGCCGGTCACTTGCAGGATGGCGTCAAGCATGCGGAACCTCCCGATCGAGTTTGTTGATCATCCGAGAGATACACACGACGATCACCGCCGTCGCGATGTACGTGGCAGCGGTGATCCATGAGCCACGGGCGGCGTCGAGTCCGTCCACGTAGGTCCGCGTACTCGCGGCCCACACATACACGCCGGCCCACAGGGTTGCCATCGAGGCCATGACGGCTAGCGCGAGCGCGTGGTCGCGGCGGAACGCTTGCACGAGCAGGAGGATGCCAACCGCACCCCAGAGGGCACCCCAGACGGGTATCGGTATCGGCCACTCCTGCAGCAGTGCCGGCGTGAACGTGGGGTGCTCGGAGGGCAGGTAGGCGACCGCCCTGCCGAGCGCGACGATTGACAGGGCGAGCATGATCACCCCGCGGGGCCCATAGGGTTTCGCGCGACGCAGCATGCCGCGGTTCATGCTGTCGTCGATTCGGTGCCTCGGTGGAGGTAGCCGGCGACGGCGTCCCACTTCTCGTTCACCGTGTACTGGATGTCGGCGTCGGGCACCGTCGATGCGTCGACGGTGCCCTCGCTCACGGTGACGTTCGCGGCGATGCCCGGGCTGGTCGACACGTGGGCGACCATGCGGTCCACGACCTGCATCGGGTTCTCCAGCACCCAGGAGCACAGGGCCCTGGACGGCGGGCTCAGCTCGAACAGCTCAATCTCTTGGGCGCGGACGGTCATCGCTGCGGCGATGCGGGACACGAAGTCCGTGTCGTCGCGGGCCCGGGCGTATTTCAGCAGGTCGGACATGGTGGTTCTCCTTACTTGGTGTACTTGATCCGCAGGCGTGCCCGGTTGGCGATGCCGTAGGTCTGGAGTGTGTTGTCTCCGTCGAGGGCGAGCCCGCGGGCCGCACCGGATTTGAAGCCGGCGTAGAGGCTGTCGGGGAGGCGCACCCAGAGCCCGGTGGCGCGTGGCCACTTGGCGCGGTCGATGCCGTTGCCGATGCCCCCGTAGGTGGTGGGGGCTGAGCTGTGGCCGTGGGTGCGGATGCGGGCGGTGCCGCCGGCGCCGTAGTTCCAGTGCTCAAAGTAGAAGTAGGCGTAGATGTCCGTGATCGTCGCGCCCGAAAGCTCGGCGGTCAGGGACGGGAACGTCCAGATCGATTTCAGGTTGCCGCTGTTCGTGTAGGGCTGGAGGCCCTGGTATCCCTTTCCCGGCTGGTAGGTGTACTGGGCCCCGCTGCCGAGGTAGGACCTGACGCCGGTGTATTCGAAGTACCGGTCGTAGTTCCGCACGATCGGCGGCGGCGTCGGATCGGTCTGGGGCGGCTGGGTGGCCGACCCCGTGGGCGCGTCTCCTGATCCGTTGCGAATCTCACCGGTCTCCGGGATGGCAGGCCCGATGTCGATCACGGTGAAGCTCACCGTCCTGGTGCCCGTACCTGCGGAGATCTTCGCTCTCCCGCCCAGGCACGAGTAGGACAGGAGAAGGCTGACGTCACCGGCGGGCGGTGTGATGAGCCGGTTGATCGTGACCGGCGAGCGCCGGGTCTGCAGGCTGGCTTGCACGGACATGCCTTCCGCGATCACCGGGGACGCCGTGGTCGCGTTCGTGCCCGACGTTTCGTAGTGAAGGTGGACGCGGGCTTCGGTGTTGGCGGTGTCGCCGTCCAACCAGATCGGGGTGGTCTGGATCATGTAGGCGCGGCCGGGCGCGGCCTCGAACCGGAGGTGAAGGTATGGCTGGAGTGCGTTCGCCCAGTACAGGCTTGAGCTGGCACGGGAAGCCCAGGCTGCCAGCCTGCTGCCGGACCCGTCGAGGAGGTCCTGCAGCTCGGTGCCCTTGTAGGTGAAGGAGTCCCGGGCTGCGAGGTCCCGGCCGGCGATACCTCCGTCCTTGTCGATTGAGACCGACAGCTCGTTGCTGTCGTCGGTGAGGCCGAAGTAGTCGGCGGTCCCGTTGAACGTGCCGAGGCTGATCCGGTCCTGCTCCTCCCCGGTGACCGGGTCGGTGTAGAAGACGCGGAGGCCTTCGCTGGTGATCTGCGAGGTGAACCCTGACCCGTCCGTGTTCGACAGGAGTGTGAGGACCTGGGCGTTGGCCTTGGAGATCCACGCAGTGTCCGCCCACAGGTCATTCACGTCGACCTGGTTCGCTTTCACGGTGAGGAACTGCGCGATCTTCGCTGTCAGTTCCTCGCTTGCGACGATCTTCGGTGCGGTGACCGCCCCATCTCCGATCATGACCGCTCCGACGGCACGGCGGACGATGACGTTGGTGATCTGGTAGGTCCCGTTGGCCGGGTTGTACCAGGTGAACCGGGGGTACATGAGCCGTCGGCCGGCGGGGACCTCGTAGGTCCCTTCGTAGGTGTGCCAAACGCCGTCTGCCATGGGTTTGGTGCCGAGGACCGAGACGTTCATGTTGCTGTTGTTGGCGTCGTAGAAGTAACCCCTGAGGTCAGCGCCCGAGGGCATTGACCCGCCGGTGAGCTTTACCGTTGCTGAGAAGTACAGCAGCTCCCCGGGGGTGACCGGGATTCGCCAGGCGTAGGAGGTCGGCGCGTAGACCGTGCTTGGGGTTGTGTTGACGTACTGAGCGACGTTCTCCCCGTTTGGCCCTGCCCCGGTGACGATCGTCCATCCGTCGGCGGACCACTGGTCGAAGCCAAGCGCGAAATCCCCGTTCGCCCGGAGGTTGGTGTAGTCACCGATAGCGATCTGCCCGGCGGTGATCTTCCGGCTGTTGACGACTTCGGTGTAGAGCTTGTCGATGACGCCGGTGCTGATGCTGGCGGCGCCGGCGGTGAGCTGCGATACGGCGAGGCTGATGAAGCTTCCGGTCTCCGCGGCCAGCCGTTTCGCGACGGCGTCCGCGAGGGACGCCGTGCCGGTGACGAAGAGGTTCTTCGCGTCGACCTGCTGAAAGGACGCGGTGCTACCCGCGACGCTCCTGGCGACGACGTCGGCCAGCGTGGACGTTCCCACGACGGTGAGGGCGCCGAGGTCGACGCTGGCGATGGACTGGTGCCCGCGCTGCTGCTGCGACCAGGCGGTGCCGGTCCAGGTCCATTCATCGATGACGACCTTGTAGGTGTCGTCCGCGAACCTCCACCAGATGTCACCGGCCGTGCTCCCGGCGCCGCTCGGGGCAGCGAGGTCCCGGTAGACCTTGGTCTTCCCGTTCGCGCTGGACAGGGCGAGGTCGGCGGTCTCCTTCGCTCCGCCGGCGAGCGAGTAGGCGTCGTTCGCCCGGGTCTGGGCGGTCGCGGCCGCGGCTGCGGCTTCGTTCGCCTTTGTCTGGGCAGCCCCTGCCGCGGTGGCGGCGTCGAGCGCCGCCTTGTCGGTGACGGCCTCCCACTTCGAGACGTTCGTGCTGTCCGGGTTCCACCGGTGCGGCTTGTTGTCCGACGAGCGAATCCAGAGGTTCTGCGCGACAGCCCGGGTACCGGTGGGTGCGCTGAGCTGGTAGATCACCTCACCCTTGCTGCCGGCCAGACCGGACGCGGCGAGCGCGTCCGCCTTCGCCTGGTCCGCGGCCGTCTGTGCCGTCGTGGCCACAGCTTTCGCCGCGTCGGCTTTCGTCGTCGCGTCGGATGCTGCGGCCTCCCGCACCAGGGCGTCCTTCGCTGCAGCGTCGGTTTTCGCGTCGGCGAGGGCCTTATCCGCGCGGGCCTGAGCGTCCAGGGCCGCTGCGTCGGTGGCGGCCTTGATGGCGGCCTGATCGGTGATCGGCGTCCAGGTTGCCCCGTTCCACTTCTTCGGGATGTTCTTCCCGTCCGTGGTGTCTATCCACAGGCCGGTGAGGCGAAGGTCTCCCGTGCCGCCGTCGAAGTACTCGTCGCTGGTGGGCGTCGTCGTGCGGAGCTCCTGCAGTGCATCGCTGCCGTAGGTCCGCAGCCCGTCGATGCCGAGGCCGTCAGTGCCGAAGTCGAGGACGTTCTCGAGCTGGACGTTGGTGGTGCCCGCGGGTGCTACGCCGACGGCCGCGAACCACTGCCACGTGTTCGCTGGCAGTGAGGCCGTGGGCCCGTTCACGGTGCCCTTGCTGGCTCCCGCGTCGTCCTGCCAACGCATGGTCAGGCGGGCGATGGGAATTGCGACGGGGGAGTACATCCACAGGCCGGCTCCGACGGACTGGCCGGGGGCGACGCGCATGGTCGCTGCGGCGAGCTGGCTACCGCTCGCCCCGGTGTTCCCGGCTCCCGCGGCACGCCCGTAAGGGCTGTATCGTCCTGTGCCGGACTTCACCCACATGCGCGTATTGATGCCCGGCCGGCGCTGCATGGTCGAGGTCGGCTGGCTGTTGTAGCCCGAGCTCGTCGCCCAGCCGGGCTCGCCGCCCTGCGGGCTGGTCGAGTGGTTCGTGCGGACTGTTCCGTCGGGCATCGTGCACGTGCTCGCGCTGCGGCCGGGTGTGCCGGTCCACGCGTACTGGGTGCTGACGATTGGCTCCGTGGACTGCACCCACGTGATCCCGCCGGCCATCCCTGCCGCGCGGGCGGCAGCAGCCTTCGCCGCGTCGGCCTTCGCGGTGGCGTCGGCCGCGGCGGCGTCGAGGGTTTGCTGCTTCGCGGTGCTGATCTGGGCGGGGACGGCGTTGATCGCCCCGAACGCGTCCGAGAGGTCGGATTCGGCGGCGTCCAGACGGACCTGCGCGTTGGATAGGTCCGTGGTCAGCGCGGGCAGGGTGGTGTTCTTCAGCGTGGACACGGTGGCTGCGAGGGCGGCCTGGTCGAGGTCGCTGGCGGCGAGCGCGGCGGCGAGTTGCTGCTGCGCGGCCTCCAGCTCCGCCTTGGCTTCGTCGAGTCGGGTGTTGGCCTGGTCGATCTCGTCCTGGATGGCGTCGACGTCGACGGGGAGGAGGACCTCGACCTGCACGGCGGGGCTCGGGTCGGACTGGCGGCCGGGCTTGGATTCGGCGACGAGCTGCACCCAGTAGGTGCCAGCGGCGATCTGCGCAACGACCTGCCCGGCGGCGACCAGTGTGCCGGCGGAGACCGGGTTAGTCATGGCCTCGTTGTCCGCGACCCGGGTGCGGATGAAATCGAGGTCCAAAGGCCGGGCGGCATTGCCAGCGAAGTACCCGTCCCAGACGATCGATAGGGCACCGGGCGCCCCAGTGACGGTTGCGGCGGTCGGTGCTGGCGGGATGGGGCCCTGGAAGGCTACGGCGCCGTGGGTGCCGTCGAACTGCTTGCCGACCACGCCGACGAGGTTCCCGGCCTCGTCGTACTCGTCGATGCTGCCATTCTCGATCGAGGAGTGGATGAGCTGCGGGGTGGAGAGCCCTGCCAGGTTCCGCTCGAGCGCGTGGAGACGGCGGGCGATCCGTGCGTAGTCCTGCTGGGTCATCGTGGTTCAGACCCTTTCTACTCGGGTGACGGACAGCACGGAACGCTCCGTCTGCGGGTCAAGGGTGATCGACAGGATGCGCACCCACAGGGACACCTCCCCGGCCCAGTCGTGGCGGGTCTGGATGAGGATCTCGTCGCCGGGGGAGTACTCCCCGATGCGGGCGTGCGGGTGATTGGTCACGTCGACTTCGGTGATGTCGACCTCGCCCAGCCGGGACCGCAGCTCCAGCAGCGCGGCCCGGTCGGCTGCGGCCTTGGACTGCAGGGACTTGTCCTCCAGGACCGCGGTCCGGTGCAGGCGCCTGGTCGGGGTGGACTGGACGCTGCGGACCATCTTCCGGCCTTCGCCGGCGCCGAGGACGAGGACCTCGGAGGCGTAGTCCCCGCCGGTCAGGTCGATCGTCGGCCGCTGGAACAGGTTCTCGCCGAGAACGAACCGCAGATCCTCCCGGCGAGCGCCGAGGTTCGGGTAGCCCAGGATCAGGCGGTGTCGGATCGTCTCACCGTCCCACTCATGGGACACCCGGTAATCGAAGGGGGTGCTGGTGGCGAGGTCGTCGAATTCCTTGCCAAGGTCCCGGGTCTTCCACCAGGCCAGGGTGTAGGGGCCGGATTCGAAGTTGACGTCCTCGCCGGCGCCGGTCGTGAAGCTGGTCTCCTTCACCGGGGTGCCGATCCGGATTGGTGACGTTGTGGTGTCGACGGTCAGGCCGATGTTCCCGTTGGTCTTGGCCTGCCGGTGCTCCCATAGGTGGCGTGCGACGTCGAGTGGGTCGACGGCGACCCTGGAGTAGTCCGCGGTGTAGGGCTCGTCCTTCAGGTACCCGGTGAAGCCCACACAGTCCAGGGACAGGGACGGGCCCTGCGCTTTGAGGCCGGCGAGGATCGCGCCTCCGCGCAGCTTCCCGTCGACCTCCGCGTAGAGCGCCGTCGACCACGCGTGGAAGATCGGTTCCCCGCCGGCGGTCTGCAGCCGCTGCACCTCCGGGCTGATGGAGCCCTCGAGGCCGCCGGGGCCGGACAGGTCGTCGGTGGTCCGCACGCCCTGCAGCGGCACGTCGAAGGACAGCGGGGTCTCTGTGCCGTCGCCGTTGAGCCGGGTGGCGATGTAGCGCATCAGACAGGGACCGCGCTGAACTGCACATCGATTGCAACCGCGGACTGGTAATCGGCCTGCCACGACCCGGTCCCCGAGGATCGGACGCCCTGCAGGTTCAGTGCCTGCCGGGTGCCGCGCTGCGCGGCGAGCACCTGGTGGGTACCGACCACCGTGTAGTGGCCGCGGCCGGCCTTGTCCGCGATGATGATCCCGTTCTCAGCCCCTTCCGCGCCGAACCCGGACCGGATGCCGGCGACCGTCTTCGTGGTGCCGATGAACTCGATCCCGGAGAGGTGTGCGACGACGTCGAGGCGGGTCGCCCACTCTGGGACCTGCAGGATGGGCCGCTGCGCGGCGGTGATCGGCCACGAGGCGTACCCGGCGGTCGGGATGTTCGCGTTCGCCGACGGGTAGATCGGGGGTAGAAGCTGCCGGTCCTGTAGCGGGTAGGCGAGCTGCCGGAGGTCCTCGATCATGGCCTGCGTGATCGTCGCCGTCGACGCCGGCTGATTGATCCGCGCGAGCACCACGTGCGGGTAGGACAGCCCGAGGTTATACGGCCACACCCCGGTCGCAGATCCCGGGACGAGGGCGAACTCCGCGAGCGGGGCCTGCCCCTCGAACTTCGGATCGAACACCCGCTGGATCAGGTACCGGGTCGCGCCCGACCCGGAGCCCGTCGCGGGGACCGAGACGTCCTCCGTCGCCGACAGGAGCGTCAGGTACGACTGCCCGGCCGCGGACGCATACCGGGACCGCAGTGCGGCAGACCCGGACGGGCCGCGGACGACCCGGACAAATGCGCCAGGTACCGGCAGGGCCGTGACCTTCAGATCCTCCGGGAGGCTGATCCCGTTCCCGCCACGGGTGGCATGGAACGCGGCCAGGCGGAGCCCTGCGGCCGTGACGCCGGATGCTTCGATTGCCAGTACTTCGATGGCCATGAGGTGCCTTTCTAGAATCCGTAGTGGGCGGGCCGCCAGGCGACGGTGCAGCGGGAGGTGCCAGTGAGGTCCGAACCGGAGTACACGACCTCCGACAAGCCCGGCTGCAGCCGGACGTCCTCGAGGTAGGTCCGCCTCGACAAGGCGCCCGCCAGGGACGCGCCGTCGTTGCGGGTGACGGTCATCGTCCGGGTATTCACCGTCACCGACTGATCGAAAGCCAGCGTCAGCCCGGGCAGGGCGACGAGCTGACCGCCGATAGTGGCTGACGGGCCGGTGACCGGCCCAGCGAAGGTGACCTCCACCGGGGCCGGTGCGTCCCCGCCCACGTCCTGGATGATCCCCGAGCGGGGTCCGCCCGGGGCGAACGTGAACGGCAGCGCCGACGGCAAAGGCTGGGACCCGGAGACCTCAGCGAGGAGCCCCACCGACACCGAACGCAACGCGTCCTCATAGTGGACGGCGTCCGACGTAACAAATTCTCCAGATGCTACTGCGTAGCCGGTGAAGAAGACGTAGTTCGGGTCGTAGTCAAAATGACGCGCTCGGCCATAAACTCTCCGAACCCGGCCTCCCACTTTGTACCGCAACACCGATTCCGCGCCAGGCTCTCGGTGAACGTACTTCCACGCAGCAGAGAGGCTATTCAATGCGGCCAGCGAAGCGGCCGACGACTCGGAGGCCATCCCGAAACTGAACGACCACGTCGACCCGAGGGCTGCATCACGGCCGAACAGCCGACCATCACCTACCGGGTTGTCGAAGTCCTGGCTGCGGACATCGGACCGGCCGGGTAGAAAGGATTTGATATAGACAGGGCGGTCTCTGTCTCCTCCAATGACATATCCGTCGAGTTCGAAGTCTCCATGCAGAAGGTCGGTCACCATATACGCTCCACATACTTCCCACCACGGTCGTACCGTGTCATCTGATGGTCAATCCTCGATATAGAGGCATCCGCTTCCTCCCTTGCGACAGCTCGGACGGGAGCAAGCATCTGCTCGCCCGTCCACGGGTTCTGCACATACGCCACGAGGTCAATCGCCGGCGGCGCGGAACCGATACCCCCGGTGCCCGCCGGGGGGTGCTGCCCGCTACGCATGACCTGCCCGCCGCCTGCGAGCGCGGAGAGGCTGGAGACCGATGGGTCGTCGCGGTTGATGGCTCCGAGGACACGGTGGTACTTCTCCGAGGACTTGCTGTTGATGACCCATTCCCCGCCGTCGAGCCAGGACATGGGCGCGCCGGTCTTGGAGCTGATGCCGAGGATGCCGTCTGTGACGTCCGTTCCGGGCCCGGTGGATGGAAGCCGGTACCCGGCGGCGTGGGCTGGCAGGCGTCCGCCGAGGGCTTTGAGGCCTACCTGTCCGACGCCGACCCGCTCATTGCGTTCGGTGACGACGACGATCCTTGATTCCTTGTAGGAGGGAATCGCGTCGATTGCCGCTTTCGTGTTCTGCGCTTCGATGCGGGCGTAGTTGTCCATGTAGGACGTGACTGACACCCCGGGTGGGATGCCGAGGATGCGAGCCGTCGTGTTGTCGGCCTCGTTCCTGGCGGCCGAGGACATGAAGCTGTCGATGGCTTCCTTTTCCGGAATGCCGAGAGCAGCTGCACGAGTCCGCACCGCTTCGATGAACGCCGCGTCGGACATCCATGAGTCGATCGTCTCCTTCTCAGGGACGTCGTCGGCGGACTTTTTCGTCGCGTCTGCCGTCAGCTTCGCGGCCTCGGACATCGAGGACTCGATGCGCACATTGGTCGGGACAGCCTGGGCTGCACCGGTTGTCTCGGCAGCCATGTTCTTGGCTTCCTCCGACATCCACGACTCGATGGTCACGCCCTCAGGGATTTGCAGGACTTCGCGTGTGAGTGCAATCGCAGCTTCCTTCGACATCCCGAAGCCCATCGCGGACTGCACGCCGGCGTCATATGTCGAGAGCAGCTGCGCTTGCACGTCCTGAATGGACTTCGTTGTGTCACCCGAAAAGGTTGAAGCCACACTCAGGCCCTGCTCGACCAGACCCTGAAAGACGTCGTTCGCCGCGAGACCAGAGTCCGTCATCGTATTGAAGTCGGTGGCCGTGCCGTCCAGGACGGCTCCAAGCTCGCCCTGCGTGTTCAGGACCTCCAAGATCGCGTCGTTCATGCCACGCAGCGAGTCCTCCCACTGGAACGACGCGTCCCTCGAGGACATCACAGCGAGACCGGAGGCGAAGAGCGCCTCTGTGTATGCCTGGATGTTCACGATCGTTCCGTCCGCCGCGAGACCGAGCTCCTTCAGCCGGTCCAGCATCGCCTCGTTCAGCTCGGCTGCCTGCTCAGCTGCTGCCCCCTGTGCCTCCAGAGCCGCAGCGGAACCCTCGGTTGAGGAGGCAGCTGCCTCCATCGCTGGAGGCACTTCACCCATCGCCCAGTTCAGAAGCTCCTGCTCATCCAGTGCAACTCCGGCCTCCGTGGCAAGCGACCGAAGGTGATCTAGATACTGCGGGAACTGGGCTGCCGTGTCTTCGAGGCTGACGCCCGATTCCTTGGCATCAGCGGCAATCTGTCGGAACCCCTCAGCTGCTCCTTCGAGATTTCCCGAGGACGCGAAGTCGGTCAGGGCGGTGTCCATGTTCGCGATGGTTTCGCGCGTCTCGTTGATCTGGGACTTCCACCCTGTGAGACCGTGATACCAGTCGTTGACGGTCTCCCCGAAATCAATCGAATTCACCTCGGCGAGCGCATCACCCATTCCGGTGATCTCGTCGCGCATCGCGAAGCCGTTGGAACTCGCGAACAGGTCGGACGTGAATACGTCGCTGAAGGCCTCTCCTTCGCGGGTCACACGGAGGATGGCTTGCGCCATTTCCTCAGCGCTCTTCGTCGCTTCACCCAAGCTGTCGTTGATCGCGGCCCCGACCTGAAGTGCGACCATTGCCACAGCTGCTACCCCGGCGACCCGCCCGAGCCTGCCGATCGCGGTCGTGGCACCGGGGGCCTTGGCTCGCAGGTCAGAGATTGCGCTGACGGTGTCTGCGATTCGGGGTACGACGGTGAGGAAGGCCCCTCCTAGTAGGAGTGCTCCACCAGTGAGGCCGGCGACGATGCCGACAGCAGAAAGGACAGGGCCGGGAATTTCCCCGACCCGGTCGACTACGTCCTCGAGGGTCTGCACCAGGGACCTGAGGGAGTCGTTCGCGCCGGACCCTGCCTGGAGGAACACGGTGTCGAAGGCCCCGCCGAGCTTCTCGAGGTCGCCTGCCAGGTTGTCCTGCATGAGTGCTGCCGTCTCTGCCGCGTACCCCGCGTCGTTGACAGCGTCTTCCCACTTCTGGACGCCTTCTGCGCCGTTCTCGTACAGCACTGACGCGGCGCGCACGGCGTCGGACCCGAAGATAGTAGCCATCGCGGCGTTGCGCTCTTCGACGGTCAGTTCAGCCATAGACTGCTTCAGGTTGCCGGCGAACTCGGATAGGCCGATGAAGTTGCCCTGGGCGTCGTAGGCGCTGATGCCCAGCTCCGCCATCTTCTCCTGGGCTTCCTTCGACTGGGGTGTCAGCCGCTGGAGCATCGACTTGAAGGATGTGCCCGCATCCGAGCCCACGAGGCCGGCGGCCGCGAAAGCAGCCAAGCCCCCGGTCGTCTCCTCGATGGACAGGCCCGTCTGGTCCGCGACGAGCCCTGCCTGCTTGAGTGCCATACCCATGTCCTCGACGGAGCCCTGAGCTTTCCCCGCGCCCGCCGCGAGGAGATCCGCGATATGGGGGATGTCCTCTCCGGAGAGGCCGAACTGGGTCATCGCCGTAGCGGCCAGCTCGGCAGCGTCACCGACATCCAGTGCGCCGGCTGCTGCGAGCGCGAGCGCGCCGTCGAGGCCTCCGCCCATAATGTCGGCGGTGGAGACTCCGGCCTTCGCCATTTCCTCGATGCCGCGAGCTGCTTCCTCGGCCGAGAATGCTGTGTCGGCTCCGGCCCGGACTGCTGCCTCGCGGAGCAGGTCCATGTTGCCCTCGGTCTCGTGCGTTGCGGCGCGTACCGAGGACATGGCCTTGTCGAAGCTGGCGAATTTGGTGACTGCGAGGCCGAAACCAGCGGCCAGGGTCCCGCCGACTGCCATGCCCGCCTGCCCGAGCTGCTCCAAGGACTGGCGGTTGTCCTGCGCGAACCGCTGCGTCTGCGATCCGAAGTCCTTCGCGGCCTGCTGCCCAGTCCGGAATCCTGCGACCAGCCCCTGCACGTTCGCAGTCAGGCGCAGGGTTATAGAGCGATCGGCCATGATTCCCCTCTCTGGGGTGCTATGTGAGAATGGGGCGCATGGAGACGCGACACAGGTACAAGCGGGGAACGCCGTTCATCTACTTCGGCACCTTGATGGTCGCGCTCGGCCTGATGCTCACGGTTGGAGGGCAAGGCGCGCTGCCGCCGATCCTCCTGCTGGCTGGCGCAGCCTGCCTGATCATCGGCTTCGTCCGCCGCCCCTAGGACCTGATCTCCGCGGTGTAGAGCAGGGCCTGCGGCTGGTTCGGCTTGGCCTTGCCGTTCTTCCCCGACGTATGCGCTTCCTGGCGCATGCTGGTCTGCGTCGTGAAGTGGCAGCGAATGGGGTCGTTGGACTTCACGCGAAGCTCGTTCTCCGGCGCCTGACAGATACTGGCCGGCATCCCGCAGAGCGGGCAGAGGCCGTCCCGGTAGTACTGCAGCGCGAGCATCCAGGTCTGCTCCGGTTCGTCCCACTCGACCTCAGGGGTCGAGGACAGGAGCCGGCCACCGTCGTACGTGTACGTGGTGACCGGCTCCCAGCCGAGGAACCGCTTCAGACTGATTCCGAGACGCTCGGCTGTCTCTACGTCGCGGCGGAGTCTTGGATCCGCCTGTAGGCGTCCAGCGAGAAAGGGACCTCCTGGCGGCCCCGGTTCAACGCGATCACCGCCATGCCGAAGTCTTCGTACTGGCGGTCCGTCATCTCGTCGGCCGTCTCGTCCCAGTCCTTCGCGGGGTCGAACTCGACGGGCTCGCCGTCCTTCGTCACCGACACGATGGAGCGGGGGATCGCGGTGTCGATGACGGCCTCGACGTTGAAGCCGTAGGGCTTGTCGACGGCGCTGCCTTCGCGGGGCGGGTTCTCCGCGGTAAGGGTCGCCCATTCCTTGCGGTTCATGCCGCGCATCAGGAATGACACAGACTCCTGCTGGATGCGACCGCGCAGCTCCACGAGCTCACGCGCCAGCTTCGTGGTCGTGCTGTTCAGGCGTGAATCCTTCGTCGCGAGGTCCTTCTTCCGAGCTTCCTTGAGCTCCTCCTCGGCGGTCGCGTACTGGGCGTACAGGGCCCCATCGAGGCAGAACTGGACGGTCTGCTCGGGGCGCTTGACTTCAAGCTTCATGGGTTCAGGCTCCAACTAGCCAGGCTCGGGAAGTGGTGAGGTGACCCGCCCGGAGCCTGACATCGCAGGCGGGCCACCGGTCATGCAGCGCGGTCAGCTTGTTACGCGGCCGCGGCGATCTTCTTGCTCACGCCGGAGCGGCCGGTAATGAACTGCTTCTGCGTGATCTTCAGGACGGAGTTCGCCTCGGGAGGCATCTCCATGTACTGGCCCGGCTTGATCCGGAACGCCGTGTACGTCTGGTCGGACGCGAGCGGCGTCTCGAAGGGGATGCCGCGCCGGACGAGGAGCACGTGCTCGGACCCGGGCACGAGCGCGTCCTTCGCCTCGTTGTCGGTTGCCTCGTTCGGGGCATTCGTGTTGTCGATGTACGTCAGCGACAGCCCCCGCTGCGAGCGCCCGGGCTGCTCGTACGTCTCGCGTGAGCAGAGGCGATCGTCGGTGATGACCTGCTCGTCCAGGGACGGCGTGTAGCCGTCGCTGGTGAGGTAGCAGGAGATGTCGACGGCGCTGGTCGCTGTAGCCTCGGCGAGGGTGATGGCGTCGATGTCGGTGACGGCGGGCAGGAGGACGGCGAGGACGTTGCCGTCCGCCGGAGTGCTGGGGATTTCAGCCATTGTCGGCTACCTCTTTCTGGTTCGCCCTCGCGGGCAGGATGTAGTACTTGGGTCGGCGGGGGCGATCAGCCGGCGGGTACCGGCTGGGCTTGACCTTGAGGAGGCTGACCCCGATGCGCGGGTCTTCCTCCGGAACGTCGAACTCGTGGCGGGTGTCTTTGTCCTTCACGCGAACGAACACTGTGTGCCTCCTCGGTGCGGTGATGCGCCACGAGGAGCGGCGCGGGTGAGGTCCGGAGGTGCTGCTATCCGGGGAGCTGCGAGGCTGTCGCAACCCAATCGAGCACCAGGTACATCGGGTGCCCGAAGTTCGGGACGACGACGTCGTCGTCGGTCTGGATCGGCTGGCCGTTCGGCACACCCTCCACACGGCCCACGACCCATCCGGGTACAGAGGGGCGGGCGCCTTCAAGGCTGTCCACGACGGCGCCGGCGACCTGCAGGATGGAGTCCTGAGTGAAGCCCGCGATCGTCGTCCGGATGCGCGCCTCGCGTGCCTGAACTGTTCGGGCCTGCGAGCGCTCTGAGGCTTGGGGGAAGCCTGCGGTGACGAGGACGTAGGGGTACTCGGGGTCCTTGGAGCCGAGGTTGCCGCTGTAGACGGTCGGCCAGTCGATGAGGTGCTCCAGTGCCGCGATCAGCGCTGAGGCGGTCATAGCTGGCGGCCGAACTGCTCTGCGAGGTCCGCCAGATTCTGCTCGAGCTTCGGGCCCTCGGTGCGCAGCGGCTTATCGATGTCGCCGGTTCCGCCGCCTCGGCTCGTACCGAAGTAGTAGACGTTGCCCAGGCTGCCGCCGCGCCGGTTCTTGTCCGGGCCGACTTCGTAGGCCGCCTGCCCGGGCCGGTAGTCCGAGTCGTAGGACATCGCGCCGGCGAGGGCCCGGAAGTGCCGGGAGGTTGCGGCGTCGGCCGCGAGCTCTTCCTTGACGTTCTGCGCGCCCTTCTTCAGCACTTCGTCCGTCCGCTTGAGAACGTCGCCGGAGACCTTGCCAAAGTTCTGCTCGAGCACGCGCATCTCTGAGGAGTCGATGTAGAAGCTCACGTGAGTACCTCCACGATGAAGCGCTGCAGGGTGGCCTGGGACTTCGCGCCGAGGCCTGTGATTCGGTAGGTGTTGCCGACCAACGCGGGGTTGTACGGTGCGTTCATGTAGGTGACGACGTCGCCCTGCTCGAAGGCAGTGCCGAACGGTAGCTGCAGCTCGAGGCGTTCGACGGTGAAGACAGCGCCTGCCGCTTCAGCGTCTGTGGCCTGCACGCGGCCGGACTGCATCCGGCACTTCCCGGGGTTCCCTTCGGCCACCTGTTCGGGCGTCGGGTAAATCGTGTTTCCGGCGCTCTCGTACTTCCTGGTGGTGGCGTTGTAGACAGGCCTGCCAGCGCCGCGAGTGACGACGCACGTGTCTGTGAGGCCCTCCTCGGCGTCCCGACGGGACTCGACCAGGTCGGCCATGTCGTAGAGCTGCACGTCAGCCTCCCAGTGGAATCACGAACATCCCGGGCGTCGAGTACTCCGGTGGCGGATCGAGCAGGTCGAGCTCGCGATCGTTGACGTACAGCTCACCCGTGGAGATGGACGAGTCGAGCGTCTGCGAGCGCGACCAGTCGTCGTGGGACTTGCTGATCTGTCGTGCGGACTCCGGGTTCTTGAGGACCCGGATGACCATGGACGCGATGACCGACTTCACAGTGGCCACGCTGACCGTGGGTGGGTTCGCGTCGAGTTTGGCCTCGAGGTCGCTGAGCCGCGGGTGCGCGAGCATGCGGACCCACGCCTGCTCGGCGAGGCCGGGCACGACGGCGGTCTCCGCAGGGGAGAGAGGACGCCACTGATTGGCGATGTCCTGGGCGGTAATGGTCACCATGGCGTCCTCCTCCTACCTGCGTAATTCACGGTCAGCGGGTCAGCTGTCCGCCTCGACCTTGGAAACACCGGTGTCGATGTTCCGGGTCACCGTGACGACGTCGCCGTTGGGCTTGGTCGCCTTGTACCTCTCGACGCGCTCCTTCGCCGCGGACCGCGTCGCGGCCTTCGACTTCGGAACCGACTTCACCGCGTTGACCGTGCCGGCGGCGAGCGCGTCGGGGCCGGGGTTCACGGGCGCGGACTGCGCGCGCTCGTCCGGGTCAGTCGTGTCGGCCGGGCCGTCGCCGGGAGCGGTAACGGACGGCTTCGTGGTGTCCGAGTCGAGCGTCGTGCTCTTCTCGGCCTTGGGCTGGGTGGCGTTCGCCATGGTGCTGCCTTCCTCTGGTAGGGCCGGTGAGCCGGTCGGCTACAGGTTGCGGATGCCGCGGAGGCGGGCCGCTGCCTTGCCGCCGAACAGTGCGAGCCCGCAGTAGAACTCGATGCGGGTGCGGTACGCCGGCTTCTCCTGCAGCTGGCCGAGGTCATCGACCTGCACGCCGCCGTTGGTGAGGCCGGTGACCGCCTGGTCGCCTTCGTCGTTGCCGAACTTGACGGCGTAGATCGAGGACGCGTCGGCGGAGGTGCCCTGGGCCTCGTTCTGGCCGAGGATCGGGGCACCGGCGGCGTTGTTACCGGGGTCCAGGATGGAGATGCCGTTCCACTGCAGGACGCGCTTGCCGGTGAGGTCCTCGCGGACCGTCTCGACACCGCCGAGGCGACGGCCCGCGGAGCGGATCTTCCCCTGCAGGACGGAGTTGGCGTAGAGCGCGCCGTTCGTCCCGTCGATGCCGGGGACCCGGGAGATCAGGTCATCGAGCATATCGAAGAACGTCTGGGCGTCGGAGGCCCCGTTGCCGAGGACAGGGGACCCGTTCGTGGCGGCGTCCATGACCTGGTTGCCGATGAGCCGCTTCCGCAGCCCGTCGAAGCCCTTGGGCTCCACCGCGACGTCGCCGTTGAAGAACGACTCCTGGAACTTGTAGGAGGCAGCCTTGACCTTCATCGCGGTCTGCGTGGCCCGCTGGTCGTTGAGGTTGCCGCGGGTCTGGACGATGAAGCGGTCCACGTCCGCGTCGCCACCGAGGATGACCAGCGACTCGCTCGACTGGTTCACCGTGCCCGTGGACTCGGTGTAGGCCTCGTTGACCGAACGGAAGGCGACTCCGGGGAGTGTTCCCTCGGAGTTGTACGAGTAGGCGTTGCCCTCGATCGGCATCAGCGGAAGCCGGTCGAGGATGGGGGAGGTCTGCACGAACGTCTCGATGACGCCTCGCTGCAGGGTGTTCTGAGACAGTTTCGCTGACTCAACGAGGGTGACAGCCATTGAAGGCTCCTTTTCCTGTTAGATGGGCCCTCGGGCTGCCGCCGTTGGGTGCTTACTTCTTCTCGTCGTACCCCGCACGCAGGGTTCCGATGCCGGGGGAGGACTGGACTCGGTCGCTCCCGCGGGCGCCAGCGCCGGGCACCTGCTGGGCGCCGCCGGTGTTGCCCCACTTCGCGATCCAGCTGTCAGCGTCCTTCTCGAGCTCTGCCTTCGTAGTACCGCGGAGTCGCTCCGCAGCTTCGAGGTCGAGGCCCTTGGCCGCCGCTACCCGGTAGCGGTCGATGATGCCCTGCTGCTGGGTGATCGTGGCTGACTGCTCGCGTTCGGTGGTCTCGAGCTGCTGGAATCGCTCCGAGCGCTTTTCCTCGTCCGACTTCGTAGCATTCTCGAGCTCCGTAATCCGGGCGGCTCGTTCGTTGGCCAGCTTCTCCGCGGTCTTCCGAGCGTCGCGCTCGGTCTGCAGAGCCTTCTGGCCGTTGGGGCCGAGCTGGCCATCGGTGCCGTCCTTGCCGTCACCGGAGCCCTCGCCGGAACCATCGCCCGACGCACTGCCAGAGCCGTCGCCGCCGGCACCCGCGCCGTCGCCGCCGGCCCCCGCGCCGTCGTCCTGCATCACGGCGTCGCCGAAGGTCAGCCGGTGGTGCTCGAGCAGCGCCTCGATGCCGCCGGGAGCGTTGAGGTCGATACCGTGCGGGGCGAGTACTGCTGGGGCGAGCGTGGTGTTCTTCTTCATGGTGGTGCTCCTCCATCGCGGAGTTGGACCCGCCGGCCTCGCGCCGTCGGGTAGGAATGTGGTCAGCGGGTGAAGACCTCGCCGTTCATGCGCAGCAGCTTGCGGTACTCGGCCTCGGCCTTCGCGGCAGCGACCGGCGTGAGCGGTGAGCGCCCCGCCGGGTTTCGTCCCTGCTGGACTGCCCGCCAGTTTGACTCGGCGTCCGCGAGCCGGCGCTCGGCTTCGGTCATCGTCGCCCTGATGCGCGGGTCCCGGGCGCCGGTCTCCCTTGCCCGATCTACGGCGGCAGTGGGCCCTACACGGGTTCCCCCGCGACCGAGAGCGCCGTAGCCTTCGCGCTGTCCGCGCAGAGCGCCGAGCGGGTTCTGTCCGCCGGGCAAGATGTATCCGTAGCGTTCCAGGTCCTTGACTGCAGCCACGCGGTCGCCCTTGTGGAGCTGGTAGATGGATTGCGGGGTGAGGCGCTGCGATCGTCCGGATGCTTGGCGGAAGTTGCCCCGCTTTGAGGTGCCTTCCTTCGTCATCAGCCCGGACGCAGACATGCCGCGTCGAGAGTTCACGACCTGCGAGATGTCGGCGCCGTCGCGAATAGCTTGGGCCCCGGCCTTCCCGAAGTGCTTGTCCTGCTGCGCGGGAGTGTAGGAGTTGAACGCCTCGTAGGCGTCCGTCCGCAGGTCGCCTGCGACGTTCTCCGTCGAAGGGATGTGCCGGCAGTCGCAGCGTGGATGCCGGAGGAACCCCGCATTCCACCTGTAAAACCGGCCAGCCATGACCACGCAGCGGCCGCACGATGGCAGATTCAGCATCCGCACGTACCCGGTCCTCGGGCGCGCAGCCAGATCGACGCTTGCCGCCGCGCGGCCCGTGTCGGAGATCGTGGTCTTCATCAGCATGTCCAAAGCCCTCCCACCCTCGGCGAGCGCCTCCGCGAGGGATGCGCCTGCCCCTATGGCGGTCTTGGCCCTGGTGGCTGGCGAAAGCAGGAGCCCTGACAGCGACCGGCCGTCGGGGGCCACGCCTACGAAGCTGCGCGGGTCCGCGAAACCGTCCGGGGCTTCGTAGAGGCCTTGCCCTGCGAGCGCAGCACTGACGTAGTCGACAGACTCGGCGGCGACACTGAGCTGAAGCGTAGTTACCGCCGGGACGAGCGAGGCCAATGCTTCCTGCCAGCTCGCGGAGATGTTCGCACCGCTGACGCTGCGCCAGTGGACCTTCCCTGCAGCGATTGCCCGCACCGACAGGCGACGCATGCGCAGGTCGTAGGCTTGCGCCGCCTGGGGGTAGTCAGGCATCGAGCGCCAGCTTCTCCGTGGTGCGCAGGAGCTGCTCGTCGCGGGCTTCCGCTTCGCCATCCGAGTTCGACACCCAGTTGGCGACGCGCGCCGGGGTGGCGCTCGGAAGGAACGCCCACGCGTCGGTGCGGGCCATCCCGGAGGTGATGAGCTTGCCGATGGCGTCGATAATCTGCGCGAACGAACGGATCTCCGTGTCGGCCCAGATCACCTCCGAGGCAAGGTCTTCCTCCGTCTCACCTCGAGCGACGTTCGCCAGGCGCATCACCTGCTCGATGCCCTCGCCCGCCGCACGTTGGATGTCGTTGATGAGGGATTGGAAGGTGGACTCCGCGCCGGCCATGCCATCGCCGGTGAGGTTCGCCATCTTCGTGAGTGCATAGGACGGCGGGATCTGACCAGTGGCGAGCATATCGGTGAGGAACTGCTGGAGGACCTTGATGTAGTTGTCCAGATTCGACTCCGGCAGGTCGAACACCTTCGTGTCAGCACCAGGGAACACCAGAGCGCGGTCGACGCCGATCCTGCCGGGTGAGGTGACGATGGGCAGTGGCTGACGGTTGCTATCCAGGACGAGCGTCCCGTCCGGGTTGGTCTGCCAGATGGGCTCGCCGCGCTTGTCCCGAACCACCGGATCGTACGCGGTGAAGACGCGCTGCCGGTATGCGCTGAACTGCATGGCCAGCAGGGTCTGGAAGCGAATGGTGTTGACCGCGTTTTGCTGCGGGATCAGCTCGTCCATCGCTGAGCGGGGGTTGCCGTCTGCGTCCACGTTGAAGTCGAAGCCGACGAACGGGATTCCGCGCATGTTGTGGCGGCCGGCGTCGGCGAGCTCCCAGACGTTGCCCGAGATGCCCTTCGCTTCGAAGCGCACCCACTCCATCGCCGTGTAGACGTAAGCGATCTTCGTCGTGACCGTGTTGCTGTAGGAGTCCGGGGTCCAGAGCGTGCTGATCGGACCAGCGTCGGCTGCGACCTCGAGCGTCTTTACCGCGAACAGGGCCTCGAACGGGTCTTCGGGGTTCGGTTCTAGCCATACCCGCTTCGCGTTCTCCGGGCGGATGATCGGGCTCTTGCGGTTCCGGGTGTTCGGGGAGACCGACATGATGCCGCGGCCGTGATTGAACATCTGCTGGAAGACGATCGGCGAGCGCGAGTCGAGCTTGTTCGGCTGCCAGATCTCGACCCACGAGCGGAGGTCTGCTTCGCCCTGGCGTCCGGTGCGGAAGCCGTCGGCCTGCATTCGCTGGATCGGGGCTTTCATGCACAGGCCGAGGACGTTGGCGAGAGACATCTCCCGAAGCTCGAGGTACTCGGCGTTCACCCCAGGAGGCGCGTAGGGGAGATCCTGCTTGCCCTCGAAGTAGTCCTGCCGGCGGTTCCACGCCGGGGCCCGCTCGCTGAGCTTCTTCAGTCCCGTCTCCAGGTAGCTGCGTGCCTGCGCTTCCTTCACGCCACCACCTCTTCCTTAGCTGAATCCGTATGCGGCCGTCGAAACGCCCTTGCCTGCCACGTACCTGTCTGTCCATCCGTCGGCCCGCGCGTCGGCAGCTGCCTCGTGGGTGACGACCGAGGTCACCGCGAGGTCGATCTTCTGCGTCTGCGAGGGCTTGAGAATGATGTACCGCTGGTTAGTCCGGGCGAACATGCGCGCGTTGGCGATGTGTGCCTCCGTCGTAGGGCAGCCGTCATGTGTGAGCGCTCCGGAGCCGAGGTCCACGATGAACCGCTCGAGCGCGGCATGCATGGGAGCGACCCGGTAGGTTTCCCACGGGATGACCCGTTCGTCGCCGTACTTGAGCGCCCACTCCTCAATCTCTGTCTTCCACAGCGGAGGGTCGAAGTAGCCGCGTTCGACGTCGTGCTCTTCGAAGATTTCGTCCATGGCCGCGTGCACCTCAGAGCGGGGTATGCGCCCGCCCCACTCGGCTGGATTCCAGATCGTGGGACGCTTGTCCGGCCCGTAGGTTGGCGTGAATTGCCAGCCTTCGATGGTTTCTGCGCGGATGCCGGTGAAGTCGTCCTTGTCGGAGCCGTCGAAGCCGATGCAGATCCTCATTTCGGCACGTCCTCCGTCTGCTTCCAGAGGCCTTCCGGCATCCATGCGCCCTTACCCTGCGACAGGATGTTCCCGAAGAAGCGTTCGGCTTCCTGCGGGTCCTTCTCCATCAGCTCCAGAGCCTCGGCCTCGATGCCGTCGAGGTCCACCCACGTGGACCCCTCGTACACGTACCGCAGGATCTTCCGACGGTCGGCCTTGTTCTTGAACTTGAGGTTCGGTGGAGGCTGGCGGAAGAAGCGGAAGATGTCGGCCGCGGCGGCCTCGTAGGTGTTCTGCGCCGTGGAGTTCTCGCTGGGGTCCCAGGAGTTCGTGGTCTCCACCGCACGACCACCCATGCCGGCGAGGCCTCGGCGCATGGTGCGCGCGACGCCCTTGAGCTTGTTCCGGTCTGTGTAGGTGCCGGTCTCGTCCATGTTGGCGTAGGTGATCGGGTTGCCCAGGCGGGAGAGCGCCGAGGAGGTGATGGGGTCGATGCGGCCCCCGTCGTTGATGCGGATGAACTCTTCGCCCACGCGCATCATCTGCGCCAGCGGCCCACCCTTGACCATTTCCTGCAACGGCCCGTAGACGTTCCTCACCTGGTCCTCGGAGGCAGCGAGCAGCTGGATCTCCGGGTCCGGCCGGCGCATGCCCTTCGGCTCGCCGGGGGAGTACTCGTAGACGAACCCACAGTGGCAGTCATCGTCCGCGCAGTCGTAGACATCGCCTGCGCGAGCCCAACCGGCGAACAGAGACGGCCCGGTCGCTTCGTTGCACACCATCGCCGCGGACCACGGGCCCTTGCCCGTCTTCTGCGGAGCGACGACCTGCGAGCGCCGGTTCTGGAAAGCCGTGGCCAGCATCGGATCTTCTGGACGCCACAGGGCAGTGGGCTTCACCCGGTAGTGGTTGAGTGTGCACCACAGCTGCCAGTCAGCCATGGTGAACGGCAGCCCGCGTTTGAAGCCCTTCGGGACGATGCAGTGCGCTTCGATGTAGTCCGCTGCGAGGAAGCCGAGGGTGGGGAAGTCGACGACGAACGCGCTAGGCCCCTGCACTGCTCACCACGCGGAAGCGGTCCCTGGACGACTTCGGGCGCTGCGTTGCTGGGCGCTGCTGCGTCCGGCGAGCGCCGACTTCGTCGGCGGCGATACGCCACCGGTTTCGGAGCATGGCCATCTGGGAGAGGCCGAGGCGGTCCGACCACTGCCGGGCCTCGCTGGCGGCCTTCATGTTGCCCTGCTCAGCTCCGACGAGCATCCGGACGTAGAGGGCGACGTCGTGCTTCCAGCCGAGCTTCTCCCACTGGGCCGCCTGCGGTGTCTTCCAGATCTGTCGCCATACGACCAGCTCGCGCGCATCGAGGGCGCGAGCGCCGGCGTCGTCGCGCTCCTCCGGGTCCTTCGCTTTCTCCTGGTCACGCCACTTCGACAACGGCCAGGCGGGGGCATTGCCCTTGCGCCCCTCGGATGGGAGGACCGTCCACGAGTCCTTGTCCGCCGGCCGATCCCGTCGGAGTGCCTGCGGGTCCGCGGCTGGGCCGCTGTTCACTCGAGCTCCACCGCGTGGCATCTGGCCTCATTTCCTCGCTGCATCGCGCAGCAGAAAGGCCGGGGCATCGCGCCGGCGGCCTGGTACAGCGTTCGAACGGCGGGCGCGGCCCGCTTGTCGGGTCGCGGTCGCACCCGCCGTGTGTGGCCTAGAAGGGCCAGTTGCCGACTCCGCGCATGGTGGTACCCCCTCCCGGTTCTACGTTCCGAAAGGGGGCTTGGGGAAGTCGGTGGGCTGGCAGGGCCTCGAACCCTACGGTGAGCCAACGCCCGCGTGTTCCTTCGCGCGGCGACTCGCAGCCCGTCCGGGGCTCTCACCTCGGACGCTTTGAACCTGACAGGCCAACTCTTTGAACCTGACCAGGGAGCTCAAAAGTCATATGAACCTGACGAACCATCGAGAGCCCTCCCCGGCGGTCCGGCGGTTCGCGTTCGATTAGGGGGTGCCCCCCACCCTCAGCGGCGGCCTTCGGGGCGCTTGAACACCGCATGGGATGCGGCGCCGGCCGCTGATGTGTTGCATCGGATGTGCTCCGGACCCGACCAGTTGAGCCTGTCGTCGGTGTGACCGAGCTGGAACGGCTCGCCGCGCTCGAACCATGCGCCGCAGCGAGCGCAGCGATGGTTCTCGATGCCCTGCTTCTCGATGCGACGTCGTTCCTTGTCGTGGGCTGCGTCGTATCCGCGCTGCTGTCGCGTGCCGCGTCGCTTCTCGTGCGATCGAGCATGCTCGTCGCATAGCTTGGCGTCCTGGATGCGAGGGCAGCCGTGCATCCGGCACACCCGCTTCGTCATGCGGACAGCAGCTGCATGATTTTGGCGCGCCGATCGCGGTCGCATCGTAGGACGTCGACGACTCGGAAGTACTTCGGTCCCGTGCTGCTTGGGTTGATGGGCGTCAGGTGTCCGCGCTTCACCCACTGACGGATGGCAGCAGGTGATCGTCGCACGCGCTCGGCCGCCTGCGTGGTCGTGACGTGGGATTCGAGAGCGGCCAGCTCTTCCGGGGTCAGCATGGGGATACCTCCGGGCATGAGAAAGGCCGGGTCAGTGTCCTGATGCCCGGCCTTGGATACAGATGTGGCGCTGCAAACAGTGTGACACTGAGGCACGCGGTGTGCAAGCTGTAAGTCATCGAACTAATCGGCACTGCGTCTCGGCCCGATGTTGGTGATTCGCATCATCCTCGACATTCGAGCCTGTACCTCAGCGTTAGGCTCCATGTCCTCAAGCCAGCGTTCTGCTCCAGCAGCTAGATCGTCGCAGAAGACATCAATGCTGAGCTGTAGGCGGAGGTCAGTCTGATTCATGTGAATGTTCCAGTCCACTCCGTCAGTCACCGTGAACTCAAACGAGTCGAGCGCGTCGCGCGCGCTCTGCTCGATGATCTCTGCGCTTCCTTCGTGGAGTAGGGCGCATCGCAGCGCATAGCAGTCCGAGCCGCTCAGAAACACGTGCGGAATCTCATCCCAGTCTGCGGGCGCGGTGTATTTGGGCTGCAAGTACTTCTCGCACCAACGGACGTATCGGGCCCGGGAGGTCTGTGGCGCCTCTCCCTCGAGCTTTCCGCAGATGTCCGGGAGGGAAAGCGCCATCGTCAGGGCTGCGTACCAATTCTTCTGCTCGAGGGCAGCTTCCAGTGCGTCAATCAGGTGTTCCATCCATGCTCCACTTCTCGTCTTGAGTTCGCGTCATCGTAGCGGTCTAGAAGATCCCAGTCGCTAGCTCTGCTTGTTGTGATCGCGGTCTCGGCGGCCACCTTCGTGAGGTACTCGTAGTGCTCGGGCCTGACTCGATGGCCACATGCCTGGCACTCGATAACGGCTCGGTTTCCGCCGAGGGAGACGAGGCCGACGGTGTTGCACTTCGGGCAGGGGGTGGGGAGCTTGTCGGCCTGCCTGGTGTAGCCGAGACCTGCCCGAATGGTGCGGTGCTTGTCGACGATGGCTGTAGCAGCGGTGCCGGCCTCGGGGTAGGTGCACAGCGATTCGAAGTGGAGGGCGAGGTAGGCGAAACCCTGCAGGGCGAGGCGGTCCTGGAAGATGCCCGGGTGGTCCGCTGGTTCTTGGCCGGAGTACTCGCGCAGGCCGTCCTCGATTTGGTTCAAGAGCAGCGCGATCGACCGCGCTTCGTCGGAAGCCCACTCGGCTGGGTGGCCGAACTCTTCGCGCGTCGTTGTCCTGACGCGGACGCCTCGAATCGTGGGGGAAGGCAGGCCGAGGCGGAGGGTGGCGTAGTCGTCTGCTAGCCAGCGGATAACCTGCCCGTAGCGAATCCGGTCGTTGTCGCAGATGCCGAGGCTGGTCAGTACTGGGTTGCCCTCGCCGTCGGTGCAGCGTGGATAGGTGCATGGTCCGGTGCTCACGCGGATGGTGTCCCTTCGATGGTGCTGTCTGCTCGTGCTGCGAGCTCGCGCTGTATGGATTCGCTGGCCCAGTCCTCGGGCTTTTTGATGCCAACGTTCAGGCCGAGGTTCCGGAGTGCTGTCAGCCAGGTGAGTTGGGCCGGAGTTGCTCGACCGTTCTTGCTCTTGAGCTCCCAGATGATGAGGCGCCGGCAGACTGGGTGGACGAGGACGAGGTCAGGCCAGCCCGGATTAGACCGCCGGCTGTCATAGACGTGGAAGGTCATCCAGCCGAGTTCTTCAGCGAGCTGGACGACCTTGTCCTGCAGCTGCTGCTCGGACCAGGCGTTGCACATCTTGAGCCTGTGCTCGGCGGCGGTGAGGACGGGGAATCGGGTCATGAGCTATTGCCTCTCCTGCGGGGCCTGGATCTGTTTCGTCTGCGCTTCGACGGTTTGGAGGCAGGGTCAGGTTGAGAGGGTGGTTGGTCTGCAAGACCAGACCTCACCTCACCTACCCGTCCCGTCCCGTCCCTACCCGTCCCGGAATTTCTAGAAGTTGCACACTGCTGACCTGCTGGATCTGCTGGAATCCGCAGATTTCTGGCAGGTAGCTGTGGAGGGGGCTTCTCTTCGGCTCGTTTGCGCGGTTCTGCGCCGTTCTGAGGGCCGGTGTCGCCGTTGCCCTGCGTCTGTGGTGCTGCTGGTGCTGTCTGGCCGGGTGTTCCGTTGCCGGACGGCTGTCCTGGTGCAATGGTTCGAGCCGGAGGCCGTGGGGGCCTGTATCCGTTGCTCTGCGCCCACTCGTGACCCCTAAACCAGTCGATGGTCTTCGGGGAGTAGTACGGCTTCGGTGGTGCTGGCAGGAGCGGGTAGGCGGTGTCTGCAGCGGGGTCATCGGACCGGCCGGCATTGCAGGCGCCGCAGGCGACGACGTAGGTGTCTACCGTCGCCGTCTTCCCAGGCTCTCTGTGGTCGTACGTGCCCGCGAGGCGTCCCTTGCGCGCAAGGAAGTTCACGACCTTGCCGCAGTAGCGGCAGGCGTCACCGTCGCGGAAGCGGACCGGGATGATCAGGGCGGGATTAGAGTTGTCCGTCTTGCGCTGCCGCTCCCACTCGATTTCCTCCTTCGTCCTCATGTGGATGAACTCGGGGTCCTCCACAAGTTTGTAGACCGTGCGCTCCGCCCCGTCGGTCTCTACGCGCTGCTCCACCCAGTAGCCGGCGAACGTGGCCACGTCCGTCAGCAGGCCCACCCTCGAGGCGCCGGCCATCTGGATGGCGGTGCCTCGGGACACGACGTAGTCGGTCAGGTGAGCGGTCGACTGAAGCGCGCAGCGCATGACGAACCCGAAAACCTCATTGAGAAGGCGATCGTCGAAGTTGTCGTGCTCGAGAGCGGCGAGCGCGATGGGGTGGTTAGCGGCGGTATCGCCGGAGCGGAGCCATGGCATGGATTAGCGGTTCAGCTTTCGGTCGTGGATGGCCTGCACGAGCGCCCGGCCCTTCTGATCGGCGAGCGCAGGACTGAGGGTGGCCTGGCGCTCGCTGTCACGCTCCGCGTCCTCATGGGCGGCCACGGCGTGCGCGAGGGCGAGGGCGTCAGCGGCGGCCGCGAAGAGACGCTCGGAGGTGCTGATGCCGGTGGCGGCGAGCGCGCCGTTGGGTGTGCGGAAGGTGATCTGTCCGGGCCCGGTACCGCGTTCGGCTTGGACTTCGGGGAGGCTGTCGACGAACGCGGCATACATGCCGAGGGCTCTGCCTGGTTCGTCGACGTACTGGAATGGGTTGTTGGTTGGGGCTGGGGCTGGGTCTGCTGGTGTGGTGGTCATGATCCTGTGTCCGCCATTCGCATCTTGAGGGGGAGGGTGTTGCGCCAGCTGTCGCGAGCGCTGGTGAGTGCGGGGTTGTCTCGGGCGTCCGCGTTGCAGAACCCGATGAAGTCGCGCCCGCACTGGACGATGAGGCTGCCGAAGCCGTCTGCCGGCTCGACGCTCAAGGGTTCCTTGTAGGCCGAGGCAGCGGCCCGGAAGAGCGCGAAGTCCTTCGGCTCGAGCGACGTCCTTGGGAGGGCCGGGGCGCGCTTGCGGAGACCGGCGGCGATCGCGTGCCAGACACCTTCGACGTCGCGCCGGGACTGGTCCGGAGTGGACAGGCGGATCTCGCGGCCGCCGAAGAGGGCGCCGAGCTCGCGGATCTGCACCTGGTTGATGACCTCGGGCTTATCGTCCGGGGACATCGGGGTGGTCGTCATAACGTTGACCGTCACCTCGAGGTCCTTGATCGTCCCCGCGAACAGCCCCCGAATCGTGGCAATGTCGTCACGGTCCAGGGCGAAGCGAGACAGCTCACCCGTCGTGTCCATCAGCGCCGCCCGGGCCACTCCCGTCGTCCCGCCATTCGACGCCGTCAACATCAGGTGGTCATCGATGATCTGGACATCCACCGTCCGCATGTACTCGTCCTCCTTGCCCGACGTCGTATGCGCAACCGTCGCGGCGAGCGCCGCGAGCAGCTGCCCCGACTCGATCGTGATCTTCATGGGTCGGCTCAGAACTTCTTGCCGTGCTTGAAGCCGCGGCTGGCGTTGTAGGCGAGCTTCTCGGTGATCATGGACTCGAGGTCGATGTCGTTGGCTCCGCAAAAGTCGAGTACTCGGATCACGACGTCGGCCATTTCGGAGGGGACTCCCTCGGGCTTCTGCAGCTTGCCCTCGTTCTCCTGCTTGATGAGTCGCTCGGCCTCCGCGTAGCCAGCTTCGATTGCGAGCGAGGTTGGAATGACCAGTGGCGCGTACCAGGTCTCGTTCGCGGCCCGACCGGTGCGCAGCTCCTCGAGCGCTTCGGAAAGCTCGGAGTGCATGAGGGCGATGCGCTCAGCGTTGAGGGACAGGAGCGCCCGTCCCTCAGTTGGTTCGTCGTCGTGGAAGCCTTTGTCGGCTGACTGCTTGTAGCAGAGGGTTTGCAGTTCACTGATTCGCATGATGGTGCTCCTTCTTGATGTGGTCGGTGACCAGGGAGGCCACCGGGTGCTTCCACCCGCAGTGCGGGCAGATGTTCGGGTCTGAGCCGGTCACGTCTTCTCCCGCTTCGGCTTGCTGGTCAGGTGCAGGTACTTGCAGACCGGGCACCGGTACGAGCGCATGAACCCAGAGTGCTTGGCCATCGAGGCGTCAGCCGCGGCCTGCGTCGCGTACCGGTCCTTCCCGAGGCACTGGGTGCCCGATGTGCGGCCGTAGGACGCGTGAGCGCGGCGGCGCTTGGCACCAGCGCTCACGGGCCCGTGTCCCGCTCGTGAGCGCGCACCGGCTGCCATGTCACGTCCGGGTCCTTCCCGCGCTGCTCGCAGGCCTGGATGAAGGCGACGGCGGCGAGCGCGATCAGGGCGTAGGCGATGATGCCGACGATGATTAGGACGACGTCCGCGGCGCTCATCGGTTGAGTCGCTTCACGAGGATGAACTTCGCGCCGGGCACATGCTGGGAGGTGCGGAGCGCGGCCTGCCCCTCCCATACGTAGTGCATGGCACAGGTGGGAGATCCGGGGACGACGCGGACGATCTCGCGGTGCCGGCCCTTCGGTGCGTTGAGGGCCACGACGACGTCGCCGGGCTGCATGTCGCGAACGCGGACGTACTCGGTCGAGGCCGGTGGGGCCTCCGTGGCTGGCGCTGGCACCGGTTCAGGTGCAGGTGGTGATGGTGGTGGTGGAACGGCGGGCGCTGTTCCGCCGCCGCGCCAGAAGTCGTGCTTGGCGATCGTGTAGTGCCGGCCTGTGCTGGAGAGGTCGAACATGTAGTAGTCGACGTCGCCGGAGCGGATGGTGTTGACCAGGCGCAGGGCTGGCTTCGCGGTCAGGCCGTGGCGCTTCATAGCGCGGGCAACGCCTGCCATCAGGCGGCCCTCCCGAGCGGCGCGTCGTCGCGGCGAGCGCGGGTCAGGCGGTCGAGGATGTCGCGGCGGCGCAGTCGCATCAGGCGGGTGCGGAGGTGCTGGCGGTCCTTGTAGCCCAGCCGGAGAGCGATGTCGTCCTCGTGGACGCCGTTGTCGAGGAGGAATTCGAGGTCCTCGAGGAACGCGGCCTGGCGGGCGCGGACCTTCGGTGCGGTTGTTCGCCCGACTCCGAGGTGAGCGGTGATGATGATGTGGGCTAGGAAGAGCATCTGCATTCTCCTGTCTGCTGGTTGATGGGTCCGCCGCACGAGGTGCAGCGCTCGATCGGGACGAGTGGTGGTCTGGTGGGTCGGAGGTTGGTCATCGTGGCCTTCGGTGGTTGGTGACGGTCTGGCCGGCGGCCAACCGTTCGTGGTGGACGCGCTGCGCGGCCCAGTCCATGGCGTCGGGCTGGTGCAGCCAGGCGATGTGCTTGTCCCGGGCGTCGGCGACCTCGTCGCGGTCCGCCCAGAGGGTCACCCACCAGCGGCCGCGGATCTTCCGGACCGTCGCGCGAGGATGGGGGAGGCCCGCCGTCGCACTCAACGGGAGAGTCAGGAGCCGGGCTGGGACGGCGCCGGCGTCAGTCGTTGTCATCCGAGTACTCGTCATCGCCCTGCTCGGCGGCAGCGGCCCCGGCGGAGTCAGCTTCCTCGCGAGCCCGCCGCAACTCAGCCATCCGTGCGTCGTGCTTCTCCTTCTTCAGCCGCAGTCGCTCCATCGCTTCCTTCTCGATGTCGCTCCACTGGTAGCCGAGGACCTCGTGGAGCGTCCGCCGTGCTTGGGCCGTGTAGTCGTAGCCGTACTCGCCCGGACCCCAGTGGTCCGGCAGGAGAAGCTCCTCGCTGTCGAGGAGGGGCACCAACGCCTGAGCGATGATGAGCTGCTCGAGCGAGTACTTCTGGAGCGCCGTACCGACCTCAACAGGCTTCGAGTCCTCGGTGAGGCCGATGAGGCTGCGGGCTCCCTTGCGCTGGATGAAGTACTCGGCGGTCTTCGGGATGAGGATCTGCTTCGCCAAGCTCGTCGATGGTGCGGCGAAGAGGTCCTCGAGGAACTGGCGGCGGACGTGATTGACCACTTCGAGGCCGGCCTTGATGCGTTCGTGCTCCTCAGCTTCCGCGACCTCCTCAGCAGTCAGCTCGCGAGGTGCGGTGGCGTCGGGCAAGTCGGCGCGCAGGACCGCCCACTCGGCAGTCCCGTTCTGGGCGACGACCGCCTGGTGGCCAGCCTTCACGTGCTGCTCCGGACTGAGCTGCTCATCCTCCAGCGGCGCCGGCGCGTACTCGCCTCTCCATGGCCAGCCATCCGGCCGGGGAAGAGGCGCCACCCCCAGCCCGGTCAGCATCTTCCGCGTGCGCTGCGCTGTTGCTTCGTGCTTGCGCGCCTCGCGGAGACGACGGACCTGGTACTCCCAGTCGTAGGTCCCGGCTGCGTTCAGCAGCTTCTTCGTTGCCGCCTCGTCGTCCGTGAACTCCGCGAAGATCAGGGCCTGCTCGAGGGTGATCTGTCCGTTGTCGAGCTTCTCCGCGATCGGGTCGGAGACCTTAGAGAGCTTGATGCGGTCCTGCACCAGGCGTGGCTTGCGGCCGGTATTCTCCGCGATCAGCTTCGCGTTGTACCCGGGCAACTCGAGCAGCTGCTGGTATGCGCGAGCCTCCTCCATCGGGGTGAGGTCGTTGCGCTGCGTGTTCTCCACGACCATGAACTCGGTCTGCGCCTCAGCTGTGCTCAGGTCCTCACGGATCATGCACGGCGCGGTCCTCACCTTCGCGAGCTTCGCGGCCGCCAACCGGCGGTGGCCGCCGAGCACCATGTACTTCGTCTTCGCCGTCGGATGGGGGACGACCGTCAGAGCCTGGACGATGCCCTTGGCCTTGATCGAGGCGGCAAGGTCGTCCAGGTCGTGGAGCTCCCGGCGCACGTTGTGCGGGTGTGGCTCCAGCTTCGCGAGGGCAATGTCCTGCAGGTCACTCATGACGTTCCTTCCGATGGGGTGTTGTCGATCTGTTCTGTGGTGATGAGGGCGCAGACGAGGAGCATCACGCCGTAGTCGTGGTTCCCTCGCGCCAGCTCGTCCGCCGCGCGCTGAGCCTGCGTCTGGGCTCGCACCTCGAGGACGCGGAGGCGCTCAGCCGTCCCGGCAGCGAAGCCCGCCTCGACCGCGGCGACGGGGTCGCTCACGGCTTCCGCTCCGCTTCGAGCACGAGGCCGGCGAGCGCGATGGTGGCGATGAGGTGGCGGCCGTCGAGGGTGGGGGTGGGTGTGCCGGTGAGGGCGAGGACGAGGATGCCAAGGAGGGCGAGGACAGTCCAGGTGAGGAGTCGGCGGCGGTGGCGGACTGCTGGTGAGGTGGTGCTCATAGCGGGAGTCCTTCCTGGTCTGCGGTGGGTCGGGGTTCGGTAATGGCGAAGCCGGCGGCGACGGTGCCGTTGATGAGGATCTGGCGGGTGCCGAGGTCGATGTCGATGCGGGTCGCGGTGGTCCACTTGCTGCGGGCGTACTGGGTGAGCTGGGCCTTCAGCTCGGCGTTGTCCCGGTAGTGGAGGTGTGCGGGGTCGCGATAGGGGCGGCAGCCGGTCGGGTGGACGTATGCGACCGCGCGGCGGCGGGCGCCGCTCACCGTGGTGGCCAGACTTCGTGCTTCCGGATTGGGGTGACGGTGCCCTTCGCTATGTCCGCCGGCGTCGGGAAGCTGTTGGCGAGCGCTTCGGCTGCCTGGTCGAAGGTCGTCATCGTCGCCGCGGTGCGGGCGGCGAGCGCGGTGATGACCTGGTCAGTGGCGCGGGCGTCCGCGGCCGCGTCGAGGTCTTCGGCTTCCCGCTCGGCGAGGTCTGCGGCGTCGGCTGCGAGGTCCTCGTGGTGGTCTGCGGCGTCCGGGTCGTCGTGTGCGTGGAAGCCGTGCTCTTCGCAGTGGTACTCGTGGCCGGCGTCCTGCACCTCGACGTCGTCGAGCGCAGAGAGGGAGGTGGCGGGGTCCTGCAGCTTGCGGTCCTCCACCACGGCTGGGGGAGTAGCCGCGGCGACCTCGTCGGTGCGGTAGGCGTCGACAGCGGCGTTGATGTCCGCGAGGAGGGAGCAGCACTGGGACACGGTGTTCGCGAGGCGACGCTCGATGTGTCCGGCGGCGACGTCGGTGAAGCCGGTCTCGTCCAAGTCCTGCAGCGCGAAGACCGCTTTGTCGAGGCGCTTGATGCTGTCGTGCAGGGCGGCGACCTTCCGCCGGCGGGCGCCGGCGACCAGGACGCGGGACTTCTCCGCGAGGCGCTGCGCTTCCGGGTCCGGTCGGAACCCGTCCGTCTCCGCCGACCAGTGCGGCTTGTCGAGGCCGTGGAAGTAGAGATTAAAGGGGATCGACATCGGTGGCCGGGCCGATTCAGGCATGGGTGTAGCGGACATTGACGAATCCTTCGGGTGAGAGGTGGAGACCGAGTGGTGTGGGGCGGGCTGGGAAGCGCGGAATTCTTCACGCTTCCCAGCCGCGTGGCTCCCGCGACTGCTGGGGGATTGCCGCGGGAGAGTCTGTGTCAGCCCGTGCGCTGCGAGCGCCGGTGGGATCGCTCCGTCGCGCCGAAGACGTTCGGGCGTTCCGGTACCGCGACCAGCTCAGCCGGCGCCGGAATCTGCTTCGGGGCGGCGGGCTGCTTCATCGAGTCGATGAGCAGATCGATCTGCCTACGCGTGAAGAGGATGGCGTTCTTCGATCCACGCGAGCACTCGATCTCCTTCGCGCGGGCCTTCCTGATGATCGTGAACTCCTGGATAGCGGGAGCAAGCTCCTCCGCCACTTCCTTCGGGGTGAAGAACACCTTGGTCGTCATGCCGGCACCTTCTCTCGTTGCTTGACATTTTGTACCGCAGTGGGGGACTTAGTTTCCACGAAAAGAACGCTTGTGGGGACGTGGAGAACCCTCGAGATCCGGTCGGCGAGCAGCGGGGTGCAAGACCTCCGGCGCTCAGCGAGGAGGTGAGAGATGAATCCCTTGGAGCATCCGACGTAATCGGCCATCATGCCCATCGAGATTCGGTTCTGCACCATCAGCGCCCGCAGCGTGTCTGCGCTGTTCAGTCGCATCCAGACTCCTCTGGTCGGTCTTCTTCTGTTTTCCATAGTGTCCCCTAGTAGACGTCTAGCTGTCAATCAGTACGGTACAAACATAGGTCTACTGGTAGACGAGTGTCAACAGGGGGCGCCAGCCGCGCTAGGCCGCAGTAGCGCGGGGCGGGGGTACCTGCTCAACTATTTAGTAGACGGTTCGATAGTGTGAGCGTGTCCCGCGCTGGTAGACGGCTCGTTTTCAAGCCGCTTGCGCATCCCGAATAGGAACGATGAAGCTATGACAATGCAGTCGATCAGCGAGCTACTCAGGTCCGAGAAAGACGCCTCCGGGCTGTCCTATCGCGACCTGGTGGAGCGAGCATCGAAGGCGGGTTACAGCCTCAAGTTTCAGTACGTGAATGAGCTCGTCGTTTCTGGGCCGAAGAGTTGGCCGAAGAACCCGGACACCTTTCGGGCGCTTGCGGCCATTCTTCGGGTCAGCGAAAAGTCAGTAGTGCTGGCGTATGCAGCCAGCCTCGGGCTAGACGTCACCGACTCCACCTCGCCCTTCGCCACCAGGCTGCCGGCGGGCACCGAGAAGCTGTCACCCTCCATGCAGGACGCCCTGATCGCTGTGGTCAGAGCTGCAACTCAGGAGGAAGGTGATGGGAATGTCAGTACCGCCCCCATTACGCGAGCAGGGGAGAGCCCTGCACCAAGCGACGAGGCGACGCAAGACGACGTCGACCTCGCCGCATACGACACCGGCCGGGAGAGCCAGGGAAGACGCCTCAGGCGGCTGCAAGACGAGGCCGCCGAGGCCGGGGGCGGAGCTTGAGCCCCGTACCCGGCTTCCCTTCGATGAAGGCTAAAAAGCTACGAGGAATCCTCTGGCGCCTCGGCTACCGCGACGATCCGGAGCGTGGCGGCGGAAGCCACCTTCTGCTCAGATGCGAGGGGCGGCAGGACCTACATTGGTGGTCTCACGACAAGCACACCTTCGCCCCCCACACAGTGCGGAATATACTTGTGGTACAAGTTGGTTTGACTATTGAGGAAGCGCGGGAGGTGTTGCGAAATGGCTGACCTACATCTGATCTTCACGGACTACGAGCAGTTTGGCTACGCCGTGACCTCTCCGCAGATCCCGGGATTAGTGGCCGCCTATGACACCATGGCCGAAGCGCTGGGGCAGGTGCCAGCGCTTGAGGCACTGGTGGACAGTTCTGCGACGACCTGGCTGCACGAGCAGAAGGTTGCAAGCACGCCGGACGGCGATGAATACCTCGTGCGCTTCCTAGGCATTGATCAAGATGAAGCCGCCAAAGAGCAGCGCAATGCTTGCGTAGGGCGCATGCTCGCATCCATTGAGAGCGGAACGATCGACGACAGCTCCTGGCGGAAGCCGCAGCTCAGGACTGGGGAACGCCTCCTCGTGTGTGTAGCACCGACGGACCTGCTCGGATGGTGCCTAGACCAGCTGACAGATGACGAGGGCATGACGCTACAGATGAACCCACACACCGACATCGTCTATGGCGTTGCGATGCTCAAAGAGGGCTCGATGCCAAACGCGAAAAGCCTTGAAGAACTGGGGCTGGCCCGGGGATCAACCGTGCAGAATCTGTTCGATAAGGTGATCGCGGCCGAAGTGTCTGATCTGAAAATCAGCGTTCACGGCTAGTTTGCTGTCGCTAAATAACAGCGATGTAGTTCACCCTGCGAACCAATAAGGTCACCGGCCCTATTTAGCTTTGGTGGCATGGTCTCAACCCACCCCTGGCGCGAACTGCGCGCGATGCCCCATGTCACCGTTGAGTGGGGCGAGCTGCCCGAAGGCATACACGCCCGAACCAACGGCGTCGACCGCATTCTTATGGACAAATGGCTCCTGCAGGTCGAACGCCGGTGTGCACTGGCCCACGAGCTCCAGCACATTCGTATGGGACACCGCGGCCACCAATGCCCGCGGGTCGAGCTGGTCGTCCGAGTCATCGTCGCGCGCCGGCTCATCCCCCTCGAAGACCTCACCGCCGCCAGGCAATGGTCCGGGAACGACTTGTGGGAGATGGCCGACGAACTGTGGGTCACGCCCGAAGTCCTTCTCGACCGCCTCAACCACCTCGACGCGAAGGAACGCGACACTCTTCACTCGCTTGGCTGAAGAATGCCCAGCTTGGGACATTAAGTTGACGGTCTGTGAGATCGCCGACCGAACGACGCGGGCAGCGCAGCCCAGTGCAGCGTTGTCGGGGGATGTCCGAGCCAACGTTTGGTCTGCTGTGAAATACTCACATGCATGACGACGCATGCCGAAGACCCGCAGAACTTCCAGTTGCCTTCTCAATGGGAGATTGACCCGCGGAGTCAGCCACTGTTCGTCAATCAAGTGATGGTGCAGCCCGGTATCAACGCTCTTCCCGACGGCAGCGCGCCAGCTGGGATCTATGTGCGCTTTGGGCATGCAATGCCGCCACTTTTTCCTGACAACCCCACGCCGGAGATGATCAGCGAATTCGGTGCCATCCCTGTAACGGTGACAGGGCAGTTCTACCTGACCCTAGATATCGTGCGTAATCTGCGAGACTCGCTCGACAACATCCTGAAGGCGTTCGACCGGGCAGGGGAGGACAGCCGTGACCTCTAGGCTCGTACGCCAGGCCGGAACTATCGCCGTCCTTAGCACGGCAGCTTCCTTTGGTCAGCCCATCTACTTGCAACAGCTTCCCGAGGGGGATGCGCTTCCGGACCCGATGACCCAGTTCGAGCGGTCGTCCGCTCGCTCCAACTTTGGTCACCCTGCGTCAATCGATCTCGTTCACGTCCCAACTAGGTTCGTGCACGACCGAGTACCCATCACGGTTGCTCATGTGCCAACAGTTTCACTGGAGCTGAGGAGCACTGCTCCGTCGGGCCTACACGACACCGCCGCCGAAGAAGAGGAGTACGATTTCGGCGACCCTGCCCCGGTCGCTGTGCCCCGCGAGTGGTTTGAGGTCATGAAGCGGGCGCAGGTGGTTCAGCCGAATGTCGACGTGATGGCTGATGAAGAGCCGATGGGATGACTTCCGATCTTGAAGCTCTGCCGGTCCTCCGCCAGGGCGACGTTTGCTCTGTCGACTTCTTCCCGCACTGGGACCTGAGAAGGTCGGCATACGTAAGTGCCGGCGGCAGTACAGTAAGCGCGCAGGTTCCGGAGTTTGGGCAAACGATTCGAGCGGCGCACGACACCGATCAACGCCTAGTAATCGTCTGCTCCTACGACTGTGATTTGGAGAACCCTCGCGCCCGAAAGGGAATACTCGTTGCGCCGCTGATCCCGGTTCCGCCGACTCACTCTCAACACGGGGCAATTGCAGGGTGTGGAACGCCAGACATCAACGACGCTGGAGACCCAGTGTTTTCGTTCCTCAACTACTTTCCCGTCATCCTGCGGGACCATATAGATGGACCCGTGGAGTTAGCAGCCGCCGAGTTCAGTGCTATTACGACGCTTGGACCAGCAGTGCCGGCCATCGAGTCCCTTGTGCAGAGCAAAATATGGGAGATGACTGAGGACCAAAGAGTCGACTTCCGTACCAAATTATCCGTGTTCGTCGGTCGCCCTGAGCTGAAGGCCTAGGTCTCGATCTACCCCAGCAGATCTGCCGCACTGGCGTCCGCACCAATCGCCAGATGTCCGTAAGTGCCTACGGTGGTCGTTATGTTCTCGTGCCCCAGCCTTGCCTGGATAACGGGGAGTGGGACGCCGGCGGCGATCAGCCAGCTCGCATGAGTATGTCGGAGATCGTGCGGGGTGGGCGCTTGGTCGAAGACCGGCTCGACGTCGCGCCCGAGCAGGGCCTCCATCGCGGGCAGCCAGTAGACACGGCGGAACAAATCGTGCCGGAGAGGGTCGCCCTTGGTGTTCTGAAACACTAGGCGGTCGGGCCGGAGTCCCTCGAGCTGCTCCGTGACGGCCGGTGTCAGCGAGCGCTGTAGCGCGACGGTGCGTCGGCTCTTAGGGCTCTTGGGGCCGCTTAGCTCGTAGCCTTTCTCAATCTTTTTCCACGCCCTGGTCACGTGCACGACGTACCGTCCGTCGTCGTGCTTCCTCACGTCCCGCCGGCGTAGTGCCGTGGCCTCGCCGTACCGGAGGCCGGAGGCTGCGAAGAAGCGGACGAGGGTGGCGTATCGGGGGTCGATCGTGTCGGCCAGCACTTCGACCTGTTCCTTGCTCAGGAAGACCGGCTCTCGCGTCCGCACGGAGGACTTGGGACCACGGATGCCCTTGGCCACGTTCTCCGCGACGAGGCGGCCAGCGACGGCCGTCTCCAGCGATGCGGAGAGGAGCGCGTGGATGTTCTTCCGGGTCTTGTCCGCCACGCTCATCCCTTCGAACCAGGACAGGACCTGCGAGCGCCGGAGCCGGTCGACGGGGATGCTGCCCAGGCACGGGTCGATGTGGTTCTCAAGGAGGCGGCGATAGCGGAAGCGGGTGCCCGGTTCGATGCCCGTGATGCCGGCGATGTGGTTAGCGACGACGTCGCGCACCCGCGGCGCGGTGGAGCGGAGATCGGCGGCCGCCTCGGACGCGAGCGCGAAGGACTGGCCGTTGGCGTTGAGGAAGTTCTTCAGCATCTCCGCGGCGGAGGGATCATCGAAGGACTGCGAGCGCTGCATTCGCGTCTCGGGGTCGCGCCACAGGACCTGGTGACGGGTCGATCCATCGGACCGGGTCTGGTGTTTGATGCTGGCCATGACCGGAATAGTACGAGTCCGATCAACACTTTCGCCAACTTCATCAACACCAGCCCGGCCGATGTGCCGCTGACTAGTCGTTTTACTGTGCGCGAGAGGGGACTTGAACCCCTACGTCCGAAGACACTGGAACCTAAATCCAGCGCGTCTGCCAATTCCGCCACTCGCGCCCGGATGCTCCCGTCAAAGACCATCCAGCCATCCACCCTAGCGCTCGGTGAGCACGGGCTGCGCCCTACGCGTCGATGCCGAGATCTCGGCGGAGCTTCGCAACATGGCCTGTCGCCCGCACGTTGTACTGGGCGAGGCTCACGGACCCCTCTTCGTCGACGACGACTGTCGAACGAATCAGGCCCTCGTAGGTCTTCCCGTAGTTCTTCTTCTCGCCCCACGCCCCGTAGGCTGCCGCGACGGCGTGGTCCTCGTCGGAGAGCAGCGGGAAGGTCAGGGACTCCTGTTCGGAGAAGGAGGCGAGCTTGCCGACGGCATCGGGCGAGAGGCCCAGCACCGTATAACCGGCGCCCTTGAGGGATGCCAGGTTGTCGCGGAAGTCGCACGCCTCCGTGGTGCAGCCGGGGGTCGCCGCCGCCGGGTAGAAGTAGATGACCACTTTGGTGCCGCGGAGGGCAGAGAGGCTCACGGACGTGCCGTCCGCGGCGGGAAGGGTGAAGTCGGGGGCACTGTCGCCGGGGGCTAGTCGTTCTGACATACAGACTCCTGAGGATCGAGCGGCCGGATGGTCGGGCGTACCGGGAGGCAGGCCCTGGACTGCTGGCATGGACGGATTGGCTAGCCAGCCTAGCTATCATAGAGGGAAGATCCGACACCGACGGCGGCTGCCGGTTACCTGAGCGAGAGGAAGTGCACTGTCCTATGCCCGATCTGGAGCAATGGCCCACCGGTCGACTGTTGACCACTGCCGCGCGCCTCGTCGAACACGCGTGGAACGAGCGGCTCGTCGACATCGGTGTCACCCACGCCGGCGTGATCGCGCTCGGTGTCCTGGCCGATCAGGGTGCCATGACGCAGGCCAGCCTCGCGCAGATCGTCCGTGTCCAGGCGCAGACGATGGGCAAGACCCTTTCCCGCCTCGAGACGAGAGGGCACGTGACTCGTGTGCGGAACGATCTCGATCGCCGCTCGCACATGGTCTCGATCGCCCCGGCGGGCCACGCCGTCCTCGAGGCGGCGGACGACATCGAGCGCACCCTGGTGGCAGGTGGCGGCTTGGTGTCTGAGGAGCTGAGAACGCACCTGCAGAGCGTGATCCGTGAACTCGGGGCCCCACGCTGGAACTGGGTGGCCAGTGACGCCGCAGCAGGCGAAGATGCGACCAGCGCGAAGCCCGGCGCATCCGGCCCCGCCGCCACCGTGGTGAGCTGACCCGCCGACCTCCCATCGACACACCGCCGCCCGGTCGCCCGCCCCGCCCCCTGCCGACCGGCAGGGGGCTTTTTCGTCGGATGATCGAAGCAGTCACGGCCGGCTGCCTACACGACGGGTAAGGAGAAGGGAAGGCCTCGGAGGAAAGTAGCTGTGGTGGAGAAGGTGATTGCGTACTAAGCATGCTGATGTTTTGTTGGGAAGCGTACGACGCGCCTTCCCGATGGAGAACAGTATGCAGAGCACCCTCACGCCCCGGATCACCGACGCAGCCCGCAGGCCGTCCTCGGACCAGGCCACGGCCGACCAGCCGCATGGCAGGGGGCCTCGGGTCGATCGGCCCCTCAAGGCGGCGCTGCAGGATGACATCGCGCTGCGGCACCTCGACATCGCGGAGTCGGTGGCACGATCGTTCGCCGTCACCGGGCCGGAAGCATCCGATATCCGGCAGGTCGCCTATCTGGGTCTCATCAAGGCCGTCCAGCGGTTCGACCCGGCGCGGGGCGTCCCGTTCGCATCCTTCGCCGTGCCCACGATCACCGGCGAGATCAAGCGGTACCTGCGCGATTCGTGCTGGGTCGTGCGACCGCCGAGGGATGTGCAGGACCTGCGGACGGAGATCGCGAGGACTGCGCCCGCGATGGCGCAGCGGCTGGGACGAGAGGCGACGGCGCGTGAGCTCGGCGTCGAACTCGGGTGGCCGGAGGCGAAGATCCTCGAGGCGCAGGCCTGCCAGTCGAGCCTCCGCCCGGACTCGCTCGACGCTCCGTTCGAGGGGCGCAGCTGGGCGGACACCCTTGCGACGGATGCCGCCGGCACGGATCGCAGCGACGACATGATCTCGCTGCGGGGTGCCGTCAATGCACTGGACGGCGGGGAGAAGGAGCTTCTCTACCGCCGCTACTTCATGGAGCAGACCCAGCAGGCGATGGCGGACGAGTTGGGGATGTCCCAGATGCAGGTGTCCCGCGCGCTCGCGCGCATCCTCGTCAAACTGCAGAAGCGACTCCTGGAGGCGCCGGCGCAGGAGGAAGCACGCGGCGCGGGGTCCAGCATCGCCTGATGGTGGCGTGATGTCAGCGTCGTCCTCGGGTGGTCAAGGCCGCGCCCGGCGAAGCGCTAGGCGACGCCGTGGGCGGCCGCGGCAGCGAGGACCTGTTCGACCGTCACGGCCATGAGGGCGGGGTCGGGCGTGGGGGAGAATGTCTCGCCCACGCGGAGCGACTCGTCCGTGAGGACCGTGTGGGGGCCGGGTGGTGGGCCCCACTCCGACGCCGGGGCGGGACCGAACAGGACCACGGACGGCCGCGCATAGGCGGACGCCAGGTGCGCGGCTCCGGTATCCGCCGAGATCACGAGGCCGGCGCCGGCGACGAGTCGCGCGAACCGGTCGAGGGGGAGGGTGCCGGCTGCGACCGTGTCCTCGGGCAGGCCGGCGGCATCGGCCACGGCCAGTGCACGTGCGCGCTCCTTGTCGCTGCCCGTGAACACCACCCGGTGGCCGGCGGCGGCCAGTGTGCGGGCCACCTCGCCGAAGCGGTCGACGGGCCAGAGGCGGCTGCCGTACGCCGCCCCGACGTGGATGACCACGGCGTCCGGTGCCGGGCTCTCGCCGTCGGGAACGCGCAGCCTGCAATCCAGGGGGTCGGCCGGGACGCCGTGCCAGCTCACGAGATGCGCCCATCGCTCACGCTCGAGGACGCCGTCCTGCCACTCGGGGCCGTCCCAGCCGGGCGAGCGGTGACCCATCCGGCGTGCCGCCCCGATCTCTTCGAGCCGTCCGCGGCTCTCGGCCCCGTTGCCGTGGAGGTTGACGGCGAGATCGATCCGCCCGTGCTCGATGGGCAGGGGATCGTCGAGTCCGTGCGTGGGCAGGAGGTCGTCGATGGCGTCGGTCAGCCCGACGATGGGGCGCAGCCACTCCTGGGCCGCATAAAGGATCCGGTGGTCCGGGAAAGCCCTCCGCAGACCCTTGAGCGCCGGCACGGCGACGAGGAGGTCCCCGAGCTTCAGTGCGCGGAGGGCGAGGATCTCGGGGCGCCCGTCCGGCGCCGGGGTGGACGCCCGAGTGGGGGTCGTCGTGGAGGCCCCAGTGGAGGCCCCAGTGGAGGCCGGGCCGGTGCGGGAAGGTCGTCCTGCTTCGCTCTGCGCGGAGACGGCTACCCCGGATGCAGGTGGGGTCGGCTGCTGGGTGCTCGCGGCGCTGATGCCCTCGGAAGTCATGCGCAACATCCTGCCAGAGGATGGGACAGGCGCTTTCCCCACGCGTGGTGGGCAGGTGGGGCGCTCGCGGTCCTCCAGCTGAAAGAACAGCTGGAAGAACAACTGGAAGAACAGTCGGAAGAACAACTGGACGAACAGTCGGGCGCAGGCAGGAGGAGCTGCAGCAGGAGAAGCAGGAGAAGAAGTTCGACGCAAAGTGTTTAGTACTGCTGCTTCTCGGGAACTAAGCCTGTATGCATACTTCGGCCGAACTCCCACGGGCAGCTCCTCGGGCCGTCCTGTTCGACCGCGACGGGACCATCGTCGTGGACGTCCCGTACAACGGCGAACCGTCCCTGGTGCGCCCCATGCCGGGTGCCCGCGAGGTGCTCGACGGTCTGCGCTCGCGCGGAATTCCCATCGGTGTCATCACGAACCAGTCGGGTATCGCGAGGCGCCTGGTCACGCGTCAGCAGGTGGATGCCGTCAATGCGCGCGTCGAGCACCTGCTCGGCCCCTTCGACGTGTGGGAGATCTGCCCGCACGGGAACGACGACGCCTGCGGGTGCCGGAAGCCGGCACCCGGCATGGTCCTCTCGGCGAGCGCCCGCCTGGGGGTCGACCCCGGTTCCGTCGCCGTGATCGGGGACATCGGCGCGGACATGGGAGCGGCCGCGGCCGCCGGCGCACGCGGCGTCCTGGTCCCGACGGGCATCACGCTCCAGAACGAGGTGGACGCCGCTCCCGCCGTGGCGGACAGTCTCGCCGAGGCCGTCGAGCTGCTGTGGGCGGGGACGCCATGAGGCGCCGCGTCCTGGTGGCACGCCTGGACAGCGCGGGCGATGTGCTGCTCGCAGGTCCGGCGGTCCGCGCGATCGCCGCGGGCGACCACGGGGACTCGCCCAACGACGTCGTCATGCTCTGCGGGCCACAGGGTGCTGCGGCGGCACGGCTGCTGCCGGGGGTCGTCGACGTGATCACGTGGTCCGCACCGTGGATCATCGATCCGGCGCCGGAGCCGACGCCCGGGCTGGTGACCGAGCTGCACGATGCCGTCGTGGCCGTCGGAGCGGACGAGGCCGTCATCCTCACGTCCTTCCACCAGTCACCGCTGCCGCTGGCCCTGCTCCTGCGCCTCGCCGGGGTGAGACGCATCGCCGGAGCGTCCGTGGACTACGCCGGCTCGCTCCTCGATGTTCGGCTCAAGCCCGGGGAGGACTTCCCGGAGGACCAGCCGGAGGCCGAGCGGGCCCTGGGGATCGCCGAGGCGGCCGGCTATGTCCTGCCCGCGGGCGACGACGGACGGCTCCAGGTCGCGAATCTCGCAGGCGCCGACGAGCTGGCCGCACTCGTGGGGAGCGGCCCCTACGTCGTCGTGCATCCCGGTGCCTCCGTACCGGCGCGAGCGTGGCCGCCGCTGCACCACGCGGCCGCCGTCGAACTGCTGACCGCGACCGGTTTCCGGGTGGTCGTGACCGGCGGTCCGGGCGAGACGGAACTGACCTCCACCGTGGCGGGACCCGAAGCGCTGGATCTGGGCGGCCGGACGGACCTGCCGGTCCTCGGAGCGGTGCTCGCGGGCGCGAGCGTCGTGATCACCGGCAACACAGGTCCGGCGCACCTGGCTGCCGCGGTCGGCACTCCGGTGGTGTGCCTGTTTTCACCCGTGGTCCCCGCCGTCCGCTGGGCACCCTACCGCGTGCCGGTGGAGCTCCTCGGCGACCAGAACGCGCCCTGCGCCCTGAGCCGGGCACGGATCTGCCCCGTCCAGGGCCATCCCTGCCTGTCCAACGTCTCGCCGGAGGACGTCGTCGACGCCGCCCTACGGCTCAGCTCCGGAATATCATCGCTCGGCTCGCGCCGCAGCATCGGCCGTACCGACGGCCGCAGAACACCGAGGGGAAACCGATGAGGATCCTGTTATGGCACGTCCACGGCGGCTGGACGGACGCTTTCGTCAGGGGAGCGCACACCTACGTACTGCCCACGACGCCGGACGGCGGACCGTGGGGGCTCGGCCGAGCCAGTCGCCCGTGGCCCGCCTCGGTGGTCGAGGTGGCCCCCGCCGCTCTGGCGGACGCCGACATCGACGTCGTCGTCCTGCAGCGGGTCGAGGAGATCGCCGAGTGCGAACGGCTGCTAGGACGCGTCCCCGGCCGCGATCTGCCCGCGGTCTTCCTCGAGCACAACACACCACGTCGGGACACCGTGGGCACGGTCCACCCGCTCGCCGGGCAGACCGCGATCCCGATCATCCATGTGACCCATTTCAACGAGCTGTTCTGGGACAGCGGGGTCGCGAGCACCACCGTGATCGAGCACGGGATCGTCGATCCGGGGTACCTCTACACGGGCGAGGTGCAGCAACTGGCCGCCGTCATCAACGAGCCCGTCCGTCGCGGACGCATCACCGGGACCGACCTCCTGCCCCGATTCGCGGGCGTGGCCCCGCTCGAGGTCTTCGGGATGGGGACGGACGGGCTCGGCGATGCACTCGACCTCGGACCGGCCGAACTGCGGATCGGGGGAGACCTCCCGACCGGTGAGCTCCACGCCCGGCTGGGCCGCTCGAGGGCCTACGTACACCCCCTGCGCTGGACCTCGCTCGGCCTCTCCCTCTTAGAGGCGATGCATGTGGGCCTCCCGGTCCTGGCATTGGCCACCACCGAAGCGGCCCGGGCCGTCCCGCCGGGCGCCGGGGCAGTCTCCACCCGTGTCGAGGACCTGGTCCGCACAGCTGCCCGGCTCATGGCGGACCCAAACGACGCGCGCTCGCGCGGACTGGTGGCGCGTGAGGCAGCCCTCGAGCGGTACGGGCTCGCACGGTTCCTGGGCGACTGGGACGCCGTGCTGGAGGAGCAACCCGCGAGGACCCGTGTCCTGGCGGTCGGAGAGAGGAGAACCCAGTGAAGATATCGATGGTGTCAGAGCACGCGAGCCCGCTCGCGGCCCTCGGGGGAGTCGATGCCGGCGGACAGAACGTCCACGTCGCGGAACTCTCCCTCGCGCTCGCGCGCCGCGGGCACGACGTCACGGTGTACACCCGGCGTGACGACCCCGCACTACCGGATCGCGTCAGGACCGACCCCCGCCTGGAGGTGGTCCACATCGCGGCAGGCCCGGTGCGCCATGTGCCGAAGGATCTGCTCCTGCCGTTCATGGGCGAACTCGCCGACGGGATCGTCGAGGACTGGGGGCAGGCGCCGCCGGACATCGTCCACGGTCACTTCTGGATGTCCGGTCTGGCCGCGCTCGACGCCGCCCGCCAGTGCCACGGCGCGGGGCGGGACGTTCAGGTCCTCCAGACATTCCACGCCCTCGGAACCGTCAAGCGGCGCCACCAGGGCTCCGAGGACACGAGCCCCCCGGAGCGGCTCATGCTCGAGGCGATGGTGGGACGGAGCGCTGACCGCATCGTCGCCACCTGCTCGGACGAGGTGTTCGAGTTGAAAGCCATGGGCGTCCCGGCGAACCGCGTCTCGATCGCCCCCTGCGGTGTCGACCTCGAACTCTTCAGCCCCCACGGGCCCGTCGAGGGGCGCGGCCTGCCCCACCGCATCGTCAGCGTGGGACGCCTCGTCCCCCGCAAGGGTATGGACCTCGTGATCCGGGCCCTGCGCGCACTCAAGGACGCCGGGCACGACGACGTCGAACTCCTGATCGTCGGCGGAGGGGGCAACACCTCCGTGCTGGAGGAGGACCCCGAGGCGCAGCGGCTCCTGTCCCTCGCCGCCGAGCTCGGCGTCGCCGACCGGGTGATCCTCCGCGGGCAGGTGTCGCGGGCCGAGATGCCGGCCCTCCTCCGCAGCGCCGACGCCGTGGTCTGCGCACCCTGGTACGAGCCCTTCGGCATCGTGCCCCTCGAGGCGATGGCGTGCGGTGCGCCCGTCGTCGCGGCCGCGGTCGGAGGCCTCGTGGACACCGTCGTGGACGGCAAGACAGGCCTGCACGTCCCCCCGCAGGATCCCTCAGCCATCGCGGGGGCGGTCGCCGAACTGCTGGCCGACCCCGACTGGGCACGCGACCTCGGCGACAACGGCTACCGCCGGGTCCGGGCACGGTACTCCTGGAGCCGGATCGCGGCGGACACCGAGAAGGCCTACCAGACAGCACTGGGCGCAGCCGTGCCCGCACAACCGGCCACTGCGCGGCGGACCGCCGCGCGTCGACTCGAGAGCACAGGAGGCAGGGCACTGTGACCACGCACCTTTCCGACACGTACACCGATCTGGCGACACCGGGAAGCCGGGCGCGGGACGACGCGTCCGCCGCCCCGGCACATCGCGATCACGAACGGCGGTCGCAGGACGACGTCCAGCAGGACGCCCGCCGTGTGGTCCTGGAACATCTCCGCGCAGTGACGCCCGCACTGGAGTCACTGGCGCAGAACGCCGGGACCCTCGCCGGCTGGGGAGTCGAGATGGCGACGCGCCTGATGGCCGGACAGCGACTGCTCGCGGCCGGCAACGGAGGGTCGGCGGCGGAGGCCCAGCACCTCACTGCCGAACTCGTGGGGCGCTTCGACGGTGAACGCGAGCCGTTCTCCGCCATCTCGCTCCATGCCGAGAGTTCGGCCGTGACCGCCATAGCGAACGACTACGGCTTCGAGCACATGTTCGCGCGCCAGGTGAGCGCCCACGGACGTCCGGGCGACATCCTGATCCTGCTCAGCACGAGCGGGAAGAGCCCGAATCTGCTGCGCGCGGTGGAGGCCGCCCGTGCGGCCGGCATCACCACGTGGGCGCTGACGGGGGCGGGTTCCAACCCGCTGACGGCTTGCGTGGACGACTTCGTGGCCGTGGAGGCGCAGTCCGCGAACGCCCAGGAGGGGCACCTGATCGCCCTGCACGCCATCTGCCGGGCCTTCGACGCCGAGGTGCGCCGCCGCCGCCAGGAGGACCAGCGATGAGGATCGTCGTGGTCGGTGATGTCCTCCTCGACACGGATCTGTCCGGCGATGCCGGTCGGCTGTCACCCGACGCGCCGGTGCCGGTCGTCGATGTCGACGCGGTCCGGCGCCGCGCCGGAGGTGCGGGCCTCGTGGCCCGCATGCTGGAGGCCGACGGGCACGAGGCCGTGCTGGTGACGGTTCTCGGCGACGACGACGCCGCGGTGCTGCTGCGAGCCGAGCTGGACGGCATCACGGTGGTCGCCGGCCCGTCCGGGGCCCCCACCCCCGTGAAGACCCGTGTCCGGGCCTCAGGTCAGCCGGTGGTCCGCTTCGACGAGGGATGCGCCACGCCGCTGGTCCCCGCGTGCAGCGCCGCCATGATCGCCGCGCTCGAGGGCGCCGATGCCGTCATCGCCGCGGACTACGGCAGGGGACTGCTCGCGAACGTGGAGCTCCGGCGTCGGCTGGAGGCGATGGCCGGTTCGACACCCGTGGTCTGGGATCCGCATCCCTCCGGGGCGCAGCCGGTCCCGGGTGTTGCCGCGGTGACCCCGAACCTCGGAGAAGCGCTCCGCTTCGCGGGCAGCACGGAGTCCGGGACACAGGGTGCGGCAGCGGCCGCCGATGACCTGCTGGCCCGCTGGGGCAGCAGGGCCGTGATCGTCACCATGGGCGAGCACGGCGCGCTCGTCGCGGCCTCCGGGCTCCTGCCCCAGGTGGTCCCCGCGCCGCGCGTGACGGCGTCCGATCCGTGCGGGGCCGGGGACCGTTTCGCCTCGGCCCTCGCCGTGGCCCTCGCGGAGGGGAGGACCGTCGACGCCGCGGCGCACCGGGCCACCGAAGCGGCCGCGCACTTCCTCGGTTCCGGCGGTGTCGGGGCGCTCGGCGGACCCCGCGGGGAAGCGCCGCGGCAACTGCCCGTCGACGGGCTCGACGCCCTGACCGTCGCCCAGCGCACGCGGGACGCGGGAGGCACCGTCGTGGCGACCGGCGGCTGCTTCGACCTGCTCCACGCCGGCCACGCCCGGACACTCGCGGCGGCCCGCCGGCTCGGTGACTGCCTGATCGTGTGCCTCAACTCCGACGAGTCCGTCCGCGGGCTCAAGGGTGAGCACCGACCGATCATCCGGCAGGAGGATCGCGCCGAACTGCTCGCCGCCCTCGAGTGCGTGGACGCCGTCCTGGTCTTCGGCGAATCGACACCCGAGAACGCCATCTCCCGCCTGCGCCCGGACATCTGGGTCAAGGGCGGTGACTACGCGGCCGAGGATCTTCCCGAAGCCGCCCTCGTGAGCACCTGGGGTGGTCGGACGGTCACCGTCCCCTACATCCCGGCACGCTCCACCACGAAACTTGCAGCCGCGCTCGCCCGGGTCGGCTGACGGGCTGCAGAACCGTGCGGGGTCCGATTCGACGGACCCCGCGCACGCAACGAAAGGAACACAGTGAGCGAAAACACCAGCGAGAACACCAGCGGCACCACCAGTGCGACCACCCGTGCGACCAGTGCGGGGGCCGCGGGCTTCAACCCCGGACGCGTCCTCGTGACCGGGGGAGGCTCCGGCCTCGGTGCGGCGATCGTGCAGGGCGTGATCGCGGCGGGTGGGACTCCCGTGGTCCTGGACCGGGACATCAGCCGGGTCACCGGGGTCAAGGCGTTCGAAGTGGACGTCTCCGATCGCGAGGCCGTCGAGCAGGCGGTGCGTGAAGCCGCCGAGACCATGGACGGACTCGATGCCGTCGTGACAGCGGCGGGGATCGACCGCTGCGGTGCCCTCGACACCGTTCCCGCAGACCAGTGGGAGAAGGTGATCGGCGTGAACCTCATGGGGACGGCATCCACCGCCCGCGCGGCGCTGCCGTACCTGAAGGAGACACACGGCCGCGTGGTCACCATCGCGTCCACACTCGGCATCAAGGCTGTGGGCGACGCGACGGCCTACTGCGCGTCGAAGTTCGGCGTCATGGGCTTCTCGCAGGCCCTGGCCGCGGAGACCGCAGGTCAGATCGGCGTGACCACGATCATTCCCGGCGGCATGAAGACCCGGTTCTTCGACGATCGCGACGAGCAGTACAAGCCGCAGGACGACTCACGGCTGAACGATCCCGAGCGCGTGGCCGAGGCCATCCTCTTCGCGCTCTCGCAACCGAAGAGCTGCGAGATCCGCGAGATGGTCATCGCCCACGCAGAAGAAGGCTCGTGGCCCTGAGTTCGGCCACATCCGCATAGACGGCCTCGGGCTGGACGGTCGCGACGAACGAGTCATCGTGTTCGCATCGCTGCGCCGTCCAGCCCACCTGCGTCACGTCGACCCCGCACACGGGGCACTGCGAGATCCACGAGAAGTGCACGCGGTGGAGGGAGCGACCGATGGCTCCCGCGTTGATCACGTTCCCGATCCAGTACACGCCGATGGTCGGCGTGCCGACGGCCTGCGCGAGATGTCGGGGGCCGCTGTCATTGCCCACCATTACGGCGCTGCGGTCGAGGATGCCTGCGAGGTCGCCCAGACTGAGCTGGCCGGCCAGGGACCGCACGTCCGCGGACGGACTCGTGGCCCGGGCGATCCGCACGATCTCCTCCGCCGCGGCGGCGTCACCTGCATCGCCGACCACCACCACCTCGCAGCCGTCGGCCGCCGCCCGCACCGCGATCTCGGCGAATGACGCCGCCGGCCACCTCCGGCGCGCATCTGTGGCTCCCGGGTGCAGGGCCAGCACGGGGCCGGTGCCCGTGAGCTCAGCGGCCCGGGCGGCCTCGGCCGGCGTGACCGCCACGCGCGGCTCCAGGTCCACCGGCACGGCACCGGCCAGGCCCACGACCTCGAGCGCGCGGAAGACCTCGTGCTGGTAGTAGACGTACGGGATGGTGCGCTCCAGCCCGGGGGCGTCCGGCGTCCGCGTGCCGATCGTGTGGCGGGCGCCGAGGCGGAGCAGGAAAGGATTGGAGTTCCGGCCGCCGCCGTGCAGTTGCACCGCGAGGTCGAAGGAGCCGGCAAGGCCTTCGAAGAAGGCATCGACGGCGTCCGCGTCAGCCGTGCCGTCCACGGCGCCACCAGGACGCACGCCGGGGGAGTACGGAAGCTCGACGACCCTGGAGACGGGCCCCGGCCTGCCCTCGAGGAGGGCGGCGTGCCCCGGCATGCCGAGAAGGGTGATGTCCGCCCCGGGATAGCGTGCCTTCAGTGCCGCGATCGCAGGCAGGGCGAACATGAGATCACCCAGGCCGCCGCCCCGCAGCACGGCGATCCGCCGAACATCCTCGAACGGGGGGAGGACGGGGCCGACGGATCGCGTCGTGTCCCGCTGCCCGCCGAAATCCGCCGTCGTGTCTCCGTGCGCCATCAAGGTCTTCCCCGTTCCTGTTCGTGTCCACCGGCTCCGACCAACTCCGATCGGTGCGGCCGGCTCCGACCGGCTCCGCTCGTCCATCCCTACACAGCGCTGCTGCTGCTGTCCATGGGTTTTCGCCGTCGCCGGGCCGGCCGCGCATGTCCTCCCGCCACCATATGCTAAGCGTGCTGATGACTGCGTGGGAGTGACGCAGAAATCAGCCGGTGCCCTGTGTGAAGCCGCTGGAGCGGGGTACGGAACCAGCACACCACCCCGTAGGTCACACTCAAGGAGCGCAATGTCCATCCAGTCCCAGGCACTCTCCCTGCTTGATGCGCAGGACGACGCGTCCATCACCATCCACAGTCCTCTCGACGGCGAGGAGGTCGGAACACTCCCGGGCACCTCGCGCGAGCAGATCGGCCTCGCGGTGTCCCTGGCCCGCGCTGTCCAGCCCGAATGGGCCGCCACGAGCCCTGCCGACCGCGGAGCCGCGCTCCGCCGGGCGGCAGCGGCACTGCGGTCCGGGGCGGAGGAGCTCGCGGCTCTGAACACGCGGGAGACGGGCAAACCGGCCGCTGACTCGCTCGGCGGGATCGAGGCGGCAATCTCCACGCTCGAGCAGTACGCGGAACTCGGGCCCGTGCATCGCGGACTCAGCCTGCGGGGCGCCGTCACGGCCACCGACTACACCGTCGCGGAGCCGCGCGGCGTCGCCGTCCTCCTCACGCCCTGGAACGATCCCGTGGCGGTCGCCGCCGGCCTGATCGGCGCCGCCCTCGTCACCGGCAACACCGTGATCCACAAGCCGAGCGAGCGCTGCCCGCATGTGGGCGAGATGCTCGGGCGGCTCCTGCAGCCCGCCTTTCCGGACGGCGTCCTCACCACGCTCACCGGGGGCGCGGAGGTGGGCCAGCTGCTCACCATGGAGACCGACGTCGACGTGTTCGCCCACGTGGGCTCCAGCGCCACCGGCGAGCGCATCGCCCGGGCCGCCTCCCTGACGGGTGCCTATGTGATCCGTGAGAACGGCGGCAACGATCCCCTCGTGGTCGACGCCGACGTGGACCCGGCGTGGGCTGCCGCGCAGGCGGCGCTCGGCGCGTTCGCCAATGCCGGGCAGATCTGCACGTCTGTGGAGCGGATCTACGTCCACCGGGACGTCGCGGAGCCGTTCCTCGCCGCACTGACCGAGGAGGCGCAGGCATGGACCGGGAGCAGCGGCTTCCCACCCCTCGTGGACCGGCGCATGCGCGATGCGGTGGAGGCGCAGGTCGGGGAGGCACTCCACCTCGGCGCCCGCTGCCTCGCCGGGGGTACGGTGCCGGACGGCCCCGGAGCCCACTACCCGGCGACGGTCCTCACCGACTGCACCGGGGCCATGACGATCATGACGGAGGAGACGTTCGGGCCCGTGGCACCCGTGACCGTGGTCGATTCCTTCGACGACGGCCTGCGCCTCGCGGCCTCCGGCCCCTACGGGCTCGCGGCGACCGTCCTGACCGGCTCGATCGCCCACGCCCAGCGAGCCATTGCAGCCCTGGCGGTCGGCACGGTGAAGATCAATGCCGTGTTCGGCGGAGCGCCCGGCGGATCGGCGCAGCCCCGCGGGATCAGCGGGGCGGGGTTCGGCTACGGGCCGGAACTGCTCGACGAATTCTCACTCGTGAAGGTGGTCCACATCAGCTCGCCCCCGCAGGGTGACGCGTGATGGCCGCCCGCCCCGAGTCGCACTCCGGGTCAGGCACGGACGCGGCCGGGGCAACCGGCGGCGCCGGTGCCGGTGAGTTGGCAGGGGTACGGGGGCTCGCCGCGTGGGTCCCGGCCGCCATCGCCGACCACGCACCCCGCATCACCGTGGTGGGGGATGCCATGCTGGACGGATGGTGGACGGGGACCATCGAGCGTTTCTGCCGTGAGGCACCCGCACCCGTCGTCGACATCACGCGCCGCGACTACGCGGCCGGCGGCGCCGCCAATACCGCGATGAACCTCGCCGCCCTCGGTGCCCGGGTCCGGATCTGCGGCCTGATCGGGAATGACGACGCCGGTCACCGCCTGCGCGCGATCCTCGACGGTGCCGGAGTGGACACCACGGACCTCTGCCAGGACGAGCGCGTGGGCACGACCACGAAGTACCGGATCCTCGGGGGCGACCAGGTGATGCTGCGCATCGACGACACGCATGACGGTCTTCCCGCAGACGCGATCCGTTCCCTCGCCGACCGCGTCCCGGGTGCGGTCGCCGGAGCCGACGCCGTCGTCGTGTGCGACTACGGGTCCGGTGCCCTCGGTCCGGAGGTCCGTGCCGCCCTCGCTCCGGAGTCCGGTATCGATCCCGACATCCTGATCGTCGTGGACGCCCACGACACCGCCGCGTGGGCTGAGATCTGCCCCGACATCGTGACACCCAATGCGGCGGAGGCCGCGCAGGTGCTGGCGCTGCGGCTCGACCCGCGCTCCGACCGGGTGGCCGTGGTGACCGAGCGGCGGAGCGAACTGCTCGCCGCGACCAACGCCGCCGCGGTCGTGGTGACCCTGGACCGCGACGGCACGGTGCTCCTCACCGGCAACGGCGGGCACCGTACCTGGGCCAAGCCCGCGACCGAGAAGCAGGCCTCCGGGGCGGGAGACACCTTCGTCGCGAGCCTCACCGCCGCGCGGGCGGCCGGGCTGCCGCTCACCACGAGCCTCGACCTCGCCCAGGCCGCCGCGGACGTCGTCGTGCACCGACCCGGCACCTCCGTCTGCACGACGGCGGACCTCGCGGAGCATCTCCAGCAGTTCGCGGACACCGCCCTCGCCACGGCCGACCTCCTGCGGCGGGTCGAGGAGGACCGTTCCGCGGGCCGACGCATCGTCCTCACCAACGGGTGCTTCGACGTCCTGCACCGCGGCCATACGCGCTACCTGAACCAGGCCAAGCAGCTCGGCGATGTGCTCGTGGTCGCGCTCAACGACGACGCCGGCGTGCGGCGGCTCAAGGGCCCCGACCGGCCCATCAACCCGATCGCGGACCGGGCCGGGATCATCGCCTCCCTGAGCTGCGTGGACTACGTGACGGTGTTCTCCACGGACACCCTGGTACCGCTGATCGAGCTGCTGAAGCCCGACGTCTACGCGAAGGGCGGAGACTACACGGCCCAGATGCTCGAGGAGACACCGGCCGTCGAGGCGTGCGGCGGCCGCGTCCGTATCCTCGACTACGTGCCTGAGCGCTCCACAGCGGCCGTGGTGCGGCGGATCCGGTCGACGCGCCTCGCGGGTGATGTGCCATGACATCGCGCTGGTCGGGGGAGTGGGCGCTCGAATCTCCCGGGGACGAGCCCCTGATCGACGTCCTCATCCCGTCCTTCGGCCGGCCGGCCGAGCTCGCGGTGACCCTCTCCGGGCTGGCCGCGCAGGAGTCCGTGTCGTTCCGAGTCGTCGTGAGCGACCAGACCGAAGGTGAGCCGGCGTCCTTCTCGCAACCCGCGGTCCGCGCCATGGTGCGCGTGCTCGAGGCACAGGGGCGTTCGGTGCAGCTCGAGCGGCACCTGCCCCGCAGGGGACTGGCAGAGCACAGGAACTATCTCCTGAGCCTCGCCCGCGCACCACAGGTGCTCTTCCTGGACAACGACGTCTGGCTCGAGCCCGGATCGCTGGACCGCATGAGCCGGGCGCTGCGCACGGCGCACTGCGGTTTCGTCGGGTCCGCGGTGCAGGGGCTGTCCTACCTCGGCGACCACCGGCCGCACGAGCGCACGGAGCTCGAGCTGTGGCCCGGCAATCAGGTCCTCCCCGAGAGGATCCGGCCGGACACCCGCGAGTTCGACCGGTGGCCGCTCCACAACGCGGCCAACCTCGCGCACGCAGCCGCCGAGTTGGGGGTTCCCCCCGGTGGCTACCAGCTCTACCGCGTGGCGTGGGTCGGCGGATGTGTCCTCTTCGACCGCCTGGCCCTCGTCGAAACCGGCGGGTTCGACTTCTGGGACCGGTTGCCTCCCGACCACGCGGGGGAGGACGTGGCGGCCCAGTGGCGCGTCATGGAGCGGTACGGCGGGGCGGGCATCCTCCCGTCCGGCGCGGTGCACCTCGAGGCGCCCACCACGGTGGTCAACCGTGACACAGACGCTGCCCACGTGATTCTGGGCCAGTGACGGCGCTCCCGGACCGGGAACGCCACCTGCAGGAGACGGACAACCACTACGAAGGAGCACGACATGGCAGATCCGAGCCCGATCGACATCCAGAAGGCCCTGGGCGGCATGGACTACCCGGCGTCGAAGGAGGACCTCGTCCGGCACGCCGAGGGGAAGAGCGCCGAGGATTCGGTCCTCGAGACTCTGAAGAACCTCCCGGACCGTGAATACGACTCCCCGACCGACGTGAACAAGGAAGCGTCGAAGTAGCATCCGAGTGACAGCACGGCGGTGCCCCACGGGGTGCCGCCGTGCCGGTCCGGCTCCGGAAGGACCGCATGAAGCAGGACACGACATCGCCTCCGGGGGAGAACGGCGCGGCGGAGGATGAGCAGTCGTCGGGCGGCGAACGGCCGCTGACGGTCATCATCGCGTTCGTCGCGAATCTCCTGGTGGCCGGGGCCAAGACCGTCGCCGCGCTCATCACGGGCTCGGCCTCCATGACAGCCGAGGCCGCGCACTCCTGGGCGGACACCGGCAACCAGATCTTCCTGCTGATCGCCGAGCGCAAGTCACGGCGCCGGAGGGACCGCACGCACCCCATGGGCTACGGACGGGAAGCCTACGTCTGGTCCATGTTCGCCGCGTTCGGGCTGTTCACCGCCGGCGCGGTGGTCTCGATCACCCACGGAATCCAGCAATTGCTCGCGCCCGAACCGGCCAGCGACTACGGCATCGCCTACGCCGTCCTCGGGGTCGCCTTCGTCCTCGAGGGGATCTCGTTCACGCAGGCGTTCCGGCAGGCGCGGGCCGCGGGGCGCGAGCGCGGCACGACGACCCTGGAGAGCGTGTCGACGACATCGAACCCCACCCTCCGCGCGGTGTTCGCGGAGGACGCCGCCGCCCTCATCGGACTGCTGATCGCCTTTGTCGGGATCTTCCTGCACCAGGTCACCGGATCGCCCCTGCCGGACGCCGTCGGCTCCATCCTCGTCGGGATCCTGCTCGGGGTGATCGCCGTGATCCTCATCGAGCGGAACCGGCGCTTCCTCGTGGGTCAGGCCGTGTCACCCGAACTCCTCGCCGCCGTGGCGAAGCGGCTGAACGGCCACGCCGCCATCGAACGCATCACCTACCTGCACCTCGAGTACGTCGGACCCGAACGGCTCTATCTCGTCGCCGCGGTGGACCTCAAGGGCGACCGCAGGGAACACGAGGTCGCCGTCGCGCTCCGCGCCGTCGAGCGTGACATCGAGGAGCACGAGCGCATCGAGGAAGCAGTCCTGACGCTCTCCACCCCCGACGAACCCACACTGACCGTCGGAGAGTGAGCCTGGGTTGCAGTGACCTGTGTGCCGGTGATCCGGACGCCGGTGATCTGGACGCCCGTACCTAGACGCCGGTGGCCTGGCCCGGCGTGTCCACGGGTGCAGCGGTCGGTGCGCTGTGTGCGGCAGGTTCCTCCGCCGCCGCACCCGGGGCGCCCGCGATGTTCACCATCCAGGTGATGCCGAAGCGGTCCACGCACATGCCGAAGCTGTCGCCCCAGGGAGAGACCTCGAGCGGCACCAGCACACTCCCCGACCCGGAGAGTGCCTCCCAGTAGCCCCGCAGCTCCGCCTCGCTATCGCCGCTGATCGACAGTGAATGGCCGGCCGGAGGGCGGTACTCCATGCTGTTGGGTGTATCGGCCGCCATCAGCACCTGACCGGACGGCGTGGTCAGCATCGAATGCATGATCTTGTCCTGCTCGGCGGGGTCCTCGCTCACCTGGTACTCGGCGAAGGTGCTGCGCTGCATCTCCCCGCCGAACACCGAATGGTAGAAGTCCATCGCCTCGGCCGCGGTATCGCGGAAGCTGAGATAGGTGTTGATGGTTGCCGCCATGGGTCCGCTCCTGTCGTCGGCCCCTGCCCGCGCGGCCGTGGGGCATCGATGGAAGAAGTATGCGCCGGAGGAAGCACCCGGGGAAGGGACCGACGCCCGTCAGGACGCTGTCGGCTCGGGTCGCGACCCGAGAGCCCCCGCGACGGTCTTCTCGAGCGCGGCGACCGTGGCATCGGGAAGCACGATCAGGCCGTCGAGTTCCCGCCGCGCACGCCGGTAGGCCGTCTGCCGCTCCGCCTCGGTGGCGGCCTCGTCCACGGCCACCGTGACGAGCGTGCGTGCCGTCGCCAGGCGCCGGCGTTCCTCGGGGGTGAAGCCGCCGGCCCGGACCCGCCGTGCCTCGGTCTCGGCGACCTGGAAGGCCACGTCGTAGGTTGTCACCGCCGAGCGGTAGGCGGCGAGGTCCTCGGCCGACGCTCCCTCGCGGTCCTGCGGTCGCAGGGCATCGGCCTCCCGCTTCGCGCGGAGGAAGGCCACGGTCAGTGGCTCCCGGACGTCCGTCATGGTGGGGTAGTCGATGAGTTTCGAGGCGTCGAGCTCATACGTCAGCCACTTCCCATCAACCTCGTCGTGCATCCGCTCGATGTGGCGGAGATCACGCTCGCGGGCCGGTTTCCGTGCCTCGCCGTCGACGGCGGTGGCACCCTTGCCGGGCACGGCGTCGAGAGCGGGGTGCTTCAGGCGGTACAACTCAACCTTGCGCCGGTGCCGGCGTTCGCTCGCCTCGGACCAGGACGAGCCCCACATGGCGAAGACGCCCGAGAGCGGGAAGATCAGCCACCAGTAGTTCCCGGCGAAGGACAGGATCTCATTCACTCGTCCATGGTAGGCCCCGGGTAGAACGAAACCCCGCCCTCCAGGCGGCGAGACCTGGCGGACGGGGTAACGAAGTGCACCCCTCGGGACTTGAACCCGAAACCCATTGATTAAGAGTCAATTGCTCTGCCAATTGAGCTAGAGGTGCGTGGCGTTTTCCCTGACGATTTCCACCGATCGGGTCATCCGCAACAGCATGAAACTCTACCAGCATCCGGGCGGAATCATGAAACCGCCCCTGTCCCTGGTCCTGTCCCTGCCATCGGTCCCCGCCCCGATCACTGGTCCTGTGCCACGCCGACCCGCAGGATCCGGGCGCCGTCGGGCTCGTTGGTGGCCACCAGGAGGGCGCCGTCGGCCGCCGCGACGTCGCGCAGGCGCCCGTACCGGCCGTCGAAGTAGCTCACCGGTTCGCCGGCCGTGCCGCCGGACACCGGGACCTGCCACAGCCGCTGTCCGCGCAGCCCCCCGATATACGCCACATCGTCGATGATCGCCATGCCGCTCGGGGAGGACGACGCCGTCGTGGGCCACACCACCTGTGCGTCCACGAAGCGCTCGTCGCCAGGAGCCCCCGTGACCTCCGGCCAGCCGTAGTTCGCTCCGGCGCGGACGAGGTTCAGTTCGTCGTCGACCTCGGGCCCGAACTCCGTGGCCCAGAGCCGTCCGGCGGAGTCCCACGCGAGGCCCTGAACGTTCCGGTGCCCGAGGCTGTACAGCGGCGAGCCCGCCACGGGGTTGTCCTCGGGTATGCCGCCCTCGGCGGTGACGCGCAGGATCTTCCCGCCCAGGCTGTCGGGATCCTGTGCCGAGTCCTCGACGGCGGCGTCGCCGGTACCGATGTACAGGTGGCCGTCCGGTCCGAACGCGATCCGCCCGCCGTTGTGGCGGCCCGCGCTCGGTATGCCTGTGAGGATGGGCTCGGGCACGCCGAGGGTGCCGTCCTCGATCGGCATCCTGACCACCCGGTTGTCCTCGGGGGACGTGTAGTAGGCGTACAGCGCGGCGGGACCGGGCCCGGCCGGGACTGCGAGTCCCAGGAGGCCGCCCTCTCCGCCCGCGGCAACGGCGTCGGGGATGCTGCCCATGACGTCCCTCGTCCCACCGCTGATGCGGCTGATCTCGCCCGTCTCGCGGTCCGAGACCAGCAGCACGCCGTCGTCGAGGACCACCACCGACCACGGGAGTCCGAGGCCGGTGGCTACATCCCCCTCGTAGGCGGGCGTCGGGCGGCCCGCGTCGGCTACTTCGCCGGTGGTCGATGCGCCGGTCCCTCCCGATGCCCCGGCATAGGCTGGCTCGGACTCGTCCGGTGCGGCGGTGCAGGCGGTCGCCGCCATCAGGGCGCACGCTGCCGGGACCGTGCGGAGGAGCAGTCGGGCGGGCCGGGCAGGCCGTGGGGCTGGGTGCGACATGCCCCGACAGTAGGGTGCCGTTCCCGGGGTGTCCATCCATGCACGGTCTCCGTGCGGTCGCCGGCGCGTGAAGGCTCCGGCGCTAGGCTGGCGCCATGACGACTCCCGCCGGAACCTCTGCCACGCCCACGATCCGCACGGTCAGCGTCCCGACCGCCGACCTGCGGGAGGCCCTCGCCGATGCCTCGCCGGACGTCGACGTGGTGCTGTGGGACTTCCGCAGCCCGCCCGAGGGCTGCGACCCGGGGCGGCTGGACGCGGCCGTGCTCCCGTACACGGGACGTGCCCACCTCGACGGTGCCCTCGATGCCGCGACCAATCTCCGACTCGTGCACACCCAGTCCACCGGCTTCGACGGCATCGCCGATCTCGTGGGCCCGGACGTCGCCATCGCGACGGCGTCGGGCGTCCACGCCGCCGCCACGGCGGAACTCGCCGTCGGGCTCGCGCTCGCATCCCTGCGCGGGATCGACGACGCCGTCCGGCAGCAGGCCGAGGGAGTGTGGCGCAGCGAGAGGTATCCGGGCCTCGCGGACCGGCGCGTCCTGCTGGTCGGCGTCGGCGGGATCGGTGAGGAGATCCGACGCCGGCTCGTCACCTTCGAGGCCGAGGTCACGAGGGTCGGCAGTGCAGCGCGCGAGGACGACCTGGGACAGGTCCACGGCAGCGACGAGCTGGTGCGGCTCGCTCCGGACCACGACGTCGTCATCGTCATCACGCCCCTCACGGACGCGACCCGCGGCCTGATCGGCAGCGAGGTCCTCGCCGCACTACCCGACGGCGCGCTGGTGGTGAACGTGGCACGCGGTGTCGTGGTGGACACCGAGGCGCTGACCGCCGAGGTGCTCTCGGGGCGGCTGAAGGCTGCGCTCGACGTCGTCGACCCCGAGCCCCTGCCCGAGGGTCATCCGCTGTGGAGTGCGCCCGGCGCCATCATCACGCCGCACGTGGGTGGCAACACCGGCGCGTTCCCGCCGCGCATCCTCGCACTGCTCCGGAAACAGATCGCGCTGCTCGGCAAGGGGGAGAAGCCCCTCAACCTCGTCCGCACCGGATCCTGGACCGGGTAGGCAGGAGCTGCGGCGGGTCGGGCGGAGGACAGGGAGCGGTAGGGCGAGGCAGGCGTGAGGCAAGGAGTAGGGCAGGGCTCGGACTGGGGTCAGGCCATGGCGATGAAGGAGTCCATGAACGCGGTGAAATCGGTCTGGTCCTCCTCCTGCGCCAGGCGGAGGGGCGAGCCGGGACCGATGTCCAGGACGGGGGCCGCCGCCACGCCGAAGCGGAAGATCCGCCCCGTACTCGTGCCCACCTCGTAGACGCCGTCGTCCCACAGCACGGCGTGCGCCAGATTGGTCATGTTGACCTCCACGGGAACTCCCGCGCCCGTGATCGCGGTCAGGTCGACCGGCGCGATCATGAGCTCCATGGGTTTCCAGCGATACCCGAGCACGAGGGCCCTGCCGCTCGCCGTGCCGATGGATGCAGGACGACGCCCCGCATCGCGATCGGTTCCCGGAGCCGCCTGGGCGCCGACGACGAGGTTGTAGTCGCCGTAGTTGGGGATCTGTCCGTCGAAGACGCGGCGCAGGGCGTTCTTCAGCCCCTGACCGCCGTCGAGCGGTGCGCTGGTCTCGTGGGGTTCGTCGGGGGTCATATCACGCCGTTGCGGTAGGAAACTCTCGGACGGGTCCCTGACGGGACGGCTTGCGGGGTGCTCGACCGGCGGGCCGGTGGAGTCGCCCGCGATCCCCACACTGTACCCGAGCGGCAGGGGCCGGACGAGGGACCGCGCGGCCCGGCGACGCGGTGCATCGGCGCCCTGCGAGGGGGTGGAGCGGGGGCGGCGAGGGGGTGTAACAGGAGGGTCACATGGCGAAACCTGCCCGCAACACGGGCCTAGACTTCCCTCATGAGCGTGGAAACAACCCCAGACATCAAGCCCAGAAGCCGCGTCGTCACGGACGGCATCCATGCAGCGCCGGCGCGCGGAATGTTCCGAGCGGTCGGCATGGGGGACGACGATTTCGCCAAGCCGCAGATCGGCGTCGCCAGTTCGTGGAACGAGATCACCCCCTGCAACCTCTCGCTCAACAGACTCGCCCAGGGTGCGAAGGAGGGGGTGCACGCCGGCGGCGGCTTCCCCATGCAGTTCGGCACCATCTCCGTCTCCGACGGCATCTCGATGGGCCACCAGGGCATGCACTTCTCCCTCGTCTCCCGCGAGGTCATCGCCGACTCGGTGGAGACCGTGATGGAGGCCGAGCGGATCGACGGTTCGGTCCTGCTCGCCGGCTGTGACAAGTCGCTCCCCGGCATGCTGATGGCCGCCGCGCGCCTCGATCTCGCCTCCGTCTTCCTCTATGCCGGGACCATCATGCCCGGCTTCGCGAAGCTGGAGGACGGTACGGAGAAGGAGGTCACCCTGATCGACGCCTTCGAGGCCGTCGGGGCGTGCGCTGCGGGCAAGATGAGCCTCAAGGACCTCGACAGCATCGAACGCGCCATCTGCCCGGGCGAGGGCGCCTGCGGCGGGATGTACACCGCCAACACCATGGCGTGCATCGGTGAAGCACTCGGCATGTCCCTGCCCGGCTCGGCGGCACCGCCGTCGGCGGACCGGCGACGCGACATGTTCGCCCGCAAGTCCGGCGAAGCGGTGGTCAACCTGCTGCGCCTCGGCATCACGGCCCGCGACATCATGACCAAGAAGGCCTTCGAGAACGCCATCGCCGTGACCATGGCGTTCGGTGGTTCCACCAACGCCGTCCTGCACCTCCTGGCGATCGCCCGCGAGGCGGAGGTCGAGCTGACCCTCGACGACTTCACCCGCATCGGCGACCGCATCCCGCACCTCGGCGACCTCAAGCCCTTCGGCCGCTACGTCATGTTCGATGTCGACAAGGTGGGCGGCGTGCCGGTCATCATGAAGGCGCTGCTCGACGCCGGGCTCATCCACGGCGACTGCCTGACCGTCACGGGCAAGACCGTCGCGGAGAATCTCGCGGAGATCGACCCACCGGATCTCGACGGCAAGATCCTGCGCGCGCTGGACAACCCGCTGCACAAGACCGGCGGCATCACCATCCTGCACGGTTCGCTCGCACCCGAGGGCGCCGTCGTGAAGAGCGCCGGATTCGACGCCGACGTCTTCGAGGGCACCGCGCGGGTCTTCGAACGCGAGCAGGGTGCGCTCGACGCCCTCGACGCGGGGGCCATCCACGCCGGAGACGTCGTCGTGATCCGCTACGAGGGGCCCAAGGGCGGACCGGGCATGCGCGAGATGCTGGCCATCACCGGGGCGATCAAGGGCGCCGGGCTGGGCAAGGATGTCCTGCTGCTCACCGACGGCCGGTTCTCGGGCGGTACCACGGGCCTGTGCATCGGCCACGTCGCGCCGGAGGCCGTCGACGGCGGTCCCATCGCCTTCGTGCAGGACGGCGACCGCATCCGCGTCGACATCGCGGCGAAGAGCTTCGACCTCCTCGTCGACGAGGCGGAGCTCGAGCAGCGGAAGATTGGCTGGGCGCCCCTGCCCGCCCGCTACACCAAGGGCGTGCTCGGCAAGTACGCCAAACTCGTGCACTCCGCGTCCACGGGTGCCTACTGCGGCTGAGCGCCCACACGCCGTTGCCGCCCGCCGGCCGGAAGGACCGCAGTCCTTCCGGCCGCCGTCGGCCGGTCGTGTTAATGTCCACTAACTGGACTACTTGTCCACGATGCGAGACGGCAGAGGGTCCGGTTGACACTCTTTCGCGGAGGCGTGGAGACTACTCATATGCAGCCCGAACCCGTAGTCGTCGTCCTTATACAGCGCGTGGCCTGAAGCCCGTCCACCAGACGACTGCAGTCACGCGCAACCCCTCGCAGAGCCCACCAGGCTGAGGGGTTTTTTTGTTGACATGACCTGTCGGCGAAGAAGCCCGCGGAGGCCGTCCGCAGTCATAGCCGCACCCGTGCAGCAAACGTTCCGAAGGAAGTCCGAGATGTCCAAGGGATCGCCCATCAGCCCAGCGCTGCTGGCAGCAAGGCCAGCACCTCCCGCAGCACCTGCGCGTGAGACCGCGCCCGTCCCGGTGAGCGCCGTTCGCGGCCCCAACGCCGTGGTCGCGCCCACCCAGATGCTCGGATCCGCCGCGATCGTCCGGTCCCTCGAGGAACTCGGTGTCGACGACGTCTTCGGCCTGCCGGGTGGGGCGATCCTGCCCACGTACGATCCCCTCCTCGCCTCCACGAAGCTTCGGCACATCCTGGTGCGGCACGAGCAGGGTGCCGGACACGCCGCCCAGGGCTACGCCATGGTGACGGGCCGTCCCGGAGTCTGCATCGCCACCTCCGGTCCGGGCGCCACCAACCTCGTCACGGCCATCGCCGACGCGCACATGGACTCCGTGCCGATGGTCGCGATCACGGGACAGGTGTCCAGTGCCTTCATCGGGTCGGACGCGTTCCAGGAGGCGGACATCGTCGGCATCACCATGCCGATCACCAAGCACTCGTACCTCGTCACCGACGCGCAGGACATCCCGCGCGTCCTCGCCGAGGCCTTCCACATCGCGACCACGGGCCGCCCGGGCCCCGTCCTGGTGGACGTCGCCAAGGATGCGCAGCAGTCCACCATGACGTTCTCCTGGCCGCCGAAGGTGGACATCCCCGGCTACCGTCCCGTCGTGCGGGGCCACTCCAAGCAGGTCCGCGAGGCAGCCCGGCTCATCGGCGCGTCCCAGCGCCCGGTGTTCTACGTCGGTGGCGGCGTGGTCAAGGGCCACGCATCGGCCGAGCTGAAGGAACTGGCCGAACTGGTCGGTGCCCCGGTGGTGACCACGCTGATGGCGCGCGGGGTCTTCCCCGACTCCCACGACCAGCACGTCGGGATGCCCGGCATGCACGGTTCGGTCTCCGCCGTGACCGCCCTGCAGCAGGCGGACCTCCTGATCACCCTCGGCGCACGCTTCGACGACCGCGTGACCGGTGTCCTCTCGAGCTTCGCCCCGAACGCCAAGGTGATCCACGCGGACATCGACCCCGCCGAGATATCCAAGAACCGCACCGCCGACGTCCCGATCGTCGGATCCGTCAAGGAGATCATCCCTGAACTGACCTCCGCGGTCCGCGAGAACTTCGAGACCCAGGACCGCCCCGACATCTCCGCCTGGTGGAGGACCATCAACCACCTGCGGGAGACCTACCCGGTCGGGTTCACGCAGCCCGACGACGGTCTCTCCGCGCCGCAGCAGGTCATCAAGCGCATCGGCGAGCTGACCGGACCCGAGGGCGTCTTCGTCTCGGGAGTGGGCCAGCACCAGATGTGGGCGGCACAGTTCATCCAGTACGAGCGCCCGCACGCCTGGCTCAATTCGGGCGGCCTCGGCACCATGGGCTACTCCGTCCCGGCAGCCATGGGTGCGAAGGTGGGCAATCCCGACCGCGTGGTCTGGGCCATCGACGGCGACGGCTGCTTCCAGATGACCAACCAGGAACTCGCGACCTGCGTGATCAACAACATCCCCATCAAGGTCGCGGTCATCAACAACTCCTCGCTCGGCATGGTGCGGCAGTGGCAGACCCTGTTCTACGAGGGCCGCTACTCCAACACGGACCTGAACACGGGGCACGACACCGTCCGCGTCCCGGACTTCGTCAAGCTCGCGGATGCGTACGGGTGCGTGGGCCTGCGCTGCGAGCGCGACGAGGACATCGACGCCACCATCCAGCAAGCACTCGCGATCAACGACCGGCCCGTCGTCGTCGACTTCGTGGTCAGCCGTGATTCGATGGTCTGGCCGATGGTCCCGTCGGGAGTCAGCAACGACCTCATCCAGATCGCCCGCAACATGACCCCGACCTGGGAGCAGGAGGACTGACCATGGCACGGCACACACTCTCCGTCCTTGTCGAGGACGTACCCGGCGTCCTGACCCGCGTCGCCAGCCTGTTCGCACGGCGCGCGTTCAACATCAACTCGCTTGCGGTCGGACCGACCGAAGTCGCGGGCATGTCCCGCATCACCGTTGTGGTGGAGGCCGAGGGCGATCTCCTCGAGCAGGTCACCAAGCAGCTCAACAAGCTCATCAACGTGATCAAGATCGTCGAGCTGACCAGCGAGCAGTCGGTTCAGCGCGACCACGTCCTGATCAAGGTCAGGGCCGACGCCTCGACCCGCCTGCAGGTGACCCAGGCCGCGGACCTCTTCCGCGCCTCGGTCGTCGACGTCGCCATCGACTCCCTGATCATCGAGGCCACCGGCACGCCCGAGAAGCTCTCGGCCCTCCTGTCGGTGCTCGAACCCTTCGGCATCCGCGAGATCGTCCAGTCGGGCACGCTCGCGATCGGCCGGGGGGCGAAGTCGATGAGCGACCGCGCCCTGCGCAGCGCCTGACCCCTCCCGAACTTTTCCGTACCACTCCACCCAATCCAAGGAGAAATACCCGTGACCGAGTTGTTCTATGACGACGATGCCGACCTTTCGATCATCCAGGGCCGCACCGTGGCCGTCATCGGCTACGGCAGCCAGGGCCACGCCCACGCGCTGAGCCTGCGTGACTCCGGCGTCGATGTGCGGGTCGGACTGAAGGAAGGTTCGGCGTCGCGCGCCAAGGCCGAGGCCGAAGGGCTCCGTGTCCTCTCGGTCGCGGACGCCACCGCGGAGGCGGACCTCATCATGGTGCTGACCCCCGACCAGGTGCAGCGCCATGTGTACAAGGACGACATCGCCCCCAACCTGCAGGCGGGCGACGCCCTGTTCTTCGGACACGGCTTCAACATCCGCTACGGCTACATCCAGCCGCCGTCCGACGTCGACGTCGCCCTCGTGGCGCCGAAGGGTCCCGGCCACATCGTGCGCCGCGAGTTCGAGGCCGGGCGCGGTGTGCCCGACCTCATCGCCGTCGAGCAGGACGCCTCGGGCACGGCACGCGATCTTGCGCTCTCCTACGCGAAGGCCATCGGCGGCACCCGGGCGGGCGTCATCGAGACCACCTTCACCGAGGAGACCGAGACCGACCTGTTCGGTGAGCAGGCGGTGCTGTGCGGCGGTGCGTCGCAGCTCATCCAGTACGGCTTCGAGACCCTCACCGAGGCCGGCTACAAGCCGGAGGTCGCGTACTTCGAGGTGCTGCACGAGCTCAAGCTGATCGTCGACCTCATGGTCGAGGGCGGTATCGCCAAGCAGCGCTGGAGTGTCTCCGACACCGCCGAGTACGGCGACTACGTCTCCGGGCCGCGCGTCATCACTCCCGAGGTGAAGGAGAACATGAAGGCCGTCCTCGCGGACATCCAGAACGGTGCCTTCGCCCAGCGCTTCATCGACGACCAGGACGCGGGAGCACCCGAGTTCACCGAGCTGCGCAAGAAGGGTGAGGACCACCCCATCGAGAGCACGGGCCGCGAACTCCGCAAGCTCTTCTCCTGGATCAAGACGAACGACGACTACACCGAGGGCTCCGTCGCGCGCTAGCGCAGCACCCTCTCCGGCAGGGCACGTGTTCGACGCTCATCGACGAGCAGGTGCCCTGCCGGACCCATGTCCCGGCCCGGTCCGTCCGGTGCCGGCCCCCACGCGATGACCGTCCCCGTTCGATCCGCCTGCCACCCGTGAAGGAACACCGTGACCCCGAAGCCCGTCGTCCTCCTCGCCGAGGAACTCTCACCCGCCACCGTCGAGGCTCTCGGCCCCGACTTCGAGATCCGCAGCACCGACGGCGCGGACCGCGCGCAGCTGCTGGGCGCACTGGCCGACGTCGACGCCGTCCTCGTGCGGTCGGCGACGCAGATGGACGCCGAGGCCATCGCCGCCGCCCCGAAGCTCAAGGTCATCGCGCGCGCCGGGGTGGGCCTGGACAATGTGGACATCAAGGCCGCCACGCAGGCGGGCGTCATGGTGGTCAATGCGCCGACGTCGAACATCATCTCCGCCGCGGAACTGACGGTGGGCCACATCCTGAGCCTCGCCCGGAACATCCCCCAGGCGAGCGCAGCCCTGAAGGCGGGGGAGTGGAAGCGCTCCAGGTACTCGGGCTCGGAGCTGTTCGAGAAGAACATCGGCATCATCGGCCTCGGTCGCATCGGCGCCCTGGTCGCAGCACGCCTGCAGGGGTTCGGCACGCAGATCCTCGCCTACGACCCGTACGTGACCTCGGCCCGCGCGGCCCAGCTGAACGTCCGGCTGGTGACGCTCGACGAGCTGCTGCGCGAGTCGGACTTCGTCACGATCCACATGCCGAAGACCCCGGAGACCATCGGCATGCTCGGCGCCGACGCGTTCGCCCTCATGAAGGACTCCGCCTACGTGGTCAACGTGGCGCGCGGCGGCCTCATCGACGAGGCGGCGCTGCACACCGCCCTCGAGCAGGGCCAGATCGCCGGCGCCGGCGTGGACGTGTTCGTCCAGGAGCCGAGCACGGACCTGCCGTTCTTCGCGCACGATTCCGTGGTGGTGACTCCCCACCTCGGCGCCTCGACGGACGAGGCCCAGGAGAAGGCCGGCATCTCGGTGGCCAGATCCGTCCGGCTGGCCCTCGCGGGCGAGCTGGTGCCCGACGCCGTCAACGTGGCCGGCGGTGTGATCGACCCGGCGGTCCGCCCCGGGATCCCGCTCATGGAGAAGCTCGGCCGGATCTTCACCGCCCTCACCCACGACTCGCTCACGCAGATCGACATCGAGGTGGCCGGCGAGATCGCGTCCCTCGACGTGAAGGCCCTCGAGCTCGCCGCCCTGAAGGGCGTGTTCACCGACGTGGTCTCCGAACAGGTCTCCTACGTCAACGCACCCGTCCTCGCGGAGCAGCGCGGCGTCACCTCGCGCCTCATCACCACACCCGAGTCCGAGGAGTACCGCAACGTGCTCCGACTCCGCGGGGCGCTCTCCGACGGTTCCCGGATCTCCGTCGCAGGGACCCTGACCGGCCCGAAGCAGGTGGAGAAGCTCGTCGGGGTGAACGGCTACGATCTCGAGATCCCCATCAGCGAGCACCTCCTCGTCCTGCTCTACACCGACCGGCCGGGGGTCATCGGCACGCTCGGGCGGCTGCTCGGCGAGCGGAACATCAACATCGCCGGCATGCAGGTGGCACGCAACACGGAGGGCGGCCAGGCACTGTCCCTCCTCACGGTGGACAGCGCCGTGCCCCAGGAGGTGCTCGATGCCATCCGCGCCGAGATCGGTGCCACGGTGGCGCGCGAGGTCGATCTCCAGGACTGACCCGGCGGGTACTGCCCGGATACAGCGCTCTCTCGGTAAGGACATCGATGCCAACACACCACCTCCCCGCGGAGCAGGCCACCGCCACGCAGGTGCTCTCGCGCGCGACGCCTCCCGTGCTGCGGATCGAGCCCGGAGACCGCGTGGTCGTCGAGTCCCTCGACGCGTGGGGTCACCTCGAACGGCAGGCGTCACCGGGAGCGGTGACCCCCTACCGGTTCCCTGACCGTCGCGGCCACGCCCTCACCGGGCCCATCGAGATCGCCGGCACCGTGCCGGGCGACGTGCTGGCGCTCCGGTTCGAAGCGTTCGAGACCGCCGGGTGGGGCTGGACGGCGGCCGGACGGCTCGACGACGCGTTCGCACACAGCCTCGGCCTGGCAGGGACCGATCCCGCCTGGCTCCTGTGGGAGCTCGACCGGGACACGATGACGGGGACCAACCAGTACGGACAGTCCGTCCGCCTGGACCCGTTCCTCGGCGTCGTCGGCCTGCCCCCGGCCGAGCCCGGCGAACACTCGACCACGCCGCCCCGCGCCGCCGGTGGCGGGAACATCGACTGCCGTGAGCTCACCGCGGGGTCCACGCTGTTCCTGCCGGTCACGGTTCCGGGCGCTCTCCTGCACCTCGGGGACGGCCATGCCGCGCAGGGCGACGGGGAAGTGGGCGGCACCGCGATCGAGTGCGGCATGACGACGACCCTGACGGTCGACGTCGTCCGTGACGCTCCACTGACCGGCATCCACGCGCTCACCCCGTCGGCGCGGATCACGTTCGGCTTCGACGCGGACCTGAACCGGGCGACGGCGGAAGCCCTCGGCGCCATGCTGACGTGGCTGCAGCGGCTGTACGGGCTGGAGCGGAAGACCGCGCTCGCCCTGGCGAGCTCCGTCGTCGACCTCCGGGTCACGCAGATCGCCAACCGCACGTGGGGTGCGCATGCAGTCCTCGGCCTCGACGCCGTCGGCCGGGCGTAGCGCGGGCGCTTGGGCAAATCCGTACCGGGCGGGGTAATTTCATAGGGTGACTCCCGCAGCCGGCGCCAAGCCCTCGTTCTACATCACCACCGCCATCTCCTACCCCAACGGGGTGCCGCACATCGGGCACGCCTACGAGACGATCGCGGTCGACGCCCTGGCCCGCTTCAAACGGCTGGACGGGTTCGACGTCAGGTACCTGACCGGGACGGACGAGCACGGACTGAAGATGCAGCAGGCTGCGGACCGCGAGGGTATCCCCGTCCGCGAGCTCGCCACCCGCAACGCGCTGGCATTCCGTGAGATGAACGACGTCGTCGGCACCTCCTACGACCGCTTCATCCGGACCACGGACGAGGACCACTACGCGGCCGCCACCGACATCTGGAAGCGCATGGAGGCCAACGGGGACATCTACCTCGACACGTACGCCGGCTGGTACTCCGTCCGCGACGAGGCCTTCTGGGCCGAGGACGACACCGAGCTCCGTGACGACGGCGTGCGCTACTCGAAGGAGACCGACACCGAGGTCACCTGGACGGAGGAGGAGAGCTACTTCTTCCGCCTGTCCGCCTACCAGCAGCGGCTCCTGGACCTCTACGAGGAGCAGCCGGAGTTCGGTGCGCCGCAGTCGAGGTTCAACGAGGTCATCTCCTTCGTGCGCCGCGGCCTCGAGGACCTGTCCATCAGCCGCACCACGTTCGACTGGGGTGTCCCGGTCCCGGGGAACGACCGCCACGTCATGTACGTGTGGGTGGACGCCCTCACCAACTACCTGACCGGTGTGGGCTTCCCCGACACCGAGTCCGAGTCCTTCCGGAAGTTCTGGCCCGCGGACGTCCACGTGATCGGCAAGGACATCTCGCGCTTCCACGCCATCTACTGGCCGGCCTTCCTCATGTCCGCGGGCCTCGAACTGCCGAAGCGCGTGATGATCCACGGGTTCCTGCACAACCGCGGCGTCAAGATGTCCAAGTCCCTCGGCAACACGGTGGCCCCCCGCGACTGGGTGGACCAGTACGGGCTCGACCAGGTGCGCTTCTTCCTGCTGCGGGAGGTGCCCTTCGGCGCCGACGGCTCGTACAGCCACGAAGCCGTCGTCGGACGCATGAACTCCGACCTCGCCAACAACTTCGGCAACCTCGCCCAGCGGTCGCTGTCGATGGTGGCCAAGAACTGCGCGGGCGTCGTCCCGGAACCGGGAGAGCTCGCGCCGGCGGACACTGCGATCCTCGACCAGGCCCACGGCCTGCTCGATGCGAGCCGCTCCGCCTACGACCGTCAGGAGTTCTCCCGGGCCCTCGAGGCGGTCTGGACGGTGCTCGGTGACACGAACGCCTACTTCGCGGACCAGCAGCCCTGGGTTCTCCGCAAGACCGACCCGGAGCGCATGAACACGGTGCTCTACGTGACCCTCGAAGTGCTTCGGGTCGTCGCGATCCTCGCGCAGCCCGTCATGCCCACCAGTGCAGGGCAGATCCTCACCGCGCTGGGCCAGGGGACCGACGCCGGCGACGATCTGCGCCTGTTCGCAGCGCTCGACGAGCGGATCGTCCCGGGAACGGTCCTGCCGGCCCCGTCACCGGTCTTCCCGAAGTACGAGGAGCCCGCGGGGCAGTAGGGCAGGGCGGCCCGCACACCGGTCACTGATGGAGGAAGCGGTCGGGCGCCGTCTCCGTCATCACGCGGGCCACGACGTCCTGCTGCCGCCTCGATGTCTCGAGCAGGCGCTCGAGCTCCGCCGGGTCGAGGAGGGCGTCTCCCGAAGGGGCAGGCGTCCGTGCTGCCAGGGCGACCAGGGTGGACCAGAGCGCCTCCTTGCCCTTGAGCAGGGACTGCAGGGATTCCAGCTCCAACTGCGAGCCGGCGCTGGCCTTGCGCCGCAGGGGGTTGAGCGGGTTCACCTCGGCCAGCACGGAGAGCGCCCGGGCGAGGGCCATCTTGAGCGGCCCCGGTCGGTGACCCAGCGAGATGATGAGGCCCTTGAGGAAGGCCCGCTCCTCCAAGATCTCGGTGCGGAGGCGGCCGAAATCCTCCTCGTAGGGCGTGTCCGCCCACGACCTGCCCGCCGCCTCGAACAGCCGCACTCCGTTCGTGGCGCCGACCAGATGGAGATCGAGATAGGGCAGGAGGGTCTCCAGGTCGAGGTGGTGAACGGGAATGCCGTTCCGGGCCGGGGTCATCTGCGGGTCCTTCCGATAGGGGCCCTTCAGCTTATGGCAGCCTGATCGAGCAGCGGTAGCGTGATGACGACCGTGGTCCCGAGGCCCAGGCTCGAGTCGATCCTGATACTGCCCCGGTGGTCCTCCAGCGTGTTCCTGGCGATGGACAGGCCCACCCCGGCACCCGGGAGAGCCTGCGGGGCGTTGGCAGCCCGGTGGAAGGAGTCGAAGAGCCTCGGGAGGTCGTCCGGCGGGATCCCGATGCCCGTGTCGCTCACCGTGATGACCACCCGATCGTCCTCGGGCCCGCCGGCCACGCGCACCGACACGGTGCCGTCCTCGCGCGTGAACGTGAGCGCGTTGGAGAGCACGCCGGCGAGGGCGTCGGAGAGTTGCTCGCGGTCGCCGGAAACGGTGATGGGTCGGTCCGGAAGAACGCAGTCGAGCAGGATCCCGCCGGCGGAGGCCTGCAGTACCGAGCGGCTGGTCAGCTCCGAGACGAGGTGCACGATGTCGACGGGCTCGTGCGCGGGGAGATCGTCCTCGCGCGAGGACAGCGCCGAGATGTTCTCGATCAGCCGGCTCAGTTTCGCGGTGTTGCGCTCCACGGCGTGCAGCATGGTGCTCGCCTCGGGCGGAAGCTCCCCGCCCACTCCGTCGATGATCATCTCGAGGTAACCGGTGATGGAGGCGAGCGGAGTGCGGAGCTCGTGATTGACGGTGCCCACGAAGTCGCTCTTCGCCTTGTTGAGGGCGTGCAGCTTGCGCACCGCCTGTTGCTGGGTCGAGATGAGCTTCGCCTGGATCAGTCCGTGGGCGAGGTTGCCGAGCACATGCTGGGTCAGCGCGCTCTTGACGCCGCTCCACGCGAGGTCCGTATCCTCCGCGACGATCCAGAGCAGGCCAAACGGGCCAGCCCCTTCACCGAGGGCCGCCACCGCTCCGCTGACCCGGACGGTCCTGTCCGAGGGGAGCCGGATCCAGGCGGGCACGGGTGCGGCGCCGGACCGGCTCGCGGGAGCAGCGTCCGAATCGAAGGTCGCCGCGGCAGTCTCCTCCCACAGCGAGCGCGCGACGGCGAACGCCGCGTCGTCGTCCGTGCTCGGCGTGGAGTAGCTCGCTACCCGGGCCTCCCCGGCGGTCCAGCTGCTTCCCTGCGCGGCGATGCGCTCGTCGTCGAACAACTGCAGGGCTACATGGTGTGCACCCAGGGCCCGGCCCACGGCGGGGAGGGCGTCCCCGACCATCACGGTGGGATCGTTGGTGGCGCGGATGCCCGCCGAAATCCGTCGCATGTCCTCACGCAGGCGGGCGGACGCGGCGCGCTGCGACTGGCGGCGGCGCCGCCGGGTGACCGCCGCACGGACCCGGTGCACCAGCTCGGCGGCGGTGAGTGGCCTGAAGACGATGTCCGAGACGTAGGGCAGGAGACCCTCGGGCAGCTGTCCCACCCCCGCATCGGGCAGGAGCAGGATGACGGGCAGGCCGGCGAGCTGCCGGTGCTGCGCGATGATTTCCGGCAGGGACTCCGCATGGGTCAGGGCGATCTCGAGGTCGACGACGAGGATGTCCGGCTGGAAGGACAGCACCTCGACGAGCAGGTCGTCTCCCGCTGCGGTGATCGTGCCGGTCAGGCCACCGCTCCTCAGCATTTGCTGCACCTCGGCGGCCTCGGACGCGGAAGCGGAGGCGACGACGGCGGCGGCAGTGCCGCGACGTCCGCGCGTTTCGTCCTGCGTCACGCTGTCCTCCGACCGCTGCTGGGAATGTTCCCAATATAGGTGGCGCGGGAGGGTGAGGCGGTCATGCAGCAGTCGCGGGTGCCAGTGCGGCGCGGGCGATTCCCGCGCCGCGCGCGGGTCACGGCCGGACGATGCCCGTCTCGTAGGCGATCACGACGGCCTGCACCCGGTCGCGCGCCTCCAGTTTCGCGAGGATGTGGCCCACGTGCGTCTTGACGGTCGCCTCGGAGAGGAACAGCCCCGCAGCGATCTCCGGATTGGACAGTCCCTGGGCGATCAGCCCGAACACCTCGCGTTCGCGTGCGGTCAGGCGGCCGACGGCGTCCGCGTGGGCGGACTGGGTGGGGGAGGGCTCACGGAGCAGGGGCGCCACGTGATCGAGGAGCCGGCGCGTGGTGGACGGCGCGATGACGGCGTCGCCGCGGTGGACCGTCCGGATCGCGTCGAGCAGTTCCTCGGGCGGGGCATCCTTCAGGAGGAAGCCACTGGCCCCCGCGTGGATGGCCGCGAGCGCGTACTCGTCCAGGTCGAAGGTCGTGAGGACCACGATGCGGGGTCCGTCGCTGTCGGTCGCGGAGCCGTGGCCGGCGAGGATGCGGCGGGTCGCCTCGATCCCGTCCATGCCCGGCATGCGCACGTCCATCATGACGACGTCGGCGCGCGTGGCGGCGAGGGCCCGCACGGCGTCGGCGCCGTTGGCGGACTCGCTCACCACCTCGAGGTCGGGTTGCGAGTTGATTAGCATGGCGAAACCACTGCGCACCAGGTGCTGGTCGTCGACGATCGCGACGCGGATCGGGGCGTGGCCGGCGGTCGTCCCGGAGCCTTCCGGGTACCCCGGCGCGGCTCGCCGGGACGCCGGCGCCGCTGGTCGTCCCGTCCGGGCGCCCTCGACACTCGTCGTGTTGTCCATGCTGTATTTCTCCTCGTTCCGCACCGGTCCTGCCGACCGGTGGCTAGGCCTGGGTATAGGGGATGAAGGCGTTGACGCTGTAGCCGCCACCTGACCGGGGGCCCGCGGTGACAGTGCCGTCATAGAGGCGGACGCGTTCCGTCATACCGATGATGCCCTGTCCGGCGCCCGCCGTCCCGGGATCCGGGGCGGCGCCGCGGCCGTCGTCGTCGACCATGATGGTCAGGCCGCGCTGTCCGTAGTCGAGGCAGACCTCGGTGCTGGTGTCGGCGCCGGCGTGCTTGAGGACGTTCGTGAGGGATTCCTGCACCACGCGGTAGGCGGTGAGTTCGGCACCGAGCGGCAACTCGCGCCGGGGCGAGCCGAGGCGGCGGCACGAGACCCTGACGCCCGCGCTCCGCACGGAGTGGAGGAGCGCATCGACGTCGTCGAGCGTCGGGAGCGGCCGGGTCGAGGCGTCCTCGTCGCCGCGCAGCACGCCCAGCAGGCGACGCATCTCGCGCAGTGAACCCCGGCCGGTGTCGGCGATGGTTCCGAGGGTCTGCACGGCGAGTTCCGGCCGCTGTACGCTCGCATATCGCGCGCCGTCGGCCTGGGTGATGATCACGGACAGGGAGTGGGCCACGATGTCGTGCATCTCCCGCGCTATGTGGCTGCGCTCGTCAGCAGCAGCGAGATCCCTCTCCTGCTGGCGCTCCACCTCCAGGCGCCGGGCGCGGTCCTCGAGGGCCTGGTACGTCAGGCGGCGCGACCGGGCGAGATCGCCGATCGTCCAGGCGAGCAGCACCAGCGACTCCGCGAAGAACAGGACGATGAGGAAGAGCGGAACCGTCGCCAGCACCGAGCCGTCCCCGGTCAGGCCGAAGTTCTCGCCGTACCGGACGAGTCCTATCGCCGTGCCGGCGATGGCGAGTCCCAGCGAGCCGAGACTCGCCCACCGGGGTGCGTAGGCCGCGAGGGTGTAGAGGGTGATCAGGATGACGAACTGCGTCGGCACGGGTTCCACTCCCGTGACGAGTTGCAGGACCGAGACGCCCGCGATCACGCCCGCGGACAGGATGGGACGGGATCGACGCACCGCCAGTGCTGACACCAGGACCGTGGAGACCAGGAGGACGATCTCGTAGTCCTGTGCGCCGCCCGCGGCGAACGGGAGCACGAAGACCACGAGGATCGCCAGTGCGAGACAGAGGTCGATCGTTCCGGGATGGGTGCGGAGCCAGCGTGCGATCCGCAGGTGGATGTCCATTGGAGCAACTCTAGGGGGGCTGCGCGCCGTTCCACATCCCACTAGGGGTGGACCGATCCGGGCCCGTCTCACCCTGCGGACGGATTGGGACACATCCCACGGTTTTCCTACGCTGGAGCCATGACTCCAGCCCCCAAGAGCATCGACCTCGCCGTCATCCCGGGAGACGGGATCGGCCCCGAGGTGACCGCCGAAGCCCTCAAGGTGCTCCGGGCCGTGCTGGGCGACGACGTGGCCCTGGAGTCCACCGAGTACCCCCTCGGTGCGCAGCACTGGCTGGCGACGGGGGAGACCCTGCCCGATGAGACCCTCACCCGGCTCCGCGGCCATGATGCGATCCTCTTTGGCGCAGTCGGCGCGGCGCCGGGAGACACCCGCATCCCGTCCGGTCTCATCGAGCGTGAATTCCTGCTCAAGCTCCGCTTCTCGCTCGACCACTTCGTGAATCTCAGGCCGTCCCGCCTGTTCGACGGCGTCTCCAGTCCGCTCGCCGACCCCGGCGCCATCGACTTCGTGGTGGTCCGGGAGGGGACGGAGGGGCCCTACACGGGCAACGGCGGAACCCTGCGCGGGGGAACGCCCCACGAGGTGGCCACGGAAGTCTCCCTCAACACCGCCCACGGGGTGGAGCGGGTGGTCCGGGACGCCTTCCAGCGCGCGTCTGCACGCCGCGGGAAGCTCACCCTGGTGCACAAGCACAACGTGCTGGTGTACGCGGGGCATCTGTGGAGGCGCACGGTGGAAGCGGTGGCGCTCGAGTTCCCCGAGGTGACGCACGACTACCTCCACGTGGACGCGGCGATGATCTTCCTCGTCACCGACCCGTCGCGCTTCGACGTGATCGTCACGGACAACCTCTTCGGCGATATCGTGACCGACCTGGCCGCAGCCGTCACGGGAGGTATCGGGCTCGCCGCCTCCGCGAATCTCAACATGGACCGCACCGCGCCCTCGATGTTCGAGCCGGTGCACGGCTCCGCACCGGACATCGCCGGCCGGCAGATCGCCGACCCGACGGCCGCGATCCTCTCGGCCGCGCTCCTGCTCCGCCATCTCGGACTGGACGCGCAGGCAGGACGCATCGAGCGGGCCGTGGAGGAGGACGTCGCGACGCGGACCGCGGGCCGCGGAACCGCCGCCGTCGGCGATGCTATTGCCGCCGCCGTGTCCTAAGGTGGTTACACATCATTAACCCAGTGCCGGTGCACTGACCATCCACGGGCGACGGCGGCCCTGTCGCCTGTGCGGCCCGCGTGAGCGCGGAGGAACCATGACAGCCACCGATACCCAGTTCGCCCAGCACCTGTCCACGCAGCGGGTGCCGGACGAGAAGCGGATGGCGATCCTCGCCGATCCGGGCTTCGGCAACTATTTCACCGATCACACGGCGATCGTCGACTTCAGGGTCGACGAGACCGGCACGGGGGGCTGGCAGGACGCGCGGCTGGAACCCTACGGTCCCATCGCCCTGGACCCCGCCGCGGCCGTGCTGCACTACGGCCAGGAGATCTTCGAGGGCATGAAGGCCTACCGGCATGCGGACGGCTCCATCTGGACCTTCCGCGCGGACGCCAACGCGGCCCGTCTGAATCGTTCGGCCGTCCGCCTCGCGCTGCCGCAGCTTCCCGCGGAACTCTTCCTCGAGTCGCTGCGGCAGCTCGTCTCCGCCGACCAGGACTGGATTCCGTCCGGGGACGGCGAGAGCCTCTACCTGCGCCCGTTCATGATCGCCACGGAAGCGTTCCTCGGCGTCCGCCCGGCCCGGGAGGTCTCCTACCGGGTGATCGCGTCCCCCGCGGGGAACTACTTCGGCGGTGAGGTGAAGCCGGTCGACATCTGGGTGTCCCGGACCTATGCGCGTGCGGGACGCGGCGGGACGGGTGCCGCGAAGGCAGGCGGCAACTACGCTTCCTCCCTCGCGGCCCAGCTCGAGGCGGAAGCGCACGGCTGCAAGCAGGTGCTCTTCCTCGACCAGTTCAACGACAACGCGGTCGAGGAGCTGGGAGGCATGAACGTTTTCTTCGTTTTCCGTGACGGGTCGATCGTGACGCCGGCCCTCTCCGGAACCATCCTGGAGGGCGTGACGCGTTCCTCGGTCATCCAGCTGGGACGCGACCGCGGCCTGGAGGTCACTGAGCGGAAGATCACCCTGGACGAGTGGCGTGACGGGGTCGCGAGCGGGGAGATCACCGAGGTCTTCGCGTGCGGTACGGCCGCCGTCATCACCCCGATCGGCCAGCTCCGTGACGGGGACGACTACATCGGTACGGCCGGAGCCCCCGCGGGCGAGGTCACGATGTCCATCCGCAGCGAGCTGCTGGGCATCCAGACCGGGGCCGTCGAGGACACGCACGGCTGGCTGACGCGCCTGGTCTGACGGATCTGATGCCCTGCAGGGGTGCTCGTGGATCGTGGTCCCGGGCGCCCCTGCTGCCTCCCGGGCGACCCTGCTGCGCAGGGGGAGCAGGAGGGCGCCCCGCGGGTACGGTGATGTCCGACGGCGTGATCGTCAGCCTCGTCAGGCCCACCGCGTCAGGCTCACCGCGTCAGGACGACGTCGTCACTTCCGCGCTTTTCACGCCGTCGCCCAGCTGCAGGTGATGGGTCGTGGCGAGCAGCGCGCCTGCCTCATCCGCCGGCAACGGGCGGCTGAAGTAGTACCCCTGCCCGCTGGCGCAGCCCAGCGCGCGCAGCTGTTCCGCCTGTTCACGGGTCTCGATGCCCTCGAAGACCGCCTCGAGGCCGGCTGCACGGATGAGCTGCAGGATCGCCGCGACGAAATCGAGCTGACCCGCCCTGGTGTTGAGCTCCACGAGCAGCGAGCGGTCCACCTTCACCATGCTGACGGGAAGCTCCCGCAGGTAGCTGATGGACGAGTAGCCCGTCCCGAAGTCGTCGATCTCGATGCCCACGCCCAGCTGCTGCAGGCTCAGCAGGGAGTACATCTCGACCTCGCCCCGCGTCACGATCGCCGTCTCGGTGATCTCCACCACCAGGTTGCCGGCCGGCAACTCCAGCTCGCGAAGCAGTGATCGGATGTGGTCCACGAGATTGAGTTGCTTGAGTTCCATCGCCGAGAGATTGACCCTCAGCTGGAAGTCGTCGTCGAGGTCGAGCTCGGAGCGCCATCGGGCCAGTTGCCGCAGCGATGCGGCCATCACCCAGCGGTCGAGGTCGTGGATGACACCGATCTCCTCCGCCAGCGGAATGAAGGTGTCCGGCGGGATGAGCCCTCGGAGCGGATGCTGCCACCGCACGAGGACCTCGACCCCGAGAATGCGGTTCGTCGCGAGTTCCACGACGGGCTGGTAGTGCAGCACGAGTTCGTCGGCACTGATGGCACCGCGCAGTTCGGTGGCCATCTGACTGCGTAGCTGCCGCGAGTAGAGCATGACCGGCTCGAACACCTTGATGATGCTGCGGCCTTCCCGCTTCGCCGCGTACATGGCGGTGTCCGCGTCCAGGAGCAGTTCCTCGGCGCTCTGGTCGGCCGTTCCGAGGCGGACCCCGATGCTCGCCCGGGAGTGGATGTAGAGCGAGTCGAGCCGGATCTGCTCACCCAGCACCTCCAGCGCCCGGCGGGCCACCTGCATGGCGATGTCCATGGTCGCGGCCGGCAGCAGGATCGCGAACTCGTCGCCGCCCAGCCGCGCCACGAGGTCGCTCTCCCTGACCACCCCGTTGAGGCGGGAGGCCACCTCCTGGAGTACGCGGTCGCCGGCGTCGTGGCCGAACCGGTCGTTGACGTTCTTGAAGCTGTCGAGATCGAGGAGCAGCAGCGCAGGCGGGGCCGCGCCGTCCGCGGCCTGGCCGAGGGCTTCCTCGATGGCGTCCATGAGTGCCACGCGGTTGGCGAGTCCGGTGAGGGCATCGGACATCGCCATCTTCATCATGTCCAGGTGCGCCTGCCGCAGCATGGCCGTCCGGCTCTCCACACGCTTCTCGAACTGCTCGTAGACCTGCTCGAGTTCCTCGGCGAGCAGGTTGACACCCGTGATCACGGCGTCGACGTCGTCCCGGGCACTGGACGGCTCGATGCGGCTGCTGAGCTCTCCCCGCGACAGGCGCACGATGCTCTCGACCAGCATGGCGAGCCGGGGATCCTTGTGGTCAGCGCTCATCGGTTCCAGCGTACATTCCTCGTGGGGCGGGAGTCGGAGCCCGAACCGCAAGGGTACGGGCGGTGAACAAGCGAGATGCCGTGCCGTGCGACGGAGCCCGTCCGGACGATTGGCCTCGTCATGGCGCTCTACCCCCGTACGCTCGCCGAAGAATGAAGATGTGCCCGGCGTTGTCCTGCGCCGGTGGAAGGTGTCGATGGGCGAACGACCGTTCATCCGCCACCCGACGGGGAAACACTAGCATTCGGTCGAGCCGCAGAGGCTGCTATCGGGCATCAGCGTTTCGTCAATTTCTACGTCTGATTCGCGAGACAGGAGAACCCCGGTCGGAGCGGGAGTAATGGGGGAAAACGCCCGGCCCGACCAGGGCCTCGGAACCAGTCTACGTCAGCCGCTCCGTCTGCGGGACCGCACGCGGCGACGACGCCCTGGATGACACCGATGCCCGATCCGCTCGGCAGGAGGTGCCGCGCTCAGGCGCTCGGGTGCTCGATGCTGCGGATCAGCCCGCGGGCCATGGAGGCGCGGTCCTCGGCTCCGGACGCGAGGAAGAGTTCCTCTCCGATCGTCAGGTGCCGGACGGCGTCGGTCTCGTGTCCGCAGGCCGAGAGAGCCTGACCCAGGAGGAAGTGAGCCTGGGCCGCAACGTGGGAAGCGAGCAACTCCTCGCGTTCGATGATCGCATTCAGGTGGCTGACAGCCATCTCGAACTGCTCGGTGAGAACGAGCCACTGCGCCCGTGTCAGTTTCAATTCGAGACGATCACGCTCGGTGCCGCCGACGATCGATGCCGCGAGCTCCGCGCGTTCGATACATTCGAGCGTCTCTGGTCCAGTAACTCCGGCGGTCAGCCTGAGCGACGCGGAAGCCCGGTTGAAGTGAGCCCAGAGGTCCAAATCATTGGTGGGCGAGAGATTCTTGGCTGCTAGCTGGTGATACGCCACCCCGTCGGAGATCCTGTCCAGGAGAAAGGCTACATTTCCGATGGCCCAGTAGGACTGTCCCGCATACTTGTTGTCCCGATCCTGCTTCAGGAGGTCGTCGAGGAGGAGGGACTCCTTCCATGCCTCGGGAAGCAGCCCGCTCTCCGCCAGGGCCGCGATGAGAGCATTCATGGCTTCGACAGCGACTTCGGTGTGGTCAGGGCCTGTCATCGCCTCCTTGACTGCGGCGCGTGCAGCTTCCACTGCTGAAGGCAGGTCCCCGCTTCCCTGCAGCGCAAATGCCCTCAGAGTCGAGACCCGGGCCTTGAGGGCCGGCGACCTCTGGGTCACCGGTGAAAGCTCGAGACGCTCTGCCACAAGTCGGGACTCGTCCATCAAGCCTTGTTTTCGAAGACACTCCCCAGCGAGGAAGGAGGCATTCCACAAGCCCTCTTCATCGTCGTTCGCCCTGCAGAGGTCCGCCCACGCGTCGGCAAGCCGCTGCGCACCGGAATAGTCCCTCTGGTTCCACGCATCGCGTGCCCGGAATTCGAGGATCAGTCGCTCACCTGGGGCTTCTCTGTCTGCCATTCGTCTTATCGGCCTTCCGCCTCTGTTGACCGTGCTCACCACTTTATGGGCGGCCGGGTGTCATGGATCCACTGGACGAAAAGATTCTAAAAAAAGTAAGTGAAAAATGTTACTAAAGTGGCTGGTGTGGCTTACGATGTTTTCAGAGGCGCTCGTGGTACGGGCGGAACTCCACAACCACTGTCGATCACCGTCAAAGGACACTCCATGAAGCGCATCACCTCCGCACTGCTGCTCGCCGCACTCCTCGTCACCACCGGCGCGGCCACCGCGAATGCCGCTCCGGCCAAGAGCGGTGTAGTTGCTCCCGTATCGTCGCTGGACCGCGTGGGCAACTGGCCTTTCTAACTCCACCATCGGCATGCAGCGCTCTTGCGTAAGCTGGGCGCCCTGCTGATCCACCGGAGTACCTATACCGCGGGCACCCTCTTCGCTGGGGAGGGAGTGCCCGCGGTATCTCCTTTTAATCACCAAGCCGCCCGTACCTGCACCGTCCTGGGCCGGACCCGCGTCGCCGACGGTGCGCGCTAGGCTGGACCGCATGCGAATTGCACGCTTTGTAGTCCATGATGACCCCCTCTTCGGCATCGTCGAAGGCCCCGCCGGCAGCGAGGAGGTCGCCGTCATCCAGGGCGATCCCTTCTACAACGGCATCCAGCTCACGGGGGTGCGGCACGCGCTCGAGGACGTCCGCCTCCTCGCCCCGGTCATTCCGCGCAGCAAGGTGGTCGGCGTAGGCCGGAACTATGCCGACCACATCCAGGAGATGGGTAGCGAGACGCCTGCGGCGCCCCTGATGTTCCTGAAGCCGAACACCTCGGTGATCGGGCCGGGCGACCCGATCCTGCTTCCCTCCTTCTCCGACCAGATCTCCTACGAGGCCGAGCTCGCGGTCGTCATCGGGAGGATCTGCAAGGATGTTCCACTCGAGCGCGTCGACGACGTCGTCTTCGGGTACACGTGCGCCAACGACCTCACGGCCCGCGACGTGCAGAAGACCGACGACCAGTGGGCGCGGGCCAAAGGCTTCGATACTTCCTGCCCGATCGGACCATGGATCGAGACCGACCTCGACCCGGAGAACCTGTCGATCCGCGGAACGCTCGACGGCGAGCTGCGGCAGGACGGTTCCACGAGCGACATGATCTGGGGCGCGCGCGAACTCGTGGCCTACGTCTCGCAGGCCTTCACGCTGCTCCCGGGAGACATCATCCTGACGGGGACCCCCGCAGGCGTCGGCCTGATCTCGGACGGCCAGCGCTTCGACGTCGACGTCGAGGGGATCGGTCGACTGTCCAACCCGGCCCGGCGCTGACCCCGTGAGCGTCGCCGGTTCCCCGCACGGGGGACCGGCGACGCACCCCCGCAAGGGGTCCCGCCTAGACTGGGGTCATCATGACTATCTCCGCTGAACTCCCCGTCGTCACCGATGCCACGCCCGTCAGGGTCCGATTCTGCCCGTCGCCGACGGGCACGCCGCATGTCGGGCTCATCCGGACGGCGCTCTTCAACTGGGCGTATGCCCGCCACACCGGCGGCAAGCTCGTCTTCCGCATCGAGGACACCGATGCCGCGCGTGACAGCGAAGAGAGCTACCAGCAGTTGCTCGAGTCGATGACCTGGCTCGGGATCGACTGGGACGAGGGTGTGGAGGTGGGCGGCCCGCACGCCCCCTACCGCCAGTCGCAGCGCGGCGACCTGTACCGGGACGTGATCGAACGGCTCACCGACGCCGGCCATCTGTACGAGTCGTTCTCCACCCCGGAGGAGGTCGAGGAGCGCCACCGTGCTGCGGGCCGCGACGTGAAACTGGGCTACGACAACCACGATCGCGAGCTGACCGAGGAGCAGAAGGACGCCTTCCGCGCGGCGGGCCGGCCCGCCGTCCTGCGCCTGCGGATGCCGGACGAGGACATCACGTTCACGGACCTCGTGCGTGGAGACATCACGTTCCGCGCCGGGAGCGTCCCCGACTTCGCGGTGGTCCGGGCCAACGGTGCGCCGCTCTATACGCTCGTCAACCCGGTGGACGACGCCCTCATGGGCATCACCCACGTGCTGCGCGGCGAGGACCTGCTCTCCTCCACGCCCCGCCAGGTCGCGCTCTACCGCGCGCTGATCGACATCGGCGTCGCGAAGTACATGCCGCTCTTCGGTCATCTGCCCTACGTCATGGGCCAGGGCAACAAGAAACTGTCCAAGCGGGACCCCGAGTCCAACCTGTTCCTCCACCGCGAGCGGGGCTTCATCCGTGAAGGACTGCTCAACTACCTCTCGCTGCTCGGCTGGAGCCTGTCGGCGGACGAGGACATCTTCTCCGTGGACCAGCTGGTGGAGAAGTTCGACGTGCGCGACGTCCTCGCCAATCCGGCCCGCTTCGACCTCAAGAAGGCCGAGGCGATCAACGGCACGCACGTGCGCCTGCTCGACCCGGCGGAGTTCCGCAGCCGGCTCCTGCCCTACCTCGCTGCCGAGGGCGTCATCGGCAGCGAGCCGACCGACGACGAGCTGCGGATCGTCGCCGCGGCAGCACCCCTCATCCAGGAACGCATCACCCTCCTCGGCGAGGCCCCCGACATGCTCGCCTTCCTCTTCAAGGAGGACGACGCCGTCGACATCGCCGACGACGCCCGCAAGGGGTTGCCCGCGAACCTCGCGGAGATCCTCGACGCGACCCTTCAGGCACTGGAGGCGTGCGAGCAATGGGACGCGGACTCGTTGCAGGCGGCCCTACGTGGCGCCCTGGTGGACACCCTCGGCCTCAAGCCCCGGCTCGCCTTCGGTCCCGTACGCACCGCGATGTCGGGCAGGCGCATCTCCCCGCCCCTGTTCGAGTCGATGGTGATCCTCGGTCGCGAGTCCTCGCTCAGCAGGGTCCGCGCCCTGCGTGCCACGGCGCACTGACGCATGCCGGCGGAGACAGGGGCCGGCCGTGCAGGAGTGACGGCTTCACCGGTCGGGGAGGTGGCGGCGGTCCTGTTCGACATCGACGACACGCTCGTGGACCTCGAACGGGCGATGGGCCGGACCCTGCAGTCCATCCCCGATCCGGCGCTCGATCATCTCGGCGACGACGACTGGGTCCGGTACAAGGCGCTCTACACCGCCGATCCGCAGCGCCACTACGGTCGATTCCTCGCGGGCGAGCTCACCTTCGAGGAGCAGCGGGTGCACCGCGTACGGCACGCCCGGGCCGGGTTCACCCCCGAGCCGTTCCTGGGATCGGTGGCGGAGGCCTGGGTGCGCGCCTACGAACAGACCCTGCCGCTGCACTTCAGGGCGTACGACGACGTCGTCCCCCTGCTGGATGCCCTGGACGATCGCGGAGTACCGTACGGCGCGGTGAGCAACAACGTGCACGACTACCAGCGCGCGAAGCTGGACCGGGCAGGGCTCCAGCGGATCCGGGTCCTCGTCGGGATCGACACCGTCGGGGTGGCGAAGCCGGAGCCCGCCATCTATCGGGAGGGCGCCCGCCTGCTCCACACCGATCCGGCACGAACCCTCTACGTGGGGGACAACCTCGTCGTCGACGCACAGGGGGCGCGCGCTGCGGGCCTCGTCGGGGTGTGGCTCGATCGCGCCGGGGGCTCGGCAGCGCCGGGAGTGCCATCGAGAGCAGGACGGTCGGCGGCAGCAACCTGCGCGGGAACGAGGGATGCGGGCACCGGAGAACGAGGGGATGCTTCCGGATCGTCAGAGCCGGAGGAGGTTCCTCGCATCGGGGGATTGGACGCCGTTTTGCAGTTCCTGCCATCCGTCCGGTAACGTTATATCTCGGCGCGGAGCGGTTACGCGGTCGAAACCCGGCACGATCAGGGCTTCGGGAAGTGCCATTGGGGTATGGTGTAATTGGCAACACACTGGTTTCTGGTACCAACATTCTAGGTTCGAGTCCTGGTACCCCAGCGCAATCCGGCCCTGACGGGCAGGGTGGCAAGAGCAGTAAAAATGAGTAGTAAGATGGAAAAGTACGGGCCCCATCGTATAGCGGCCTAGTACGCTGCCCTCTCACGGCGGTAACGCGGGTTCGAATCCCGCTGGGGTCACATCGGTCCGCATGGACACACAGGACGTCCCGGTCATCATCACGATGACCGGGACGTCCTGGTTAACGGGGATGCGGGGGAGTCCCGACCCTACGGCCGTTCCACTGCCCCGGCTGGCATGATGGTCCCATGAGTGCACCCTCCCCGGCCGGCGATGCCCGCGGGCTCTCCCCGCTCCTGCGGGAGGTCAGCACAGCACTCCAGAGCCTGAGCTTCCCCCTCGCCCTTCCGGCATCAGCCGATGCGCGCGGTGCCGCCGCGTCCGCCCGAGCGCAGCTCGGCGACTACATTCTGCCTCGCCTGGCCAGCCTCGACGCGCCGCTCGTGGCTGTGGTCGGTGGCTCGACGGGCGCCGGCAAGTCGACCCTCGTGAACGCGATCGTCGGACGAGCGGTGTCCGTTGCCGGTGCAGTCCGGCCCACCACCCGGCAGCCCCTCCTGCTGCACCACCCCGATGACGGCGCCTGGTTCGACGACGCCCGCATCCTGCCCACGCTGAGCCGGGTACGCCTGTCCGGTGATCTGCCGGGCGCCGGGGACGGCGGGAGCGCCGGAGCGGGTGCGGGTATCAGCAAGGCCGGCCCGGAAGTTACGGCCGGCATCCCGGCCCTCGCCGTCGCACCGTCGAGGGCCGGGCGACCGCCGGTTCCGGCGAGCAGTGGGCCGGAGCATCAGCCGCGGCTGCATCAGGCGACGGGAGCAGACACCCTGCTCCTCCGGCCGATGCCGACCCTGCCCGCCGGACTCGCGCTGATCGACACGCCCGACGTCGATTCGATCGCCGACGAGAACCGCCGGCTCGCGGGGCAGCTGCTCGCTGCTGCCGACCTCTGGATCTTCGTGACGACCGCGAACCGCTACGCAGACGCCGTGCCGTGGAAGCTGCTGGCGGAGGCGGGCCGTCGCGACATCCTGGTGGCGGTGGTGCTGGACCGCGTGCCGCCGGGAGTGGAGGAGGAGATCCGCGGAGACCTGCTGACACTACTCGCCGCCGAGAATCTGGGGCATGCCCCGATCTTCGTCATCCCGGAGGTGCGGCTCGCGGGGGAGCGGATGCTTCCCCCGGACGCCGTCGAGCCCATCTCGCGCTGGCTGCAGGCACTGGCAGCGGACGCGGAGGGCCGCCGCGACATCGCACGGCGCACGGTGGGAGGTGCCCTCCGCGCGCTCGCAGGACAGCTCGAGACCATCGGCGACGCCGTCGCCCAGGAACAGCTGGTGGGTGACTCGCTGCACGCCGCGGTCCAGGCTGCCTTCCGCGATGCCCGCGCCGATGTGCTCGCCGCCACCGAGGACGGCCGGTTGTTGCGGGGCGAGGTCCTGGCCCGGTGGCAGGATTTCGTGGGGACGGGTGAGTTCATGCGTGGACTGGAGACGAGGATCGGGCGCGCGCGTGACCGTGTGACGGCCTTCTTCACCGGGAAGCCGGCACCGGCGTCGACGGTCGCCGAGGCGATCGGGAGCGGGCTGCAGACCGTCATCGTGGAACAGGCGGCCCGGGCCGACGAGGCGACCAGGCGGCGGTGGCGGTCCGACCCCGCGGGGGCGGCGCTGCTGGTGGACGTTCCGGCCTGGCAGGCCGAGGCCTTCTCGGGGAAGGTGGCCCGGGAGATCCGTGCGTGGCAGCAGGACCTCCTCCAGCTGGTCCAGGCGGAGGGCGCGGACAAGCGGTTCACGGCGAGGATGCTCTCCTTCGGGGTCAACGGCATCGCCGTCGCGCTGATGGTGGTGGTGTTCGCCTCGACGGGTGGATTGACGGGCGGTGAGATCGGGATAGCCGGAGCCTCGGCGATCGCGGGCCAGAAACTGCTGGAGGCGGTATTCGGCGACGATGCGGTGCGCCGGCTCGCCGCGACCGCACGCCGGAATCTCGCCGACCGCGTCGAGAGCCTGTTCCAGCTGGAGCAGGCGCCGTTCGAGGCATGCCTGGCTCCCCTCGCTCTTCAGACCCCGGCCGAATCGCTCCGCGTCCTTGCACGTGAGCTGCGCACCGCGTTGCCCGCGGGGCAGCGGGACCCGCTGGAGGACGGCGCGTGAACCGGCAGGGGAAGCCGGCGGGCTTGGCAGCGCCCGCGACCACCCTCGGCAGGGTGCTCGACCAGTTGCGCGAGGCCCGCGACCTCGGCGCGGACCGGTTGCCGGAGGATCAGTTCCAGCGCCTCTCCGGCGTCCTGGAGCGAGCGGGCACGCGCCGCTCGTTGTCCGCGGCCCACACCGTCGTGGGTGTGTTCGGACCGACGGGTAGCGGAAAGTCATCCCTCGTGAATGCCCTGAGCGGCACGGACGCGGCGCGTGTGGCCGCACGCCGGCCCACCACCTCCGAGCCGCTGGCACTCGTGTGGGGACGGCAGGGGAGCGACGGACTGCTCGATTGGCTCGAGGTGCGCACACGCGTCGACCTGCCCGACGGAGCGCCGCTCGCCGCCGCGCCCGCCGTGAACGTCGGCGGGCGGGTGGCCCTGGACGAACGGGCGCAGGACGGTCGTGGTGCCGGCTCTGAACGCGCTGTCGTGGCGGAGCGGACAGGAGAACACTCCGGTGGGCGGCAGCTCCCACCGTCGGACGGCACTGCGGACGACGACGGCGTGTCCCGCACCCGCAGGCGGTGGCTCCGCTGGCCCCGGCGCTCGCGTCGGCAGCGCCCTGCCGGGCCGACGCCGCGTCCACCCGTGGTGCCGGAGGCGGTGGACGTGACGGCCGGCCTGATCCTGCTGGACCTCCCCGATTTCGATTCGACCACGCTCGCCCACCGGGAGATCGTGCAGCGGCTGGCCGGGCAGGTCGATGTGCTCCTGTGGGTCGTCGATCCCCAGAAGTACGCGGACGCGGCCCTGCACCACGACTTCCTGCGGGGGCTCGCAACCCACGAGGCCGTCACGCTGGTGGCCCTGAACCAGGCGGACCGGCTCGAGCCGGCCGACCTCGCGGCGGTCACGGCGTCCCTCTCGGCCATCCTCGCGGAGGAGGGGCTGCGGAACGTCGCCGTCCTCCCGGTATCCGCACGGACGGGCCAGGGCGTGCAGGAGCTCGCCGCCCGCATCAGGGAACTCGCGGAAACCCGCGAGGCCGCGACGCACCGGCTGGTGGCGGACGCGTCCCGCACGGCCGCCGAGCTCCTGCCGTTCGCCTCCGGCGGACCCGTCACCGAGGCTGCGGAGGAGGCCCGACAGGCGCTCGCCGAAGAGCTGGGAGTCGCGGCCGGGGTCGGCGTGGTGGTGGATGCCGTCCGCAGTTCCTATCGCCGCGACGCCCACGCAACGGCCGGGTGGCCTGTGACGCGCTGGCTCGGCCGGCTCCGCCCCGACCCCCTGCGGCGTCTTCACCTCCGCTCGCAGGACGTGATCCCCGAACTCAGGAGTTCGTCCCTCCCACTCGCGCAGCCCGCACAGCGCGCGCGTGTCGATCATGCGCTGCGGGTGTTCGGCGACGCCGCCGCCGCCGGCGCCGTTGAGCCGTGGCACACCTCGATCCGCGCTACCGCCCGTGGTACCGCGGAGGACGTCACCGATGCACTGGACACCGCGGTCACCGGCACCGACCTCGAGACCGTCAGGCGTGCCTGGTGGAGTGCCTTCGGGGTGGCGCAGTGGCTGGCCTTCGCCGCCTTCGTCGGCGGCCTGGCGTGGCTCGGTGTGCTGGCCGTCCTGGGGTTCTTCCAGTTGCCCGTCGTCGACGTCCCCCGCGTCGAGGGTTTCCCGGTCCCGACACTGCTGATCGTCGGTGGGCTGGCGGCGGGCATCCTGGTGGGGGCCATCGCGGCGGTTTTCGCTCGCTGGGGAGCGGCCCGTCGCGCCTCCCGCGTCCGCAGACGGTTGCTCGCCGCCTGCGGAGGCGTTGCGGACGACGTCGTCCTGCGGCCCGTGCGTGACGAGGTGGAGCGGTACAACGCCTTCAGCTCGACCGTCCGGTCCGCCGCGTCGGGCGTCTGACGCCGGAACGCGGTCCGTGGGTCACGCGGAGACGGGAAGCGGCCCGCGCGTCAGGCGGATGCCGCCGTCCTGGCCGTCGCACTATGGCCCGAGCACACCCACTCGACGGACCCGGTCCGGATGCGTTCCGCCAGGAGCTGCACGGTCCGCGCAGCGACCGCCCCGTCGTTGATGAACGGCGCGAAGAAGTCGCGCACCGTGCCGTCCGACGCCACGCGGACGGCGTCACCCGTGAACAGCACCCCGCGCCACTGGTAGGCGTAGTGACCCGGTGTGTGGCCGGGGGTGGGGAGGTAGTGGAGCCCGGAGAACACCTCGCCCGAACCGCTCAGTTCCCGTGCCCCCGACGGCAGGGTCACCGGCGCCACCTTGCCGAGTACTTTCCTGAACAGGGTCTTCGGTGCGATGCGCCCGCGCAGAACATCGGCGTCCGCGGCGCCGATCCACACGGTCGCGCCCAGCGCAGCCTGGAGCTCGTGTGCCACCTGTGCGTGGTCGGCGTCGTAGTGGGTCAGGACGATGTCGGTGATCCGGCCCGTCGTCGCCTCGTTGGCGCGCAGTTCGGCGAGCACGGCGTCGCGTCCTGAGCTCATGCCCGGATCGATGACGGCGGCCCGCCCCGCGCCGGCCACGACGAAACCGTGCGAACCCTTCTGGTGTTCGAGCTGGTAGCAATCCTGGGCGATCAGTCGCATGGCTGTCCTTCGGTGGGTCGACGGGTGTGCTGGTCATCGGGGTGCGGGCTCGGCGGTGAAGCTGCCGCAATCTTGCGCCTTTTCCGTGCTCGATACGACGCGGGTCTTCGGGCAGGAAAGGAAGGATAAGGGGTAGGTGGGATCTTTCCCTGCCCCGTGGAGCGCGGAAGGAATCATGGTGATCAAGAACGGCTGGACCTCTGACAGGAGCGGAGCCCGCTACCCCCGTCAGGTCCAGGAGGAGGTCCTGCCCGCAGCCGGACGACGGCGCACAGGTGAAGGGCTCGCGGGCTTGCGTTCCACCCGAGGAATCGGTGCCTTCTCACTGACGCTCCTGATCCTCATGTTCGTCGTCGCAGGGTCGTATGCGCTCGCCGTGGTGTCCCGCCGCTCCGAGGAGTTCAGCCCTCTTGTCGATGGGGTCCTGAGCTTATCGGCCATGTGGCTTCCCACCCTTGCCGTCTGGACCACGGTGATCCGAGCGCGCGGCCGGCGCCCGGACCTCATGCTGTCGGCCGGCGCCCTGTCCTGCTGGGCGGCGGGCACCACCCATTACGTCATTCGCACAGCTCAGGGTGTCGATGTTCCGTTCCCCTCCCCGGCGGATCTCGGCTTCTCGGGCTTCTATCTTCTGATGGTGGCGGCCCTCGGTTTCATCGTCCGGAACCGGCTGCGGGCCATGACCTGGCCCGTGGTCCTGGACGGAGCGGTCGGCGCGCTCGGGGCGGCGGCCGTTCTCGGCGTCCTGCTCGGTCCCCTGCTGGAATCGGCGCTCGGCGGCCCGCGGACCCTGGCCGTCGTTCTCGGCGCAGGCTACCCCTTAATGGATCTCATCCTGGTCGCGACGATCATCGGGGTCACCGCGACCACGGGCTTCTCCGCCGGTGAAGGCTGGATCTTCGTGGTGCTGGGTCTGGTCACCTTCACCGGTGCGGATGTGGTGTACGCCCTGCTGGAACTGAACAATTTGTATGTCGTCGGGATGCCGGTCGACGCGGGGTGGGGCATCGGCATGGCGCTGATCGCGGCGTGGGCGGTGCTCCAGGGCACGACCGTTCCGAGTGACTCGAGGAAGCGGCTGGCCGTTCCAGTGCAGACCGTCCCGGCTGTGGCAACCCTCGCCGGGCTGGGAGTCCTGATCCTGGCGTCGCAGCAGCGCGTCGTGGTCCTCGCCGTCGTGCTGGCCGGACTGACGCTGGCACTTGCGGCACTGCCGCTCGTGTTCCGTCAACGGCTCCAGCTGGCACAGGTCACCGAACAGGCACGGACCGACGAATTGACCGGCCTGCCGAACAGGCGCGCCTTCTACACGGATGTGCCAGAACGGCTCACGGCGGACTCCCAGCGTCCTAGCGCCGTCCTGCTGCTGGACCTGGACAAGTTCAAGGAGATCAACGACGGCCTCGGCCACGACGTCGGTGACACCCTCCTGGCGCAGGTCTCCGTGCGCCTGTCCGCCCAGCTGCGCCCGGCAGATCTGCTCGCCCGCATCGGGGGCGACGAGTTCGTGATGCATCTGGCCGCCTGCGGACAGGACCAGGCCGCCTCGGTGGCGGAGAAGCTGAGGACCGCACTCGCCGAACCCTACGATCTGGGGGGCATCACCGTGCACGTCAACGCGAGCATCGGCATCGCGTGCTTCCCGGATCAGGGGAAGGACCTCACCATGCTGCTGCGCAAGGCCGACATGGCCATGTACACGGCGAAGACGACTCATAGCGGCTACGCCGTGTACTCCGACGGCGCCGCCGAGGGACTCTCGCTCCACTTCCACTCGGTGAAGAGCCTGAACGACGCGCTGACCGAGAACCAGCTGGTTCTTCACTTCCAGCCGAAGATCGACCTCGCCACGGGAGGGGTCCGCGGTGTGGAAGCCCTCGTGCGCTGGGACCACCCGACGCTGGGGCTCCTCGGGCCCGACACCTTCCTGAAACGGTTCGACGAGGCCGGGCTGCTGCCCGCGCTGACCGACGTCGTCTTGGCGCAGGCCCTCGATCGCGCGGCGGTCTGGGCTGCCCGCGGCGAGACTTTGTCGGTGGCGGTGAACCTGGCGGTCAGTTCCATCATGGACTCGCGGCTCCCGGCCCAGATAGCGGTTATGACGGCGTCGCGGGGGCTCTCCCCGTCGGTGCTCGTGCTGGAGATCACCGAGGACGCCCTGATCGCGGACCGCCACCGGGCATCGGTCAATCTCGCAGCGCTGCGGGACATGGGCGTCAGGATCGCGGTGGACGACTTCGGCAAGGGCTACAGTTCGCTGTCCTACCTGCGCGAGTTCCCCATCGACGAGCTGAAGCTCGACAAGTCCTTCATCCTCACCATGATGGACGACGCCCGCGCCACGGCCCTCGTGGTGTCCACCATCGACCTGGCGCACAGTCTGGGGCTCGAGATGACGGCCGAGGGTGTCGAGGACACGGAGGCATACCAGGCGCTCAGCAGGTTCGGATGTGACCTCGCGCAGGGATTCCTGATGTCCCGGCCCATTCCGGCTGCCGAACTCGACGTGTGGCTCAGCGCGCGTGTGGCTCAGCTCCCCACCGATCTCCACCTCCTCCTCCGGCAGGACCCCGACACGGCAGTGGGCCCGGCGTCAGCTGTCGATACCCGCAGCAGGGAGGTCGCGGGCGACCTGCAGTGACGCCCGGAACACCCCGTCACTCGAGCAGTCGAAGGACCTTCTCGACGGTGTTCAGGTTCCGGGTCGTCGAGACGGCGGCGTACCGGGTGCGGGAGAGCACCTTCGCCAGGGGCACGTCCGTGGAGCGGCCCTTCGGGCAGAACCAGGCGACGGCGGTGCCTCCGTCCAGGCCCACAGGCCTGTCGGTGAACTCCCGGACCTCGGCCAGGAAGGCATCGCGCTCGTCGGTGCCCGTGAACAGGGTCACGTAGGTGTGCAGCTCCGGCAGGACAGGTACCCCGGTCCCGCCGGCAGTCGGAGCCGGAGTCGGGGACGACGGGGGGACCGACGCCGCCAGGGCGCGAAGATCCTCGTGGGCCACCACGATCACCCACGCCTCGTAGCCGAACCGGTGGCTCAGGGAATCCTCGACTGCGGCCTTGAGGGCTGCCGCGTCAAGCTCCGAAGTGCACGTCACGTTGCCGCTCGCCAGGACGGTCCTGACGTCCCGGACGGGGAGCTCTTCCAGGAGTTCGCGGAGGTCCGCCATCCGCACGGTGATGCCGCCCACGTTCACTCCACGGAGGAAGACGGCGAAGCGGCAGGCCGTGCGGGGCGGCTCGTCGTGATCGTCCTGCCGGCGGTCGCCCGAAGGTCGCGCGCCCATGTCAGTCCGCGGCCTTCGCGACGGCGAGGGTCAGCTGCTTCGCCGCGTCCGAGACGACCTCCGCATGGATGCGGCCCGGCTGCCGCGTGAGGCGCTCCATGGGACCGGAGATCGAGACGGCCGCGATGACCCGGCCGGAAGGGCCCCGCACGGGGGCGGACACCGACGCCACGCCCGCTTCCCGTTCGCCGAGGCTCTGCGCCCACCCGCGGCGCCGGACGCCGGCAAGGACCGTGGGCGTGAAGCGTGCGTTCTGCAGGCCCTTCAGGAGGCGGTCGTGGTCTTCCCAGGCCAGGAGGCACTGCGCCGCCGAGCCCGCCCGCATGGACAGCTGGGTGCCCACAGGGATGGTGTCGCGCAGGCCCACGGGTCGTTCGGCCGATGCCACGCAGACGCGCCACTCGCCCTGCCGGCGGAACAGCTGGGCGCTCTCACCGGTGGCGTCCCGCAGGCTCAGCAGCACGGGTCCCGCCGCGGCGATCAGGCGGTCCTCACCCGCGGCGGACGCGAGCTCCACGAGTCTGCTGCCGAGGACGAACCGCCCCTGCATGTCCCGTCCGACGAGCCGGTGGTGCGCCAGCGCCAGGGCCAGCCGGTGGACCGTCGGTCGGGCGAGTCCCGTCGAGGCGACGAGCTGGGCGAGGGTGGTGGGCCCCGCCTCGAGGGCGTCGAGCACGAGGGCGGCCTTGTCGATCACGCCGACGCCGCTAGAATTGTCCATAGGATGATATTGCAGTCTCATTATCTGAGACGCAAGCCGGTCGGCTGGCACTCGGCCGGGGCCACTGGTTGAGTTGTCCTCACCGTTGGTTCAGCAGGAGCCGCCAACCCGGCGCGGCACCGAGGAACAGAGAAGGACGACCGTCATGGGCAAGACACTGGCAGAGAAGGTCTGGGACGCGCACGTGGTCCGCAAGGGCGAGGTCGTCGGTTCCGAGGCTCAGCCCGATCTCCTCTACATCGACCTGCACCTCGTGCACGAGGTGACGTCACCCCAGGCCTTCGAGGGCCTTCGCCTCGCCGGCCGCCCCCTCCGACGCCCCGACCTGACGATCGCGACGGAGGACCACAACACGCCCACCCTCGACATCGACAAGCCGATCGCGGATCTCACGAGCCGGACGCAGATCGAGACCCTGCGCGCCAACTGCCGGGAGTTCGGCGTGCGTCTCCACTCGCTGGGAGACGTCGAGCAGGGGATCGTCCATGTGGTGGGCCCGCAGCTCGGCCTGACGCAACCGGGACTCACCGTGGTGTGCGGCGACTCCCACACCTCCACGCACGGCGCCTTCGGCGCACTGGCCATGGGCATCGGTACTTCCGAGGTGGAGCACGTGATGGCCACGCAGACGCTCTCCCTGAAGCCCTTCAGGACCATGGGCATCACGGTCGAGGGAACATTGAAGCCGGGCGTCACGTCCAAGGACATCATCCTGGCCGTCATTGCGAAGATCGGCACCGGCGGTGGCCAGGGCTATGTGCTCGAGTACCGCGGCTCCGCGATCCGCGCGCTCTCGATGGAGGCGCGCATGACCATCTGCAACATGTCCATTGAGGCCGGAGCCCGCGCCGGCATGGTGGCCCCGGACGAGACCACCTTCGCGTACCTCGAGGGCCGCCCGCACGCCCCGCAGGGCGCGGACTGGGATGCCGCCGTCGCCGACTGGCGGGAGCTGCGCACGGACGACGACGCCGTCTTCGACGCCGAGGTCTTCCTCGACGCGAACGAGCTCGAGCCGTTCGTCACGTGGGGCACGAACCCGGGCCAGGGCGTCTCCCTCTCGCAGTCCGTGCCGTCACCCGATGATTTCGCCGACGAGAACGACAAGGCGGCCTGCAACCGCGCGCTGGAGTACATGGCCCTCGACGCGGGAACTCCCATGAAGGACATCCGGGTGGACACCGTCTTCCTCGGCTCCTGCACCAACAGCCGTATCGAGGACCTCCGCATCGCGGCCGACATCATCCGCGGCCGCGAGAAGGATCCGGACATCCGCATGATGGTGGTGCCGGGCTCGGCACGCGTCCGCCTGCAGGCCGAGGCCGAGGGCCTGGACCGCGTGTTCAAGGACTTCGGCGCGGAGTGGCGCTTCGCCGGCTGCTCCATGTGCCTCGGGATGAACCCGGACCAGCTGGCACCGGGGGAGCGCTGCGCGTCGACGTCGAACCGCAACTTCGAGGGCCGGCAGGGCAAGGGCGGGCGGACGCACCTGGTCTCACCGGTCGTCGCCGCGGCCACGGCGGTCCGCGGAACGCTGAGTTCGCCGTCGGACCTCGACCCGTGTCCGGGCGGTGCCGACCGGCCCGCAGCTGCATCCGGTCCAGCGTCCGACACCCCCGCCGTCCCCGCCGCCTAGGAGCCTCGCCATGGAGAAGATCACCACCCACACCGGCATCGGTGTCCCGCTGCGCCAGAGCAACATCGACACCGACCAGATCATCCCCGCGGTGTATCTGAAGCGGATCACGCGGTCAGGCTTCGAGGACGCCCTCTTCGCGGGCTGGCGCAAGGAGGGCTCGTTCATCCTGAACCGCGAGCCGTACTCGCGCGGGTCGGTCCTCGTCGCTGGGCCCGACTTCGGCACCGGCTCCTCGCGCGAGCACGCCGTCTGGGCCCTGAAGGACTACGGGTTCCGGGCGGTCCTGTCCTCACGCTTCGCGGACATCTTCCGCGGCAACTCCGGCAAGCAGGGTCTCGTCGCCGCGCAGGTGGCGCAGGACGACATCGAGCTCATCTGGAAGGTGCTGGAGAACGAGCCCGGCACCATGGTCACCGTGGACCTGGAGGCGCGCAGCGTCCAGTGCGGATCGGTCAGCGCACCCTTCCAGATCGACGACTACACGCGCTGGAGGCTCCTGGAGGGGCTGGACGACATCGGTCTGACCCTGCGCCAGGAGGAGCACATCACGGCGTTCGAGGCCGAGCGCGCCGCCTACAAGCCGACCACCCAACCAGTCCGCACCTGACGACCCGGCGCCTCCGTCGTTCCGTGCCGGGGCGGGGGTGTCATGCACATCACCTGCCGTGCGTCGACACGCAGGAATGCCGACGCACCTGCGGGAGTTGGTCTCGGGGAACAGGGAGTGCGCGTCGTACCCTTGTATTTCTGTCTACCCCGTGGTGCTTCTATGCTTGGAACGAGTAATTTCGCGTCCGCGGGGGTTCAACGTAGAAGGAAAATAGGTATTCATGGGTAGCGTTCTGACCATTCGCGGCGGCATTCCGTTGGCGGGCAAGGTATCCGTCCGTGGTGCGAAGAACCTGGTGCCGAAGGCCATGGTCGCATCGCTCCTCGGCAACACGCCGTCCGTGCTCCGGAACGTCCCCGAGATCAAGGACGTCGACGTCGTCACCAGCCTGCTGCAGCTGCACGGCGTGAAGGTGACCAAGGACCCGGTGACCGGCGACCTCACGATGGACCCGAGCGACGCGAAGATGGCCCGCTCGAAGGACATCGACGCCCACGCCGGCGACTCCCGCATCCCCATCCTCTTCTGCGGCCCCCTCATGCACAGCATCGGCGAGGCCTTCATCCCCGACCTCGGTGGGTGCAAGATCGGCGACCGCCCGATCGACTACCACCTCGAAGTGCTCCGCAACTTCGGCGCCGTCGTGGACAAGCGCCCGGGCGGCATCTCCATCTCGGCACCCAAGGGACTGCACGGCGCGAAACTGACCCTGCCGTACCCCAGCGTCGGGGCGACGGAGCAGGTGCTCCTCACCGCCATCCGCGCCGACGGCATCACCGAGCTCTCGGGTGCCGCCGTCGAACCCGAGATCATGGACCTCATCGCCGTGCTGCAGAAGATGGGCGCGATCATCACGGTGCAGACGGACCGCGTGATCCGCATCGAGGGCGTGCGGGAGCTGACCGGCTACAACCACAAGGCCATCTCCGATCGCAACGAGACGGCATCCTGGGCGTCCGCCGCCCTCGTCACCCGGGGTGACATCTACGTCGAGGGCGCGCGCCAGCTCGATCTCACGGCCTTCCTCAACACCTACCGCAAGATCGGCGGCGCCTTCGACGTCGACGACGACGGCATCCGCTTCTACCACCCGGGCGGGGACCTCTCGCCGCTCGTCCTCGAGACCGACGTGCATCCGGGGTTCATGACCGACTGGCAGCAGCCGCTCGTCGTCGCGCTCACGCAGGCGGCCGGCGTCTCGATCGTCCACGAGACGGTGTACGAGCAGCGGTTCGGCTTCACGGAGGCGCTGATCCGCATGGGGGCCAACATCCAGGTGCACCGCGAGTGCCTCGGCAGCGTGCCGTGCCGCTTCGGCCAGCGCAACTTCCTGCACTCCGCCGTCATCTCCGGGCCGACGCAGCTCCGTGGCGCGGACATCGACATCCCCGACCTTCGCGGCGGATTCAGCCACCTCATCGCGGCCCTCGCGGCCGACGGCGTCTCGCGCGTCACCGGGATCGAGCTGATCAACCGCGGGTACGAGCGCTTCCAGGACAAGCTCGAGGGACTGGGCGCCGACTTCGATGTCACGGGGGATGCCCCGGCGGCCACCGTGGCACCCGCCTAGGCGCATGGGGGAGCCCAGGGGCTCACGCGCCATGTTCACCTTCCTCGCCTCGTGGGTGAGGCCGGTCATGAACGCCATGATGGCCAAGGAATGGCGGGGGCAGGAGCGTCTGCCGCGGGGAACAGGCATGATCGTGTGCCCGAACCACGTCACGGAGATCGACCCGGTCGTGGTGGGGCACTTCCTGTACAACCAGGGGGTCATGCCGCACTTCATGGCGAAGGCGTCCCTGTTCTCGGTGCCCGTCATCGGGTCCATCCTCCGGGTGATCCGCCAGGTGCCCGTCGAGCGAAGCACCTCCGGCGCGAACCGCTCGCTCGAGGCGGCGCGCGACGTGCTGGCCGACGGCGGCGGGATCATCATCTACCCCGAGGGCACGCTCACCCGCGATCCCGGCATGTGGCCCATGAAGGGCCGCACGGGCGCTGCCCGGCTGGCACTGCAGACCGGAGCGCCCGTGGTACCGATCGCGCAGTGGGGCGCCCATGAGGTCTTCCCGCGGTACGCGAAGCGGTTCCACCTCGTTCCGCGCAAGACCTCCCGCGTCCTCGTCGGTGATCCGGTGGACCTCAGCGACTTCCGGGATGCTCCGCTGACCCGCGCCACCCTCGACGCCGCGACCGACCGCATCATCGATGCCATCACGGAGCTCCTCGCGGAGCTGCGCGGCGAGCCGGTACCGGCCGAGCGCTGGGACCCGGCAGCGAAGCAGCAGAAGCCCACGGGACGCGATTTCCAGTCCGGCGACCACGAGCCGGGCGGGACACCTGACGGAACGACCGGCGGGACACCTGACGGGATGACCGGCGGGACGACGAAGGGGAACGGTTCATGAGCGACGCGACGCCCGGAGCCGCACCGGAGATCCTGCGGCTGGACGAGGCCCCGCGACGGATCGCCGTGCTGGGCTCAGGAAGCTGGGGGACCACCTTCGCGAAGGTCCTCGCGGACACCTCGCCGCAGACGGACGTGGTCCTGTGGTCCCGGCGGGCCGAGGTGGCCGAGGAGATCAACGCCGACCACCGGAACTCGCGCTACCTCGGCGACATCCGCCTGCCGGACAACGTGTCGGCGTCCGCCGACGTGGCGACCGTCCTGGCGGGGAGCGACCTCGTGGTCCTCGCCGTCCCGGCGCAGACGCTCCGCTCACAGCTGCCCGCATGGCGGCCGCTCGTCCCGGCCCACGCCGTCGTCGTGTCCCTGATGAAGGGCCTGGAGGTCGGCACGGATGCCCGCATGAGCGAGGTCATCGCCGAGGAGCTCGCCCTGCCCGCCGAGCGCATCGCCGTCCTCTCCGGACCGAACCTGGCCATGGAAATCGCACGCGAGGAGCCCACGGCCTCGGTGGTCGCGTGCCCCGACCACGACACAGCGACCTGGATCGCCGCCGCCTGCACGGCGTCCTACTTCCGCCCGTACACCTCCACCGACGTGATCGGTGTGGAGATCGGCGGGATCGTCAAGAACGTGATAGCCCTGGCCGTCGGCATCTGCGAGGGCCGCCGCATGGGCGACAACACGAAGGCCTCGGTCATCACGCGCGGACTCGCCGAGAGCACGCGCCTTGCCGTCGCGCTCGGCGGCCGTCCCGAGACGATGTCCGGGCTCGCCGGCATGGGCGACCTCATCGCGACGTGCTCCTCCGCGCTGTCCCGGAATCACACGGCAGGGCACCTCCTGGGCCAGGGACTGACCCTCGACCAGGTGACGGTGCGGCTGAACCAGACCGCGGAGGGCATCAAGTCCGCGCAGGCCGTGCTCGAGGCCGCCCAGACCCTCGGCGTCGACATGCCCATCACCGAGAGCGTGGTGGCCGTCCTGCAGGGACGCCTGTCCGTCAACGACCTCGGGCAGCGCCTGCTGTCCCGGAACCTCAAGCCGGAAGGCGATTCCGCACCGTGACCACCGAGAGTCCAGCAGCCCCCCGGACCCGCGTCCTCGTCCTGTTCGGCGGGCGCTCCAGCGAGCACGCCGTCAGCTGCGTGACGGCCGCGGGCGTCCTCGAGGCGATCGACCGCTCACGGTACGAGGTGGTACCCGTGGGCATCGCGAAGAGCGGTCAGTGGTCGCTCGTCTCGGCCGACCCGTCCGCGTGGTCGCTGCGCGCCGACGTCCTCCCGGAGGTCACCGCGACCGAGCATGCAGTCGTGATGGGGACGTCGGCCGACGGCGGCGCCGGTCAGGAGCTGCTCGTCGCCGCCCCGGGCTCCGTGCCCGAGAGCCTCGGTGGCGTGGACGTGGTGCTCCCACTGCTCCACGGGCCGTTCGGCGAGGACGGCACGCTGCAGGGCATGCTCGAGATGGCGGACATGCGCTATGTCGGCGCCGGTGTCCTGGCGTCCGCCGTCGGCATGGACAAGCACTTCATGAAGGTGGTCTTCGCCGCCGCGGGGCTGGAGGTGGGCCCGTACGCGGTGGTGACCGACCGCCAGTGGCGCACCGATGCCGAGGGCGCCCTGCACCGCGCGACGGCGCTCGGCTTCCCCCTGTTCGTCAAGCCGGCCCGCGCGGGCTCCTCCATGGGCATCAGCCGGGTCGAGGACACCGCCGCACTCCGGACGGCCATCGAGGCCGCGCGCGCCTTCGATCCCAAGGTCGTCATCGAGGCGGGCATCGAGGGCCGCGAGATCGAGGTGGCGGTGCTGCAGGGGCGCGGGCTCGACGCGCCGCGGACGTCCCTGCCCGGGGAGATCGCCATGCAGCCGGGTGACCACGCCTGGTACGACTTCGACGCCAAGTACGTGGACGGCGCGGCCGCCGAACTGACCTGCCCGGCCGACCTCCCGAGCGACGTGATCGACCGCGTGCGGCAGCTCGCGGGCGAGGCGTTCGAGGCGATCGGCGGCGAGGGCTTGTCCCGTGTCGACTTCTTCTACACACCGGACGGCCGGCTGGTCATCAACGAGATCAACACCATGCCGGGATTCACGCCCATCAGCATGTACCCGCAGATGTGGGCGAAGTCCGGCCTCGGCTACACCGAGCTGATCGACGAGCTGATCGGCCTCGCGCTCGAGCGGGGTACCGGCCTCCGCTGACGCGGGCCGCGGGGGCACGGCCTCCGCATCAGGCCAGCACCACCACGCCGAGCAGCGACACTGCGGCGAGGAGCACCGTCGATGTGGCCCCGACGGCGGCGAAGCGCCCGCCCGAGCGCAGGAGCTTCCGGAGGTCGATCCCCGCACCCAATCCGAACATGCCCGCCGCGAGGAGGATGGTGGTCGCCGTGCGGCCGAGGTCGAGGACCGGCAGCGGAAGGACCCCGAGCGAGCGCAGAAGCACCATCGCGAGGAACCCGAGGACGAAGAGCGGTACCAGGGGCGTGGAGCGGCTCGTCGCGACGACGGCCGCCTCGGCCCGGCCGGCCGAACCGGTTGCACCGGTCGTGGCTGCGGACGCGGCAGCACGCCGTCGTTCACCGATGCTCGCCACGGCGGAGACCGGCGCCAGCATGAGGACCCGCCCGAGCTTCACGACCGTGGCGGACGCCAGTGCCGCCGTTCCCGCGGTGCTCGCCACCGCCACGACCTGCGCCACCTCGTGGACGGCGAGGCCCGACCAGATGCCGAAGCGGGTCGCGTCGAGACCTATCCCGGCGTTGAGGAGCGGCAGGGCGACGATCATGAGCGAGCCGTACAGGGTCACCATGGCGACGGCGGAGGCCACCTCGTCGTCGTCGGCGTCGACGATGCCCTGCATCCCGGCGATGGCCGACGCCCCGCAGATGGAGAAACCGGCGGCCATGAGGAGGGCACCCGCGCGCGTCAGGCCGAGCCGACGTCCCACCCAGAGCGTGCCGTAGAAACTGATGGTGACGCAGGCGACGATCAGCAGGATGACCTGCGGCCCCAGCGCGAGGATGTCCGGCAGCGCGAGCTGCAGGCCGAGGAGCACCACGCCTGCGCGGAGCAGGCGCTTGGTGCCGCCGCCGATGCCGACGCGGAGCGCTGCGGAGTAGAGGCCCGAGTTGCCGAGCACCATGCCGAGCAGCAGGGCGATGACGAGCGCCCCGAGCAGGGTCTGCAGGCTTGCGAGCACGATCGAGGCGGCCACTCCGACCGCCATGACGAACAGCCCGGGAGCCCATCGCGTGAGCGAGGCACCGACGGAGCGGGCCCCGGCGGTCGGCGTGCGGTTCTCTCGCATCGACGCGAATCCTCTCGGTAGCCACTGGCTGGGCTGGATGCCGGCCAGACCGATTCTGCCAGAGCGACGGGTGCCGGGTGCCACGGTCGGGTGTTCAACACGACGGAGGGGTGGGCCGTCGCCGGCCCACCCCTCCGATCGGCTGGACTGCTAGACGATGCCCGCGGTCAGTGCGTTCGGCGTGCCGAACCGGTGGGCCGTGATGCTGATGGCCTGCTCCTGCACGAACGGGAGGATCTCGACGCGTCCCGCCTCCGTCACGGGCTGCGCGTACACCGCGAGATCCGGGCGTCCTCCGGTCGCCGCCATGAGCGCCGAGGCATCCCCACCGACGAGGCGGATCCGGCGCACGGGCAGGTCTGCCACCCGGGCGTGCCAGGCGGCGTCGCCCTCCGACGTGACGCTCTCGACCTGCCGGCCGACGGCCTGCCTGAGCGCTGCGGGCAGGTCGACACCCGTGGAGACCGAGACCGGTGCACCCGCGGTCCGTCCCGCGAGGAGCACACGGAGGAGGTCAGCCGGTCGGCCGTCCTCGGCGAGGCGGACCGTCACGGGGTGGGGGAGGTAGCGGAAGAGGTTGCGCTCCGCGGAGAGGGCCGAGACGTCCTTCACCGCCCCGAACTCGCTGCCCCAGGCGGCTGCGTCCGAAACCGCGGCGCGTGTCAGGCGCGCGAGGTCACTGTCCGCGAGGCCCGCCGTCCGTGCTGCCGTGAGCAGCGGTGCCACGACGGGCAGCGGTGTGCCCTCGGCCGTGGCTTCCTCCGACGTCCACGAGCCGAGACCCACGAGATAGTTGGGTCCGCCGGCCTTCGTCCCGGCGCCGACGGCCGATTTCTTCCAGCCGCCGAAGGGCTGGCGCTGGACGATGGCCCCCGTGATGCCGCGATTGACGTAGAGGTTCCCGGCCTGCACGCCGTCGATCCAGGTGGCGATCTCCCTGCTGTCGAGGGAATGGATGCCGGAGGTGAGTCCGTAGTCGATGTCGTTCTGCAGGGCGATGGCCTCCTCGAGGGTCGCGGCCGTCATGATTCCGAGGATCGGGCCGAAGTACTCCGTGAGGTGGTAGGTGGAGCCGCGCTTCACGCCGTCACGGACACCGGGACTCCACAGGCGGCCGCTCGCATCGAGCTTCCGCGGCTCGATCAGCCAGGACTCGCCGTCACCGAGCGTGGTCAGGCCGTCGAGGAGCTTGCCGGTGGCGGGTTCGATGACGGGACCCATCTGCGTCCCGGCGTCCTCCGGGTAGCCCACGGTGAGGGAGGCGACGGCGTCGAGCAGCTGGTTGCGGAAGCGGTGCGACGTCGCGGCGCTGCCCACGAGGATCACGAGCGAAGCTGCGGAGCACTTCTGGCCCGCATGCCCGAACGCGGACTGGGCCACGTCCTTCGCCGCGAGGTCCAGATCCGCGCTGGGCGTCACGATCACGGCATTCTTGCCCGAGGTCTCCGCGAGCAGCGGCAGATCCGTCCGGAAGGACCGGAACAGTTCCGCCGTCTCGTAGCCGCCCGTCAGGATGACGCGGTCCACGCGGGGGTCGGCGATCAGCTGCCGGCCGAGGTCGTTCTCCTCGAGCTGGACCAGCCGCAGCACCTCGCGGGGCACTCCTGCCGCCCAGAGGGCATCGACCATGACCGAGCCACAACGGCGGGCCTGCGAGGCCGGCTTGATGATGACCGCCGACCCCGCCGCCAGGGCGGCGAGCGTGGAGCCGGCGGGAATCGCGACCGGGAAGTTCCACGGCGGTGTGACCACGGTGAGCCGGACGGGGGAGAAGGACGCGCCGTCGACGTCGTCGAGCTCACGGGCCCGCTCGGCGTAGTAGTGCGCGAAGTCGACGGCTTCGGAGATCTCGGGATCCGCCTGGTCGAGGGTCTTGCCGGTCTCGGCGGCCATGACCTCCATGAGGTCGGAGCGGCGCGCTTCCAGGGCGTCGCCCGCCCGGTGGAGGACGGCGGCCCGTTGGGCGCCGGTCATCGCACCCCAGGCTCCGGCTGCGGAGACCGCGCCCGCGATGGTCTCCTCGAGGTCTTCGGCGCCCGAGAGCGTGGTCCGTGCCACGAGGTCGTTCCCGAGTTGCGAGGTGGTCACCCGGTCGAGGATCGCGCGGCCCCAGGTGCGGTTCGCCGGGAGCGAGGGATCGGTGTCCGGGGTGTTCCCGAAGCCGGTGCCCGGATGGGCAGGGGCAGGCACGCTGCGGTCCTGCTGACGGTTTGGCGCCGGCACGGCGTCGTCGAGGTCTTCGAGGGAGGCGAGGAACCGGTTCTTCTCGCGCTCGAACAGGGCCTCGTTCTCGGTGAGCTCGAACACGGCGGACATGAAGTTGTCCTGGCTCGCGCCCTCCTCGAGACGCCGGATCAGGTAGGCGATGGCGACGTCGAACTCGCTCGGGTGCACCACGGGGGTGTAGAGCAGGAGCGAGCCGACGTCGCGCTTGACCGCCTCGGCCTGGCCCTGCGCCATCCCGAGCAGCATCTCGAACTCGATGCCGTGCCGGACCCGGCGTTCCCCGGCGAGGAGCCACGCGAAGGCGAGATCGAAGAGGTTGTGCCCGGCGACGCCGATGCGGACGTTCTCCACGTGACCGGGCTGCAGTGCGTAGTTGAGGACGCGCTTGTAGTGCGTGTCGGACTCCTGCTTGGAGCCCCAGGTGGCGAGCGGCCAGTCGTGCAGGGAGGCCTCGACGGTCTCCATGGGCAGGTTGGCACCCTTGACGACGCGCACCTTGATACCGGCTCCACCGCGCGCACGCCGCGCGGCCGACCACTCCTGGAGCCGGATCATCGCGGCAAGGGAGTCCGGGAGGTAGGCCTGGAGCACAATGCCGGCCTCCAGGGTGTCGAACTCGGGACGGTCGAGGATCTTCATGAAGACCGCGATCGTCAGGTCGAGGTCCTTGTACTCCTCCATGTCGAGGTTGATGAACTTCCGCGCCTCGGACCGGGCGGCCAGGGTGTACAGGGGCGTCAGCTTCTCGGCCACGTGCTCCACCGCCTCCTCGAAGGCCCAGGCGGGGTGCGGGGCGACGGTGGAGGATACCTTGATGGACACGTAGTCGACGTCCGGGCGTTCGAGGAGGCGGACGGTCCCCTCGAGGCGGCGCTCGGCCTCGCGGTCGCCCAGCACGGCCTCGCCGAGGAGGTTGACGTTCAGATGGATGCCCTCGCGCTTGATCTTCGCGATCGAACGCCCGAGCTTGGCGTCCGAGGCGTCGATGATGAGGTGTCCCACCATCTCGCGCAGCACGCGCCGTGCGATCGGGATGACCACCTGGGGAAGCACGGGTGCGACGGCGGCGCCGACCTTCACGGCGGCGCGCATGTACCAGGGGAGGAAGCCTGGCACCATGGGGGCGATTGCGCCGAGGTTGCGCGCGGCCACCGAGAGGTCCTCGGGCCGGATGACGCCGTCCACGAAGCCGACGGTGAAGGCCAGCCCATTCGGATCCTTCAGGACGCCCGCCAGTTGCTGGGCGGAGGCGTCCACCGGGACCTTCGAGGCCTCGGTGAGCCAGCGCCGGACGAGCGCGATCGATTCCTCCGGCAGCGCCGCCGGGATCTCGGTGGTGCCGCCGGGCGCGGCGGTGAAGTGGGCGGGTCCGGCGGGGGCCACCGGGTAGGTGGGGGCTGACGGGGTGAGGGGGGCCGCGGTCACGGCGACTCCCTCGAGCGGTGGGATCTGGGTTGTCATGGCAACGGCTCTCGGTCGATCGGCTTGCGCCGGGCAGGATGAAGCAGCTACTTCATTTCTCAGTATCACCGGGTCGTAGGATGAGGAAAAGCGATGAATACCGAAGAGTATTCATCAGCAGAACCGACGCGATCCGATCGCCCGAGCAACCCCTGGAGGTACCGTGCTGGACCTACGGAGGCTGCGCCTGCTCCGGGAACTCAAGATCCGCGGAACGCTCGCGGAGGTGGCTGCCGCCCTGAGCTACAGCCCGTCCTCGGTCTCCCAGCAGTTGGCGCTGCTGGAGAAGGAGGTGGGTGTCGAACTGCTGCGGAAGACCGGACGGCGCGTGGTCCTGACCCCGCAGGCCGAGATCCTCGTCGCACACACCGCAGACCTGCTCGAGACACTCGAGCGGGCCGAGGCCGGTCTCGCGGCATCCCTGACCTCCGTCACCGGGACCGTCCGGGTGGCCGTCTTCCAGTCGGCGGCGCTCGCCCTCATGCCCGATGCCCTCACCGCGATGACGCAGGACTATCCGGACGTGCGCGTGGAGATGGTGCAGCGCGAGCCGGAGACCGCCCTCTGGGAGACCTTCGCCCGTGATTTCGACCTCGTGATCGCCGAGCAGTATCCGGGCCACGCGGCCCCGCGCCATCCCGAACTGGACCATCTGGCACTCACGGAGGACGCCATCCGCCTGGCGGTGCCGGTCGGACCGTCCCGCTACGCCGGGATCGCCACGGTGGCGGCGGCCGCCGACGCCGCGTGGGTCATGGAGCCGCGGGGAGCGGCGTCGCGGCACTGGGCCGAACAGGCGTGCCGCAGGGCCGGCTTCGAGCCGGACGTGCGCTACGAGACGGCGGACCTGCAGGCACAGATCCGGCTCATCGAGTCCGGCAACGCCGTCGCGCTCATGCCGGACCTCGTGTGGACCGGTCGGGACGTCCCCGTGCGGCTCGTGGAGCTGGAGGACAGTCCGCGACGCGCCATCTTCACCTCGGCCCGACGTGCGGGAGCAGAACGCCCTGCCGTCGTGGCCGTCCGGAAGGTGTTGGACCGCGCGGCCCGCGAGGTCCGCCGACCGGAGCCGCCCGCCTGAGTACGCCACCTCTCCCGACGCTGTGGGTCAGCGGGTCCTCGGCGGACGACGGCGCGGGACGACCCACGTTTTCGTCGTCCTCCGGCTCCGCTCCTACAGTTGAGACATGTCCTCGCAATCCTTCCGGGCCGCGCAGCTCGCGGCGTCGACCGTTCCGGCCAGCGTGGAGCGGGTCGTGGAGACCGTGCTGCCCACCAGGCACGGGACCTTCCGGATGATCGGGTACCGCGACTCCGGGGGAACCGAGCACGTGGCGCTCGCCCAGGGGATCGAGGATGTGACGCCGATCGACGAGCCCCCGTTGGTCCGGGTCCACAGCGAGTGCCTCACCGGAGATGCCTTCGGCTCCTGGCGCTGCGACTGCGGTGAGCAGCTGGACGCCGCGCTCGCGGCTGTCGCGCGGGAGCGGCGCGGGGTGGTCGTCTACGTCCGCGGTCACGAGGGACGAGGGATCGGTCTGCTCGCCAAGCTGAAGGCGTATGCGCTGCAGGACGAGGGCATCGACACGGTCGACGCGAACACCGCACTGGGGCTACCCGTGGATGCGCGCCACTACGACCAGGCAGCCGAGATCCTCCAGGACCTCGGGATCCGCGCCGTCCGGCTCCTGTCGGGCAATCCCGCCAAGGAGGAGGCCCTCGAGGACCTCGGGATCGCCGTCGTCGAACGCCACGGGCTCGCCGTGTCGGAGAGGTCGGAGAACGCCGGCTACCTCGCGACCAAGCGAGCGCGCATGCGGCACGATGCCCCGCCGGTCGCGGATGCCTGGGAATCCCTGCTCGACGGAGTGGTGCCCGTGGCACCGTCGCAGGGCGAGGGGGAGGAGCTAGCTGTACTGCCCAGGGAGGTTGGTTAGCCGGGTGATGGGTGGTTTGCCTCCGATGGCGGTGTGGGGCCTGTGGTGATTGTATTCGTGGAGCCAGCCCGGTAGTGCTGCCCGGCGGGCTGATTCG
>NZ_VHIM01000005.1 GCF_006494655.1 Arthrobacter agilis | reverse complement strand
ACTTGGCACACTATTGAGTTCTCAAACAACAGGAGCTACCGGCACCAAACACAACCAAACCGCTGTATTCTCGCTCCGAAGCAACTTTTCAAGCTTACCCACACCAACCCCGAATCTCCAAATCCGCCGGTTCCCACGCCCTCGAGGTTCTGTTCCAGTCCATGCGGAAAGGAGGAGATCCTCGGTTCTGTGGTTGTCGGCCGATCAGATGTCTTCATCAGCGCGGATATAAACACTAACACCAGGTGGGGCCGGATGCAAAACAGCGGCGGCCCTCCCGATTCGGGGAGGGCCGCCGCCGGGTGCTGACGTGACTAGTTGCCTGCAGGCTTCAGGTAGAGCACGCCGAGTGGCGGGACACGGACGTCGCCGAACGCGGGCTGTCCGTTGTGCGCACCCTCGTGTGCCGTGACCTGACCCGGGTTGCCGACGCCCGATCCGCCGAACTCCGCGGAGTCGGTGTTCAGGACCTCGGTCCACTCCCCCGCCCACGGGAGGCCGACGCGGAATCCCTCATGGGGTCCGCCGGCGAAGTTGGCGATGCAGACCAGGGGATTGCCCTGGTGATCCCAACGGATGAAGGACAGGGTGTTGTGCTCGCCGTCGTTCTCGTCGATCCACTGGAATCCCGCCGGCTCGTTGTCTCGCGCATAGAGAGCGGGGGTGTCGCGGTAGATGGTGTTCAGTGACCGGACGAGCTCCTGCACACCCTGGTGCGACGGCGTCTCGGTGAGCCACCAGTCGAGGCTGTGGTGCTCTGCCCACTCCGCTTCCTGGGCGAACTCGGACCCCATGAAGATGAGCTGCTTGCCCGGGTGAGCCCACTGGAAAGCGAGGTAGGCCCGGACATTCGCCAGCTGCTGCCACCGGTCGCCCGGCATCTTGCGAAGGAGCGAACCCTTGCCGTGGACCACCTCGTCATGGCTGATGGGCAGCATGAAGTTCTCCGTGTACGCGTAGACCATGGAGAACGTGGCCTTGCCGTGGTGGTGCACCCGGTTGATCGGGTCCTCCGAGATGTACTGGAGGGTGTCGTGCATCCAGCCCATGTTCCACTTGATGCCGAACCCGAGGCCGCCGCTGCTCGTCGGACGCGTCACGCCGTCGAACGCCGTCGACTCCTCCGCGACCATGACGATGCCCGGGGCCCGCTTGTAGGCGGTGGCATTCACTTCCTGCAGGAAGGAGATGGCCTCGAGGTTCTCGCGGCCACCGAACTTGTTCGGCCGCCACTGGCCTTCCTCGCGGGAATAGTCGAGGTAGAGCATGGAGGCGACCGCGTCGACGCGCAGCCCGTCGATGTGGAACTCCTCGAGCCAGTAGAGCGCGTTGGCAACGAGGAAGTTGCGGACCTCACGGCGGCCGAAGTCGAAGATCAGCGTGCCCCAGTCCTGGTGCTCGCCGAGGAACGGATCGCCGTGCTCGTACAGCGTGCCGCCGTCGAACTTGGCGAGCGCCCAGGCGTCCTTCGGGAAGTGGGCGGGCACCCAGTCCATGATGACGCCGATGCCGGCCTGGTGGAGTCGGTCGATGAGGTACTTGAAGTCGTCCGGTGAACCGAACCGCGAGGTCGGTGCGAAGTAGGACGTGACCTGGTAACCCCAGGAGCCGCCGAAGGGGTGCTCGGCCACCGGCATGAGCTCCACGTGCGTGAAGCCCTGCCAGGACACGTATTCGACGAGCTGCTCGGCGAGCTCGCGGTAGCTGAGCCCCTGGCGCCAGGAACCGAGGTGCACCTCGTACACGCTCATCGGTCCGTTGTGGGGATCGCCGGCCGCGCGGGCCGTCATCCACTCATCGTCCCCGAAGGTGTAGTCCGACTCGACCACCTTCGAACCGGTCAGCGGAGGGATCTCCGTGCCGCGTGCCATCGGGTCGGCCTTCTCACGCCAGTGACCGTCGCTGCCGAGGATGTTGAACTTGTAGCAGGTGCCGGCGCCTGCTCCGGGAATGAAGATCTCCCAGATACCGGAGCTGCCGAGCGCACGCATCGCATTGACGCTTCCGTCCCAGCCGTTGAAATCGCCCATCACCCGGACGGCCCGGGCGTTGGGCGCCCACACCGCGAAGGACACGCCCTCGATGTCGCCGAGCACCGACGAGTAGTGCCGCACATGCGCACCGAGCGCCGTCCACAGCGTTTCGTGGCGGCCTTCCCCGATGAGGTGCATGTCGATCTCGCCCAGCGTGGGCAGGAAGCGGTAGGGATCGTCGACGATCGTGGGCTCGCCGTCATAGGTCACTTCGAGGCGGTAGTCCGGCACATGGCCCGTGGTCTCGGCCGGAAGCGCACCGACCCAGATGCCGTTGTGCTCGTGCGTGAGTTCGGTGCGTCCCGTGCCGGTGATGACGACGACGGACCGCGCAAGGCGTCGGAGTGTCCGGATGGTGACGACGTCGTCGTCACTCAGGTGGGCGCCGAGGACGGCGTGGGGCTGGTAGTACGCGCCCTCCGACACCTGCTGGAGAACGGCGCGGTCGACCTCGACGGGCTCCACGACCGCGGGCGCAGGAGGAGCGCTGGGCGGGGTCGGCGTGCTACCGGCGTCCTTCGCCTTGTCGGCCAGGCCGGTGGTGGCGTTCTTCGCCTTGCCGGCGACGGCCTTGGCCGTCCCGGCGACGGCTTCCGCTGCCTTGGCGGCCAGCTTCTTGTCGCCTGCACCCTTGTCGGAGGCTGCCTTCTTGGAAGATTTCATGTCAGCTGCTTTCATAGCGTCCGCACCGGGCTGGACACCCAGGGCGCGTCGGACATCCCGGACGGGCATCTCGACCCAGTCCGGCCTGTTGCGGATCTCGTAGACGACTTCGTACAGGGCCTTGTCGAGCCAGAGCGCACGGAAGAGCGGCCCGTCGGTCGCGACCGGGGCGCCGCTTTCCTCCGCGTACCCCTCGAGGAAGGCCTGGCGTGCGGAATCCGACCAGCGCTCGGTGGTCGCGGTCTCATCGGACCCGACCGGGGCTGCACCCCGGGACGCTGCCGCGTACTCGAGGGATCGCACCATGCCGACGACGTCGCGAACCGGCACGTCGGGGACGCTCCGTTCGGCAGTCGGTCGGAGTGGTTCGCCCTCGAAGTCGATGACGAGCCAGGTGCCGTCAGGTGCCTGCAGCACCTGACCGAGGTGGAGGTCCGCGTGGATCCGCTGGAGCGGCGGGATGTCCTCGAGGGCGGCGATGTCGCGGAGGACGGCCTCGACCTCGTCTCCCAGGGGGCCGACGGCGCCGCCCGCCTCCTCCCAGGCCCAGCGGATGCGCTGCGCGAGGGCGTCCTTGAACTCCTGCTCCTCCGCCGCGGTCGCGGTGCGGCTGCCGAAGGCGCCGTCGAGCTGCCGGTGGATACGGGCGACGGCCCGGCCGAGGCCTCGCGCCTCCGCGGTGAAATCGGCGGCGGTACTGGCGGCGAGGGACGCGGTACGCCAGGCGTCGGTGCTGCCCTCCACGAAGTCACGCAGCACACTGACGTGCCCGGTGACGTGGTGACCGGGTGCGCCCTGTGGATCCTGCCACGTCCCCGTGACCCACCCGAAGGTGTCCGGGGGTGTCCGTCGACCCGCCGGCCGTGAGTTCGGCACTGATCTGCACGTCGGGACTCTCGCCGGCCGCGAGGACGCGGAAGAACTTGACGATCATCGACCCCGGTCCGGCTCCGTAGACCACCGAGGTGTTCGACTGCTCCCCCTGCAGCACCTTCACCGGCTGTGCGACCCCGGGTTCCTGGTGCTCGGGAGCCTTGATGACGACGCCGTCGAGGCGATCGTCGGGCGTCGAGCGCGCCAAGAGGATGAAATCGACCCACAGCCGCACGAAGTCGGCGTCGTGCGTGGCGTCGTAGGCCCAGCGCGTACCGAGCGCGGGATGCTCCACCTGGCCGATCAGTCCGGCGGCGGCGTCCTCGAGCGGCTCGCTGCGGTAGCTGATCGGCACGCTGACCACGTCGGTGCGCCGCCCTGACTCGACCGCGAGGAAGTGGATCTCGAACCCGGCCTCACCTGCCGGGTCCTCCAGGACGGTCCCACCGACCACGGTCACCCCGACGGATGCTTCCTTCGCGGGGAACCACCGCTGCGACGGGAGCCACTCGGTGAGGATTTCCGGAATGAACGGGGTGTGTGTCGTCATGAGCGGCTGTCCTCCGGGACGGGGATGACGGGCATCGACTGCGTGTGGGGCGAGGACGTGTTCGAGTACGCCGAGCGGACCCGCAGCCAGAAGAAGTCGTGGCTGCCGAGCGTCAGCGTGATCTCGCCGTCCTCGGCGAAGGCGGGGAAGATCGCGCCACCGAACAGATCGCGGAGGCCCCGCCCGGCGAACTCGGGGAGGCGCATGCGCGCCGCGACCGGGTGCTGGGAGAGGTTGAAGATGCAGAGCACCGCCTCGGCGGGCTCGCCCTCCGCATTCGGCTCCTCCACCTCGCGCAGGAACGCGAGGACGTTCTCCGATTCCACGGGGACATTGCGGTAGCCGCCGAGGCCGAAGGCTGGGTGGGCCTTGCGCACCGCGAGCATCTGCCGCACCCAGTGGAGCAGCGAACTGGACGTCGCCATCTGCGCTTCGACGTTCACGTGGTTGTAGTGATACACGAGCGACTGCACGACGGGCAGATACAGCTTGCCGGGATCCACCGGGGAGAACCCCGCGTTGCGGTCCGGGTTCCATTGCATGGGCGTCCGCGAGGCATCGCGATCCTCGAGCCAGATGTTGTCCCCCATGCCGATCTCGTCCCCGTAGTACAGGAACGGGCTACCGGGCAGCGACAGCAGCAATGAGTGGATGAGCTCCACCTCTGCGCGCGAGTTGTCGAGCAGCGGGGACAGCCGACGGCGGATGCCGACGTTGGCCCGCATGCGGGGATCGGGCGCGTACCAGCCGAGCATGGCTTCGCGCTCCTCGTTGGTCACCATCTCGAGCGTGAGCTCGTCGTGGTTCCGCAGGAAGGTTCCCCACTGGGCGCCGGCCGGGATGTCGGGGGTATCCCGCATGGTCTCGATGATCGGGGCTGCCTTCTGGTCGCGCAGTGCGTAGAAGAGCCTCGGCATGATGGGGAAGTGGAAGGACATGTGACACTCGGGGCCGTCCTCGTCGCCGAAGTACTCGACCACTTCGTCCGGCATCTGGTTCGCCTCGGCGATGATCACGCGGCCGGGGTAGTTCTCGTCGACCATGGCACGCAGGCGCTTGAGGAACTCGTGCGTCTTCGGCAGGTTCTCGCAGTTGGTGCCCTCCTCCTCGAAGAGGTAGGGGATGGCGTCCGCGCGGAAACCGTCGATGCCCTGGTCGAGCCAGAACCTGACGACGTCGAAGATGGCCTCCTGCACCTTGGGGTTCTCGAAATTGAGATCCGGCTGATGGCTGAAGAAGCGGTGCCAGAAGAACTGGCGGCGCACCGGGTCGAACGTCCAGTTCGACTCCTCGGTGTCGACGAAGATGATGCGGGCATCCTCGTACTTCTCGTCGGTGTCGCTCCACACGTAGAAATCGCCGTACGGGCCCTCGGGGTCGCTGCGCGATTCCTGGAACCAGTGGTGCTGGTCCGAGGTGTGGTTCACCGGAAGGTCGATGATCACCCGGACCCCGCGGGCGTGTGCTTCGGCGACGAGGCGCTTGAAGTCGCTGAGGGAGCCGAATTCGTCGAGGACGTCGTAGTAGTCCGAGATGTCGTAGCCGCCGTCACGCAGCGGCGACTTGAAGAACGGGGGCAGCCAGAGGCAGTCCACACCGAGCCACTGGAGGTAGTCCAGCTTCTCGATCAGTCCGGAGAGATCCCCGGAGCCGTCTCCGTTCGCGTCCGCGAAACCACGGACGAGAACCTCGTAGAAGACGGCCTTGCGGTACCAGTGGGGGTCATGGGCCAGTCCCGGTGCGTTGAGCTGGTAGGGGTTGGGCACTAGCGCTGCCTCCTGATCGAAAGAATGTGGGCCGGCTCCACGTGCGCGTCGAGCCGGACGTAGTTGTGCTCGCCCCAGGAGAACGTGTGACCGGTGATGAGGTCGTCCACGAGGAACGTACCGTTCTCGTCGAGGTCCGCGGCGTCGATGCCCAGGAGCGCCAGGTCCAGCGACACCGTGCTCTCGCGGGTGCTGTGCGGGTCGACATTCACGACGACGATGATCGTGTCCTTCCCCTCCGCCGTCTCCTTGTGCTTGGCGAAGACGAGTGTGGCGGGGTCCGTGCTGCCGTGGATGCTCAGGTTCTCGAGGTCCCCGAGGGCGGGGTGGGCACGGCGGATCGCGTTGAGTCGCGTGATGAAGGGGGCCAGTGACCGCCCCTCGGCCTCGGCCGCCGCGTAGTCGCGGGGGCGGAACTGGAACTTCTCGTTGTCGATGTACTCCTCGGCTCCCGGCCGTGCGACGTGCTCGAACAGCTCGTAGCCGGAGTACACGCCCCAGAGCGGGCTGGCCATCGACGCGAGCACCGCCCGGATCTTGAAGCCCGCGGGTCCGCCGTACTGGAGGTACTCGGTGAGGATGTCGGGGGTGTTCACGAAGAAGTTGGGCCTGAAGTACGACGGCGAGACGTGGCTGATCTCGGTGAAGTACTCCTCGAGCTCGATCTTGGTGTTGCGCCAGGTGAAGTAGGAGTAGGACTGCTGGAACCCTGCGCGCCCGAGTGCATGCATCATAGGCGGACGTGTGAACGCCTCGGCGAGGAAGATGACGTCCGGGTGCTCGCGGTTCACCTCCGCGATCAGCCACTCCCAGAACTGCACGGGCTTGGTGTGGGGATTGTCCACCCGGAAGATCTTCACACCGTGGTCGATCCACATGAGGACGATCCGCAGGACCTCCTTCGACAGGCCCGCGGGATCGTTGTCGAAGTTGATCGGGTAGATGTCCTGGTACTTCTTCGGCGGGTTCTCGGCGTACGCGATGGAGCCGTCGACCCGTGTGGTGAACCACTCGGGGTGGCTCTGCACCCACGGGTGGTCGGGGGACGCCTGCAGGGCGAGATCGAGGGCGATCTCGAGGTCCAGCTCGCGGGCGCGGGCCACGAACGCGTCGAAGTCGTCGAACGTACCGAGCTCCGGGTGGATCGCGTCGTGTCCGCCCGCCTCCGACCCGATGGCCCAGGGGGAACCCGGGTCCCCGGGTCCGGCGGTCAGGGTGTTGTTCGGTCCCTTGCGGTGTGCGCGCCCGATCGGGTGGATGGGCGGCAGGTAGACGACGTCGAAATGCATGGCGGCGACGGCGTCGAGGCGCTTCGTCGCCTCGCGGAACGTCCCGGACGTCCACTCGGCGGTCTCGGGATCATAGGTGGCCCCCTCGGACCGGGGGAAGAACTCGTACCAGGCAGCCCGTCCTGCCAGCTCGCGCTCCACATCGATGGGGTAGGCCGGCGACGCCGTCACGAGCAAACGGATGGGCCGGCGCGCGATGGCGTCGTGGATCTCGGGCGAGAGACCGGCGGCGAGCCGCTCGTCCACGCTGCGCGTGGTGTCGGCCAGCGCCTCGGCGGTGCGACGGAAGAGGTCGGCGTCCGCGGCCGAACGATCGTCCGCGGCGCGCGTGAAGAGCGCAGCCCCCTCCGCCAGCATGAGTTCGACGTCGACGCCCGCGGCGATCTTGATCGTCGCGTCGTGTTCCCAGGTACCGAAGAGGTCGGACCAGCCTTCGATCGTGAAGGTGTGCAGGCCCCGGGTCTGCGGGGTCAACGTTCCCGCCCAGCGGTCCAGCCCTGAGCCGACGGGCGTCATGCGGACGGTCTGCACCACATCACCCTGCGGATCCCGGAGCACGGCGGAGACCCCGAGCTGGTCGTGGCCCTCCCGGAACACCGTGGCGCCCACGGCGATGTCGGAGCCGGGAATCCCCTTCGCGGGGAAGCGACCGTCCTCGACCACGGGGCTCACCGCGGTGATCGGGATGCGGCCGAAGCGCAGTCCATCGGGATACTGGGCATTTCGATTCTGCTCGCTGGAGATCGTCACCGTTACGACGTTAGCGACTAATGGTCCGAATTGCTAAGGCAGCTTGGCGTAACACTCGGGGCGCTTCGATCCGACGCAAGCGTTTGCGCTCCACGCCCTCCCCACGGCTGGGCAAGTGCGCTAGCGTAACCGGGGTGAAGGCAATCCGTAGATTTACCGTCCGAACCGTCCTCCCCGAGAAGATCGCGCCGCTCGGCAAACTCGCCGGCAACCTGCGCTGGTCGTGGCACCTGCCGACCTCGCGTCTCTTCCAGGACATCGATGCCGCGGCCTGGGAGGAGACCGGCCATGATCCCGTCGCCTTCCTGGGATCCGTGACGCGCGAGAAGCTCCAGCAGCTCGCTGCCGACGAGAAGCTCGTGCAGCGCATCCAGGAGCTCGGAGCCGACCTCGAGAGCTACCTGACCGAACCACGCTGGTACCAGGGCCTCGGAGAGGACGCACCCCGCTGCATCGCCTACTTCTCCCCCGAGTACGGCATCAGCGCGGTCCTCCCCCAGTATTCGGGTGGACTCGGCATCCTCGCCGGTGACCACCTGAAGTCCGCCTCGGATCTCGGCGTCCCGCTCATCGGTGTCGGGCTGCTCTACCAGGCCGGCTACTTCAAGCAGTCCCTCTCCCGCGACGCCTGGCAGCAGGAGACGTACCCGGTCCTCGACCCCGACGGCCTCCCGCTCACACTCCTCCGCGAAGCGGACGGTTCGGCCGCGACCGTCGTCCTGCCGCTGCCCAACGGCCGCCGGCTCTCCGCGCACATCTGGCGGGCCGACGTCGGCCGTGTGCCGCTCCTGCTCCTCGACTCGAACGTCGCGGAGAACGACGAGGCCGCACGCAATGTCACCGACCGCCTCTACGGCGGTGGCGGAGACCAGCGGCTCCAGCAGGAGCTCCTGCTCGGCATGGGCGGCGTCAAGGCACTGCGCATCTTCGAACGGCTGACCGGCACCCCTGCGCCCGAGGTCTTCCACACCAACGAGGGGCACGCCGGGTTCCTCGGCATCGAACGGATCCGCGAACTGATGGACCCGTCCAACGAGTCGCCCATGAGCTGGGAGGAAGCCCTGACCGCGGGGCGCGCGTCGACGGTCTTCACCACCCACACCCCCGTTCCTGCCGGGATCGACCGCTTCGACCGCGCGCAGATCGAGCATTTCTTCCACGCCGGACTGGCGCCCGCGGTGCCGACCGACCGCGTGCTGGCGCTCGGCGCCGAGAACTACGCCGACGGCGACCCGGCGAAGTTCAACATGGCCGTCATGGGCCTGCGGCTCGCGCAGCGCGCCAACGGCGTGGCGCAGCTGCACGGCGAGGTGTCGCGCGGCATGTTCTCGGGGCTCTGGCCGGGATTCGACACCCGCGAGGTGCCGATCACGTCGGTGACCAACGGCGTGCACGTCCCGAGCTGGGTGGACCCGGAGATCGCCGACTTCGCTCGCGCGAACTTCGGGGCGGAATCGATCCTGGATCCGGCCTGGAACAAGGTCTACGACGTCCCGGACACCGATGTGTGGGCGCTGCGACGCAGCCTGCGCTCGAACCTGGTCGACGACGTCCGGCAGCGCCTGCGCTCGTCGTGGAAGAAGCGTGGCGCGGCCGATGCCGAGCTGAGCTGGACCGATTCGGTCCTGGACCCCGACGTCCTCACGATCGGCTTCGCGCGGCGCGTACCGACCTACAAGCGCCTCACCCTCATGCTGCGGAACCCCGCCCGGCTGAAGGCACTCCTCCTGCACCCCGAGCACCCGATCCAGCTCGTCATCGCGGGGAAGTCCCACCCCGCCGACGAGCAGGGCAAGCGCATGATCCAGGACCTCGTCCGCTTCACCGACGACCCCGAGGTGCGCCACCGCATCGTCTTCCTGCCGAACTACGACATCGCGATGGCCCGGACGCTGTTCCCCGGCTGCGACGTATGGCTCAACAACCCGCTCCGGCCGCTCGAGGCCTGCGGTACATCCGGTATGAAGGCCGCGATCAACGGCGGACTCAACCTCTCCGTCCTCGACGGCTGGTGGGACGAGATGTACGACGGCGACAACGGGTGGGCGATACCCACCGCGAACAACGGGGCCTCGGCGGACGAGCGCGACGACATCGAGGCGGCGGCCCTCTACGACCTCCTCGAGACGCAGGTCGGCCCGCGCTTCTACTCGCTGGTCCCCGGCGAGGGAGCGGGAGCGGCGGGTCCGTCCGAGCCGTCGCGCGACGGCGTTCCCCATCAGTGGATCGCGATGATCAAGCACACCATGGCCACCCTGGGCCCGGCCGTCTCGGCCGAGCGCATGCTCCAGGACTACGTGGAGAAGCTGTACCGCCCGGCCTGGCGTGCCGGCCGGGAGACAGCCGCCGACCACTTCTCACTCGCGAAGCGGACCGCGGCCTGGCGCTCACGCGTGCAGGGCAGCTGGCCCGCAGTGCAGGTGGAGCACGTGGACTCGACGGGCGTCTCGGAGGATCCCCAGATCGGCGACTCGCTCACCGTCAACGCGTACGTGTCCCTCGGCGGGCTCGATCCCGACGACGTGGCGGTGGAGGTCGCCTACGGGCGGGCTCTCGAGAGCGACGAGCTGAGCGATGTGACGGTCGAGGACCTCGAGGTCGCGGAGGATCTCGGGAGCGGGCGCTACCTGTTCACCGGCGGCATCCGGATCGACCACTCGGGTTCCTTCGGCTACACCGTCCGCGTGCTCCCCAAGCACTCGACCCTGGTCTCGAAGGCGGAACTCGGGCTCGTGGTCAACGCCTGACGCCCGACGAGCCACCGGACTGCAGCAACCACCGGTGAGTCAGCAGGACGCGACCAGCACGGCACGGCACGGCACGGCGCACACTGCAGTGAAAACAGAAGAAGCCCGGGACCCCTGGTCCCGGGCTTCTCCTGTGTTCGGCTTCGTCCGTCCTCGTCGTCGTCCGGACGTGGCACGACGATGAGCCGCCCGTTGTGCGGTCCGGACGGTCAGCAGCGGTAGATGCGGACCGAGTCCGCGGCCACCATGTCGGGCTCGCCGGAGCGCAGGCGGTCGCCTGCAGCGTCCGGAGTCCCTGCTCCTGGCGCGCCGAATACACCGGCCGCTGCCGAGTCGAACGTCCGGCTGAACCAGCGCGGCTGATCGCTCCCGACGCCCTGCTCCTGCTGGATCCAGGCCGAGGGGAGGTGGACCCGCACGTCCTCGAGGGCGCCGTTGATGACCACGAGCCCGTTGATCGTCCCACCCCTCGAACCGAGCAGCAGCTGCACCGTCCGCGTGTGGGGGTCGTCCCACTCGTGCGCGGTCATGGGCAGCCCCGACGCGTTGAACCACAGCAGGGTCGACTGATCCCCGCGCGACGGGAAGGTCGGCGGCTGTGCTGCGAGGAAGTCCTTCCGGATGGTCAGCAGGGTCCGGGTGGCCTCGAGCATGCGTCGCGATGCGGCGTCCGCCGGCCAGTGCACCCACGCCACCTCGGTGTCCTGGCAGTAGGCGTTGTTGTTGCCGCCCTGCGACCGGCCGAACTCGTCCCCCGCCGTCAGCATGGGCACGCCCAGGGAGATGAGGAGCGAGGCCATCAGGTTCCGCGCGCTCCGCTCCCGCGCGGCGAGGATCCCCTCGTCCTCCGTGCGCCCCTCGGCGCCGTGGTTGTAGCTGCGGTTGTCCCCGTGGCCGTCGCGGTTGCCCTCGCCGTTGGCCTCGTTGTGCTTGCGCTCGTAGGCGGTGAGGTCCGCGAGGGTGAACCCGTCGTGGGCGGTGATCAGATTGATCGAGGCGAGCGCACTACGACCCGACGCTCCGAACGTGTCCGCCGATCCGGCGAGGCACCCGGCGAGGCGTGCCGGGGAAGCACCACGGCCGCCGCCCGCCAGGGCTGCGACGTCGCGCAGCCAGAAATCACGCAGCGTGTCACGGAAACCGTCGTTCCAATCCGCCCACCCGACCGGGAACCGACCTGTCTTCCAGCCGTCCGGGCCGATGTCCCACGGTTCGGTGATGAGCTTCGTCCCCCGCAGGGCCTTGGACGCTCCGGCGGCCACGAGGAAGGGGTGCCTCGGCGTGAAGGCGTTGTGCTCGTCCCGCGCGAGGGTGACGGCCAGGTCGAAGCGGAAGCCGTCGATCTGGCATTCCTCCGCCCAGTACCGCAGCGAGTCGAGTGCGAACTCGACGACGCGGGGCTGCGAGAAGTCCAGCGTGTTGCCGCACCCCGTCGTGTCGACGTAGCGGCCCGCGCCGTCGTGCCGGTAGTAGTCGAGATCGCCCAGTCCCCGCCAGCACAGGGCGGGCCGGTGCTGCTCACCCTCCGCGGTGTGGTTGTAGACGACGTCGAGGATCACTTCGAGCCCTGCCTCGTGCAGGGTCCTGACCATGCTCTTGAATTCGTCGAGCACGGCGGCAGGTCCAGCGGCGCGCGCCGAGGCGGTGGCATAGTCCGTGTGCGCGGCGAAGAAGCCGAGGGTGTTGTACCCCCAGTAGTTGCTGAGCCCGAGCGGCTCGAGGTGCGGTTCGTCGATGTGGAAGTGCACGGGGAGGAGTTCGACGGCGGTCACACCGAGGTCCCGCAGGTAGGTCACCATCGCCGGGTGGGCGAGGCCGGCGTAGGTGCCGCGCAGGTCCTCGGGAACCTCCGGGTGCAGCCGGGTGAGGCCCTTGACGTGCGCCTCGTAGATCACGGTGTCACGCCAGGGAGTGCCCGGCCGCTCGCTGTCGCCCCAGTCGAAGGCATGCTCGAGGAAGACGGAGTAGTAGGAGCGGACAGGGGATTCGTCCGTGCCGGTCTCGGTGTCGACGGTCTCCACCGCACGCGCATAGGGGTCGAGGAGCAGCTGCGCCTCGCCGATGATCCCCGGGGGCTCCTGGCCCGTGGGCCAGAAGGCGTAGAGCGATCCCGGCTCGATCGGCCCCACGACGCCGTGGTGGACGCCGCCGTCGAGCCCCACGAGTGTCTCCGAGGTCCACGTCCCGTCGGAACGGAGCCAGTGCACGTCCATGGACGGGATGGCAGGCGCCCAGACAGCCGCGTTGGCATGGGAGTCCTGCAGCCGGCCGCGCGTGATCCCGTGCAGGCCCAGGGGGAACTCGCGGGAGGCCCGCGGGAGTGTCTGCACCGATTGCGTCATGCTGCCGCGATCACGAGGAACGCTGGCGTGACACCTCGTACAGCGTGATGCCCACCGCCATCGATGCATTGAGCGATTCCATCGCGGAGTCGATGGGGATGGAGACGATCTGGTCGCAGTTCTCGCGCACGAGCCGTGACAGCCCCTTCCCCTCCGACCCGACGACGATGCAGATGGGGTCGCGGCCCAGTGTGAGCGCGGGCAGCGAGACGTCGCCGTCACCGTCGAGGCCCAGCACGAAGATGCCCTTGTCCTTCATCGACTTCAGCGCGGAATTGAGGTTGCCGACGCGCGCCACGGGGACGCGCACGGCGGCGCCGGCGCTGGTCTTCCAGGCAGACGCGGTCACGCCGACGGAGCGGCGCTCGGGGACGATGACGCCATGGCTGCTGAACGCGGAGGCCGAGCGGATGATCGCCCCGAGGTTACGGGGGTCGGTGATGCCGTCGAGGGCGACGAACAGCGGAGCGTTGCCGATGTGGCCGCGACGGTACTTCTCGATGGTCTCGTCGACGAGGTCGAGCGCGTCGGCGTACTCGTAGGGCGGGATCTGCAGCATGAGGCCCTGGTGCACCGCGCCGTCGGTCATGCGGTCGAGCTCCGGCTTGCCGGTCTCCATCACCGGGATGCCGCGCTCGGTGGCCAGTTTGAGGGAGTCGCGCACGCGGTCGTCCATCTCGATCCGGATCGCGACGTGGAGGGCCTTGGCGGGGATCCCTGCGCGCAGGGCCTCGACCACGGAGTTGCGGCCCGTGACCACTTCTTCGGCGGCCTTGCCCTTGGTGCGCCCCGTGCCTGCGCCCTTGCCACCGGCGCGCTTGGCCGCCGAGCGTTCGGCGAGCTCCTTGCTCTTGTAGGCCTTGTGGTACGGGCGGTCCTCCGCCTTGGGGGTGGGGCCCTTGCCCTCGAGGGACTTGCGCCCGTGTCCGCCGGTGCCGATGGTGGGGCCCTTTTTCGTTTTGCGGACCGCGCCCGGACGTCCGTGACTGACCATGGGAGAACACCTTTGGATAGAAGAAGAATCGGCTCCAGTTTACGCGCCGGACGCCGCCGTGCCGCCGCAGGGGCCCGGACGGACCCGACCCGAGGCTCGATCCACCCGCCGAGGGGGCTCGATCAGCCGTCCGTCAGTGACCAGCCGGCGCCGTCGGCGGAGTCCTCCAGCGCCACCCCGGCCGCTGCGAGCGCATCCCGGATGGCGTCCGCGCGCGCCCAGTCCCTGGCAGCACGGGCGTCCGCGCGTTCGGCGATGCGGTCGCCGATGAGGGCCTCCAGCGTCCTGGACACGGCTGCGCCGCCCGACGTCGTCGAGGGCGAGCCGGCGTCGTCGAGGCCCAGCACGCCGGTCATGGCGACGACGGCGGCCAGTGCCGCTTCCACGGCGGTGTCATTACCTGACGCCAGGGCCGTGTTGCCGCTGCGCACGGTGGTGTGGAGGACGGCGAGGGCCTGCGGCACGTTGAGGTCGTCGTCCATCGCGTCTGCGAAGGCCGGGGGCAGGTCCGCCGCGGCGACCGGCCGTGGTGCGGGGGCGCCGACGCGCGCCGAGGCCTTGCCGATGAAGCCGTCGATCCTGGCGACGGCGGCCCCGGCCTCCTGCAGCGAGGTCTCGCGGTAGTCGAGGACCGAGCGGTAGTGGGCCTGCCCGAGGTAGTAGCGCACCACCCGCGGACCCGCGGCGTCGATCATCTCCTGCGGGCTGACCGTGTTGCCGATCGACTTCGACATCTTCTCGCCGCCGTAGGTCACCATGCCGTTGTGCATCCAGAAGCGCGCGAAGGCATGACCGGCGGCCTGCGACTGGGCCATCTCGTTCTCGTGGTGGGGGAAACGGAGATCCAGTCCGCCACCGTGGATGTCGAACTCGGCCCCCAGGTACTTCGTGACCATGCTCGAGCACTCGAGGTGCCAGCCCGGTCGTCCGGCTCCCCACGGACTGGACCACGACGCTGTCACCGGATCGGTGTCCTTCGCCCCCTTCCAGAGCGCGAAGTCCCGTGGATCCCGCTTGCCGCGCGGATCGGCGTCGGGCGCCGCCTGCATGTCGTCGATGTCCTGCCGGGTCAGGCTGCCGTAGGCGGGCCACGAGCGGACGTCGAAGTAGACGTCGCCGGACCCGTCCGGCGCCGGATAGGCGTGCCCGCGGTCGATGAGGAGTGCGATGAGCGCGTGCATCTCCGGGATGTGCCCGGTGGCGCGCGGCTCATAGGTGGGCCGTCGCACGCCGAGCGCCGCGTAGGCCCGGTGGAACTCTTGTTCGAAGCGGTAGGCCAGCGCCCACCACGGCTCGTCCGGCACGATCGCGGGATCGGCGTCCACCGCCCCGTCCCGGAACGAATCCTCCGACTTGGCGAGGATCTTGTCGTCGATGTCGGTGACATTGCGGACCACGGTGACGCGCAGACCACGGGCCTCCAGCCACCGCGTCAGCTGGTCGAAGGCGATCGCGGACCGTACGTGCCCCACGTGCGGCATGCCCTGCACCGTGGCCCCGCAGTAGTAGAGGCCCGCCTTGCCCGGTTCGATCGGTTCGAAGGGGCGCACCTCGGCGCGGGCGGTGTCATAGAATCGCAGGCTCACCGGTCCAGATTACCCGGCAGCCGAGGCGCGCCCGCGGGTCGGTTGCGGGTCGGTTGCGGGTCGGTTGCCGCAGAGGGCGACGGCAGCGGTCTCCGGCCGCGGTCTCCAGCGAGGGGCCGCGGCGCCCGGCTCCGGCCACGGCTGCGGGTGCCTGCCCGTCAGGAGGTCGCGGTACCGGCGGACGGCACGACGACGGCGGTGGCGATCGCAGCGATGCCCTCGCCCCTCCCGGTGAGGCCGAGCCCGTCCGTGGTGGTGGCGGAGATGCTGACCGGTGCCTGCGCGGCGTCGCGCATCACGGCCTCCGCCTCGGCACGGCGCGGGCCGAACTTCGGCCGATTCCCCACGAGCTGCACGGCGATGTTCCCGATCTCGAACCCGGCATCCCTGACGATCCGCGCGGCAGCGGAGAGCAGCGTGTGTCCCGACGCACCGGCGTACTCGGGACGGTCCGTGCCGAAGTGGGTACCGAGGTCCCCGACCCCGGCGGCGGAGAACAGGGCGTCCGCCGCCGCGTGCGCGACGACGTCGCCGTCCGAGTGGCCGGAGAGTCCCCGCTCGCCCTCCCACAGCAGGCCGGCGACCCACAGCGGGGCCGGTGCATCGTCCGGATCGAAGGCATGGACGTCCACGCCGATCCCCGTGCGTGGAAGGTGGCGGTGCTCATTCGGTGTCATGGGCGCTCCTGCTCTGGGATGGGGTCGGCCGGGTCCCGGCTCCGTCGCCCCGGAGGGCGATGACGGCCTCGGCGACGGCGAGGTCGAGCGGGGTGGTCACCTTGAACGCGAGCGGATCGCCGTCGACCACCTGGACAGGTACCCCGAGGGCCTCCATGAGCATGGCGTCGTCGGTGATGCCGGGGTTCGCCGCCGCGACGCCGGCGTGCGCGGATCGGAGGGCTGAGGCAGCGAACCCCTGCGGGGTCTGGACCGCGCGGAGCCCCGAGCGGTCCGGCGTGGACTCGACCGTGCCGGAGCGCACGATCTTGATGGTGTCGGCCACGGCGACGACGGGGATCACCGCGGGCGCTCCGCCGTGGACGGCCTCCGCGACACGACGGAAGACCGCGGGTGGCGTCAGGGCGCGGGCCGCGTCGTGGACCAGGACGATCTCCACGTCGGAGGGCAGCGCGGACAGCCCCGCACGGACGGACGCGACCCGGGTGGCACCGCCGTCGACGCGTGAGATGACGGGGCCGGCGCCGTCGCGCGCGGCGCCCGCTGCCCGGGCGACGACGGCGGTCAGCACGGGGTCGTCGGGCGGCAGCACGGCGACGACGGCGACGGCGACCCCCGAGGCGGCCACCGCGTCCAGGGCGTGCTCGAGGAGGGTGCGACCCCCGCACAGCACGCGGGCCTTCGGGATGCCGTGTCCGAGGCGTTGTCCACTCCCCGCGGCGACGACGATCACGCCGACGGCGGGCGGGTGGGGATGCTGCTTCTTCTCGGGCACTCCGTCACCCTATGACAGGGCAAAGAAAAAGAGGGACCCGGAGGTCCCTCTTCGACGCGCGGCCCTGCCTCTAGGAGGCGAGGACCTCGTCGAGAACGCTTGCGGCCTTCTCTTCGTCGGTCTTCTCCGCGAGTGCGAGCTCGGAGATGAGGATCTGCCGCGCCTTGGCGAGCATCCTCTTCTCGCCGGCCGACAACCCGCGATCATGATCGCGTCGCCAGAGGTCGCGCACTACTTCTGCCACCTTGATGACGTCGCCGGAAGCGAGCTTCTCCAGGTTTGCCTTGTAGCGCCTCGACCAGTTGGTGGGTTCCTCCGTGAATTCGGCCCGCAGGACGTCGAATACATGCTCGAGGCCCTCCTTGCCCACCACGTCGCGAACCCCTACGAGGTCAACGTTCTCTGCTGGTACTTCTATTGTCAGATCACCCTGAGCCACCTTGAGCTTGAGATACATCTTCTCTTCGCCCTTGATGACACGCATCTTGATCTCTTCGATCTTCGCTGCGCCGTGGTGAGGGTAAACAACTGTTTCGCCGACCTCAAAAACCATGTGGACTTTCCCCTTTCCCGCAGGTCAGTTTATCACGGCAACGACACGCCGACGGCGCGTTTTCGCAGGTCAGACGGCCGAAACAACCCCAATTGGCTATGATTCGCCTCTTGACGTCGGGCTCTTTTGGTGATCCGGACGGGATCACGCGCGCGAAACGGACACCACGATTCCGTGGCTCAGCCGATAGTCTGTCCAGTACGTCCCACCCGGGATCGCGTCCCTGCCCCACCTGTTGAACCCCAGGAGTTTGTGCTGTGAAGAGTGCACCGAAGAACCGAGCGCAGCGGGCCGTCGCTGCCGGCGCCCTGCTGGTCGTGCTGCCCATCTCCGGCTGCAACCTCATCGCCGAGCAGTCGACCACCACGCAGTACGCGGCCTCGGACGGCATCGTCAAGGACCTCGGGCCGGTCCTGATGCGGAACATCCTCGTGGTCGGTACCGAGGACGACGAAGCAGGGCGGCTCGTCGGAACGGTGTTCAACACGAGCGACGACCCCGTGGACCTCTCCGTGAGCGCCGGCGGCGGTGCCACCCGTATCTCCATCGAGGGCCAGGGCCAGATCAGGTTCGAGGACGAGAGCGGCGACGACGCCACCCTCGAGGGCATCGACGACATCCCCGGTTCCCTCATCGACATCGACTTCGAGGTCGACGGCGAGCAGGCGACCTTCCAGGTGCCGGTGCTCGACGGGACGCTGCAGGAGTACCGCGAGTTCGTGCCCGGTGGCTACACGCCCCGGCCGAGCGAGCCCGCAGCCACCGAAGAGGCCGCCGAGGGCGAGTAGCCCGACCAGACACGACGAACGACACCAACGACACTGCCCGCCCCGGAGAACCGGGGCGGGCAGTGTCATCTCGCGGGCAGTGTCATCTCGCCGGCAGTGTCCTTCCAGGGACCTGCGGCCGGAACGGCTCAGGGCTCGTACTTGTAGCCCAGTCCCCGCACGGTGATGAGGTACCGGGGGGTCGACGGGTCGGGCTCGATCTTCCCCCGCAGGCGCTTGACGTGCACGTCGAGGGTCTTGGTGTCCCCGACGTAGTCCGAACCCCAGACGCGGTCGATCAGCTGGCCCCTGGTGAGGACGCGGCCGGAATTGCGGAGCAGCATCTCGAGCAGCTCGAACTCCTTGAGCGGCAGGGCCACCTGCTCGCCGTCGACGCTCACCACGTGGCGCTCGATGTCCATGCGCACGGGACCGGCCTGGACGGTCGTGGAGATGAGTTCCTCCGGCTCGGCCTGCCGCCGCAGCACCGCCCGTACACGCGCCACGAGTTCACGCGACGAGTAGGGCTTGGTCACGTAGTCGTCGGCCCCGAGTTCCAGGCCCACCACCTTGTCGATCTCGGCATCCTTCGCCGTGAGCATGATGACCGGCACGCTCGAGCGCTGGCGCAGCTGACGGCACACCTCGGTGCCGGAGAGACCCGGCAGCTGGAGGTCCAGCAGCACAAGGTCCGCCCCGGAGCGGTCGAACTCGGTGACGGCGTCGAGGCCGTTGTCCACCACGGACACCTCGAACCCCTCCTTGCCCAGAAGGTAGGACAGCGGGTCGCTGAAGGACTCCTCGTCCTCGACGATCAGAATGCGGCTCAAGCCTTGACTCCCTGCTCGTGGGCAGCGCTGCTGCCCTTCTTCACTGGTCTCCTGTCGGCGCCCTGCGCCGCGGTGTCCTCGGGACCGACGGAATCGCCGTCGTCCTCGGTCAGCTCCATCTCCGGGAGGCGGACCGTGAACGTGCTGCCCTGGCCGGCCTGCGACCACACCGTCACCTCGCCGCCGTGGTTCGCCACCACGTGCTTGACGATGCTGAGGCCGAGTCCGGTCCCGCCGGTCTGCCGCGAGCGCGCCGCATCGATACGGTAGAAACGCTCGAAGATGCGCTCCTGCTCCTCGGGCGTGATCCCGGCGCCCTGGTCGGTGACGGACACCTGCACGAGGCCGTCGCGCGAGCGCACGCCCACGCCGACGCGCGTGCCCTCCGGCGAGTAGCGGATGGCGTTGTCGATGAGGTTGCGGAGCGCGGTCATCAGCAGGTCGCGGTCCCCGTACACGGGCCGCGGGGCCGACCCGCCGACCACGATCTCGATCTGCTTGCTCTCGGCCGGGAGCTTGTTGCGGTCCACGGCCTCGGCCACCACGGAATCGACGTCCACGGCCTTGCCGCGCCGCACCACGTCGGCGCCCTGGAGCCGCGACAGTTCGATGATGTCCTGGACCAGCGCGGAGAGCCGACCGGACTCCTTGTGCATGCGCTGGGCGAAGCGGCGCACGGCCACCTCGTCCTCCGCGGCGTCGTCGATCGCCTCGGCGAGGAGGGAGATTGCCCCGACCGGCGTCTTGAGCTCGTGGGACACGTTGGCGACGAAGTCGGTGCGGATCTCCTCGCTCCGGGTGATCTCGGTGCGGTCGTCGGCGAGGATCAGGATGTACTCGGCCCCCAGGGCGGCGACGCGCACCTGGACCACGATGGTGCCCTGGCCCAGCGGGCCCCGCGGGAGCTCGAGCTGCTCCTGTTCGATTACGCCGTCGCGCCGCACGCGCGCCGTGAGATCGAGCAGCTCGGAGTGCACCATCGTGTGTCCGCGGACGAGTCCGAAGGCGTAGGCCGCCGGACTGGCGCGGACGACGCCGTCGATCGCATCCACGATCACGTACGCCCGGCCGATGATGGACAGCACTTCCGCAGCGCCGTCGGGCAGCGAGGGCTCGTCCTCGTAGAGGAGCCGGAGGCGCTGGGCCTCGCTCGCACGGAAGGCCGCCATACCGCTCACACCGAGCGCCAGGCCGACCAGCCCGGCCACGAGCGTCAGGGAAAGGGGGTCCACGGGAACAGCTTATGCGGTGCCCCTCCCCGGGCCGTGCGATCCGGTGGCAATAGATAAGGGGTTCAACTAACGTTCACACAATGCGGAGAAACAGTTCACCGCTGGCTGGAATGCTCGTCGGCAGAACTGTGGACACGGTTGCATCGAAACTTCCAGGGAAGGACGCCTACGTGCGTAAGGTTTTTCAGGCCGAGCTACACCAGATTGGCGAGGAGCTGATCGAGATCTCGCAGCTGGTGTCCGAGGCCATCCAGAAGGCCAACAGCGCCTTCCAGGGAGCGGACACCGAGCTGGCACAGGAGGTCATCGCTGCCGACGCCCGGATCGATTTCCTGCAGAACGCCCTCGATGAGCGGGCCATCGACATCCTGGCGCTCCAGGGACCCGTGGCCTCAGACCTCCGCATGATCGTCGGGGCCCTGCGGATGAGCGCCTCCCTCGAACGCATGGGCGATCTCGCGCGCCACGTGGCCCAGCTGGCACGCCTGCGCTTCCCCGCGAATGTCATCCCCGAGAGCATCCGCGCCACCTTCGACGAACTCGCCGAGCTCGACGTGCAGATCGCGGCCAAGGTGACCGAGCTCCTGGAGACCCGCAACCTCGAGCTGAGCAACGAGATCAACGCGGCGAACTCCCGCGTCAACGAGCTGCACGCCGGGGTCTTCAGGGCCGTTGCCGCGGCGGACTGGAACGAGAGCGCGCCGACGACGGTCGACGTGACCCTCGCGAGCCGCTACTACGAGCGCTTCGCGGACCACGGCGTCTCGGTGGCACGCAAGGTGACCTACCTGGTCACGGGCGAGTGGCAGCCCAGCGCACCGCTGACCTGATCCGGACACACCCGGGAACGAACGACGGCGGCCCCGGAAGGGGCCGCCGTTCTCTTGTCCGTGACCGGTCGCGTCAGTGCTTGCCCTGGTTGGCGACGGCCTCGATGGCAGCTGCCGCCGCGTCCGCATCGAGGTAGGTGCCACCAGCCTTGACGGGCACGAGGTCCTCGTCGAGCTCGTAGACGAGCGGAATCCCCGTGGGGATGTTGAGTGCGGCGATGTCCTTGTCGCTGATGCCGTCGAGGTGCTTCACGAGGGCGCGGAGCGAATTGCCGTGCGCCGCGATGAGGACGGTCTTCCCCGCCCTGATGTCCACCGTGATGTCCGATTCCCAGTAGGGCAGGAAGCGGTCGAGGACGTCCTTGAGGCACTCGGTGCGGGGCACGTCGTCGCCGAGGTCGGCGTAGCGGGGATCGCCCACCTGCGAGTACTCGCTGGAGTCCTCGAGCGCGGGCGGCGGGGTGTCGTAGGACCGGCGCCATTCCATGAACTGCTCCTCGCCGAACTCCGCGAGGGTCTGGGCCTTGTCCTTGCCCTGCAGCGCACCGTAGTGGCGTTCGTTGAGGCGCCAGTTGCGCTTGACGTCGATCCAGCTGCGGTCGGCCGCCTCAAGCGCCAGGTTCGCGGTGATGATGGCCCGCTTCTGCCGCGACGTGTACACGATGTCGGGGAGGATGCCCGCCTCGGTGAGGAGATGGCCACCGCGCGTGGCTTCCTCGCGGCCCTTCTCGGTGAGGGCGACGTCCACCCACCCGGTGAAGAGGTTCTTCTCGTTCCATTCGCTCTGCCCGTGACGCAGCAGGATCAGTGTGTAGGTCATGGTCCCAGTCTGCCGCATCGGGCTCCGGCGGTCATGCCCGCGACCCCGACGTCCCGCCAGTGTGAAGCGCGTGGCCTAGCCTTGACGGGTGCCCCAGCGACAGCGCCCCCAGAAGCCGATCGGGACCATCACGCGCGGCACCACGAATCCGAACCGGTTGCGCCGCGTGGACCGCTGGCTCGCGGGACCGCAGGCCGCCCGGGTGCGTCGCGCCGTCGATCCGCTCGTCGTCGACCTCGGCTACGGGGCCGCACCCGTCACGGCGGTGGAACTCTTCGAGCGGCTGAGCGGCGTGCGCGACGACGTCGAGGTGATCGGGATCGAGATCGACCCGGCGCGCGTGGCGGCGGCGGAACCCCTGGCCCGGCCGGGCCTGAGCTTCCGGCAGGGCGGCTTCGAACTTCCCCTCGACGGCCGGCGCCCTGCCGTGGTGCGGGCCTTCAACGTGTTGCGGCAGTACGGCGAGGACGAGTACGCCGCGCACTGGGACCAGGTACGCGGACGGCTCGCGCCGGGCGGCATCTTCGTGGACGGCACGTGCGACGAGATAGGCCGACGCTCCACGTGGGCGACCCTCGACGCCGACGGACCCGTGTCCCTCAGCATCGCGCTGCGGTTCGGTGCCTTCGCCATACCCTCGGATGTCGCCGAGCGCCTGCCGAAGGCGCTCATCCACCGCAACGTCGACGGCGAGCGGGTGCACGCCTACCTGCGCGCCCTGGACAAGGCCTGGGTCGATGCCGCGGCCGTCGCATCCTTCGGCCGGGCCCAGCGGTGGCGGGCGATGTGCGGTGCGGTGAAGGCCGACGGCTGGCCGCTCCTGGATGGTCCGGCCCGTTGGCGACTCGGTGAGGTCACCGTGGCGTGGGACGCCGTCGCGCCGGGCTGATGCCCGGACGGGATCGGTGCGGGTGGAGGCCTACCAGGGGCCGTAGGGACCGTAGTTGCCGCCCCGGCCGGTGGTCTGGCTGACCGCGGGCTTCACATCGGCCAGGTAGACGCAGGCCGCGATGATTGCGACCAGCTGGAAGAGGTTGAAGCCGCCGTTGCTGCCCAGGGCGGACAGGAGCCCTACCACCACGGCACCGCCGGTCAGGGCGAGCCAGAAGCCCTTGGTGCGCTTGAAGGCGGCCTCGAACGCGGTCTTGGGCCGGCGCAGGCAATCGGACAGGGCCCAGACCTCGATGCCGAGGGCCACGAGGCCGAGCGCGAGGTACAGGTACAACTGGACTGCGAGTACGAGATCCACGGTTCCAGCTTAGCCGCCCGCAGCCACCCGCAGGGCCTGGTCGAGGTCCGCCCACAGATCCTCGGGGTTCTCGATGCCCACGGAGAGGCGCACGAGCGATGCGGGGACGGTCGCGGGCTCGGCGGGCTGGCGCCGCCGCCGCTCCACGAGGGATTCCACCCCACCGAGGGAGGTAGCGGGGATCCAGAGGCGTACGGCGGCCACCACGGCATCCGCGGTCGCGACGTCGTCGAGCTCGATGCTCACGATTCCGCCGAAGCCGTTGAACTGCGCGGCGGCGCGCTCGTGGCCCGGGTCGGAGGCGAGGCCCGGGTAGCGGACGCGGCGGACGGCGGGGTGGTCGACGAGTCGATGGGCGAGGAACGCGGCCGTCGCCTGGCTGCGCTCCATGCGCAGGGCGAGCGTCCGGAGTCCGCGGAGCGCGAGCCAGACCTCGAAGGGCCCCGCGATCGCGCCGTGCAGGGTGCGGTGGGTGAGGAGGGTGCCGCGCAGTGCCGGATCGGCGGTGACGAGCGCCCCGAGGACGACATCGGAGTGCCCCGCGAGCCACTTGGTGACGGAGTGCAGGACGACGTCCACGCCGGCCTCCAGTGGCCGGTGGACCATGGGGGTGTTGAAGGTGTTGTCGGCGACGACGACCGCGCCGAGGGCGTGCGCCGCAGCGGTCAGCACGGACAGCTCCGCGACCTCGAGCATCGGGTTGGTGGGGCTCTCGAGCCACAGCATCACCTGTCCGGCGTCGAACCGGGCAGCGAGACCGTGGAGTTCGGCGAGCACGGCCGCGGTGTCCGCGACGTCGACCGTCCGCAGCTCGAAGCGGCCCTGTGCCGCGAGATCGGCGGCGAGGGTGAGGGACCCGGCGTAGGCGTGCCGCGGCATGACGACGGCGCCGCCCGTGGGGACCAGCGAGAGCGCTGCGGCCGCTGCCCCGAGACCCGAGCCGAACACCAGCGCGGGAAGGGGGGCGCCCTCGAGGGCGCCGAGCGCCTCCTCGAACGGATCCCACGTGGGATTGGACCCGCGCGCGTAGATCCGGTCCCCGACCTCCGGGATGCGCGTCTCGTGATACGTGCTCGTGAGGACGATCGGTGCGTTGACGGGGGCATCATGCGCGCGGGGCGGACGTCCTGCCGCGACGGTGAGGGTGTCCGGTGCGAGATCGGCGTGCTCGAGGTCCATACCCTGAGCCTAGCGTCGGACCCACCGCCGCCCACGCCGTCGAGGGCGGGAACGTCCCCACCACTCGGTAGGCTTGACGCGTGACCACTCCCCTCCCGCACGGGTTTCCCGGCCTCTTCATCGCGCTCGAGGGTGGCGACGGCGCGGGCAAGTCCACGCAGGCCGCTCTCCTCGGCCAGGCCCTCGTCGCGGCAGGCCGCACCGTGGTCAGGACCCGCGAGCCGGGCGGCACGCCCATCGGGGAGAAGCTCCGCGCACTCGTGCTGGAGCACGGCCACGGGGACATCGATGCGAGGACCGAAGCGCTCATGTTCGCCGCCTCCCGCGCCGCCCACGTCCATCAGGTGATCGTGCCCGCCCTGCAGCGCGGCGACGTCGTGATCTGCGACCGGTACATGGACTCCTCGGTGGCCTACCAGGGCGAGGGCCGCGGGCTGGGGGCGCGCGCCGTCCTCGCCCTGAACCTCTGGGCCGCGGACGGCCTCCGCCCCGACCTGACGGTCCTGCTCGACGTCGAGCCGGCGGAGGGGCGCACCCGCCGCACGGCGGGAGCCGCCGCCGAGGACCGCCTCGAATCCGAACCCGACCGCTTCCACGCGGACATCCGCGCCGCGTTCCTCGCGCTGGCCGGCGCGGAACCCGAGCGCTACCTGGTCCTGTCGGCGTCGCGGTCCCCCGAGGACCTGCACACCGCCATCCGGGCCGCCCTCCCCCGGGTGTCGGCATGAGCACCGCTCTGCACGGTCTGCAGGCCACCGGTGTCTGGGCCGACCTGCGGGGGCAGGAGCAGGTGGTCGAGCAGCTCCGCCGATCGGCGGAGTCCGGTGCGCCGACCCACGCGTGGCTTTTCACCGGCCCTCCCGGCTCCGGGCGGTCCAATGCCGCCCGAGCCTTCGCGGCGGCGCTGCTCTGCGAGCGCGACGCCCTTCCTGAGCGCGGCTGCGGGACGTGCAAGGCGTGCCGCACCGTGTTGTCCGGGACCCATGCGGATCTCACCAATGTCACCACGGAGAAGGTGACCATCAGCATCGACGAGGCACGGGACCTCGTGCGCAAGGCACAGGACAAGCCCTCGACCGGCCGATGGCGCATCATCATCGTGGAGGACGCCGACCGCATGCAGGAGCGCAGCACCAATGTGCTGCTCAAGGCCATCGAGGAGCCGCCTCCGCGCACCATCTGGCTGCTGTGCGCACCCAGTCCGGGGGACGTCCTCGTGACCATCCGCTCGCGCTGCCGGTCCGTGGGCCTCCGGCTCCCGCCGGTCCAGGACGTCGCGAACCTGCTGGTGGACCGCGACGGGATCGACCCTGCGACGGCGGAGGCGGCGGCACGGGCGGCCCAGAGCCATGTGGGCGTCGCGAAGCGCCTCGCCACCGATGAGGGCGCGCGGGAACGGCGCAACCAGATCGTCCGCCTGCCCCTGACCCTGCGCTCGGTCTCCGGGGCCATGCGGGCCGCCGCCGATCTCGTGAAGCTGGCGGAGGCCGAAGCGCAGAGTTCCTTCGAGCAGCGCGATGCCGAGGAGAGGGCGTCCCTGCTCGCGACGCTCGGCGCACCGGAGACGGGCACCCTGCCGCCCTCCATGCGGGCACAGATCAAGCGCCTCGAGGAGGATCAGACCCGGCGGGCCAAGCGGTCGAAGAACGACTATTTCGACCGGGCCCTGACGGACCTCATCTCCTTCTACCGTGACGTGCTGATGCTTCAGGTCTCCGGCGGCCAGGCACTGGTCAACGAGCCGCTCCGCCCCGAGCTCGAGGAGTTCGCGCGGCGTGAGAACGCCGAGGACACGCTACTCCGCCTCGAGGCCATCAACGAGGTCCGTACGCGCCTCGTCAGCACCAACGTCTCCCCCCTCCTCGCCATCGAAGCCATGACGGTGAGTCTCCTGTCCCGGAAGGACCTCGACCGATGACCCTCGGGCTTCCCCTCGGCACCCGCCCGTCGCGCACCACCGCGCCCCGGCCGTGGAGACTCCCGCTGGTCGCCGGGACCGCGGCGATCGTCGTCGGGCTGACCGGCTGCACCCTCCTGGGCCCCGACGACGGCTCCGGCCAGGGCGGAACCGTCGTCGAGACCGCCGCCCCGGGCGCCATCGGCGAGGTGGACGCGGATCTCCGCAGCTTCTACGAGCAGGAGGTCAGCTGGAGCGACTGCGAGGAAGGGTTCAGCTGCGCGACCATCTCCGTGCCGCTGGACTACGGCGATCCGGGCCGGGCGGACATCGAGATCGCGGCCATCCGTGCGGAGGCGACCGGGGAAGCGCAGGGCACCGTCCTCGTCAACCCCGGAGGACCGGGTGGTTCGGGGTACAGCATCGTCAGGGACTCGCTCTCCTATGTGACGAGCGAGCGCCTGCGCGAACACTACGACGTCCTGGGGTTCGATCCCCGTGGAGTCAGCCGCTCCACCCCGGTGACGTGCTACACCGCCGAGGAACAGGACGAGGCACGCCAGGAGACGCTGCCCACAGGCATCCCCGAGGAGGAGCTGCTCGCCCTGCTGAGCTCCGACGCCAGGGAGTACGCGGACCTCTGCGCGGAGCGCACGGGCGAGCTCCTCGGCTTCGTGGACACCGAATCCGCGGCGCGCGACATGGATATCCTGCGGGCTGTCGTGAGCGACACGGAGCTCAACTACCTCGGCTTCTCCTACGGGACGCAGCTGGGTGCCACCTATGCGGACCTCTTCCCCGAGCGGGTGGGACGACTGGTGCTGGACGGCGCGATCGACCCGTCGCTGACCAACGAGGAGGTGACCCTCGGCCAGGCGAGCGGGTTCGAGAACGCGGTGCGCGCCTATGTCGAGGACTGCCTCCGGGGGCAGGAGTGCCCCTACACGGGGACCGTGGACGACGGCGTCCGGCAGATCCAGGAGCTGTTCGCCTCGGTGGAACGTGAGCCCCTGAGGGCGGCGGACGGCCGGCTGGTCCCCGTCTCCACGTTCGTGCAGGGCTTCATCCTGCCGCTGTACGACAACGGGAACTGGCCCACCCTGACGCAGGCCGTCTCCGACGCCCTGGGCGGCGACCCGTCGAGCATGCTGTACCTCGCGGACCTGTCCGCCGAGCGGCGACCGGACGGTACCTACGCCGGCAATTCGACGGCGGCGTTCCTCGCCGTCAACTGCCTCGACTACCCGATGACGAGCGATCCGGCCACGATGCTCGCCGACGAGCAGCAGCTGGTCGCGGCGTCACCCACCTTCGGGCGGTTCCTCGCCTTCGGCGGTATCACCTGCGCACCCTGGCCGTACCCGTCGGTCCTGGAACCGGCTGCACGGACGGCGGCCGGCGCGGCCCCGATCGTCGTCATCGGTACCACCGGGGACCCCGCCACGCCGTACGCGTGGTCGACGGCACTCGCCGAGCAGCTCGAATCCGGCGTGCACGTCACCTGGGAGGGCGAGGGCCACACCGCCTACGGCCGCTCCAACGACTGCGTCCTGGACCTCGTAAACGACTTCTTCGTCGATGGCACCGTCCCCGAGGACGGCGCACGCTGCTGAACTGGCGGTGTCAGCTGTCGCGTCCGGATTGTCGGGAGCACGCCTGGATCGCCCGGAGCGCGCCTGAATCATGTTTGATCCGCCCGGCGGACGACGTCGGGCCGTCGAGGTCCGTGCGTCGAGGTCAGTGGCGCGCTGCCGCTTCCGCGCCGATCTCCCCGCTCCCCGCGGGAGACCCGGAGTCCAGCCACTGCGGGAGGTGGCACATCGACGGCAGGACGACGTCCGCGCCGGCGAGCTGCAACTCGGCCTCGGAGTGCGCACCCGTCAGCACCCCGACGACGGCTCCGGCGCCCGCCCGCCGTCCCGCGAGCACGTCCGACGTCGTGTCCCCCGCGACGACGACCGACCGGACGTCCTCGATGTCGAGGGCCAGGACCGCCGTGAGGATGATGTCGGGGTAGGGACGTCCCCGTCCCGCATCGGAGGGACAGAGACTGAGATCCGCCAGCCCCATCCAGCCGAGCGATTCGAGGATCATGTTCTGGGTGTGGCGTCCGAAGCCGGTGGCGAGGCAGATCTTCAGGCCCCGCTCACGCAGGTCGAGGATGGCGGCCTCGGCCCCCGGGATGGGTTCTACCCCATGGCGTTCCAGCAGGCTGTCGTACGCCGCCTCGAACGTGCGGTTCGCGTCCGCCGCGGTCAGGGCATCACCGAACAGGTGCCGGAACACGAGTTCCTTGGAGGTCCCCATGGTCCGGCGTGCCTGCGCGGTCATCGCGGCGAAGGCATCCGTGCCCGCCAGGACACCATGGGCTGCCAGTGCGCGGGCGAAAGCCTGTTCCTGGAGGGCGCCCTCATTGACGGTGGTTCCCGCCATGTCGATGACGGCGAGCGAGAATGAGCGGTCCTGCGACATGCGGCGTCCCCTTTGCCGGCCGGGCCGGTCCGGTTCCTGCGGACGGGCTCACCTCACGCTTCCCCACGGCACCGACCCCGAGACTAACGGGACACGGCGGCGGAGTGAACTGCCGAAGAATTCGGTGCCGGATGCACCATTTTGACCCCGGGCGGAACCCTCCTATAAAGTTGTGGATTGTGGATCGGCCCGGGTGCGCCCCAGCCGGGAAGCATTGCCTCCTTAGCTCAGTCGGTAGAGCGTCTCACTCGTAATGAGAAGGTCGCCAGTTCGACTCTGGCAGGAGGCTCCACCCAGAACGTGAAGAAGCCCCGGACGGTTCGCCGCCGGGGCTTTCTTCTGCCCGGCGACCGGGCCGGGAAACAGCGACGGCGGGCGCCGGGGCACCCGCCATCGCTGCCGACCAGGTTCCGCCGGACCCGACCAGGTCCGGTCGGGCGTGTCGGGGACGATCAGCTCATGGCCGGCCCCGACTCGGAGGACGCGGTGAGGTCACCGAGGAACGCGTGGCATTTCTCGGCGCGCTCCGAGTCCTGCGCCATGACCTGCTCGAAGAACTCCGCGATGTCGTCCCGACCCGCGTTGCGGGCGTCCCGGACGTATTGGCCGTAGTCGTGACCGGCCTTGAGCGAGTGGTACTGCAGTGAGATGAGATCGAACGAGACGTCGTCGAATCCGGTTTCGCCAGTAGCCATGAGGCACCTCCATGCTTGGGATGAACAGGTGGTGTCAGGCTAGGTCGGCGTGCTCGCGGGCCACAACGCCCAGATGGGCGGCCCGGAGTGCTCGCCTCGGCGTCCGGAGTCTGTTAGGCCTCGTCCGCCGGGCGTTCGGCCGTCCCGGCATCCTCGACCGCAACGACGGCACCCGATTGCAGGAGGGCCTTCAGGGCATCGGCACCGGCAGTATCCGCCGCCGCAGCAGCCACGTTCGCCTCGATCACGGCGCGCAGGACCTCCTCGCGCTGGATCTTCACCCCGCGCGGGGCATCGATGCCGATGCGGATTCCGTCACCGCGGGAATCGAGCACCGTGATGACGATGTCGTCCCCGATCAGGATCTGCTCCCCGACCTTCCGTGTGAGTACAAGCACGGTTTCACCCTATCCCGGGATGCCCGGCGCGGCGTCGTCCGCGCGGGGCGTGGTGCGGCCGGTGACCCGGGGCGCGCTCGGCGGGGCGTCCGTCACTCCAGCCGACGGGCAGGCCCAGGGCTGTCACCGTGTCGGGCGTCGTGGTGGTCGACGAGCCGACGACGGCGAGCCCGGTCGGCGCGAGGCCCGCTCGCTCCATGCTCCGCGTCAGCCTTCCGACCCACGCGGCCGTATCGGCCTCCTTGCGTCCCGCATCGACGGCCAGCCAGATCTGGTCCGGACGCAACGCGAGCAGCAGGCTGCTGTCCGAGACGGCGTCCTCCGAGAACAACGCGAGGAAGACGGCGTGCCCACCATCGACTCCTGCGGCGCGGGCGACACCGGCGTCGAGCCTGTCCTGGACACGGCGGGCGTCAGGGCTGAACCATCCGCTCCGCCCCGCGCTGGCGACTGCGGCGGGCACTCCCCCGGCGAACGCCGCAGCCATGGACAGGGCGATCTCCCAGCCCGGCGCCGTCGCGCCGACCACGACCACGAGGTCACCGGGCGCGCGGAGGACGGCGGGCACCGTGTCCTCTACCTGCGACGGCGCCAGCACGGGCCCCGCGAGCTCGGGCAGCATCGAAGGATCGGCCGCATCCACGGCGAGGTACGGGATCCGGGGTGGCGCGGCGTCCTCCTCCCCGCCCTTGGGGCCATCGGGTGCGGTTCCGCGCGAGGTCTCGAACAGTATGGCCGCAGTGGCCGGTCTGGACGGTGTGGCCGCCCGGGTCGGAGCTGCCATCTGCGCCCCGATTGCCGGCGGCGGCACGGCCGAGAGAGCCGGCGCAATTTCGTGCCCCGACACAGCCGCGGGCACAGGCACAGCCGCGGGCAGGGGCAGGGGCACCGCCGTCGTCGGCGGCACCGTCCCGGGCACGGGCTGGTCCATCCGGGGCAGGCCAGTACCCGGGACGGGACCCAAGTCTCCGCTGGAACCGACGGATCCCGTCGCGAAGGTCAGATTGTCCATGAGCGCAGCGAACAGACCCGAGTCGGTGGACAGCTCGGGCGCGGCGGTCACACCTTCGTGCTGCGGCCTGTCCACCGGGCCGGCCGAGGCCCGGCGCCGGGCAGGGCGCGGTGCACCGTCGCCGCCCGCGAGGCGCACCTCGTCCAGCTCGGCCTGCTGGAGCAGGGCATCGAGGCCCACGGGCTGCGAGCCGGTGCTCCGCCGTCCCCGCGGACGACCGCCGGAGGCAGGTTCGTCGGCGCGTTCCGGCACCTCCACGACGATCTCGTAGTGCTTCCGGGCGAGGACGCCGCGGATGCCGCCCACGGTGACGACCTCCGCCGAGACGATGAGCGCCCGGGGCCCGTACAGGATCGATGCCCTGGACTTCAGGTCCTCGAGCGATGGTCCTTCAAGATGAAACAGCTGCGGAGCCACGCACTACTCCTATGGTCTCGATGGCGACATTGGCACTCGTGACTTCCTGGTAGGACAGGACCGGCAGGTTCGCCGCCTGCGGCCCGACGAGTCGACGGAGGGCCGGCCGCAGCGCGGGTGCGCACACCAGCACGGCTGTATGCCCCGCCGACTCGATGTCGGCCACCGTGGAGCGTACCGAGCCGAGCACGGCTTCCGTCCGGGCGGGGTCGAGGAGGATCTGCGTCCCCTGGTCCGACGGCCGCAGGCCTTCGAGCATGGACTGTTCGAGCAGCGGGTCGATCATGATGACGCGCAGCAGCGTGCCGTCGAGGTACTGCTGGGCGACGGCGGGACCGAGCCCCAGGCGGGCGGCCTCCACCAGCCCCTCAGGATCGGTCGAGGATTTCGCCTTAAGGGTCAGGGCCTCGAAGATGCGGGCGAGGTCGTTGATCGGCACCTGCTCCGTCAGCAAGCCCTGGAGCACGCGCTGCACCTCGGCGAGGGACAGCAGCCCCGGGACCAGCTCTCGACGGCGGAGGGGTTGACCTGCCGGACGCCGTCGGTGAGGACGCGGACGTCCTCCCGTGTGAGGAGGCGTGCGGCGTTCGCGGTGATGATCGCGGACAGGTGCGTGACGAGGACCGAGACGCGGTCGATCACCGTGGCCCCGGCCAGCTCCGCGTTGTAGCGCAGTTCCGACGGCACCCATTTCCCCGCGAGCCCGAACACGGGTTCGACGACGGCGGCACCCGGCAGGTGCGCCAGGTCGTCGCCGAGGGCGAGGACCTTCCCCCGCGGGGCCTCGCCCCGGCCCGCCTCGACACCGGCGATCTTGATGACGTAGGTGGCGGCCGGGAGATCGATGCTGTCCCGGGTGCGCACGGGTGGCACGACGACGCCGAGTTCGAGGGCGATCTTCCGTCGCAGTGCGCGGACCCGGCCGAGGAGGTCGTCGGGAGCGCCGGTGACCACGTCCACGAGATCCGGTGCGAGCAGTACCTCGAGGGCGTGGACCCGCATCTCCTCCAGCAGGTTGTCGGTGCTGTCGGCGGCGGGCGCGAGGGCGGCCTCCGCCTCGATCGCGGCGGCCGCGGCCGCGGCGTCGTCCTCTGTGCGCTTGAGCCGCTGGGCGGCCACGATCAGGCCGGCGCCCACCACGATGAACGGCAGCTTCGGCATGCCGGGGATGAGGGCCATGACGATCGCCGCGGCTCCCGCGATCCGCAGGGCGTTCTGCGACTGGCCGAGCTGCGTGGCCGCCGTCGAGCCCATGTCCGACTCCGCGTTGGAGCGCGTGACGATCATGCCCGTGGACACCGCCATCAGCAGGGCCGGGATCTGGCTGACCAGGCCGTCGCCGATGGTCAGCAGACCGTAGGTGTTGAGCGCATCCCCGACCGCGAGACCGCCCTGGGTCATGCCGATGGCGATGCCGCCCACGAGGTTGATGATGATGATGATGATGCCGGCGATCGCATCACCCTTCACGAACTTGGACGCGCCATCCATCGCCCCGTAGAAGTCCGCCTCGGCCGAGACCTCGGCGCGGCGCTCGCGGGCCTGGGTGTCGGTGATCAGGCCGGCATTGAGGTCGGCGTCGATCGCCATCTGCTTGCCGGGCATGGCGTCGAGGGTGAAGCGGGCACCCACCTCGGCGACGCGCTCGGCACCCTTGGTGACCACCACGAACTGGATGACCACGAGGATCAGGAACACCACGGCGCCGATGATGATCGAGCCGCCCACCGTCACCTGCCCGAACGCCGCGATGACCTCCCCGGCGAAGCCCTGGCCGAGCACGAGGCGCGTGGAGGCCACGTTGAGGCCCAGGCGGAACAGCGTGGCGACCAGCAGCAGGGAGGGGAACACCGAGAAGTCCAGCGGCTTCCGGATGAACATGGTGTTCAGCAGGATCACGAGTGCGAGCAGGATGTTGACGATGATCAGGGTGTCCAGCAGCACCGGGGGCACGGGCACCACGAGCAGCAGGAGGATACCCACCACACCGATGGGGACCATGAATTTCGGAAGGGATGAGCGCATGGTCTAGAAGCCTCCGGCTGCTGCGGGTCGGACCGGGAGGGTGTGCAGGCCGCGGGCCGCCCCCCGGGTCCTGAGGGACATGACGAACGCCAGGATGCGGGCCACCTGGTCGTAGTTCTCGAACGGGATCTCCTCGCCGAGCTCGCACGCTGCGTGCAGCGCCCGGGCCAGCGGGATGTCGGAGACCATCGGGACGTGCTTCTTCTCCGCCTCCTCGCGGATCCGGGCGGCGATGACGCCGGCGCCCTTGGCCACCACGCGGGGAGCGGAGCGGCCCGGCTCGTACTTCAGGGCCACCGCGACGTGCGTGGGGTTGACGAGGACGACGTCGGAGCCGCTGACGGCCGCGATCATGCGGTTCCGGCTCATCGCGAGCTGGCGGGAGCGCCGCTGCGCCTTGATCAGGGGGTCGCCTTCCGAGCTCTTGTTCTCGTCCTTGACCTCCTTCTTGGTCATGCGTGTCTTCTTCCGGTTGCGACGCATGACCACGAGGACGTCCACTGCCGCGAGGGCGAGCCCCGCGACGACAGCGGCCTGCAGCAGGGCGGCCGTGCCGTCGCCGGCGGTGTTCAGGAGCGAGGCGACCGAGAGACCGCCGGCCGCCATCAGCAGGGGCATGAGATTCCGCACGACGACGATGAGCACGAGGGCGACCACGGCCGTCTTCAGGAGCGCCTTGGCTCCCTGCCACAGCGCCTGCCCGCCGAGGATCCGCTTGAGCCCGTTCACCACGTTGAACTGCTCGAACTTGCCCTTGAACTTCTTGGGGTGGATGCCGCCCTGCACGGCGGCGGTGCCGAGCACCGCCACGAGCAGGATGCCCAGGAAGGGCCCCAGGATGACCCCGAGGGAGGTGCCGCCGTCGGCGAGCGCGTCCAGGGCCGTGTCGGGGTCCGGGCTCGCGATGGTGTCTGCCACGCGGGCGAGCTGCTCGGTGGCGGCGTCGGCCGCGCGTGAGATGACGGACGGCAGCATGAGCGCCGCCGCTCCCACTCCGATCCAGGCCGTGAAGTCCTCGGACTTGGACAGCTGGCCCTTGGACCGGACGTCCTTCATCCGTTTGTCGGTGGCTTGTTCGGTCTTCTCGCCGGAATCGTCCGCCATGTCAGCCCACCCCCATCAGCAGGCCGGCAGCCTTGTCGGCAAGGGTGGACACCACGCGCGGCAGTGCGATGAACACCACGCTGCCGAGGCTGAGCGTGATGAAGATCTTCAGCGGGAAGCCGAGTGCGAAGGCGTTCAGGGCGGGCGCCACGCGCGTGAGGAGCCCGAGCCCTACGTCGGCCAGGAACAGCACCACGATCAGGGGGCCGGCGATCTGTACGGCGGCGAGGAAGAGCCCGGTGACGGCGTTGGTCAGCGCTTCGGCGGGTTCCGCGAGATCCAGCCCGCCGCCGAGGGGCAGGGCGCTGAAGGTACGGATGAGACCGCCGATGATGAGCTGGTAGCCGTCGGAGGCGAAGAGCAGCGTGAGCGCGGTGAGCTGGAACAGGCGCGTGAACTGGGCGCCGTTGACCATGGACTGCGGGTCGAAGCCCTGGGCCAGGGAGAAGCCGCCGAAGAGGTCGATCAGGCTGCCCGCGGACTGGATGGCGGAGAAGACGACCAGCACGAGGAAGCCCAGGGCCGCCCCGACCACGAGTTCCAGGACCAGGGCGCCGATGTACTGCCCGGTGCCGCCGGTCTCGTACGCGTCGGTGACCTGGGGGGACACCGCGAGGGCAAGGCCGATGGCGAGCATCGCCTTGACGCGCGCCGGGATGCCCTTGTAGGAGAAGGGCGGGGCGATCACGAGGAACGCGACGATGCGTACCCCGGCGAGCATGGTGGCCTCGATCCGGGCCTGGTCCAGTTCGATCTCCATCTCAGCCGCCGCTCAGGAGCCCGGGGATGCGCTCGAACATCTCGTGCGTGAACGAGATCATCTCGGCGATCATCCAGTGCCCGCAGATCAGCAGGGCGAGGCAGACGGCGGTCGCCTTCGGCACGAAGGAGAGCGTGACCTCCTGGATCTGCGTGATGGACTGCAGCAGCGAGATGGCGAAGCCCACCACGAGGGCGGTCAGCAGGATGGGTGCGGACAGCTTGGCAGCGGCCCAGATCCCGGCGAGTCCGATGTCGAGGACGGCATTGGTGTTCACGTCAACCGCCCTGGTAGCTGTTGATGAGCGCCGTGATGATCAGGCCCCAGCCGTCCACGAGGACGAACAGCAGGATCTTGAACGGCAGCGAGATCATGACGGGCGGGAGCATCATCATGCCCATGGACATGAGCGCCGCGGAGACCACGAGGTCGATCACGAGGAACGGCACGAAGATCACGAAGCCGATGATGAACGCGGCCCGCAGCTCGGAGATCATGAACGCGGGGATCAGGGTGGTCAGCGGCACGCTCGCGGCGTCCTGGGGGTTCGGCTGCCCGGCGGCGCGTGTCATGAGCGCCAGGTCCTCCTCCCGCGTGTGGGCGAGCATGAAGGTCTGCAGCGGGGCCGCGCCGTCCTGCAGGGCCTCGGTGAACGTCGTCGCACCGTCGAGGTAGGGCTGCACGGCGAGGGTGTTGATCTCGGTCAGCACCGGCGCCATGATGAACAGCGACAGGAACAGGGCCAGGCCGGCCAGCACCTGGTTCGGCGGGATGGACGGCAGCGAGAGGGCGTTGCGGGTCATCGCGAGCACCACGAAGATCTTGGTGAAGGACGTCATCATCAGCAGTAGGGCCGGCGCCACGGACAGCAGGGTGATGCCGACGAGGGTCAGGACGGCGGTGCTCGGTTGACCGTTGACGCCGTTGATCTCGACCGACAGGCCGTCGTCGCTCCCCGGCGCGTCGGGGGCCGTGGGGTCCACCGGGGTGGTCGGCTGGACGGGCTCGGGGATGGCGGGGTCCAGCTCACCGGCATGACCGGCGGAGGCGCCGAGGAGGATCACGACCACTGCGAGCAGGATCGCGGCCGTGACGGCGAGCGCCCGCGCGACGAGCGGACGTGCAGGAGCAGCCGCCCGGACGGTGCGGGCGGGCACGAGGGTACCGGCCAGGCACCGTGACGGCAGGACGGCCGTCGTCACCCCGCCCGTCCCTGGCGGAGGAACGCAGCGGTCTGCTTCCAGGTGGTCGGCGACAGGATGGACCCCTGCAGGGGTGGGACACCCGACGCGGGGGGCGCGGGCCGTGCCGCCTGCGGGACCTCCGCGGTCTGCGCTGCACGCGCGGCCCGGCGGGTCGTGGGGGCGCCCGACGGGACGGGGACGGAGGGTACCGGTACCGGTGCCGCGGGGGTGCCCAGCGGGGCGGACGCCGCAGCGAGTCGCAGGGACGCCGCGAAACGCGCATCGGCGGGATCCGCCGTCGACCCCGCACCCAGGGTGGCCGTGGCCGGGTTCGGGTGGGCCGCCGGATCGCTGTCACCGGTCACGGGAACCGCCTGCAGTGCGCGGGGCGCTGCCGAGGAGTGGAGCACGGATACCGACTGCTCCGTGACGCCGAGGTAGAAGCGGGTGCCCTCGGCGTCGAGCACGACGACCGACGCCTTGGCGCCGATGCCCTGCCGGGCCACGACGGACACGAGCCCGGCGCCGGCGCGGTTCCCGTTGAGCTTCGACACCTTGCGGTGCAGGACGAAGAGCAGCGCGAGCACCACGCCGAGGGACAGCAGCACCCTCAGCGCGAGGACCACGACGTCCACTAGACGGCGCCGTCGGAGACGTCGAGGATCTGCGTGATGCGGACCGCGTAGTCCTGGTCGACGACAACGACCTCGCCGTGCGCGACCAGGCGGCCGTTGAGCAGCACGTCGGCGGGTGCGCCGGCCGAGCGGTCGAGTTCGATGACGGCACCGGGCTCGAGGTCGAGCACATCGCGGACGGACATGCGGGTGCGCCCGATCTCCACGGTCATCGCCATCTCGACGTTGCTGATGCGGCCGAGGTTCGCGGCTCCCGCGGAGGCGGCGGACCGGCGTGGTGCCGCCCCGGGACGGGCGCCGCGGAGGCGGAGGGCGAACCAGCCGACGACGCCGGTGGGCCCGGTCAGGCGAAACACCGACGTCTCGGCGTCGCGAAAGAGGGGCAGGGCGTCCTGCACCGCGGGTACGCCGAGGACGCCGTCGCCCAGCGCGGCCGACGCGGCGTCCAGCGCGGGGACGAGGACGTCCGCCGGGGAGACGAGCGGTGAGGACGTGCCGGCGGCGGCGGCGAGCGGCTGCCCGTCGACGAGCACCACGGCGAGGTCCGCGGAGGACGCCCCCACGAAGGATGCGACGATGGCGGCTGATGCGCCGCCCGAGGGCACTTCTGCGGCGTTGCAGGGCTCGGCCGTCAGGGGGCCGGGAAGCGGGAGCCGGGCCGCGAGGGACGCTGCAGCCTGGTGTTCGGCGGTGGTGGTGTTCATGGTGCGGGGTTCTCCTCGGTGGTCACTACTACGCAGGCGAGGCGGGAGCCGTTCTGGCCCAGGGCCGCCTCGCCGAGCCGCTGTCCGTTGATGGCGAGCTCGAAGGGCCGGTGCTGCGGGTGCGGCAGCTTCAGGACGTCCCCGACGGCGAGGTCGAGGATGCGCCCTGGCAGCACCGGCAGCGCTGTCAGCTGCACGGCGACGTCAACGGGTACATGGGCCACCTGCTGCTCGATCAACTCGCGCGCGTCGTCGCCCGTGGCCGTGGGGTTCGCGTCGCCGAGCTGCGCGGGGATGGCGACCGTCGCGGGGCAGGACCGCTCACCCACGCGGATCTCGAAGGTGCCGACGATCATCAGCTCGGTGGTCGACGCGGCCTGGGCGAACTGCGAGTTGTACTGGATGGAGTCGATCCCGAGCTGGTACGTCAGGACGGAGCCGAGCGAGTAGTGGAGCCCCTCGAGGGCGTCGTCCATGAGACGGCGGATGAGCGCCTGTTCGATCTGCGTGAACTTCCGCTCCCCCGAGGGGACGGTCCCGTGGCCGCCGAGCATCGAGTCCACCCAGAACAGTCCCGCAGAGGCAGGGAACTGGATGACGGCCTTGCTCGGGTGGTCGGGGATGGCGCAGAGGACCATCGCCGTCGTGGGGGGCAGGGACGCGGCGTACTCGTTGTACGTCTGCATGAGGACCTGCTCGCTGGTGACCTGCGAGATCACGCGGACCTTCGCCGTCAGCTGCGTGGCCCACTGGCGCGCGAACGTCTCGAAGGCGAGCTCGAGGACGCGCGAATGCTCGCGGGCGAGAGTGGTGGGCCGGCGGAAGTCATAGACATCCACCGCCCTGGGCGTTGCCGAGGGCACGCCAAAAGAGAGTTGTTGTTCCTGGACCGTCACATCAGCAACTATCGGACGCCGCTGCGTGGACGTTAGCGAACCTGGGGAACGGTTACTTCCCGCCGGCGATCTCGGGGATCAGGGCACGTACGCTCTCGGGTTCACCCGAGTGCACCACGATGTCCACGCGGCGGTTCAGCTCGAGCTCGGACTCGCTCGTCCCGGCCGCGAGGGGCCGCGACTCCCCGTACCCGACGGCCGAGAGCCTCGGCGCGGGAACCCCCCCGGTGTCGATGAGATTCCGGACCACGTTCACCGCGCGTGCTGTCGAGAGCTCCCAGTCGAGTGGCCGCGGCACGCTCTCCGGCAGGCGGGCGGTGTTGCCCTCGACGTCCACCTCGTTGGGGATCGACGCCAGGATGGGCCCCACGCTCTCCAGGACGCGGAGCGTCTGGTCGGTGAGCTGCGCGCTGTCGGGAAGGAAGAAGGTCTCCGAGCTGACGAGCCGGATGGTCAGGCCCCGCTCGTCGATGACGTAGCGGACGGTCTCCTGGAGGTCGCGCTCGCGCAGTCCGGCGTCGATCCTCTCCTGCAGCGCGCGCAGGTTCTCGACCTCCGCGAGCGCCCGCTCGCGGTCCGTGGTCGGCTCCGCGGCATCTCCGCCTGCGGAGGGAGAGGGCGACGGCGTGGGCGCGGTGGTCTCCGCGGCACCGCCCGCGGACGGCTCGGGCGACGGCGACGGCGCTTCGACGTCGGCGGTACCGGGCTGGTCCTTCTCCGTCTCGGGAGCGGTGTCAGCCACCGCCGCGCCTCCGGTGAAGGACTCGCCGTCGGCGTTGGCGAACTCCGCCGGGACCACCGTGCCCTCGGCGGTGTCGACGGTCGCCGTCTCGACCGCACCGAAACCCGTGGCGAGCGAGGCCCGCAACTGCTCGAACTTCTGCTGGTCCACCGACGACATCGCGTACAGGACGATGAACATGCACATCAGCACGGTGACCATGTCCATGTAGGAGGCCATCCAGCGCTCGTCCGGGTGGTCGTCGCCGTGCTCCTCGCCGCGCTTCCTGCGGTGCGGGCGTCGGCTCACGCGGCTGCCTTGCCCTGCGCGGTGATGGTCTCACCCGAGCCCTTGGCGCCCTTCGCCCCGTCCTTGCCGCCCTTGCCGGGCTTGCCCTGCTCGTGCTGCGGGACCATGGCCTTCAGCCGCTCACCGAGCAGGCGTGGCTGGCTACCGGCCTGGACCGCGAGGACCCCCTCCATGAGTAGCGTCATGCGTGCGGTCTCCATCTCGCCGAGCCGCTTGATGCGCGTGCCGATGGGCAGCCAGAGGAAGTTGGCCGACAGCAGCCCCCAGAGCGTCGCGACGAAGGCCGCGGCGATCATGGGACCGAGCTTGTCGGGACTGGAGAGGTTCTCGAGCACGTGGGTCAGCGACACCACGGTCCCGATGATGCCGACGGTCGGCGCGTAGCCGCCGAGACTCGCGAAGAACTTCGAGGCCGTGCGGTTCGTCTGGGACGCCGAATCGATCTCGTCCTCGAGCATCTCGCGCAGTTCCTCGCCGTCGGTACCGTCGGCGATGTTCTGCAGGGCACCGCGGAGGAACGGGTCCTTGACGGTGTTGGCTTCCTCCTCGAGGGCGAGCAGCCCCTCGCTGCGGGCCTTCTCGGCAATGACCACGACGCTGTCGATGGTGTCCTGCGGCGGCACGGTCTTGCCCTTCATCGCCGCCGGGACGGCCTTCACCGCCACCAGGAAGTCCTTCAGCGTGCCTCCGGCGATCCCGATGGCGAGCGTGGCGCCGAACACGAGGATCATGGGCGCCGGCAGCAGGAGCGCCTCGACGCTCGCGTGTTCCAGGGTGATCATGGCGTACAGCGCACCGAAGGCGATGAGAATGCCGACGATTGTTGCGGGATCCATTACGTGGTCCTTGGTCGGAGCGGGACGGGTGGGTCGGGGACATGCACATGGGCAGCCCCGCCGCCGCTGGTCGGATCGGCGTCGCGGACGAGACCCAGCGGGCGCGGCGTCCCCGGCTCCGTCGGGTCGACGGCCGGGGTCTGGACGAAGCGCGCGAGGGAGATGATGCGTGCCCGGTACGCGGCGATGAGGTCGATCACCTCGCCGAGCGATTCCGTCACGATGTACTTGGCGCCGTCCACCATCACCAGGGTCGTGTCGGGGCTTTCGTGGATGCGCTCGATGAGGTCGGGGTTCACCGCGAACTGGGTCGCGTTGAGCCTGGTGACGACGATCATCGGACATCCTGGAGTCGGGACACCCCGGCGGGGTCTCTGTCCCTCACTGTCGGCACCTGTGGGCCGTTCGTAAGCGTTGCGCCGGACCCCACGGTGGTCCTCGTGTGGGGTCCGGCGCACGTCACTAGCGCTTCAGGTTCGCGAGCTCCTGCAGCACCTCGTCCGACGTCGTGATGATGCGGGCGTTCGCCTGGAAGCCGCGCTGGGCGACGATCAGGTTCGTGAACTCCTGCGAGAGGTCGACGTTCGACATCTCGAGAAACCCAGCGTCGACCGTGCCGAGGCCGTCGGCACCGGGTGCACCGATTCCCGCGGCACCCGAGTTCGCCGTCGCCCGGTAGGACGAGCCGCCGGCCTTCTCGAGCCCTGCCGGATTGACGAAGCCCGCCAACGCGATCTGGCCGAGCGGCTGTCGGGTACCGTCGCTGAAAGCGCCCATCAGGGTGCCATCGGCGCCGAGGGTGAACGACTCGAGCGTGCCGTTGGCGGTGGCTTCGCCCAGCCTCGGCATCTGCAGGTCGCCGATCGCGCCCTGCTGGATCACACCGCCGACGGCAGGCCGGCCCTGGACGATCGAGCCGTCGGGCGTGACGAGCCGGCCCTGGGCGTCGGGTGTGAAAGCTCCGGACCGCGTGTAGAGGGTCTCGGTACCCGAACGGGTGACGAACAGTCCGTCGCCGTTGATCATCATGTCCGTCGCACGGCCCGTGGCCTGCGCGGAGCCCTGTGAGAAGTTCGTGACGATCCCTGCGACCTGCACGCCGAGGCCCACCTGTGCGGGGTTGGTGCCGCCGAGGGCTTCCTGCGGCGCGCCGGCACCCTGTGTCAGCTGGGAGAGCGTGTCCTGGAACTGCGTGGCGGATGCCTTGAAGCCCGTGGTGTTGACGTTGGCGATGTTGTTGCCGGTGACATCGAGCATGGTCTGGTGGGAGCGGAGCCCTGAGATACCGGAGTAGAGCGAGCGAAGCATGGTGGTGCCTTTCGGTGCGGGAGGGACGAGCGGGAGACGAGCGGGATAAAGGGTGGGAGGTGAGGTACCGGGGTCAGCTGATCGGGGAAGGCACGGCGCCCACACCGGAGACGAGGTCGAGGGCGATGCTCTTGCCGTCGATCGTGACGGTGGGCACGGGACCGCTGTAGGAGACGGCCGTCGCGAGGCCGCGGGCAGCAGTGCCGTCCGTCCCGGTGTAGGAGACCTCGTTGCCGATCAGCGCGGCCGCTGAGGAGCGCATCTGGAGGTGGAAGTTCTCCTCGCTGAGACCGGTCATCTGCGTGATCTTCTCCATCATGGCCAGCTGCGTGGTCTGGGAGATCATCTGGTTGGTGTCCATCGGCGCGCTCGGATCCTGGTTACGGAGCTGGCTGACGAGCAGGGACATGAACACCTCGGAGTCCATGGCCTGCTTCTTGGCGTTGGCGCCGGCGGCGGGTGTGGTGGGGGCGAAGGTCGCGGAGGCGACCGGATCGATGGGCATGGCTGTCCTTCCGGATCAGGCGAAGAGGTCGAGGGTCGAGGTGGCCGACGGCGGGCGGGGTGTCCACGGTGCGGCTGGTGCGGCGGAACGCCGGGGACCGGGTGGCTCGTCGAGAGCCTCGGGCCGGGGTTGCCGGCCGCTCCCGGGCTGCGCCGCGGCGTCGCGCTCGCCGGGAGTGCCTGTGCCGAGATCGAGCGATGCGGACAGACCTGCCGACGATGCCTCCCGGCGCAGATCGGGCAGCGCCAGCTTCAGTGCTTCGCGGCCGCCGTCCGTGGTGGAGAAGAACTCCAGCCGCGTCCCGTCCGCGGACATGCTGGCCCGGATGGTGATGGGTCCGAGATGGTCGGGCGCGACCGTGACCGTGATAGTACTCGTCCCGCCAGCGGATTCCGCCGCGGTCCGCGCGAGGGCGAACGCCGGCGCGCCGAGCTGCTGGGGCATCGGCGCGGGCACCGGGCGGGCCGGCGCCGGGACGTCGGCCGCGGCGGCCTGATTGGTCGGGCTGGTCGAGCTGGTCGGGCTGGTCGGGCTGGTCGGGCTGGTCGGATGTGCAGTATGCGTCGGGTGGGCGGGAACGGCCGCGTCGGTGTCCAGCTCGGGCGACGGCGTCGCCTCCCCCGGCGTCGTCCGCTCCGTGCGCTCGCCCTGCCGGCACCGCCCGCGAGTGCGACGAGAGACGCCGGCAGCTGGGCAGCACCGTCGGACGCAGGACCGGCGGCACCGGCGGCACCGGCGGCACCGGCGGCACCGGCGGCACCGGCGGCACCGGCGGCACCGGCGATGCTGCTCACGCCCGCTCCCCCGGAACCGACCGCGGCACCCACGGAGTCGGTCGCGGTGTCGGTCGGGGCGGTCGGGGCGGTCGGGGCGGAGCCGGTCATCGCCTGGACGGAAGCGACTGATACTGCCGCTGTCCCCGCGGCTGCGGGTGCAGCGATGGGTGTCTCTTCGGCCTGGGTCGCAGCAGGGGATGATTCCGCGGTCGGCTCCGCTCCGTGGTCGGCGGGGACGTCGTCGTGCCCTGCGCCGGCGGGTGCCTCCACGGGCCGTGCCGACGCTGCGGACGCTGTGCCTGTTGCGGATGCGGCGCTTACGGCGCTTGCGGTGGATGCTGTCACTGCTGCAGATGCTGCGATCGCTGACGGCCGCCCGGTGGACGTCGGCAGCGCCGTGTCCCCGGCCGAGTCGGCCGCGCTGGGTGAACCCGGTACCTCGGCGCCCGGCTGCGCCGTTCGGGTGGGAGGCGTCATCACGGGAAGCGGCGGCACACCGGCGTCCGCCTGCTGCCCGGGGAGGGCGGCCGTCCCGCTCGTTCCGAGCACCGGACCCGCGGCGGCATCGGTGTCGGCGGCGTCGGTGCCGGGTGACGAGAACGCACCGCCGGCGCGCGCAGTATCAGCGGGGGCTGAGGACGCAGTGGAGGTTGCGCCGGAGGAGGGAACGCCGGGCCGTGACGGCGCACTCCCGGTGGGACGTGCGCCCGGGTCTGCGGGGCGCTCCGCGTGCCGCCGGAACACCTCCCCGAAGGACGCCGTCGAGGGCGCACTGCGGGAGCCGGCCCCGGCGGGGGCCGTGCGGACCGTGTCGCGCGGCGCGAGGGCCGCCGTCGACACCAGGGCAGGACTCATCGGGCCATGCTCGCGAGGAAGGCTGCCTGAGCGGCATAGGCGTCATCGGCTGCCGGGGCCGCAGCGGCCGTCTCGGGCGGCAGGACGGAGGCTGCGCCCACCGGCGCGTCGGGCAGCACGCGGCGGATCGTGGTGATGTTCGCGTCGGTCTCCCACATGTCCCGCACCGCGACGGTCTGGCCCGGCTGCGGTGCGTCGATGGCCTTGCCGCCACCCAGGTACATGGAGACGTGGCCTCCGTCGTGGCTGAACAGCAGGTCGCCCGGCTGGGCCTCGGCGAGAGACGGTATCTGGACACCGGCGTTCATCTGGTCCCAGGTCACGCGCGGCAACTGGATGCCGATGTCCGCGTAGGCGCGCTGGACGAAGCCGGAGCAGTCGAGTCCCGTCGCCGGATCCGTCCCGCCCCAGACATAAGGCACGCCCTCGTAGGAGCGGGCGGCCTCGATGAGGCGCGCCGCATCACCCGATGCCGGGGCGGGCAGCGGTGCGGTCCCTGCCACCGGAGCGGCCGGGGCGGGTGCTGGCACGTCGGCGGGTGCCGGGACGACCTCCGCCAGCGCGTCGGCGAAGAGATCCGCCGGGGAGGCTGCGGGGGTCCCGGCGGTGCGGGATGCCTCCGCGGCTGCGGCCGTGCCGGTGGACGTCGCCGTCGTCCCGCTGCCGGCCGTTCCCGTGGCCGTCTGCTGTGCCCGGGCCGGTGCGGCGAGCATGGTGAGGGTCGACTGGATCTGCTGGACCCGGCCTACTGCGTCGGTGATGGTCATGTCCGGTCCTTTGCTGCGCTACGGGCCCAGCCCGTGGACGCGAGTTCGTCGAGGACGCGCTGCTCGGCGCCGAGCAGCGCTGTCGCCTCCGCGTCCTGGTGGCGGCCTTCGAGCTTCTCGAGGCCTACTGTCGCGGCACGTGCCGCCCGGTAGCGGTCCTGCGCGTGGCCCTGCTCGAGGGTGAGCTGGGACTCGAGCGCGTGCAGATCCGCGAGGGCGCTGCGTGCCGCGGCGCGCGCCGCAGCCACCGCGTACAGCGAGGCCGAACCGGCCGGGCTGATGTCGGTGCTGACGAGCGCGTCGCTCACGACGCCGACGCGGTCGCGCGAGGTGCGCAGCCGCTCGTTCGCTGCTGCGAGTGATCCCGCGGCCTCGTCCTCACGCAACTGCCTGAGGCGCAGGAGACCTGCGAGGGGGAACTGTCGTGCCATCAGGCGACTCCCATCGATCCGGTGAGGTGGGCGAGCCGGTTCCAGGCCTCGACGGACGGCGTCTGCTCGTCCATGCGCTGCTGCAGGAAGTCGTTGATCGCCGCTTCGTGGTCCAGTGCTGCGTCGACCAGCGGGTTGGTCCCGCGGTGGTAGGCGCCGACGTCGATCAGGTCCTGGGCCGCCTTGCGTGCGGCGAGCGCGCGGCGCAGCAGGGCAGCCGACCCGGCCTGCTCGCGCGTCGTCACGCGGGACGCGACCCGGGAGATCGAGGCGAGCGGATCGATGGACGGGAAGTGCCCTGCGACGGCGAGCTTGCGGTCGAGCACCACGTGGCCGTCGAGGATGGACCGGGCGGCGTCCGCCACGGGTTCGTTGTGGTCGTCGCCGTCCACGAGCACGGTGTACATGCCGGTCACCGAGCCCCGGGCACCCGTACCGGCGCGCTCGAGGAGCTGCGCGAGGAGCGAGAACGTGGACGGCGGGTAGCCCCGGGTCGCAGGGGGTTCCCCGACGCTGAGGCCGATCTCACGCTGCGCCATGGCGACCCGCGTCAGCGAGTCCATCATGAGCATGACGTCGGCCCCGCCGTCGCGGAACCCCTCGGCGATGCGCGTGGCCACGAACGCCGCGCGCAGGCGGAGGAGCGCGGGCTCGTCCGACGTCGAGACCACCACGATGGACCGGGCGAGGCCCTCGGGCCCGAGGTCGTCCTCGAGGAATTCGCGGACCTCGCGGCCGCGCTCCCCCACGAGGGCGATCACCGAGACGGCGGCGTCCGTGCCGCGGGCGATCATCGAGAGCAGGGAGGACTTCCCGACGCCGGAGCCCGCGAACAGGCCCATCCGCTGGCCGCGGCCCACGGCGGTCAGCGTGTCCAGCACACGGACACCGAGCTGCAGCGGTTCGGTGATGCGGGTGCGAGCCAGTGCCGGGGGCGGCGTGTTGTCGAGGGACACCCAGGCGACGTCCGTCAGCGGTCCGCGGCCGTCGATCGGCCGGCCGACGCCGTCGAGGACGCGGCCGAGCAGACCCGGGCCCATCGGTACGCGGAGGGCTGTGCCCTGGGCGCGGACGGGAGCTCCCGCCTGGATGCCGGAGAGGTGCGCGTAGGGCATGCACCGGAGGCCGGTCAGCGAGGCGGCGACCACCTCGGCATCCACGGGGGAGGTGTCGCCGATGGTCACGAGGTCGCCGATGGCACAGTCGAGTCCCGCGACGTCGACGCCGAGGCCGACGATGGAGGCGACCCGACCGACCCGCTGTGGCGCAGCGGCGGCGCGTGCGAGGTGCAGGGTCTCCTCGAGGGTCGGGCTCATGCGCCACCGCCGGCGGCGAGCGCCGTCCGGACCCGCGCCAGCGCGGAACCGAGACGGGCGTCGACGTGTCCGTCGGGGCACTCGGCCACGGCGTCGCCGCGGGCCAGGGAGGAGTCGGCCACGAGGTCGACACCGTCCGGGACGGTCACGGGCCCGAGCAGCGCCAGGTCGGCCGGGTGCAGCCGGACGGCGCGCACGTTCTCGCCGTCCGCCGCGCCGAGGGCCCGGGCGACGGCGGCACGCGCCGAGGCCGGTCCGTCCTCGAGGGCACGGCCGAGCAGTGCCTCCGCGATGTCGAGCGCGGCCTCGAGGATCCGATTCCGGGCGTTGTCCAGGACCGGCGCGGTCCGCGCCTCGAGGGCACGCGCAGCGGTGTCGAGCACCCTGAGGCGCTGGGCGAGCAAGGCGTCGGACTCCGCGCGGGCCGCGGCGTGCTCGGCCTCGAGCCGGGCGGCGTGCTGCGCGAGCTCGGCGCGGGCCAGCTCCAACCCGTCGGCGTAGCCCGCGGCGTGGCCCTGCGCGACGGCGGTCTCGTGCGCCGCGGATGCGGCGCCGCGACCGAGGCGCGGGAAGGCGATGGGCACGAGCGCGTCAGTCGACATACTCGTCCTCGCCCCCGCGCTGGATGGTGATGGTGCCCTGCGCCTCCAGATCGCGGATGGCACGCACCACCTCGGCACGGGCCTCCTCGACCTGCGACAGGCGGACGGACCCGACGGCCCGGAGCTCGTCGTCGAGGATCTCCCGGTTGCGCTCGGACACGTTCGCCCGGATGACGGTGACCACGGCCTCCGCAGCGCCCTTCATCGCGAGGGCGAGCACGGCCGAGTCGATGCCGCGCAGCACCTGCTGCACGTCACGGCGTTCCAGGTGGACGATGTCGGCGAAGGTGAGCATGCGGGCACGCACTTCCTCGGCGAGTGCCGGGTCGCGGTCCTCGAGGCCGTCGAGCAGCTCGCGCTCGGTGCTGATGTCGGCCCGGTTGATGATGTCCACGAGGGGCTGGATACCACCGATGGCGGTGATACCGCGGTGCGGTGCGGCGACGGCCCGGATCTTGATGGTGTCCGCGACGACGGACACCGCTTCCGGGGTGGCGGAGCCCATGGTCGCGATGCACTGGGCAACATCGGTGCGGCCCGCGGGATCCAGCGCGGCGAGCACCGTGGAGGCGCGCTCGGGCTTCAGGTGCGCGAGCACCAATGCGATGGTCTGCGGGAGCTCCCCCTCCAGCACGGTCTGGATCTGCCCGGGTTCCACGCTGTCCAGGAACTCGAAGGACTTCCCTGCCGCGGTCGAGGCGAGGCGTCCCACGACGCCCGCGGCGCGCTCGGCCCCGAAGGAGGACTCGAGGAGTCCGATTGCCACGTCCATGCCCCCGCGTGTCCGGCGTCGGCCGCTGGTGGTCAGCTCGTGGAACTCCGCGAGCGCTTCCTCGGCGGCCGCGGGCTCCACACGCCGCAGGCGCACGATCTCCGCGACGATCTCCTCGGCCTCGGCCTCGGACATCTGCTTGAGGACTTCCGCGGCGCGGCCCTGGTCGAGCTGCATGAGGACCATGGCCGCCTTCTGGGTGCCCGTCACCGTCTTCGCCAGGGCGCTCACACGCTCTGCCTGTCATCCATCATGCTGCGCAGGAACTCGGCCGTCTTCGCGGGATCCTGGGAAGCGAGGGCATCGATCTCCGCGCGCATCCGCTCCACCTCGTTCTCGGCCGCACCCGCCTGCAACGCCTGCTGCACGGCGGCGACGTCGATGGAGGTGGTGCTCGGCGACGGATCCGTGTCGCTGATGAGGGCGACGGCGGGATCGATGGCCGGGGTGCTCGGTGCCGGGATCGCGGGGTACACGCCCTGCAGCTCGCCGAGATCCAGCGGCTCGCGCCGCTGCCGGCGGGAGCGCCGGGCGTAGACGATCAGGGCGACGATGACGACGAACAGGACAGCGGCCACGATGGAGAGCATCCGGATGAGTTCGGCCCGCTGCAGTTCGGCCGCGGCGGCCTCCGCCTCGGCGAGCGCATCGGCAGCGGCGTTGGCGCCGTCGTTGTTGAACGGCAGTTCCTCCACGGTGACGATGTCACCGCGCGCCTCGTCGATCCCGGCGGCGCCGGAGACGAGCGCCGTCAGGGCGGCGACGTCCATGTTCGCCGTGGCCCCCCGGTTGACCGCGACGGACACGGTCTGGCGGTTGATGCCGCCCGCGGGGACGGTGGTGGACTCGGTGGTCTTGTTGACGGCGTTGTTCCGCGTGCTGGACTCGGAGTTGAAGGTGCCGTCGCCGTTCGTCTCGCCCTCGGGTACGGCGATGTTGTCCGGGCCGAGGATTCCTGCGTTGCCGCCCCCGGCACCCTCATAGGCCTCGGTGGTGGTGGACTCGTTCAGGGCGGGGGCGTCCTCCGGCGTCGTGAATGTCTCCTCGACGCGCTCCGCGCTCTCCCGCTTCATGTCCGCGGCAACGGCGACGGTCGCATTGCCGGCTCCGAGCACGCGGTCGAGCATCGTCTGCACGGACGCCTGGACGCGCTGCTCGTAGTCGGACGACTGCTGGTCCGCGCCGCCCACGGCTCCGACACCGACGGCGGAGAGTACCCGGCCCGTGGCGTCGATCACCGCGACGTCCGCGGCGTCCATGCGGTCGATCGAGGCCGAGGTCAGGTGGGTGATGGCCTGCACCTGGTCGCTGGAGAGGGTCTTCCCCGGGGTCGTCTGCACGAACACGGAGGCGGTCGGCTTGCCCTGCTCGGCCACGAACACCGTGTCCTCGGGGATGGCGAGGCGGACGGTGGCGGTCTTGACGCCGTCGATCGCGGAGACGGTCGCGGCCAACTCGCCCTCGAGGGCCCGCTTGTAGGTGGTGGACTGCTGGAACTCGGAGGAGGTCACCCCCATGTCGTCGAGCAGCGAGTACCCGCCGGTCGACGACGACGGCAGGCCGGCAGAGGCGGCCTTGATCCGCTGGTCATACACGCTGCCCTCCGGGACGAGGATGGTGCCGCCACCGTTCGTCAGTTCGTACGGCACGCCGTCCGTCTGCAGCTGGTCGACGATGGTGCTGGCATCCTCACCGCTCAGGCCCGAGAAGAGCGGGGTGAGCGAGGGCTTGGACAGCCACGAGGTGAGGGCGAAGGCGCCGAGCACCAGGACGGCGACGCCGATGATGGCGATGGTGCGCTGGGCGATGGTGAAGCTCTTGGCGGCATCGCCGAGGCGGGTCGCGGCGGTGGACAGTGGCGTGGGCATCAGGCCTGCATCCTCATGATCTCGTTGAAGGCGTCGACGCCCTTGTTGCGGACGGCGGCGACGAGCTCGAGCGTCACCTGGGCGCGCGTCGAGGCCAGTGTGGCGTTGTGGATGTCGGTCAGGTCACCCGTGACGGCCTGCACGGCGAGCCCGTTCGACGTCGACTGCAGCGACTGCACGTTGTCGACGGCCGAGGTGAGCGACGCGGCGAACCCCTGCCCGCCGGCGTCGGACGTTCGGTCGACGGACGGCAGGTAGGAGGAGGCGACGGGTTGGGTCGCCCCGATCGCGGGGATGGCGGGCATGGGCATCAGGAACGTCCGATCTGGAGAGCGGCCTCATAGGTGGCCTTGGCGCGGTCGACGACGGCTGCGTTGGCCTGGTAGCCGCGCTGCGCCATGATGAGCTGGCCCATCTGGGCGCTCATGTCGATGTCGGGGTAGCGGACGTAACCGTCCTCGTCCGCCAGGGGGTGGTCGGGTTCGTGGACCAGGCGGCCCTCGGCACTGCCGAACTCGGCGCCGGCGACATACGCGCCCTGGCCGTTCGAATCGGCTCGCGCCGTGATGTAGCGCTGCTGGAAGGCCGCACCATCCGTGGAGGTGACCGTGTTGGCGTTGGCCATGTTGTCGGCGACCGCATCGAGCCACTTGCGGTGCAGGGTGAGGCCGGTGCCGGAGATCCCGATGGCGTCGAAGGTCATCAGGAGGTCCTCAGGGCGGTGCGGATGCTGGTGAAGGGGCCCTCGACGGCACGGGCGGCGAACTGGAAGCGCAGCACCGTGTCGATGTTGGAGAGGGTCTCGGTGTCCAGGTTGACGTTGCTGCCGTTCAGCCGGGTGGGTTCGAGGGAGGTGTCCGTGGTGGCCTGCACGCTGCCGTCGCCCATCGACACCGAGCGGGCGAGGGCGTCCTCGAAGCTGACGCGCTGGGCGTGGAACCCGGGGGTGTTGACATTGGCGATGTTGTTCGCGGTGACGCGTTGGCGCAGGGCGAGCCCATCGAGGGCGCTTCGCATGGCGAGCGAGGACACGGAATCGAGCACGGCGGCAGAACCTCTTCTAGCAAGGCTGAGCGGCCGATCCATGGCCAGGAAGGTGAGCGATCCATGCTCACCGGCGACTATCGGACGCGGGGAGCCCGGCCGTTAGCTGCTGCGGGAAGAATTTTCAGCCCGTCACGTCGACGTAGACGGAGGACAGCGGCGGCGCGGTCGCGGCCTGCACGGTGCCCAGTGCGGAGCGGTGGCGACGCAGCATGCCGGCCTCTGCGGCGAGACCGGCGATCGCGGTGCGCTGGCGTTCACGGATGCCGCGGGCGCGCGCCACGAGGGCCGTGGGGATCGGGCCGTCCGTGCGTGGCGGCGTCCAGCTCCCCAGGGCCGCGGCCTGGTGCACGAGGGTCGAGGGGGTGAGCTCCCCCGCTTCTGCCTCGTCGACCGCAGCCTCGAGGGCGTCGAGCACGGAGCTCCACGCCATGAGGGCGGGGGTCACCGAGGAGTCGTGACGAGGTGGTTCAGCCGACACCGAGCACTCCCAGTGACCGCGGCGCGCCGGTCGCCGTGGCAGCCGCCATCGCGGGTGCGGCCGGCGCTCCCGTCCGGGCGGCCTCGTGCCACGCCAGGCGCAGCGGTTCCAGGATGTCCGCGCATTCGGCGGTCTTGGTGCGGTCCCGACCCACGTTCGCGCCCACCAGGGTCTGCCGCACGTAGGTGTAGATGGAAAGGAGCCCCGCGGCACCGTCCCAGACGTCCGTGCGCAGCGAGGACATGAGCTCCGCGACGATGTCCTGGGCGTGGAGCAGATTCTCGCTCGCCACCGCCCAGTCCGCGGACTCCTGCGCGGCGCCCGCCCGCGCGAGGTCCAGCAGCAGCCGGTCGTAGAGCATGGTGAGCAGGCCCGCCGGGGTCGCCGAGAGGACGGCGTCCTGCACGTACTGTGAGCGCTTGGCCTGATAGCCGTTCGGGTTCAGCATCAATTACTCCAGGATGGGATGTTCGAGAGTTGGGAGGACAGCCAGTCCCCCTGTGATTGGAGTTGTGAGAGTTGGACCTCGAGGGCGGAGTAGGTGCGCTCCAGCGTCGAGCGGCGCTTCTCCAGCCGTGTGTCCCACGCCGACGCCTGGTCGTTGAGGCTGCGGACCGCCGACTCCTGGCTCTGGATGCGGCGGGTGAGCTCGCCGTCATACTTGTCCGAGGCAACCTTGCCGGCCTCCGCGACGCGCGAGGAAAGCTGGGTGAGCGCGTCCTTCACGGTGTTCGGGTCCTTCGCGAGCGCGGCCGCGAACTTCTCGGCGTCGAACTCCACGGTCCCGGAGCGGGTCAGCGTGATACCGAATTCCGTCGTCGATCGACCATTGATCGGCGCCGTGGCTGCAGTGAGCATCGACTGGGTGACGCCGCGGACCGCACTGTCGCCCGTGAACTTGCCTGAGATCGGTGCTGCCCCGGCCGTGGCACCAGGCGCCACCTTGCTGTTCGTATCAACGAAGGACAAGACGCTCCGAAGAGCCTCCACGAGCTCCTTCGCCTTCGCGGTGGTGGCTTCGGCATCACGGGAGACCGTCACGGAGACCGGCTCGGTAGTGGTCTTGGCAACGATGACGGATACCCCGGGTAGGACATCGGTGAAGGTGTTCGAGGACGACGCCACGCTCTGCTCGGCCGCTGTGCCTCCCCAGAGGACGATCTCGGCATCCTGCGGGGTGCGGACCGTCGCCGCTCCGGGCTCGGAGAAGAGGTCGGTCGCAGTGCCGGCGGCCACATCGGCCGACGTTCCCCGGAAGACCGCGAAGGCGTGCTCGGCGCCGGTCTCCTGTGCGGTGAACTGAAGGCGGTACTGCTGGGCTCCGGCGGCGTCCGTCCCTGCACTGACCTTCGTGGCGGTGATACCGACTCCGGCCTTGTTCACGGAGGCGACGACGTCGTCGAGCGTTCCGGTGGTGGCGATCTCGGTGGTGGTGCCGTCCTTCGCCTGCACGGTGAGCGTCGAGGCCGCCGGCGAGAAGGATGTCATGGCGCCCGTGACGGAGGACTGCGACGAGGCGAGCTGCCTGACGGTGAAGTCGAGGGTCCCGGCGCCGGCCGACGGCGCCGCGGTGGCGGTGGCGGCGTCGGAGGTGCTGGCGACCGTGTAGAGGTCGAATGCCAAAGGCTTCGTGGTCTTGGTGGCGAGCTCGGTGAGGGAGTTCAACCGCGTGTTCAGCTGTTGCAGCGCGGTGACGAAGCCCTGCGTCGAAGCGGCCTTGGCCTTGAGAATCGTCTGGGGGCGGGCTTCCAGCTGCATGAGCTGGTTGATCATGTTCGTGGTGTCCAGCCCGCTGGCGATACCGTCGATCGAGAACGCCATGGTTTACCTCTCGGGCCGGGTGTACTGCGTGTTCATCAGGACTGTTGTGCGGCGAATGCACGGTGGCGGGACCTTTCGGTCCAGGATCAGTCCCGCCACCGTGCACCTTTCGCCTACATACTCACCGTCTAGCGGAGGAGCTGGAGGACACCCTGGTTCATCTGGTTGGCCTGCGAGAGCATCGCGGTACCGGCCTGCGAGAGGATGTTCGAGCGGGTGAAGTCCGCCATCTCCTTCGCCATGTCGGTGTCGGTGATGCGGGACTTGGCCGCCGAGAGGTTCTCCTGCGAGACGTTGATGCTGTTGATCGCGGACTCGACGCGGTTCTGCACGGCACCGAGGCTCGAACGAGCGGTCGAGACAGTCGTGATCGCGGTGTTGACGGTCGCGATCGAATCGGCCGCCGCGGTAGCGGAGGCGAAGCCGTCGGTGTCGATGATGGCAGTCTTCAGGCCGGCAGCCAGCGAGGAGATGTTGGCACCGGTCAGGTCGACCGTGATCTGGTTCGCCCCATCCTTGTTCGCCCCGACCTGGAAGGACATGACACCAGCCGTGCCGGCAGAGCCGTCAAGGAGCTTGGAGCCGTTGAAGTCGGTGACCTTGGACAGCCGGTCCAGCTCGTCGACCAGGGCTGTCGCCTCCTCCTTGATCGCGGTGCGTGAGTTCGCATCGTTGGAGTCGTTGCCCGCCTGGACCGAGAGGTCACGGACACGCTGGAGGATGCTGTGCACTTCGCTCAGCGCACCTTCAGCGGTCTGGACCACGCTGATGCCGTCCTGGGCGTTGCGGGCTGCAACTCCCAGGCCGCCGATCTGCGAGCGCAGGCCCTCGGAGATTGCCAGGCCGGCGGCGTCATCGGCTGCACGGTTGATGCGCAGGCCGCTGGACAGCTTCTCGAGGGACTTCGAGATGTCGTTCTGCGTGTTGGAGAGGTTGCGGTATGCGGTGTTGGCCGCGGTGTTGGTGTTGATCTGGAAACCCATGATGTATTCCTCCGTGAAAGGGCTGCGTGCACCGGCCCGTCCGTGGGCCAGTACCGAGAGCTATCGGTGGGGCAGCACGCGATGTAAGGGAATCGGAGAATCTTTTTTTCTTCTTCCACCAAGGGCACAGGTTGACGCAGCAGCATCACAGTTTTGCCTGTGGGTTGGACCGCGGCACCCCGTACCGGTCACCGGGCCTGCGCGGGAGGCATAGTCTCACTCGGTGATCAGGCTCCTGATCACAGGATGGAAGGAAGTATCCGGTGCGTGATGAAGCGCGTGGGATGACCGGGGAGAACCCGGTGCGGCCGGTGGTTCCACGGCGTGCGGTGATCGCGATGATGGCTCTCTCCGTGCTGTACCTGCTGGGACTGCTGCTCGGCGACCTGGTCCGGTTCGACGCCGTCGGCCCCTGGCTCGGCACCCTGGTGGAGCTGGCCGCCGTCGCCGTCTGCGCAACGGCGCTCCTGCGCACCGGACGTCAATGGCAGGTCCTGCTCGCCTCCGCCGCGGTGACCGTCTACACCGCCGGCGACGCCTACTACCTCATCGCGTTCACCGGGCAGCCGGCGCCTCCCGTCGTCTCGGGAGCGGATATCGCCTATCTCGCCTTCTACCCGCTGATGCTCGCTGCCCTCGCCGTGACCGTGCGGAAGCTGAAGGGTTCCACGTGGCCGTTGCTGCTGGACAGCGTGGTGGGGGCGCTGGCGGCGGCGTCGCTCATGGCCATGACCCTCGCACCGGTCCTACGGGCCGGGACAGCCGAGGGCACGACCTTCGACGTGGCGGTCGTCGTCAGCTACCCCCTGCTCGATCTCCTGCTCATCACGGCCGTCGGTGGCCTGCTGGCCTCCCGCGGGCTCGATCTCGGGCCGCGCTGGCCGCTGCTCGTCATCGGGCTGGTGCTCTTCGCGGCCGCGGACATCGCGTTCGCGCTCGGTACGCGGGCGGATCTCCCCGGTTCGATCACCGAGGCCGGCTGGATCCTGGGTGTCGCCGGTATCGCACTGTGGGTCGACAGCGTGGCGCGCGCCGGCGCGGCGTTCCGTCGTCGCGACCGCGGCCTGCCCGCTGCCACGCTCATGGTGTCCACGGCGTCCGCCGTCGCCGTCCTGCTCATCGGCTGCCAGGTGCCCGTTGCACCCCTCGCCCAGATCCTCGCTGCCCTCACGCTCCTGCTGGCCGCGGCGCCCCTCCTCTTCCGCAACCGCATGCTGGGAACGCTCGCGAGCACCGATGACCTGACCGGGCTGCCCAATCGCCGCGGATTCGCGACCGAGCTCCGGGGCCGCCTCGGCGGACGACGTTCCGGGGCCCTGTTCTTCTTGGACCTCGACCGCTTCAAGGACGTCAATGATGCGCTGGGCCACAGCGTGGGGGACGCCCTCCTCGTCCAGGTCGCCGAGCGGTTCGCCCGGCAGCTGACGTCGAACGATCTCCTGGCACGCTTCGGCGGCGACGAGTTCGCGGTGTTCCTCGAGGGAGGCTCCTCGGAGGACGCCCTGAAGGTGGCGCGGCGTCTGCAGGGCGCTCTCGCCGAACCGGTCCAGATCGACACGGCCTCCCTGAAGGCCGAAGTCAGCATCGGCATAGCCCTCACCCCGGAGAACGGCACCGACATCGATCTCCTGATGCGCAAGGCGGACATCGCCATGTTCCGGGCCAAGGCCGAGCGGAGCGGTCACCATCTCTACAGTTCGATGGACGACGACGGCGGCGCCCGCAAACTGAGGATGCTGCAGGAGCTCCGCACCGCGCTGGCCGAGGGACAGTTCGAACTGCACTATCAGCCCAAGGTGCAGCTCTCCGGCGATGCCGTGACGAGCGTCGAGGCCCTGATCAGGTGGAACCACCCCGTGCTCGGCCAGCTGCCGCCGACGTCGTTCCTGCCCCTGGCCGAGGAAGCCGGCCTGATGCCCGAGCTCTCGGCGATCGTGCTCGGGGCGGCAGCGGACCAGGCCTCGCACTGGCACACAGCGGGGCTGGGGATCAGCGTGGCGGTGAACCTCTCCGGCTCCCGGATCCAGCGCGGCCTGCCCCGACAGGTCCGCACGCTCCTCGAGGAGCGCAGCATCCCTGCGGGCTGTCTCATGCTCGAGATCACGGAGGACATGCTGATGGCCGATCCCGTCCACTCGGCGAAGATCCTCGCGCGGCTGCGCTCCGACGGCATCCAGGTCTCGATCGACGACTTCGGCACCGGGTACAGCTCCCTGGCCCATCTGCGTGATCTTCCCGCCGACGAGCTCAAACTGGACCGGTCGTTCATCTCCGCGATGCGCACCGATCGTCGGGCCACCGGCCTCGTGGGATCGATCATCGGCCTGGCGCACAGCCTCGACCTGCGCGTGGTCGCCGAAGGCGTGGACAACGAGGAGACCCTGCTGGAGCTCCGGACACTGGGGTGTGACCTCGCCCAGGGCTTCCACTTCGCCCGGCCGCTGCCCGCAGCAGAGGTTGCTCCCTGGATCACCAGGCACACGTCGGTGGCGGCGGGCGCAGCCCTCCTCGACTAGGGCTGCTGGTAGATTGTTCCCGACACGCCTGGTTCCCGTCCTTACATGGCACCGGGCCCTGCCGATAGTTCTTCCGGTTCCACCCGTCCGGTGGCACCGGAAAGGAGGTGGCACCGTGAGCGCCCAGGATCTCTCCGCCCTGCTCTGGCAGGAGCGTGAACTGCTCGAACTCCTCGCGTTCAAACTGGAGGAGGAACAACTCCTGCTCACCTCCGGCAAGACGCGGTGGCTCCATCACGCCACCCGCGAGGTCGAACAGGTTCTGCAGAAGCTGCGCGATACCGGTCTGGCGCGTGCCGTCCATGCCTCGGCGGTCGCCACCGAGTGGGGCATCGACGACGGCGCCTCCCTGCGGGAACTCACCGCCGCCGCCCCGGCGGGACCGTGGGGCGAGCTGCTCTCGGCGCATCTGCAGGCCATGACCGCCCTCGTCTCCCAGATCGCCGGCCTCCGGGACAGCAACCAGCAGTTCCTGAAGGCCGCGAGCCGCTCCACCCAGGAGACCCTCGCGGGAATCGGGACCGGCGCGGGAACCTACGCCTCCGACGGCGCCGCGTGGCACGGCACCGACCGACCGACCCTCCTCGACAAGGACCTGTAGCGCCACCATGAGCACTTTCAGCGGACTGAACACCGCCTACTCGGGCCTCGCCGCCGCGCGGGCCGGCCTGGACGTGACCGGGCAGAACATCGCCAACGCGACGACGCAGGGCTACACGCGGCAGCGTCTGGACACGACGGCCGCCGCGCCCCTCAGGCCGACGCTGTTCAGTGCCGGCACGCGGGCCGGGGAGGGTGTGCTCGCCCAGAACATCGCCCGGCTCGGCGACATGCACCTCGAAGCACGAGTCCGCACCACCGCCAGCGCCGCCGGATACACCGCCGTGCGCGCCCAGGCGTTCTCCGCTCTCGAGGACGGGCTGCGGGAGCCGGGAACCCTGGGCGTGTCAGCTTCCCTGCAGAGCTTCTGGGCCGGCTGGCAGGAACTCTCCAACCAGCCGGAGAAGGATGCACCCGCATCGGCCCTCCTCGCAGCAGCCGGTCAACTCACCGGGCGCATCGCCTCCGGCTACCGGGAGGTCGAGTCCCAGTGGGCGTCGGCCCGGTCCTCGGCCGCGGGTCTCGTCACGGAGGTCAACGACGCCGCAAGCCAGGTTGCCGACCTGAACCGGCAGATCCGCTCCGCCGTCGCCTCCGGCGCCTCCGCCAACGAGCTCGTGGACCGGCGCACCCTCCTCACGACAAATCTCGCCGGCCTGACCGGCGCCACCGTCCGCGACAACCCCGACGGAACAGCCGACGTCCTCCTCGCCGGCAACCCGCTGGTCGCGGGCACCACCGCCCAGGCGTTGCAGGTCACGGGGTCGGCGGGGCTCGGCGGCACCGAGCCGGTGCAGGTGGAGTGGACGCATCGCCCGGGAGCACCGGCCGGGGTGGAGAGCGGCGAACTCGCGGCGACGCTCTCGCTCCTGGCGCCCGCATCGGCCGGCGGCGCCCTTGCACAAGCCGCGGCCGGGTACGACACGTTCGCCGCCACACTAGCCGACCAGGTGAATGCCCTGCACACCGGTGCGGGCAAGGGCCCGTTCTTCGCCTTCGAGCCGGGCCGGGCCGCAGCGTCGCTCGCCGTCGTCCCGACCGGCCGTGAAGGCCTCGCCGCGGGCGACCCCACGGCAGGCGCCCTCGACGGCTCCGTCGCCGACGCCATCTCGCACCTCGGGACGGCCCGGAACTCCCCCGACGCCGTCTGGTCGGCTTTCGTCGCCGATCTCGGCTCCGCAGCCCGCGCAGAGCTGCAGGGCAACGCCCTCGCCGAGGTCTCCGCCACCGCGGCGCTGCAGCAGCACCTGGGAGCAACCTCGGTCAGCATGGACGAGGAACAGGTCAACCTGCTGGAGTACCAGCACGCCTATCAGGGCGCCGCGCGGGTGATGACGGCCGTCGACGAGATGCTCGACGTCCTCATCAACCGCATGGGAATCGTAGGACGCTAGGAAGGGCCAGATGATCACCCGCGTCACCAACCACACCATGATGCAGGGCGCGCAGCGCTCCCTGCAGGCCAACCTGGCGCGCCTCGCGGATCTCCAGGAGAAGGCCAGCAGCCAGAAGGCCATCAGCCGCCCGTCGGATGATCCGGCCGCCGCAGCCGACGCCCTCCGCGTCCGCGGCGAGATGCGCGCCAACGAGCAGTACGGCCGGAACATCGCCAACGGCGAAGGCTGGCTGGACCAGCTGGAGAACGCAATGACGACGTCGAAGCGGGCGCTCGATCGCGCGAACGACCTCACGCTGCAGGGCTCCAATTCGGTCCTGCCGCCTGCGGCCCGTGAGGCACTCGCGCTGGACATCGAGTCGCTGCGGAGCGAGCTCAAGGGCCAGGCGAATGCCACCTACGCGGGCCGGTTCCTCTTCGCGGGCAATGCCGATGCGTCCGCCGCCCTGCAGCCCGACCTGACCTTCGCAGCAGGCGGTACGGTGGAGCGCCGCATCGGTGCCGGCGAAACGGTCCGCGTGGACGCGGACGGCGCTGCGGTGTTCGGCAGCGGCAGCACCTCGGTCTTCGCCCTGCTGGACACGATCGCCGCCGATCTGCGGTCCGGCAAGGACGTGTCTGTGCACCTGGGACCCCTGCAGCAGCGGATCCAGGACCTCACCGCCCAGCACACCGAGATCGGCACGCGCCATGCCCGGCTCCTCGGCGCGAAGGACGCCGTCGCCGACGCATCGCTGGCCCTCGAAGGAGAACGCGCCACCGTGGAAGACATCGATCTCGCGTCCATCATCCTGGACCTCAAGGTGCAGGAGACCGCATACCAGAGTGCCCTGGCCGTGTCCGCCCGGGTCCTCCAGCCCTCGCTGGTGGACTTCCTCCGATGAGGGCCGCGTTCGTGACCCCTCCTCCGGGTCTGGCTCCCCTCGTCGAGTTCCGCTTCGAGCCGGTACCGGACGCGAACGGCCTGTTCACGCTCACGGCGGCCGACGAGCCCGGCGTACGCCTCTTCCTCCTCGACGCGGCCACCTACGTGCCCGAGTACAGTCCGCGGTTCTCCGCCGTCCAACGGGACGCGCTCGGGGCCGACGTACCGGAGGCGCACCTGTTCGTCGTCGCCAATCCGGGCCCCGACGGGACCACCGTCAACCTGGCCGCTCCGATCGTGCTGGACCCGGGGACGGGACGGTGCGCGCAACTGATCCTCGAGGGCCAGGACTATCCACTCCGGGCACCACTCGCCCCGGCTGCCTGAGCCCGGCCGTATGCACAGGAGGAGCCGCCCGGCACGTGCCGGGCGGCTCCTCCTGTTCTGCTTCCACCTGCAGCACTGCCCCTCAGGGACGCGCCCCACGGGGTGTCACCGGCGGGACTGCCGCGTCGCGGCTACGCGAAGTCGGACGTCGCGGGATCGGCGCCGATACGGCCCTCGGACCCCTTGTCGAGGCCGTTGATGGCCTCGATGTCCGCGTCCTCGAGCGTCACGCCGAGGGACTCCCAGTTCTCGATGATCCGCGACTCCGTGACGGACTTCGGAATGACCACGTTGCCGAGGGCCAGGTGCCAGGCGATGACGACCTGCGCCGGGGTGGCGCCGCGCTTCTGCGCGATGTCCTGCAGGACGGCGTCGTCCAGGAGTCCCTTGCCGGACCCGATCGGGGACCACGACTCGTGGAGGATTCCCTTGTCCGCCTCGAAGCGGCGAAGCTCGGCCTGGCTGAGGTAGGGGTGTGTCTCCACCTGGTTGATGACGGGGACCACTCCGGTGGCGTCGATGATCTCCTGCAGTGCCTCGACCGTGAAGTTGGAGACACCGATGCTCTTCACGCGGCCCTGCTTCTGCAGTTCCACGAAGGCCTTCCAGGTGTCCACGTATTTGCCCTGCTTGGGCTGCAGCCAGTGGATGAGGTACAGGTCGAGGTACTCGAGGCCGAGGCGCTCCATGGACTCGTCGAACGCCTTCAGGGTGCTCTCGTAGCCCTGGTCCGCGTTCCACAGCTTGGTGGTGATGAACATGTCCTCGCGGGCGACGCCGGACTTCGCGATGGCGCGTCCCACGCCTGCTTCGTTGCCGTAGATCATGGCCGTGTCGATGTGCCGGTAGCCTGCATCGAAGGCCTTGCCGACGACGTCCTCCGCCACGTTGTCCTCGACCTGCCACACTCCGTAGCCGAGCTGCGGGATCGTGTGGCCGTCATTGAACGTAAGATTTGGTGATGTAGTCATACAGGCGGGAACCAGCGATACAGCTCATTTATTTCTGTTCCCTCCGACAACTATCAGCCGTCGTTGTTTCTCACGGGCGAATCCGCGACGGCGGAGGTGGGACGGCGGCATGACGGAGGACGAAGCTCGCGCGGCTCTCCACGACGATGCCTACCGCTACGCCTACCGGCGCTCGCTCTCCGCACGGCTCGCTGCTGCTGCCGCCCTCGACGCCGTCGAAACGCTGGCGCCGGGTGATCAGGCGCAGGACGCACCCTCGACGACGAACGGCACCGGGACGACTCCGGCCGCGGACGGTGGTAACCTCCGCGTCCGCCTGCTCGCTGCGGCACGGGCGTCGGTCGAGGTGTTCCTGCCGCCGTCCCTCCCGCCGCGGACCGAGCGGCACCCCGCCCTGCAGTCCGCACTCGCGGCCCTCTCCCCGGAAGACCGGGAGTTCCTCCTCCTGCATCACTGGGACGGCCTGGGCAGGAACCTGGCAGCGCTCGCCTCCGGACAGGACCCGGCCCGCCTCGAGGTGATCGAGGCTCACCTGATCGGTGCACTGGCTGCGCCGGGCACGCTCCGGACGCCGGAGCGTGCCAGCGGACCGGGCCCGGACGGCGACCGCGAACCCAATTCGGACGGCGACAGCGAGCCGGGCTCGGACGGCGACCGGCCCGGGTACGAACCCGGCCCACCGTCGACGAGCCTGCACGCCATGCTCGCGGAGGCGGATCCGGCCCGACGCGTCACGGCCGACGATCTCGCGAGGAGCCGTCGAGCGCTCCTCCCCCGCGGCATCACTTCCCCCGAGGTCGCGCGGGGCCCGGGAGCCGCCACCCCACCCCTCCTGACGGTGAACGCGGCCGGGCAGGACCCTGGGCAGGATCCCGAGCCGGCCGGGCGGAGGCGCGGCGCGAAGGCCCAGGCCATCATCGGCGGTGTGGGGCTCGTCGTCGTCGCCGCCGCCCTGGCCGCGGTCTTCCACCCCGGGGCTCCCGCCGGCCCGTCGGGAGAGGTGGCCGGACTGTTCAGCCTCGCCGACGTGGTCGCGGTGGTGTCGACCACGTCGGTCGAGCCCACGCTGGTGCGTGGCAGGGTCAGGATCCACCAGCACGTGTCCGTGGTGCAGACCGTCAAGGGTGAGGAGCAGCAGAGCCCGCTCGCCATCGACGTGACCGGCCGCAGCACCCTCGAACGGCCGTACGGCCGGGACTTCTTCCCCAAGGACCAGATCGTGTTCCTCGTCCGGGGGGATCACGGAGCGCTGACCCCCATCGAGAGCGCCGGGGCCGTGCTCACCCTCGCCGACCGGCGAACACCAGCAGCAACAACGATCCCCGGGGATCCTGTGCCGCTTCCGGACGTGCTCCTGGATGCCATCGACGCCGTGCCCGACGACGAGCTCGCCGTCGCCACGAGCGGCGAGCCGCCCGGGTCGCTCGATCGACCCGAGGTCCTCGGTGTCCGGCCGACCGATGACCTCGGCATCCGGGACCCGTCGGAGGTCCGATCCGGGACCTTCCGCGGGGGCCGGGCAGGGGCCTTCGCCTGCCTGAGCTTCGAGTTCGAGGGACGCCGGGTCCTCCTCCGCTGGCCCCAGGGGTTCTCGGCCTACCTGCGCGAACACACCCTGACGTACCGGGACGGCAACGCCCCGGCCGGCGACCGGATCCTCACGGTCCTCAACGAACGGGGCTACCCCTACGTGGACGAGAACCGATCGGCGCCCTTCATCCTGGGCCGGCCCACCGGCGACCGCGGGATCTGCGAAGGCCGCGAGCTCGACGTCTGGGACATCGCCGTCGCCCCCGATTCCACCCTGCTGTTCTGAGCGGGGACGGACGTTCCTCCGGCGACAGCCCTACACGCCCTCGGGCATGGCGCGCTCCGCCTCCTCGACGTCGTCCGCCACGAGCTGGGCGCGGCGCCGCACGTTGTCCAGGCCCGAGGACGCGACACCCCAGCGCTCACCGTCCAGCCGGGCCATCGCCGCAGCCTCCGCCGTCGTTGCCAGCGTATTGCCGGCCCTCGAGAGGGCCCGGTGCACCTGCAGGAGCGCTCCCGGGATGTCCAGCCCCGTACTCGGCGACGAGGTCTGCGCGCGCACGCACACCTCGCGCACGCCCGGCAGCATCGCGCCGAGGTCGTTGGCGACGACCACCAGCTCGTTGTAGACGTCGTCGTCCTCGATCCCCTCGAGGATCTGGTGATACCGGTCCAGTCCGCGCCGGAAGCGATCGTGCGCCCGGCGCCAGACTCCCGTCCCCAGTTCGGCGTCGTCCTTCCGCCCCTGGCGGGCCGCCGCGAAGAATGCCACCCGCGCTACAGGTACTGGCCCGGCCCGTGGCTGTCCGCGGGGGCAGCCTGGGGCGGGCGGGGGGACGTCGTCGTGCGTCGTGGCTCGCCGTCCTCACCCACGACGACGCCGGGGGCCAGCACGGTGCCGGGCGGCAGCTGGCGGAGCTGGAGGCGCGCGGCCAGTTGCTGATTGGTCATCTGCTGCGCCGCGAGCGCGGTCTGGATCCCGTGGAAGAGCCCCTCGAGCCATCCGACGAGCTGGGCCTGCGCCACGCGCAGTTCCGCGTCCGTGGGCACGGATTCGTGATCGAAGGGCAGGTTGATGCGGTGCAGTTCCTCGACCAGCTCGGGAGCCAGCCCGTCCTCGAGTTCCTTCACCGACCGTTCGTGGATGGCGGCCAGGCGCGTGCGGCCGGCGTCGTCCAGCGGCGCGGAGCGCACCTCTTCGAGCAGTTGCTTCAGCATGGTGCCGATCCGCATCACCTTCGCGGGTTCGTCGACGAGTTCCGCGAGGGACGCCGTGCGCGGGTCCGGTGTCGCGGGCGAGGTGGGGAGCTCGGGCGTGCTGCTGGGGGACTGCTCCGGGCCTGGCCCCTGAGTGGGTTCGGAATCGGCGCCCGACTGCTGTTCCGTCATGACGCTATGCTCCCACAACGCATGCGGAGGACGCAGGTCGGTGACCCCTGGACACGACGAAGCCCGGCCCTCGCGGGAGGACCGGGCTTCGCGGCGGGCGTACCTAGCAGCAGCGCCCTTCCGGGTTCGCATCCTGACGGTCCGTCTTGTCACGCCAGAACTCGCGCTCCGTCATGGGCAGACCCCCGGTGTGGGATCGCTCGTGGTGGTCGAGATAGGCCTGGTACGCGTTCTCCCCCATGACGCCCCTGAACAGCCATGCCAGCTCGCGCGCGGTGTCGCGCGCGCGGTGGAGTACCGCCGGGACAGTCATCAGTGGCCCGTCCTCGCCGGACGCCTGCCGGGCTCGAGCGCGGCCCACTGGGCCTCGAGTTCCTTCTCGGCGGGCGTGGCCGCGAGGCCCGCGGGAGCGAAGATCCGGGATGCCACCGGGGCGTCCTCGGTCTCCGCCCCGCCGCCGTTCCGGTACGCCTTGACGGTCGCGATGATCGCCGTCGTGATGACGATGATGGACAGCACCACGAAGACGATGGACAGCGTGCCCTGGATGAAGGTGTTGCGCACCACCGCCTCCATGGCTGCGACGGACGTCGCTGTCCCGAAGCTCTGCTCACCCGCCTCGAGGGCGTTCTTGAAGGCAGTGTGCTGGGCCCAGTACCCGATCGCCGGCGTCGACGAGAAGATCTTCAGGAACGACGCCGTGATGGTCACCACCGAGGCGAAGGCCAGCGGCAGCGCAGGAATCCAGAGGAACCTGAAGAGCCCGCGCTTGGCGCAGATCGCCATGCAGACGGCGAGTGCGATCGCCGCGAGCAGCTGGTTCGCGATGCCGAACAGCGGGAAGAGCGTATTGATGCCGCCGAGCGGGTCGGTGACGCCCATGATCAGGATCGCCCCCCAGCCGGCCACCATGACGGCCGTGCAGATCCACGCGCCCACCCGCCAGGACGTGTCGCGGAAGCGGGGCACGAAGTTCCCGATGCTGTCCTGCAGCATGAACCGGGCCACGCGCGTTCCGGCGTCGACCGCCGTGAGGATGAAGAGCGCCTCGAACATGATGGCGAAGTGGTACCAGAACGCCATCATCCCGGCGCCGCCGAAAACGCCCTGCATGATCTGTGCGATACCGACGGCGAGGGTCGGGGCGCCACCTGTGCGGGAGACGATGGACTCCTCGCCCACGTTGGCGGCCAGGGTGCTCAGGGCGTCCTGGGTGAGGTTCACGCCCGTGAGCCCGAGACCGTTGACGAAGGTGACGGCACCCTCGATGGTGCCGCCGGTCGCGGCGCCCGAGGAGTTCATCGCGAAGTAGATCCCCCGGTCGATCGAGAGGGCGGCGACGAGCGCCATGATGGCAACGAAGGACTCCATGAGCATGCCGCCGTAGCCGATGAACCGGGTCTGGCGTTCCTTCTCGATCATCTTGGGGGTGGTGCCGGAGGCGATCAGCGCGTGGAAGCCCGAGAGCGCACCGCAGGCGATGGTCACGAAGAGGAACGGGAAGAGCGTTCCCGCGACGACGGGGCCGGCACCGGTGGTCGCGTAGTCGGTGACCGCGGGAACGCTGATCTCCGGACGCGTGATGACGATCGCGACGGCGAGCATGAGGATGGTGCCGATCTTCATGAACGTCGACAGGTAGTCGCGCGGGGCGAGCAGGAGCCACACGGGCAGGACGGCGGCGATGAAGCCGTAGATGATGATGCCCCAGGCGATGGTGATGCGGTCCAGCGTGAACATCTCCGCGCCCCAGGCCGTCTCGGAGATCCAGCCACCGCCGATGATGGCGAGCAGGAGCAGCGCGAATCCGATGAGGGACACCTCGGTGACCTTGCCGGGCCTCAGGTAGCGGAGGTAGACCCCCATGAACAGGGCGATCGGGATGGTCATCGAGACGGAGAAGACGCCCCAGGGGCTTTCGCCGAGGGCATTCACGACCACGAGAGCGAGGATCGCCACGATGATGATCATGATCGCCAGGGTGGCGATGAGCGCTGCCGTGCCACCGATGATCCCCAGTTCCTCACGGGCCATCTGGCCGAGCGACCGGCCGCCGCGGCGCATGGAGAAGAACATGACGAGGTAGTCCTGGACGGCGCCGGCGAAGATCACGCCGATGATGATCCACAGGGTGCCGGGCAGGTAGCCCATCTGGGCGGCCAGCACGGGCCCGACCAGGGGCCCGGCTCCCGCGATGGCGGCGAAGTGGTGCCCGAAGAGGACGCGGCGGTCGGTGGCCGCGTAGTCCTTTCCATCGGCCTTGTACTCCGCGGGCGTCGCACGGCGGTCGTCCGGCTTCAGGAGGTTGCGCTCGATGAACTTCGAGTAGAACCGGTAGGCGATGAGATAGGTGCAGACCGCCGCGAACACGAACCAGATGGCGTTCACGGTCTCGCCCCGCACGATGGCGAGGATGGTCCAGGAGACGCCGCCGAGGAGGGCGATGCCCACCCACAGCGCGATCTTCGCCGGTGTCCACCGACGTTCCTCTGCTTCGGCCTGCTGCGGGTCGACGGCGACCGCGGGCAGGTCCGGATCCGTCACCAGCACGTCGTCGTGCCGGTGGGACCCGCTCTGCTTCTTACTCATGATGCTCCTCGAGTGCGAGAGTGTGGTGCACACGAAGGTAGCAACGTAGTGAGGCCTGCGTCACAAGGCAAGCCTCCTGAGGGACGGGATGCGCCGAACACACGTACCGGTGCGCCGGACGGCCGGCTCGTCGGGCCGAGGCTGGCGGGCCTCTGACGAGGGCCGCAGGGCCGCCGCCCGATCAGTGCCGATTGAGGACCGGGCCGCCGCCCGACCAGGGCCGGGTCAGTGCCCGTCGTCCCGTACTGCGGGGGGCTCGTCGTCGTCGTTCGCGTTCAGGCCCTCGCTGATGCTGGAGTGCGTCCTCGTCCGTCCGTCGGCCGGCTCGTCCGCGTCATCCGTGGGCCCGTCGTCGATGCCGTCGGGCGCCTGGTCCCCGAGGTTCTCGGCGAAGATGTCGGCCGCCCGTTCCAGTCCGCCCTCGTGCTCGTCCTGCCCGTGATCGTTCGTACCCATGGCACTGCTCCTTTCCGTCGGTCGTCCTTCCACCCTCGCACAGCGCCGCGAGGATCGAAAGCACACTGATGATGCGCGGTCCGGCGCCCTCCGTGCCCTGACGGGGCAGGCGTAAAGTTAAGGGGTGGCTTCCCGCCACGCGATGCCAGCGGCGCCGTCGATCCCTCCCACCGGAAGCCCGCCCGCCGTGACACTCCTGCGCGATCTCGTGCGCATCGCCCCGCCCGCATCAGACCACCACCCCGCGCTCCGCTGCGCCCTCGGCGTCGGTCTGCCGCTCCTCGCAGTCCTGGTGATGGGCCGGCTCGACCTCGCGGTGTTCGCGACCTTCGGTGCCTTCGCCGGCATCTACGGCCGGAACGAACCGCACCGGCAGCGTCTCGCCACCCAGCTGCGCGGTGGCGGCCTCATGCTCACGGTGATCCTGGCGGCGGCACTGGCGGCACGCGCCGACCTCGGCCCCTGGGACCTGGTGTTCCTGACCAGCGCGGTCGCCGGAGCGGGGACGTTCCTGGCGGGCCTGTTCCGCCTCCGGCCCGGCGGATCACTGTTCCACATCTTCGCGTTCGCCACGATCGCGTCCGTCCCGAGCCAGCCGTCGCTCTGGGAGGGCATGCTGGCGGCGGTCGCCACGGTGGCCTTCGCTGCCGTTCTCGGACAGGCGGGCAACCTCTGGCCGACCCACCGCACGGGGTGGGAGCGGCAGCCCGCCGATCACCCCACGGCGCGGTACCTGGGGGCGCTGGGCCGGGAAGCAGCCCTCTACGTGGCAGCGGCGATGATCGCCGGCAGCGCTGCGACGGCGCTGGGAATCGGACACAGCTACTGGGCGATGGTCGCGGCGACCGTGCCACTGATCGGGCAGTCGGCGCGCGCCCGCGTCACCCGGGGGCTGCAGCGCATCCTGGGTACTGTTGCGGGGCTCGCCCTCACCGCGCTGATCCTCCTGCCCGAGCTGGACGCCTGGCACAAGGTGCTGGTGATCGCCGTCGCGCAGTTCGCCGCCGAGATGTTCATCCTGCGCCAGTACGCCCTCGCCCAGGCGTTCGTGACGCCGCTCGCCCTCGTCTCCGCGGAACTCGCGCACCCGACCGATCCATCGGCCCTGCTGGCCGACCGGGCCGTCGAGACCCTCGTCGGAGCATCGGTGGGCATCGCGCTGGTCGTGCTGCTCCACCTGCGCCAGCACATCCGGCCGGCCCGGTCCTCCTAAGGCAGCGTCAGCAGGACTTTCCCGGTGTGTTCGCCCGAGTCGAAGTAGGCGTGGGCGTCCGCCACGTCCGCGAGGGGGAACGTCCGGCGCACGAAGGGCTCGACCGCGCCCGAGGCGACGAGGGGCCACACGTTCTGCTGCACGGCGGCCATGATGGCGGCCTTCTCCGCCGTCGGCCTGGAACGCAGGGTGGTACCGGCCACACTCGCCCGCTTGCCCATGAGCGCGCCGAGGTCCAGCTCCGCTGTTGCGCCGCCCTGCAGGCCGATCACCACGAGCCGTCCGCCCGTGGCCAGCGCAGCGATGTTGCGGGCCAGGTACTTCGCACCGACGACGTCCAGGATCACGTCGGCGCCCCGGCCGGCCGTCGCGGTGCGGACCTCCTCGACGAAGTCCTGCTGCCGGTAGTCGATCAGCGTCCGCACGCCGAGTGACCTGGCGACGTCGAGCTTCGCGGGAGACCCGGCGGTCACGTGGGGGACGGCGCCGAGGGCGAGGCTCACCTGGACGGCCATGACGCCGATCCCGCCGGATGCGCCATGGATGAGGACGTCGTCGCCCTCTCCCATCCCGGCCTGCAGCACGAGGTTCGACCAGACCGTGGCGGCCGTCTCCGGCAGGCCGGCCGCCTCCACGAGATCCACCCCGTCCGGCGCCCGGACCACCTGGCCGGCGGGCACCGCCACCCGCTCCGCGTAGCCTCCGCCCGCGAGGAGCGCGACGACGGCCTCTCCCGCCCTGAAGTGCGAGCGCCCACCATCGATGATGTGCCCGGACACCTCGAGGCCCGGGATGGGGGACGCACCGGAGGGCGGCGGGTACAGGCCCTTCCGCTGCTGGACGTCGGCCCGGTTCAGCCCCGCGGCGACGACCTCGATCAGGACCTCGTCCCCGGTGGGTACGGGGTCCGCGACCTCCTGCACGGAGAGCACCTCCGGCCCTCCGGCACCCTCGATCACCACTGCCCGCATGTCCACCCCTCCTGTCCGTCGATGGTTGGGCGTCCCCTGCCCTTTCGTGAAACACTATCGGCGGGAAGGTTGTCCGAGCGGCCGAAGGAGCTGGTCTTGAAAACCAGTGGGCGGTTACCCCGTCTCAAGGGTTCGAATCCCTTACCTTCCGCTCCCGAGGAGGCCCCGCTGTGCGGGGCCTCCTTTCATGTTCGGCGCCTCAACGGGGACTACCCCGGCACATGCTGACCGGAACGCTCCAGGAAACCCGCCGAGAACGCTCTTTCGTCCACGATCGAGCACGAGTCGCGCCCGTTCTTCCGCATCCACTGGCTCTTTAGTAACCCATTGTTAACGATGTTCTGGTTGGCTTCTCCCGGGGATAGGAATGTCACCTGCGTCACATACGGTGCACTTGCCAATGCGCCCACCCATCGACGGGTAGGCGGGTTCCACTCGCGGCCGCTCTCGCGGCCATCGTCAAGGAGAAGAAAGAACGAATGACTAATTCGTCATGGAAGGGAGCGCTCGGTGCGGCGCTGTCACTGGGGCTACTCGCCTCGCCGATGATCGCACTGCCTGCCAACGCGGTGGATACACCACCGGGCACGGCGTCCGTCACAGGAGACGGCGTCATCATCAATGAAGCGTTCGTGACCGGGGGCTCCGCAGGAACCCCGTACACCAACAAGTTCGTGGAGCTCTACAACCCGACCGATGCGCCGGTCAGCCTCGAGGGCTGGTCGCTGCAGTACCGGGCACCCGGCTCCACGGCGAACCCGAGCGCCACCGCCCTCCGCGGGACCATCCCCGCCAAGGGCTACTTCCTGGTCCAGGGCGGCAGCAACGGCGCGGCCGGCGTGGCCCTGCCCACCCCCGACCTGGTGACCGGGTTCGGCCCGGGCGGTCCGGGCGGCGTCATCGTCCTGTCCGACCGGTCCAGCAGCGTCGGCGCGCTCCCCGTCGGGAACGCCGCGGGCACTCCCGGCGTCGTCGACCTCCTGGGCTACGGTACGGCGCTCGCGTTCGAGGGTTCCGCCGCCACCACACCTGGCGCCGGCAGCACGAAGTCGACGAACCGGACCAATTTCGCCGACACGGATGACAACGGGGCGGACTTCACGCTCCAGGACACGACACCCATGAACTCGACGTCGGGCGGCAGCACCCCTACGCCGACTCCGACACCCACGCCCACTCCCACCGCCCCGACACCTGGCACAGTCACTCCGATCCGTGACATCCAGGGCACCACCGACACCTCTCCCCTGGTGGGCTCGACCGTCACCACCCGCGGCAAGATCACCGCGGCCTACCCGAGCGGCGGCTTCCAGGGCTTCTTCCTCCAGACCGCGGGCACGTCCGCCGCTGCCGACCAGACGGCGTCGGACGCCCTCTTCGTCTACTCGCCCGCGACCGTCGGGTCCGTCGCGGTGGGCGACCACGTCCAGGTCACGGGTCTCGTCGGCGAGTTCAACGGCATGACCCAGCTCACCGTGGCCGCAGGCGGCACCGAGGAGCTCACCGAAGCAGCCGAGGAGCCGAAGGCCAGCGCCATCGCGCTGCCCGCCAGCGACGCCGCACGCGAGGCCGTCGAGGGCATGCTCTTCCAGCCCGAGGGTGACTTCACCGTCGCCGACAACTACACCGTCAACCAGTACGGCGAGGTGACCCTCGCCACCGGGACGGAACGGCTCCTGCAGCCGACCGACGTCGCCCGGCCCGGCACCCCCGAGTTCGCCGCCGTGGTTGCCGACAACGCCGCACGGGGCATCCGCCTCGACGACGGCGCGTCGACGAACTTCTTCGCCCAAGCCAATCGTGGCAAGGTGCTGCCGTACCTCACCCCGTCGGAGCCCGTCCGCGTGGGATCCACGGCGGAGTTCACGTCGCCTGTGATCCTCGACTACCGCAACAACGCCTGGAAGTTCCAGCCGCTCGCGGAACTCGACGGAGCGAGCCCCGAGGGTGTCCAGCCCGTCCGGTTCAGCGGGGAACGGCCCGCCGCTCCCCAGCAGGTGGGCGGCGACGTGAAGATCGCGTCGTTCAACGTGCTGAACTACTTCCCCACCACGGGCGACGACCTGTCCGGGTGCACCTACTACACGGACCGCGCCGGCAACCCGATCACCATCAACGGCGGCTGTGACGCCCGCGGAGCCGCGAACAAGGAGAACTTCGAGCGCCAGGAGGCGAAGATCGTCGCCGCCATCACGGCGCTCGACGCCGACGTCGTCACGCTGATGGAGATCGAGAACTCGGTCAAGTTCGGCAAGAACCGCGACGCCGCCCTGGCCACCCTCGTCGAGGCTTTGAACGAGAAGTCCCCAGGGACCTGGGACTACGTCCGCTCCCCCGCGGACGTTCCCGCGCCGGCGGACGAGGACGTCATCCGCACCGCGCTGATCTACAAGAAGGCGGTTGCGGAACCCGTCGGAGAGTCCGTGATCCTGAACGACACGGTGGCCTTCTCGAACGCCCGCAAGCCCCTCGCGCAGGCCTTCAAGCCCGTCGGCGGAACCGAGGACCAGACGTTCCTCGCGATCGTCAACCACTTCAAGTCCAAGGGCTCAGGGCCCAGCACCGGGCCGAACGCCGACACCGGCGACGGCCAGGGCGCCTGGAACGCCGCCCGCGTGACGCAGGCCAGGGCGCTCGCCGCCTTCGCCGACACGATGAAGACCGCGGCGAAGACCGACAGGGTCTTCCTCACCGGTGACTTCAACTCCTACACGCAGGAGGACCCCATGCAGGTCCTCTACGAGGCCGGGTACGTCAATCAGGGCGAAAAGGATGACAGCTACTCGTACGTCTTCTCGGGCCTGAGCGGATCACTCGACCACGTTCTCGCCTCGCCCGCGGTGGATGCCACCGTCACGGGCGTGGACACGTGGAACATCAACTCCGTCGAGTCCGTCGCCCTCGAGTACAGCCGGTACAACAACAACGTCACCGACTACTACGTGGCCGATCCCTACCGTGCCAGCGACCACGACCCCGTGATCGTCGGCTTCGACGTCGCCGCCCCGGACACGACCGCCGAGCTCAACCTGCTGAACATCAACGATTTCCACGGTCGGATCGACGCCAACACGGTGCGTTTCGCCGGGACCGTCGAGAAGCTGCGTGCCGAGTTCGGCGAGGACAAAACGGCCTTCCTCTCGGCCGGCGACAACATCGGTGCGTCCCTCTTCGCATCTGCCCTGCAGGACGACGAGCCGACGATCGACGTCCTCAACGCGCTCGAGCTCAAGGCGTCCGCCGTGGGCAACCACGAGTTCGACCGCGGTCTCGAGGACCTCACCGGTCGCGTCAGCGACAGCGCGGACTACCCGATCCTCGGTGCGAACGTCTACACCAAGGGCACGACCGACCCCGCGCTCGACGAGTACTCGATCATCACGGTCGACGGCGTCGACGTCGCGGTCATCGGCGTGGTCACCGAGGAGACGGCCAGCCTGGTCAGCCCCGGCGGCATCGCGACCATCGACTTCGGCGATCCCGTCGAGGCCGTCAACCGCGTCGCCGCCGAGATCGAGGAGCAGGACCTCGCCGACGTCATCGTGGCCGAGTACCACGACGGGGCCGGCGACGGCGTCGTCGAGGGTGCCACGATCGAGGAGGAGATCGCCGCGGGCGGTGCGTTCGCTCGCATCGTCACGGAGACCACGCCCCTGGTCGACGCGATCTTCACGGGACACACGCACAAGCAGTACGCGTGGGACGCTCCCGTCCCCGGTGCTGCCGGTCAGACGCGACCCGTCCTGCAGACGGGCTCCTACGGCGAGTTCATCGGCCAGATCACACTGACGGTGGACACCGCCACGGGCGACGTCGAGTCCTACACGGCCCGCAACGTCGCCCGTACCACGGACGCCGACGCAGGCCTCGTGAGCACCTACCCCCGCGTGGCCGCGGTCAAGACGATCGTGGACGCGGCGCTCGCCGAGGCAGCGGTCATCGGGAACCAGCCGGTGGGGTCGGTCACGCAGGACATCACGACCGCCTTCAACGGCACCACCCGCGATGACCGGACCAGCGAATCGACGCTGGGCAATCTCGTGGCGGACTCCCTCCGCGCGAGCCTGGCCCCCGCGGAACGCGGCGGAGCGCAGATCGGAGTCGTCAACCCGGGCGGCCTCCGCAACGAGCTCTACTACGCCCCCGACGGCGTGGTGACGTTCGCCGAGGCGAACGCCGTCCTGCCCTTCGTCAACGACCTGTGGACCACCACGCTGACCGGCGCGCAGTTCACGGCGATGCTCGAGCAGCAGTGGCAGCCCGAGGGGAGCTCGCGCTCCTTCCTGGCGCTCGGCCTGTCGGACAACGTGTCCGTCACCTACGATCCGGCGCTCGAGCGCGGTTCGCGGATCACCTCCGTCCTGGTCGACGGCGAACCGCTGGACCCCGCAAAGGATTACCGGATCGGGACGTTCAGCTTCCTGGCCCAGGGTGGCGACAACTTCACGGTCTTCCGTGAGGGCGCCGACACCCGCGAGTCCGGACTCGTGGACCGCGACGCGTGGATCGAGTACATCCGCGCGAACAGCCCGCTGTCGCCGTCGTTCGATCGTCGCAGCGTGCAGGTGCAGGGGGCCCCGACCGCGGTGAAGGCGGGTGACGCCGTGAGTTTCGCGGTCTCGAAGCTGGATCTCACGTCGCTCGGCAGCCCGGTCAACACCTCGGTGGCGGCCAGCTATGTCGCAGCGGACGGAACCGCCACGGATCTCGGAGCCTTCCCTGTCACTGCCGGCAGTGCGACCGTGACCGTGACCATCCCGGCGACTGCCGCTGGCGCGGGACGCCTCGTCCTGACGGCGGCTCCGAGCAGCACGACGGTCACCCTTCCGGTGACGGTGGAAGCCGTCCAGGAGCCCGAAGTCCCGGCCGAGCCGGGCAAGCCCGACAAGCCCGACAAGCCGGAAAAGCCCGGCAAGCCGGAAAAGCCCGGCAAGCCGGAAAAGCCCGGCAAGCCGGAGAAGCCCGAGAAGCCGGGTAAGCCCGCCTGATCAGGCCCGCATCACCCAGAAGGGGACTCCCACCGAATGGTCGGTGGGGGTCCCCTTCTGCTTGCCGGAGCGACGTCGCGACCGACGTACCGCGTCAGGCGTCCCCTGGTGCGACGTCCCGCGTCAGGCGTCAGGCGTCAGGCGAGCGACGTCCCGGCTCAGGCGTCCCGCGTCCTGGCTCACGCGTGGATGGCCGCCGGCGGACGCTGCTGCTCGGTGGTCGCCGTCGTGAGGATGCGGGTGGCGATGGCGTCGGCATCGAGCAGTGTCCGCCCGCCGGCCCCGAGCGGCGCCCCGGCCTCGGCGGCGATCGCCGTGCCCCACTGCACGGAGGCGAGTTGAAGGCCGATGACGAACAGCGAGTCCTGTACCCGACCGCTGCTGTGGACCGCACGATACGGCGGAGCGGTAACGTCGAGCCCGGCGGAGATCACCGGGACGCCGTCCTCGGCCATGACGGTCCGGGGGCGGACGAGCCCGCGCTCGAGGAGGTTCCGCATCAAGGGCGACAGGCTCGTCGCCACCCGGTTGGCGGGCATCATCGCCTCGACGAAGTACCGTGCGGTAAATGACTCCCCTGACACCCACGGGGACGCAGCGCGGAACAGTCCCTCGTCCGGATCGAACCCCAAGCTGGGACTGGGCCCCACGAAGCGGACGATCCCGGCCCGGACGAGCGCCGCGAGCTGGGCGATCCTGGCCGGGGGCGGCCCGCTCGCGAGGCCCTCGACGAGAGGCTCGAACCAACCGCGCAGCTCGGCGTCCCACGAGGCGTCCGAGATACCGCCGTCCGCCACCGCCTGCTTGATGACCGAGCGCCCGGCGTTCATCGCGCCGATGGCCATCTTCAGCGGATCCTCCTCGCCGCGCGCGGAGCCCGCCGCGTCCGCCTCGAGGTGGGCGAGGACCGCCTCGGTGAATTCGTCGCCGTCGGCGAAGCGCCGGCCGGCGAGGGGATGGGCAAGGCCCTCGACGTCGACGCGCGACGCGGCGGGGACGGCCGCACCGACGGCGGTTGCAGCTGCCGCCTCCCACTCAGGGCCCTCGAGGTCGAGGGCGGCACCGAGCTCGCGGAGAAACCTGTCGGGCTGCCGGGTCAGTGCGTGGGGCTCGTAGCGGCAGAGCGTCGAGTAGTAGGCCCACAGGGTGTCGCGGTGGAGGAGGGGCCATAGGTCGTGGTCGAACCCGGGCTGGACACCGGCCGCCCTGAACGCGAGGACGCGCTCGGACGTGCAGTACCGGAGCACCACGCTGCGGGGGATGTAGGACTCGAGCGAGGCCTTCGCCCGGTAGGGAACGCCTCGGCGTGATGCGGCCACCAGCCGGGGCTCCCGCCCGGAGGCGCGGTAGGCGAACCGCCCGTCCTCCTGGACGGCGAACCGGCCGCCGCGCCCCTCTGTCAGCTGGATCATGGCATCGAAGAAGTTGAGGCCCAGTCCCCGGACGAGGACGGCCTTGCCGGCAGGCAACCGATGCCAGGCGACGTCCACGGGCACGGCGGGTGGCCAGTACTGCAGGCCGTGCCGGGCAGCCGCATCCTGCAGTTTCTCCTGCTCCGGGGTCAGGGTCGCCGCCAGGTGTCCCAGCGCGAGGACCACGTCGTCGGCGTCGAACCGCGAGCCGTCATCGAGAACGACCCCCCACCGTCGACGGCCGCCACTCTCCAGCGACACCGCCTCCCTCCGGTGGTGGAGCACCGATGTGCCGCTCGGCGCACGCCGGACCACCGCCGCGAACATCCAGGCGAGATACCGCCCGTACAGTGCCCTGCTGGGGAAGTCGCGGGACGTGAGTCCCTTGATCTCCGCCAGGTCCTCGGGGCTCATCCCGGGGATCGCTCCGTCGCCCGCCTGCCGCCGCCAGTCGTCGAAGGACAGCGCCACAGGGGCCTCCGCGACACCTTCCCGGTCGGAGTGGACCGGGACCACGGTCGGGTAGAGGCTCGGAGTGTTCATGAGGAACAGGCGGGACTGGTCGGTCCGCCAGATGTGGCCGGGCCCGGGCTCGAAGGGTTCCACGACGTGGATGACGAGGTCCACCGCTGCGCTTCCTGCAGCCAGTTGTCCGGCGACCAGCCGTTCCACCACGGAGGTCCCCCGGGGCCCGCCGCCGATGACGGCCACGTGCCGTGCCTGACTGTTCTCCACCCCTCCAGAGTAGCCAACGCGGGAACCGTGGCCGCCGGGCCGGGACCGGCTGCAGTGTGGGGACCCGCCCTCGCACGGACCGGGGCGCCAGGCTCTGCTCCCGCCCCATGCCCTGCATAGGATGGGCGCATGCACCCTACGGACACTTCCTCCACGACGGACGACCCCTTCCTCTGGCTGGAGGACATCTACGGTGAACGGCAACTCGACTGGGTGCGGGCCGAGAACGCCCTCACGGAGGAAGCCCTCGTCACGCCGTCCTTCGAGGACCAGGAACGCGGCATCCTCGAGGTGCTCGACTCGACGGACCGCATCCCGATGGCGGGCAAGCACGGCGACTTCTACTACAACTTCTGGCGCGACGCCGGACACCGGCAGGGCATCTGGCGCCGCACCAGCTGGGAGAGTTATGCCTCCACGGAGCCGGACTGGGAGATCCTCCTCGACATCGACGCGCTCAGCGCGGCGGATGGCACCGACTGGGTGTGGGCAGGAGCGATGTTCCTCCGGCCCGCCGACGGCCTGCCGTACACGCGCGCCCTCGTGGCCCTCTCGCCGGACGGCGGCGACGCCACGCGGTACCGGGAGTTCGATCTGCAACGGCTCGACTTCGTGGAGGGCGGCTTCGACGTCCCCACGGCGAAGAGCCGGATCAGCTGGGCGGGTCCGGACACCCTCTATGTCGGTTCCGACTTCGGTCCGGGGTCGCTGACCACGAGTTCCTACCCGAGGACGGTCCGCGTGCTGCCGCGCGGCGGGAGCCTCGATGCCGCCGAGGAGTACTTCGCCGTCGACGAGGACCACATGATGGCCCTCGTCATCCACGACTCCACACCGGGCTTCGAGCGTGACATCGCCGTGGACACGATCGACTTCTACACGCGTCGCACGTACCTGCGCGAGGCCGGGGCCTGGCGGCCGATCGAGGTGCCGGAGGATGCGAGCATCTCGCTGCACCGCGAATGGCTCATCGTCCGGCCGCGCACAGATTGGGCGACGGCCGGCCGGGTCTTCGCCTCCGGGTCACTGCTCGTGATCGGGCTGGAGTCCTTCCTCACCGGCGACCGCGCGTTCGCCGAGGTCTTCGTCCCCGACGCCGCAACGTCCCTGCAGTCATGGAGCTGGACGAGGGATTTCCTCCTGCTCAATCTGCTGCAGGATGTCTCCTCCGAGATCCGCATCCTCGATCCGGCCCAGGGATGGAGGTCCCGTCTGCTCGACGCGTGCCCGCCGCTGCACTCCGTCGACGCCTACGCGGTCGACGACGAGGATGACCGGGCCGGGAACGACTACTGGCTCATCGCCACGGGATTCCTGACGCCGTCCACCCTCTACCGCGGCACCATCGGTGGCGAGCACACAAGCATCAAGTCATCCCCCTCGTACTTCGACGAGGGCAGGTTCGACGTGGAGCAGCACTTCGCCGTCTCGGCGGACGGGACGCGGATCCCCTACTTCCAGATCGCGGCGAAGAGCCTCGAGCTCGACGGCGGGAATCCGGCTCTGCTCTCGGGCTACGGCGGCTTCGAGCACTCCATGACGCCCGCGTACAGCGGCGTGATCGGACGAGGGTGGCTCGAACGGACGACAGCCGACGGCCGTGCAGGGGTGTACGTCCTCGCCAACATCCGCGGCGGTGGGGAGTACGGGCCTCAGTGGCACCATGCGGCCCTGCACGCCAACCGGCATTGCGCGTACGAGGACTTCGCGGCGATCGCCGAGGACCTCGTGGCGCGCCGGGTCACGTCCCCCGAACTCCTCGGGTGCACGGGCCGGAGCAATGGGGGTCTGCTGGTCGGCAACATGCTGACGACGTACCCCCACCTGTTCGGTGCCATCTCCTGCGGTGTCCCGCTGCTGGACATGCGCCGGTACACCAAGCTGTCGGCTGGCTACTCGTGGATCGCGGAGTACGGCGACCCCGACAAACCCGAGGAGTGGGAGTACGTGCGGACCTTCTCGCCGTACCACCTCCTGCGCGAGGACGTCGCGTACCCGAAGACGCTGATCTGGACGGCGACGAGCGACGACAGGGTGGGGCCCGTGCAGGCCCGCAAGATGGCCGCCCGCATGAAGGAGATGGGAGTCCGGGACGTGTGGTTCCACGAGGCGCTCGAGGGCGGACACGCGGGCGCGGCCGACAACCGGCAGGCTGCCAGAATGCACGCGATGAGCTTCGAGTTCCTCTGGCGGGCTTTGACCGGGTCCCTGTGAGCCGGGTTCCCGTGCGCGGCGTCCGGTCGTGCCCTGCGGGCGCTACCGCGCCGGGCCGGGTCGGTTTTGCTCTTGCCCGCCCCTTCTGGGTAACCTTGGCAGGCTAGAGATAGCCGATGGAGACGTGCCAGAGCGGCCGAATGGGCTTCACTGCTAATGAAGTGTGGGCCTAAAGCCTACCGGGGGTTCAAATCCCCCCGTCTCCGCTGAAAAGCCCCCGTGCGAACGGGGGCTTTTTCGTTGCGCGGCGAGTGCCTGCCGGCGGTCAGACCAGCGGGTGCCGGCCGACGGTCAGGCCGGCGGTCAGGCCTTCAAAGCGAGCGCGAAGGGCAGCACGCCCGAGGCACCGGCAGCACGCAGGGCGCGCCCTGCCTCGGTGATCGTCCACCGACTGTCGGCGAAGTCGTCCACCAGCAGCACCGGCCCGGGATTCGCGGCGAACCAGGCGGACCCCGCGTCCGGGACCGTGAAGTGGTCCCAGACCTGCGCGAGGCGGAAGGCGCTGTTGCCTCCGGGTTGCCCCTGAGGGAATCCGTGCGGCGTCTCGAGCTGTCCGAGGTACGGGATGCGACCCACCTCCGCGAGCGCAGTCGCCAGGGAGCCGATGAGCTGGGGGCGACGCCGGGACGGGACGCTCACCACGGCTACCGGCCGCTCGTCCCAGCCCCACTGCGCCAGCACCCGGACCACGGCGTCGACGACTGCGGGGTCGAGCGGCGCATCCGGTGTCGCGTCCGCCGTGAGTTCACGCAGCCTGTTGCCCCAGCCGAGATCGGTCAGGCGGGCGAGCGCCCGCCCGGGCAGGCTCACTTCGCCCGGCTTCAGCTTCCCCTTCAGAGGTACACCGAGCTTGTCCATGCCGCTCGGCCACTGACCCCGGGGCTCCAGCTCCACTCCTACCCGGCTGAGGGCCTGGTTCGCGGAATCGGAGGCCTCGTGCGCCACGTCGTCCGAGTACCAGGGCCCGGCACAGTTGTCGCATCGACCACACGGGGTCGCTGCGGGGTCGTCGAGCGAGGTCGACAGGAATTCCATGCGGCACCCGGCTGTGTTCTCGTAGTCGAGCATCGCGCGCTGTTCGACGATGCGCGCCTCGCTGATGCGCCGGTACCGGTCGGCGTCATAGCTCCACGGGGTCCCGGTGCTCTCCCACCCGCCCGTGACCTTCCGGACCGCGCCGTCGACGTCGAGCACCTTGAGGAGGAGTTCGAGGGGCGAACGTTTGAGGTTGACGCGGGTCTCGAGGGCGGGTGTCGAGAGGACCGTGCCCGGAGACAGGGCGTCCAGGACCCTGACCGCGGCGTCCTCGGACGGCATGGACGCCGTGGCGAAGTACTCCCAGATGTCACGGTCCTCCGCCCCCGGCAGCAGCAGGACGTCGGCGTTCGGGGTCCCGCGGCCGGCGCGGCCGACCTGCTGGTAGTAGGCGACAGGCGACGACGGCGCCCCGAGGTGCACCACGAAACCGAGATCGGGCTTGTCGAAGCCCATGCCGAGTGCGCTCGTGGCGACGAGCGCCTTCACCTCGTTGTTCTTCAGGGCCGCCTCCGCCACCTCGCGATCGGCGGGGTCGGTCCGGCCCGTGTAGGCGCGGACCGCATGGCCATTCTCGCGCAGGAGCCGTGCCGTGTCCTCCGCCGCGGACACGGTGAGCGCATAGATGATGCCGCTGCCGGGCAGGTCCGCCAGATGTGTCAGGAGCCAGGCCAGGCGTGCACGGGGGCTCGGCAGCCTGAGCACGCCGAGGCGCAGGGATTTGCGGGCGAGTTCACCGCGGAGGGTGAAGACATCGGTACCGCCCGCGCCGAGCTGCTCCTCGACGTCCTCCACGACGCGGGAGTTGGCCGTGGCCGTGGTGGCGAGGACCGGCACGCCCTGCGGCAGCCCCATGATCAGGTCGCGGAGCCTGCGGTAGTCCGGCCGGAAGTCGTGCCCCCAGTCGGAGATGCAATGTGCCTCGTCGATCACCAGCAGACCGGTGCGCCGCATCAGTTCCGGAAGATACAGCTCACGGAAGGACGGGTTGTTGAGACGTTCGGGCGAGACGAGGAGCACATCCACCTCGTCCGCCTGGAGCTTCGCCGTGATGTCCTGCCATTCGGTCTGATTCGCGGAGTTGATGGCCACGGCACGCACCCCGGCCCGGGCCGCGGCGGCCACCTGGTCCCGCATGAGGGCCAGCAGCGGCGACACGATCAGCGTGGGCCCGGCGCCCCGGGCACGCAGGAGGAGACTTGCCACGAAGTACACGGCCGACTTGCCCCACCCCGTCCGCTGCACGACGAGCGCCCGGCGGCCGTCTTCGACGAGTGCCTCGATGGCCTCGAACTGACCGTCATGGAACCGGGCCTCGGGTGACCCGACGAGGGTATGGAGGATCGTGGTGGCTTGCTCGTTCAGGGTGGTGGTGGGCGACATGCTTCCCAGTATCCCAGCCGCCTCCCCCACTCATCCCGCCGTCCGTCCGCTATGTGGGCAACCTGCGGACACCGCCACCGCTAGACTCCAAGCGTGACTACACTCCTCGATCTTTCTGCTTCCTTCAAGGCCTACGACGTGCGCGGTATCGTCGGCGAGACCATCACCGTGGACTCGGTCCGGGCCGTCGGGGCAGCCTTCGTGGACTCGCTGGACCTCGCGGGCGAGACCATCCTGGTGGGCGGCGACATGCGTCCGTCGTCGCCCGAGTTCTCGACGGCCTTCGCGGAGGGTGCGACCCGCCGCGGCGCGGATGTCCTGCTGCTCGGCCTCATCTCGACGGACGAGCTGTACTACGCGAGCGGCACGCTGGACGCGGCCGGCGTCACCTTCACCGCCAGCCACAACCCGGCCGAGTACAACGGCATGAAGATGACGCGCCCCGGTGCTGTTCCGGTCTCCTCCGAGACCGGCCTCGCCGACGTGCAGGAACGCGCGGAGCGCTACCTCGCCGACGGTGTGATCCCGGCGGTCGACGCGCAGGGGCGGACGAGCTCGCGGGACATCCTCGAGGAGTACTCACGCTTCCTCCGCGCGCAGGTGGACCTCTCGTCGTCGCGCGCGCTGAAGATCGTGGTCGACGCCGGCAACGGCATGGCGGGTCTCACGACCCCTGCCGTCCTCGGCGATCACCTCCTGCCGGCGCTCCCGTTCGACATCGTGCCCCTCTACTTCGAGCTGGACGGTTCCTTCCCGAACCACCCTGCCAACCCGCTCGAGCCGGAGAACCTGCGGGACCTGCAGGCAGCCGTCGTCGAGCACGGCGCCGACATCGGCATCGCCTTCGACGGAGATGCCGATCGCTGCTTCATCATCGACGAGCAGGGCCAGGCCGTCTCACCGAGCGCCATCACCGCGATGGTCGCCCGCCGCGAGATCGCGCGCGCCCAGGCCGCCGGCGAGGCCGAACCGGTCATCATCCACAACCTCATCACCTCGCGCGCGGTCCCCGAACTGATCAGGAACGACGGCGGCCGCCCGGTCCGCACACGGGTGGGCCACTCCTTCATCAAGGCGGTCATGGCGAAGGAAGGGGCGGTGTTCGGCGGCGAGCACTCCGCGCACTACTACTTCCGTGACTTCTGGAACGCCGACACCGGCATGCTGGCGGCGATGCACGTCCTGGCGGCCCTCGGTGAGCAGGACGGCCCGTTGTCGGACCTCGGCCGCGAGTACGAACCCTACGTCTCCTCGGGGGAGGTCAACTCGAAGGTCGAGGACCTGCAGGCGTCCATGGCGCGCGCCCGCTCGGAGTTCGAGCAGGACGGGGTGGTGGTGGACGATCTCGACGGCCTCACCTTCACGCCCGGCCACGGCTCCTGGTGGTTCAATCTCCGCCCGTCGAACACGGAACCGTACCTCCGCCTCAACGCCGAGGCCGTGGACCGGGAGACGCTCGAGGATCTCGTGCAGCGCGTTCTCGCAGTCATCCGCGACTGACCGCATCTCGGCGTCAGCAGGACATTTGGACGGCCGTAGGCCACCCGGACGACGGCGGAGCCGTCAGGCGTTGCTGAAGCGAGCCTTCAGGTCGTGGAGTTGCCCCTTGAGTTCTTCGGGCAGGGAGTCCCCGAACCGGGCGTACCACTGCTCGATGCCCTCGAGCTCCTCGGCCCATTCGACGGCGTCGACGTGCACGGCCGCCTCGACCTCGGCGGGCGTCATGTCCAGGCCGGTCAGATCCAGGGCATCCCCGGTGGGCACGTGGCCGATGGGGGTCTCGACGGCGTCCGCGGTGCCCTCGAGCCGCTCGATGACCCATTTCAGGACGCGCGAGTTGTCCCCGAACCCGGGCCAGGCGAACCCGCCCTCCGCAGTACGGCGGAACCAGTTCACGAGGAAGATCTTCGGGAGCCGTTCCTGGTCCGCGCCCGCGCTGAGGGTGAGCCAGTGCCGGAGGTAGTCCCCGGCGTCGTAGCCGATGAAGGGCAGCATGGCCATCGGATCGCGGCGGACGCGCCCCACCTCGCCGGCGGCGGCGGCCGTCGTCTCCGAGGACAGGGTGGAACCCATGAAGATGCCGTTGGCCCAGTCGCGGGACTGCGTGACCAGCGGGACAGTCGTCTTGCGGCGCCCGCCGAAGAGGATCGCGGAGAGCTCGACGCCGTCGGGCCGGTTGAACTCCTCGGCCAGCATGTCGATCTGATCGATCGGGGTGCAGAACCGTGCGTTGGGGTGCGCGGCCGGGTGATCCATGTCCGGCGTCCAGTCCCGGCCCTGCCAGTCGGTCAGGTGCGCGGGCACCTCCTCGGTCATCCCCTCCCACCACACGCCGCCGTCGTCGGTGAGTGCGACGTTCGTGAACACCGAGTTGCCCTTGGCGATGGCGCGCATGGCGTTCGGGTTGGTGTGCCAGCCCGTCCCGGGGGCGACACCGAAGAGGCCGGCCTCGGGATTGACCGCGCGCAGCTCGCCTTCCTTGCCGAAGCGCATCCAGGTGATGTCGTCGCCCAGGGTCTCGACTTTCCAGCCGTCGATCGTGGGATCGAGCAGCGCCAGGTTCGTCTTGCCGCAGGCGGAGGGGAAGGCCGCGGAGAGGTAGTAGGTCTTGTCCTGCGGTGAGGTGAGCTTGAGGATCAGCATGTGCTCGGCGAGCCAGCCCTCGTCGCGGGCCATCACGGATGCGATCCGCAGCGCGTAGCACTTCTTGCCGAGCAGGGCGTTGCCGCCGTAGCCCGAGCCGTAGGACCAGATGGAGCGCTCCTCCGGGAAGTGCACGATCCACTTCTCCTCGTTGCACGGCCAGGGGACATCCGCCTCACCGTCGGCCAGGGGCGCACCGAGGGAATGCAGCGCGGGGACGAACGGCGCGTCCAGCTCGGTCATGCGCGTGAGGACGGTGGTTCCGATGGTCGCCATGATGCGCATGGACGTCACCACGTAGGCGCTGTCGGTGATCTCGACACCGAACTTGGGCTCCTCGGCGTCGAGGTGGCCCATGACGAAGGGAATGACGTACATGGTGCGCCCGCGCATCGCACCGGAGAACAGACCCGTGAGCTTCGCCTTCATCTCCGCCGGGTCCATCCAGTTGTTCGTGAAGCCGGCCTCGCGCTCGTCCCGCGAGCAGATGTATGTCTGCTCCTCGACCCGGGCTACGTCCAACGGATCCGAGAAGGCTGCGAAGGAGTTCGGGAACGTCTCCGGATTCAGGCGGACGAACGTCCCGGCGTCCACGAGCGCATCGGTCAGGCGGGTGTTCTCCGCCTCCGAACCGTCGACCCACACCACGGTGTCCGGCTGCGTCAGCTCCTGGATCTCCCGCACCCAGGCGAGCAGGGGCCCATGCGTGGTGGGAGCGGACTCGGAGGTCGTGGTGCCAGCCGTAGACTGCCGTACGGGATCGCCCATGGATCTTCCCTTCGTTGGGTGGTCAATGTGTACCGATGCTAGGGGCGGCGTGTTCAGGGAGTCGGCTGCTCCTGGGCCACCGGGCCACGTACCCCTCGATGAACCGCGGATTCGCGGCGATGTCCTGCGCTTACACCCACGGCTCCTGTGACGAAGGTCACCTAGACCGGTCTATACAGTTCGACCTCCGGCCACTGATTAGGCGTCGCGATGGATTCGCGCTAATGTTGTCTACGGCCAAACGGCCAGCTTGTAGGAACGGATTCGCACTGCGAATCGGAAGCCTACGGATGCGTGCGTAGCTCAACGGATAGAGCATCTGACTACGGATCAGAAGGTTGGGGGTTCGAATCCCTTCGCGCGCACATCGGTTCTCCTGAACTCATGCAAAAGGCCTCGACTACGGTCGGGGCCTTTTGCGTGAGGTTGCCCACCCGGCTGCACGGTGGAAGGCTCTGCCTATGAGCGAAACACAGACTACGGACGTCATTGTCATCGGGGCCGGCGCCGTCGGCGAGAACGTCGCCGGGCGCGTCGTGCAGAAGGGACTCTCCGCGGTCCTGGTGGAGTCCGATCTGGTGGGCGGCGAGTGTTCCTACTGGGCGTGCATGCCGTCGAAGGCGCTCCTCCGGCCCGGCACCGTCCTGAATGCCGCCCGTGCCGTCGCGGGCGCCCGCGAAGCCGTCACCGGTGCCATCGATCCGCAACAGGTCCTGGCCCGCCGGACGTCGTTCACCTCGAACTGGGACGATTCGTCGCAGGAGGAATGGGTCGAGTCGGCAGGCATCAGGCTCGAACGCGGCTGGGCCGTTGTCTCCGGAGAACGCGAGGTGACCGTCGACCGCAAGGACGGATCGAAGATCACCTACCGGGCCAACCAGGCCGTGGTCCTCGCAACCGGTTCGACGCCGACCATCCCACCCATCGACGGCCTCGCCGATCTCGATTACTGGACCACGCGCGACGCGACGTCTTCCACCGACGTGCCGGCAAGCCTGGCGGTGCTCGGCGGCGGTGTGGCCGGCGTCGAACTCGCCCAGGCCTACGCGCGCCTCGGCGCCGAGGTCACCGTGATCGCGCGCAGCGGGATCCTCGGGAATTACCCCCGGGAAGCCACCGACCTTGTGCTCGCAGCCCTCCGTGACGAAGGCATCACCGTCCTCACCGACACGGCGACGAACGCGGTGCGGAAGGAGGGCGGCGCGTTCGTGCTCGACGTCGGCGACGCCGCGACCGTGACGGCCGAGCGCCTCCTCGTCTCCACCGGCCGCCACCCCCACACCACCGGTCTCGGCCTCGAGGAGCTCGGGATCGACGCGAAGAAGATCCGCAGTGACGCCACGGGCCTCGTGCCCGACGCCGGGGGCTGGCTCTACGCCGTCGGCGACGCGGGGGGCAGGGTGCAGCTCACGCACCAGGGGAAGTACGAGGCACGCATGACCGCGGACGCCATCGGCGCCCGCGCGAACGGCACCCTTGGTGACACCGCCGAGGACTGGAGCCCCTACACCGCGACGGCGGACGAGGTCGCCGTTCCGCAGGTGGTCTTCACCGACCCGGAGATCGCGATGGTCGGCCGCACGCTGGAGCAGGCCCGCAAGGACGGCGTCAATGTCTCGGAGACCTCCTTGCCGATCGCCGTCGCCGGATCCTCGCTGCACGGCGACGACTACACGGGCTGGGCGCAGATCGTGGTGGACGAGGACCGCAAGGTCCTGGTCGGCGTCACCTTCGCCGGCCCGGAGGTCTCGGAGATGCTGCACTCGGCGACGATCGCCATCGTGGGTGAGGTGCCGCTGGACCGCCTGTGGCACGCCGTCCCCGCCTACCCGACCGTGAGCGAGGTGTGGCTCCGGCTGCTCGAGAAGTACGGGATGTAGCGGCCGGCCGCTAGCGCAGGCTGGAGGCGCGCCGCACGACGAAGTCCGTGACCTCGGCATCGCGCCCGTCCAGCTCGGCCCACTCGCCGTCGAACGTCATGACGGTGAGGCCCGCGGACGGGTAGTCGGTGGCGAGGTCCATCACAGCGCGTTCGTCGGACCGCACGGAGGCCAGGCGCATGGCCAGCTCCTGGACGCCCGGGTTGTGGGCGATCACGAGGAGGCTGGTGACGGTCGGTGACACGTGGTTGATGAGCGCGAGCATCTCGGACGGGCGGGCCGCGTACAGCTCGTCCTCGAGCTTGGGTGTGGGCGCCTTGTCCCCGAGCTCCTTGCACACCCAGGTGCAGGTCTGGCGCGTGCGGAGGGCGGACGAGACGAGGATCGAGTCCGGGACGGAGTCGTGCTCGACCATCCACCGCCCGATCAACGGGGCATCGGCGTGGCCGCGAGAGCTCAGGGATCGCTCGTGGTCCGGCACGCCCTCCTGGAACTCGGCCTTCGCATGGCGCAGGAGCATGAGCTTCTTCTGGTGGTGGGAGGCCATTGACGCAGTCTATGGCCTCCCGGAAAGCGGCGGTGGGCTAGATCGAGTACTCCGGCGCCGCCCACACGACGACCTCGGGGTGGTCGTAGAAACGGTAGCCCTGACCCCGGACCGTGCGGACCGTATTGGCCAGTCGCCCGAGCTTGGAGCGCAGACGCCGGATGTGCACGTCGATGGTCCGCTCGTTGGGCACCTCGTCGGCATTGCGCCACAAACCGCTGAGAAGTTCCTCGCGACCCACCGTGCGCGTGGCGTTCTCCACGAGGTAGTTGAGGAGCTCGAACTCCTTGAACGTCAGATTCAGTGTCTCGCCGTCGAGGTGGACCTCGCGGCGTGATAGATCGATCAGCACGCCGGTGGGACGTGCGGGCTGGGCCTGCGCTGCGGCAGGGACCGCCTCGGGGCGCGGACGGCGGGCGACCGTCGGGTCACCGAGTGCTGCACGCACCACGTCGATGTCCGATCCCGGGGCGTCGGCCGGTGCCAGCGCCACGGCCGCATGGCTCTCGGCCGTCGGCACGAGGGTGCGCACGTAGGCGCGGACATCCTGGGCGAGCTTCGAGAACGTGGTGCCGGCCTCTGCTGCCGTGGCCTCGTCGAGCGCCACGTAGAGCACGAAGCCGCGTGCCGTCGTGTCACCCGTCACGGCCTGCGGGCCCGGGACGCCGTTCGGCGTGACGACCGGAAGAGGTGCGCTCATCGGGTGTGCATCGCTGCCGGGCACCGCCTGCAGCCGGTGCGCGCCGGGCGCCTGGCCGGTGAAGGACGGCGCGAACTGCTGCCGCGCCTGACGACCCTGCGGGGAGCGGAGGGAGATGTGGACATAGCCTGGATTCACTGACATGGAAGCAACCTCGTGAAGTGTGCCGTCATCGCGGCTCGAATGCGGGATGTGCCCGGTCGGGATGAAGAGTGATGCCCGCCGTTGGGCTTGAAGTGCGTGAGAGAGGTCTGGGTCTGACCGTTACGCGTGCATTCGATAACAGCGGAGGTCCGTCCGGGACATGGAGTCCGGGAAGGGAACTGCGGCTGCAGATGCGAGTGAGTGGGTGTTCACGTGACGAATTATTGCATGTAACAATCGCCTACGCGCAAGTAACAATGGGCTGATGTCCAGCATGTGGGCAGCGGTCCTGCCGGGCCGGGTGCCCATAACAGCGCCCCCGGGGCCGCAGATCATGCGGCTGCAGGCGACGCAAGCCGTGAACGCCCACACTTCGGCGGCACGACGTCGGCGGGGCGCCGGTCGGGCCCGACCGCGGCACCGTCCGGCAGCGGAGCCTGCAGCTAGCCGACCACTCCGTACAGGCGGTCTCCGGCATCGCCCAGTCCCGGGACGATGTAGGACTTCTCGTTGAGCTTCTCGTCGATCGACGCGAGGACGATCGTGACGTTCCGGCCATCCAGTTCCTCCTGCAGGGTCGCGAGGCCCTCGGGGGCAGCGAGCAGGCAGATGCAGGTGATGTCCGCGGCGCCGCGGGCGAAGAGGAACTTGATGGCTTCCCGGAGGGTGCCGCCGGTGGCCAGCATCGGATCGAGCACGAAAACCTGGCGGCCCGTGAGGTCGTCCGGCAGCCGCTCCGCATAGGTGATGGCCTCGAGGGTCTCCTCGTTCCGGGCCATGCCTAGGAAACCGACCTCGGCGGTCGGGACGAGGCGCGTCATGCCCTCGAGCATGCCGAGGCCTGCGCGGAGGATAGGGACCACGAGCGGTGTGGGCTTGACGAGGCCGGTCCCCTCCGTCTTCGTGACGGGGGTCTCGATGGAGACCGTCTCGACGCGCACGTCGCGCGTCGCCTCGTAGGCGAGGAGGGTGACGAGCTCCTCGGTGAGGAGGCGGAACACCGGCGACGACGTCTCCTTGTCCCGGAGAACCGTGAGTTTGTGGGCTACCAGGGGGTGGTCGACTACCAGTACGCGCATGGGTCAAAAGTACCATTGGACGCATGCCCTCCTCCCCTCCGCCCGAGCCCGCCGGACCTGCCGAGCATCGGGCCTGGATGGGGCTGGCGCTCGAGGCGGCCCGGCGGGCACAGGCCGCCGCGGACGTGCCGATCGGTGCCGTCGTCGTCGGCCCGGATGGCACCGTACTCGGTGTCGGCTGGAACCAGCGCGAGGAGCTCGGGGACCCGACGGCGCACGCCGAGGTGCAGGCGATCCGCGCCGCCGCCGCGACCACCGGTGCGTGGCGCCTCGAGGGGTGCACGCTCGTGGTCACGCTCGAGCCGTGCGCCATGTGCGCCGGCGCGTCCGTCCTCGCGCGCATCCCCCGCGTGGTGTTCGGCGCGTGGGACGAGAAGGCGGGCGCGTCGGGCTCAGTGTTCGACGTCCTGCGGGAACGGCGACTGAACCACTGGACCGAGGTGTTCTCCGGAGTACGCGAGGAGGACTGCGCGCGGCTACTGAAGGAGTTCTTCGTCACGCAGCGGACCCGGGAGGCGAATACTGCGTAGGCTGATGAAATCCGGAGTAACCCTCTCGAAGGAGTAGACGTGGCAGACCAGCAGGACGGTTTAAAGGAAGTACAGGACATTCTCGGCAAGGCCGATATCGCGATCCTCACCACGGTGAGCCTCGACGGTCAGCTCGTGAGCAGGCCGCTCGCACTGCAGGCGAAGGACTTCGACGGCGATCTCTGGTTCTTCACGGAGGACCCCTCTCCCAAGGCCGACGAGATCCGCGCGAACCCGCAGGTGAACGTCTCGGCGAGCACCGGCAAGGGGTACGTCTCGGTGGCCGGCACGGCGACGCTGACCAAGGACCAGGCGAAGATCGACGAGCTGTGGGGCCCCTCGGTCTCCGCATGGTTCGAGAACGGCCGGGAAGACCCCGCCGTCGCCCTCATCCACGTGGATGCGGACACGGCCGAGTACTGGTCCATGGACGCCCCGCGCGTCGTCTCGGCCGTGAAGATGGTGAAGGGCCTCGTGACCGGCACCAAGCCGAGCTCGGGCAAGAACGACGTCGTCGAGCTGCCATAGCCTTCCCCTGGCCTCCCGTTTTGGGACTCGGGCGCTGCACCCGGTAAAGTAGCGGCGTTGGTGACGTGTCCGAGCGGCCGAAGGTGCAACACTCGAAATGTTGTTTGGTGTAAAAGCCAACGTGGGTTCAAATCCCACCGTCACCGCCAAATGAAAGGCCCCGTCTCCCCTGACAGCAGAGGGAGCCGGGGTCTTTCGTGTCGCCTGCCGCTCAGCAGCGCTCCTGCGCCCACATCATCGGATCACCTCGTAGACGGCCTTCACGACGCCATTCGGATAGGTCTCGGACTCGCGCAGGCGCAGCTGCTGCCGGCTCCTGTCCTCAGTGCTGAAGAGTCGTTTACCGGCGCCCAGCAGGACGGGAAACACGAGGAGGTTGTACCGGTCGATGAGACCGGCGTCGGCGAGAGCCCGCGCGAGCCCGGCACTTCCATGGACGAATATTGCGCCGCCCTCGCCCTGCTTGAGTGCGGCCACCTCGTCGAGGGATCGCAGCACTTCCGTCGGGCCCCACCCGTCGACGAGCGCGTGCTCGTCGAGGCTGGTGGAAACCACGTACTTGGGCAGGTCCTTGTAGGCCGCATGGTCTTCGGAGCCGACCCAGATCGGGGCAAAGGCCTCGTAGCTGCGGCGCCCGAACATGAGCGCTGTGGTCTCCTCCAACTCCTCACCCTTGAGGGCGAAGGCCTCGGGCAGGAACTCGGTGCTGAGGACCCATCCGCCCCCACGGTGCCCCTCTTCCACACCGCCCGGGGAATCGACCACACCATCCAGCGACATGAATCCCGTCCACACCAATTCCCGTGACATCAGGTTCCTCCATTGCTCCGGCCAATTGCCTATACGTACACGGTAGACGTGGCACGCACCAGGAACTCATCGGCCGGCCGGGTGGGTGCACCCACCGGATGATGATCGGCCGAGGCGCGACGCTCCTGCCGGAGTAACTGGAACGTGGTGTTCGCGATGGGGCACTACGTGCCCGCTGCCCTCCTCCGGTACGGCCGGACCGGCACCCCCTCGTCGGGGGTCCGCGGAGCGGACGCCGCGGACCCCCCGACGAGTCCCTCCAGGCTTCGGGACCTACGGCGCGGTATCCCCGGTCCCCTTCGACAGGGTGAAGATCCCGTAGCGCATGGCCCCGGTGCGGTAGGCCAGGATCAGGCGCGGCAGGCTCAGCATGAAGATGCGATCGCGTCCGCGGACGGCGAGGCGGCGGGTCCCGCGGTCGACGAGCAGGACCTTCAGGAACCGACGGAGGCAGATCGTCCAGGTGCGCGCGACGTCGCGGCTGACGTCCTCGTAGCCGACCACCGTGAAACCGGCGGCCACGGCCATCGCCTCGTACTCCTCGCGCGTGCCCATCGAGGGCAGGCGGCCCTCCCTGCAGATCGGCTCGAGCAGATGGCGGACCTTCCACCCGGTGGCGCCGGTCTCGGCGAGCCATGCACAGATGACGAAGCGGCCACCGGGTGTCAGCACGCGATGGGCCTCCTCGAAGAACCCGGGTTTATCCGCCATGTGCTCGCTCGACTCGATGGCCCAGGCGGCATCGGCAGAGGCATCGGTGAGCCCGTTGGCGAGCCAGTCCCCCAGGCGTATGTCGACGCCGTCGACGGGACGGGACGCCGCATACCCGGCCTGTTCGGCCGAGAGAGTGAACCCGGTGACCCGGACACCACGTGATGCCGCCAGCTGCCGGGCGGTGGAGCCATAGCCGCAGCCGATGTCGACGCACACCTCATCGGGCGCGAGCCGCAACCGGTCCGCGACAGTGTCGCTGAGTGCTTCCACGGCCTGCGCGGGCGTTTCGCGCCCCGTGACCCAGAATCCGTGGTGCACGTGCTCACCCCACACCCGGCGGTAGATCGGATCGAGCTCGTCGTAGTGATCCGCGACGGCCGCGGCGGTCTGGGACGTGTCGGGGACTATCACGCCGTCACGCTACAGCCCGGATCCACGCCACCGGAAGAGGCACGTCCGACGGCGCTCGCCGCGCCGCCCGCGGACGCCCGCTGGCACACCCGGGGAGGAGGCGCCGATGTCAGTCCTCGTCGCCCACCGCGGCAGCCTTGACGGCGTCCTTCTCGGCGCGCAGGGCCTCCGTCTCGTGCTGCTCCTCGGCCTTCTCCTGCTGGATGACCACCGCGAACAGCTTCTCCATCTCCTTGGCCACGCCCGCTGCCGACGCCGGGTTCTGACCCGTCACGAGCCGGTCGTCGACCACGACCTTCTCCTCGAAGACGTCCGCGAAGACGTGCGTCGCGCCCTGCTCCCGGAGCCGGTCCGCCAGGAAGAAGGGGATGACCTCGTCCTTTCCGGCCGCGACCTCCTCGTCATTGGTGAATGCGGCCACCGTGCGGCCCTCGACCAGCCTGAACCCGTTGCCCAGTTCCACGTTCACCAGCCCGGCGGGCCCGTGGCAGACGGCGCCGACCAGTCCGCCCGCGTCGTAGACCCCCGCCACGAGCTTCTGCAGGCCCTCGCTGTCCGGGAAGTCCCACATGGTGCCGTGCCCGCCCACGAGGTAGACGGCGTCGTACTGGGCGGGATCGACGACGTCGACGCGGGCCGTGTTGTAGAGCCCGGCGCGCGTGGTCTCGCCCTCCGTGAAGGCGACCTGCACGGGATCCGCGGTGTCCACCTCGTCGCGCGGCGGCTGCCCGCCCTGGATCGACGCGAAGTCGACGAAGTGTCCGGAATCCTTGAAGACCTTCCAGGGGTGGGCGGCCTCGGCCACGTTGTAGCCGGTCTTCTCCCCCGTGTCGCCGATCTCGGAAACGCTGGTCAGAACCATGAGGATCTTCTTCATGGGGTGCTCCTTTCATCGGCTCCCCACCCTACGCCCGGCCCCGGGCGCCGCCGTCCGGTGCGGCCGGGCGCGCTCGGCTCAGCGGCCAGCGTTCACCGCTCGTTCAGATCCCGGAGGTCCGCGGCGGCCCGCGATAGCCTGAGCTCATGGCAATACGGGTGCTCGCAGTGGGCCGCAAGCACGAGAGCTGGGTGTCCGAGGGCATCGACCGGTACGCGAAGCGGCTGAAGAAGCCCTTCGACCTCTCCTGGCAGCTGATCGCCCATTCGGCGCGGGAGAACGACGCCGCCCGCAAGGAGGAGTCCGAGCGGCTGCTCGGCAGGCTGGGCACCGATTTCGTGATCCTGCTCGACGAGCGCGGCAAGGCCATCGATTCCCCCACGGTGTCCCGCACGCTGCTTACCCCGCTGGAATCCTCGCGAGGGGTCACCGTCATCATCGGCGGCGCCTACGGCGTCGACCGGCCGGTGCACCAGCGGGCCGACTTCATCTGGTCGCTGTCCCCGCTCGTCTTCCCGCACCAGCTGGTCCGGCTCATCCTCGCGGAGCAGGTCTACCGGGCACAGGAGATCGCGGGCGGGCGCTCGTACCATCACGAGTGACCCGGCGCCGGTAACAATCGCACCACGCTCCGCCCGCGTGGCTGGACACCGTCCGCGCCGGACGTAAGGTGTGGAAATGACTAGTCTGCTGGGGAGCAAGCGTTGGATCGCGGCCGTCATGGCCGCCGGAACACTGGTCGCGGTGAGCGGCTGCACCACGTCGGGGTCCGAGGACGCCGGAACCGTCTCGCCGTCCACCGGGAGCGCGTCGGCCGTTGCACCGTCCTCCGCTGCGAGCGCGGTCCCGGGCGGGGGCCCCTCGGCATTCCCGAGCGCGGAGCCCACGGCGGGTCCGACGGCGGCCGACACCCCTGAACCTTCTGAATCCGCCGAACCCGCTGAGCCGGTGGCGCCGTCGGGCGAGCCCTCGCCGGCGCCGGCCGTTACCGTCCCCGCCGCCGGTGGGGGCATCTGTACCGCGGCAGAGCTGACCGGTTCCATCGAGGACCAGCTGGGCGGGGGCGCTGCCGGCAGTGTGTACCGGACGCTCGTCCTGACGAACGCCTCCAGCCAGGCGTGCACCATGGCGGGTTACCCCGGGGTGTCCTTCGTCGATGCGGCCGGCAACCAGCTCGGCGCTCCGGCGGACCGGGCGGAGGCCACGGCGGGCAGCGTGACCCTCGCACCGGGTGCCTCGGCGACCACGACCCTGCGTCAGACCAACGCCCAGAACTACGGGGCCGAGTGCGGTCTGACCCCTGCCGCAGGATTGCGCGTCTACCCGCCCGGTGCGACCGATTCGCTGATCCTGCCACAGGACATCCCCGCGTGTTCGGCGGCCTCGATCGTCCTCATGTCCGTCGGGACGCTGCAGCCGGCTTCCTAGGGAGCAGCCTGCTCTGCGCCGTCCCGTCGGTCGGCGAGTCTCTTGAGCCGCCGGGCGGCGAGCAGGATCATCGCGGCGGTGGCCGACGCGAGGAACAGCGTGAGCCAGGGACGGTCCGCGGCGATGGCGGCGATACCCAGGAGGACCGCGACCACGCCGGCCGTCACCACGACGCGTGCGCGTTCGAGGTATCCGTAGACCGCGAGTCCCAGTCCCAGCACGGCCCACGCGCCGAGCCCGCGGAAGGCCTCGACGGCGCCACCGAGCAGGGCCCCCAGTTCGACGGCGACGGCGAGCACCAGATAGGTGCCCGTGGAGGCGTGGAGGGCCGGCGGATGCCGGAGGAGCCACGGGACCGTCACGAGAACGAGGGCGAGCGTGCCCACCACGACGTAGGCAGCAAGGCGGCCCGTGTCGTCGCCGGTGGCTACCGCGGCGACGGCGCCGCCCAGGAGCAGCACTCCGAGGGCCGCGATCGGCAGCCAGTTGTTCGAGGCGTACCCTGCGCGTCCCGGCCGCCGCCCAGTCCCGGTTCCGGCCGTCATGCGTCGCTCCTCGCCGGCCACACGGTGCGGCCCTTCCCGCAACCTACGTCGCGCCGCCCCCGTTCCGCGGCAGGCCGCCGGTGCGGCGGAGCACCCATCCGGTCGCGGTCCGCGACGGAGCCGAGTGTCGGTGCCCTGGGGCATGATGAGACGGTGACGACGCCGGTGCTGACGAGGTTCACCCCCGCGACCCATGAGTGGTTCGCAGGGGCCTTCTCCGAGCCCACTCCTGCACAGGAAGGCGCCTGGTCGGCCATCTCCGCCGGGTCGAACGCGCTGGTCGTCGCACCCACCGGCTCCGGCAAGACCCTCGCCGCGTTCCTCTGGGCCCTGGACCGCCTCATCGCCTCCGGCGAGGGCAGCGGGGACGACGACGCCCCACCACCAGGGGTACCCGAGAAGGGCCGCAAGGCACCGAGGAAGCCGAAGCGCAGCACCCGCGTCCTCTACATCTCGCCGCTGAAGGCCCTCGGCGTCGACGTCGAGCGGAACCTCCGTGCACCGCTGATCGGGATCACGCAGACCGCGAAACGGCTGGGTCTGCCGGCGCCGAGCATCACGGTGGGCGTGCGGTCCGGGGACACCCCGCAGGCAGAGCGGCGCGCCATGCTCACACGCCCGCCGGACATCCTCATCACCACCCCCGAGTCACTGTTCCTGATGCTCACCTCCAAGGCCAGGGAGACGCTCCTGGAGGTGGACACCGTCATCATCGACGAGGTGCACGCCGTCGCCGGGACCAAGCGCGGCGCCCACCTCGCGGTCTCCCTCGCCCGGCTGGACGCCCTGCTCGACTCCCCGGTGCAGCGCATCGGCCTGTCCGCCACGGTGGAGCCGAAGGAGACGGTGGCCCGTTTCCTCTCCGGCAACGCACCCGTCGAGATCGTCGCCCCTCCCTCGAAGAAGCAGTGGGATCTCACCGTCACCGTGCCCGTGGAGGACATGACGGAGCTCGGCGGAGCCGCAGCCAACGCGGACGACGACGGCGACGCCGTCCCGCAGGCGAGTATCTGGCCGCATGTCGAGGAGAAGATCGTCGACCTCATCGGCCAGAACCGGTCGACGATCGTGTTCGCCAATTCCCGGCGGCTCGCCGAACGACTGACCGCGCGCCTCAACGAGATCCACGCCGAACGCCGCGAGCGGGATGCGGTGTGGGCCGCGGGCGGTGACCCGGGCGCCCTGGAACCGACGGCGGCCTCTTCCTCGTCGCAGCCCTACGCCCACACCACCGCGACGCCCGCACAGATGATGGCGCAGGCCGGCCAGAGTACCGGCGCCGAACCCCTGCTGGCCCGCGCCCACCACGGATCGGTGTCCAAGGACCAGCGCGCGCTCATCGAGGACGACCTCAAGTCCGGCCGGTTGCGCTGCGTGGTCGCCACGAGCTCGCTCGAGCTCGGGATCGACATGGGCGCCGTGGACCTCGTGGTGCAGGTCGAGTCGCCCCATTCGGTGGCAAGCGGACTGCAGCGGGTGGGCCGCGCGGGGCACCAGGTGGGCGAGGTCTCGCAGGGCGTCCTGTTCCCCAAGCACCGCGGGGACCTCGTCAACACCACCGTCACGGTGGAGCGGATGCTCGCCGGGCAGATCGAGCCCCTCTACATCCCCACGAACCCGCTCGACATCCTGGCCCAGCAGACCGTCGCGGCAGCGGCGCTCGGCACCATCGACGTCGAGGAGTGGTTCGACGTGGTCCGCACGTCGGCCCCCTTCGCGACCCTGCCGCGTTCGGCCTTCGATGCGACGCTCGACCTCCTGGCCGGCCGGTATCCCTCCGACGAATTCGCCGAGCTCCGGCCGCGCATCATCTGGGACCGCGTCGAGGGCACCATCACCGGCAAGCCCGGAGCACAGCGCCTCGCCGTCACCTCCGGCGGCACCATCCCCGATCGCGGCCTGTTCGGCGTCTTCCTCGTCGGGTCCGAGGGCGAGGGCCCGCGGGCGGGTGGACGCCGCGTCGGGGAACTGGACGAGGAGATGGTCTACGAATCGCGCGTGGGCGATGTCTTCGCGCTCGGCGCCACGAGCTGGCGCATCGAGGAGATCACCCACGACCGCGTACTGGTCTCCCCGGCATTCGGCCAGCCGGGGAAGCTTCCGTTCTGGAAGGGCGATTCCCTCGGCAGACCCGTGGAACTCGGACGCGCGCTGGGTGCCTTCCACCGTGAGATGTCGGGCGCCACGCCGGAGAAGGCCCAGGAGCGGTGCGAGAGGATCGGGCTCGACGCCTGGGCCGCGGGGAACCTCATCACGTATCTGACGGAGCAGCGCGAGGCCACCGAGGTGGTCCCGAACGACCGCACGCTCGTCGTCGAACGCTTCCACGACGAACTCGGCGACTGGCGCGTGGTGCTCCACAGCCCCTTCGGCATGCCGGTCCACGCACCGTGGGCGCTCGCGGTCGGCGCGCGGCTCGAGCAGCGCTACGGCATGGACGGCTCGGCGATGGCGTCCGACGACGGGATCGTGCTGCGGGTGCCGCTCATGGACGACGAACCCCCCGGCGCGGACCTGTTCCTCTTCGACGCCGAGGAGCTCGACGCGATCGTCACGGCGGAGGTGGGCGGTTCGGCGCTCTTCGCCTCGCGCTTCCGCGAGTGTGCGGCGCGTGCCCTGCTGCTGCCGCGACAGAACCCGAGCAAGCGCACGCCGCTGTGGCAGCAGCGTCAGCGCTCCGCCCAACTGCTCGACGTCGCGAAGAAGTACCCGACGTTCCCGATCGTGCTCGAGACGGTGCGCGAGTGCCTCCAGGACGTCTACGACCTCCCGGCGCTGAAGGATCTTGCCGCGTCACTGGAGCGGCGCGAACTGCGGATCGTCGAGGTCACCACGCAGCAGCCCTCGCCGTTCGCGCGATCCATGCTGTTCGGCTACGTGGCCTCCTTCCTCTACGAGGGAGATTCGCCGCTGGCCGAGCGACGAGCCGCAGCGCTCTCACTGGACCCGACGCTGCTCAACGAGCTGCTGGGCCGGGCCGAACTGCGCGAGCTGCTGGACGCGCGGGTCATCGCCGAGACGGAACTGGAACTGCAGCGGCTCAAGGCGGACCGGCGCGCCCGCGGACTCGAGGGCGTGGCGGATCTCCTGCGCATCCTCGGGCCCCTCACGATCGGCGAGATCGCGGAACGGCTCGACGCGCCCTCAGATGTCGCGGACACCGCCGCCGGCTCCGACACCCGCCCCGACACCGGCACCGGCTCCGGCTCGGAGACCACCGAGGAACGCCCGAGCCCGGGGGTCGCCTCGGCGGACCTGGTCCGGCAGCACGTCGCCGTCCTGGTGAAGGCGAACCGGGCTCTCACGGTGAACATCGCCGGCATCGAGCGGATCTCCGCCGTCGAGGACGCCGCCAGACTCCGTGATGCCATCGGTGTCCCCCTTCCGATGGGCATCCCGCTCGCGTTCATCGAGCCGGTCGCCGATCCGCTCGGCGACCTCGTGGGCCGCTACGCCCGCACCCATGGCCCCTTCACCGCAGCCGAGGCGGCGTCCCACCTCGGCCTCGGCGTCGCCGTCGTCACCGGTTCGCTGCAGCGGCTGGCCGGAGCCGGGCGCGTGGTCGAGGGCGAGTTCCGCCCCGCGGAATCCGTGCCCGTCCTCGACATCTCCGCGGACTCCGGAGCCGCCCCCGGGACCATCACCCTCCACGCACCCGCCTCGAGCGAATGGTGCGACGTGGAGGTGCTGCGGCGCCTCCGGCGGCGGTCCCTCGCTGCCCTCCGGCAGGAGGTCGAGCCCGTCGACCCGACAGCCTACGGGCGTTTCCTCCCGGTGTGGCAGCACATCGGGTCCGGGCTGCGCGGGCTCGACGGCGTGGTCACGGTGATCGACCAGCTGTCCGGGGTCCCGATCCCCGCCTCGGCCTGGGAACCCCTGATCCTCTCGCAGCGCGTGGCGAACTACACGCCGGCCATGCTCGACGAACTCACCGCGACCGGCGAGGTGCTGTGGTCGGGAGCCGGGTCACTCGCCGGGAACGACGGCTGGATCGCCCTCCACCTCGCCGAGAACGCGCCCCTCACCCTGCGGCCCGACCCGGCGTTCGAACCGACCACGCTCCACACCGCACTCCTGGACCTGCTCGCCGGGGGTGGCGGTTTCTTCCTCCGCCAACTGACGAACCTGCTCGACGTGCAGGAGGCCACCACGGACACCGCCGTCGTCACCGCGCTCTGGGATCTCGTCTGGGCGGGCCGGATCAGCAACGACACCTTCACCCCCGTCCGCTCGCTGCTGGCCAACGGCAAGACCGCCCACAAGCAGCGCCCCGTGCCCGCCCGGGCACGCACCTCCCGGGCGGGCCGGCTCGGCCGCGCGCCCGGTAAGTCCCTGACCGGGGCATCGATGCGCCTCAGCGCGACGTCCGACGACGGCGGGGCGGGCGGCTACCAGCGGCCCACGCCTCCCCTGGCCGCAGGACGCTGGAACATGCTGCCCGCCGTCGAGGCCGAGACCACGCTCCACGCGCACGCCACCGCCGAGCTCCTGCTGGACCGCTACGGCGTGGTCACGCGCGGCGCCGTCGGCAACGAGGGCATTCCGGGCGGCTTCGGCCTCATGTACAAGGTGCTGGCACGGCTCGAGGAGATGGGCCGGTGCAGGCGCGGCTACTTCATCGAGCACCTCGGGGCCGCCCAGTTCGCCGTGCCCGCGACGGTGGACCGGTTGCGGTCCTTCAGCGCGGACAACCAGCTGCCCACGGCACAGGACGTCCTCGGCGGCGAGGCTGCTCCCCTCAACGCCGTCGCCCTCGCCGCCACGGACCCCGCCAACCCGTACGGCGCGGCCCTCAGCTGGCCCCAGGCCGACGGCGGGCACCGCGCCGGACGGAAGGCGGGAGCGCTCGTCGTGCTCGTGGACGGCGCCCTGGCCCTCTACGTGGAGCGGGGCGGCAAGACTCTCCTGACATTCACCGAGGACTCCGGGATCCTCCGGGCCGCTGCGCTGGCGCTCGTGCTGATCATCCGTCGCGGCGCCGCGGACAAGATGGCGCTCGAAAAGGTGAACGGCGGCGAGATTCTCGACACGGACATCGGCCGCGCCCTCGCCGACGCCGGCTTTTACACGACGCCGAAGGGTTTGAGGATCCGTGCCTGAGGGCGACACCGTCTGGCGTGCCGCCCGCGAACTGCACCGCGCCCTCGCGGGGAAGGTGCTGACGCGCTGCGACATCCGGGTTCCGCGCTTCGCGACCGTCGACTTCACCGGCGACACCGTGCAGGAGGCCGTGGCCCGTGGGAAGCACCTCCTCATCCGGGGTGGAGGCGAGGACGGGTGGGACATCCACTCCCACCTCAAGATGGAAGGCCTCTGGCACGTGTACGCGCCGGGCGAGAAGTGGCGGCGTCCCGCGTTCAAGGCGCGGTGCATCCTCGAGACGGCCGACGCCGTCGTCGTCGGGTTCGAACTCGGGTTCCTGCGGGTCATCGCACGCGCCGAGGAGGACGAGGCGGTCGGCTACCTCGGACCGGATCTCCTCGGTCCCGGGTGGGACCCCGACGAGGCGTTGCGCCGGCTGCGCGAGCAACCGGACCGCCCGATCGGCCTCGCCCTGCTCGACCAGCGGAACCTCGCCGGGATCGGTAACGTCTACCGGTGCGAGCTGTGCTTCCTCGCCGGGGTGCACCCCCTCACGCCCGTGGGCCAGGTACCCGACCTCCCCCGGATGATCGAACTGTCGAAGAAGCTCCTCGAAGCCAACAAGACCCGCACCACCCGGGCCACCACCGGCCAACTGCGCGGCAACACGCTTTGGGTCTACGGGCGGTCGCGGCGGGGCTGCCTGCGCTGCGGCACGCCGGTCGCCCTCGAACAACTCGGCGACCGGGAGACCGAACTCCGGGAGCTGTACTACTGCCCGCACTGCCAGCCCCGGGTGGAAGCGCCCGCCGGAGCGGCACTACCCTGACGGGATGGACGATGACGGGCGGATGACGGACTAATGGCGATGAGATCCCCCCTCCCGGTGCGCAACGGCGTCAATGCGACGCGCCTGCGGCTACCCGAGGACGGACCCTGGGACACCGCCCTCGACTACATCCTGGACCGGTTCGACCACGTGAATCCGGACGGTATCGGCGAGCGCTTCGACCGCGGCGAAGTGGTGGCACTCGGCGGGGAGGTGCTGACGCGGGACACCCCACTCGGTGAGCACACGTTCGTCTGGTACTACCGTGAGCTGCCCGTCGAGGAGCGGCTCCCTGTCGAACTGTCGATCCTGCACCAGGACGAGCGCCTGCTCGTCGTCGACAAGCCGCACTTCCTGCCGACCACGCCGGGCGGCATGTACGTGGCGGAATCGGCGCTCGTCCGGCTGCGGGTGGACCTCGACCTGCCGGACCTCATCCCCATGCACCGCCTCGACAGGATGACCGCAGGCATCCTGATGTTCGCCGTCGACCCCGGGACACGGGGCGCCTACCAGCTGCTGTTCGAGAACCGGCGCATCAGCAAGGAGTACCGGGCCGTGGCGCCCGTGCGCCCGGAGCTCGGCCTTGACAGTGCGCCGATGGACGTCCGCAGCCGGATCGTGAAGTCCCGTACCTATCTCCTCGCGCAGGAGGTGGAGGGACCCGACAACACGCACACCACCGTCAGCCTCCTGGACCAGCGCGACGACCGCGGGCTGTACCGGTTGCAGCCGCACACCGGCAAGACCCATCAGCTCCGCCTGCACATGGCATCCCTCGGTCTCGGGATCCTCAACGATCCCTTCTACCCCGTCCTGCATCCTCAGGCACCGGACGACTACACACGTCCCCTCCAGCTGCTGGCCCACAGCATCGGTTTCACCGACCCGGTGGACGGCACGGAGCGGCGCTACGAATCGGCCCTCACACTCGCCGCATTCGCCTGAGCCTGCGCTGCGAGCGCACTCCACGTCACCGAGCGCGGCACGGGCGGTAGATTTGCAGGGTGGACCTGCCCGGTACGGACATCCCAGCACCGCTCTACCTCCTCGTCATGTTCGCCGTGATCGTCGTCGACGTGGCGATCCCCCTCGTGCCCTCGGAACTGCTGGTCATCGGTTCGGGAACCATGTCCTCGGACGATCCCCTCCTGCTCCCCTTCGCGGTCCTCACCGCACTCGCGGGCAGCTGGGTGGGCGACGTCGCCCTGTTCCTGCTGTTCCGCCGCAAACTGACGCACTTCCTCGACCGCTTCCGGTGGGGGCGGTCGATCCACCGCGGGCTGCGCAGCGCCATCGACAAAGCCGGCAGCTCTCCCACCTATGCCGCAGTGGTGGCCGTCCGATTCCTTCCCGGGGGACGCACGGCCAGTGTCGCGGTCGCCGGGATCGCGGAGTTGCCGCTGCGCCCGTTCATGCTCGCTGCAGCCGGCGGCGGCGCGCTCTGGACGGCCTGGCTCGTGGGACTCGGTTACGTGGCCGGGGCCTCGACCGGCCTGCCCGCAGGGGTCAGCGCCCTCCTCGGAATGGCGGTCGGTACGCTGGTGGGAGCCATCACGGCGGCAATCCTCGCCCTGAAGAAACACCGGAAGGCCAGACATCCGCATGAGCACCCCGAAGAACCCGGGACCCCGGCTCCCTGACCGACCGGTCAGGGAGCCGTCGATCGCACAGGAGAAGGCCCCGGCGGAGCCGCCCTCCGACACCTCAAGCGTCCTCGAACGGCTGAAGGCCGCGCAGCCACGCAGCGTGGTCCGCGCGGACGAGGAATCGCGGGGTCCGGGTGCGGAACGCACCGGAGGAGCCGGGAACCCTTCGAAGCCGGCGGCTCGATCCTCGGACGCACCTGGTGCGGGCACCTTTATCGGGCGCCCGTCCCTCGGGCGGGCCTCCAGCGAGCGCCCTTCCACCGGCGATACCAGAACCACCGCGACCGACGTCGGGACGGCACCGCGCCGGCGCGCCGCCGCGGAGAGGGCCACGCTGGCCGCGGAGAAGGCACGAACGGCCGCAGGCGTCGCCGGACGGGCCGTCGGCAGGGGCAGCAGCGCCACCCTCAGCCACGTCAGGTCGTGGAACCCCGACATCGTGCGCCAGAGCGTCGTCACCGTCTGTGCCATCGCGTGCATCCTCGGCTCCGCAGCGGGTGTCGGGGCGTTCGGCGGTCCCTCGATCCGCGACGCCGCGGGTGGGCTCTTCGCCCCGGACGCGACCCTCCTGGCGCCGTCCTCCTCCGCGTTCTCGATCTGGAGCGTGATCTACGCGGGTCTCGTGGCCTACACGGCGTTCCAGTGGCTGCCGTCGCAGCGACGCACTCCGAGGCAACGGCGCCTCGGCTGGACGGTGGCGGCGTCGATGCTCCTGAACCTCGCCTGGATTCTCAGTGCCCAGGCAGGCGGGCTCACTCTCAGTCTCGTGGTCATCATGCTGCTGTTCTTCGCGCTGCTCTCCGCCGTGCGGACCCTGAACCTCCACCCGAACGAGACCCGGCTGGAGGGCGCCCTCGTCGACACCCCGATCGGGTTATATTTCGGCTGGGTGCTGCTGGCTGCGGGAGCGAATGCCGCGGCCTTCTTCACCGCCACCGGTGCGGACCTCTTCGGCTGGGAGGGCACCACCTGGGCGATGCTCGGCATCATCGCCATCCTGATCACGGCCGCCGTCGTCTGTTCCACTGATCGCGGACGCCTGTCCGTGGCCGTGGCCACCTCGTGGGGATTCCTGTGGATCGCCGTCGAGCGCTCCATCGGCCGGCCCGCCGCACTGAGCGTCGCCTTCGTCGCGGCCCTCGCCGTCTTCCTGCTGCTCATCACCGCAGGGTCACGGCGGCACCGGGTGGACCACGCGTACCGCCGGTGGCTCCGCGCGCAGGAGGACGCACAGCGCGAACCGATCGACCTGCTCGGCGACGAGGAGGCCCGCTCCTAGGGCCTCACCCGACACCGGCGGGGCACCGCGCGTGGAGACACGGCGCCCCGGCCGTCCTCCTACCGCTGATCACCCACGGTCACGGCGATCTTCCCGCGGATGTGCCCTTCCATGCTGGCGCGGAAGGCGTCCGCTGCGCGGTCGAGCGGGATGCTCTCGGCGAGGACCGGCGTGACGCTGCCGGCTTCGACCAGCTCGGTGAGGGCGAGGAGATCGGCGGAATCGGGCCTGACGAAGATGTAGCGTCCGCCCCTGTCCTTCACCTCGGCGTCGGCCACGGACGCGACGCGCTCCGGGGACTTCAGGTGCTCGAGGGATGCCACCCAGTCCTCTCCACCCACGAAGTCGACGACGGCGTCCAGCCCGTCGGGTGCGAGCCCGGCGATGCGGTCGGCGATGCCCTCGCCGTAGGTCAGTGGCTCGGCGCCGAGCGACCGCAGGAACTCGTGGTTCTTCTCCGATGCCGTGGCCAGCACCCTCGCACCCCAGGCCTTCGCGATCTGGATGGCGTAGGTCCCCACCCCGCCGGCACCGTTGTGCACGAGGACGGTCTCGCCCTCGCCCGCACCGACGGCCCGCAGCGCCTGGAATGCGGTGAGGCCTGCGAGCGGCATCGTCGCGGCCGCGGCCCAGGACACGTTCTTCGGCTTGCGCGCGAGCGTCCGCACGGGTGCGGCGACCTGCTCGGCGAAGGTACCGAAAGCCACGGTGTCCGTCCGGACGTAGCCGATCACCTCGTCACCGGCTTCGAACTCGGTCACGGACGGGCCGGGCTGGGTGACGACGCCGGCCACGTCCCACCCCGGGATCACGGGGAAGAAGGCGGGCAGCGCGGCGTCCAGGTAGCCGGCCGTGATCTTCCAGTCCACCGGATTCACCGAGGAGGCCCGGACGTCGACGAGCACCGCGTCCGGGCCGACCTTCGGGTCCGGCTGCTCTCCGTACTGCAGGACGTCGGGATCGCCGTACTTCTCGTAAAAGACTGCCTTCATGGTGCTCCTCCTGGTCATCCGGCCGGAGCCGGGGGTCGGTGTCCACTGGCGGCAACCGACTCCCCGGGGCACCTATTCCGGGCCCGGGATCAGCCGGTGTTGCGCATCCCTGCGGCCACACCGTTGATGGTGATGAGCATGGCTCGCTGGAGTTGCCCGTCGGGCCGGCCGCCGTCGGCCTCGGCCCGCACGCGGCGCAGGAGCTCCACCTGCAGATAGGAGATCGGGTCGAGGTACTGGTCGCGGACGGCGAGCGACCGCTTGAGGACGGGCTGGTTGTCGAGCAGCTCCGTCTCGCCCGTGAGGTGACGGATCTCGGCCAGGGTGAGCTCGTACTCCTCGCGGATCACGCCGAAGAGGTGCTGCAGATCCTCGGGGACCAGCGCCTCCACGTAGTGCGCGGCGATCTCGAGGTCGGTCTTCGCGAGCGTCATCTCGACGTTCGAGACGACGGTGCGGAAGAAGTGCCAGCGCTCCAGCATCTCGGACAGCAGGTCCTCGTGGCCCGCCTCACGTGCTGCGCGCAAGCCGGAGCCCACACCGAACCAGCCAGGAACGATCTGCCGTGACTGGGTCCAGCCGAAGACCCAGGGAATCGCCCGGAGGCCGCCCAGGCCGCTCCCGGAATCTGGTCGCTTCGAGGGACGCGAGCCGATGTTGAGCGACCCCAGCTGCTCGACAGGCGTCGAGGCGAGGAAGTACGCGGGCAGGTCCTCGTGGTCGATCAGCGAGCGGTACTGCGCGAACGCGGCGTCGGACACCGTCTCCATGACCTCCGCCCAGCGGCCGCGCTCGTCCTCCGAGGTCCGGGGTGTGCGGTGCAGCGCCGAGCCCTGCATCACGGCGGCGAGGGAGAGCTCGAGGTTCTCGCGGGCCAGGGCCGGCAGCGAGTACTTGTCGCTGATGACCTCGCCCTGCTCGGTGAACTTGATCTCGCCCTCGAGGACGCCGTTGGGCTGCGCGAGGATGGCGTCGTAGGTCGGCCCGCCGCCTCGGCCCACCGAGCCACCGCGTCCGTGGAAGAGGCGCAGCCGGACGCCGTGCTTCGCAGCGACATCGCGCAGGCGACGCTGGGTCTTGTGGATCTCCCAGAGGCTCGTCAGCACGCCGGACTCCTTGTTGGAATCGGAGTACCCCAGCATGACCTCCTGCAGGTCGCCGCGCAGGCGCACCACCTCCCGGTAGGTCGGGTCGGAGAGCAGGGTGTCCACGATCTCGGCGGAGACGCGGAGCTCGTCCACGGTCTCCAGGAGCGGCGCGAACCCGATCTTCGCGAACGCCCCGGACTCGGGGCCGCCGGACCCGTCACCGACGACGTCGACCAGTCCGGCCTCGCGTGCGAGCACGACGGGCGCGAGGACGTCGTCCGCTCCGCGCGTCATGGAGACGATGTAGGTCTCGACGACGTCGGGACCGTAGGTACGGAGGGCGGCGGCAATCTCGCGGAAGACGTCGAAGGTGCGGCGGGCGCCGTCGTCGAGGGGTGGGTTACCGGCCGCGAGCGGCCGGCGCGAGGCGAGTTCGCGGGCCAGCGTCCGGAGACGGCCCTCGCGGTCCAGCTCGAGGTAGGGCACGTCCAGCTCGCCGAGGCGGTCGGTCAGCTGCGCGACCACGTCGTGGTGCATGTCGGCGTGCTCGCGGATGTCCAGGGTGGCGAGGTGCAGGCCGAAGGAGGAGATGACGCGTGACGCCGTCGCGAGCGCGCCGTCGGCGGCGAGGCTCGCCGAGTGCTGCCGCAGCGATTCGCCGAGAAGCTCCAGGTCGGCGAGCACCTGCGCGGTGTCGTTGTAGTCCCGGCCCGGCTCGTGCGCCGTCTGCTGCTGCACCCGTGCCGCGGTGTTGAGCAGCTTCGCCTTCACGCACGTCAGTTTCAGCCGGTAGGGCTCCTGCGCGTTGAGTTCGAGCACGCGCTTGTCGAGCCGTGGCAGGTTCGCGAGGTCACGCTCGATGGAGGCCGTCAGTTCCTCGGACGCTCCGACGATCGCGGTCGACGAGGACAGCGACGAGATGAGCCGGTCGATGAAATGGATCGCGATCCGGACGGCCTGCTGGTTCTGGATCTGGAGGATCTCGCGGGTCACCGCGGCCGTGACGTTCGGGTTGCCGTCGCGGTCCCCGCCGATCCACGAACCGAATTTCAGCGGCGCCCCGGCGGCCGGCAGCGTGACGCCGTGCTGCGCCAGGAGGTCGGAGAGGTCCTCGAGCAGTTCCGGCATCGAGGTCGTGAGGATGTCCCCGAGGTAGTACATGGCGTTGCGCGCCTCGTCGATGGGCGTGGGCCGCACCTGCCGCAGCTCGTCGGTCTGCCAGATCAGGTCGATCACCTCGGCCAGCCGGCGGTCCTGCCGCCGGCGCTGCTGCGAGCCCTCCGCCGTCGTCTCCGCGAGGACGTCGGACAGGCGCCGCAGCTTGTCCAGCACCGAGCGGCGGGATGCCTCGGTGGGGTGCGCCGTGAACACGGGCCGTACGTCCAGTTCCCGGACCACTGCGGCGAGCGCCTCGGGGCCGGCGTCGGACGCGATGCGGGAGACCGTCTGTGCGAGCCAGCCGTCGTCCTCCGAGCGCGTGCGGAGCCCCCGCACGCGGTGGACCTGCTCGGCGGCGTTGGCGAGGTGGAAGTAGGCCGCGAAAGCGCGCACCAGCTCCGTGGCCTGGTCGATGGGCAGTGCCGCGAGGAGTTCGCGGACCTGCCCCGCGAGCTCCGCCCGCTCGCCGGCGTCGTCGACTGTGCCCGACTCCTTGGACTGCTTGGTGAGCAGGCGGACCCGCTCCACGAGGTCGAGCAGCTCCTGGCCGTGCTGTCGCACCAGCGATTCGCCGAGGAGCGTGCTGACACGGCGCACGTCGGCGCGGAGGTCGGAACTGATGTCGCCGGCGGTCTCGCTGAACGAATCAGCGGCACGCGCGGGGGACACTTCGGGGGACACTGTCACGACAGCCTGCTTTCAGGTCACGGAAAACGAGGCGTATGCGGCACTGGATACGACGGATTGCTGTTGGGATACTACCGAGTAATGTGGCGCGCGACTCACTGCGTCCGCCATGTGAACCCGTCGGGCAGGGCTGATCAGCGCACCGGGAGGGCGACGACGACGAGCAGCGCGGCCGCCGCTGTCAGGACGACGGCGGCGCTCGTCCCGGCGACCGCCGCCACATCCGCACTGGTCCGCCCGCTGCTGATTCCGCGGGCACTGCGGCGGTACCGGCGCGCCTGGCCCGCCACGATCACGAGGGCGAGGATCGCGGTCAGGGCCGAGAGGATCAGGGGGAAGGCGCCGTGCCGCGGCACCCATCGGAGGAAGAGCGCCCCGCAGACCACCAGCGCGAGCAGGGTGCGGTTCCAGGCGAGGGTCGTCCGCTCCGGCTGCAGCCCCGGGTCGGCGTGCAGGCCGGGCGCCGTGCACCGACCTGGCGTCGCGGGCGGGCCGGCCACTGACGCTGCCCGCCTCGTCGCTCTCACCCGCCGCCCTGCGGAGCGACGAGGACGACGACGAGCACCGCGCCCGCGATGAGAGCCCCACCGGCGGCCAGCACCGGGACCAGGAGGGGCAGGGGCAGGGGCGCGCGACGGCGCATGGCCCGTTCCACCCGGAGCCAGCGGAGACCGGCGGCGAGCGCCATGATCATGGCCAGTACCAGCAGGGTGACGGCGAGGAAGGTCCGCAGGGCCGGATCGAAGGCGGCCGGGGTGAAGGCCTCGACGGCGATCCCGCCGGCGAGCAGTGCCAGCGCCGTCCGGATCCAGGCGAGGAACGTCCGCTCGTTGGCGAGGGTGAAGCGCGGATCGGGCTCGACTCCGCCGCCGAGCAGCCGCGCTGCCCACGCGCCGCGGCCTTCGGGCCGGTGCTCGCTGGAGGACGTCACCGGCCCATCGTAGGCGCTGCTGCTCCCACCCATCTCAGGCGAAGGCCGAGATACCCGTCAGCGCCCTGCCCACGATGAGGCTGTTGATCTCGTAGGAGCCCTCGTAGGTGTACACGGCCTCGGCATCGGCGAAGATCTTCGCCATGCCGTAGTCCGTGACGATCCCGTTTCCGCCGAGGATCCCGCGCCCGAGTGCCACCGTCTCGCGCATGCGGGCCGTGGTGAAGGACTTGGCGAACGCGGCCTGCGGCATGTCGGACTCGCCCTGCTCCTGCAACGCGGCGATGCGCGCCATGACGCCGAGGCTCGCCGTCGTATTGCCCATCATCGTGACAAGCTGATCCTGCACGAGCTGGAAACCGGCGATCGGCCGTCCGAACTGGTGCCGCTCGACGGCGTACTGACGGGCGACGTCGAACGCCGTTAGCTGTTGCCCCACGGCCTGCCATCCGACGAGGATGCGGGAACCGAGCAGGAGCTGGCGGGTGTCGTTGAACGTCTTGATGCCGGCGAAGCGGTCGGCCTCGGGGACGCGGACGTCCGTCAGCGTGATGTCCGCGTTCTGGACGGTGCGCAGGGCGGTCTTGTTGGCGATGGCCGTGCGGGTGACGCCGGGCAGCGTGGCGTCGAGGATGAAGCCCCGCACGCCCCCGGTCTCCGTGTCCCGCGCCCAGAGGAGCATGTAGTCGCAGAACGTCCCGTTGCCGATCCACCGCTTCGCACCGTTGATGATCCAGGTGTCGCCGTCGCGCGTGGCCGTGGTCGCCATGCCGCCGGCGACGTCGGACCCGTGCAGGGGCTCGGTCAGGGCGAAGGCCCCCGTGATCTTCAGGTCCATGGCGTCCTGCAGCAGCCGGTTCTTCTGGTCCGGGCTGCCGAAGGTGTGCAGCGCTTCGACGAAGAGGTCGTGGTGGACCATGAAGAACGTGGCGATCGAGGTGTCCGCACGGGTGAGCTCGGCGATCACCAGTCCGCTGAACAGATGGCTGTAGCCCTGCTGCACGGGGGTGCTGAGGCCGAGACCGGCGAGCTTCGGCAGGATCTCGTGCGGAAACTCGGCGCGGTTCCACCACTCGACGGCGCGCGGTGAGACCTCCTTGGCGAGGAAGTCCCGGACGTCCTGGAGCTTCTCGCGCTCGTGGTCCGCGAGGAGGGATTCGAAGCCGAGGAAGTCGGCGGTGGGCAGTTGGCTCTCCATCGAGCCGTCCTTTCGATCGAGCTGAGACCTGAGTGGATCGGAGGCGCTTATCTCGGTGCCATGCGGATGGCGCCGTCGAGGCGGATCGTCTCGCCGTTGAGCATCTGGTTCTCGACGATGTGCGCGGCGAGCGCCGCGTACTCGACGGGCTTCCCGAGCCGGGACGGATGCGGCACCTGGGCGCCCAGGGAATCCTGGGCCTCCTGCGGCAGGCCCGCCATCATCGGCGTCTCGAAGATGCCGGGCGCGATGGTGACCACGCGGATGAGGGACCGCGCGAGTTCGCGCGCGATGGGGAGTGTCATGGCCGCGACTCCGCTCTTCGACGCGGCGTACGCGGGCTGGCCGATCTGCCCGTCGAACGCCGCCACGGATGCCGTGTTGATGATGACGCCGCGTTCGTCCGAGCCGCCGACGCCGGTGACCGGCGACGTGCGTGCCATGGCCTCCGCCGCGAGGCGGATGACGTTGAAGGTGCCCACGAGGTTGACGGTGATCACGCGCGTGAACTGCTCGAGCGGGAGGACGCCGTCGCGCCCCAGGACCTTGCCCGGCGTCGCGATCCCGGCGCAGTTCACCACGATCCGCAGCGGGCCGAGGGACGCCGCTTCCTCGACGGCGGCCTGGACCTGGGCGGGCTCGGCGACGTCCGCGGCAACGAACCGTGCACGCTCACCCGAGGGATCGAGCCCGACGGCAGCCTCCTGGCCCGCGGACTGCGGGAGGTCGACGAGCACGACGGACGCGCCGTCGTCGAACAGCCTGCGGGCGGTAGCGAGCCCGAGCCCGGACGCGCCACCGGTGACGAGGGCCACCGCTCCCCTGATGTCCATGCCAACCCTTTCGCCGCCCGGGACCGCCGTTGGCCCCGTGTGCGGCCCAGCGTACTGTGACGTGGCCCACTGCGCACCCGGCGGGGGTTCCACTGCGCATCCTGCACGGTCCCGCGGTGCGGCTGCGTGGCTAGGGTGGTCCATATGCCCATCCCCCATGCCGCCGCTCCCACGGCCGCTGCGACCGTGCGCCGCCTCTACGCGCGCCGCAGCCTCCACGTGCCGGGAACCCGGCTCGGGGCCATCGCCTTCCCGCCGCCGACCAGCGCCCACAGCCACTGGCACTACTGGTGGCAGGCGCATTTCCTGGACTGCCTGCTGGACGAGCACCGGCGCGCGCCGACCGGCGATGCGCTGGCCGAGGCCCGCAGACTGGCCCGCGGCATCTGGCTGCGCAACGGCGCCCGGTGGCGGAACGCCTACTACGACGACATGGCCTGGCTGGTCCTCGCCCTGCAGCGCCTCGATGCGGTGAACGGACGACGCCGGCCCCGCCGTCGCGTCCGGGTTCTCGGCGACGCACTGCGGTCGGCGCACACACCTGACCTCGGCGGCGGGGTCTACTGGAACACCGCCCGCGACTTCAAGAACACCCCGAGCACGGCACCTGCGGCGCTGTTCTTCGCGCGCGCCGGGGACACGCCGCGGGCGCAGGAGCTGCTCGACTGGCTGAGGGGCCGGCTCTTCGACACGGAGCGTGGGCTCTACCTCGACGGGGTGAAGGCCGACGGCCGCGTGCAACGCGCCGTGTACACCTACAACCAGGGCACGGTGCTGGGTGCGCTGGTCGCCGTCGGCGGGACACGCAACCTCGCGCACGCGGCCGCCCTCGTCGAGGCGATCGCCCGGGAGGTCGCGGGAGACGACGGCGTGCTGCCGCTGGCGGCCGACGGCGACGGCGGTCTCTTCACCGGGATCCTCGCCCGCTATCTTGCGGAGGCCGCCGTTGCCGACGTGGGGCACACCGCCGCGACGGCGGCCCGGCGCATGCTCGACGCGACGGCCGACCACGTGTGGGACGGCCGCCGCAGCACCGGCGGAGAGCTCGCGTTCCCGCCTCCGCAGGACGGGCCCGTCAGCCTGTCCTCGCAGCTGCAGGCCTGGATGGTCCTGGAGGCGCACGCCGCCGTCCACGGGCCGGCCACCTGAACCGTCGGGCCAAGGCCGCCCCACCGCACCTGCGGGCGGGCCGTCGCAGTGGAAGACTGCTGGCATGGAGACTCCAGCGCGCGACCACGACCTCGTCCTCTACGGTGCCACCGGCTTCGTCGGTGAGCTGATCGCCGGCCACCTCGCGGACCATGCTCCGGCGGATCTGCGCGTGGGCCTCGCGGGCCGATCGAGAGAGAAGCTCGAGGCGGTGCGGTCCAGGCTGCCGGCCGGCGCGCGGGGCTGGACGCTGATCGAGGCCGATTCGTCGGACCCGGACTCGCTCGCCTCCCTGGCCGCGTCCACGCGCGTGCTGTTCACCACCGTGGGTCCCTACGTGAAGCACGGGCTGCCCGTCGTCGAGGCCTGCGCACGGGCCGGCACCCACTACGGCGATCTGACCGGCGAGGTGTCCTTCGTCCGCGACGCCATCGATCGCTTCGATGCCCTGGCACGAAGCAGCGGTGCCCGGATCGTGCACGCGTGCGGCTACGACTCCATCCCCTCCGACCTCGCCGTGCTCCTGCTCCACCAGGCAGCGGAGGCCGACGGCGCCGGCGGCCTGACCGACGTCCGGCTCGTCGCGACGGCCAGGGGCGGCATCAGCGGAGGCACGATCGATTCGATGCGCGGGCAGCTCGACGGCATGCGGTCGGACGACACCCTGCGGGCGCTCGCCAGGGATCCCTACTCCCTCAGCCCGGACCACACGCGCGAACCGTCCACGCGCCAGCCGTCCGACGTCGCGCGGGTCCGCCGCTCCGAGGACGGCCACTGGACCGGCCCCTTCATCATGGCCTCCGCGAACACGCGGATCGTCCGCCGCAGCAACGCCCTGCAGAACTGGGCCTACGGGCGGTCGTTCCGCTACGGTGAGGCGATGGGCGCGGCCCGCGGACCCAAGGGCGCCGTCATCGCCGGAGCGACGGCTCTCGGCCTGGGCGCCTTCATGGGTGCGATGGCGCTCCCTCCGCTGCGACGCGTGCTCGACCGGGCCCTTCCTGCTCCCGGCTCGGGCCCGAGCGAGAAGACCCGACGCACAGGCTGGTTCCGCTCCGAGGTGACCGCCTCCACGGAGGGCGGCCGGCGCTACCGCTCCGTGGCCGCGGGCCCCGGGGATCCGGGCTACGCCGCCACAGCCGTGATGGCGGGCGAGACGGCACTGGCCCTGGCACTCGACGGCGATCGGCTGCCGCCCCGGAGCGGATCCCTCACGCCGGCCACGGCGCTCGGCGACGTACTCGTGGAGCGCCTCCGCGCGGCCGGTCACACCTACGAGGTGTCGAGGCTGGACTGACCTCCGGCGGGCCGGGGTAGGCGCCTCGTCCCCGGCTCGGTTCCCGGCCGGCTCCGTGGACGGGTTCCCGGCCGGTACGCGTGCGCACCCGGCCCCTAGCGTCCACCCGCCTTCGGACCCTGGGGATAGAACGTCTCGCCCCGCGCGAGCATCGCGACGAACTTCGCGATGTTCCGCTCCTTCGCCACGTCCGTCTTCAGCTGTGAGAGCCGGAAGATCATGGCGTAGCGGTTCTGCGAGGACAGGGTGCCGAACATGGCCAGCGCGGCGTCGTCGGTCTCGATCGCCGCCATGAGCTCGACCGGCACCGTCGCGTCGGCCGGACCGGCGTAGGCCCGCTCCCACCGTCCGTCGGCCTGCGCCGCCGCGACAGCCCGCTCCCCGGCGTCGCGCATCCGGCCCTCGCTGCGCAGTCGGTCGACGTAGGTCCGGTTGCGGATGGACCAGATGCTCCGGGGCCCACGGGGCGTGAAGCGCTGGAAGTAGCTGCCGTCATCGCGCGAGCGCGCCTGACCGTCGATCCAGCCCACGCACAGCGCCTCGTCCAGCGCCTGCGCGTAGGTGAGGAGGGTCGTCGATCCGCCCTTCTTGTGCTGGATGAGCCAGACACCGGGCGACTCGTCGTGGTGCTCCTCGAGCCACAGGCGCCATGCCTGCGCGTCCGGCAGGAGGAGTTCGGGCAGTTCGGCCTTCATGCGCTCACTGTAGGCCCGCGCCTGCTCTTCCGGAACAGGTCATGGGTCAGGATGGGGAGTCAGGCCTTCCGCGGCTCCGCCGTCGCGGAGCAGGCACTCCCACCGACCCGAGGAAACCCATGCTCCGCGTCCGACCGCTCGTGTACCCGTCCGACCTCGCGGCGTCCGCTCGCTTCCTGACGGCGCTCGGGCTCCGCCCCGCCGCCGAGCCGGAGCGCGACTCCTCGTTCGCCGTGTTCGACGCCGGCAACGGCAGGGTGGCGCTGCAGGCCGGCGTTCCCGGCAGCACCGGGAAAGGCGTCTCGACCCTCGCGTTCGAGGTCGCCGACGTGCCGGAGTTCGCCCGCCGCACACGTGAGGCGGGAACGGGCGTCGAGCTCTCCGGCGACGCGCAGCACCGTTCCGCACTCATCAGCGCTCCCGATGGCACCACCTTCTCCGCCGCCGCCGGTCCCCGGGACACCGGCGTCCCGCCGTCGCCCCTGTCCGTCCTGGTGCTCTGGCGCACCCCCGACGTCGCAGCCGCCGCGAAGATCCTCGAGGACATCGGAGCACAGCCACGGCTCAGCGCTGCCGACGCATCCCGGCACGACTTCCGGGCGAAGAACGGCGGCCTCGTCGTCGTCCGCCCCGGAGGGCAGGCCACCGTCGAGCTCGCGTTCGAGTACGGCAGCGATGTCCGGGACCTGGTCCCCGCACTCGCGGACGGCGGATTCGGGCCCGCGGTGGTCGACACGGGCGACGGGTGGTCCCTGCGTGTGGCGTCGCCCTGGGGCACGGAGGTGGAGATCGCTGAGCGGCGGGGCGACGTCGACGGCGCCGGGCACTGAGCATCCCCTCGCAGGCCCGGACCACCAGCCCCCGCGGCGGATTCAGCCACGGGCCGAAGAACCGCGCGCCGTTCCGACCGGGGCGCGGGTCTGCTATAGAACTGGGGGTATGAACGTTCGCACCCCTGACCCCAACCCGGGCTGGCTCTCCGAAGATGACCTGTACGAGGCCCGCCGCCGCCTGCCGATGGTCTACGTGGAGGCGATCCCCGTGCGCTGCGACACCCTCGGGTACGTCAGCGAGGTGGGATTGCTGCTCCAGGCCAACGAGCAGGGCGAGATGGTGCGGACGTTCGTCTCCGGCCGCGTGATGTACCGCGAGACCATCCGCGCCGCACTGCTGCGCCACCTCGAGAAGGATCTGGGACCCATGGCGTTGCCCCAGCTCTCGCCGTCGCCCCTGCCCTTCACGATCGCCGAGTACTTCCCGTCCCCCTCCGAGACCGGACTGACCGATGATCGCCAGCACGCCGTCGCCCTGGCGTACCTGATCCCCGTGACGGGCGAATGCAATCCCCGCCAGGACGCACTGGAGCTCTCCTGGCTGACGCCCGCCGAGGCGCTCAGCCCGTCCATCCAGGCGGAGTTCTCGGGTGGCCGTGGCGATCTGCTGCGGCAGGCGCTCGCCCACGCGGGCTGGGGTCGCTGAGCAGGAGCGGGCACCTCGGGGCGCGTGCTTCCCGTATCGTGAGACGCGCGTGCTGGGGAGCGGGCGAGTGTTCCGGGGCTAGTGGCAGAGGTTGGCACGACTGACGATGATGGTGAACAGGATGGACCGGACAGGGCTCCGGGCAGTACCCGCCGAGGTACTGGCGGCCGGGGACCTGCTGGCGGTGCCCGACGGCGGTGAGCCCGCCGAGGTAGCGGCGGTCGCGGTGGAGGACGATGACTTCGGAGTACCCGCCCTCGTGGTCGCCACGCTCGCGAACGGACGGCGCCTGAGACTCGCCACCGGGTCCATGGCCTACCTCGAACCCGCCGGGAGTGATCTCGGGGGCTCCGCCGTCGCCGCGGACCACGGGTCCGCCGAGGAACTCGTGGCCCAGACAGCGCAGGCACACCCGGACAATCCGGCCCTGCAGGAGCTCGCGGGGCGGCTCGCACGCGGCATCAACCTCAAGTCCGGGAGCAACCTCCAGGACCTGCACCAGTTCGCCCTGACCCTCCTCGTCGACGAGGGCGATACCGCGGCCTCCCTGACGATCGCCGACCTCCTCGCGGACCTGCCCTTCGACGGGAACTTCGGGCGCTGGAAGTGGATCGAGGGCGGACTCGCCATCGCCGCCTACCTGACGCGGCACGACGACGTCCGGTCCGCCCGCTACTCCACCGCGATCCGGGCTGCGGACGATGCCGAGGCCGATCCGCTCCGCGCCAAGACCGCCGCCATGTACCGGCAGCGGCAACTGAACGAGCCGAACGTCTACGATCCCGAGATCCTCCGGGCCTCGGGCGCCGGCCGCTCCGAGGTCGAGCGGGACTGGCGCGTCCTGCGCATCGGCGTGCTCCTGTACCTTCGGGCGCACGGCGGGTCGGAGACGTTGAGCCGCGACATCCTGGAGCGCCGCATCGCCGCTGAGCTCGCCGCCGTCGCCGCCCTGAACGCGCAGCTGGGCGAGTAGGCAGCGCGCCGGCTGTTCCCCACAGGCCGCCGTCGGGCCGCAGGCCGATGGGCTGGCAAAATGGTGGAGTGCATCCACAGTCCCAGCAGTCCGCGTTCTCCTTCGCCGTCCACCACCGGATCGAGGACACGACGCCGGGAGCGGACGGGCCCGGGCCGCGGCACGGACGTACCGGCACCATCACCACCCCGCACGGCGACATCCGGACACCCGCCTTCATCCCCGTGGGCACCAAGGCTTCGGTGAAAGCGGTCCTGCCCGAAGCCATGAAGGAGCTCGGCGGGCAGGCGCTCCTGGCCAACGCCTATCACCTGTACCTGCAGCCGGGTGCGGACGTGCTCGACGAGGCGGGCGGGCTCGGGGCCTTCATGAACTGGCCCGGCCCCACGTTCACCGATTCCGGCGGCTTCCAGGTCATGAGCCTCGGCTCGGGCTTCAAGAAGGTCATCACCATGGACGTGCCGGTGGATGCCGAAGCGGCGGGCGCGGACGACCGCGTGGCGACCGGCAAGGAACGCCTCGCGCACATCGACGACGACGGCGTCTGGTTCAAATCCCACCTCAACGGGGACCGGCACCGGTTCAGCCCCGAGATCTCCATGCAGGTGCAGCACCAGCTCGGCGCGGACATCATGTTCGCCTTCGACGAGCTGACCACGCTCATGAACTCGCGCGGCTACCAGGAGGAATCCCTCGAACGCACGCGCCTGTGGGCCCTGCGCTGCATCGCCGAGCATCAGCGCCTCACCGCGGAACGCAGCCACCGCCCCTACCAGGCGCTGTTCGGCGTCATCCAGGGCGCGCAGTACGAGGATCTCCGCCGGAAGGCGTCGGCCGATCTCGGAGCGATGGACTTCGACGGGTTCGGTATCGGCGGTGCGCTGGAGAAGGAGAACCTCGGGACGATCCTCGGCTGGTGCAGCGACGAACTGCCGGAGGACAAGCCGCGGCACCTGCTCGGGATCTCCGAGCCGGACGACCTGTTCACCGGGATCGAGAACGGGGCCGACACCTTCGACTGCGTCTCCCCGACGCGGGTAGCCCGCAACTCCGCGTTCTACACGCCGGACGGCCGCTGGAACCTCTCGAACGCGCGCTTCAAGCGGGACTTCACGCCGCTCGTCGACGGCTGCGACTGCTACACCTGCACCCACTACACCCGCGCCTACATCCACCACCTGTTCAAGGCCAAGGAGATGGTCTCGGCCACCCTGATCTCCATCCACAACGAGCGCTTCGTGGTGCGCATGGTCGACGACGCCCGCGCAGCGCTGGAGGACGGGAGCTTCTACGACCTCAAGGCCGAGGTCCTGGGGCGCTACTACGCCTGACGGCTGCTCCCCCTCCTCGGGGGGCGCGCCGAGCCGGGCTGCCAGACCCGCGGGGGCGTCACACCGGCTCTGACACTCGGCCACGGGTTTGTCCGTGTGCACGCCGCATTGTCCACATTACGCCTCTCGAACGCGCCCGTCGGGGCCGCCGCTGCGATCCTCGTGGCATGACGGATCACCAGGACGCGCTGGGCACCAAGACGCTTTGGCGTTACCGCGAACTCTTCGACGAGGGCCTGACCCGCCGCGACGTCCAACACTTCCTGGCCGACGGCGACCTCCGGCGCCTGCGGAAGAACTGCTACGTCACCGAAGCGCACTGGGCATCGTTGACCGCGGTGGAACGGCTCGCGCTCCGCGCCGAGGCTCATCATCACAGCCTCGTCGGCAGGCCGACCACGCAGCACGTCTACAGTCATGAGACCGCGGCAGTCCTGCACGGCCTCGAGCTGTGGCGGCCCGGAGCCGACGTCCATGTCACCCAGCCCACCCGCACCTCCAATTCCAGTCACGGTCCGGACGTCCGGAACCACAGCGCCGAGCTGACCGACGACGACGTCGTCCTTCTCCGCGGGTTACCGACGACGTCGCTCCAGCGGACCGCGGTGGACTGTGCCCGCTCGCTGTCCTTCGACCAGGCCCTGATCGTCGTCGACCAGTGCCGTGCGCGCGGCGTCGACCGCGCGGGGGCACTCACCGCGCTCGACCTTCTGGGCCCTGTGACGGGAGCGGCCCGCGCCCGGGACGTGATCGTCGCGTCGGACCCGTCGTCGGAGTCGCCGGGCGAGTCCCTGGCCCGCATCCGGCTGCGCCGCCTCGGTCTGCCGGCGGCGCAGTGCCAGGTCGAGGTACTTACACGTCTGGGGTTGTATCGGCTGGACTTCGCGTGGCCGGATCTGCGTGTCGGCCTGGAGTTCGACGGACGGATCAAGTACTTCGGTGCGATCCCGACGGACGAGGTCCTGTACCAGGAGCGACGCCGGGAGCGGGCGCTGGTCGAAGCCGGCTGGAGGATCATCCGCATCGAGTGGGACGACCTCTTCAGGGAAGCGCAACTCGAGGCGCGGCTTCGTGGGGCGCTCGACGGGGCTGCTCGACGCACGGTCGCCTGACCGTCGTCCGGTTGCAGCCGGCCCAGCGCCGCCCGTGCGGCTGATCGTCCTTCGACAGCGGCGACGTCGCCCGATCCCGACAGGACGTCGATAGCTTCAACACCGCGATCCCCATGCGCCGCCGGCACCCGGCGGCGACGTCGTGCCCGCCTCCGGGAGCAAACCCGCGGCAGCGTGTCAGACCCGGCGTGACGCCCCCGCGGCTCTGGCAGCCCGGCTCGGCGCGCACGGGATTGAACGCGTTCAAAAACGGCGTACACTCCAAATTGAACGTGTTCGAAAGGAGCGTCATGCCGTTGACCACCGCCAAGAGCGAAGCCACGCGCGAGCTGCTGGTCTCGACCGCCCTGCGGCTGTTCCGGGACGTCGGCTACGAGAAGACGACCATGCGCGCCATCGCCGCGGAAGCGAATGTCTCGACCGGTAGCGCGTACTACTACTTCGCGTCGAAGGACGACCTCGTCCACGAGCTCTACCGGACGCTCCAGGAGGAGCACCGGGCGCTCGCCCTGCCACTCCTGCGCGAGGGCCGGAATCTCGGTGAGCTGCTCAAGGTGGTGCTCAACACGGGGATCGACGTGATGGGACCCTACCACGACTTCGGGTCGAGCTTCATCAGCATCGCCATCAAGCCCTCGGCGACCACGAGCCCCTTCGGCAGCGAGTCCGCCGTGGCCCGCGCCCGCGCCATCTCCCTGTTCCGCCACGCCGTCGCGATGTCGAGGCCGCAGCCTCCGCTCGCGATCCGGAACGACCTCCCTGAACTCCTCTGGTACACATACATGGCCGTCACCCTTTTCTGGGTGTACGACTCCTCCCCCGGGCAGACGCGCACCCGCCGCCTGATCGACCAGGCCGCGCCGCTCATCTCGAAGCTCGTGATCCTCTCGCGGCTGCCGGTGGTCCGGAAGATCGTCGAGGACGTCGTCCAGCTCATCCACGGGACCCGGCGATGAACCCCGACGGTACACGGCCGGAGGACGACCCGGCTGTCCGACCGGACGATGGCACGACGCCGGACGGCGACACCCCACTGGACGCGGTCCCTTCAGAGGCACCCGGGCGGGTGACTTTCGGTATCGGCGCCGTAGCCGTCGGCTTCCTCGTCGGTGTGGGAGTCCTGGCCGTCGCGTTCGCCTCGACGTGGGGCGCGGACGCTCCGGGCGTCTTCCTGCTGGCGCTCTGGTACGGATTCGGCATCGGCCTCGTCACGGGATTGCCGCTCGGCATCGTCATCGGTCTCCTCCTGCGGCCGGTGCGGAACCAGTGGGTCCACGTCGGCGTCTTCTTCGCGGTCTTCATGGTCGCGGCCCTGGTGGTCGCAGCCCTGCTGTCGCCCTCCACGACCTTCGGGGACGGACTGCCGACGGCCTTCATCATCGGCGGTGCGGCCGCCCTTGCCCGGGTCAGCGTCTGGAAGCTGGTCCGGGTGCAATGAGCGTCCTGGCGAGCAGTCCGAGAGCGGTCGTGATCGCCGGCGCATCCGGCTTCATCGGCTCCCACCTGATCCGGCGCTTCGCCGACGACGGCACGGACGTGCGGACGATCGGCCGGAGCGGACCGGCCGTCTGGGGAGACACCGGCGCCCTCGCCCGAACGCTCGACGGCGCGGACGCCCTGATCAACCTCGCCGGCCGAAGCGTGAACTGCCGCTACACCCGGCGCACCGCGGATGCAATCTTCTCCTCGCGCGTCGACACCACCGAGGAACTCGGCCGCGCCCTCGCCCTGTGCAGGGCGAGGGGCGGCACGCCGCCGCCGGTCTGGCTGAACTCCAGCACGGGCACCATCTACCGGCACGCCGAGGATCGGCCGCAGGCGGAGGACGACGGCGACCTCGGCACAGGCTTCTCGGTCTCGGTTGCGAGGGCGTGGGAGCAGGCCCTCGCCGACGCCCCCACCCCGGGCGTGCGGAAGGTGGCGCTGCGCATCGCGATCGTCCTCGGCGCCGGAAGCGTGATGACTCCGCTGAGCACGCTGGCCCGGGCTGGTCTGGGAGGTCGCATGGGCCCGGGCACGCAGAAGTTCAGCTGGATCCACCTCGACGACCTGTACCGTGCCGTCGTCCTCATCGCCGCGACGCCGTCCCTCGAAGGGCCGGTGAATCTTGCCGCACCCGGCGTGGTGACCAACGCCGAGCTGATGGCGGCCGTCCGTGCGCAGCTCGGCATACCCGCCGGTCTTCCGACACCGGCCTGGCTCCTCGACCTCGGCGGCATGATCATCCGTACCGAGGCGGAGCTGGTGCTCAAGAGCCGGTGGGCCTTCCCGCGGAAACTCCTCGACGCAGGCTTCGCCTTCGACTACCCCACCCTGGGTTCGGCGCTCCACCAGATCCTCCCGCCGAACCGAGTGGAAGCCCCGAAGCCGGTTCGTGCACACTAGGAGCATGTCCGATACCCAGACGCTCCCTGCTCCTGCCATCACCCTGACGATCGCCGGCTCCGAGGCGACGGGCGGCGCCGGTGCGCAGGCCGATCTCAAGACCTTCCAGGAACTCGGCGTCTACGGCATCGTGGCGCTGACCTGCATCGTCTCCTTCGATCCGAAGAAGGACTGGCAGCACCGGTTCGTCCCCGTGGACCAGCAGGTCATCGCGGACCAGCTCGAGGCCATCCAGTCCTGCTACCCGCTCGACACCGTCAAGCTCGGCATGCTCGGGACGCCTGCCACCATCGACACCGTCGCCGCCGCACTCAAGCGCCAGGAGTGGGACAACGTGGTCCTCGACCCGGTGCTGATCTGCAAGGGCCAGGAGCCGGGTGCCGCCCTCGACACCGACCAGGCGCTCAAGGCGAACATCCTTCCCCTGGCCACGTTCGTCACCCCGAACCACTTCGAGGCCGAGTCCCTCTCCGGGACGACCATCGGAGACCTCGAGGACCTGAAGGAAGCCGCTCGAATCATCCACCGGCAGAGCGGCGCCGTCGTCCTCGCCAAGGGCGGGGTGCGCATCGAGGGGCCGGATGCCGTCGACGTCTACTTCGACGGCGAGACCCTCGAAGTGCTGTCCGCTCCCAAGGTGGGCGACGTCGCGGTCAGCGGCGCGGGCTGCACGCTGGCTGCTGCCATCGCCGCCGAGCTCGCGAAAGGCGCGTCTCCGCTCGAGGCCGCACGCACGGCCAAGGCGTTCGTCACCGAGGGCATCCGCAATCGGGTGGCGTCCAATGCACCGTTCGACGCCGTCTGGCAGGGCGGTGCGCGGGCCTGACGGACCCGCCTCCGGGAGAGGACCGGTCCTCATGAGCAGCCCATCGGACGACGACGGCCGGGGCGAGAGCAGCAACCAGCGCCTCGACCGCAACTGGCAGGACATGCTCCAGGAGCTGCGGGTCATGCAGACGGGCATCCAGATCCTGACGGGTTTCCTGCTGACGCTGCCCTTCCAGAGCCGGTTCGCCGAGCTCGACCGCGTCCAGGTGATCGTCTACCTCTGTCTCGTCTGCCTGTCCGCGCTGATCACCGCCCTGGTGCTCGCGTCCGTGAACCTGCACCGCGTGCTGTTCGGGCTCAAGGTCAAGGCCACCCTGGTCGGTCACACCGCCGCGCTCATCCGCACGACGATCGCCCTCGTCGGCCTGGTGCTCGCGGGCACGGCCTGGCTGGTCTTCGACCTCGTCGTGAGCCGTACGGCAGGGCTGATCGTCCTCGGGTCCGTGCTCGTCGTCGTCGTGCTCCTCTGGGTCGTGTACCCGCTGGCCGTGCGGCGGCGCGCGCTGCGCCACGGCAGCTGACGGTTCAGCCCGAGTGCGCCGCCAAAAAGGCGTACACCTCCGTCTCGTCGACACCGGGGAAGGCTCCCGGCGGCATCGCAGCGAGCAGGTGCGAATGCGCCCGTGCACTCGGCCAGGCCTGCCCCGACCACTCCCGCGCGAGGTCCGCGGGTGGACGCCGGCAGCAGGACTCGTCCGGGCAGAAGGACGTCTCGCGGATGTCGGTATCGCGCCCACGGAACCACTTCACCTGCGCATAGGGCACGCCGATGCTGAGGGAGAACTCCCCGCTCGCGGCCCGTTCGGTGCGCGCCGTGCACCAGTACGTGCCGCTCGGGGTGTCGGTGTACTGGTTGTACGCCCGGAACTTGTCCTGCACGTCGAACACCACGCGTGAGGTCCACCGTCGGCAGGACGGTTGGCCCTCGATGGCCCCGGTGTGGTCCTGCGGGAACGTCACGCCGTCGTTCTCGTAGGCCTTGTAGATGATGCCGCTCTTGTGGGTCTTCTGGAAGTGGGTGCGGATGTCGAGGTGCTCGGTTGCCAGGTTCGTGAACCGGTGGGCGGCCGTCTCGTAGGAGACCGCGAAGGTGTCGCGGATGTCCTCGACCGCGATCTCCTTGGCCGCCTTGGCTCGCTTCAGGTACTCCACCGTGGGTTTCTCGGGGAGCAGGAGCGCCGCCGCGAAGTAGTTCGTCGCAACCCGCTGGCGGAGGAACTCGCCGTAGTTCTCGGGCGTGCGGTGCTCCAGGACGTAGTGCCCGAGGGCCTGGAGCAGCACCGACCGCGGATCGTGGTCGGTGCGCTGGGACTGCGTGAGGTAGATCCGCCGGTTCTTGAGATCGGTGACGGACCGTGTGGAGTGCGGCAGGTCGCCGACGTGGTGCAGTGAGAAGCCGAGGTGCGCGGCGATGTCGGCGATCAGGTGCTGGGACACCGGTCCGCCCGCGTATCCGACGGCGTCGAGCACGGCGTGGGCCTGTGTCTCGATCTCGGGGAAGTAGTTGTTGCGCTCGCGCATGACGGCTCGGAGTTCAACATTCGCGCGCCGGGCTTCCTCCGGCGTCGCCACCTGCTCGTCCATGCGTCGCTCGAGTTCGCCCTGCAGGCCCACGAGCGCTTCGAGTACCTCCAGCGGCAGACGCGACGAGATACGCACTGTCGGCAGCCCGAGTGATGCGTACAGCGGTCCGCGCTGGGCCCGTTCCAGTTCGATCTCCAGGGCGGCACGGCGCGACGGCGGCGCGGACCCGAGGAGGTCGTCGATCGTCACGTCGAGCGCCACCGCGAGGCTCTTCAAAAGGCTCAGCTTCGGCTCCCGCTTGCCGTTCTCGATGAGCGAGAGCTGCGACGCCACGGTGCCGACGGCCTCTCCGAGCCGGTCCAGCGTCAGGCCCTTCCCCTTCCGCAGGTGCCGGACGCGACGCCCGAGGCTGATCAGGTCCAGCGGAGCGGCCTGTCTGCTCGGCGCGGCGGAAGCGGTCCGGGACCAGGCGGGAGTCGTCATTTCTTGACGATAAGCGAAGAACGGCCGATTTTTCCATGGTCTGAGGCTAGGAAGCCCGACAGAAGTGGCGAATCGTTGACTTCACCACCCCGGGAAGCCCGATGGACGACCAAGGAGACAGCAATGACGCAGGACCCATCCACCTCGAACCCCTCCGACCGCGGACCGCAGGGCGCGGCAGCGGGCGCCACCGATGCCCTCACCCTCGAGTGGGCCGCCGATCCGCGTTGGAGCGGTGTCCGGCGCGACTACTCCGCGGACGACGTCGTCCGCCTGCGCGGCAGCGTCCAGGAGGAGCACACGCTCGCACGCCGCGGGGCCGAGAAGCTGTGGCACCAGCTCACCACCGAGGCCGATGCCGGCGGCTACACGAACGCGCTCGGCGCGCTGACCGGCAACCAGGCCGTGCAGCAGGTCAAGGCAGGCCTGCGCGCCATCTACCTCTCCGGCTGGCAGGTGGCGGCCGACGCGAACAACTCCGGCCACACCTACCCCGACCAGTCGCTGTACCCCGCGAACTCGGTCCCGACGGTGGTGCGCCGCATCAACAACGCGCTCCTGCGCGCCGACCAGATCGAGTGGGCCGAGGGCGCCTCCACGGTGGAGGACTGGCTGGTGCCGATCGTTGCCGATGCCGAAGCGGGCTTCGGCGGCCCCCTCAACGCCTACGAACTCATGAAGTCGATGATCCAGGCCGGAGCCGCCGGTATCCACTGGGAGGACCAGCTCGCCTCGGAGAAGAAGTGCGGCCACCTCGGCGGGAAGGTGCTCATCCCCACGCAGCAGCACATCCGTACCCTCAACGCGGCACGGCTCGCGGCCGACGTCGCCGGGACGCCGTCCGTCATCGTGGCCCGCACGGACGCCGAGGCGGCCACGCTCATCACGTCCGACGTCGACGAACGGGACCAACCGTTCGTCACCGGCGAGCGCACGCCGGAGGGTTTCTATCACGTGCGAAACGGCCTCGAGGCGTGCATCGCCCGTGGGCGTGCCTACGCACCGTACGCGGACCTCCTCTGGATGGAGACGGGCACGCCGGACCTGGAACTCGCCCGACGCTTCGCCGAGGGGATCCGGTCCGAGTTCCCCGACCAGATGCTCGCCTACAACTGCTCGCCGTCGTTCAACTGGCGCAAGCATCTCGACGACGCGACGATCGCGCGCTTCCAGCGCGAACTCGGTGCCATGGGATTCACCTTCCAGTTCATCACCCTCGCGGGCTTCCACGCGCTCAACTACTCGATGTTCGATCTCGCCCACGGCTACGCCCGGAATGGCATGAGTGCGTACGTCGATCTGCAGGATCGGGAGTTCGACGCCGAAGCCCGCGGCTACACCGCCACGCGCCACCAGCGCGAGGTCGGGACCGGCTACTTCGACCAGATCGCCACGGCGCTGAACCCCACGGGCAGCACCCTCGCCCTCGCAGGGTCCACGGAGGCCCAGCAATTCCACTGACCCTCCCGCCGAGAGGACAGAAATGACCACGGAACCCGCCCCGGGGCCGTCTTTTCTGTCCTCTCGGCGCCCCGACACCCACCAGGAGCACCCCATGAACCACCACTACACCCTGAACGGCATCACCCTCACGGCCCCACCCGTGCAGCGGCAGGACGAGATCCTCACGCGGGAGGCACTCGAGTTCGTCAAGGCACTGCACCTCGCCACGCACAAGCGCCGCGAGGAACTCCTCGACCACCGGTGCCGTCAGCGGAAGGCCGTCGCCGCCGGAGCGGACCCCCACTTCCTGCCGGAGACCCGGCACATCCGCGACGACGCCTCCTGGCGGGTGGCCCCGCCCGCACCCGGCCTCGAGGACCGCCGTGTGGAGATCACCGGGCCCGTGGACCGCAAGATGACCATCAACGCGCTGAACTCCGGGGCAAAGGTCTGGCTCGCGGACATGGAGGATTCCTCCACGCCGTCATGGTCCAACGTGATCGGCGGGCAGCTGAACCTGAAGGACGCCCTCGCGGGCCGCATCGACTTCACGTCGCCGGAGGGGAAGGACTACCGGGTGAGGGGCCCTCGGGAGAACCTGCCGACCGTCGTCGTGCGCCCCCGCGGGTGGCACCTGCCGGAGAAGCACGTCCTCATCCAGGACATCGCCGTCGCGGGCGGCCTGTTCGACTTCGCCCTCTACTTCTTCCACAATGCGCGCACGTTGATCGAGCAGGGCCGCGGCCCCTACTTCTACCTGCCGAAGCTCGAGAACCACCTCGAGGCACGGCTGTGGAATGACATCTTCGTCCAGGCGCAGCATCTGCTCGGCATCCCGCAGGGGACCATCCGCGCCACCGTCCTGATCGAGACCATCACGGCCGCCTTCGAAATGGAGGAGATCCTGTACGAGTTGCGCGACCATGCGGCCGGGCTCAACGCCGGTCGCTGGGACTACATCTTCTCGGTCATCAAGAACTTCAGGACGCGGGGGCCCCGCTTCGTCCTGCCGGATCGCAACACGGTGACCATGACCGCCCCCTTCATGCGGAGCTACACCGAGCAGCTGGTCCGCACATGTCACCGCCGCGGCGCCCACGCGATCGGTGGCATGGCAGCCTTCATCCCGAACCGGCGGGACGAGGAAGCGAACGCGTCGGCCCTCGCCAAGGTGCGGGCCGACAAGTCCCGCGAGGCCGACGACGGCTTCGACGGCTCGTGGGTGGCGCACCCGGACCTCGTGCCGGTCGCGCTGGAGGTCTTCGACGCGACGCTCGGCGAGCGCCCAAACCAGATCGATCGCCTGCGCGACGACGTCGTCCCCGATGACCGCTCCCTGCTGGACATCGCAGCCACGCCCGGCAGCATCACCGAGCGCGGCATCCGCGAGAACCTCGAGATCGGCGTCCGCTACATCGAATCGTGGCTGCGGGGCAACGGCGCGGCGGCCATCAACAACCTCATGGAGGACGCGGCCACGGCCGAGATCTCCCGATCCCAGATCTGGCAGTGGATCTTCACGAGTGCCATCACGGACGACGGCGAGATCGTCACGCGCGAGTGGGTGACGGACCTGCTCGACGAGGAGTTCGCCGCGCTCGCGAGATTCGACGGCGACCGCTTCGACGAAGCTCGCGAGGTGTTCGAGGAGGTGGCCCTCGGCGAGAAGTTCCCCGCCTTCCTGACGGTCACGGCCTACTCGAAGTACCTCCGCGACGGCCGGGCACTCGCGGCGGCCTGACCCGCTCCGTCGTCGAGCGGGACGGCACCCACGCGGTGCCGTCCCTTCCCGCCGGCCGACCGAACGACCCGGCCACCGTCCGGTGGCGAACCCACCGGTCCGGGGCCGCGGGAACGTGGTCCGGTTCGGGGCTGCGGGAACGTGATCCGCTGGCGAACCCACCGGTCCGGGGCCGCGGGAACGTGGTCCGGTTCGGGCCGTACTAGGGAGCCGTCGGAGTGGGTGCCGGGGCCGACGGGGTCGGTCCGGGCGTCGCCGCCTCTTCCTCGGGGGCGCAGGTCAGGGCGATCGGCGTGATGTCCACGGCTTCGGGCGGGACGATCCCGCTGTACTGCGAGCCGAGGATCACGTCGACCGAGCGGTCCTCGCGTTCGTCCTCGACGAAGATGGACTCCGGGAGGGTCCGCTGGAGGGTGGCGGCGTTGGCGTGTCCCCCCTCGCCCGAGACGATGATCGCCGTCATGCCGGAGGAATCGACCTGCCGGTTCCCGATCTCACGCACCGCGAAGGCGCGGCCGCGGAGCTGGTCGGCTGCCGTGGAGGCGAGCCCGTCGATGGTGGTGCTGTTGTAGACGTTGACGGTGATGGCGCTCGGGTCCTGGTAGTCGAACGGACCTACCGGGCAGGAGGACGTGGGCTCGGGGGCCGGCGCGGCTTCTCCGACGGTGATGTCACCGCGGGCTATGCCGAGCGCCACGTAGACGGCGGCGGCGAGCAGCGCCACGAGCAGCACGAGGACGATCCCGTGACGGACGCGGCGCCGTACCGTGCGTCGATGCCGCACCGCATCGTCCTCGACGAACACGGCACCGAGGTCCGTCTCGGTGACGATGCGCTGGCCGTGCCACTCGGTGGGGTCGCGCTTCGCCTGCGCGCGCTGCTGGCGCGGCGAATCGTGCTCACTCATCGAGCACGAGGACTCTCGCGTGCAGGATGGTCCGCTGGTGCAGCGCGGTCCGGACGGCACGGTGCAGGCCGTCCTCGAGGTACATGGTCTCGTTCCACTGCACCACGTGGGGGAAGAGGTCTCCGAAGAATGTCGAGTCCTCGGCGAGGAGCGCTTCGAGGTCCAGCGTCGTCTTGGTGGTCACGAGCTCGTCGAGCCGCACCTGCCGTGGAGGCACTTCCGCCCAGTCCTTCGGCGTCACGTGTCCATGGTCCGGATACGGCCGGCCGTCACTCACTGCTTTGAAGATCACTGCTACAGCCTAGGTAATTGCACGGGGCAATGGAACGTGGCCGCCCCCTCGCGGCCATCTCGTGGCCCAAAGGTTACGCCGCGGGCCGCTGCAGGCCGTGCTGCAGCATCAGCGGGCGTCGAGAGGGCGCCGTCAGAAGTCGACGCCGCATTCAATCGGTCCGCCCGTCCTGCTGGGGCGCCGCGCTGGACGGGTCCGGTGATTCCGGCAGCTCGTCGTCGAGCGTGGGGTAGGAGGGTTGGGCTCCCGGGTGCTGCACGGCGTAGGAGCCCACGCGTACCGCGAAGCGGACGGCGTCGTCGAGCTGGCCCCCCGCGGCGAGCCGGGCCGCGAGTGCACCGACGAAGGCGTCACCCGCACCCGTGGTGTCGACGGCGGAGACACGGGGGGCCGGGACGGAACGCGCGGTGCCGCCGTCGGACACCAGCGCCCCCGCGCCGCCGAGCGTCATCACCACGGAGGCGAAGCCGCACGTGAGGAGCGCCTCGACCACGGCGTGGTGGTTGGCCGCAGCGGCTCCGCCCAGCTGCTCGAGGACCAGGGCTCCCTCGTGCTCGTTGACGACGAGCGGATCCGCCCGGAGCAGGACGTCACGCTCGACCTCGATGACCGGCGCGAGGTTGACGATGACGCGTCCGGCCGCGGCCCGAATCGCTGTCTCGGTCGACGCGGCCGGCAGTTCACCCTGCACGACGACGACGGCGGCGTCACTGATCACGTCCGCGGACACCGACACGCGATCGGGTGTGACCTGCGCGTTGGCGCCGGGTAGCACCACGATGGTGTTCTCGCCGCCGTCGGCCACTTCCACGAGCGCGACGCCAGTGCCGCCGTCGAGCCTGGCCACGGCGTGCAGGTCCACGCCGGCGGCCGACAGGGCCGACAGGGCCGTGTCGGCGTAGGCATCTGCCCCCACGGCGCCGATCATCGCGACGTCGGCGCCCAGCAGTGCAGCCGCCACGGCCTGGTTGGCCCCCTTGCCGCCGGGCAGCACCGTCATCGACCGTCCGAAGACGGTCTCACCCGGGTGCGGGTGCCGCGTGAGGGCGACCACGAGATCCGCGTTGATGGACCCGACGACGACGATGCCCCGCGACGAACTCTTCATGCATCGAAGTTTCCCACGCAGCCATGACACGCCCCCGATGACGCTCGAGCGCGGCCTCGAATGGAAGGCGTGCGCCGGCTCGGAACATAATGGGGACATGCCTACGGATTCTCCGCTCGACCTCCTGCCCGACGCCCCGGCCCTGCCCGCAGCCACCGCGGGGAAGACCGCTCAGGGACTCCTGCTGGACGTCGACGGTCCCATCGCCAGCCCCGTGAGCCGCACCGTACCGGCAGGGATCATCAGCGATCTACTCACGCTCGCGGCTGCGGGGTGGCCGGTCGTCTTCAACACGGGGCGCTCGGACGCCTTCATCCGGGAGCAGGTCATGGCACCGATGATCGCCAGCGGGATCCCGGCCGGCGTCACCTTCCACGCCGTCTGCGAGAAGGGCGCCACGTGGTTCTCGTTCACGGCCGACGGCGCCGGCGAGGTCTTCGTGGACCGCGGCCTGGCCCTACCGGTCAGCTTCGCCGACGACGTCCGTGACCTCGTGGAGGAGAAGTACGCCGACCTCATGTTCTTCGACGAGACGAAGCTCGCCATGGTCTCGGTGGAGCAGACGCTGACGGCGACGAACGCCGACTATCTCGTGGGCCAGCGGGCCTTCGACGACGACGCCCTCGAGATCATGCACAGCCACGACATGGGGGCGTGCCGACTCGACCGTGAGGAACCGGACAGCAACGGCGACATCGAATACCGCGTGGACCCGACCATCATCTCCACGGACATCGAGTCGGTGCGGGTCGGCAAGGACGTCGGCGCCGAGCGGGCACTCACGCTCGTGGCTCCGTTCATGGACATCCCGCGGACCTGGCGGACGGTGGGCGATTCCCGGACCGACTACGCGATGGCCGACTACCTGCACGAGCAGGGCTTCGACGTCGCGCACGTGGACGTCCGGCCGGCGGACGGCGTCCCGGCGAAACCCTACGACGTCATGACCGAGGGCGAACTGATCCACGAGGAGGCCGGCGCGGCCTTCCTCGCCCGGTGCGTGGCCTCGCTCAGCTAGGTGTACTGCTAAGCGGACTGCGCGAGGACGGCCTCGATGGCGGCGATGACCTCGGGCGCATCGGGCTCGACGGTCGGCGCGAAGCGCGCCACGATCTCGCCGTCGCGATTGACCAGGAACTTCTCGAAGTTCCACTTCACGAGACCCGGCAGCACGCCGTTCCTGTACTTGGTCAGCTGCCGGTAGAGCGGGTGCTGGTCCTTCCCGCGGACATCCCCCTTGGCCATCAGCGGGAACGTGACGCCGAAGGTGGTGGAACAGAACTCGGCGATCTCGCCGTCGTTCAGGGGTTCCTGCCCCATGAACTGGTTGCTCGGCATGCCGAGGACCACCAGGCCCCGCTCTGCGTACGTGCTGTAGAGCTCCTCGAGGCCCGCGTACTGCGGGGTGAAGCCGCACTTGGACGCCACGTTGACCACGAGGACCGGCCGTCCGCGGAAGTCGCCGAAGGACTTCGGGGTGCCGTCGTTCATGGTGAGGTCTATCTCGTACAGGCTGGACGAGGACATGGCTGCTCCCTGGTTGGTGGTGGTCTCCTGCTTCGTCCCACAGTGCCATGCGGATGGGAGTCCACGACGCCGGGAGCAAACCGCGGTGTGAGTACGTTGGACGGACGACGGCCCCGAGGCCTCTGAAGCAGCGACAGGATGGATCACCGCATGGGAATCATCGCCACGTGGAAGACGCAGCTCCGCACCACCTTCACCGACGGCGACCCGACCATTCCGCAGTGGCAGTTCGAGTTCGAGAAGGGGGACGATCTCGGGTACTTCCCGGTCGGCTCCGCCGTCTGGACCGTACACAGCTCCATGACCCCCACGGTGGCGGGCATCCGCGCGCTCCTCCTGCAGACGCTGCACCCCGGGGCCATGGCCGGCGTCCATGCGCACTCGAGCTTCCGCGAGGAGCCCCTCGGGCGGCTCGCCAATACGATCCGCTGGATCTTCACCGTCACCTACGGTTCGAAGGTCGCCGCGCAGGAGGGCTCTGCCTTCGTCCAGCGCCTCCACACGAGGGTCAACGGCACCTATGTCGACAGCCGCGGAACCGAGCGGCCCTACTCCGCTGCTGATCCGGATCTCATCCGGTGGGTGCATCTGGCCTTCACCGACGCCTTCGTGGCTGCCCATGCGGCCTACGGGGGATCCATCCCGGGAGGCGTGGACGAGTACGTCTCCGAGTGGGCCGCTGCCGGTGAGCTGATGGGCCTCGAAAACCCGCCGCGGTCCGAGGCGGAACTCCAGGCCCAGCTGGCAGCGTTCGACGCCGACCTGGGCACCAGCGCCCAGGTGCAGGAGGCGATCACGTACATTCGGCGCCCGCCGCTTCCCCGGTCCCAGCGCATCGGCTACCAGATCCTCTTCGCGGGAGCCGTCGCGACGCTCGAACCCCGACACCGCGAGTTGCTCGGCCTCCGCGTGCCGTCCCTGGGGCCCATCCCCCTGCCCATCCGGACGGCGGTCCGGCTCGTGCTCGGCATGATCCGCCTGGGCCTCGGCGCCGAGGGTCCCGCCGAGACGGCCGCGAAGATCCGCATCCGCCGCCTGGGCGGGACACCGCCTGCCTGACTCGGGCTGCATCACCCGCTCTAACGGCAGTACCCGCTTAAACAGCAGGACCCCGGTTCGTGAACCGGGGTCCTGCTGTCTGCTGCGAGCGGAGGATGGGGGATTTGAACCCCCGAGGGCGTGAACCCAACACGCGTTCCAGGCGTGCGCCATAGGCCGCTAGGCGAATCCTCCTGATTTGGAGCAGATACCAGAATACCCATACATGCGGATCCTGCCGAATCGTGCCCGTTCGGAGCGGCGGCCACCGGTTCGAGGGCGCGCACGCACCTGTGTAGACTATTTCCCGGCCCCTCATGTGGTGTCATCCTGTGAACTCCCCCAGGACCGGAAGGTAGCAAGGGTAAGCGGGCTCTGGCAGGTGCATGGGGGGTCTTCACTTTTAAGCGAGCACAGCAGGGAGGGTCCACGGTGGCAGACACCGGCGCCGGCCGTTTCGCACCCAGCCCCTCCGGCCGGTTGCACGTCGGCAACCTCCGCACCGCCGTCGTCGCCTGGTTGTTCGCCCGGTCCACGGGCCGCCGCTTCCTCATCCGCATCGAGGATCTCGACCGCGTGCGCGCGGGCGCCGAGGCCGAGCAACTGGCGGAACTCGTTGCCCTCGGCATCACCTCCGACTCCCCGGTCGTGCGGCAGAGCGAACGCACCGGGCAGTACGCAGCTGCGCTGGACCGGCTCATGGCGCAGGACCTGGTCTACGAGTGCTTCTGCACGCGCCGGGACGTGGCCGAAGCCGCCAGCGCACCGCATGCCCGTCCCGGCTTCTACCCCGGCACGTGCCGGGATCTCACCGACGAGGAACGGGGAGAACGGCGCGGCGGGCGTCCCCCTGCCCTGCGGCTGAGATCCGGTGTCGAGACCTGGGAAGTCGACGATCTGCTTGCCGGCTGGGTCTCCGCACCGGTCGACGACGTCGTCCTCCGCCGGAACGACGGCGTCATCGCCTACAACCTCGCGGTCGTCGTCGACGATGCGGCGCAGGGTGTCGACCAGGTGGTGCGCGGCGATGATCTCCTCGAATCCGCACCCCGGCAGGCCTACCTCGCGTCCCTGCTCGGCCTGCCCACGCCCGTCTATGCGCACGTACCCCTGGCCGTCACCCTGGAGGGGCGCCGCTTGGCAAAGCGGGACGGCGCTGTGACACTGGAGGACCTCGCGGCCGAGGGGTGCCTGCCACCCGCAGTCCTCGGGATCCTCCTCGATTCGCTCGGTCTCCCGACGACATCGTTGGCGGCGGCCCTTGACGCTTTCGACCCCGGTCGGCTGCCGCAGCAGCCGTGGGTCGTCGTCCCGCCGGACCTGCCCTCCACCGCCGTCGGGCCCGCATGCAAACCGTCAGCTCCAACCGATAAGGTTCATCCGTGAGTACAGCCCTCTACCGCCGCTACCGCCCGGAGACCTTCGCGGACGTCATCGGCCAGGAGCATGTCACCGCGCCCCTCATGGCGGCCATCGACAAGGACCGCATCAACCACGCCTACCTGTTCTCCGGACCGCGTGGCTGCGGCAAGACCACCTCGGCGCGCATCCTCGCCCGCTGCCTGAACTGCGCGCAGGGTCCCACGTCCACGCCCTGCGGCGTGTGTGACAGTTGCGTGGGCCTCGCCCGGAACGGCTCGGGCAGCCTGGACGTCATCGAGATCGACGCCGCGAGCCACGGCGGCGTCGACGACGCCCGCGACCTCCGGGAGCGTGCCACCTTCGCGCCCGTCCGGGACCGCTTCAAGATCTTCATCATCGACGAGGCCCACATGGTCACGTCCGCCGGCTTCAACGCCCTGCTGAAGATCGTCGAGGAACCGCCGGAGCACATCCTCTTCATCTTTGCGACCACCGAGCCGGACAAAGTGATCGGCACCATCCGCTCGAGGACACACCACTACCCCTTCCGGCTGGTTCCGCCGGAACCCCTCATGGGCTACCTCGAGCTGTTGTGCCGGCAGGAGAACGTGCCCGTGGCGCCCGGCGTGCTGTCTCTGGTCATCCGGGCCGGTGGCGGTTCGGTCCGGGACTCGCTCTCCGTCCTCGACCAGCTCATGGCAGGCGCAGGCGACGCAGGGCTGGACTACGAGCTCGCGGTCTCCCTGCTCGGCTACACGCACGCAACCCTGCTCGACGACGTCGTCGAGTCGATCGCCGCGGACGACGCCGGGACGGTCTTCGACGCCGTGGACCGCGTCATCCAGACGGGGCATGATCCCCGGCGCTTCGTCGAGGACCTGCTCGAGCGGTTCCGCGACCTGATCGTCATCAACGCCGTGCCCGAGGGCGCGGCCTCCATCCTTCGCGGCGTCCCGGACGACCAGCTGAACCGCATGCGTACACAGGCCACGCAACTCGGAGCGGGTGAGCTCTCGCGCGCGGCAGACGTGACCAACACGGCACTGACCGAGATGACCGGTGCCACGTCACCGCGCCTGCACCTCGAGCTTCTGTGCGCCCGGCTGCTGCTTCCCGCGGCCGACGCCTCGGAGCGCGGAACCCTTGCACGGGTGGACCGCATCGAGCGCCGGCTCGAGTACGCTGGGGGCGCTCCGACGTCTCCGGACGCGCCTGATGCCGAGCCGGACGCCGCGCCGGCCCGGCCTGCCCGTCCCCGCCTCGACGTGCCCCGGAACGCGGAGGAAGCTGCCGCTCGGTGGTCGCTCCCCACGGCAGATCCCGCGGCGCCGGCCATCCCCGCCGCCGTGCCTGGTGCACACTCCCCCGCAATTCCGGCTGCGGTCCGGAGTGACCGCCCGGCCCAGGGCGCTGCCGGCGCCGATTCCTCACCCGACTGGGGAGGGGTGTGGGGCGTATCCACAGATTCGACCGTCGGAGGACCAGGGGCGACCGGAGCGCAGCCGCCTGCCGCAGCGCAGCAGGGCGACGCCGAGCGGCGGATGCCCGGCGGGCCGTCCGCCGCCGCCGACAGGACAGCTCCGGCGCAGGCGGAAGGAGCAGCCGGACCCACGGGACCGGGGGCACCCGACTCGATTGCTCCAGCGCAGGCTGACTCCGGACAGGTGCTTCCCGCCGGCCGCTCGGGCCAGCATCCTCCCGCCGCTGCGCGGTCGAACAGCACCGAACCCACCACTGCCGCGCCGTGGGGTGACGGCGATGGGTCTGCACCCCGCCAGCAAGCCCACGCTCCGGGTGCGCAGGGTGAGCAATCATCAGCCCCGGCACCGCAGCGACACGAGACCGATCCACGCGAGCAGCCCTCCGACGCCCGGGGTCAGCGGCCCGCCGACACCCAGGGTCACCAGCCCTCCGACGCCCGGGATCAGCGGCCCGCGCCGGTGCAGACAGACCGTTCCCCGGAAGCGCCGCGGCCGGACGCGCGCCGCGACGGGCCGCCGCAGGCGGGCGGCGGGAACGTCGAGATGGTCAGGCGTGCCTGGCCGGAAATCATGGACGAGGTCGCGAAGATCAAACGCGCCACCTGGCTCATCGTCAACGTGTCGGCGAAGCCGCGCTCGTTCGAGGGCAATCAGCTGGTGCTGGCATTCACGAACCAGGGCACGGCCATCGGATTCCAGCGTGGTCCGCACATGGACAACGTCAAGCAGGCCATCCATACGGTCCTCGGGCTCTCGTGTTCCATCGAGGCGGTCCACGACGCCGGCGGGTCGGGTGAGTCGGGCCCAAAAGTACCGGCTAGCCAGACCGGCCCGGGCAGCACCCCGGGCCCCGGTTCCGCCGCGCCCCCCGCCGCATCCGCGGACGTCCCGGCACCTGCGGCGGCTGCCGGTGCGGCTGCAGGTAGTACGCAACGTCCGGACTCCACCGCACCTGCACCTGCATCGGACTCCCAGGCCAGCCCGGCGGCGGCCGGGAGCACGCAACGCCCGGACTCCACCGCACCTGCACCCGCACCTGCGACGGACCCCCAGGTGAAGCCTGCGGCTGCCAACGAGAGCCCTGCCCCGCCTGCAGCGGAGAATGCCGGCGGCGTATGGAGCGATCAGCACACCACCAGCTCGCCAACGGCCACTGGCCCTGGAGCACCCGTGCAAGACCCCCCGACCGGTGGGCCCCGATCTTCTGACTCCGACACCGGAGCGGTCGCGGGTCGCGGGTCGCGCGGCCCGAGCACGTCGAGCGGTGCCCCTGCGACACGTATCACCGACGCGCCGTCGGTATCGTCGACCTCCCCATCGACTCCCGGCACCGCCCGGGACCCTCGGTCCTCTTCGACGGGACGCCCCACGGGTTCCGCGCGATCGGCCGAGGCCTCACCCGAGTCGGTCAGCGCCTGGGACCCGTCGATGGCGGACGACTCCTGGGCCCTCGTCGAACCTCCCGAGGAGGCATTCGACCCGGGCCCGGGGTGGAACGCCGTTCCCGAGGACCCGTTCGCCCGGCCGGCGCCCCGCGACCCTCAGGCGCCGGCCCGCGGACAGGCACCCGGCCCTGCCCAGGTAAGTCCCCGCCCGGCCCAAGGCACACCCGGCCCTGCAAGCGCTCCCGAGACGTCCACCCAGCGAAGCACTCCTGCCGCCCCTGCGCGCGGTCCCGCACGGACCCCGCCCGCGCAAGGCGCGACCGGCCCTGCTCCCGGCCCGTCATCGGCAGGGGCAGGGGCGGGGGCAGAAACGGCCGAGTCCACGCCGGACACCGCGCCACCGGCCACGGCGTCACGCAGTGTTGTCTGGAGCCCCCCTCCTGTGACGCCCTCCCCTTCCGTAGCAACTCCGGCCGGCACCCCGGATGCCTCCGCTCCGGCGGGTGACGTCCGGCAGAAGCCGGTCAGCCGCTACCAGAAGCTGCTCGACGAAGCGGAGCGGAAGCGCGCTGAAGAAGCCGCAGCGGCCCGTGGCGCCGTCGACCTCCGCTTCGTAGAAGACGAGCCGAGCGCCGATGACGAGACCATCGAGGAGTCCGGCCTCGTCGGGCGTACCGCGATCGAGCGGATCCTCAACGGGCGGCTCGTCGAGGAACGATCCGTCGGCGGGACCTGAGCCGGCGCCGCACCGGGGCGCCGGGAACGGCGTCGGACCGTACGCCCGGAACGGCATGGCCCCCGTCGCTCGGCACGGTCGGGCACTCGGGCCAGCCCGGCACTCAAGCCGGCCCAAAAGGGCAGACAATGGAAGAGCGTGATCCCCGTCGGAGGACCACGGACGCGCACCCCCGACGGCAGTAGCCCGAGGATGCGTCATGACGTTGCAGGAGAGGGAACACGGTGTACGAAGGCGCAGTGCAGGAGCTGATCGATGAGCTCGGTCGTCTCCCCGGTGTAGGGCCCAAGTCGGCCCAGCGTCTCGCGTTCCACATCCTGGAGGCGGACAGCGATGACATGAAGCGGCTGGTCACGGCCATCACCACGGTGAAGGAGCGTGTGAAGTTCTGCACCGTCTGCGGCAATGTCGCGGAGCAGGACAAGTGCGCCATCTGCCGCGACCCACGCCGCGACCCGACCATGATCTGTGTCGTCGAGGAATCGAAGGATGTGATCGCCGTCGAACGGACGCGGTCCTTCCGCGGCCGGTACCACGTGCTCGGCGGGGCCATCAACCCCATCGCCGGAGTGGGGCCGGACCAGTTGCGGATCCGCGAGCTGCTTGCGCGGCTCTCCGACGAGCAGGTCCAGGAGATCATCATCGCCACGGATCCGAACCTCGAGGGCGAAGCCACCGCCACCTACCTGGTGCGCATGCTGAAGACCATCGGTATCCCGGTGACCCGGCTCGCCTCCGGCCTGCCGGTCGGCGGCGACCTCGAGTACGCGGATGAGGTCACCCTCGGCCGCGCCTTCGAGGGTCGCCGCGTCATGTCCTGAGACCTGCCCCGACCGACGGACCGGCGTCAGGCGATGCGCGTCCCCTGCGCCAGCCGTTTCGCGGGCATCGTCAGTTTCCGCCGGCCGATCAGCAGGAGCGCACCGGCCAGCAAAAGTTGAATCCCCAACCCGAGAGGCCAGATCGGCACCCCCTGCGGGAGGGGCTGCCTGCCACCCATCGACTCCTCGCACGTCATCTCGAGGTCCGGCCCGGCCTGGGCCGACCGCACGCCCTGGCTGATCGTCTCCATGACGCCGGGCGAGTAGTACGGGCCCTCGACGTAGCCCATCGCCGCGCCGTTGCCACGCGGCACGTCGGGCAGGCTGTACGGCACGGCATCGGCGACCACCACGAAGGGGTTCGCCGCGAGGATCCAGGTGATGTACTGCGTGTTCGGGACCTCGTAGATGTTGGTCTGGCTCACGCATTCCATCTCGGCGTCAGGAGCGGGTGCTCCGGAGCTGTCGAAGCTGCCCTCCGGGTAGGTGTAGTAGGAGGACCGGACCGTCTGCTCCTCCATCACCAGCAGGGTGCTCAGCCCGAAGACGATCACCGTTCCCACGGCGAGCAGGGCCACCAGCATGTAGGTGCTGACGATCGAGAACAACGGACGGGTGGCGAGTGAGGACACGCCCACACCGATGGCGCAGGCCACCCCGAGTTCGACGGCGAGCATCAGGAGGGAGACCAGTGCCTCCTGTACGTTGACGCCCCCGAGCGCCAGCGCCCAGAAGATGAAGGGGCAACTGAGGATGAGGAAGGCGAGGGACCCGACCCAGGAGGCGAGCCACTTGCCCGCGAGAAGCTGCCCCGGCGTGATGAGCGTGACCTGCAGGATCGCGAGCGTACCGCCCGCGCGGTCCCCGTTGATGGCGTTCGCGGACAGACCCGGGGCGACGAGCAGACCGAACAGCAGCACGAAGCCGACGATGAGGTCGAAGAGGATGCCGCCCTGGTTCTCCATCGTGCCGATCACCCCCGTGCCCAGGACGAAGATGAAGCCGATCACCACGAACCAGATGCCGAGCATCCAGTACCAGCCCTTGCCCCGGAGCCGTTGCTTCATCTCGAGCACGAAGATGGTGCGGACGGCGCTCCAGAACGGAAGGACTGTCGACGAGCGGACGGGCTGCGGGGTCGATGGTTCGGTCACGGTGCTCATCGACGATCGGTATCCAGGCTCATGTAGGTCTCCTCGAGCGCGCCTCCGGCGGGCGCGAAAGCGGTGACGACGACGTCGCCCATCACCAGGGTGCGCAGCAGCCAGGAGGCTTCAGCGGTACTGCCGAGCTGCACGAGGAACTCCTCGCGGCGGGAATCACCCCGTACCTCGAAGCGCACGCCGTAACTCTGCAGGGCTTCCGCCAGCGCGGACATCGGCTCCGCCTGCAGGTAGTACCGGCGCATCTGGCTGCCGGCCTCGTCGAGGGTCTGGCTCTTCACGGACTGGCCGCGGCTGACGAAGACGGCACGGTCCGCGATCTCGTCGAGTTCGGAGAGGACGTGGCTGGAGACGACGACGGTCTTGCCCTCGGCGGCCAGCGAGCGGAGGAGCGAGCGCAGTTCCACGCGGGAGCCGGGGTCGAGACCCGATGCCGGCTCGTCGAGCAGGAGCACCTCCGGGTCGTGGATCAGGGCTCGGGCGAGGCTGAGCCGCTGCTGCTGTCCACGGGACAGCACGCGGGCGGGCTGGCGTCCGAACTCGGTGAGGCTGACGGCCTCGAGCACGTCGTCGGCACGCCGCGCACAGGCCGCCGGCTCCATGCCGTACAGGGCGCCGAGGGTCTTCAGGACTTCGAGGGCGGTCAGTGAGTCCCAGACCCCGAGGGTGTCCGGCATCCACCCGACCCGTCTGCGTACCTCGGCGGCCTGCGTGACCGGATCGAAGCCCGCCACACGTACCGTCCCGAGGTCGGGCGCCAGGAGGCTCGCAAGCATCAGCATCAGTGTGGTCTTGCCGGAGCCGTTCGGACCGATCAGAGCGGTCACTTCTCCGGGCGGAGCCTCGAAATCGATGTCGCGGACCGCCTGGACGGAACCGAAGCTCCTGGCAACCCCCTCGACAACGATTCCCCCAAATTCGTTGGTCATGATAAGAGGGTATGCCACGTATGCCCGCCGGTAGCGCAAAGCCGGTGAGGAATCGGTGTTCTTAATGCGACCCGAACTTTGGGCCCGTATTTGCCCCGCCGCTACACTTGCACGGGCGCCGGTTCCCGGCCCCGTTCCGCCGAGGCGCCGGTGCTGCCGTCCGGAGGAACAGTCAGCCCGGCAGGTACCACCGCCGTCCTCCTTCACGAGTGAGCGAGTGCATGAGCCTCATAGTCCAGAAGTTCGGCGGGTCCTCGGTGGCCGACGCCGATGGCATCAAGCGCGTGGCCCAGCGCGTGGTCGACACCCAGTCCGCGGGGCACCAGGTGGTGGTCGTCGTCTCGGCGATGGGCGACAGCACCGACGAACTGCTGGATCTCGCTGCGCAGGTGAGCCCGGCGGCGTCGGACGCCCGCGAGATGGACATGCTCCTCAGTGCGGGTGAGCGGATCTCGATGGCCCTGCTCGCCATGGCCATCCACGGCATCGGCGCATCCGCGCAGTCCTTCACGGGCAGCCAGGCCGGCATGATCACCGATGCCATCCACGGCAAGGCCCGCATCATCGATGTCTCCCCGCACCGCATCCGGACGGCCATCGAGAAGGGCGACGTCGCGATCGTGGCCGGCTTCCAGGGCATGAGCCGTGACAGCAACGACATCACGACCCTGGGCCGCGGCGGGTCGGACACCACCGCCGTCGCCCTCGCGGCCGCGCTCGACGCCGATGTCTGCGAGATCTACACGGACGTCGACGGCGTGTACACGGCGGATCCGCGGGTGGTCGCCTCAGCCCAGAAGATCGACACCATCTCCAGCGAGGAGATGCTCGAGATGGCGGCCTCCGGCGCGAAGATCCTGCATCTGCGCTGCGTCGAGTACGCGCGCCGATTCGGGGTTCCCCTGCACGTCCGCTCCTCCTTCAGTCACAACGAAGGCACCTGGGTGCTGCCCAGCCCCGACGACCAGATCAAGATTCAAGAGGGAGAACCCTTGGAACAGCCCATCATCTCCGGCGTTGCGCACGACCGCTCCGAAGCGAAGGTCACGGTGGTCGGGGTCCCCGACATCCCGGGCAAGGCAGCGGAGATCTTCGGGATCGTCGCCGGAGCCAACACCAATATCGACATGATCGTCCAGAACGTCTCGACGCACGGCTCGGCGAGCACGGACATCTCCTTCACTCTCCCGATCGTCGACCTCCCCGACGCCCTCGCAGCGCTCGGCGAGGCCCAGGAGCGCGTGGGCTACGAGTCCGTGGAATACAACGAGAAGATCGGCAAACTCTCCCTCATCGGCGCGGGTATGCGGTCCAACCCCGGGGTCTCGTACCGCTTCTTCCGGGCGCTGTCCGACGCCGGCGTGAACATCGACATGATCTCCACCTCGGAGATCCGCATCTCGGTGGTCACCGGCGCCGAACTGCTCGACACCGCGGTCCGCGCCGTGCACGCCGCCTTCGAGCTCGACGGCGAGACCACGGCCACCGTCTACGCCGGAACGGGTCGCTAGCCCCCCTTCGACGTCGCCCATCCACCGGTCGGTACGGACCGGGGTAGCAACGCCCTGAACATCGGGCGAACCCGGCCGGCGGACCGAACGTCGTGGCCGATGTCACGACCGCACGAAGAAGGCCGGTGGATCACGGATCCACCGGCCTTCTCAGGTTCTGCTGTCAGCTCGCTCCGGCCTACTTGTTGCCGGTCGGCGTGATGGCCTCACGGGGGCCCGTGAGGAGCTTGTCGGCAGGGCTGACCGTGGGGAGCTCCGCCGACGGCTGAGCCTCCGCACTGCCCTCTCCGTCGACGACGACGTTCACGTACGTGAACGCCGAGGAACCGGCGTAGGACACGCGTCCGACGTAGGAGCCGGGGGTCAGGCCGGTCCAGTTCAGCGTCACCGCGCCGGTGCTGCCGTTCGCCAGGACGAGAGGGTTCGGGGTGACGGTCGCGTTGTTCTCATCGGCGCCCAGGATCGTCGCATCGATCTCGCCCGCGGTGGGCCCGTTGTCAGGGCTCGCGTACAGGTTCGCGATGATGCGGTAGGTGCCCGGAGCCGGGTCCTCGATCGTGATCGACTCGCTGGCATCGGCCGTGGCCACCTGGGTGACGGCCCCTGCCGGCGTGATGAGGAACATGTCGAAGTCAGCGGTGGGGTCCTTCGAGAGGACCGAGAACTTGGCCGCCGGCGTGCCCTCGGGAACGGTGACGTCCTTGACGGCGTTCGAGGCGTTGTTCCCGTTGGCAAGACCACCGGGGACGAGCTCGATCGCTGAGGAGTCAGCCTTCGAGAGGCCCAGGAGCGTCATCTCGATCGGGGTGTTGGTTCCCGAGGTGACGTCGAAGGTACCGCTGCCGTCGGGGCCGGCAGACGTGAAGGCAGCCTCGGAAGGCGCATTGACGGCCTGGGGGCGGACGGCCACCGGTGAGGTGACCTTCTTGCCCTGACCGGCCCACGTGATCGAGCCGGCGGCGAATTCGCCACTCGTCGCGCTCTGGTTCTCGAAGGAGACCTTGAACGTCCGCTTCTCGCCGGCCGCGCTGAAGTTGAGGATCGACGGCGTGACCGTGACCTTGACTCCCGGCACGTTCGCGGTGGCACGGTAGATGCCGGGGGTGATCGCGGTGACCGTACGGGTCACTTCGATGCGACCGGTCAGGTTACCGAGGGCGAACGACGGCACGTTGGTGTTACGGGCAGCGACGGCCTCGATGTCGGGGATGCCGAGATCCACGCCCGTGCCCTGGATGAAGCGCAGGTAGTCGTCGGCGCTCTGGTCGTACACGAGCCCCGGGCTGAGGACGGTTGCAGGGTTGATGTGTCCCGCGCCCACGGCGAGGACGTCGGTCTCGACGTCGCCGGTGGCGGTCTTCAGCGGGTAGGCGGTGGTCATCATGGCGGACTTCACCGCAGCAGGCGACCACTTAGGGTTCTGCGCCAGCACGAGCGCTCCGAACCCGGCGATGTGGGGCGATGCCATGGAGGTTCCCGAGAGGAAGCCGAACTGTGCGCCGGCGGACCCGACGGTGGAGACGCCCGCGAGGACGGCGACACCGGGAGCCGTGATGTCCGGCTTCAGGAGATCCGAATCCGTGGCGAGCAGCGGGCCGCGGGAGGAGAAGCCGGCGATCTGCGGAGTCGGCGGAAGGGGCTTGCCCGTGGTGTCCTCGGGGTTGAGGGCGACGGTGATCGACGGATTCGCGGCGACCTTCGCCTTGAGCTCGAGCGCCTCGGGTGCGTTGACGTGCACGGTCGGCACAGCGTGCTGGTCGGTGTCCGTGGAGGAATCGACGAGGTTCACGAGGATCATGCCGACACCGCCGCCGCGCGCGACCTCGGCGCTCTTGGCGACGCGGTCGACGACGCCGCGGTCGCACACGACGATCTTGCCCGCGACCTTGGCGGGATCGAGTGTGTTGGGGCCACACAGCGCCGGCGAAGCGGCTCCCGCTGCTGCGGCATCAGCAGCGAGCACGACGGGGCTGGCCGGCACGCCGTTCCGCATGATGGACGCGCCACGGAACTTGGAACCGTCGGAGAACTCGGCGGTGCCCTGGAGCTCGTAGCTGAAGGTGCTCGCGGCGACCGTGGTCAGCCAGGGTGCGCCGTGGTTCACCGTACTGGCGGTGGGGCCGGAGTTGCCTGCCGACACTGCGACGAAGACACCGGCCGAGGTCGCCGAGAGGAAGGCGAGCGACACGGGGTCGGTCGTCGTCGTCGTGCTGCCGGAGATCGAGTAGTTGAGGACGTCGACGCCGTCGAGGATGGCCTGGTTGATGGCCGCCACGGCTGCCGAGGAGTAGCAGCCGCCCGTATCGGGATCGGTGTCCTCCCAGCAGACCTTGTAGACGGAGATCTTGGCCTCGGGCGCGACGCCCGAGGAGACACCGAAGTCCCGGCCGTCGACCGTCTGCGTGACGCCCGAGTTACCGGCCGCGGTGCTCGCGGTGTGCGTGCCGTGGTTGTCGATGTCGACCGGGGAGATGACTTCCTCGGGGGCCCGGTCCTCCGCCGGGACGTTCTCGAGGTAGGTGTCGGCGAAGTAGCGCGCCGAGAGAACCTTGGAGTTGCAGAGGCTGCCGTCGAAGTCCTCGCCGACCTGGCATTCGCCGAGGAAGGTGGAACCGTCCGCCTTGAGCATGGCGATCTGGCCGCTCGGATCGAGGTAGGGCTCGCCGACCTTGGGCTGCTGGTTACCCTTGAGCGGCTTCACCTTCTTCCCCGCGAAGAAGGGGTTGTCCGGGGCGTACCCGGTGTCGATGACGCCGACGACGGTCCCCTTGCCCGCGTTCTTCTTGCCGCCGAACTGGGTCTTCCACGCACCCTTGCCACCGTCGAGGCCGAGGAAGTCGATGCTGGAGTAGTCCGGCGCGTTCTCGACGTCGGGTGCGACGAGGAGCACCTTGTCGCTCTTGGCCAGCTCGACCGCCTGGTCGGCGCTGAGGTCCGCGGCGAAGCCGTTGATCGCGGCCGTGTAGGTCCGCGTGATCTCGACGTTCTCCTCCTCTGCCACTTCCTGCTGCTTGGTCTCGAGGAACTCCGAGTACTGCTGGACGTTCTCGGCCTCGGCGTCGAGCTTGGCGCCCTTCTTCGGCTTGGTGGGGGCGATGCCTTCGACGCCGCCGTCATAGGTTGCTATCGGCTTGTCGGCGAGCACCACGATGTACTTGCCGTCCGGGTACAGCGCCGGGTCCACCTGCTTGGCCGGCGCCTTCACGGGCGTGACCGAGGTGGCCGGCAGGGGCGCTGCGAATGCAGCAGGCGCCACGGCCGTCGATGTCACCAGCAGCGGCAGACCCAGAACGATCGCCGTGGCAGCGCGCAGGGTGCTGCGAGCCTGTCCGGCTTTTCTCCGTTGTGTCATAGGAAGGTTGTGCCTCTCGTAAAAAGTGCGGGCCGGCCAAGGCCGTTCCCCCGATGCCGCGGTCTCCTGGATAGGACCCCCGACCTGTGATTACCCTCACAGACGCCACGGCGAGCACAAACTTACCCGAGGCAACACTCATCGACCAGACAGCCTCGCCCTGCTTCCACAGAAATCGCACAGGGTATTTACCGATGCAGGTCGGGGTGATAATGGGACAATGCCCGCCCAGCTCTTGACCCGCCTCCCTGAAGCGGAGTGGCAGGCACGGGAGCGGTTGCACCAGGAGCGCGTGGCCGTCTTTGCGGATCCCTACCTCGAACGGCGATCGCGGGGCGCCAAGCACCCCGTGGAGGATTTCCTCTTCACGTACTACACCCAGAAGCCGGGCCAGCTGCTCCGCTGGCACCCGGGCGCGGGCGTCCTCCTGCAGGGCGCGGCCCAACACCGCGCCGGCTGGAAGTACTACACAGAGGACGACGGCGACGCGCGCGTCGATCCCCTGCGCTTCCTCACCGAACGCCGCGACGCTGTCGACTTCGCACGCCTGATCCTCGCCCGGACCGCGGCGCGCCCGGCGCAGTTCGGGTGCTTCGGGCTCCACGAATGGGCCATGACGTACAGGTCCGCCGTCAACGGCGTCCGCCACGAGTACCTCGACCTGCGCCTCGGGGCCGCGGGGACCGACGACGTCGTCGAATCGGCCCGCATCCGCTGCACCCACTTCGACGCCTTCCGCTTCTACACGCCGCAGGCCGTCCCGCTCAACGAGCTCACTCCCACACGGGAGTCGCAGCGCGACCTGGAGCAGCCAGGGTGCCTGCACGCCAACATGGACCTCTACAAATGGGCGTACAAGCTGACACCCCTGCTGCCGAGCGAGATCGTCATGGATTGCTTCGAGCTGTCCTGGCGGATCCGCAGCATGGACATGAGGGCTTCCCCCTACGACCTCGCTCCCTGGGACTACGCCCCCATCCGGATCGAGACCACCGAGGGCAAGGCGGAGTACGTCCGCCTGCAGCGCGGCTTCGCCGAGGAGTCGCAGGTGCTCCGGGGGCGGCTCCTCGACGCCCTCGATCACGCTCTCGAGAACGTCTGACACCGCTGCGGTCGCCGGGCGGAAACGACGTCGGGACGCACCGGCGTCGTCCTTCGTTGTGATTCCACCAGCCGCTACGCTGGTAAGCCAGCCGAGGGGGAACCGCATGAGCAGCACCGATCCGGGCACGATGTGTCCGCCGAGCACAGTCCCGATTACAGTCCCGACCGCCGCCGCGGACGCCCTGACCCGCCGCCGCAGGAGCGGCTTCGCGGCCCTCGTACTCCCCCTCGCCGCCCTGTCCCTCACTCTCTCGGCCTGCGCGTCGGGGGACCCCGCGGCGGAACCCACCGACCAGGAGACCACCGTGCAGTCAGCCACACCCCAGCCCTCACCGTCGTCCGCTCCAGCGAGCCCGACGACGCCGCCGGCTCCGGATTCGGCTCCGGCTCCGGCTTCGGATTCGGCGTCGGCGTCGGCTTCCAACGCCCTGCTGACCATCTCCATCAAGCAGGATGCTGCCGCGGAGCCCGCGCAGTACGTGCTCGAGTGCATCGACGGGGCCCCCGGACCTGCGACCACCCTGCCCGGTGCGGACGCGGCGTGTGCCCGCCTGTCCGAACTCGGAGCGCAGTTCTTCACCGCCCGGCCGAACAAGGACGTCATCTGCACGCAGCAGTACGGCGGTCCGCAGACCGCAAGCATCACCGGCGAGATCGACGGCACCTCCGTCCTCGCGGCCTTCGCCCTCACGGACGGTTGCGAGATCTCGCGCTGGAACAGCGTGCGGGACATCCTCGGGGCTCCCGGCACCTGACCGGCGTCCTGCGCCGTCGCTCCCGAAGCCTGACGAAGCGTCACGGAGCGCCATCAAGCCCCATGAAGCGTCACGGAGCCCGGGGACTCACGCGGCGGCCTCGGGGACCCACCGATTCCCGGTAGACTTGCGGGGCAAGCTCGCGGAGCGCCGGTGTCATTCCCGACAGTCCTTCGGACAGTCCCTTCGGACACGGCGTGAGACGGCACTTCCGGGCTCCTGCATTTAAGGCTGGAACCCCCAGCACTTGCCGCTCACGCACAGGAGTTGCCGGATGCCCCGGATCGTTGTCGACGTCATGCCCAAGCCCGAGATCCTCGACCCTCAGGGTAAGGCGATCGCCGGAGCCCTCCCCCGGATCGGCCTCACCGGATTCGCCGGGGTCCGCCAGGGCAAGCGCTTCGAACTGACCGTCGACGGTGAGGTCACCGCCGAGGTCCTCGAGCAGGCGCGCCACGCGGCCACCACGCTGCTGTCGAACCCCGTCATCGAGGACGTCACGCGCGTGGAGGTCATCGAGGAGGACGGCCAGTGAGCGCCGCAGATATCGAGACGCCACTCATCGGCGGGCCGCAGCCCGTCGCTTCGAACAACGACGACAGCCCGTTGAACGGCGTGACGGTCGGCGTCGTCACGTTCCCGGGCTCACTCGACGACCGCGACGCCGTCCGCGCCGTCCGCCTCGCCGGTGGCAGCGCCGTCCAGCTCTGGCACGGTGACCACGACCTCCACGAGGTCGACGCCGTGATCATCCCCGGCGGATTCTCCTACGGCGACTACCTCCGCGCCGGCGCGATCTCCCGCTTCGCCCCCCTGATGGAGCAGATAGCCCGCGCGGCGTCGGGCGGGCCCGATGCCCTGCCGGTCCTCGGCATCTGCAACGGCTTCCAGGTCCTCACCGAGGCACACCTGCTGCCGGGGTCGATGATCAAGAACAACCATCTGCACTTCATCTGCCGTGACCAGCGTCTGCGCGTCGAGAACGCCGAGACGTCCTGGACCTCCGCGTACGCGCGGGATGAGGAGATCGTCATCCCCCTGAAGAACCAGGACGGGCAGTTCGTCGCCGACAACCGCACGCTCGACGAGCTCGAGGGCGAGGGCCGCGTGGTCTTCCGCTACGTCGACGGCAACCCGAACGGCTCCCGGCGCGACATCGCCGGCATCTCGAACATCGCGGGCAACGTCGTGGGGCTCATGCCGCACCCCGAGCACGCCGTCGAGGCGGGCTTCGGTCCCGATTCCTCCGCGCGCGGCGAGGTCGGCGTGCGCGGCGGCACCGACGGGCTCGGCATCTTCACCTCGGTACTCAAGAAACTGGTGGGCTAAGTGACTGCAGAGACGACGTCCAGGAAGTTCAACATCGACACCGTCGCGAACGCGGAGGCCACGCCCGGCCAGGCGCTCCCGTGGGCGGAGCTCGGCCTCAAGGAGAACGAGTACCAACGCGTCGAGGAGATCCTCGGGCGGCGCCCGACCGGCGCGGAGCTCGCCATGTACTCGGTGATGTGGAGCGAGCACTGCTCCTACAAGTCCTCGAAGGTGCACCTGCGCCAGTTCGGCGACAAGGTCACCGACGCCATGAAGGAGCACCTGCTCGTGGGCATCGGCGAGAACGCCGGTGTCGTCGACATCGGTGACGGCTGGGCCGTGACCTTCAAGGTGGAGAGCCACAACCATCCGTCCTTCGTGGAGCCCTACCAGGGCGCTGCCACCGGCGTCGGCGGCATCGTCCGCGACATCATCTCCATGGGCGCCCGTCCCGTTGCCGTCATGGACCCGCTGCGCTTCGGCGCGATCGACCACCCGGACACCGCCCGCCTCGTGCACGGGATCGTCGCGGGCATCGGTGGCTACGGTAACTCCCTCGGCCTGCCGAACATCGGCGGCGAGGTGGTCTTCGACTCCGTGTACCAGGGCAATCCGCTGGTGAACGCCCTCGCGGTGGGCGTGCTGCGCCACGAGGACATCCGCCTCGCCAACGCCTCCGGCGCCGGCAACAGGGTGGTCCTGTTCGGCGCCCGGACCGGCGGCGACGGCATCGGCGGCGCGTCCGTCCTCGCCTCGGAGTCCTTCGATTCCTCGAAGCCGTCAAAGCGCCCCGCCGTGCAGGTCGGCGATCCGTTCGCCGAGAAGGTGCTCATCGAGTGCTGCCTCGAACTGTTCAAGGCCTCCGTGGTGGAGGGCATCCAGGACCTCGGCGCCGCAGGCATCTCCTGCGCGACGTCGGAGCTCGCCTCCAACGGCGACGGCGGCATGCACGTGGAACTCACGAACGTGCTGCTGCGGGATCCGTCGCTGACCCCCGGTGAGATCCTCATGTCGGAGTCGCAGGAGCGCATGATGGCGGTCGTCACGCCCGAGAACGTCGGCGCGTTCGAGGCCATCATGGACCGGTGGGCCGTGGAGTACTCCTGGCTCGGCGAGGTCACCGGCACCGGCCGACTCATCATCGAGTGGGACGGCGAGAAGATCGTCGACGTCGATCCCCGCACGGTCGCGCACGAGGGACCCGTCTACGAGCGCCCGTACTCCCGTCCCGCGTGGCTCGACGGGGTCCAGGCGGATGCATTCGCCGGCGGGCAGCCGACCGACCTGCGCGAGGCCGTCCTCGAGCTCATGGCGTCGCCGAACATGTGCTCGAAGGACTGGGTGACCGACCAGTACGACCGCTACGTCCAGGGCAATACAGCCCTGGCCATGCCCGACGACGCGGGCGTGGTCCGCGTCGACGAGGAGACCGGTCTCGGCGTCGCAATCTCTACCGACGCGAACGGCCGCTACTCCTACCTGAATCCCTACGAGGGTGCGCGCCTGGCCCTCGCCGAAGCGTACCGGAACGTCGCGACGTCGGGCGCCGAGCCGCTCGCCGTCACCGACTGCCTGAACTTCGGCTCCCCCGAGGATCCCGAGGTCATGTGGCAGTTCGCCGAGACGGTCCGCGGCCTCGCCGACGCCTGCCAGGAGCTGGGTGTCCCCGTGACCGGCGGCAACGTCTCGCTGTACAACCAGACCGGCGGCGTGGCCATCCATCCCACCCCGGTGGTCGGCGTGCTCGGTGTGTTCGACGACGTCGCGCGCCGCACGCCCTCGGGCTGGCGCGAGGACGGCCAGGCCATCTACCTGCTGGGCACCACGGCGGCCGAGCTGGACGGGTCCGAGTGGGCGAACCTGCGCGGGCACCTCGGCGGGCAGCCTCCCGCGCTGGATCTCGCCGCCGAGAAGACGCTCGCTGCGATCCTCGTCAACTGCTCGCGTGACGGCATGATCGACGGCGCCCACGACCTCTCCGAGGGCGGCCTCGCGGCGGGCCTCAGCGAGATGGCACTGCGTTTCGGTGTCGGCGCGCGCATCGGCCTCGACGAACTGTGCGAGCGCGACGGCATCGACGCGTTCACGGCACTGTTCAGCGAGAGCCAGGCGCGCGCGGTCGTCGCTGTCCCCCGCTCGGAGGAGGTCCGCTTCAACGACATGTGCACGGCGCGGAACTTCCCGACCATCCGCATCGGCGTGGTGGACACGGAGAACCAGGCGCTCGATGTGCAGGGGTACTTCAACCTGCCGATCGCGCAGCTCCGCGAAGCACACGAGGGAACGCTGCCGAAGCACTTCGGCTAGGACGCAGGCCGGCGGGGCAACGCCCCCGTCGGCCGCTCCGGGGGTGGCACGCCGAGCCGGGCCGCCAGACCCGCGGGGGCGTCACGCCGCACCTGACACGCCGCCGCGGGTTTGCGACCGTCGGTCGAGGACGTCTCGCTGCACAAAAAGAGGCCCGCATCACCTGGCACGAGCCTCCGGTACGAGGACGGCAGCTGTCAGGCGGTCTTCGGCATGGCCGTGAGAACCACGTTCTTCCCCCAGGGGTCCTCGGTGTAGCAACTGATGAGGACCACGCGATTGGGCACGATGTTCCAGATATCGCTGTCCTTCAGGGTGTCCTTGTCATGCGTGATCACGGAATCGACCACATACGTCATGCTGCCCGTCCCGGTGTCCAGGGTGAACTCGTCGCCCACGAGGGTCTCGTCGCTCAGCCTGTTGAACGGTGCGTCCTTCCCGTCCCAACTGTGGCCCGCGATGTACGTGGTGTTGACCGACCCTGCTCCGGGAACGCCGTAGGACGTGAGCCAGTAGGCATCGGTCGTGAGCGGCGGCACGAGGGTCTGCGCTGCGAGGTCGGCGTCGCTCGGAGTCAGTGGCAGGACCGCCATGTCGATGCCCGCGGCCGGGAACACGAGCCCGGTGGGCTGCGACGCTGCCGGACCGGCCGGCGGAGTCGGCTCGGGGGTCGGGGCGGCGGCCGACGGCGACGGGGCGGGTGCGGTCGTCGCGACCGCGGACAGGGACGACGAGGGTGACGGAGGTGCGTCCGCCGACTCGGGCGGCAGGACGGAGCAGGCGACCAGGAGTCCGGCGACGGCGGCGAGCGGCAACGCCAGTCGGCGCTTCCCGGCTGTCCTGCGGCGAGGCCGGACGACAGGTCCGAGAGGCTCCTGGTCGAGGGTCTCGTCCGCGCTCCGGTGCTGGTGCATCTGCTGGTGTGTCCTGAGGTAGGAGGAGAGTGCTGCGTTGTCCCGGCGCGGTCCAACGGCCGCATGGACTGTCGAACCGCGCCGGGACGGCCAGTGTACTAGCGCTGTGCGCGCTCCAGGCGGCGCATCCGGGCCGCGGTGGCTACCGGCACAGCGACACCGACGGCCAGCAACGCTGCGAGTAGGGCGACAGCCGGGCTGTTGTCCTCGCTCACGACAGCGGTCTGGACGTTCAGGCCCTTGTTGGTGCCGGTCGGTGCGACGACGCCGTTGCCTGTTCCGGCCCCGGGAGTCACAGGCGCAACGGGAGCCGCGGGGGCAGGAGCGACAGGCACGACGACGACGGGCGTCACGGGATCCACACCGATAGCACTGGCATCACACGCCGCGAGGAACGCCTTGAACAGCCCGAGGAGCTCGGCCGCCAGGGCCTCGTTCCCGCTGAGCTGCGCGAGGAGAGCGTCCGCGTTGGCGCCGGCCGTCTCGAGGGCCGCCTCAGCCTCCATCACGGCGGGGGTGTTCAGTGCGGCCTCGAGCGCGGCGGTGGCCGCGAGACCGATGTTCGAGGCGGTGGCCTGTGCCGCGAGGGCAAGCGTCAGGTCATTCTGGGCAGCGACGACTCCGGGATCGATGGAGGGGTCGGCTGACGCCTCGAAGACGGCGTCGTAGTTCGCTTGTGCCGTCGCGACGAGCGCGGTAGCGGCCTCGTAGTCAGCCTCGGCCTTCACGACAGCAGCCTGCGCCGTGACGGCTGCATCCGATGATTCAGCTGCCGCGACCGCGGCAGCGTAGGTCTCTGCTGCCGTGACGACGGCTGCCGTAGCGGCCTCGAAGTTGTTCACGAAGGCGACGTCGACGCCCGCCGCGCCGAGCGCGGCGTTGAACTGGGTCGATGCCTGCAGGCAGGCTGCGTCGCCGGGTGCGGCTGAGGCCATCGGAGCGCCGAGGAACAACCCGCCGGCGAGGAGGGTGGCTGTCGATCCGGCAGCAACCCATTTTCTTGCAACAATCATGATCTGCTTCTCCTGAAACACGTAGTATCCCCCGGGCGACCCCCGACGGCCCCAGCTTGCGGCCCCACACGCAAGCGGCGGCCTCCGGGAGGCCGCCGCGAACAGAACATCATGATCCGCCGATCGTAAGAACCAGGCGAACCTCCTAAGCAACTGGACGTACCCTGAACGATCACTGTTACCTCAACCTAAGCGCCAGCGCTCGGGACGACAACGGGCCCGAGGAGGAAACAGGTATAACGATTCAGCATCGGTGAGGCCTCGGCGCGCGGATGTCCTCGACATGGCGACCTTTTCCAGCAGGTCGGCCGAGCGAGTGCGCACTGTCAGCGAGGGCCGGGGCCGGCCGCGGCCAGAGCGCGCGCCGAGAGGACATAGCGGGACAGCACGTACCGCTGCGTCAGGCGCGTGACCGGCGAGGCCAGCCGATACAGCAGGCTCGCCGGCATGCTGTATGCGGTGCAGATGAACACCACGCGATTGTCGGCCGTCAGTTCGGCGTAGAAGCCCTCTTCCCCCCGAACGGGGTGTCCTGGGAGCGTCCCGTACCCGAACCCGGCCCGCTGGCCCGGCTCGGCCCTTCCCGCGCCGTCGAGCTGGGGGGACCGCGACCAGAGGACGCGGCACGGCGCCTTGATGCGCACCCGACCCAGCCCGAAGCCTGAGACGACGCGGACGCCCGGCTCTGCCCGTCCGGCATCCGACTCCATGGTGAGCCCGGCCCCGCGGTGCAGGTTCCAGGCCAGGATTCCCTCCGTGAGCGCGATGAAGGCCGCGGAGGGGTCGGCTGCCTCGATGGCGTGGGTCTCGACCATGACGGTGTATCCGTTCGGCCAGCCGCCGTCGAGCGATTCAGGGAACGGCCGGTCGGTTGCACCGCGTTCGTCGTAGGTGAACCGATCCATGGCTTCCATCCCGTCGAGAGGGCGCGCCGGAGGGCGGCACGCTGCATCTCAACCTAGCGGACCGGACACGGCCCCGAGCCGTGGAGAGCTCCGCACAGGAGCCCGTCGACGTTACTCGTGGACAGGCTCCCCGGTGACGCGATGGTCTGCGTGGTTCATACCCTCGAGGATCAGCCGGGCCAGGTGCCCGTCGATGATGCGATAGATCACCTTGCGGGCGTCCTTGCGCGTCGCGACGAGGCCGGAGAGCCGGAGTTTGGCCAGGTGCTGACTGACGGCCGTGCGGTTCGCGCCCGTCGCTGCGACCAGTGTGCCGACGTCGGCGGGGCCCTGGGTGAGGAGCCAGAGGATGTGGAGGCGCGTGGGATCCGCGAGCATCCGAAAGGTCGCTGCTCCTGCGTCGAGGCGTCGCGCATCCGGCTCGACCCGGTGCACGAGACTCGGAGCGCTGCCCACAGGGGTCGCCGGATCGCTCTCGGACACGCTGTCCCTTCCGGTTCTGTCGTTCTGCCGTTCTGCCGCTGGCCCTACGCTACCGCCTGCTCCCGTCCCCCGCCCGCCCGGTGCAGGGCGCCCGCGTTGTGCGCCCGCTGCAGCGCGCCCGGTGCAGCGCGCCCGCGCTGAGCATCCCGCCTCAGGTCCTGGCCCCCACCTCCTGGCGCACGGGCGGCCACACGAGGAGAGCCGTGATCGTGCCGAGGAGGGCCAGGGCTCCGAGGACGAGTGCTGCTGCGCTCTGGCCCACCCCGGCGCCGACCCAGCCGGCAATCGGGTAGGCGATGAGGAAGCAGGCGTGCGAGAGGGAGAACTGGGCCGTGAAGAGGTAGCTGCGGGTGTCATCGGTGGCGATGCGCCGGAGCAGGCGTGCGGACGGGGTGCTGATCATCGAGGTCCCCACCCCGAGGACGACCCACAGGCCGAGGAACATGGCCCAGGAGGTGGTGGAGGAACCGGCAGCACCGTGGTCACCCGCGGCGAGGAGGGCGGCGGCGAGCAGGCCGACGGAGAGGACCGCCCCGCCGAGGAGCATGAAGAGCCGGTCCGTTGCTCGCTCCAGTGCCCGCGGTGCAAGGAGCGCGACGAGCATGGAACCCGCTCCGTAAAAGGCCAGTGCGATCGCGACATCGGTGTTCGACCTGCCGAACAGGTCGCGTGCGTAGACGACGGTATTCACCAGGACGAGCGCGGTCGCGGTCGCCACCACCAGATTCAGTGCCATGAGCCCGCGCAGCGTCGGTTCACGCAGGAAGATCCGGGTCCCGAGAGTTGTCCGGTGGAGGAGCGACCCCTGCTGCTGGGCGGGCGGAATGCTCGGGAGCCTGGTCGACAGCACCATCGCCGCGGAGACGAGGAACCCGATCATGGTGCCGACGAAGAGGGTGTGGAAGCTCATGACGAGCAGGAGCGCGGCGGCCAGCAGCGGGCTCACGAGCGACTCGAGGTCGTAGGCGAGCCGGGAGAGCGAGAGCGCCCTGGTGTAGTCCTTCTCCTCCGGGAGCACGACGGGGATCAGGGCCTGGAAGGCGGGGGTGAAGGTCGCGGACGCCGACTGCAGGATGAAGACGAGAACGTAGATCTGCCATACCTGATCGATGAACGGCAGGCTCAGCGCGATGGCCGCGCGTACCAGATCCGCACCGACGAGGACGCCCCTGCGTGGCAGCCGTTCGACCAGTGCCGCCATCACGGGAGCCACGAAGACATAGGCGACCATCTTGATGGTCAACGCCGTGCCGAGGACGGCGCCGGCCTGCCCTCCGGCGAGATCGAACGCCAGCAGGCCCAACGCGACGGTCAGCAGGCCCGTTCCGAGGAGGGCGACGACCTGCGCCGTGAAGAGATGGCGGTACGCCGGGCGGCAAAGAACGGAAAGCATCATGGCCCTCTCGGACGGAAAGTGGATCACCAGCCTAAGTGCATGATTACGCACATGTGAACCTAATGGATGTCCGAGTGCCAGAGGGATCCGGACCCCCGCTCTCCGGGTGGGTGTCCGCGGGACGCGCAGTGGCAGGATAGGGATCCGGACCGGCCCGGGCGCACCGCTGATGCCCCTTCCCGCCGCTCCACCAGCGAAGTGGGAGCATCATGAAACCGAACCCGTCAACCAGCAAAGGCAGCAACGGGGTGGACGACGCAACTGACAGGGCGTCCGACGCCGCGGAGGAGGCCGCCAACTCGAAGGGATTCGAGCTCGCGGCCCGCGCGGGCTACATCGCCGCCGGCATTCTGCATCTCCTGATCGGGTTCATCGCACTCGGTCTCGCGCGGGGTGGCTCCGGCAGCGCCGATCAGAGCGGCGCCATCGGTCAGCTCGCCGGCAGTCCCGGGGGTGCGGTCCTCCTCTGGTTCTGCTTCATCGGCTGCCTCGCCCTCGCGCTGTTCCAGGTCAGTGAGATCTTCTTCGGCGTCAGGGCCCTGAGCGGGAAGGAGAAACTGACGTCGCGGCTCAAGAGCGGCGGGCAGGCAGCGGTCTACGCCACCATCGGCACCACATTCGGGCGGTACGCGCTCGGCGGCTCGAGCGACAGCAGCAGCGAGACGAGCTCTGCCAGCGCCTCCCTCATGTCCAACCCGGCGGGCTCGGCACTGCTGATCGCGGTCGGCGTGGGCATCCTCGCGGTCGGCGGCTACTTCATCTACCGGGGCGCCTCGCGGTCCTTCACGAAAAAGCTCTCCGCCATTCCGCCCGCCGGTCTCGGCACCGCCGTCGTGGCCCTCGGCACCGTGGGCTACATCGCCAAGGGCTTTGCACTCGGGGTCCTCGGGGTCCTGCTCGTCGTCGCGACCGTGACCAACAACCCGGAGGAGTCCACCGGGCTCGACGGCGCACTGAAGACCCTCCGCGAGCAGCCCTTCGGCGCGTGGCTGCTCGGCGCGGTGGCCATCGGCCTGATGGCCTATGGCCTGTTCATGGTGGTGCGTTCGAAGTACCAGCGCATGTGAGGCTCCGCTAGAGCCCGAGGGCCGGCGCCTCCATGACGGGACAGGTGTCCATGACGACGTCGAGCCCTGCCTCCGCGGCCCGCCGGGCTGCATCCTCGTCGATGACGCCGAGCTGCAGCCATACCGCGCGGGCCCCCACGGCGATCGCCTGGTCCACCACGGCACCTACGCGCGAGGAGTTCACGAAACAGTCGACGACGTCGATCGCGCCCGGCACGTCCGCAAGGCGCGTGTAACCCTTCTGCCCATGGACGTCGTCGCCCTTCAGGCTCACCGGGACCACCTCCATGCCCAGGGTGTCCATGAGGAACCGGGACACGCCGACGGCCGCGCGACGCGGATTGTTCGACAGCCCGACGACGGCCCACCGCCCGTGATCGGTGAGGAGCCTCCTGATCACCTGCGGGTCGTTCCGGTGCGCCATGGTGCCTCCCGAGATCTCGTGCCTGTCCGGCGATTGTTACAGCCTTTGTTACATGGACCATTTTGCTCCAGCAACGCTCCGGGCGTTTCATGGGAGTGACCATCCCGAGCGGCCGAGAGACCTGGATCGATGAAGCCGCAGCAACCCTGGTCGCCGCGCGTTCCCCGCAACGCACGGCGATAACGAGGTCCGAGCCCTGGGAACCGCCCGCACGCGGCGGCGAAGGCTCGGTCCGTAGGGTGCTACCGCCAGGACCGATGGAGACACCATGACCACAGTTCTGGCACCCGGCAGCACCCGCCCCTCCTCCAAGCAGGCCCTCGGCGTGCGCTTCGCCGGGCTCGGCCGCGGCTTCGGACCCGCCCAGGAGCGCCGCACCGTCCTCAGGGACGTCTCCCTCGAGGTGCAGCCGGGCGAGATCCTTGCGATCCTCGGCACCAGCGGCTGCGGGAAGTCGACCCTCCTGCGCGCAGCAGCGGGTCTCGACGTCCCCGATACCGGCGAGGTCCTCATCGATGGCACCCCGGTGTCCGGGATCGACGAGCGCTGCGCGGTCGCCTTCCAGGAACCACGCCTCCTGCCGTGGCACACGCTTCAGGCCAACGTGGCCATCGGGTTGCCCAAGTCCTCCAGCGCGAGCGCCGGCAAGGCCAAGGTCCTCGAACTGCTGACCCTCGTGGGGCTCGACGGCTTCGCGAAGCACCGGCCGCGGGAGGTGTCCGGCGGCATGGCGCAGCGCACCTCGCTGGCCCGTGCCCTTGCCCGCAATCCCGGGGTCCTACTTCTGGACGAACCGTTCGGCGCACTGGACGCCCTGACGCGCATCCGCATGCAGGACCTCCTCCTGGACGTCCACCGCGCCCAGCCGACCACCGTCCTGCTCGTCACGCACGACGTCGACGAGGCGCTCCAGCTCGCCGACCGCATCCTGGTCCTCGGCCGGAACGACGACGGGCGCGAGGGGTCGACCGTGGCGGAGCTGGTGACCGTGCCCGGCGAACGGCCGCGCCGGCGCAACGCCGACGGTCTCGGCGCCCTCCGCAGCTCGCTGCTCTCCATGCTCGGCGTCACGGGGCACTAGCTTCGGCTGTCCGCGGACGCGGAACCACCGCCGTCGTGCAGCGGCGCCGGCCCTCCCACGCCCGCGCGTCCACCATCCCGCATCCCATGCTCCTGTCTCCATCTCCTGACTTGCCCATCCGCAGACCCGACCGAAGGACCCCCATGAACCGCCGTGCCCTCCTGCCGACCCTCGCCCTCGCCTCCGCCCTCTCACTCAGCCTGAGCGGCTGCCTCGCGGGCGAGAACGCCTCCGATACCGGGCCTGCCTCGGCGGACGGCTCCACCCAGGGCGGAACCCTGAACATCGACTTCGCCACGTACAACCCGCTCAGCCTGATCGTGAAGGAGCAGGGCTGGCTCGAGGAGGAGCTCGCCGAACAGGACATGACGGTGAACTGGGTGCAGTCCGCAGGGTCCAACAAGGCCAATGAGGCGTTGCGCGCCGGCGCGATCGACGTCGGGTCCACGGCAGGTTCCGCCGCACTGCTCGCGCGCTCGAACGGCTCCCCCATCAAGACCATCGACATCTATTCACAGCCCGAATGGTCCGCTTTGGTGACGCTTCCCGACTCCGGCATCACCAGCGTCGAGGACCTGCGCGGGAAGTCCGTCGCAGCGACGCGCGGCACGGACCCATACTTCTTCCTCCTCCAGGCCCTCGAGTCGGCCGGTGTGGAGCAGTCCGAGGTCACGATCGAGAACCTCCAGCACGCCGACGGGCGCTCGGCCCTGGCGAGCGGCGCCGTCGACGCGTGGGCCGGCCTCGACCCGATCATGGCCGCCGCGGAACAGGACGGCGCGCAGCTCTTCTTCCGCGACATCGACTTCAACAGCTACGGGTTCCTCAACGCCACGGAGGACTTCCTCACGGAGCAGCCCGACGTCGCCCAGACCGTGGTGAACGCCTACGAGAAGGCGCGCCAGTGGGCGAAGGAGAACCCCGAGGAAACCGCCGCCATCCTCGCCGACGTGGCCGGCATTGACCCCTCGGTGGCGAGCTCCGTGATCATCGACCGGACCAATCTGGTCGTGGACCCGGCACCGGGCGACGCCCAGCGCAGCGTGCTCGAGAAGATCGGGCCCGTGTTCGTCGAGACCGGTGACGTCCAGTCGCAGGAACAGATCGACGAGGCCCTCGAATCGCTCTTCGACGCCTCCCTCGTCGAGAAGGCCGATCCTGACGCCATCGGCTCCGACTCGTGAGCTCCGAGGTGGGCCAGCGGGCCATCCCCGTCAGCCGGGCCGGGCTGGCGGCCGTCGGTTCTCCCGTGACCGCCGAGGACGCCGTCGGGCAGGGCGGTTCACCTGCGGGCGCCGACAGGAGCACCCGCCGCGCCACCGGACGGCGCATCGGGATCATCCTCCTCGGGTTGCTCGTCCCCGCACTGCTGCTGCTCGGCTGGCACCTGAGCACGGCGTCGGGCTTCTTCAGGCCGTCGCAACTGCCCTCCCCCACCTCGGTCCTGGCGGCCGCCGTCGACCTCGTCGAGCGCGGCCAGCTCGCCACGCACATCCTCATCTCCACCCAGCGCGTGGTCCTCGGCTTCCTGATGGGCTCCGTGCTCGGCGTGGTGGCGGGCGCAGTCCTCGGCCTCTCCCGCGTCGCCGACGTCCTGCTCACCCCGACAATCGGCGCCCTGCGCGCCGTCCCGTCGCTGGCGTGGGTGCCGCTCCTGGTCCTGTGGATCGGCATCAACGAGGACTCGAAGGTCACCCTGATCACCATCGGCGCCTTCTTCCCCGTCTTCACGACGCTCTACCTCGGACTGCGGCACGTGGACCGGAACCTCGTCGAGGCCGCGCGCGCCTTCGGGGTGAACGGCCTGCGCCTGCTGACCACGGTGCAGCTTCCCGCCGTCGTGCCCGCGCTGTTCTCCGGCCTGCGGCTGGCGCTCGCCCAGTCGTGGCTGTTCCTCGTCGCGGCGGAGCTCATCGCCTCGTCGATGGGGCTCGGGTTCCTGCTCGTCGACTCGCAGCAGAACGGGCGCGTGGACCGCATCCTGCTCGCCATCATCCTGCTGGCGGTCATCGGCAAGGCCACGGACGCCCTGCTCGGGGTCGCGGAACGGTGGGCGGTGCGCCGATGGGCCTAGGAACGACGCCGGTCCCGGCACCGCCGGCACAGAGCGAGGCCGAGCGGCTCGCGTTCTGGGCGGAGCAGGCCGAGCGGCTCGACTGGGAGAAGCCCTGGCACACCCTCCACACGTTCGAGAAGGCGGAACTGCAGGAGGACGGGACGCTCAGCGTGCCCGCGATCGAGTGGTTCGCCGGGGGAACCCTCAATATCGCCGCCAATTGCGTGGACCGGCATGTGCGGGCCGGGCGCGGTGACCGCGTGGCCCTGCACTTCGAGGGTGAGCCGGGCGATCGCCGCACCGTGACGTACGCGGATCTGCACGACCAGGTGTGCCGCGCCGCCAATGCGCTGATCGCCCTCGGGATCGGGAAGGGCGACCGCGTGGTCGTCTACCTTCCCGTCCTCGTGGAGACGGTCGTCATCACGCTCGCGTGTGCGCGCATCGGCGCCGTGCACTCGCTGGTGTTCGGCGGGTTCTCCGCCGAAGCGCTGCGCTTCCGCGTGGAGGACACCAACGCCAAGCTGCTGGTCACCACGGACGGGCAGTACCGCCGGGGCAGGGCCGTCCCTGTGAAGGAGAACGCCGACGCCGCCGTCGGGGGTGCCACCAGCATCGAACACGTCCTCGTGGTGCGCCGCACCGGCTCCGACATCGCATGGACCGAGGGCCGCGACGTCTGGTGGCACGACGTCGTCGACACCGCCTCGGCGCTCCACGACCCCGAGGCGTTCGACGCCGAGACGCCGCTGTTCATCATGTACACCTCCGGCACCACCGGGAAGCCCAAGGGTCTGGTCCACACCTCCGGCGGCTACCTGACGCAGGCGTCCTGGAGCTTCGAGCACCTCTTCAGCCATCCCGACGCCGCGAGGCGCGAGACCGACGTCCACTGGTGCACCGCGGACCTCGCCTGGGTCACCGCCCATACGTACGAGCTCTACGGGCCCCTCTCCACTGGTGCCACGCAGGTCATCTTCGAGGGCACACCGAACACGCCGCATGCGGCCCGCCACTTCGAGATCATCGAACGCTACGGGGTCACGAGCTACTACACCGCCCCCACCCTGGTGCGCTCGCTCATGGGCTGGTTCCCCGACGGCGTTCCCGCCGGCTACGACCTCTCCAGCATCCGCGTCCTCGGGACGGTGGGCGAAGCCGTCAACCCCGAAGCCTGGCGGTGGTTCCGCCGGAACCTGGGGCGCAACGAGGTGCCCGTCGTCGACACCTGGTGGCAGTCGGAGACCGGCGCCACCGTCCTCTCCCCCAGCCCTGCGGACGCGGACTTCAAACCGGGCTGCGCGGCGAGGGCCCTACCCGGTGTCAGCACCCGCATCGTGGACGAGGACGGGCGGCCGGTGGGTCCGGGTGAGCAGGGTCTGATCGTCGTCGACCGGCACGGCCCCGCCATGGCGCGCACCGTCTGGGGCGATCCGCAGCGCTACCTGGACTCCTACTGGCGGAAGTTCGCTGCAGAGGGCTGGTTCCTCGCCGGCGACGGCGCCCGGTACGACGACGACGGCGACACGTGGATCCTCGGGCGCGTGGACGACGTCATCAACGTCTCCGGGCACCGGTTGTCCACGATCGAGATCGAATCGGCGCTCGTCGCCCATCCGCTTGTCACGGAGGCGGGAGCCTGCCCCATCGCCGACCCGCTGACCGGGCATGCCATCGCGGCCTTCGTGGTGCTCGCCGCCGGGGCCGGCACCGAGGCCGATATCGGCCCGGTCCTGCGCGCTCATGTCGCACGGGCGATCGGGCCCATCGCCCGGCCCTCCGCCGTCGTCGTGGTCGAGGACGTTCCGAAGACGCGCTCGGGCAAGATCATGCGGCGCCTGCTGACCCAGCTCTACGAGGGTACGGCGCTCGGCGACACGACCTCCCTGCAGAACGAGGACTGCATCGCGGGCATCCAGGCGGTCCTGCGGAACCGCGCTGGGGCTTTCCCGGCATGACAGGTCACGGGACACATTAAAAGGAAACGGCAGGCGCCCCGTCCAAGCGCCTGCCGTTTCCCGTGTGTGGTCCGTCCGGTGTTAGCCCACGCGAACGAAGGATGCTCCCGGAAGGTCCGAGAGAGGGTGCTGCATGGTGAGGTTGGCGCCGTTCATGCCACTGCTGATGACCTGGCCACCGCCGGCGTAGATGGCCACGTGGCCACCGGTGATGACGATGTCGCCGGGTGCGGGGGTGGCAACCGTGGTGCCGAACTGGAAGAACTGCGAGGGGCCGAGGTCCCCGACGGAGAAGCCTGCTGCGCGCAGGGCCTTCTCGACGAGAACCGTGCAGTCCTGCACGGCGCCGGCTGCGAGCTGGGCCTGGGCGGAACCGAGGAGGATCGCGGCGGCGTTGCCCGAGGGAGCAGGCGTCTCGGCGACGGGGGTGATGGTTGCCGAGGCGAGGTAGATGCCCGAGGTGGGAGCTGCCGAGACGGCGGGAGCCGGGGCGATCGCCGCTGCCTGCTCGAAGGCGGGAGCCTGCTCGTAGACGGGAGCCGCGGCGACTGCAGGAGCCACGGGGGCTACGGCGACCGGCACGGAGACCGTCTGGACGGGAGCCGCGACAGCAGCACCGGCGGCCGGGATGACGATGGTGTCGCCGGGGAAGATGACCGACGCGAGCGTGAGCCCGTTGGCAGCCAGGACGGCCGTCAGGTCCGCACCGTAGGAGGCGGAGATGGCGCCGAGGGTGTCGCCGGCGACGACGGTGTGAGCGGCACCGGAAGCGGCTGCGGGTGCAACTGCGGCGGGCGCGGCGGTGCCCTCAGCGGTGTAGGTGCCGGCGTGGGCGGTTCCGACGGCGCTGAGCGCGAGACCGGAGGTGACGGCGGCGATGGCGACCGGGCGGCCCACGGACGTGGCTCCGCTCTTCGCGGCACGGGACAGGCCCTGCAGCGCGAGGTTTCCGTCGACGTCGGCGCGGTGACGGGCCGTTGAGATGTTTCGTGACATGGTTCTGTACCTCTCCCATGCCTGCGGGGTGAGCTGTCGGGTTCGGATGGGAGTCACCCGGCCGCGGGCAGCGCCGGTGGGCGATGCGGTGCGACTTAACCCCGAGGACGCGTGCAGGTGATCCTGCGCGCCCGGTGGAACTGATGGTTCCCCCGTCCCTGCCTTCGAAGGTGCGGACGTATCCCGGCCGGCGGCAGGGCTCGGCAATCCGTCGGGAGCGCCCCACATGGACGGGAGCACGCAATGACGATACCCAGCACTCCTCCGGTTTGTCACATTTGTGTAACGCGTCGTACCCTGCCCCGGCGCCTCCCGAGCGAAGCGTGCCGCACCGGTCGCCCATAGGCTGCTCGTAGGCCGCACGCGCAGCCCGCGCGCCTCAGGACGACACATTGTTTGGCTACCGGCCATGCCGGTGTCACACTCATGCTTGACCATCCCGAGCGGCTGAGAGATCTGGCTCACTGACGCCGCAGCAACCCTGGCCACCGCCTCCCGCGGTGACAGTAGGGTGCTACTGCCAGAACGATGGAGGACACGATGAGCGTTGCCGACCTTTCCACTCCCCTGAAGTTCGCCTACTGGGTACCCAACGTGAGCGGCGGGCTGGTGGTCTCGACCATCGAGCAGCGCACCAGCTGGGACTTCGACTACAACCGGAAGCTGGCCCGCATCGCGGAGGACGCCGGCTTCGAGTACGCACTGTCCCAGACCCGGTATGCCGCGTCCTACGGCGCCGACAAGCAACACGAGGCGACGTCGTTCTCCCTGGCACTCCTGGCCGCGACCGAGAAGCTCAAGGTGATCGCCGCGGTCCATCCCGGCATGTGGCACCCCGGGGTCCTCGCAAAATTCATCATCACCGCCGATCACATCTCCAACGGCCGGGCCGCCGTGAACGTCGTCTCCGGCTGGCTCAAGGACGAGTTCGTGAACTTCGGCCTCGACTGGCTGGAGCACGACGAGCGGTACGTCCGCACGGAGGAGTTCATCCGCGTGCTGCGCGGGCTGTGGACCGAGCAGGGCTACAGCCAGTCGGGGAAGTACTACGACATCAACAACTTCACCCTGAGCCCTGCCCCGGTCGACGTACCCGGCCGCCCCCACCCGGAGGTCTTCTTCGGCGGCAACTCGACGGCCGCGCAGGCGACGGCGGGCCGCGTGGCCGACTGGTACTTCTCCAACGGCAAGGACCTCGAGGGCTTCAAGGAGAACATCGCCGGCGTGCAGGCCTCGGCCGCCGTGGCCGGCCGCCGGCCTCGCTACGGGCTCAACGGGTTCGTGATCGCGCGTGACTCGGAGAAGGAAGCGCGCGACACCCTCCGGGAGATCGTCGAGAAAGCGCACCGCCCCGCCGTCGAGGGCTTCCGTGACGCCGTGCAGGAGGCCGGGGCGTCGACGAAGGACGGCAAGGGCATGTGGGCTGACTCCTCGTTCGAGGACCTGGTGCAGTACAACGACGGCTTCAGGACGCAGCTCATCGGCACGCCGGAGCAGATCGCCGAGCGCATCGTCGAGTACAAGAAGATCGGCGTGAATCTCTTCCTCACGTGCTACCTGCACTTCCAGGAGGAGGTCGCCGCCTTCGGCGCGGACGTGCTGCCGATCGTCCGCGAACTCGAGGCGGACGCGGCACGCAGGGCAGACGTCGACTTCGATCCGGACGAGACCCTCGCCGGAACACTCCCGAGCAAGGCAGGTGTCTGATGGCAGAACGTTCCTTCGGTTTCCGTACGCGCGCACTCCACGCCGGCGGCACCCCCGACGCCACCCACGGGGCACGTGCCGTGCCGATCTATCAGACGACGTCGTTCGTGTTCAAGGACACCAATGACGCCGCCAACCTCTTCGCCCTGCAGAAGTACGGCAACATCTACTCGCGCATCGGCAATCCCACCGTGGCGGCGTTCGAGGAGCGCATCGCCTCCCTCGAAGGGGGCATCAGGGCGGTGGCGACGGCGTCGGGCATGAGCGCCGAATTCATCACCTTCGCGGCGCTCTGCCAGGCGGGCGACCACATCGTCGCCGCGTCGCAGCTCTACGGCGGGACCGTCACGCAGCTCGACGTCACGCTGCGGCGCTTCGGCATCGAGACGACCTTCGTTCCCGGAACCGATCCTGCCGATTACGCGGCCGCCATCCGGGAGAACACGAAAGCCGTCTATGCGGAGGTGATCGCGAACCCGTCCGGCGAGATCTCGGACCTCGCCGGCCTGGCGGAAGTCGCGCACGACGCCGGCATCCCCTTCATCGTCGACTCCACGCTCAGCACGCCGTATCTGGTGCGGCCCATCGAACACGGCGCGGACATCGTGATCCACTCGGCCACCAAATTCATCGGTGGGCACGGCACCACACTCGGCGGCGTGATCGTGGAGAGCGGCCGGTTCGACTGGGGCAACGGCAAATTCCCCATGATGACCGAGCCCGTGCCCTCCTACGGCAACATCCAGTGGTGGGCGAACTTCGGCGAGTACGGTTTCCTCACCAAGCTCCGCACCGAGCAGCTGCGTGATATCGGCCCGTCCCTCTCGCCGTCGTCGGCCTTCCAGCTCCTGCAGGGCGTCGAGACCCTCGCGCAGCGCCTCGACGAACACCTCGAGAACGCGCTGGCCGTGGCACAGTGGCTGCAGGCCGATCCTCGCGTGGAATACGTCAACTACGCCGGGCTGCCCACGCATCCGCATCACGCGCGGGCGCAGACCTACCTGCCGCAGGGGCCGGGCTCGGTGTTCAGCTTCGGCGTCAGGGGCGGCCGCAAGGCGGGACAGAAGTTCATCGAGTCCCTGCAGCTGGCATCACACCTCGCGAACGTCGGCGACTCCCGCACCCTCGTGATCCACCCGGGTTCGACGACGCACCAGCAGCTCTCCACGGAGCAGCTGGCGGCCGCCGGCGTGCCCGAGGACCTCGTCCGCATCTCGGTGGGCCTCGAGGACCTCGACGACATCCTGTGGGACCTCGACCAGGCGCTCACCCTCGCCACCGACGCCGCGGACGAGGCCTTCGACGATCTCCCGCAGGAGGCCGCCGGAGGGAAGGACGACGACGCGTCGGCTACGCGCGCAGTAGGAGTGGGAGCATGAGCGGATCGGAAGCACCGACGCGGACCTGGGAGGGACCGTCTGCCCCGGAGCGACTGGCTCTCCTCCGGAACGCACGGTCCGTGGCGATCGTCGGGGCGTCCGACAAGCCGTCCCGGGCCTCCTACTTCGTGGCGACCTACCTGCAGTCGTCCTCGCCCTACCGCCTGTACTTCGTCAATCCGGTGGCGAAAGAGATCCTCGGGCAGCCGGCCTACGCGTCGCTGAAGGACCTCCCGGAGGTGCCCGACGTCGTCGACGTGTTCCGGAAGCACGACGACCTGCCGTCCGTGCTGGAGGAGACGCTCGAGGTCGGGGCGAAGGCGCTGTGGCTGCAGCTCGGCTCCTGGCACGAGGACGTGGCACGCTCGGCGGAGGCCGCGGGCCTCGATGTGGTGATGGACCGCTGCCTCAAGATCGAGCATGCACGCTTCCACGGCGGGCTCAACCTGGCGGGGTTCAACACGGGGGTCATCTCCTCGAAGCGGCAGATCACCTCCTAGGCGGGACCGGCCGCGTCGTCAGCCGTCCGAAGGGCTGGGCCCGCCCTGCAGCGTCTTCGGAGCCTCGTCCGGGATCTCCTGGAGAGTCTCCTCGGGGGGAGTGGCACCGGTTCCTCCATCGCCACCGACCGTCACGTCCGCGACCGCTTCCGCGTCCGCAGCGACCTCCGCACCCGTTCCCGCGCCGGCAGCGGCGACCTGCTCGGGCGGAGCGCCCTGATCGACCTCCGGAACCGCCGACGGGCCGACCCCGGGTGCCGGGTCGCCGCCGGTGGGCACCGGGCTGGGAGCGGGTTTCGCGTCCTGTGGGTCGGCCGGCTCGATGGAGCCCCCGGGGACGTCAGCCGGGTCAGGACCGTACACCCCCGCTTCCACAGGGAACAGGCCCCCGAGGTCGGAATCCGTCAGGACCGGGTAGGAGAGGGTCGAGGTGTCCTCCGGCTGCGGCGCCGCTGCACGGAGCCACAGGGTCGACATCACGGGGCTCCCACCTGTCGTCGGGGATGTCGCGCTGAAGCGGTCGCGGAGCAGGGCACCGTCCACCCGGGCGTCCCCGGACGGAGCAACCGGCCGCGCGTCCCCGGTCTCCCTCCGCTGACCGGGGACGGGAGAGCTCGCCAGCCGCGTGGTCGTTGTCGGGCCCTCCGCCGGGCCGCTCACAGCCGGAACGGTCACCGAGCGGTGTGCTGCGGTCTCGGCCGCTGCAGCCACATCGGAGGCAGCGTCCTCGCCTGCCCGCGTCGGAGCCACGGATGATACGCCCGAACGGGCATCGGCGGGACCGGGCGCCGATGATCGCGCCGGGCTGCCGACCTCGCCGGTCGTGGGCGGGAGCGGCACGGCAGGCAGCGACCCGGCGTCGGGCGCAGTCCGGGCCTCGCCGGTTCCCTGCGGGAGCGGCGCGGCGGGCACGGACCCGGCGTCGGACGCCGTCCGGGCCTGGCCGGGTCCCTGTGGGAGCGGCGGGAGCGGCGCGACAGGCACGGCATGCACGGCAGTCGTCGATGACCCGCCGGAATCACCGGGGACGGGGCTGCCCGCGCCGGACGGCCGCTCAGCTGTCGGTACCGGCGTCGTTCCGGCGTCGGTCAGGGGATCTGGCCCGGTCCGGACGTGCCCCCCGGCCTCGAGACGATCCGCACTGTCACGGACGCTGAAGCGCGCCGTGGCATCGAACGATTCCCCGGTATGCCCCGGAAGATGCAGGGTTCCCGCCGCGACCCCGGACATCCCGACGCCCATGGAGACGGCGAGCGCGCCTCCGATGAACGTGATCCGCCGCTTGTGCCGGCGGCTCTGGCCGGGCCGGCCGCCGTCGGACATCAGCTGGGCGAGCTCCGCGGAGCACTCAGGTTCGGGTCCTGTGCCGAGGTCCCGGATGCTCTGCAGCACGTCGTCGAGCCGTTGGTCGTGGGAAAGGCCCGCCTCGTCCAGGAGACTCTGCACGGGCTCCGGCGCCGGGGTGTCACGTGCAGTCATAGCGCTTCCGATTCGTTGGGTTGTACGAGTTCCTTCAACTTGAGCAGTCCCCGCCGCTGCAACTGCTTGACGGATCCTGCCGACCGTCCGAGGATCTCGGCGACCTGGTCGATCGGCAGTTCCGCGACGATGCGCAGCAGGAGGACCTCGCGCTGGTCGGCATTCACCTGGGCCAGCAGCCCACCCGCTAGGCCGGCGTCCAGCCTGTCGAGCACCACGGCTTCCGCCGACTCGGTGGAGCGGGTGTCGCCGTCGGCCTCGTAGCCTACGAGGACGGGTGTGCGGGTCCTTCTCCGCACCTCGTCGACGTGCCGCGCGTGCGCCACGGAGAATGTGAAGGTGCGCAGACCCGGGAGCCCTCCGGTGACCGCCTCGAGCTTCGAGAAGACGGTCAGGAACACATCCTGCGTCAGCGCCTCGGGATCCTCCGACCCGCGACCCGCGAAGTACCCCAGCACCGCCGGGCCGAGGGCCTGATAGAGGAGGGAGAAGGCCGCGGGTTCGCCTGCTTGAGCGCGGGTGAGCGCATCGTCAGGCAGGGCTGTGGCCACGGTCGGTTCCTTGTTCGGGCGGGACGGCGACACCATCGTAACCGGTGCTTCCCGCCCCGGGGCGTCGGCCCCGGAAGGCCTCGACAATGACAAGGGACATGACAAGGGAAATGAAAAGGCCGCACCGAGGCCCGTTGGGGGATAAGCCTCGGTGCGGCACTTACATACAGGTAATCGCAGGGCCGGACGGAGAAGTTACGCCCGTCCGGCTTTTTCTTTTTTCTCTACTTCAGCGCGCTGGAGGCACGGCGCTTGTTGAAGACGTCGAAGCCGACAGCCAGCAGGAGCACCATGCCCTTGATGAACTGCTGGTAGTCGATACCGACGCCGAGCAGGGACATGCCGTTGTTGAGCACGCCCATGATGAGCCCGCCCGTGATGGCCCCGATCACCGTTCCGACGCCGCCCGTGACGGCGGCCCCACCGATGAATGCTGCGGCGATGGCGTCGAGCTCGAAGAGGTTGCCCGCACCCGGCCCGGCGGAGTTGAGCCGGCCGGTGAAGATGAGGCCGGCGAGCGCTGCGAGCACACCCATGTTGACGAAGAGCATGAAGTCGATGCGCTTCGTGTTGACCCCCGACAGCTGGGCTGCCTGCAGGTTGCCACCGCGTGCGTAGATGTGCCGGCCGAAGACGCTGTTGCTCATGACGAGGCTGTAGGCGACGATCAGGACCCCGAGCACCACCAGCACGATCGGCGTCCCGCTGCGGGAACCGGCCAGCAGATAGGTGAGGCCCAGGATGATGACGGCGATGAAAGCCAGCTTGGTGAAGAACCAGGCTGCCGGCTCGTCCTCCAGGTTGAGGCGGGCACGCGTGGCGCGGCCGCGCAGCTGGGACACGACGAGCAGGACGACGGCGATGACGCCGAGGCCCACGGTGGTCCAGTCGAGGATGTTCGTCTCGGCGGGAAAGAGACCCGGGAACAGGAACCCTCCGCCGAGCTGGCGGTACTCCTCGGGGAACCCGGTGATGCGCTGGTTCTCGAGGACGATCTGGGTGAGCCCGCGGAAGACGAGCATGCCCGCGAGGGTCACGATGAACGCCGGGATGCCCACATAGGCTACCCAAAATCCCTGCCAGGCCCCCACGAGGCCGCCGATGACGAGGGACACGATGAAGGCCAGCCACCAGGGGAAGGACCAGTCCTGCACCATGATGCCGGACATGGCGCCGACGAAGGCCGCCACCGATCCGACGGACAGGTCGATGTGTCCGGCGACGATGATCATGACCATGCCGATCGCCAGGAGCAGGATGTAGCTGTTCTGCACGATGATGTTCGAGACGTTGTCCGGCTGCAGCAGCGCGCCGCCGGTCAACACCTGGAACAGCGTGACGATCACGAGGAGCGCGACGAAGATACCGATCTGCCGCAGCCTGCTCGTCAGGAAGGAGATCCCGTGCTTCACGGGAGGTTGCGGCATCGCAACGGCGGGGTCCTTGACGGTGGTAGCCATGGAGTCAGTCCTTTTCCTTGGTCATGAATTGCATGAGGAGTTCCGGGGTGGCCTGTGCGATGGGCACCTCCGCGGTGATGCGGCCCTCGGCCAGGGTGTAGATGCGGTCGCAGATGCCGAGGAGCTCGGGGAGCTCGGAGGAGATGACGATGACTGCCTTCCCCTCGGCTGCAAGCCGGTTGATGATCGTGTAGATCTCGTACTTCGCTCCGACGTCGATCCCGCGGGTGGGCTCATCGAGGATCAGGACGTCGGGGTCCGAGAACATCCACTTCGAGAGCACCACCTTCTGCTGGTTGCCGCCGGAGAGTTTCCCGGTGACGGCGGTGACGGACGGTGCCTTGATGTTCATGGAGGTCCGGTAGTCGCCGGCGACGACGGCTTCCCGGCCGCTGTCCACCCAGCCGCGTTTCGCGAGCTTGCCGAGAGCGGCGCCCGAGATGTTGCGCTTGATGTCGTCGATCAGGTTGAGGCCGTAGCGCTTGCGGTCCTCCGTGGCGTAGGCGATCCCGTGGCGGATCGCCTCACCGACCGTCCGCGCCGTGATGGGCGTCCCGTTCTTGTACAGCGTGCCGGTGATGTTGGAGCCGTAGCTCCGGCCGAAGATGCTCATGGCCAGTTCGGTGCGGCCGGCGCCCATGAGACCGGCGATGCCCACCACCTCCCCTGCGCGGACGGAGAGATTCGCCTTGTCGACGATCACGCGGGAACTCTCCTGCGGGTGGTGCACGGTCCAGTCCTCGACGCGGAGGACTTCCTCCCTGATCACCGGCGTGCGGTCGGGGTAGCGGCTCTCCATGTCGCGCCCCACCATGCCCTTGATGATGCGTTCCTCGGTGACCGAGCCGTCGTGCAGGCTCAGGGTCTCGATGGTGCGGCCGTCGCGGAGGATGGTGACCGAGTCGGCGATCTCGCGGATCTCGTTGAGTTTGTGGCTGATGATGATGCTGGTGATGCCTTCGGAGCGGAGGCCCTTGACGAGCCCGAGGAGGTGCGCGGAGTCCTCGTCGTTCAGGGCGGCCGTGGGTTCGTCGAGGATCAGCAGCTTCACGTTCTTCGAGAGCGCCTTCGCGATCTCGACGAGCTGCTGCTTGCCCACGCCGATGTCGCCGGCACGCACCGTGGGACTGAGGTCCAGTCCGACGCGGCGGAGCAGTTTGGCCGCCTCCAGGTTGGTCTCGTTCCAGTTCACGAAACCGCGCTTCTCGCGCTCGTTGCCGAGGAAGATGTTCTCGGCGACGGAGAGGAAGGGAGACAGCGCCAGCTCCTGGTGGATGATGACCACCCCGTCGCGTTCGCTGTCGCGGATGTCCTTGAACTCTACGACGCGACCCTCGAACTCGATGTCGCCGTCGTACGTGCCGTGCGGGTAGACACCCGACAGCACTTTCATGAGGGTCGATTTACCGGCCCCGTTCTCCCCGCAGATCGCGTGGACCTCGCCGCGCGCGACGTCGAGGTTGACGTCCTGCAGTGCCTTCACGCCAGGGAAGGTCTTGGTGATGCGGTGCATCCTGAGGATGTTTTCCGCCATGGTCGAGCCTCGCTTACTTGAGTGGAAGTCCCGGGCGATGCCGGGCGAGGTACAGCGCCTGTGGCTCCGGACCAGGGAAGGTCCGGAGCCACAGGCATCAGAGGTGGTGCTGGACGGTTACTTGAGCTCGTCCTCGGTGTAGTAACCGGTCTCGACGAGGGCTTCCTCGTAGTTGTCGACCGTGACGATCTGCGACTCGAGCAGGTACGCGGGAACGATCTTCTCGCCGTTGTCGTAGGTCTCGGTGTCGTTGACCTCGGGCTCTTCGCCCGTCATGAGGGCATCCACCATGGTGACGGCCTGCTTGCCGAGTTCGCGGACGTCCTTGAAGATCGTCGAGTACTGCTCACCGGCGATGATCGACTTCACGGAGCCGACCTCTGCGTCCTGACCGGTGACGACCGGGAGGTCGCTCGCGGAGTAGCCACCGGAGGTGAGGGCCGAGATGATGCCGATCGAGAGACCGTCATAGGGCGAGAGCACGCCTTCGAGCTGCTCCCCGCCGCCGACGGTCAGGAGGTCCTCCATGCGGTCCTGTGCGGTGTCGGGCAGCCAGCGGAGGATCGCGGCCTGCTCGAATTCGGTCTGGCCGCTCGGCACGCGGAGCACGCCGCTGTCGAGGTACGGCTGGAGGGTCTTCATCGCGCCGTCCCAGAAGAACTTCGCGTTGTTGTCATCCGGGCTGCCGGCGAAGAGTTCCACGTCGAACGGCCCTTCCTCGCCTGTCTCGGCGCCCTCGGCGTCGAGGACGCCGAGGCCCGTCAGGAGCGACGTGGCCTGCTGGACGCCGACCTCCTCGTTGTCGAAGGTGGTGTAGTAGTCAACGGTGTCGGAGCCGTTGATCAGCCGGTCGTAGGCGATGACCGGGATGTCCTGCGACTCGGCCTGGTCCAGGACGCTCGTCAGGGTGGTGCCGTCGATGGAGGCGACGACGAGGGCCTTCACGCCGCCGTTGATCATGTTCTCGATCTGGCTGACCTGGGTGGGGATGTCGTCGTTGGCGAACTGCAGGTCCACCTCGTAGCCGAGGTCCTCGAGCTGGCTCTTGACGTTCTCGCCGTCGGCGATCCAGCGCTCGGACTGCTGCGTGGGCATGGCCACACCGATCTTGGCGCCCTCGTTGGAGCCACCCTCCGCAGCGGCGTCGCCGCCGCCGCGGCTGCTACCGCCACAGGCGGAGAGGCTGAGGGTCAGGATGCTGGCGGCCGCGATGCCGGCCAGGTATTTCCGATTCATGGTGGAACTTTCTTGTGAGTGGTTTCCGGCAGCGTTGCCGGCTTTCGGGGAGTGGCTCTTACAGTTTCTGCGCCAGGCGATAGTAGGCCGCGTTCCAGCGCAGTTCACGCTGGAAGTCACGGAGCTTCGTGTCGGCGTCGATCCGCAGCAGTTCGACCTCGGCGATGTCCGCGAAGTCCTCGAAGACCTCGAGGCCCACGGCGGTGGTGAGGACGGTGTGGTGCGCGGCGCCGGCGCTCAGCCAGGCCGCTGCCGACGTCTCGAGGCTCGGCTCCGGCTTCCACACTGCGCGCGCGACCGGCAGGTTGGGGAGCGGCGCGTCCGGCGGGACGATCTCGACGGCGTTGGCCGTGAGGCGGAAGCGGTCCCGCATGTCGGACATCGCGACGACGACGCCGGCTCCGGCGTCCGTGTCGAACACGAGCCTCACGGGATCTTCCTTGCCGCCGATGCCGAGCGGATGCACCTCGAGGGTGGGCTTCGACGTGGTCAGGGTGGGGCAGATCTCGAGCATGTGCGCCCCGAGGATCTTCTCCTCCCCCGGCACCAGGTGGTAGGTGTAGTCCTCCATGAGCGAGGCACCGCCGGGCAGCCCGGCGCCCATCACCTTCGCGGCACGGACCAGCACGGCGGTCTTCCAGTCGCCCTCGGCGCCGAAGCCGTAGCCGCGGGCCATGAGCCGCTGGACGGCGAGGCCGGGCAGTTGCCGCAGCGCGCCGAGGTCCTCGAAGTTCGTGGTGAAGGCACCGAACCCGCCTTCCTCGAGGAAGGACAGGAGTCCCAGTTCCTGGCGGGCCCCGTAGCGCAGCGACTCGTGGCGGTCGCCACCGCGGCGGAGCTCGGGGACGACGTCGTACGTCTACTCGTACTCGGCCACGAGGGCGTCGACGGCGTCCTCCGACTGGGCCTCGACGGCCGCGACGAGGTCGTTGACGCCCCACGTGTTGATGGAGACGCCGAAGCGGAGCTCGGCCTCGGTCTTGTCGCCCTCGGTGACGGCGACGTTGCGCATGTTGTCGCCGAAGCGGGCGACCTTCAGCTCGTGCACGGCGGCCCAACCGGCGGCGGCACGCTGCCAGGTGGCCACCTTCGCGCAGACGTCCGGGTTGGAGACGTGGCCGACGACGGTCTTCCGCGGCACGCCGAGTCGCGACTGGATGTACCCGAACTCCCGGTCGCCGTGGGCGGCCTGGTTGAGGTTCATGAAGTCGAAGTCGATCTCGGCCCACGGCAGCGCGACGTTGATCTGGGTGTGCAGGTGCAGCAGGGGCTTGCGGAGCGCGTCGAGCCCCGCGATCCACATCTTGGCGGGGCTGAAGGTGTGCATCCAGGCGATGACGCCGATCGCGTGGTCGGCCGCGTTGACCTCGAGCGCCATGCGGCGGATCGAGGCGGAGTCCTTCAGGGTGGGCTTCCAGACGATCTTCACGGGCAGTCCCGAGTCCTCGAGCATCCGGACGATCTCCTGGGACTGCTCTGCGACCTGCTGCAGCGTCTCCTCGCCGTAGAGGTCCTGGCTCCCGGTCAGGAACCAGACTTCGTAGGTGTCGAGGGTGGTGCTGAGGGGGCTCATGCCGGTGCTCCTGGTGTAGATGGCTGACCGTACACGTTCTGGTAGCGGTCGAAGAGTGAGTCGATGTGCTCGGCCTGGATGCCTGCGGGTGCGCCGAGCTGGCGTGAGATGTGGACGGTGCGTGCGACGTCCTCGAGCATGACGGCCGCCTTGACGGCGTCCTTCGCGTCCTTGCCGATGGTGAAGGGGCCGTGGCTCTTCATGAGCACGCCGCGTGAGCGGTGCCCGGTCAGGGTGTCCACGATGCCGCGGCCGATCGAATCGTCCCCGATGATCGCGAAGGGGCCCACGGGGATCTCCCCGCCGAACTCGTCGGCCATGGCCGTGATGACGCAGGGGATCGCCTCGCCGCGGGCTGCCCAGGCGACGGCGTAGGTGGAGTGCGTGTGGACCACGCCGCCGACGTCGGGCATGTGCCGGTAGACGTAGGCGTGGGCGGCGGTGTCGCTCGAGGGCGAGCGCTCGGACCCGGGTGTGCCCTCGATGACGTTGCCGTCGAGGTCGCAGAGGATCTGGTTCTCCGGCGTCAGCTCGTCGTAACTGACGCCGGAGGGCTTGATGACGAACAGGTCGGCGCCCGGAACGCGGCCGGACACGTTGCCGCCCGTCCAGACGACGAGTCCGTAGCGCACGAGTTCGGCGTGGAGGGCCGCGACGTCCTGCCGCACGGCCTGGATCGCGGCCTCCACCTCGGGGCTGAAGGTCGTGGGGGTTGCGGCGCTCATGCCGACACCTCCTGCGCTGTGGAAGCCGTGCGGGCGGAGCGGCGCAGCGCCTTGAGCCGGTGCATGACGTCGTTGGCTCCTCGTCCGAAGTAGTCGTGCAGTTCGGTGTACTCGCGGTAGAGGGCGTCGTACGCCTCGGCCCGCTCCGCGTCCGGCGTGTAGGCGGCGCGGTTCAGGTGTCCCATGGCGGCGGCTGCCGCGTGGATGTCCGCGTAGGCACCGGCAGCGACGGCGGCGTGGATGGCGGAGCCGAGCGCGGGGCCCTGGGCACTGCCGATCACGGAGATGGGCATGTTCAGCACGTCCGCGTAGACCTGCATGAGGAAAGGGTTCCGGATGAGGCCGCCGGCGGCGACGAACTCCGTCACCGGGACACCGGACGCGTTGAAGGTCTCGACGATCTTCCGGGTGCCGAACGCCGTCGATTCCAGCAGCGCACGGTAGACCTCGTGCGGCTTCGTGGCGAGCGTCAGGCCCACGATGGTGCCGGACAGCTCGTGGTCCACCAGGACGGAACGGTTGCCGGAGTGCCAGTCGAGCGCCACCAGCCCGTGGGCACCGACGGGCTCGGTCTGCGCCTGCTCGGTGAGGTACTCGTGCACGCTGAGTCCCTGGGCCGTGGCCGCGTCCCGAATCTCGCCCGGCACCTGGTTCGCGACGAACCAGGCGAAGATGTCGCCCACACCGGACTGGCCGGCCTCATAGCCGTAGAATCCTTCGACGATCCCGCCGTCGACGACACCGCACATGCCCGGCACCTCGCTCAGGCGGTCGGAGTTCATGACGTGGCAGGTGGACGTTCCCATGATGGCCACCATCTGGCCGGGATCGGTGGCCTGTGCCGCAGGGGCGGTGACGTGGGCGTCCACGTTCCCGACGGCGACGGCGATCCCCGCGGGCAGGCCGGTCCAGCCGGCGGCCGCCTCGGACAGGGTGCCCGCCTTCGAGGCGAGCGCGCCGATGGTGTGCTCCACCTTCTCGCGGGCGAACCCGGCGAAGTCGGGATTGAGCGCGGCGAGGAACTCGTCCGACGGGTAGGCGCCGTCCTGGTAGATGCCCTTGTATCCCGCGGTGCACGCGTTGCGCACGTACTCCCCCGTGAGCTGCCAGACGATCCAGTCGGCGGCCTCGACCCAGTGCTCCATGAGGTCGTACAGCTCGCGGTCCTCCTCGAGCAGCTGGAGGCCCTTGGCGAACTCCCACTCGCTCGAGATCAGTCCGCCGTAGCGCGGCAGCCACGCCTCGCCGCGCTCGGCGGCGAGCTCGTTGATGCGGTTGGCCTGCCCCTGGGCGGCGTGATGCTTCCACAGCTTCACGTACGCATGGGGGCGGCCTTCGTAGCCAGCCACCTCGTTGAGCGGCGTCCCGTCGGCGAGCGTGGGGACCATGGTGCAGGCGGTGAAGTCGGTCGCGATGCCGATGACGTCCTGCGGGTCGATGCCCGCCTCCCTGACGGCTGCGGGGACGGCTGTGCGGAGGACGTCGACGTAGTCGGAGGGCACCTGCAGGGCCCATTCGGGCGGCAGCTGCTCGCCGGTGGCAGCGAGGGTGGTGTCCATGACGGCATGGGGGTATTCGAGCGTCGCGGCGCCGAGTTCGGCGCCGTCGGAGACGCGGACGACGACGGCGCGGCCGGACAGGGTGCCGTAGTCGACACCGATGACGTAGGTGGATCCGCTGCCGGCCGCCCCGGTCGTGGTTACGCCCGTGATGGAGTCACTCAAGGGAAGGACCTCTTCGTTCTTCTCGAGGCCGCTGAGCAGCCCTCTGGTGGATCAGATGTTCGGATGTGCGGCGGATGTGACCGTTCACATCCGCGGTCCCCAGTGTAGGTGTGCGGCCGTGGTGCGTGTCAAGGGCTCTCCCGAAGCCGCCCGCCCGCCCTCCACCCCGGCAAGGCGCTCGGGACGGACGGGGCGTCAGCGGAGCGGGGGCGTTTCCGCCGGCGCGGCGCCGGATGCTGCGTCGGGCCGGCTGTGCACCCGCCGCGGCGGCGCGGTGGATTCCCGTGGAACCAGCTCCGGAGCGACGTCGGCTGCCGGGCCCGCTGCATCCGCCACGCCTGCAGTTCCTGATCCCGGGATGCGAGCGGCTCCGGCGGCTTCCCCGGCGTCCCGGTCAACGGCGGGGCCGGATTCCCCGATCAGCGCGAGCAGCCGGGCCACACACCGGCGGCCGAGTTCGGGGAAGTTCTGCCGCACCGTCGTCAGCGGTGGCCAGTAGTGGGGGGACTCGGGGACGTCGTCGAACCCGACGACGCTCAGGTCCTCGGGCACCCGGAGCCCCTGCTCGCGGAACGCGTGCAGCAGACCCAGCGCCATCTGGTCATTGGAGGAGAAGACGGCGGTGATGCCCGGATCGCGGAGGATCAGGTGCCCGGCCTCGTAGCCGGAGGCCGCGGTCCAGTTGCCCGAGAGCAGCGGCTCGGGCTCGAGGCCCCAGGACTCCATCTCCCCGCGGTACCCGCGGATACGCGCAGCCGTCTCGAACCACCCGTCCGGCCCCGCGACATGCACGATCCTCCGATGCCCGAGGCGCAAGAGATGCCGGGTGGCGAGCGCCGCGCCTCCCGACTGGTCCACCGACAGCCGGTGGTCGTCGTCGGCCCTCGCGGAATGCACCGTCACGAACGGGAGGGTGATGGACAGGTGCTCGATCTCCCCGAGCGTCCGCGTCTGGGGCGCGAGGATGATGATCCCGTCCACGCCGTGGGCCAGCAGGCGGTCGAGCGCCGAGCGGATGGAGGAGGTGTCGACGTCGTCGAGGTGGGCGACGTCCACGCCGTACCCGGCCTCGCGGGCGGCGCTGTCGATGGCTTGCAGGCTCGCCGCCGGGCCGTACTCGAAACCCTTGCTGACGAGGACGCCGATGGTCGTCGACCGGCTCGTGACAAGGGCGCGGGCGGCCCGGTTGGGGCGGAAGCTGAGCTCGTCCATCGCGGCGAGCACGCGGTCCCGTGTCGCGGCACGGAGGCTCGGGGGGCCGTTGATGACACGGGACACCGTCTGGTGGGACACGCCGGCGCGGCGTGCCACGTCCCGGATGTTCGCCGCGCGTGCGGTCTCAGCGGGACGCCGGGCACTTGAGCGTACGCGCCCCCCGGAGACGCCACCCACAGGTGCGCCTGCCGGAGCGCCTGCCGGCGCGCCGCCTACAGGCACTGTCCCCGAGAGGCCCTCCGCGTCAGTGGGAGTCGACAATGGAGTCGTTCCGGGCGAACCGTCGGTTCCTCAGCACCGGAAGGAACTCGCGGACGTCCTCCACCCTGCGGCGCGTCACCTCGGTGGTGACGACGCCGCGCTCCTCCTCCTCGAGGTGCGCCTGCGGGATGCCCATCGGGTCGATGATGGCGGAGTGGCCGATGGTGTGTGCGCTGGACGTGCCGGCCGCGGCGACCCAGAGCGTGTTCTCGATGGCGCGTGCCCGCAGCAGCGTCTCCCAGTGGTCGATCTTGTGGTCACCCTTGAACCAGGCGGCCGGGACGCAGATGAGATCGGCACCGGCATCGGCGAGCGCGCGTGCCTGCTCGGGGAACCGGATGTCGTAGCACGTCATGAGGCCCACGCGGATACCGCCGAGATCGGCGATCTTGATCCCGCCGTCGCCCGGCTTGATGCGGGTGGATTCCTGGTAGCTGAAGGCGTCGTACAGGTGCAGTTTCCGGTAGGTGTCCACGATCCGCCCGGTCGCGTCGATGAGCACGAGCGTGTTGAAGGGCCGTTCCTCACCGCTGGACTCGTACCCGCCGGCGACGACGGCGATCGAGTGTTCGGCCGCCATGAAGGACACCTGCTGGACGAAGGAGGTCCAGTTCTCCTCCACTGCCCGCTGCAGCGGGCCCTCGACCTTGCCGATCGAGAACATCGATTCCTCGGGGAAGACGATCAGCTCCGAGCCTCCGGCCGCAGCCTCGGCCACGAGCTCCCGCATGACCGCGAGATTCGCCGGGGCGTCCCCGCCCGGCCTGAACTGTCCAACGCTGACCAGCATGTTTCAACCTCACGTGTGGGCGGTACCGTCCATCCAGCGTACAGACTCCGGTGCAGCCTCCCGGGGTAGCCTCGTCCCATGAGGCCCACCAGGAACAAGCGCGTAGCACCCGGCCCCGGCCAGGAATCGGTCTGGGACTATCCGCGGCCTCCGAGGGTCGAGCCGGCGCGGAGCACCATCGAGGTGCGCTTCGGTGGCGAACTGATCGTGCGGACCACCCGGGCTGTGCGGGTGCTCGAGACGAGCCACCCGCCCGTGTACTACCTGCCGCTCGAGGACTTCGCGCCCGGCGTCCTCGTTCCGGTCGAGGGCACGACGCACTGCGAGTTCAAGGGCGCCGCCTCCTATTTCGACGTCGTCGCCGGCGGCGCCCGGGACCTCCGCGGAGCCTGGACCTACCCCACACCCGTACGCGGTTACGAGGAGCTCAGCACCCGCGCGGCGATCTACCCGTCCCGGATGGATTCCTGCACGGTCGACGGCGAGACGGTGCAGGCGCAGGAGGGCGACTTCTACGGCGGCTGGATCACGACCGCCATCGTCGGACCGTTCAAGGGCGGCACCGGCACCTGGGGCTGGTGAGCCGTCCAGCGCGCATTCAGCCCCCTCCCGGCGGGCTGTCGGCCGGGATTGCTACAGTGAACCGCTGATCATGCCCGCAACGTGAGGACAGCACACATGGCAACCGCCACAGCACGGAAGAGGCGGCTCCTTGCCGCCGCGTTCATCGGGACAGCCGCCGTCCTCAGCGCCTGCAGCGGAAACGGCGAGTCGACCGACAGCGCCTCGGAGACCACCGCGTCGAGCGCACCCGCCGAGGGCTCCCAGGAATCGGCTGCAGCCCTGCCCGAGCCCGACCTGGCAGATCTTCCCGAGGTCGTCGCCGTGGTCAACGGGACGGAGATCGGGCGCGAGCTCTTCACCACCACGTACGAGAGCCAGTTCAAGCAGGCGGCGGCCTCGGCACAGGCCAGTGGACAGGAGCTCGACCAGGATCTGCTGAAGACCTCCGTCGCCGACAACCTGGTCAGCGCCGAACTGCTGCGGCAGGAAGCGGACAGCAGGGGCATCGAGGCCACCGACGAGGCCCGTGCGGCCGCCATCGCGGACCTCCTCGAAACCAGCCAGCTGGAGTCCGAGGAGGCCCTGCGGGCAGCCTTCGAGGAGCAGGGGCTCGACGACGCCGAATTCGACCAGCAGCTCTCCGATCAGGTGAAGCTGGACGCGCTGCTCGCCGACGAGGCCGGGGACACCACTCCCACCGACGAGGAGATCCAGGACACCTACGACGCCGCCGTGGCCGAGCAGGAAGCCAGCGGCGAGACGAGCACGCCCATTCCTCCGCTGGAGGACGTGCGGGCCCAGATCGTGGAGCAGCTCTCCGGGGACAAGCTGTCCGCCGCGACGCAGGCACTGATCGCGCAGCTGCGCGAGGACGCGGACATCACCGTGAACCTCTGACCCGACCGGTTCGACACGAACGGCACCCCGCCTGGCGGGGTGCCGTTCGTGTCTGCGGAGTCCCTGGACTCCGGGTGCCTGTGCGGACCGGGGACTCAGCCGCCGATCAGGTCGTTGACCACGATGGTCTGATCGCGGTCGGGGCCGACACCGATCGCGGAGAACCGGGTGCCGGAGAGCTTCTCGAGGGCCCGGACGTAGGTCTGGGCGTTGTCCGGCAGATCCTCGATGGTGCGGGCGCCCGTGATGTCCTCGGTCCACCCGTCGAAGTACTCGAAGATCGGCTTCGCGTGGTGGAAGTCGGTCTGCGTCATCGGCATCTCGTCATGACGGACACCGTCGACGTCGTAGGCCACGCAGACCGGGATGGTCTCGATGCCCGTGAGGACGTCGAGCTTCGTCACGAAGTAGTCGGTGAAGCCGTTGACCCGTGAGGCATGGCGAGCCAGCACGGCGTCGTACCAGCCGCAACGGCGGGGCCGCCCGGTGTTGACGCCGAACTCACCACCCTTGGTCTGCAGGTACATGCCCATGTCGTCGAACAGCTCGGTGGGGAAGGGACCCGCCCCCACGCGCGTGGTGTAGGCCTTGATGATGCCCACGGCGCGGCTGATGCGGGTGGGGCCGATGCCCGACCCGACGGACGCGCCGCCCGCCGTGGGGTTCGACGACGTCACGAACGGGTAGGTGCCGTGATCCACGTCGAGGAACGTGGCCTGACCGCCCTCCATCAGGACCACCTTGCCGGCGTCGAGCGCCTCGTTGAGCACGAAGGTGGAGTCGATCACGAGCGGCTTGAGTCGCTCGGCGAAGGAGAGGAAATACTCCACGACCTCCTCGACCTCGACGTCGCGCCTGTTGTAGACCTTCACCAGCAGTTCGTTCTTCTGCTTGAGCGAGCCCTCGACCTTCTGGCGGAGGATCGACTCGTCGAAGACGTCCTGCACGCGCACCCCGAGGCGGGCCACCTTGTCCATGTAGGCAGGGCCGATGCCGCGTCCGGTGGTGCCGATGGCGCGCTTGCCGAGGAACCGCTCCGTGACCTTGTCCAGCACCTGGTGGTAGGGGGCCACGAGGTGCGCGTTCGCGGAGATGCGCAACTTCGAGGTGTCGGCGCCGCGCGCCTCGAGGCCGTCGATCTCCTGGAACAGGGCCTCGAGATTGATGACGCAGCCGTTGCCGATGATCGGGATCGCATTGGGGCTGAGGATGCCTGCGGGGAGGAGCTTCAGCTCGTACTTCTCGCCGTTGACCACCACGGTGTGCCCGGCGTTGTTGCCGCCGTTCGGCTTGACGACGTAGTCCACGCGACCGCCCAGCAGATCGGTGGCCTTGCCCTTACCCTCGTCGCCCCACTGGGCGCCGACGATGACGATTGCTGGCATGGGATCCTCCCCCATTCGGTACGGGTCCTCCCCGCGCGACCGCGGAAAGTTCGCCGTGCATCAGAATGCCCCAACCGGTCGCGCGGAGTGCGCGGCCACTGGGGCTCTTACCGTCCGAGTTTAGCCGAGGCCGTCAGGAGCCGTCGAAAAAGGCCGGGCATGACGGTTGCGGTTCCGTTGCGATCCGCGTCGGCTGCCCGGCTTTCTGCCACGCCGGCCGCCGAGCGCACGTGCACAATGGGGGCATGGACGTCTTCGAAGGTCACATCGCCGGCATCGGTACCGCCTCGGGCACGCGACTGGTGATCGGCCGCTGGGACACATCGCCCTTCGGGTCCTTCACGGACGTCATGATGGAGGACGCCGCCGGCATCCGCACCCTGCTCGCGCCCACCCGGGAGATCGCCGACTACGTCGGAGCCACCTACGCGTTCGACGACGTCGTGCTCCAGGACGTCTCCTCGACGCTGACGCCCGAACGGTTCATCGTCGACGCGGGCGACCTGCAGGTCTTCGCGGAGATCGGGCAGGTCACGCTCCTCGGACGCCTGCTCGGCCTCGTGCCCGCCCGCATCGCCGCGCACCCGCGCTGGCTCGCACTCATCAACCCCGTCGCGTCGCTGCTGGTGAAGGGCGTCGCGACGGCGGGCTCTGCGGGGCAGGGGCGCACCGAGTACTACGGGGTGACCTCGGCCCGGGCCATCACGGGCGCCACGGCGACCTGGGGCGGCTCCGACCTCGGCACGCTGGCACCCCTCACTCCTCCCGTCCGGTTCGGGTTCAGCTCGGCGCCGCCACGGCCGCAGCTCGTCACCGTCACGACGACGATCCGGCGACCCGAGGCCTGACCCGGCCGCTCCAGCCGCCTCCAACCTTCTAGAGACCCAGCCGGCTCCGCGCCACCCGATAGTGCGGCCAGAACCGCACCCGGGCGGGCAGGATCGGCACGACGACGCGCGCGGTCCGGCGGGCGACCGCGAACACCACACGCTCCCGACGCCGCCAGGGCAGTCCGTAGGCCTGCCGGAGAGCGACCGGGAGAACGCCCGCGGCCAGCACGGACGGGACGGGACGGAGCGGCCACGGGACGATGGGTGGTGCGGGCGCGAGGATCTGTCGCGCGATCAGCCGGGCGGTCGGTCCGACGTCGAGCACGGCTCGCACCTGCCCCTCGACGTAGCGCGCAAGCCCGTCGTAGTCGTCGGGAAGCAGGGCATCGGGCACCCCGAAGACGTTCCCCAACCGGCGCATGTCCCGGTAGTACGCCGTCCGCTCCTCGGGCCCGACCGGTCGGAGGAAGGAGTCCGTGACCTCGATCGCCGTCCACACGAGCGTCGAGAACACCCACAGGGCCAGCTCCGGATCGAAGGCGCTGTAGCTGGTCCCGGCAGCCATGGAGGCGGCGTCGTGGGGCAGGACTCCCCGGACCGGCCGGTGCTTGCCCGCCACGTGCCCGGCTGCCGCCTGGACCTGGGCGTGATCGCCGAACGTGACCCTGAGGACGGCGTCGAGCGTGCCGCGCAGCCGCTGAAGCGGATCCGAGGTGAAGTCGCTGTGGGCGCGGACGCCCTCACCCACGAGGGGGTGGGCCACCTGCAGCAGCAGCGCAGCAGGGCCGCCGGCGACGATCGAACGTTCCCGGGCCAGCCGCCAGGCCACCGTGTGCGGACCGAAGAGCCCGGGATCGCCCGGCCGTCCCGGCTCCGGCGCCGGCGGGAAGAATCGCGCCAGGATGCTCACGCACCCCCGTCGATCTGGGCGGCCCGTTCGCCCCGAGGCGAGTCGGCGCCCGCCGCCGGCGCCCGCTCCTCGGGAACGAGGCCCGGTCGGTCCCGGTCCGCGGGGTCGTCGTCCACCCACTCCAGCAGGTCACCCGGCTGGCAGTCCAGCACCCTGCACATCGCTTCGAGGGTGCTGAACCGCACCGCCTTCGCGCGCCCGTTCTTGAGAACGGCGACGTTCGCCGGGGTCAGGCCCACCCGCTCCGCGAAATCCCCCACGCTCATCTTCCTGCGCGCGAGTTCGACGTCGATCCGTACGATGATCGGCATCAGATGACCTCGTCGAGTTCGGTACGCATCTGTCGGGCGGCCGCGTCCGTCTGCACGGCCTGGGCCAGCAGCGCGCGGAGCACCAGGACGATCAGCGCGACGGCGGCGATCATCATGGCCACCCCGCCGATGAGCAGGACGACGCCGGGCGGCACGGCCTCCCCGGGAGCCAGCGCCACGCCGAGGCCGAAGGTGAGCAGGCTCGCGGCGGCGAAGGCCCCGGTGACGATGTTCACGAGGCCGAAGGCGTCGGTCGAGAAGACGGTACCCCTGCGCACCATGGTCAGGAGCCCCCAGACGCAGACCACCGCGACCTGGAGCGCGAAGATGCCCAGCACCGTCAACACCACGAGGGGCGTCCTGATGAGGGCCACATCCGGCTCCGCCGTGACGTCGAGGGTCATCAGCGAGAGCATCACCACCTGGATGAAGACCGAGCCGGCGAAGATCAGACAGATCACGGCGCGCAGCGCAAGGACGGTGAGTTTTCTCATGACAACTCCTTCGTACTGATTGTCAGCACGAAGATATCGTTATTCGATATATTGAGCAAGCTTACCGATAGTCGAGAGCCCAGGGACGGACCGGATCTGGTCGACGTCGGATCAGATCGAGTAGTCGGCCCCCTTGTTCGCCGAGTCGAGATAATCGCGTACCGCGCTCTGCGGAACCCGATAGGACCTTCCGAACCTGATGCTCTGGATGGTCCCCGACTGCACCAGCCGGTAGACCGTCATCTTCGAGACCCGCATCATCGCCGCCACCTCGGCAACCGTGTACAGCTGACCTGTACTCAGACTTGTGGACATATCCAGCACCGCTCCCATATCGCCTCACCACGCTCTGTGGAACTTTCAACTCTGGTCGCGCTGGTCGCAGCTGCACAAGCAATTCGACTACTCGTTTATCGTTACCGGCGTCACAGTCCGGCTTGTGTTATCACCCGCACGCGAACGAGACCCGGCCGGACACGCCGGAAGGGCGGGGCGCCGTCGCGGCCCCGCCCTTCCCGTGCACCCGGAATCAGGTCGCGAGCTGAGCGCTCGCCTCCGGATCCGATTCCTTGAGGAACACCGCGATCCGCTCGGCTTCCTCGATCTCGCCGATGGATGCCGCAGCGCGTCCGAGCGCATACAGCGCGCGGAGGAAACCGCGGTTCGGCTCATGTGAGTACGGGACGGGCCCGGCTCCGCGCCAGCCGCTGCGCCGCAGCGCATCCAGGCCGCGGTGGTAGCCGGTGCGGGCATAGGCGTAGGACTCGATCGTCCGGCCCTCCGCATACGCCTCATCCGCGAGGATCGCCCAGACCAGCGACGACGTCGGATGCTTGGCCGCCAGGTCCACGGCCTCGTCACCCGCCGCGAGTCGCTCGACGACGTCACCCTCCTCCGGCAGGAGTGTGGGCTCGGGCCCCATCAGGTTTCTGCGGAACTCGTCGGACATCGGCTAGAGCTTCTTTCCGGCTGAACCGAGGGAGGTGGCGGCTGCGACCACGCGGGCAGCGAGGCCGGCCTCTGCCGAGGCGCCCCACACGCGGGGGTCGTAGGTCTTCTTGTTGCCGACCTCGCCGTCGACCTTCAGGACGCCGTCGTAGTTGCGCAGCATGTGGTCCGCGACGGGTCGGGTGAACGCGTACTGCGTGTCCGTGTCGATGTTCATCTTGATGACGCCGTAGGACACGGCATCTGCGATCTCCTGGTCCGAGGAGCCGGAGCCGCCGTGGAACACGAGGTCGAAGGGCTTGTCCTTGCCGATCTTCTGGCCCACCTTCTCCTGGATCTCCTTGAGGATCTCCGGGCGCAGCTTCACGCCGCCGGGCTTGTACACGCCATGCACGTTGCCGAACGTGAGAGCGGTGATGTAGCGGCCGTGCTCACCGGCGCCGAGCGCATCGATGGTCGCGAGGGCATCGTCCACCGTGGTGTAGAGCTTGTCGTTGATGGCGTTCTCGACGCCGTCCTCCTCGCCGCCCACGGTGCCGATCTCGACCTCGAGGATGATCTTCGCGGCGGCCGCGCGGGGCAGGATCTCGCGGGCGATCCGCAGGTTCTCCTCGAGGGTCTCAGCCGAGCCGTCCCACATGTGCGAGTTGAAGATGGGGTCGTAGCCGTTCTTCACGGCCTCCTCCGACGCGGCGAGCAGCGGCAGCACGAAGTCGTCCAGCTTGTCCTTGGGGCAGTGGTCCGTGTGCAGGGCGATGTTGACGTCGTACTTCTTGGCCACCTCCTTGGCGAACGCGGCGAAGCCCAGCGAACCGGCCACCATGTCCTTGACGCTGGCCCCGGACCAGTAGGCGGCGCCGCCCGTGGACACCTGGACGATGCCGTCGGAGCCGGCCTCGGCGAACCCGCGCATCGCCGCGTTCAGGGTCTGCGAGGAGGTCACGTTCACTGCCGGGAATGCGAATCCGCCCGCCTTCGCGCGGTCGATCATCTCGGCGTAAACATCAGGGGTTGCAATAGGCATGCTGAGGACTCCTTCGTGGTGGTGAGTGCTTTTCCTCATCCTAGCGAGCGGTCCTGCCCGCCGCAGGAGAAGTCGGCGGCTCCGCCTGCCGCGTGACCGTCAGACGCGCTGGCCGAAGACGTGCCGCCGTACCCAGCCGTGCATGGCGATCGCCGCCGCGGCCGAGGCGTTGATGGACCGGGTGGAGCCGAACTGGGCGATCGAGAGCGTCGCCTCGGCGGCCTCGTGCACCTCGGCTGTAAGGCCCGGGCCCTCCTGCCCGAAGACGAGGACACACTTCTCGGGCAGGTCATAGGTCTCGAGCGGCACCGAGTCGGGGAAGTTGTCGATCCCGATGACGGCGAGGCCCTCGCTCGCGGCCCAGGCGGTGAAGTCCTCGACCGTCGGGTGGTGCCGGACGTGCTGGTAGCGGTCGGTGACCATGGCTCCGCGCCGGTTCCACCGACGTCGCCCGATGATGTGCACCTCCTGCGCGAGGAAGGCGTTGGCCGTCCGCACCACGGAGCCGATGTTGAGGTCGTGCTGCCAGTTCTCGATGGCTACGTGGAAGCCGTGGCGCCGCTCGTCGAGGTCCGCCACGATCGCTTCGTGCGTCCAGTACCGGTACCCGTCGACGACGTTGCGGGTGTCACCGGCCGCGAGGAGGTCACGGTCCCAGTGGTCGCCGTCGGGCCACGCGCCGTCCCACGGTCCGACACCGACGGCGGGGTGGGCGGGCGCGCCGGGTGCACCGTTCGGATCCGCCGGGGCGTCGTCGTCGGGGCGTACGGGGTCCGGCAGTGTTTCTTCCACCGTCCCAGCGTAGACGGCGCCAAAGGTGGAAGACTGGCACGGTCACGTCAGGTGCACCCTCCCGAAAGGACTCCCATGCGCGAGAACGAACACATCGAGTGCTGGCTCACCGACATGGACGGCGTGCTGGTGCACGAGAACCAGGCCATCCCCGGCGCCGCCGAACTGATCGAGCGGTGGGTGGCGACGTCGAGGCGCTTCCTCGTCCTCACGAACAACTCCATCTACACCCCGCGGGACCTCGCCGCGCGCTTGAAGGCTTCGGGTCTCGAGATCCCCGAGGAGAACCTGTGGACGTCGGCGCTCGCCACGGCGCAGTTCCTGCAGGACCAACTGCCGGGCGGACGAGCCTACGTGATCGGTGAGGCCGGGCTCACCACGGCGTTGCACAACGCCGGCTTCGTGCTCACCGACACCAACCCGGACTACGTGGTGCTCGGCGAGACCCGCACGTACTCGTTCGAGGCGATCACCAAGGCCGTGCGCCTGATCCTCGACGGCGCGCGCTTCATCGCGACCAATCCGGACGTCACCGGTCCGTCCAAGGAGGGCCCGCTGCCCGCCACCGGCGCGATCGCCGCGATGATCACGGCGGCAACGAGCCGCGACCCCTACATCGTGGGCAAGCCGAACCCCATGATGTTCCGCTCGGCGATGAACCAGATCGACGCGCACTCGGAGACGACGGCCATGATCGGCGACCGCATGGACACCGACATCATCGCGGGCATGGAGGCCGGCCTTCACACCGTCCTCGTCCTCAGCGGGATCACGCAGCCGGCGGACATCGACGCCTACCCTTTCAGGCCCGCGCAGATCTGCGACTCCGTGGCGGACCTGATCGACCAGGTCTGACGGTAGGGCGCTAGAAGTAGCTCCGCCTGCCTCCGCCGCCCGGCAGGGGTACGTACTCCTGCTGGACCGCGCGCACGACGTTTTGGTAGATCCCCGCGTTCCACTGCGGGCTAGCGTGGGCGGGCAGGGCGCCGGACGTCACGAAGTCCGTCGCCACGACGTTGTCGGGCAACCCCCTCGCCCACCCGACCGGTGCCGTCGTGTAGTTGACGACGCCGTCGTTCGGGTTGCCGGCGAAGACCACCTTCGTGTCTCCCAGGGAGAGGCGGAACCGGCTGACGTCGAAGTGGTAGATGTACGAGGACTCCGACTGGATGAGCTCGCTGCTCGGGGCGAGCGGTGAGAGCTGCTGGAGGGTCTGGTCGACGATTTGGCTCCAGGTGCGCTCGTTCTTGTGGACGATCCGCTCACCGAGTTCGTACGTGCCGCGCAGGCTGATCGGCACCCGCACGCCGGCCTCGTAGAGCAGGACGACGCCGTCGAACATCCGCTGGTCCCGCACGTCGAACCGGCTGGACGGCGAGGAGTCGAGGAAGACGAGCTCCACGGGAATGCCGCGGTCCTGCAGGCGGGCGGCCACCTCGACCGCGACCATCCCCCCGAAACTGTGACCGTAGAAATACAGCTTCTCGAGGCGGAAGTTGTCCACGTAGCGGTTCATCGTGGCCACCACGTTGTTGATGTCCAGACCCGTGTTCGAGTACCCCATCACGGCCATCTGCCCCCGCTGGGACAGGACAGGCCGCAGCGAGTTGAGGATCCAGAGGCCCTCTTCCCAACTGGTTTTGTAGCCGGGGAACAGCACCCAGCGGTCGTTGGGGAACCGAGCCCGGGCGTCCTCGTCGTCGAGCGGCAGGATCCGGGTCTGGTCCCGCTGTGACTGGATGTAGCGGGTGAACGCGAGGTCGGCTGTGACGATCGCCGCCGCCCCCGACCCGATCAGGAAGGAGCGGCGGGAGGAACGGCGGAAGTCGCGTGCCCGCTGCAGGGCCGAGGCGTCGTCGTTCTCCATGCGCTGTCCGGTCCCCGATCCTCCGTCAGGAAGATCCGTCAGGCGAGGCCCAGCTCGTCCTTGCCGAAGGCGAAGAGATACGGCACCCCCGCCTCGGACTCGATGCGCTCCTTGGAGCCGGTGCTGCGGTCCACGATCACGGCGACCGCACGAACGTCGCCGCCGGCGCGGCGGACACCCTCCACAGCCGTCAGGGCGGAACCGCCCGTGGTCGAGGTGTCCTCGAGCACGACGACTCCGCGGCCGGCGACGTCAGGCCCCTCGACCTGGCGGCCCATCCCGTGCGTCTTCTGCGTCTTCCGCACCACGAAGGCATCGATCGGCCGGCCCGCCTGCGCCGCGGCATACATGACGGCGGTCCCGACGGGGTCGGCTCCCATGGTCAGGCCGCCGGCGGCCTCGAAGGCGATGCCGGCGTCGTCGAGCATCTGCAGCATCACGCGTCCCACGAGCACGGACGCCTCATGATGCAGCGTGATCCGGCGGAGGTCGATGTAGTAGTCGGCTTCCACACCGCTGGAGAGCGTCACGCGCTCATGGACCACGGCGAGCTCCTTGATGAGCTCCAGGAGCCGGGAGCGGTCGGTGGTCTGCACGGGAGTCTCGGCGGTCATGCGCCCAGTCTATCGAGGGGCGGGGAGGCTCCGATGCCGACCGCCGCGCCCGTCGTCGTCGTACCCTGCCTCCGTCTCGGCCGTGAGTGCGCCTCCTCAGGGCCACCAGGACCTCTCAGCCCGCCGGCCCTGCACCGATCCCGGGGCCTTTGCGGCCGGGCAGCGCCATCCGACGGCGTGTCACGGGAGGACACGCAGGCAGGACGGCAGAGTCCCCCGGACCGGCACCAGATCCCGGCTCGTGGACGCTCGGCCCATGCAGCACCGAGACGGCCGCTCCTCGCCCATCCACATAGCTCCGCCTGCCCGCGCATCGAACGGCGCGGTCCTGTTGGGTCGTGCCATGGACGCTGTCACCACCCTCCGGCGCGCCGGCTCCGTAGCGAGGACCGGGAGGCTCATCGAACGCGGCGTTCCACGTCGCGAGATAGCCGCCGCACTCCGATCGGGCGCCATCATCCGGTTGCGGGTGGGCGTGCTTGCGCTGCCGGAAGCACCGCAGGACCTCGTCGTCGCGACCATGGAGAACGCGCGCCTGACCTGCGCCTCAGCGGCCCGGCACTACGACTTCTGGCTCCTGCACCCGCCGACGTCCCAGCACCTGGCGTCCCACGCTCGCGCCGCGGACCATCGAATCGGACACCACCGGCCGCTCTCGGTCGCCGTCCATCCCTCGCTGCCGTTGGTCGGCCTGGTCGACGCGCTCATCCACGCGCTGCACTGTCTGCCGGCGGTCGACGCGGCCGTCATGGTCGAGAGTTCGTTGCGACGCGGCGACACGATCAGGCCGTTCCTGCTGGAACGCCTGCAGGGCAACCGCAACGGGCGGGCTCGCGCGGTCCTGGACCTCGTCACCTGCACAGCAGATTCCGCCCTCGAGGTCGTCGCGCGCATCCTGTTCCTGCAGGCCGGGCTCCACGTGGAGGCACAGGTGCAGCTCGACGGCGTGGGCCGGGTCGATTTCCTGCTGGAGGGCTTCCTCGTGGTGGAGGTCGATGGCGATGCGTTCCACTCCGATCGGGCAACGCGCCGGAAGGACCGTCGGCGCAACAACGTGACGATCACCAGTGGTTACCTCGTCCTCAGGTACGGCTACGAGGACATCATGTTCCACCGCGAGGACGTCCTGGCCCAGGTTCTGGCCGTCCTGTCGGGCCGCGCCGTCCGCTGACCAGCGGAATCACAGGCCGCCCTGCAGTTCGTCCGAGCCCGCCCCACCCCCGGCCGGACCTCTCGCAGCACCGACCCTGTATCGATTCCCGGCCGGACCTCTCGGGGCACCGACCCTGTACCGATTCCAGGGCTTTTCCGGCCGGGCAGCGCTATTCGGCGGCGTGTCGCAGGAGGCCACGCTCCCGACGACGGCGAAGCCCCCGGATCCGGGCCGGAAGGGGGGCGTCACTCCCCCGCCATCACCGCACCGACGGCGTCGATCGCGGCCGGCGACAGCACGTGGGAGATCGCCAGGACGGCCGCGCCGGTCACGCCCGCGTTCTGCCCCGACACCGACGGCGCTATGCGCAGGTGCTCCGTCGCGAGCGGAAGCGACCGCGTGTAGACGACCTCGCGGATCCCGGCGAGCAGGTGCTCCCCGGCCTGGGCGAGGGAACCGCCGATCACGACGACGGACGGGTTGATCAGATTGATGCACATCGCCACGACGTCGCCGATGTCACGGCCCGCCTGGCGGATGGCCTGGAGCGCCCTGGCGTCGCCGGACCGCACGAGGTCGATCACGTCCTGGCTGCCCATGAGGTCCTGCTGCACGGCCCCGCCGAGCGAGGCTGCGAGCGCCGGACCGCTGGCGACGGCCTCGAGGCAGCCGAGGTTGCCGCAGCGGCAGGGGGCGTCCCCTCCGCTCGCCACCCGGACGTGCCCGAGGTCGCCGGCAGTCCCCTGTGCGCCGCGCTGCAAAATGCCCCCCGAGATGATGCCGGCGCCGATACCGGTGGCCACCTTGATGAAGACGAGGTCATCGATCTCGGGCCAGTTCGCGCTCTGCTCCCCCAGCGCCATGATGTTGACGTCGTTGTCCACGAGGACGGGTACCGCGAAGGTCTCCTGTACGAACCCCGGCACATCGAAGCGGTCCCATCCGGGCATGATCGGCGGGTTGATCGGCCGGCCCGTGTCGTGCTCCACCGGCCCCGGCAACCCGATGCCGATCGCCGCCAGATCGGCCGTCGCACGGCCAGCCGACGCCAGGAGCCGTCCGATCGCGGACACGAACCATCCGAGAACGGCGTCCGGACCATCGGCGATGCTGATTCCCGAGCGCTCCCGCGCCAGCTCCTCGCCCGCGAGGTCGGCAAGGATCACGATGGCATGGGTGGCCCCGAGATCGGCACCGATCACCACCCGCGCAGCGGGGTTCAGGGCGAAGAGCGACGGAGGCCGGCCACCCGTGGAGACCGCTCCGCCCGTGGGGGACACGAACCCGAGGGTCATGAGGGCGTCGACGCGCGCGGCGACCGTGGACCGGGCCAGGCCGGTGATCTGGGCCAGCTCGGCCCGGGTGCGCGGACGGCCGTCACGCAGCACCTGGAAGATCTCGCTGGCGCCCGGGATCGACGGCGGTGCCGGCCGCGGTCGCGAGCCGCCGTGGCTCGTCACGATCGGCATCGGGTGCAGGGAGGACACACTTCCAGTAAACCACGAGCGGCTTTCCCAGCTACTGCGAACATCTTTTGCATGTCTCTCGACAGAAGTGCCCCGTGCGTGTCACAGTGGGCGCGTGGACATCGATGTCAGCACCGGAAGGCCCTCCGCCCCGATCCTTCGGGTCGCCGGACTCTCGAAGAGCTTCTTCGGGGTGCCGGTCCTGCAGGATGCCGCCCTGGAGCTGTTCCCCGGCGAGGTCCACGGGCTCGTCGGCGAGAACGGCGCCGGGAAGTCCACGCTGATGAAGATCCTCGCCGGAGTGTATGAGCGGGACGCGGGGACCATCGAGATCGACGGACGTCCGGTGTCCTTCACCCACCCCGTCCAAGCCCGGCGCGCGGGCCTCTCCACCGTCTTCCAGGAGTTCAACCTCCTACCCGAGCGGAGCGTCGCACAGAACATCTTCCTCGGGCGGGAGCCGCGACGGGGCCTCCTGGTGAACCGGAGGGAGATGAACGACGCCACCGCCGAGCTCCTCGCCGAACTGGGGATCACGGACATCAGGCCCACAGCCACCCTGGCGTCGCTGTCCGTCGCCCAGCAGCAGATCGTCGAGATCGCCAAGGCAGTGAGCTACGACGCGCGGATCATCTCCATGGACGAACCCACGGCCGCCCTCGCCGGCGCCGAGGTCGAGCTCCTCTACGGCATCATCGACCGACTGAAGGAGCGCGGCACGAGCATCCTCTACGTCTCCCACCGCCTCAGGGAGATCTTCGATCTCTGCGACACCGTGACGGTGCTGAAGGACGGGAGAGTCGTCGCATCCGCACCTGCGCGGGAATTCGACGACGCCTCGCTCGTCCGGGCGATGGTCGGCAGGCCCATCTCGGCGTACTTCCCCGACCCGTCGCCGGGTACCGCCGCCGGGATCCCCCTGCTCGAGCTGAGCGGGTGCGGCAATCACCAGCTCGACGGCGTCGGTCTGACCCTGCGGGCCGGCGAGATCGTGGGTGTGGCGGGCCTGCAGGGCTCGGGCCGCACCGAACTGGTCGAGGCGGTCTTCGGCGCAGCGCCCTTCACCCGCGGGAGCATGACGCTGGGGGGACGCGCCTACAACCCGGGTTCCCCCCGGGACGCCATCCGCCACCGGGTGGCCCTCATCACGGAGGATCGCAAGGCCCAGGGCCTGAGCCTCAACCAGTCAATTATCGACAACGCCCTCAGTGTGGTCCGCTCGGTCCATCCCGGCCGCACCGGCGCTGCCCGCCGCGACGCACCGAACGTGTTCTCCTCCCTGGAGGTGGTGGCGCGGGACCTCGACCAGGAGGTGCAGTACCTCTCGGGCGGCAACCAGCAGAAGGTGGTCCTGGCCAAGTGGCTCGCCATCGACCCGCAGGTCGTGCTCCTGGACGAGCCGACCCGCGGCATCGACGTCGGCGCGAAGGTCGCCGTGTACACCCTGATGCGCCGCCTGGCGCAGGAAGGCAAGGCCATCCTCATGGTCTCCAGCGAACTGCCCGAGGTGCTCGGCATGTCGGATCGCGTGCTCGTCATGCGCGACGGCCGGCTCGCCGGCGAGCTGCCGGCCGGAGCCACGGAGGAGCAGGTGCTGCAGTTGGCCACCGGTGCCCGGGGGGTCCACTCGTGAATCGCCTGACCTCCACGCACATCGTGTATCTCGTGGCCCTGCTGACGGTCGTCGCCGGTACCGTGCTGGTGGGGAGCACGGGCCGGAACTTCTTCAGCGCCGGCAACATCTCGGACATCCTGACCGGGACGAGCATCCTCGGCTTCATCGCGATCGGGCAGACCCTCGTCATCCTCGTCGGCAGCCTGGATCTCTCGGTGCCGTACGTGATCAGCCTCTCCAGCCTCATCGGCGCCGGGATCATGGCGGACCAGGCCGGGAACATCCTGCCGGCGGTCCTAGCGGCACTGCTCGTCAGTGCGCTGATCGGGCTGGCCAACGGTGCGGTGGTGGCCGGCCTGAAGGTCCACGGGTTCATCGCAACGCTCGGCATGGGGCTGATCGTGAGCGGTTACCTCGGGTCCACCTATCAAGGCAGTTCAGGCCAGGCACCCCTGGCGTTCCGCCTGATCGGCGCCACCGGGCTGGGCCCTGTTCCGGTCTCCACACTCATCATGCTCGCGTGCGCCGCCGTCGTCCTCGTCATGCTCAACACCACGCGGCTCGGCCACGCGATGTACGCCGTGGGCGGTGACGCGTCCGTGGCGAGGATGTCCGGCATCAGGACCACGACCCCCGTGATCGCCGCCCACGTGCTCTGCTCCGTCCTGGCGGGACTCGCCGGCCTCCTGCTGGCCGCACGGCTCGGCGTCGGGAGTCCCACCATCGGCTCGCAGGGCGGGTACGCCCTGCTGTCCATCGCCGCGGTGGTCCTCGGCGGGACCCTCCTCGCAGGGGGCAAGGGTTCGCTCGTGGGGACGCTCGGCGGTGTCCTCATCTTCGCGATGCTGGACAACATCATGAGCGTGCTGCAGATCAACCCGTTCCTCAAGGACGTGGTGCGGGGCATCGTGATCGTCGTCGCCGTCGCCGTCTATGCGCGCCGCCGCACTGTCCACCGGCAGGCCCGGTTCGGCCGCACCTCGACGCCGCCGCCCGGCCCGGGCGATGCGCGGTCGGGCGACGACGACGGACGGTCGGGCCGGGATGCCGGCACGCGTGACGGGGTGACGGCATGAGTGTCGCGACCGGGCGGTCCGCCGTCCTGGAGCAGAATCGCTCTCCGCGCGGCGAACGGGTCCTGCGGGCCCTGAGGACTCCGAGCGGCGCGATCTTCGTCCTCGTCGCGGTCCTCTTCGTCGCCGTCCTCGCGGCGAACCCGTCGTTCGGCGAGCCGGGGTCGCTCATCCGGTTCATCGGCCGTACGGCCCCTATCGCCATCGCGGCGATCGGCCAGTACTTCGTGATCGTGTCCGGCGAGTTCGACCTCTCGATGGGCTCCGTCGTCACGGCCCAGGTGATCATCGCGGGCAACCTGATCGGCCAGGACGAGGCACGCGCGCTGCCGGTCCTGGCCCTGATGCTCGTCTTCGGAGCCTTCGTCGGACTGGTCAACGGGCTGGTCACCACGCTCCTCAGGGTGCCGAGCTTCATCGTCACCCTCGGCACCATGCTGGCCCTGCTCGGCCTCGTCCTGTACTGGACGGGCGGCGCGGCGACCGGCAACCCGGCCGACAGCTTCCGCCAGATCGGCCGTGGTGGCATCCGGGACGTCCCGGTCCTGGAGATCATCCCCTATCCCGTCCTGATCCTCGCGGCCGTCGCCGCCGGTGCTTTCTGGCTCATGCGACGGCCGTACGGCCGCACGCTCGTCGCCGTGGGTGACAACGCCCAGGCCGCTGCGCTCACGGGAGCCCCGGTCTGGTGGATCCGCACACGGGCGTTCATGCTGTCCTCACTCGCGGCCACCGTCGCCGGGATCATCCTCGTCGGCTACGCCGGAGTGCACCCGTCGGTCGGCCGTGGCTACGAGTTCACGGCCATCACTGCCGTCGTGCTCGGCGGGGTCGTCCTCGGCGGCGGACGCGGCTGGGTGCTGTCCGCGGCGGCGGGCGCCTTCGCCCTGGAGCTGCTGTTCACGCTCCTCAACTTCGTCGGCGTCCAGTCCACCTGGCGTGACAGCGTGCAGGGCGCCATCATCATCCTCGCCGTCGGCGCCGCGGCACAGAACTGGCAGCGCAGGCGCCGCACTGCCGCCAGCCCGACCCATGACCCGAACCGTCCGATCGAAGCACCACGGCCCACACCGGGCACCACTGAGGGAGGAACATGATGCGAGGAAGCATTTTGAGCAAGGCCACGGTGATCGCAGCGTCGTCGCTGCTCGCCCTGACCGCCTGTACCACCGATTCATCCATCGAGAACCCGCCGGCCGCCGAGACGGGAGCGGCCGGCGAGGCGACCCCGGCGGCCGGGGAGCCGTCGGAGTCGAGTGCGGAATGGTTCGACCAGGCCGTCTTCGACGAACAGGACGAGCAGCGATCCGCCACGTTCGAGGGCGATCCGGCGCAGCCCTACCTGCAGTACATCGACGGCGAGATGACGGACACCTCGGCCTTCGCCGCCGACGGCGCGCAGAAAGCGTGCTTCTCCAATGCCTCCATCTCGAACCCCTGGCGCCAGACCGGCTGGATCACCATGAACCAGCAACTCCAGGTCCTGCAGGACTCCGGCGTCATCTCCGAGATGGAGACGCGTGACGCCCAGGACGACGACAACACGCAGATCTCCGACATCGACTACTTCATCGCAGAGGGGAACTGCGATGCGTTCATCATCTCGCCCAACTCGACGGCGGCCCTGACGCCTGCCGTGGAACGGGCCTGCGAGACGGGCAAACCCGTCATCGTCTTCGACCGCGGTGTGCAGACCGACTGCGCCGTGACGTTCATCCACCCGATCGGCGGGTTCGCCTGGGGCATCGACACCGCCGAATTCCTCAGCGAGCGGCTGGAGGAGGGCGACAAGGTGGTTGCACTGCGCATCCTGCCCGGAGTCGACGTGCTGGAACAGCGCTGGGCCGCGGCCGAGCGCATCTTCGAGGAGAACGGTATCGACGCCGTGGACTACTTCACGGGCGCGGACCCCGTGGAGATCAAGTCCATCATCTCGGACGAACTCGCCACCGGCGATGTCCAGGGCATCTGGATGGACGCGGGCGACGGCGCCGTGGCGGCGATCGAAGCCTTCGAGGACGCCGGTGCGGACCTGCCCGTGATGACGGGCGAGGACGAGATGAGCTTCCTGCGCAAGTGGGAGGAGACAGGCCTCGACGGCCTGGCGCCGGTCTACTCGAACTTCCAGTGGCGCACGCCCTTGCTGGCACTCGAGAAGATCTTCGCCGGAGAGGAGATTCCCGCGGAATGGGTACTGCCGCAGTCACCGATCACCGAGGAGGAACGCGGCGAGTTCCTGACCGCGAACGAGGGCATGCCGGACGGGCACTACGCCAAGTTCGGCGGCGAGGACCTGCCGGGCTACCCGACCGTGTGGCAGGAACGCCAGATCCCCTGACGGAAGCACCTCACCCGGCCACCGGGTGAGGAACCAGCAGCAGCAAGGAGGCAGGGCCGTGCACAGCCGAGCAGTGCGCCCCATCGGCGTCAACACCTGGGTCTGGACGTCCCCGCTCACGGACACGGACCTGCCTCCCCTGCTCCGGCGGATCGCCGCGATGGGCTTCGACGCCGTCGAGCTCCCCCTCGAGAACGTGGCCGACCTGACGGCCGACGCCGTCCGGGAGGTCCTGGCGGAGACCGGTCTGTCACCCTCCGTCGTCGGGGCGATGGCGCCGGGCCGGGAGCTCGTGAACGCACCGGACGACGTCGTCCGCCTCACGCAGCAGTATCTGGCCGGCTGCATCGCCCTGGCCGGTTCGATCGGGGCCACCAGGGTGTGCGGCCCCTTCTACGCGCACACCGGACGGCTCTGGCGGATGGACGCCGGTGAACGCGAACGCTCCTACGCCGAGCTGCGGCGCAACCTCGAACCCCTCGCCGAGCAGGCCCTGGCTGCCGGGGTCACGCTCGGGATCGAGCCCCTCAACCGCTACGAGACCTCGCTCATCAACACCGTCGCGCAGGCGCTCGAGGCCCTCGGTCCGCTGCTGGGCCAGGGCGTCGGGCTGGCCCTCGACACCTATCACCTGAACATCGAGGAGCGCTCCTCCGCCGACGCCATCCGCGCAGCGGGCGAGCACCTCGTCCACCTTCAGGTGTGCGGCAACGACCGCGGTGCACCGGGTGGCGACCAGACCGACTGGGGAGGCATCTTCGGCGCGCTCGACGACGTCGGCTATGACGGTGCGCTCGCCATCGAGAGTTTCACGGCGCACAACGCGAGCATTGCCACGGCCGCTGCCATCTGGCGACCCCTGGCCGCCTCGCAGGACGAGTTGGCGGAGAATGGGCTGGTCTTCCTCCGCCATGCGGACCCCTCCCGCTCCCGGGACGCACCACCCCACCAAGGAGAAACACCATGACTTCCCCCCTCCCCGGTCAGGCGCCGGACGGCCAGGCGGCGAGGCCGCTCGGCGTCGCCATGATCGGCTACGCCTTCATGGGCAAAGCCCACTCCGCCGCCTGGCGCACCGTCGGCAGCCACTTCGACGTGCCCCGGATCGCACGCCGCGTCGTCGTGGGCCGTGATGCCGCGCGGACCGCCGAGGCCGCCGAGCGTTACGGCTGGGAGGGATCCGCCACCGATTGGCGCGAGGCGATCCACCGGGACGACGTCGACATCGTGGACATCTGCACGCCCGGCTACCTGCACGCGGACATCGCGATCGAGGCCCTGAAGGCCGGCAAGCACGTCCTCGTGGAGAAGCCGCTCTCCAACACCATCGCGGAGGGCACCGAGATGGTCGCCGCGGCAGTCGATGCCCGCCGCCACGGCATCCAGTCCATGGTGGGCTTCAACTACCGCCGGGTGCCCGCCCTCGCCCACGCCCGCGACCTGATCGCCGCCGGCAGGTTGGGAGCGATCCGGCAGCTGCGTGTCGCGTACCTGCAGGACTGGCTCACGGACGCGGACGCGCCCATGACGTGGCGGCTCCGGAAGGAGACGGCAGGGTCCGGTGCGCTCGGGGACATCGCGTCCCACGCACTCGACCAGGTCCAGTTCCTGACGGGCGAGGCCGTCACCGAGGTCTCCGGGAGGCTCCGCACGTTCGTCGAGGAGCGCCCGGGCCCCGATGGACGGGAACCGGTCACGGTCGACGACGCCGCCTGGATCACCGCCGAGCTGTCGGGCGGTGCCATCGCGACGGTCGAGGTCTCGAGGGTTGCGACGGGCGTCAAGAACGGACTGCGCATCGAGGTGTTCGGCGACCACGGTGCGCTCCGCTTCGATCTGGAGAACCTCAACGAACTCTGGTTCATGGAGGCGACGGGGCCCGCTACGGAGCAGGGCTTCCGCCGCATCCTGGTCAGCGAACCGGAGCACCCCTACCTGGCGGCCTGGTGGCCGCAGGGCCACATCATCGGCTGGGAGCACACCTTCACGCATCAGCTGCGTGACTTCCTCACCTCCATCCGGACGGGCGATGCCCCACGCCCCTCGTTCGAGGACGGCCTGCAGATCCAGCGTGTCCTGGCCGCGGTCGAGGAGAGTGCGGCGGCCAAGAGCGCCGTCGTCCAGATCGGCTCCGCCGACCACGCCCAGCCCTGATCCACCCCACCCAAGGAGCCCGTATGACCCGCAACTTCACCCTGTTCACCGGCCAGTGGGCCGATCTCCCCTTCGAGAAGGTCGCCGAACTGGCCGGGCAGTGGGGCTACGACGGCCTGGAGATCGCAGTCTCCGGCGATCACCTCGACGCCTGGCGCTGGGACGACGACGCCTACATCCAGGACCGCCTCGACATCCTCGATCGCAACGGTCTGAAGGTCTGGGCCATCTCCAACCACCTCAAGGGGCAGGCCGTCTGCGACAACCCCATCGATTTCCGGCACCAGGCCATCGTGGGCCCGAAGGTGTGGGGCGACGGCGACCCCGAGGGGGTGCGGCAGCGCGCGGCCGAGGAGATGAAGCTGACGGCGAGGCTCGCGAAAAAGCTCGGCGTGGACACCGTGGTGGGCTTCACCGGCTCTTCCATCTGGCAGTACGTGGCCATGTTCCCGCCAGTACCGGCGTCCACCATCGACGCCGGGTACCAGGACTTCGCCGACCGCTGGAACCCGATCCTGGACGTCTTCGACGAGTGCGGCGTCCGGTTCGCCCACGAGGTCCATCCCTCCGAGATCGCCTACGACTACTGGTCCACGCAGCGTGCCCTCGAGGCCATCGGCCACCGGCCGGCCTTCGGCCTGAACTGGGACCCGAGCCACTTCCTGTGGCAGCAGATCGACCCCGTCTCCTTCATCTCGGACTTCAAGGACCGGATCTACCACGTGGACTGCAAGGACACGAAGATGCGCATGGGCGGCGGCCGCAACGGCATCATGTCCTCGCACCTGCCCTGGGGCGACCCGCGCCGCGGCTGGGACTTCGTCTCGACGGGCCGCGGCGACGTCCCCTGGGAGGACAGCTTCCGGGCCCTGACCGCCATCGGCTACACCGGGCCCATCTCGGTGGAGTGGGAGGACGCCGGGATGGACCGCCTGCAGGGCGCGCCCGAGGCCCTCGCGTTCCTCCGGGGCTTCGACTTCGCGCCGTCGGACACCTCCTTCGACGCGGCGTTCAGCCAGTAGGTCCTTCCTCCGTCCACGCGGCTCGGCACGTCAGACCCGCGGAGGCGCCCCCGCGGGTCTGACCGCCCGGCGCGGCGGGTCACCCGGTTCACCCGGTTCACCCGGTTCACCCGGACAATCCACTACAGCACCGGCATCAGCGGTTCGCCGGTGCTGCTGTCCTGTTTGCCCCATTTCCGAGCGAAACAGGGCAACTCCGAGAGAAGCGAGAGAGCGCTCTCTTGACGTTGTGACATTCCGCACATACGCTGGTCCCACATCCCAGAGAGCGCTCTCCCGCCCGTCGGCGTATGTCGCTCGCATTCACACAAAGGAGTGATCGTGGAATACTCGCGACTCAGGAAAATCACCGCCCTCGCCGGCGTCGCATCCCTCGCCATCGTGGCCTCGGGCTGCGGCGGAGGCGGAGGGAGCGACGAAGCGGCCAGTGCCGACAACCCCGTGACCTTGACCGTCACCACCTTCGGGCAGTTCGGCTACGACGACCTCTACGCCGAGTACGAGGAGCAGAACCCGGGCGTCACCATCGAGGCCAACAACATCGACGGCAGCGCCAATGCCCGCGTCGACGCCTTCACGAAGCTCGCCGCGGGCTCGGGGCTGAGCGATGTCGTCGCCGTCGAGGAGGGCTGGCTCGGCTCGATCATGGAGGTCTCCGACCAGTTCGTCGATCTGAACGAGTACGGCGCCGCCGACATCAAGGACAACTGGGTGGACTGGAAGTTCGAGCAGGGCACCGACCCGGAGGGACGCGTGATCGGCCTCGGCACGGATATCGGACCCCAGGCCCTGTGCTTCAACCGCGAACTGTTCGACGCCGCGGGCCTGCCCACGGATCGCGAGGAAGTCGCCGAACTCTTCGGCGGCGACGACGCCACGTGGGAGACGTACTTCGATCTGGGCCGCCAGTACAACGAGGCCACCGGCAAGGCGTGGTACGACCAGTCGTCCTTCGTCTGGAACTCCATGGTCAACCAGATGGACGAGGGCTACTACACGGCCGACGGCGAGCTGAACATCGAGGGCAACGAGGCCATGCGCGCCCAGTTCGACCTCCTCGCCGCGGGGACGGCCGACGGCCTCTCCGCCAACCAGAAGCAGTTCGACTGGGGCAAGGGCAAAGCCTTCGTCGACGGCTCCTTCGCGGTCCACGTCTGCCCCGCGTGGATGCTCGGCACCATCAAGGAGCAGCTCGAAGCCGCCGGTGGCGGCCCCGAGACCGGGTGGGACGTCGCCGATGTCTTCCCGGGCGGTGCGTCCAACTGGGGCGGCGCCTTCCTCTCCGTCCCCGAGAGCTCCGAGCACCCCGCCGAGGCCGCCAAGCTCGCCACCTGGCTCACCGACCCCGAGCAGATGGTCAAGCAGTCCGCCGCCGCGAACAACTTCCCGAGCACGCTCGAGGCGCAGCAAAAGATCGTCGCCGACGCCGTGCCCAACGAGCTCTTCAACGACGCTCCCTACGGTGAGATCTTCGCATCACGCGCCGAAGGGGTCGTGGCCCAGTTCAAGGGCCCGCAGGACTCGGAGATCCAGGAGAACGTCTTCGCGCCGGCCCTGAAGATCCTCGACTCCGATGCAGGCACGGCCGACGAGGCCTGGAACGAAGCCCTCCAGCTCCTCAACGACCGTGTCGTGAACAACTAGCAGCACCGGCCGCGGGGCCTCCGGCAGCACCGGAGGCCCCCCTGGAGTCTGGAACCTCATGACCACGACACTGAACCGCCCGGCAGCCAGCAGCCCTGCCCCTGCGAAACCCGTCCTCACCTTCCGTCAGCGGCTGAGCGTCTTCGACATGAAGGCCTCGCCCTACCTGTACATCTCACCGTTCTTCATCCTCTTCGCCCTGGTGGGCCTGTTCCCTCTCGGCTACACCTTCTTCGTCTCGCTCTTCGACTGGCACCTGCTCAAGGGGCAGGGTGAGTTCGTGGGCCTGCGGAACTTCCAGGAGGTCCTCCAGGACCGCTTCTTCTGGAACTCACTGTTCAACACGATGAGCATCTTCCTGCTCTCGACCATCCCGCAGCTGATCGTCGCCACGGCCATCGCGGCCGTGCTGGACCAGAATCTCCGCGCCAGGACGTTCTGGCGCATGAGCATCCTGCTCCCCTACATCGTGACCCCCGTTGCCGTCGCCCTGATCTTCTCGAACCTGTTCGGTGAGCAGTACGGGCTGATCAACAACATCCTGGAGAGCTTCGGGATGGACCGGATCCTGTGGACGAACGAGACCCTGCCGAGCCATATCGCGATCGCCACCATGGTGAACTGGCGCTGGACCGGCTACAACGCCCTGATCCTGCTGGCAGCCATGCAGTCCGTACCCCGCGACATCTACGAGTCCGCGTCGATCGACGGCGCCGGAACCTTCCGCCGTTTCTTCAGCATCACGCTGCCGAGCATCCGGCCCACCATGATCTTCGTGGTCATCACCGCGACCATCGGCGGGCTGCAGATCTTCACCGAGCCCCGCCTGTTCGACCCGCGGACGTACGGCGGAACCGCAGCGCAGTTCCAGACAACGGTGCTCTACCTGTACGAGATGGCGTTCCAGCGATCGAACTTCGGCAAGGCCTCCACCATCGCCTGGCTCCTGTTCCTCATCATCGTGCTGTTCGGCCTCATGAACTACCTGATCTCGCAGAGGATCGCCACCACCGGCGACGGGCGCCGACCGCGCAGGAGTGCCGGCAGCCGCCGGCGCAAACGCTCCGCAGCGCCCGCCGTCGTACTCCCGGCCGTCGGTCCGCAGCCACCGGCGCCTACAGCCGACCCGGACCACGGCGCCGGCGCCGCGGGACCATCAGACACCAACGGAAGGAACGTGCGATGACCGCCATCGACACCAGGCCGCGGACGACGGCGGAAGCTCGGCCCGCCCGGAAGCGCTCCCTGCGTCGTGGGCTGTTCGGCAACGGGCGCCGGCCCGGGTTCCTGACCTACGGCCTGCTGATCGCGTTCTTCCTGGCCTCCGCCTACCCTCTCTGGTGGTCGGTGATCATCGGCAGCCGGTCCAACGAGGCTCTCGGGGAGACCTGGCCGCCGCTGTTCCCCGGCGGCAACTTCTGGACGAACGTCGGCGAGGTGTTCGACACCGTCCCGTTCTGGCTGGCCCTCGGCAACAGCGTGGCCATCTCCGGGATCATCACGGTCTCGGTGGTCGGGTTCTCCACCCTCGCCGGGTACTCGTTCGCGAAGCTCCGCTTCCGTGGCCGCAACGGACTCATGGTCGCGGTGATCGCCACCATGGCCATCCCCACGCAGCTCGGCATCATCCCGCTGTTCATGCTCATGCGCACGCTCGGCTGGACGGGTGAGATCGGTGCCGTCATCATCCCCACGCTCGTGACGGCGTTCGGTGTCTTCTTCATGCGCCAGTACCTCGTGGACGTCATCCCCGACGAGCTCATCGAGTCGGCCCGGATGGACGGAGCTTCCATGATCTCCACCTTCTGGCACGTCGCTCTTCCCGCCGCCCGTCCCGCCATGGCGATCCTGGGCCTGTTCACGTTCATGACCGCGTGGACGGACTTCCTCTGGCCGCTGCTGGTGCTAGGTCCCGGCAACCCCACCCTGCAGACAGCTCTCAGCCAGCTGCAGTCGGCGCGGTACGTGGACTACTCGATCGTCCTGGCCGGCGCCGTCCTGGCCACCCTCCCGCTGCTGGTGCTCTTCGTCATCGCGGGCCGTCAACTCATTTCCGGAATCATGCAAGGAGCAGTGAAGGGCTAATGCCACTCGACGCAACATCCCATCAGCCGACCCCGCCCGCCCCGAGGACCTGGCCCGAGGGCTTCCTCTGGGGCTCGGCCACCGCGGCCGCGCAGGTCGAAGGCGCCAGCCACGAGGGTGGCAAGGAGGATTCCGTCTGGGACGCCTTCGCGCGCGTCCCGGGCGCGATCGCCAACGGCGAGACCCTGCAGGACGCCGTGCAGCACTACCACCGGATGCCGGAGGACGTCGCGATCATGAAGGACCTGGGGCTCGGCTCCTACCGGTTCTCGACGAGTTGGTCCAGGGTCCGCCCCGGCGACCGCGGCCCCAACACCGAGGGACTCGACTTCTACTCGCGCCTCGTGGACGAACTCCTCGGTGCCGGAATCCTCCCGTGGCTGACCCTCTACCACTGGGACCTCCCCCAGGCGCTGGAGGAGAAGGGTGGCTGGGCCAACCGCGACACCGCCTACCGGTTCGTGGACTACGCCAACGACGTGTATTCGGCGCTCGGGGACCGGGTGGATCACTGGACCACGTTCAACGAGCCGTTCTGCTCCTCACTCCTGGGGTACGCCGCCGGGGTCCACGCGCCCGGCCGCCAGGAGCCCGACGCCGCGGTGGCCGCCATCCACCACCAGCACCTCGCCCACGGACTCGTGGTGAACGAACTCCGCGCCCGGGGGGCGTCGCATCTCGGGATCACCCTGAACCTCAGCAACTCGATCCCCCGTGACCCGGCCGACCCGATCGACCTCGACGCCGCGCGCCGCTTCGACTCGCTGCAGAACCGGATCTTCCTCGATCCGATCCTCAGGGGCGCCTACCCCGAGGACACCCTCGCCGACCTCGAGCAGTTCGGACTCCGGGACGTCATCCGGCCGGGCGACCTCGAGATCATCGGGGCCCCGATCGACTTCCTCGGCGTCAACCACTACCACGACGACCTCATCAGCGGTCACCCGACCACCGAGCACGGGGACGGCCACTCGGGCGGCGCCACCCGCCCGACGTCGTCGTGCTGGATCGGCTCGGAGGACATCTCCTTCCCGAGCCGTGGCCTCCCGCGCACGGCCATGAACTGGGAGGTCAACCCGGACGGGTTGCGCACGCTGCTCGTGCGCCTAGGCGAGGAGTACCCCGCCCTCCCGCCGCTCTACGTGACGGAGAACGGCGCCGCGTACGACGACGTCGTCAGCGGTGACGGCGCGGTCCACGACCGCGAGCGCACCCAGTTCGTCCTCGACCACGTCGACGCCGTCGGGCGGGCGATCGACGCCGGTGCCGACGTTCGTGGCTACTTCGTCTGGTCGCTGCTCGACAACTTCGAGTGGTCGTGGGGGTACGGCAAGCGCTTCGGCGTGGTGCGCGTGGACTACGACACCTTCGAGCGGACGATCAAGGACAGCGGGCTGGCCTACGCACGGCTCATCGCTGCCGCGAACGCGCCCGCCCTCACCTCCGCGAACGCCTAGAGTAACCTCCAGGCACACTGTTCGAGGTTCCGGAGATGACGATGACGCAGGACACCAGCGGGCCCCGGCCGGTACCCACCCTCGAAATGGTGGCTGCCCTGGCCGGGGTCTCGCGGGCCACGGTGTCCCGGGTGGTCAACGACAGCCCCAGCGTGGACCCCGAGCTCGCGCAGTCCGTGAAGAGGGCCATCCTCGCCCTCGACTACACCCCCAACCGCGCGGCACGATCCCTCGCCACGCGACGGGCGAACACGGTGACACTGATCGTCCCCGAATCGACGTCGAAGGTCTTCGCGGACCCGTTCTTCGCCTCGGTGGTCCAGGGCATAGCCCTGTACCTCACGGACACCGACTACACCCTGAACATGGTGATCTCATCGGAGTCGAAGCCGGAGAAGACCCGCGGGTTCCTTCTCGGCGGCAACGTCGACGGCGTCCTGGTGGTCTCCCACCACAGTGGGGACCACTCCTGGACGCACCTGTCCGGGTCGCTCCCCATGGTCTTCGCCGGGCGCCCGCTCGTCGGCGGCGGGGAGAGCTACTACGTGGAGGCGGACAACGAGCAGGCGGCCTACAGCGCCACGCGGCTCCTCACCGATGCCGGGCGGAAGCACGTGGCGACGATCGCCGGGCCGCAGGACATGCCGCCCGGGCTCGACCGACTCGCGGGCTGGCGGACGGCGGTGCGGGAAGCCGGGCTCGGTGAGGGCCTCACGGAAATCGGCGACTTCACACTCGCCTCGGGCGCCCGCGCCATGCACCGCCTGCTGGATCGCGGCAAGCCCATCGACGCCGTCTTCGCCGGGAACGACCAGATGGCCGCCGGCGCCTACACCGCCATCCAGGGCCGCGGCCTGAGCATCCCGGAGGACATCGCCGTCGTGGGCTTCGACGACGACTCGTTCGCCACCTCGGTCACCCCTGCCCTGACCACCGTGCACCACCCGATCATCGAACTCGGCAGGAAGATGGCAGAGATCCTCGTGAACCTCATCGAGGGCAAGCCCGCGGAGCGCGTCACGAGGATGCCCACCTCGCTCGTGGTCCGCGACTCCGCCTGACCGGGACTCTTCCGTCCCACCCGCCGTACCCCCCCCTTCCTCCGACGCGCCCGCGAAAGGCCCATGCCATGCTCCCCGCACCCGTCAGTGCCGTCCTCCCCTCGGTGGCCACCGGCCGCCCCCTCCGCTGGGGCGTCGTCGCCACCGGCTCCATCGCCGCCCGCGTCGTGGAGGATCTCGCCCGCCTCGAGGACGCCGCCCTTCAGGCGGTCAGCTCCCGGACAGAGGCCTCCGCCCGGGCCTTCGCACGGCGATTCGGGTTCGCAGCTGCGTACTCGGATGCCGGGGACGTCCCCGGGTACTCCAGGCTCCTCGCCGACGCGGCCGTCGACGTCGTCTACATCGCCACGCCGCACGCGCAGCACCACGCCATCGCCCTGGCGGCGCTCACGGCGGGCAAGCACGTCCTCTGCGAGAAGCCGATCACCATGGACGCCGGCCAGGCCCGGCACCTCGCGGACGTCGCGCGTGAGCACGGCCTCTTCCTCATGGAAGCCGTGTGGACCCGCTTCCTGCCAAGCTTCCGCCGCGCGCTCACGATCCTGCGCTCGGGTGAGATCGGCCGGCCCCGCTGGCTCCAGGCGGACCTCGGGTTCGCGCCGGCCTACGACGCGTCGTCGCGCACGTGGGACCCGGCCGCGGGCGGCGGAGCCCTGCTGGACCTCGCCGTGTACCCGCTGACCTGGGCGCTCGGGGCTCTCGGGGAGCCTTCGAGCGTCCGAGCCGACGGGGTCCTGACGCCCGAGGGGATCGACCTCCAGAACACCCTCACCCTCCGGTACGACGACGGCGCGCACGCGCAGCTCATCACCTCGCTCGGCGCCCAGTGCCCGAGCGTGGTCACCGTCGGCGGCACGGAAGGGTGGCTGCGGTCCTCGGCCCAGCTGTTCAACCCCACCGAGTTGATCGTCCAGCCTCGGAAGGGCCTGCTGCGGACGGAGCGTTTCGAGGTGTTCGGCAACGGCTTCGCGTACGAGCTGCGCGAGGTGACGAGGTGCGTGCAGGCGGGCCTGACCGAGAGCCCCTTCATGACACCCGCGGAATCGGTCGGCACCATGGCACTGCTCGACGAGGCGCGCCGCCAGATGGGCCTGCGCTATCCGAGCGACGCCGTCGCGGTCGAGGCATGAGCGACGCCCGGCCGACGTCGTCCTCCACCGCCGCCGCCGGACACCCGGCTCGGCGCGTCAAACCCGCGGGTGCGCTCCCGCGGGTCTGACAGCCCGGCGCGGCGGACCGCCACCCCAAGGAGCATCGTCGCCGCGACGATTCCCCGATTTCGTAACCTCGTAGAAATGCAACGGGAGTAGCCTTGGGCCATGCGTGAAATCCAGGCTCAGATCATCGAGGACATGGGCGTCAAGCCCACCATCGACCCCGCTGCCGAGGTACGCAGCCGTGTCGGATTCCTCAAGGACTACGTACGATCCACGGGCACCCGTGGCTTCATCCTCGGGATCAGCGGCGGGCTCGATTCGACCCTCGCCGGCAGGCTCGCCCAGCTCGCCGTCGACGAACTCCGGTCCGAGGGCGTGGACGCCGACTTCATCGCCGTCCGCCTCCCCTACAACGTGCAGCACGACGAGGAGGACGCCCAGGCCGCGCTCGCCTTCATCCAGCCCCGCACGTCCAGGGTCTTCAACGTGGCACCGGCCGTGGACGGCATCCAGCAGGAGTACGCGGACACGACGGGCGAGCCGATCTCCGACTTCACCAAGGGCAACACCAAGGCGCGCGCCCGCATGGTGGCGCAGTACGCGATCGCCGGCCAGCACAACCTGCTCGTGGTCGGTACGGACCACGGCGCCGAGTCCGTGACGGGCTTCTTCACCAAGTTCGGCGACGGCGGAGCGGACATCCTGCCGCTGTTCGGCCTGAACAAACGCCAGAACCGAGCCCTCCTCCAGGAACTCGGCGCGCCCGCAGCGCTGTACAACAAGATCCCGACGGCGGACCTGCTGGACGAGCTGCCGGGCCGGGCCGACGAGCAGGAGCTCGGTCTCACCTACGAGCAGATCGACGACTACCTCGAGGGACGCGAGGTCGAGGCGGACGCCGCGAAGGCGATCGAGCACCGCTACTACATCACGCGGCACAAGCGCACGGTGCCGGTGACCATCTTCGATTCCTGGTGGCGGGAGTAAACAGCGCCGTTGGTAACGTAGGGACCGTGAAGATCGCCACCTGGAACGTCAACTCCCTCCGTGCCCGCGCCGACCGCGTCGAAGCCTGGCTGAACCGCTCCGACGTCGACGTCGTGGCCCTCCAGGAAACCAAGTGCAAGGACGACAACTTCCCCTGGGAGCTGTTCGAGAACAGCGGTTTCGAGGTGGCGCACTTCGGCCTGAGCCAGTGGAACGGCGTCGCCATCGCGTCGCGTGTGGGGCTCGACGACGTCGAGCGCACGTTCCCCGATCAGCCCGCCTTCGGCAAGCCGGGCACCGAATCCGTGCAGGAGGCCCGTGCGATCGCGGCCACGTGCGGTGGCGTCCGTGTCTGGAGCCTCTACGTGCCGAACGGACGAGCCCTCGACGACCCGCACATGCCCTACAAGATCGACTGGCTGGACACCCTCCGCGGTCACTCCGAGCAGTGGATCACCGAGGACCCCGAGGCGCAGATCGCCCTCATGGGTGACTGGAACATCGCCCCGCAGGACGAGGACGTGTGGGACATCGACCTCTTCGTCGACGGCGGTTACACGCACGTGAGCCCGGCCGAGCGCGCCGCCTTCCAGTCCTTCCTCGACGCAGGGTTCGCCGACCTGGCCCGCCCCTTCACCCCCGGTCCCGGCCTCTACACCTATTGGGACTACAAGCAGCTCCGCTTCCCGAAGAAGGAAGGCATGCGCATCGACTTCGTCCTCGGCTCCCCCGCCCTGGCCAGGCGTGCCACCGACGCCTTCGTGGACCGTGAGGAACGCAAGGGCAAGGGCGCCTCGGACCACGCCCCCGTGATCGTGGAACTCAGCGGGCCGTGAGTCGCATGGGCCGAGCGGCCCGGCCCTTCCCGTACGTGTCCTTCCTGCGCGTGTACGAACCGCTCGACGCCTTCCCGGACGCCCAGCAGCTCGTCATCCTCGAGCAGCGCGCCCGCGACCGGCAGCTCACGGAATCGATCGACCAGGACCAGTCGCTGCGCCGGGTGCTGCGCACGGTCTCCGATCCGTTCCCCCATCACGAACCCGACCTGGTCCGGGTGACCCACTTCCCCAGCCTCAACGGCACGACGGCGCCGTACTACTGTCCCAACCAGCTCGCCGTCCGGACCACCCTGGCCGCGGAGTCGCTGGACCAGAGCCTGCGAGGACCACTGATCGACGTCCTCGTCCCGGAGGCTGCACGCGAAGCCCACCAGGCGAGGCTCGACCCCGACACGTTCGCCGATTCGGTGGCCAGGCTGCACACGCGCTCCGCCACCTGGGGCGTGCCCTTCGCATGGTTCGCGCTCATCCACGAGGACGATCTGACGGAGGTGGTGGAGGACGACGGCCGGGTCACGACGGTACGCGTCACCGCCAGGATCGGTGACTGCATCGACCGCGGCAGGCGGTCCGTCGCGCAGCTCGCGATCGGCGCACCGGAGATGGATCTGCTCGATGAACTCACCGAGATCGTCGAGTGGCTCGAGATCTTCCGGCGCGACGCCGTCGTGGAGGTGGACTACGGGCCCGTGGCCGATCGCGTCTTCCCGGACGATTCCCCGATGGACGTGCGCCTCGGCATCGAGAGCCTCGCCGACTCGGACATGCTCGGGGCGGCGGCGTCCTACCGGCGCCTCGCCTCCCGCTGGATTCCGATCCGGCAACTCGCCCGCGCCTCCTGAGCCGGTGCTTCCGCTCAGGCCCTGACGGGGCCCGTGGTCCCGCGCTCGACGAGCAGATGCGGACGGGACGGCGGGTAGTCGGCCGGCTGGTCCCGCAGCAGTTCGCCGAGCAGGATGTCCGCGGCGAACGCGCCCTGGTCCTCGGGGTCCTGCCGGACGGTCGTGAGACCCATCGGCTCGGCGAACTCGTGGTCGTCGATCCCGATCACGGAGAGCTCGCCGGGCACGTCGATCCCCAGCTCCACGGCCGCCCTCAGCACGCCGAACGCCATCTCGTCCGACGAGCAGAACACTGCCGTGGGGCGGTCCGACGGATCCCGGAGGAGCTGCAGGGCGGAGGCATGGGAGGTGGAGAACCGGAAGTCGCCGAAGGCCGACCAGTCCTCCCTGACGTGCAGTCCGTGATCCGCCATCGCGTCGCGGTACGCCTGTTCCCGGATCCGCGGCACCTCGAAGTCGATGTCGAACGACCCGCCCCCGCGCATATGGGCGATCCTCGTGTGGCCGAGCGAGATCAGGTGCTCGACGGCATCGCGTGCTGCCGCGGCGTCGTCGATCCCCACGTGCCGCACACCCTCCACCGCGCCGCCGACCACGATGTTGGGGTAGTCCAGCTGCTGGACGGCCTTCCGCTCCTCCTCTGTCAGGTGCATGCACATCACCAGCAGGGCGTCGATGCGCTTGCGGAGGATGGAGCGGTGGAACACGCGGTCACGATTGATGCCGTCGCCGCCGAGGCTGAAGACGATGAGGTCGTACCCGGCGGCACGCAGTTGGCGGTCCACCCCCTCGAGCACCGCGGAGAAGTACCACCGGTTGATGACCGGGACCAGGACCCCCATGGCCATGGTGCGGCCCGACGCCAGCCCGGACGCCGCCGACGACGGCACGTAGCCGAGCGTCCTGGCCGTCGAGACGACCCGGGCCCGCGTCTCCTCGGCGACGCCGGGCAGCCCCCGGAGGGCGCGCGACACCGTGGCCGTCGAGACCCCGAGGGACGCCGCGACGTCGTCGATGCTGGTCACGGATCAGCCCTTCAGGCCACCCGCCAGCAGGCCCCGGACGAAGTACCGCTGCAGTCCGAAGAACACCGCCAGGGGCACGATGATCGAGACGAACGCACCTGCCGTGAGCCGCTGCCATTCTCCGCCGCGGGAGCCCTGGAGCTCTGCGAGACGCTGGGTGATGGGCGCGACGTCGGCCCCTCCACCCGAGAAGACGAGCGCCACCAGCAGATCGTTCCAGAGCCAGAGGAACTGGAAGATGCCGAAGGACGCCAGGGCCGGCGTGGCGAGCGGCACGATGATGCGCCAGAAGATGGTGCTGTGGCCCGCGCCGTCCACCCGGGCGGCCTCGATGACCTCGCCGGGGATCTCCGCGATGAAGTTGTGCAGCAGGAAGATCGCCAGTGGGAGCCCGAAGATCGTGTGGGCCACCCAGAGCTGCGCGTAGGTACCGCTCGGCAGCAGCTGGAAGTCGCCGATGGTCAGGACCTGGGTGAACAGCTGCAGCAGGGGGATCAGCGCCATCTGGAGGGGCACGATCTGCAGGGCGAAGACGAAGATGAAGAGATTGTCCTTGCCCCTGAAACGCCCCCACGCGAACATGTAGGCCGCCATGGAGCCGAGCACCAGCGTGAAGACGGTCCCCGGGATGACGATCGCGAGGGAGTTGACGAAGTAGGAGAGCAGGTTGGGCGACTGGCTGCCGCCGGGGCTGAGGACGTCGGCGTAGTTCTCGAGCGTGAACTGCCGGTCCGTGAGGACGTTCCACCAGCCGTTGCCCTTGATGTTGTCCTCGGGCCGGAAGGACGAGATGAGCAGTCCGAAGGTGGGGATGGTCCAGATGACCGCGATGATGACGGCGGCCGCCGTCGCCTTCCGTGACGTGAGGCGCTGCTTGACGCGCCGCTGCATGGGCGGCCGGTCCTGTGTGGGATCGCCCTTGACGTCCGGCTGGAGGTTCTTCTTGTTCTCGAGGGGCACGGTACTCATCGGATCTCCTTCTGCTTGCGGAGCAACCGGGCGTTGAAGACGACGACGGGCAGCACCATCAGGAACAGGACCAGCGCCAGCGCGGCACCCCTGCCGGGTTCACCGGCCCTGAACGCCTGGGTGTACATCTCGTTGGCCACCACCGATGTCTCGTACTGACCGGCCGTCATCGTCCGGACGATGTCGAACACCTTCAGCGTGCCGATGGTGATGGTGGTGACCACCACGACGAGGGACCCCCGGATGGTGGGGATGGTGACGTTGCGGAACTGCTGCCAGGCGCTCGCGCCGTCGAGCCTGGCCGCCTCGACGATCTCCGTCGGGATGCCCTTGATCGCCGCGGAGAGCACCACCATGGCGAAGCCGGTCTGGATCCAGATCATGACCGCGATCAGGAAGAGCGTGTTCTCGGGGGCGTCGAGCAGGAACTGCTTGGGCTCCTGCCCGGCCCAAACGAGGATCTGGTTGAGGAGCCCGATCTGGTCCTGCTCGGGGCCCTTGTAGGCGTACACAAAGCGCCAGATGACGCCGGCCCCGACGAAGGAGATGGCCATCGGCATGAAGACCAGGGCCTTGAGCGCCTTCTCACCACGCGCCCGGTCGATGAACACGGCGTACGCGAGGCCGACCGACGAGGCGAGCAGCGGCACGAGGATCACCCAGATGAGGGTGTTGCGGAGCGTCACGAGCGCTTCCGGCTGCGTGAACATCCAGACGAAGTTCTCGAGTCCCACGAACTCACCGTTGCGGTTCGTCAGCGACAGGTAGGACGTCTGGAGGGCGGGGAACACCAGGCCGACGGCGAGGAGCACGAGGGCCGGGGCGAGGAATCCTGCGATCTGGATCTTCTCCCGACCACTCTTGGGAGCGCGGTCGACGATCAGCATGATGATCCCGATGATGGCCGCGAAGACCGCGAGACCTATGACGACCTGTAGCCCTTTTTCTGCAATATCTTCCACAGCACAGCCTCCTTGGTGCGCTTGATGACGTGAAGTCGGGAGGGCGGAACAGGACAGGGCACACCCGCAGGGGGTGCCCTGTCCCGTTCCTCAAGGAGCCGCCGTCACGCCCGGAGGCGGGTCGGCGGCTCCCCGTGCGTCAGGAGCTGGGCCAGCTGTCCTCGACGGACTTCGTGACCTCTTCGGTGGAGGAGCCGTTGATCCAGTTCACGATGCCGCTCCAGAAGGAGTTGGCACCGACGGCGCCCGGCATGAGGTCGGACCCGTCGAAGCGGAACACCGTCTCGGGATCCTGCAGCAGCTCGATCGACTGGCGATCGAGGTCGGACTGCGCGTTGGCCGGGTCGAGCCCCTTGTTGGCGCTGATGGCCCCACCCTGCGACACACGGGCGTTCGCGAACTCGGCGCTGGCCAGGTAGGTCTGCAGTGCCTCGACCTCGGGCCGGTCGGCGTAGGCGCCGATCAGCTCGCCACCGCCGGTGATGGCGGTGCCCTGGGACTCGTCGATCGGCGGGGTCATGAAGGCCCAGACGTCGCCGTCCTCGGCCACCTCGGTGCCCTCGGGCCAGTTCGCCGCCTGGAAGGACGCCTGGTGGTGCATCGCGCAGCTGCCGTCGAGCACAGGCTGCCCGGCCTCCGAGAACGGGGTGGAGAGGATCGACCGGACGTCGCCGAATCCACCGTTGACCATGGTGTCGTCCTTCAGGATCTCGCCGACCCGGTCGAAGGAGTCGACGATCATCGGGTCGTCGAAGGGGATCTCGTGGGCGACCCACTGGTCGTACACCTCGGGGCCGTGCTCGCGCAGGACCGCGTCCTCCACCCAGTCCGTTCCCGGCCACCCCGTGGCCTCGCCGGACTCGAAGCCGGCACACCAGGGCTTCATCTCACCCTCCGAGGCGATGGTCCCACTGAGCTCCATCATCTCGTCCCAGGTGGTGGGGACTTCCCAGCCCTTCTCCTCGAACGTGGCGGGGACGTACCAGACGTAGCCCTTCACGTTGGCCAGCATCGGTGCGGCGTAGAACGTCCCGTCGACGGTGCCGTAGTTCTTCCAGTCCTCGGACCAGTTCTCGTCCACGAGGTCGGAGACGGCCTGCGGGGCGGGCACGAGGTTGGAGGCCTGGTCCGCGAGCAGCCCGGGCTGCGGGAAGATCGCGAGGTCGGGAGCAGTGCCACCCTGGGCGCGGACGCCGATCTGGGTCTCGAACTCCTTCGAGCCCTCGTAGGCGACGTCGATCCCGGTGCACTCCGAGAAGTCCGCCCAGGAGTTCTCGAGCAGTTCGGCCTCGAGGTCGACGATGGTCGAGTAGACGCTGACCTCCGCGCCGTCGAAGGTTCCGTAGGACTCGTAGGCGGAGCAGTCCGCGTCGCCCGATGTTCCTGCACTGTCGGAGCCGCCGGAACCGCACGCGGTCAGGCCGAGGAGGGAAACACTGAGGGCTGCGACGGGCAGCACCAATTTCCGTGCGCGAGAATTCGCCATTGCAAAAGACTCCTTTGTCCTGCGGCACGCGTGCCCCGAGCGCTCGGCACCACTGCCGCCCCGCCGAAACCGGTCCGCCTCACTGAATAGATAGGGAAAGAGTAAGCGCTTACGTACGGTCCGACAAGACCAGAGCCCTCAGGACTGCGTTCGATACCGGATCGTGACGTACGTCATGCGCCGAGGGTTCGTCAGTCGACGCGCTCACCGCGGGTGAAACGGACACGTGCCCCCGTGGTGATGCTGATGAGGACGGGGCTCCGGTACCCCGTCACGAGGTCGAGCGCCTCGATGAGGCGTGAGACCTCCTCCGCGATCACGTAGGGCGGAACACCTTTCCGGGGGAGCACGCGGACCCGCAGTCCGGGGACGCCGCCCACCAGCCAGGTGCTCACGGACGCGCTCGCGAGGTCGGACCGCTCGAGCAGCGCGGCCTTGAGCACCTGCTCCGCCGCGGCCGCCGTGATCGTCACCGTCCCGGCGGTATCGCCGTCGCCCCGCGCCGCATCGCGAGGGGCGGCCCGACGGAACGTCCCATGGCCCCGACCGTCGGCTCCGGCGAAAAGGCCCGTGCGGCCACGCCCCTGCGTTGCGATCCAGAGGATCAGCAGCACGATGATGAGCAACAGGACCGCCGCCAGGACGATCCACAGCCACGAATCGGACTGGCCCTCGAGCGTGGTGCCGGATCGCACGTCGTCGATCGCCTCCCCCACACGCGGCGCCGAGGCCGCCCACCATGCAGCGGCACGGGGCAGCGCCACGAGCGCGAGACCGGCGGCGCCCACCGACAGGGCGAGCAGGCCGACGACGGCGAGCAGGAGGCGATTGAGCGCCCGTGGTGTCGTGTTCACTGCCCGATCACGCCCGATTCGGCCACGACGACGGAGATCCTCGGAGCGGGTTCGACGCTCGAGCGTCGGAGGTCGTCCGCGACTGCGGCCCGCACGGCATCGGCATCGACCGGCACGCCCGATGTGGGCCTGATCTGGACGGTGACCGAGGAGCGGCCCACCGTCACGAGGACCTGCTCGGGTGCTACCCCGGCTGCGACCCGTGCTCGCCGCGCGAGCGAGGACGCCACCACCTCCGCGTCGACCACGACGGCCGCCCGCGGGTTCGGAATCGTGTACCGGGCGCGCCGGCCGGGGAGGACAGCCAGGAGCAGGAGCAGGACGCCGAGCACCACGAGCAGCAGCGCTCCTGTACCGAGCAGGGTCGGCGGCACGCCGGCCGGAAGCGCCCCGATCCAGGCGGCCGTGGCCTCGAGGTCCACGAGGAACGGACGATCGCCGACGGCGCGCAGCACGGCCTCGAAGAGCAGCACCAGGTGTGCGACCACGAGCACGATCGCCGTCATGACCGAGGGGACGGCACGCGAGGAATGCAGTTCGCGTCGCACGATCCGGGCGGTGACCGCCGGGGAGGAGCGGTCGGACGGATCGGCGCTCACAGGACCCTCGCCCCCTTCGTCACGGTGCTCCCGATGATGCGGATGTCCACCCGGCTGAGGCGTGCGCCGGTCAGGTGCTGCACCCGCTGCAGGATGGGGGTGCGTGCGGCGTCGGCCCGGACCCACAGCGGCCCACCGAAGGCCTCGAGGACCCGCGGGTCCTGGACCACACGGGTCAGAGCGGGAACCGGCAGGGGCAGGGAGAGCAGGAGTGCCAGGAGACCCCGGTCATCGGAGAAGGACGCCCTGACCTGCGCGGCCTGGACGCCGAGCACCTCGGCGGCCACTGCCCGGGCAGTGCTCGTCAACGCGTCCGTGGTGATGCGGTTGTGGCCGGCATACGACGGCGCGGAGGGGGCGTGGTCGGGCGTCATGGAGCACAGGGGCCGGGCAGTCCTGCGGGGCGGTCTGCGGTGGTCACGAGGACGAGCGTCGACCGGACAGGGCGTCGAGGACGCCGCGCAGATCGAGCTTGCCCTCGGCGATGCGCCCTGCGAGGGCTCCACAGAGCATCAGCACGAGCGTGAGCAGGAAGCCCCAGAAGCCGAAGACCAGGGCCGCGAAAGCGAGGACGGCGCCTGCCGTCATGCCGATGGTGGTGGGTGTCATCGCCGCATCACTCCACCGGCTGCTTGAGCGAGGAGGCGCCGGTCGGACGGGGTTTGTCCGCCGCCTTCGATTCGGCGGCTGGCTGGATGTGGACGTCGAGGACTTCGATGTTCACCTCGATGACCTCGAGTCCCACGAGATCGGTCAGGGCCTCGTAGACGGCGGCCCGCACGGCGTCGGCCAACGCATTGAGTGGGAACCCGTAATCCGCGACGAGGCTGATATCCACGGCGAGCTGGGTCTGCCCAACCTCCACCTTGACGCCGTGGGCGAGATCGTTGGCCCCGACGGCGTCCCGGATCGCGCCCAGCGCGCGTCCGGCTCCCGGCCCCAGCGCGTGCACGCCGGGCACGGACCGCGCAGCGATGGCGGCGATCTTGACGGCCGCCGGATCCCCGATCACCGTCCGGCCCGCCGGCGCATCCTGCAGGGCGGGCGCGGGCCGCCCCATGGGTTGCTCGATCATCGGAGAGTCCCCTTTCACTTGAGCCCAAGCCTAAGCCACAGGCCCGGCCACGCTGCCGCGAGACAGCCGACGGCTCGGATCAGCGCGTGGCGCAGTGGCGGTCGAGCCAGTCCTCGACGGGCAGAATCGCCTGCCGGAAAGCGACCTCGTCGAAGGTACCCGACCCCTCCGGTGGGGCTTCCATGGTGTGGGCGAGCGCGGTGAAGTCGTCACTCAACTCGGCGGGCATCTTCTCGCGGAGATCCAGGATCTGCTGCTCGAGGACCACGAGCTGCTGATGAGTGGAGGAGGGGCCGAGACTCAGCGGAGCCAGCATGACCGTGGTGACGCCGCCGGCGACCATCACGCAGTGGTCGGACGGATCGGAGGCCGCCTCGGCCTCGGCGCTGCCGTCTGTCCGTCCTGTCGGATCGGCCGGCGAGGGCTCTGTCGACGGAACGGCCGATCGGGCGGCCTCTGCCGAAGGACTTGCGGGCATGATCAGGACGGTCTCGACCGGCGACGGCGCTCCCTGACTGCAGCCACTCAGGCTCGCGAGGACAGCGAGGGCACCAAGAGAACCGAGTAGGAATCTCACAAGTGTCCTTTCAGATCGGTGCAGTGCCGGAGGTGACAACGGGCGAGGGTCCCACTCCTCTCCCAGGTGGTTCTCCTGGGTAACGTCCGGACTCCGGCCGCGGGACTTCTCGACGGACGCGTCGCACCCGCGCTGATCGTACGGGGCCAACCAGCGGATTGGCTGGGAGGCGCACGCGCCGGCCGGCCGGCGCGCGGGAGATCGAGAAGAGGGTGCACGAAAAAACCCCGCGTTCCGAGGAACTACGGGGTTTTCAGCGGTGGCTCCGACCGGCGTCGATCCGGTGACCTTTCGATTTTCAGTCGAACGCTCTACCAACTGAGCTACAGAGCCTTGCGACCATCATTCCGATGATCACCGTATCCAGCCCGGCCGGCCCCCGAGGGGTACCAGCCGCCTGAGCGACCCTGACGGGACTTGAACCCGCGACCTCCGCCGTGACAGGGCGGCGCGCTAACCAACTGCGCTACAGGGCCTTGCTAACATCACTTGCTGTTTTTGCAAGAGCTCCAGCCTACCAGCACTTTTCGTGCCGGTTGACCGCCCGTGAGGGCTGCCCATGCGTACCCCCAACGGGATTCGAACCCGTGCTGCCGCCGTGAAAGGGCGGTGTCCTAGGCCGCTAAACGATGGGGGCCCGGGCCACGCGTCGAAGTACCGCTACCTGCCGGAAGACCTGCTTTCCCGGCGGATCACTCCCTGTCGTGGACCTATAAAACTATAGGGGCACGGAAGGGATTCCACAAAATCGCACCAGGGGCGCCCGCCCGGGTCAGGCGCGCGTGCGGGCTGGGAAGCACCCGAGTCCCCTGGCTCGCCCCGAGCTCACCCCGGACCGGTGCGGCTGCAGGGAATCGGTACGATCAGGGCGTGCCCTTCGAGATCCCGCGCCCGGAATTCGAGGATGCCGTCGACGATGCCATCGACCGCATCCCAGAGGACCTTGCGCGCGCCATGGACAACGTGGCCATCTTCGTCGTCGAGGAGTACCAGCCGGGTCCGGGCGAGCCGCCGGACACCGAGCTGCTCGGCCTCTACGAGGGCACGCCACTGACCGAACGCGATTCCTGGTGGGCGAGCGGATCGCTCCCCGACCGGATCAGCATCTTCCGCGGACCGCTCATGCGCCACTGCGAGTCCCGCGAGGAACTGGTGGAGGAGATCCTGGTGACGGTGGTGCACGAGATAGCCCACCACTTCGGAATCGACGACGATCGGCTGCACGAGCTCGGGTGGGGGTAGGCCGACACGCACGCAGGTGCCATGGAATGACAACCTGCGTCGAAGCCTTGCAACACTGGTCGCCGTCGTCGTGATCGGCTGCACAGCCGCCGTTCCCTCCCTCGCCGCTCCGAACGCCCCGCTCCCCCGGGTCTCGGACATCCCCTCCGATCAGGACATCCGGCGCACTCAGGACGACACAGCCACCGCGGCAGGTCTGGTCAGGGAGATCGAAGGGACGTCCGCCGGTCGCATCTGAGGCACGCAGTTGGGGGCCCGGGACGCGAGGGAGGGGCGTCGAGCGGAGGTGAGCCTCCGCCCGCAGGAGTGTCGATCAGCGGGCGGGAGCGATCATCGGGCCGAAAGCGCTCCGGTCCTCGAGGCGCGGATCGGCACGGTCGGGGACCACGAGCACGGGTCCCCGCGCATGGTGCAGCACACCCTGGCTCGTCGAGCCGAGGAGCATGCCGGTGAAACCGCCCCGGCCGCGCGTCCCCACGACCAGCAGTTCCGACGTCGCGGACGCACTGATGAGGACCTCCGCCGGGGACCCGTCCACGAGCTCGACCCGGATGTCCACGTCGGGGTAGTGGCTCTGCAGCCAGTCGCGCCCTGCCGCCAGCTGGACGGCGAGATCGGCGTGCAGGGCCTCCCGGTCCACGGGCGCGGGTACCCAGGCGAGCGACCCGTTGAAGGGTGCGACGGAGCAGATCACCCGAAGGGCGAGCCCGCGCGACCGCGCTTCCTCGGCGGCCGCGAGCGATGCCATGCGGGCCTGCTCCGAGCCGTCGACGCCGACCACGACCACGGGCTCGACGACGGCCTCCGAGCTACCGCCGTCCCGGTCCCTGCCCTGCTTCTTCCCCAGGTCGGGACGGCCGAGGCGCGCCCCGGTGCACACGGGGATGACCGCCGTCGGGCACTTCGCATGCGCCGGGAGGGCGCTGCTGACCGAGCCGAGTAGGCGTCCCACGAAGCCTCCGCGGCCACGCGAGCCGACCACCATCAGCTCGGCCTCCTCGGACAGGTCGAGGAGCACGCCGGCCGCGTCGCCGGTTTCGATGCGGGCGTGCACCTCCACGGAGATGCCCTCGATATGCGTCAGGGCCTCCTGTAGCACGGACTGCGCGCTGTCCCGGATCACGTCGTCGTCCACCGTGGCATACCCGGCGTCCATGCTCGACGCCGCGAAGACGGGGATGGTGTAAGCGGTCACCACATAGAGCGGGGCCTTTCGCCGCTCGGCCTCCTGCGCCGCCCAGAGCAGCGCGCACGTGCTCTGGTCCGAGCCGTCCACACCGACGACTATCCCGTGCTGCGCCAGCCCCTGCGACGGTCCCTGTGCATGCTCGCTGCCCACGGCAGGCCTCCCTCGGTCGCGTGTCCCTGCCACCTGTGGCGGCCGGTCAACCATTTGTAGCGCACTGTCGTTCATCGGTCCATCCACACCCCGGGCGCGGCCTATCCACGGTCCAAAAAGTTATATAGGCTTCGAGAACCCGTTGCCGGGGCTGGCCCTCGGGCACGTTCCCTGCGCGTAGTGCTCTTGGCTGACCCGTTCGCAGCCAAGAGTCCGTACGGCCCGGAAGAGGCGCCGGGCCGTACGGGACCAATGCTTCGTGTGGAGGTAACTCGGTGGATGCGCTGCCGCTTGATCCGGTCCGTTCTGCGTCGGCGATGTCCGCACCGGCAGAGCAGACGAGCACCGTGGTGATCGGCTCCGGGCTGTCCGGCCTCGCCGTCGCGAGCGAACTCAGCCGCCGCGGTATCGACTCGATCGTCGTCGAGAGCCTCGAGTGCTTCGACTCCGGCGCCATGCGAACGGTCATGACGGACACGGTCTCCCTCTCGGAGCGCACCGAGCTCATGCGGCTCCTTCGCGGCTACGCCGCCGCCCACCAACTCGACGTCCGGCAGAGCACCGTCGCGGAACACCTCAGCATCATCGGGCACCCCAAGCTCATCACCGCACCCGTGGGCAGCAAGAAATGGGCCGTCCAGACGGCCGACGGTGTCCTGCTCGCCGACCACGTGGTGCTCACCAAGTATCCGCAGAACGAACTGCGCAGGTTCCTGCGCTCCATGGGCATCGCGATCGGCCGGGACTTCAGGGCGGCACTGCGGGCCATCGGCCTGCACCTGGTAGGAGTCGGCGAGCTGCTGACACCCACCACGCGGGAGATCCTGCGTCAGGCGAAGCTCGTCAGCGACGCCATCCAGGCACAGGGCCCGGCCGTGCTGAACCGCATCTCGCCGCCCCGCGCCGCCATCTCACCACTCGGAGCCTGACCCCCGGGGTCCTGCCCGTCCGGACGCTGGTCCGCGTCCGCCGTTCGGTACCCGCGCCGCCTACCCCTGCCTGCCGGCTCCGAGCTTCTTCCGGGCCGTGACGCCGAGTACGACGGCGATGACCACGAGCGCCCCGATCATCAGGATGATGCTCCACGGGAAGTCACTGACGCCCGCCCGCTCGACCTCGTTGTCCGGTGCGTCCTGCGCATCGATCGGGCCGGCGGTCGTGGCCACATCGGGAGCCGTCGTCGAGCCTTGCTGGGCGGTGAAGGCGAAGGTGCCCTCGATCGGGTGGGAGTCGGAACTCACGACGCGCCAGTTCACCGTGTACTCGCCGGCGGGCGCACCGGGCTGCAGTGCCTGCGTGGCGGACCGGTCCACGATCTCGACGGGCCCGTCCGCCCAGTCCTTCCCGGCCTCGTCCAGAACCTGCACCTGAGCGCCGATCCCCGAGGGGACATTGGAGAAGTCCAGTTCGAGACTCGGGGGCAGCACCTCGAGGGTGGCGCCGTCGGCCGGGGTGGTACCGGTCAGCTCATCGTGTGCCTGGGCTGCACCACCGGCCCCGAGGAGCACGGTGAAGGCGAGGACGACGGCGGAGACCAGGGCGGAGACGCTACGGGCACGGCGACGACGCCCGCCGGGGGTTGTCGCCGGATGCTGGGGGGTCACGGGGAGAAGGGCAGCCATGGTGCAACCCTACGCGGACACTCCGACCGCGTGCTGGGACATCTGCGCGGTCGGACCGCGTTACGCGGACGGCTCTCCGCCGGTCACCGGGATAGAATCTTCGCGACTGCTCCCCTGCCCCTTCCGCCCGAGGATCCCCCATGCTCAAAACTGGTTCCGTGCTGGACCGCTACTTCGACATCACGCAGCGGGGGTCGACGTTCTCGCGGGAGATCCGTGGTGGCCTCGCCACCTTCTTCGCCATGAGCTACATCGTGGTGCTCAATCCCCTGATCCTTGCCGGCGCGGATTCCTCCGGCGCCGAGCTGGGCTTCGAACGGGTCGCCGCCGTCACGGCCCTCGTCGCGGGCATCCTGACCATCGTGATGGGGGCCTGGGCCAAGTACCCGTTCGCCCTGGCCACGGGTCTCGGCGTCAACGCGTTCGTCGCCATCACGGTGGCCACCAACCCGGGGCTGACCTGGCCGGACATCATGGGCCTCGTCATGCTGGCGGGCCTCACGATGCTCGTCCTCGTACTCACGGGGTTCAGGACGGCGGTCTTCAACGCCGTCCCCGAGAGCCTCAAGACGGCGATCGTGGTCGGCATCGGCCTCTTCATCGCCCTGATCGGCCTCGTCAACGCGGGCTTCGTGCGCCGCGTGCCGGACGTCGCCAACACCACCGTGCCCGTGGGGCTCGGCTTCGGCGGGGTGCTCATCGGCTGGCCCACGCTGGTCTTCGTCTTCGGTCTCATCCTCACGATCGCCCTCGTGGTGCGCCGCGTCCGCGGGGGGATCCTCATCGGCGTCCTCGCAGCGACCGTGCTCGCCGTCGTCCTGGAGGCCGTGTTCGACGTGGGCCCGAGCGTCACGCCCGGCCAGGACCCGAACCCCGCGGGGTGGTCGCTGGTGGTACCGGAACTGCCCTCGGGCACGTGGGTCGGGGTCCCCGATCTCACCCTGATCGGCAACGTGAGCCTCTTCGGCGCCTTCGGGCACCTGGGCGGCACGGCAGCGCTCCTGCTGACCTTCACCATCCTGCTGAGCATCTTCTTCGATGCGATGGGCACCATGGTGGGCCTCGCGAACGAGGCGAAGCTCGTCGACGAGAAGGGCAACATCCCGGGCGTCGACCGCGTGCTGATCGTCGACGCACTCGGCGCCGTCGCCGGCGGGGCAGGCTCCGTGTCCTCGAACCAGATCTACGTCGAGTCGGGCGCCGGCATCGGGGAGGGCGCCCGAACAGGTCTCGCGAACGTGGTCACCGGCCTGCTGTTCCTGCTGGCCATGTTCCTCACGCCGCTGATCAGCCTCGTGCCGTTCGAGGCCGTGGCCCCGGCGCTCGTGGTGGTCGGCTTCATGATGGTGGCGCAGGTGGGACGCATCGACTTCGACGACTGGGGCATCGCCATCCCGGCGTTCCTCACCTTCACGCTGATGCCTTTCACCTACTCGATCGCGAACGGCCTGGGCGCCGGATTCATCGCCTTCGTGCTGATCCGCGCCATCCAGGGACGGGGCCGCGAGGTCCACCCGCTCATGTGGGTCGTGGCCGCCGCGTTCGTGGTGTTCTTCGGCATCGGGCCCATCGAGGAACTGCTCGGCATCTAGCGTCCGCAGCTCAGGAGGAGCCGCCCCGCGGCCGCAGGCGGGCCTCCTCGACGTCCATGATGCGCTGCGCTCGCGCCAGGACGCGCGAGGAATAGGTCCCGCGGGCGCGGGCGGCGAGGAGCGCCTGCCGTTCCGCCTCCAGGACCGCGAGCCGGAGGTCGCGGTACTGACGGTGCGGTGACCGCACGAGCTTCTGCTCCGGCAACCGCGCCTTCTCCCACTCGAACTCCCCGCGCATGCCCGTGTCCGCCCGCACCCGGTCCAGGACGTCGTCGTCCACCATGACGTCCTCGCCGACGATCGATTGAGCGTCGTCGAGGACCCGCAGGCCCTCGACACGCAGTTCGTCGAAGAGCGTGGCGGACTCCTCCCGGTCCGTCGCGGCGTCGATCCCCTCGATCCTGAGCAGCCGGATGAGCGCCGGCAGGGTGCTGCCCTGCAGCAGCAGGGTGGCGACGGCGACCGTGAACGCGATCAGCACGAGTTGCTCGCGGTAGGCGAAGGAGGACGGCAGGGACTGCGCCGCCGCGAGCGTCACGACGCCCCGCATGCCGGACCAGCCGAGGACGGTGGCGCCCTTCCAGCCGAACCCCTCGCGGCGCTCGAGCTCGAGATCCGCCTGCCGCCGCTCGTAGAGGCGGGTGAGGGCGCGCTGCCGCCGCTCCTGCCGCGCATCGAGGGTCCGTTTGCGCCGCAACCGCCCGAGACCGCGGCGCAGCTGGACCGACCGGCGCTCGGCCCTGCTCGGGAGTCGCCGCATGAGCAGGACCAGGGGGAAGACCCACAGGAAGCGCAGGAGGATGAGCACGAGGGTGGTCAGCAAGCCGATCAGCACCGTGTCCGTGATACTCAGCAGCGACTCGTCGATGTTCTGGAGCAGGCCACGGATCTCGAGGCCGATGAGCAGGAAGACGCCGTTCTCCAGGAGGAACTGCACTGTCCGCCAGTTCACGCCGTCACTGATCCGGGCCCGCGCATCGAGGTGGCTGGCGCTCCGGTGGCCCGTGTACAGGCCCGCGACGACGACGGCCAGCACCCCGGACGCGCCGAGCTCCTCCGCGGGGACGAACGCGATGAACGGGACGGCGAAGGAGATCGCGGTGTCGAGCACCGGGTCGTCGAGCCTGCTCCGGACGAAGACCGTCACGAGGCCCACCGCGAACCCCACCAGGGCCGCCGCGGCAACGGCGAACACGAAGTCGCCGATGACGGACCCGAACCCGGTCATGGCGCCCGCCGACGCCGCGACGGCGCTGCGCAGCAGGACCAGGGCAGTGGCGTCGTTCACGAGCCCTTCGCCCTCCAGCACCGTGAGCAGCCGGGGCGGAAGTCCCAGCCGTCGCCCGATCGAGGTCGCCGCGACGGCGTCGGGCGGGCTCACGACGGCCCCCAGCGCGATGGCCGCCGCCAGGCCGAGCCCGGGGAGCAGCAGGTGGAGGATGAGTCCCGTGACGAAGGCTGAGACCACCACGAGCGCCACGGAGAGACTCGCGATGGGCGTGAGGTTCCGGCGGAAGTCCGTCACGGGTGTCTTGATCGCTGCGGCGTAGAGGAGCGGCGGAAGGATCCCGCCGAGGATCCACTCGTCGGGGATGCTGAAACTGGGCACCCCCGGGACGAACGAGAGCCCGATCCCGACGACGACCAGCAGGAGCGGTGCGGCCACACCGACGCGTTTGGCGAGAACTGCCACCGCGACGAGGACGGTGATCCCGATGATGCCCAACAGTCCCGGTTCCACGCGCCCAGCCTAGTTCCTGGCGGGTGGCGCCGCCGTCGTCGTCCGTGCCATCAGTCCGTGAGTGCCTGTGCCCCCGCGGCGAAGCTGCGCACCCGCGCGTCCTGCCAGAGATGGGCGGGCACTCCCCCGCCGAGCAGTTCCCGCGCCAGGCCGGGGGCGTCACCGAGCGGCGCATCGCTGCCCGCGACGATCACGTTCCCGTAGCGCCGTCCCTTGAGCATGGCCGGGTCGGCGAGGATGACCGTGTGGGTGAACTCCGCACCGATGGTCGCGGCCTCACGTTTGGCCATCGCGAGATTCGGGCCGTCACCGCAATTGACCACGTACACGCCGTCCGGCGCCAGAACACGCTTGGCCGCCCGGGTGAACTCCCGCGTGGTGAGCGGCTGCGGAGTCACCGCGCCGGCGAAGACGTCCCGGATCACGAGATCGCGGCTGGCCTCGCTGAGTGATTCCGTCACGGCCCGGGCCTCGCCGACCCGGATGCGCACCAGCGGCGCACGCGGGAGGTCGAACCACTGGCGCACCAGCTCGGCCAGGCGCCCGTCGAGTTCGACGACGACCTGGCGCGCCTGCGGATGCGATGCTGCGAAGCGGCGCGCGAGGGAGCACGCCCCACCACCGAGGTGCAGCACCCGGAGCCTGTCCGTGCCGGCCCACCGCGCGTCGACCAGCGATGCGATCCAGCGCATGTACTCGAAGTCGAGCTGCAGGGGGTCCGCCAGGTCGATGTGCGAGCTGGGTACCCCGTTGATGCGCAGCACCCAGCCGTTGGCGTTGTACGGATCCGGCTCGAGTTCACAGGTGCCGGTGTCGATCGGGAACTCGCCGATCTCCGGGCGGGGTCCCGACGGCTTCGCCATCAGCGACGGCCCGCGACGGTGCCGGCGGGCACGAGGGGCGCAGTTCGCGGCCGTACCTCTTCACCGGACAGGGCGCAGCGCGGCGAGGTGAGGCGGGGGGTGGGCATGCCTCTCATGCTAGCCGGGGCCGGGCGGCGTTCCGCGCCTCGTTCGGGCCTTGCCGTCGACGGCGTCAGGCGGGCCGGTCGGCGCGGTGCATCCGGAACATGGGCCGGTAGTGCCAGGTGGGACCGCAGAGCATCGCCGTGCCGTCGGGTTCGAAGCCGTTCCGGCGGTAGAACTGCTCGGCGCGCGGGTTGTGATCGAGGATCCAGAGGTAGGCGGCGCGCGTGCCGATCGCGGTGTCGAGCAGGCGCTGCCCGAGGCCGGTCCCGTGGGTGCTCTGCAGGGTGTAGATGTGATGCAGCTCGAAGTCGGGGCGGTCGTCGTCGCGGCCGGGCCCTGAGGTCGCGATCGCCACGGGCCCGCCGTCGTCGTCGAACGCCAGCCAGCTCCGCGCGCTGCCGGGCGTCCCCGCCGCCTCCTCGAAGGCCGTGCGACGCCGCTCGATGATGGCGGGCAGCTCGGCGTCGTAGTAGGCGTGGTACTCGGGCGGCATGATGTGCTCGTACGTCTCGTGCAGGCAGGCCACGTGGGTGCGCGCGTAGGCCTCGGCGTCGTCGACCGTGGCCGGGCGGATCACGTACGGGAGCGTCAGCAGGGGCTGTGTCACGGCCCCAGTTTAGTGGCCTCGGGCTACCGAGTGGGGACCCGTGTTCATCGGCCCCGGGTCACCCGTCCCGATGGGTATCGCGAATCAGGAGTGGCCCTCGAACTGCTCCTGCTCGGCGAGAGCGGCTTCGAGGCGGTCGAGCTTCCCCGTGAGCTCACCCGTGCGGCCGGGGCGGATATCGGCCTTGAGGACCAGCGAGACGCGGCTGCCGTACCGGCCCACCGCCTCGGTGGCATTCTTGATCACGGCCATCACCTCGTCCCATTCACCCTCGATCGTGGTGAACATCGAATCGGTGTGGTTCGGCAACCCGGACTCGCGGACGACGGCGACCGCGGCGGCCACGGCGTCGTGCACCGACCCCTCCGGGTTCTCGCTCGTGAGATCGGAGGAACCGGACGGGGCGACGCTGAAGGCTACGAGCATGGCCCCAGTCTGGCACGTCGGCGTCCTGTCGGGGAGCCCCCGTGCGACGTCCCACGGTTCTGGCCGACGTCGTCGAGCCGCTCGACGTCGTCCTCGCGGGGCTCGGCGCACATCGCGGCTGGGCGCATACCCGCGGCGCAGTGCCAGACCCGGCGTGACGCCCCCGCGCATCTGACAGCCCGGCTCGGCGCGCCCGCCGCCCACCGCGCGCAACACCCATCGCGGACGCGAACCCGCGGCGGAGTGCTCAGGACGAGCGGGCAGCTTCCCGTCGATGGAGCCACGCGCTGAAGGGGGCGGTGGAGATGCCGTGGACGATCACAGAGAGCGTGATGGCCAGCGTGCTGTAGATGAAGATGTCCTGATTGCCCGTCATTCGCTCGGCAAGGGTTGCGTAGAAGAGGGCCGAGACCCCGACCGGCCCGAACCAGCCGAGGAAGACCGTCTGCGGGACGTCGTGGATACGACGCAGGAAGGGGCGCAGGAGGGCGAGTGCGACCGCACGGCGCAGCAGCACTGCGGCGAGGAGGACGACCGGCACGCCCAAGCCGAGGGCGGACCACTCCTCCCAGGGCAGGGCCAGACCGAGCAGGATGAAGATCGGCAGGAGGAAGAACCTGTTCACGGCATCCTCGATGGAGTCCTCCTCGTTCTCGTCCTGTTGCGGGATGACTTGCCCGAATACCGCAGCGGCGACGAACACGGCGAGTACTGCGTCGGTGCCGAGGAGCTTGCCGGCGCCCAGGACCAGGAGGGAGAACGGGACAAGGAACCCGAGGTAGGAGCTCTCCTCCATCAGGCCCCGGTCCTTCGCCAGGACGAAGAGCTTGCCGAGGACGAAGCCGAGGACCGCGCCGAACAGGGCGGCCCCGAGAACCTCCCGGAGGAGGACTGTCGTCAGGAGCTCCCGTGCCGCGGTCGCAGGTGAGGTGAGGAGCAGGACCGGTAGCAGGACGAAGAGGTATCCGAGCCCGTCGTTCAGTCCGCTCTCGGAGGAGATGTCGTAACGCACACCGGCGGGCACCTTCTCCTTCGCCAGCGAGCCCGTGACGATCGGCGTCGTCACCACCGGGTCCGTCGGTGTGATGACCGCGCCGAGTGTCAGCGCGACGAGGAACGGTACGCCCAGCAGCGCCCAGAGGATGCCAGTCGCGACAGCGAACATCGCGACCATCCCGAGGGCGATGACCGAGATGACCCATCGGCGGCTGCGGCGCCAGTAGCCGTGCGGCAGGCGCAGGGCCACACCGGCGAGACCGACGGCGAGGGTCACCCGCGCGGTCTGCTCGAGCAGGTCGCCGGCGGGCAGGCCGAAATCCTCGATACGAATGATGCCGAGGGCTGCAGGCCCGAGCAGCACCCCCGAGGCGAGCGCCAGGACGGGGCCGGGCAGGCTGATCCTTTGCAGGACCGACGACGCCAGTGACAGGAGCAGGATGACACCGGCGAAGAGGGCGAGGATGAGGTTGATATCGATGGTCGGCACCACCTTCCGTAAGCGTCCGAGGAGCGGGGCGCAATCCACAGTAGCCTTGGTATCGGTCACGGGTGGGTCACGATGCCCCCGCGCAGCAGGCTTGATGGGAGTCACGCATGGATACGGTCCTCACGATCGCGGGAGCCGCGCTCATTGTCGTTGGCCTCCTCGACACCTACCAGTCCCTGGTGCATCCGAGCGGGACCGGTTTCATCAGTACCTGGGTCATGCGGTCCCTGTGGGCATTCTCCCGGCGCATGGGGCACCGCCTGGGATCGGCCATCGGGCCGGCCATCATGGTCGCCGTGCTCATCCTCTGGGTGGTGATGCAGGTTCTCGGGTGGGCGCTGGTGTACCTTCCGCACGTTCCCGCCGGGTTCTCCTACTCTCCGGGGATCGAACCAGCCCGGTACCCCGATTTCCTGGAGGCTGCGTACATCTCGAGCGTCACGCTCGCGACCCTCGGTTTCGGCGACGTAGTGGCGACGAACGCCTGGTTGCGCTTCCTCAGTCCGTTCGAGGGCCTGGCCGGCTTCGCCCTACTGACGGCTGCGCTCACGTGGTTCACACAGGTGTACCCACCACTGTCCCGGCGTCGTTCCCTGGCTCTCGAGCTCAAGGGCCTGGCCGATGTGCACTACCCTGATGCAGTGCCCGACCTGGACCCGCGGGACGTGACACGTGTGCTCGACACCCTCGCGTCGCAGGTCGTGGTGGCTCGGATCGACTTCACGCAGCACGCCGAGACCTACTACTTCCAGGAGGAGGACCCCTGCCTCTCCCTGGCCCGGCAGATCCACGTGGCGGTCCGGATTCAGCGAGCTGCGGCATCCGGCGCCACGCCTGATCTGCGGCTGAGTGCCGCCCGGCTCGAGGCTGCCCTCGACGAGCTGGCCTCGAAGCTGCAGGACGGTTTCCTGACATCGGCGGATGACGGCGAGGTCTTCGCGGCCTACGCGGCGGATCACGGGCGTCGTGGCAACAGCGACTAGCAGCGACTAGCAGCGGATCGTGCGGTAAACCCGCGGCAGCGGGTCAGACCCGCGGTACCGCCCCCGCGGGTCTGACCGCCCGGCTCGGCGGTACACAGCGGGGTGGCCCGGCTCGGCGGTACACGGCGGCGGATGGCCCAGATCGGCGGGCCTCCTGGTGCACGACGACGGCGAGACGTCCCCGTGCACACGGGAGGCCCGGACGTCGACGCCCGGGCCTCCCGTTCGGTGTGCATCAGGGGCCGGTGACCCGGAGGGCCTCCCATCCGAGGAGCTCGCCGTCGCCCGTGAAGACGACGATCTTGTTGTTCCCCGGGCGCGTGTCCTCCGGTGTGGTCACCGTGACCTCACCGGCAGCGGATGCCTGGCGCCAGCCGAGGCCCGTGCTGTCGAGGTACACGTAGAACCAGCTGCCCGGCTCGAGGTTCTCCAGCACGACCTCGTTGGCACCGCGCCCGTATTTCTCGCCGGCCAGGCCGAGATCGATGCGCGTCGACTGCTTGAGCTCCTTCGCCCCCGCGGGTTCCGGGACGAAGGACGGCTCCTTATTCACCAGGTCGCCCTGCCCACGATCCTCGCCCGTGTAGGCGATGCTCGGCGCGGGAGGTGCCTGCATGTCCATGCCGAGGAAGTAGGAGGTGTGCGGCGGCTGGTTGTAGGAGGTGTTCTGCCCGGCCACACCCAGCCGGTAGGTGGAATCCGACTGCAGGGTGCGCAGCCGGTGCTCGGTCAGGTCGACTGTCGTCGCGATCCGCAGCGCCGAGGAGTCCTCGGTCCGCGTCACGATCTCCTCGCGCCAGTCACCGAACAGGTCCGCCTGGAGGGCGGGATTCGCCTTCGTGGTGTTGTTGCTCAGCGTCCCTTCCGCCCGATAGATCTCCTCGGCCTCCTGGGTCTCGGGGTTCCACTTCGAGATGGTCGGCACTCCCGCGGCGATCTCGGTGTCGTAGTCGTTGTCCGTGATCTCGCGGAGGAGGTCGGCGTCCCACCAGGTGACGAAGTTGGCGGCCGGAATCTTCTCCGAGAGCAGTTCACCCTTCGCGGACCTCAGCTGCCCCACGGGCGAGTTGTAGGACGCGTCCCCGCCGATCGCCCAGCCCTCGGCCCCCGGATGGTTGGGATCGATGTCCGCCATCGTGGTCCGGCCGGTGTCGCGGGTCGCCGGGATGGACCAGAGGATCTCGCCCGTCGCGGCGTCCCGGAAGGTAGCGCCCAGGTTGCCCGAGGAGCCCATGTCCTCGTGCGCAGCGAAGACCTCCAGTCCCGGCCGTGACGGATCGAAGTCCGAGACGTGCAGGGCGTCACCGTGGCCGAGGCCCGTGGTGTACAGCGCGTCGCCGTCGTCGTCGATGGTCATGGACCCGAAGACGATCTCGTCCTTCTGGTCGCCGTCGACATCCGCGACGGAGAACTGGTGGTTGCCCTGGCTGCGGTACTCGTCACCGGAGACATCGGAGTCGAACGTCCACCGTGAGGTGAGGTCCGTGCCGTCGAAGTCGAAGGCGGCGATGACCGCCCGGGTGTAGTAGCCGCGGCTGAACACCACGCTCGGCTTCTCGCCGTCCAGGTACGCCACGCCCGCCAGGAAGCGGTCCACCCGGTTGCCGTAGGTGTCGCCCCAGGAGCCGACGTCGCCCCGGGCGGGCACGTAGTCGATCGTGTCGATCGCGGCACCGGTCTCACCGTCGAACACGGTCAGGAATTCGGGACCGCTGAGGACGTAGCCGGCGGAGTTGCGGTAGTCGGCGGTGGCACTGCCGATCACCGTGCCCGCGCCGTCGACGGTGCCGTCGGCGGTCTTCATGGTCACTTCGGCCTTGCCGTTGCCGTCGAGGTCGAACACCTGGAACTGCGTGTAGTGCGCGCCGGCCCGGATGTTCTTCCCGAGGTCGATCCGCCACAGCCGCGTGCCGTCGAGCTTGTAGGCGTCGACGTAGACGGTGCCCGTGTAGCCGGCCTGCGAGTTGTCGCGGCTGTTGGTCGGGTCCCACTTGAGGATGATCTCGTACTCGCCGTCGCCGTCGACGTCACCCACGGAGGCGTCGCCCGCCTTGTAGGAGTAGGGCTGCCCGTCCTTGGTGACGGCGTCGGCCGGCTTGTCGAGGGGTACGTCGAGGTACTGCTGGCCCCACACGGTGAAGTCCTCCGTGGCCCAGCGTTCGACGCCGTCCACGATGGAGCTGACCCGGTAGGTGACATCGCCGGAGCCGTCCGCGTCGAGCAGGTTCGTGCTGTCGGTGACGGGCTCACTGGTGATCCGTTCGCCGTCGCGGTAGACGTGGAACGCGATGGCGTCGTCGTCGAGCCCGAGCATGCGCCAGCCCACGTACACGCCGTACGCGCCCTGCACGGCGACGGGTGCGCGGTCGAGCCGCTCGGCCTGGCGCTGCAGGGTGGTCGCGGCCGGGGAGGTGATGGTGGAGGACCGATCGGACGTGCCGCCCGCGTTCACCGCGGTCACCGCGTACGTGTACTCGATGGTCGTCAGCACGTCCGTGTCGGTGAACGTCGCCCCGTCCGCGCGGCCCACGAGCTCGAGGTCGCCGAGCGACCCGTCCGCCGTCGGCTCGGCCCGGTACACCTGGTAGAACAGGGCGCCGTTCGACGGCGTCCAGGTGATGGTCACGTCGTTCTTGTTGACGGCGCCGAGGGCCAGACCGGTCGGCACGGGCGCCACCGGGACGTCCGGATCAACCGTGGTCAGTTCGAGCGGGTTCGACGCGACGGATTCCGTGCCGGCCGCGTCGAGCGCCACCACGGTGTAGGTGTACGCCAGGCCGACGTCGGCCGTGGTGTCCCTGAAATCGGGGGCGTCGGTGTCACCGACGGCGACCGGGGCGTTCCCGGCCGACGCGCGGTACACGCGGTAACCCGCAGCACCCTCGGTGGGTTCCCAGCCGAGGTCGACGGTGACGGCGGACCCGTCGATGGTGAGATCGTCGAGCACCAGCCCGGACGGCGCCAGGATCAGCGGCGTGATCTCGATGCCGTTGAGACGGGACGACGACCCGGTGAGCACGAGGTTCAGCTGCCCGTCCGTGACCTGTACCGGCTGGCTGACCTTCTGCGAGACCGAGGCGCGGCCCGCGTTCGAGTCGCCGAAGTTCTTGCCCTCGAGCTGGATGGTGGAGCGGCTGGTACCGATCCAGTCGCCGTTGTAGGTCTTCACGGCGTAGGAACCGTTCGGGACGTCCACCGCGAACTCGTGGGTCGTCGTCGGGAGCAGGAAGTCGCGCTCCAGGTCGGTCGGCGCCGGGTCGAAGCCGACGCCCCGGTCGCGGCCGCCCAGTCCGGAGACGTCGAGGAAGCCCCACCCGCGGTCGGCGTCGTACGTGCTGTTCTGGTTCACCTCGGTGTAGCCCGGCATCACGGGATTGCCGGCGAGCTGCACGTCGAACGAGTAGAGCGGCGCCTTGGTGGTGACCCTGACGGCTGCGGACGGCGCGGAATCGCCGCGTCCGTTGACCGCGACGACCCGAAGATCGTAGGACTCCCCCTCGGTCAGACCGCTGACAGCGGCCTGCGGGAGCGTCGACGTCGTGACCAGCGCGTAGGCGTCGTCGGCGTCGGACGCCTTCTTGACGCTGATCTTGTAGATGTCCGCACCGTCCACGGCCTGCCACGTGAGCTGCGCTCCCGCGTTGGAGATGTTGCTCGCGACGACGCCCGCGGGTGCCGCGGGAACCGCTGCGGGCGGCTCGACGGCGGCCACGTTGTCCGCGAGCGGGATGTCCAGGGCGGCGACGTCGGTAGCCACGAGGCGGGCCATCTGGATGGCGCCGTAGTCCTGGAAGTGCGTGTCATCGGCGGTGCCGGTGGGGCGGTTCGCATACACCCCGGCCGGGACGTGGAGGAAGACGGACTTCGCGGCCTCGGCGCCGATCCCGGTCAGGTAGGCGCGGCTGGAGGCGGAGAGATCCACGACGGGCGTGCCGGTCTCTTCCGCGAGCGCCTTCACGGCATCCACGTAGGCGGGGAAGGAGACATTCGCCTCTCCCGTCGCGGCGTCGAAGGAACGGCGCGAGACCGGAGTCACGAGGACCGGGGTGGCTCCGCGCTGGCGCGCGCCGTCCACATAGGTGCGCAGGTACTCGTAGTAGTCGGCCGGGGCCGCGAACCGGTCGTCCACGCCGTAGCTGTTGTCGTTGTGGCCGAACTGCACGAACAGATAGTCGCCGGGACGGATGGTGCGGAGCACCTCGTCGAGACGGCCCTGGCTGATGAAGTTCTTCGAGCTGCGCCCGCCGATCGCCTTGTTCTCGACGGTCACGCCGTCGTCCAGGAAACGGTCGACCATCTGACCCCAGCCCGCCTGCGGAGCGTAGTCGCTGGTGTAGGTCTGGACGGTGGAGTCGCCCGTGATCCACATCGTCGGCTCGGCACCCTCGGTCCGCTCCCCCTGGCGCGTGAGCACGAGGGCGTTCAGGTTGGGCGCGGTACCCGCGAAGTCCAGGTTCAACTGGCCGTCCACGACGGCGATGTCGAAGGACATCTCGAGGAATTCGCCGGTGGCCTTCGTGGTGGGCTGGACCTTCGCCATCTGCTCGGCGGTGATGGCGACGTCGGTGGGGCCGCCCGCGTCACCGGCGATCAGGTCCACCGCGTAGTCGCCGTTCGGGAGGTCGACGACGAGTTCGGTGTCGCCGACGGTCACGAAGTCGCCTCGGGTGGCATCCTGGCCGCCGCGGTCGGTTGCCGTGACCTTCGTCGGGTCGATGAACCCGACCCTCGTCGTCGCCGAATAGGCGGAGGTGGCATCGAGCCGGACCGACCCCTGCGCCGTCGTGCCACTGCCGAGATCGAAGGTCAGGACGCCGCCGTCGGGCAGGGCGGGCGGGTCGTCGAGGGGGTTCGAGACCGTCAGGCTCGACGGCGCCGAGAGGCCGTCCGCGGCCCGGGCCTGGACGCGGTAGAAGTTGGGGGTGGAGGTCTCGGCCGTCGGGTCGGTGACGAAGACGTCGCGCCCTGCAGCCGTCTCGGCCACCTGCTCGAACGGCCCGGTTGCGGAGGAGGAGCGGGAGACGATGTAGCCCGCGGCACCGGCCACCTCGTTCCAGCGGAGGACGACGCCGTCCGCTGCGACGTGAGCGACGCGCAGATCCTGCGGGGCCGCGAGGGCGGACTCGGGTTCGTCGGGGTCGGGCTCGACGGGTGCGGTCGGAGCTTCCGTGATGACGATCCCGTTGACATAACCGCCGGCCCCCGGTCCGGAGACGTCCACCGTCAACTGCCCGTCACTGACCGTGGTGCGCCAGGTCTGCTGCTCCACGGCCTGCCGGGCCTGCACCACACCGGCGGGCGTGCCCTCGAGGGAGATCGAGGTCTTGGTGGTGCTGGTCCCGGCGAGCTGATCCCCGGAGAGCACCGTCACGTCGTACGTGCCATTAGGCACATCCGCCACGAATCCCCAGGCGGCGCCGAGGACGAAGTCGTTGGCGACGGCGTCCGGCGTTCCTGCCTGGCGGTACCGGGAGACGGGGGCGGCGCCGTCGACCGGGACGATGCCGAAACTGGCACCCGGCGCGTAGGTGGTGGAGTCTGCAACCCGTTCCCACCCCTCCTCCACAGGGCTCGAGGCGGTGCCGAAATCGAAGGAGTAGGTACGGGGCGGATCGGCGGCGACGGCCGGAGCGCCCATGAGCGCCAGGCTGAGGATGGTGACGCCGGCGAGGAGTGGAGACGCCAAACAGGCGCGCTGAAGACCGGGATGTGGCATGGGGAGGTACCTTCTCGTTTCGTCATTGAAAACGGCTACTGGACTCCGACCACCCTTCCCACGGGCCGGGTACGGCGGCACGAGGAGCGCTGAGACGCGGTCGGTGTCGTCAGCCTAGCGGGGCCTCGAGGGGGGATCAAGAGATTTGGGAAAACGCTTCCCGTTCGAGGTGTCCGTCCACGCCGGCCCAAACCCGCGGCACCGTGTCAGACCCGGCGTAACGCCCCCGCGGATCTGGCAGCGCGGCGCGGCGCGCACACCCGATAGGTTCGTGGGGGGCGCTCGCCGAGGGTGCAGCGACGGACGGAGGATGCATGCTGGGACTACTGGGCGGGTTCGCCGTCGTCGGAGCCGTCATCGTCGTCGGTTACCTCGCCGGTCGGCTGGTGATCGGCGGCCCGCAGGCGGGCTTCGCGCTCAACCAGGTGGCGTTCTTCGTGACGAACCCCGCCCTGCTCTTCACCGTGCTGGCCGGCGCCGACCTCCGTGCCGTCTTCTCCGAGTACGTGCCGATCGCCCTGATCTCGTCGCTGGCCATCGCGGCCCTCTACCTCGTGATCAGCCGCTTCCTCTTCCGCAGGCCGGCAGCGGAGACCGCCATCGGAGCGATGGCCAGCTCCTACGTGAACGCGAACAACATCGGCATCCCCATCACCGTCTACGCCCTCGGCGACGCCACGCTCATCGCTCCCGTGCTGCTCGTGCAGCTCCTCGTCCTCGCTCCGCTCTACCTCACGATCCTCGATCTCACCTCGAGCCGGAAGGCGTCCGTGCGGGCCGTCCTGACCCAGCCGTTCCGCAATCCGATGATCATCGCCTCCCTCCTCGGCGTCGCCGTCGCCGCCACGGGCGTGGCCCCACCGGCCCCGGTGTGGGACTCGCTCACCCTGCTCGGCGGCGCGGCCGTCCCGATGGTGCTGCTCTCCTTCGGGATGTCGCTGCCCGGGAGTCGCCCGCTCAAGGCCGGCCCGGACCGCCTGCAGGTCCTGACGGCCACGGTGCTCAAGACGGCCCTCATGCCGGTGGCCACCTACCTCATAGCGCACCATCTGTTCGGGCTCGACGGCGAGCGCCTCCTCGGCGCCGTCGTCGTCTCCGCCCTGCCGACCGCCCAGAATGTCTTCATGTTCGCCAGCCGGTACGGCCGCGGCATCCCGCTGGCCCGCGACGCGGTGCTCCTCTCCTCCGTCCTCGCCATCCCCGCGCTGATCATCGTCGCCGCCCTGCTCGCCTGAGTGGCGGGTGGGCAGGGCGGCGGGTGAGCGGGTGAACGGGTGAGCAGGGCGACGTGAGCAGAGTGGCGGGTGGGCCTGGACAGCGCGTGGTGCAACGGGTACTCAGCGTCCTGCTTGCTGACGGTCGTCGGGAGCCCTACCATTCGAACGGTCGCCGTGCAGTTCACGGCCTGCACATGGAGCGGATATGAAAAGCAGGATCACCCCAGACGAGCCATTCCCCGAGAAGCTCGAACGGCTCCGCGACGAGGAGGTCGAAGTCCTCAACAGCAAGGTCCACCGGGAGATCGACCACGAGTACGCGACCGACGGGCAAGTCGATGCCGAGACCGCCTCACGCAAGGACGAGCTGGCCGATGAACTCGACGAGCGCGACGCCGGCCCCCGCCTGAGCCTCGTGCCCGCGCAGGACGACGGGGCCGACGACGATGCGTCGGCCCCGTCGTCGGCGTCGACGGTGGCGTCGACGGTGGCGTCGACGGTGGCGTCGGCGGGGAGCCGCAGCGACGACGAGTCGTCCTCCGGGCACGCCGGCAGTGCCCGCGGCCGATCCTGGTCGGATACGGAACGCCGCTAGCCGGTCGGGGCACGGCGGCCGGGCAAGAAGCTGCGCCGAGGCAGCAGGGGTCGGACGGTCACCGCCGGCGGGGCCGCGAGCAGCGTCGGACAGGCAGCAGGAATGTCATCGACCCGCACGGTGTTAGGCCAGTGTCGGGGCCCTCGCTACCCTTGACGGCAGTACTCCCTCCGGTATCCAACGGTGCAGCCGGGGCAGCACCCACCGGAACACGTCCCCATGATTGGTAGCCCTTGTCTGTCTCCTCCCCGCCCGTGAAGGCGACCGCACCCTTCCCCTACATCGGGCTCCTCTCCCTCGCAGGCGCCATCTTCGTCTCCGTGACCAGCGAGTTCCTCCCCACCGGGCTCCTTCCCGCCATGGCGCGGGACCTCGGGGTCGGCATCTCGACGGCGGGCTACCTCGTGACCATCTTCGCCGGCACCGTGGTCGTCGCCACCACGCCGCTGGCCGCCCTGACGCAGCGCTTCTCCCGCAAGTCCCTGATCGTCGTCGTGCTGCTGGTGATCGCCGTCGCGAACGTCCTCGCGGCCGTCGCGCCGACGTACGCCGTGCTGGTGATCGCGCGCATCCTGGGCGGCCTGGCGCACGGCCTCTTCTGGGCCGTCGTCGCCGCCTACTCGGCGCACCTCGTGCCCGCGCACCAGCTCGGCAAGGCGGTCGCCATCACGGCGGGCGGCGGCACCGCGGCCTTCGTCCTCGGTGTGCCGGTGGGGACGGCGATCGGCAACGCCCTCGGCTGGCGCACCGCGTTCACCGTCATCGGCGTGGTGGTCGCCCTCCTCGCGCTCGTGATCGTCAAGTTCCTGCCGCCGGTCAACCATCACGTGGAGCAGAAGGCGGGCGAGGTGCGCGTACCGCTCACGCGGGACCCGAGCTTCCGGTCGGTGATCCTGCTGTGCACCGTGATCCTGATCATCCTGACCGGCCAGAACACCTTCTACACGTACATCGCGCCGTGGCTGACGAGAGTCTCCTCCTTCGAACCTTCGTCGATCGCCCTCGTCCTGTTCCTCTACGGCGGAGCGGGCATCATCGGGCTCGTGGGTGCCGGGTACGCGGCGGACCGCTTTCCGCGCAAGGCGTTCGTGGGCGTGGTCTTCGGGGTCATGGCGGCGGTCCTCGTCCTGGCCATGGCCACGACGAACACCGCGGTGGTCCTGATCGCGGTGATCGTCTGGGGCGCGGCCTTCGGCGGCATCCCCGCGATGCTGCAGACCCGCATGCTGCGGACGGCGTCCTTCCGCACGCGTGACCTCGCGGCCGCCCTGCAGACCACCGCGTTCAACGTGGGGATCGGCGGCGGCGCCCTGCTCGGAGGGCTCCTGCTGGACGGCATCGGGCTTGAGATCCTCCCCTTCGTGATGATCGTCCTGGTGGCCGCGGGCCTCGCCCTGAGCCTCGCGACCGACACGGTCAGAGATCGCAGGGAGCGGCACCGCCTCCGCGAGCCCTGACCCTCCCGCGATGCTGCCGGCGGGGAGCACCGGGCAGAATGGAGCGATGCGCGCTGTCTGCTTCGACGAGTTCTCCGCCCGACCCGTCCTCCGGGACGTGCCACCGCCCGTTCCTTCGCCTGCAGGCGTCGTCGTCCGTGTCGAGGCGACGGGACTCTGTCGCAGCGACGTGCACGGCTGGCTGGGCCACGACGCCGGCGTCACGCTGCCCCATGTCCCCGGCCACGAGCTGGTGGGAACCATCGAGGCCGTGGGCGACGACGTCCGGCGGTTCACCGTCGGCGACCGCGTCACCACGCCCTTCGTCTGTGCGTGCGGCACCTGCCCGGAGTGCGCCTCCGGCAACGGTCAGGTGTGCCGCAACCAGACGCAGCCGGGCTTCACGCACGCAGGTTCCTTCGCCGAGCTCGTGGCGCTGCACCACGCCGACATCAACCTGATCGCGGTTCCCGCTGCGCTCGACGCCGGCGCCGCCGCCCTCCTCGGGTGCCGCTTCGCGACGTCGTACCGGGGTCTCGTGCATCAGGCGCGCCTCGAGGCGGGCGAGACCCTCGTGGTGGTCGGCTGCGGGGGCGTGGGGCTGAGTGCCGTGATGATCGGCGTCGCCCTCGGTGCGCGGGTCATCGCGGTGGACATCGACGGCGCCGCCCTGGCCCGCGCCACCCGTTTCGGCGCCGAGGTGACCATCGACGCCGGTGGGCGGTCGCCGGAGGCGGTGGCCGCCGCCGTCCTCGCGGCAGCACCCGGGGGCGTGGACGTGTCCGTCGATGCGCTGGGCCGCGAGGAGACCGCCGCAGCCGGCATCCTGTCGCTCCGTCCGCGCGGCCGGCACGTGCAGATCGGGCTCTTCCCCGCCGATCCGGTGATTCCCATGGGTGCCGTGATCGGGAAGGAACTCTCGGTCCTCGGCAGCCACGGGATGCCCGCGCGGGACTACCCGGGCCTGATGGCGCTGGTGGCCGAGGGCCGGTTGCGGCCGCAGGATCTGATCGAGCGCCGGATTCCCCTCGACGACGCCCCCGACGCCCTGGTCGCCATGGCGGGCGACCGGTCCGCCGGTGGGGTGACCGTGATCGAGGTCGGGCGGCCCGGTACGGCGTGACACCGACGACAGGGGGTACCTATCGGTTCCACCGTCTGTGTGGGGATACTGGGGAATGAGCGCACCTCCCTCCCACGACCTCGCGACCGCGGCACAGAACTCGGTCACCCTCCGCTTCCTCGCCTCGCCCACCGACCTCGGGCACAGCGGGTCGGTGGACGCCGGCACGGTCCTCGAATGGGTGGACAAGGCCGCCTATGCCGCCGCCGTCGGCTGGGCCAGGGCCTATTGCGTCACGGCGTATGTCGGGAACATCCATTTCGCGGACCCCGTGGTGATCGGGGACCTCGTGGAGGTCGAGGCGACGATCGTGCACACCGGCACGTCCTCCATGCACATCCGCACCACGGTGTCCTCCCGCTCGGTCTCCGAGGACGACGGCGGCAAACGCAGCGAGTGCCTCGTCATCTTCGTAGCGGTGGGTCCCGACGGCCGGCCCGTCCCCGTGCCCGCCTTCGAGCCGCGGACGGACGCCGAAAGGCTCGACAGCGAGCATGCGGTGGCCCGGATCGGCGTCCGCCGGGAGATCGTCGAGGAGATGCGCCGCCAGGAGTACAGCGATGCCGGCACCGCCGAGCGGACCGTCCTCCGGTTCCTGGCCGCCCCCACCGACGTCAACTGGGGCGGCAAGGTGCACGGCGGAACGGTCATGGACTGGATCGACGAAGCGGCGTACGTCTGCTCCACGCGCTACTGCGGGCGCGACACCGTCGCTGTCTTCTCGGGCGGGGTGCGGTTCCTCAAGCCGCTGCGCATCGGCGACGTCGTCGAGGTGGAGGCCCGCCTCGTCTACACGGGGCAGAAGGGCATGCACGTGGCGGTCCACGTACGCTCCGGGAGCCCGCGGTCACGCGAGATGGAGCTCACCACCACGTGCCTCACGGTCATGGTGGCGCGCGACGACGACGGCACGGCCGTGCCCGTCCCCTCGTGGGTGCCGGCCTCGGAGGAGGACCGCCGGCTGCACGAGCACGCCCGGAATCTGCTGCTCATCCGCAGCAGGGCACCGGGGAGCGTCCTGCCGACCCACCTGCGCCCCGGGGCGGGCGACAGCCGGTAGGGTCATCACCCGAGGAGCCGCGGCCCAGGGCGTGTGGCAGCCCTCTGCTGAGACCCCTCAGCCCCTGAAGAGCCGCTCGAGGAGGTCGACGGCGATCACCAGGGCGTCCTCGTCGAGATCGAACCGGCGGTGGTGGTGGGGAGCAGGGTTCGAGGCGCCGACGAACACGTAGGTCCCGAGACCGCCCGCCTCCTGCACGGCCCGGATGAGCAGGTGCGCGTCGTCGCTCCCTCCGCCCGAGGCGCCCTTCGGGGTGAAGGCGGTCACCGCGGGAACCGCGGCCACGGCACGCGCCAGCTCGTCCAGCAGGACGTCGTCGGGCTGGGACACCGCGGCCCGACCGTACGCCGTCGTCTCGGCCGTGACCCCGTACATCTGCGCCGCACCCTGGACGGCGGCCCGGGCGCGGCCGTTCAGATCCGCCAGGACATCGTTCGACGTCGACCGCGTCTCGTACGTGATGGTGGCGAGCGCGGGGATGATGTTCGCGCTGCCGTCCGCGTGGAAGGTACCGACGTTGACGCGGGTGTCCGCCGCCGCGAAGCGGGTCAGGCCGAGGATCGCGAGCGTGGCCTGCGCCGCGGCCGCCAGGGCGTGCCGGCCCTTCTCCGGGGCCGCGGCCGCGTGCGCGGCCTCACCCTCGAAGCGCGCAGTCCACTTGGTGGTGGCCATCGCATCCGTGACTCCGCCCACCACGGTGCCGGTCGGCAGGTCGCCGCCGAGATGCACCGCGAGCATGCGGTCGACCCCGCGGGCCACCCCGGCATCGATCATGGGTTGCGCGCCGCGCACGCCTTCCTCCGCAGGCTGGAACATGATGCGCACGCGCCCAGCGAAGTCCCCGTCGCGGAGCCGGTCCGCGAGCGCGAGGCCGATCGCAGCGTGCGCGTCATGCCCGCAGGCGTGCATGTAGGGCGTGGTGGAGCGGAAACCGCCGGCAACAGGACGGTGGTCCTCCGCCGTCTCCTCGTCGACGGGCAGGGCGTCGATGTCCACGCGCAGGCCCCACGTGGGTCCTGGCCGGTTTCCCTCGAGTTCCGCGATGATCGCCGTGCCGTGCTCCCGGAACCAGGCGACGTCGTCGGCCGGTGCGCCCGACTCGACAGCGCGCCGCGCCCACGCCTCCTGTTCGGCGTCCGTCGGCGGGAGGGCGATGCGTGTGACGTCGATGGCGTCCGCGCCGGTGGTGGCCGGCACCCCCAGCGAACGGAGCGTCCCGAGGATGACCCACGCTGTGCGGTACTCGAGGAAGCCGGGCTCGGCGTGGGAGTGGAGCTGGCGGCGGAGGGCGATGATCGCGTCGGGCTGCATCACCCGACCCTACGCACCCGGCTCCTGTCCGGACCAGCCGGGCGCACCTCGGGACAGCAGGCCCCGACGAGCGCCTGATGCCGTCCGCGCATTGCCGTGAGGTCACGGGCCATGCACGGATCGGCAACGATTCCGGGCATCAGGCCACAGTTCGGTTGCGCTCCTGTGCAGTCCGTGCGCGGAGCGTGACCATGGAGCGATCCACCCATTCTACGAAGGAGTAATCATGGGTCGTTCAGCCGGATCCGCGCTGATGTCCTCGGGGGCGCTGGCCCTCGCCCTCACCCTCTCGTCCTGCGGCGGTGCAGGCTCCGATTCCCCCGGCTCGGACCAGGAGACACCGGATGCGCAGCCCGTGACGACGACGTCGTCGGCTGCCCCCGAGCCGACAGCCGCGCCGACACCCGCCGGGTCCGCGACGCCCGCCCCGCAGCCTTCCTCCGGTCCGTCCGGCGCGGCTGATCCGTCGGCCGACGGCGCGTGGACGACGTACTCGACGGCGGACGGCAGCCTCGCCTTCGACCACCCGGAGGACTGGACCGTGACCGATGCAGCAGGCGCACCGCAGGGCGGGGTCTCCGTCGTGATCGGCGACGGCACCGGCCGTGACCTAGCGACCCTGCAGACCAACCTCGTCACCGGGGCGGTCTGCCCGGCGGAGATGCCGTACTCGCTCCTGGACTCCGAGCCCCTGCCGGCTCTCGCCCAGGAGACCAGGACACCGCGGTTCGTGTTCGAGGGAAGGATGGACCCCTCCGAGACCGACCCGATGCTGCAGAACACCCTCGTGTACGGGATCACCTCCGCTCCGGAACCGACCGGCGGCACCGCCTGCCCGATCGCGCACTTCTTCAGCTGGCCGCCCTCGGGAGCGGCTTTCACGGGGATCTACGATCCCTTCGCCGTGTACCCCGGCCAGCCGATGCATGTCGACACGCCGCACGCCTACATGGAGACCGAGGAGTACCAGGACATCCGGGCCATGATCACCTCGCTCCGTCCTGCGAGCTGATCGCGGGCCCCACGGGGCGATCAGGTGATTGTCAGGGCCCGGGGCCTGCCGTACAGGTAGCCCTGGCCCTGATCGCAGCCGAGGCCGTGGAGGATCAGTGCCTGGGTGGAGGTCTCGACGCCCTCCGCCAGGACTTTCATGCCCAGCGAGTGCGCGAGGCTGATGACGGCCGTGACGATCGCGAAGGACTCCCGGCGGCGCGCCGGGCTGTCCAGGCCCGCGACGAACGAGCTGTCGATCTTGATGATGTCCACGGGGAACTGCCCGATGTAGGAGAGGGAGGAGTACCCGGTCCCGAAGTCGTCGATCGCGAGCTGCACGCCGAGGGACCGCAACCGGTTGAGGGTGCGGTGCGCCCGCGTCAGGTTGGTCATGACGACGCTCTCCGTGATCTCGATGCCGAGGCGATGGCCGGGGACGCCCCGCCGCGCGAGGGCGTCCTCGACGCGTGCGGCGAACCCCTCGCTGTCCAGTTCTGACGCGGACGCGTTGATCCACGTCACGCCGATCCCGTCACCCGAGGCGAGGCACGCAGCCGCACGGGTGATGGCCTGCCCGAGCACCCACTGGCCGAGCTCGCGCATGAGCCCCGACTCCTCGGCCAGCTCGATGAAGTCTCCGGGCTTGAGGACGCCCAGCTCGGGGTGGTCCCAGCGCAGCAGCGCCTCATTGCCCACCTGCTCCTCCGTGGTCAGGTCCATCTGCGGCTGGTAGTGCAGGCGGAATTCCCCCCGGTCGATCGCATGCGGCAGCGACGCCTGCACCAGCAGCCGTCGTCGGGCGTTCTCGCTGTGCACCTCGTCGTGGACGGCGTACTGGTTCCTGCCGGAGCCTTTTGCCGCGTACATCGCATCGTCGCTGGCGCGGAGGAGTTGCTCGGCCGTGCTCTGTCCAGGGACGGAGAGCGCGATACCGATGGAGATGGTCACGGGGATCAGCGCACCGCTCACGGCGATGGGTTCGCGGAGCGCGTCGCGGAGACGTTCCGCGGTGGCCTGTGCCTCGTCGGGCCCTGCAGCCGTGCAGAGCACGATCAGCTCGTCGCCGCCGAGGCGCGCCACCGTGTCCGTGGCCCGGAGCGCGGACTGCAGGCGTTGGGCGATCGACGTGAGGACGAGGTCTCCCGCATGATGCCCGAAGGTGTCGTTGATGGTCTTGAAGCGATCCACGTCGCAGAAGAGCAGGGCCACGCGGTCCGGCCCCTCGGTGGTCAGGGCGCGGTCCAGCCGGTCCATGAACAGCGCCCGGTTCGGCAAGCCTGTCAGTGTGTCGTGGAGGGCCTGGTGCTGGAGCCGGGCCTCGAACGCCTGGCGGTCCGTGATGTTCTCGATGTGGTCGATCAGCAGCGTCGGCACCCCCTGTGGATCGCGGACCACCGAGGAGGAGTGGAGGATACCCACCACGGTGTCGTCGGAGTGGAGGAAGCGCGTCTCGTGGCGGTGGCTGTCGTGCGAGCCCCTCGTGAGGGCCTGCCGCTGCCGCTCGGTGTGCGCCACGTCCTCGGGGTGCGTGATGTCCAGCACCGTCAGGGAGAGCATCTCGTCCACCGACCGCCCCAGCAGCGCGCACAGTGCGTTGTTGACCTGCAGGAAGCGGCCGGAGAGGGAGGTCATCGCCATGCCGATCGGGGCGTCGTCGAACGCGCTGCGGAAGCGTTCGTTGGTCGCGGCGAGTTCCTCCTCGACCCGGACACGGTCCGTCACGTCCACGCAGGAGATGACGACGTCGGCGCCAGCCCTCCCGCCGAGGTCCGCGGCCACGAGATCCAGCCAGCGCCACGTACCGTCGCGGTGCCCCACACGGGCCCTGAGCGTCGGGGCAACTCCGACGCTGTGCACCGCGGCATCCACCACGAAGGCCTGCACGGCCGCACGGCTCGTGGGATGCACGAGGTTGATGAAGGGCTTGCCCCGCAACTCGTCGGGTTCGAACCCGAGCACTCGTGGGCACACCGAACTGACGGCCGTGATGCGCCCCTCGTTCAGGACCACCAGCAGATCCGAGGTGCCGTCCAGGATTCCGCGGAGGGAGAGTTCGCGGCGCTTGCGGACGGTGATATCCCGCTGGATCGCGATCCAGTGGGTGATGTGGCCGGTCTCGTCCGCCACGGGGGTGATGTTGAGCTGTACCCAGAATTCCGTACCGTCCTTCCGGACGTTGAGCAACTCCACCTCCGCCGGCTCCCAGGCCTGCAGCGCCGCACGCAGCCGCGCGAGCTCGGTGCGATCCGTGGCGGACGACTGCAGGATGCGCGGGGTCCGGCCGATGATCTCGTGGGGTGCGTACCCCGTCATGCGGGTGAACGCCGGGTTCACGTACAACACCCTGGGACCCCCGGCGTCGGCGTCGAGCGGCTCCGCTTCCGTCACGAGCACGACGTCGTTCGCGTACGTGACCACCGATTCGAACAGGGCGCGGCGCTCCAGGGCCGGTGCCGACCCGGGGTCCACGACCACGTCGGCTTCCGGCGCCGCCTGGGGCGGCAGGGATGGGGCGGACACGCTGCGGTCGGTATTGATCATGCTGCGACTCCGCGGATCGATGGACGGTGGCAGGCAGAAGGACCGGCGGCTCGTGGCCCCGCCGAGGAGGCGCCGTCGGACGTCATGCCGTTAGCCGAACGCTAACGCGGACCCACCGGGCTTGGGTACTACTTTCTGGGCAGCGGGGCTGGTCGACGGGACGTGTGACGCGGCATAATGGCCGGCACCACGGCTATGCCGCGCTTGCTCTCCCGCCTCGGGAGCGGCGTCCGCTACTGGTCCTGTTCCTGCACCTGGAACCAGTTTCGTGCGGGGTTGTCCACCTGCGGTGCGGACCGGTCGTTTCCCTGCTGCGCCACCCAGTCGACGCCGTTCGCGAGGACGCGGCGGATCTGCGGGTGGTGGTACACGGGGTATTCCTGGTCGCCGGGACTGAAGTAGAAGATGCGGCCCTTCCCGCGGGAGAACGTCACCCCGGAGCGGAAGACCTCCCCGCCCTCGAAGGAACTGATGAAGATGAGGTCGTCGGGCTCGGGGATGTCGAACAACTCGCCGTACATCTCCTGCTCGGGGATGACGATCGGGCTCTCGATCCCCGCGGCGATCGGATGGGACGGCTTGACCGTCCAGACGAGCTCGCGCTCGCCGTCGTTCCGCCAATTCAGCGAGCAGGTGGTGCCGAGCAGGCGCGTGAGGATCTTCGAGAAGTGGCCGGAGTGGAGCACGACGAGCCCCATGCCGCCGAGCACGTGGCGCTGCACGCGGTCCACGACCGTGTCCTCGACCTCGCCGTGGGCTATGTGGCCCCACCACAGCAGCACGTCGGTGCCGGCGAGCCGCTCCTCCGTGAGCCCGTGCTCCCGGTCGGCCAGGGTTGCCGTCGAGATCTCCGAACCCGGGAAGTAGTCGGCCAGGGACGCGGCGATGGCGCCGTGGATGCCCTGCGGGTACATCTCGCCGATGGTGGCGGGCTCGTTGCGGGCCTCGTGGACGCCCTCGTTCCACACGACGATGCTCGGTGTACTGGTGAACTCCATCAGAGCTGGACCTCCCGGTGCTCGGCTGCCGACAGGTAGCAGGCGTCGATGATGCGGGCGCGGCCGAGGGCCACGGAGCCGTCGTGCCGCCCCCACTCGGATTCGCCGGCACGGATGGCGGCGAGGAAGTCGTCGACGACGCCCTGGTGGCCCAGCGACGGGCCGACCTCCGGGTCGTGGTCGCCGTCCTCGGTGTAGACGTGGAGGCTCTCGACGGCGTCGGCGGGCGAACCGACACGGCTCAGCTCGGCACCGCCGTCGGTTCCGTACACGCGGAAGTCCATGACGTCGCCCTCGTCGCGGTAGGCGGCCCACCCGGCCTCGACCAGGAGCGTCGCGCCGCCGTCGAGCCTGATGAACGCCGACGCGAAGTCCTCGACCTCGAAGGCCGACCCCGCGCCCTGCGGGCCGTACGCTCCACCGCCGCGGCCCTGTGGGCCGAGTTCGGAGTAGGTGGACGCCGTGACGGAGAGGACCTTGGGCTCGCCGAGCAGGTGGAGTGCGTAGTCGATGACGTGAACGCCGATGTCCGCGAGCGGTCCGCCGCCGGCCATGTCACGGTTCGTGAACCAGCTGCCGAGGGACGGGATGCCGGCTCGGCGCAGCCACGACGCCTTGGCGTAGTAGGGGCGGCCGAGGGTGCCGTCGTCGATCACGCGCTTGAGGGCCGCGATGTCCCCGCGGCGGCGGTGGTTGAAGGCGATGTCGAGCACGCGGCCGGCCTGGCGTGCGGCGTCGACCATGAGTCGACCTTCGTCGCCGTTCCTCGCGATCGGCTTCTCGCTCAGCACGTGGAGTCCGCAGGCCAGGGCGGCGACGGTGATCGGTGCGTGCAGGAACGTCGGGACGGCGACGCTGACGGCGTCGAGACCGTCCAGTGCGATCAGGTCCTCCCAGCGCTCGACGGCATGCGGCACCGCGTACTCGGCCTGCAACTCCGCGAGGAGGTCCGGCTCCATCCCGGCCAGGCCGAGGATCTCGACGTCCTCGCTGTTCGCATAGGCGTCGAGATGCTGGCGGCCGGCCCAGCCGATGCCCACCACCCCCACCTTCAGCCGGCGCCGGCCGTTCGTTGCGTGCTCGTTCTGCGGCTCGGTCACTGATGCTGTCCTTCGCTCGTCGGCTCGGCGCCCTGTCGAGGCACCCCCAGCAGTCCTACCGGCTGGCCGCGCCGCTGTCCACGGGGTCACGTCCGGGAAGGGTTTTCGCGTGCCGCCGGTTACCGCCGGTAGACGCACCGCACGGGTGCCCGATCAGGAGGACTCACATGAGCATCGTCATCACCGGAGCCACCGGACACCTCGGCCGTCAGGTGGTGGAGCAACTGCTGGCCCGCGGCGTCGATCCGTCCACCGTCGTCGCCGGGGGGCGCAACGCGGAAGCCCTCGCTGCACTCGCCGGACTCGGCGTCCGCACGGCGCACATCGACTACGCGGATCCGTCGACGCTGGAGGACGCCTTCGTCGGCGCCGAGAAGGTTCTCCTCATCTCCGGCAGCGAGGTGGGCAAGCGGTCGGTGCAGCACAAGGCCGTGATCGACGCCGCCCGCAGGGTGGGTGCCTCGCTCGTCTACACGAGCGCACCGAAGGCGTCGACGTCGGCGCTCGTCCTCGCACCCGAGCACAAGGCCACCGAGGGGCTGCTCGAGGGCTCGGGCCTTACCTACACCGTGCTGCGCAACAACTGGTACACGGAGAACTACGACGACACCATCCGCCAGGCCACGGCCACCGGCACCATCCTGACGAGCGCCGGGAGCGGCCGGGTGGCCAGCGCCACGCGGCGCGACTACGCCGAGGCCGCCGCCGTCGTCCTGCTGTCCGACGAGTACGCGGGCGAGATCCTCGAGCTCGGCGGCGATGAACCGTGGTCGGTCGACGAGCTCGCGACGGCCGTTGCCGACGTCTACGGGAACAACGTCACGGTGAACCAGGTCTCCACCGACGAGCACGTGGCCGCGCTCAAGGGCTTCGGACTCGACGAGGACACGGCGGGGTTCGTTGCCGCCATCGACGCGAACATCTCCGACGGCCTCCTCGCCGAGAGCGACGGAACCCTGTCGCGCATCATCGGCCGCCCGACCACACCGCTCACGCAGTACGTCGGCGAGCTGCTCGGGCAGTAGCGACGGCGGCCCGAAGGAGGACGACGTGCCGAGCGACCAGGACCTCACGGTGGGACAGCTCGCCGCGCGCAGCGGCATGACGGTCTCGGCCCTGCACTTCTACGAGCGGCAGGGCCTCATCCGTAGCGAGCGCACGTCGGGCAACCAGCGCCGGTACGACCGCTCGGTCCTCCGCCGCGTCGCCGTCATCCGGGCGGCCCAGCGCGCAGGGATCCCGCTCGCGACCGTCGCGACGGCCTTCGGGGAACTGCCGACGGACGGCGTTCCCGACCAGGAGGACTGGCAGCGGCTCTCGGCGGCCTGGCGGCAGGAGATCGAGCAGAGGATCGCCCAGCTGGAGCATCTGCGTGACCGCCTGGGCGGCTGCATCGGCTGCGGTTGCCTGTCGCTGGCCACCTGCGGTTTCGTCAACCCGAACGACGACGCCGGGCGCCGGGGTGTTCCGTCAACCCTCCTCGAGCCGTGATCGCCAGATTTGACCTCAACCAATGTTGAGGTTCTAGCGTGGAGCATATGACAGCTTCGATGGACCACGTGGTGCCGACCGCCGACCTCTTCAAGGACGCCTTCCGCGCCCACCCGGCGGGGATCGCGGTCATCACAGCCCTCGGCGCCGGGGGCCCGGTGGGACTGACGGCGTCCTCGGTCACCTCGGTCTCGGCCGATCCACCGGTCCTCGCGTTCTCGGTCTCGACGGCGTCGGCGTCCGCAGCCGTCCTGGTCGATGCCGGGACGCTGGTCGTCCACCTGCTCGGAGCCGACCAGCTCGGCATCGCCCGGCTTTTCGCGACGCGCGGCGCGGACCGCTTCGGGCCCGCCACGGCCTGGCATGCCCTGCCCACCGGCGAACCGCTGCTGACGGAGGCCCCCTGGGCGCTGCGCTGCCACATCCTGCACCGCCTGCCCGTGGGCGGCTCGATGATCCTTGCCGCGGAGGTGCTGTCCATCGAGCAGGCAGGGGACGACGCCGGGATCGCGCCGCTCGTCTACCACAACCGTTCCTACCATCGGCTGGATGATCAGTCGCTGATGGACTGATCCATCGCACGACCACCGGAACACCACCCAGCACCACCACCAGGAGGATGACGTGAGCGAATACGTACTGCCGGATCTTGACTACGACTACGCGGCCCTGGAGCCGCACATCTCGGGCCGGATCATGGAGCTGCATCACTCCAAGCACCAGGCCACCTACGTCAAGGGCGCCAATGACGCCCTGGCGCAGCTCGCCGAGGCCCGGGAGAAGGGGTCGTTCGCGACCATCCCGAAGCTCTCCAAGGACCTCGCGTTCCATGTGGGTGGTGTGGTCAACCACAGCATCTTCTGGAAGAACATGTCTCCCGAGGGCGGCGACAAGCCCGAGGGTGAGCTCGCGGCGGCCCTGGCGGATGCGTTCGGGTCCTTCGACGCGTTCCAGGCCCACTTCACGGCGGCGGCGACGTCCCTGCAGGGCTCCGGGTGGGCTGTGCTGGCGTACGAGCCGCTGGGGAAGAACATCGTGATCGAGCAGCTCTACGACCAGCAGGGCAACGTGCCTGTGGGGACCATTCCGCTGCTGATGCTGGACATGTGGGAGCACGCCTTCTACCTGGACTACGTGAACGTGAAGCCCGACTACGTCAAGGCGTGGTGGAAGCTGGTGAACTGGGCCGATGTCCAGTCCCGCTTCCAGGCGGCGACCAGCGGGGCCAGCACCCTCATCACCCCCGGCCACTAGCACCACCGCCGCACACCGGCAGCACTGATCGAGGCCCGTCCACCTGCTGGTGGGCGGGCCTTCATGCGCGGCACCGCGATGCCCGGCCCGGATGGCGATACTGCAGACCGGAGGCTCTGCAAATAGTTGCCTCCGCAACCAACGGCGTAGACTGGACCGTCATCGATGAGCAGGAGGGTACGTTGCGCGGAGTCATGAGGCGGCTGGGCTCCTTCACCGCCGTCGGCACCGTGGCGTTCATCGTGGACATCTCGGTCTTCAACATCCTGTCCTCCGGTTTCGGGGTGGGGCCCATCACCTCGAAGGTGGTGTCCGTGATCCTGGCCACCGGCGTCTCGTGGGTCGGCAGCCGCTACCTCACCTTCCGGCAGTTCGGCGGCCGGCCCAAGCACCAGGAAGCCATCCTGTTCGGGCTCACCAATCTCGTGGGCCTCGGGATCGCCGCCGCCTGCCTCGTGGTCTCGCACTACATCCTGGGGCTGACCAGCCCCCTCGCGAACAACATCTCGGCCAATGTGGTCGGCGTGCTTCTCGGGAACGTCTTCCGCTATGTCGCCTACCGGTACTTCGTCTTCCGCCCGGGAGGGGTGGGCGAAGACCTCCGCCCCGCGTAAGATGTCCAGAGGATCGTCAGGCTACTTCGCACTGATCCGTCGCCACCCTGCTTCCCGCCGAAAAGACCCCGCCATGCGCGCCTCCCACGCCCTCACAGCCCTGGCCCTCAGCGGCGGACTCCTGCTCCCGACAGCGGCCGCCGCCGTCGCGCAGCCCACCGAACCCGCCCTCCGGACGGGCGGACCGGCAGTGCCCCCGCCCGCCGCGGCGCTGAAGGACCCGGGGCAACCGGTCGCCCCGCCGGTACAATCCCCGGCGCCGGTCACCGACCCGACTCCACCCGTCGATCCTGCCGTCCCGGTCGTACCCGACCCCGCAGTCCCGCCGGTCGTACCCGACCCCGCACCCGCACCGTCGGATTCCACGAGCCCGGTGCCCGCCCCGTCGGCGTCGCCTGCCGCCCCGGAGGCGGACTCCGAGCCGGCCCCGAGCGACACCGTGCCCTCGCCCTCGCCCTCCCCCTCCGGTGACGCCGAGTCGACCCCGGCGCCGTCACCCTCGGAGACGTCCCCGGCCGGCCCGGCACCCGCGAGGGGCGCCGGCGGAGCCGCCCCGGCGGTCGACGGCGCCGGTATCGGCGGCCAGGGCGCGGGAAGCCGCGGCTCCGGAGGCACCGGCATCCCCGGTCCGAGGTCCATCGACACGAGTTCCGACACCAGCGCGGTGACGCCGTCCCCGGCCGCGACGACGTCGTCGTCACCCGGACCCGTCGCGGAGATCGAGGCCAGCGCCGGCACGAGCAACGGCACCGCGGTGCGGTACGTCGCCGCGGGCGTGCTCAGCCTCGTGGCCGTCGCGCTGGCGCTGGCCATCGCCGTCGTCGCGCAGCCCCGCCGGTCCCGCCGCACGCACTAGGGGCGTTCCGCCCACTGATCCGGCGCCCGTGCCGGAGCATTTGGTCCTCCGGGCCGGCACCGGCACATCCCCTCGTCGGCCCGCGTAGTACCGCACGGAAGTCGAGTGTCGGCCGTGATTTTCGGGTAGTCCAGAGCCCGATTCGAGAAGTCCCCACCTGCAAGAGTTGAGTTCGACCTGGTTTTACTTCCTGCGCGCCGTGGCGCACGAACAGTGCTGGTCCACGGAGGCCCAGGTGCCGTCCGCAGTGCTGCCGCTCCTCATCAGGTCATCTCATCCGCACTACGCACGAGGAACACTCTTGACCACGAAAATCTTCCGGCGCAGGAGCCACACGGCCCTCGCCCTCACGTCGAGCGCCCTCGCTCTCGCCGTCACCATCGGCGCGGGCCTCCCGGCCGTCGCAGCACCGCCCACCGACTCACCCTCCCGCTCGGAGAACAACAACGGCGCCGGCCGCGGCGCCCAGCAGGACGCCCGCGAGAAAGCCCTGCGGAACGGTTCCGGCAGGAAGACCACCGTCGCTCCCGTCGACGGTGCCTGGATGAACACCAAGCTCTCCTCCGATGAGCGCGCAGACCTCCTCCTGGGGCAGATGACGCTCGAGGAGAAGGTGTCCCGCCTGCACGGCGAGTTCAGCGGCGAGACCGCGTTCTACATCGCACCCCTGGAGCGCCTCGGCATCCCCGCGCTGCTCCTCACCGATGCCGGAGCCGGTGTCCGCGTCACGAACCAGGCGACCAACGGCGGTATGGCCACGGCCCTCCCGGCACCGCTCGCGCTCGGCGCCACCTGGGACACGGACCTCGCCGCGAAGTACGGCGACATCCTCGGAGCGGAGACGCGCGCCTCGGGCCAGAACGGGCTGCTCGGCCCGACGGGTGACCTCGTCCGCGACGCCCGCTGGGGCCGCGCGTTCGAGAGTCTCGGCGAGGATCCCCGCCTGACCTCGAAGCTCCTCGCTGCCGAGGTCGAGGCCGTCCAGGCGCACGACGTCGTCGCCACCGTCAAGCACCCAGCTGCGTACGCGCAGGAAGAGTCCCGCCTGAACGGCGGCAATGTCGAGGTCAGCGAACGCGCGCTCCGCGAGGTGTACCTCGCGCCCATCGAGGCCGCCATCAAGGCCGGCGTCGGTTCCGCCATGTGCTCCTTCAACAAGGTCAACAACGTCTACGCCTGCGAGAGCTCCGAGGTCTTCGAGATCCTCAAGGAGGACTACGGCTTCAAGGGCTTCATCCAGACCGACTACGCAGCGAACCACAGCACCGTCGACGCCGCCAATGCCGGCCTCGACGTCGAATTCCCCGCCGCAGCGTTCTTCGGTCAGCCGCTCATCGACGCCGTCAACCGCGGCGAGGTCAGCATGGCCACCATCGACGACAAGGTGCACCGCATCCTGCGCACCATGTTCGAGTTCGGCAGCTTCGACACCCCGGTCGCGGTCACCCCGATCGACACGGCGGCAGGCATGGCCGTGGCGCAGGAAGTGTCCGAGCAGTCGGTCGTCCTGCTCAAGAACCAGGCCGCGGCCGGATCGGCATCGAAGGCACTGCCGCTCGACACCTCCGCCCTCTCCTCGGTCGCCGTGATCGGCCCGGAAGCCGACGCCCTCGCGACCGGAGGCGGCAGCTCGGTGGTCAAGCCCACGAACGTCTCCACGCCGCTGGACGCCATCACGGCGCGAGCCGGTGACGGCATCGAGGTCACCTACGCGGAGGGCACCGATCCCGTGGGCCCGGCCCACTCCCTCAGCGGAGCAGCCGTGCCGTCCTCCGTACTCGCTCCCGCGGGTCAGCCGACGGCCACCGGCATCACGGCCGAGTACTGGTTCAACGGCGCCGACACGGCGGGCACGCCCACCGTCACCCGCGTCGAGGACCAGATCGCCATGAGTGCCGGGTTCCTCGCCCTCGACGGACTGTACGGCTCGAACGTGCCGAAGATCCCGGGCTACCCGTTCGGCGGACCGCTGACCGCACGCTGGTCCGGCACCATCACGGCACCTGCCACCGGCGAGTACACCCTCTCGCTGACCGGCTTCGGCACCGCACGCCTGTTCCTCGACGGTGAAGAGGTCATCGATGCCTCCGACCCCCACGCAGTCCGGACGGACTCCAGCCTCGCCCTGCAACTCGAGGCAGGCGAAGCCCACGACCTGCGCGTCGAGTACGCCAACAACGGGAGCGATCCCGACCAGGAATCCGCTGCCGATCTCGTGATGACCTGGGAGCACCCCGAGGACGTCGTGACGCCGGCGGTGGCCGATGCCGTCGCCGCGGCCAAGGCGTCGGATGTCGCCGTCGTCTTCGCCCGTGACTACGTGGGCGAAGGCCGCGACAAGAACACGCTGACCCTGGCCAACGAGCAGGACGACCTCATCGAGGCCGTCTCCGCCGCGAACCCGCGCACCGTCGTCGTCCTGAACACCACCGGCTCGGTGAACATGCCGTGGCTGGGCGGTGTCCCGTCCGTCGTCGCCGGCTGGTACGGCGGACAGGAGCAGGGCGCTGCGATCGCCCGCGTGCTCTTCGGCGACGTCAACCCCTCGGGCAAGCTCCCCGTGACGTTCGCGACCGATGACGCCTCGACGCCGACCGCGGACCCCGCCCTCTTCCCGGGCCTGAACCGCTCGACGGTCTTCGCCGACGACGTCAACATCGGTTACCGCGGGTTCCTCGCCGCGGGTATCACCCCGCAGTTCTCCTTCGGTCACGGCCTGAGCTACACCGACTTCGGGTACTCGAAGCTCAAGGTGAGCTCCTCGGGCAAGCCCGTGAAGAACGGCGGCACGGCGAACGTCAAGGTGACCGTCGACGTCGCCAACACCGGCGCCCGTGCCGGTAAGGAGACCGTGCAGGTCTACGTCGGTGCGCTCCCGACGACGGCGGTCGCCACGCCGTCACGGCAGCTCGCCGGTTTCGCGAAGGTGGACATCGCGGCGGGCAAGACCGCCAAGGTCTCGGTCGACCTCGACCCGCGCGCCTTCTCCTACTGGGACTCGGAGACCGACGCCTGGGTGACGCCGACCGGTGACGTGCCGGTCTACGTCGGGACGTCCTCCGCGGACGCCACCCTGAAGGGGACCGTCACCATCCGCTGATCGCCCTCGTGGAACACAGGAAGAGCCGGGACATCCGTCCCGGCTCTTCCTGTGTCGCTATGAAGGGTCAGCGGACCTGGAGGGTCAGCATGCCCTTCGAGTTGGACTGCACGACCTCGATCTTCGTTCCCGAACCGGCGACGACGACGGACCCCTGCGGATTCGTGGCGTCGTAGTAGGCGTTCGGGTTCGTGTCATCGAACACCGGCACGCCCGGCCGTGACGGCGCGGTGAGCGTCGTCATGCCGGCAGCGGTCTCGCGGTGCAGGGACAGCACATCCGTAGCCTGTTTGCCGAAGGTCGCATCGAAGCTCTGGATACGGTTGCGCACCACGGTGCCGTCGGACCAGGTGAGCGCCGCGGGATGGGCATCCACGGGCAGGGCAAGGCCCGCACCGGGGTGCTGGCGCGTGTTGTTGTTGCGCTGGGCCGTGTTCCAGTAGGTGATGCTCAGGCCGTCCTGGTACGGGTAGTGCTCCACCGTGTCCGGCGCCGTGGCCGCCCAGCCGAAGTTGTACGGGCCCTCGGCGAGTGTGGCGTCGTACCCGGCGTAGACCCGGTTCTCGGCGATGTAGAAACGGTTGTTCCCCGCGGCGTCCTTCGGCAGGTTCACGACGACGGCCTGCGGCGCCTTCGTGGCGTGGAAGGACGGGCCGATCTTGTGGGTCGACTTCACGCCGGCGGTGGCGACGTCGTAATCCAGCCAGCCGAGCTGCAGCTTCTCCCAGGCACCCATGTGGTTGGGCTTGGTGCCGATCGCACCGTCTCCGTGGCCGAGCCACGAGCCCGAGCTCATGAGGGTCCAGAAGCCTGTGCCGTTCTCGCCGCCGCTCGTGTCGTACAGGTCGGGCAGTCCCAGATCGTGCCCGTACTCGTGGGCGAAGACGCCCAGGCCGCCGTTCTCGGGCTCCGTGGTGTAATCACGGATCCAGACCTTCGAGTCGCCGATCTTGATGCCACCGTAGGGGTTCGCTGCGGGTCCGGAGGTCCCGCGACCCGCCTGGCCCACGGCCCAGCGGTGCGACCAGATGGCCGACGACGCCGCGCCTGCCTCCTCGCCCTCGCCCGCGTGGATCGCCTGGAAGTGGTCGATGTACCCGTCGGGCTCGTTGAAGTCGCCGTCGTTGTCGTAGTCGTAGCGGTCCCACTGGTCGAACGTGGCCAGGTAGGCGTCGATCTCGGCGGCTGTCTTGCCCGCGGCGATCTGGGAGTCGTACCAGGCGTCCGCGGTGTCCTGTACGAAGCGGGTCATGTCCGCCTGGCTCTCGGTCTCGCCGTAGCTGGCCGACGAGTACGGGACGGTCACCCAGTCGCTGACGTCACCGTCCACCGTGTAGCGGCCGCTCGACATCTCCTCGTAGACACCCTTGAGTGACTCGTCCTCCTCGCTGAAGAACATGTCGAGGTAGTGGTCGCGGTCGAAGGTGTCGGACCAGTAGGTGGAGTTGTCCACGGCCCGGTTCGGTTCCTGGATGGTGTTGTGCGTGGGGCCGGCAGGGGCGGTGGGGAAGCGGGGGTCCGGCGTGGTTCCGAAGTCGACGAGGAAGGACAGGATCTGGTCGCTGTCCTGCAGGCCGTACTGGGCCCACTGGCCCGGAGCCACCTTGACCGCCTTGGAGCCGTTGCGGTCCTCGACCTTCGCCTCGCCGGAGATCACCTGCTCCACGGCCTGCTGGTTGAGGTCGCGGCGTTCCTCTGCGGCGGGATCCGAGCGGTCGTCGAGTGTGGCCGCTGCACCGTCGGCGCCCGGCGAGGCAGTCAGGGAGGATGCGGTCGGGTCGGCGGTCGGCGAGTCCGCCGCCGTGCCGGGGGTGGCCTGCGCGCTCACGGGGGCGAGCACGACGGCGCTGGTCACGGCGAGCGCCAGAGCGCACCGCAGCCCCCGGGTCCGAGAGGTGAATTTCAAGGGGTCTCCTTCGTCAAAATGTCCCAGCTGAGGTGGTACCTGCCCAGGTCAGACGCCTGGGCCGACGAACATGTTGCCTAGGTCACACGTTCTGCAGGGGACGTTAGCACCGGGCTGGGACATTGTGGGAGCCCGTCGCGGCCGGAGAGCCGGCAATCGGTGCGACTCTGGCGCACGGAGGAGCCGCGGTCTATAGTGCGCCGCTCACACGAACCCTGCCAGCACCCCGGCAGCCTCGCCGAGCGCCTCCGAGCGCGTGGTCGCATGGACGGAGAGACGGATGCGGCTGTCCCCATGGCGGGTCGCGGTGATGCCGGCGGCCGCCAGCGCCGCGTGTGCCTCCTCCGCGCGTCCCCGCACCCCGGCGACCACGATCCCTGCCCGCTCGGCGCGGTCCCGGGGCGAGAGGACGGGCACCCCGGCGTCGTCGAGCTGCGTGATCAGCGCCTGTGCATGCGTCGAGACGAGGCCCTCGATCGCTGCCACGCCCACGGACTCCATCAGTTCGAGGGCCTCGGCGAAGGCGCCGGTGGCGTAGGGCGAGAGGTTGGAGATGGAGAAGCGCCCCGCACCGGGCAGGGGTGCATGCTCCTCGCCGTCGTACCGGTAGGCATCGGCGACACCCGTCCAGCCGGTCAGCACGGGCTCGAGCCGCGCCAGGGCCTGCTCCGACATCGCGATCCCGGCCACTCCCCACGCGCCCCGCACCCACTTCTGTGCACCGGAGATCAGGACGTCCGCCGGCGCCCACGCCGCGTCGACGACGCCGAAGGCCTGGATGCCGTCGACCACGAGGAGCCGATCCGGGCCGATCACCTCACGAATGCCGGCGAGGTCAGCCCGGTAGCCGGTGCGGAAGTCGACTGCGCTCACGCTCACGGCCACGGTGTCGTCCCCGAGCGAGCGGGCGACGGCGTCCGGCGTCATCTGCGTGCCGGGCTCGCCGATCAGGGCGATCCGGGCGCGCCCGGCCTCGGCCGTCCGCAGCCAGGGGTAGTGGTTGGAGGGGAACTCCCCGGCGCCGACCAGCACCGTACCCCGGGCAAGTCCGAAGGCCACCTGGAACAGCCCCAGGGACGTACTCCCGGTCAACCCCACCCGGTCGAGGGGAAAGCCGGTGAGTCGCGAGAAGGCGGACCTGGCCCGCAGCTCCTCGCCCTGCAGGTGGGCCATCGCGTCGGAGGAGGCATGCCCGGCCGTGTGCAGGAGGTCCGCCAGCCGGTCCGCGACCCTGCTCGACGGCGGCCCGAAGCTGGCGAAGTTCAGGTAGCCGGGAGGCTCGGAGAAGGCGCTCTGGTAGCTGGCGAAAGCGGCGGTGTCATCGGTCCCCGTAGTGTCCATGCCGCCCACCTTACGGTCCGGGCGCCAGCGCCTGGGCGCCCGATTCCGGCGGACGGCCGCACCACGCCCCACCGGTGTGATGCATCGTACGTGCCGTTTATTTTGAGTTACTCATAATAAGAATTAGCCTGATAGGACGGCAGGTCGCGGTACGACGCCTGGTTCACCACCTTCCGCGCCCGACCGCCGCCAACGAACTTCACCGCTTCCGAGTGGTGCCACCGACCGAAGGATGCCTCCATGACGATCATCGATCGCCCCACCATCACCCGACGCCCCACCACCTCCCCACAGCCCGGACGAACCACTGGGGCCGACGCCGCACGACGGTCGGCGGGCACCTACGTGACCACCCCGACGCCACGGCCGGACACCGAGGGCGCCTACGTGACGAGCTCCGCCGACGAACGCGCCGGACGCGTCAGCGCGCTCCGCCGCGGCACCTATGTGTCCACCGCGACGTTCGCCCCTCAGCTCGGCGGGTACTACACCTACTCCGGCTGACGCCCGGCAGGCGGTCGGCCCATCAGCATCGCCAGAGCCTCATCGGAGCGTCGCTGCGCCTCGAGATCATGGGCGCCGCCGCTGACGAGCAGTTCGTCCGCGCCGGTCCGGTGCTGCAGGTCCGCCAGGCCCCGTTCCACCTCCAGCGCAGTCCCGTGGATCGATGAGGCGAGCGACGCCTCCACGAGATCGGCCTCCCGCTTGGTAAGCGGGAGGCCGGTCTCAGCCTCGAGCGGCGGGAACGAGCCTTTCGTCCGCGAGGCAGCCAGTGCACGTGCTTCCGGCATCAGCAGGTGGCGGGCGTCCGCCGCCGTTGCCGCCACCGCGACGTTCAGGGAGGCGACCACGTACGGCCGCTCCCACCAGCGGGAGGGACGGAAGTCGGCGCGATAGCGCTCCAGCGCGCCGTCGGGATCCTGCAGCAGCACGGGCCCGCCGACGACGACGGCGAGCCCGGCGCGCGCCGCGGCCGCCAGGCCGCGCCCCGTGGCCAGCACGAACACCGGCGTCGTGCCGCGGTCCTGCGGGCGGGCCGTGACAGGCGCGGAGCCGTCGAGGAACGCGAGCAGGTCGGCGAGGTCCCGGTCGAAGCGCCGGGCATCCTCGTGCCCTGTCCGCAGGGCCGCCCGGACGGCCTGCGTGAACCCGAGGGAGCGGCCCAGGCCGAGGTCGAAGCGCCCTTCGGACAGCGCCGCCAGGGTTGCCGCCTGCTCGGCGACCACGAGGGGCTGATGGTTCGGGAGCATGATGCCTCCGGTCCCCACGCGGATCGTCGTCGTCCGCGCTGCCACCGCCGCGGCCAGCACGGCGGGCGCGGACCCGGCGATGCCCGGGACCCCGTGGTGCTCAGCAACCCAGAACCGACGGTAACCGAGCCGTTCGGCCTGCTCGGCGCGCCCCAGGACGTGCTCGAGGGTCTGCGCCTCGCTCGAGCCGCTCCGCGACTGGGCGCGGTCGAGGATGGACACGGCGGCGAAGGGAAGGGGCATGCCTGCGGGAACCGTCTGCGCGGCCGTCCCATTCCTCGACGAGGATCTCGCCCTCCTGCCGGCCTGACCGGGGCCCCGGCCGCAGGGACCCGCTCGCCGGAGCGATAGTGACGGTGGCACGCGGCAGGATGGGCCCTTGCCCCCGGCCGCGTTTCCGAGCCGGAGGTCCGTCGCCGAAAGGATTCCCGCCATGATGGGCGCCCACCATGCCGCCTGCGGCGCCGCCGCCTGGATCGCCGTCACGACACGCGTCGACCTGCACGCCGGGCCGCACCTCCCCGTCCTTCCGGAGACCGTGACCCTCGGTCTCGGGCTGCTGGAGGTGAGCCCGGTGGGGGTGGTCACCGGCGCGCTTGTCACCGCGGGGGCAGCCCTGCTGCCCGACGCCGATCATCGCAGCGCCACGATTGCCCACTCCCTTCCGCCGCTGTCCAATGTCTTCTGCTCGGCGGTCGGTGCGGTCTCCGGCGGACACCGCAAGGGAACGCACTCGTTGCTCGGGGTCATCGCCTTCGTCGGATGCGCGTTCGTCGCCGGACTGTGGACGGTGGAGACACAGCAGTTCGGCACCGTCTATCCGGGGGCGGGGCTGCTGACCGTGCTGCTCGTCTCCTTCGCCGCGAAGGCGCTGAAGATCATTCCCGACAACCTGCGCAAATCCCCGTGGGCCGTCGGCCTCACCGCCGGCGCGTTCATCACGGCCTTCGCCCCGGAGGAGCAGTTCTGGTTCCCGCTGGCCGTGGGGATCGGCGTCGTGGTCCACATCCTCGGCGATCTGCTGACCACGGGTGGCTGCAACCCGGTGTATCCGCTGCGCATCAGGCGCCCGCGCCGTCTCGCCGGGGTCCCGATCCTCGCGCAGGTCTGGCGGCCCAACGGCAACCTCGCCCTGCCGCTGCTGGGGAACGCGGGCTCCCTGCGCGAGTGGTGCCTCCTGGTTCCCGTCTCCCTCTACGCCGTCGGCGGCCTCGCCTGGGCGGTGGCCCGTTTCGACGACGGCGGCGGGGCGCTCCTGCGCGCCGCCGGGCTTCCCTGACCCATCGGTCGACAGGCCCCGAAAACAGCTGGAAACACGACCGGGCTACGCTCGGGTGCACGACCGGAACCGGAGGAGCCATGGAACGCAACGGACTGTTCTTCGACCCCCTGCAGGGCGAGGGATCGACACATCTCGACGCGCCACCGCAGGGGACTATGCCCCCACGGGAGGGGTCGGAGGCGCGGGCCGAGGCCGAACCCTCGCGCCACGCCACGGTACGACGCGACCGGCCGGCTCCGGAGGAGCTCGGGGCACAGCGACGGCGGGAACTCGACCGGGTCCAGGAGGACCTGCGGCTGATGGCGCAGGGGCGTCCCCCGGCGGGGGTGCGCCGCCGCGCCGCTGATCGTCGCGGCTAGCAGCCGTCCGGTCCGCAGGCCGGACCGTCGGCCGAGGGCGTCAGCGACACCAGCGGGTGGGCCTCCTGCCACGCCTGGTCGAGGGCCTGACGGAACAGCTCGGAGGGCTGGGCCCCCGAGATACCGTACTTCCGGTCGATGACGAAGAACGGGACGCCCTGCACACCGATCGTGCGGGCTTCCTCGATGTCCCGGCGCACATCGTCGGCGAACCGGTCCCCTGCCACGGTTGCCCGGATCTCCTCCTCGTCCAGTCCGATCCCGGTGCCGAGGGAGACGAGGATGTCGACGTCGGACGTGTCGAGGCCCTGCTCGAAGTGGGCCGACATGATGGCCTCCTTGGCCGCGCCACCCCGCCCGTGGGAGGACGCCAGGTGCAGGAAGCGGTGCGCTGTGAAACTGTTGCCCACCACGATGCGGTCGAAGTCGAAGTCGAGCCCTTCGCCCGCCGCCTGCTGGGCGAGGTGTTCCCACATCTGGCGGACCTGGTCCGGATCGATGCCCTTGCGCTCGGCGAGGTACTGCTGCTCCGTGCCGTCGTAGTGGTCCGGAAGGCCCGGATCCAGCTGATAGCTCTTCCACGTCACCTCGACGCCGTCCTTGTGCGGGAAGTCCGCGAGGGCTTTCTCGAAGCGGCGCTTGCCCACGAAACACCACGGGCACTTCACATCTGACCAGATCTCAATCTTCATGTCCGGCACAACGGCGGTGGGCTCGGGCCCTATTCCCTGGGGAACAGGGCCCGGGACCGTGCGGCTACCGCCGGTTGAGCAGATTGCGGATCATGCCGCCTGCCTTGCCGGAGGGCATCGGCGTGCCGCGCCGCCCGCCGGATGCACCTCCGGTGCGGCCCGTCGTCGTGCCCCTGCCGGATCGGCCGAGGTAGCGGCTGGCCGCGTTCTTGACCATGCTGCTGATTCCCATGGGATCTCCTTCGATCGTCCTGTTCGCACCCGGAAGATCAGGTGGCTTAGTAGTTTACCCGTCGGCGGTTCCGGGGACCAGCGCCCAGGTGCCCGGAACCGCCGGCCGCTGCGGGCGTACGGTGGACGGATGAGCGTACCTCTCCAGTCCAGGGTCACCTTCGATGGTCGCTTCGCGCGGGAGCTTCCCGAACTGGCGGTCGCGTGGCAGGCGGACGCCGCCCCCGCGCCGCGCCTCCTCGCCCTCAACGAGTCGCTCGCGGAGCACCTCGGCTTCGACGTCGCGTTCCTCCGCTCCGCCGAGGGGCTCGCCTTCCTCACGGGCAACGCCGTACCCGAGGGTGCGACGCCGGTGGCGCAGGCCTACTCCGGCCACCAGTTCGGCAGCTTCAACCCGCGCCTCGGCGACGGCCGCGCGCTGCTCCTCGGCGAGATCACCGACGCCGACGGGAACGTCCGCGACGTCCACCTGAAAGGCTCCGGCCGCACGCCGTTCGCCCGCGGTGGTGACGGGCTCGCCGTCGTCGGGCCCATGCTCCGCGAGTACGTCATCAGCGAGGCCATGGAAGCCCTGGGCATCCCCACCACGCGGTCCCTCGCCGTCGTCGCCACGGGGCGCGACGTACAGCGCGAGACCGTGCTGCCCGGTGCGCTCCTCACCCGCGTCGCCCGCAGCCACCTGCGCGTCGGCAGTTTCCAGTACGCCGCGGCGAGCGGCGACCAGGACCTCCTCCGGCGGCTCGCCGGCCACGCCATCGACCGCCACTACCCGTCCGCGGTCGACGCCGACAACCCGTATCTCGCGCTCTTCTCATCGGTCGTGACGGCGCAGGCCACCCTCGTGGCGCAGTGGATGCTCACAGGTTTCATCCACGGCGTGATGAACACGGACAACATGACCATCTCCGGCGAGACCATCGACTACGGGCCCTGCGCCTTCATGGACGTGTTCGACTACGCCGCCGTCTACAGCTCCATCGACCACGCGGGACGCTACGCCTACGCCAACCAGCCCCTGATCGCCGAGTGGAACCTCGCGCGCCTCGCCGAAGCTCTTCTCCCGCTCATCGGCGAGGACCAGGACGCAGCGGTGGCGGCCGCCGTCGCCGCCCTCGAGGAGTTCCGCCCCCGGTACAGCGGTGTGTGGCTCGCCGGGATGAAGGCCAAGCTCGGACTGCCCGACGGGGTCGCCGACGGGGTCGCGTCCCCGCTCGCCAACGACGTGCTCACCCTGCTGCAGGAGAACCATGTGGACTACTCCACCTTCTTCCGGGGACTCTCCTCGGCGGCCCGCGGTGACGCGCGGCCCGCCCGGGACAGGGTGCTCGACGTCGCCGCGTTCGACGCCTGGGCGGAACGCTGGCTCGCGCTGCACCCCGATGCCGACGCGATGGACGCCGTGAACCCGGTCTACATCCCGCGGAACCATCTGGTCGAGGAAGCGCTCGGGTCCGCGACCGGCGGCGACCTCGAGCCGCTGGACCGGCTCGTCGACGTGCTGCGCCGACCGTTCGACGAACGCCCCGGGCTCGAGCGCTATGCGGCCGGACCGCCGGAGGACTTCGGCGCGTACACCACCTACTGCGGCACGTGAGCGAGGCGGGAGGCCGGGCCGGCTAGCCATCCATCAGCAGGCTGAGTAGCGTTGAAGGCCCTTGGGGAGGGTCCGGCCGTCGTGGCGTCCCACCCCTGAGACGACCTGACAGGACCTGACACAGGAGGTGGCCGCCCGCATGGCATCCGCAGAGAACACCCCGGAGGACGGGACCTACACCGTCCCGCAGACCGAGACCCCCGAGGGGCGGAAGACCATCCGGAAGGCCATCGGCGCATCCGCCGTCGGCAACGCCACCGAGTGGTTCGACTACGGCGTCTACGCCGTCGTCGTCGGTTACATCACCGCGAACTTCTTTCCCGGCGGCGACGAGGGCTCGGGGACCATCTGGGCTCTCGCCACCTTCGCGGTCTCCTTCCTCGTCCGACCGCTGGGGGGATTCGTCTGGGGCCCCCTCGGGGACCGGTTGGGGCGGCGGAAGGTCCTGGCCCTCACCATCATGCTGATGGCCGGGGCCACCTTCTGCATCGGGCTGCTGCCCACCTTCAGCCAGATCGGCTACTGGGCCCCGGCGCTGCTGGTGTTCCTGCGCCTGGTGCAGGGCTTCTCCACGGGCGGCGAGTACGGCGGCGCGGCCACCTTCATGGCGGAGTACTCCCCCGACAGGAAGCGGGGCTTCTTCGGGAGCTTCCTCGAATTCGGCACGATCTTCGGATTCGCGCTCGGCACCGCAATCACCCTCTTCCTGCAGCTCATCCTCGGCGAGCAGACCATGAACGAGTGGGGTTGGCGCCTGCCGTTCCTCATCGCGGGGCCCATGGGCCTGATCGGCCTCTACCTACGCTCCAAGCTCGAGGACACGCCGGTCTTCCGTGAGTTCGAGGACGACGCCGAGGCCCAGGGTGCCGGTTCGAAGCTGAAGGACCTCGTCTCGCAGTACTGGCGTCCCATGCTCGCCATGGCCGGGCTCGTGATCGCCCTGAACGTGGCCAACTACACCCTGCTCAGCTACATGCCCACCTACCTCGAGACACGGATCGGCCTGAGCGCGGACGGTTCCCTGACGCTGATCCTCGTCGGGCAGCTCGTCATGATGTGCCTCATCCCGTTCGCGGGCAGGCTCTCCGACAGGGTGGGCCGCAAGCCCATGTGGTGGACCTCCATGGGCGGGCTGTTCGTCGCGGCCATCCCGATGTACCTGCTGATGGGCACCGGGTTCGTCGGTGCGCTGATCGGGTTCGCGGTCCTCGGGGTGCTGTACGTCCTGCAGCTGGCCACCATCTCCGCGACCTTCCCCGCCATGTTCCCCACCCAGGTGCGGTTCGCGGGATTCGCGATCACCTACAACCTGGCGACGGCGGTCTTCGGCGGCACGGCCCCGCTTGTGAACGACGCCCTGATCGCCGCCACGGGCAACCTCCTGGTGCCGGCGTTCTACATGATGGCGGCCTGCCTGGTCGGGATGGCGGCTCTGCCGTTCGCGCGGGAGACCGCAGGCGAATCCATCCGGGGCACCGATCTGCCCGGGGAGCCCACCGCTGCGGAGCGCGCAACCAGCCGCTGAGACCCGCTGGTGAACGACGCCTCGGTGTTCCGCGTCAGGATGCCGCGTTGATCTCCAGCTCCGCCTCCACTGCCAGGTTCCGCAGCAGGCGCAGGTCGAGCGTGGAGAGGGTGCGCGGCGCCGTGTCGAGGATGCACATGCTGCCGATGAACCATCCGCCCGGACCGCGCAGCGGCACGCCGGCGTAGAAGCGGATGAAGGGAGCCTGCACCACGAAGGCATTGGACCGGAACCGGGGATGCTCAAGGGTGTCGGTGACGATCAGGTCGGTCTCACCCTCGATGGCCACCGAGCAGAAGGAGGCGTCCCGGGGGATGACGCGGGTCAGCGATCCCATCACCGACTTCAGGTACTGGTGGTCATCCGCCACGAGGGAGATGCTCGCCGCGCTCACCCCGAAGAGCGCACGGGCGCGGCGCGTGAGCCGGTCGAAGCGTTCCTCGTCCCCCGACTCCATCAGCCCGGTTCGGTCGAGTGAGCGGAGCCGCTGGAGTTCCGCCTCCCGCAGGGGGCGCGGGAGGCGGCGGTTCCCGGCCCGTGCGGGTGCCGTGAGCAGTGCCATGTCGTGTCCCCCTCGCGCTGTCGGTCGTGCGGATCGTGCCCCTTCAATGATCGCTCGGCTGTGTGGCAGTCATCCTGCTTTTCATGCACCATCAGCACAGGATTGGGGCAGGATTTCATGCTGGGGGCCGCCGCTGCCGTGCCGACGGTCGGGACGCCGTCCCGCGGCGTCTCACGCCGGCGCCTCGCGCCGTGAGCAGACGCGCGCGGACGTGGGCTCGTGCAGCTAGCGGATTCCGGCCCGACGGCGGCGGTCGTGATCAGACCGCAGGTCGCGGTTGAGGCGACGGTCGCCGTGGTACAGGATCGCTTCCCAGTCCGCCTCGGCCGCCGTCTTCGGGATGACCTTCGACTCCTCGACCTTCTTCACCCGTGGCGCAACGTACAGCCAGTTCAGGACGCCGAGCCACATGTCCACCACCGAGTTGCTGATGCCGATGTAGGCGCGGATGGCTCCTGCCGCGAGCATCGCATTCAGCCCGGCGAAGACGGCGTTGCCCCAGTTCTGCACCATCACGTCCCGTGCGAGGGTCAGCAGCGAGAACGCCACGATCAGATACGGGATCAGGACGTACAGTCCGGGAGCCGCCGTGCGGTCCTTCACCTTGGGCGTCCGGACGAACGGGATCTTCTCCCCCGTGAAGGCCTGCTGGATGGACTTCAGCACCCCGGCGAGGTTGACCGGCAGCAGCACCAGGTTGAAGCCGTAGATCCGGAAGATGTCCGAGAAGCGGTGCCCGCAGTCGCGGAGGTCGCTGCCCATCGCCAGGAAGTACGGCGCGGCGGCGAGGAAGACCACGGGGCTCAGCAGCCTGCTGTCGTAGGGGTAGGCGAGGAGGAACAGCAGCCCGAAGCTGGCCCAGGCGATGGATGCCATGTAGTTGACCCGCAGCAGCACCTCCCGGAACAGCACCTGCTCGCGCAGGTGGCGCCGTCGTCGTAGCTGGTTCCACAGTTTCGGCAGGATCAGCAGGCCGCCGTTGGCCCAGCGCCGGCGCTGGACCACGAGGGAGCCGAAGTCCGGCGGCGTGGCGCTGTAGCTCAGGCGCTCCGGGTAGTTCATGAGCGTCCAGCCGTGCGTCCCGAGATCCACGCTCGATTCGGTGTCCTCGATGACGGTGCGGTCCTGGATGTAGGTCTTGATCTCGAAGCCGCCCACGTTCTCGACCTCGACGATGTCCTCCACCGCCGTCTTCCGGATGACGGCGTTGGCACCCACCCAGAACGTGGCGCCGTAGTAGGTCATGCCCTGGTGCAGGATGTGCTGGATGTCCGTGGACGCCCCGGCCACGCGTTCGATGCGCGTCGGCGCTCCACGGAAGGACGAGTACGGGGTCTGCGTGACCGCGATGCGCTCGTTGCCGGGCGATTCCAGGAGGTGCACGAGCCGCACGCAGTAGTCGCGCAGCAGCAGGGAATCGGCGTCGAGCGTGAGCAGGTAGGTGGAGTCGGGGACGTCCAGGACGTCGTCGCCGTCGGCCGTCTCGCCGTCGGCCAAGGGGCGCAGCACCGTGCCGGTGGCGACCTGCTCCTTCCGCCAGCGCTGGCCCATGAGGGAGATGTAGGCGTTGAGGTTCATGGCCTTGTTCGCCTCGTGGGAGAGGGACGCGTACGCCTTGCGCTCGAAGGTCTCGAGCCGTGTGTTGAAGATGCGGACCAGCCGCACGTACAGCTCCCGCACGCGGTCCGGTTCCGGGCACTGCTCCTGGACCAGTGCGGCGTCGAGCGCGTACATGGTCAGGCGCAGCTCACGGGCCAGCCCCATGATGACCAGATCCACGAAGAACTCGTCCACGTGGTCCTCCACGCGTTCCGTGTCCGCCATGTCCTCGAGCCAGACCGCGGCCGACTCGTAGGCCGCGATGAGCGGGGGAAGATCGGCGCACGACGGCGGGGCGTCCGCGCCACGCCCGGCGAGCGCCTCCTCGAACGCGGCCAGCGCGGCGGTGGCGCGGGTGGACGGCTCGAGCAGGGCCGACTCGATCTCGAGGCTCAGGGCGCGCGTGGCATCGAGGCGCTGCCGGATCACGGGATCCTTCGGGTGCGGTGGATCATCCAGGAGCAGCACCACGCGGATGTTGGGGAACTCCTGCAGCGCCGCGGACCACAGGGTGGCGCGGACCACGGCGGGCTCCTCCGCGTAGGAGGGGACCAGGACCGTGATGGCCTCGTGGTGGTCGGCGAAGTGGCGGTCCAGCTCACCGCGCGGCACCCGGCGGTGGTCCCGGAACCGGTAGAGCGCCCCCTGGCGGGCCAGCAGGTACATCAGCGCCGAGAAGGTCAGGAACGTGACGACGATCAGGTACGACGTCGCCTCGAGCTGGAACCGGAAGCCGGCGTTGGGGTTGTTGGCGAACTCCCGCACGATCGTCGTGATGATGTAGGTCAGCCAGGCGAGCACCGTCGTGACGATGGCGATCCGGCCCAGGGCGATCTTCCGTGACGACGGCGTCGGGTGCACGATCGAGAGCGGTTCCGACCTCCGCTCCGCCCCCCACTGGCGACGACGCGCCGGGCCGGTGCCGGCGGGGCTCTCCGCGGTCAGGACGTTCCCCGATCGGGCACCCTGCGCGGAGGTCGATGCGGAGTCCTCCGTCGCAGGCGACGGACGATCGGAGCGGTTGCCGTCGGACGACGGCACAGTGGTGCGGTTCTTGGACATATCTACCCCAGCAGTTGGCGGAGGACGCCCGTGAGCATCCATCCGTGAGACCCGATTGTGCCCACTACGCCCTGCGTCCGACATGATGCAGCCGCGCGAACCGTATGTGACGCCGATAACAGTATCATTTAAGGTTCAAGCAGCTGAGCGCCCTTCTCACGCGCTGTTCCCTCGACTGCTGTCACGATGATCTGGGGTTCCTGTGTCTACTCGTTTTCCCGGCCGGAGGCTGTCCTTCGTCCGCCTGTCCCTGCTGTCCGCCGTTGTCGCAGCCGTCGCGATCGGCGGCCTCTCCGGCTTCAACCGCTGGGAGGACGCCCGCGTCGCCGAGAGCACGGGGGCGTTCTTCGCCGGGTACGTGGACGTGACCGCGACGCCGTCGTACGCCTTCGAGGATCCCGCCGTGAAGACGGGCGGCAGCGTGGTGCTGTCCTTCATCGTCGCGGCGAAGACCGACCCGTGCGAGCCCTCCTGGGGAACCTACTACGGGCTGGACGAGGCCGAGGCGGCACTCGATCTGGACCGCCGCGTGGCACGCATGGCGCAGAACGGCGGCGAGGTCATCGTGTCCTTCGGCGGGCTCCTCAACGACGAACTCGCCACCTCCTGCACCGATCCGGAGGACCTGGCGGACGCGTACGCCGACGTCATCGACCGGTACGAGCTCTCCACCGTGGACCTCGACATCGAGGGAGAGAACCTGCGCGACACCGCCGCCGGGAAGCGCCGCGCCGAGGCGATGGCGACGCTGCAGGCCGAGCGCGCCGATTCCGACACTCCGCTCAACGTGTGGCTGACACTTCCCGTGGCCCCCACCGGGATGACCGCCGAGGGCACTGCAGCCGTCGCGCAGTTCCTCGAGGCCGGCGTCGACCTCGCCGGGGTGAACGTCATGACCATGGACTACGGTGCCAGCCGGCCCGAGGGGACGGACATGCTGACGGCCTCGCAGAACGCCGCCGACGCCACGCACCGCCAGTTGCAGGTGCTGTACCAGCGGGCGGGCATCGAGATCGGCCCGCAGGCCGCCTGGCGGAAGATCGGCCTCACGCCGATGATCGGGCAGAACGACGTCAAGGGCGAGGTGTTCACGCTCGACGACGCCAAGGCCTTCAACACCTTCGCGACCGAGCGCGGGGCCGGCCGGATGTCCCTGTGGTCGCTGAACCGCGACGGCACCTGCAGCGAGAACTACGCGGACACCACCGTGGTCTCGGACGCCTGCAGCGGCATCGACCAGCAGGGGCTGCTGTTCGCGCCCCTGCTCGGCGAGGGCTTCGACGGCCGCGCCGCGACGCTCTCCGACGAACCCGTGGTCGAGGAGACACCGGAGGCCCTCGTCGAGGACGATCCGAAGACGAGCCCCTACCCGATCTGGTCCGACGTCGGCACCTACCGCGAGGACGACCGCGTGGTGTGGCAGGGCAACGTGTACGTCGCGAAGTACTGGACGCAGGGCGATCTGCCGAACGATCCGGTGCTGCAGGCGGAGGAGACACCGTGGACGCTCCTCGGCCCGGTGCTGCCGAACGAGCGGCCCGTCCCCGCGGTCACCGCGCCGGCCGGCCTGTACCCGGTATGGGATGCGAAGGCGGTCTACGAGCGCGGCGACCGCATCCTCGTCGACGGCAAGGTGTTCGAGGCGAAGTGGTGGAGCCAGAGCGACAGCCCCGAGGCCGCCGTCCAGGGCTCCGACGCCTCACCCTGGCAGAAGCTCGACGACGCCGCCGTGCTGAAAATCGTCGAGCAGGAATCGGAGGAGGGCTGACACGGGCCTGCCGCGTCGCCTCCCGTACGGGTGGCGGCGCGGCAGGCCCGGGCACGGTTCGATGGAGGGGCCTAGCTGGTCGCGTCCTCCAGCAGCTCCGTCAGGGACGTGAGGGGTACGGGCCTCGGCCGGGCCGCCGTACTCCGCACCGGGACCGAGGCTCCCTGCTCGGCCGAGCGCAGGAGGGACTCCATGACGTCGAGCACGTGAAAGGCGAGCGTCCCGTTGGCGCGGTGCTCCTCACCGGGTGACGCCAGCGCCATGTCCGCGAGCCCGTATCCCCTGCCGGCGTCGATATAGCCCGCCGAGCTGGGGACGGCGTCCCACCCGACCTCCCGGTTCCCCAGAGCGCAGATCGACACCTCGCCCTCGAAGTAGTTGGGGTCCGGGACGGTGAGGCTTGCGAGTTCCCCGTGGATCTCGATGTTCGAGGATCTCGTCTGCACGGCGTCGAAGCTCATGATCAGCGTGGAGAGCGCACCGGACTCGTGCACCAGCACACCCGTGACGTGGGTGTCGATCGTGACGGGCACGGTCTCGCCCTCCCGCGGACCGCTGCCGATGGTCCGCTCCGCGCGCGTGTGGCTCGCCGCGCCGATCACCGAGGAGACCGGTCCCAGCAGGGTGACCAGGGCGCTCACGTAGTAGGGGCCCATGTCCAGGAGCGGTCCGCCCCCGGGAACGTAGTAGAAGTCCGGGTTGGGGTGCCACCGTTCGTGCCCCGGCGTCACCATGGTGGCGCTCGCCGAGATGGGCCGGCCGATCATGCCGGTGTCGATGGCGTGGCGGGCCGTCTGGATCCCCGTCCCCAGCACGGTGTCGGGCGCGCAGCCCACCCGGACGCCGGCTTTCTCCGCGGCGTCGAGGACGGTGCGGGCCTCGTCGGTGGTCATGGCGAGGGGCTTCTCCCCGTACACGTTCTTGCCCGCCGCGATGGCCCGCAGCGCGATCTCCGCGTGCGCCGCCGGGATGGTCAGGTTCAGGACCGTGTCCACCTCCGGATCCGCCAGCAGCTCGTCGACGGTCAGTGCCCGCACACCCTCCTGCTCGGCGGCCACCGCCTCCGCGCGGGCGAGATCGAGATCGGCCACCGCCCGGAGGGTCACGGACGGCAGGTGGGGCAGGGTCTTCAGGTACTGGGCCACGATCGCTCCGCAGCCGATGATTCCGATGTTCAGCGGCTCGCCCACAGCAAACCCCTTTCGATGATGGTGCGGACGTTCGGGTCATCGAGGATCTCGACGCGGTGTCCCGGGGTCGAGACGAAGATCCGTCCCTCACCCCACTGGCGGGTCCAGATGGCCGGGGAGGTCACCGGCCGGTTCCAGGGGTCCCACTCGCGGACGGCCTGGGTGGTGGTCGCGAGGACGTCGATGTAGTCGTCCGCGAGCACCCAGTACTGTTCTGTCACCAGGTCGAAATCGCCGATCCCGCGGGTGATCGGATGCTCGGCCGCGGCCGGCAGCATCGTGACGCGGTACGGCACGTAGTTGTCGGACTGCTCCCCCGTCCGCTCGTCCGGGTGCTTGCCCGGATGGCACGCGAACTGCCCGCCGATCAGGTGCAGGTAGTCGGACTCGTTGCGGTAGGAATCGGCGATGCCGCCGTGCCAGCCCGCCAGTCCCGTGCCCGCTTCGATGGCGGAGCGGAGGCCGGCGAACTCGTCCTTCTCGATGGTGTTCATGGTGTTGCACTGGAGGATCAGGTCCACGGACGCCATGTAGTCGGCGTCCGCGTAGATCTTCGGGGACTCCTCGACGCGGACGCTGTATCCGTTGTCGCGGAGGAACGGGATGAAACGGTCCGTCGCCTCGATGGGCTGGTGTCCGTCCCACCCGCCTCGGACGACGAGGGCTTCCTTCGTGGTCATGGTGCCTCTTTCCTGGGGGTGGAATCGTTGGTCGGGGGTGCTGAGGAGAACGCGGCGTCGAAGGACGCCGCGGGCGGCGCGATGGTCGACAGGTGCCGCACGAGGGCCAGCGCCCGGGGCGCGCCCGTCAGCCGGTCCATCCCGGCGTCCTCCCACTCGATACTCGTGGGGCCGGCATAGCCGATGGAGTTCAGCATGCGGAAGATCGGCTCCCACGGCACGTCGCCGTGCCCGGCGGTGACGAAGTCCCAGCCGCGGCGCGGATCGCCCCACGCGAGGTGCGAGCCGAGGCGGCCGTTCCTGCCGTTCAGGTTCCGCACCGATTCCTTCACGTGGACGTGGAAGATGTGCGGCGCGAAGTCCTGCAGGAACATCACCGGGTCGAGGTCCTGCCACATGAAGTGGGACGGATCGAAGTTCAGGCCGAAGCCGGGGCGGTCCCGCATCACCTCCAGGGTGCGCTGCGCCGTCCAGTAGTCGTAGGCGATCTCGGAGGGGTGCACCTCGAGCGCGAACCGGACCCCTTCGGCATCGAACACGTCCATGATCGGATTCCACCGCGCGGCGAAGTCCTCGTACCCACGCGTGATCATGTCCTCGGAGGCCGGCGGGAACATCGCCACGTACTTCCAGATGGAGGAGCCGGTGAAGCCCGTGACCGTCGTCGCGCCGAGCCTGGCCGCCGCCCGTGCGGCATCCTTCACGACGTCGGCGGCCCGCTGCCGGACACCCTCGGCGTCGCCGTCGCCCCAGACCTCGGGCGCGAGGATTCCCTGGTGGCGCTCGTCGATCGGGTCGTCGCAGACGACCTGGCCGGTGAGGTGGATCGCGATGGCATGGACCGCGAGGTCGTTCTCCGCGAGGATGCGGAGCCGGTCCTGGACGTAGGCGTCGTCATGGGCGGCCCGAACCGGGTCCAGGTGGTCGCCCCAGCAGGCGATCTCGAGTCCGTCGTACCCCCACTCCCCTGCCAGGCGTGCCACCTCCTCGAACGGGAGGTCCGCCCACTGGCCGGTGAACAGCGTCACGGGGCGGGCTGCGATGCCGCCTCCACCGTTGATGGCGTCAGACATGCTGCCACCCCGCGTCCTCCGCGGAACTGCGCTCGACGGCGCGCAGGACCTTCTGCACCTGCAGCGCGTCCTCGAAGGAGGGCGACGGCGTCCGCGCGTCGGCGATCGCCTGGACGAGATCCACCACCTGGTGCGTGAAGCCGTGCTCGTACCCGAGGCCGTGCCCCGCGGGCCACCAGTTGCCGGTGTAGGGGTGCACGGGTTCGGTCACGTTGATGGTGCTGAAGCCGGCCGTCTCCTGCGGCTGGGTGCCGTCGTAGAACTCGAGCGAGTTCATGTGCTCGAAGTCGAAGGCGAGCGAGCCGAGCGTCCCGTTGACCTCCAGCCGCATGGAGTTCTTCCTGCCGAGCGCGAAGCGGGTGGCCTCGAAGGCCCCGATCGCGCCGCCGTCGAACCGCGCGCTGAAGATCGCAGCGTCGTCCACCGTGACCTGCCCCATCCCGGAGTCGGCGGCGCCCGACCCGCCCAGCCCCGACCGCGCGCCGCTCAGCGGACGCTCGTGGACGAAGGTGTTCAGCAGCCCGGACACCCCGGAGATCTGGAGCCCGGTGACGTACTGCGCCGCGTCGATGCTGTGCGCACCGATGTCACCGAGTGCGCCGGAGCCGGACTTCTCGCGGTCGAGCCGCCACGTCATGGGCGAGGTCTCGTCCGAGAGCCAGTCCTGCAGGTACTGGGCACGCACGTGCCGGACGGTCCCGAGGCGCCCCTGCTCGACGAGCCGGCGTGCCAGCGTCAGGGCCGGGGTGCGGCGGTAGGAGAAGCCGCACATCGCGAACACGCCCCTCGCCTCGGCCTCCCGGGCGGCCGCCGTCATCCGCTCGGCCTCCTCGACCGAGTTGGCGAGCGGCTTCTCGCAGAGCACGTGCTTCCCGGCCTCGAGGGCCGCGATCGCGATCTCGGCGTGAGTATTCCCCGGAGTGCAGATGTCGATCAGGTCGACGTCGTCGCGTTCGATCAGTGCTCGCCAGTCCGTTTCGGTATCCCGCCAGCCGAAGGTGTCGGCCGCCGTCTTCACGGCGGCCGCATCGCGCCCGGCGAGGACGGCGAGCTCCGGCTGGAGCGGCAGGTCGAAGAAGCGTGGAGCGGTGCGCCACGCGTGGGAGTGCATGGCACCCATGAAGGCGTAGCCGACCATCCCGACGCGCAGGGCGGCTGGTGACGTGGAGGTCATGAAGCGGGACCTTCCTTTCGTTCTACTTGTTGAAGCCCGCGGTGAGGCCGCTGACGAGCTGGCGGCGTGCCAGCGCGTAGAGGACCACCAGGGGGAGGGTGGAGAGGACGACGGCGGCGAGCACCGCCGGGATGTTGACCGTGAACTCGTCCTGGAAGGCCCAGAGCGAGAGCGGGAGGACCCGCTTGTCGGGGCTCTGGGTGAGGATCAGCGGGAAGAGGAAGCCGTTCCACACGTTCAGGGCGTTGTAGATGGCGATGGTGACCACCGCCGGCCGGACCAGGGGCAGCGCCAGGCGCCACATCATGGTGAACTCCGAGCAGCCGTCCAGCCGCATCGATTCGAACAGCTCCCGGGGGACGTCCCGCAGGAAGTTGGACAGGATCAGCACGGAGATGGGGATGGCGAAGGCGATCGACGGCAGGATCAGCGCCAGCAGGGTGTCGTACAGGCTGGCCCTGGTGATCATGAAGTAGATCGGGATGATGGTCGCCTGCAGCGGGATGGCGAGTCCCAGCAGGAACAGCGTGTGGGCCGACGCGATGATCCGGCCACGGCCCCTCACCACGGCGTACGCCGCCATGAAGGACACGGCCACCGCGGGGATCACGCTCCCGAGGGTCACGATCACACTGTTCACGAAGTACTGGACGAAGTCAGCTTCCAGAACGGTCCGGTAGTTCGCCAGCGTCGGGTCCGTGGGCGGTGCCAGCGGATTCGAGCCGAAGAATCCCGACTGGTTCTTCAGGCTCGTGATGACCACGTAGTAGACGGGAAGGATGATGAGGACGAGCCAGACCCACCCGCCCAGGCCGCCGAGGACGTTGGGGGTCTGCCGTCCCGATCCCTTGCCCGCTGCCTGCTCCTGCCGGGCACCCCCGGTACCGCGGGACGTTCCGGTTTCCGTGACCAAGGCCATGGCTATGCTCCTTCCAACTGGCTTGCGCTGCGGTTCCTGCCGCCGAGCCGCTGCAGGATGAGGGCCAGGCCCAGCCCGATCACCACGAGGATCACCCCGAGGGCACTTGCCGCGCCCATGTCATTGGCCCGGAAGCCCGTGAGGTACATGTGCAGCGGGAGGAGCCTGGTCGCGTAGCCGGGGCCGCCTGCCGTGAGGATGAAGATCAGGTCGAAGTAGGCCAGCGAGCCCAGCACCATCAGGGTGGAGGACGTGATGATGGTGTATTTGAGCTGGGGCAGCGTGATGTGGAAGAACTGCTGCATCCGGCCGGCGCCGTCGATCTGCGCCGCCTCGTAGAACGAGGCCGGGATCTGCCGCACGCCACCCTGGTAGATGAGCGTGTGGAAGGGCACGAACTGCCAGGCGATCACGAAGATGACCACGAAGAGCACCAGATCGGGATTGCCCAGCCAGTTCTGCGCCAGCGCCGGGATGCCGAGGCCCGGACCCATCCCGAAGTTGGGATCCAGCAGCGCCTTGAAGGCGATCGCCACGGCGGCGGAGGAGAGCAGCAGCGGCACGAAGTACAGCACCGCCAGCACCGCCCGGTACCGCTGGCCTCCTGCTGTGAAGACTCCCAGCAGGAGGCTGATCGGTACCTGGACCAGGAGCGAGAACACCATGATCTTCAGCGTGACGACGAGCGCGTTCATCGTCACGCTGTCCGTGAGCGCGGTCTGCCAGCTCTCGAGCCCGGCCCAGGTGATGGCGCCGAGGCCGTTCCAGTTGGTGAAGCTGAGGAAGACCACCCCGAGGAGGGGCACGACGGCGAAGGTCACGAAGAAGACGAGGGCCGGCACCACCATCCAGGCCGAGGGGCCTTCGGTGCGCGCCCCCCGAGCCTTCATCATGGGTTTGGGCTTCAGGACGGTACTCATTCGCCGAGGGTTGCGTTCATGTTCTCGGCGAACTGCTCGGGCGTGATCTGGCCGATGAAGATCTGGTCGAGGTTGGCCAGCATCGCGTCGCCCTGGGCGGGGCTCAGCGCCTGGTCCCAGGAGAGCTGGAAGCTGGGCGCGTCCTGGGCCAGGCCGTAGACGAACTCCACGAAGTCCTTGTCCTCGGAGGCCGCGAGCTGGTCCTCGATGCCGTTGACGGCGGGGACGGCGCCGGAATCGATCATGGCCTGCGTGTACTCCTCGCTGAAGAGTCCGTCCTTCAGGTAGTTCAGCGCCGCGTCCCTCTGCTCGTCGGTGGCATCGGTGGACAGCGACCACATGTTCGCCGGGTTCCCGACGACGTTCTCGGGATCGCCCTCGCCACCCTCCACGGCGGGGAAGGGGACGAACCCGACGGCGTCCGACTCGACGAACTCCGGGGCGTCGTTCTTGAGGTTCTGGTAGACCCAGCCGCCGTGGAGCATCATCGCCGCACGGTCCGTGTAGAGCAGCGCGCTGTCGGCTCCGGCGTCGGCCGCGATCGAGGAGAAGCCGTTCACGAACCCGTCGGCGTCCACCAGTTCCTGGATCTTGGTGAGTGCCTCGATGACCGCGGGATCGGACCAGGCGTCCTCCTCGCCGTCGAGGATGGACTGGAAGACCTCGGGACCGCCGATCCTGTCCACGAGGTAGGAGAGCCACATCAGGTTGGGCCACTTGGACTGCCCGGCGAGCGCGAAGGGCGCTATCCCGGCGTCGTTGAACTGCGGCACCAGGGCCATGAGCTCCTCCCAGGTCTCGGGGGGCTCGGCGCCGATCTGCTCGAAGAGCTCCTTGTTGTAGTAGAGCACCACGGGCTGCATGTTGTTGTTCGGCAGGGCGTAGGTCTTCCCGTCGATCACGCCGTTCTCGAGGACGGAGGGGATGTAGCGGTCCTTCACGTCGGGGTTGTCCGCGAGGAACTGGTCCAGCTCGCTGACGTGGCCGGCGTCCACGTAGGACTTCAGGACCCCGCCGCCCCAGCCGTAGATGAACGTGGGCCCCTCGCCGGCGCCGACGGCGGTGCGGACCTTGGTCTTGTAGGCGTCGTTCGCGAAGAATTCCTGGTTGATCGAGTCGTCCGGGTTCTCCTCGTTCCAGCGCTCGACGGACGAGCGGAAGATGTCCTCGCTGCTGCCCGTCAGGGCCCACATCGAGGGGGATTCCGTGTTGGCCGTGGGATCCGACGGTCCACTGGAACCGCAGGCGGATAGGCTGAGCGCCAGGGTGATGGCGGAGGCTGCGGAGATGAGGCTGGTTCTGGTTCGCATGGTCATCAGTTCTTCCGTTACGTCGACTCAGCCGGAGCAGGACGGCTGGCTGAGGTGGGCAGGTCAACTCCGCGGCTACGCGGTCGCTGACCGCCACGCTGCGGAAGGTGTTCGAAAAGTTTTCGATAACAACAAACTAACAAGAGTAAAGTAACCTGCATCACACCGGGAGGTCAATGCTGCGCAGTACCGGTCGGATAACGAACATGCTGCAGCAGGTCAGGCCAACCCGGCGCGGAAGAACGTATTGCTGGGCCATCAGGACTGCGGAAGGATGTCGAAACATTGTCGGAGACGGAGATACGGGCGCGGGCCACCCTCGCGTCGGTCGCAGCCCTGGCCGGAGTGTCCATCCCCACGGTCTCGAAGGTGATCAACGCGCGGGAGGATGTTGCGCCGGCCACCCGGAAGCGTGTCCTGGACGCACTTCGGCAGTCCGACTACCGGCCGCCCGGCCAGCGCCATGCCCTGGCGCCGTCGCCCTCCACCCTGATCGACGTCGCCGTGGACAGCGTGACCACGGCGTACTACGCCGAGGTCATGGACGGCATCCTCGAGAGCGCCGAGGGCAGCGGTGCGGAGATCGTCCTGTCGAAGACCGGACACACGCATCTCCCGGCGGTCGAGCGCGCAGAGAAGATGCAGGCGCAGGGGCGCCGCGGGCTGCTGCTCGTCACCTCCCGCTGGACACCCCGGGAGATCAGGGAGGTGAAGCAGCGCGGCATCGCCGTCGTCGTGATCGATCCCATCAATCCGCCCGGCCCGGGGGTGGCGAGCGTGGGCGCCACCAACTGGTCCGGCGGGAAGGCGGCCACCGAACATCTCCTCGGACTGGGACACACGCGCATCGCCTTCATCGGTGGGCCCGCCAGCGCGGAGTGCAGCCAGGACCGCGAGCACGGCTACGTCGCTGCGCTCCTCGAGCGGGGCCTCGGGGTGTCGGAGGACTACGTCCTGGCCGGCACGTTCGACTCCGAGACGGGGCGGCGGGGCCTGGATCGGCTCCTGGGCCTGGCCGAGCCGCCCCAGGCCATCTTCGCCTCCTCCGACAGCATCGCGGTGGGGGTGCTCGCCGAGGCCCACGCACGCGGCGTGGCAGTGCCGCGTGACTTGAGCGTAGTGGGCTTCGACGGCACCTACCCGAGCGAGCAGACGTCCCCCCAGCTCACCACCGTGGCACAGCCGCTCCGCGACATGGGCCGGACGGCGGTCCGCGCACTCCTGCGCGAGATCGGCGGCGAGAAACCAGATTCCATGCGGGTCGAGCTCGCCACCCACCTCATCGTCCGTTCCTCGACCGCCCCGCCGTCGGGCGCTGCTTCCTGACGCGGCGCCGTGACGACGCCGCTTCCTGACGCCGCGACGCGACGCAACGCGACGCGACGCGACGACGCTGCTTCCTGACGACGTCGCGACGTCGCCGTGACGGGCCGCCTGCGCGTCAGGCCTCCGGGAGCTTCGCCTTCAGGATCTCGCGGATGTAGTCGCGGTTCATGGCGGTGACACTCAGGCCGTCTCCGCCGTAGTGCTCCACGCACATGGGTCCGTCGAAGCCGCTCTCCACCGCCATGCCGATGGCCTCGCGGTAATTGATGAAGCCGAGGGCCAGCGGGGCCGGCGCCGAGGCATAGGAGCCCGTCGCGGGGTCGTAGTCCCGGAAGTAGTTCTTGAGCTGCCAGTAGTTGGTGTGCGGCAGCATCTTGGTCAGCATCTCCCGCCAGTCCTCCACCTCTCGATGCAGCCGCACGATGTTGCCGATGTCGGGGCAGAGCCCCACGTTGGGCAGGTCCACGGCGGTGACCAGCTGCACGGAGCTGTCCGCCGTGCCGAGGAACGTGCCCTCGTACATCTCCAGGGAGATGCTGACGCCCCGCGCTGCGGCGTACTCGCCGAGGTCGCGGAACCGGGTGGCTGCCTTGTCCCGGTTCTCCTGGGTATCGGCGTCCTCCGCGCCCTCTGCCAGCCAGAACCAGGTGGCCTCCTTCTGCGCGTCCGTGAACGGATCGTGGAGCCCGAGGCAGACCATCGGTGCTTCGAGATCGGCGGCTGCGTCGATGGTCCGCTTCGTGTAGGCGATGTTGCGCTGCGCCTGGTCCTCGTCCGGGGTGATCACGCTCTTGCGGGTGACGGCGATGTCGCTGAAGGCGAGATCGTAGGAGCGGGCCACCGCCAGCAGGTCCTTGCGGCCGTCGCTGTCGAGGTCCGCCGGGCGCACCCAGGAGTCGGTGAGGTCCACGTGGTCGAACCCCGCGGAGCGCACTTCGCGGAGGGTCTGCTTCCAGGCCTCGGCGCCCGCCGTCGTGCGGTCCCGTCCGTCGGCGGTGACGCCGGTGAAATTGAGCAGGGCGGCGCCGATCGGCCAGGTCTCGGGTGTGGGGGTCATGGTGTTCTCCTCGGGGTCGGTGGCGGGAGGGCCGTAGTGGGGTGCGGGCGGTGGAGGACGCGGCGGGCGTCGGGCGACCGGCGTCTCAGGCTGCGAGTGCGTAGACGATCCAGGCCAGGGCGAAGGCCATGAACCCGATCGCCGTGGCGATGACGCTCCAGGTCTTCAGGGTGGTCAGCGTGTCGAAGCCGCAGAACTTCCCGATCAGCCAGAAACCGGAATCGTTGACGTGCGAGAACGTGATGGAGCCCGCGGAGATCGCGACCACGATGGCCGCCAGCGCGATGCCCGAGAGACCAAGCTCCACCACGGCCGGCGCCATGATGGACCCGGCAGTGGTGGCAGCGACCGTCGCCGAACCCTGCGCCACCCGGAAGGCGACGGCGACGAGGAAGCCGGCGAGGATCACGGGCAGCCCCATGGCGTTGAGGCCTCCTGCGATCGTGGAGCCGATGCCGGTCTCCGTGAGGACACGACCGAAGGCGCCACCGGCACCGGTGATGAGGATGATCGAGCACACGGGAGCCAGGGAGTTGTCCACCAGGTCCTCGAGGGCGCCTCCCACCTTGCCGCTCCCCCGACGGGGCCGGATGTAGAGCAGGAACATCGCGAACAGCGTCGCGATGAGCAGGGCAACCGGCGTGTTGCCGATCAGCCGGGAGATCTGGAAGAGCCCGTTCTCCGCGTCGACCGCTCCGTCCGCCTCGAGGGTGGTGAACAGGGTGTTGAAGAAGATGAGGACCAGGGGCAGCAGCAGAACGAAGATGATGGTCCAGAAACCCGGTCGGGGCGTGTCCTCGTCGAGGTTCGCCTGGCCCAGCAGGTTCGGCACGGGCATGTTCGGGTAGCGCTTGGCGATGATCAGGCTCAGCCGATACCCGGCGAGGTACCAGGTGGGCAGCCCCACCAGGAGGGCGATCAGCACCACCATGCCGACATCGGCGCCCATCACGGTGGCGGCCGCCGTCGGGCCCGGGTGGGGCGGCGTCAGCGCGTGCATCATCAGGAAGGCGCCGATGGACGGCAGGACGTACAGCATGAAGGATCCGCCGAGACGGCGGGCGACCGTGTAGATGATGGGCAGCATCACGATGAAGCCCGCATCGAGGAAGATCGGGAAGGCGTAGAAGAGCGAGGCGACGGCCAGCGCGAGCGGTGCGCGTTTCTCGCCGAACCGGCGGAGCATGGCGTCCGCGAGCACCTGCGCGCCACCGGAGATCTCGACGAGCCGGCCGAGCACCGCGCCGAATCCGACGAGCAGGGCCACGTTGCCCACGGTGGTACTGAAACCTGCGATCACCACGCCGATCACGTCACCCACCCCGATACCTGCGGCGAGCGCCGTGAGGACGCTGATGATGATCAGGGCGAAGAACGCGTGGACGCGCAGCTTGATGATGAGCAGCAGGAGGGCGGCGATCGCCAGGACGGCGATCAGCAGGAGCGCCCAGGTGGGCCGCTCCGCGAGCACGAGGGCGTCGGCCGTGGCCGCCGGCACATGGATCTGCATAATGTGAGCACCTTTGATCGCATCGGTGGGCCAGCGCAGCGGGTGCGGAAGCCCTTCTCCGGAGGGGAATGGGCACCACCCTATAGGATATTGGCGACCGCGACAGGAAAATCGTCCCGTCGTCGGGAGCGGCGGACTTTCGGTTGACACCCCCTGCGCGTGGCGTAGATCCTATAGGAATACGGTTCACGTTTTGCCCGCCCTTTGAGGCACGGGCACGAGGTCACCAGACCCCCACAGCACATCAGAGGAGATGCGGCTCATGGCCCAACGTTCAGTGGCAGTTGTCGGTTCGGGATACATGGGTGGAGGCATCGCGCAGGTGCTGGCCCTCGGCGGCGCGCAGGTGGCCCTCGCCGACGTGTCGCAGGAGATCGCCGAGAAGAACCTCGAACGCCTGCTCGGCGAGGCGGAGCGCTTCGTTGCCGACGGGTTGTTTCCCGAGGACGCCGTGCAGCGGCTCCGTGACAACCTGCGGGCAGCCCCGAGCATCGAGGACGCCGTCGCTGATGCCTCCTACATCGAGGAGGCCGTGCCGGAGGTCATCGACATCAAGCACAGCACCCTGCGCCGCATCAGTGACGCAGCGCCCGCCGACGCGGTGATCGGCTCCAACACCTCCACCATCCTCATCGCGACACTGGCCGAGGCGGTCGAGAACCCGGGGCGGTTCCTCGGCGTGCACTTCTCCAACCCCGCGCCCTTCATCCCCGGCGTCGAGGTCATCCCGCACGCCGGAACGACATCGGAGACCATCGAGGTGGCGCGCGGGATCGTGGAGCTGACGGGCAAGAAGGCCGCCGTCGTCAAGGACGTGACCGGGTTCGTCCTCAACCGCCTCCAGTACGCGCTGTTCCACGAGGCGGCGCAGGTCGTCGAGGAGGGCATCGCCTCGGCGGAGGACGTGGACACCCTCGTGCGGACCACGTTCGGCTTCCGCCTGCCGTTCTTCGGCCCCTTCGCCATCGCCGACATGGCCGGGCTGGACGTCTACGCCTTCTGCTACGCGTCCCTGCAGACCTCCTTTCCCGAGCGCTTCGCCACGCCGCAGATCCTCCAGGACCTCGTGGACGCCGGGAAGCTGGGCACCAAGTCGGGCGAAGGGTTCCTCGACATCCCGGCCGAGCGGACGGACGAGCTCGTGGCGTACCGCAACAAGGCCTACGTCGCGATGGCCGGACTGCTCAAGGATCTCGGTCCCAGCCCCGTGGAGGAGTCCACAGCGGAGGACGGCCTGGGCTCGACCACCAGCTGAGGCCGCCCCGCCCGACGCCCCCGATCAGACCACGCCTGGAGAGCCGGACCCATGACCTACCTTGTGAATGATCCCGAGCAGTTCGCCACCGACGCCCTGCGGGGCTACGCCGCGGCGCATCCCGAGCACGTGGTGCTGGCGCACGGCGGGGTGGTGCGCTCCACCGAGACCCCGCAGGGCCAGCCGGCCCTGGTGATCGGTGGCGGTTCGGGGCACTACCCGGCCTTCGCGGGGTGGATCGGCCCGGGTATGGGCCACGGGGCGCCGTGCGGCAACATCTTCTCCTCGCCGTCGGCCTCGCAGGTGTACTCGGTATCGCGTTCGGCCGAGAACGGGGGCGGTGTGATCCTGGGCTTCGGCAACTACGCCGGTGACGTGCTGCACTTCGGGCAGGCCGCGGAGAAGCTCCGGGCGGAGGGCGTGGACGTCAGGATCATCCGGGTGTCCGACGACATCGCCTCCGGTCCTGCCGAGGACCACCGTGACCGGCGCGGTGTCGCCGGTGACCTCGTGGTGTTCAAGATCGCGGGCGCGGCCATCGAGGCCGGAGCCGACATCGACGAGGCCGAGCGCGTGGCCTGGAAGGCGAACGACGCCACGCGGTCCTTCGGCGTCGCGTTCGAGGGGTGCACGCTTCCCGGCGCGGACGGGGCGCTCTTCCACGTGCCCGACGGCGAGATGGCCATTGGGCTGGGGATCCACGGGGAACCGGGCATCCGCGAGGTTCCGCTCGGGACGGGCAGCGAGGTCGCGGACCTGCTCCTCGACGGCGTGCTGGAGGAGGAACCGGAGCGTTCCGACGGCGGCTACCAGGGGCGCGTGGGCGTCGTCCTGAACGGCCTCGGCAGCGTCAAGTACGAGGAACTCTTCCTCGCCTACGGCCGCCTGGCCGAGCGGTTCGCCGAGAAGGGACTCACCGTGGTGGCACCCGAGGTGGGCGAGCACGTCACCAGCCTCGACATGGCCGGCCTGTCGCTCACGGTCGTCTTCCTCGACGACGAGCTCGAACAGTTCTGGCTCGCGCCGGCCGACACTCCCGCGTTCCGCCGCGGAGCTCCGGACTCGACCGAGCGCACGCAACGAACGTCCGTCCACACCCCCGGCGAGGAAGCCATTCCGGAGTCCTCCCCCGAGTCCCGGGAGGTCGCGCAGTCCATCGTGGAGGCCCTCGAGGTCCTGCGGGCCACGGCGTCCGAGCACCAGGAGTACTTCGGGAAGCTCGACGCCGTCGCCGGCGACGGCGACCACGGGCAGGGCATGGCCTTCGGGACGCGCGGAGCGGCGGAGGCCGCCCGGGCGGCTCTCGACAAGGGCGCCGGTGCCCGGACCGTCCTGCTCCATGCCGGTGACGCGTGGGCGGAGGAGGCCGGCGGTACGTCCGGCGCCCTGTGGGGCGCTGCCCTCACCGCCGCGGGCAGCGTATTCGACGACGCCCGCGGCACCACGCCCGACGACGTCGTCCGGGCGCTGCTCACCGGCACCGACGCGATACGTCGCCTCGGTGGCGCCGAGCCCGGCGACAAGACCATGGTCGACGCCATCGTTCCCTTCCGCGAGGCACTCGAGACCGAGTTCCAGGCGTCCTCCGATGCAGCGGAGTCGACCGGCAGGGCGGCCGCCGTGGCCCGCGAGGCCGCCGACGCGACCGCGGACATCACCGCGCGCCTCGGCCGTTCGAGGGTGCTGGGTGAGAAGAGTGTCGGCACACCCGATCCGGGTGCCATCTCCTTCTCCCTGCTGATGGCGGCCCTGGCGGACCACTTCGGTGCGGCCGGCGCGAAGCAGCAGCCGTGACCATCTGGGTCGGCACCAGCTGGAAGATGAACAAGACCCTCGATGAGGCCCGCGACTATGCGCGGGGACTGGTCGCGGGCCTCTCGGGACAGGAGCTCGGCGACGTCCAGCCCTTCGTCATTCCGCCCGCGACGGCGATCGCCGCCGTCGCCGGGATCCTCGCCGACGACAGCAGGGTGCTGGTCGGCGCCCAGAACGCCCACTGGGAGGATGCGGGAGCCTGGACCGGCGAGCTCTCCGTCCCGCAGGTCGCCGACGCCGGCGCACGCCTGGTCGAGATCGGCCACTCCGAGCGGCGAGAGCACTTCGGCGAGACGGACCGGACGGTGCGCCTCAAGGTGGCCGCCACCCTGCGCCACGGACTCACTCCCCTGCTCTGCATCGGCGAACCGGGCGATGTGAAGGACCGCGGCCGCTCCACCCCCTACATCCTCGAGCAGGCATCCCGCGCGCTCGAGGGGCTCGACGACGACCAGCGGGCCCGGGTCCTGATCGCCTACGAACCCATCTGGGCGATCGGCGAGCACGGGCGGCCCGCCACCGTCGAGGAGCTGGCGGAACCGTTCGCCGCGCTCGGGCAGGAGTACGGCGGAGGCGTGGCGGGCCTGCTGTACGGCGGGTCGGTCAGCCTCGACAACGCAACCGACCTGCTGGGTATCGACCACGTCGACGGACTGTTCGTCGGACGCACCGCCTGGGAGCTGGACGGCTATCTTCAGCTGCTCCGCCGAGCCACCGGCTCCTGATCAGCACCACCTGCCATCCACAGAAGGAAGAGGAAGAGGACATGAGCGAGAAGAAAATGCGCATCGTGATCGGTAGCGATGAAGCCGGGCTGGACTACAAGGAGGTCCTGCTCAAGGACCTCGAGGCGGACGAGCGCGTGGAGAGCGTGGTGGACGTCGGCATCTCCCGCTCGGAGAACACCGACTACCCGCACATCGCCGTGGACGCAGCCCGGAAGGTGGAGAGCGGGGAGGCGGACCGTGCCCTGCTGATCTGCGGCACCGGCCTCGGCGTGGCCATCTCGGCCAACAAGGTGGCCGGCGTCCGCGCCGTGACCGCCCATGATTCCTACTCCGTGGAGCGCTCCGTGCTGAGCAACAACGCGCAGGTGCTCTGCATGGGTCAGCGCGTGATCGGCGTGGAGCTCGCCCGCCGCCTCGCGAAGGAGTGGCTCGGCTACACCTTCGATACCTCCAGCGCGTCGGCAGCGAAGGTGGACGCGATCAGCGGGTACGAGAAGCACTGACGCCGGCGCGGGGCCGCCGTCCGCGGCCCCGCCATCTCTCCATCCCGCGTCATGGAGCTGCCCGCTCCCTCCCCGGACGCCCGCGCCTCACTCCCCGTCGGGGAGGATCACCGTCACGCCGGCTGCATCGAGGGCTGCAGCGAGTCCCGATGACGGCGCCCGGTCCGTGATCAGGTAGTCGGCACCCTCGAGCGGGACGATCTGCGCGAAGAGCCTGCGATCGAGCTTGGTCGAGTCGGCGAGGATGGCGGTGCGCTCGGCCCGGCTGATCATCTCGGCCATCATTGCGGCGTCCCCGAGGTTCGAGGTCGAGAATCCTGACGCGTCCACAGCACCGACGGCGATCAGCGCCATGTCGCAGCGGATGTCCATTTCCGGCGTGCTTCCGCTCATGCCGAGGGTCACCGGGCCCGTCGTCGCCTGGGTCAGCGTCCGCACGGCCCCACCGAACATATAGAGGTCACGGAACACGGACGGCGAGATTTCCGCCGGGATCCGGAGGTTGTTCGTGGCGATCGTCAGGTTGCGGTGGTTACGGAGCGCCCTGGCGACGGCCAGACTCGTGGTCCCCGCGTTGATCATCAGCACCGATCCGTCGGCCACGAGATCGACGGCCGCGTGGGCGATCGCCTCCTTCTCCGCCGTCTGCATGCTGAGCCGCACATCGATCTCCCGGTCCCGGCCTGCCCGCTCCGAGGTGCTGACGGCACCACCGTGCGTCCGGATCAGGACGTTCTCACGGTCCAGTTGGTCGAGGTCGCGCCGGATCGTGTCGATGGAGACTGCGAAGTGGGCGGCAAGATCGGCCACCGTCACCCGGCCCACCTCGTCAACATAGGCGGCGAGGTCCGCCTTCCGCCCGGCCGGTAACTGGCGGACGCGCTGCAATTCCTGCGATGTCATGCCCTCATCTGTAACACACGACGGTTCATGCGGCCGAAGAAACAGCATGAAACAGCAATTAATTGCGCTTTCGACGAGCACAAATTGACGTCGGTTGCTGTTTGGCGCGTCTTTTTCTCGTCGAGCTCTTGACGGACCCTTGTGATCGCGCGCACAATCGTGGAGAAAGCAGCAAGAAAAAGCATAATCCAGCGAAAGATCGCACATCTCAACGAGGAGACCTGATGTCCACCCATCGGCGCATGCGTCACCGCGCAACCCTGTTCACCGGCATTGCCACCACCGCCGTCTCGATTCTCGCACTCACGGCGTGCGGGTCGGGCAGCTCCGGCTCCGGGTCCGACGCCGCCGATGGCGACGTCACCATCGAGTTCGCCCAGTGGTGGGAGCCCGAGCTCCCCGACGGCGAGTTCCGTGCCCTGATCGACACCTTCGAGGAGGAGAACCCGGGCATCACCGTGGACCTCGTCAGCGGCCCCTACGCCTCCACGAAGGAGCAGCTGTTCGCCGGCGCGGCCTCCGGGACCATGCCCGACGTCGTCGGCCTGGACGGCGCCTGGGTCAGCGACTTCGCGGAGCAGGGCGTCATCGCCGACCTCACTCCCCTCCTCGAGGAGGCCGGGTTCGACGACAGCCAGCTGGTGAGCCAGGTGAAGGTCGACGACAGCACCTACATGGTCCCGGTCGTGAACTTCGTCTACCCCATGTTCACCAACGACGAGCTGCTGGCCGAGGCCGGCGTGGACGCTCCCCCCGAGACGCGCTCCGAATTCGCCGACGCTGCCAAGAGCATCTCGGACCTCGACGGCGACGCCGCCGGGTGGGTGCTCCCCCTGTCCCTCGAAGCGCCGAACGGCGTCCAGAACGATGTGATGTCGTGGGCGTGGGCCTCCGGTGGCACCATGCTCGACGACGGTCAGCCGGATCTCACGAACGATGACGTCACGTCGGCCGTCGAGTTCATCGGCGGCATGTGGGACGACGACGTGATTGCTCCCGGCAGCTTCACCATGAAGGAGCAGGACAAGGTCGAGGAGTTCACCAACGGGCGGGTCGGCATGATGATCGACTCCCTCGCCCACATCAATCTCATCCGGGAGAGCAACCCGGATCTGGCTTTCTCCATCTCCGCCGTCCCCGCTGCCGACGACTACACCGGCGAGCGCGGCATCCCCTACGCCTCCTGGGGGATCGGCATCTCGGAGAACTCCGAGAACAAGGACGCCGCCGCCAAGCTGGTCTCCTTCCTGATGAGCGAGGAGACGAACTCGGAGCTCTCGACCATGGCGAACGCCTTCCCCGGGAACACCGAATCCGTTCCCGCCTTCGTCGAGGACGACGACCTCTTCAAGGACGCCTTCGACATCTACCAGGCGGGCTACCCGGCCAACGAGTTCGTCGGCCTGCCCGTGGCGGAGGAATTGATGCGGCAGCTCGGGGCCCAGCTGCAATCCGCCTTCGACGGTCAGCAGTCCCTCTCCGAGGCGCTCGAGAAGGCGCAGACGGAGTGGGAGGGCGAGTTCTAGGTCCTCCTTTCCAAATCGGGTCGGGTGCCGCGCCCCACGCGGCACCCGACCCCCTAGCAAGGTCGTCACCCCATGAGCCTCCGCACCCTGACCCCTCCCGACCCCGAGACCCTCGTCACCGGGGCACTACCCAGGAAGCGCCGTCGTCTACGCCGTGCCGGTGAGTCCTACGGTTTCCTCGCCCCCACCCTGATCCTGCTGTTCGTCCTCATGATCGTGCCGATCGTGATGGTCATCGGCTACTCCTTCCAGGACAACGTGATCCTGAGGTCGTCCTCAGAGTTCACCGGGACCGCCAACTACGTCACCGTGCTGACGGACCCGGCGTTCTGGAAGGCCACCGGCAACACCGTCTTCTTCTCCACCGTCAGCGTCGCGGTCCACCTGGTGCTCGGCCTCACCTTCGCCCTGCTGCTGAACAGCCCGCTGATCAGCGTCACCTCCCGGGCTGTCTTCCGGGCCCTGTACGCCCTGCCCTGGCTGTTCACCGCCGCCGTCATCGCCGTCCTGTGGCGCATGGTCCTCTCCCCCAACGGCATCGTGAACTTCCTGCTGAACACGGACGTGGAGTGGCTCGCCGATCCGCAGCTCGCGCTCGGCACGGTGACCTTCATCAACATCTGGGCGGGTTACCCCTTCTTCATGGTCAGCCTCCTGGCAGGCCTGCAGGGTATTCCGCAGGACCTCCACGAGGCGGCGAGCATCGACGGCGCCAGCCAGGTGCAGCGCTTCTGGAACGTGACCATCCCCCAGCTGCGACCCATCATCATCAGCCTCCTGCTGCTCGACCTGATCTGGACGTCCCAGCAGTTCGCGCTGATCTGGCTGACCACGGGTGGAGGGCCCATCGACGTCACCGAGATGCTCAGCACCTACACCTACAAGCTGGCCTTCGCGAACTACGACTTCTCGCTCGCGGCCACCGCCGCGGTGCTGATCCTGCTGATGTCGCTGGTCCTGGCCGTCCTCTACGTGCGTCACCAGAAAGCGAGGGATTGACATGACGATGACCACGCAACGCCGCACACGCCTGGCGAAATCCGGTGTCCTGGCAGGCCTGCTCCTCGGGGCGGTGTTCGCCGCGGGCCCCGTGCTCTGGATGCTGTCCAGCTCCTTCAAGTCCAACACGGAGATCTTCGAGCTGCCGCCCAGGCTCATCACGGGTTCGTTCTCGTTCGATGCGTACACCGCGATCCTCACGAACTCCGAGACCCTCCGGTTCTTCTTCAACAGCTACCTGGTGGCCGGAGCCGTCACCATCCTGACGCTCCTGGTGGCCATCCACGCCGCCTACGCGTTCAGCCGGTTCGAGTTCCGCGGCAAGCGGGTCCTGAACGTCGTCATCATCAGCGTGCAAGCCGTCCCGCCCATCACCCTGCTGATCCCGTACTTCGGTCTGGTGGTGGCCCTCGGCCTCTACAACACCTACCCGGGCCTCATCTTCACCTACATGGTCTTCACGCTGCCCTACGCCATCATCATGATGACCGGCTACATGAACACCCTGCCCCGTGAGCTCGACGAGGCCGTGCGGGTCGACGGCGCCGGTTCCCTCACCGCCCTGTGGCGCGTCCTCGTCCCCATCTCCGTGCCGGGCATCGTCTCGGTGGGCATCTACACCTTCATGATCGCCTGGAACGAGTACCTCTTCGCCCTCACGCTCACCCGCACCACGGAGATGCGCACCGTTCCGATCGGCATCCAGTTGCTCATGGGCCAGCACTCGTACGAGTGGAACCAGATCATGGCGATGAGCATTCTCGGCTCCATCCCCGTGCTGATCCTCTTCCTGGTCCTGCAGCGCTTCTTCATCAGCGGCCTGACCGCGGGCTCCGTCAAGAGCTGACCCCACACCACCCTTCGCACGTCATCAATCCAAGGAGAATCACAGTGCTGTACACCGGTAAGTCCATCCTCGATATCGCCAACGAACACAACTTCGCCATTCCCGCGTTCAACATCAGCGACTGGGCCATGTTCAACGGCGTCATGGACATCAGCGAGGAGAAGGAGGCCCCGGTCATCATCGCCATCCACCCGGACGAGGTCTCCCATATCACCACCGACCTCGTGGCCGCCATGCGCAGCCGTGCCCACCGATCCAGTGTCCCCGTGGCGATCCACTGGGACCACGGCGGAACGTACGAGCAGATGATCACCGCCATCCAGGCCGGCTTCACCTCGGTCATGATCGATGCCTCGCTGCTCCCCTTCGACGAGAACGTGTCCCTGACCCGCAAGGTCGTCGAGGCAGCACACGCCGTCGGTATCCAGGTCGAGGGCGAGCTCGGCACCATCGGCGCCAATGACAGCTACGGGGAATCCGGCGCCGCCGAGATCATCTACACCAACACCGACGACGCCGTCCGGTTCGTCCAGGAGACCGGCGTGGACAGCCTGGCGATCGCCATCGGTACCTCGCACGGCCTGTACCCGGCCGAGAAGAACCCCGAGCTGCGCCACGACCTCCTCGAGGAGATCAAGGCGGCCGTCCGGATTCCCCTCGTGCTGCACGGCGGGTCTGCGAACCCGGACAGCGAACTGGCCCGCGCCGTGAGCCTCGGCATCAACAAGATCAACATCTCCAGCGACATCAAGGTCTCCTACCACAACGCCATGCGGCGCATCCTGGGCACGGACGAGCGGCTGCGGGAGCCGAACGCCATCCAGCCCGAGGCCATCGCGGCCCTCAAGGTCACGGCCGCGGAGAAGATCGACCTGTTCGGCGCGGACGGCAAGGCGAAGCTGTACTGAGCACACTGCCGGGCGCATGCTGACACAGGCTGGCGCAGGGCCGACCAACGGACGGGAAAGGATCGGTGCGATGGGAAGAACGCTCGTCCTCGGACTCGGCGGGACGGTGGACTACGAGGTGCGGTGGGACGCGAGGGTCATCGGCTCGCTGGCTGCCCGGTTCGGCATCCGGCGCCGGGAGCTCACCACGACGGCGCCGATCGTGGACGAGCGCTCGCTCGTGGTCACCATCCTCGCCTTCGTGGTCGACGGCGCCGGCGGCGAGCGCTTCGTCGCCTCGTCCGATGTGGTGAAGCGGTTCGCGGACCGCTTCACCACCGAGATCACCCTCGGCGGCACCGGGGTGCGCGCCGGGATCGCGCTCGACAGGCTCGGCATCCCGAGCGTTCAGCACCTCGTCAGCATGGACGATCATGTGCGGCGCCTCATGCCGCCGTCCATCTCCTGGGTCAGTTCGGCCGCCGAGGACACCCTCGACCCGCATCTGATCGTGCAGTACCCGGCGGGCACCGTCATCCGGTTCGACGACGGCGAGATCGTCTCGCCGTCGTCGAACCGCCTGATCTTCGCCAACGATCCGCCGAACCGCCGCATGGCTATCTCGCCGGAGCTCGGGGAAGCCCTGACCGACGCGGGCGCCTTCCTCGTCTCGGGCTTCAACACCATGCAGGACGAGATACTGCTCGAACGGCGCCTCACCGACCTCGATGCGGCGCTGGTGCAACTGCCTGCCGATGCACTTCTCTACTACGAGGACGCTGGCTTCTACGTCCGCCGGTTCGCCCGGCGGATCTGGGCGCACCTGCTGCCACGCATCGATGTGTACGGCATGAACGAGGACGAACTGCAGGAGTACGTCGACCGGCCGGTCGATCTGCTGGACGCCTCCGATGTCGCCGCGGCTCTTCTCGCGGTGCAACGGCTCATCCCGGTGCCGGCACTGCTGGTCCACACGCAGCACTGGGCCATCGCCGTCGGCCCGGCCGCCGCGCGGCACCGAACGGCCCTGACCAGCGCCGTGCAGATGGCGGCAACACGATTCCGGCTCGGCGACGCCTTTACAGCAGCCGATTTCGAGGCGACAGCGCTCCTCCCGCGCAGCGCCCGGGGCGAGGACGTCGTGGCGGGCGTGGAACGGAAGATCGCCGGCTCGGTCGGAGTCCCCGCCTTCCGCATCGACACGGCGATGCCGACGACCATCGGACTGGGTGACAGCTTCGTGGGAGGTTTCCTCGTGGTCCATGCGCCCGTCCGCGAGCCGCAGCCATGATCGAACGCCTCCACTCCAACCGCCCACCCGAGCGCTTCTACCGCGGTGGGTCGCGGATCTCGTCCTTCCGTGGCGAGGCGTCCGATGCCGCGTTCGAGCCGGAGGACTGGATCGGCTCCACCACCACCATTTTCGGGGAGCAGGAGCTCGGCCTCACGCGTCTGGCCGACAGGACGCTCCTGCGGGACGCCGTCGCCGCCGACCCCGCGTACTGGCTCGGTACGGACCACGCGGCGCGCTGGGACGGGGATGTGCGGCTCCTGGTGAAACTGCTCGACGCCGGCCAGCGACTACCGGTCCACGCGCATCCCGACGACGCCTTTGCGGTGCAGCACCTCGGGCACAGCCACGGCAAGGCCGAGGCCTGGTACATACTGAGCGGCGGAACGGTGCATCTCGGGCTGACGCGGGACGTCGGCGAGGCCGACCTCGCCCGCCTCGTGGAAGCACAGGACGTCGACGTGCTGCTGGGCCTGCTGCACGAGGTGCCGGTGACCCCCGGCAACGTCGTCCTCGTTCCGCCGGGCGTCCTCCATGCGATCGGCGAGGGCGTGCTGCTGCTCGAGCTGCAGCAACCGGAGGACCTGTCGATCCTGCTGGAATGGCGGGACTTCGCGCTCGACGGCGCGGCCCACGGGCATCTCGGCCTCGGCTTCGAGCTGGCGCTGACGGCTGTCGATCGACGTGCACTCCCGCGCGAAGCGCTCGGCAGGCTGGTACGCGCCGCACCGCCGTCGGGCTCCGCCTTCCCGCCCGAGGCGGACGCGTTCTTCCGCCTCGAACGCGTGCCCGTGGACGGTCCGGTCAGGCTCGATCCGGGCTTCGCCGTGCTGGTGGTCACCGGGGGTCCGCTGGCCCTGTCCGGCCGGCCGGCTCCGTCAGGGAGTACCTGGCTGGTGCCCGCCGGGGCGGGCCCGCTGGAGCTCGACGGCGCCGGAGAGGTCCTGGTGGCGCGGCCTCCCCGCGCCTGAGGACCAGGGAGGAGCCCGCCGTCCTGCCCTATGGATCGCTGCGGCTGACGGCCGCGCCGGACGGGCTCGCAAGGCTCAGCCGGCTTGGTATTTCCTGATAGGTAGCTGGGAGCCCCGATGCAAGTAGCGGGGACGGCGGATGGCGTACGTACCACTGTGTCGCGCCCGAGCGTGGCTCCCTACCTTTGGGGAGGCGGCGACGTAGCTGCCCTTACTCACTCAGGAGCATCCGTGCGCACTCGTCTCGCCGCAACCCCGACCCGCCGCCTCGCCATCGCCGTCCTGCTGCCCGGGCTACTCGGTGGTGCACTGTTCATCGCCCCGCAGGCCTCGGCCGCCACCAGCCCCACGTCGGGCATGTGCAACGGTGTGGTCAACCAGCTCGCTCACCGCGGGACGGTGCAGGAGAACCTCCTCAAGGCCGCCGCGAAGAAGAATGCCGACGTCATCACGAAGCTGCAGGCGGACAAGATCGCGTTGCAGGCGAACGCCACCACGCTGAAGGCCCAGATCGCCGAGGCGAACACGGCGCTTGCCGCCCTCGACGCCGAGGAGGCACGCCTCGCCGCAGCCGCCACCGAGACCCAGAACGCCCTGGAGACGCTGGCCGGACAGCAGGCAGACGTCACCCGCGCCATCGCCACCACGACCAATCAGCTCGCGACTCTGACGTCGCAGCAGGCGATCGCCGTCGAGGCCCTCGCGCCGGTGCAGGCGCAGCTGGCCGACGCCGAAGCGGCGGCGGCCGACCTCCGGCAGCAGGCCACGGCAGCAACCGCCGCGGTGGACGCCCAGCGGAACACCGTACGGATCGCGAGCGAGGAGCTCCTCGGCCTCGAAGCCACTGCAGCCCAGGCCGCGGGAGAGGTCGCGAGCCAGAACGAGATGATCGCGACGGCGAAGAGCGACGTGGCAGACCTGACCGTCGCGGCACAGCAGGCCTCCGACGCCGTCACCGCAGCCCAGAAAGCCGTCACGGACGGCGAGGACCGCCTGGGACAACTCGTCGCTGCCGGCACCACGGCTCAGGCGGATCTCGACGCGCTCCGCGCGGGCATTGACGAGGCCGGAGACACCCTCACGGCACGGCAGGCCGACGCCGAGGCTGCAGCCGCGGCTGTCACCGCGAAGAACACGGCCATCACGGACGCCCAGTCCGAACTGGCCACCCGCCAGGCAGCAGCCACACGCGCTGCCGACGCCGTCGCGGCGCAGGAGACCGCCGTCTCCGCAGGCGAAGCAACCCTCGTGCAACTCCGCACAGCTGCCACGACGGCCTCCGACGCTGTCACGGCGAACACCACGCTCCAGACCACGGTCGCCGCCCGGATCACGCAGCTCGAGAAGGACATCGCGACGAAGAGCAGCGAGGTGGCGGCGAAGCAGGCCGCGCTGACGGCGGCACAGAACGAGCTGGCGGCGCTGGCAACGGAGAAGACGAAGCTGCAGAGCGAGATCGCGTCGCTGACAAAGGAGATCGACGCCATCAAGGGCAATACGCCGCGCAAGCGCGAGCTCGAGGCCGCCGTGACGCAGAAAACCACGGAGCTGGCGACGGTGAACACCAAGATCACGGACAAGAGCGCCCAGATCTCGGGTCTGCAGGGTGACCTGAACGGCCTCAAGACGCAGGTGGATACGCTCAATGGGCAGTTGCTGGCGAAGCAGGGCGAGAGCTCGGCCCTCCAGCGCGAAGCCGCGCCGCTGCAGGCGACGCTGACCACCGCCAACGCGACCCTCGCTTCCAAGGAAGCCGACGTCGCAGCGCTGAAGTCCCAGGTGCCGGCCCTGCAGACCGCGCTGACCGATGCGCGGGCTCTGGTTGCCACCCAGCAGGGCGAGGTCTCCCTGCTGCAGGATCAGCTGCCGGCTCTCGTCACCGCGGCTGAGAACGCCGGAAGCGCTGTCGTGGCCCAGGAAGCAGTGGTCGCCGGCCTCGTGGCCGAGCTGACCGGCCTGACCGACGGCGTCGCTGCAGCCGAGGCCGCCGTGGTCATGCAGAAGGACGTCCTGAATGGACTGCGCAGCGATCTTTCGGGTGCCGAGGCTCGGCTGGCGTCCGCCACCGACGCGGTGACCGCGAAGACAGCGGAGCTGACCGGCCTGCAGGACCGGCTGCCCGCCCTGCAGGCTGCCGCCGACAGTGCATCCACGGCGCTGTCGGACAAGCAGGCGGAGATCGTCGCGCTCAACACCGAGATGGATCGGCTGGTCGCGGCGCTGGCCACCCTGAACTCGGGTATCGCCGGCAAGGAGTCGGAGATCCTGACGCTGCAGGGCCGCGTCGCTCCGCTCCTCGCGCAATTGGACGGCCTCAACAACGAGATCACGGCCACCGAGACCCAGCTCAAGTCCCTGCAGGCCCAGCTGACGACCATCGACCAGCAGGTGACGTCCGCGCAGAACGTCCTCCGCGAGCTCGAAGGGCAGAAGAAGTCGAACAAGGACGCGATCGCCGCGCAGAAGGCGACGGTGAAGGCACTCGGGGAGAAGCTCGGCGCGGTCCAGCTGCAGATCAAGGCCATCGACGGGCAGATCCTGCTCGGGGGGTGCGTCGCCTGACGATCGACCGCATGGAGTGAGGAGGGCCCCGGGACGTGGCGTCCCGGGGCCCTCCTGTGCGCTCAGCGAGTGACGGTGTTCGAACATCCTTGGGCAATCTGGCGCAGAACCTGACTGGGAACCGCGGACCCCGAGGATACGCTTTTCAGGACCCTCCGCACCGCCAGAAAAGATCCATGACACCTCCCCGCCTTCGCGCCCTCCTTCCTGCTGCCTTCCTCACCGCGGCCATCGCCTCGTCGACGCTCACCGGCTGCACCCCTCCAGCCGAGACCGCCGCGGCGTCGAGTGACACGGGCGCCACCGACGCCGCGTTCGTGTCCGGGACCGTGGTGCGGGTCATCGACGGCGACACGCTCGTCATCGCCTTCGACGGCGAGGACCAGACCGTCCGTCTGCTGAATGTGGACACCCCGGAGACCAAGCACCCGGACAAGCCCGTCGAGTGCCTCGGCGTGGAGGCGACGGAGAAGCTCGAAGACCTGACGCCGCCGGGCACCGCCGTCGCCCTGGATTTCGACGTCGAACGCACCGATCGGTACGGCCGTGTGCTCGCCGCCGTGTTCGTCGAGGACAGCACCCTGGTCAACGCGGAGCTTGCCCGGGTGGGACTCGGCGTGCCGGTCCTGATCGAGCCGAACAGGAAGTACTACGACGACGTCCAGGCCGCCTACAGCGAGGCGACGGCCGACGGCGTCGGCCTCCTGGACCCTGCGGTGGGCTGCACCCTGCCTTCCGAGGCGGCCGAGGCCCTGCAGACCCTGGCCTCCGCCACCGCGGCGCCGGTGGGGGACTCGGCAGCATCGGCCTCGGCGACGGCAGCGGGGATTCTCGCCGCACTGACGGTGGCGAAGGCCGTCCGCGAAGGGATCGGGGCCGGAAAGGACTCGGTGCGCGTGCTCGCGCTGGGCGCTGCCGGCACCACGGCGCTGCTGGCAGACCTCGACAGGACGATCACGAAGGGCGAGCAGACCCTCACCACGACGACCGCCAAGGGCAAAGCACTGCGCGACGCCGAAGCGGCGGCTCAGCGCAAGAAGGCGGAGGCCGACGCCGCCGCGAAGGCAGCTGCGGAGGCTGCTCGGGTGGCCGCCGAGGCAGAGGCCGCCAGGGTGGCTGAAGCAGCCCGCGTCGAAGCCGATCGGGTGGCAGCCGACGCGGCGGCGCGCGTCGAGGCGGATCGGCTCGCTGCAGAGGCGAATGCGCGGGCGGAGGCCGATCGTCTCGCGGCGGAAGCGGCGGAAAGGGATCGGATCGCGAACCTTCCACCCGTTCCCGCGCCCTACGTCCCGCCGGCACCGCCTGCGCCCGCTCCCCCCGCCGCGGACAACCCCTACCCGGGCTACAACGGCCCCCGGTGCTATGCGCCCGGCGGAAAGACCTGGCGCCCCTGCTGATTCCGGCCGGTTGTACCCCGCGCGCGTAGCTTCGTGCTCGCGCTTCAGCGGCACGAGGCGTGTCGGGAGGCAACACGCCGCGGATTCGACGCTCCTTCGGTAAAACGCGTGCACGACGCCGCACCCAGGGACACTCCATCTGCCGCCGGCCCGCGCCGAGAACCTCCGGCCTACCGGGCCGCGGCGAGCAGCTGCGGCACGACGCCGAGGTGCAGCACGTCCGCCCGGGCGGACTCCACCGCGGCGTGGACGGCGCCGGTGGCGACGGAGCCCGCACCGAGGGATGAGAGGACGAGCTCCGGGACCGCGAGGTCCACCTCGGCCGGCAGGAGGGCTCGCGCCACCTCGGCCACCTGGTCGAGGTCCTCGGCAACGGCCCCGGCCACGATCACGCGCGACGGATCGTAGAGGCTCCCGAACACCGCCGTGATGCGGGCCATAAGTTCGCCGCCGCGTTCCACGATGCTGCGGGACCATGCATCGCCCGACCTCGCCAAGTCGAGCGCCGCACGGCCGGTGAGCTGATCCTCGGGGAGGCCCACGAGCGGGTGGCCCGGCGGGAGCTCCCCCGCGGCGGCGGCCTCGCGTACCCACTCCGTGAGCCGCGATCCCATGCCGTTGGCGCTCCCGACGTCGAGCACCTTGCCGAATGCCGCCATCTCGCCGGCTCCGCCGTGGGCGCCGCGCAGCAGCCGCCCGTCCATCACCACGCCTGCGCCGAACCGGTCCCCCGCGAGGAGAACGACATAGTCTCGGCAGCCCGTTGCCGCACCCACCGCGCCCTCGGCGATCGCGGCGAGCGAGGCGTCGTTCTCGAGCCGGACGATCGGCACCCAATCCTCGAGCATCGAGCGGAGGTCTGGGTTCATGCGCTGCCAGAACGCGTCGCGATGACTCGGCGAGTTCCCGTGCGCATCGACCGGCGCGGGGATGCCCAGGCAGGCGGCCAGCACGCCCTGTCGTGTCTGTCCGGCAGCGAGCAGAGCGGAGTCGATGGCGGTGAGGACGGCGTCGCGCCGGGAGGTGGGGCTGTCGTCGGAGCCGTCGATCTCGCGCATCTCGGTGGCGATGGGGTTTCCGCGCAGGTCGGCGATGGTGGTGGTCAGGTGGGATCGGCCCGCGTGCATCCCGACCACGACGGCGGCATCCGATCGCAGGTCGAAACGGCGGGACGGGCGCCCCTTCCGGTACTCACCGACGGCGCGGGCGTTGGGAAGTTCGCGCAGCAGGCCGATGTCGATCAGCTCGTCGAGGGCGTCGATCGTGGTGGTCCGGGTGAGGCCGGTCGCTGCCATGGCGTCGGCGCTCACGAAGACGCCGGACTCCCACGCGAAGGCCAGCAGGGCGTCGAGGCTCGCCCGTGGTGGCCCGGTGGTGAGGTGAGTCGTCGTCGACAAGGTACTTGACCCCTTTGTGATCGTGTTGGACCATTATGTCAGCACACTTGATTTAGTCGCTAGATCTAATGGCAGAAATTACTACTCGACGATGAGATCGGTAAGGACAACGACGTGCCCAGAAGCCCACGCCGCGCACCCCGAGCGCTGGCAGCATCCCTCGGCCTCCTCCTGACCGCCTCGGCGCTGGCCGGCTGCGCCGGGAGCGGCGGTCCGGAGACGGTCCGATTCCACCTCAGCAAACCCGAGGCCATCCCCTACTTCAACGAGCTCATCAGCGAGTACAACGCGTCCCAGGACGGCGTCGAGGTGGTCCTCGATTCGTCGTCGAACCTGCAGGCCGGCTTCCTCCGCGGCAACCCGCCGGACCTCGGACTGCTGAACTACAACATGGAGATGGCCCGCTTCATGGAGCGCGGCGCACTCAGCGATCTCTCGGACATGCCCGAGGCCGAGCGCATCCTGCCCGAGGTGCAGGAGCTGGTGGACCAGTACGCCACCTATCCCGGGCGCACCAGCGTGCTGCCCTACTCCGTCATGGCGGCCTCCGTCATCTACAACAAGGAGATCTTCGAGGCGCAGGGGCTGGAGGTCCCGCAGACCTACGAGGAGCTCATCGCGGTGTGTGACGCCCTGACCACAGCCGGGATCACGCCGTTCTACGGCACGTTCCAGGACCCGTGGACCGTGGCGCAGGGCTTCTTCGACTACACGGTGGGCGGGGACGTCGACGTCGCCGGCTTCTACGACGAACTGGACTCCCTCGGCACGGAGGTCGGGCCCGAGTCGGAGGTGTCCTTCGAGAAGACCCTCGCGGAGCCGGTCGGGACCATGCAGGAGCTCATCGAGAAGTACACGAACTCCGATGCCCCGTCCAAGACGTACGGCGACGGCAACCTCGCCTTCGCGCGTGGCGAGGCCGCGATGTACCTGCAGGGGCCGTGGGCGTTCGGCGAGATCGCGAAGACCAGCCCGGATCTGGACCTCGGGACCTTCCCCCTGCCGATGACGGACGACCCGGAGGACCTCCGGGTCCGCGTGAACATCGACCTCGCCGCGTGGATCCCCGAGGCGTCGGGCAGCAAGGAGGGGGCACGTGAGTTCCTCAGCTTCCTCTTCCAGCAGGACGTGATGGACGAGTACAACGCCGCGCAGCTCGGCTACGGCACCACCGTGGACGCGGCCCCGGTCACGGATCCGCGCATTCTCGGCATGAAGGAGTACTACGACACCGCGGACTTCTACCAGGGGCCGTCCCAGGCGATCCCGCAGACCATCCCGGCTGCCAACTACCTGCAGGGCGTGGCCCTCGGCGGGGACGTGGAGAGCGCGCTCAGCACGCTCGACGGCGACTGGGCCCGGCTGGCGCTCCGCCAGTGACCCGCCGACAGGTTCTCCCCAGCCCTCCCCCGCCGAGACGATTCCCCCAGGAGCCGAGCATGACGAAGACGACGGCGGCACCGCCGGCCCGGACCAGCCACGCAGCGAGACCCTCGACAGCGCGTCCGAGGAGACGACCGGGGGTCGAGGGGATCTACTACGCCTTCCTCCTCCCGAGCCTCATCATCTTCACGCTGGCGATCACCCTGCCGGCGCTGATCGGCATCTTCTTCAGCTTCACGAATTCCATCGGCTTCGGTGAGTGGGAGTTCGTGGGCCTGATCAACTACATCGCCATGTTCTCGGACCCCGCGATCGTGCAGAGCTATCTGTTCACCTTCGGGTTCGCCACCTGCACGGTGATCGTCGTGAACATCATCGCGTTCCTGCTGGCCGTCGGCCTGACGGCGAAGATCAAGGTCAAGACGGGCCTGCGCACCATCTTCGTGATCCCCATGGTGGTCTCGGGCATCATCATCGCCTACGTCTTCAACTTCCTGTTCTCCAACTCGCTCCCGACCTTCGGCCAGGCGGTGGGATCGGAGACGCTGAGCAGCAGTATCCTCGCCAATCCGGATCTCGCCTGGATCGCCATCGTGATCGTGACCGCCTGGCAGGCCGTGCCGGGCACGCTCCTGATCTACATCGCCGGGCTCCTCGCCATCCCGGGAGACGTGTACGAGGCAGCGGACCTCGACGGCGCCGGCAAATGGCAGCAGCTCCTGCGGATCACCGTCCCCCTGGTCGCCGGGTACATCTTCATCAACGTGATTCTCGGCTTCAAGAACTTTTTGAACGCCTACGACGTCATCGTGGGCCTCACCGACGGCGGACCCGGCACCGCGACCCGCAGCATCCCCATGACCATCGTCACGGGCTTCACCGGCGGCGACTACGCCTACCAGATGGCGAACGCCACCATGTTCTTCATCATCGTGGTGGTCATCTCCCTCATCCAGCTCCGCCTCACTCGTGGAAGGAACGCCCGCTGATGTCAGTCCAGCCAGCACTCGTCGCCCGGGACATCGACGCCGCCGCCACCGCGGAGGGCAAGGGAACACGACGCCGGTCGCGGCGCGGCTCCGAGGGACGGAGCGGGAACTCCAGCTGGTCCCTGACCATCGTGCTGCTCCTGTGCGCGGTCACCGTGGTCATCCCGCTGTACGTCACCATCTCGATGGCCTTCAAGACGCAGTCGCAGTCGGTGGACGGGAACGCGTTCTCCCTGCCGGCCCCCTTCAGTGTGGAGGGCTTCGTCACTGCCTGGACGCTCACGGATTATCCGCGGGCCTTCCTGGTCTCGATCCTCATCACCGCCGGCTCCGTGGTGGGCACCATCATCCTCGGCGCCCTCGCGTCCTTCGCCATCTCGCGCAACTGGGATCGGCGCCTGTTCCGCTGGTCCTTCTACTACCTGCTCGGGGCCATGTTCATCCCGTTCCCCGTCGTCGCGCTCCCCCAGATCCAGCTCACGGGCCTCGTGGGACTCGATAACCCGCTCGGCGTCACCCTGCTGCACATCATGTTCCAGCTGAGCTTCAGCATCCTGCTGTTCACGGCGTTCCTCCGCTCCATCCCGGCCGAGCTGGAGGAGAGCGCGAGGATCGACGGCGCCTCCACCTGGCAGACCTTCTGGCAGCTGATCTTCCCGCTACTCGCACCCATGAGCGCGACCGTCGGCATCTTCGCGTTCCTCGCCTCGTGGAACGACTTCATGATGCCGTCGCTGATCACCTCGGACCCGTCGCTGCAGACGCTGCCGGTGCTGCAGAACATCTTCCAGACGCAGTTCAGCAGCAACTACAACGTCTCCTTCGCGTCCTACCTGATGGCGATGGCCCCGGCGATCATCGTGTTCCTCTTCACCCAGCGCTGGGTGATGGAGGGCGTGACGCAGGGGGCCGTGAAGGGCTGACGCGCGACGGCGGTCGGGGTCCGACGCCCCTGCCTGCCGACTCGACGCCGCCCGTCCTGCTCTGATACTTCGCCGAGCACTCGTCGCTCTACGCGAGCGGGGGCCGCCCTGACGGACAGCCCCCGCTCGGAGTGCTCAAGTCGAAGTGCTCAGATCACGGACCCGCTAGAACGCCAGTACCAGCCGACCACGGACGCCGCCTGCCTCCAGGCGTCGGTGGGCCTCGGGTGCCTCTTCAGCGGGCAGGACGTCGGCCACGCGAGGGGTCAGCACTCCGTCCTCGACGGCCTGCCGCAAGGAGTCGAGCTTGGCCTGCGAGTGGTACTCGTCGAACACCCAGGCAGCCTCGAAGCGGATGTCGCGGGTCGGCTCGCCTTTCCAGCCGCGCACGGAGATGAAGACTCCGCCGTCCCGCAGGGCCGGGACGACGTCGTCGTGCAGGAGCGCTGTGTCCGCGACGGCGTCGACACCGTCCGGGAAGACCTCCCTGATGCGGCCGGCGAGGCCTTCGCCCCGGTCGAAGATGTGATCGGCGCCGAGGCTCTCGACCAGAGCGCGATCCTTCGGTGCCGCGTCCGCGATGACCGTCAGTCCCTGCTGCTTGGCGAGCTGGACCGTGTAGTTGCCGAGCGTTCCGGCGGCACCAGTGACAGCGATGACCTGCCCCGGTTCCAGAGCGGCGAAATCCAGGATCTGCACGGCTGTGAGCCCGTTCATCGGGATCGTGGCCGCTTCCTCGAGCGTGCTCGACGAGGGGATGCGCGCGATCGAGTCATCGGAGGCCACGAGGTATTCCGCATACGCACCGCCGTGCTCACCGAGCGGAAGGGCGATGGCCATGACCTCGTCCCCGACCGTCCACGCACTGCCGGGGCCGACCTCGTCGATGACACCGGCTGCGTCCATGCCGGGCAGGTAGGGCGGCTCGGACTGGCTCATGTCATAGGCTCCCGTGCGCACATTCGTGTCCGTCGGGCTGACCGCGGCCGCGCTGACCCGGATCCGGACCTCCTTCGCACCTGGGTGCCGCTCGGGAAGGTCGTGGACGGTCAGTGCGTCAGGACCGCCGAATTCGGTGACTCCGATTGCTTTGATAGCGCATCAACTCCAACATCTTGTGTTCGGTGCTGCCGAGGACCGTGCAGTCCCGGCAGGTGGGACAGGAACGAGGGCACAGCATTGCGCTCACCCACCGCTTCGGGTGGTCGCACTCACACCGTGAACCTTGGAACCCGTCTCTCTCCGGAACAGAGGGTGGGCACGAGTAATTCCGCCTGACCCACGCGAAACGTCCCGGCCGCCTTCGAAAAGGCAGCCGGGACGCTCGTCAGTGGCGGCTACTTGGAAGGTCGCGCCGTCGTGCTCGTGGTGTCGTCGACGTCGGTAGCATCCGTGCCATTCTCGGCATCCGCCGCGATGACAGGCTCGCCCTCGACCTGGTCGCGGTCCTTCTTCGCGTCGTCGCCCTTGGTCTTCATGAGGCTGGCGACCGTGGCGACCGTGATGGTGGCCCCGATGAAGAGGAGCGAGAACCAGATGGGAATCTCGGGAACCCAGAGGAGCGGCTCGCCGCCGTTGATGAAGGACAGCTCGTTGACGTGCAGGGCGTGGAACACGAGCTTCACGCCGATGAACGCGAGGATGACGGCGAGGCCCTGCGCCAGGTAGACCAGGCGCTCGAGCAGGCCGCCGATGAGGAAGTACAGCTGGCGCAGGCCCATGAGGGCGAAGGCGTTGGCGGTGAAGACGATATACGCCTCGTTGGTGAGGCCGTAGATCGCGGGGATGGAGTCGACGGCGAAGATCAGGTCCACGAAGCCGATCGCGATGATGGTCAGCAGCATGGGGGTCACCCAGCGCTTGCCGTCCTTCTTCACGGTGAGCTTGTCCTCGTGGTACTCGTCCGTGACGGGCAGGACACGGCGGACGAGCTGCATGAACTTGCCGTCGGCCGGGTTGGCTTCGTGGCTGCCGAACGCCTGCTTGTAGGCGAGGAAGAGCAGCAGGGCGCCGAAGATGTAGAAGATCCAGGAGAAGTTCTCGATCAAACCGGCGCCGATGGCGATGAACGCTCCGCGGAGGATCAGGGCGATGATGATGCCCACCATCAGCACCTTCTGCTGGTACTTCTTCGGCACCGCGAAGCCTGTCATCACGATGAGGAAGACGAACAGGTTGTCGATCGAGAGGGCTTTCTCGGTCAGGTAGCCGGCGAAGTACTCGCCGCCGAACCTCCAGCCGGAGACGACGCCGATCCCGACGCCGAACAGCAGGGCCAGGCCGATGTAGAAGGCCGACCAGCGGGCGGATTCGCCGATGGTCGGTTCGTGGGGTTTGCGCACGTGCGCGAAGAACTCGTAGACGAAGAAGAGGATCGTCACGGCGATGGTGATCAACCAGATGGTCGGGGTGATCTGCATGAGGGGTGCTCCAGAGGGTAGGCGTCGGGCAATGGCGCCAAGGTCTCCTCCGCCCGGACGAACCGGAACCGACGGGCCCGGGATGCTTCAGTGCATCCGTATTGACGGGCCGATCACAGACGGGAGTACTCCCCTTGATACATCGATGCTAACGCATGAAGTGGGGTGCTTGTTCCCACTGCGTCACAGTTCCGACGACGATGGTCGCCCCGCGCGCGCCCGCACGTTTTTCCGGCACCCGCAGGTGAGAGCCACCCGTGTCATCCTGAACAACGTCGGGCGGCCCAGGTGGCTGTGACTGGCGACCGTCGCGCCGTCGTGCCCCTCGTCCGCGTGGTGTCTCGAACCCGCTGAAGCGGTGCCGGCAGACCACGCAGTTCATCCTGGACCACCAGACCGACAAGCCCGAGACCTGGGTCGATAACGCCACCACCGACTGCGACTACGGCCAGTGGCAGAACCGCGCCCTCACCGAGCTAGCTACCAAGCCGCTTATGGTCTGCGGTGCAGTCGCAACCGTCCGCCGAGACCTTCCCCGGCGCCGAATCAATGGAGGCGGGTGCAGTGGCGGGGGTCGGGAGCCGCGATGCTTCTTCGCGGCCGAGTTCCACAGCGAGCACAAACTGCGGACGGTGCTGTGGGGCTGGGTCGGTCAGGAGTTGATCGCCGCGGAGATCTCCCCGCTGACAGGTCGCTGCTCAACCTTGCGCGCAACCGAGCGCGCGCAGGGCCCTCAAGGGCACTCGTCGGCTGTACCTTGACCATTTTTCTAATTTGTGAGGTTTTGCGCGATACATTCGCTCACCTACAATCCGGCTCATCGTAAATAAGAGTGCAGTTGGGGTCTGAAGCCGCCTGATTCGAGGAGGCTGCGGGCGATGTAGTGGGTGAGGTTTCGGAAGCCGAGGGCTGATCCGCGGAGGTGCTCGAGCCGTCCGTTG
>NZ_VHIM01000048.1 GCF_006494655.1 Arthrobacter agilis | reverse complement strand
CCAGGGGGAAGCGACTGTTTACTAAAAACACAGGTCCGTGCGAAGTCGCAAGACGATGTATACGGACTGACTCCTGCCCGGTGCTGGAAGGTTAAGAGGACCGGTTAGTTTCACGCTTGCGTGGGACGAAGCTGGGAATTTAAGCCCCAGTAAACGGCGGTGGTAACTATAACCATCCTAAGGTAGCGAAATTCCTTGTCGGGTAAGTTCCGACCTGCACGAATGGAGTAACGACTTCCCCGCTGTCTCAACCAT
>NZ_VHIM01000047.1 GCF_006494655.1 Arthrobacter agilis | reverse complement strand
ATGGTTGAGACAGCGGGGAAGTCGTTACTCCATTCGTGCAGGTCGGAACTTACCCGACAAGGAATTTCGCTACCTTAGGATGGTTATAGTTACCACCGCCGTTTACTGGGGCTTAAATTCCCAGCTTTGTCCCACGCAAGCGTGAAACTAACCGGTCCTCTTAACCTTCCAGCACCGGGCAGGAGTCAGTCCGTATACATCGTCTTGCGACTTCGCACGGACCTGTGTTTTTAGTAAACAGTCGCTTCCCCCTGG
>NZ_VHIM01000004.1 GCF_006494655.1 Arthrobacter agilis | reverse complement strand
CGAATCAGCCCGCCGGGCAGCACTACCGGGCTGGCTCCACGAATACAATCACCACAGGCCCCACACCGCCATCGGAGGCAAACCACCCATCACCCGGCTAACCAACCTCCCTGGGCAGTACAGCTAGGGTGGCGGCATGAGCCCTTCAGGCAGTATCCGCGACATCGTCCGTGGCGTCCCCGTCTTCCCCGAGGACATGCCGCCCTTCGACCCGGCGGTGGCGCCGGCCTCACCGCTCGGGCTCTTCCACGAGTGGCTGCAGCGGGCCGTGGACGACGGCGTCGCGGCGCCGCACGCCGTCCACCTGTCCACCGTGGGGGACGACGGCGCGCCGGACTCCCGCGTGGTGATCCTCAAGGACGCGACGGCGGACGGGTTCCAGGTCGCATCGAGCACGGACAGCCCGAAGGGGCGTCAGCTGGTAGCGAATCCGCGGGCCGCGCTGACCTTCTTCTGGCCGGCGGCCGGACGCCAGATCCGCATCCGGGGCGGGGTGACCACAGGCACCACCGAGGAGAACGACGCCGATTTCCAGCGACGTCACCCCGTGGCCCGGGCACTGGTGCTGGCCGGCAGCCAGAGCTCGGTGCTGCAGGGCCGGGCGGAGCTCGATTCCGCCGTCGAGGACCAGGTCCGCCGCATCGAGGCGGCGGACGGGCCGGCATCCACCACCTGGACGGTGTTCACGGTGGCCCCGGACGCCGTCGAGTTCTGGCAGGCGGATCAGGAGCGGCGCCATACCCGCCTGCTCTACTCACGCTTCGGGGCCGGCTGGCGCCAGGAGATGCTCTGGCCCTAGAAGTCCTGAGACAGGTGGCCGGCTCGGGGGAGGGCCGGGCAGGGTCAGGGGAAGAAGGCGATGCGGATCAGGGCGGCGGCACCGATGACGAGGATGGTGGCGCGCAGCGCGAGCGGCGGGAGCCGACGCCCCACCTTCGCGCCGACGAGACCGCCGAGGGTTGCACCGACGGCGATGGTGAGCACGATCCCCCAGTCGATGGACTCCCACGCGAACAGCATGAAGGTGACCGCGGCGACGGCATTGACCGCGGTGGTGAGCACATTCTTGATCGCGTTGATCCGCTGCAGGCTCTCGACCGTCACCATGCTCATGAGCCCGACGATCAGGATGCCCTGGGCTGCTCCGAAGTACCCGCCGTAGATGCCGAGGACGCCGATCCCGGCGAGCAGGAGGACGGCGCGACGCCGGGACGGTGCGGTGTCCGGCACGGCGTCACCGGCCTTCGCTGCTGCGGTCCGCTGGACGCGCGGGGCAAGCGCCACCATCACCAGGCCGATGATGATGAGGATCGGGACGATGGCCTGGAAGGCCTCGGCGGGCAGGACGAGGAGCAGGAGGGCGCCGCCCAGGCCGCCGAGGACGGAGAGCGGCAGAAGGCGCAGCAGGAGCCCCGTGTTGGCCCTGATCTCCCTGCGGTACCCCCAGGAGCCCGACAGCCCGCCGCCGACGAGCCCGATGTTGTTCGAGATGTTCGCGACGATCGGTGGATAACCGAACAGCAGCAGGGTGGGAAAGGTCACGAGCGTCCCGGAGCCCACCACGACGTTGATCATCCCGGCCCAGAACCCGGCCGCGAGGATCGCAGCGATCTCGATCACGCGGGGAGTTCCTCTCGGCTGGGTGGTGCCGCCACGACGCGGGCGAGGGATCGATCAGTGGCCGAACTCGTCCGCATCGATCACGTCTGCACTGTCCGATCCGAGCAGGCAGAGCCGCGCGAGTTCCTCACCGGAGAGCTCGAAGTCGAAGATCTCGAGATTCTGGGCCAGGCGTTCCGGGTTGGACGACTTCGGGATGGCGACCAGACCCTGCTGCACGTGCCAGCGCAGCACCACCTGCCCGGGTGTGCGGCCGTGGGCGTCGGCGATGGCGCGCACGGCCTGCTCGTCGAGAAGACCGCTGCCCTGGCCCAGCGGACTCCAGGACTCCGTGACGATCCCGTGCTCGTTGTGGAACGCGCGCTCCTCGATGCGGGGGCGCTGCGGATCGAGCTGGATCTGGTTCACGTCCGGCACGATTCCCGCGTCGAGGACGGCCCGGAGGTGGGCGGGCTTGTAGTTGGACGTCCCGATGGCACGGACCAAGCCCTGCTCCAGGAGGGCTGCGATGCCCCGGACGGCCTCGACGTGGCTGCCCTGGTCGGGGTTGGGCCAGTGCACCAGCAGCAGGTCCACGTAGTCGACGCCGAGCAGGCTCGCTGACGTCTCGAAGGCGGTCCGCACGCCGTCCACGCTGTGGTGCTCGCGGTTGAACTTGGTGGTGATGAAGAGGTCCTCCCGCGCGACACCAGAGCGGCGGATCCCCTCGCCCACGCCTTTCTCGTTGCGGTAGTTCTCAGCCGTGTCGATCAGTCGGTACCCCGTCTCGATCGCCAGGTTCACGGTGTCGGCGGCCGCGGCGTCGTCCAGTGGCCACGTGCCGAGCCCCAGGAGCGGGAGGTGGGCGCCGCTGTGCAGCTGGACGGTGGGGGCGAGTGGCATGGGGAAGCTCCTGCTCGAGGGGTCGGATCAGCACCAGCCTGTCCCTGCGGTGGGGGGGAGTCAACACGGACCCGACCGATCCCTCGCGCGATCCGTCGGTCGTCGGGGAATCAGCCGACGAGGCGCTGGCCGTCGGTCGGCGTGGCCGCGCTGTCGCTGTAGTCCGCCCGCGGCGGGAGGCCGGCCAGACCGTCCGCGAGGAGGTCGTCGATGAGCTCGTTGACGGCCTGTGCAATGCAGTCGCGCTCGTCGCGGGGCAGGTTCACCAGGTCGTGGAGATAGGCGTCGAGCTCGAACTCGTCGGCGGAGCCGCCGGAATTGAGGTAGTGGAGATGGACCTCGCGCAGGGACAGGGACGACGCCCTCATGGCGGTGCGGGCGGTGGCTGACTGCAAGGGGACTCCTCGATCCGTGTCCGCCCCTGGTCGACGCGACGGCTGTCCGGTCACACTACTGGCCGCCGGCTCAACTCCGGCGGGGCGGTACCGCAAGATTCGATCAAGTGCAGCACGCGAAGGGGCGGATGGTAAGGGTACTTAATTTCCCTTCCGGCGGGTTTGACTCTATAGTTTTCGGCAGAGCCTAGCAGCGGGCCATCGAACCACCATCGTGGAGCTGATCATGGAAACCACCCCGTTCGTCGAGTACCGCCCCCAGTCCGTACCGGTCCCCGAGTCGGAGCAGCTCGGGTGGAGTGTGGCTCCGAAAGCCGTGCCGCACCCCGCACCCCGTGCCGAGGAAGCGGACTTCCCCGAGGATCTCGCGGTCGTGTCCACCCGGCAACTGCGCGTGCTGTGCAACCAGACCTACCGGCAGCTCGACCGCGATTTTCCGCCCATGGAGGCGATCCACCAGTACGAGCAACTGGTGGAGGAGATCGAGCGGCGGGAGGTGCAGGCGGAAGCCCGCACGGAACCGGTCCGTACACGGAGCGGGTTCCGCGACAACGCGCTGTTCTCCCGGTTCGAACTCTTCAGTGACGGCACCATGGTGGGCCACGTCAAGTACGAGATGAAGGGCTCGCACGCCGTCCTCGTCCAGGCCGTCGTCGATCCACGGTTCGACGCCGTCGATGTGGAGCCTGCACTCATCCGCCAGGTGTTCCTGAACGCACACCGTCGGCGCCTCGCCGTCGTTCCCTACTGCCCGAGGGTCCGTGAGTTCCTCGCCGAGTTCCCGCAGTACCGGTCCCTCCTGCCGGCGGACCAGCGCAGGCGGTTCGAGACGACGCTCCGCTCCGCCAGGGACGACTAGGACCCGGACGGTGCCGGTGGGTGACCAGGTACCGATCGCGTCTGCCGATCAGGCAGTGGAGGTAGGGCCGGAGCAGGATTCGCTCCGCCACACGTCCAACGACGCCGAACCGTGCCGTGACCCCGGCGATCGAACAGCTCGGCCTGACCGACGGCGATACCGGCGGTGCCGCGGTCAGATCCGGACGAGCATCTTGCCGGTGTTGCCTCCGGCCATCATGGTGAGGAAGGCCTCCACGGCATGATCGATGCCGTCCACGACGGTCTCGTCGAAGACGACGCTGCCGTCGGTCAGCCAGCCCGTCATCTTCTCCGCGAACTCGGGCTGCAGGTCCTGATGCTGCCCCACGATGAATCCCTCGAGCTTCAGGGAGCGCGTCACGAGATTGGCCATGTTGTCCGGTCCGGGAGTGCGCTCGGTGTTGTTGTACTGCGAGATCGCGCCGCAGAGGGCCGCCCGTCCGCCCGTGGTGAGTCGATCGAGGGCTGCTTCGAGGTGATCCCCGCCCACGTTGTCGAAGTAGACGTCGATGCCCTCGGGGCTGACGGCGCGCAGCTGCTGCCGGACGGGCGCGTCCTTGTAGTTGAACGCGTCGTCGTACCCGTACTTCTCCTTCAGCAGCGTGACCTTGTCCGCAGAGCCGGCCGAGCCGATGACGCGGGAGGCGCCGAGCTTCCGGGCCACCTGGCCCGCGATGGACCCGACCGCGCCGGCCGCGCCCGAGATGAACACGACGTCCCCCTTCTTCAGCGCCGCAATACGCGTGAGGCCTGCGTAGGCGGTCAGGCCGGTCATGCCCGCCGCACCGAGGAATACCGACAGGGGGAGTTCCGTGTCCGGCAGGGCGGAGAACTGGGCGGCTGGGCCCTGGGCGAGGTCGCGCCACCCGAGTCCGTGGAGGACGGCGGTGCCGACCGGCAGCGACTCCGCGGTCGATTCGACCACGCGACCCACTGCACCGCCGGTCATGGTCTCGTCCAGGCCGAAGGGCGGTACGTAGGACCTCGTATCGTTCATGCGTCCGCGCATGTAGGGGTCGACGGACACGAACTCGTTGCGGACGCGCACCTGGTCGGGCCCGAGGTCGGGGAGTTCCACCGACACCGTGGAGAAGTTCTCCGGCGTGGGGCTCCCAGCGGGACGCGTGGTGAGCTGGATCTGCGTGCTGGTGGTCATGGCTGCTCCTGATGCTGATCGGTGTCCTGCAGGCGGGAACACCTTATCCGGAGGATCTATTCCACTTAAAGCGCACGCGCCAGACGGGACCGCAGTTCCGTGGCGGCGGCGGGAACGACGCCGGGGGCTGCAGTGCGGCCCCACAGCCAGAGGAAGAGCTGCTCGGGATCGCACGCGACGGCGGTGCGTCCGTCCACTTCAGCGTCGCGCTGCACAGTAGCGCGCTGGGGTGAGAGCCGGACGTCCCAGCTGTGGCCGCCGGCCTCGAGCCTGGCCACGTCACCGGAGGCCGCCGGGTCCGGTCGTCCCCGGCCCAGCATGACCGTCAGCACCTCGTCGATGCCGTCGATCACGAGTGCGGGATCCAGTGGTCTGACGGACCGGCCCGCTGCCTGCTCCAGGTCGACGCGGTGGATCGCGGTCTCATGGGTCAACCTCCGCACCCAGAAACCCACCGTCTGGTCCTCCGGGACCCACGTCTCCGCCGGGTCCGACGTCGGGTGGGCGTCGAACTCCTCCACGAGCCGGGTGTAGCAGTGCGCAAGGAGGGGCTGCGGCGGCAGACTGCCGACGCTGACGGGCGGCCATCCGTGGCTCGGCCGCGTGCCGGTCCTGATGGTCTCCGCCTTCTGCAGGAAGACGATCGCGGTGTGCCGCACGAGATCCTCGCCGTTCCACCCGGGGCATGCCGGGACCGGCCGGTCCAGGGTCGGCTGCACGAGGTCGGAGAGCGCTGCGTACTCCTGATCCAGCAACTCCCGATAGCGTTCGAAGGGAAGAGCGTAGGGGGAGGTCTGCATCAACCGAGTGTAGGCGCGGGCCGTCCGGGCGGCGATGTTACCGACGAGTAATGTAGCGGCATGCACCTGATCCTCCGCACGCTGCTGCAGTTGTTCCGCTCGCGCCGCCGCTCGCCCCTGACCATGTGGGAGCCCGGCAGCATCAGTCTGCGGGTTCTGCCCACCGACATCGACATCGCGATGCACATGAACAACGGCATGTACTTCTCGGTCTTCGACCTCGGGCGCTTCGATCTCATGGTGCGGAGCGGTGTCTGGCGCCGGATGAGGCGGCGCGGCTGGAGCCCGGTGGCCGCGGGGGAGACCATCAGCTTCCGCAGGTCGCTGACCCTGGGGCAGAAGTACAGCATCGAGACCCGCGTGATCGGCCTCGACGACCGCGCCATCTACTTCGAGCACCGGACGGTGGCCGACGGCGAGATCTATGCACGGGCCTTCATCGCGACGCGGCTCGTCTCGAAGGCCGGACCGGTGAGCAACGAGGACATCATCGCGGCCTTCGGTGCTCCGCCCGCAGATCTCGTGCTGCCGGAGTGGATCCACGAGTGGCGCGTCAACAACGCGCTGCCGAGTACCCGGAGACCCGCGCCCCACGCCTGGTGACGTGCCCGGCCCTCGGGCCGACCGGGCCGAACCCACCGGGCGGGCCGAGCCTGCCGATCTGGCCGAGCCTGCAGCGGCACCCGGCACCCGGCGTCGATCCCGGCGCTTTACGCCCGGCGTTGTTCTCGGACCTGGTGTCGGGCGTCAGGACGCGCGGGTGGCTCTTGCGCCGCCGCGCACCAGCGTCTGGACGGCGTAGAGGGCCAGGCCGACGGCCAGGAGGATCGCCGTGCGCAGCCAGATCTCGCCCGTCTGCTGGGTGAGGAGCAGGATGCACGAGGCGATCGCGAGGTACGGGAAGACCGCGGGGATGCGGAAGTGCCGGTGCGAGACCTCGTCCTTCCGCAGCACGATCACCGCGATGTTGGTGCTCAGGAACACGAAGAGCAGCAGCAGGACCACCGTCGAGGCGAGGGATTCGAGACCGCCCGTCAGGCTGAGGATCATGGCCACCAGCGTGGTGGCGACGATGGCCACCCACGGCGTCCTGCGATGCGGCAGCACGCGGCTGAACACCGAGGGGAACAGGCCCTGCTCGGCCATTCCGTAGGTCAGGCGGCTGGACATGATCATGGTCAGCAGGGCGCCGTTCGCGACGGCGATGAGGGCCACGAGGCTGAACAGCCAGTTCGGGATTCCCGCGCCGGTCGCTGCGACGACGTCGAGCAGCGGTGAGCTCGACCCTGCGAGCTCCTCCGGGGGGGAGGGCAGCCGAGGAGGCGAGCCCGATCAGCAGATAGACGACGCCGGCCGTGAGGAGTGCGCCGAAGATGGCCTTCGGGTACACCCGGCTGACGTCGCGGACCTCCTCGGCGACATTCGCGGACACCTCGAACCCGACGAAGGAGTAGTAGGCGATGAGCGATGCCGACAGGACGGCGGAGGCGGCGCCGACGCCGGGTGGGAAGTCGTTGACGCGGGAAATGTCGCCGTTGCCGCCGGCGATGAAGATGCCGACCACCACGATCACGAGGACGAGCCCGGAGACCTCGATGACGGTCATGACCACATTGCTGCGCACCGATTCCTTGATGCCGCGCATGTTCAGCAGTGCCAGCAGGACGAGGAACACCAGGGCTGCGGGGACCGCCGGTACGTCGATGAACGTGGTGAGATAGCCGCCCGCGAAGGCCTGGGCGAGGCCGGCGGCGCTGGTCACGCCCGCAGCAAGCATGCAGAAGCCGACGAGGAAGGAGATGAAGGGTTTCCTGAAGGCGCGTTCCGCGAACACCGCGGCGCCTCCCGCCTTCGGGTACTTGGTGACGAGCTCGGCATAGGAGCCCGCAGTCAGGAGCGCCAGGGCGAGGGCCACCATGAGCGGCATCCAGATCGCTCCGCCCACTTCCGCGGAGATCACGCCCACCAGGGCGTACACGCCCGCCCCGAGGACATCCCCGAGGATGAAGAGGTAGAGCAGCGGGCCCGAGATGCCCTGTTTGAGTCGGGTGTCAGTGGTCTGTTGCGTGGCCATGAGCGTCAGTGTAGGTGAACTGCTAAGCCTGCTGTCTACGTGATTTCCACCCCATACCGCTCGGCGCGCAAGAACTACCGCCGATCGTGGCGTTTTCGCTGTTTGGTGTGACGCACAGCATAATTGCCCTCATCAACGATGGCCGGGGGGCGGCCACTCATTCTGACAGAGAGGTACTCGATGAGTTGGCTCGACCGCGACCACACCATCGCGCCACCGGGGTTCAACCGTTGGCTCATTCCACCGGCGGCTCTCGCCGTGCACCTGTGCATCGGCCAGGCCTACGCGACGAGCGTCTACAAGACGGCGCTCGTGGCCCACTTCGACGCGACGCTCACCCAGATCGGCATCATCTTCTCGATCGCGATCGTGATGCTCGGCCTGTCCGCCGCCGTCCTCGGCACCTGGGTGGACCGCAACGGACCCCGCAAGGCCATGTTCACCTCGGCCCTGTTCTGGACCTCCGGGTTCCTCGTCGGCGCGCTCGGCATCTTCACCAACCAGCTGTGGCTCGTGTATCTCGGCTACGGCGTGATCGGCGGGATCGGCCTCGGCATCGGGTACATCTCGCCCGTGTCGACGCTCATCAAGTGGTTCCCGGACCGTCCCGGACTCGCCACCGGCATGGCCATCATGGGCTTCGGCGGCGGGGCGCTCATCGCGAGCCCGCTCTCCACGCAGCTCCTGCGCATGTACGATCCGAACTCGAGTGCGGAGGGGTGGGTGGCCAGCGGTGACGCCGTCGGCAAGCTCTTCCTGACCCTCGCCGTCGTCTACTTCATCTACATGATGTTCGGCGCCTTCACCATCAAGGTGCCTGCGGAGGGCTGGAAGCCGGCAGGCTTCGATCCGTCGCAGCTGAAGTCGAAGGCCCTGGTCACCTCGGACAACGTCTCCGCGACGAACGCCATCAAGACGCGGCAGTTCTGGCTGGTCTGGATCGTCCTGTTCTGCAACGTCACGGCGGGCATCGGCATCCTGGAGCAGGCCTCCCCGATGATCCAGGACTTCTTCCGCGGCGCGGACGGCACCACGGCGGTGTCTGTCGCGATCGCCGGCGGGTTCGTGGGTCTGCTGTCGATCGGCAACATGGGCGGGCGCTTCGTCTGGTCGACGACGTCGGACATCATCGGCCGCAAGCGCATCTACATGGTGTACCTCGGCGTCGGCGCTGCCCTCTACCTGATCCTGGCCCTGGCCGGATCCTCCACGACGCTTCTCTTCGTGGCCCTGGCCTTCGTGATCATCTCCTTCTACGGCGGCGGGTTCGCCACCGTGCCGGCCTACCTCCGGGACCTGTTCGGCACCTACCAGGTCGGTGCCATCCATGGACGGCTCCTCACCGCGTGGTCTGCCGCCGGCATCGCGGGACCGCTGATCGTCAACGCCTTCCTCGACGCACAGGGCACACCCGGCGAGCTCACGGCCAACGCCTACCAGCCGGCCCTGCTCACCATGGTGGGCCTGCTGATCGTCGGGTTCATCGCCAATCTGCTCATCAAGCCCGTCGACCCCCGCTTCCACGAGCCGGTCGAGGGCACCCAGCGCGAATCAGTGAAGGAGGCCTGACATGACCGGAGCACGTATCGCCGTCGTCTGGGCGCTCGTCGGAGTGCCGCTCGTCTACGGGATCTTCCAGACCCTGACGCGCGTCGCGGCCCTGTTCGGCGGCTGACCGCACGCATCACCGGACGCCCGCCCGTGGACACCCGTCCGCCGGCGGGCGTTCCTGCGTGTAGGCCCCTCCCGGAGGCGGCCCTCCTGGGGGCGCGCCGAGCCGGGCTGCGGCCCTTCCTGGGGGCACGCCGAGCCGGGCTGCCAGACCCGCGGTGAAGCCCCCGCGGGTCTGACGCTCTGCCGCGGGTCTGGCGGGCGACGTCGAGCGCTCGGCCTACGCAGTCCGCTCCCACTCGTCCGATGCTCGGGACCGTCGCCACGACTGGCGGGGCTCCACCCGTTCGCGGGCGACGTCGGTCAGCCAGATGGTCGTGTCCGGGTTCCACCCGGCGATCACGGACGCCCGCGCGTCGTCGACCGTGATGGACCTCGTCGCGCAGCGGAGGTAGGCCAGTGAGGAAAGATGCACGGCGTCCCAGACGGATGCAACGCTCTCCCAGTCCGGAATGACCCAGTCACCGTCGCGGCCGGTCACGCTGAACCAGCTGTGGCGTCGGGAAGCGGTCACGTCGAGGGGGAAGTCACGGCACAGAGCCGCCCAGTCCTCCTCCGCCGCGATCTCGTAGGTGCGGCCTGTTCCCCGGATCGGAACTGCCGTCATGAATTCCTCCCACGGGAGGTCCTCGACGCGGTCGAAGGAGGACGGGATGTGCCCGACGGTCTGCAGGAGGCGCTCCGGATGCGACCACCAGGTCCCCGAGTAGGGGGCGCGGGGATCCCGCGGACGGTCGTGGTGGGCGCGCTCCTCCTCGGCTCGGGTCGCGGCTGCCCAGGCCGCGAGCTGAGGGCGGGGCGACGACGGCAGGCGCACCGGGTCCTCCGGGACCCGCCAGTCCAGATGCCACTGTTCGGCCTGTCGCAAAGCGTCGTAGGAGGCCCCGGCGGCGGTCGCGAGCACGGCTCGGGCCAGTGGGATCAGCGCCTCGCGGATCTCGGGAAGCGCGGCGAGGAAGTCCTCGCCCTCGGGTTCCTGCCAGCCGCGCGCCACGGACACCGACGCGTCGAAGGCCCGCCCGATGAGGCGTTCGGTCACACCGCCGGGATCGCAGGAGCGGAGCAGCCGGGCCACGTCACCGGGTTTCCACGGGCCGTCGTCGAGGGGGCGACCGGCGTCGTCGTCGGGCACCATCAGGGTCAGGTGGACGCGGCCCGTTCCCATTGCAGGGTCGAGGGCGCCGCCGCACTGCATCACGGGCTGCCAAAGCGCCGGCATGAGTTCCAGAGCCAGGTTCAGGCAGAGCCGTCTCCCGCGCGGACCGTCGAGGAGCATCTCCGGGGTCACCGTCATGCGGCCATCCTCGCACGGGCGTCTGCGGCGTCTACGGCGAGTGGCCCCGGCATCGGGCGCAAACCCGCGCCGGAGTGTCACACCCGGTGTGACGCCCCCGCGGGTCTGACGGCCCGAGCCGGGCTGCCACCCCGAAGGAGCAGCGCCTGCCGCCGTGCCCTGCTTGAATGGACGAACGCCGAGGAGGGATGTATGGACAGCACGAGCACGCAGCAGACGGACGCCATCGGGCGCGGGGAGCTACCGCCGCTCGACCGCGTGCGCGATGACGTGTGGTCCCTCGCCCAGCCCATGCCCGGCGGGCACCTGGCGTACTCGTTCACCTACCTCCTGGTGGCCGACGACGGCGGGGTGCACGTCGTGGACCCCGGGTGGGACTCCGACGAGAACTGGGAGAGGCTGCTCGCGGCGCTCGCCGTCGTCGCCCCGGAGTTCCTGGGCGCGGCTGCCGTTTCCGGCATCACCGGGACGCATCTCCACCCGGACCATGTGGGCATGGCCGCACGGCTCCGCCGAGCGTCCGGCGCGCAGCTCTCGATGCATGCCGTCGAGCGCGCAGCCCTGGCGAGGCACAGCACGCGCCTCCTCGACCTTGACGAGGCACTCGGCCGGCTCGAGTGCTGGGGTGTGCCCGAGGCCCGCCGGGCCGAACTCGCGCAGTACGTGGACCGATCGCCCGAGGGGCTCGTCGTGGCTGTCGATCGCGACCTTCAGGACGGTGAGCAGCTACCCGTTCCCGGGTTCGGACTCGTGGCGATGTCCACTCCCGGGCACACCGCGGGGCACCTCTGCCTGCGCGACGACGAACGTCGACTGATCCTCACCGGCGACCACGTCCTGCCGACGGTGTTCCCGGGACTCGGCCTCGGCGGGCCGACGTCGTCCAATCCACTGTCCGACTACGTCCGGTCGGTCGCGGCGCTCGCCCCGTTCGGTGATTACGAGGTGCTGCCGGGGCACGGCTTCCGGTTCACCGGGCTGGCGGAGCGGGCAACGGAGTGCGCGGAGCACCACCTGACGCGGGCCCGGCAGGTCGATGCGGTCCTCGGGGAGCCGGGGCCGGAGCGGAGCGTGTGGGAGATCGCATCGCGCCTGACCTGGACAGCCGGCTGGGAGGGCCTGCACGGCTTCCAGCTCCTCTCGGCACTCAACCAGACCGAGATGCACCGCGACTTCGTCCGGGCAGGCGGGCTGTCCGACGGCTGACACACTCGGACTTTTCCGCTGATTCCTACCCTGCTTGCCCGGGGCATCTATACGATGCCTCCATGGAGACAGCGGACGGACACGATGCCCCGGAGTTCGATCGCGCCATCGAGGTGCTCGAGGAGCAGACCAGCGTGCTGTGGCGGCGGGAGCGCACCACGTCCCATGCTCTCGCCAAGAACGTGCACCCCGCCATGGAGCCCGCCGCGTACGGGATTCTGACGCTCCTGCAGCGCGAGGGGTCCCTGCGCGCCACGGACATCGCCCTGAGCATCGGTGTCGGCAAGCCCTCGGTGAGCCGACAGCTCGCAGCGCTCGAAGGACTCGGCCTCGTCGAACGGCAACTCGACCCCTTCGACGCGCGCTCGCAGCGCGTCCTGCTGACGCCGCTCGGCGAGCAGCAGCTCGCTGCTGCCCAGACGGGCCGCCGCAGCGCATTCACGGCCCTGATGCGCAGCTGGAGTCCGGAGGATGTGGAGGTCCTCGGATCGCTCATCGCCCGGCTGAACAGCACCTACACCAGGGACACCTGGTGATCAGCTCTCGCTCCACCCCGCGCCCGGGCGGAAGGTAGCCACTTTCCGCCCGGACCCCGCCTCGAGCGAGTCGCTGGGATCGTCGTAGAGTTCGCCGGTCTCCGCCTTGCTGTGCTGGAGGAGGTTCTCGGCCTCGGTCCTCGCGCCCTCGATCGCCTCGGCCGCGATACGGCTCCGTGCAGGGAGGGTGTCCAGGTGGACGACGCCCTGCGGCGTTCCACCGACGACGGCGGCGTCCCCGACCGGGACGTCCGCGCCGCCGTTCTCCGCAGGGATGAGGTACTCGAGGAAGTAGGCCATGGTCCACCGTCGCACCGGCCGAGGAGGCGCGGTCGATCGACAGGGCATCCGTCCCGGCCTTGCCGCGCGTCGGCGATCCTGCTAGGCGGACCAGCCGTGAGGCCTGGAGAAGCGGAGGGCGGGTCACGTTCGAGCACGCGCACCGGGTCATGCAACGAGGCGGAGAATGCGCAGCATGCTGATGGACGCCTAGATTGGGAGTATGGCCGACACGACGCAGCACCCAGCACCCGCACCCCAGACCCGGCTCGACCAGTTGGCCGAGGCGCACGGCGTCGGCACCACCTTCAAGGGGTGGGACGGCGAACCTGCTCGCGTGGCGCCGGAGACACTCGTGACCGTCCTGGGTGCCCTCGGTGTGGACGCGTCGTCCGACGCCGCTGTCGGGAACGCCCTGGCGGAGGTCGAGGCGGGGCCGTGGCGTTCGGTGCTGCCCGCCGTCGTCGTCGTTCGGCAGAGCGATGCCGACCCCGTCCGCCTGCACGTCCCGGTGGGTTCGGACGTCGACTTCTGGGCCGTCGACGAGGACGGCGTCCGCTACACCGGCATGATGGGCGACGCCGTCGGCACGCGTTACGTCGACGGACAGGACATCGAGCGGCGCGAAGGTACCCTGCCGCACGCCCTGCCGCTCGGCTGGCACACCATCCACGCGAGCGTCGACGGCGTGGAGTCCTCCTGCACGCTCGTGGTGACGCCGGACCGCCTGAGTACCACGGCGGCCCTCATGGGCGGCCGCACCTGGGGCCTCATGGCGCAGCTGTACTCCGTCCGCTCCTCCGCATCCTGGGGTATCGGCGATCTCGCGGACCTCGGTGGGATCGCACGGGCGGCCGCGGAGCACGGCGGCGGGTTCGTCCTGGTGAACCCGCTGCATGCGGCGGAACCGAAACCTCCCGTGGAGCCCTCGCCCTACCTCCCCACCACGCGGCGCTTCTTCCACCCGCTCTACCTCCGCATCGAGGACATCCCCGAACACGCGCGGCTCGACGACGCCGCACGCCGGAGGGTCGAGGAGCTGGCTGCGGGCTTCGGGCCGGCCAACCGGACCACCGACCTGCTCGACCGCGACTCCGCCTACGCGGCCAAGCTCGAGGCACTGGAACTGGTGTACGCCGTCGAGCTCCCCGGGCAGCGGCAGCAGGACTTCGACGCCTACAGGACCCACCAGGGGCAGGGGCTGGCCGATTTCGCGCTGTGGTCCGCGCTCGCCGAGACACTCCAGCCGGGCGCGCCGGAGTGGGACGACGTCGGACGCCCGGGCTCCGACGGTGCTCGTGCCCTGGCCGAGGAGTATGCGGACCGCATCGGCTTCCACGAGTGGCTGCAGTGGCTGATCGACGAGCAGCTGCAGGAGGCCCAGCTCGAGGCGACAGGCGCGGGCATGGCGATCGGCGTGGTGCACGACCTCGCGGTCGGGGTCCACCCGAGCGGTGCCGACGCCTGGGCGCTGCAGGACGTCCTGGCCACGGGGATCAGCGTCGGGGCCCCGCCGGACATGTTCAACCAGCACGGGCAGGACTGGAGTCAGCCGCCGTGGCACCCCGAACGCCTCGCGGAAGCCGGTTACCGACCATTCCGTGACATGCTCCGCAACATCCTCCGGCACGCCGGGGGCATCAGGGTGGACCACATCCTCGGACTCTTCCGGTTGTGGTGGATCCCGCAGCGCCAGGCGCCGAGCGCCGGAGCGTACGTGTACTACGACCACCGCGCACTGATCGGCATCCTCGCCCTGGAGGCCGAGCGTGCCGGGGCCGTCGTGATAGGGGAGGACCTCGGCGTGTTCGAGCCGGGAGTACAGGAGTACCTCGCGGAGCGCGGCATCTTCGGGACCTCGATCCTCTGGTTCGAGCAGGACGAGGACGGCCCGCTTCCGCCGGAGTCCTACCGCCAGGGCTGCCTCACCACGGTGACGGTCCACGATCTGCCGCCCAGCGCGGGCTACCTCGCCGGTGAGCACGTGAAGCTGCGCGATCGCCTGGGTCTGCTCAGCCGTCCGGTGGAGGAGGAACAGGCCGAGGACCGTGCGGTCCAGGAGAAGTTCCTGTCCCTGCTGCGATCGCGAGGGCTGCTGCCGGCCGGAGCGGTATCCGTGCAGCAGACGGTCGAGGCCCTGCACGCCTTCATCGCGGAGACGCCCTCGGTGCTTCTGGGCGTGGCGCTCGCCGACGCCGTCGGGGAGCAGCGGACGCAGAACCAGCCCGGCACCAACGACGAGTACCCGAACTGGCGCATCCCGCTCGCGGATGCCGACGGAGCCGCCGTGCTGGTGGACGACCTCGCGCGGAACGAGCGGTTCGCGTCGCTCGTCGCCGCACTGGGTCCTGCCACGCAGGGCGCCGACCCTGCCGGTTCGACCGCCTGACCGCAAGGGGAAGTTCGGGCTGGAACACCGGATTCCCCTGATGGTCGGATGGGACGATGGACCCACAGAACACATTCGACGTCGTGATCGTCGGCGGGGGGCATCGCCGGCCTGAGCGCGGCCCTGGTGCTCGGACGTTCTCGGCGCACCGTCCTGGTCATCGACGCGGGCACGCCGCGCAATGCTCCCGCTGATGCCGCGCACGGGTTCGTGACCCGTGACGGCACCCCGCCCCGCCAACTCGTCGCGCTCGCCCGCGAGGACCTCGAGCCCTACGGGGTCTCGTTCCTCGACGGCACGGCGGAGGGCGCGAGCAGTACCCGGGACGGCTGGTGCGTGACTCTCGGTCACGGTTCCGTGGTCGAGGGCCGTCACCTGGTTCTCGCGACGGGGCTCCGCGATGTCCTGCCGGAGCTGCGGGGAGCACGGGAGGGCTGGGGGCGCGGACTCCTGCAGTGCCCCTACTGCCACGGCTGGGAGGTGCGCGACCGCGCTCTGGGGGTACTCGGGTTCGCCCCCACCTCCGTCTACCAGGCGCTGCTCGTCCGGCAGTGGTCCGACGACGTCACCTTCTTCGCGCACTCCTCGCGCCCACTGTCCGACGACGACGAGCGGCGCCTGAGCACGCGCGGGGTCCGGGTGGTCGAGGGTCTGGTGCAGGAACTGATCACCGTGCCCGACGCGGGCACGGGGCCGGCTGCGCTCGCGGGGCTCCTGCTCGACGACGGGACGGAGGTGCCGTGCGAGGCCCTGTTCTGCGAGCCGGGAGCCGACGCAGGGCTGCCCGTCATCGACGCCCTCGGGTGTCTTCGGGAGGATGGGTGCGTGGTGACGGACGGCAGCGGCCGGACGTCGGTGGACCGCGTCTGGGCCGTCGGGAATGCCGCGGACCCGGCCGCGCAGCTGCTCCCGGCGGCGGGCGATGCCTATCGTTTGGCCGTGGCTCTCAACGCGCGGCTGGTGGAGGAGGAATGCGCGACGGCGCTCGACGCGACATCGATCGGCGGGCGGGTGTAGCGCGATGCAGCCGGACGCCTCGGCGTGCTGCCCGTGGATAGCCGATGACGCGGGACAGCCGACAACGCGCAAAAAGGCCCCGGCGACACGAACGGTCGCCGGGGCCTTTGCCGACATGACGATGCGGCGCTGACGTCACGCCGCGGTGCCGACGTCACGGCATCCCGCAGCTGAGGCTGCGGCACGCCGCGAGGACGCTGCTCAGCGGGAGGCGCTACGCCTTCAGGTCGGGTCGCGTGTCGTCTTCCTGGGTCTGGAACGGGGTCTCCTCGACGGAGCGCGGATCGCCGCCGCTGGGACCGGTGCTTCCGGCGCTGCCGCCGGTCGTCTTGTCCGCCCCGGACGATGAGTCACCCGAGTCACCCGAGTCGCCCGAACCGCCGCCGCTCGTGGCGTCCCCGGACCCCTTCTTCTTGAGGGCGCCCTTCAACGAATCCTGGACCTCGGGCGCCTTGTTCTTCAGCGTCTCGGTGGTACTGCTGACGGTGTCCTGGACCTTGGGGCTGTTCCAGAGGTCCTGGGCCTTGGACCGGATCTGCTCGTAGCTATCACGTCCGGCGCGCGTCCCGAGGACGTACCCGACGGCCATGCCTGCAGCGAAAACAAGTTTGTTCTTCATGCGGTGCTCCCTTCGATGGACTGCGTTCTTTCCGAATCTAGTGCACGCGGGCCGACACGTGGAGGAGGAATTTCCCCTGGTGACCACCCCGGGGAGGTGCGCCCGATCAGGAGGTGCGGTGGGCGGACCCGACGATCTCGGGCCGTAGCGGAGCGGATTCCGGCTGCTGTTCGCGGCGGTCGAGTTCCTCGGTGACCTCCTCGTGCCGGATCTCGGTCTCCATGGCGGGCTCGCCGTCGTGTTCGTACTCGTAGTCGAGCTCGCGGTGGATCCTGCTGTTGAGGACCTCCACATCGGGCAGATCGAGTGCGGTGAGGTCGTCGGGGAAGTCATCGGCGGGGGAGAGTCTGGTGCTCATGGGGGCCTGTTCGGTGGTACGGACGCGGACACGGGGACCGGGCCCGCTTCTGGACCACGCATGCCGGCTGGGCCGGCACGGGAAAAGAATATCGGCAGGCCGTGTATTACGGAAGCTGCTCCTCGCCGGGCTCTGCCCGGCGGGGCCCGGCCCCGAGCGCTTGCCGGGGTGTCGGAGGCAGCAGCTACTGTTCGAGGCGGAAGCAACGATCGGGGAGGTCCCTTGCCTGAGGGCGACAGCGTCTTCCGGCTCGCGGTGCGGTTACGGAGATCGCTCGACGGCCGGGTGCTCGCGAGAGGAGACCTCCGGGTTCCCGCCCATGCCACCGACGCCCTGGACGGGATGAGGGTGATCGGCCACGAAACGCACGGCAAGCACCTTCTGACCCGCTTCGACACCGGCCTCACACTCCACACACACCTCCGCATGCAGGGCTCCTGGACCGTCACCGCTCGCGGGCGCACCCTGCCGCGCGCGCTTCTCCCGGACGCGCGGGTGATCCTCGGGGTCCGCGACGGCCCGACGGCCTACGGGCTCGATCTCCCCGTGGTCGGGCTGCTGCTCACGCGGGCCGAGGTCGACGTCGTCGGGCATCTGGGACCGGATCCGCTGCGCCGGGACTGGTCGGCGAAGGAGGCCGTACTGCGGTTGCAGCGCGATCCGGCCGAACGTGTCGCTGCGGCGCTGCTCGATCAGCGAAAGGTTGCCGGGTTCGGCAATCTGTGGGCCAACGAACTGTGCTTCCTGCGAGGAACGCATCCGGATTCGCCGATGGGCGCCGTCGACGTACCTGCGCTCGTCGCGCTCGGCGCCCGCTGCCTCCGCTTCTCGGCGACCCACACCGGCGCCTACCAGGTGACCACGGGGAACACGAGGAGGGGTGAGCGGCACTGGGTGGCAGGCAGGGCGGGGAAGCCGTGCCTGCGGTGCGGCGAAGGCATCCGGGTCAGGGCGGAGGTGCCGGGTGATCCGGGCCGACGCCGCACCTGGTGGTGTCCACGGTGCCAGCCGCTGGCATCCGCGGACGGAGTTCCTGACAGAGTTCCTGACCCCGCGCCGTCGGAAGAGTAGCCGTCGGCCCGGGGAGGCGCCGTAGGGCCGCCGTCAGCGACGCGTCGCCAGTGCCGACCGGAACGCGTCGGCGGACGAGGTCGTGCTGTTGATGCGCCAGTCGGCTTCCTTGTTGATGTGGAACCAGACCAGGGCGACCACGTCCGGCTGGGCGGACAGATAGCCGACGAGATTGCTGATCCACTGTGCCTTGGACCCGCCCAGTTCGGAGGACGAGGTTTCCGCGATGACGATCGGCTTCCCGGGGGCCAGCTGCCGCAGCTGCGCGAGGCCGTCACCGAACAGGTTCGAAGGCTCCTGCCAGGAGCTCCACGACTGCGAGGTGCCCCAGTTGTAGCCGTCGAGCGCCACGAAGTCCACGTACTCGGCTCCTGGGTAGAGCTGCGGAAGTGGCGTGGAGCCCCAGTAGGGCACGTTGGGGTTCCACACCCAGCTGATGTTCGTGGCGCCGGTGGACTCCACGACGTCGTGCACGTGCTGGTAGGCGGCGGCATAGTCTCCGGCGCCGTTACCGTTCACGCCCTCTGCCCAGGGGTACCAGTCGCCGTTCATCTCGTGGGCGAAGCGGAGGTACACCGGCTGCCCCCACTGGCCGAGTGCCTGTCCCCACTGCCGGAGGTAGGCGTCGAAGTCCCCGGCGGTGATGCGGTCCAACGCATAGGCGGGTTGCTGCGTGCCGCCACCCCAGGTCCACGGTTCCCAGGTCAGGAGCGTGTCGGCGCCGCGCGCCCGGACGGCATTCAGCTCGGCGATGGGAGCCGGCTGGTTGAAGTCCTTGTAGGAGAGGACCATCGACGGCGCCTCGCCCGCGAGAGCCGCCACCTCGTCCAGCTCGCCGTTCGCCGCGGGCCCTCCTGCGGTCCCAACCCCGAACCGGATGGCCTTCGTCGTCGTCGGTGTGGGAACCGGCGCGACGACGGTGAAGCGGGCCGCAGCGGAGACGCCGCCGGCGGTCGCAGTGATGGTGAGGTCACCCGATCCCGTAGCCGTGATGGCGGACTGGAAGGCGCCTGCCCCGGTCGTCGTGATGGTCACGCTGGTGGTCCCCGTCACCAGCGTCCCCTGCGTCTTCTTCGGAAAACCGGCACCTGTGACGGTGACCGATGTTCCTGCGGGGCCCGACGTGCTGCTGAGTGTAACCATCGCTGCCGCGTCGGCGGGCGGCGGGGTCAGCCCGACGAGGAGGAGGGCGACGGCGGACGTCAGGAGCAACAGGCGGACACCGAGTCCGTGAACGTAGGAAGTGTGCATCATCGTGTCCTCGCTGTTCCTGGGGCCCGGCTGACTCCGGGCCCCGTGGCCTGGCATTCCGGTCTTGTGCCGGGGTTGCCGTCGTCGCCGGGCGGTCGCCCGGGCGTCAATCGGTCCCGCCTGGCCGCAGGTCCTCTTCCATTGTGCGGGGTGGCGTATCCGCCGAAAGTAGGTTTGCGCCGAAGTGTGGCCAAGGATTTCTGCAGATTTTGCGCAGCAGGTGTCCCGGGAAGGGCCCGAACATGGTGTCGGCCGTGCAGGGACCTCAAGAAAAAGCTCGAGAGGAAGCTCAAGAAAAGGCTTGGCCGCCGACACCGGATACCGGATACCGGATACCGGCCGAGCGTGCTCGTGCGCGCGGATCGGCGAGGTCACGGTACGGGGGCGGTACCGAGCGGAGGGTGGTGCATCGATGGGGCCTGACCCACAATGGTGTCGGATGCGCAGGGGCGGCTTCCGCTGCCGGCCCGGAGGGGAACGAATGAGGCAACGAGCGGCGTTCACGGAAACCATCGCGTCGCAGGTCAGGGAGTTCCAGCCGGCGTTCGAGGCCCAGGTGGGACCGGAATTGGCTGCGGTCTTCGCGCGCGAGCAGGAGGACCTGCGGCGTGAGGGGTTACCCGACGGCGTGGCCCGGATAGGCGATCCACTGCCCGACGCCGTGCTGTACGCGGCGGATGGTCAGGCGGTGAGCCTGGCGGACCTGCTGGACTCAGCGGCAGCGATCCTCGTCTTCTACCGCGGCTCCTGGTGCCCGTACTGCAACATCGCGCTGCAGACCTACCAGAGGGAGCTTCTTCCTGTCGTCGAGGCGTTCGGGACCAGGCTTATCGCCATCAGCCCCCAAGCCCCGGAGCGGGCCGCGCGGGCGGCGCGGGACGCCGGGCTGTACCTCGACATCTACTCCGACGGCGGGAACCGGCTCGCTGCCCGGCTCGGGATCGTCACCACGCCCAGCGCGGACTCGATGCAGGCACGCTCAGCCCTCGGCATCGACGTCGTCGGCTCCAACATGGATCGGACCGCGGCGATACCCTACCCGGCGGTGGTCGTGGCCGACGCCACCGGCACCATCCGCCTTATCGACGTGCGCGTGGACTACACCTCGCGCACGGAGACCTGCGACATCATCGATACCCTCGTGGCGCTCTGACCCGTCCGCAGCGGTGCCGCGGGACCGGAGCCCGAGATGGTGCCTGACCGGATCTGAGCGGCCGGCAGTCCAACGCAGACACACCCCTCGGCCGGCCACCCGGCCCTGTTCCGGCGTTCTCCCACCCCTCGATCCTCGCTTCTGCAACCCCGAAATAACTGGTTGCGAGGGTGCAATTATCAGGAATATGTTTGCTCGCAGGTGCGCCGGAGGTGACGTGATGATGGGCACGACCTCGCCGCCGACGCCTGACATATGAGGAGTTCGACATGGTGGACCGCATTGCAGAGGTCTGGGGTACACGCACCCCGTACGCGCGGCACGAGCGGTGGCCCGTCCGCGTGGACCAGGTACTGGCCGAGGGTGTCCGGGAGTCCGAGGTGGAGCGGTGGGTGCAGTCGGCCTGCGTGCTGTGCAGCAACGGCTGCGGCATCGACATCGCCGTGAAGGACGGCTCGATGGTGGGGGTCCGCGGCCGGTCGGCGGACATCGTCAATCACGGGCGGCTCGGCCCGAAGGGATTGTTCGCGAGCTGGCAGGGAGTGGACAACAAGGATCGGTTGACGCGACCGCTGGTACGCGAGAACGGGGTCCTGGTCGAGTCCGACTGGGAGACCGCGATGGAGCGCATCGTCTCCCGCAGCAAGGACCTGCTGGATCGGAAAGGACCTCTCTCGCACGGCTTCTACACGAGCGGCCAACTCTTCCTCGAGGAGTACTACGCCCAGGCGATCGTGGGGAAGGCGGGTATCGGCACACCCCACATGGACGGGAACACCCGGCTGTGCACGGCGTCGGCGGCGGCCGCGATGAAGGAATCGTTCGGCTCCGACGGCCAGCCGGGAAGCTATGTCGACATCGACGAGTGTGATGCGATGTTCCTGTTCGGGCACAACATGGCCGAGACGCAGACCGTCCTGTGGATGCGGGTCCTGGACCGCATCGCGGGCCGGGACCGGCCGAGGATCGTGTGCGTGGATCCGAGGGAGACGGAGGTCGCCCGCCACGCGGAGGTCCACCTGCGGGTCCGCCCAGGCACCAACCTGGCGCTGATGCACGGGCTGGTCCGGGAACTTTTCGTGAACGGGTGGATCGACCAGGAGTACATCGATCAGCACACCGTGAACGTGGATGAACTGCGGGCGACGGTGGAGCCGTGGACGCCCGACGCCGTCGCGGAGACCTGCGGAGTCGATGCCGGCGACGTGCGGCGGGCGGCAGAGATCTTCGGGACCTCGGATCGGGTGCTGTCCACGGTGCTGCAGGGTTTCTACCAGTCGTCGCAGGCAACGGCGTCGTCCTGCGCCGTCAACAACCTGCACCTGCTCCGTGGGCTGCTCGGCAAGCCCGGGTGCGGCATCCTGCAGATGAACGGACAGCCCACGGCCCAGAACAACCGCGAGTGCGGCGCCGACGGTGACCTCTCGGGGTTCAGGAACTGGGAGAACCCCGAGCACGTGCAGGAACTCGCGGACCTCTGGAAGGTCGATGCAGCGATCATCCCGCACTGGGCCCCGCCGACGCACGCCATGCAGATCTTCCGGTATGTCGAGCAGGGTTCGATCGAGTTCCTGTGGATCTCGGCGACCAACCCGGCGGTCTCCCTGCCGCAGCTGTCCCGTATCCGGGACATCCTCACGGCCGACAGCCTGTTCCTCGTGGTCCAGGACCTGTACCTGACCGAGACCGCGCAGTACGCCGACGTCGTGCTGCCCGCCGCGGCGTGGGGAGAGAAGACCGGGACGTTCACCAACGTCAACCGGACGGTGCACCTGTCGGAGAAGGCCGTCGAGCCACCCGGTGAGGCCCGGAGCGATCTCGATACTTTCCTGGACTACTCCCGGCGCATGGGATTCACGCGTTTGGACGGCACCCCCTTGCTGCAGTGGAGCGGGCCGGAGGAGGCGTTCACGGCGTGGACCGAGTGCAGCCGCGGGCGCCCGTGCGACTACACCGGCATCACGTACGACACGTTGCGCGGCGGCAGTGGGGTGCCCTGGCCGTGCAACGAGGAGCATCCCGAGGGCACGGTGCGCCTGTATGGGGACGGGGTGTTCCCCACGGATCCCGGCTATTGTGAGAGCTACGGGCACGACCTGCTGACGGGGGCGACGGTCGGACCCGAGACGTACAAGGCGAACAATCCGGCCGGGCGCGCGATCTTCAAGACAGCTCCCTACCATCCGGCACACGAGACCCCTGACGACGAGTACCCCTTCCGCTTCACCACCGGCCGTACGGTCTATCAGTTCCACACCCGCACCAAGACCGGGCGTTCTCCCCAGCTGAACGGCGCAGCCCCCGACGCCTGGGTGGAGATGTCGGTTTCCGACGCCGAGTCCTACGGACTCGGTGAGGGCGACGTCGTGCGGGTGGAATCACGCCGTGGTCACATCACCGCGTCGGTGCGGGTCAGTGGCATCCGTGACGGCAGCATCTTCGCGCCGTTCCACTACGGCTACTGGGACGAGGAGGGCGAGCCCCATGGGCGGTACCGGGCAGCGAACGAGCTCACCATCACCGAGTGGGACCCGGTGTCCAAACAGCCCGTACTGAAGAACGCCGCCGTGCGGGTGGAGACGGTTGCCGACGGGGTGGGGCAATCCATGGCCCCGACGACGACGGCCTCCCGCCCGGCCGGGAGGGGAGGGCGCCGCAGGGCCGTGCTGCCGACCATCGGCGGGCCGGCAGCGCAGGCGTCCGAGACCCTAGCGCCGGTCGACCCGCCGGCGGTCGCGACGAAGGAGGAGCGCTCATGAAACTCCCTGTGTATCTCGGGCTTCTCCACACGTCCGAGGGCACCCTGGCGGACTCGTTCCGGCAGGTGTCCGAGGGCCACGGCGACGAGCCCGACATCCATTTCATCTGCCAATCGCTCGCCGCCCAGTGCGATCAGCATCAGGAAGCGCTCGCACCCGTCATCCGGCGGTACGGCGAGGTGGCGGACGACGACGAGCCGGAGCGCCTGCACGCGGATGGGCTGGAGGACACGCGCACCGGTCCCGTCGGACTCCTTCGGGACCTTCAGGACCTGTACCTCCTGGCCAGCCTGGTGGACATCACCTGGACGATGATCAAGCAGGCCGCCCAAGGGCTGAGGGACGAGGAACTCCTCGCGGTGGTGACGGCGTGCGACGGCCAGACGAGTACGCAGCTGAAGTGGCTGAAGACCCGGATGAAGCAGGCTGCTCCGCAGGCTCTGCTTGTCGCCGAGTGACCGTGTGCTCCGGCGTCCTGCACGGTTGGCTCACCGGTGGCGTGCAGTGCAGTTGCAGCGACCGGCGTGGTCCTCCGGTCAGCCCAGCCCGAGCGCTGCGTTCATCGTGTCGTCGGGCGTCTCGCCGGCGGCCTCCGCGAAAGCGGCAAGTGCAGATTCGAGCATGTGCCGGTCATCGGGGCTCATCCGGGAAACCACCTCACCGAGGGCCCGCCTCCGGTGGGACATCACCCGATCGACCAGCGCCCGCCCGTCATCGGTCAGTGCGAGGCGGAGAAGACGGCGGTCATCGGGGTCGTCCACTCGCCGGACCAGACCGGCAGCCTCGAGGCGGTCGCCCGTCCGGGTGGCATTGGAGGGATGCACCCCGAGGTCCACCGCCACCGCGCCGAGAGTCTGCGGCCCCCGCGTCGCGATGAGGACCAGCACCCGCCACTGCGGCGGGGTCACGAGGTCGTCCACCTCGGCGATCGACTTCGCTACGACGGCGACGAACACCCTGGACGCCCGGACAACGGTGTCGAGGTCGGTCTCCCCACTCGTCGCTTCGTCCTCTGCGCCCATGTCTCCAGTATCGGATGGCCCGCTGGTCGGGCGCAAAAACCCTACGACCGAGAGAATCCCGACCATGTCCCCGCACTCGCTCCACGCCCGGCTGCGCGCATCCCACCACAGGGTGGGCAGCGCCCTCTACGCTGCCCTGCTGTCGCTGATCGTCCTCGCCGCCAGCGGCGCCGTCGGACTGGCGCTGCATGCGCCATGGCTGTTCCCCAGCCTGGGTCCCACGGTCATGCTGTTCTTCGAGTCACCCGGAGAGAAATCATCCCGTCCGTCCAATGCCCTGATCGGCCATGGTGTCGGCTTTCTCGCCGGAGCCGCCTGCCTCTACGGCTTCGGCCTGCAGGACGATCCGTCGGCGCCGGCCGGTGGGCTCACACCGGCCCATCTGGCGGCCGGGGCCCTCTCGGTCGCCCTGACCACGCTCGTGCTGACGTGGGCTAAGAAGCCGCACCCGCCTGCAGGGGCGACGACACTCATCATCAGCCTCGGGATCCTGTCAGCTCCCGCGCAACTGTTGTCCATGCTGGGAGCCATCGTCCTCATCACGGCGGTGGGATGGGGTCTCAACATCCTCCTCGGGACGAAGCCTGCTCCGGCGACGTCCGGTTAGGGCCGGCAATGCCCGGATCGGGACAAATTGTCCTCGACAACTCGACGAACCGCCGGATAGACAGGTTCCACGGCATGTATATCGACCGACATCCTCGAAAGGACCGTCATGAACACCCTCGAGTCCGTCCGTGAAGGAATGACCGTTTTCGACGCGTCGGGAGACGCCGTCGGAACAGTTGCCGGAGTCAAGATGGGAGATCCTGAGGCGGTGACGGCTGAGGGCCAGCAATCGGAGGGCCTAGGCGGCATCGCAGGGGCCCTGGTTTCTGCCTTCGATGCCCGATCCGACCTGCCCGAGGAGCGGAGGGAGCGTCTGCTCCGGCTCGGCTACATCGAGATCGACGGTTCCGGTCTGGGCAACAACAGCTTCGAAGCTGCAGACGCGATCGACCGGGTGAAGGATGATGGTGTGTTCCTCACCAGTTCTGCGGCGGGAGTGCGGGACTGAACGACGCCGGGCTCCGGGTGTGTGCCTCCTGCTTTCCCTGAGTGCAACCGGAGAGGACCAGAACACGAGGAAGCCCGCTCTCCGTCGCGACCGGACCACGCTGCCAACCCCTGACCGGGGCTGGCAGCGCGGACGGCGCTTCAGCGACTGGACGCGGTGGCATCCGGGGGTCACGGCGTGGGCGGGGTGACGGATTCGGCTCCGCGTTCGATCTGGACGCCCGTGAATTCGATGTCGACCGCTTCGGTGAAACGGCGACCGTTGATTTCGTCGTGGCGCATGAAGGTGGGCGGTTCGATGTGCACCCTGAGGGTGTACTCGCCGTCCTCGGGCAGGGTCCGGTTCCGGGCGTAGTGATAGAGCATGGGGTGCCATACCAGCTCCTGCGCGTGCGGTCCCAGTCCCTGCCCTCCGGGTGTTATCAGGGTCGCGCTGACCGATAGGGCCGGCACGAACCGGCCGTCGGACGCGTCCTGGACGGCGATCTCCACGTGGGCGTTCCCGTCGTCCGGGTTTTGCCACGTCAACTGGCCGTGGTCGAAGCGGTACATGCCTTCGGCGTCCTTGATGGCTTAGCCCACCGTGTACTCGCCGGCCTGCCAGGTTCCGCCGTCGTGGGCGACCTCCTCGACCAGGTAGGTCAGGGCGTCCCGATAGGCCTCTCCCTGGGCGCGCGCCCTGTCCAGTTGCGGACCGGTGGCCTCGGAGGACGTCGGGTACATGGGTAGCTTCTGCTGCTGCATTGTCAGGCTCCCTTCCCGGTGACCTTTCTGGGTGCTGGATCGGGTCGGCTCAGTTTTCCTCGAGGACCTCGCCGCTGGTGATAGAGAGGTAGGGCTCTCCGATGTAGTCGGCGTAGAGTTCGTCCTCCAGATCCATGCCGAGCGTCTCCTCGGCAGCCGCGACGTCGAAGTTCTCCTGGACGGTGCCGGTGAGCTGGACGACCTCTCCCTCGTTCAGGGAGGGGACCTCAACTTCTTCGACGATCAGCAGCGGGTCGACTGCGGTGTCATCGGCACCCGCGATCACGAACGTGTCGTCGGAGATGTTCTCGGTCACCTCGGCGGAGACCGTCACTTCCTGGCCCACGTAGGCGTCGGCCTCGTCGTAGAAGTTCTGGTCGTAGAGGCCGCTGTATCCCAGGCCGGGAGCGGCTTCGGGGACGCCGGACACTTCCGGGTCGGCTGCGGGGGAGGACTCGGCGATCTCGCCCTCGCTGATGTCCTCGACATCGACGCCCTCTTCGGGCCCTTCCGTGTTGCAGCCTGCGAGGCCGAGCCCTGCGGCGGCGACAATACCTGCGATGGCCAGGCGGGTGCTGTGGCGGTTGCGTGTCGTCATGGTGATCCTCCAACGTGGTGGAAAGTGTCCCCGGGCTCTGCCTGCGTGCGGTGAAACCCGGGGCGGTACCAACCAACCGTAAGCAGCCTTACTTTTTCGGCGCAAGCACAGAGCGCCCGTTGTGCCGCATCGTTATTCGGCCGAAACCTGCCACGCCCGCTGGGCAATTTTCACCCCGTGGCGGTGTTTTCTGTGGCATCCTGCGGCACTTCCGGCGCCTACGGGCTGACCGTGAACTCGGGGACCGGCCGGAGGCCGGCGTCCTCCTCGGTGGTGACGACGCCGTTTTCCTGGATGTCCTCGATGAGCCAGTTCATCTCCGCGATCTCCCGACGTTGGGCTTCGATGATCTCGTCCGCGAGTTCACGGACCCGGACGTCGTCGATGCCGGCGCGTTCGCTGGTCAGGATCGCGATCGAGTGGTGCGGGATCATGGCTTTCATGTACGCCAGGTCGTCGACCAGCAGTTGGGACCTGGACAGGCCGAGCGCCGCACCGCCGAGGATGACCACGCCCACGATGATCGCGAAGTTGATCTTGACGTTCTTGTACATCATCGACCACATGAAGCACAGCATCACGATGGCCATCGCGCTACCCATGAGCAGGGCCATGTAGAAGCGTTCCTCACTCCAGCGCACGTGATCGATGCGGAAGACGTTCGTGTAGGTGAGCACGAACATCACCACGGTCGACGTGGCGATCATGATGCCGAATCTCAGGTACATGCGGCGTTCACGACGACGGCCGTCGTCCTCTTTCGCCTGAGCCGAGGGCTGGTCACCCTGCTGCTGGTCCTTCGGGTTCGCGTTCATCGTGATGTCCTTCCTCTGTTCTCTGTTCTCTGTTCTCTGTTCTCTGTTTCCTGGTTTCTGGTTGGTTGCATCGGCGCCCGGAGGCGGTGTCATTGGAGGTTGGCGGTGAGGCGGCACGCGTTGTCGAGGAATTTCGCGTGAAGGGGGCGTTCGGCCCAGGTGTCCTGGTGCAGTTGGTGGCTCCCGTCGATGTACTCATCGGTGAGTGAGCCCAGGCGCCGGGCGAAGTCGGCGTCGAGGACGAGGAGATTGACTTCCTGGTTGAGGGCGAAGGAGCGGATGTCCATGTTGGAGGACGCGACGACGCTGACCTGCCCATCGATGACGACGAACTTCGAGTGCAGGACGAACGGCTCGGGGTAGAGGTGGATGGCGACCCCGGCGGCGAGGAGCATCTCGTAGTAGGAGCGCTGGGCATGGTGGGTGAGGAAATGATCCGAGGTGGAGCCCATCAGCAGCCGGACCTCCACACCGCGTTGGACGGCGGAGGTGACGGCCAGGAGGAGGGATTCGTCGGGGACGAAGTACGGGCTGCAGATCGTGACCTGATCCCGGGCGTTGTAGATCATCGCGAGGAACAGTCGGAGGTTCGACTCGTTGGTGTTCCCGGGCCCACTGGGCAGGATCTGACAGGACAGGTGGCCCGGCGGCGGACCGGCGATGGGTGGTGCATTGTCGGGGATGTCCTCGTTGGTCTCCGCGGTCCAGTCGGCGCGGAAGACCGCGTTGAGCTGCGGGACGGCGGGCCCTTCGATGCGCACCATCAGGTCGCGCCACTGCAACCCGCGGCGTTTGTTCGACTTTTTGTTGTAGCTGGCGTCGATGATGTTCTGCGAGCCCGTGAAACCGACTCGATTGTCGATGACGAGGACCTTCCGGTGGTTGCGCAGGTCCGGGCGCTGGTAGTGGAAGCGGGGGGAGGCGACGGGAAGCATGAGCCGCCAGGCGATTCCCGCCCCATCGAGCCGCCTGGTCGCCGCCTTGTACCCGGGAAATCCTGCGCTGCCGACGTGATCGAGCAGGACCCTCACCTGGACACCGCGGTGGTGTGCTTCCTCGAGGGCGTGGAACAGGGATTCGGTGGTGTCGTCGGACACCGCGATGTAGAACTCGACATGGACGAATGACACCGCCTGCCGGACGGACTCGGTCATCGCGTCGATACTGGCTTCATAGTCGGGAAGCAGATCGGCGCTGTTGCCTGTCGTCACGGGAAGCCCGCCGTTGCTCTCATTCATCCGGACCATGGCACTCGCCCACTCCGGCAGGGCGTCGACCACGGTGCTCGCCCCTTGGAGTGTTCCCGCAGGCAAGTGCTGCTCCGGTACGTGCTGCTCGAGGGTCCGCCGCCGTTTCCCGAGGGTGGACGTGCCGAGCAGCAGGAACAGGACCAGACCGATGACGGGCATGAAGAAGATGACAGTCAGCCACCCCAGAGCTGCGGCCGGCCGGCGATTGTGCGGCACGATCCCGAGAGCCGCGAGCCGGATCGCCATGTCCAGGATCGTCACGCCGACGGTGATCGAAGCCGGCACAGACCCCCACCACTGCTGAAAATCCATGCTGACTCTGACCTCGGGGACGATTCGACGGGCCGGCGTTGCACGCCGGGTGGACCCGCAGCCAACCAAACAGGGGCATGCCAGGAGGGTCAAGGCACAATTGCGTCTCCGCAAGCACTGCGACAGTGGGCCGTTTCATTGATAGAACGGGACGACGGCTGGCACCGGGGACCAACAGTGGAAGGGTAGCGACGGCATGCCGGGCAGGACCTAGAGGAGGAAGTGCACACGATGGCTGTTCTCGGTCTGATGGCGGACCCGGGGCTTCCGGAGCGGCTCGCCCGTCAGCTCGAAGCGACGATCCGCGAGGACATCGGCTGGGTGACCGGTGACCGGGAATCGTCGGAGCCGTCGTGGGAAGTGCAGGTCAGCCGCCAGACATTGCCACTGGACACCAACGGGCGGATCGCCCTCATGGAACGGGCGGAGGGGCTCCGGGCCACCCACGGGTGGGATCTCGTGGTGTACCTCACCGACCTGCCCCGCACCCATGACCACCGGACCCTCGTGACCGAATGGGACGCGACCTGTCGAGGGGCGCTGATCTCGCTTCCCGCCTTCGGTGGCTTCCGGATCCGGCACAAGCTGCGGACCGAACTGCTGCGGGTCATCGCGGAACTGGCCGGCCCGCAGGTTGCTGCCGATCATGACGGCGATCCGAACCGTGCAGGCAGGTCGGCGGGTGACGGCTCGGCGAGTGGCGAAGCGCACGGACCGGGAGATCCGCAGGCCGGACCGGAAACGAACTACCGGACCATCGCTGGACGGTGGGGCCGATGGCGCCTGCTGGGCGGGATGGTCCGCAGCAACCGGCCGGGCAGACTCGTAGGTTCCCTGTCCAGTGCGGCCGCGGCCGCGATGGCGACAGGAGCCTTCGGCATTTTCTATGCCTCCATCTGGAACATGGCGGATTCCTCGAGTGCGCTACGGCTCCTCCTGGTCAGCGTGCTGGCGGTCCTCACCCTGACCGGCTGGCTGATCGTCCACAACGGGTTGTGGTCCACCCATCAGACCGAGGTCGATCGGACACCCGCGGCGCTGGACAACACGGCGACAGTCGTCACGGTGTTCCTGAGCGTGATGGTGATGTACGCGGGTCTCTACCTGGCGGTGCTGCTCGGCTCCCTCGCCATCATCTCGGGCGGCTATCTGCGGTCACAGCTCGGGCATCCCGTTTCGCTCGCCGACTACGCGAACCTCAGCTGGTTGTCGGCATCGCTGGGCATCTTCGCAGGCGCACTCGGATCGAATTTCGACGGTGATGCCGCTGTGCGTGACGCCACGTACAGCAGACGGGAGCGCGAACGGCGTGAGCTCGCGGAACAGGACGAATCCAATTCGTGAGCGAGCGTCGCGCGCATCAGTGACCCGCGCCGAGCTTCCCTCCGAGACGTTCGCGCATCATGGACGACGCCTCGTTGAGGCCAACGACGTCCACCTCGGTGCCGTGGGAGTGGTATTTCTCCTGGATGGCGTCGAGTGCGGCGATGGTCGAGGCGTCCCACAGGTGCGAGCCGTGCAGGTCGATGGTGACGCGCTGCGGATCGAGGGCGTAGTCGAACTGCGTGTAGAGGTCGTTGGAGGAAGCGAAGAAAAGCTCACCGTTCACCGTGTAGGTGGCGTGACGCTCGCCGTCGACGGTCTCCTCGGTGCGGTCGACCGTGACGAAGTGGGCGACCCGGCGGGCGAAGGCCACCATGGCGACGAGGACTCCGACGCCCACGCCGATGGCGAGGTTGTGGGTCCACACCGTGACGATGACGGTGGCGAGCATGACGGTGGTCTCGCTCTTGGGCATGCGCTTGAGGGTGGCGGGCTGGATGCTGTGCCAGTCGAAGGTGGCGATGGACACGAAGATCATGACGGCGACGAGGGCGGCCATGGGAATGAGCGCGACGATGCCGCCCAGGGCGACGACGAGGATGAGCAGGAAGATCCCGGCGAGGAACGTCGAGATCCGGGTGCGTGCTCCGGAGGCTTTGACGTTGATCATCGTCTGGCCGATCATGGCGCAGCCGCCCATGCCGCCGAAGAACCCGGTGATGATGTTCGCTGCCCCCTGTCCCCACGACTCGCGCGTCTTGTTCGAGCGGGTGTCGGTGATGTCGTCGACGAGTTTGGCCGTCATGAGGGATTCGAGGAGCCCGACGGCGGCCAGGGCCAGGGCGAACGGGGCGACGATCTGCAGCGTCTCGAGAGTCAGCGGGACGTTCGGGAAGAAGAGGGAGGGCAGACTCTCGGGTAGTTCGCCCTTGTCCCCGACCGTCGGTACGAGCACGTTCGCCAGAACCGCGAACACGGTGAGCACCACGATGGCGACGAGCGGGGCCGGTACCACCTGGGTGACGCGGGGCAGGCCGAAGACGATGAGGAGTCCCACGGCGACCATCGGGTACACGAGCCAGGGGACGCCGATGAGCTCGGGCACCTGCGACATGAAGATGAGGATGGCGAGGGCGTTGACGAATCCGACCATGACCGACCGTGGGATGAAGCGCATGAGGCGCGCCACCCCCGTGATCCCGAGGATCACCTGGAACAGGCCGCCGAGGATGACGGCCGCGATGAAGTAGTCGACGCCGTGACTTGCCACCAACGGTGCGATCACGAGCGCGACTGCGCCGGTGGCGGCCGAGATCATCGCCGGTCTGCCGCCGAGGAATGCGATGGAGACAGCCATGGTGAAGGAGGCGAACAGGCCGAGGCGGGGATCGACGCCGGCGATGATCGAGAACGCGATCGCTTCCGGGATGAGGGCGAGCGCCACCACGAGCCCTGCGAGGACCTCGGTCTTGAGCAGGCGAGGGTTCCTGAGGGTACGCGCGACGGACTGGCGTTCGACAGGGGTGAGTTCTGGTGTCGCGGTGGGCGCGGCTGCTGACATGACAGATTCCTTCATGCGTCGGAGTACAGGGCGGCGGGAGGAGCTTGTTCGCCGGTCGAGCGTGGAAGCTAGGCTGTACGCCGGTGTACAGAAGGCCTGCGGGAGGCGCAGTAACCGTTAAACTCTAACCTGACGTCACGTGAGGTTGTAACTGCGATGGGAAGAAGGGCAACGATGGACGATGCCTCAGCGGGGGTCGCCGCACGGTCCGGGCGCCACGCCGATCGGACCGATGATCGGCTGGCAGTCGATGCGGAAGCGTCTGATACCGGCGGGGGTGCGCCGTCCTCGACGCGCACCATGCATATCGGTGAGCTTGCGGAACGTACAGGTCTGTCCCTCAGGACGATCCGGCACTACGACGAGGTGGGTATCCTGCCGGCGACGTCCCGCACCGAGGGCGGGTTCCGGGTCTACAGCGAGGATGATCTCGAGCGGCTGATGGTGATCCGCCGGATGAAACCGCTGGGGTTCTCGCTCGAAGAGATGACCGATCTGCTGGCGGTGCTCGACGCCCTGCAGCAGGACAGCGATAAGGCATCGGCCGAGGGCCTGCGAGCCCGCCTGGCCGCCTACCGGGCCACCGCTGTCGAGCGGCGGGCCAAGATGGTCGAGACCCTTGCCCGGGCCGACGAGTTCATCGACGTGCTCACGCGTTACTGACCGAACCGCTCGGGCCGCCCGTAGAAGCGCTGCTTCCGGCGTGGTGATCCGGAGCGCCTAGGAACCCGACGGCTTGCGCGGTGCCACCACCGTGACGACGGCGGAATCATCCAGTGCACCCCGGCCCTGCGCCTGGCCCTGCAGAAACACCTGTTCCGCCGCCGCGGCGAGCGGGGTCGGCAGCGCTGCCGCCCGGGCGGCGGTCGTCACGATCCCGAGGTCCTTCACGAAGATGTCCAGCCGGCTGAGCACCTCCGCGCCGTCCTCGTCCCAGGCCTGGAGGATGCGCGGCCCGCGGTTGCCCAGCATGAAGGAGGCCGCGGCACCGGCCTGCAGCGCCTCAAGGGTCTTCTCGCCATCGAGGCCCAGGGCGTGGGCGAGAGCCAGTGCCTCGGCGGCAGCAGCTATGTGGATACCGCAGAGAAGCTGGTTGACGGTCTTCAGGGCCTGGCCGTCACCCGGTCTGTCGCCGACGACCGTGAGCGTGGAGGCCAGCAGGTCCAGGACCGGGGCGGCCGTGTCGCGAGCAGCCGCCGAGGCGCCAACGACGATCAGGAGATCGCCCTCGCCCGCACGGACCGGCCCTCCCGAGAGTGGCGCATCGACGAGCTCCACGCCGAGGTCCGCGAGACGCCGGGCCACATCCACCACGGCGTCGACGCCGACCGTGCTGGTCATGATGACCACTGCTCCTGGTTTCAGGGCCGACGCGATGCCGTCCGTGCCGAAGAGCACCGTGTCGAGCTGCTCGGCGTTGCGCACGGCCAGGAGGACGGCGTCGGCGCCGTCCACCGCTGACGCCGCGGTCCCGAAGGGGCGCACGCCGGCCTGCTCGGCGAGGTCGACGCGCTCGGCGGAGATGTCGAAGCCGTGGACCGTGAGCCCCGAGGCCAGGCGCCGCGCCATGGGCAGCCCCATGGCACCGAGTCCGAGAACGGCGGCCGTGTAGTGCTGGGAGGTCATGGTGTGTCCTTCTTCAGGGGTCGGAGGGTGCAGGCGGGTGCGTCGAATTCGCAGGCGAAGGTGGATCTCCATCACCGGCACCATCACTGACACCGTCACCGGCGTGCGCCGCGAGTGTGCGGACGACGTCGGTGAGCGAGGCATCGGAGCCGACATTCCCTGCGAACACCACGTACGGGATGCCGCGCGCCGGACCGTCCGTGGGTTCCCAGAGGGACACGATGCCGGGCAGCATGGGCCCCCGGACCATGGCGCGGCGGATGGACAACCCGTGGACGGCGACGTCGGAGGAGGTGATCCCGCCCTTGGCGATCACGAAGCGGGGTGGCGCGGACTCGAGAATCCGGCGGACCACGTCGACGACGGCGGCGGAGACGGCGCGCGAGATCGCGAGGCTCTGCTCGCCGTCGGATGCGGTGACGAGTGTCCTGCTGGTGTGGACGATCACGTCTCCCGTGGCGAGGCCGTCGATCGCCCGGGTGACGACGTCGTCCAGGTGCGCCGGCCTGGAGGTGTCGCTGATGACCTGTTCCACCTCGATCACCACGGTGGAGCACTGCGGGCGGGCCAGTGTCAGGTGGTGGAGTTGCCGGCTGGTCACGCCGACATGGGAGCCGACGACGACCAGGCCCCCTCCGCTTCCGGGGGCGTTGTCCCCGTAGACCTCGGACGCCGTGAGGGGTGGGTGCGGTTCCTGTCCGATCGCCGCCCGGACGAAGGGCGGGCCGACGCGGAAGAGGATCCGGCTTCCCCGCGTGCGGGCGAGGTGGCAGCCCAGAGCGATCAGGCGGAGATCGTCCTCCGTCACGGCGTCGGCCACCACCGCTCGTCCGTCGGTCGCCGTCCCGAGCAGGTCCGCGATCTGCTCGGGGCCGCCACGGATGGTGTCCAGCGTGAGGGAGAGGACGTCGTCCGCGGCGAGACGCCCGCCCGTCTTGGCGCTGACGTAGGCGCGGAGGTTCGAGGAGGGGAAGCCGAAGGTCGCATCCCGGGCGAATTCGGTGTCCGACACCCGCGTGAGCTCCTCGCCGGCGAGCATGTAGTGCTCCGAGCCGATCGTCACCCGTCCTGCGTCCGGGAAGGCCGGAACCAGGACCACGGCGTCGATGGTGGCGCCGGTCGTCTCCGCGATGGTGGACGCGAGGGTATCCGTCTCGAGCGGGAAATGGCCGCGCAGCGTGGAATCGCTGCGGGAGACGAAGAGGAGCTGCGTGCCGGAGGGGCGTGCTGCCCGCAGGGCGTTGGCGGCGATCTCGCGATTGCGCACTGCAGTGTCCGACGGCGAGAGGCTGCGTGTATTGGTCAGGACATAGAACGCGGGAAGTCCCTGCTCGAGTGCCCAGGCGATGTCCTCGACCGCCCAGGACGTGAGGACGGGCAGATCGGCGACGGACTGGGTCCCCGTGGGGTCGTCATCCAGGACGACGAAGACTGCTCCTGCCGATCGTCCGGCCACGTCGGAGGCCGGAACGGCGACCGGCGGGGGGAACCCCTCGAGGGCCTCGGCAAGCAGCATCAGCAACTCCTTCGTCGTCGGGCGTCCATGTCTCACGGTATGCAGCCTGCGCACGATCCTCAAGAGGGGCACTGGAGTTCGGCGGGCAGCAGCGGACCGCGCACACGCCGTGCTTGCTAGGACGTGATGTCCCCGCTCACAGCCTCCAGGGACGCCAGCAGGGGATCCGCGTCGGTGAACAGGAGGAACCCGCTCGAGCCGGACCCCATGCCGATCCGCCCGCCGGCGATGCGCTCATCCGCATAGACCGGGAGCATGCTCCGGCTGCCGAGGGGCGTGATGGTGCCGGGCTCGTAGCCCGTCACCTCGAGCGCGGCCTCCGGTGTCACCAGCGCCGCCTTGTTCACCTGCAGCAATGCCCTCAGCTTCGTCCAGTCGAGGCGGCGTGTCCCGGGGATCAGGACGAAGACGGTGGCGCCTCCGCTCACCTTGACCACCAGGGTCTTCACCCCGGCTGACGCCGTGAGGCCCAGAGCGGCTGCGGCGCCGTCGAAGGTGCCGTCGGAATCCCGTGGCACCAGGGTGATCGCGAGCTGCCGCTCCTCGGCGTCGCGCTCCGACGGGAGGGGGCGTTGTCCGGGGCTGTCCATGATGCTCATCGTAGAGGCCGGTGGCTGACGGAGATGGCTGTACGAAGCGACGATGCGACGATGCCGGTCCGGTACCTGTCGGACCGTCCGGTGAGCGCAGGAGCGCGGGGCGGGCACGCCCCCGACATGACCCGTCCTGCCTTCCCATGCTTAGATGAGCGGGGTTCGGAACGGGCACGGAACATCAGGAGGCGGCCGAGTGAGCGTCTCGCGTGCCGCCGTCGTGGTCACTGCGCTCACCGCGGTGTCGACCATCTTCGGTTTCCTGCGGGATGTCGTCATCGCGGCGGTGTACGGTGCGGGCCCGGACCTCGATGCCTATCTCGTGGCTCAGGGCCTCATGAACGTGGTGCTCGGCCTGGTGGCGTACGCGATGGCCCGGTCGGTGACCCCCGTGATCGCCCGCGAGGTGAAAGCCGAGGGCGCGGCGTGCCGCAGCCACCGTAGTTTCGACACGGCCATCACCGTCACCATGGTGGTGCTCGGCCTGGGCGCCGTCGTCGTCGGTCTGTTGGCGGCACCCGTGACGGCCCTTCTAGCCCCCGGTTTCGAAGGGGAGCAGGCGGAGCTCGCGGTGATGCTCACGCGGATCGTGCTGTTGGCCACCGTGCTCATCGCCGGGACCGACCTCCTCGCCGCCGTGGCACAGGCCCACGGCAGGGTGGTGTGGTCCTCGCTCCAGGGCGTGCCGTTCAACATCATCATGATCGGAGCCGCCGGCCTGTTCGGTCCGCGCTACGGGATCCAGGCGCTGGCGATCGGCTTCGTCATCGGCTCCGCCGCGCGGCTCGTGCTGCAGTTCCCGCCGCTCGCCGCGCTGGGGCTGAGGGTGCGGCCACGGCTCGGTCTGCGCCACCCGGGCTTCCGGGAGATCGCGCGGCTCATGCCCCCGCTGCTCGTGGGGAGCGCGATCAGCAACGTCAATTCCCTCGTGGACCGCGCGGTGGGTTCCACCCTCGGCGACGGCGCCATCACGGCGCTCTCCTACGGGTGGCGCCTCGTCAACCTGCCCGAGACCCTGCTCATCGCATCCCTCCTGGTACCCCTCTACCCGGCGCTCGGCGCTGCCGCGGGCAATCTCCCGGAGGTGCGCCGCCTCGTCTCCCGGGGACTGTCGGTGACGGTGACGGTACTCGTGCCCCTCACGCTCGTGCTCATGGTCGCTGCCCTGCCCCTCGTGCGCGTCGCCTACGGGCGCGGCGAGTTCACGGCCGATGACTCCGCCGCAACAGCTGTCGCCGTGCTCTGGTACGCGCCCGCGCTCGTTGCCATGGGGGTGCGGCAGGTGCTCGTGAGCACGTCGTACGCGCTCGGCGATGCGAGGGCTCCCGTGCTGGTCTCCGTGGTGGCGATGGTCATCAATGTCGTGGGAGACATCCTCCTCGCACCCGTCCTGGGGGTTGCAGGCATCGCCGTCGCCACGAGCATGTCGCTCGTCTTCGCGGCCATCGCCAACGGGGTGCTGCTGGCCCGCCGCCACGGGGCGGTCGACGGCGCAGCTACCCGGAAGCTCCTCGTGCGGGCCACCGTGATCGGGGCCGCGACGGTGGCCGTGGGACACCTGACCGGGCGCTTCCTGGCGGCGATGCTCCCGGAGGTGGGCCCGCTGCTCGAGGGCGCGCTGATCGGCAGCATGATGCTCGGCGCCTACGTGCTCGGACTGATGCTGCTGCGCGCGCCGGAGCGCCTGGTGCCCCTCGAGATGCTCCGGGCCGTCCGGCGCCGCTAGGCACCCGGGACAGCCTGCGTGTGCGTCGTCGGGCCGCTTGTGCTTCGGCGGGCCGCGCGGTCAATGCCTGCGCAACCGACCGAGCGCCAGGGCCACCGACGGCCGGGGATCCGTCACGTCCCACGTGCTGTGCCGGGCTGTGAGGGACCACCGCAGGGTCTCGGCGACATCGCGCACGAGACCGCCGCGCCGCTCGCGCCGTGCACGCCTCAGGTCCCCGGCGAACCAGGAGTAGCGCTTGCCCGGCGTCGCGTCGGGGAGGGCAGGAGGCTCGAGGCCGAGCGTCAGCTCTCCCCACGTGCGCACAAGCCCGTGCCCCGCGGATTCCGCCAGTGCCAGCGACCCGTAGAACCTGCCGTTGAAGTCGATCAGGTACGGGACGCCGTCGTCACCGGTGAGGAACTGCAGTTCGACGAGGCCGTGCCACCCGAGTTCCAGGAGCATGGCCTCCACCCTGGCCGCGAGCTCTTCGTCCACCGGGACCGTGCGCGCTCGAGCCGACGCTCCGTTCGGGGTGGGCCACAACCGCGTGGACTCCTGCTGCGTGCGTCCGTGCAGCCGCCCGTCGTGGAAGACGCCGATGAGCGCGCCCAGCGAGCCGTCCACGGGCGCCTGGAGGATCGGCTGTGCGCCCGCGGCCCGGATGCGTTCCACCTGCGGGCGGGCGTCGGCCGCCGTCGCGAAGAGCTTCGCCTCGATCCGCAGCGGGCGCGTCTGGTTCGGCGCCCAGTGCTCCTTGCACTTCACGACGACGGGCCCCTGCCAGTCCGCGAGCGCCTGGTCGGAGGCCAGCTCGGTGTGCGGGGAGGTGATGCCCGCCTTCTCCGCGTACTCGGCGAGCCGGACCTTGTCGAGGATGGTCTCGACGACGTCGAAGGCGGGATGCGCGACCGGGAGGGGGAGCTGGGAACGGTACGCGGAGAGGGCAGCCATCCAGTCGTCGCCGCCACCGAAGACGACGTCGAAGCCACCTGCGGACACGGCCCTGCGAACCCCGTCGACGAACGCGGTGCCGTCGTGTCGGGGGCGGGGCACGCGGTAGGTGACATCGCAGGCGCGGGAGGAGCCGAGGACCCCGCCGCCCTCCGGGGTGCCCACTCCCACGTACCAGCCGGCTGCGCTGAAGGCGCGGACGGCGGCCAGTGCGCCGCGGTCCCGACCTGTGGCGACGACCAGGACCCGCGGCCGGACAGCGGAGGGGGAGGTTCGAGGGGAGGGTTGTTCGGCTACGGTCAGGTGCGGTCGATGCATGGGTACCTCGATAGATCGGCCCGCGGCTCCCCGATCACCGCGACGGTCGTCGGGGCAGAACTGCCCTTCCCCAGACTAGCGAGCGCGAGCCGGGGGAGAAATTGCGACACAGCTCCGTGCCGCGGTTTCTCCTCCACCTGCATGTCCGAGCACGGGTGCGGCGAGCAGGGTCAGGCCCAGTAGCAGGGACAGGAGGCCGGTGACCAGGCCGACGAGCGGGCGGTGTAGCGGTGGTCGGCGTCAGCCCCCGGTGCTCGCCCGCACCACCAGCTCGCTGCTCGGCATGGACCGGGTCTGCAGCGTCCCCGAGTCGAGGAGCAGGAGCAGGAGTTCGGCTGCCACCCTGCCCTGCAGGACGGTGTTGCGGGACAGTGCAGTGACCGACGGCGAGGCGAGCTGGCAATGGAGGGAGTCGTCCCAGCTCACGATCGCGACGTCCTCCGGGCACCGCAGCCCGAGCTCACGCAGGGCGAGGAGGGCGCCCATCGACATGAGGTCGTTACCGAGCACCACGGCGCTGATGGGCGGTGCGGAAGCAGCCCGTAGGAGCAGGGCGATGGCGTCGTGTCCTGCCTCGAGCGCGTAGCTCCCCTCGTACTGCACCACCGTCATGCCGTACCCGTCGGCCCGCTCGCGGACGCCGCGGATGCGCTCTTCCTCGTGCACGAACGAGTGGGGGCCGGAGACGTGCGCGATGGACCGGTGCCCCGTCGCGTGCAGGTGGTCGACGATCCTCGCGGAATCGGAATCATGGTCCGTCGTGGTTCCGGAGAAAGATGTGGGGCGGGCGGATTCGGGCGCGCTGTGCAGGACGAACGGGAGCCCCAGCCGTTCGAGGAGGGCGGGCCTCGGATCGTCGTGCAGGTGGTCGAACAGGAGCACGCCGTCGACCTTGCGCTCACCGGACCAGCGCTCGTAGATGGCGTGTTCCTGGAGCGGGTCCTTGCCCACCATGCGCAGCATCAGGGCCATGTCTCCCTCCGCGAGGGCGGACTCGATCCCGGCCAGGAGTCCCATGTAGTAGGGCTCGGTGCCGATGAGCAGCGGATCGGCGGACAGCACCATGCCGACCGCCCCCGCGCGGGAGCGGGAGAGAGCACGCGCCGAGGAGCTGGGATACCAGTCCAGTTCCTCGGCCAGGTCGAGGACACGGCGCCGTGTCACCTCGCTGACACCCGGCTGACCGTTCAGGGCATAGGAGACGGATGCCTTCGAAATGCCCAGCCTCTTCGCCAGACCGGCGATGGTTTCCTTGGCCATGGCTAACACAATAGCCTCAGGTTTTCCTTGACCGGCCCCTCGCTATCCCCTAGGTTCTTCCTAGTATCTGAACCGGTTCAGTACGCCGCCTTTTCTCAGCGAGGAGAACCCCCGTGACCTATTCACTCCAGCTCTACACACTGCGGACAGCGATGGCGGAGGATCTGCCCCGCACCATCCGGAGAGTCGCGGAACTCGGCTACACGGCCGTGGAGCCCTACAACTTCGTGGCGACCGCACAGGAGCTCGCCGAAGCACTCGCGGCCAACGGCCTCAGCGCACCGTCCGGTCATGCGCCCCTGCTCCGCGACGACCAGGACGAGATCTTCGAAGCCGCCCGAACCCTCGGGATCGGCACCGTGATCGACCCCCACGTGGAGCGCCGGCACTGGACGTCCGAGGCCGACATCAGAGCGACGGCCGAAGCGCTCAACGCGGCGGCGACGAAGGGCGCCGGATACGGCATCACGGTCGGCTACCACAACCACGAATTCGAGCTCGAGGAGCGTATCGACGGCTCGTCCGCCCTCGAGGTCCTCGCACGCCATCTGGATCCGGAGGTCGTCCTCGAGGTGGACACCTACTGGGCCGCTGTCGGAGGCGAGGACCCCGTGGAACTCCTGGGCCGCCTCGGCGACCGCGTGCGCTTCGTCCATATCAAGGACGGCCCGCTCACCAGGAACGACAAGGAACAGGTGGCGGTAGGACGGGGCGCCATGCGTGTCTGGGACGTTCTCGGTGCCGCTCCCGGGCTCGAGGCCGCCGTCGTGGAGCTCGATGATTTCGACGGCGATGTCTTCACTGCGGTCGCCGACAGCCTGGCCTACCTGAAGGAGGGGAAGAAATGAGCGCGGATACCACCGGGCCCGCGGCGGAGCGCCGTAGTGGACCCGTCGGCGTCGCGGTCATCGGCGCCGGCGTCATCAGCAAGGAATACCTCACCAACCTCACGAGCTTCCCCGACCTGACGGTGCACATCGTCGCCGACATGTTCGAGGAGGTCGCTGCGGCACGCGCAGCGGAGTTCGGCGTGGCCGCCTCCGGAGGCGTGCAGGATGCCCTGAACCACCCCGACGTGGAGATCGTGGTCAATCTGACGATTCCCGCGGCGCACGTCGAGGTGGCCACCGCCGCGGTCGCCGCTGGCAAGCACGTCTGGAGCGAGAAACCCTTCTCCCTCGACCGCGAGAGCGGCATCGGGCTCCTGAAGACGGCCGACGCCGCCGGTGTCCGCCTCGGCTGCGCACCGGACACCTTCCTCGGAACGGGCCTCCAGACCGCGTTGCGGCTCGTGGCACGCGGCGACATCGGGGTACCCCTGACGGCGCTCACCCTGATGCAGTCGCCCGGCCCCGAATCCTGGCATCCGAACCCCGCCTTCCTCTTCCAGGAGGGCGCCGGCCCGCTTTTCGACATCGGCCCCTACTACCTGACTACCCTGGTACAGACGTTCGGCGCCATCACCAAGGTCGCGGGCCTCGGCTCCACGTCCAGGGCGACGCGCACCATCGGCTCAGGCCCCAGGGCCGGCGAGGTCTTCGACGTCACCGTGCCGTCGCACGTCAGTGCGATCGCGCAGTTCGCCAACGGCGAGTCTTCGCAGAGCATCTTCAGTTTCGACTCGCCGGTGAAGCGCGCAGGCTTCGTGGAGGTCACCGGGACCGAGGGCACACTCGCCTTCCCCGATCCGAACGAGTTCACGGGCCACCTCACCCTGACCCGCCGCGGTTCGGACGACGCCGAGGTGATCCCCGCCATCGGCGCGACGTCGACGCGCGGCAGCGGCGTCCTCGAGATGGCGCGGGCACTGCGTGCGGGGCGCCCGCATCGTGCGCAGGGCGAGACGGCGTATCACGTGCTCGACGCGATGGTATCGATCTCCGAGAGCATCGCCACGGGGGAGTTCGTCACGCTGTCGAGTACGGCTACGGCCGCCGAGCCGCTGCCGGAGGACTGGGACCCGCACGTCTCCACCCTTTCCTGATCCCCGAGGCGCCGCGGCCTGCCGCGGTGTCTCCTTGCCAGACCGCCGACCGAACGGATGACACCATGACCTTCCACCCTGCAGAAGACCGTTATGACTCGATGCCTTATCGCCGGGTGGGCAGGAGTGGTTTGCTGTTGCCTGCTGTGTCGTTGGGTCTGTGGCACAACTTCGGGGATGACAGGTCCTTCGGTGTGCAGCGGGAGATCCTGCGTCGTGCGTTTGATCTCGGTGTCACGCACTTTGATCTGGCGAATAATTACGGTCCGCCGTACGGGAGTGCGGAGACGAATTTCGGTCGGCATCTGCGGGATGATTTCCGGCCGTTCCGTGACGAGCTCGTGATTTCCAGCAAGGCCGGGTACGACATGTGGCCGGGTCCGTACGGGAATTTCGGGTCCCGCAAGTATCTGCTGGCGAGTCTTGATCAGTCGCTGGAGCGGATGGGCCTGGATTATGTGGACATCTTCTACAGCCACCGGCCGGATCCTGGGACGCCGCTGGAGGAGACGATGGGTGCGCTCGATACCGCGGTCCGTTCCGGGCGGGCCCTGTATGCGGGAATCAGCTCGTACTCGCCGCAGCGCACGGTGGAAGCTGCGGCGATCCTGGCGGATCTCGGCACGCCGCTGCTCATCCATCAGCCCTCCTACTCGATGCTCAACCGCTGGACGGAGGAGGGTGAGCCGAATCTGTACGAGGCGCTCGAGCAGACCGGCGCGGGTTCCATCGCGTTCTCCCCCCTCGCCCAGGGCCTGCTCACCAGCAAGTACCTCGACGGCATCCCCGACGATTCGCGCGCTGCGGCTGACTCGTCACTCGACGCCGGGCAGCTCAGTGAGGAGAACCTGCGCCGCATCAGGGGCCTCAACGGTATCGCCGAGGGTCGCGGGCAGAGCCTCGCGCAGATGGCGATCGCCTGGGTGCTCCGTCCCCGGACCAGGGGGACGCCGGTCACCTCGGCGCTCATCGGCGCCTCGAGTGTCCGGCAGCTCGAGGACAGCCTCGCGGCCGTGCAGAACCTCGCCTTCACGGCCGAGGAGCTGCACGCGATCGACGAATTCGCCGTCGAGTCCGACATCAACCTCTGGGCCGGCGCGCTCGAGGCGTAGCGCGCCGGCGATGGGCTGCGCCCGGCCTCGGGGAGCCCCGCGGCGGACTGGCGTAGGCTGGAAGGCAGCGAACACGTTCGCGCCACCTCTGGCGCAGTTCGCGAGGAGGCGAAATATTGGTACAGCGCATGGCAGACCCCACGTATCGGGCCCAGCAATGGGAACAACGCTACGATCCACAGATCGAGGACGTGAACCGGCTCTGTGACACCCTGGCCGAGTCCAAGCCGGGATCAGCGGTGCCGTACATCGACCCCATCCACGATGTCGACGGTTGCAAGATCGTCAGTCTCTTCTCCAGCCCGGGAGCATCATTGCCCTCGGGCTTCGTCTCGTTCGAGAACGACGACCCCAGCTCGGTGCGGATGGCTGGCATCTACGAGGCCGTGGGCCTGCGCCCCGACGCGGTCATGCCGTGGAACGCGCACCCGTGGTACCTGCCGGAAGGCAAGGAGCGAGCACTGACGATGGACCAGATCTCCGACGGCGTGAAGCCCCTGCTCACGTTCCTGCAGCAGGTTCCGCGCGCCTCCGCGCTGGTGGCGCACGGTGCCGACGCGCACAAGGCCGCCCGCAGGCTGATGAAGCTGGAGAACCGGGCGATCGTCAAGCGCGGTTTCAAGATCTACGAGGTCCGGTCCCCGGGGGAACGCGCGTTCAAGGGAACTCCCGCGAACCAGGAACTCTGGTTGAAGGACATCCAGTCCGCCTACACCGATGCGATGGGACGCGCGGGGATCCGCGCCCGCCAGTCCATCTAGCTGGTCTGCCCGGCCCCTCGGGGCCGGGCAGCCATGGAAAAGCCGGGCGGTCAGGCCAGCCCGGTGAGGGCCCGGACGGGCACATCGGCCTCGAACGCTGTCAGGTCCGCGCGGCCGAGCGAGAGCCCCCGCAATGTCGCGGAGATGTCCTCGAGGCACTGCTGAACCCACGCGAAGGCGTCGTCGTCCATGGTCTGACCCTCGGGATCCAGGACGCAGGAGCGGTGCGCGAGGGCGAGGCGGGCGATCGTGACCTCGAGGGTCTCGAGCAGGCCGTCGGTCTCGTGTGCGAGGGATTCGGCCAGGGCGCCCATCCCACGGGCATTCTGTCCACCGGGCATCACGAGGAGCGTGGTGCGCGGCAGACCTGCGTCGTCCGTGCGGACCATAGCAGGAGGGCGTTGTGCAGTCATGATGTGAGACCTTTTCCTGGAGTGCAATGGCGCCCATGCGTCCCCGCGGGCGATCAAGCATTGACAGGATCAGTCTGCCACTCGAAATAGGCCATACCCCATGCGATCGACGCAGGATATACGCAAATTCCCCGGTATTTTCACCGGTTCTGTGCAGAGGGTGCTGTTCGCCCGGCCCTACGGCTCTTTCCGGGGCTTCAGATAGGTGGAGCCGTCCGCATTCCGCACGACGGTCCACTGCTGGAGTTCGGCCTGGCGCCGCCGGTGCGCCTCGTCATCGACATAGACCACAGGGCCCTCGGTCGAGCCGCCCTGCGCAGGCCCGAAGAACATGCGCAGCTTGCCGGTGGCCTTCATGAAGCGGGCGGAGAACGGTTCCTTGCCGGTCATCGTCGCGTCCTCCTCCCGATCTTCCGGCTCTCAGGGTACCAACAGTTCGCGCGCTCGCTGGAGAGGGAAGCACTCCCCGCGGGCCTCACCGCCGTCGGGAAGTGTCGGTGGTGCTCGGTACCGTGAAGTCTTCGCCCCGCGATGAGAGGTCCCATGCTTCAGGCCGACAAGCTGCTCCAGATCAGTCGCATCTATGTGGAGCCGGCAGCAGCAGCACTTCCCAGAGGCCAGGAGATCCTGGCCCGCTGGCCGCAGGCGGACGTCGTCGAGGTGGCGAGCCATTGGCGCATCCCCGAGTTGAGCGGGGACGAGGCGAACGTGAACCGATGGGTGCGCATCAAGACGGAGGCCCTCGTGGTCGGCGTCAAGAAATCCCTCACGGCGAAACCGAACGGCCGGTCCGCGGACTTCATCGCGCCGTCCACGGCCAATGGTTGTGCCATGGCGTGCGCCTACTGCTACGTGCCCCGGCACAAGGGCTACAGCAACCCCATCACGGTGTTCGCCAATATCGAGGAGATCAGCGGTTACCTGGAGCGGCATGTGGCGCGCCAGGGGATCAAGCTCGAACCGAATCAGTGCGATGACACCGCGTGGGTCTACGACATCGGGGAGAACAGTGACTGCTCCGTGGACGCTCTCGTCAGTGACAACGTGCAGGATCTCGTCTCGCTCTACCGCGACCTGCCCACGGCCAAGCTCTCCTTCGCCACGAAGTACGTGAACCGGGACCTCCTCTCCTGGGACCCGCGGGGACAGACCCGCGTCCGGTTCTCCCTGATGCCGGAGAAGCTCGCGCGGATGCTCGATGTTCGCACCACGCCCGTCGCCGAGCGGATCGCAGCCATCAACGACTTCGTGGAGGCAGGGTACGAGGTCCACGTGAACTTCTCGCCGGTCATCATCACGCCGCACTGGCAGGAGGAGTGGCAGGAACTCTTCGCCCAGCTGGATGCCGCGCTCTCGACCGCGGCCAAGCGGCAACTCGCGGCCGAGGTCATCTTCCTCACGCACAACCAGCAACTGCACGAGGTGAACCTGGGCTGGCACCCCCTGGCCGAGGAGATCCTGTGGCGTCCCGACCTGCAGGAGATTAAGCGCTCCCAGAACGGGTTCGCCAACGTGCGGTACATCGCCTACGAGAAACGGGGATACCTCGACGAGTTCCTCCGCCTCGCGGCTGCGGGTCTCCCGTACTGCCGGATCCGCTATGCCTTCTGACGCCCGGGCCGGTGGACGGAGGGGATGCGCTGCGGTTGTAGATTGGCGGGGTGGTCTCAACCCTCTCCCGTGCGCTCGTCGCCCTGCTCCTGCTGACGCTCTGCGCCTGCAACATCAATCCGGCCGCCGTCGTGTGTGACCCGATCGACGGCCGTCATCTCGCACCGGAGGACGGCACGCTCATGGGCGTGAATCTCGAATGGGGCAAGGAGACGCTCGCCGAGTACACCGACAAGCTCGGTGAACGCCCGGCGGTGGCGGTCTCCTTCGCGGACTTCCCGTTCTCCGACGAGGACCCGGAGCTCATCGCCGCCGCGGCGGAGCAGGTCCGGCAGGACGGCGGGATACTCCTGCTGACCCTCGAACCGCAGCAGGGCCTGGCACCGGTGACGGCTGAGCGGGCGGACGATCTCGCCGCCATGCTCGAGCGGTTCAACGCCAACGGGGTCCCGGTCATCGTCCGGTTCGCCCACGAGATGAACGGCTCCTGGTACCCGTGGGGTCAGCAGCCTGACGCCTATATCGCCGCCTTCCGGCGCGTGGCCGACGCCGTCCACGCGCAGGCCCCCGGATCCGCGATGATGTGGGCTCCGAACTACGCCGGCGGCTATCCCTTTGCCGGTGGTACCTACGAATCGCTGCCGGGCACGGATGGCTTCGAGGCGCTCGACACGACGGCCGACGGCGAGCTGACCGCTGCGGACGACCCCTACGCGCCCTACTACCCGGGCGACGACGTCGTGGACTGGGTGGGCATGTCCCTCTACCACTGGGGCTCCACCTACCCCTGGGGGGAGAGCGAGATGCCGGAGGACGGCAAGTTCATCGACCAACTCACCGGCACCTACAACGGGAAGAACGGTGACGGCTCGATGATCCCGGACTTCTATGCCGACTACGCCGTGGGCCACGGGAAGCCCGTGGCCATCCCCGAGACGGCGGCGCTCGTGACCGACGACATCGGCGACCTGCGGACGATCAACATCAAGCGCGCCTGGTGGGCGCAGGTGTTCGATCCCGCCGTCCGTGAGCGCTTCCCCGAGTTGAGGATGGTCAACTGGTTCGAGTGGAACAAGGTGGAGCCCGAGGTCGGAGCCGCCGTGGACTGGACGGTGGCTGAGGACCCCGCCATCCGCGACGAGTTCAGGGCGGCGCTGCCCTCCTGGTACCGCTTCGCGGGGGAACCCGCCACCTGCGGAGAGCCGATCACATGACGGACTTCCAGCACATCGACGGACCACGCGATCCTGCCTGGCATCTCGCCCCCGACCTGCCCCGACCGATCATCATGGACCAGGGCTGGGCCGACGCCGTGTTCCTGCACTGGCGGATCGAGGCCGCGGCCGTCGAGCGCTACATGCCCCCCGGCGTCGTGCCCGATATCGTGGACGGCACATCGTGGGTAGGGCTCATCGGCTTCCGCATGGTCGGCGCAGGCCTGGGGCGGGGACTGCCGGTTCCGTACTTCGGGTCCTTCACCGAGGTCAACGTACGGCTCTACTCGCGCGGCCCGGACGGCACGCGGGGGGTGGTCTTCGTGACCCTCGACGCCTCGCGACTGGCCGTGGTGATCGCCGCGCGCGGCGGCGGCATCCCCTACGTCTGGTCCAGGTGCTCACCCGTGACGCGGGGGGAGGGCGGGCAGCGGGAGTACGGGTACGACGTCGTGCGGTACAGGCGCCAGGCGAGCTCTCGGTTCGCCGTCCGCCCCGACACCGCACGAACGGCGGCCGACCCGCTGTCCCTGGAGCTGACCGCGCGGTTCGGCCTGCACAGCTGTCTTGCCGGCCGCACCCTCTACATCCCCAACACGCATACGCCCTGGCCGCTTCATCCGGCAGCGCTGACGGAGTTCGACGACGGACTCCTCGGGGCGGCGGGCCTCCGCGTCGAGGGCCCGCCCGCGTCCGTGCTCTTCTCTCCCGGCGTGCAGACGCAGTTCGGCAGGCCGCGTGTGGTCGCCGGCCCGTGACCGGAGGTCCCCAGGGATGACGGGCTGCGTCAGGCGTGGTCGAGGGTGATGCCGGACGGGCGGATGCTCAGCGTCTCGATCGTCGATTCCGGGCTCGCGTCGACCGCGAGCCGGACGGCCCTGGCCACCTGGTCCGGCCGGATCCAGGCGTCGGGGCGGTAGTCCTTGCCCTCCCAGGCATGCAGCTCCTCCTGCATGTCGGTCGCGACGCGGCCCGGGTGGATGGAACTGACCCGTACGCCGTGCTCCCGCTCCTCCTCGCGCAGCGCGTCCGTCAGGGCGCGCAGCGCGAACTTCGTCCCGCTGTAGACCGAGGACCCTGCACCCGAGGAGTAGCCCGAGCCGCTGTTGATCGCGATGACCTGGCCCCGCGCTGAACGCAGCGCGGGCAGCAGGGCACGCGTCAGGGAAGCCACCGCGAAGACGTTCACCTCGAAGCTCTCACGCCAGGCCTCGTCGGGCAGGTCGCCGACGGAACCCATGCGCAGGACGCCCGCCGAGTGGACGAGGACGTCCAGCCGGGGGATGCCGGCCACCGCGGCCGCCACCTGTCCCGCATCGCGCAATTCCGCAGCGAACGGTTCAGCGGACGGGAACGACGACGAGAGGTCGGCGAGCGCAGCGAGATCGCGCCCGCCGAGGAGCAGGTGATGGGTGGAGGCGAGCTCGTCGGCGATGGCGCGGCCGATGCCGCGCGACGCGCCGGTGATGAGGGCGACGGGGTGCTGGGACATGAGGTCACCCTAGCAACGCCGCGGGCGGGACGCGGCGTCGGATTGCACGGTCGGGACCCGTGGAGCGGGGCGGGGTTGACGCGTGTTGTGCGGATCACACAGACTCTGGTGGACAACATCTGTTGACCGGGGGGCAACCAAATGCCGGGAGGTAGCCGCATGACCACCACTGCACACCTGACCGAACCCGAAGTCCTCGAGGCCGCCGCGGCCCTCGTCGCCGCATTCGGGGCCACGGAGACCGCCGGCTACTTCGGGTGGTTCGCCGAGGACGCCACCTTCCTGTTCCACACCGAACCCCACCGGCTCGAGAGCCGCGCGGACTACGAGCGGCTGTGGGCGGGTTGGCTCGACGAGGGCTGGCGGGTCACCGCCTGCGTCAGCACTCATCAGCGCGTCCAGCTGATGGGGTCCGTGGCCGTGTTCACCCATGACGTCCGCACGACCACCTCGACGGGCGGTGTCGCCGAGACGACCCAGGAGCGGGAAACCATCGTGTTCCGTCGCAGTGCGGACGGCGTCACAGCCGTCCACGAGCACCTCAGCCCTGTCCCCGACGACTCCCCCGAGAAGAGTGAAGCATGAGCACGACCTCCGCCTACCGGCGCCTCGCCAACCACCTCGACCAGCAGTCCGACGGCTACGGTCCGCTGCGCGGAACCCTCGGGACGGCGCGCATGGGCATGATCTGGCTCGCCGCCAACCTCGTGGTGACCACCCTGCTGACCGGCACGCTGTTCGTGCCCGGGATCGGGTGGGGGACCGCGATCGCGATGATCGTGCTGGGTACGCTGCTCGGCGGCTCCGTCCTGGTGCTCGTGGGCAACATGGGCACCCGGACGGGCCTGCCCACGATGTCCCTCACCAAGGGCTCCTTCGGCCTGCGGGGCTCCTTCCTGCCGGTCGCCGCGAATGTCGTGACGCTCATGGGCTGGAGCTGGGTCCAGGCGATGCTGGCCGGCGTGACCGTGAACTTCCTCGTGGAGCAGGCGACGGGCTTCTCGAGCCCCGTCCTGTTCTCGGTGCTCTGCCAGCTCCTCGTGGTGTGCCTGGCGATCTTCGGCCACACGGGAATCGCGCGGGTCGAACCATGGCTGGCCCTCGTGATCCTGGCCTTCATGGCCTACATCTTCGTGACAGCCTTCCTCGCGCACGGGCCGGCCGATTTCGTGGCCATCCCGCAGGACACGGAGGCGGGCTGGACGCCGGTGGCGGCGCTCGACGTCGTCATCGCCACAGCCATCTCCTGGACCGTCCTGTCCGCGGAGTTCAACAGGCTCGCGCGGACGCAGGCGGCCGGGATGATCGGCTCGGGAGTGGGCTACACGCTGTCCACCGTGCTGGCGATGACACTCGGCGCCACGGCCATCGGCTATGTGGTGCTCGACGGCGGCGAGGCCCTCGCGTTCGATCCGACCGTGATCGTCGCCGCGTTCGGAGCGCCCCTGGCCCTCGTGATCTTCCTGTCCGTCATGGCCACCAACACGATGGTGGTCTACGGGATGGTGGCGTCGGTCGTCAACATGGCGCCGTCGCGCCGGGTGACGTTCCTGCCCACGGCCATCGTCCTCGGGACGATCTCGATCCTCGGGTCCACCTGGCTCGCGCTCCTCGACCAGTTCACGGCTTTCCTCGTGGTGATCGGTTCGCTGTTCATCCCCGTGTTCGCCATCATGCTCGTCGACTACTACCTCGTGCGCGCGCGCCACTACGGGCGGGACATCCTCCGCGGCAGGGGCGGGGAGTACTGGTTCACCGGAGGGGTCAACATCGCCGCAGTCCTGGTCTGGCTGACCGGCGCGGGTGCCTCCCTCCTGCTCACCTACGTGGTGCCGAGTCCGATCGGCGCCACGATTCCCACCTTCGTGCTGTCGGCGCTGCTGTACCTCGGTTGGGCTGCCGCCACCGGTCGCATCGACCGGACGAAGCGGGCTCACGCCCACCTGCTCGATCTGCCGGAACGAAAGGAGACCCATGCGGATCGTTGATCTGAGCCAGCCGATCCGCAAGGGGATGCAGGTGTACCCCGGGGACCCGGAGGTCGCGGTGGGCACCGTCGCGACGGTGGAGGAGGACGGCTACCAGGTGGCATCCCTACGGCTCGGTTCGCACACCGGGACACATCTGGACGCGCCGTTGCACTCGGTGACCGGGGGTGCTGCGGTCGACGACATCGAGCTCGGTCGGCTGGTCGGGCCCGCGATCGTGGTGGACTGCACGGGACGCGAACCGCACGCCACGATCACGTGGGAGGACGTCCGGGGCCCGCTCGTGGACCGCCTGCAGGGCGGGCCGGAGACGGCCATGGTGCTCTTCCGCACGGACTGGTCCGTGCACTTCGGAACGCAGCGCTACCTCGACCACCCGGTCCTCGCGGCGGACGTGGCCGATGGCCTGCTGGCTCGGGGGGTCACGCTGATGGGGACGGACACCCTGAACCCGGATTCCACCCTGCGGAACGAGGGCGTCCTGCCGTTCCACGCGCGCTTCCAGGGCGAGGGCGGGCTGATCCTCGAGAATCTGGCGAACCTCGCCGCGGTGGACTGGTCACATCCCGTCGTGTCCGTCCTGCCGCTCGCCCTGGCGGGCGTGGACGGCTCTCCGGTGCGCGCCGTCGCCCTGCAGCTGGACAGCTGACCGCCGGCGCACGGACGCCCGCCCCCCGAGGGAAGGGCGGGCGTCCGGTGGAGCAACCGGTCAGGCGGTCGCCGAGAGTGCGTCGATCTCCTCGGAGGAGAGCTGCAGCTCCGAGGCCTTTGCCGAGTCCGTGATGCTCTCGGGGCGGGAGGCGCCCGGGATCGGGATGACCGTGGGTGCGAGCGCGAGCTCCCAGGCGAGGCAGATCTGCTGCGGGCTGACGCCGTGCTTGTCCGCGGCCTCCTGGAAGGGGGCGAAGCTCTCGCCCAGACCGCCGGCCTTCTGGATGCCGCCGAGCGGGCTCCAGGGGAGGAACGCGATGCCGTTCTCGCCGCAGTAGCGCAGCTCGTCCTGGCTGGAACGGAATGCCGGGGAGAACTGGTTCTGCACCGAGACCAGCTTGCCGTCGAGGATCTGGTTGGCCTTGCGGATCTGGTCCGTCGTGGCGTTCGAGATGCCCGCCATGCGGATCACGCCCTCGTCCAGCAGGTCCTTGAGTGCCCCGATCGAGTCCTCGTAGGGGACCTCGGTATCCGGACGGTGGAACTGGTAGAGGTCGATGGCGTCGCCGCCGAGCCGGGAGAGCGAGGCCCGGGCGGCTTCCTTGAGGTAGTCCGGATGACCGTTCAGCGTCCATGAGCCGTCGCCGGGCCGCAGGTGCCCGCCCTTGGTGGCCACGAGGATGCCCGAGGTGTCGGACCCGTAGCTCGCGAGCGCCTTGGCGATGAGGGACTCGTTGTGGCCCACCTCGTCCGCGTCACGGTGGTAGGCATCCGCGGTGTCGATCAGGGTGACACCTGCGTCGAGTGCTGCGTGAATGGTGCGGATGGAGCGGTCCTCGTCAGGACGACCCTCGATGGACATGGGCATGCCTCCCAGACCGATCGAGCCGACCTGGATACCGCCGAGTGAGCGTTGCTGCATTGTCGTTCTCCTTTGGATAGACGTGCTGCCCAATGGTAAGCACGCTTCAGGATTTGGTGCCAATGACAACAAAGTTCTAGCCGAGGGTGAAGATGCGCCGCACCACCCGTCCTTCGGCGAGGGCGTCAAGGCTCTCGTTGAGGTCATCGAGCGGGCGTGTGTCCGTGTGGAGCAGCTCGACGGGGAGTTTCCCCTGCCGCCAGAGGTCCAGGTAGGCGGGGATGTCCCGCCCCGGGACGGCGTCGCCCATGTAGCAGCCGAGGAGGCGGCGTCCCATACCGGCGAACTGCAGGGCCTGGACGGAGATCTGCTGGTCCGGGTGCGGCAGGCCGACGGACACGACCGCGCCGCCGCGCGCGAGCAGCTGCAGGCCTGCCTCGAGGACCCGGCCGCTGCCCACCGCTTCGATGACGACGTCGGCGCCACCGTCCGTGGCCGCCGCGACCAGCCCCGCCGCTTCTTCGGGGCTTCCCGCCTGCCGGGCACCGCAGCGGAGGGCGAGGTCCTGCTTGGCGGCCAGCGGATCGATGGCGATCACCGTGGTTCCCGCCACCTGGGCCGCCGCCATCACAGCCATGAGTCCCACGGCGCCCAGACCGAACACGACGACGGACTGACCCTCCGTGACGTGCGCGGTGTTGAGCACGGCGCCGATCCCCGTGAGGGCTGCGCAGCCGAACATCGCGGCGACGTCGAACGGGACGTCGTCGTCGATCACCACCACGGACTCACGCGCGACGACGGCGTACCGGGCGAAGGCGGACACGCCGAGATGGTGGTTGATGCGCTCGCCCTCGGAGGTCGCCAGGACGGCCGGACCGTGCAGCAGGTCCCCGGTCCCGTTGGCGTCGGCCCCGCGGTAGCAGAGCGCGGGCCGGCCGGCCGAGCACGCGCGGCAGGAGCCGCACGAGGGGACGAACACGAGGACCACGTGGTCGCCGGGGCGCACATCGTCCACGCCGTCTCCCACGCGTTCGACGACGCCGGTCGCCTCGTGGCCGAGCGCCATGGGCAGGGGGCGGACGCGTGACCCGTCGATCACCGAGAGGTCGGAGTGGCAGAGACCGGCCCGTTCCACCCGCACCAGCACCTCGCCCGTGCGCGGCGACGGCACCGGGACGGACTCCAGGGAGAGGGGCCGGCTGTCCGCATAGGGGGCCGGCAGGTCCGCGGCGCGCAGCACCGCGGCTCGCATGGTCGGGCTCATGGCATCCCCTCGTCATAAAGGTGCGGACGGCGCCAGTCTAGGCGGGGGCCAGTACCGTTACGAGCACACACCGGCCGGCAATCCCCACGAGGAGACCAGCGCATGGAAGTTCCGTTCTACGTCTGGGCAGCCACGGTGGCGGGGATCGCGGGGCTGCTGCTGTTCGACTTCTTCTTCCACGTCCGCAAGGCCCACACCCCGACCCTTCGCGAATCGGCCATCTGGTCCTCCATCTACGTGGGGCTCGCGCTCCTCTTCGGCGTCGGGGTGCTCGTCTTCGGCGGCGCGACGATGGGCACGGAATACTTCGCGGGCTACGTGACGGAGAAGGCGTTGTCCGTGGACAATCTCTTCGTCTTCCTGATCATCATGTCCAGCTTCAGGGTGCCGAGGGCGGATCAGCAGAAGGTACTCCTCTTCGGGATCGTCTTCTCGTTGATAGCGCGCACGGGCTTCATCTTCCTGGGCGCCGCCCTCATCAACAGCTTCGCCTGGGTGTTCTACATCTTCGGCCTGATCCTCCTCCTCACGGCAGGCAACCTGCTGAAGCCGGGCGGGCACGACGACGGCGGAGACAGCACCATCATCCGGCTCGCCCGGCGCTTCCTGCCGGCCTCGGAGCACTACGACGGCGACAAGCTGTTCACGGTGGAGAACGGCAAGCGTGTCCTGACGCCCATGCTGATCGTCATGGTGGCGATCGGCGCCACGGACATCCTGTTCGCACTGGATTCGATCCCCGCGATCTTCGGGCTGACGCAGAACACGTTCATCGTGTTCACCGCCACGGCGTTCTCGCTCATGGGCCTCCGCCAACTGTTCTTCCTCATCGACGGGCTGCTCGACCGCCTCATCTACCTCTCCTACGGTCTGGCCGTGATCCTCGGCTTCATCGGCGTGAAACTGATCCTCCACGCCCTGCACGAGAACAACCTCCCCTTCATCAACAACGGCGAGCACGTCGACGTCGTCGAGATCGGCACGGGGCTCTCCCTCGGCGTGATCCTGGGTGTGCTGATCGTGACGGTGCTGGCCTCGGTCCTCAGTCCCAAGGGCAGGGCCAAGAATGCGGTCTCGGGTGCGAAGCGCCATGCCGCCGAGTACCTCGACCTGACCTACGAGACGGACCTCGCCGAGCGCGAGAAGATCTACGCGAAGCTGTGCGCCGAGGAGCAGGACCTGAAGAAGCTGCCGGAGAAGTTCAGGCGCCTCATCCGCAACGAGACCGAGGTCATGGACCTGATCAGGAGGGCACACGAGGAGCACGGCGACGCCCTGCAGCGGGCACCCGGCGGATAGGGGCGGCTACCGCGGATCGAAGGAGAGGATCCGCCCGATCACGCCGCTGTCCAGGACCTCGCCCAGCAGGTCGAGGGTGCAGCCGGGGGGCAGCGGTACACCGGGCCGTCCGGTCAGGGTGCTGAAGTCGACACCCGAGAGGAACCGGGAGCCGAAGGTCGCGGGGCTGTGCGGCCCCGCGAGGTCGTCCACGGGAACCGTGAAGGGACCGTCGTCGATCCCGGAGGTCCCCGGCATCCCGGTGATTCCGGCGATCCCGCCCGGTCCGTCGCAGACGAGCTGCCAGTCGCCGTCGTCGATCCCGGGCATCCCGCCCGCTCCGATGCCGGTGAGCGTCCAGTCGCCGTCGTCGTAGGCGACATCGCCGGGCTCGAGGTCGACGAACCCACCCGTATCGGCGCGGCGGTTCGTCGAGTACGGCGCACGGCACATCCCGGGATCGTCGGCGCCGCAGAGGTCGTCAATGAGTTCGTTGACGGACTGCGAGACGACATCGGACTCCTCGCAGGGGAGGAGATACAGGCCGTGGAGGTAGGCGTCGAACTCGAGGTAGTCCAGCCGGCCACCCATGTTGCAGTAGTGCATCCACGTCTCGTAGACGGACAATCCCGCGAACTCGATCGCGGTCAGCGTGTCCTCGTGCTGCATGGTGGTCACTCCTCCTGGCGGCTCCAGGCGGGGCCTGCATCGATCTTCTCCGGCGCAGGTCAAGTGAAAGGGTCGGACAGGCTCAGTTTTGGCGCAAGCCGAGCCCGTGCCTCAAGACCGACCGACCGGATCGCTGCGAGCTACGCACAGGCCGGCCGGGGCGCACGCCCCCGAGCAGGCCGGTCAGGAGCTGAGCTTCAGCCCGATCACACCGCCCACGATCATGAGGAGGAACACGATCTTGAGGAGCGACGCGGGCTCCGTCCCGGCAGCCATCGCGTAGACCACGGTGAGGGACGCGCCGATACCGACCCAGACGGCGTAGGCCGTCCCGACGGGGAGGGTGCGCATCGCGAAGGCGAGCCCCGCCATGCTGGCGACGATCGCCACGCCGAACACGAGGGTCGGCGCGAACCGTGTGAAACCCTCTGATCGGCCGAGGGCCGTTGCCCAGACGGCTTCGAGGACACCGGAGACGATGAGGACGAGCCAGGCCATGATGCACTCCCACGGGCCGTCTTGTCGCACACCGGGTACGGCACCCCTCGTCCGGGAGGAGGGGTGGCCCCGCCTCGTCGTCCATCGTGTCACGACCTGCCCGGCGCGGGCGTGGAGCGGGTCAGCCGACGGTGACGCGACCGTCGTCGACCCGCCAGCGCTCGTCGAGCCGCACGTTCTCCAGGAGCCGCCGATCGTGGGTGACGAGCAGGAGGGCTCCGGTGTAGGACTCGAGGGCGTCCTCGAGCTGTTCGATGGCGGGCAGGTCCAGGTGGTTGGTCGGTTCGTCGAGGACGAGGAGATTCACCCCGCGGGCCTGCAGGAGGGCCAAGCCGGCCCGCGTGCGCTCGCCGGGGGACAGCGAGCCGACCGCGGCGCGCACCTGGTCCGCCTTGAGGCCGAACTTGGCCAGCAGCGTCCGCACCTCGCCCTGGCTCATCTCCGGGACGAGCGCCTCGAAGGCCGCGCCGAGGGGTAGGGCCTCGTCGAGCTGGCCGCGGGCCTGATCGATCTCACCGACCGCCACGCTGGAGCCGAGGGCGGCTGTGCCGTCGTCGGGCTCCTGGTGGCCGAGCAGGAGGCGCAGGAGGGTCGACTTCCCGGCACCGTTCGGTCCGGTGATGCCGATGCGCTCGCCCGCGTTCACCTGCAGGGACACCGGACCGAGGGTGAAGGTCCCCTGCGTCGCAGAGGCGTTGTTGAGGGTGGCGACCACGGAACTGGAGCGCGTGGCGGCCCCGATGGTGAACTGCAGCTGCCATTCCTTGCGCGGCTCCTCCACCTCCTCCATGCGGGCTATCCGGGATTCCATCTGGCGGACCTTCTGTGCCTGCTTCTCCGAGGACTCGACGCTCGCCTTCCGGCGGATCTTGTCATTGTCGGGGCTCTTCTTCATCGCGTTGCGCACGCCCTGCGAGCTCCACTCCCGCTGCGTCCGCGCCCGTCCCACGAGATCCTGCTTCTTCTCGGCGTACTCCTCGTAGGCCTCCCGTGCGTGCCGCCGTGCGACGGCACGCTCCTCGAGGAAGGCGTCGTACCCGCCGTCGTACACGGCTACCCGGTTCTGCGCCAGGTCGAGCTCGACGACGGTGGTCACGCAGCGTGCCAGGAACTCGCGATCGTGGGACACCAGGACGGCACCGCCCCGCAGGTTCCGGATGAAGGACTCGAGACGTTCGAGTCCGGCGAGGTCGAGGTCGTTGGTCGGCTCGTCGAGCAGCACGATGTCGAAGCGGCTGAGCAGGAGGGCGGCGAGAGCCACGCGCGCCAGCTGCCCGCCGGAGAGCGCCGTGGTGGGGGTGGCAGGGGCGATCGCGCCGGCCACATCCGCGAGGACGGCGGGCATCCTGTCCTCGAGGTCCACCGCACCGGAGGACATCCAGTGGTCGAGCGCGAGGGCATAGGCGTCGTCCGCGCCCCTGGCCCCGCTGCCGAGTGCCGCTGCGGCCTCCTCCATCGCGAGGGTGGCCGCCGTGGTGCCGGTCCGTCGGCCGAGGTAACCCGCCACCGTCTCGCCGTCGAGCCGCTCGTGCTCCTGCGGGAGCCAGCCGACGAAGGCCTCGGGCGGTGTGGTGCGGACAGTTCCTGCGATCGGCACGTCGGCTCCGGCGAGCAGGCGGAGGAGGGTCGTCTTGCCGGCACCGTTGGCTCCCACGACACCGACGACGTCCCCGGGCGAGACCGTCAGGTCGAGCTTCGAGAACAGGGTGCGGTGGGCGTAGCCCCCGGACAGGTCTTTCGCCACGAGGGTTGCAGTCATACTCCCAGTCTAGGAGGGCGGCTCTGGTCCTCGTGGCGCTCCCGGCGTAGCCTTCGGGCAGCACGCTGACGCACCTGTCGCATCCCGTTGCACCCGACCGGCGGGAGCGCGAGTCCGAGCAACGAGGAGGATCGTGGCACGCACCGTGGCATATTCGATGAGCATGTCGCTGGACGGCTACATCGTGGGACCCGACGGCCGCTTCGACTGGTCGGTCCCGGACGACGACGTGTTCCAGTTGGCCCTCGACGAGGTGCGGGGCGCTGACGTCCACCTCCTCGGCCGGAACCTGTACGAGACGATGCTCTACTGGGAGACGGTCGGCCGGGACGGGGCGCTCGATGAGAAGGAACGGGAGTTCGCCGACGTCTGGAACCAGCTGCGCAAGGTCGTCTTCTCCACGAGCCTGCAGTCCGTGACCGGCACGAACACGCGTCTCGCCTCCGGAGCCGTGACGGACGAGATCGAGCAGCTCTCCGGGGAACCGGGTACGGGCGACATCGCGATCGGAGGCGCGCGCCTGGCAGCGAGCGCCGCTGCGTCGGGTCTGATCGACGAGTACCGCATCAGGGTGTACCCGGTGATCGTGGGCGGCGGTGTCCCGTTCTTCCCGCGGGCGGAGCAGCGCACCGACCTCGACCTCGTGGAACAGCGCCCCTTCGGCTCGGGCGTGACCTATCTGCGCTACCGCGTGGCCCGGTGATCACCGGCCGCACGGACGGCCACCTCAGGCGCCGACCTGCCAGATGCTGTACTCGTCGAGGTGGAGGATGGCCCGGTGGCCGGCCATGTCGTCGCGGATCCAGACGACGCCGAGCCCTGGCGCCGCGTCCTCGACACAGCCGCGGTAATGCACCTCGTTCTTGCGGCGCGCCTCGACCACGGTCCCGGTGCCGACCGTGGTGAGATCGAGGATTCGGGCGGTGGTGGGGAGGGCCGTGGCGGTCATGCGTGCTCCTTGGTGGTAAGCGTGGTGCGCGCCGCTGATTCCGTCGGCCCGCTGCCTCCATGGTTCGCGAGCGGTGTTGCCGGGATATTTCGGGGGCGTTATCTTTTGCACCACCCGGCGTAGCGTTCCCTCCGGGGACTGCCCAGCCTGCTGATCGTTGCCTAAGCTACTCGAATGAGCCGACCCTCCGAGCCCGACCACGCCTACCTGCAGTCCATCGACGACCGCACGCGTCGGCTCCTCGCCCACGCCGCGCCGACGCCCTCGACCTTCACGGGCGCACCCGAAGATCTGTGCCGCGACGTCGAGCGCGGCGCCGACCGCGTGGCCGACCGTCTGCGGCACGTGGTCCAGCACCTGCACGCCCACCCCGAGACGGCCTTCAGGGAGCATCACAGCGCGATGTTCCTGCATCAGGAGCTCTCCCGCCACGGCCACGATGCGCGGCTCGGTGTCCACGGGGTCGAGACATCGGTGCGCGCGGAGATCGGTGCCGCGGACAGCGGGCCGACCATCGCGATCCTCGCCGAGTACGACGCCCTCCCGGAGATCGGCCATGCTTGCGGGCACAACGTGATCGCCGCGGCCGGACTCGGAGCGTTCCTTGCCCTGGCCTCGGTGGCGGGCCGGTTGCCCGGCCGCGTCGTGTTCCTCGGCACGCCGGCAGAGGAGGGACATTCCGGCAAGGAGGTCATGGCACGCAACGGCGCCTTCGACGACGTCGACGCCGCCGTCATGGTGCACCCGTACGGCTACGACCTCGCCGACCAGGTGTGGCTCGGACGCCGCCTGCTCACCATGACGTTCACGGGGGTGGAGGCGCATGCATCCGCGCAGCCCTTTATGGGACGCAACGCGCTCGACGCCGCCAACCTCGCGTACCAGGGTATCGGTCTGCTGCGGCAGCAACTGCCGCCGTCGGACCGCGTGCACACCAACATCACCGAGGGCGGGGAGAGCCCGAACATCATCCCGGGGCGCGCGGTGCTGAAGCTCTACGCGCGGTCCCAGCAGCCGGCCACGCTGAGGGACCTCAGCGCACGGCTCGAGGACGTGGCGCGGGGTGCCGCACTGATGACGGGGACGGGGGTCGAGCTGCAGTGGGACGAGCATCCGCCGTCGCTCCCCATCCGCACCAACGCCGCGCTCACCGGCCGGTGGGTCGCTGCCCAGCAGCGGCGAGGGCGCTCACCGCTTCCGCTCGGCGTCGTCTCGGACACCCTGGCCGCGTCGACGGACTTCGGGAACGTCAGCTATCGCGTTCCCGGCATCCACCCGCTCATCCGCATCGCCGAGCCGGCCACGGCGCTGCACACGCGCGGCTTCGCGGAGGCTGCGCGCAGTGAGGCGGCGGAGCAGGGGGCGCTCGACGGCGCCGTCGGGCTCGCCCTGACCGCCCTCGACTACCTGAGCGACCCGTCCCTCCGCGCCGCGGTGCACGAGGAGTTCGTGGCGCAGGGCGGCGCGATCGACGTGCCGGCCTACTTCGCCTGACCCGCCCCGACCAGCAGCATCCGCCCCATCCGCAGCACCCACCGCCAAGGAGAACGCATGTCATCCACTGCAGCAGTCCGCCCCGGGTTGGGCGACCGCTTCCTCACCGGTGTGGAGAGGGTGGGCAACAAGCTGCCCGATCCGTTCATGCTGTTCCTCATCCTGTTCGCCATCACGGCCGTGGTCACCACCGGCATGGCCCTCGCGAACGTGACCGTCCAGGTGCCCGGCGCCGAGGAGGCCACGGTCATCCGTGGACTCTTCACCGCCGAGGGTCTCACCTGGCTGACGGAGAACCTCGGCGCCAACTATCTCGGCTTCCCGCCGCTCGCCACGGTGCTGCCCATCCTGCTCGCCGTGGGCGTCGCGGAGAAGTCCGGGCTCCTCGGGGCGCTCATCCGGCGGGTCTTCGGATCAGCGCCACGCTGGGCGCTGCCGTATGCCGTCGGCTTCGTGGGCGTGGTGGGCTCGGTCATGTCCGACTCCGCGTTCGTGATCATCCCGCCTTTGGTCGCACTCGTCTTCAAGGCGGCGGGGCGCCACCCGGTGGCAGGCCTGCTCGGCGGCTTCGCAGCCGCGGGAGCAGGCTATTCCACGAATCTGCTGGTCACGAGCCTCGATGCCCTGTTCGCGGGGATCACGACGGCGGTCACGGAGAACCTGCCGAACGCCGGCGCCGCCGTCACTCCGCTCTCCAACTACTACTTCAATGCCGTGTCCTCGGTGGTGCTGATCGTGATCGCAGGCTTCATCATCGACAAGGTGCTCGAGCCACGGCTCACCCGCCAGTCCGTCCCCGTCGACGAGGTGGTGGAGGACGGCGAACTTGCGTCGGCACCCGTGGTCCTCACAGCGGAACTCGACCCGGAGGAGGCACGCGGCCTGCGGTGGTCCGTGATCGCGGGCGCCGTCGTCGTCCTCGCGATACTGGTGGCAGTGCTCGTGCCCGGGTCGCCGTGGCGCAACGAGACCGGCGGGTTCCTCCCGCGCTCGCCGCTGCTGAGCTCGATCGTCTTCATCGTCTTCCTGCTGTTCACCATTCCCGGCCTCGTCTACGGGCGGATCGTGGGGACCATCACCACGGGTCGGGACGTCCCGCGCGTCATGGGCGAGGCCATCAAGGACATGGCGGGGTTCCTGGTGCTGGCCTTCATCCTCGGCCAGTTCATCGCGCTCTTCAACTGGTCGGGGATCGGCTCCTGGATCGCCGTCGCGGGGGCGACCGGGCTCGAGGCCATCGGCCTGACCGGCTATCCGGCGATCATCGCGTTCATCCTGCTGGCCTCCGTGCTCAATCTGTTCATCATCTCGGGTTCCTCGATGTGGACCCTCATGGCATCGGTCTTCGTGCCGCTGTTCGCCCTGCTCGGCTACGAGCCCGCCTTCATCCAGGGCGCCTTCCGCGTCGGCGATTCGGCCACGCAGGTCATCACGCCCCTGAACCCGTACATGATCGTGCTGCTCACGATGCTCCGGAAGTACGAGCCGAACGCCGGGCTCGGCACCCTGATGGCCCGGATGCTGCCGTTCGTGGTGCCGTTCTGGCTGGCCTGGGTCGCCATCCTCACGGTCTTCTTCTACCTCGACCTGCCTCTGGGGCCGGGTAACGGCATCTTCATCAGGGGCTGAGGTTCCTCCAGGGGTAGGGGAAGGGCTCGCCGCGTCCGTGCCGTCAGGGTCGGCGGGCAGCCCCTGGGTGCGCGCCCACGACGTAGCCGGCCAGGCCCGAGCCCAGCGCGACGCCGACCACCAGCAGGCTCCAGCCGAGCGTCACCGGATCGGTCAGGCCCGCTGCGGGCAGGACCTCACGGCCTGTCCGCCCGGCGACCAGTGCGATCAGGAGACCCACGAGCAGACAGCCGGAACCCCCGAGGGCGAACGGTCGCAGGGATCGGGTGCTCATCGCACCCACCGCGCCGGCGCCGTCCGTTCCGTCGTCGCTGCCTCCGGGCGCGCCGATGCCCTGCCCAACGGTTCCTGGTCCTGGACCCTTGCCTTCTGGGCCTTTGCCTCCTGGACCACGGCCTGCGCGCCGGCCGAGCGCCGTCGCGCTCGTGCCGAGGCCGACGAGGAGCAGGACCACCCCCGGGATCCACGGGGAGCCCGATCCGCCGTCGTACGCGACCACGAGGGAGGACCCGTAGGCGCTGCTGACCTCGAGGCCCGGCTCCGCCAGCGGCCCCAGCAAGGGCACGGACGGCGGGGCGGTTGCGAGGAGCGCCCCGCCACCGAGCACCAGGAGGAGAGCGGCGCCCGCGAGGCAGGAGGCCGCGACACGCAGTCGTCGGGAAGCAGCGACGGGCAGTGCCGGTGCGGCCCGAGGGCTCACCCGGAAGCCGAGGGTCCACGCGAGGATGGTGAAGCCGACGACGGCGATCCCGTAGCCGAACAGCTCACCGGCGGTCGGCACACCCGACGCAGGGGAGAGCGTCCCGGAGGAGAGCGGGGCGTAGGCGAACCAGCCGAAACTCGCCGTGTGCTGCTCGACGCTGCGACCCAGCAGCACCGCGCCGGCGGACGCCGCGAGAACTCCTCCGAGCACGATCCACAGCTCCCACGTCCAGCCCCTGCCGGTCCGCTGCATGGTGTCCCCTCCCGCCGGCCAGCGCCGGGCCACGTCCGAGCGGCATCGGCCGGTCTCGGACTCGACCCTAGCGCCTCGGTCCCGACCCGGCGACCGTCCGCAGACGCGGGTCTCGGGACCGCCGTCGGAATAGCGGCCCTGGCGAACCGGTTACCCCAGAGACCCGCTCGCCCATCGGAAGGAACCCCCGTGACCACGGTCTACGCGCTGCACGAGAACCCCGAATGGTTCCCGCCCTTCGCCCGCGCCTTCGAGGCCGAGGGAGTCGACGTGGTGGAGTGGCTGCTCACCGACGGCGTGCTGGATCTGGACTCCGTGCCGCCTGAAGGCATCTTCTGGTCCCGCATCAGCGCCTCGGCGCACACGCGGGACCACGGGTTGTCCAAGGATTACGCCCGATCGGTCCTCTCCTGGCTCGAGGCGCACGGTCGGCGGACGGTCAACGGCCGCCGTGTGCTCGAACTCGAGATGAGCAAGGTGGACCAGCTGACCGCGCTGAAGGCTGCAGGCATCGACACGCCGCGCACCATCGCGGCGGTGGGGCGCAACCGGATCCTCGAGGCCGCGGAGAGCTTCGAGGCTCCGTTCATCGTCAAGCACAACCAGGGTGGCAAGGGGCTCGGCGTCCGGAAGTTCGAGTCCCACGACGAGCTGGCCGAGTACGTCGGCTCGGACGGGTTCGAGGAGCCGGCGGACGGCATCACACTGGTGCAGGAGTTCATCCAGGCTGCCGAGCCGTTCATCACACGTGCCGAGATCGTGGGCGGGCGATTCGTCTATGCGATCACGGCGGATACCGCCCGGGGCGGATTCCAGCTGTGCCCTGCGGATGCGTGCGCGATCGACCCGCACACGGGCCGCCCCATCATGCCGCCGGGCGCGACCATCGCGCCCGAGCCGGACCAGCAGCTCTTCGCCCTCCGCCAGAACATCGACCACCGCTTGGTGGCACAGTTCGAGCAGTTCGCCCGGCTCAACAACCTCGAGGTGTGCGGCATCGAGTTCATCGAGACCGCCGACGGCCGCGTGCTGACCTACGACGTCAACACGAACACCAACTACAACGCCGCGGTCGAGGCGGTGGCGCCTGCTTCGGCCCCACGCGAACTGGTCAGATATCTCAAGACCCTCGGCTGACGAGCTGACGAGCTGACGAGCAGACGAGCAGACGACCTGACGAGCAGCCCGGGGTGCCGGGACGCCGGTCGCAGCGGGTCAGGCTCTCTTCCGGGCACCTCGAACGGCCTGCGGAGCCGCGTCGGTACGGCTCAGCTGGAGCGTGGCCCTGGTGAACAGGTCGGCCTGGCCCTGCAGCTTCCGCACGAGCGGGCCGACGGGTGTGCTCTCGATCCGCTCACCGGCCAGGGCCTTGGTCGTCGATTCCTCGAGCTGGGCCGCACCGACCATCGAGGCGCTGGAGCGCAGGCTCAGGAGCGCCGTGATGGCCTCCTCGCGATCCTGCGTGATCAGCGCCTGCTCGATGCGGCGGATGCGGCTCTCGAGCATCGAGGTGAACGAGTCGAGGAACGCCGCAGCGAGATCCTGCGATCCGAGTGCATCGACCAGCTTGTCGTAGGTTCCGTGATCGAACGGCGGCTTCACGCGGCGCCGCCGCTGATGGCGGTGGCCATGTGCCGGAAGGATGCCGGTTTCTGGTCGAGGGTCCCGGTCCGACCGGTGGCGCGGATGGCCGGTGATGGACGAGGGCGGTCGAGCAGGGTCATACATCCAGTCTGGGGTATCGACCGACGGTTCGTACCCATGAGACACACGAGGAAGTCTCAAGAACGGCCGAGGTCGCCTGCGCAGGCCGACCTCCGGGATGGTGAAAGCGGAAGGCCTGCACCGACATCCCTCCGGACCCCACGACCCCGCCGGGACAGGGTATCTTCGGCACAACAAGACCATCGGCGCCCGGCGCGGGCAGGACCGGGGTGGCCCGGATCGAGCACGACGACGACGAGGAAGTAGCGATGTCCCGTTTCACGAAGGACGGCAAGGTCAAGGCGGAGACGCTCCCGAGTACGCTCCAGCGCTCGGAGGTGAAGGCCCAGGACACGTTCGCGGCGACCCTCGACTCGGCGGAGGACCAGTACGGCGACGGCCAACGAGCACGCCGCACGGCCTTCGCCTCGCTCAAGCACGGCTTCGAGAAAGTGGGAGACCACTGGGAGGCGAAGGGGTCGAAGGGCCCGTCGGACGACCAGGCGGCCGGTCAGGGAGCCGACAGCGCTTCCGACGCCACACCGACGGCCGGCGGTGTGGACGCCAACGCGTCGAAGAAGCACCTCTACGACCTCGCGCGGAAGCTCGATGTGCCGGGCCGCTCCACCATGACCAAGGACCAGCTCGTGACGGCCCTGCAGAAGGCGAATGACCGCGAGACGCGCAAGGCGAGAGAGAAGTAGGCGCCTACCTATTACGCAACAAAAGCATTTCCTAATCGAACCGCCCTTAGGCTAGCCTTACTTCTACCCCGTCCCCGGCCTCCCAGAGGCCATCGAAGTCAAGGAGCCTCATGGCCCCCTCACGCCTGCGCGGACTGATCGCCGCTGCCGCCGTCGCCGTCCTCTCCCTCTCCGCCTGCTCCACAGGTCCGGCCGACGGTGGTTCGACCGCCGGCAGTGGGAGCAGCGCCTCCGCAGCCGCGGGGGCCTTCCCCGTCACGATCGAGCACGCTTTCGGGGAGACCACCATCGAGGAACAGCCCGAGCGCGTCGCGACGGTGTCGTGGGTCAACGCCGATGTGTCCCTCGCCCTCGGGGTGGTTCCCGTGGGAATGCCCATCGACTCCTATGGTGGCAACGAGAACGGGTCCACGCCCTGGAAGGATGCGCGGCTCGAAGAGCTCGACGCCGCGATCGGCACGGACAACGCTCCGGCGCAGTACTCCGAGACGGACGGCATCGCGTTCGACGACATCGCAGCCACCGATCCCGACGTCATCCTCGCGGCCTACTCCGGGCTCTCACAGGAGGACTACGACACCCTCAGCAAGATCGCACCCGTGGTCGCCTATCCCGAGGTCGCCTACGGCACGGCCTGGCAGGACTCGACGCGCATCATTGGAGAGGCGCTCGGCATGTCCGAGGACGCCGAGGAGCTCGTCGCCGAAACGGAGCAGACGATCGCCGATGCCGCCGCCGACTACCCGCAGCTCGAGGGCAAGACCTTCATCTACGGCAACCTCGAGCCGGCCAGTGCCGAAGGCGTCAATGTCTACACCGCCAATGACAATCGCCCCCGGTTCCTCACCGAACTCGGCATGGTGCAGGCCGACGTGGTCACGGACAACACCAAGGATTCCACCGAGTTCTTCATTCCCTGGTCGGCGGAGCGGGCCAACGAACTCGATTCCGACATCTTCGTCACCTGGGTGCCCGACGAGGGCACCAAGGAGGCCATCGCCGGTGATCCCCTCCTCGGCCAGATCCCCGCGGTCAAGAGCGGTGCTCTCGTCGCGGACAGCGACAACACGCTCACGCTCTCGATCTCTGCCGCCAATCCGCTCAGCCTCGTCTGGGCGCTGGATCGCTTCCTGCCCATGCTGGGCGAGGCGGCCGACCAGGCCTGACGGCCGGTTCCTGATTGCCCTCAGGCCCTATCTGGGCTGGAATGGAAGACGACCCGCACGCAGTCCACGAAGGGAATCCGATGTCTCAGGCAGAGATCAACAAACTCCAGGCAGCCACCGCCTGGGACAGCAAGGGGAAGAAGCTCGGCGACGTGAACGACGTGCACCTCGAGAAGGAGTCGGGAATTCCCGCGTGGGTCACGGTGTCGCTCGGACTGCTCAACTCGCGCAAGCACTTCGTCCCCCTCGCGAACTCACGCTTCGAGGGCGACGATCTCCACCTGGCCTGGACGAAGAGTTTCATCACGGACGCCCCGGGATTCGTCAACAGTGCGGAGCTGTCCCCCGAGGAGGAGTCCGCGCTGATCGACTACTACCGGTTGAGGGACGACGCGACGACTGCCTGATCCCTGCCGCACACACGAAGCCCCTCTCCGCCTACGGGCGGAGAGGGGCTTCCTGCATACACGGTCGGGGCATCAGAACATCTGGAAGATCCCGACGATGTTGCCGATGATGAACACGAGGACCAGGAGCACGATCAACCCGATGATCCCCAGCCAGACGGCGGGGAAACCCTTCGACGTCCCCTCGTCCTCCGCGTGTCCCTGCTGCCAGGTGGTGCTGGCCTCCGCCGGTGGAGTCTCTCCCGGCGGGACTCCGCCTCCTGGCTCGAGTCCGGTGACGTTGCCGGCCTCCGGGTCGGGGTTGCCTGCGTTCGAAGGGTCGGGACGGTTTTCGCTCATGCTGTCCTCCAGGGGTTGGGTCGGTCTCCTTCACCACCCTACTCCGGAAATCATCAGTCTACTTAGCGATCTGCCGGGCCGCTCAGCCCCCCCTACTGGCCGACCCCTGCGGTGCTGCCACCGGTGGGATCGAACCGCTGGCCTGCTGCGCTGTGCTCCGATTCCTCGTCGGGGCCGTCGTCGCTCGTCGCCTTGTCAGCGGGAGGCTCCGTCCGCTCCCTCGGCGTCCAGGACATCGTGATGTTGACGCCGTCGTCCGTGTCCTCGACGAAGAGGTGGAGATCCTCGCCGATGAGCTCTTCGTGGTGGACGGGATCGCCGGCTTCCCGTGCCATCTCGGTGAGTCGGCAGATCGCCACTGCCATGGCCCGTCCCCAGTCATGAGGATGCTTGCTCGTCGACTCCTCGGTCGCCGTGAATTTCCTGTCGGTCGTCGCCATTGTCTTCCCTGCCGTCAGTGAGGAACTAAGTACCCTTGCCTTTCAGGTGTGCCAACTTTAGCAGTGCGTCACACGCAGGAGAACGGCATCCCGCGTGAGCGACCTGCAGGCGGGTGCTCCCGTGGCAGGGGTGCGAGGACTTCAGGATCGCGGCACGCAGGACCGGGCTTCTGGTCAGTCGCCGGTTCCACGCACCCCGACGAGTCGCCATGCCTCCGGGCCGGCATCGCTGCGAAGGGAGAACTCGAGCACGGGTGATGCGGGGCCTGTCTGGGCGGTGAACCGCCAGCCCGACACGCCCGCCGGTCCTGTCGGCCGTCCTGTCGACCGCACCCGGGGAGCTCGGGGAGCTTCGGGTGCTCCGTCCGACAGTGCGGTCGGGGTGCCGACGACCTGCCAGATGCTGCCGTGCCATCGGAGTGCCAGTGGGCGGCCGGAAGGAGCGAAGCGCACGGCCGCCGGTTCGTCGAGCGTGCGCCGATCACGATTGATGCCGATGATCTCCGCTGACATGGTGGGTCCTCCGTTCCGGTGTCGCTTTCGTTTCCCAGAATAGAACACATCTTCGATTCCTGCAGGCGCCATCCACGTCGAGTGCGGGCCCCTGTCCTCCGCCCGCCCCTCGACGGCTCCTCGTTTTTTTTGGGGGTGGGGGCCGCTAGTGTTCGGAACGCCACGGTCTTGAAGCAGGCTTCGGCGAGCAACCATCATTGGACCTCCCCATGACAGAGCCCATCACCCTTCCCGAGCTCACCGGCACAGACGTCGAAGCTCTCCTGCACCCCGATCACGTACCGTCCGGCCCCGGCACCGCCGCTGCGGCCCCGTCGTCGTCCGCCGTCCCCCTCACCAAGCGGGAGCGCGAGGCGCAGTGGATGAGTGCGGCCCTCGACATGCCGGACCTCACGGCTGTGTCCCTCGCGGATCTGCGGGTCCTTGCCAACCGGATGTTCCGGATCCTCGATTCCGATCGGCCGCCGCTGCAGGCCTCGGAGCGATACGCGGCAGCCATCGACGAGATCGAGGACCGTTCACGCCGGATCGCCGCGCGCGGGGACGGACCGGGGCTCCGCGAGGTGTTCAAGGACTCGGGTTTCACCTCCCGTTTCGAGCTGTACTTCGACGGGTCCCTCGCCGCGTATCTCCGCTATTCCATGCTCGGCGGGCAGCTCACCCTGCGTGCCCTCGTCGAGAAGCCCGGCTTCGAAGGCAGGGGCCTCGGTCGGGTGTTGCTGCGGCACGCCATGCTCAACGCGCACAAGCGCCGACTCAGCGTGGTGCCCGGGTGTGCTCCCGCAGAGGCGTTCATCGAGCAGAACCCGCAGTACCGCCTCCTGGCGCGGATGCCGCGGTAGCACGGGCTCTTCTGCCGGTTCCCTGCCGGTTCCCCGCCGGAATGACTCGGCCCGGCGGGGTGTTGTGGGAGCTGAGGCCCGATGGCGCGCCGATCCGATCCGACGAGCACAGGAGCACCATGTCCCTCAGTCCTGCCACCGAGACCCCCCGCCTCGCTGATACCCGCGTACCCATCGTCGACGCACTCGCGCGGCGTTGGAGTCCGCGTTCGTTCGACGCCGACGCCGTGATCACCGACGCGCAGCTCGACGCGCTGCTGGAGGCAGCGCGCTGGGCGCCCTCCGCGAGCAACCACCAACCCCGTCGCTTCATCGTCGCCAGGCGCGGTACCGCCGCCTTCAGCTCGATCGTCTCCGCCCTCGTCGGCTTCAATGCCGCCTGGGCGGACCGGGCCTCGGCCCTGATCGTCGGTGTCGCCGAGACGTCCACTGTGGACGGCGACAAGCGTCCCTACGCCGAATACGATTTGGGCGCGGCCATCGCGCACCTGAGTGTGCAGGCCGAGAGCGAGGGGCTCGTCACCCATCAGATGGCCGGGGTCGAGTGGGACAGGATCATCGCGGCGTTCGAGCTCACCGAGAACCTCAAGCCCCTGACCGTCACGGCCGTGGGTACACTCGCGGACGCGGCGGATCTCCCTGCTGCACTGGCCGAGCGCGAGGCGGCACCGCGCACACGTCTGCCGCTCGAGGAGATCGTCCTCCTGCGCGCCTAGCCCGTGCCGTACCGGCCACGACGCGTGGCCGGTGCGGGGGCGCCCCGAGGACCATCGGACGCAGTCGGACGACGCACCGCGGGCGAGGGGTTCGCGGGGTCCTCAGCCTCGCAGGGCCGCCCTCGCCGCATGCCCGATGACCGCGCTGTACGTGGGGTAGGCGAACTTCACCCGCGCGAGGGTGGCGAGATCGGTCCCGCCTGCCATGGCGGACGCGACCGCGGTGACCACCTCGACCGCGTTCTCGCCCACCGCGTGGGCGCCGAGGATGAGTTCGCGCCGCCGGTCCACCACGAGTTTCAGGAACCCCTGCTCGCGGTCGTCGATGATGGGCCGCTCCACCAGGGCGTAGGGCACCGTGACGGCATGGCACTCGGCATCCCGTTCACGGGCCTTCGCCTCGGTCAGGCCCACTCCGGCATAGTCCGGGTCGGTGAAGCCGCCCTCCGGCAGGAGGTGGTGCGGGGTGCTGCGGGTGGCACCCAGGACGGCGTTCTCCGCGGCTGTCTCGCCCTCGAAGACCGCGGCCTGCACCAGCATGCTGCTGCCGTTGGCGTCACCTGCCACGAAGATGGACGGCACGTTCGAGCGCAGATAGTCGTCCACCGGGATGAAGGACCGGGCGGTCTCCACGCCCGCGGCCTCGAGCCCGAGCCCGGAGAGGTTCGCCGGCCAGCCCGCGGCCATGATGACGGCGTCCACCGTCCGCGTCAGCCGGTCGCCGTCGCGCTCCCAGGTCAGAATCAGCGTCCCGCCCTCGCGGCGAATGCTGTCGATCCCGCCGATGCCGGTCTCCACCTGGACGCCCTTGCCGCGGAAACTGGCTGTCACGGCGGTGGCGACGTCCTCGTCCTCGGTCATGAGGATCCTGGGGGCGAGGTCGAGGAGCAGGACGTCGGATCCCAGCGCATCGAAGATCGTGGTCATCTGCGCTCCGGTGTGGCCGCCGCCGATGATGGCCACTGATTTCGGGAGGTCCGTGAGATCCAGGACCTCGTGTGGAAGGACGGCGTGCTCGGCTCCCTCGATGGGCAGCCGGCGCCCGCTCCCTCCGATGCACAGGATGATCGACGCAGCAGTGAGTTCGCGGCCGTCGACGACGACGCTGTGTTCCCCTGTGAGTTCGGCGTCACCCTCGATGAGCTCGATGTCCAGCCGCTCCATCGTGGGCCCGTACCCCTTGGCGTCGAGGACACGCGCGACGGTGGCCCGCACTCGCTGCACGGTCCGGTCCCAGTCGACCGAGGGCTCGTCCACCACGATCCCGTAGTCGTAGGCCGTCCGCACCTCCCGGAACAGGCGTGCGGTTTTCGCAAGGACACGCGTGGGGACGCAGCCGGAGTTCACACAGGTTCCTCCGAGCACCGATCGTTCGACGACGGCGGTGCGTGCCCCGAGTTCCGCGGCCCGTGTGGCTGCCGCCATACCGGCGGGCCCACCGCCGATGACGAGGACGTCGAACGTGTAGTCCATGGGGATGAGCTCCTTCGGTCCATGCGGCTGGGTGCTCCCATCCTCCACCGGATGCCGCCGGCCCCACAACGTCCGGGAGACCGTCGGAGCGGGGGAGTGTTCCCGCGGCGCTCCAGCGCCTAGGATCGAAGCTCCGGAGCGACACGAATGGATGTGCATGGCTGGGGACGCTGGGGAGCAGCCTCGATTCACGCTGACAGACGACGGCGATGTGCTGCGCCTTGCCTGGGCAGCGGGTGTCACGATCGAGGCGTCGGACGTCCGGGAGACGATGGCCGCCGTGACGGCGGCTTCGCCGCACGGCAAGCGCCCGCTGCTGGTCAGTATCGGTCTCGTGGACGCCATCTCACTCGAGGCCCGGCACCTGCTCATCGAGGACACGTGCTCCCTGCGAACGGGAGTGGTGGGGGTTGACGAGGTCGGCCGGGTCCTCACCGCCTTCAACTATCGGTCCGTCACCCCGAGCAGGTTCTTCACCGACGAGTCGGACGCGATCGCATGGCTGACGGGTCGGGCCGATGCAGGGGACACCACGAGCCGCGCGAGTGAGGAGGCGAACCCGTTCTGCGCGCAGCTCGAGGGCGGCGTCGCCGTGGTGCGGTGGGAGCACGGCGTGAGCGTGAGTACCGCCGCGGCGGAAGCGCTCGTGGCCGGTGTCGCCGCCCTGGCGCCCGGCGAGCGGCCGCCGATGCTCGCCCTCAACAACAGCATGGTCTCGCTCACGCCGGGTGCCTTCGAGGTGTTCGCCCACCGGCTGAGCGTCTCGGCACTCGCGATCGTCGGGGCCGAGGGGGACAGCGTAATCGCTGCCTATTACAAGCAGAAGCACAAACCGCCCTACCCCACACGATTCTTCGGGACGGCGGCGGAGGGCAGGACCTGGCTCCTGCAGGGCAGGGCCCGGCCCGGCCCGCAGGACTCCTGGCCGGTGCGGCCGCCCGGCCGGTAGAGGGCCCGACGGCAGCGCGGCACCAGGGGTACGCCGATGCAGGTACCAGCAGGGCCTCCCGGGCACGCGGGATCCGGCTTAAGCTTGGGTCAGTGAGTACTCAGAGCGACATCCACGACTTCCTGAGGTCCCGGCGCGCCCGCATCACCCCGCGCCAGGCGGGGCTGACGGTTTTCGGCACCAATCGCCGGGTGCCGGGTTTGCGCCGCGAGGAAGTCGCGATGCTCGCGGGCGTCAGTGTCGACTACTACATCCGGCTCGAGCGCGGCAATCTCGCGGGCGTGTCGGACGGCGTGCTCGAATCCCTGTGCACAGCCCTCCAGCTCGACGACGCCGAGAGGTCGCACCTCTACCACCTGGCCCGATCCGGCACCACCGACGTGCGCGTGCGTCGGCAGCCGGTGTCGCGCCGTGTCCGGTCCGGCGTCCAGCGGCTGCTCGACGCCATGGTGGGAGCCCCGGCGGTGGTGCAGAACGGGCGGCTGGACCTCCTGGCCGCGAACCATCTCGGCCGGGCGCTCTACGCGCCGCTGTCCGACGGCGGGCGGCGGCCGGTGAACTACGTGCGCGCCACCTTCCTCGATCCGCGCTCGCACGACTTCTTCGGCGACTGGGAGCGGGCGGCCAATGACAGTGTGGCCCTGCTGCGCCTCGAGGCGGGACGCAATCCGCAGGATCGCGAACTCACCTCCCTGATAGGCGAGCTGGCCACGCGCAGCGAGACGTTCCGGACGCGCTGGGCGGCGCACAACGTGCACCTGCACACCACGGGGTCCAAGACCTTCCGGCATCCGGTCGTCGGCGAGCTCACCCTCGCCTTCGAGGGCCTGCAGCTCGCGGCGGACCCGCATCTCACCCTGTTCGCCTACACCGCCGAGCCCGATTCGCCGTCGTCGGACGCCTTGGCGCTGCTGGCAAGCTGGAGCGCCGGGGCGCGCCCGGACACGTCCGGCGACACCGCAGCCGGTCCAGCGTCAGGGACCGTGGGCGACGACGTCGGGCGGGCCGGTCCCGGAAGTGTCCCGCTACCGGTGCGGGGCTCGGCCCCGGACGGCCGCTAGCCGGCCCCTCGTCACCCACAGACCCACCACCCACAGACCCACCACCCACAGACCCACGGCCCGCAATCCCGCGTGTCGTCCCGCGCCATCCTCCAGGAGGAACCCATGACAACCGTCAAAGCCTATGCAGCACCGTCCGCCACGGACCCGCTGATCCCCACCACGATCGAGCGTCGCGACGTCGGGGCGCAGGACGTCCTCATCAAGATCGACTACGCCGGTATCTGCCACTCCGACATCCACACCGTGCGCGGCGAGTGGGGACCCCAGCAGTACCCGCTGACGGTCGGCCACGAGATCGTCGGCATCGTCGAGGAGGTCGGGGCGGAGGTCACGCGCCACGCGGTCGGGGACCGCGTGGGGGTCGGCTGCATGGTCAACTCCTGCGGGGAGTGCGCCAACTGCACGGAGGGCGAGGAGCAGTACTGCCTGAAGGGCAACGTGGGCACCTATGGCGCCGAGGACCGCGACGGCACCATCACCCAGGGCGGATACTCCACCCACATCGTGGTGGTCGAGGACTTCGTGCTCTCGGTCCCGGAGAGCATCCCCTACGAAGCCTCCGCGCCGCTGCTGTGCGCCGGCATCACCACCTACTCGCCGCTGAACCACTGGAACGCGGGACCCGGCAAGAAGGTCGCCGTGGTCGGGCTCGGCGGGCTCGGTCACATGGCGGTGAAGATCGCCCACGCCATGGGCGCCGAGGTCACCGTCCTGTCGCAGAGCCTCAGCAAGAAGGAGGACGGGAAGCGCTTCGGAGCCACCGGGTACTACGCCACGAGCGACCCCGAGACCTTCGAGAAGCTCGCGATGAACTTCGACCTCATCATCAACACGGTCAGCGCGAAGATCGACCTCGACGCCTACCTCTCGCTCCTGTGCCTCAACGGCACCATGGTCAACGTCGGAGCCCCTGCGGACGCGCTGCCCCTGCACGTGTTCACGCTGTTCAACCAGCGGCGCTCGTTCGCCGGGTCGGGTATCGGCGGTATCCGCGAGACCCAGGAGATGCTCGATTTCTGCGCCGAGCACGGGATCTCCCCAGAGGTCGAGGTGATCTCCGCCGACGCCATCAACGAGGCCTACGAGCGCGTCCTGTCCTCCGACGTCCGCTACCGCTTCGTGATCGACACGTCGACGCTCGCCTGAGCCGACGCGCCATCCACGGGTGGGCGGGGGTCCCGCCCACCCGTGCGACGCGCCGGGGCTGGACGGCGGGGAGGCGTCTTTGGCCCGCAGCGACCGGCGTACCGAGGCTCGTCGCGGTCCGTCCGGAGCGGCAGGCGTCCCGGGGGATGAGCAACAGATAGGCTGAGGCTCACGACGGTCCCTCGGGCCGCGTTCCCGCGGACCTGGTCCGGCCGCGGCGGTCGAAGAATCTTCTGACGGGTAGTGCGATGGGCAACGGGCGGATGCAGACGGTCGTGGGGCGCTTGGCGGTGCTGCCGCCGGTGATCGTTCACCTCCTCTTCGCCGTCGTGCTCGCTGTGGCCGCCGTAGTGGGCCGCAACACCAATCTGGAATCGTCGAGCCTGGCGCTCATCTGGCCGGCTGCCGGTGTGGCGTTCCTTTGGGGCCTGTGGGGTTCCCGTACCCGGGCTGACGTGACGATCGCCCTGGTCTCGATGTTCCCCGTGCTCGCGCTCGTCAACATCGTCACGGGCCTCTCTGCTGCACTCGGACTGGCTGTCGCGATCGGCAGCGTGGTGCAGACGCTGGTCGCCGTCCTGCTGTTCCGGCGACTCGTACCCGATCTGACCGTGCGCACGGTCGGGGAGTACCTCCGCCTCGGCGCCGTCGCGATCGTAGCCTGCTCCATCGGAGCCCTCTTCATCGTCGCGGGCAGCGCCGTCGATGGTGCGGCCGATCCCGTCGCAGCCTTCCTGCCGTGGCTCGTCCGGCACGCCGTGTCCCTGACCGCTCTCGGTTCGCTCGGGATCGTCGTCGCCTCCGGCATCCGGGTACGGGCCGCCGAGGGGCCGCGACCGCCGCTCGTCTCCGCTCGACGCATCGAGTACGGCGCGCTCGCCCTCGTCTCGGCCGCGGCCTACGTCGCCGCCTTCGGTGCGACGTCCGCACTTCCCGTCGCCTACACCACCATCCCGGCACACATGTGGGCCGGCCTGCGTCTGCGCGCAGGCTGGGCCATGCTGCACGGCCTGGTGAGTGGCGTCTTCCTGGTCTTCTTCACGCTCCAGCGGAGGGGTCCCTTCCAGGATCTCGATCCCAGCATCGCGGCCTACGTGGCGCAATCCTTCATGTTCATCGCGTTCTCGGTCTCGGCCGTCCTGGCGCTCAGCATGGATGAGCGACGACGGCTGATCGAGAGGCTCTACGGGGCCACCGAGGAGGCCAAGGCTGCCGCGGACCTGCGCGACCTGGTGATCGGGCGCATGAACGACGGCGTCCTGGTGGCTGGCGCCGACCGCCGGCTCATCTTCCAGAACGAGACGAGCGAGCGGTGGCTCGGCTCGGGCACCGCGCAGCCCGGTGAGGTCTGGCGGCGCGATTACGAGGTCACGACGCCGGACGGCAAGGGTCTGTCGGAGGCGGACAATCCCCTGAACATGGCCCTTCGCGGCGTGCCCACCGAGCGGATGGACGTCGACCTGACGCATCGCTCGGGAGAAGTGATCCACCTGTCCGTCGACGCACTGCCACTGCCCGGCGATCGCGGCGCCGTCGTGGTCCTGCGGAATGTCACCGACGAGCGTCTGCACCAGCGCGACCTGACCCGTTTCGCCTCCGTCGTGGCCCACGACCTCCTCACGCCGCTGACGGTGTTCGACGGCTGGCTGGAACTGCTCGAGGATCCCGACCTCCCGGAGGCCGAGCGCCTCGCCAGCATTGAGCGCCTCCAGCAGGCGAGCCTGCGCATGCGGACCCTGATCCGCAATCTGCTGGCCTACAGCCTGGCCAAGGAGGAGAGGCTCACGGCCACCCGGATCGACGTCGGCCGGATGGTGGAGGGCATCATCGATCTGCGTACGGCCCTGCCCGGCACCCAACTGCCCGAGGTGGCCTTCGACGTCGATGCCCCCCACGCCGTGTACGCCGATGAACGGTTGTTCCTCCAGCTCATGGAGAACCTCGTGGGCAACGCCATGAAGTACGGGAAGACCGACGGTTCGGGGGAGGTCAGGGTGGCGACGACGGTGGACGCCGCCACCTCCCGCATCCTCGTGCAGGTCAGCGACAACGGGATCGGCGTCCCCGACAGTGATCTCGAAAAGGTCTTCGAGGAGTTCCACCGCTCGGAGAACGGTCTGAGCCAGGCGACCGGAACCGGGCTCGGGCTGGCCATCTGCCGCCGTATCGCCGAGAGCCACGGGGGGACGATCAGCGTCCGCAACACCGACCAGGGCGGCGCCGAGTTCACGGTGAGCCTCCCCGGGACGCCCGACCAGCTGCCGGAGGGCATTCCCCTCGTGGTGTCCGAGGAGACCCATGCTGCTCCGGCACGCCTGCGGGGCGTTCCGGCTCCCGGAGCGGGCTGACCCGCCGGGTCGGATCGTGCCGCTAGTCCGCCGACCGCGGGTAGAGCTTGGGGGAGGCCGCGCGGCCGCGGCCCGCACGCAGGCCTGCGAGGACCTCAGCCATCGCCTCCCGTGAGGAGTGCTCCGCCGACCACCCGAGTACCGAGCGCGCCCTCGACGTGTCCATGACGGGGCACTGGGATGCCATGTCGATCCAGCCGGGGTCGGTGCGCTGGAGGCCGAGCCCCCAGCTCGCACCGACGATCCACCGCAGGACGCGAACCGGCAGGCCGATCAGGCGGCGCGCGCCGAGCAGGTCGGCCACCCGCTCGGGAGTCAGTTCGGGTTCCGCGGCGATGTTGAACGCGCCTGATGCGCGCCGCGCGACGACGCGCCAGTAGGCGTCGGCGACGTCGGCGGCATGCACCGCCTGGAAGACGAACTCCTTCGGTACGGGCAGCAGGGGCAGCGGGAGACCGCCGAGGACGATCTTCGGCACGAGCGGTCCCAGGAAATAGCGGCCGATCTCGCTGCCGGCCTGTGACTGGAAAATCAGTCCTGGCCTCAGGCGTGCCACCGGGATCTCCGGGTACTCGTGTTCGAAGGAGTCGAGCAACCGCTCCTGCTCCGCCTTGTGGCGGCTGTAGTGCGAGGAGTCGATACCCCCCGTGGGCCAGGATTCGTCCTTCCGTGTCGTCTTGTCGGAGGGTGAGTAGGCGCCCACGGAGGAGGCGCACACCACCTGCCGGACGCCCGCGCTCGCCGCAGCGGCCAGGACGTTGGCGGTGCCGTCCACGTTGGTCCGATGCATGAAGTCCTCGTCGCGATTGGGCTGGATGGCCCAGGCGAGATGCACGACGGCGTCCACGCCCGCCAGTACCGTGGAGAGGGACTCCCGGCCCTCGTCGGTGCCGATATCGATGGCGTGCCAGTCCACGCCGTCGTACGGGGCCACGGACGTGTCGGGCAGGGAACGGGCAACGCCCGTGATCGTGATGCCGGCCGTGTCACCCGACGTGTCGAAGCCCGCGGCCTGCACTGATTCCCGATCCCGTGCGGCGCGCTGCAGCCGGGTGAGCAGGGCCGTTCCCACGTTGCCGGTGGCGCCGATGACTGCAATTCGCATGGGGATCTCCTGGGCGGGGTGGTTCCGCGACACGGTGGTGTGCGGAAGATGCTGGACTACTAAGTAAGCTTATGGTGCAGTTGAAGCAGACGTACAGCCGAATGATCAGCCCGCTCCGGTTCCGGGGCCACACCTGGAGGAGATCCGTGAGCAGCAACAGCAGGGTAGGCAGCGAGGCGCGCAGCGACGCGTCGGAGAAGGCACGGACCGCGCCCCATCCGGATGATTCCCGCAAGCCGGACGATCCGAAGGACGTCGTGAAGCCGGCCTGGAAGTACGTGTTCAAGCGATCGGCGAGCGAGTTCGGCAAGGATCAGTGCACCGATCTGGCGGCTGCGCTGACGTACTACGCCGTGCTCGCGATCTTCCCGGGCATCCTGGCCCTGCTCTCCCTCCTCGGGCTCTTCGGCCAGGCGCAGAGCACCACCAACGCCGTCATGGACGTCATCGGCGAGTTCGCTCCGGACGAGGCGCTGGAGACCATCCGCCCCACGATCCAGAATCTCGCGTCCAACCAGGCCGCCGGACTGACGTTCGTCATCGGTCTCCTGGGCGCCATCTGGTCGGCGTCGGGCTACGTGAACGCGTTCTCCCGCGCCACGAATCGCGTCTACGAGGTGGAAGAGGGCCGTGGCTTCCTCAAGTTGCGCCCGCAGATGCTCCTCATCACCGTCGTCGTGCTCGTCCTGATCGTGATCATGGGCCTCATGCTCGTGCTGTCCGGCCCGGTCGCCGAAGCCGTCGGCAATACCATCGGCCTCGGCAGCACTGCGGTCACCGTGTGGAACATCGCCAAGTGGCCCGTCATGGTGCTGTTCGCCGTGCTGATGATAGCGGTCCTCTACTACGGCACCCCGAACATCAAGCAGCCCAAGTTCCGCTGGCTGACACTCGGTGGACTGATCGCGCTGGTGGTCCTCGCGATCACCACGGCAGCCTTCTCCCTCTATGTCTCCCGGTTCGGCAGCTACGAGGCGACCTACGGGGCCATCGCCGGCGTCATCATCCTGCTCCTGTGGATCTGGCTCGCAAACCTCTCGCTCCTGTTCGGTGTCGAGTTCGACGCCGAGATGGAGCGCGGCCGCCAGCTGCAGGGCGGCATCGAGGCCGAGGAGACCGTCCAGCTGCCGCCGCGCGATACCAAGGCGGCGGACAAGAAGCGGGAGAAGCAACTGAAGCTCGTCCGCGAAGGCCGCGAGCTCCGCGAGAAGTACGGCCGCGATCACAGCAACCAGTAGCGGGTTCCGGCACCTGCTCCACCAGAGGGCCCGGCCGTTCGGCCGGGCCCTCTGTCATCCCGGCGGCCTAGACTGACGGCATGACCGACACGCAGCAGTCCGAGCAGCAGTCCGAGCACAGCACCAAGGGTTCCTACGTCACCGGCGGCAAGGAGTTCACACGGGACACGCAGTACATCGAGACGAGGATCACGAGGGACGGCACCGACGGCTACCCCGTCGAGGCAGGCCGCTACCGGCTCATCGCCGCCCGGGCATGCCCGTGGGCCAACCGCACCATCATCGTCCGCCGACTCCTCGGGCTCGAGGACGCGATCTCCCTCGGCACGCCCGGCCCCACGCACGACAGCCGCTCCTGGACCTTCGATCTCGATCCCGACGGTCGTGACCCCGTCCTCGGCATCGAGCGCCTGCAGGACGCCTTCTTCGCGCGCGATCCCGACTACTCCCGCGGCATCACCGTGCCTGCCGTCGTGGACACGACCACCGGCGCCGTCGTGACCAACAACTTCCCGCAGATCACCCTCGACTTCTCGAGCGAGTGGAAGGACTTCCACCGTGAGGGTGCTCCGGAGCTGTACCCGGAAGCGCTCCGCGAGGAGATCGACGCGGTCAACAAGCGGGTGTTCACCGAGGTCAACAACGGCGTGTACCGTTGCGGATTCGCAGGCTCGCAGGAGGCGTACGAGGCCGCCTACGACCGCCTGTTCACCGCTCTCGACTGGCTGGAGGAGCGCCTGACGAACCAGCGCTTCCTCGTCGGGGACACCATCACGGAGGCCGACGTGCGGCTCTTCACGACCCTCGTCCGCTTCGACCCGGTGTACCACGGGCACTTCAAGTGCAACCGCAACAAGCTGACGGAGATGCCGGCGCTGTGGGGGTACGCCCGCGACCTGTTCCAGACCCCCGGGTTCGGTGACACGATCGACTTCGAGCAGATCAAGCAGCACTACTACATCGTCCACGAGGACATCAATCCCACCGGGATCGTGCCCAAGGGGCCCGACCTCGCCGGCTGGACGACCGCCCACGGGCGTGAGGCACTCGGCGGACGTCCGTTCGGTGACGGGACGCCGCCCGCGGCGGAGTAGCCCGGCGGGGTGCTGTGGGGTACCCGGAGCACCCCGCCGCGTGTGGGGATTAGGGAACAAAGCTGTTTCTTAATTCGGCGCAGCCTAGGCTAGCCTTACTTCAGACCGATCGTCCGGCTGAGGGAGGCATCATGGCAGTCCAGGCCTCCCCCCTGCGTGCCACGCCGTCACCCAGGCGGTCACCCACGCAGGAGCCCGTTGGGCGCCGCCGGTCCTCCAGCCCCCGCACGGTCGCCCGACTCGGCCTCGTCGCACTCGTCCTCCTCGTCGTCTGCGCGGCCTCGCTCACCATCGGAGCGAGATCGGTCGGCGTCGGCACCATGATCGACGCCGTGACCGCCTTCGATCCCGCGAACGGAGACCACGCGGTGGTCCTGTCCCGCGTGCCAAGGACCGTGATCGGGCTGCTCGTCGGAGCGGCGCTCGCCGCAGCAGGGGCGGCCCTGCAGGGGATCGCCCGCAACCCGCTCGCCGATCCCGGCATCCTGGGGATCAACGCCGGCGCCGCCCTCGCCGTCGTCGTGGGCATCTACGTTTTCGGCCTCAGCAGTGCTTCGGGATACATCTGGTTCGCCTTCGTGGGAGCTGCTGCCGCCGCTCTCGTCGTCTATGCCGTGGCGAGCATCGGACGCGAAGGCGCCACGCCCGTCAAGCTTGCGCTCGCCGGAGCCGCCCTGGCAGCCGGCCTCGCCAGCCTCACGAATGCGGTGCTCGTCTCGAGCCAGGAGACGCTCGACACCTTCCGCTTCTGGCAGGTCGGTACGCTCTCCGGACGCGGGTGGGACGTCATCGGGACCGTCTCGCCCTTCCTGCTCGTGGGTCTCGTCCTCACACTCGCCACCGGGAAGCTGCTCAACAGCCTGGCCCTCGGAGACGACGTCGCCAGGGCCCTCGGCCAGAATGTGGGGCTGGCGCGCGGTCTCGCGGCACTCGGCGTCGTGATCCTGTGCGGCGCCGCGACGGCTGCTGCGGGACCCATCGGGTTCGTGGGGCTCGTCATCCCGCACATGGTGCGACTGGTCGTCGGAGCGGACTATCGGTGGATCCTTCCCTTCTCCGCACTGCTCGGGCCCGTCCTCCTGCTCAGTGCGGACATCATCGGCCGTGTCGTCCTGCCTCCGGGCGAGGTGCAGGTCGGCATCATGACAGCCGTGGTCGGTGCGCCCGTGTTCATTTGGCTCGTTCGCCGCCGCAGGATGGCCCAGCTGTGAGCGCGTCCGTCCAGGAGGCGCCCGCACCCGCCGCCGCCCCGGCCGCCGGCCTGCAGTCCGTCCGTGCCCGACGTCGCCGTGGCACCGCGGTCCGCGTCGGTGCTGTCGCGGGTGTGGCTGCGGGACTCTTCGCCGTGAACATCCTCCTCGGCACCTACACCGTGACCATTCCGGACTTCCTCCGCATCGTCGGCGGAGCCGAGATCCCGGGCGCCAGTTTCATCGTCCTGGAGAATAAGCTGCCCCGGGCCGTGATCGGACTCCTCATCGGTGTCGCATTCGGCGTCTCCGGTGCGGTGTTCCAGACGATGCTGAGGAACCCGCTCGCGAGCCCGGACATCATCGGCATCAGCTACGGCGCCAGCGCCTCCGCCGTCACGGCGATCGTCCTCTTCGGCGCTGCAGGCGTGGCCGTCTCGTTGTCCGCGCTGGTCGGAGCCATGGTGGTGGCGGCCGCCATCTATCTGATCTCGCGCCGTGGGGGAGTCGCGGGCTACCGGCTCATCCTCGTGGGCATCGGCTTCGCGGCCGTGATGCATGCACTTGTGAACTTCCTGATCACGCGTACCGATCTCCGCACGGCGTCCGAGGCCCTGCTCTGGCTCAACGGATCGCTGAACTCCAGCAACTGGGACCGCGTGAGCGTGCTCCTCGCCTGCCTCGCGGTCCTCGTCCCTGCCGCCGCGGTGCTCTCACGCAGCCTCGCAGGCCTCGAACTGGGCGACGACGCCGCTGCCGGACTGGGTGTCCGTGTCGAGGCGTCGCGGCTCGGGCTCATGGCCACCGCGGTGGCCCTGGCCGCCGTGGCGACCGCGGCTGCGGGGCCGGTCGCCTCCATCGCCTTCCTGTCCGGGCCCATCGCCCGCCGCCTGCTCGGCAACCGGCCGTCGCTCGCCCTGGCGGGTCTGGTCGGCGCGGTGATCGTGCTCGGTGCCGACTTCGTCGCCGCCAACCTGATTCCCGGGACGTCCCTGCCCGTCGGTGTGATCACCGGCGCCCTCGGAGCGCCGTTCCTGCTGTGGCTGCTGGCCACGGCCCACCGCCGAGGCGAGGGAGGCGGATGATGGGCCGCCAGCAACGATCGACGACGGGTGCGGCGTCGGATGCGGCATCGGGGATCAGCGCGGACGCGGGAGCGCACGTGAGGCCCGACACCCTGTCGGCCGAGGGTCTGACGCTCGCCTATGACGAGCGCACGGTGGTCGACGGTCTCTCCGTGCACCTCCCTCCGGGGAAGGTCACCGTGATAGTAGGGGCGAACGCGTGCGGCAAATCGACCCTGCTGCGCGGGCTGGCGAGGTTGCTCAGGCCCGTCGCAGGCACTGTGGTGCTCAACGGCTCCGATATCCACTCCCAGTCCACCAAAGCCGTGGCCCGCGTGCTCGGTCTGCTGCCGCAGACACCCGTGGCGCCCGACGGCATCAGCGTCGCCGATCTCGTGGGCCGTGGCCGCTACCCACACCAGGGCTGGTTCCGTCAGTGGACGCCGGACGACGACGACGCCGTCGCCGCCGCTCTCGACGCCACGGACACGCTGACCCTGGCCGACCGCAGCGTGGACGAGCTCAGCGGCGGGCAGCGGCAGCGCGTCTGGATCGCCATGGCGCTGGCGCAGCAGACCGGGATCCTCCTGCTCGATGAGCCCACCACCTTCCTCGACGTAACGCACCAGGTCGAGGTGCTGGACCTCATCACGGACCTCAACCGCCGGAACGGCACCACCGTGGTGATGGTGCTGCACGATCTGAATCTCGCGGCGAGATACGCGGACCACCTGATCGCCATGCGCGACGGCAGGATCGTCGCCGAGGGGCCACCCGAGGAGGTGGTGACCGAGGAGACCGTGTCCGGAGTGTTCACTCTCGACTGCCGTGTCATCAGCGACCCGGTATCGGGCACGCCGATGGTGGTTCCCATCGGACGGCACCACCAGGCTCCGGCCGACGGTCCCATCAAGGCTTCCCAGCCCGGCGACGAGCCGCACCAGGGGTATCGACCCAATCCGCAGGACACCGTTCCTGCACGAGTGGAGGCAGCATCATGACCGACGTGACAGAACGGACCTCGCGGAGGACTTCCGCGGACACGGAACCGATGGTGCTGGCGTTCGACGTCGTCGTCACCCGCGTGCAGGATCTGACCACGAATTTCCGCCGCATCACCTTCGGCGGTGCGAGCCTCGAGGCATTCGGCGTCGCGGGGGACACGCACGATCTCAGGATCAAGATCGTGATACCTTCCGAGGGCCGTGACTGCCCCGATATCGCCGGCATGATGAGGGGCGGCTCCGCCGCGGGCTGGTACCAGGCGTGGCTCGGGCTCGACGCCGAGGAGCGCGGGTCCATGCGCACCTACACCGTGCGCGAGTCCCGCTGCGGCGGCGCGCGTCCCGAGGTCGACGTCGACTTCGTGATGCATCTCGACGCCGAGGGCCGAGGCGGACCGGCCTCGGAATGGGCAGCGGCGGCGAAGCCCGGTGACCGCGTCTGCATCATCGGGCCCAACTCCTCCGCTGCGCAGTGTGCCACGGCCGGGGCCTACGGCGGCATCGAGTGGAGCCCCGGACTCGCCCAGCACGTGCTCCTCGCGGGGGACGAGACCGCGGTACCGGCCATCAGCGCCATTCTCGAGTCACTGCCCGAGGACATGGGCGGCCGGGCCTTCCTCGAAGTGCCGGACGCGGGCGACATCCAGGCGATCGAGACGCGGTCGTCCGTCACGGTCACCTGGCTCGTGCGAGGTGACCGCGTTCACGGCGAGCCCCTCGACGCCGCGGTGCGGGATGCCGTGCGCGTGCCCGGCTGGGTATCCCTCTCCGGTGGGCCGGAGGTGTCCGGCGGCCATGAGCCCGAGGACGTGGACATCGAGCGGAGCATCCTCTGGGAGACCCCGCAGCGGCTCGAGGCGACCATCGTGCAGTCGTCGGTGAACCCGGATCGGCTTCCCGGCAGCCAGCCGTTCTACGCCTGGATCGCCGGTGAGGCCGCCGTGGTCCGGGGGCTACGGCGCTACCTCGTCCGTGACGTGGGCGTGGACCGGAAGCAGGTCGCGTTCATGGGGTACTGGCGCAAGGGCCGGGCCGAGCTCTCCTGAACGGCCGCTGGTCCTGCCCTGTCCGGGTGAACGGTGACGCGGGACAGCGCAGGAACCCCGGGTAGCCGCCTACGGCAGGGGGTCGCTCACCACGGCGGGGTCCTTGAATCCGAGCGGCATCCTCAGCCGCAGGGAGTCGGGCCGCACCTCGAACGACATGTGCGTCGCCTTGCCGAGGGGATCGCCGTCGAGCTGGACGTCGAGCGGCTCGCGGAGGGTGACCTCGGCGGTACGGCACTGGAAGTATTCGAGCGAGGGGTCCTTGCCCTTGCCTCGGGCGAAGAGCTTGCCCACCACGGCGAGCCACCCGAGCTTCCCCTTGGGGGCGATCGTCATGAGATCCATCAGACCGTCGTCGATCCTGGCCCCCGGGAAGATCTCGAGCCCGCCCATGATCTTGCCGCAGTTCCCGCCCATGACACTGCGGAGCCTGCGCTCGAAGGGCTGTCCGCCGTCGATCGAGATGGTGGTCCGCGCGGGCTTGCCGGGCAGGTTCCGGATGCCGGCGTCCACGTAGGCCAGCCATCCCACCTTGTCCTTGAGGTCCTCGCGGGTGTCGGACATGATCGCGGCGTCGTAGCCGATGCCCGCCATGACGAGGAAGACGTGTGCGTCCTGCGCGTGGTCCACGATCAGGTGGACGACGTCGATGGTCCGTTCGGTCCCGCGGAAGGCGGCTTCGACAGCGGCGTCCGGATCATCGACGGCGATGTCCAGGTTGCGCGCCAGGAGGTTACCGGTGCCGAGCGGCACGAGGGCCATCATGGTGCCGCTGCCCGAGAGCTCCTCCGCCACGCAGCGCACGGTCCCGTCCCCGCCCGCCGCGATCACGAGGTCCACGCCCGCGTCGAGCGCCTCGCGTGCCTGGCCGTGCCCCGGGTCGTCCTGCGTGGTCTCGATGATCAGCGGCTCGTCCCATCCGTCCTCGGTCGAGATGCGTCGCACGGCACCCTCGACGTCCGCGGTGGTCGCCTTGATGGGATTGATGATCAGCGCGGCGCGCCGACCGCCGGCCCCTGCCTGCGCGCCGGCGTCGCTGGCGGGGACGGGCGTGGTGGCTCCGGATGGGGCGTCGGTGGGCATGGTGTCCTTCAGGAGGGTGTCAACGGGTGGCCTGCACGAGCTTATCGCGACGTCACCGCGCCCGAGGGTAATCTTTGGACGTGACCACCACCCAGCGATACGCGGCCCTCGGAGACTCCTTCACGGAAGGAGTGGGTGACTGGGATGCCGCGTCCCCCAACGGTGTCCGGGGCTGGGCGGACCGCGTGGCGGAGCAGCTCGTCCTGGCGGATCCCTCCTGGGACTACGCCAACCTCGCCATCCGCGGGAAGAAGATGCGGCAGATCCTCGACGAGCAGATCGACGCCGCCCTGGCGCTGCAACCGACGCTCGTCACCATCTACGCGGGCGCCAACGACATCCTGCGGCCGCGTGTCGACATCGACCTCCTGATGGCCCGGTACGACGACGGCGTGGGCCGCCTCCGCGACGCCGGCGCGGACGTCGTGCTGTTCACCGGCTTCGATGCCTCGGGCTCCGCCGTGTTCGGCACGACGCGCGGACGTACGGCCGTCTACAACGAATGGGTGCGTGAGATCGCCGATACGCGTGGCGCCACGGTGGTCGATTACTGGCGGCTGCGCGAGTTCCAGGATTGGGGCTACTGGGACGTGGACCGCATGCACATGTCCGCCGCCGGGCACACCCTCATGGCTGTCCGGGTCCTCGAGGCCATGAAGGCCTCCCACCGCATCGACCTCCCGGAACTCGAGGCTCGCCCCGCACTCAAGCGGGTCGAGCAACTGCGGGCCGATGCGCAGTGGGCCCGGGCATACCTCTCGCCGTGGGTGGGGCGGCGACTCCGGGGCGTGTCCTCGGGAGACGCCCTCAGCCCCAAGTACCCGACGCCAGGACATCCCCACTGGGCCACCGTCCCGGCCTGATCGCCGGGCAGCAGGCGAGCACGACGGAGACGCGCCCGCAACCTCCGGCGTCTGCCTACGCGCCCGTGGGTGCACCGGGGGTCTGTGCCAGAATGATCGGATGGCGGCGCACTGGCTCACACCCGACGAGCGGCGGGCCTGGCTGGCACTCTACGCGCTGACCTCGCTCGTCCCGGCGGGCCTCGACGCGCACCTCTTCCGTGAAGCACGGATCACGCTCTTCGACTACCACGTACTCGCGATGCTCTCCGAGTCGGAGGATTCGCGGCTCCCGATGAGCGAGCTCGCCGCCCGCTCCACGGCGTCGCTCTCGCGCCTCAGCCACGTGGTCAAGAAGCTGGAAGCGCGGGGCTGGGTATCCCGGCTCCCGTCCGATTCCGACGGGCGGGTCACAACGGCGTCGATCACCGGGGACGGGTTGGCCATGCTCACCGAACTCGCGGTCTCCCACGTCGCACAGGTGCGTGCCCTCGTCTTCGATTCCCTCGACGAGCGCGACGTGGCGGACCTCGATCGCGTGGGCCGCAAGATCCTCCGGGGCCTGGATGACGCGCACTGGATCCTGTCAGACCGTGACAGCGACCGTGACAACGACAACGACAACGACAATGACAGCGCCAATGACGCTGACAATGCCGGTGACAATCACAGCCACCGTGCCGGATCGCCCGCGATGGGCGACGGCGGACCACTCGTCGCCTCTGCCGCCCGGGAATCATCCTCCGCCGGCCGTTGACACAGGACAGGAGCCCCATGGATCAGCCGGAACGAGCCGGGTACCACCCCCGGATCCTTGCGCTCGTGCTCGCGGGCGGAGCAGGCGGACGCCTCGGAGCCCTGACCGATCATCGCGCCAAACCGGCCATGCCCGTGGGAGGCAGCTTCCGGCTCATCGACATCCCGCTCACCAATCTGCACCACAGCGGTATCTCCGACGTGTGGATCCTGGAGCAGTACCAACCGAAGACCATCAATGACCACCTGCGGAACGGCCGGCCCTGGGATCTCGACCGCACGCGCGGCGGGCTGCTGGTCCTTCCGCCGTTCAGCGGCCGCGAGGGCGAGGGGTTCGCGGAGGGCAACGCCGACGGACTGGTGCGGCAGTCCGCCTTCATCCGTGACTTCGCCCCCGACCTCGTGCTGGTGCTCAGCTCCGACCACCTGTACCGCCTCGACTACCGCGACCTCGTGGAGACCCACCGGCGTTCCGGTGCGCTCCTCACGATGGTCACGGTGGACTTCGACGGCGATGCGTCCGAGCACGGCGTGGTGACGTCCGACAGCGACGGCAGGGTGACGGGCTTCGCGTACAAGCCCGAGGAGCCGGCCTCGGGCGTCGTCGCGGCGGAGGTGTTCCTCTACTCCACCGAGGCCCTGCTCGAGGCCCTCCGCCGGCTCGACGACGAGCATGACGGCCTGGGCGACTACGGCGACCATCTGGTGCCGTATTTCGTGGAGCGGCACGATGCCGTCGAGCATCGGCTGCAGGGGTACTGGCGCGACCTCGGGACCCCCGGTTCGTACCTGCGTGCCCACCTCGACCTGGTGGAGGGCCGCGGGCTGGACCTCGCCGATCCGGAGTGGCCGATCCTCACCGCGCCCCCCTCGGTAGCACCCGCCGTGATCGGCGCGGGCGCGGAGGTCGACGCGTCACTCATCGCGCCGGGCGCCGTGATCAGGGGAACGGTCCGCCGGAGCGTGATCGGTGCAGGTGCCCTGATCGAGGCGGGGGCTGTCGTGGAGGACTCGGTGGTCCTCGACCGGGCGCGGCTGGAGGGAGGTTCCAGGGTGCGGTACGGGATCGTGGACTCCGACGCCGTCGTCGCGGGGACCTGTGTGGGCGAGGGGCCGGAGCGGCCTGTCGTGGTGACGCGGGACGGCGAGATCGACGACTGACCCGTTTTGGTCGAGCCCGATCCTGTCGGTAGTATGGTAAGGCGTTTGGCTGCGGCAGGTGCTGCCCTCCCTCCGGGGTGGTGCGGGATTTGCCCGGCTACCCGTGACTACCTAGAATTTAAGGCTGTGTCGGCCGCAATGCCGCGCACCGCCTAATCTTCACCGTCTTCCCCGCGGCGAGGCGCTTCGGCAGGTTCTCACCCTGCCAGGTCAACCTCCGGAAAGCTGCAGTAATAACGGTGTCATTACTGGTGGCGGGACGCTCAACAAGTGATTCCGTCACGTTCATCTAATCTGGAGGAGAGTTATGGCAGCCCACTGCCAAGTGACCGGAGCCGAGCCCGGCTTTGGACACAGCATTTCGCACTCGCACCGCCGCAACAAGCGTCGGTTCGACCCCAACATTCAGAAGAAGCGCTACTACGTGCCTTCCCTTCGCCGTAACGTCACGCTGCAGGTCTCGGCCCGCGGCATCAAGACGATCGACGTCCGTGGAATCGATGCCGTCGTGGCATCGATCCTCGCGAGGGGAGTGAAGCTCTAATGGCAAAGGACAAGGACGTACGTCCGATCATCAAGCTGAAGTCCACCGCCGGCACGGGGTACACCTACGTGACGCGGAAGAACCGTCGTAACGATCCGGACCGCATGGTCCTCATGAAGTACGACCCCAAGATCCGCAAGCACGTCGAATTCCGAGAGGAGCGCTAACCATGGCCAAGAAGTCCAAGATTGCTCGCAACGAGCAGCGCAAGGTCATCGTGGAGCGCTACGCGGCCAAGCGCCTCGAGCTCAAGAAGACGCTCGTCGACGCCAACGCCACCGACGAGGCCCGCGAAGCAGCACGCCTCGGCCTGCAGAAGCTTCCCCGCAACGCCTCGCCGGTTCGCCTGCGCAACCGCGACCAGATCGACGGTCGCCCCCGCGGAACCCTCCAGAAGTTCGGTATCTCGCGTGTCCGCTTCCGCGACATGGCACACCGTGGCGAGCTGCCCGGCGTGACCAAGTCGAGCTGGTAGCAGCGTCCGGGGTACTGCGCCCCGTCAGCAAGACCCGCCGCCTCCGGCGGTGACACCAAGCCGGCAACCTTCGGGTTGCCGGCTTCTGTCGTTCCGGCCGGACAACGCTGCCCGTCCGGGTCGGTGAGGCGGAAAACAGCCCCCAAAACGCCCTGATTATGCTGAAAAGCCGCGTAAACACGCGGGGGAGGGTGCCCAAGCTGATAGGTTTTTGGGCAGAGGCTTTTCGACAACCGCGAAAAGCTCGTTCGGAAGAGTGACGTCCAGGAGGACCTGAAGTGGCTAAAAACCGTAGTGAACTTGTTGCCGAAGTAGCAGCGAAGGCCGACACGAGCCAGGCTGCCGTCAACGGCGTCCTTGACGCCCTGTTCGACGTCTTCGCCGAGTCCGTCGCCAAGGACGAGAAGATCACCATCCCCGGTTGGCTCGCCGTCGAGCGCACCAGCCGTGCAGCGCGCACCGGCCGTAACCCCCAGACCGGCGAGACCATCCAGATCGCCGCGGGCCACAGCGTCAAGCTGACCGCCGGGTCCAAGCTGAAGGCTTCCGCCAAGTAGTTCGCAGAAGCACTGCATGCGTGACCGGAGGGTCGCTGCCGTGACGGCAGCGGCCCTTCGTCGTCGGATCGTCGATCACCCTCGGCCGCATGTCCCGGAAGATTGGCCCATTTTCTACTGGGGGTAGAGAATGGTGCATGTGTCCACTCCAGCGAAATACCAGCGCCGGGCTCCCGCCGAGGTGCCTGCGGATCGCGGCATCGGCAGCGGTTGGCTGGTCCTGGCCGGCGTCGTCGTCCTCGCTGCCCTGGTCGTGGCCCTGTTCTACTCGGGCGCGGCAGCCGCCCGTCAGCTCGGCGATCCCGGAGCCCTGACCCGGTGGGGCCTGCCGATCGCGAAGGTCCTCAACAACACCGCAGCTGCCGGAACCATCGGTGCCCTCGTCTTCGCGGTGATCATGCTTCCGCGCAGGGTCGGGGTGGACGGACGGAGGCCGAAGGACTCGGCTCCCGAGCACCCCGCTTTCTCACGCGTGCTGCTGCTCGCCTCCACCTCCGCCGTGGGCTGGACGCTCGGCGCCCTGGGCGTGATGGTGTTCACCTACTCGGACGCGGCCGGTCTGCCCCTGAGTTCGGACCCCACCTACACGCAGGGCCTCGCTGCCTTCCTCACGGACTTCTCGACGGGCCGCGCCTGGCTGGTGACATCGATCGTGGCCGCCGTGCTCGCCACCCTCCTCTTCGGAGTCCGGTCGCAGATCGGTCTTGCGCTCACCCTGGTGCTCGCACTCCTGAACCTGCTGCCCATGGCCCTGATCGGGCACTCCGCCAGCGGCGACGACCACAACGCAGCGGTCAACTCGATCGCGCTGCACCTCGTGGGAGTGTGCCTCTGGGTGGGCGGGATCATCGCGCTCGCCGTCATCAGCGGCAAACTGGGCACGCAGACGCTCCCTGTGCTCAAGCGCTTCTCCGCGCTGGCGGGCTTCGCCTTCATCCTCGTCGTGGGATCCGGGGTGGTCAATGCCAGTCTCCGCATCACCGATCTCGCCCAGTTGAGTTCGGAGTGGGGTCTGCTCGTCACCTTCAAGACGATCGCCACACTGCTGCTCGGCGGGATCGGCTGGATGCACCGGCAGTGGATCATCCCGCAGCTCGAGGTCTCCTCGGGGACAGCGGATGCCAGACTCTCGGCGCGTCGGGTGCTGTGGCAGCTGATCGCCGTCGAGCTGGTCATCATGGGCGCCGTCTCGGGCGTGGCCGGGGCCCTCGGCCGCACCGCGCCGCCGCGATCCGAGGTGCTGCCCACCGAGGCAGGGCCCGCGCGCATCCTCACGGGCTACGATCTGCCGCCCGAACCGACCATGAGCCGCTGGGTCACCGAATGGCGGCCGGACTGGCTGTGGATCACCGTTGCACTCACCTTCGGCGTGGCCTACATCCTGGGCATGCTGAAGCTCCGCCGCCGCGGGGACAGCTGGTCCCCGGTGCGGCTCATCACCTGGCTCGTGGGCCTTGCCCTCCTGACCTACTTCACCTCCGGGGCCCCGGCGGTCTACGGCATGGTCCTGTTCAGCGCCCACATGATCGACCACATGGCACTGACCATGGTGGTCCCGCTCTTCCTCGTCCTCGGGGCGCCCGTGACCCTGGCGCTCAAGGCGCTCCGCGCGCGAGGGGACGGTACACGGGGCATCCGCGAATGGATCCTGGTGATCGTCCATTCCTGGCCGTCGAAGCTCATCACGCACCCGCTCTTCGCCGCCGGCAACTTCGTCGCGTCCATCATCGTGTTCTACTACTCGCCGCTGTTCGGCTTCGCCCTGCGCGAGCACGTGGGCCACGAGCTGATGATCACGCACTTCCTGATCACGGGCTACATCTTCGTCCTGTCGATGATCGGCTCGGACCCAGTGCCCTACCGGGCTCCCTACCCCCTGCGCATCCTGCTGCTCTTCGCCACCATGGCGTTCCACGCGTTCTTCGGCGTCACCCTGATGGGCTCCACGTCCCTCCTGGAGGCCTCCTGGTTCGGCAACATGGGTCGCGAGTGGGGCGGCTCCGCAATCGCCGACCAGCAGGTGGGTGGAGCGGTGACCTGGGGCGTGGGTGAACTGCCCACGCTTCTCCTCGCGATCGGCGTGGCCGTCATGTGGTCCAGGTCCGATGCGCGGGAGACCAAACGCAAGGACCGCGCAGCGGACAGGAATAACGACGCCGACCTGGCGGCTTACAACACCATGTTCGCCGACCTCGCCGCACGTGGGGCCGGACCCCGACGCCCCGGTCAGGAGACCGGAGCACGGACCGCCACGAAAGACCCCGCAGGAGACACTGAATGACCGAGACCACCGTGCGCGCTCGCGCTAACTACCGCGTGCGCGGATCAGCGCTGACCGGCCGTAATTGGCTCAACACGGGCGGGAAGCAGCTAGACCTCGCGGACTTGCGGGGGAAGATCGTCATCCTCGATTTCTGGACGTTCTGCTGCATCAACTGCCTGCACGTCCTCGACGAGCTGAGGCCGCTGGAGGAGCAGCACTCCGACGTGCTCGTCACCGTCGGCGTGCACTCACCCAAGTTCGAGCACGAGGCCGATCCCGTGGCGCTCGCCGCAGCCGTCGAACGCTACGACATCCACCACCCCGTGCTCGACGATCCTGAGCTCACCACGTGGCAGGCCTACACCGCGCGTGCTTGGCCCACGCTCGTCGTGATCGACCCCGAGGGGTACATCGTGGCCCACCTTTCCGGGGAGGGGCATGCTGCCGGCCTCGGCTCCCTCGTCGAGGAGCTCGTCGCCGAGCACGAGGCGAAGGGCACACTGCACCGCGGGGACGGCCCGTACGTACCCGCGGAGAGCACGGCGGGCGATCTCAAGTTCCCGGGCAAGCTGCTCGCGCTGCCAGAGACCGGCACCTTCCTGGTCGGAGACACCGGCCACCACCGCCTCGTCGAGTTGGAGGCCGACCTCGTGACGGTGCGCCGCACCATCGGCTCGGGGACCAAGGGCTTCCTCGACGGCCCCGCCACCGATGCGCAGTTCAACGAGCCGCAGGGAGTCGCGCTCCTTCCCGCCGAGCTGGCCGTCGAGGTCGGGTACGACGTCGTCGTCGCGGACTCCGTGAACCACCGCCTGCGCGGCGTGACGCTCGCCACCGGCGAGGTGCGCACCCTCGCCGGGAACGGCACGCAGCGCCTGCTCGACGCCGGCAACCACACCAAGACCGGGCGGCAGGAGAACGCGCACGAGGTCGGGGTGGAGAGTGAGACGCCGCGCCTCACGGAGACGCAGCTCGGCACGGACTCCCTGAACCTCTCCCTGTCCTCACCCTGGGACGTGCTCTATTCCACCGTCCTGGACCGCGTGGTCATCGCGATGGCCGGCACGCATCAGATCTTCGGCTACGACCCCCGCACGCACGCCGTCGAGGTCCTTGCCGGGACCGGGCTCGAGGGGCTGCTCGACGGCGATGCCTCCGCCGCCTGGTTCGCCCAGTCCTCGGGACTGGCCGAGGACGCCGACGGGACCATCTGGATCGCCGACTCGGAGACGTCCTCCGTGCGGCAGCTGTCCTTCGTCGAGGTCGACGGTCGTCCGCGGATGCAGGTCCGGACGCCTGTGGGGACCGGGCTGTTCGACTTCGGGTTCCGCGACGGCGACGCCGATCAGGCACGGCTCCAGCACCCGCTGGGGGTGACCGCGCTGCCCGACGGTTCCGTGGCGATCGCCGACACCTACAACGGTGCCGTCCGCAGGTACGATCCCGCGACGCGTCAGGTGTCCACGCTGCTTCGAGGCCTGTCCGAACCGTCCGACGTCCTCGTCGACATGACACCCGTGGCCGACGGCGGGGACCCGCTGCTGATCGTCGTCGAGACGAACCGACACCAGCTCGTCCGCGTCCCGTTGCCCAAGGAGGCGCTCGCCGTCGATGAGGGCGCGTCACAGACACTGCGCCCGACGTCGCCCATGTCCGCCGGACCCGTGGCGCTGACCGTGCGCTTCACGGCGCCGAAGGGCCAGAAACTGGACGACCGCTGGGGCGACCCCACGCAGCTGAAGATCAGCGCATCGCCGGAATCGCTGCTCCTCTCGGGTGGTGGGACGTCCACCGGACTCACGCGCGAGCTGGTCCTCTCCGCCGAGGCGGGCGAGGGCGTCCTGCACATCACGGCGCGCGCGGCATCCTGCGACGGTGAGCCCGGCGGCGCCATCCCCGATCACGCAGCCTGCCACCTGTACCAGCAGGACTGGGGCATCCCGGTCACGGTCGCGGGCGACGGCGACACCCAGCTGACCCTCGATCTGCGCGGACTCGACTGACCTCGAGGGGGCTCCTCGCCACGGAACACGTCTGGTAGGTGGGATGGGCTGCAGCGCGGTGCCCACCACGCCGGAATATCGGCGGCGGTCACCGGCTTGTCGCAGAGAGGGCCCCGCTACCCGCCGTCCACCGGCCCCGCGCAGGCGGGGAGAGCAGACGGACGGACGGCGGACCGTGACGGGCCACCGCCGTCCATGTCGACGCCGATTCGCTCGGCAGCACAGAAGGAGCACGCATGACCATCGACCCCGGACCAGCAGCATCAGACGGTCAGCGCACCGCCCTCGTGGTGGGGGCCACCGGCATCGCCGGGTCCGCACTCGTGGAGAAGCTCACGGCGGAGGGCTGGCCGGTCCTCGCACTCTCCCGGACACCGGGACCCGCGCGGGACGGCGTCCGCTGGCTCGCTGCCGACCTGACCTCGGCCGAAGCCGTGTCACAGGCGCTCGACGCGGAACACCCCACACACGTGTTCTTCACGGCCTGGTCGCGCCAGGAGACGGAGGAGGAGAACATCCGGGTCAACGCGGGCATGCTGCGGGACCTGCTGGGTGCGCTGCGCGGCAAGGATGTCGCGCATGTTGCGCTCATGACCGGGATGAAGCACTATCTGGGCCCCTTCGAGGCCTATGCCTCAGGGGAGATGTCCGACACCCCGTTCCGGGAGGACGCGCCGCGGCTGTCCGCCCGCAATTTCTACTACGCGCAGGAGGACGAACTGTTCGCTGCTGCCGGGGAACAGGGTTTCACGTGGAGCGTGCACCGCGCCCACACCGTGCTCGGGCACGCTGTGGGCAATGCGATGAACATGGGGCTGACCCTTGCCACCCAGGCTGCGCTCGCACAGGACGCGGGTGAGCCGTTCGTGTTCCCCGGGTCCGAACAGCAGTGGAACGGACTGGCGAACGTGACCGACGCCGGGCTGCTGGCAGAACACATACTCTGGGCCTCCACCGCGGACGAGGGTGCGGACCAGGCGTTCAACATCGTGGACGGGGACGTGTTCCGGTGGCGCTGGATGTGGCCCCGGCTGGCCGCCTACTTCGGTCTCGAGTGGGAGGGGTACGCCGGCGCGCCTCGGCCCCTCGAGCAGGCAATGCATGGTCGGGAGGACCAGTGGAGGGCCCTGGCCGAGAAGCACGGGCTCGTCGAACCCGATCTCGGCCGGATGGCGTCATGGTGGCACACCGACGGCGATCTCGGGCTCGAGATCGAAGCCGTGGTGGACATGACCAAGAGCCGTACCGCCGGGTTCACCGGGTACCGGAACACCCTGGACGTCTTCACCGGTCTGTTCGACCGGTACCGGGCCGAGAAGCTCATTCCCTGAGAAGCCGTGCCGCGCCCGGCCGGATGCGGCACGGGATCTGCCCGGATACCGGTCAGTAGCTGACCAAGGGTGTGACGGTGACGGAATCGTCCGTCACGGTGAGGACGGCGTCGAACTCGAACGGGACCCGCTCCGAGACGTCGCGGACCGACCCGGAGAAGAGGTCGCGCAATCGGGTGTCGATGCGCGCGGTCCCGCTCAGCGGGGGGAGTACCCACTCGCCGTCCTTCGCGGTGATGGACACCGCGGGATACTCCTCGATGGACCAGTCGATGTCGCCGGCCAGGCGCTCGGTGGTCGGGTAGGAGAACGGGCAGTTGGCGGGTTGGAAGACGGTCTGGTCCGCGCACTCGTCGAGGAACCCCCGCAGTTTCCCGTCGACGGCGTCCGTGAGTTCAGGCGTGGGCTCGGCGTCGAGGGCCAGAGGCGGCGGCTCGTCGCTGCCCGTCACCGAGGAGCGCCTCTCCTCCGCCGAGAAGTACGTGCCCTCGTACTCGGCGGATACGGCTGCGGGGTAGAAGGTGGCCAGGGCCGCCTTGCCGTCCGGAAGGCCGACGGGGACGCCGTTGACCGATGCTTCGTCGCTGTTCAGTGCCGAGACCTGGATGATCGGCAGGACGCTCGGCTCGAAGTCCCAGAGTGTGAAGAACCCCCAGTTGGTACCCGTCCGACGGAGGGGGAAGACACTCGTCCCTGCGGCGCCGTCGAGCGTGTAGCTCACCGGCACCTCGACGCGGTCGCTGCCTGTCTCGCGCGCGTCCCCGACCTCGACGTCCTCGATCGCCGAGCCCGCTCGGGCGAGCGCCTCGCCATCGAGCAGGGTGGCATTCGAGCCCTCGGGTACCGACGCATTGAGCAACCCGAGAGCTTTTCCGCCGTCGCCGTCGCGCAGCGCCTCGAGATAGAGGGTCACCTGGTGCTCCGGGCTGTACAGCTTCCCGTTGAGCACCGAGACGGTGAGGACGAACGCCGCGGCGACCAGCAGGACTCCGAGCAGCCAGGCTGCGAGCACCTTCACCACCGGAGTCGTCGTCACGCTTCCACCGTACCGGCTGGTGCATCTCAGCCGGGCAGGAAACCCACAAGTGTACCGAGGGCTGCAAGGCCCAGCCCGACGACGGCGAGGAGGCGCGTACCACGGTACGGCTTCTCGAGCGTCCACTGCGTGGGCTCGCGCGCATGGTAGTAGATCGTCACCTCCTCGCCGGGTCGTCGAGGGGCCGGGATGGGCGAGGTCGTCGCCCGCCGTCGTCCACTCGACCACAGCGCCTCGATAATCCGGTAACGGTGGTCGTGCCAGCGGAGGTAGGCGTGCCCCTCATGCTGGAAGGCGATGGCCTGTGACCTGGTCCAGGCGCCGTAGATCAGGCGGATCACGAGGGCAGCGATCAGGAGGCCCAGTCCCAGCGCCACGAGGGTGGATCCTGCGATCTCCACGACGACCGCCATCGCATCGTCCGTTCCCACACCCATCACCGGGGCGGCCTCAGTACCACCGTCGCTTGCGGTGCTTGGTGCCGAAGAGCCCTCGGGCAAGTTCCTTGCCGATCACGCCTGCGGCCTTGAGCGCGAGTTCGGCCATCTCGTCCTTGCCCTGGGCGCGGGACGATGATTGTCGGCTCCTGCTTCGGCCGTACGCGTCGCCGGCCTCGTCGCGGCCGTCGTTCCTCCGGCCGTCGGTGTATCGACCGTCGGGGTCGGAGTGGCCGGACGGCTGGGCCTCGCGGCTACGAGCGGGGCGTGACGGCAGGCCGAGGATGTCCTCTTCGATGCGGCGTGCCTCGGCGTCCCGGTCCTCTCGGGGCGTTGTACCGGGCGAGGGATGCTCGTCCGGAGGCGGCGCCGGCACGTCCGTCAGCTTCTCGAAGGCGGAGTGGCTGTCGACGGTCTCGTTGTATCTCGCGCGCAGGGGAGACGACTCGACGACAGCTGCGACGACTCCCTCGGCCGCTCGGCCCATGAGGGACTCGGGGGCGCGGAGTCGCGTCCAGGCCACGGGTGTCGGGGCACCGCGCTCATTCATGACGGTCACCACCGCTTCGCCGATGCCGGCCGACGTCAGCACCTCCTCGAGGTCGTATCGACTCATGGGGAACGTGGAGACGGTGGCGCGCAGGGCCTTCGCATCGTCGGGAGTGAACGCCCGGAGGGCGTGCTGGACCCGATTGGCAAGCTGTCCGAGGACGTCGCCGGGAATGTCTTTCGGCGTCTGCGTGACGAAGAAGATACCGACGCCCTTGGAGCGGATGAGCCTGACCGTGGCCTGGATCGATTCGCGGAAGGCTTTCGACGAGCCGGTGAACAGCAGATGCGCCTCGTCGAGGAAGAAGACCAGCCGCGGTTTGTCGAGATCGCCGACCTCGGGCAGTTCGGCGAACATGTCGGCGAGGAGCCACATGAGGAACGTGGAGAACAGGCGGGGCTTCTGCTGCACCGAGACGAGTTCGAGGGCGGTGATGATGCCGCGTCCGTCAGCGGTCGTCCGCAGCAGGTCCGCGGTGTCGAACTCCGGTTCACCGAAGAACGCACCCATCCCCTGTGCCTCGAGGGTGATGAGCTCCCGCAGGATCACGCCCGCTGTGGCCTTCGACAACCCGCCGAGGGCCTCGAGGGCCGCCTTGCCCTGGTCGGATGTCAGGAAGCTGATGACGGCGCGCAGATCCGCCAGGTCGTACAGTTCCAGGCCGTTCGTGTCCGCGTAGTGGAAGACCAGGTGCAGGCTGGACTCCTGCGTCTCGTTGAGGTCCAGCACGCGGCTGAGCAGCAGGGGCCCGAAGGAGGAGACGGTGGCTCGCACGGGGACGCCCTCCCCGTCACCGCCGAGCGTCAGGAACTCCACGGGGAAGGCCGTCGGAGTCCAGTGCTGTCCCACGCTCTCCGTCCGCTTCGCCAGTTTGTCGCCGGCGGTGCCGGGCGCCGCGAGTCCGGTGAGGTCTCCCTTGATGTCGGACAGGAAGACGGGCACGCCCTGCGCGGAGAGCTGCTCCGCCATGATCTGCAGGGTCACGGTCTTGCCGGTGCCGGTTGCTCCCGCGATCAGGCCGTGTCGGTTCATCATGGCGAGCGGCAGGCGGACCTGCGCCTCTGGATGCAGGGCACCACCGACGATCGCCGCCCCGAGGTGCAGGGTGGGTCCCTCGAAGACGTATCCAGCGGTGATGTCGGAGGCCTGCGCGTCGTCGTCGTGTTCAGCCATGAGGCCACAGTACACAGACGGGACCGGTACCCTTCCGGGTTCCGGTCCCGTCCCAGGGCAGCCCGCGATGCGGGCGCCCCGGTAGCTGACGATTAGCCTGCCGCGTGCTTGCCGCCGGTCCCCGTCCCGCCGACGGGACGGCCCGCCGCGTCGTCGCGACCCGCGGCATCCGGGGACGCCGCAGGCGAGGCTGCGGATGCGCCGGCGTGCTGCGGCGTTCCGCCGCCCATCCCGCTGTCCCGGTTGGCGTCGGTACCCTGCGCCGTGGCGATCTCTTCTGCCCGCTCCTGGTTCGCCTCCCGTGTCAGCTCGGCGCCGGCCTCCGCATCACGCGTGAGATTCTCGCCGGTCTCCGCGTCGAACAGGTGGAGCTTGCGTGTGTCGAGCCAGATCTCGGCCTCGCGCCCACCCCGGATACGGCTCGCGGCGTCGAGGGTGACGACGACCTGCGGTCGCAACTCGTCGGCATCCATGTCCCGTGCGAGGCTGTTGAGCAGTTCGCGCATCTCCGGGGCGGGGTCGAAGTTGATGTATCCGTACTGCTCGTTTCCGAGCCACTCCGTGTGCGTCAGCGTGGCGGTGAAGGTGGACCCGTTGGACTGCTTGTGGTCCTCCACGAGCTTGGCGTCCTCGAAGAACTCCGGGCGGACCCCCACGAGGACCACTTTCTTCCCCGCCGCTTTCTGCGCCTTGGCCTCCGGGATCTGCAGGTCGCCGATGGCCGTCTGCAACGTGTTGCCCTCGATCGTCGCAGGCAGGAAGTTCATCGACGGGGAGCCGATGAACCCGGCCACGAAGAGATTGACGGGCTGTTCGTACAGCTCGCGCGGCGAGGCGATCTGCTGCAGCTCGCCCTTCTTCAACACGGCCACACGGTCCCCGAGCGTCATGGCCTCGGTCTGGTCGTGCGTGACGTAGACCGAGGTGACGCCGAGGCGGCGCTGCATCTGGGAGATCTCGGAGCGCATCTGGCCGCGGAGTTTCGCGTCGAGGTTGGACAGCGGCTCGTCGAACAGGAACGCATCGGCCTGCCGTACGATGGCGCGGCCCATGGCGACGCGCTGCCGTTGCCCGCCCGAGAGGTTCGCCGGCTTGCGCTGCAAGTGGTCGGTGAGCTCGAGCGTCGCGGCCGCATCGGTCACGAGTTTGTCGACCTGGTCCTCGGAGTGCTTTCCCTTGGCGAGGCGCAGCGGGAACGCGATGTTCTCGTACACGGTCAGGTGCGGGTACAGCGCATAGTTCTGGAAGACCATCGCGAGATTGCGATCCCGCGGCGCCTTGTCGTTTACGCGCTGCCCGTCGATGAGGAGATCGCCGTCGGTGATGTCCTCGAGACCCACGATCATGCGGAGCAGGGTGGACTTCCCGCAGCCCGAGGGCCCCACGAGAATGATGAACTCGCCGTCCGCGATGTCGATACTGATGTCGTTGACGGCCGGGAAGCCGTCGCCGTACTTCTTGACCAGATGGTTGAGGGTGATTGAAGCCATGGTGCGAATCCTTTACTGAAACCGGGGGCGTTAGCCCTTGACGGCGCCGGAGGTCAGGCCTGAGACGATCTGGCGTTGGAAGAGCAGGACCAGGAGGACGATCGGGATGGTGACGATGATCGCGGCAGCGGAGATGGCGCCCGTCGGTGCCTCGAACTGCGATGCCCCGGTGAAGAACGCGAGCGCCGCCGGGACGGGTCGCGCCGCCTCGGTGGAGGTCAGCGAGATGCCGTAGACGAAGTCGTTCCACGCGATGAAGAACGCGATGATCGCCGTCGTGAACACTCCCGGTGCGGCGAGCGGCACGATCGCCTTGCGGAACGCCTGCCACGTCGTCGCGCCGTCCACCTGGGCCGCCTGCTCGAGCTCCCACGGGATCTGGCGGAAGAACGCCGCGAGGGTCCAGATCGAGATGGGGAGCGTCAGCGACAGGTACGGGATGATGAGCCCGAGCCAGGTGTCGTAGAGGCCGATGGTGCGCCAGAGGTTGAACAGCGGCGTCACGATGGAGATGACCGGGAAGATCGAGACCGCCAGCGCAGTGGTCAGGACCAGCTTCTTCCCGGGGAAGTCCAGGCGTGCGATCGCATAGGCGCACAGGGTGGCCAGGACGACGGCGATGAAGGTGGCGATCACGGAGATGCCGATGGAGTTGCGCAGCGCCGAGAGGAACAGTCCCTGCGCGTCGCCGACCAGGATCTGCTCGTAGTTATCGGTGGTCGCCGTGCCTCCGGAGGGGAGGAACTTGCCGCTCGTCAGATCGCTCGGGCTCTTGAACGAGGTGGCGAGGATCGAGATCACGGGGAAGAGCGCGTAGACCAGGACCAGGACGGTGGCGACGGCCCAGAGGACCTTGTTCTTGGTACTCGTGTTCGTCATCACTTACCTCCCTGGGATCCGGCGAGATCCACCTTGAACAGCTTGATCGCGACGAAGCAGATCACCAGCACGCAGACGAACAGGAGGACGGAGACCGCTGATCCCAGGCCGATCTCGAGTCTGCTGATCGATTGGCGGTAGGCGAGGAGGGACAGCACTTCCGTCCCGTTGGCGCCGTTGGTCATGATGAACACGTTGTCGAAGATGCGGAAGGCATCGAGCGCCCTGAACAGGACGGCGACCATGATCGCCGCCTTCATGTTGGGGATGATGACCTTGCGCATCTGCTCCCACCAGGTGGCGCCGTCGACCTTCGCGGCCTCACTGAGTTCGTCGGGTACCTGCGCGAGTCCCGCGAGGAGCAGCAGCGAGATGAACGGCGTGGTCTTCCAGATCTCCGACGCCATGATCACGAAGAGCGAGGTACCCGCCTCCGCGAACCAGTTGGTGCTCTCGTCGATCCCGGGCACCCAGCTGAACCAGCTGTTGATGTAACCGGAGTTGATGTCGAAGGCGTAGAACCAGGCGAAGGCCGAGACGACCGTGATGATGCCGTAGGGCACCAGGATCGCGGTGCGCAGGAGCCCGCGCACCGATTTGAGTGCCTTGTGCATCACGAGGGCGAGGGCGAACCCGAGTATCAGTTCGACGATCACCGTGATCACGGTGATGAGGACGGTTCGGCCCAGGTCCTCCCACCAGAGCTGGTCGGAGAGGATCACGGCGTAGTTGCCGAGGCCGATGAACTCGCGCTCCCCCGGAGCGGTGAGGCGGAACTTGAAGAGCGACTCGTAGATGGCCTGCAGGATCGGGTACAGCGTCACCAGCAGCATGATGACGAACGCGGGTCCTGCCAGCATCCACCCCAGCCGCCGCTCGGCGCGTACGCGGTCGCTGTACTGCTTGCGCGCCTTCTTCGTCGTGCTGCCGTCCGGATCGATCCGTGGGCCGGGTTCGCCGGAGGACGCCGTCGTGGTTCTCGCTGGAATGGCGGAGGTCACAGGAGTTGCTCCCCTCTGAGGACCGAGATGATGAAGTTCGTCGACGCCTCCGGAGTGGTCTCCGGATCAACGGACGACGGCGGCGCCCAAGTCTGCTGGATGCCGGTGGAGACCTCGTTGTAGAACGGGGTCTGGGGGCGCGGTGCTGCTACCTGAAGGGAGTCCCGGATGGTCTCCGCCATGGGGAAGGACTCCTCGATCCGGGGATCCTCGTAGGCCTCGGTGTTGGACGGTGGGTTGCCGTTGGTCAGGAAGTACTCGGCCTGGTTCTCGACGGACACGATGCACTCGATGGCTTCATAGGCGAGTGCGGGATTGTCGCTCTCCGCGCCGACGCCCAGGTTGATGCCGCCGAGCGGGGGTGCCGCCTCCTGGTCCGGGAAGACCCGGGGGAAAATACCCCAGCCGATGTCCTCGAGCACGGCCTCGTCGAGGGTGCCCGCTTCGACGGCAGCCACGGTTGCGGGCCAGACGAACGGGTAGTTCACCATGAACGAGCCGGAATCCCCCTGGAACGCGATGAGCGAGCCGTTCTCGTTCTGCGTGGGCAGGCCTGGCCCGCCGAGCCCCTCCTTGCCGATGGTCGAGACGATCCGCGCTGCTTCCGTCCCTGCCTCGGAGTCGAGACCGAGTTCGATCTCGTCCGCCGTCGCCTCCGGGTCGACGATGATGGAACCACCGGCCGATTCGATGAGCGCGTTGACCCAGACCGTCATGGATTCGGCCTGTGCTCCCTGGACGCCGAGGGCTTTGTCCTGGCTTTCGGCAGCCTCCATGATCTGGTCCCAGGTGACGGGCTCACTCATGTCCAGACCTGCCGCCTCCGCCACGGACTTCCGGTACCACATGATCTGGGTGTTGGCCCAGAACGGGACCGTCACCAGTTCGTCCTTCCACCGTGCACCGGCGAGGGCGCCCTCCACGACGTTCTCGGTGGTGCTCTCGGCGACGTCCTCGGGCACGGGTGCCAGGAAGCCGGGTTCGGCGAGTTCGGGGATGAAGGGGGGATCGAGGCTCATGATGTCGAGCGACGAGTCGCCGGCCGCCAGGCGTCGGGCCAACTGCTCGCGCTGCGACGCGGCATCACTCGGAAGCAGCGAGGTCTGGATGCTGTAGCGGCCGTCCGACTCCTCGCTGCACTTCTGGGCGATGGCGGCCTGGCCGCCCGCGTCCGGATTGATGTACCAGGTGAGGGAGTTGTCGTCGTCTCCCGGCCCGCAGCCGGTCATGGCCAGCGTGCCGATCAGCAGGCCCCCCAGGACGATCGCCCTCGGACGGGTCCTCGCGCCGTTGCGCGTTCGTTGACTTGTCTGCATTCGTACCGAGCCTCCACATCCTCGTAGACAGCCCGGCTGACGGTTCGATCGAATCGACAGCCTAAGCAAGCTTGCTTTTCGACCCTATGCCTTGCAGACCCAAACCGCTAGACAGCTCGCTCACGATCCCGCATCGGATGGCCACCCGTTCCGGCGGGCGCCTCGGTACGCCGGGTTCAGGCGGTGGCGGGGGAGACGGTGGAATTGTCGAGGGCGAAGGGGGGCCGCTCCATGCCATCGGTGACGGCTTCCGCCGGGTCGGAGCCGAGCTCCACAATGCCGTTGTCGGCATCGACGTGGACGACCGTGGGGACGAACTCCCGCGCTTCCTCCGTCGACATCTGCGCGTAGGTGATGAGGATGACCAGGTCGCCGCGCTGCATGAGGTGCGCAGCGGCGCCGTTGATGCCGATCACGCCAGAGCCGCGCTCTCCCGCGATGGTGTACGTCTCCAGTCTGGCGCCGTTGGTGACGTCGACGATCGAGACCAGTTCACCCGGAAGGATGTCCGCGGCGTCGAGCAGATCGAGGTCGACGGTGACGGAACCCACGTAGTGGAGGTTCGCGTGGGTGACCGTGGCGCGGTGGATCTTGGACTTGAACATGGTGCGATTCACGGGTCAAGGATACTGTCCGGCAGGACCCGCACACCGATCGCGGCGGGTGTCCTTGGGCACATCGCGCATGCGTGCCGCGTCGGCCGGCCCGCGGAGTGAACCGCGAGTGGGGAGGAAAAGAGCGGGCGACGGGAATCGAACCCGCGTATCGAGCTTGGGAAGCTAGCGCTCTACCATTGAGCTACGCCCGCGCGGCAGTTGGAACCGCTTCATCACCTTACAACAGTTTGCGGGGGCTCTCCTGCCCACCCGCGCCGGGGCCGTCGGATGCCTGCTGCTTCGAGTCCGTTCCGGGTCCGGAATCGCCGGGGGACGGCGCCGGCGGGCCGGGAACGGGAGCGGCACGCGCGCGGTCGATGAGTTCCCGCCAGGGCTCCTCGAGGCGCTCTTCCGGGACGAGCACCTCCGTGTAGCCGATGGTGATGCGATAGGTGAACCGGTCCCGGTGCGCACCGCTCCCGCCGGATGCCGTGGGTTCCTCGCCCGGTGCCGGCCCCGGTTCCGGTGCCGGTTCCGGTGCCGGCCCCGGTTCCGCCTCTGCCGCCAGCGGAAGCCAGCGCTGCTCGGCTTCGGACGCGCTCACCTCCAGGCTCCACGTCCGCGTCAGCCCGCCGAACCCTCCCGAGCGGGTGATCTCGATCCTCACGGCACGACCCCGACCTGCGCCCAGGCCTCCGCCACCGCCCCGACCTCCCGGCTCCCGCTGCCGAATCGTTTGTCCGCGGCACGGACCGTGGCCCGCGCGAAGGTCGGGAAATCGCAGTCCGATGGAATGTCCCCGCTCAGCACGGCGTCGTACCAGATGCTGCCCGCAGCTTTCCAGGCCTCACCCCCGAGGGCGGTCGCGGCACGATAGAAGGCGTGGTTCGGAATGCCCGAGTTGATGTGCACGCCGCCGTTGTCGGAGGTCGTCCGCACGTAGTCGGCCATGGTGGCCGGCTGTGGATCCCGACCGAGGACGTCGTCGTCGTAGGCCGTCCCCGGGGCCTTCAGGGAGCGCAGCGCGACGCCCTGCACGTCCTCGGTGAAGATTCCCGCGCCGATGAGCCACGGCGCCGCCGCGGCATCCTGGCCGAGCTCGCGCTGCTCCACCAGCACGCCGAAGACGTCGGACAGGGACTCGTTGAGGGCGCCGGACTGGCCCTGGTACTCGAGGTTCGTGGAGTACTGGGTGAAGCCGTGCGTGAGCTCATGGCTGATGACGGTCAGGGACGCCGTGAATCGTCCGAAGATCTCGCCGTCGCCGTCACCGAAGACCATGCGTTCGCCGTCCCAGAACGCGTTGTCGTAGTCGGAGCCGTAGTGGACTGTCGCGTCGAGTCGCTTACCGGCGCCGTCGATCGACGATCTCCCGTACTCCTCGCTGAACAGTCGATAGGTCGCACCGAGGCCGTCGTAGGCCTCGTCCGCCGCAGCGTCACCCGTGACGGGACCGCCTTCGGGCCTGACCGCGGTCCCGGGCAGCTCTTCCCGTCCTCCGGCGTCGTGGATGCGGCGTGCGAGCGTTCCGACGACGGCGGAGCCGCGGCGCACGGGCGCCCGCAGCGCGTCCGCGCGGATCCGATGCACGGGCTGCAGTTCGAGCAGCGCGTGCCGTGCCGCCCGCGAGGCGGCCGAGAGCCTCGGGTCCTGCAGCGCAGCGAGCCGGGTGAGCAGGTGCGGCGGGACGATGCCGCAGTGGGTACGGTGCATGAATGCCTCCTCGACGTGGTCCCAACCTAGACCAGCAGGGCGACATTCTGTGCTGAGCGCCGACCCGTAGGCTGGTCCGCATGGATGTGGAGCGGAACACCCGCGATCTCGAGCAGGGCATCGAGCGGGATTTCTCGGACAAGATGAGCTACGGCTCCTACCTCGAGCTCGGGAAGCTGCTCGAGGCACAGCATCCGGTGAGTTCCCCCGAGCACCACGACGAGATGCTCTTCATCATCCAGCACCAGACCTCCGAGCTCTGGCTGAAGCTGGTGCTGCACGAGCTCCGGGCCGTGCGCCTGCACCTCGGGTCGGATGACCTGCGCGCCGCCATGAAGGGCGTGGCCCGGATCAAGCACATCCAGCGTTCGCTGACCGAGCAGTGGTCCGTCCTCGCGACCCTCACCCCCTCCGAGTACGCGGAGTTCCGCAAGGACCTGGGAGCTTCGAGCGGTTTCCAGTCCTATCAGTACCGGGCCGTGGAGTTCCTGCTCGGCAACAAGAACGCCGCCATGATCCAGGTCTTCGCGTCGGACCCCGCAGCGCAGGCGCTGCTCACGGAACTGCTCGGGCAGAGCAGCATCTACGACGAATTCATCGCACTGCTGGCGCGCCGGGGCTACGCGATCCCCGAGGAGCTCCTCCAGCGCGACGTGGCGCTCGCGCACGAGTTCACGCCCGCGCTCGTCGCCGTCTACAAGCAGGTCTACGAGGACGCCGCCGCCCACTGGGACATCTACGAGGCATGCGAGGAGCTGGTGGACCTCGAGGACAACTTCCAGCTGTGGCGCTTCCGCCACCTGAAAACAGTGGCCCGGACCATCGGCTTCAAGACGGGCACCGGCGGCTCCTCCGGCGTCGGGTTCCTCCAGCGGGCCCTCGAGCTGACGTTCTTCCGCGAACTCTTCGCGGTCCGGACCGAGATCGGGGCCTGACGCGCGGACGCGAGCACGGCCGATCATCGCGGGGAACGCTGCGGGAACGGCCGGCATCAGACTGGTAGTTTTGAACGGTGCTGATCTCAGACCGCGACATCCGAGCAGAAGTCGCCGCCCACCGGATCGTCCTCGAACCGCACGATCCCGCGATGGTGCAGCCCTCCAGCGTCGATGTGCGGATCGACCGGTACTTCAGGCTGTTCGACAACCACAAGTACGCCCACATCGATCCGGCAGAGGACCAGCCGGATCTCACGCGCCTGGTGGAGGTGGCACCCGACGAGCCGTTCATTCTGCATCCCGGGGAGTTCGTCCTGGGCTCCACCTACGAGACGGTCACCCTGCCCGACGACATCGCGGCGCGGCTGGAGGGCAAGTCCTCCCTCGGGCGTCTCGGCCTCCTGACGCACTCCACGGCGGGCTTCATCGACCCGGGTTTCTCCGGTCACGTGACCCTCGAGCTCTCCAACATGGCCACCCTGCCGATCAAGCTCTGGCCCGGCTCGAAGATCGGGCAACTGTGCTTCTTCAAACTGACGTCGCCCGCCGAGCACCCCTACGGCTCGGGCGAGTACGGGAATCGGTACCAGGGTCAGCGGGGCCCGACGGCGTCGCGCAGCCACCTCAACTTCCACCGGACGGACATCTAGCCCTCCCCGCACACTCCGGGCGGTTGGTGCTTTACTGCTGCTGTGACGAGTGAGCAGAGCTCCGTGGAACCTCATGACAGTGGTGTGGCAGCGCGCCTGAACTGGCTGCGTGCCGCTGTGCTGGGAGCGAATGACGGCATAGTGTCCACAGCGGCGACCGTGATCGGGGTGGCCGGGGTCACGAACACGCTGGCGCCGATCCTGGTCGCAGGCACAGCCGCAGTGGTGGGCGGGTCCGTGTCGATGGCCCTCGGGGAGTACGTCTCCGTCAGTAGCCAGAAGGACAGCCAGGAATCCCTCATCGAGAAGGAACGGCAGGAGTTGCGGGATGACCCGGACGGCGAGCTCGCGGAGCTCATCGGGTTGTACGAGGCCAAGGGGCTGACCCCGACGACGGCGCGACAGGTGGCCGTGGAGCTGACCGACCACGACGTCCTGGCCGCTCACCTGGCGGCGGAGCTGAACATCGATGAGTTCGAGGTGGCCAATCCGTGGCACGCTGCGCTCGCGTCCGCCGCAGCGTTCGCCGCCGGCGCCGTCCTGCCCCTGCTCGCGATTCTCGTCCTGCCCGCCGAGGTGCGGATACCGCTGACGTTCGTCGCCGTGCTGGTGGCATTGACGATCACCGGGGCGGTCAGCGCGCAGGTAGGCGGTAGTTCCCGACGGCGCGCGATGCTGCGCCTCGTCATCGGTGGTGCACTGGCGATGGCCTTCACCTACGGTGTCGGCGCACTCCTGGGGACGACGGGCATCGCCTGACGCACGCCCCTCACACCGCTCGCGACAGCACCGCCGTGGGCCTGTACTACCGGGACCTGCTCGAAGCGGCAGAAGACCCCTGCTGGGGCCCAGGATCACCCTCCGATGTCGTCGGCTGTTCTGCGGACGAGTCCCTGCAGCATCAGGACTGCTCCGCCGAGGAGTGCCAGGGCGGCGGTGACGAGCAGTAGTGGTCCGAGTCCGAGGCCGGGGATCACTGCGCCCGCGACGGCCGGGGCAGCGACGGAACTCAGCGCACCGACGACCAGGCAGCCCGTGAACGCAGCTCCTGCGCGCTCGGGCATCAGCTCTGCAGTCCAGACCGCGAGCACCGCAGATCCTGTCATGTACCCCACCCCGAAGATGGCGGCGGACGCTGCCGCTGCGAGAAGGGACTCACCCGCTGGGACCAGGAGCGCCAGCGCCACGCCGATCGAGACGAGGCACAGCGCCGCGACGCGGGAGGCGCCGATCCGCCGCGCGAGGCCACCGGCGGACGCGCCCACCAGACCTGTGCAGCCGATGGTCGCGTAGAGCGCCGGAGTGGCCGCATCGGGAAGCGCGCGGCTCGCGAGGATGTCGGCGGCATAGGTGAAGTAGACGATGACGACCGCGAAATAGACCAGGGAGTATGCGGCGGGTACTCGCAGCACTCCGGCCGAGGAGGAGGCTGGATGTGGCCTGTCCTTCTGCGGCTCCGGCGCGACCGCCGGTACCAGGTGGAGGTTCACGATTGCAGCCGTTCCAGCTCCGAGGGCGATGCCGGCCCAGACGAGTCGCCACGAACCGAACAATGCGAGCACAGCGAGACCGCCCAGAAGCACCAGCCCTCCGCTGGTCCCGGTCGTGATGACCGCCAGCGCGCGTGCCCGGCGCTGCGGGGGCAGCGTGCGCGTGACGATCTCGGAGTAGGGCGCCCATACCCAGCCGCCAGCGCTGCCGGCCAGGACGACACCGACCGCGAGGAGAGCAGGTGTCTGGGCGAGCGTCACGAGGCCTGCTCCGAGGGCGCCGCACACCCCGCCCAGAGTGGTCGGCGCACGAGACCCTGAGCGTGCCGCGAGCGGCCCGGCCAGCAGGAGACCTGCGAGATAGCCCGCGAAGGTCGCGCTGGCAACAAGGCCGAGGACCAGCTCGGAGAGGCCCAGGTCCTGCCGGATATCGGGCAGCGTAAGGCCGTAGGCGTAGCGGGCCATGCCGAAGGCGACCCCGACGACCGCGGCGCCCGCCAGCCCGATCCGGCCGGTCCCGGTGAGGTTCCTCACCACGAATCCATCCTGCACCATGCACCGGGAACGCTGCCGCTCCCGGTCGGAATCAGCGGATGGTAGGCCGGACTTGACGGAGACGCAGGCCGGCAGGTTGTCAGGACCGGCAAGCGGATCGAGCTCTCGTCGTGGAGGAGCGGTCGCTGCGCTGCGGATCGTGGTGCTGGAGAGTGGGGCCTCAGATCTTCGGGACGACGGCGCGCGTCACGCGGGCGGGTGGCTTGACCGGCAGCAGGACGAGGAGACCGGCGAGCAGGACCACGAGGATTCCGATCACGCCGTACAGCTGTGAGCCGAAGATCCCGATGCACAGGGCGAAGAGCGTCGGTGCGAGGAAGCTGACCGCACGTCCCGTGGTGGCGTACAGCCCGAAGAGCTCGGCCTCGTCTCCCACCGGTGCCAGGCGTGCGAGGTAGGCGCGCGACGACGCCTGGGCCGGTCCCACGAACAGTGTGAGCAGCAGGCCGAACACCCAGAACGTGGTATCCGAGGTCCATTCGATGCCGAAGAAGGAATACGTTGCCGTGCCCAGCAGCAGGATGGCCGTTCCCGCGACGAGCAGACCCACCAGGGCGCCCGTGATGACGCTCTTCGGCCCGACCCGGTCATCGAGGAATCCGCCGACGACGGCGCCGATCGCCGCGATCACGTTCGCGGCGATCGCGAAGACGATCACCATGCCGGGCGGGAATCCGAAGGCGCCGGCCGCGAGGATGCCGCCGAAGGTGAAGACCGCCGCGAGGCCGTCGCGGAAGATGGCGCTGGCCAGGAGGAAGTAGATGGTGTGGGGACTGTCCCGATAGATGGCCCTGACGCGGCGCGCGAGCAGCCCGTAGGACGCGAGGAACCCGATCCGCACCGTCGCGGCCCTGCGCGGCATCTCGGGTACCGCGAACATCACGGGCACGGCGAAGGCCGCGAACCACAGCGCGGAGAAGACGGCGACGAGGCGGATGTTCAGCCCGTTCTCGCTCGAGGCACCGGCCCAGTCGACGACCGGCTGGATGAACACGACGAGCACCACCACGAGCGCGACGATCCCGCCCACGTACCCCATGGCCCAGCCGAAGCCACTGACCCGTCCCACTGTCGCGGGCGTCGAGATCTGGGACAGCATCGCGTTGTAGTTCACACCGGCGAACTCGAAGAAGATGTTGGCCGCGGCGATCAACGCAACACCGAGGATCAGCATCTCGGGGCTCGGGAACACGAAGAAGCACAGCGCCGTGAGCACGGCGACGATCAGACTGTTGACGCCGAGCCACAACTTCCGGCGACCGCCCCTGTCGGAGCGCTGGCCGGTGACGGGAGCGAGGAGCGCGATCAGCAGGCCCGCGACGGCGAGTCCCCACCCGAGTACCTGGGACGCGCGTTCCTCCCCACCGAAGGCCTCGGACGTCAGATACACCGTGAACACGAAGGTCGTCATCACGGCGTTGAAGGCCGCCGAACCCCAGTCCCACGACGCCCACGCGAGAACGGGACGGCTGAAGATGCGGCCGGACCCCACGGTGGGACGAGGTGCGGGCGCTCCGGCCGGCTGCGGTGCCCGCTGATGCGTACTCATACGGTGAATGCTAGCGCCGGATGACGCCTGCGACGCCGCCTGCCGTGCGGCGCGGCGGACGGGAAGCATGCCCGTCCTCGAGGGAAGGACGAATCGATTCCTTCGCTAGAATGGGAGCTGCCCGACCGACCCGGCCAGTGGAAGATCGACGCCCATGCTCACCGTGCTGATCGCGATGTTCGCCGTGGCACTCGTGGCGCCCGTCCTGTTCTCCCGGCTCGGCAGATCCGCCTTCTTCGTGCTGGCCGCCGCACCGGCCGCAGGCTTCCTCTGGCTCCTCGTGCGTCTGCCCGTCGTGCTGTCCTCCGATCAGGGCGCAGGTCCAGGACAACCCGATGCTCCGCCGTCGGTCACTGTTCCCTGGATCCCCAGTCTCCAGCTCGAGCTCGCCTTCCGCCTGGATGCGCTGGCGGCAGTGCTCTGCATCCTGATCCTCGGCGTGGGGGCGCTCGTGCTCTTCTACTGCGCGCGCTACTTCAAGAGCGACGACCCCGACCTCGGGGCGTTCGGTGCGCAACTGCTCGCGTTCGCGGCGGCCATGTTCGGTCTGGTCCTGGCGGACGACCTGATCCTCATGTTCATCTTCTGGGAACTGACGACTATCCTGTCCTACCTCCTCATCGGGTACTCGCGGCAGCGGCTCTCGGCGCGGCGGTCGGCTCTGCAGGCCCTCATCCTGACGACCTTCGGTGGCCTCGCCATGCTCGTCGGTCTCGTGATGATCGGTCAGACGGCGGGCACCTACCGGATCTCCGAGATCCTGGCGGGTGCCGGGGCACTCGTCGCCGAGGGCCCGTTGATCGACATCGCCGTCGCACTCGTCCTCGTGGGTGCGATCACGAAATCCGCCCTCGTGCCCTTCCACTTCTGGCTGCCCGGGGCGATGGCCGCACCGACCCCCGTCAGCGCCTACCTCCACGCGGCTGCGATGGTGAAGGCCGGCGTCTACCTCGTGGCGCGCTTCGCCCCGGGGTTCGGCGAGACGGAATTCTGGTACCCGGTGATCCTCGTCCTCGGCATGGCGACGATTTTGCTCGGCGGCTGGCGGGCGCTGCGGCAGACGGATCTGAAGCTCGTGCTCGCTTACGGCACGGTGAGCCAGCTCGGGTTCCTGGTGATGGTGGTGGGCCTCGGCGGGCGGGACGGCGCGATCGCAGGCCTCGGGCTGCTGCTCGCGCACGGCTTCTTCAAAGCCACGCTGTTCCTGGTGGTCGGGGTCATCGACCACCACGCGGGGACACGGGACCTGCGTGTGCTGTCCGGGGTCGGTGCGGCGTCACCCGTGCTCTTCGCCGTCGCCCTCGTCGCGGCCGGATCGATGGCCGGCGTCCCCCCGTTACTCGGCTTCGTGGCGAAGGAATCGGTGTACGAGGCCTTCGTCCACCGGGCCGAGGACGGGCTGATCGGCACCCTCCTGCTCGGCGGGGTAGTCCTGGGGTCCGTCCTCACCTTCGCCTACAGCGCACGGTTCGTCCGGGGGTGCCTTCGCACTGAAGCAGGCATCCCCCGGACCGACTTCACCCCGGTCCGCACGTCCTTCCTGGTGGCGCCCGCCGTGCTGGCCGCCGCGTCCGTCCTGTTCGGCGTCTGGCCCGTGCCGCTCGACGCCGTCGCGCAGCCCTACGCGTCCCTGTTCCCGGGGGACAGCGCTCCGCCGCATCTCGCCCTCTGGCACGGCTTCACGCCGGCGCTCCTGCTCTCGGCCGTCACCCTCGCCGCCGGTGCGGCCCTGTACCTCCTCCGCGTGCCGTTCGAGCGCGTGCAGGGGCGCCTGCCCCGCGTCCGCGAGGCGGAGGTGGTCTACCGATCGATCATCGGTGTCCTCGACGACGTCGCGGTGTGGATCACGGGCCGCACGCAGCGGGGCTCCCTGGCCTTCTACCTGTTCATCATCCTGAGCACGGCGGTCATCACACCGCTCGCGGCACTGATCATCTTCGAGGCGCCGAGGCCCGACGCCTTCCGGGTCGCCGATTCCCCGGCGCAGATCATCGCCGCCGCGGTGATCCTCGTGGGAATCCTCGCCGCACTCCGGTCCACCAAGCGCTTCATGGCCGTCCTCATGGTCGGGATCACCGGATACGGGATGGCCATCATCTACGCCCTCCACGGGGCGCCGGATCTCGCCCTGACGCAGATGCTCGTCGAGACGATCGTGCTCGTCGCCTTCGTGCTCGCCCTGCGATCCCTGCCCGCCAGGCTCTGGAACCGGGAGGGCAGCCGTCACCGCCTGCTCCGGGCCGGCCTGGGAATCGCCTTCGGCAGCATCATGGCGGTCATCGCCATGTCCGCCATGGCGTCGAGGAACGCGGCTCCCATCTCGCTCGCATACCCGAAGCTGGCCTACGACGACGGCGGAGGGGCCAACGCCGTCAACGTGCTGCTCGTGGACATCCGGGCGTGGGACACCTTCGGGGAGATCACCGTGCTCGCCATCGCCGCGACGGGCATCGCCAGCCTCATCTTCATCCGCAGCCGGGGGGACGATCGGCGCCGGGCCGACGGCGTGGAGGACGGCTCGGTGGACCGCGGCCAGGAGCCGCTGGATGCCGGCGGACGCGCGGGTGCCGCGCGCGAGCTGGCAGCACGGTTCGCCAACGTGAGCCGCGATCCGTGGCTCGTCGCGGGACGGACGCTCGCCCCGGAGCGCCGCTCGATCATCTTCGAGGTGATCACCCGGCTGCTCTTCCACACGATGATCCTGCTCTCGGTCTACCTGCTCATCGCAGGCCACAATCTTCCCGGCGGCGGCTTCGCCGGCGGGCTGACGGCGGGCCTGGCGCTCGCCATCCGCTACCTGGCGGGAGGGCGCTTCGAATTGGCGGAGGCCAGTCCCGTGAGCGCCGGGACGCTCCTCGGGGTAGGACTCGCCATCGTCACGCTCACCGCCGCAACGCCCCTGTTCCTCGGCGGTGCGGTGCTCGAGAGCTACATCCTCGAGTTCTGGCTGCCGGTCTTCGGCGACGTGAAGTTCGTGACGTCCACCATCTTCGACATCGGCGTCTACATCATCGTCGTCGGGCTCGTCCTGGACGTGCTGCGAAGCCTGGGCTCCGAGATCGATCAGCGCAGCGAGGACCAGCAGCCCGTCGAGGAGGACCTCGGCGCTGATGCGCTGGTCCCGCCCACCGTCGAAGGAGTGCAGCCGTGACCGTCAACATCACGCTGATCGTGCTCATGGCCGCCTTCTTCGCCGCGGGCATCTACCTGCTGCTCGAACGCAGCCTCACCCGGGTCCTCCTCGGCCTGATCCTGATCGGCAACGGGGCGAACATCCTGATCCTCGCCATGAGCGGAGGTGCCGGTCAGTCGCCCCTGTACGTCGAGGGTCGGCCCGCCGAGGACTACACGGACAGCCTGCCGCAGGCCCTGATCCTCACGGCGATCGTCATCACCTTCGCGGTGACGGCCTTCATGCTCGGCATCATCTACCGCTCCTGGGTGCTGGGGCGCGAGGACGCCGTCCAGGACGATCCCGAGGATCGCCGCGTGGCGGACCAGAGCAGCTACGACTACGAGGACGACGCCGACATCCCTGCAGACACCTCCGAATTCACCGCCGTCGACGCAGGAGCGCTCGGCGACGCCGAGGCCACCGCAGACATCCGGGATACCCGGGGTGCCGACGCCGTCGGCGGGGCCGCATCCCGAAACGGCGGCGGTGCCGGCCGTCCTGATCCCACCGCCACGCAGAAGCGCCCGGGCGGGGAGCCCCGATGACCGCCGCCGAGCTGGCCCCCCTCGCCGTCGTCCTGCCCTTCCTCGGCGCGGCCGTCACCTTCATCCTCATCCGCCATTCCCGGGCCCGGCGCGCGGTGAGCATCACGACGCTCAGCATCACACTGCTCATCGAGGTGGTGATGCTCCTCGCCGCACCCTCCGCCGGGACGCAGGCGGTGCATCTCGGGGGATGGTCCGCGCCGTTCGGGATCGTGCTGGTCGTGGATCAGTTCTCCGCGCTGATGCTGGTCATCTCCTCCGCGGTCAGCCTGGCGGTGCTCGTGTACGCCGCAGGGCAGGGCATGGCCGACGGCGACGAGGACGGTCCGGTGTCGATCTTCCATCCCACCTACCTGATCCTGGTGGCGGGGGTGTCCAACGCCTTCCTCACGGGGGACCTGTTCAACCTCTACGTCGGGTTCGAGATCCTGCTCACCGCGAGCTACGTGCTCATGACCCTCGGCGGCACGGCGCCGCGGATCCGCGCGGGCGTCACCTACGTCGTCGTGAGCGTGGTCTCGTCCATGCTGTTCCTCATCGCGATCGCCATGATCTACGGGGCCACCGGCACCATCAACCTGGCGGACCTCGCGGTGAAACTGGAGACCGTCGACCCGGCGACGCAGATGGTGCTCCACCTCATGCTGCTCGTGGCGTTCGGCATCAAGGCCGCGGTGTTCCCGCTCTCCTTCTGGCTCCCGGACTCCTACCCCACGGCGCCCGCGCCCGTCACGGCGGTGTTCGCCGGCCTCCTCACCAAGGTGGGCGTGTACGCGATGGTGCGCGTGGAGACCCTCCTCTTCCCGGGGGACCGCATCAATTCGCTGCTGATGGTGGTGGCCCTGCTGACGATGATCGTCGGGATCCTCGGAGCCCTGGCGCAATCGGACATCAAGCGTCTGCTCTCCTTCACCCTGGTGAGTCACATCGGCTACATGGTGTTCGGCCTTGCCATCTCGTCGCGGGTGGGTCTCGGAGCCGCCGTCTACTACGTGGCGCACCACATCACGGTGCAGACGAGCCTGTTCCTCGTCACGGGCCTGATCGAGCGACGGGGCGGGACCGCGAACGTGGACCGGCTCGGCGGACTCGCGAGGCTCTCGCCGCTGCTCGGGGTCCTGTTCTTCATTCCTGCGATGAACCTGGCGGGCATTCCGCCCTTCTCCGGGTTCATCGGCAAGCTGGGACTCTTCCAGGCCGGGGTGGAGCTCGGCACGCCCCTGGCCTATGTCCTCGTCGCGGGAGGCGTGGCCACCAGCCTGCTGACGCTCCTGGTCATGGCCCGTGTGTGGAACAGGGCGTTCTGGCGAAGCCCCGGTGACGCCGAGGATCCTGACCCCATCCTGCTCGCGAGCAAGGCGGACGGATCGAGCGTCGGCACCTCACGCCATGTGACCGGGGAGGCGACGGGCCGCTTCTCGGGCCGGAACCCGGTGACCCTGCTGCCGCCCACCATGACCGGCCCCACGATCGGGCTCGTGGGCCTCGGACTGGCACTGACGGTCCTCGCCGGGCCGCTCTTCACGCTCAGTGACGACGCGGCTCAGGAGATGCTCGATCGCACGCCCTACATCGAGGCCGTGCTCGGACCCGGGGCGGACGGATGAGCCGCCAACGGATTCCCCTCATCACCGAACTGCCCCTCGTCATCTGGCTCGTCCTGGTCTGGGGAGCGCTCTGGCAGGACTTCAGCGCCGGCACCCTGGTGTTCGGGGCGATCATCGCGTACGTGGTGGTGAACGTCTTCTACCTGCCGCCCGTCGAACTGACCGGCCGCTTCAACATCCTGTGGCTGATCCCCTTCATCGGGCGTTTCCTGGTCAAACTGGTCGCTGCCAGTGCGGAGGTCTTCTGGCTGGCCCTCACCCGGGGGCCGAGGCTCCGGAACGCCGTCGTCGCGGTGGAGCTGCGCAGCCATTCGGACTTCCTCGTCACGGCGACCGGACACGCCATCTCCCTGATCCCCGGGTCGCTCGTGCTGGAGGTCGACCGATCCACGTCGACGCTCTACCTGCACTGCCTCAATGTGACCTCGTCCGAGGACGCCGAGGTGGTGCGGCGGGATGTCCTCGCCACCGAGGCGTGGCTCGTCCGGATCATGGGCACCAGGGCTGATCTCGCGTCACTCCGCGCCGAGGAGGCGCGCCGATGACCACCGTCACATACCTCGTCGGGGGGATCCTCGGCATCGCCGCGGCCCTCGCGCTGTACCGCGCCGTCCGAGGGCCGTCCATCCTCGATCGGGTGCTGGCGCTCGACGTCGTCCTCGCGATCATCGGCGCGGCACTGGTCCTCGACATGGTGGTCAACCGCCACCTCGATCACCTGATCCTGCTCGTCGCCGTGTCGCTGATCGGGTTCGTCGGTTCGGTCACGGTGGCCCGCTTCGTCACGGACAGGAAGTAGCACCATGGTCCAGGACGTCATCGTCTCCGTGCTCCTGATCGGCGGGGCCCTCATGTCCCTCGCGGCGGGTATCGGCCTGACGCGCTTCCCCGACCTGCTCTCGCGGATGCACGCCGCGACGAAGCCGCAGGTCCTCGGTCTTCTCCTCTTCCTCCTGGCGCTCGCCGTCGAGAACGGGAGCTGGGTCCTCGTCCCGATCCTCGTGCTGTGCTGGATCTTCCAGCTGCTCACGAGTCCTGTCTCCGCGCACATGGTGGGCCGCGCGGGATACCGGACACGCCACCTCCAGCGGGAGCTCCTGACGCTGGACGAGCTGGACGACATCGTGGCGAAGGCTGCGGACGAGGTGGACGGGCGCGCCGCCGGAGACGATCGTGCCAGGACCGCCGGGACCGCCGGGAGCCCGGCAGGGCAGGACGACAGCCCGACCGCAGGACCTCCGGACCGGTCGGAGGCCTGACCGCCCCGATCGCCCCACCGGCGGCCCCCTCTTAGCCCCGGTGGCGCGTCAGTGCATGTAGAGGCCGCCGTCGACGTTCAGCGTCTGGCCCGTCACGAAACCCGCGTCCTCGCTGATGAGGTACGCGATCGCGGCGGCGATGTCCCGCGGCGTCCCGATACGCGGCAGGACGCCGTCGGCCGCCATGGCGGTCTTGCGCTCCTCGGTGAGGGTGCCCCCCATGATGTCCGTGTCGATGGGGCCGGGCGAGATCGCGTTCACCGTGATCCCCGCGTGGCCGAGCTCCCGGGCCACCGAACGCGTGAACCCGATGACACCGGCTTTCGCGGCGGAGTACACCGTCTTCGAGAAGGTGCCGCCCCCGCGCTGCGCCGAGACGGAGGACAGGTTCACCACGCGCCCCACCCCGTTCTCGACCATGGATTCCACGGCACGGCGGGTCGCATAGTGCACGCCGTTCATGTTGATGCCCATCACGCGCTCCCACTCCTCGGAGGTCACCTCGAGGTAGGGCACCGGGCTCGAGACGCCCGCGAGATTCACGAGGGCGACGACCTGCGGCAGCGCCGCCTCGAGGCTGTCGAACGCCGCGCGCACCTCGGGTTCCCGCGCCACGTTCGCGCCGGCGCCGGCCGCGACCACGCCGTGCTCGGCGGCGATCTCCTCGGCCACCGCCTTCGCCGCGGCGTCGTCGAGGTCGATGATGCCGATGTTCCACCCCAGGCCGGCGAGGTAGTGGGCGGACGCGCGGCCGATCCCGCGGGGGGACGCTGCGCCGGTGAGGATGACGGACCGTGAGTCGGGAAATGCTGGTGCCACGGGAGTACTCCTTGGGAAGGGTGGACGGCGTTGCGTCGAATCCTATAGGAGCGGCGGGGCGGACGTCAGTCCGGGGGCGAATCGCTCAGCGAGCGGGCGCGGACACCCTCGATGTGCTGCCGGAGTGCCCTCACGGGAGCGGTCAGGTCACCGCCCGCGAAGGCCTCGATGATGATCCGGTGCTCGGCTGCAGCTTCGGAGACGTCGTTGGTTCCCCTGATCACGGCCTGGCGCATGCGGTGCGTCAGGGCACCGAGATCGGCATACATGTCCTGTACGTAGCGATTGCCCGTGGCCCTGAAGATAACGAGGTGGAACGCGTTGTCGGCGGTGAAGTAGTCGTGGATCGTGGGGATCGGGACACTGCCGCTCCGCATCGCTTCCGTGACGCGCTCGCCCATCACGTGGTGATGCTCGTGGGCGCGCCGCAGCTCCGGGAGCAACGTCGACGCCCTGGGGGCGGCCAGCCGGGCGGCCTCGACCTCGAGCATGATCCGCGCCTCGAACAGTTCGTCCAGCTGTTCCCTGACGAGTGGCGGCGCCACGCGGTAACCCTTCAAGGCCTCCCTCGTCACGAGTCCCGTCCGTTCGAGCTGCACCATGGCTTCCCGCACAGGAGTCGGCGAGACCTTCAGCTGCCGGGCGACGGTGTCGATGGACAGCCGCGCGCCCGGCTCCATCTCGCTCGACAGGAGGATGTCGAGGATGCGGTCGTACACCTGGTCACGGAGCCCCCGGCGGTCGATGTCCGGTATCGAACGGTCAGGAACCCCTGCTGTCACTGCCAACTCCAACGTCTTGTCCCGAATGGCCCTCGCAAGCGGCCGGATCGTGCGCCGATCGACTGGGGGCAGGCCGACGCCGTCGGGGACGATGCGTCAGCAGGCCAGGACAGGCACTACCCCCGTAGATTACCCGGCTTCGGCGTGCAGCCGGGTGTCGGAGCGGCCTCCGGGCAGGTGGCGCCGGGCAGCCTCGCGACCGACGTGCGTCATCGGCCCGGAGCGGGGAGCAGATGGGGAGCCTGCTCCGCGAGTGCTGCGCGGAAGACACGCCGGACGTCCGTGCTCCCCGCGGCCGCCGCCACGAAGCCGTCGGGCCGGACGAGATAGAGCCTCCCGGTCCGGAGCCGCGTGCTGCCGACCGACGGAAACACGTGCAGGGCCAGGCCGAGCTCGCTCGCCGCCTGAGCCGCCTGCGCGACGGCATCGGCCGGGGCTCCGTACGCGTGCACCTGCCAGGACGCGTCGCGGAGTACCTCGACATTCCCGCCCGTCCAGGGGAGACGCCGGCCGACGACGGCGTCCCTCCGGCGGCCGCCGGGCGCATCGGGCATACCCGGCATGCGGTACCGGATGCGGATCTGCCCGAGGTAGCCCGCGAGGCGCCTGCCGAGCGGCAGATGCGGCAGGACGGCGACGCCCAGCGGCAGCACGAGCCGGGGCACGTACCGGCGCACCAGCGTTGCCGGGCGGGAGCGTGATGTGATGCCCCGGAAAAGGACGTCGGTGGTCCGGAGGAGGTGGAGCGCCACGGGCCGCCGCTCCGTTTCGTAGCGGTCCAGGACACGCTCCGGAGCATGGCGGAGGATCACGTCGGCGAGAGTGAAGGCGAGATTGTGGGCGTCCTGCAGGCCGGTGTTCATCCCCTGGGCGCCGACCGGCGAGTGGACGTGGGCGGCGTCCCCCGCGAGGAACACCGGACCGGTGCGGAAGTGCGCGGCGATGCGGTGGTGGACGCGGTAGGTGGTGAACCAGCGTGAGCTCTCATAGGTGACGCCGAAGGCCTCCGCGAGGCGCGCCCGGGCGAAATCCTCCGTCACGGCCGGGGCGTCGTCGTCCGCCGCGATCCCGATGAGGCGCTGCCCGTTCCTCCCCTCGCCGTCGGGCTGCATCGGGAAGGCGAGGAGGAACTCGGTGGCGCCCTGCCGGATGTTGACGGATGCGGGGGCGAGTCCGTGCACTCCCACCGCGTCGACGAGATAGAAGGTACGGCGACTGGTGGTGCCCTCGAAGGCCGTGCCGATGAGCGCGCGGACCGTCGACGAGGCGCCGTCGCAGCCGACCACGTAGCGCGCCCGGATGGTCCACGGGCCCGTCGGCCCGTCCCCGTGCGCGAGCTGCCCGCCGTCCGCGCTGCCCAGCGACACGAGGCGGTGCCGCCAGCGGACCGATCCGCCGATCGCTCCGAGGTGGGCAGCGAGGATCCGCTCGTTGGCACTCTGTTCGAGCGTGTACATCCCGGGGTAGGGCGTGATGCCGCGTCCCAGCCCGGTGAGTGGGATGGGCGCGAACGCGGTGCGGCCGAAACCCTGCCGCATCGACTCCACGCGCACCGCCTGATCGAGGACGGCGTCGACGACGCCGAGCTGGTCGTAGAGCTCCATGGACCGCGAATGCACCCCGAGCGCCCGGGACTCGCTCGTCGGCCCGTCCTTCGCGTCGACCAGGGTGACGTCGACACCGAGTTTCACGAGCCAGTTGGCGAGCATGAGGCCGGTAGGCCCGGCGCCGACCACCAGGACGTCGGTGACCTCCTCCTCCGGCTCCTGGCGCTGTGTCATCTCCGCGCGGACCGCCTCAGCGACCGAGGGCCGTACAGACGCATGCCCGGTTCCCGTCCGTGTCCGCGAGGACCGTGAACGACGGCGCCCCGGCGTCGTCGACCACCGTCCCGCCGGCGGCGACGGCGGCGTCGATCCGCGCACCCGCGACGTCGTGCGGCACCCATACGTCGAGGTGGAAACGCTGGCGGGGAGTCGCGTGCGCGTCGGTGTGCTGGAACCACAGGAGTGGGACGCGCCCCGTGGGATCGACGACGTCGTCGCCGTGCAGGGCTCCGGGGTCTCCCGTCAGCAGCGCAGCCCAGAACGGGCCGATGCCTGCTGAGTCGGCGGTGTCGAGCGCGAGCTCGAGGACCGTGGGAGCGGAGGCGTCGGCGAGGATGCCGCGCTCGTGCGCGAGGGCGCTGATGCGGTGCGCGAGGTCGGTGTCCCGCTCCGTGATGCCCGAGGAGTCATGGCTCATGAGCTTCACGTCGACGTGCGGATACGTCAGGGTGAGGTCCGGGTGGTGGCCCGCCTCCTCTGCCAGCGCACCGATGGCGGAGACGAGCGCGAGACCCGTGGTGAAGTCACGCGTCAGGAAGCGTGTGTGCAGGGCCTGGGCGAGCGGACGCCAGTCCTCGAGACCGGCGTCGAGGATCTGCGGGGTGGTGAGGATGCTCATGCCGCCAGTATCGTCCGGCGCGGGGCGGGGGGAAAGAGGGAGGCCGCTCAGCGCGGCATCCCGTCGTCCAGCTTCTTCGCGATCACGACATCGGTCGAGGAGTGGGCGAGGATCGACAGGACGATCACCAGGCCCACGAGGTGGAACATGTAGTCCGCCTGGTCGATACCCGATTCGAGGACCAGCAGCCCGTAGACCACTGAGGCGAACCCCTTGGGCCCGAACCACATGGCGGCCGCGCGCTGGCTCCTCGGGAGGTTGGCGCCGATGAAGGAGACGAGGAGAGCGGCAGGGCGGGCGACGACGAGCGCGAGCACCGCGAAGACCCAGCCGAGGAACGGGATCTCCTGGAAGAGGAACGCGGGTGTGATGAGCGCGCCGAACACGAGGATCGCCGCCAGCTTGAGCAGCTCGGTCACCAGCTCGCCGAACTGCTCGAACTCGTGGCGGTACTCGGGGCCCCGCGTGGCCACGGTGATGCCGGCGGCGAAGGCGCCGAGGAACAGGTTGGCGTGGGTGGCCGTGCAGATCGCGAGCACGAGCAGGCCGATGGCGACGGTCAGGAGCGGCTGGAGCTTGCTCTCCGCCTTCAGGAAGGGCAGGCGGTCCAGGGCGATCACGACGAGCGGGACGACGACACCGACCACGATGCCGAGGAGGATCTCCACCCCGAGGTTCAGCCCCTCGGTGTCCGTTCCCCCGGCGACCGCCAGCAGCACCAGGACGATCGGCAGGGCGAGGCCGTCGTTGACCCCCGATTCGACATTCAGGAGGTGGCGCAGCTTCCCCGGTACCTCCTTGCGACCCACGATGGCGGAGGCGAAGACCGGGTCCGTCGGGGCGAGAACCGCGCCGAGGAGGAACGACTCGAGCCAGGGGAGGCCGGCCACGAAGTGAGCGAGGACCGCCGTGACGACGAGCGTCAGGGGGAGCCCGAGGAGGAGGGCCCGCCCCGGCAGCCGCCAGGCCTGCCGGAGATCCTGCCACCCCACCCTCATCCCGTCGGTGAACAGGACGGAGAAGAGGGCCAGTTCCGCGAGCGTCGAGACGACGGCGTCGCCCGAGGCGACGGGAACCACCCCGAGGACGCCCTCGCCGAGGACGAAGCCGGCGACCAGGAACAGCACGGCGGTCGAGAGGATGGTGCGGCTCGCCCGTTCGGAGATGAGGACCCCGATGAGGAGGACGACGGCGAAGCTCAGGAGGAGGGCGGACGTCACGGAGAACCCTTTCGCAGTCTGGGACGCGGAGCAGCGGAAGGTTCTTCCGAATCTTCCCGTCGACGATATATCGCTCGACGCCGCCTGCGACAAGCGCAGGAGAATCGCGCCGCCGACTGGAAACCGAGGCTGCGGGCGGCTAGTGGCGGAAACGCCGGTGCTCCGCGACGGACCCGAGGCGTTCGGTCCGCCGGCCTGGTGCGATACTGCGGGGATGTCCCACAACCGGATTCCAGGGCGTCGTGTTCCGGCGGCACGCCTCGACCCCGAGCTGAAGGGCCGCCTGCGCGCGGCCGCCTTCCACCCGCAGCTCCTGCTTGCCGGGAAAGCTGCCCTCGCGGCCGCGCTGGCCTGGACGATCGCGCTGGCCATCCCGGGAACACCGTCGGAGTACCCGTACTACGCGCCGCTCGGCGCCCTCCTCGCGATGTACCCCACGGTCTCGGGCACCCTCAAGCTCGGACTGCAGACCGTGGTCGGACTGACGGTCGGCATCGTGCTCGCCTACCTGGCCGTCTGGGCCGGTGATCCCGACTGGATCACCATCGCGTTCGTCGTCGGGGCGGGTGTGCTGCTGGGCGGGGCCCTCAGGCGCACGGCGGGCGGCGGCTCGGGTATCGCGTCGGCCGGGCTCTTCGTCCTCGTGATCGGGAACGAGAACCTCGGCTACTCCCTGGGCTACCTCGTGCAGACGCTGGTCGGTGTGGGGGTCGGTCTCGCGGTGAGCGCCCTGATCTTCCCGCCTCTGCACCTCAACGACGCCGTCGGCCAGATGAGCCAGCTCCGACGGACGGCGGCGCGGGAGCTGCAGCAGATGGGCCAGGCGCTCGACGAGGATTGGGAGGAGGACGACGCGCGCTGGGCGGAATTGCGGGACAGCCTCTCCGCGTCGGCCCGCAACGCACGGAGCGCCCTGCAGTACGCGGACGAGAGCCGCAAGGGCAATGTCCGGCGGCGCTTCCACCCCCGTGACGTCAGGGAGGACTACCGGCACGTCGAGGTCCTCGAGGTGGTCGCCTCGCACACCCTGAACATCACCAATCTCCTGCAGGATGCCCTGCACGGGACGTCGCGCGAGCGGCCCCTGCCGGATTCGGTCCGCACGCCCCTCCAGTCCGCGTTCACCGCCGTCGGCGATGTGCTGGACCTGTGGACGGTGGAGGAGGACGACGCCGTCATGCTCGCAACGGCGGAGCGCGCCCTGCGTGATCTGGGGGCGGCTGCCTACGATGCGTCGTCCCGGGAGGTGCCGTTCGGCGCATCCGCGGCGATCGCGATGAGCCTGCATCGCATCCTCCAGGCCGTCACCCCGGAGTTGCGGCTGAAGGACGGCGAGTAGCTGCGCCGGCGCCGGCTGTCGCTGCCGGCGCCGGACACGCTCAGGTGAGGTCGCGGGTCTTCGCGAAGCGCTCGATCGCCTTCTGCGTGGAGCGGTTGGTGAGCACCTGGATGGTGGTGCTCACCGCTCCGGAGATGATGGCGAAGACGAGGGCCGAGCGCAGCGTGTTCTCCAGCCCGTCCTTGCTCTTCGGGGGTGCCTCGCCCGTGATCTTCTCCCACAGGAAGTCGACCAGTTTGGTGCCGACGAAGCCCGCCCCCACGCTCATTCCTACTCCGAGCAGCTTGAACACGACGTTCATGGTTTCTCCTTCTCGTCCGGTGGTCCTGTACCTACCCTAGCGGCGGACGGCCGGGCTCCGCAGGGGCTATCGAGGTGACGGCCAGCAGGGGCTCGATCAGTTCCACGAGGGCGAGCTCCACCTGGTCGGGACCGAGCCCTCCTCGTGCCGCACGAGCTGCCAGGTTCTTCCTGATGCTCCGCCGGGTACCCCGGTGTAGGATCGGTAGCGCTCAACCAACAAACGGGTGTAGGATCGGTAGCGCTCAACCAACAAACGACAGGGGAGCGCCGACCCGCAGCACGCTGCGGATCGGGCGCTGAGAGTGCGGACAGCCGCAGACCCTCGAACCTGATCCGGCTAGTACCGGCGAAGGGAGTCGAGTTCTCAGAGTGCTCGCGCGCTGTGTGCATCGCACCGCGCCGCACTATCCCCTCCTGTACCTCAGGAGGAATCACCATGGCATCATCAACAACCCTTGCGGGCACCTCTCCCCGGACCAACCAGTGGCGCGTCGTCGACATCGTCGTGGCCTCGGTCATCGCCGTCGCCGTCGGAGTGCTGTTCTTCGCCTGGTCCGCCGGCTACTCCGGCATCAGCCTGCTCACGGCGGGCTTCCCGCCGCTGGCCGGGCTGTACTCGGGCGGGTGGCTCATCGCCGGTGTGCTCGGTGGCCTGATCATCCGCAAGCCCGGCGCGGCGATCTACTGCGAGATGCTCGCGGCAGCCGTGTCCGCGCTCATCGGGACCCAGTGGGGCGTGGGCGTACTGCTCTCGGGCGCCATCCAGGGCGTCGGTGCGGAACTCGTCTTCCTGCTCTTCCTCTACCGGAAGTGGAACCTCCCGGTGGCGCTGCTCGCAGGGCTCGGCGCGGGCCTGGCGCTCGGCATCAGCGAGAACATCCTCTACAAGGCGCTCTGGACCATCGAGTTCAAGCTCCTGTACGTCGTGTTCGCGGCGGTCTCGGGCATCGTCATCGCGGGGCTGCTGTCCTGGCTCGCCATGCGCGGACTCGCGCGGACCGGAGTGCTGTCCTCCTTCGCCGCCGGTCGCACGGCGGACGTGTGACGGCAGTGCACCCGCCCCTCCGGCGCGCCGTGCAGGTCCGCGCGCGGGAGTGGGGCTGGCGGCACGCAGGCAGGAAGGCGTTCGCCGCACGGCAGGTCGACCTCGGGATCGCACCGGGAGAGCGCGTGCTGCTGCTGGGAGCCTCCGGTGCGGGGAAGTCCACGCTGCTGCATGCGCTGGCCGGAGTGCTCGGCACCAGCGACGAGGGCGAGCAGGAGGGCGACCTGCTGCTCGACGGCGTCCCCCCAGCGGCGGCGCGGGGACGAGCAGGACTCGTCCTGCAGGACCCGGAGACGCAGGTGGTCCTGGCCCGCGTGGGCGACGAGGTCGCCTTCGCCGCGGAGAATCTCGCCGTCCCGCGCGAGGAGATCTGGAGGCGGGTGGGGCGCGCGCTCGACGACGTCGGCCTGGACCTCCCCCTCGACCACCCCACCACCGCCCTCTCCGGCGGGCAGAAGCAGCGGCTCGCGCTCGCCGCCGTCCTCGCGATGGAACCCGGCCTGCTGCTGCTGGACGAACCCACCGCCAATCTCGATCCGGCCGGAGTCCTCGAGGTCCGCGACGCCGTGGTCCGGGTCCTCGAGCGCACCGGGGCCACCCTCGTGGTCGTCGAGCACCGCGTCGCGGTCTGGGCCGACGTCGTGGATCGCGTGATCGTGCTGGACGCCGGCGGCGGAATCCTCGCGGACGGCCCGCCGGGCACCGTGCTCGTGCAGGAGCAGACGCGGAGCCGGCTCGCGGAGGCGGGCGTGTGGGTGCCCGGCCGGCAGCCTGCCGTGGGTGGCACGCTGCCGACGGACGCCGGGGGCGAGGGCCTCCTCTCCGCGCGCAGCCTGTCCGTCGCCCGGTCGAGGCGGGGGCGCGCCGTCGTCGAGGACCTCTCGCTGACGGTCAGCGCGGGGCAGGCGCTCAGCATCACCGGACCCAACGGTGCGGGGAAGTCGACGGCTGCGCTGACGATCGGCGGTCTGCTGCGTCCGCGAGCCGGGACGCTGGAAGCGTCTGCGCTCCTGGCCGGCGCAGCGGGACCGGACCCGTTCCGGTGGAGATCTGCCCATCTCGTGCAGCGCATCGGTACCGTGTTCCAGGAGCCCGAACACCAGTTCCTGACGGCGACCGTCGGTGAGGAACTGGCGTTCGGGCCGCGGCAGGTCGGCGCTCCGGATTCCCCGCGCATCGCGGAACTCGCCGAGCGGCTCCGCCTCACGCATCTGCTGGGCGCCAATCCCTTCACGCTGTCCGGCGGTGAGAAGCGCCGGCTGTCGGTCGCCACGATGCTCGCCACCGCGCCGCGCCTCCTGATCCTCGACGAGCCGACCTTCGGTCAGGACGCGCTCACGTGGGCCGAGCTCGTCACGCTCCTGCGTGAACTGGTGAGGGAGGGCGTGGCCGTGCTGTCGGTGACGCACGACACCGATTTCATCCGCGCACTCGGTGGGGCCACCCTGCACATCGCCGACGGAGCGGGGCGGCTGGTGTCCCGATGAGTACCGACTACCTCACCCCGGTCCTGACGGGAAGGACTCTCCTGCGGGCCAACCCGGTGTCCAAACTGTTCGCGGCCGTGGTCATCACGCTCGCCCTCATGGCGAGCATCGACTGGGTCAGCGCGGCGGTGGCGCTCACCTGTGAACTGGCTCTCATGCCGTTGCTCGGCATCAGCGTGATCGGCCTCGCCCGGCGGATCTGGCCGCTGCTCGTCGCGGCCCTGATCGGCGCCTACGGAACGGCGCTGCTCGCCGAGAAGACGGGTGGGGTGCTGCTCGACGTCGGGCCGTTCCTGTTCACGGAGGGCTCGGTGGCCGCGGGCATCGCCGTCGGGCTGCGCGGGCTGCCACTCGCCCTGCCGGGCATCTTCATCCTGCTGACCACCGACCCGACCGATCTCGCCGACGCACTCGCGCAGAAGCTGCGCCTTCCGTCCCGGTTCGTACTCGGCGCTCTCGCCTCACTGCGGCTCGTGGGCCTGCTGGTGGAGCAGTGGGACTCGCTGGGGCTGGCGCGCCATGCCCGCGGTGTCGGCTCCGACGGGTCCGCGCTCGCGCGGACCCGCAATCTCCTCGGGCAGTCCTTCGGCCTGATCGTGCAGGCCATCCGACGGGCCACCCGGCTGGCGACGGCGATGGAGGCGCGCGGATTCGGTGCCGGTACACGGACGTGGGCGCGGGAGAGCACCTATTCCCTGCTTGACGCCGGTATCGCCGTCGTCGGACTCCTCGTCGCCGTCGGCGCGGTGACGGCGGCGGTCCTGGCCGGCACGTGGAACTTCATCCTCGGTTGATCCGGGCGTCCCGTGGCGACGTGCCGCCGTCGGGGGCCTCGAAGTACCGGCGTCGGGGGCTTCAGGAGCCGGAACTGCGTGTCCCGGACGGCGCGCCGCCGAATGTGCGGTCCTCGGGTCGAAAGTCCCCGGACCCGGTACGTGGACCGGGTCCGGGCTTCCGGTGCTAGAGCACGTCCGAGAGGAACGAGCGCAGCCGCGGGGTCTGCGGATCATCGAAGATCGAGGCGGGAGGACCCGACTCGACGACGACGCCGCCGTCCATGAAGGTCACGGTGTCCGAGACGTTCCGTGAGAAGCCCATCTCGTGGGTCACGACCACCATCGTCATCCCGGCTGACGCGAGGTCGGCCATGAGTGCCAGGACACCCTTGACGAGCTCGGGGTCCAGCGCGGACGTCGCCTCGTCGAAGAACATGACCTCGGGGTCCATCGCCAGGGCGCGGGCTATCGCCACACGCTGCTGCTGCCCGCCGGAGAGATTTCCCGGCCGGGCGTCCGCCTTGTGCCTGAGCCCCACGAGGTCCAGCTGTGCCAGGGCCTTCTCGCGGGCTTCCTCGGCGGACATTCTGCGGAGCTTCCGCAGGGCCAGGGAGACGTTGTCCAGGACGGTCTTGTGCGGAAAGAGGTTGAACTGCTGGAACACCATGCCGATGCGCCGGCGCAGCTCGTCGGGGTTGTCCTTCAGGACGGATCTGCCGTCCAGCAGGATGTCGCCCTGATCCGGCTCGATCAGCCGGTTGAGGACGCGCAGGAGCGTGGACTTGCCGGAGCCGGACGGGCCGATGACCGACGCCGTCGTTCCCCGCTCCACGTGCAGGTCGATACCGCGGAGCACGCGGTTGGTGCCGAATGAGAGATGCAGGCCCTTGCCGGTCAGCGTGCCCGATTCGATGGTCTTCATGCCCTCACTCCTCCGCTGGTCGGGATCATCGCGGCCGGATCATCCGGTTCCGGCTTCTGCTTCCTGCCCACGCGCAACCGCGTGTCGATGAAGTTCACGAGGTGCGTCAGCGGAATGGTCAGGCACAGGTAGAACACCCCGGCCGCGATCAGCGGCGAGAGGTTGCCCGTGTTGCTCGCGGCGTCGTTACCCACCCGGAAGAGTTCCCGTTCGCTGGCGACGAGGCCGATGAAGTAGATGAGCGAGGACTCCTTGATGAGTGAGATGAACTGGTTGACCAGGGCGGGCAGAACGCGCCGCACGCCCTGGGGCACCACCACGAGCTGCATGGAGGAGCCGTAGCTGAAGCCGAGTGCGCGCGACGCCTCCAGCTGGCCCTTCTCCACACTCTGGATGCCTGACCGGAAGATCTCGCCGATGTAGGCCGAGGCGATCAGCGACAGCGCGAGGATGCCCAGGGGGTAGGGGCTCGTGCTGCCCGTGATCTCCCGGAGGACCGGACCGAGCCCGAGCCCGATGAGCAGGATGATCACGACGGCGGGGAGGCCGCGGAAGATGTCCGTGTAGATCCGGGCGATCCAGCGGAGGACCCGGTTCCGCGAGATCCCCATGATGGCGAGGATCATGCCGGCGATCGTGCCGATGATCCCCGAGGCGAGAGCGAGGAGGAGGGTGTTGGGCAGTCCGACCGTCAGGAGATCCGGCAGGACGGCGACCATGGCCTCCCAGTCGAAGAAGGTTTTGCCGAGCTGTTCGAAGGCATCCATGCAGGACCTGCTACTTTACGTCCACGGCTTTGCTGCCGGGCTTCCAGTCGGAGGGCAGCTCGCGGTCCGGGTACCACTCCTGGGTGAGCTCGGTCCAGGTGCCGTCGGCGATCACGGCGTCGAGGCCCGCGTTGAGAGCGTCGATCAGCGGCTGGTTGTCGCTGTTGGCGGCGTACGCCGTGAAGTTCTCCGTGTTGATGATCGTCTCGGCGATGGTGGTGCCGTCACCCTCCTTCACCTGGCCGGTGGCCTGCTGCGAGGGGGCTACCCAGGCGTCCACCTGTCCGTTCTTCACGTTCGCGAACACCGTGTTGTAGTCGGGGAAGCGCACGGGCTCGAGGCCCAGCGTGTTGGTGACGTAGTCGTCCTGGACGGTGCCCTGGACCACGCCGATCCGGGTGCTCTCCGACAGGGAGTCGAAGCCGCTCACGGAGGACCCGTCCTTCGTGACGACGGCCATGTAGCCGAAGTCGTAGCCGTTGGTGAAGCCGACGTTCTCGCGGCGGGCCTCGGTGGTGGAGATCGACGAGGAGCCCACGTCGAACTGCTTGTTCTGCACCTGGGCCAGGAGCGCCGAGAAGTCGGTGGAGGCGAACTCGACCTCGAGGCCCAGCTTGTCACCGACGGCCCGCAGCAGCTCGTTGTCGTAGCCGGTGAAGACGCCGTCCTCGAGGAAGATGTTCGGGGGTGCGTCCGAGAGGGTGCCGACCCGGAGGGTTCCGTCGGTGATCAGATCCAGTTCGTCGGTGTCGATCTCCTCGATCGGCGTGGTGTCCTCGGTCGTGTACTTGTCGAGCGATTCCTGGTCGCTGCCGGCAAGGGCGTCGGTGGGCTGCGCCGGTTCGCTGCTGGAGCTGCCACAGGACACGGTCAGTGCGAGCAGGGGGACGGCGAGGGTTGCGAGGAGTGTGCGGGAAAGGGTCATGGGGTCCTTCTTCGAAGCTGGCCCGGGTTTCGGGCGCACGGGATGAGGGTGGGAGACGCCGGAGTGCGGCAGGGAGGAGGACTGCTGGCTGCTGGGTGACACGCTCACTGTTCTGGGCTGTGCGCGTCGGGGCGGCCGCCATTGCCGGGCGATCTCCCGGGACATGCCGCACGACGCCGTACTTGCCAACCGGGGGACTTGTCCCGGCGGCCGAATCTTCACCTGGAGCACCCCACTACGGGAGAGGGTTGCTGTCCAGCCGGCCAGGGCCGATGGCTGGAACTCTTGATTTCAGGAAAACGCTAAGGCAGGGCGGAGACCGCGGTCAAAACGCAGGACGTCGAAAAGTGGTGTTTGACGTAGTAATCGGCCGTTCAGGGCGTGTTGTGTGGCGGAGATTACACGAATCGCTCCACGAGCCCGGTCAGTTCGGCGGTCAGGGCCGCGGAGGTCCGGAGTTCCTGGCCGTCGAGGGAGAGCACGGGCGCGAGCAGCCTGATGCTCGAGATGAGCCAGACGGCATCGGCCTCGAGGAGGTGGTGCGGTTCCAGCGGGCCGTAGCCGAGTTCCCAGCCCTGTTCCTTCGCCGCTACGAAGAGCGCGCTCTGCGAGGTGCCGGCGAGGATGCCGCTCTCCAGTTGAGGAGTGAGGAGCGTCCTGCGTCCGTCGCGGTCGTACGCGAGGAGGACGGTAGAGGTGGGCCCCTCCAGCACCTTGCCGTCCGAGGACGTGAAGATGACGTCGTCGGCGCCCTGTGCCTTGGCGTACCGGATGGCTGCCATGTTGACCGCGTAGGAGAGCGTCTTGGCGCCCATCAGTAGCCAGGGGGCGCGCTGCGCGACCGTGCTGTCGTAACCGCGCTCCAGGAAGAGGACCTTCAGCCCCGCCTCACGCTGGGCGAGGGTCGCGGCGGGTACGGGCGCCACCTGCACCCACGCGGTTGCCTGCCCGGCACCCTCGACGCCCCGCGTGGCAACGAGCTTCACGACGGCGTGCGTGCGGTCGGGTTCGGCTTCCGCGAACGCGCCGAGGCCCGTGCGGATCGCGCGGCTCCACGCGTCGGCGCCCGGCACGGTCAGGTCGAGGGCGGCGGCCGACGACGCCAGCCGGTCCAGGTGGGCCTGCTCCTTGCGGGGGGTACCGTCGACGGCCAGCATCGACTCGAAGATGCCGTCCCCGCGGGTGGCGCCGAGGTCGGTGGCCAGGAGCTGGGGCTGGGTGGCGTCGACCAGGCGGCCGTCGTCGTGGGCCGGGTCGAGGAACACGAGAACAGTCATGGCTCACAGCGTAGCCGCCCCCCGGCCCGGACCGCCGAGCCGGGCTGTCAAACCCGCGGGAGCCGCTCACCGGCTCTGACGCGCTGCCGCGGGTTTGGCGTGGATGCGCCGAAAGTCGCCGGGTTCCTACGCGTACCGGGCCGAGCGGTGCAGCAGACCCTCCCGCACCATCGGCCATTCGTGGGCGAGGACCGAGTACACGACGGTATCGCGCAGCGCACCGTCCCGTGACCGGGTGTGGCTCCTCAGGATGCCGTCCTGCTTCGCGCCCAGGCGCTCGATGGCCGCGCGGGACTGATGATTCAGGACGTGGGTGCGGATCTCGACGGCGGGGCACCCGATCACTTCGAAGGCGTGGCGCAGCAGCAGATACTTGGACTCCGTGTTGGTGCCCGTGCGCTGTGCGGAGCGGGCGTTCCACGTGGAGCCGATCTCGACGCGCGGGGTGTCCCGGTCGATGTTCATGTACGTGGTCATGCCGATGATCCTGCCCGCGTTCCCTTCGTCGTCGACCGTCCGCATGATGAACGGCAGCATGGACCCCGCGGCCTGGAGGTCGAGGCGTCGTCCGATCTCCCGCTCCATGGCGTCGGGCTCGGGCACGGAGGTGTACCAGAGATTCCACAGGTCGCCGTCGCGGGCCGCCGCCACGAGGCCGTCGTGGTGCTCGTGTGCCAGCGGTTCGAGGACCACGCGCGTGCCGTGCAGCGTGATCGGCAGGAGGGCGGTCATGGGGCGAGCCTAGCGGCCCACGCGGCTCCTGGAGCAGCCCGCCCGCGAGCGGAGATCAGCTGCTGTGGGGTTGGAGGGCGTCGACGGCGTCGAGGACCGCCAGCGCCGGGAGATCCGCCATCGCCGCTACGACGGCCAGGGATTCACCACTGCTCACGGCGGACGCTGCGGCGATCTGCAGTTCCGTCAGGGGGAAGGGGTCCGTGGAGAGGTCCGTACCATCGGCTGCGCTGCTGGACCGCGCCGCGACGATCCGGTCGAGGTGGCCTGCACTCATGATGACTCCTTTGCGTCGTTGCTCCCAGTGTCACCCTGCCGCGTACGGCTGTGAACAAGCGGTGAAGAGGCTGAAAGACGTTGCGTTTCGGCGGCGACAGGGAGCGGCCTGCACGTGCCGAGTCCGAGATCGGCCCCGGGAGGCCTCTTCTTGACCTCCGGGGGCAGAGCCCCACGTCCGCGCACGCGCATCGATGTAGCCAAGGGAAGGAACGCGGACGTGTCCAGTTCTTCGATTGCCTGCTTCCACTGTGACGGCCCAACCCGTCGGCTTTGCTCGCTTCCAGGTCATTTTTGCCTCAAGCTCGGGCTGCGGGGGCGGACGTCCGGTCGTGCGGGAACTCCGCCCCCAGCGCCGAGAGGACGCCCCGCGCCTTCGTCCGCACCTCGTCCCACTCGTCCTCGGGATCGGAGTCCGCGGTGATGGCGCCGCCCACCCCGAGCGTCAGACGCGTTGCGCCGTCGCACTCCTGCAGCACGAGCGTGCGGATGACGACGGCGAGATCGCTGGCGCCCGTGAGGCTGAAATAGCCGGCTGCTCCGGAGTAGGGGCCGCGCGGCAGCCCCTCCAGGCCGTCGAGGATCGCCATGGTGCTGATCTTCGGCGCGCCCGTCATCGACCCGGCCGGGAAGGCGGACGCGAGTACTGCGGCTCGCGCGCGCCCGGGCCGGAGCCGGGCATCGATCGTGCTGACCATCTGGTGGACGGTGGCGTAGGTCTCGATGTCGCACAGCCTGCTGACGGTCACGGAACCCGGTATCGCGTGGTGCGAGAGATCGTTCCGCAGGAGATCGACGATCATGATGTTCTCGGCGAGGTCCTTCGGGGACGTCCTCAGGTCCTCGCGCAGGCCGGCGTCCTCGCGCGGGTCCGCGGCCCTCCTCCGGGTGCCCTTGATGGGTTCCGCGCGCAGGGCGCCGTCGGCGGTGACCCGCAGGAACCGCTCCGGTGAGGTGCTCGCGACGGCGAAGCCCGGGAAGCGGAGGAGATGTGCGAACGGTGCCGGGCTGGTGGTACGGAGCCGGAGGTAGGCCTGCAGGGGGTCGAACCGCTCCACGTCCGCGGAGAGCGAGGTCGTGAGGCACACCTCGTAGGTGTTGCCCTCGGCGATCTCCGCCTGGGCGCGCCGGACCTTCGCCAGGTAACCCCCGCGGGTGTCGCGTGCTGTGAAGCGGGGCAGGGGCAGGGGCAGGGGCGACGACGGCGGCGGTCCGCCCGGAGCCCTGACGGCCTCGCGTGCCTTCGCGAGCCACTCCTCGCGCTCCGGATCCTGCCGCCCGTCGGTCAGCGTCAGCAGGAACACCGCGCCCTGCGCATGATCGACCACCACGGCACGCCCGGCGAAGACGAGCGCGGCGTCGGGAAGGGCCTGGTCCGGCGCCGGTGAGGACCTGCCTCCCGTCTCCCGCTTGAGCTCGTACCCCAGATAGCCCAGCCAGCCGAGCCCGAAACCGCAGTCGAAACCCTCGGGCAGCCGGACGGCCCGACGCCCCCAGACGTCGTCGAGCCACCGGAAGAACGGTTCGCGGATGCGCGTGGTCACGGCTTTCGCCGTGATCTCCGTGACGCCGTCGCGGTGCAGGGCCTGCTGGCCGTAGGAGCCGCCGTCGTCGCCCATGATGCTGAACCGGCTCCGTCCGTCGGTGAGCCGGTGCGCCAGGGCGGCGTCCGAACTGTCGAGCCACACGGCCGCCGGCGACTCCCCGTAGAGCGTGGCGTAGAGCGCAGCGGGGTCAGGGGATACGTTCAGGCGCTCGCAGTCCACCGTCAGGCCGCGGCGTGCTGCGCGCTCCGGGGCGAGGAGCGCCGCACAGGAGGGCAGGGCGGTGAGCGCGAGGAGCACGGCGTGCGGGGAGGACGCGCCCGCGTGGCCCTGCACGACGACGTCAGCTGCTCCGCGGGGGTCGTCGCCGGCGAGCCAGGAGGCCTCCTGGTCGGCCCACCGCTGCCAGAAGGGTGCGTAGCTGTCGCCGTCGCGTCGCAGGGCGGAGCGGTGCCGTACCGCGGCGTCGGCCTCCACCCAGAGGACGGCATCGAGGTGCCCCCGGGCCGCCGCCGCTGCCGCGCCGACCCCTTCCAGGAGGACGATCTCCGCGACCGCCGTCGTGCGGTCGGGGCCGTCGCGTCCCTCGATCCAGTCCCACGCGTTCCACAGCGCGGGCCTGCCTGCGCGGAGCGGGAGGAGGACGCGGTCCACGTAGCGCGCTGTACCCGCTGCCAGTCCGTCCCATCCAGGGTAGATGTCCTCGAGGTGGAACACGCTGACGCTGTGGTGCTCGCGGAGGAGCGCGGCGAGTTCGAGGGCGAGGGTCGTCTTGCCTGCGCCGGAGCGGCCGTCGACGGCGATGAGGAGGGGCGCGTCGGGTGGCACGATCAGGCCAGGGCGAGGATGGCGCCGACGCCCACGAAGAGCGATCCGAAGGTCCGGTTGAGCAGCACCTGCCCGCGATCGTGCTGCGTGAAGCGGCGGAACGAGCGGGCGGTCCCGGCGTAGAAGAACCACATCACCAGCAGGTCGACGGCGATGACGGTGGCGGCCAGAATGCCGTACTGGCCCAGCAGGGGCTGGTCGGGGCGGATGAACTGGGGGATCAGGGCGAGGAAGAAGACGATGGCCTTCGGGTTGAGGAGATTCACCCACAGGCCACGGCGGAACATCGAGAGGGCGGTCTCGGCGGCCTGCGACGCCCTGACCTCGCTGTGCTCGGGCTGCTGCAGGAACTTCCGGACGCCGAGGTACACGAGGTAGGCGGCACCGGCATAGCGGATGAGGTTGAACGCCAGGGGCGAGTTCGTGACGAGGATCCCGACCCCGGCCGCGGCAACGCCGATGTGCACCAGGAGCGCAGCCTGCTGACCGAGGATCCCGTAGATGGACCGGCGGAAGCCCACCGCCAGCGCGTTGCTCATGGTGTTCACGGCACCGGCTCCGGGGACGAAGCTGATGAGCGTTCCGGCGCCGAGGAGCGCCAGCCAGAGGGAGGGGTTCACCCGTTCATGGTAAGGGCCGCGACTCAGCCGTCCGAACCGTCGGCGTCGAGCTCGTGGCGCACGAAGCGGACCACCCCGTCCACGGCCCCGGCCACCAGGGTCCAGGTGGCCTCGAAGTCACGGGCATCCCCGTACCAGGGATCGTAGATCCCGAGCTCCTCGAGGTCGGTGTCCGTGGTCGTGGGATCGAATTCGCGCAGCAGGTGGATCCGGTCCCTCGTATCGGCGTCGGGCGCAGCCGTCCGCAGCTCGCGGTAGTGGTCGAGGTCGAGCGCGAGAACCAGATCCCGTTCGCGGTACCACGACGGTTCGAACTGGCGGGCGCGGTGCAGGTGGCTCTCGATGCCGAGCTCGGTCAGCTTGGCGGCCGCACGCTCGTCGATCGGCCTGCCTGCCTCCCAGCCCGTGGTGCCTGCCGAGTCCACCACGACCTCCTCCGCCATGCCCGCCTCGCTGAAGGCCCGGGTGAGCATGAGTTCGGCCATGGGGGAGCGGCAGATGTTGCCTGTGCAGACGGTGACGATGCGGTACATCCCGCCAGCCTAGCGGCGCCCCGCCGGTTGCGCTGCGGCGCGGTGGAGGGTCCTAGCGGCTGCCGGTCCCCGAGCGCGCGCGCTGCACGAGGAGCATCACCGCCGCACCGACGAGGACCACCAGGCCCACGTAGAGCAGGAACTTCAGGGTCTCGACGGCCACCCCGATGACCAGGAGGACGAGAGCGATGACGGCCAGGAGCACGAGTACGGACTTCATGGTTCCAGTATCCCCGGCGTCGCGACCGGATCTCCAGCCCGACGCGCCTGCAGCGCTCAGTTCCGCGCGAGGATCTCGACGCTCGGCATGAGGAAGATGCCGTCGTCACACCGCGCCCACCGGTTCCAGCCCTCGGCCAGGCGTTCGAGGGTCCGCTGGTCCGCGAGTCCGCGTTCGAGGGTCTGCGTCGCGAAGGCCGAGTGCAGCACGCGCTCCGCCCAGGAGCCGGCGAGGAAACGGCGGTCCTCGCCGGAGGCGTAGGTCCAGTTCGACGACGACACCTCGACGTCCGTGAAGCCTGCCGCTGCCGCCCAGCCCGGGAGCCGGCGGCCGGCGTCGGGCTCGCCCCTGTTGCCCCGGGCGAGGCGGCCGTACAGGTCCCGCCAGGCATCGAGTTCCTCGATGGCCGGGAACCAGGTCATGGCGCCGAAATCCGCTTCACGGACGGCGACGAGGCCGCCCGGCCGCACGACGCGCCGCATCTCGCGGAGCGCGGCGACGGGATCGGCGAGATGCTGGAGGACCTGGTGGGCGTGGACGACGTCGAAGGACTCGTCGGCGGCGTCCAGGTCGTAGACATTGCCCTCGCGGAACTCGACGTTCAGCACGTCGGCGTGTTCGTCGGCCGCCTGGGCGAGGACGTCGGCCGAACTGTCGACGCCGAGGACGGAGCCCGGCGCCACGATACCGGCGAATCCCGCTGTGATGCTGCCCGGTCCGCAGCCGACGTCCAGGAGGTCCATGCCGCTCTCGAGGAGGGGTTCCAGATACGCAGCCGATGTCGCGACCGTGCGGATCGCGTGGGCTGCCGTGACGCTCGGGTGATGGCCGTGGGAGTAGACCTCGTCGCTCATGGTGGGAGAGTAGCGCGGGAGAGGCTTCTCAGTCTGCGTCGTCCCCGTCCCGCGCGTCGTTCTGCGCCTCCATCTTCGCGGCGATGGTCGCGTCCGTCACGTCCTGCATCATGTCGCGGAGCAGCGTCAGGTCCGCGTCCGTGTACCGGTCGAGGGCGCCGTTGATGTGGCGCGCCAGCGGGGCGAAGAGCATGGCGCCGGTGGTCCGCGCCTTGTCCGTCATCTCGAGGTGGACCTGCCGGCGGTCGACGTCGCTGCGTCGCCGGGTGACGTGACCCGCGGAGTCGAGCCGGTCGACGAGGGCCGTCGTGGCCGGTGAGCTCAGGTTCAGCTCCTCGCGGAGCAGGCCCGGTGTGACGGTGAGACCGGCCCGGGCTGCGCCCATCATGATGCTGAGGGCATGGAGATCGGTGCGGTAGAGGCTGTCGCGGTCGCTCGCGACGTCGACGTACCGGTCCGCCTCGACGGTGAACTGGCGCATGAGTGCCATGAGTTCTTCCCGTGCCGCCATCGTTCCCTCGCCTTCTTTCCTCCAGCTTAGGCTCGTTCCTATTATCTCCATGATAGATATACTCTGCTGTAGAGATAACATCGGAAAGGCGTGGAAGTTCATGAGAAGTACGTGGTTGAGGGTCCTGCTGCCCGTCGTCGTCGTCCTGATCTGGTTGGTCGGCGCTGCTGTGGGCGGCCCGACGTTCGGCCGGCTCGAGGAGGTGTCGAGCAACGACCAGGCCTCGTTCCTGCCCGCGAGTGCCGAGTCGACGGAGGCCGGCGAACTGCAGCAGCGGTTCAGCGATTCCGATGCCATCCCGGCGGTCATCGTGGCGGAGTCGGACACGGTCATCCCGCCCCGGGACCTGGGACCCTACGAGGAGCTCGGCGACACTCTCGGTCAGGTCGAAGGCCTCGAGCCGCCCGCCGAGGGCGCTCCTGCCGTTGCAGGGCCCATCCCCTCGGAGGACGGCCTCGCCGTGCAGTACATCGCGTTCGTCTCCTCCGACGCGGAACTGGCGGAGGTGGTCACCGAACTGCGGCAGGTCCTCGGCGACGAGCTACCTGACGGCGTCACGGGCTACGTCACGGGTCCGGCCGGCTTCACCAATGATCTCGTGGAGGCCTTCGGAGGGATCGACGGCATTCTGCTGGGCGTAGCCCTCGGCGCGGTCTTCGTCATCCTGCTCGCGGTCTACCGCTCGGTGGTCCTGCCCTTCCTCGTCCTCCTGACGTCGGTGTTCGCCCTGGCGACGTCCATCCTGCTGGTCTTCGCCTTCGCGAAGCTCGACTGGATCCAGCTGAGCGGGCAGAGCCAGGGGATCCTCTCGATCCTCGTCATCGGTGCCGCCACCGACTACGCGCTGCTGCTGGTGGCGCGGTTCCGCGAGGCGCTCGCCGAGCACGAGACGACGTGGGAGGCGATGCGCGCCGCGTACCGCGGATCGGTCGAGCCCATCCTGGCATCCGGCGCCACCGTGATCCTCGGGCTGCTCTGCCTGCTCTTCTCCGACCTCAACTCGAACAAGAGCCTCGGGCCCATCGCGGCCATCGGCATCGTGTTCTCCCTGGCTGCCGCACTCACCCTCCTCCCGGCCCTCCTCCTGCTGTTCGGCCGGGCCGCGTTCTGGCCGCTGCGCCCGCGCTACGATCCCGAGCTGGCCGTCGCCGTCGCCCCCCACCACGGCAGGCACGCCGCACCGACCGCGGCCGGCGCCGAAACGGGCCTGGAGCGGCTCTCGGGGATCTGGAAGCGTGTGGCGCTGCAGGTGGCGCGCCGCCCCCGCGTCCTCTGGATCGCGTCGCTGCTCATCCTCGTCGCGGGCGCCCTCGGCCTCACCCAGCTGCAGGCGAACGGTGTCCCGCAATCCGCCCTGATCCTCACGCCCTCCAACGCCGTGGACGGCCAGGAGGCACTCGGCCGGCACTTCGATGCGGGGTCGGGAAGTCCCGTGTACGTCGTTGCACCGGAGGCCGAGCAGGCGGCTGCGCTCGACGTCGTGAACACGCAGGACGGTATCGCGGACGCGACCCTGACGGCGGACCCGGGCGGCGCCGTGATCGTCGAGGACGGACGCGTGCTCATCAGCGGCACGCTCGAGTACCAGGCCGATTCCGATCAGGCCGAGGACGTGGTGCGTGAGCTCAGGACGGCCCTCGACGAGGCAAGCCCCGACGCGCTCGTGGGCGGCGTGACCGCCGTGGCCATCGACACGAACGACACCGCGCTCGCCGATCTCGTGAAGATCATCCCGATCGTGCTGGTGGTGATCCTCGTGGTCCTCATCATCCTGCTGCGCTCGATCCTGGCGCCCGTGCTGCTCGTGGCCAGCGTGGCCCTCTCCAACGCGACGGCACTCGGCGTCTCGGCCCTGGTGTTCAACAACCTGTTCGGGTTCGAGGGGGCGGATGCCTCGGTGCCGCTCTTCGCCTTCGTGTTCCTCGTGGCGCTGGGCGTCGACTACAACATCTTCCTCATGACGCGAGTGCGGGAGGAGTCACTGCGCCTGGGGACCAGGCCCGGCGTCCTGCGTGGTCTCGGGGTCACAGGTGGCGTCATCACCTCGGCCGGGGTGGTGCTCGCAGCGACCTTCGCGGCCCTGGGGGTCATCCCCATCCTGTTCCTCGCGCAGATCGCCTTCATCGTGGCGTTCGGCGTGCTGCTGGACACCGTGCTGGTGCGCTCGCTGCTCATCCCGGCCCTGGCCTACGACATCGGGCCGAAGATCTGGTGGCCGTCGAAGCTCGGCAGGGTCCCCTCGCCCCGCTAGCTGCACAGCCGGCACCTCCGGGCCGGACCGGCCCTGTGCGAGCACAGCGGGTGCTTCGTGATGACCATCGGACGGCGGATCGGAATCGATACCGCAGTCTTTGCGCAAGAACCCGCCGGTAGTTCTCCGGAGCCGCCCGTCGTCGTTACCGTTGCACTGTGCCCACCCTGCCGACTCCTGTGACTCCCCACCCTCCCCGAGACTGCGCTGCCATGGCAGCGCCCTCCGCCGGGCGCCGGGAGCATGCGACGCCGGGGCCGCTCCTGGCTCCGGACGTGCTCGCCGAGATGGATGCCGATTTCGGCGATCCCGCCATCGTGGTGCGCTTCGTCCGCGACTTCCGCTCCATCCTGCCGTCCAGGGTGGAGCGCCTCGAGCGGCGGCTCGACGACGGCGACCCGGGAGGAGCCGAGGACGCCGCGCTCAGCCTCGCGACGTCGTCCGCGATGGTGGGCGCAGTACGGCTCGAGCGGATCTCACGCTCCGTGCAGCACGCGCTCGAAGAGGACGGCCTCGACGCCGCGCGCCGCTTGCTCGACCCCCTCCAACTCTGCGCCACGGAGACGCTGGGGGAGATGCTCCGGCTCTGGCCCGATTCCGCGAGCTCCTAGCGGGAGGTGTCGCTGTGCGGCATGATCCGGAAGCCCACGCCGCGCACCGTCGTGATGACCTCGGGCGTACTCCGGGTCCGGCCGAGTTTCTGGCGGAGATTGGCGATGTGGACCTCGATGGCTCGCTCGTCAGTCCTGCTCACGAAGTTGTATCCGCGGTAGTCCCTCCCCCGGGACACGCGGACGAGCTCCTCCTTGGTCCGCACGGCGCCGTTGCTCCGTAGCAGTTCGTGGAGGAGGTTGAACTCGGTTTTGGTGAGCGGCAGCTCGACGCCGGAGCACATGGCGATCCGCGCTTCGGCGTCCACCACGAGTTCGCCGTTGCGCAAGAGCGCATCGCCAGCGCCGCCGCCGTTCGTGCCGCCGTCGTTGCCGGGTGCGACCGCCGCGGCCGCCGCAACCGGTTCCACGGGGTGCGGTTCCGCCGCGCGGTTCACACGGGGCCGCCTCAGCATCGCGTCGATCCGGGCCCTCAGCTCCCGGGGCCGGAACGGCTTGACGACGTAGTCGTCGGCTCCTGCCTGCAGGGCGGTGAGGACATCCATCTCGTCACCGCGGCCGCTCAGCACGATCACGTAGCAGTCGGTGGTCGAACGGATCCGGCGGAGCACCTCGTGTCCGTCGATATCCGGCAGCCCGATGTCGAGCGTGACGACGGCGGGGTGCTGCTGGCGTACGACGGCGACGCCCTCGCGCCCCGTCGCGACGCCGCTGGTGCGGAACCCGCCCTGCTCGAGGACGGCGCAGACGAGGTTCCGGATATCGAGATCGTCCTCGATGACGATGGCCGCCCGACGGTCGTCGGAGTGCAGGCTATTCATGGGGGCCGGCTGTGCGGGCGTGCGTGGGTGAACCCGCCGATGCTGCCACGGCCGAGCGCCGCGCGGTTTCTAAAACGGGTAGGACGCTGTAAGTCCTGGGCATGTGCGGAGACCTTTTCCCTTCGGCGGCCCGGCTGACCTCGTGGGTCCCGTGGCTTTGCGTCCCCGGCTCGCACCGGGTTTGCCTTTGTCGACGGGCGGCTGCCCGCACCTAGATGGTAGCAACGCCTCAGGTGCCTGAGGTACCGGATGCGCCCTGAACGGGGCACGTAACCAATCCGTTATATTTGGCGGCCGTCGTCGCCTCCTCCATCCGCTGTACGCCCTCGGCTGCGGCGGTCAGCCGGGAAGGGTGTGCGCGCGCCGATCCCGCAGCCACAGGAGGACGACGACGGCGGCGCCGCCGAGCGCCGCAGCGAGCGGCAGTCCCCAGGCGCCGGTTTCCGGCGCCAGGAGTGTGGTGCCGTCCTGCCAGGGCCAGATGGCGCGTGCGGAGCCGACGATCAGGCCCGTCGCGACGAGCAGTGTGGGAAGGCGCTGCTCCCGCAGGAGATAGGCCAGGCCGCGGACCACCGTGGCGAGACCGAGGACGGCGCCCCCGGCGAAGAGCGCGAGATAGCCGAGGTCTCGCGTGCTCGCCGCCTCGAGCGTGGGTTCGTACATGCCCACGGTGAGCAGGATGAAGGAGCCTGACAGTCCGGGGAGCACCAGTGCGCAGACAGCCGCGGCCCCGCTGAGGACGAGGACCCACCACTGTGGGTCCCCCACCTGGAGGGCGGGGAGCCCGAGCAGCAGGAACACTGCAGCGGCAACCACCAGGACCACGCAGAGGGCCGCCAAGCGCGAAGCCGGTCGAGGTGGCAGCAACGGCCCGATCATGGCCAGGGGCACCAGGAGGCTGGCGAGCACCATGCCGAGGAACAGCGCCCGGGCGAGTACCGGCTGCGTGTCGACGAAGGTGTGCAGCGGTCCCGCCAGCGTGAACAGCGCAGCACCCATGCCGAGGACGAGGGGGACGATCAACCGCCAGTCGATGGCCTTGAGGTGCGCCCGGGCCACCTGCAGGCCCTTCCCGCCGAGAACCGCCGTGACGGCGTGCACGGCGTGGTCCGCGGAGATGATGAGGCGGTCGTAGATGCCGAGGACAAGGGCCATGGTGCCGCCCGATACTCCCGGTACGAGTTCCACGAGACCGATCAGGGCTCCCTGGAGGAAGCTGGGCAGGGCGCGCAGCGCCGGCTTCGGAGGGGCGGGGTCACTGGCTGCCGGGTATGACGTCACGCTAGCCACCGTACGGAGGTGCAGGCCGTCGATCCACTTCCCGGCGGCCGCGGCTCCCGGATGTGAGCCATCACGCATCTGCCGACAGCCTGCGTGCAGCCTCCCATCGAACGCCCAGACCGGGCTGGTAGCGTGTCAGCCTCCCCTGCACCCCGCCGCCCGTACCGTGCCGGCCGGACCCTAAGGACCCCCGCTTGACGCATGTGCCAGACCCGCCGCACCCGGCAGACGGCCCCGCCCGTCGTTCCTATCCGGGCGAGGGCACCCTCGTCGCCGGGAGCGCGCAGGGTCGCCCGGAGGCCGGGGTCGGTGGTCTCGACGGACCGCGGCCCCGGTGGCTACGCCTCGTCTCCGTCCTCGCCATCGCGGCGGTGGTCGGCGTCGTCGCCTTCAGCGGTTACTGGGTGGTGAGGCTCACCACCAACGTCGACTCGCTCCACCTGAACGCCAACGGCGGGTCCGTTTCGGGCGTGGACGACAGGAAGGACCGCCTCCAGATCCTCGTGCTCGGCTCGGACACGCGCAGTGGTGCGAACTCGGGGTACGGCCCCGAGGAGGACTCCGCCGGCTACGGGCAGGCGGACGTCATGATGCTGCTCGACATCTCAGCGGACAACGAGCACGTGAACGTCCTCAGTTTCCCGCGGGACCTCCTGGTGGACATTCCCGCATGCACGGACGGACGCGGGTCGGGATCCTTCCCCGCACGGCCCTCGGACATGATCAACAGCGCCATGCGCGACGCCGGTCCCGGGTGCGCCGTGGACACCATCAACGCCGTCACGGGCCTCGAGGTGGACCACTTCATGCTGGCCGACTTCAATGCGGTCACCGAGCTCTCCAATGCCGTCGGCGGAGTGGACGTCTGCGTGACCGAGGCGATCGACGAGCCGAAGTCCGGCCTGAAGCTGCCCGCGGGTACCTCGAGCGTCCAGGGGGAGCAGGCCCTCGCCTTCCTGAGGGCACGCGCTGCCTTCGGCGACGGCGGCGACCTCGGGCGGATCCAGGCGCAGCAGGCGTTCCTCGGATCTCTCACCCGCAAGATCAAGGACGACGGGACACTGCGCAACCCGCAGCGGCTGCTCGGCATCGCCGACGCCCTGACCAGCAACCTCACGGTCGACACCGCCCTGGCGTCCATCCCGGCCATGGTGACCATCGCCGACCGGCTGAAGGACATCGATCCCGCGAAGGTCAGCTTCATCGCGGTCCCGACGGTTCCCGCCGCCGACCCCAACCGCCTGGTGCTCGACGAACCCCTCGCGTCGGAGCTGTTCACCGTCCTCAAGGCCAGCGCCGACCTCGCGGCCCCTGCCGCCGGTGGCGAGGAGCCCGCGGACGCTGCCCCGGGAGGAGCGCCGGGCGCTGCTTCCGAGGAACCCACGGACAATGCGGGCGAGCCCACTGCCACGTCCGTCCCGGTGACAGTGGCGGACGGCACGGCGGGGGCCGACGTCGTCGCGTCCGTGGTCACGGAGCTCACCGGATCCGGGTACCTCGGCGCCCAGACCATCCCGGCTCCCGCGACACCGCTGACCGGGGTCTACTACGGCGAAGGGTTCGAGGACGCGGCCAGGGCCGTCGCCGTGGCCCTCGGTCTCCCCGCGCCCGTCGTGACAGCCGATCCCTCGGTCTACGGGGTGCAGGTGTACGTCGGCGCGGACGCGGTCGGGGGCCTCGACCAGGTGACTGCCCCCGAGGTGACGGATGCCGTCAACCAGACCGCGGACCAGGTCTCCTGCCAGGACACCAACCCCTTCGGCTGAGGGCACGGCCCGCGATGGGTCCCGCCGCCGGCCGGCACAACGGGTCACTCGCTGTTGGCCCGCGCTTCGATCCAGTCGGTCGCTGCATCGGAGAGGAAGACGCCGTCGGGCCCCCGCTCGCCGATCCACCAGGGGTCCGCGGCGATCAGGCCGCCCACGCGGCTGATATCCGCGGCCACCTCGGGGGTGAGCGCCGCACCGTTGTTGTCACCCAGCCACTGCCGTGTCTCCGGCAGGACGGCAGGCCACCATTCGTCGAGATCCATGACCGCAGTATGCCCCGCCGTCAGCGTCCGGGGCTAGGGGAGCAGGTCGGCGAGCAGGCGCTGCACGCGATCGTCGATATCGTCGCGGACCAGGCGCATGCGCTCCATGCCCTCGATGCCGCGCAGGCTCGGCTCGTCGGTGTCCCACCGTTCGTACCTGGTCCCCTCGACCTCCTCCAGCAGCGCCTCGCTGCCGAGGAGCACGACGACGTCGGCTGCCTCCTGGGCCTCCACGGTCACCGCCTTCGGCACCTCCGCGCTGATGTCGATGCCCTTCTCCGCCAGCGACTCCGCCGACTGGGCGTTGATCGCCGTGCCGGGTCTCGTGCCTCCGGAGGCGACGGTGACGCGTCCACCCGCCGCCTGGGCCATCAGGCCCGCGGCCAGCTGCGACTTGCCCCCGTTCTTCACGCAGACGAACAGGACCGCGGGCTTGTCCGCCTTGAAGGTCATCGCTCGCCCGTTGTGGTGGTGAGGACCGCTGCGAGTGCGTCGAGCGCGCCGGGAACGAGGGAGTAGTACGCCCAGATGCCGCGCTTCTCGCGATGCAGGATGCCCGCGTCCACGAGCACCTTCAGGTGGTGCGAGACCGTGGGCTGGCCGAGGTCGAGCGGCTCCGTCAGGTCGCATACGCAGGCCTCGCTCCCGGCGCTGGAGCTGATCAGCGAGACGAGCCGCAACCGGTTCGGATCGGCGATGGCCTTGAACTGGCGGGAGAGTGAGAGGGCCTGCGCGGTATCCATGGCGGGTGCACCCGAGGGGGTGCAGCATGCGCCGGCCGCCGCCACGGCGCGCGCGGGAGCCGTGGCGCGGGTAACTGTGGTGGTCATGCCTCCAGTATGCATCACATTGACATCCGTCGATATGCTTCCGCATACTCGAGATCGATGATGATCGATCTATTGCAGGAGGCCCCTTCCTGCGTTGAAGGAGCACGGTGAGCACCGATTCCCTGTCCGGTCCGAGGACCGACCCGTCACCCGGAGCCGTGCAGGCCCGGCTCTCCACGCTGGACCGGTTCCTCCCGGTATGGATCGTGGCCGCCATGGTGGTCGGCCTGCTCCTCGGACGTTTCGTGCCCGGGATCGCCGGCGCCCTCGATGCCGCGAAGGTCGCCGGAGTCTCCCTGCCGATCGCGCTCGGCCTGCTGGTCATGATGTACCCCGTCCTCGCGAAGGTGCGCTACGGGGAGACCGGCGCCGTCCTGCGTGACCGACGCCTGATGGTCACATCCCTCCTGCTGAACTGGCTGGCCGCCCCGGCACTCATGTTCGTCCTGGCCTGGGTGTTCCTGCCTGACCTGCCCGAGTACCGGACCGGGCTCATCATCGTGGGCCTCGCCCGCTGCATCGCGATGGTGATGATCTGGAACGACCTCGCGTGCGGCGATCGCGAAGCCGCCGCCGTCCTCGTCTTCGTCAACTCCGTCTTCCAGGTCCTCGCCTTCGGCGCCCTCGGCTGGTTCTACCTCCAGTGGCTGCCGGAGCAGCTCGGCCTTGCGACCACCAGCGCCGAGTTCTCGTTCTGGGCCATCACCGCGAGCGTGCTCGTGTTCCTCGGCATACCGCTCCTGGCGGGCTTCCTGACCCGGGTGATCGGCGAACGCGTAGGGGGACGGGACTGGTACGAGGACCGTTTCCTGCCGCGGCTCGGCCCATGGGCGCTCTACGGCCTGCTCTTCACCATCACGCTGCTGTTCGCGCTGCAGGGCGACGAGATCACTTCGAACCCGTGGGACGTGGCCCGGATCGCCCTGCCGCTCCTCGTGTACTTCCTCGTCGTATTCGCCGCCGGCATGATCGTCGGCCGCCTCGTGGGCCTGGGCTACGCCCGGACCACCACGCTCGCCTTCACGGCGGCGGGCAACAACTTCGAGCTGGCCATCGCCGTCGCGATCGGCACCTTCGGCGTCACCTCGGGACAGGCGCTCGCCGGGGTCGTCGGGCCGCTCATCGAGGTACCCGTCCTCGTGGCGCTCGTCTATGCCGCCCTGTGGGCGCGCCGCAGGTTCTTCCCGGACCAGCGCATGTCCGCAGGGAGCCTGCCGGGCACCGGTCCCGCACAGTCCTGACCGCCGAGACCACGGCACAACCCCAGAAGGAGCTCCCATGACCACCACATCCACGCACGAGGATGCAGCGAAGCCGTCCGTCCTGTTCGTCTGCGTCCACAACGCGGGTCGGTCCCAGATGGCCGCCGCCTACCTGCAGCACTTCGCACAGGGGCGCATCGAGGTGCTCTCCGCGGGGTCCCAGCCGGCAGACAGGATCAACCCCTCCGCCGTCGCCGCCATGGCCGAGGAAGGCATCGACATCACGGGACACACTCCCAAGATCCTCACCGAGGACGCCGTGAAGGCCTCCGACGTCGTCATCACCATGGGCTGCGGCGACGAGTGCCCGTACTTCCCCGGCAAGCGCTACGAGGACTGGGTGCTCGAGGACCCGGCGGGCAAGGGCGTCGAATCCGTGCGACCCATCCGCGACGAGATCAGGGCCCGCATCCAGCATCTTGTCGGCGAACTCCTCCCCGCCGAACCCGCGTCCGCGCCCTAGCGGCTCCTCCTCCTCTACGGACCCAGGACGAAAGGCCCCCCATGACCGCTCCATCACCGGTGGACTCCGCTTCTCCCGCTGCGGCGGATGCAGACCAGCTGCCCGTCGCCGTCATCGGAGCAGGTCCCGTCGGCCTGTCGGCTGTGGCGAACCTGCTGGAACGGGGCTTGACGCCCATCGTGTTCGAACGGGGTCCCGCGGTCGGAGCGGCCATCCGGCACTGGGCCCACATCCGGCTCTTCTCGCCCTGGGAGTACACCGTGGACCCGGCCGCCCGACGCCTCCTCGAGGCGGCCGGCTGGGAGGAGCCACGGGCCACGGCCCTCCCCTTCGGCAGGGAACTCGTCGAGTCCTACCTGGAGCCCCTCGCGGCCCGTCCCGAGATAGCCTCCTGCCTGCACTTCGGCAGCCGGGTCACCGCCGTGACACGGCTGGGGATGGACAAGACCCGCAGCGGGGATCGCGACGCCCGGCCGTTCCTGGTGCGCGTCGACGGCCCGGAGGGCAGCACGGACCATGTGGTGCGTGCTGTCATCGATGCCTCGGGCACATGGGACCAGCCGAATCCGCTCGGGCAGGCCGGCCTGCCGGCGCAGGGTGAGGACACCGTGGCGGCCGACATCACCCGTCCCCTGCCGGACGTCGTGGGCGCCGACCGCGTGCGCTTCGCGGGCCGTCACGTGCTGGTGGTAGGGGCCGGGCACTCAGCGGCCAACACCCTCATCAACCTGGGCCAGGTCGCCCGCAACGAGCCCGGGACGCGCATCTCCTGGGCGGTCCGCGGGGGCGGATCGGCGCAGCGCCTCTACGGTGGCGGCGACCTCGACGGCCTCCCGGCCAGGGGTGCCCTCGGCAGCAGGCTCAGGGCGCTCGTCGAGGACGGCGTCGTCGAGCTCATGACCGGCTTCACCATCACGTCCTTCAGCCGGACGGCGACGGGGACGGCCGTCCACGCGTCCACGCCGGCAGGGGACCGGACCCTCGAGGTGGACGTCGTTGTGCCCGCCACCGGCTTCCGCCCCGATCTCGGCATCCTGCGGGAGCTGCGCCTGGACCTCGACCCGGCCGTGGAGGCCCCGCGCGCGCTCGGGCCCCTCATCGATCCCGAGTTCCACTCCTGCGGAACGGCCCCGGCCCACGGCGCCGGGGTGCTCGCGCATCCGGATCGGGACTTCTACCTGGTGGGGATGAAGTCCTACGGACGCGCGCCCACCTTCCTCCTCGCCACAGGGTACGAGCAGGTCCGGTCCGTCGTCGCAGCGCTCGCCGGAGACGCCGAGGGGGCCGCCCGCCTCCAGCTCGACCTGCCCGAGACGGGGGTCTGCAGTACCGATCTCGGCGGGTCCTGTCCCACGCCGGCCGCGTCGGCGACCGACGACGCCGCCGCGTGCGGGGTCGCTGCGGTGTGACGTGACGTGTGGGTGGCGCCACTCGAGTCGCTGCGGAGAAGAAGTTGAGCGTACTGCGCTCAAGGCGATTTGGATCCCATCCGGACCGCGCCTATAGTTGAGTGCAGAACGCTCAATCTACGCGCCCGGCGGATGAGCGCCTCGCAAATCCCGGGCAGTCGAAAGGAAATTGCATGTCACGTGCAGTAGGTATTGACCTCGGAACCACCAACTCGGTCGTCTCGGTTCTCGAAGGCGGCGAGCCCACCGTCATCGCGAACGCCGAAGGCGCACGCACCACGCCGTCGATCGTCGCTTTCTCCAAGTCCGGCGAGGTCCTGGTCGGCGAGATCGCCAAGCGCCAGGCCGTCAACAACATCGACCGCACCATCGCGTCGGTCAAGCGCCACATGGGCACCGACTGGAACGTCGACATTGACAGCAAGAAGTACACCGCGCAGGAGATCTCCGCGCGCACGCTGCAGAAGCTGAAGACCGACGCCGAGAGCTACCTCGGCGAGAAGGTCACGGACGCCGTCATCACCGTCCCCGCCTACTTCAACGACGCCGAGCGCCAGGCCACCAAGGAGGCCGGTGAGATCGCGGGCCTCAAGGTCCTGCGCATCGTCAACGAGCCCACCGCGGCCGCCCTCGCCTACGGACTCGACAAGGGCAAGGAAGACGAGCTCATCCTCGTGTTCGACCTCGGCGGCGGAACGTTCGACGTCTCCCTGCTCGAGGTCGGCAAGGACGAGGACGCTTTCTCCACCATCCAGGTGCGGGCCACCGCGGGTGACAACCGCCTCGGCGGCGACGACTGGGACCAGCGCGTGGTCGACTACCTGCTCGCGCAGGCCAAGGCCAAGGGCGCGGACCTGTCGAAGGACAAGATCGCCCTGCAGCGTCTGAAGGAAGCCGCGGAGCAGGCCAAGAAGGAGCTCTCCTCGGCGACCTCCACCAACATCTCCCTGCAGTACCTCTCCGTCACCGCGGATGGTCCTGTGCACCTCGACGAGCACCTCTCGCGTGCGAAGTTCCAGGACCTCACCAAGGACCTGCTGGACCGCACCAAGAAGCCGTTCAACGACGTCATCGCCGAAGCCGGGATCAAGGTCGCGGACATCGACCACATCGTCCTCGTCGGCGGCTCCACCCGTATGCCGGCAGTCGGCGAGCTGGTCAAGGAGCTCGCGGGCGGCAAGGAGCCGAACAAGGGCGTGAATCCGGACGAGGTCGTGGCCGTCGGTGCCGCGCTCCAGGCCGGCGTGCTGAAGGGCGAGCGCAAGGACGTCCTCCTCATCGACGTCACCCCGCTCTCCCTCGGCATCGAGACCAAGGGCGGCATGATGACCAAGCTCATCGAGCGCAACACGGCCATCCCGACCAAGCGCAGCGAGACGTTCACCACGGCGGACGACAACCAGCCGTCCGTGGCCATCCAGGTCTTCCAGGGTGAGCGTGACTTCACCCGCGACAACAAGCCGCTGGGCACGTTCGAGCTGACCGGTATCGCGCCGGCCCCGCGCGGCGTCCCGCAGGTCGAGGTCACCTTCGACATCGACGCCAACGGCATCGTCCACGTGTCCGCGAAGGACAAGGGCACCGGTACCGAGCAGTCGATGACCATCACCGGTGGGTCCTCGCTCTCCAAGGAGGACATCGACCGCATGGTGCGCGAGGCCGAGGAGCACGCAGCCGAGGACAAGCAGCGCCGCGAGGCCGCCGACACCCGCAACGGTGCCGAGCAGCTCGCCTACTCGGTGGACAAGCTCATCTCGGACAACGCCGAGAAGCTGCCCGAGGAGGTCAAGACGGAGGTCCAGGCCGACGTCGACGCCCTCAAGAAGGCGCTCGAGTCGCAGGACAACGAGGACGAGGTGAAGTCGGCCTTCGAGAAGCTGCAGGCGTCGCAGTCCAAGCTCGGCGAAGCGATCTACGCCTCGGCGCAGCAGGAAGCGGGCGCGGCAGGCGGCGCTCCCGCTGATGACCAGCCAGCCGCGGACGGCACCGACGAGGACATCGTCGACGCCGAGGTGGTTGACGACGATACCAACGAGAAGAAGTAATCATGCCGCACCACGGAAATGAAGAAGACCACCAGTCGGAGCCGGTGAGCTTCCGTGACAACCGGAAGATCGACCCGGAAACAGGCGAAGTCCGTGGGCAGCAGAACGACGCCGGCGCCCCGGCCGCGGAGGAATCCGCGGCCGGTGGCCCGGCGGGCCCCACGGACGACACCTCCGAAGGAGATGCTCTGGCGCAGGCCGAGGCCATCCTGAACGAGGCAGGCGCCGAGGGCGAGAGCAACCCGGCAGTGGACGTGGTCGCCGAACTCCGCGACGACCTCCTCCGGCTGCAGGCCGAGTACGTCAACTACCGCCGTCGGGTCGAGCGTGACCGCGACGTGGCGCGCGACCAGGCGGTGATCGGCGTGCTCAACTCACTGATGCCGGTCCTCGACGACATCGACGCGGCACGGCAGCATGGCGACCTCGCCGATGGCCCGTTCGCGGCGATCGCGGGCAAGCTCGAGAACGTCCTCAGGGCGTACGAGCTCACGCGCATCGACGAGGTCGGCGTCGCCTTCGATCCGAACGTGCACGAGGCGCTCATGCAGCAGCCGAGCGCCGACGTCCAGACCGACAGCGTCAGCCAGATCCTCCGCGCGGGCTACCGCAAGGGGGAGCGCGTCCTCCGGGCCGCGCAGGTCATCGTCGCAGTTCCGGAGTAGTAGTCGGCGCTGGGCGGATGCCGAACGGCGGCTACGAAATTCCTGCGGGCCATGGGGGCCCTCGGAATATTAAAGCCGCCTTCCTCGGCACTCCGCCCAGCTTCTCCGGGTGGTGTAATCCTTCGGGAATGCAGCCCCGGCCCACATTTTTTCAGCAGTTCTAGGAAGGGAGACACCACGTGGCCAGTCAGGATTGGGTCGACAAGGATTTCTACACGATCCTCGGTGTCTCCAAGGACGCGTCCGACGCCGACATCAAGAAGGCGTACCGGAAGCTCGCGCGCAAGCACCACCCCGACCAGAACCAGGGCGACGCCGGGTCGGAGCGGATGTTCAAGGACGTGTCGGAAGCGTATTCCGTCCTGTCGGACGCCGAGCAGCGCCAGCAGTACGACGCCATCCGTGCCATGGGGGGCGGTGCCCGGTTCTCCGCCGGTGGGACCGGTGGCGCGGCCGGAGGCGGCGCGGGCTTCGAGGACATCTTCGGCAACCTCTTCGGGCAGGGAGCGGGACCGCGGCAGCGCACCGGATTCTCCAACAGCAACCTGCCGCCGGAATTCGCCGATCTCTTCGGCGGCGGCGGGGGCATGGGGGGAGGCAGCAGCTTCCCCGGTGGGTTCCAGTCCTCGCGTCCCCAGAAGGGCGCCGACAGGACGGCCAGCACGTCCATCTCCTTCGCAGGCGCCATCAACGGCACCACGATCGGGCTGCGCGAACCGTCGGGCGAGCAGATCGACGTGCGGATACCTGCGGGCATCCGCGATGGGCAGAAAGTCCGTGTCAAGGGCAAGGGTCAGCCCGGCCAGGCCGGAACGGGTGACCTCATGGTCGCGGTCTCCGTCAAGGAGCACCCGCTGTTCAAACGCGACGGTGACAACATCCGCGTCCACGTGCCGGTGACCTTCCCGGAAGCGGCGCTCGGCGCCCAGATCGAGGTGCCCACCCTCACCGGGGAGATGGTGAAGATGCGCATCCCCGCAGCAACGCCGTCAGGACGGACGCTGCGCCTCAAGGGCAGGGGAGTCAAAACCGCCAAGGCCACGGGCGATCTGCTCGTGACGGTCGAGGTGATCGTGCCGCAGAACCTCTCCAAGGAGGCCGAAGCCGCCGTCGAGGCCTTCAGGGACGCCACGAAGGACGCCGATCCGCGGGCGGGGCTGGCCGCCAAGGCGCGGCTGTAACAGTACATTTGAGCGACACCCGGACGGCATCGCCGGGAAGACCGGCAGCGGAAGGAGGCCTGGGGTGGACCACATGACGCCCGTCTACGTCATCTCCGTCGCCGCGGAGCTCGCCGACATGCATCCGCAGACACTTCGGCAGTACGACCGCCTGGGCCTCGTCACCCCCAGCCGGGCCCCGGGCAGGGCCCGACGGTATTCCCAGAAGGACGTCGGCACGCTCCGCGAGATCCAGCGGCTGTCCCAAGAGGGTGTCTCCCTCGAAGGCATCCGGCGGATCCTCGAGCTGGAGAATCAGGTCTCCGCCCTCCGGTCACGCGTGACCGAACTGTCCGCCGAACTGGCGTCACGCCGACCCCACGGCGAATCCAGCAGGATCTTCGCCGCCGGACTCGCGGGCGACGTCGTCACCCTCGCGCGAGGCCAGCGTCCCCGCCCCCGCAGCCAGGCACTCGTCGTGTGGCGTCCGGAACATCCGCGAAACGCCCGCTGATCGCCTGCTGATCCTCCGCACGATCGGACGAGCGGTGAATGCCTTCGGTCAGGAGGCTCCGCGCACGGCGGGCCCGGCGCCCGTGGAACCCCGCACCACGAGGTCCGCCTGGAACAGGACGTCGGTTCGCGCTGTCCGGTCTCCTCCGAGTTCCGTGACGAGCGCGTGGACCGCGGCCTCGGCCATCGCGGCGATATTCTGCCGCAGCGTGGTCAGCGGCGGATCCGTGAACGCCATGAGCGGGGAGTCGTCGAAGCCCACCACCGAGATGTCCTCGGGGACACGCAGCCCCCTGGTCTGCGCTGCGCGCATGGCGCCGAGGGCCATCACGTCGGAGGCGCAGACGATACCCGTGTGTCCACTGTCGATCAGTTCGTTCGCGGCGCTCTGGCCGCCCTCGATCGTGAACATGCCGACGGCGACGTGCGGCTCGGCGTCGTCCTCACCGAGGAACTGGACGAGGCCCGCGCGGAAGCCCTCGAGCTTCCGCCTGCTCGGGACGAAGCGGTCGGAGCCCGTGACGAACCCCACGCGCTGGTGTCCCTGCGCCACGAGATGGCGCACGGCCGTGCGGATGGCGGTGGCGTCGTCGTTCGAAACGGACGGCGCGTCGATCTCCGGACGGGGACCGTTGACGAGGACGAACGGCACGCGACCCCGGAGGCGGCGGTAGCGTTCGACGCTCGCGCGGCCGTCCGAGTGTGCCGCGCAGACGAAGATGATGCCGCTGACGCCCTGGTCCAGCATGAGCGCCACGTACTCGTCCTCGGTGATGCCCCCGCCGGGGAGCGTGCAGAGCGCCGGGATGTAGTCGTTGGGTGCCAGCAGAGCCGCGATCGCGCCGGCGAACGCGGGAAAGATCGGGTTGACGAGATCGGGTACGACGACGCCGATCTGCCCTTTCGAGCGGCCCGCCGTCCGCGCCGGGCGCTCGTAGCCGAGGCTGTCCATGGCGGCCAGGACGGCCTGGCGTGTCTCCTGCGACGCGCCGCCCTTGCCGTTCAGCACGCGGGAGACGGTGGGGACGCTGACGCCGGCGGTGCGGGCGACGTCGTCGAGCCGCGGGCGCTCGATCCGGGTGTCGGGGGTCATGACCTCAATCTAGCGCAGGCGTAATCCAGCCGTAGAAAGTTTCGTGAAACTTGCTTGACGCTGGTTACGCGCGTCCCTAGGGTCAGGAGGACCAGCCCTGATGAGTCCACAGGGCCCGGTTCCCGCACGGACCCGGGCCTTCGTCGTCGTCGGGGTGGGGGGATCAGCACGACCGGGTGGGCCGCCGAGCGTGGCGGTGGACGGACCGGCGGCTCAGGCCTTCGGCGCGGCGGTGCTCGAACGGATGACGAGTGCGGTGCGGGCGGAGTGGTGCTCGGGCCGGTGCTCATCCGTACCCTGCAGGATCTGCAGGAGTCGCTCGACCGCTCGCTTGCCCTGCTGCTGCGGGAACTGGGCCACCGTGGTCAGGCCGAGCGCCTCACCCAGTTCGTGCCCGTCGATCCCGATCACGGAGATGTCCTCGGGCACGCGCAGCCCCAGCTCCCGCGCGGCGAGGATGGTCCCGATCGCCATCTCGTCCGACGCACAGAAGACCGCCGTCGGGGTGTCCCGCGGGTAGCCCAGCAGCTGCTTCGCCTGCGCGTAGCCGCCCTGGATCGTGAAATCCCCGTCGATCCGCCATGAATCGAGGATGTCGAGGCCGGCGGCGGCCATCGCCGACTCGTAGCCGTGCCGCCGCGTGCCGGAGATGCGGAAATCGTTCTCGAAGGCCTCGGAGCCGCCGATGTGCGCGACGCGCCGATGCCCGAGCGTGATGAGGTGCTCCGTGGCGAGCTCGGCGATCTCGTGGTCGTTGACGCTGTAGGTCTCGGCGCCCGGCAGCGGACCGCCGATCCCGACGACGGGCTTCCCGACGGCCAGGAGCTGGCCCAATTCGTCCCGGCTCAGCTCGAGCGACACCGGGATGACGCCGTCGCAGCGCTGGCGCAGCAGGAACTCCGAGAGGACGCGGTCCCGGTACCCGGCGTCCTCGTTCAGGTTGTAGAGCGTGAGATCGTAGCCGGCCTTCAGCAGGGCGGCGGCGACACTGTCCACGATCTGCGAGTAGTACCAGCGGGCCACGGAGGGCACGACGACGCCGATGTTGCGGTGCCGTCCGGAAGCGAGGGAGGACGCCGTCGAACTGACGACGAAGTCGAGCTCCTTGGCGGCCTGCAGCACCCGGGCACGCGCCCGGTCGGAGACGCGGCCGTTGCCGCTGAGTGCCCGGGAGACCGTTGCGGTGGACACGCCGGCAAGCTCTGCGACGTCCTTGATGCCGGCCATTCCCCACCCGCCCGTCCGTGTGCGTGCACCGGAAGGGACACCCCGGTCGGGATGCCCCAGCCTGATCATGCCGGATCAGGCATGAATCCGCTATCCAGCCGTACTCATGATCCAGACGCAGGCATCCGGCGCGAGGGAGCCGCCGTCGGCCGCTCCGGGGGCCGAGGACGCGATGACCGAGCCCGGGGGCAGGGGGACCGCGAACTCACCCATGTTGAGCATCACCAGGATGTCGCCGTTGCGGAAGGCGACGACGTCGGTCTGCTCGAACGTCCGCGACCAGCTGAGCGATCCGGCGCCCAGGCGGAGATCGCGCCGCAGCTGGAGCGCGGCGCGGTACATGGACAGCGTCGAGTCGCCGTCCGCGGCCTGGACGTCCCGGGCGAAGCCGGCCCAGCTCTCCGGCTGGGGGAGCCACGGAGCGGCCGTGGTGCCCGGTGTGCCGAATCCGGAGGAGGGCTCGTCCGCCTGCCAGGGCAGGGGTACGCGGCACCCGTCGCGGCCGAGGCGTTCGCCGCCGGTGCGCACGAAGGTCGGATCCTGGCGGGCGTCGTCGGGCATGGAGGTGTGGTCGGGCAGTCCGAGCTCCTCGCCCTGGTACAGGTAGATGCCACCCGGGAGTGCGAACATCGCGAGCGACGCGGCGCGGGCGCGGGCGAGACCTGTGGCGAGGTCGGGCTGGGCGTCGCCGCGACCGATGCCGTCGCCACCGCGCGGAGCACCACCACCGAGTCCGAAGCGGCTCACGTGGCGCACGACGTCGTGGTTGCTGAGCACCCAGGTGGTGGGCGCCTCCACGGCGTCGAACGCGGTGAGCGAGGACGAGATGACGTCCCGGAGGCTGTGTGCGTTCCAGGGGTGGTGCAGGTAGGCGAAGTTGAAGGCCTGGTGCATTTCGTCGGCGCGGACCCAGTCGGTGAGTCGGGGCAGCGGGTCGATGGACGCCTCCGCGCAGAGGATGCGCTCGCCCGCGTACTCGGCGAGGATGCTGCGCCACCGCCGGTAGATGGCGTGGACCTCGTCCTGGCCGAACATCGGGGCCTCCCAGCCGGGGAAGCCCTCCGAGGAGCCGCCGTCCGCGCGTCCTCCCCAGTCGGGCAGACCGTCGGCCTTGATGAGGGCGTGGGCGACGTCCACGCGGAAGCCGCCGACGCCCCGGTCCAGCCAGAAGCGCAGCACGCGCTCGAACTCGTCCCGTACGGCCGGGTTGTCCCAGTTGAAATCGGGCTGCGAGGAGTCGAAGAGGTGCAGGTACCACTGCCCGGGCGTGCCGTCGTCGTTCGTGGTGCGGGTCCACGCCGGGCCGCCGAAGTGCGACTGCCAGTTGTTCGGGGGTGTGCTGCCGTCCGGGCCGCTGCCGTCACGGAAGATGAACATGGCGCGCTCTGCCGAGCCGGCCGGTGCGGCGAGGGCGGCCCGGAACAGCACATGGTCGCTCGAGCAGTGGTTGGGAACGAGATCGACGATCACGCGGATGCCCAGCTGATCAGCCCGCGCCACGAGGGCGTCGAAATCGGACAGCGTCCCGAAGAGGGGATCGACGTCGCAGTAGTCGGCGACGTCGTAGCCCCCGTCGCGCTGGGGTGAGGTGAAGAACGGGGAGAGCCACACGGCGTCGACGCTGAGGTCGGCCAGGCTGCCCAGCTCGGCGGTGATGCCGGGCAGGTCGCCGACGCCGTCGCCGTTCGAGTCGCGGAAGGAGCGTGGGTACACCTGGTAGATGACCGACGAGCGCCACCACTGGTTCTCCTCCGACGGAGCATGCAGCGGGGCGTGGAAAGCAGCGGAAGAGCTCATGTGCTCGGCCTGCAGGGTGGGGGCGATCTCAGTCATGCGGACCATCCTAAGCCCGCGAACGCCCTTCAATGGAAGCGCTTCCAATGACAAGCCAGCTGACTTCGTTGCTTTGTCCACGTTATTGCGCAGTCTTTCCGCATGACTAGGTAAAATCCGTGCAAGCGTTTACAGTTGTGACTCGGGTCACCGCCGTCCCCAGCAGGAGTGGCATCGGAACCCCTGTCTCCCGATCGATCGGACGCCGTGTCCGACGTCGGGACACAGACCAGAGACGCTCTTGAAAGGAACACCGATGAAGGTGCGATCCACCCAGCCGACGCGTCGGCACGCTTTGATCACCGGCGTCATGTCGGTAGCCGTCCTGGCGCTCACCGCCTGCGGCGGCGGTAGCTCGGACTCCGCCGCGACCAGCAGCACGAGCGCTGCCGCCGACCTCGCCGAGGGTGGCTCGACCACCCTCACCATGTGGGTCGACGCCGAACGCGCCCCAGCCCTCGAGGAGATCGCCGCGTCCTTCAAGGAGGACACGGGCATCGAGGTGAAGCTCGCGGTGAAGGATTTCGCCGCCGTCCGTGACGACTTCATCACCCAGGTACCCACCGGCAAGGGCCCCGACCTGATCGTCGGTCCGCACGACTGGCTGGGGACGTTCGTCCAGAACGGCGTCGTCGCTCCGGTGGAGCTCGGGGACAAGGCGGCGGACTTCCAGGAATCCGCCGTGCAGGCCATGACCTACGACGGCAGCGTCTACGGCGTCCCCTACGCGCTGGAGAACATCGCGCTCCTGCGCAACACCGACCTCGTGCCGGAGGCGGCCGATACGTTCGACGACGTCATCGCCAACGGTGAGGCCGCCGTCGCCTCGGGCGATGCGGTGTACCCGTTCCTCGTCGGTATGGATCCCAAGCAGGGAGATCCCTACCACCTCTACCCGCTGCAGACGTCCATGGGCGTCCCGGTCTTCGGGCAGAACGAGGACGGCAGCTACAACGCCGACGAGCTGCTGCTGGGTGAGCCCGGTGGCGTCGAATTCGCCAAGAAGCTCGTGGAATGGGGTGACACCGGGTCGAAGATCATCAACTCGAACATCACCGGTGATATCGCGAAGGAGAAGTTCAACGCGGGCGAGTCGCCCTACTTCCTGACGGGCCCGTGGAACGTCCCCGACGCGCAGGCCGCCGGCCTGAACATCGCCGTCGACAAGCTGCCCACCGTGGGTGACGGGGAGGCCCAGCCGTTTATCGGCGTCAACGGCTTCTTCATCTCCGCGCAGAGCGCCAACGCGCTCGCCGCGAACGAGTTCGCCGTGAACTACCTCAGCACCGAGGCGGCGCAGGACGCCATGTACGACGTCGGCGGACGCCCGCCTGCGCTCAAGGCCAGCTTCGACAAGGCGGCGTCCGACCCGATCGTCGCTGCCTTCGGCGAGATCGGCGCCAATGGCGTCCCGATGCCGGCGCTGCCCGAGATGCAGGCGGTCTGGGCCGATTGGGGAGCCACCGAGCTCGCCCTGATCAAGGGCAGCGGCGACCCCGAAGCGGCCTGGACCACCATGGTCGGCAACATCGAGGCGAAGATCGCCGGACAGTAGGACCCCGCGGCGCCCGTCGTCCAGACGGCGGGCGCCGTCCCGGCTTGCTCCTCCACCCTGCAGGTCACGACCGGCAGATCCGATCCCCGGGCGATGCGCCCACCACCCGCAGCGGCCCCGGCCGATCAACGAAAGCTCCTGCCATGCCCACACTGGCCCCTCCCGGCCCGGCCGTCTCGCGTCCTCCCAGGAAGACCTCCCTCCAGTCCGACTCCACGCTCGGCCTGCTCGCCAAGATCGTGCTCCTCGGCCTCGTGGACGCCTTCGCGGTCTACGTCATGATCACGCTGTTCCTGCAGGAGAAGTGGCTGATCCTCGCGGTCGCTGCCGCGGTGACGGTGCTGATCAACTGGATCTACCTCCGCAGGGGCGGACTGCCCGCCAAGTACCTGGCGCCCGGCATCTTCTTCCTGGTCGTCTTCCAGGTCTTCGTGATGCTGTACAGCGGCTACGTGGCGTTCACCAATTACGGCGACGGACACAACAGCACCAAGGCCGACGCCGTGAACGCCATCCAGCTCTCGGCGCAGCAGCGCGTCCCCGATTCGCCCGCCTACCGAGTCACCATCCTCGAGCGCGACGGCGTCTTCCACCTCCTGGCCACCGAGCCCGACGGCACCGTCTCCGTGGGGACCACGGGCGAGCCGCTGGAGCAGGCCGAGGATGCCGTCACCGACGGCACCGGCAAGGCCACGGAGCTCGAGGGCTACCGGACCCTGCAGTTCGGCGAGGTCCTCGCCAACCAGGCGGACATCCTCGCGATCACCGTCCCGTTCTCCGACGATCCCGAGGACGGCAGCCTGAAGACCGGTGACGGGTCCAGCGCCTACGTCTACCGGCCGTCACTCAGCTACGACGAGGACACCAGCACCTTCACCGACCTCGAAACGGGAACCACGTACTCCGACACCGGCGAGGGCTCCTTCCGGTCCGACGACGGTGAGCAGCTCAGCACCGGCTGGAAGATCAACGTCGGCTTCGAGAACTTCACGAAGGCGTTCTCCGACCAGAACATCCGCGGACCGCTCCTGCAGGTCATGGTTTGGACCTTCACCTTCGCGATCGTCTCGGTGCTCTCGACCTTCGCCCTCGGACTCTTCCTGGCCAACGCGTTCAACCTGCCGGACCTCCGGGGGAAGCGGATCTACCGCATCCTGATGATTCTCCCGTACGCCTTCCCCGCCTTCCTCGCCGGCCTGGTGTGGTCGGGGCTGCTCAATCCCGAGTTCGGCTTCATCAACAACACCTTCTTCGGCGGAGCGGACATCCCGTGGCTCACCGACCCCGTGCTGGCGAAGGTCAGCGTGCTCGTGGTGAACCTGTGGCTCGGCTTCCCGTACATGTTCCTGGTGTGCACGGGGGCGCTGCAGTCGCTGCCCGAGGAGGTGAACGAGGCCGCCCGCATGGACGGTGCCTCGGCGTGGCGGACCTTCACGGCCATCAAGCTGCCGCTGCTGCTCGTCTCCGTGGCACCCCTGCTGATCGCCAGCTTCGCCTTCAACTTCAACAACTTCAACGTCATCTACATGCTGACCGACGGCGGGCCCCGCTTCGACAACACGACGGCGAACATCGGCCACACCGACATCCTCATCACCATGGTGTACGAGATCGCCTTCGGCACCGGGGTGGGCCGCGACTACGGCCTGGCCAGCGCCCTGTCCATCATCATCTTCATCATCGTCGCCGTGATCTCCGCCATCAGCTTCCGGCAGACCAAGGCTCTGGAGGACATCAACGGATGACAACGTTCATCGATCCACAGGCAGCAGCACCGGCCCGCACACAGTCCGACGGGCCCGGCTCCATCCCGCAGCAGCGCAAGCGCACGTTCGGCCAGTGGTTCCGGCACAAGGGCTGGCGGCATGTCGTCGGCGTCGTGACCACGCTCTTCGCGGTGTTCCCCCTGCTCTACGTGCTCTCCGCCGCGCTCAACTCGAACGGCACCATGGCCGGCTCGAACGTCCTGTTCAGCAGGTTCGACGGCGGCAACTTCGAGGCGCTGTTCAGCAATCCGACCCGGCCGTTCGGCCGCTGGTTCGTCAACACCATGATCATCGGCGTCGTGACGAGCGCCGCCACGGTGTTCCTCGGGGCGCTCGCCGCCTACGCGTTCAGCCGCATGCGCTTCACCGGCCGCCGCGTCAGCCTGCTGTCGTTGCTCATCCTGCAGATGTTCCCGCAGCTGCTCGCCGTCGTCGCCATCTTCCTGCTCCTCAACGCGATCACCGACGTCGTGCCCTGGCTCGGGCTCGGAAGCCAGCTCGGCCTGATCATGGTGTACCTCGGCGGTGCTCTCGGCGTGAACACCTACCTCATGTACGGGTTCTTCAACACGGTGCCGAAGTCGCTCGACGAGGCCGCCCGGATCGACGGCGCGAGCCACGTCCAGGTGTTCTTCACGATCATCCTGCCGCTCGTCACACCGATCCTCGCCGTCGTCGGACTGCTGGCCTTCATCGGGCTCAGCAGCGAGTTCGTGATTGCCAGTGTGGTGCTGACCGACCCCGATTCGCAGACCCTCGCCGTGGGTTTGTACTCCTACGTGGCACAGCAGCGGTCCGAGAACTGGGGCGTCTTCGCAGCCGGGGCCGTCCTCGCCGCGGTCCCCGTGATGGCGTTGTTCCTGTTCCTGCAGAAGTACATCACCAACGGTCTCGTGGCCGGCTCCGTCAAGGGCTGACGCGTGCTCGAGCCGTTCCTCGCCCCGCACCACGACGGGTCTGCGCTCTACGTCCCGCAGCAGTCACCGCAGGTGGGGGAGGAGCTCACGATCCGCCTGCGGGTCCCCCTCCGGTGGGGGCGGCCCAGGCGCGTGTTCGTCCGTTCCCTGCGCGACGGCGAGGGCCACTACGACGAGGCACGTGAGCTCGCCGGGAGCGACGACGGCGCCTGGTCGTGGTGGGAGGCACGGGTCACCGCGGTCAACCGGATGCTGCGATACCGGTTCCTCCTCGAGCTGAGCCGCGCACCGCGAACCTCTGACGGGCCGGACCTCCGGTGGCTCAACGCCGTCGGACCCTCGAGGACGGACACCGCGGATCGGGACGACTTCCGGATCGACTGCAGACCGGCACCCGAGCCGTGGGCCCAGGACGCCGTGATCTACCAGGTCTTCCCCGACCGCTTCGCCCGGTCCTCCGGCGGGCCGGCCCCGAGCGAGGCACCGGCCGGCCTGCCGGAGTGGGCCGTGGGCTGCTCGTGGGACGAGCCGGTCAGGCCGCACGGCGACCTCACGCCCCGTCAGGTCTACGGCGGGACCCTCGACGGCGTCCGCGAGCGGCTCGACCACCTCGCCGAGCTCGGCGCGAGCGTCCTCTACCTGACGCCCTTCTTCCCGGCCCGATCAAACCACCGCTACGACGCCACGACGTTCGACGTCGTCGATCCGCTGCTCGGAGGCGACGAGGCGCTCGTCCGGCTGGTCGAGGCCGCGCACGCCCGCGGTATCGCCGTGATCGGGGACCTGACCATCAATCACACCGGGGACGGCCACGACTGGTTCCGGACGGCGCTCGCCGACCCGACGAGCACCGAGAACGGCTTCTACTACTTCAGCGAGGACGGTACGGAGTACGCGAGCTGGCTGGGCGTGCCGAGCCTGCCGAAGCTCGACTGGTCCTCACCGGACCTGCGGCGGCGCTTCGTGGAGGGCCCGGACTCCGTGGTGGCGCACTGGCTGCTGCCGCCGTTTGATCTCGACGGCTGGCGCATCGACGTCGCGAACATGACCGGGCGCCACGGGCACGACGACCACAACCGGGAGGTCGCCGCGCTCATCCGCAGCACCATGGACGCCGTGCGGCCCGGGTCGATGCTGCTGGCGGAGTCCACGGGCGATGCGACGGAGGACCTCTCCGGGCACGCCTGGGACGGCGGCATGACGTATTCCAATCTCACACGGCCCCTGTGGCAGTGGCTGAGCCGGGGAACCTCGACAACGGGCATCAACTTCTTCGGTACACCGGTGCAGGGCGTTCCCCGCATCGACGGCCGGGACCTCGTCGCCACGCACACCGCCCTCTCCTCGGGATTCTCCTGGCGGGTCCGGTCACAGAACATGACCGCCCTGAACACCCATGACACGGCCAGGGCCTCCTCCGTCATGCTCGACGGCGGTCCCGCCGTCGGGCTGGCCCTCGCCTTCTGCCTGCCGGGCCTCCCGACGCTGTTCGCAGGGGACGAATTCGGACTGCCCGGCATCAACGGTGAGGACGCGCGGACCCCTCTGCCCTGGGACACCGCCCGTGGCTCCTCCCGGGGTGCGCGGGAGCTGGTTCGGTCCCTGGCGGCCCTGAGGGCCGGCACACCGGCCCTGCGGCACGGGTCGGTGCGGTGGCTCGTCGCGACGGCCGACGTCGTCGTCCTCGTGCGGGAGCATGCTGAGGAGAGCATCCTCCTCCTCGCGGCACGCGCGGACTACCGCGACGTGCGGGTGGCCCCCGATCTGGTGCCGGGATCCTGGGCCGACGCCCGTCCGATCACCCTGGAGCTGCCCGGCGGGTCCGTCGTCGAGACGGCCGGGGGCCCGGTCTTCTCGGGCTCCGGCCCCGGTGTCCAGGTGTGGCGCCTGCCGGGCGTCCACCCGAGGCATGACCGGGTGGAATTTGTCCGTGGACGAGGGCAGACTGGAGGGATGGCAGCCACCGTGAGACAGCACCATGCTTGAGGTCTTCGTCGAGGCCTTCGCCATCGGCGCGGGCGTGCTCGCGACCATCGGTGCCGGCACGGGAATCGCCGGCTGGCTTGTGGTGCGGAAGGTGCGGCGCTCCCGCGTCATCGAGCGCACGAAGGACCGCGGCATGCTCGCGGCGCGCGCTTACGCACCCGACCGCCTCACTCGGGAACCCGCACGCCTCATCGGGGAGCTGAAGCGGTCGTCGCGGGCCACGCAGCTCGCGCTCTCGGAGGCCTCCGCGCAGGGCCGTCCCGTCGGAGATCTGCCCAGGGCGGCTGCGGAGATCGACCGCGCAGCGGCGTCCCTCGAGAACATGCTGCGGACGGCGGACCGCGAGCCGAATCGGACCCTCAAGGAGGAGTGGACCACCGATCTTGCCGCTCAGGCCAGGGCGCTCGACGAATTGTCGGCCGAGTTGCGTCGCTGCCTCCTGCGGACCTCCCGGTCCATCGACACCCTGCAGCTCGACCAGGCGACCACGCGTCTGCGCGGGGAGATCTCCGCGATGAGTACCTGGCGGGACAGTTACGGGAACCGCCCGGACTGGTGATCGGTTCGGACAGGTAGCCGCACACAACTTTCTGAGGAACCACGGGGGTCCACGTGTCGATCAAACGCCGCATCACGCGCATCGTGAAGGCCAACCGGAACGCTGCCGCGGAAACGCAGCAGGACCCGCGGATCGAGGCACAGAACGCGCAGGCAGCGCAACGCTCCCTGCTCGACCAGGCCAGGCGCGGCGCAGCGGACGTCGCGGCCCACCATCACCGGGTGGGTCTCGCCGCGAACGAGGCGGCCGCCTATCTGAACCGGGTGGAGGCAGCCGTTGCCGCGGCCGTCCAGCGAGGTGACGACGACGCCGCCAGAGCCGCGATCAGGGAGTCCATGACGGCACGACGCCGCCTCGACACGCTCACGGCACAGTTGCGGGAGGCAGAGCAGCAGGCCCGCCGGCTGCACGACGACGTGCAGCGTCTGGAGCAGCGTGTCCGGCAGAACGCCATGGAGTACGACGCCATGCTGGCTCGGCGCGCGGCGGCACAGGCGGCCATCGGAGTCCATGAGGCCCTGGCCTCATCCTCCCGCGAGGCGGCGTCGATCGAGGCTGCCCGCCGGTCCGCCGAACTCGAGGTCCGGCGCTTCGAGGCGCAGGCCCAGGCGCGCGAAGAGCTGTCATGGTCCGATCCTTCGTCGCCCCGCCTTCAGCAGGCCTTCGAGGAGCTCGAGGCGGAGGCTGCAGCCCAGCAGCAGCTCGACGAGATCAAGCGCCGGGGGCTCCGGGGGAATCCACCACAGCGTTCCTGAGACCACGCCGCACGGCCGATCCGGCCGCGGCGAGAGCGTCGGACCCCGTTGCTACAGTGACCCCATGACTGAACTGAGCGGTTCCCACGTCCTGGTCGTCGGTGCTACCGGAGTCCTCGGAGCCGAGGTGTCCCGCCGGCTCGCAGCGGAGGGGGCCCAGCTCACCCTCTCCGGCCGCTCCGAGGACAAACTCGCCGCGCTGGGGACGGAACTGGGCGACGCCGTCGTCGGCACGGTCGCCGCTGATCTCGGGAAGCCGGCCGGACCGGCGGACATCGCGGCAGCCGTGTACGGCCGTGAACTGCACGGCGTGGTCTTCGCCTCCGGCGTCGTCGCGTTCGGCCCCGCCGTGGACGTCGATGACGACACCCTGGACGAGCTCGTGCTCGTGAACCTGCTCGGCTACATGCGGCTGATGCGGGACGTGGCGCCGAGGCTCGGCAAGGACTCCTTCATCGCGCAGATCAGTGCCGTGGTCGCCGAGAGCCCCACGGCCGGCATGGCGGCCTACTCCGCCACCAAGGCGGGCCTCAGCGCCTACGGGAAAGCGCTGACCCTCGAACTCCGCCGGCAGGGTGTCCGCGTCCTCGATGCGCGTCCCCCGCACACCGAGACCGGCCTCGCCACGCGACCCATCGCCGGCGAGGCACCCAAGCTGCCCGAGGGCAAGGACCCGGGTGCCGTTGCCGAGCGGATCGTGAAGGCTATCCGGGACGGCGAGCGGGACCTGCCGTCGTCGGCGTTCTAACGCCTCGGGCCGGCCGGGCGCGACGGCGAAGGTGTGCCACGGCGCAGCTACTCGCCGCGCAGAGCGCTGCCGCGGCGGTGAACGCGGTTCCGGTGCCGCCCGTCTGCAGGAGGACGCCCGTCAGGGGCGCGCCGGCCGCCTGACCCAGGACCAGCGCGATGAACAGCAGTGACGTCCCTCCCGCGCCCGACGACCCCTGCCCGTCCGCGGCCGACGAGGCCCACAGGATCAGCACGGATGTCGCCGCGGTGTAGGACAGGCCGAACAGGGCCGCGGACGCGCAGGCGAGGACCGCCGATCCGGGTGCCGCGCCCAAAAGCGCAGTCGCCCCGCCGGTGGCGATGGCAGCGGAGCTCCACGTGACGTGGAGCGTCATGCCCGCCAGCCAGGGTGCGAGGAGCACCGCGGCGGCACCACCGGCACCCAGAGCGATCCAGGCCAGGGCGGAGAGTTCCGCGTCGAATCCGGCTTCCTCGAGGGTGGACCGCCCGTACACCCACACGGCGGCGCAGCCCATCCCGAAGACGAAGGATCCCACGAGCGGCCGTGACAGTCCCTGGACGGTCGACTTCGCGAACAGCGAGGGAAGCGGCGCGTCGTGTCGGGTCTCGTGGGATGGTGTCCGGTCGAGGCGGAGCACGGCGAGCGTCGAGACCGCTGCGATGGCGGCGACGATCAGCCAGGCCATCCGCCATGCGTCGCCCAGGACGAGTGACATGACGCCCGCCCCGACGACGCCGAATCCCGTGCCCGAGTTGACCACCGACTGCATCCGGCCCTGCCGGGCCTGCCCGGTATTGCGGCGTACCAGTTCGACGAGGGCGGGGGACGCGAACCCGGCGCCCATGCCGGCGAGGAGTACCGCCGCCGCGAAGACGGCCACAGCCGGAGCCGTGGCGATGCCCACGCTGCCCGACGTCGCCGTGATACCGGCGAGGGCCGTAACCAGGCGAGGATTCGACGGCGCATGGCGGAAGCCGATGATCGCGGCGACACAGTAGAGCAGCGAAGCGCCGGAGGCCAGTCTTCCGCCCAGGGTGGGGTTCAGGTCGAAGGAGCGGGAGAACGCGGGCAGGAACAACCCGTAGCCCAGGCGTGCCAGGCCGTAGGTAGCGGCGATGACAGTGACCGCGGAGACAGCAAAGAAGGGGTATAACGACCGTTTCATTGAAACGAACGTTATACCCTTGGGGGATGACACCACAACCTTCGGCGCGGGAACGGCTCCTCGACGCGGCGGATGACCTGGCTGCGCGTCAGGGCATGAGGGCCACGCCCGTGGATGAGATCCTCGGCCGGGCACAGGTCTCCCCGGCGACGCTCTACGCGCACTTCGGCAACAAGGACGGCCTCGTCGTCGAGGCGCTCCGGCGCAGGCTCTCCCGATGGGAGGTGACCTGGCAGGCATGCGTGGACGAGGCGGACACACCGGAGGACAAAGTGCTCGCCCTCTTCACCGCTCTCGCCCGACACCGCAGCTCCCACACGCCTTCACGATGGTGCGTGTTCCTCGGTGCCGCAGCGGAGACGCCCTCCCCGGGCAGTGAGCTGGCGAGCACCCTGGCCGACGACACGCGCCTTCTGGTCGACCGGCTCGAATCGATCGCCCAGGAGCACCTCGCCGGCGTGCCGGCGCGGGTCCTGGCGCACCGGATCTCGCTCGTCTACACGGGAGTCCTCGGCATGATCCTGAGGGGCTCCGAGGTCGATCCGGTGATCGCCGAGGGGCGCGCGATAGCGGCTTTGGCGATCCGCTCCCTCGCCGACGGTGCGGCGCCGGCGGACACCTGACACCATGACCATGATGAACACCGTCCCGAAGGATGCGCCGATGAGGTGGCCGACGAAGGCGGGTAAGTCACGCGAAGTCCTGCACTCGCCTCCAGCCCGGGTCCATCGTGTGTCGTACGCCCGCCCATCGATGCTTCCGGGCAGCGGTATCGAGGACATCGCGGCCGTTCTGGTCCTCCGAGTCGGAGTAGACGTGGAAGGTCCTGACCCCCCTGGAGGTCTCCACCGCGACGATCATGCCGCGCATGCCGATCGGGGTGACGATCGACTCCTCGAGATCGTCGAGGACGGCCAGTGCGTCCGGCGTGGGAAAGCCCTGCTCATCGGCGTCGAAGATGGCGCGAACGGCGCTGTGCAGGTCGAAGCGTGGATGATCGATCCAGCGCAGCGGACGAAGTACCCGCAGGACGATCGGCTCCCCGCTGCCGTGCTTGCCCTGCATGACGAGCCAGCCGGGCTCGGGCAGGGTGGCCGCGAGCTCCCGTACGCGCTCCGGCAGATCGACGGCCGGGATGCTGTCCACCACGTCGGTGACGATGCAGTCCACCCGCCGGAGCCAGCGTTCGACGTCGTCCTCACCCAGCAACCACTCGAGCAGCAGCACGCACAGACCGTACTCGTCGTCCCACTGCCCCGTGAAGCCGGGATTGAACACGGACACGATCAGGCCGTCTCCGGCTCGCGTCACCGCTGCATGGACGCGCGTGCGGCGGAGATCGAACGTCCTTCCGCGGTACGTGATCGTCGCATCGAGCATGTCCGGCTGCGCACGGCGCGCGGGCACGAATTCCCAGCTTCTCGTCGCCGGCGGGGAGGCACGGTACCAGCGCTCGGCCACGGGTCTCAGCGAGGGGTCGCCGCCGCTCGAGACGCAGAGGGTGTGTTCGGCGGCCGTCCCGGTACGGGTCTCCCATTCGAGCCCGCGGGCCATGTGTTTCACGCGCCGGGTCATCACCTCCACGTAGGCATCGAAGTCGCCGGCCCGCGTCGCGGTGGTCAGGAGGCCCTCGCCGTCCTCCGCCCACCAGCGCCAGAAGGCCTCGATGGGGTCCCGGCCCCTGCCAGGGGCCCTGCGTCGGGTCAGAATACCCATGTCCCTGCCTTCGCTGCAGTGCGTTCGGGTCCACCCGGGCGATGCCCCCTCGACGAATCTACCCGCCGGCGGGTAGGACGGGGAGACGGCCGAGGCGTGTTGACGCGGCCCGTCAAGGGGTGCGGGGGAGTGCCCGGCTACCGGGGGCATGGCGGAGGGCGACGACGGCGATGACCCCGGCCGCCAGGGCGAGGGCTCCGGTGAAGCCGGCGACACCCGGCCACCCGTACCGGCCGAAGAAAAGCCCGCCCACCCAGCCGAGAGCGCTCGAACCGGCGTAGTACGCGAAGTTGTAGAGCCCCGAGGCCTGCGCGCGTCCCGTGGTCGCGAGGACCGGAATCCACCCCGAGGCGATGGCGTGGGCTGCGAAGAATCCGCCGGTGAAGACGACCAGCCCGAGGATCACCAGCGGGATGGACGCCGAGAGCGTGATGGCGAGACCGGCTAGGATCACCGGCACGGCCGCGACCAGGACGGGAAGCCGCCCGAACCGCACGCTCAACCCCCCGGCGATCCGCGACGTCGCCGTCCCCGAGAGGTAGGCGAGGAACAGCAGGCTGGCCAGTGACGCGGAGAGCAGGAACGGCGGCGCCTCGAGGCGGAAGCCCAGGTAGTTGTACACGGCGACGAAGCCGCCCATGAGCAGGAACCCCTGTGCGTAGAGGGCCAGCTGGCGAGCCGACCGGAGGTTCTCCGCGAGCCGGCGGACAACGCCCGGTCCACTGCCCCTGACCGCCGGCCGGAAACCGCGTGGTCGGGGAGCCAGCACCACGAAGGCGAGGGCGGCGACTCCCGCCATGACGCTGACCGTCAGGACCCCGGCGCGCCACCCCAGCAGGTCTCCGACCGGACCGGCCACGAGCCGGCCCGAGAGCCCGCCCAGCGTCGTTCCGGCGATGTACGTCCCTGCGGCCACGGCCGCGTGGAGCTGCTGCACTTCCTCGTGCAGGTAGACGAGAGCCGTCGCCGGCACGCCGCCGAGGGCCACGCCCTCGAGGAAGCGCAGGAGGATCAGTGCGCCGAAGCTCGGCGCCAGGGCGGCGAGCACGCCGAGACCGACGGCTGCTCCGATCGCCCAGGTCATGGTGCGTCGACGCCCGAGCCGGTCCGCGGCGATGGACCAGGGAATCACGGCGAGGGCGAGGCCGAGCGTTGCCGCGGAGACGGAGAGCGCGGCATCGGCCGGAGACACGCCGAACTCGCCGGCCAGTCCGGTGAGGACGCCCTGCAGGGAATACAGCTGAGCAAAGGTCGCGAGGCCGGCGAAGAGGAGCGCGAGGAGCATGCGCCGGTAGGCCGGAGAGTCCTTCGCATGCCCGTGCCACGCGGCCGCGCTCATCGGCGCGCCCGTCGCTCTCCTGCGTCCCGGTGTTCGCTCGTGTTCCCGGTGGCGCCACCACCGTCCTGCAGTCCCGTCGGAAGCCGCCTGTCCGTGATCAGCGACGACGGTAGGCGAGGTCGAAGACCAGCCGCCCTGCCGTGATCGCCTTGTTCTCGAAACTGGTGAGCGTCCGCCCGTCGAAGCGGGGCGCCCAGCCGCCGACGGCGTCGACACCCTCGTTCACGCCCGTGTTGCCGGTGCTGACGGGATCCTTGCCCTCCCGCACCGGCGCGCCGCCCACCACGGCCTCGACGCCGCTTTCCCACACTTGTGTGAGGGGGCTGTCCGCGCCCGTGCGTTCGCCGTCGTGCATGTTCTCGAACGCCTCGTGGGAGTCGAGCACCGCACGCATCTGCACTGCGTAGCTCGACCAGTCCGTGGCCAGGCGGAACACGCCGCCCGGCTCCAGGATTCGCGCGGCCAGATCGACGTAGTCCTCCTTGACGAGCCTGCGCTTGTGGTGGCGTGCCTTGTGCCAGGGGTCCGGGAAGAAGGTCCACAGCTCCGCGACGGAATGGGCAGGGATCATGCCTGCGAAGGCCTCTGCCGCGTTGACCTGGGCGGTCCTCACATTGGTCAGGTCCTTCTGGCTGATGCGCAGCATGGTCTGCGCGAGGCCGGGCCGGTACACCTCGAGTGCCAGGTGATCGCGGTCGGGATCGAGTTCCGCAGCATGCGTGATCGCCTCGCCCAGCCCGGACCCCACCTCGATCACGAGGGGAGCGGAGCGTCCGAAGGCGGCGGCGACGTCGAGCACGAACCCCGGAGCCACCGACGTATCCGCGTTCTCGACGCGCGGGACGTCGATGAGGAATGCCTCGGCGAGCTCGTCCCACGCCTCCCGGCGCCTGCCCTGGAGGCGGGAACCCCTCCGTACGAAGGACACGGGCTGGCTGCGGTGCGGCTGGTCGGGGATCTGGTGTTGAGGCTCCATCATCACCAAGGCTACCGGCAGGCCTTCCTGCCCTCCGTTCGTCCGGCTGCGGGAGTGCCGTGGAGCCCCGGGTCTGACGCCGCGCCCCGGGTCTGACGCTGCGCCCCGGGTCTGACGCGCCGAGCCGGGTCTGACGCGCCGAGCCGGGGTGTCAGGTGCGCGGGGGCTTCACGCCGGGTTTGACGTGCCGAGCCGGGGCGCCAGGGAGGGAGCGATGCGGCCTTGGAGCAGTCCGACTGATAAACTGGTTTCACTTGCCTGCGCACGGCGTGTCATCAGCCAGTTCAGCGCGCAGCCTGCGTCGATAGAACGCATTCCTTGTCCCGCATCCAGCTCCCAGAATCGTGAGCGCGGTGGACATTGTCTGACTTTTCTTCGGCGAACCCCGGCTCCAACCGGTGCCGGGGAAGATGAGAAGAAAGTTCGTGTACTTTACATGACTACTTTTGCTGCCCTTGGTGTGCCCAAAGCGCTGGTCGAGAACCTCGCCGCGCAGGGAATCACCGAACCGTTCCCCATTCAGGTCAAGTCCCTGCCGGATTCCCTCGCGGGCCGCGACGTCCTCGGGCGTGGCCGTACCGGCTCGGGTAAGACCCTCGCCTTCGCCCTGCCCATGGTGGCCCGCCTTGCCGAGCAGGAAGCGGCCTACCGCCGCAAGCCCGGACGCCCGCTGGCCCTCGTCCTCGCTCCGACCCGCGAGCTGGCCACCCAGATCAACGCGACCGTCGAGCCGCTCGCCAAGCAGCTGGGACTCAACACCACCGTGATCTACGGCGGTGTCTCCCAGCAGCGCCAGGAGAAGGCACTCCGCGCTGGCGTCGACATCGTGATCGCCTGCCCGGGCCGGCTCGAGGACCTGATGCGCCAGAAGCTCATCACGCTCGAGTCCGTCGAGATCACCATCCTCGATGAGGCGGACCACATGGCCGACCTCGGCTTCCTCCCGGTCGTGAAGAAGCTGCTGGATACGACTCCTGCGGATGGCCAGCGCCTGCTGTTCTCCGCGACGCTCGACAACGGCGTGGACAAAGTGGTCAACCGCTACATGACCAACCCTGTCACGCACTCCGTGGACGATCCCCAGGCTGCAGTCACCACCATGGAGCACCACGTGCTCATGATCGGTGACCAGACGCAGAAGAAGCAGCTGATCGTCCAGCTCGCCTCCGGCAGCGGCCGCCGCCTGCTCTTCATGCGCACCAAGCACCACGCACGCAAGCTCGCGAAGACCCTGACCGACGCCGGAATCCCCGCCGTCGATCTCCACGGCAACCTCTCCCAGAACGCACGCGACCGGAACCTCGCGGAGTTCTCCTCGGGAGATGTCCGCGTCCTGGTGGCGACCGACGTCGCTGCACGTGGCGTGCATGTCGACGACGTCGAACTGGTCGTCCACGTGGACCCTCCCACGGAGCACAAGGCCTACCTGCACCGTTCCGGCCGTACGGCCCGCGCGGGCTCCTCGGGAACCGTGGTAACGATCACGCTCCCGGAGCAGAAGTCCGAGGTGCACAAGCTGATGAAGGCCGCGGGTGTCGACGTCGCATTCGAAACCGTCAAGGCAACCTCGCCGCTGGTCCTCTCCCTGACCGGTGACGTCGCGGACAAGATCGACCCCCGGACGCGGGCGGCCCTGCTCGCCTCGCGTGAGACCTCGCGGGGCGAAGGCACCTCGACGGGCGCCAATGCGCAGCGCAAGCGCGCCCGACGCGGAGCAGCCGCTCCTGTCGCCGGTGGCCGTGGCGGTCGCGGCGGGCGCGGGCGCGTCTCCGCCGATCCGCAGGCGGCGCAGGGCAACCGCGCCGATCGCCGCAAGGACCAGCCGCAGGCACCTCGCTTCGGTTCCGACGCGCCGAAGGCGGGCGGTTCAGGGCGCCGAACGGCCGAGCCACGCACCACCTCCGAGACGAGCACACGCAGTCGTCGGCCAGCCACGGGCCAGCGGGCCGCAGACGGCACGCGCCGTCCCTCGACCGGGGGCGCTCCTTCCGGTGGAAGCCAGCGCGTCCACACCTCGTCGTCGGCGCCCCGCGCCGAGGGCGGGGCACGCCGTTCGGGTGGTTCACGCAGGGCGAGCGCCCCGGCTTCGAACGATCGTCGACCGCGCTAGTCACTCCGCTGTGAAGGCCCCCTCCCCGTTCGGGTAGGGGGCCTTCGCCGTGCAGGGGCTGCGGTGTTTCGGGCGGTAGTGAACAATGGATGCATGAACGCCATCCTGAATGTCATCTGGCTCCTGTTCGGCGGCATCTGGCTTGCGCTGGGCTACTTCGCCGCGGGAATCATCTGCTGTGTGCTGATCGTGACCATCCCGTTCGGCATCGCATCCTTCAGGATCGGCGTCTACGCCCTCTGGCCTTTCGGCCAGACCATCGTCAACCGTGGGGGACGGGTCACGGCGTTCTCGAGCATCGGCAACGTTATCTGGCTGCTCGTCGCGGGGATCTGGATCGCGATCGGCCACGTTCTCACGGCCATCCCGATGTTCGTCAGCATCATCGGTATCCCCCTGGGGATCGCGAACCTCAAACTGATCCCCGTCTCGCTGGCCCCCCTCGGCAAGGTGATCGTCCCGACGTCGGGAACGTACCTGCCGAGCTATCGCTGACCGCTTCCGTCAGGAGGCCCGTTCTCCCGGCGTACACGCGGTCGGAACGGGAACAGCAAAGGGGCCACGACCTGTCGTTGACAGGTCGTGGCCCCTTGTGGGTTGAACCGCGTGCTACTCCTGCTGGTCGACGGCGGAGGAGCCACCGGATGCGTTGCCGCCCGGCTTGTCCGCATTCTTCAGCAGGTCGCCGAGGAGACCGATGATGTCCAGTCCGGTGGTGTCCTTGACCATCTGCGTGGTCTGGTGCACGCCGCTCGTGACGTTCTTGCTGAGCTGGCTCGCGCCGTCGTTCGAGACGACTGTCATGGTGTCGATCGCGGACATGGGCGCTGCGATCTCGCGGGCCATTGATGGCAGGACCTCGAGGACCTTCGAGAGGATGGCCGCCTGGTTGAACTGCTTGTAGGCTTCCGCCTGCGCAGCGATTCCGGCCGCTTCGGCCTTTCCGCGTGCCTCGGTGGACCGCGCCTCGGCATCACCCCGCGAGGCGATGACCGCTGCTTCCGCCCGGCCCTTCGCCTCGTTGATCGCAGCCTCGGCGTTACCGCGCGCAGTGTTGGCCGCGGCGTCGGCTTCGGCCGCCACCCGGTCACCTTCGGCGCTCAGCTTCCGCTTCGCGAGGTCCACGCGGGCCTCGATCTCCGTGGCCTCCGACGCACGACGGCGTTCCTCGAGCTTCGCGTCGGCCTGCTGGATGAGCCGGTACTTGTCGGCGTCCGCAGGCTTGCGGACCTCCGTGTCGAGTTCGCGTTCGCGCAGTTCCGCGCGCCGCTGGGCGACCTGCTGCTCGCGGATGATGACCTGCTCGTTCTGCTCGGCCTGGGCCAGCGGTCCTGCGGCGTCGGCCCGTGCCTGGCGGGCGTCGGCCTCCTCCTTGAGTTCGGCACGACGGATGGTGAGCTGCTGCTGGGCGAGGGCGACCTGCTCGTCGGAGATGGCGCGTGCCTGCTCCGACTCCTGCACCGAACGGGCCTCCGCGATCTTCGCATTGCGCTCCGCGGACGCGGCCTCGGGGCGTCCGAGGTTCTTGAGGTAGCCCGAGTCGTCATCCACCGACTGGATCTGGAAGGTGTCGATCTCCAGGCCCTGGTTGTGCATGGAGTGCTCGGCCTCTTCCTTCACGCTCTTCGCGAAGGTGGCACGGTCCCGGATGATCGACTCGACCGTCAGTGTGCCGACGATGGACCGCAGCGATCCCGAGAGGGTCTCCTGCGTGTAGTGGTCGATGGCGTCCTGCTGGTTCAGGAAGCGCTGTGCCGCCTTGCGGACGGAGTCGGCATCGCCGCCGACCTTCACCTGCGCCACTCCGGTGAGGTGCAGCTTGATGCCGTTGAGGGAGATGCCCTCGATGCGCAGCGTCACCTGGCGGGACGCGAGTGACAGCGGGTACGCCCGCTGCGCGAACGGGTTGATGAAGACGCGACCGAAGACGACGCGCTGGCTGTCGACGTCGGGCTGGCCCTTGTTGTCCTTGGACGAGATGATCAGCGCCTGGTCGGGGCTGGCGATGTGGAGCGCCATCTTCGCGAGGATGGCCGCGACGATGAGGACGAAAACGAGGACGATGGCACCGATGACAACTGGTATGAAGGAAAAATCCACTGCGACCCTTTCAACGGTCAACTGCTGGAACTGCCGGGAGTGCGGGACGTGACACCGCCTGGAACCTCAACCTATGCGATGCATTGCGCTTCTCTGACCCCCGAGCCGTGAAAGTGGATAAACCGTTACCTGCGCTGGTTCAGGCCGCAGCGCCGGTGAGGAATGCCTGCATCAGTGGTCCGCCCGAGGTGGAGCCGAGCTCGCCCTCCTCGACGAAGACGGCGACGGCCAGGTCCCCCTGCAGCGCGACCACCCAGGCATGCGTCCGTGGGGGGCTGTCGCTGCCGAACTCCGCGGTGCCCGTCTTCGCCAGGATGGGCGCACCAGGGACGTCCTGCAACAGTTGGGCGCCTCCCTGGGCGACGACGGCCGCCATGAGTGTCCTCAGCGTCGAGGACTCGGGAGCAGTGAAGGCGCTGGGTGCGGGGGGCTCAGCCGACTCTTCCGAGGAAGCGGACGAGGAAGAGGAATCGGACGAGGAAGAGGAAGCGGAGCCGTCCGGGGACGGCGCGGACGCGGAGGCCGCGGGGGAGGGAGCTGAGGAGGATGCCGGATCCCCGGCCGGTTGGCCCTCCTGCAGCAGTGTGGGCGTGACCCGCGCGCCTGCACCGACGGACGCTGCCATCGTGGCAAGGGCGAGGGGGGACACCAGTACCTCGCCCTGGCCGATCATCGCTGCGGCGTGCGAGGTCCCCTCCGCCTCGGTCGGCACGGAGCCGAAGAAGGCCGGCGTACCGATGCTCGCCGGGACCCCGATGCCGAGATCTGCGGCCGCGGCCGTCAGATCCGCCTGCGTGATCTTGTCGCGGGCCGAGATGAAGCCGGTGTTGCAGGACTGCGCGAAGGTCTCGAGCAGCGGGATGGTCCCGAGGAACTGCGTGGGGTAGGTGCTCGCGTTGTTGAAGGTCCGTCCGTCCACCGTGACCTCCTCCGTGCAGGCGGTCGGTGTCTCCGGCGTGAATCCTTCACGCAGCAGTGCGAGACTGGTGGCCACCTTGAAGGTGGAGCCCGGCGGGTACTGTCCGAGGAGTGCCGTCTGGAGGCCTGCACTGCCGGGACCGTTCGCGGCTGCGAGAATCTCGCCCGTGCTCGGGCGGACGGCCACGATCGACGACGCCGAGGGCTCGTCCGCGAGCACCTCCTCCCCGAGGCTCTGCAGACGTGGATCGAGCGTGATGGCGAGGTCCTCGCCGTCGACGGCGGGCTTCGCGAACAGACGCTGCGAGGGCGTCGCAGGTGCCGCGAGGGGAACCGCGTTGACCTCGAGGCCCGGTGTGCCGGAGAGCTGTGCGTCGTGCTGGAGCTGGAGCCCGCCGAGTCCGGTGATGTCGCCTGCGCGGAGGGCGCCGTCGGACTGTTCCACCAGTTCCTCCGTGGCCTCACCGACGCTGCCGAGCAGCTCGCGTGCGAAGGTGCGTGTCGGGGCGAGTTCGAGGGTGTCCGCCTGCCGCAGGGCGCCCGGGATCCCGTCGATCTGCTCGTCCGTCACGGTCCGCGTGGCGTCGTCCCGCAGGACGAGCGCGACGACGAACGCCTCCGCGCCGGCGCCGAGTACCTGCTCCTCGTAGCCGGCCGGATCGAGGTCGAGGAGGGCGGCCAGTGCGCGCGCCGACGCGGCCTGCTGTGCCTCGGGCACGCGTGTCTTGTCGATTCCCACGCGGATGACGGGGCGCTGCGTCACGATCACCTCGCCTCCCGCACCGGTGATGTCACCGCGGTCACCCGGAACGCGTGTCAGGGTCAGCTTCTCGTCGGGCAGGAGGTCCGGCACGAACACCTCGGGCGACCATGCCGCCTGCCACACGTCCTCCACCCGGGTGAGTTCCGTGGTGGTGGTGTAGGTCCAGTCCTGGTCCGTGGAGTCGAGGTCCCAGACGTAGTCGAGGGTGGCTGTCGCACTGTCGTCGCCGGTCTCCTCGACGCCCGCGACGCTCACCCCTGGCGCTCCCGGAGCGAATCCGTCGGTGATCGCGGTGAGTTGCTCGTTGATCTCGGCGGGCTGGTCCGACGCGAAGGCCGACTGTGCGACGTCGAGCTGGGACAAGCCCTCCGCGAGGGTCCGGGCCGCGTCCTCCGCCGTCGGACGATCATCGGTGCAGGCCGCCACCGTGAGGGTCAGGGCGGCGCAGGTCAGGACGGCCGTTGCACGGCGAAATTTCCCCATAGCGCCCATTATGTCCGAGAACGCCGCACGTCTCGCTCCCGTCCTCGTTCACGCCGGCCGTCGGCGCCGTCGATGGCCCGCCCGCCCGCCTCAGGACGCGACGGTGTCGCGTCCGGCGCTTCCGGCGCGGACCGTAGGGCCTGTCGGTGTCGCGTCGCCGCGCAGGGCGAGGACGAGCGCAGCTGCCGCGGGGACGGCGACGGTAGCGAGCGCCATCCCGAGCGTCACGACGTCGGGCGCCACCACCGATTGCCCGCGCTGGGCCTGCACGAACAGGGTGAGCATGAGGCCGAGATAGGACGCGGCGGCCACGGCGACGACCAGGCGCTGCCGGCGCTCCGTCAGGTGCAGGACGCCGCGTCGCACCAGCCAGGCGAGGACGAGGGCGACCAGGGGCAGGACCTGCAGGGCATGAAGGCCGACGAAATGGGCCACCCGGTTGTCCCCGAACTCGGTCGACCAGCCGAGCAGCGGCAGGCCGGGACCGCCGTCGGAAGCACCGACCGTGTGGCCGCCCGTCATGGGCCCCGTACCGGTCTGGCTGCCACGCGGGCCCGTCATGACGTAGCCGCTGAGTGCACCGATCGTCATGATCGGCACGGCCAGCTGCACCGCCAGGCCGAGGCCGCCGTCGAGCCGTCGCCGGACCAGGACCACTCCGACGAGGATGACGCAGGTGGAGAAGATCCCGATTCCGGCACCCATGATCGCCCAGAGGGTGGTGTCCAGCGGGGTGGCCGTGTTGAAGTGAGACGCCCTGCCCCGCGCAGCCTGGAGGACGAGGACGGCGAGTTCCACGATCAGTGCCCAGCCGAGCACCTCGAGCGCCACCCGGGTGGGACGGCCGCGCTCGATCCGGCCGTAGATCCAGAGCATCACCGGCACGAAGGCGATGAAGGACAGGGCGAACTTGAGTGGCTTGTTCCAGGCGGGGACTCCCGCGACCTGTGTCGGATCGACGATGGCCAGGACCGCGGAGAGCGGCAGGACGACGACGGCGCCCGCGAGCAGGACCACGAGAGCCGGGCTCACCCGCCATCCCGCGCGCAGGAGTGCTGAGCCTGTCACGACGCCACCGCCTCTGCCCGGACCGGGCCCGCACGATGCGCCGTCCGCTCCAGATGGTGCTCGCGCCACGCGAGGAACAGCGGGAAGGTGGCGGCGACGGCGATGACGAAGCTGAGGGGGACGAGGAGCCAGACGGCCCGCGACATGCCGACGCGCCTGCCTTCGACGACCATGAACAGGCAGGCGACGATCGCGACGACGATGACGTCCACGGCTGCCGACGACGATGCGGCGGTGGCGAACCATCCCGCGAGGTAGTCGTCGCCGGCCGCGATGGAACGGACGTTGAAGGTCCATGTCCCGATGGCTCCGACAGCGGCGAGAACCAGGTAGAGGTAGCGCATCGGACGTCTCCTTCATGCCGGTGAACAGTGTTCACCGAGTGTAGGGTGAACACTGTTCACTGCACAAGGTCCAATATGGGAGAGTGCCTTCTTGCCGACGCCGCCCCTCACCGTCGACGCCATCGTCGCGACGAGCCGTGCCCTGCTGGTCGAAGGAGGGGCGGACGCTGTGGTGGTCCGCGAGGTGGCCCGCCGCCTCGGTGTCACCGCTCCCGCGCTCTACCGCCACGTCAGCGGGCGCGATGATCTGCTGACGCTGTTGATCACTGCGTGCACCGATGAGGTGACGGATGCGTGCGAGGACGCGCTGGAGACCTGCCGGCCGGACGACGTGGAGGGGCGCATCCGTGCCGCCACACTCGCCTTCCGTGCCTGGGCACTCGACCACCGTCCCGAGTTCGGACTGGTGTATGGCACGCCCCTGATGCATTACGCCGCGCCTGTCGGCGGCCCGACCGTCGAGGCGGGGCAGCGCTTCGGTGGCCTGTTCGGCTCCCTCTTCGTCGAGGCGCTCGCAGCGGGCAGGCTCCGCGTGGTCGACGACGACCAGCTGTCGCCGGGGGTCCGGGCGTCCCTGCTCGACACCGCGACGCGCCTCGGGCTGCCGATGCGGGCGGGGGAGGTCCGCCCGTTCATCGTCGGGTGGCACCGGATGCTCGGGATCGTGTCGGTCGAGGTGGCCGGACACCTCCGTTGGGTCTTCGGTGAGGACGCCTCCACCTTCGCGCACGAACAGCTCGAGGAGCTCCTGGCCGAACTCCTGGTGCCCGCCGGGCCCCGGGCTGGGAGCACCTGACCCCGTTCACCTGCGGCGAAGCAGGGGGAATACCTCTTCCTCGGTCAAAGTTGAGTCGAGTACACTCAATGTAAACGAGCCCAGCTGGAGAACCAGGAAAGGAACCGCCCGTGGACACGAACTTCACCACCAAAAGCCGTGAGGTGCTGTCGGCGGCGTCCATGAACGCCTCGACGGCGGGCAACGCGCAGATCGAGCCCGCCCACTTCCTCAAGGCGCTGATGGACCAGCGCGACGGCATCGCCGTCGCACTCCTCCGGGCGGCGGGCGCTGATCCCGACACCGTCAGCGTGCAGGCGAGTGCGGCCATCAAGGCGCTGCCGTCGTCATCGGGATCCTCCGTGGCACAGCCGCAGTTCTCCCGGGGAGCGCTGCAGGTCGTCACCGCCGCGCAGCAGGAGGCGGAGACGCTGGGCGACCAGTTCGTCTCGACCGAGCACCTCCTCCTCGCCCTCGCCGCCGACGGCGGATCCGCAGGGAAGGTCCTCCGCGGCGTCGGACTGACGCGTGAGGCGCTGGCCTCGGCGCTCCCCGGCGTCCGGGGAGACCGCAGGGTCACCACCCCCGACCCCGAGAATACGTTCCAGGCGCTCGAGAAGTTCGGCGTCGACCTGACCGAGGTGGCCCGTAGCGGCAAGCTCGACCCGGTGATCGGGCGCGATGCCGAGATCCGGCGCGTGGTGCAGGTACTCAGCCGCCGCACCAAGAACAACCCCGTCCTCATCGGCGAGCCGGGCGTCGGGAAGACCGCCGTCGTGGAGGGCCTCGCCCAGCGCATGGTGGCCGGGGACGTGCCGGAGTCGCTGCGCGGGAAGACCCTCATCAGCCTCGACCTCGGATCGATGATCGCGGGCGCGAAGTACCGGGGCGAGTTCGAGGAGCGGCTGAAGGCCGTGCTCGAGGAGATCAAGGGGTCGAACGGCCAGGTGGTCACGTTCATCGACGAGCTGCATACCGTCGTGGGTGCGGGCGCCTCCGAGGGATCGATGGACGCCGGCAACATGCTCAAGCCCATGCTCGCGCGCGGAGAGCTTCGCCTCATCGGGGCGACGACGCTGGACGAGTACCGGGAACGGGTCGAGAAGGATCCGGCCCTGGAGCGCCGCTTCCAGCAGGTCTACGTCGGGGAGCCGTCCGTGCCCGACACCATCGGTATTCTCCGCGGCCTGAAGGAGCGGTACGAGGCTCACCACAAGGTCTCGATCGCGGACTCCGCGCTCGTCGCGGCCGCGACCCTCTCCAACCGCTACATCCCCGGCCGGCAGCTGCCCGACAAGGCGATCGACCTCGTGGACGAGGCGGCATCGCGCCTGCGGATGGAGATCGACTCCGCGCCTGTGGAGATCGACGAGCTGCAGCGCTCGCTCGAGCGGATGAACATGGAGGAGATGGCCCTCTCGCAGGAGAAGGACGAGGCATCGCGCGAGCGGCTCCTGGCCCTGCGCGCGGAGATGGCCGACCGCCAGGAGGAGCTCGACGGCCTCAACGCGCGGTGGGACGCCGAGAAGGCCGGCCTCAACCGGGTCGGCGATCTGAAGGCCTCGCTCGACGATCTGCGGTCGCAGGCTGACCGCGCACGGCTCGACGGCGACCTGGAAAGGGCCTCGCGCATCCTCTACGGCGAGATCCCTCAGCTGGAACGCGAGCTCCACGAAGCCCAGGCGGCCGAGGCCCAGGGGGCGGCCGCACCCGAGCTGATGGTCGCGGAGGAGGTCACGGCGAACGATATCGCCGAGGTCATCTCCGCCTGGACCGGAATCCCGGCGGGACGCATGCTCCAGGGCGAGAGCGAGAAGCTCCTCGCCATGGAGGACGTCATCGGGTCGCGCCTGATCGGACAGAAGAAGGCGGTCGCGGCCGTGTCCGACGCCGTCCGGCGTGCGCGAGCGGGCGTCTCCGACCCGAACCGGCCCACCGGTTCCTTCCTGTTCCTCGGACCCACGGGCGTCGGCAAGACCGAGCTCGCGAAGGCGCTCGCGGACTTCCTCTTCGACGACGAGCGGGCCATGATCCGCATCGACATGTCCGAGTACTCCGAGAAGCACTCGGTGGCGCGGCTCGTGGGTGCCCCTCCAGGCTATGTTGGCTACGAGGAGGGTGGGCAGCTCACCGAGGCCGTGCGTCGTCGGCCCTACAGTGTGGTGCTGCTCGACGAAGTGGAGAAGGCGCATCCCGAGGTGTTCGACCTGCTCCTGCAGGTGCTCGACGACGGCCGGCTGACGGATGGCCAGGGCCGCACCGTCGATTTCCGGAACGTGATCCTGGTGCTGACCTCCAATCTCGGTTCCCAGTTCCTCGTGGACCCGTCGCTCGACGATGCCGCGAAGCGCTCGGCCGTGCTGTCTGCGGTCAACGCGAACTTCCGGCCCGAGTTCCTGAACCGGCTGGACGACGTCGTGGTCTTCGACCCGCTGGGTCTCGACGAGCTGTCGAGGATCGTGGACCTCCAGGTCCGCGCGCTGGCGGACCGGTTGCACGACCGGCGGCTGGTCCTCGAGGTGAGTGCCGCCGCCAGTGAGTGGCTCGCGCTCACGGGGTTCGATCCCGCGTACGGTGCGCGGCCGCTGCGTCGGCTCGTGCAGCGGGAGATCGGTGACCGTCTCGCCCGGGGGATCCTCGCCGGCGAGATCGTCGACGGCGACACCGTCGTCGTCGACCGCAGGCCGCCGGAGGCGCAGGGTGCCGCGGGTGCCGCGGGTGCCGCGGGTGCCCTGAATGCCGGGTCCGACGCCGGCGGGCTGGTGGTGCACGCGGCCCGCTGATCAGGAGTCGAGCAGGCTCCGTGAGACGGTACCGCCATTGCCGACGACGGCGAAGCAGTCCACGCGGCGATCGCCGCCGGCCCAGGTACCCTCCGTCGGCGTCGCCCGGAGGAGCGTCACCTCGAGGCCGTCCGTCACGACGTCGGGGTCCATGTCCTGGGACGCCGTGGCGCACGCGGACTCCGCGCGGAGGCCCAACTGGTCGCGGCCGGGGAACTCGGCGTCATCGGGGTAGCTCTCGCTGGCGACGAGCTGCGCATTGTGCGGCTCGTCGCAGTCCACGAGGACGGCGTCCTCCGTGATCGCCGTGAAGTCCGCGAGGCACCCGCCGGCTGCGACCGAGGACGGGTCCACGATGCCCTCGTCGTCGTTCCCGCCGAACAGCGGGACGAGCAGCCAGACGAGCAGGGCGAGGAGCACGGCCCCGCCGATGATCAGCAGAAGCGGCACGGTGTTGCGACGGGCCCGGCTGCGGTCCCGCCGGGGGAGGTCATCCTGCGCGCCGTGCGGCGCCGTCGGTGACCAGGCGGTCGTGCGCGGTACGGTTCCGTCGGAACCTGCTGACATCTCGGACCCCCGTCCGCCCGCCGTGGGGGAGCCCCCGGCGCCAGGAGTGGTCCCCGGCATCGTCGATGACTGCTGCTCGTCGTCCATGGGGCCGGTGATTCCTCGTCTCTCGGGCTCTGTGTTGTGCTCGAAGCCGGCGCGCTCCGCCCTGCTGCCGACTCTATCCAACAAAGGCAGCGGTGGAGTCGGGGCGGGCTGCCCGCCGGTGCCCGCTGCCCGTCGGCGTCGTCGGCCCTGGGGCTTCCCTGTCGGGAAGCCGGGCAAGGGCACGGCATGGGCACGGCATGAGGCCCGCGTGAGCACGGCATTCGGGTGCCGCTGAAAGCATGTAACCTATACTTACGACAAATTGACCGAATACTCCGGGGCCTCGCTGCAGCCTTGGGCCTTGTGCCCCAGTGACCACCTCCGGATCGACGCAAAAAGGGGGTCACGCCATGGGGCGCGGCCGTCAAAAGGCAAAAGCTACCAAGCAGGCTCGGGACATGAAGTACTTCAGCCCGTCCACAGATTATTCGGCACTGCAGCGAGAGCTCACAGGCCCGGGTAGTCGTGCTTCCACCCGACGTACCGAACCCCTCGAGCCGGTTGAACCCGACTACTCGGAGTATGCGGACAAGTACGGCGACGAACTCGACGACGACGGCGAGGAGAGCGGCTCCCGTCGCACCGGCTGACCTTCGTCGGCGCTCATCTTCAGGATCACACGACGGCGCATCAGCCCGACAGGGCGGTGCGCCGTTCGTGTGCCATCAGGCCGGCGACGCCAGCAGTGGCTGGAAGGCCAGTTCGGCGGCGCCGACCAGGAGGAGTTCCGGGCCGAGCGCGGCGCGTCGGACCGTCACACGGCCCGCCAGCGAGGCGCTGTTGACCTGGTCCTCGAGGCTCGTGCCCGCGAAGTCCACGAGGGAACCGAGGAAGCCGCCGAGGATGATCAACGAGGGATCGAAGATGTTGACGAAATTCACGAGGGCCACCGTGAGGAGTTCCACCTGGCGCTCGGCCTCGCTCCGGATGCCAGGACCCGGGCTGTCGGCCAGCACGTCCTCGAGTGCCTCGATGCCGCCGCCGTCGAGCCCCGCGGCCCCGAGCAGCCGCTCCAGCCTCACCTCCGCGTCGAGGCAGCCGGACCGGCCGCAGTGGCACGAGGAGCCACCGGGCCGCACCAGGGTGTGCCCCAGCTCTCCGCCATATCCGCGACTCCCGACGAGCTGCGTCCGCCCGGTCACGATGCCTCCGCCGATACCACTGGCGCTGCCGTTGAGGTAGACGGAATCGGCCACACCGACGGCCGCGCCGAAGATGCTCTCGGCCAGGGAGCCGAGCGACGCGTCATTGGCGGCGACCGCGGGCAGATCCACGGCGGTGCCGAAGGGGCCGGTGAGGTCCGCGTCCCGCCAGCCGAGGTGAGGGGCCACCAGGACGCGACCGGTGCCGGCGTTGACCAGGCCGGGCAGCGCGATCCCCACGCCCAGCAGCCGGTCGATGCCGCCGAGCACCGGCTGGAGTTCGGACACCATGGCGCCGGTCAGGCGGACGGCCTCCTCGAGGGTCGGGATGCCGGCGGTCTCCCGCCGCACGCGGGCGTGCACGTGGCCGCCGAGGCCTACGACGCCGACGGTCAGGGCATCGATGTCAGGGTTGACGGCGAGGGCGGCGATGCCGGGGTTCACCCGCACGATGGGGCTCGGACGTCCCACCCGGCCACCGACGGGCTCCGTCTCCCGGACCAGGTTCTTCTCGGTCAGGGCCAGCACGAGCGCGCCGACGGTCGAGCGGTTGAAGCCTGTGCGCCGGGTGAGTTCCGCACGGGACAGCGGACCGTCGCGATGCACCATGGTGAGGATCTGGGAGAGGTTCTGCGCCCGCAGGCCCTCCGTGCCGTTCGCTGTCCCCTGGGCTGACCGCACGGCGCTGGTGCCTCCTTCGTTCGCAGGAGGCCGGTGCACACCTGATCAGCCCCCATCGTAGCGATCCGCCGGCGGAGCGGCCTGCGGTTGAGCGGCCGGTCGGCGGGATATGCCCGGTCAGGCGTGCTGCGGGGCCGGGGCTGTGGCCGGTGCAGCCGCCGTCGAGGGGGCTGCCGTGCTCTGGCGGACCACCAGACTCGTCGCGAGGTCGAGGCGCAGGTTGTTGGGCCGCTCACCGTCCCGCAACCGGAGCACCATGCGCGTCGCTTCCTCGGCCATCTGGATGAGGGGCTGGTGGACGGTGGTCAGGGCCGGGCTGGACCATTGGGCGAGCTGCAGGTCGTCGTAGCCGACGATCGAGAGCTCGTCCGGCACGCGCAGTCCGATCTGCCGCGCGGCGTCCAGGACGCCCAGCGCCTGCAGATCGCTACCGGCAAAGATGGCCGTCGGAGGTAGGGGGCCGCGTAGCAGTGCGAAGGCGTGGTCGCGCCCGCCGTCCACGTGGAAATTGCCGTAGCGGACGTAGTCCTGCTCGATGGGCAGGGAGGCCATGCCCATGGCGGAGCGGTAGCCGTCGATCCTCGCGAGCGAGCACATCATGTCCTCGGGTCCGCTGATGGCGGCGATCCGCGTGTGGCCCAGCTCGATCAGGTGCCGCGTCGCCATCATGCCGCCGGACCAGTTCGCCGAGCCGACGGACGGGACATCGGGCGAGGGGTCGCCGGCAGGATCGATGATGACGAAGGGGATGGACCGGGAGTCCAGCTTGGTGCGGAATCCCTGGGGGAGGTCGGAGAAGACGAGGACGACGCCGGCCGGACGCCGCGCCATCACACCCTCGATCCACTCGGGTCCGGGCGCCTGCCGCGTGCCCGTCTCGGTCAGGACCACACTCATCCCGTGCTCCCGTGCCACGTTCTCGACGCCGCGGATGAGTTCCAGCGCCCAGGCGCTCTCGAGTTCGTGGAAGACGAGCTCGACGAGACCCGGCCGCGTGGAGGAGACCTTGCGGCGGCGGTACCCGTGCTCCTCGAGCAGTTCCTCAACTTTCGAGCGGGTTTTCGGAGCCACGTCCGAACGGCCGTTCAGCACCTTCGAGATGGTGGAGAGCGAGACGCCGGCAGCCGTCGCGAGGTGGGCGAGGGTGACGCGCTGATCGTCCGGCGGAATCGACATACGCCCACCTTACCTTGGGGCGATTCGCCAGCGGCGTGCGGGTGCCGCCGATTTGTGACCCTCCACGCATCCCATGGTGGTGATCGCTGTGCCGATACGTCCACACAGCACACGGCAAAACTTTCGGGTCACTCGTCGAAACCTTCGAGAGGCGTCCGACGATGAACTGCGCAGCGCCTTCTGCTCCTCGAAGGCGATGAACGGCGCGGTCCACCGTTCACGGCTCGCGGCAGCCCCATAGCCGCATCGGCCATCCACCGCAATGAACGAATCGGTCTCGGTGGTCCTCGCCGGGCCGTGGGCGGGTGTGATCCGCACACCACTCCGGCGGACAGTCGTTCCGGAGGCCGCGCCCTGACGCGGGTGGCGCCCACATCCCGACCGTCCAGGTGCAGGGAGTGTGCACGGAGGGCAACTTAATGAGCTTGCCCGGGGGAGGGGAAGTCGCCAGAGTAGTAAGCAGACTGATCGTCGTCCCGTTGCACTGCGGCGGGACGACGATCAACCCTACTCATCAAGGAGCACGAGCATCATGGCATCAACAGAGCCCACCTCGGGTGCGAGTACCCCGAAGAGTCGCCGGAACGACGTCGTCGCCGCCGAGAAGGAGCGATTCGGCGGCATCAAGTTCGGGTCGGCGTTCTTCGGCTGGCTGACGGCGATCGGCCTCACCGTCATCCTCAGCGCATTGGCGACGGCGATCGGCGTCGGGATCGGGGCATCCAATTCCAGCACCGTGAACGAGGCTGCCGACCAGGCCCAGCAGAACGCCCAGACCATCGGGATCGTGAGCGGGATCGTCCTCGCCGTGGTCCTGTTCATCGCGTACTACTGCGGCGGCTACGTCGCCGGCCGCATGGCCCGGTTCGACGGCGCCAAGCAGGGTCTCGCCGTCTGGCTGTGGGGCATCATCGTCGCGATCGTCCTGGCGATCCTCGCCGCGGTGGCCGGTGACCAGTTCAACGTGCTCTCGAATCTCAACGGAGCACCCAGCATCAGGTTCGATCAGGACACGCTGACGACCAGCGGGCTGATCGCCCTGGCCATCGCCGTCCTGGTCCCGCTCGTCGCGGCGATCCTCGGTGGCAAGGCGGGCATGCACTTCCACCGCAAGGTGGACCAGGTCGGGATCGACCACCAGACCCGCCGGTAGGCCGCACCGCACCTGCACGGGCGCGTCCCGTAGAAACGAGGAAGGCACCCCCTGTCGGGGGTGCCTTCCTGCTGTCCGCGGTCCGTCAGAACGAGATCGTCGCCAGGGCGGCCCGGTACTGCTCGCGGATGAGCGGACGGTGATCCGAGGCGCGGTCCTCAAGGGTGTCGACTTGCCAGGCCGGGCGGGACCCCGAGAGGACCCAGGCCGCCTGGACCGCCGCGCCCCGAGCGACGTACTCGCCGGGCGCCGGGATGCGGACGGGCAGGTCGAAGACCTGGGCCGCTGTTTCCTGCACCGCTCCGTTCTGCGCCGCGCCGCCGATCAGCAGGAGCTGTCGGGGAACGACACCGGCCGCCCGGACGGCGTCGAGGGCGTCGGCCAGACCGCAGAGCATCCCTTCGATCGCCGCGCGGGCCATGTTCCCGCGCGTCGCCGAGGCGATGCTCAGATTGTGGAAGCTCGCCTTCGCCGTGGGCAGGTTGGGCGTGCGTTCGCCCTCGAAGTAGGGGACGAGGACCACGCCCCCAGCGCCCGGTTCCGCGCTGAGCGCCAGGTCCGCGAAGCCGTCGTGATCGACGCCCAGGACACCCGCGACGGACGAGAGGACCCGCGCCGCGTTGAGCGTCGCCACCAGGGGCAGGAACAGGCCGCTGGCATCGGCGAAGCCGGCCACCGTCCCGGACGCGTCCGCCACGGCGTCGGCGGCGACGGCGAAGACCGTGCCGCTGGTGCCGAGGGACACGACGACGTCGCCCTCCTCAGCGCCCAGCCCCAGGGCTGCGCCGGCGTTGTCGCCCGCGCCCGGTCCGAGGGTGATGCTGTGCTCAGCGCCCGCGAGATGTGCGGGGTGCACCGTGCCTGCTGCCGCGGCCGCCCCCAGGACGCGGGGGAGGACGACCGCGTCCGTCGCTCCGTCCCCGGTGCCGTCGGGCTGCGCCTCGCGAGCGGGGCGGCCGAGCATCCGCTCGAACAGCGCGAGGTCGTAGGCGCCTTTCGTCGGGTTCCAGTACGCGGTACCGCTCGCGTCGGAGCGGTCGGTGACGAGTTCCCCGAGCACCGGTCCGAGCGGCGAATCGCCGTCGGGGCCGAAGCCCCTCAGGCGCCAGGTCAGCCAATCGTGCGGCAGGGCCACGGCGGCGATACGCGGAACGACGTCCGGTTCGGCGTCACGGACCCACCGCACCTTGGTACCGGTGAAGGACGCCACGGGCGCAGACCCGGTCCGCGTCACCAGCTCCTCGAGGCCGAGTTCAGCGATGAGGTCCTGCGCAGCATCCGCGGACCGGGTGTCGTTCCACAGGAGTGCATCCCGCAACACCCGACCGTCCTGGCCGAGCAGCACCATCCCGTGCTGCTGGCCGGCGATCGCCAGTCCCTCGATGTCGGAGCCGAGCCCGTCGGCCTCCTCCAGCGCGGCGAGAAGGGCCCGCCACCACGCGTCCGGGTCCACCTCCGTGCCCTCCGGGTGGAGGGCACGGCCGGTGCGGACCTCGGCGCCGGTCACGGTGTCGACGACGACGACCTTGCAGCTCTGCGTCGAGGAGTCGACGCCGGTGACGAGGGCCATGGGTCAGCGGGCTCCGAGAAGGTGCTCGATGAAGAGCTGCTGCAGCTTCACGAAACCGAAACCCTTGCCGTTGAAGTAGGCATCGGCGTCGAAGTCCTCGTAGGAGGACCGGTCGGCGCGGAGCGCCTCGTAGCCCTCGCCGCCGTTCAGCGTGGGTTCGTTGATCTCGGAGACCCGCGAGGCGGTGAGGGCTGCCTGGACCTCGGGATCCGCGCGGAAGGCTGCGGCGCGCTCCTTGAGCAGCAGATAGGTCTGCATGTTGGCTGCGGCGGAGTCCCAGACGCCGTTCATGTCCTCGGTGCGGCTCGGCTTGTAGTCGAAGTGGCGGGGACCGTCGTATGCCGGGCCGCCGTCGGGCCCGCCGTTCTCGAGCAGGTCGACGAGGGAGAAGGCGTTCTGCAGGTCGCCGTGTCCGAACACGAGGTCCTGGTCGAACTTGATGCTCCGCTGCCCGTTGAGGTCGATGTGGAACAGCTTGCCCTGGTAGAGCGCCTGCGCGATCCCGTGCGTGAAGTTCAGGCCCGCCATCTGCTCGTGGCCCGTCTCGGGGTTGATGCCGACCAGCTCGGGGCGCTCGAGGGTCTCGATGAAGGCCATCGCGTGTCCGAGCGTGGGCAGCAGGATGTCTCCGCGCGGCTCGTTCGGCTTGGGCTCGATGGCGAAGCGGATGTCGTAGCCCTTGTCGGTGACGTAGTCGCCGAGCAGGTTGACGGCCTCGCGGTAGCGCTCAAGGGCGCCCCGGATGTCCTTGGCGGCGTCGTACTCACTGCCTTCACGCCCGCCCCACATCACGAAGGTCTTCGCACCGAGTTCGGCGGCGAGATCGATGTTGTCGAGCACCTTGCGGAGTGCGAAGCGCCGCACGCCGCGGTCGTTGCTCGTGAAGCCGCCGTCCTTGAAGACCGGGTGGCTGAAGAGATTCGTGGTGACCATCGGGACGATCAGGCCCGTCGAATCGAGGGCGCCCTTCAGGCGGTCGATCTGGTTCTGGCGCTCCGAGGCGCTGGAGCCGAAGGGGAAGAGATCGTCGTCGTGGAAGGTGATGCCGTAGGCGCCGAGGTCGCTGAGGCGGGTGACGGCCTCAACGACGTCGAGGGGTGGGCGGGTCGCGGATCCGAACTGGTCCTGGGCTTCCCAGCCCACCGTCCAGAGGCCGAAGGAGAATTTGTCGTCGCGGGTGGGCTCGATCGCCATTGAGTGCTCCAGGGGTTGTGACTAATATGTTGTCGTAATAAACATATTCGTTTTCTGCCGGGAGTCAAGCAGGAAATCGGTCCTGGGGTCCAAGGGCCTGCACGCTCGAACGCCGCACGAGGCGGGTGGACAGTTCGACGCGCGGACTCTCGACGGTCTCGCCGTGGATCAGCCGGACGAGCGTGCGTGCCGCCAGCGTGCCCATGCCTGACAGGGGCTGGCGGATCGTCGTGAGGGGAGGGGAGGCCCAGCCGGCCTCCGGGAGGTCGTCGAAGCCGATCACGCTGAGATCGTCGGGAATGCGCAGGCCCTGCTGCCGGGCGGCCTCGTAGACCCCGAGGGCCATCTGGTCGCTGGCCGCGAAGATCGCCGTCGGGCGGTCGTGGAGGGCGAGGAGCGCCCGCCCGGCGTCGAAGCCGGAGGCGTAGTCGAAGTCCCCGCCGTGCACGAGCTCCGGGTCGACGGCGATCCCGGCGGCTTCGAGCCCGGCCCGATACCCGTCGAGGCGAGCGCGGCTGCACCAGATCCCCGGGCGGCCGGCCACGAAGCCGATGCGGCGGTGGTTCTGCTGGATCAGGTACTCCGTCGCATTCACCGCGCCCGTCCAGTTCGTCGCGCCGATGGTCGGCACGTCGAGATCCGGCACACCCGCAGGGTCGATGACCACCACGGGGAGGTGCAGTCGCTGGAGCTCGGCGTGGAGGAAGGAGTCGAGGTCCGTGGTGACGAGGATGGCGCCGTCGCTCGCCCGCGCGCTCAAGGTATCGAGCCACTTGCGGGTCGAGTCCGCGCTACCGCGGCGATGGATCGCGGAGACGACCACCGAGAGCCCCTCCGCATTGAGGGCTTCCTCCACGCCTCGGATGATCTCCACGGCCCACGGGCTGTCCAGGTCGTTGAACACGAGGTCCACGAGTCCGGCCGGGGCCGCCTGCGCGGACCCGCGGCGCCGGTACCCGTACTCACGCAGGAGCGTCTCGACCCGCTCCCGCGTGGCGGGCGCGACGTCGGAGCGACCGTTGAGGACGCGCGAGACGGTGGGGACCGACACCCCGGCAGCCGATGCGATCGAGGAGATCGTCACCGCGGGCTCCCTGTTGTCCTGCACGTCGTCCTCCTGTACGCGGGGAGCGGCCACTCTGCGCCCCCGACACAATTTCCTCTGCACCCTTGACCTCGGCGGTGCTGTGTTCCTAACCTACAGCAACGGTATTTCCGGAAACTTCCGGAACCTTACCGGAAACGCGACGGGCCACAGCCGGAAGGCAGTCGAACCCCGAGCACCAGTTCCGCCTCACGTACCTCAAAGGAGAGCTCATGAAGGTTCGCACCTCCCTCGCCGCCGCGGTTCTCGCGTCGGCCATCCTCCTGCCGTCCGCGGCTCCGACCCTCGCCGCACCGCCGGCACCCCGACCGCCGGGAATCGAGAAGCAGGACACCCTGCGGTGGGTGGCTCCGAAGGATCTCAGGATCGGCTCCGCCGTCGCCGGCGGCGGCCACCACGAGACCCAGGCCTACCCGGACCCGTTCACCTACGACCAGCCCTACCGTGAGCGCCTCGCCGCGGAATTCAACTCCGTGTCGCCGGAGAACCAGCTCAAGTGGGAGTTCGTCCACCCGGAGCAGGACACGTACCGCTTCGCCGAGATGGACGCCATCGTGCAGTTCGCTCAAGCCAACAAGCAGGTGGTCCGCGGGCACACGCTCTTCTGGCACAGCCAGAACCCGGAGTGGCTCGAGGAAGGCGACTTCACCAAGGAGGAGCTGCGGGCCATCCTGAAGGACCACATCCAGACGGTGGTCGGCCGCTACGCGGGCAAGATCCAGCAGTGGGATGTGGCCAACGAGATCTTCAACGACAACGGGACCCTGCGGACCACGGACAACATCTGGATCCGCGAACTGGGCCCCGACATCATCGCCGATGCCTTCCGCTGGGCCCACGAGGCCGACCCCAAGGCCAAGCTGTTCTTCAACGACTACGGGGTGGAGGGCCTCAACGCGAAGAGCAACGCCTATCTCGAGCTCATCCCGCGGCTGCAGGCACAGGGCGTGCCGATCGACGGATTCGCCATCCAGGGGCACCTCAGCACCCGGTACGGCTTCCCGGGCGATCTCCGGGCCAACCTCCAGCGCTTCGACGACCTGGGGCTGGAGACAGCGATCACCGAGATCGACGTGCGCATGGACGTCGTCGCCGGTACCGAACCCACGGCCGCGCAGCTGGCGCAGCAGGCGAGCTACTACCAGCGCGCCCTCGAAGCCTGCGTGGCGGTGGACGAGTGCAATTCCTTCACGATCTGGGGCTTCACGGACACCTACTCGTGGGTCCCCGTGTTCTTCAGTGGCGAGGGGGAGGCCACGGTCATGGAGGAGGACTTCACCCGGAAGCCCGCCTACTACGCGCTCCAGACGACGCTCGAGCAGGCGTCACCCGGGCGCGGCAACCGGTAGAGCGACGGATCGGCAGGGCGGGCGCGGAGGGGGACCGCGCCCGTCCTGCCCCGTCGCCGCCACCCGTCGCCGACCGCATCACCGGTTCCAAGCGGCACCACCTCTGCACCACCCACGCATCACCCCCCCCCACCGGCTGCACCCAGCGGCCTGGTCCGCGCCTCCGTGCGCGGACACCCGACGAAGGAGAACCATGAGACAACGACGTCTGATCGCAGGAGCGACGGCGTTCGGCCTGATCACCGGAGCCGGCGCCCTCGCGCTGCCGTCCGTGCAGGCCGCCGAGCCCGAGGAGCCGATCGTGCTCCTCAACGAGGATTTCGAGGACGGCGATCTCAGCCCCCTCGTACAGAACGGCGGAGCCACCCTGTCCGTCGTCGACGCCGACGGGGACAAGGCACTCCTCGTGCAGGGCCGCGCCAACGACTACGACGGCATCAAGACCCCGGCGAACCTCCTGCGGGCGGGCGGTGCATACACCTTCTCCGCCCAGGTCCGGCTGGCCGCCCCTGCGGGGACGACGACGTCGGCGCGCTTCGTCGTCGAACCCGCCTACACCTGGGTCGGCAACACCACAGTCTCCGCCGACACCTGGACCACGGTGAGCGGGACCTTCGCTGCACCGGCCGGTGCCGACCCCGCGACCCTGCGGGCCTACCTCGGAACGGGAGACCTCGGTGGACCGTACGACTACCTCGTGGACGACGTCGTGATCAGCGGCACGGCGGCCCCGGCCGACGGCGGCGCGTGGCAGCCCACGCCGGATCCCACCTTCGTGCTCGGTGGCGCGAGCGCACCGACGGCCACGCCGTCATCCGCGGCTCGTGGCACGGGCGACGTGGCCGCCCTGACCTTCGACGACGGACCCAACCCCGGGGAGACCGGCGCCGTCCTCGATCTCCTCCGAGACCGTGGCATCACGGCGACCTTCTGCATCATCGGGCAGAATGTCCAGGCTGCCGGGGGTGCCGAGCTCCTGCAGCGGATCGTCGCCGAGGGGCACACGCTGTGCAACCACGGCACGTCCTACGCCGACATGGGCTCATGGTCCAGGGACGAGGTCGAGACGGACCTCAAGGAGAATCTCCGCATCATCCGCGACGCGCTCGGCAACCCGGAGCAGCAGGTGCCCTACTTCAGGGCTCCGAACGGGAGCTGGGGCGCAACCGGCGAGGTCGCTGCAGCGCTCGGCATGCAGCCGCTGGGCCTCGGCAACGTCATCTTCGACTGGGACGGCAACGACCTCAGCGAGGAGACCCTGACCGCGAACCTCCGCAAGGCCTTCACACCCGGTGCCGTGGTCCTCGCCCACGACGGCGGCGGCGACCGCTCGAACACCGTCAAGGCGGTCGCGACGGTCGTCACCGAGAAGCTCGCCGAGGGCTGGACCTTCACCCTCCCACGGGGAGGCGCGGCCGACGGCGCAACGGCCGGCATCACGAGCGGTTTCGAGACCGGCGTCGACGGCTGGACCGCCAGGGGCGACGGCGTCTCGGTCGCCCTGAGCGCCGACGCCCGTACAGGCTCCGGCAGCCTGCTCGTCACGAACCGCACGCAGCCATGGCACGGGGCGGCCCTCGACGTCACGGACGGATTGCCCGTCGGGACCGCGGTGGCGGTCTCGGTGTGGGCGAAGCTTGCTCCGGGCCAGTCCCCCGCATCGCTCAAGGTGTCCGTGCAGCGTGACAACGGCGGCGGGAGCGCCTACGACGGCGTCGCCGGCGCCGGGGCGTCCGTCACCTCCGACGCGTGGGTGCAGCTGAAGGGCACCTACACGCTCGCGGCTGCCGCGGACCGCGCGCAGATCTACGTCGAAGGCCCTGTCGGGGTGGACTTCCTGCTCGACGACGTCAGCGTCGCGCCCATCGTGGAGACGCCCATCCAGAACGACGTGCCCGCGCTGCAGGACGTCCTCGGGAAGCAGGGCATCGAGCACGTGGGTGTGGCCATCGACGCACGGGAGACCGTGGGCACGGCGGCGGACCTCCTCCGCAAGCACTACAACGCCTTCACCCCCGAGAACGCCGGCAAGCCCGAGAGCGTCCAGCCCGTGGAGGGCCAGTTCGCCTTCACGCAGCTCGACCAGCTGCTCGACTTCGCGGACGCGAACGGCATCGAGGTGTACGGTCACGTGCTCGCCTGGCACTCCCAGACCCCGGCGTGGTTCTTCCGCGACGGCGAGCGCGATCTCACGGACAGCCCGGCGGACCAGGCATTGCTGAAGGCACGCATGGAAGCGCACATCAAGGGGATCGCCGACCACATCGACGCGCGCTATCCGAATGGTGACAGTCCCATCTGGGCCTGGGACGTGGTGAACGAGGTGATCGCCGACGGCGACACGGACAACCCGCACGACATGCGTGACAGCCGGTGGTTCCAGGTCCTCGGTGAGGGCTTCGTCGACGAGGCCTTCCGCCTCGCCGATAGGTACTTCCCCGACGCGGCGCTGTTCATCAACGACTACAACACCGAGATGCCCGAGAAGCGGGCCGACTACCTCAGCCTCATCGCGGCACTGCAGGCGAGGGCGGTGCCGATCGACGGCGTGGGGCACCAGGCGCACGTGGATGTCGCCCGCCCCGTGCAGTGGCTCGAGGACTCCATCGAGGGCGTCGAGGCCCTTGACCCCACGCTCCTCCAGGCCATCACCGAGCTCGACGTCAACGCCTCGACCGAGAACCAGGGTGCAGACGTCAGTGGTACGCCGACCGATCCCTACAGCCCGGCGTTCGAGAACGACGCCGACGCCGCGGCGGAGGTCGGCTACTACTACCGGGACCTGTTCGCGATGCTCACCGAGCATGGCGACGCGGTGGAGTCGGTGACCTTCTGGGGCATCAGCAACGCACGTACCTGGCTGCGCACCTGGCCGATGGCCCGTCCGTGGGAGCAGCCCCTTCCGTTCGACGACGACCTGCAGGTCACCCCGGCCTACTGGGGCATCGTCGATCCGTCCCGGCTGCCGGCGCGCCCCGCCGATGTCCTGCCGCCGCGCATCGCGGACGCCGCGGACGTCGCGGCGGTCTCGAACGGCGTGAGCGGCGCGAAGGTGGCGTACTCACTGCCCTCGGCCATCGACACGCTCGACGGCGTGGTGCCGCTCGACTGCCTGCCGGCGTCGGGCACGCGATTCAGGATCGGTACCACCACGGTGACCTGCACCGCGACCGACGAGGCCGGGAACACCCGGACCAGCACGTTCGACGTCGTGGTCACGCGGAAGCAGCACGGCAAGCCCTGACTCCGTCCACGGAAGAGCGAAGCCCCCGTCCTCCTCGAAGAGGGCGGGGGCTTCGCTCCGGGCGGGCCGCGGAAGCATCGGCCTCAGGAGGCGTAGGAGCCGAGCATCCGGACGGAGCCGCCGTCCACGCCCTTGGCGCCCTGGACGTAGTCGGGGCCGTCGGTGCTCGCACCGCTCGCGGCCTGCACGCTGCCCATGACCCACGAGGGCACACCGGCAGCGTTCAGCTGCGCGAGGGCGGAGTCGGCGCCGGACGCGTCGACGATCGCAAGCATCCCGACGCCGAGATTCAGGGTGCGTTCGAGGTCCGGCAGGGGCACGGAGCCGAGCTGGGCGACGAGAGTGAAGATGGCGGGCAGTTCCCAGGTGGAACGGTCCACCGTGGCTTCGAGGCCGCGGGGCAGCACGCGCGCGAGGTTGGCAGCAAGGCCGCCGCCCGTGACATGGCTGAAGCCGTGCACCCTCGCCGATTCGCTGCGCGCCAGGGCAAGGCAATCCGCGGCATAGATGCGCGTGGGTTCCAGCAGTTCCTCGCCGAGGGTACGGCCGAGCTCCGAAACCTGGCGGTCGAGCGCCCAGCCCGCCTGGTTGATCACGCGGCGTACCAGGGAGTACCCGTTCGAGTGCAGGCCCGAGGAGGCCATGCCGATGACGACGTCCCCCGCACGGACGCGCTCGGGGCCGAGGACCCGATCGGCCTCGACGACACCGGTCGCGGCACCGGCGACGTCGTACTCGTGCTCGCCGAGCAAACCCGGGTGCTCGGCCGTCTCGCCGCCTACCAGAGCGGTGCCGGCGAGGGAGCAGCCGGCCGCGATGCCGCGGACGATATCCGCGATCCGCTCCGGGACCACCTTGCCGCAGGCGATGTAGTCGGTCATGAACAGCGGCTCGGCGCCCACCACCACGATGTCGTCCACGACCATGCCCACGAGGTCGAACCCGATGGTGTCGTGGATGTCCATGGCCTGCGCGATCGCCACCTTGGTGCCCACGCCGTCCGTCGACGTCGCCAGTAGCGGCCGCGTGTACGTGAGGAGCCGGGACACGTCGAAGAGCCCGGCGAATCCGCCGACCCCGCCGATGACCTGCTCGCCGTGCGTGGCCCGGACGGCGTCCTTCATGAGCTCGACGGCGCGGTCACCGGCCTCGACATCCACTCCTGCGGCGGCGTACGTGATGGGGCTGGTGGCGGTCATACCCGTTCCTTCTTGTCTTCGGCTGTCAGGACGGATTCGAACTCGGCGTCCGGGCCGGGATCGCACCCGGTGGCGCCCGCCTTGTCGGCGGGGTCCAGCCGCTCCAGCAGATTCTTGCCGAGGCGGTCGTCGTCGGGCAGTTCGATGGGATAGGTCCCGGTGAAGCACGCGGTGCAGAGGCGCTCGCGGGGCTGCTGGGTGGCATCGATCATGCCGTCCTCGGAGATGTAGGCGAGGCTGTCGGCGCCGATCGAGGCGCTGATCTCGTCGACCGCTGCACCGTTGGCGATCAGTTCGGCGCGTGAGGCGAAGTCGATTCCGTAGAAACACGGCCAGCGCACGGGGGGTGAGGAGATCTTGACGTGGACCTCGGCGGCCCCGGCCTCGCGGAGCATCCGGACCACGGCGCGCTGCGTGTTGCCGCGGACGATCGAATCGTCCACGACGATGATGCGCTTGCCGCGGATCACGGATTCGAGGGCGTTGAGCTTCAGCCGGATGCCGAGCTGACGCAACGTCTGGCTCGGCTGGATGAAGGTGCGGCCCACGTAGGCGTTCTTGACGAAGCCGTGGGCGAAGGGGATGCCGGACTCCTCCGCGAAGCCGACGGCCGCCGGGGTGCCGGATTCGGGGACGGGGATCACGATGTCTCCCGGGGCGGAGTTCTCGCGCGCCAACTGCCGGCCCATCTCCACGCGGGACTCGTAGACCGACCGGCCCGCGATCGCGGCGTCGGGCCGCGCGAGGTAGACGTACTCGAAGACGCAGCCGGCGGCGGTCGGGGTGGCGAAGCGGCTGCTGCGCACGCCGTCCTCGTCGATGGCGATGAACTCGCCGGGGTCGATCTCGCGGATGAAGCTCGCGCCCACGGTCGCGAGCGCCGCCTGCTCGGAGGCGACCACCCAGCCGCGCTCGAGCCGGCCGAGCACGAGGGGCCGGACGCCGTATGCGTCGCGCGCCGCGTAGAGCGTGCCCTCGTCCATGAAGACGAAGCAGAACGCGCCGCGGATACTCGGCAGGAGCTCCATGGCGGTCTGTTCGAGGGTGCGGCCGTCGTTGCCGCCGAGGAGGGCGGTGACCAGCGCGGTGTCGGTGGTGTTGCCCTGGGCCAGCTCGCCCGCGCGGGGCTTGCCGTGCCGTGCGAGCACCATCTGGTACAGCTCGGCGGAGTTGGTGAGATTGCCGTTGTGGGCGAGTGCCACGGTGCCGGCGGCGGTCGCACCGAGCGTCGGCTGCGCGTTGGCCCAGTGGGAGGACCCCGTGGTCGAGTACCGGCAGTGCCCGACGGCGATGTGTCCGGTCAGCGTGTTCAGCGTCGACTCGTCGAAGACCTGCGACACGAGGCCCATGTCCTTGTAGACGTTGATCCGGCGGCCGTCGCTGGTCGCGATACCGGCTGATTCCTGCCCCCGGTGCTGCAGCGCGTAGAGGCCGTAGTAGGTGAGCTTGGCGACCTCCTCACCGGGCGCCCAGACGCCGAAGACACCGCAGGCATCCTGTGGTCCTTTTTCGCCGGGAAGAAGATCGTGGGAGAGTTGTCCGTCGCCGCGCACCATGGCCACATTCTCTCACGGCGCGCAATGCCGCGGGTCCTAGCTCGAGCCTGCGAGCTTCCCGATCAGCCGCTCCATCCGGGCGAGTCCGACGAACCGTCCGGCGTTGTCCGTCACGAGCAGGGGTGAGAACCGTGAGGCCTGGTCGCGGGTGACCGAGCGGGCGAGCGCCTCGTCCACAGCGGTGTCGACATTGACGACCAGGCCCGGTGCGACGATACCCAGGCGCGCGGTGTCCTCGGTCAGGAGCGCGAGCGGTCTCTGCCCGTCCAGGAGGACGACGTCGGTGAGCTCCGGATCGGCGCGGAAGAGGCCGGCCGCCGCGGGAAGGGACACTGCGGTGGCCGCCGGCTCGACGACGCCCCGGACCGTCGACGCGGCGGCGTCGTGCGACCGCGTGGACAGGCGGAGCGCGAGATCGAGGTCGAGGCCCTGCCAGGGTGGTGCCGGCCGGCCCAGCAGGTAGCCCTGCACGAGCGGGACGCCGAGGGAGACGAGGGTGTCGAGTTCCTCGACGCGTTCGATCCCCTCCGCGAGGATCCAGGCGTCGACCCTGCTGGCGAAGAGGCCGATCATCTCCATCAGGGCGCGCTTGGCCTCGTCCGTGTCGATGTCACGGACCAGCTCCCGGTCCATCTTGATGATGGACGGACGGAGGCTGAGCAGGTGCTGCAGGCCCGCGTAGCCGGAACCGGCGTCGTCGATCGCGATCATGGCGCCGGCGGCGCGCAGGGCGTTCAGGTGCGGTTCCAGCTGCACGTAGGAATCGATCGGGGTCTGCTCGGTCAGCTCGACGACCACGCCGCCCAGGGGGCCCTGCTCCGCCCACACCCGGCGCACCACGGGTGAGGAGAGCAGGGCGGGGGAGACATTCACGGTGAGGAAGCAGTTCCCCGGAAGGGTGCTGCGGTGGGCGAAGGCGCAGCGGAGGGCCGCTGCCTCCAGGTCGGCAGCGCGCCCTGCACGACGTGCGCGGGCGAACCACACCTCGGGGTTCTGCTCGCTGTAGCCGGGGAAGCGGAGGAGGGCCTCATAGCCCACCACCGAACCGCGGGCGGTGTCGATGATGGGCTGGTAGGCGGAGGCGATCCCCCTGCCGAGGCATGCGGCGGAGAGCTCGGTGTCCTCCCGCGTGTCCTCGCCCGGGTTCGGGTCATCCACCTGGGGTGGCTCAGACGGCGACGATGCTGCCGCGGACGGCGCTCGCGAGGTCCGGCGTGAGCTCCGTCAGGCCGTGCGACGATGCGGCGTGCCGGCTCACCTCCACCAGGATCTCGTCCTCGGTGCTGCAGACCCAGCGCGAGTCACAGCCGGGTACTACGTCTCCACATGCAAATGCCTTCACGGCACAATCCTTCTTTCGGGTCGACAGTCCCCCATCGGGTTGTACTGTCGGCAGCCCGCGGGCCGGTGTAAGGCACTCACCGGGTGGAGCGTGGCGGACCGCTCAGGCGTCGTCGTTGAGGCGCTGCGCGCGCGCCCGTTCGGCGCGCCTGACGCTGCGCCGGTCGATGAGCAGGACGAGGAGGGCTGCCAGCAGCGCCCCGGGCAGGGCGAGGGCCACGGTGAAGAAGCCGAGCACCGACTCGCGTGTGAGGGTGGGGTCCACCGGGCCGGTGTACGCGATGACGAGGGCGGCGAGGAATCCGAGGATCGCGCCGACCGCCATGAACGGCACGAACTTCGGTGCCCTGCGGACCGTCACCTCGCGGTAGGCGGACGAGGAGTCGGCGCGGTCGTCGGACGCGGACGGTTCCGGGGACTGCGACGGCTGCGCGGGCGTGCTGTTCGGCGTGGGCTCCTCGGAGGTCATGGGTTTAAGGCTACCGGGCCTCAGCCTTGCCGCTGGACGAGCTGGTAGCCGGCCTCGTCGAACACCAGCGCGTAGTCCGTCCCCGGATACCGCTGTTCCGCGTGGGCCTCGGCGTCACCCGGCCTGACGGGACCCCAGCTCCAGTCGTCGGCGTCCACGATCAGGTAGTCCGGTGCCGGATTGACGTTGCCCAGCCAGTACACCCGCGTGTCCGGCACGAGATAGGCCATCAGCACGACCCCGGATTCGACCGTCGCTTCGTGGGGGATGAGGTCCATCATGCGGTGCGCGGCATCCCAGCGCTCCGACTGGCGGTAGGTGGCGGGTTCGGCGAGAGGTGCTAATTTCTGCGTGGGCAGCAGGACGAGGGACGCCGCCACCGCAGCCGGAACCCCGATGAGCGCGACGCGTCGGCTCCAGGCGCGCCGGCTACCGCGGAGGGAACGCACGGCGTCGAGCAGTGACAGGAAGAGCACCGGCATGAGCACCGCGCTGTAATGCCATTCGGGCCCCCAGTAGCTCTCCTGTCCGGAGGCGAAACGCCAGAGCAGCGTGGGCAGCAGGACCAGGGCCAGCGAGGACCGCAGGAACAGGAATCCGCCCGCGATCAGGAGCAGCAGCAGCGTCTCGTGCTTGGCCGTCCCGGAGACGAGGTCGACGACGGCGCCCGCCGGGTCCGTGATCATCGCCCCGACGTCGATGCGGTCCGAGTAGTCGTACTGTCCTGCCGCGTTGAGTGCGGGGAGGACCAGGCGCACCGAGACGATCAGCCACAGCGCCCCCCAGACGGACAGCCACAGCCCTGCGACCGTGCGGAGCCGCCACGCGATGACGAGCCCCAGCATCATCACGGTGAGCCCCAGATCCTCCTTGACGAAGACCAGTAGCCCGCCCCACAGGACCGCGGGAAGGACGCGACGCCGCAGCACGGCTTCACCACTCAGTGCCAGGAGGGGGACGGCGAAGGCGATCTCGTGGAACTGAGCGGCCACGGCGGACTGCAGCCCCCAGGAGAGCGCGTAGGCGATTCCGACGCAGAGCCCGGCAGCGGGGGAGAGGAGGCGCATGCCCGCTCGGGAGACCACGGCCACGGACAGCCCGAAGAGGACGTTCTGCACGATCAGGAGGGTGAGGCCCGACGGCGCGAGCGCGTACGCCGGTCCCAGGAGCACCAGTAGGGGGTGGAAGTGGTCGCCCAGCAGGTTGAAATCCTCGCCCTTGATCGGCACGATCGGCGCCCCGGGGGCGGCATAGGCCTTCGCGAGCTGCGTGAAGATCCCGAGGTCCCACGACGGCGAGACGAGCTGGTTCCACTGGGTGACGGAGAAGATCGTGTAGAGGAGCGTGGCCAGGAGACCCGCGAGCCAGGCAGCGGGAGGCTGCTGGCGGAGCGAGGCGACGACGGGACCGTGCAGGGAGCCGAGGCGGCTTTCAGGGCCCGCGGCCGTTGGCTCGTCCCCGGGGGTCTCGGGTGCCGTCGCCGGGCCGGGCTCGGCCCTTCCCGCCGGGCGGTGCTCACCGGTGTTCATGGGTGTCGTCCGAGGAGCGGGAGCCAGGCGCTGAGGTCTGCACGCTGCCCGGAGGCGGCCACCCTCCCGGCGCGGACGGCCTCCGGCCAGCTGATCGAACCGTCCACGAGGCCGAGCCAGGTGGCCGCGTCCATCTCGACGACGTTCGGCGGTGTGCCCCGCGTGTGGCGGGGGCCCTCCACGCACTGCGTCACACCGAACGGCGGGACGCGCACCTCGACACTGTTGCCGGGCGCACGTTCGGCGAGCTCCTCGAGAGCGAAGCGGACGGCCATGGCGAGGTCCGCCCGGCCTGCCGAACCGGCCGCGACGGACTCCAGGGCCTGGCGTCCGTCCTCTGACGTGATGCGTCGTCGAGCCATGACCCGGCCTAGTCGAGCAGGGACATGACGGGCGTGGCGAGCCGCAGGCTGCCGACCGGGCGGCCGCCGCCGAGGACCGGCTGCACCACTTTCTCCAGCACGGGCCCCACTTTCTCGGCGTCGATGGCGCCGGACGCGGCGAACAGGGTGAGACCCACGAGGGTCGCCGCGCGGTTGTTCCCGTCGAGGACCTTGAGGGCCAGCGAGGCGCCGGTCCGGGCGCCGAGCACGAGGACGCCCTCGGCGCCGCTCTTCGCGACCACGCCCAGGTCCTCCATGACCACCGAGTTCTCCATGCCGGTGCCATGGACGGCCCACGGGTAGTCGAGCATCGCCGTGGCGATCGTCGCCGCGCGCGCATCGGCGTGCTTGTCCGACGGCGCCCGCGACACCTTGCCGATTCCGCGCGCGAGGCCCGTGAGGGACACGGCGGCAACGGGGGCGCCGCAGCCGTCCACGCCCCAGGCCGCCACGGACTCCTCCGTGTACTCCTCGATGACGGAGGCCACCGAGCGCTGGAGCGGGTGGGAGGGCTCCAGATAGGTGTCGGTGTCCCACCCGTTCTCGGTGCAGGCCCAGAGGAAGGCGGCGTGCTTGCCGGAGCAGTTGAACGCGATGCGCTGTTTGCCCCGCCCGCTGCGCACGAGGTCGTTGCGCGCTTCCTCGTCCTGCGGCCAGTCCTCGGGGCACTGCAGGTGGTCCTCGGTCACCCCGGCTGCCTCGAGCATGGTGCGCACCACGTCCATGTGGGCGTTGCTCGCGACATGGCTCGCGGCTGCGAGGGCCACCTGCGGTCCGCGCAGCGGGACGCCGGCCTTCATGCTCGCCAGCGCCTGGAACGGCTTGAGGGTGGACCGCGGGAAGATCGGGCTGCTGATGTCGCCGAGTTCCGTCACGACGGAGCCGTCCGCGGCGAGCACGACGGCGGCGCCCACGTGGCGGGACTCGATGAATCCATTGCGTTCGAGGACGGCGAAGTCCACGGCGTCAGCCGTGGTGAAGGTGGAGGGCATGATCCCAGTATTCCCTATCGGTCCGGTCGGCCGGCGGACGGTGCGGGTCGCAGCTGCGCCCACCGGAGGGACGGTTCATCCGGTGGGCGCAGGCCGGTGCGGCGCCGCCGGGCGCCGCGGGTTCGCGGGCTTCCGTGCCGGAGCCACGGACCTCCCTACTTCACGGTGAACTGCACCGACTGCCAGCCCGAGGCGCCGTCCGGAACGGTGTCGGCGCGCTCTTCGGTCTGGAGTCCGTCCACCGCGTCGGTGGCCCTCGACCGGACGGTGTGCAGGCCGGACTCGAGGGAGAGTTCGTGGGACCACTGCCGCCAGGTGTCCACGGACGCCTCGGCTGCGAGGGTCACTTCCTCCCAGTCGCCGTTGTCCACGGAGACCTCCACCTTCGTGATGCCGCGGTGCTGCGACCAGGCGGTGCCACCGATCATCACGGTTCCTGCCTCGAGGCTCGCGAACGACTGCGGGACCTCGACGCGGGCCATGGTCTTGATGGGGCCCTTCTCCGCCCAGCCGCGGTCGGTCCAGTAGGCCGTCCTGTCCGCGAATCGCGTGACCTCCAGATCGACGACCCATTTCGTCGCCGAGACGTATCCGTAGAGTCCCGGCACCACCATGCGGACGGGGAATCCATGCTCCACGGGCAGCGGCTCCCCGTTCATGGCCACCGCCAGCATGGCGTCGCGTTCGTCCTGCAGCACGGGCAGGGGGGTGGAGGCGCTGAAGCCGTCGGAACTCGTCGAGAGCACCATGTCGGCGCCGTCGAGCGGTCGGGCACGGGCCAGGACCTCCCGCAGGGGGTAGCCCAGCCACTTCGCATTGCCGGCGAGGTAACCGCCCACGGGATTGGAGACGCAGGTCAGGGTGACATGGCGCTCGATCAGATCCGCGTCCAGGAGGTCGCGGAAGCTGAGCTCGAACTCCTCCTCCACCATGCCGTGCACGCGCAGCACCCAGTCGTCGGCGGTGAGTTGCGGAACGCTCAGGGCCGTATCGATCCGGTAGAAGTCGTCGTTCGGGGTCACGAACGGGGTGAGGCCCGGGACGGGGGGATGCACACCGGCGGGAAGGGCGGGGGCCGGGCTGGCAGGGGCCGGGAACGCCAGGCTGTCCCGGACGGCCGCGATGTTGTTGCGCGCGCCCGCCAGGAGGCGGCCGCCGCCCGCAGCGACGGCGGCGACCACCGCGGTGACCCCGACCGCTGCGAAGAAGCCGCGCCGCGAGGTGCCGGCGGACGGCAGGGACGCTGCAGTGGCACCTTCCCGCTCGTTGCCGTCCTGCCCGGTCGCGGCGTCGTCCTTCTCCGTGACGGTGACGCCTGTCGCTCCGCGTCCGCCGGTAGCAGCAGTCATCGCCGTCGTCGCGGTGGAAGCCCCGGCGGGATCACCCACAGCGGTGCGGCGGAGGCGGGCGATGAGGACGCGGAGAGCCAGCAGGCCGGCCGCGGTGCCGACGATCGTGGGCAGGGCATCCGGCAGGGAGCTGCCGGCGCGCGTGAGGACGCTGGCCAGGATGATCGCGCCCATGAGCAGCACGCCCGCGACGCCGAGCACCCACCTCCGGAACGCCACGATCCCGAGGACCGCGGCGAGCAGGGCGATGGTGATGCCCATCCCCACGAGCAGGGCCAGCTTGTCATTGGTGCCGAACGTCTCGATCGCGAAGTCCTTCATCCACGGCGGGGTGAAGTCGATGAAGGTCGACCCCAGCGCGATCACCGGGGTGGCGCTGGCACGGAAGAACGCGCCGGCGAGTTCTGCGATTCCGAGCACCACTCCGGCGGCGATGATGCCGGCAAGGGCGGCGAGGGCGGAGAGGCCGCGGCGGGGCTTGGTGGAGGAGCTCATGGCAGGTATTCGGAGAGCGCGCCGACCTGTATGGGTAGCCGCCCGGCGTAACAGGGACCGCGCACTACGGTGGCGGGGACCCCTCCAGTACGCTGTCCTACTGTGAAGGTTCTAGTGCTGGGCCCCGGCGGCCGCGAACACGCTCTTGTCCGGGCCATGCTGGCCGATCCGTTCGTCCGGGAGGTGCACGCAGCTCCCGGCAACGCCGGGATCGCGGACGACGTCACCACGCACGAGATCGACGCCCAGGACCCGGCGGTGGTCACCGACCTCGCCCGGCGCCTGGGCTCGGACCTCGTGGTCATCGGGCCGGAAGCGCCCCTCGCGGCCGGCGTGGCCGACGCCCTGATCGAGGCAGGCATCCCCGTGTTCGGTCCGACGAGGGCCGCGGCGCAGCTCGAGGCCTCCAAAGCCTTCGCCAAGCAGATCATGGCCGCCGCCGGGGTCCCCACCGCGATGGCCCGCGTGGCCGCGAACGACGACGAGGCGCGCGAGGCCCTCTGCACGTTCGGGGCACCCTACGTGGTCAAGGACGACGGGCTCGCCGCAGGCAAGGGCGTCGTGGTCACCGAGGACCTCGACGAGGCGCGCGCCCACGCCGCCGCATGCTTCGCGGCCGGTGGCACAGTGGTCATCGAGGAGTACCTCGACGGACCCGAGGTCTCCCTGTTCGTGCTCTCCGACGGACACACGGTGGTGCCGCTCGCCCCGGCCCAGGATTTCAAGCGCATCTCGGACGGCGACCAGGGCCCCAACACGGGAGGCATGGGTGCGTACTCACCCCTCGAGTGGGTTCCCGCAAGCCTCGTGGAGGAGGTCGTCACCCGGGTGGCGCAGCCCGTGATCGACGAGATGACCCACCGCGGCACGCCGTTCGCGGGCGTCCTCTACGTCGGCCTCGCGCTCACCTCGCGCGGCATGCGGGTCATCGAGTTCAACGCGCGCTTCGGGGACCCGGAGACGCAGGCCGTCCTCGCCCGGCTCACGACGCCGCTGGGCGGCGTGCTCCTCGCTGCTGCGAAGGGGACCCTCGACCAGATCGACCAGCTGAACTGGTCGCCGAAGACCGCCGTCGCCGTCGTCCTCGCCTCCGAGAACTACCCCGATGCACCGGTCACGGGCCGGCGGGTCCGGGGCCTCAAGAAGGCCGGCCGGGTGGAGGGCGCGCACGTCCTGCATGCCGGGACCACGCAGCGGGACGGCAAGGTGGTCAGTTCCGGCGGGCGCGTGCTCGCCGTCGTCGGGCTGGGGGACTCCCTCGACGCGGCGCGCTCCACGGCGTACGAGAGCCTCTCCCTGATCGACCTCGAGGGTGGGCAGTACCGCACGGACATCGCGCTCAAGGCCTCCCGCGCCGAGGTCACGGTCACCGGTCCCGCGGCGGCCACGGCGTGAGCTCCTTCGCCCCTACCCACCTCGAGCTTCCGGGCTGGCGCCATGTCTACTCCGGCAAGGTCCGCGACCTGTACGAGCCGGAGGACGGCCGCGACGACGTCGTCCTGGTGGTCGCCAGTGACCGCATCAGCGCCTTCGACCACGTGCTCGCCACCGAGATCCCCGACAAGGGGCGCGTGCTGACACAGCTGAGCCTCTGGTGGTTCGAGCGGTTGGGTGGCATCCCGAACCACGTTCTCGCTGCCGACGCCGCCGGGGGAGTGCCGGCGGCGGTCGAGGGCCGGGCGATGATCTGCCGCAGGCTCGTCATGTACCCGATCGAGTGCATTGCCCGCGGCTACCTCACCGGCAGCGGCCTGATCGAGTACCGGGACTCGCGCACGGTGTGCGCCCTGCCCCTGCCCGAGGGCCTGGTGGACGGTTCCCGGCTGGAACCCGCACTGTTCACGCCGTCGGCCAAGGCCGAGGTCGGCGAGCACGACGAGAACATCACCTACGACGCCGTCGTCATGACCGTGGGTGACGACGCCGCGGCCGAGCTGCGCGCCCTCACCCTCGACATCTACATGCGGGCCGAGGCGATCGCCCGGGAGCGCGGCATCATCCTCGCCGACACCAAGGTGGAATTCGGGCTCGATCCGTCCACCGGCGCCATCACGCTGGGCGACGAGGTCCTCACCCCCGACTCCTCGCGCTTCTGGGACGCGGCCCTCTACGCCCCCGGGCAGGCGCAGCCCTCGTTCGACAAGCAGTTCGTGCGCGACTGGCTGACGTCGGACGCCTCCGGGTGGGACCGCTCCGCCGCGCCGCCGGCACTGCCGGACGACGTCGTCGAGCGCACCCGTGCCCGGTACATCGAGGCGTACGAGCGCCTGACCGGCCGCACGTTCGCCTGACCCGGCGACGGGTCCCGGCGGATCCCGATGCCATGCCATGCGAGGCGTGGCGACGGGGACGATGACGGCGACCCGCGCGTTGTCCGCAGTGGCACGGCATCCGTTTCCCGAACTCCGCCGGCCGACGGCCCTTCCCGGCCGTGGTACACGATGACGGGCCGCCCACCGGGCGGCCAGGACACATTCGACACAGCGCGGTGCGGAACGTCCCCGGATCGCCCGTCCGCGCGGAACACTCGAGGAGCACCGTGAACACCTCCCCTTCCATCTCCAGCACCACGCGCCGCAGGGCACTCGCCCGGGCCGCCGTCGCGGCGGTCGCCACCGGGGTCCTGCTCGCGCCCGCTGCAGGCGCGGTCGCAGCACCCCCCGCAGGTTCCCAGGCCCCGACTGCCGCCGCCGGCCGGCAGGGTGCGTTCATCCCGCTGCCGGGCGCCGGCGGCGCGGAGGGCATCGCCGCAGGCAAGGGCAGCACCTTCTACGCGGGAGACCTGAGCGACGGTGACATCTACCGCGGCGACATCCGGCGGGGCACGGCCGACGTCTTCATCGACGCCCCGGACGGCAGGGTCGCCGTCGGGCTCAAGGCCGATGTCAGGAACGACCTGCTGTTCGTCTCGGGCGGTCTCACCGGCCAGGCCTACGTCTACGACACGCGGACCGGTGAATCCGTCGCGGAGCTCCAACTGGCCACCGGTGACGCGTTCATCAACGACGTCACCCTGACGAAGGACGGCGCCTACTTCACCAACTCGCGCAGCGCCGAGCTGTACTTCGTGCCCGTGGGCCCGCGCGGAGCCCTCGGGGACGTCGAGACCATTGCGCTGTCGGGCCCCGCGGCCCTCGTGACCGCGGGATTCAACCTGAACGGCATCACGTCCGTGGACGGCGGCCGGACGCTGATCGTGGCGCACTCGGCCAACCAGGCGCTCTACACGGTGGACCCGGAGACCGGCGTCAGTGCGGTGATCGCCACCGAGGCGCTGCCGAACGTCGACGGCATCCTCGCCCGGGGCGGCACGGTGTACGCGGTGCAGAACAGGATCAACCAGGTGAGCCGGATCGACCTGTCGGCGGACCGCACGAGCGGAGACGTGGAAGACGTCATCACGAGCCCGCTGTTCGAGGTGCCCACCACGGTGGCGCTGTTCGGCAACACCCTGGCCCTCGCGAATGCGAAGTTCGGTGCGGTGGACCCGGGCGGCTTCGAAGTGGTGACGGCGCCGGCCCGCTAGTCGGATCGTGATCAGGTCCTGATACGCGGAAGGCCCGCTGGTCTCCCAGCGGGCCTTCCGCCTATCTCCGGTCGGGGTGACAGGATTTGAACCTGCGACCTCGTCGTCCCGAACGACGCGCGCTACCAAGCTGCGCCACACCCCGGTGCCGCCGACGCGAGGATGGACCTCCCGAACAGCAACTGTCCAAGAATAGCGGAGGATCAGCGGCGAGGAAAACCGGACCGTCAGCTGCCGCCGGCGTCAGACGAGCGAGTCCTTCCACGCCGCGTGCAGCGTCGCGAACCGGCCCGTCCCGCCGATGAGCTGGGCCGGTGTGCCGTCCTCCACCACGCGCCCGTCATGCACCACGAGCACGCGGTCCGCGATCGCGACGGTGGACAGCCGGTGGGCGATGATGAGCGCCGTCCTGTTCCCGAGCAGCTTCTGGAGCCCCTCCTGCACGAGGCGCTCGCTCGGGATGTCGAGGGACGACGTCGCCTCGTCGAGGATCAGGACCGCCGGGTCGGCGAGGAAGGCGCGCGCGAAGCTGATGAGCTGCCGCTGCCCGGCCGAGACGCGGCCGCCACGCTTGTTCACGTCCGTGTCGAAGCCCTCGGGGAGTTCGAGGATGAACTGCTCGGCACCGACGGCGCGTGCCGCCGCCATGATCTCGTCGCGACCCGCGTCGGGCTTGCCGAGGGCGATGTTGTCGGCCACCGAGCCGCTGAACAGGAAGGCCTCCTGCGTGACCATGACGACGGCACGCCGCAGATCGGTCGGCGCCAGCTCACGGAGGTCGACGCCGTCGAGCGTGAGCCGGCCCTCGGAGACGTCGTAGAAGCGGGCGATCAGTTTGGCCAGGGTGGACTTCCCGGCGCCCGTCTGTCCGACCAGGGCGATGGTCTGGCCCGCCTGGATGGACAGGTCCAGGGTGGGCAGCACGACCGGTCCGGTGCCGTAGCGGAACTGGACGTCGTGGAACGCGATGGCACCGCGTGGATGCGGGAGGGGCACGGGGTTCTTCGGGGGCCGTACCGTGGGGACCTCCTCGAGCAGGCCCGAGACCTTCTCGAGGGCGGCGGACGCCGACTGGAACGAGTTGTAGAACATCGCCATCTGGTCCACCGGCTGGAAGAAGCGCTTGCTGTACAGGAGGAGGGCGAGGAGCGCGCCGACCTCGAGGGTGCCGCCGAGGACGCGGAAGCCGCCGAACACCAGCACGACGGCGACCGTCACGTTGCCGATGAGCACCAGTCCGGGCTGGAAGACACCGTTGAGGTTGATGGAGCGCACGGTGACCGTCCGGTAGTCCTCCGCCAGCTCGTCGTACCGGCGGGCGTTGACCGTCTCGCGGCGGAAGGCCTTCACGGCGCGGATGCCCGTCATGGTCTCGATGAAGTGGACGATCAGTTTCGCCGAGACGACGCGCGACTCGCGGTAGGCGATCTGCGAGTGCTTCTGGTACCACCGGGCCAGCAGGAACATGGGCACCGCTGCGGCGAGGATCAGGAACCCGGTTCGCCAGTCGAGCGCGAAGATGGTGGCCGCGGTGAAGAGCATGAAGACGGCCCCGGACGCGAGCGAGCTGACCCCCGAGTCGAGGAGCTCGCGCAGCGCCTCGAGGTCGGAGGTCTGGCGGGAGATGATGCGCCCCGACGTGTACTTCTCGTGGAATTCGAGGCTCAGGCGCTGCGTGTGCCGGAAGACCCGCACCCGCAGGTCCAGGAGCATGGCCTGGCTCAGCTGTGCCGTCGCCCGCAGGTAGCCGGCCGTGAGGACGGAGGCGAGGACCGCCGCGAGGAGATAGGTGCCACCGGCAACCCAGAGCAGCAGCGGGTTCCCGGCGATCAGGGCGGGGAGGGCCCGGTCGATGCCGAACGCGATGATGGCGGGCCCGGCCACGCGGGCCGCCTGGGAGACGACCACGAGCAGGACGGTCCAGGCGAACTGCCGACGGTTCGGGCGGATGAGGGAGCCCAGCAGCCGGAAGGACCGCGAGCGCACAGACTTGCTCTGCGCGCGGTCGAGCAGGACGTCGTCCTCGTTGAGCACGCCCGCGGAGGTGGACCCGCCGGGCTTGCGGTCCTCCGGTGTGTCACCGGCGGCTGTGGTGGTGCGGCTCATGCGAGTGCCCCCTCGTCGTCGAGCGCCGGCTGGACCGCACGGCCGAGCTGTGCGATCTCCTCGTCGTCCAGGCTCGCGATCACGTAGCGGTAGTGATCGTTGCGGGCCAGGAGCTCGGAGTGCGTCCCGACATCGGCGATCCGGCCGTCCTGCATGAGGGCCACGCAATCGGCGAGAGCCACCGTCGAGGGGCGGTGCGCGACGATGAGCGTGGTCGTCGACGTGAGCATGGACCGCAGGCCCACCTCCACCCGCTCCTCGGTGGCGACGTCGAGGGCGGACAGGGGATCGTCGAGGACCAGGACCGTCGGCTGCGCGGCGATGGCCCGCGCGAGCGCGATGCGTTGGCGCTGGCCACCCGAGAGGCTGAGGCCCTCCTCTCCGATCAGGGTGTCCAGTCCTTCGGGGAGCTCGAAGGCGAAGTGTGCCTGCGCCACGTCCAGCGCCTCCTCGAGCAGGCGGTCGGCCTCGGCGCCCGTGGCATCCGAGCCCATCAGGACGTTGTCGCGGACGGACGTGGAGAACAGGGTGGTGTCCTCGAAGGCGACGGCGACGAGGCTGCGCAGATCCTCGAGGCTGAAGCTGCGCAGGTCCACGCCGTCGATCGTGATGGCTCCGCCCGTGACGTCGTAGAGGCGCGGGACCAGCTGGAGCAGGGTGCTCTTCCCGCACCCGGTGACGCCCACCAGTGCCATGGTCTCGCCCGCCCTGAGTCGCAGGTCGATGCCGTCGAGGACGTCGTCGGCGTCGGCCTGCGCATCGGGGTAGCGGAAATGGACGTCCCCGAATACGACATCGCCCCGCGGTGCATCGAGGTGCACCGGGGCTGCGGCGTCGGTGATGGTGTTCTCCGCCTCCATCACCTCGTAGTGCCGGTCGATTGCGGTCTTCGCGGTGAAGGTCATGGCGAGCAGGGGCCCGATGAACTCGACCGGCCCGGCGACGGCGGCTGCCGTGGCGAAGAACGCGACCAGTGCCCCGATGGAGACGTCACCGCTCGCCGCGAGGGTCACCCCGACCACGAGCGATGCGCCGAGGGCCAGTTCGGGCAGGAGGGTCACGATCATCGAGAAGTTCGCGAGGGACCTCGCCTTGTGGATCTCGGTCCGGCGGAGCTCCTCCGCCTGCTCCTCGAAGTCCTCGAGGGCTTCACGGCTGCGGCCGAAGGCCTTCAACACGCGGATGCCGTGGACAGATTCCTCCACCGTGGTCGCGAGATCGCCGGCCTGGTCCTGGCTTTTGCGCGACACGCGGCTGTACGAGGTGCGGAAGCGGTAGCCGTAGATGATGAGGGGCACGGCGGCCGCGACGAAGATCAGCGCGAGGGCCCAGCTGGTGAAGAACATGATGGTCACGCCCATGACGACCGTCAGCGAGGTCACCACGAGCATGATGAGGCCGAACGCCATCCACCGCCGCATGAGGTTGAGATCGCTCATGGCGCGCGAGAGCAGTTGGCCACTACCCCAGCGGTCGTGGAACTCGACCGTCAGGTTCTGGAGGTGACGGTAGAAGGAGGTCCGCATCTTCGTCTCGACCGTCGTCGCCGGCGTGATGACGAACTGGCGGCGCAGCGCCACGAAGGTGGCTTCCAGGACGCCGAGGAGCAGGACGACGCCGGAGGCCACCCACACGGTGCGCGCCGATCCGCCCTCGGCCAGGGCGTCATTGATGAGGACGCGCAGGACCTGGGGGATGGCCAGCGCCATGACACTGGCGCCGAGCGCGCAGAGAAGACCGAGAACCAGCCGGGGAATGATGGGCCTCACGTGCGGGTAGAGCCGTCCGAGCGATTGCCACAGCGTGTTCTGGTTCGTCATGCCATCTCTTCGGTGATCGATGGTTGTTCGTGTCCCTCAGCAACCATCCTAGGTCAGGAGTGCTGTCACGCCGATCACGTTTTCGGAGGCAGGCAGGAGCTGATGCCCCCTGGCTAGCGGGGGAGCCGCGGTGTAAGGGTCAGGAGGACGGCTTCCGGCCGGCAGGCGAAGCGGACGGGAGCGAAACGGGAGGTGCCGATGCCCGCCGAGACGTTGAGGGGCACCGATCGGCCCTCGTGGTCCCACTGCGTGAGTCCCCGCGCACGCCAGGTGGGCAGATCACAGTTGCTCAGCAGCGCTCCGTAGCGGGGCACGCAGACCTGGCCGCCGTGCGTGTGGCCCGCGAGCATCAGGTCCGCGCCGTCCGCCGTGAAGTAGTCGAGGACGCGCTGGTAGGGGGCGTGAGCGACAGCCACCCGGAGGTGGGGCGCCTCGGCGGACGTGCTGCTCCCCGAGGGGTAGCCCGCGTACCGGTCACGGTCGAGGTGCGGGTCATCCACCCCCGTGAAGTCGATCCGCATGTTCCTGAAGCCGATCGACTGCGACCGGTTCGTGAGGTCCACCCAGCCGGCGGCGCCGAACGCGCTGAACATGTCCTTCCAGGGAAGGTCCCGCCGCTCGAACTCCTTCGGCGGGATGGACGGACCGGCGAAGTACCGCAGCGGGTTCTTGACCACCGGCGCGTAGTAGTCGTTGGAGCCGGGCACGAAGACGCCCGGCACCTTCAGGAGCGGCTCCAGTGCCTCGAGCAGCGGCCCGACGGCCTTCCTGTGACTGAGGTTGTCCCCGGTGTTGACCACGAGGTCGGGTTTCAGGCCCGCGAGGCCGTGCAGCCAGTCGGCCTTCGACCTCTGGCCCGGCACCATGTGGATGTCCGAGAGATGCAGGACCCGCAGGGTCGACGCACCCGGAGGCAGGATGGGCAGCGTTTCTGTCCGCACCTCGTAGAGCGTGCGCTCCACGGCGGCGGCGTAGCCGAGGGTTGCTGCTGCGGCGGTCAGGGTGAGACCGGCGGCCCAGCCGAGCGTGGCCCCGCTCCGGGATGTGTGGGTCGATGTCACGCTAGCCGTTTCCTCCATTGCCGTTGCTGCCGGCGTCCCCGGTATTTCCTCCAGTGGTACCACCCAGGACGCCACCGGTGCCAGTTCCGCCGTTGTTCGAGGTGCTGTCCGAACGGTTCGGGTTGCCGAATTGGGAGGTGCTCGTTCGCTGCCGCGTGGTGAGCATGCTGGCCGGAGGGTTCTCGAAGGGCGCACCGACGTAGAGTCCGGGGATCTGCCGCATGAACCGGGCCCAGGAGGGGGCGGCGATCAGGGAGCCGTCGATCTCGGGGTAGACCTGACCTCCGATCTGGAGGCCACCCAGTCCGCTGTTCGCGCCCTCGCCCTGCCAGTTCCCGATCCAGCTGGCCGTCACCATGCCCGAGTTGTAGCCCATGAACCACGTCTGGGACCGCGCGTCGTTGGTACCGGTCTTGCCCGCCATGGGGATGTCGCCGTACTCGAGGAGCTGGCCGGAACCTTCGGACATGACGCGCTGCGTCGCGTAGTTCACGCCGTGCGCCACGTCCGCGGGAATCTTGCGATCGCAGTCGACGGCAGGGACGGGGTAGCTGGTGCCGTCGACGGCGGTGACGTCCGTCAGTGCGCGAGGTTCGCAGACGATGCCGTCGTTGGCGAACCCCGAGTAGGCCGTGGCCATGGACATGGGAGCAGCCTCACCGCCGCCACCGATCAGGGCCGATGGGTCGATGATGAACTGCTCCTCCTGGCCACTCGAGCTCTTCGCCTGATGCACACCGAGGTCGTACGCGATGTCGCGGATGCGGCAAAGGTCGAGCTCGCGTGCTGAGGACATCGTGATGGTGTTGAGCGACTGCGCCAGTCCCTCGAGGACCGTCGTATTGCGGTAGTTGACGTCGCCGTAGTTCTGCGGGGTGTAGCCGTCTTCCTCGAAGATCGTGAACTCGCCGCCCTCGGCGCAGCTCGCCTCCCATTCGTCGCCTTGCGGGTAGGTCCGCTTGCTTCCGTTGACCACCTGGTTGAGTGACCGTCCGTCCTCGAGCCAGGCGGCCACGGTGAAGGGCTTGTACGTGGATCCTGGCTGGAAACCGCCACCGCCGCCGAGGCTCTTGCTCGGATCGCCGCCGTCGAACTGGTCCACGTTGAAGTTCAGGACCGTGTTGCCCTGGGCCAGCTCCGGGTTGTAGCGCGTGTTCTGGGCCATGGACAGGATATTTCCGGTCTTCGGGTCCAGGCTCAGCATGGTGTGCCCCACCTTGCCGTCCGTCGTGTCGGGGTTCGCCGTCTCGTTCACCGCGGTCTGCGCTGCGCTCTGCACGCGGGGATCGAGCGTGGTCTTGATCGTCAACCCCGAGCGGTAGAGGACGTTCTCCCGCTCGTCGATGGTCTCGCCGTACGCCGGATCGTTCATGATCAGGTGCGTCACGTAGTCGCAGAAGTAGGGGGCCTGGGCCGCGCCCACGCACCCGCTGATCGTCGGAGTGACGTTCAGGCCGAGATCCGTGACGATCGCGGCGTCGTGCTCTTCCTGCGTGATCTTGCCGCGGGTCAGCATCGCGTCGATCACCAGGTTGCGCCGCTCCAGGGCGCGCTCCGGATTCTCGGTGGGGCTGTAGTAGGTCGGGCCGTTGACCACACCCGCGAGGAGGGCGCTCTGTTGGATGTTGAGGTCCTTCGCGTCCACATCGAAAAAGTACTTCGAGGCGGCCTGGATGCCGTAGCTGGTTCCGCTGAACTGGACGATGTTGAGGTAACCCTCGAGGACCTCGTCCTTCGAGAGTTCCTTCTCGACGGCGATGGCCAGCTTCATCTCGCGGAGCTTGTCACCCACGGACTTCCCTTGGCCGTTGAATGTCACGGTCCCGCCGTTCTGGCGGGCGGTGTCGTTCAGGACGTTGGTGACGAACTGCTGGGTCAGGGTCGAGGCGCCGCGGCTGGTCCCGCTCGACACGTTGCTCGCGATGGCTCCCATGATGCCCTCGAGGTCCACGCCGCCGTGCTCGTAGAACCGGTAGTCCTCGATCGCGATCAGGGTGTCCTTCATGGTGGGCGAGACCTGGTCGAGCGTGACGGGCTGGCGGTTCTCCTCGTACAGCGTCGCGATCAGGGAATCGTCCGCGGCCAGGATCCTCGTCGGCTGGGCGAGCGCTTCGCGCTCCAGCTCCACCGGGAGTTCCTCGAAGAACTGGATGGAGGCCGATGCCCCCGTACCGGCGGCAGCCGCCACCGGGACGAGGAGACCTGCGGCGAGCACGCCCGCGAGTCCACTGATTCCGAGGAATGCAATGATCTTGCCGAGAGTGGTAGCCGTGTCGAAGAGAGGGGATTTGCGCGCAGCCATTATTCCAGTTTACAAGCACCCGCTACGCTTTCCCCATGAAGAAATGGGAGTACTCCACGATTCCGCTGATCATCCACGCCACCAAGCAGATCCTCGATCAGTGGGGCGAGGACGGCTGGGAGCTCGTGCAGGTGGTTCCCGGACCCGACGGGAAGGGTCTCGTGGCGTATCTCAAGAGGGAGAAGAGCTAGCGGTGTCTGCTGCAGATCCGGTTGTTTCCGCGGTCGAAGGGCGGTTGTCCGAACGGGGCATCACCCTGCCGGCCGTCGTGCCCCCGCTCGCCTCATACGTTCCCGCCGTGATCTCCGGCAACCACGTCTTCACCTCGGGGCAACTCCCGATGATTGACGGCAAACTCCCAGCTTCCGGCAAGGTCGGGACACAGGACGGCAACGTGGACCCGGAGGCTGCTGCGCGGCTCGCCGCCACCTGCGCCGTCAACGCGCTCGCCGCGATCAAGGGCCAGATCGGCGATCTCGACCGCATCACGCGCATCGTGAAGGTCGTCGGGTTCGTCGCGTCCGATCCCTCCTTCACCGGGCAGCCCGGCGTCATCAACGGGGCGTCCGATCTGCTGGGCGCCGTGCTCGGCGACGCCGGTGTCCATGCCCGGTCCGCTGTCGGTGTCTCGGTCCTCCCTCTCGACTCGCCCGTCGAGGTCGAGATCATCGCGGAGTTCGTCTAGGCCGTGGACCGTCTCTGCACCAGGCTCTTCCCCGTGCCTCCGGATCAGCGCACCGCCGCGCAGAGCTGGATCGATCACGGTGACCGCACGCCGCTCAAGGCCCGTGCGGCGTCGTCCGTGGTCCTGTTGCGCGACTCGGCGGTGGGTACCGAGGCCTACCTGACCTACCGCCGCGGCCAGTCGCCGCTCGGAGTCATCGGTTTCCCGGGCGGAAGCATCGACGAGTCCGACGACGACGACGTCGCCTGGTACGGGCCGACCCCGTCGATGTGGGCGAAGACGCTCGGGCTCGACGACCACCGTGCCGCACGTCGTCACGTGCTGTGCGCGATCCGCGAACTGTTCGAGGAGACCGGGGTCCTGCTCGCGGGTCCTGATGCGTCCTCGCTGATCGAGGGCACACAGGCCAGGGAGTGGATGAAGGCGCGGGAGGCCATCAACGAGGGGGAGTGCCGCTTCGCGGACATCCTCTCCCGCCGCGGGCTGGGCGTGCGGACCGATCTCATCAAACCGCTCTCGCACTGGCTGACGCCCGATTTCGCGCACCGCCGTTTCGACACCCACTACTTCGCCGCGGCTCAGCCCGTGAACCAGGAACCCAGCATCCTCGGGAGCAAGGGGATCTGGGGCCAGTGGCGGTGGGCCGCCCGGGAGATCGCGGACCGCGACACCACGAGGCTCGGCGACGAGGTCGCCCAGCCGAACACGGTGGGTCGCACGCTCAGCGATCTCGCCGTACCTGCCGTCGAGATCATCCTGGAGAAGATCGGCTCCTCGCGCGGATGCATCGCGTATCTGTCGCACAAGCGTCCCGTGAAGGTCTACCACCCCGAGCTGGCGCAGCTCGACGGTGATCTCATGCTGCAGGTCGAGTGCCCCAAGCTGACCGAGGGCGGAGTGCAGCGGGGGCGCTGATCGCACAGAGGGCACCCGCCGATCGGCAGGTGCCCTCCGTGCTGGAATCGCGCGCGGTCAGCGGCTCCGCTGGCGCAGCCGCTGAATGTCCAGGATGACCACGGCGCGTGCCTCGAGGCGGAGCCAGCCGCGCTGCACGAACTCGGCGAGGGCCTTGTTGACCGTCTCGCGCGAGGCCCCGACGAGCTGCGCGAGTTCTTCCTGCGTGAGTTCGTGCGCCACGAGGATGCCGTCGGTCGCCGGGCGGCCGAAGCGGTCCGCGAGGTCCAGGAGGGCCTTCGCGACGCGGCCGGGGACATCCGAGAACACCAGATCCGCGAGCGACTCGTTGGTGCGGCGCAGTCGGCGGGCCAGAGCCTGCAGCAACTGGGCGGACACCTCGGGTCGCGTCTCGAGCAGCGTCCGCAGGTTCTCGTTCTTCAGGCCGGCGAGGCGCGTCTCCGAGACGGCCGTCGCCGTCGCCGTCCGTGGGCTCGGATCGAACAGGGCCATCTCACCGAACAGCTCGCCCGGGCCGAGGATCGCGAGGAGGTTCTCGCGGCCGTCCTGCGCCGTCCGGCCCAGCTTGATCTTGCCGGAGACGATGAAGTAGAGCTGGTCGCCCTGGTCGCCCTCACGGAAGACCGAGGAACCGCGGGGGAGGTCCACCTCGATCAGCTCATCCGTCAGTGCGGCGAAGACATCGTCTCCCAGTGATGCGAAGAGGGGCGCCCGGCGCAGTACCTCGATGTCCATGAATTCTCCTGATGTGTCTGTGATGCGTCGATCCGCGGTGGTCCGCGCTGTCTTCTCCTGTCCATCTTGCCGTACCGGAGCAGATGTGACGACTGATACACGACGGATCCGCGCCGGGCCCTTGCTGATGCCCGCCCGGTGGGGTGTATCACGGGGTGCCGGGATGTCCAGCTCCCACGGTCCTCCCATGCTTCGCCCGTAGACTCATCCGCAGTGCCGGACTGCGATCGTCCTTGCCGGTGTCTATAGCCAGGGGAGAACGTTCGTGCCGGAATTCAGCCTCGAGGGGTTCACTCTCCTCGACCTCGTCCTGGTGGTGGTGCTTCTCGGGTACCTCGTGGCGGGCCTCCGGAACGGGTTCCTCGTGACGCTCGGGGGGATCGTGGGCTTCGTCGCGGGAGCCGTTGCCGCCTTCTTCGCCATCCCGCTCGTCTCCGGTTGGGTGCCCGACGCACCATGGCGCCTGATCGCGGTCATCGCGACCGTGATCGTCCTCGTGATCGTCGGGCAGAGCGTCGGATCCGCGCTGGGTGCCTCGATCCGCCGTTGGTCGGACTTCCCGCCACTGCGCGTGATCGACCGTCTTCTCGGCGGAGTGGTGAACGTCGTCGTCGCGGCGCTCGTACTCTCGATGCTGGCCTTCAGCGTCAGTTCCCTCGGGGTCCCGTTCCTCTCCCAGCAGCTCGCCGCCTCGCAGGTGATCCGCGGCATCGACACCGCGACCCCTGGCCCGGTGCGGACCTGGATGGCCCAGCTGCGCACCCTCGCCGTCGACGACGGCATCCCGACCATCCTCGAGAGCGTGGGGCCGGTCGCCCCCGCCGAGGTGCCGGATGCGTCGGTCGATACGCCCGAGCTGGCCGCAGCAGCCTCGTCGGTGGTCCGCATCACCGGCACCGCGTTCCAGTGCGGGCAGAACCAGACCGGCTCGGGGTTCGTCGTCGCGCCCGATCGCGTGGTGACCAACGCGCACGTGGTCGCGGGTGTCGACGAGCCGGTCGTCGAGGTGCCGGGGGCGGGCGCCCTGCCGGGCCGCGTCGTGAGCCTCGATACCGCGCGCGATATCGCCGTGATCGCCGTCGAGGGCCTGCCTGCCGCGGCCCTTCAGCTCGGTGACGACCTCGACAACGGTGCGACGGCGGCCTTCGCCGGGTACCCTGCCGGCGGGCCGTACCGTATCCAGCCCGCGAGCGTGCAGAACCTCTCCCCGGTCCTCGTGAACAACATCTACGGAGCGGACCCCCAGCCACTGCAGGTGTACAGCCTCGCCGCGAACGTGCAGCAGGGCAATTCGGGCGGTCCCCTGCTCGATCTGCAGGGCCGGGTCACGGGTGTCGTCTTCGCGAAGTCCACAGCCAACGCCCCTGTCGGCTACGCGCTGTCGCTCGAGGAGTTGCGTCCCATCGCAGAATCCGCGCCCCAGCTGAACGACGCCGTCTCCGCCGGTCAGTGCACGCGCGGCTGAGGGGCACGCTGTTAGGCTTTCACCTCGTGTCCGTCTCCTGCCCGAGGTGAAACCGTGTCCGACGCACCAGCCGAGCCCCCTGTCGGGGGGCGCATGGCACTGCCCCCGGTCTTCATGTACCACTCGATCAGCCCGTCGACCCTGCCGGACCCCTACCGCCTCCGGGTGCACCCGAACCGTCTGGACCGCCATCTGCGGTTGCTGCGCAGACTCGGCCTGCGCGGGGTGTCGCTGTCGGAGCTGCTGCGTGCCCACGAGCGCGGGGCAGCGCGCCGCCTGGTCGGACTCACCTTCGACGACGGGTACACCGACTACGTCGATCACGCCCTCCCGGTCCTCCGGCGGCACGGCATGACCAGCACGCTGTATGCGGTCGCCGGACGCCTGGGCGGAACCAACGAGTGGGACGACGGCCCGCGGCTCGGCCTCATGGACGCCGATCAGTTCCGGGCGGTGGCGGCCGCCGGTCACGAAATCGGCAGCCACACCATGACCCACCAGCACCTCGGCGGGGCCGATGCCGAGGTGCTCCGCGCCGAGATCGGCGGCAGCCGCGACGCCCTGCAGGACATCCTGCAGGCCGAGGTCACGAGTTTCTGCTATCCCTACGGAGAGTTCGACGCGGCCGCGGCAGAGGCCGTCCGGGCAGCCGGTTACGACCACGGCTGCGTGATCGGCGACTACCGGCCGGGCGACCGGTACACGCTGCCGCGCTGCTACGTGAGTCCCCGGGACACCTTCGCCCACCTGATAGCGCGCATGGTGCGCCACGAGCTGCGCCTGCGCCTCTGACCCCGGAGCCGGCCCGGCGCGATGGTCCGCTGCGGCGGCCGCCCGGTGCTAGAGCCACTCGATCGACTGACCGTGGGGTCCGGTGCGGGCCACCGTGGTGCCGTTGTGCTGCAGCACGAACCTGCCATCCGCCTCGCCCGGTGCCTTCTCCATCGCCCCGGCCACGCCGGCGAGCGTGCCGTAGCCCTCGTGGGAGAGCCAGTGGACCGGCCTGGCACGGCTGCCTGCCAGGCGCTGCATGGTGTCGCGGAAGCGTGCGCGCCCGGCCGGGTCGAGATAGGCGAGCACGGCACTGTGGAACACGACGACGACGGCGTCCGTCGGCGCCCGCTCCACGAGCGGTTCGACCTCGTCGTTGAGGTCACCCCGGACGAGCAGGGGCGGGTCGGCGCGGATGAGGGCCAGGGCGGCGCGGAGCCGTTCGGCACGGAAGGCATGCTCCGGCCAGACGAGCGCCTCGAGCCAGCGGACGTCGTCGTCGTTCCCGGCATCCAGCGGGTTCAGGTCGATCCCCGCCCGCCAGACCACGTCGGGGAGGGCGGCAGGGAGCGGTACCCCACCCGCCGTCGAGCAGGCGAGAGGCGGTACGGCGGACCCGCCGTCGGGTGCAAGCCGCCGTCCGGGCGTGTAGTCGTACGCGTAGCGGTCCGGGTAGAGGCAGGCTCCGGCCGACGCCCCCACCTCGATCAGTGCCAGCGGCCGGCCCTCGTCGGCGCTGATCGCCGCGAGCGAGGGGAGCAGGACGGCGCAGCGCCCGGCCTCGTTCGTCTGGGTGGTACGCCGCATCATGACCTGGCTGATGGCACTCCAGTGGGCGACGACGAACGGGCGGAAGGTGCCGTAGTCCCCGAGGGGAGCCCCGACGAAGCGGGCGGCCGCGAGGAAGAGCACGGGTTGGCGGCGGGCCGGCGGAAGCGTGTCGAGCAGGGCGAGGACCTCGCCATCCGTGCTGACACCGGAGCACCAGTCGTCGTAGAGCGGGGAGTAGCCGCGCGCCTCGAGCTCCGCGAAGCGGCTGTAGCGGTCGGCGGTCGCCGTTTCTGCTGCGGTCATCGGTCCTCCGGTTACACGGACATTTCCGGCTCGTCACCACCGGGTGCGCGGGCGGTCGTGATGCCAAATCGTAACCACTGATCGCCGGGAAATGCGGCTCGCCGCCGTCGTGGAAGTTAGGCTCGTCACACGGATCAGCGCGGTCGCCGCTGTGATCCCCATGGATACCGGTAGATCCGGTAGGAATCACTCGTTCACCAGGGAGCAACACATGTCCAACCGAGGCACATCCGTGCGCGGCTCTGCCGCAAGGAAACGCGCGGCGCTCACAGCAGGGGTCTCCATCGCAGCACTCCTCCTGACCGGCTGCGTGCAGAGCCAGCGCGAGGAGAACACCGGCGCCGAGGGCGATTCCGCCGTCGATTCGACCTTCGTCTTCGCCGCGTCGTCCGATCCGAAGTCGCTGGACCCGGCCTTCGCCAGCGATGGCGAGTCCTTCCGCGTCAGCCGCCAGATCTTCGAGGGCCTGGTGGGCGTGGAACCCGGCACCGCCGACCCCGCGCCGTTGCTCGCGGAGTCCTGGGAGACCGCCGAGGACGGACTGTCCACGGTCTTCCAGCTCAAGGAGGGCGTGACCTTCCACGACGGCACGCCGTTCGACGCCGAGGCCGTCTGCTTCAACTTCGACCGCTGGTACAACTGGACCGGCATCCAGCAGGCCGAGACCACCTCGTACTACTACGGCTCGCTCTTCCGCGGGTTCGCGGACAGCCCCGAGGACGCCGTCTACGAGTCCTGCGAGGCCAACGGTGACAACGAGGTCACCATCAACCTCGCCAAGCCGTTCGCAGGCTTCATCGCCGCGCTGTCACTTCCCGCCTTCGCCATGCAGAGCCCCACGGCGCTGGAGGAGTACTCGGCGGACGAGATCGGCGGAACCGCCGAGGCACCCTCGCTCAGCGAGTACGCGCTCGGGCATCCGGTCGGAACCGGTCCCTTCAAGTTCGACTCCTGGAACGTCGGGCAGCAGCTCGAGATCTCGATCTACGACGACTACTGGGGCGACAAGGGCCAGATCGCCAAGACGATCTTCCGCATCATCGACGATCCCCAGGCGCGCCGCCAGGCCCTCGAGGCCGGCACGATCGACGGGTACGACCTCGTGGCGCCCGCGGACACGCAGTCCCTCAAGGACGCCGGGTACAACATCACCCCGCGCGACCCCTTCACCATCCTCTACCTGGGCATGAACCAGGCCATCCCCGAGCTCGCGGATCCGAAGGTCCGCGAGGCCATCGCCCACGCGATCGACAAGGAAGCCCTCGTGGCGCAGACCCTCCCTGAGGGAACGAAGGTCGCCACGCAGTTCATCCCCGAGGTCGTCGACGGCTACAACGAGGACGTCACCACCTACGAGTACGACCCCGAGCGCGCCAAGGAACTGCTGGCGGAGGCCGGCTATCCCGACGGCTTCGAGGTCACGTTCAACTACCCGACGAACGTCTCACGCCCGTACATGCCCACTCCGGAGCAGGTCTTCACCAACCTCCAGGCACAGCTCAGCGACGTCGGAATCACCGTCACGCCCGCTCCCGCCGCATGGTCGCCCGACTACCTGAACCAGGTCCAGGGCACGCCCGACCACGGTCTGCACCTCCTCGGGTGGACCGGCGACTACAACGACACCGACAACTTCATCGGCGTGTTCTTCGGGCAGGAGAAGCTCGAATTCGGCTTCGACAACCCGGAGCTGTTCTCGGCCCTCGACGAGGCACGCGGCATCAGCGACCGCGAGCAGCAGACGGAGCTGTACAAGGACATCAACGAGCAGATCGCCGAGTTTAACCCGGCCATCCCGCTCGCGCACCCCGCCCCGTCGCTCGCCTTCGCCCCCCGCGTCACCTCGTACCCGGCGAGCCCCGTCAACGACGAGGTCTTCACCGAGATCGAGTTGAGCGAGTAGCAAGCAGTACCCGCATGGAGCCGGTCCCCTTCGGGGGACCGGCTCCATCGTGCTGTACACCCCCTGCCCGGCCGCGGCCGGTCAACCGGAAGGATCCACGCGAGTGTTACGCGTCATCGGTAAACGGATAGCCCTGCTGATACCCACCCTGATCGGGCTGTCCATCCTGCTCTTCCTGTGGGTGCGGAGCCCGCCCGGCGGGCCCGCGACCGCCCTGCTCGGGGAGAAGGCCACGCCTGAGGCGATCGCCCGGGTCAACGAGCTCTACGGCTTCGACCGTCCCCTGCTCACGCAGTACCTGACCTATGTGGGCCGGTTGCTGCAGGGCGATTTCGGCGTCTCCATCAACACGGGCCGGCCGGTACTCGAGGAGTTCGCCACGCGCTTCCCCGCCACGCTGGAACTGACCGTCGTCGCCCTCGTCTTCGCGATCGGCGTCGGGGTGCCCCTCGGCTACTTCGCGGCCCGGTACTACGGCCGGTTCCTCGACCACAGCTCCGTGGTGCTCAGCCTCGTCGGGATCACCGTGCCGGTCTTCTTCCTGGCCTTCATCCTGAAGTACATCTTCGCCATCCAGTGGGGCATCCTGCCCCCGGACGGGCGGCAGAACCCCCGCATCGACGCCACTCATGTCACGGAGTTCTATGTCCTCGACGGCATGCTCACGGGTGAGTACGACGCCGCGTGGGATGCCTTCCTGCACCTCATCCTCCCGGGGCTGGCCCTCGGTACCATCCCGCTGGCGATCATCGTGCGCATCACGAGGGCCTCGGTCCTGGAGGTGCAGAACGCCGACTACGTCCGCACCGCCCGCGCCAAGGGGCTGATGGAGCGCACCATCCGGGGGAGCTTCATCCTGCGGAACGCCATGCTGCCCGTCGTCACGACCATCGGCCTGCAGCTCGGCCTGCTGATCTCCGGCGCGGTGCTCACCGAGACGGTCTTCGCCTTCAACGGCATCGGCCGCTTCCTCCGGGATGCCATCTTCGGCCTGGACTACCCCGTGCTCCAGGGCTTCATCATCTTCATCGCGATCCTGTACGCCCTGATCAACCTGATCGTCGACCTGTCCTACTCCGTCATCGACCCGAGGGTGCGTGTGCAATGAGTGTCACTTTGCCAACCGGAGCCGGCGGACCGGCCGAGCCCACCGGCCCGAGCCTGGACTCCGGCCGTGGAACCGGGCTGTGGAAGGACGCCTTCCTCCGGCTGCGCCGCAATCCGCAGGCGATCGTCGGCGCCGTCATCATCGGATTGTTCCTGCTGGTGGCGATCCTCGCCCCGATCCTCGCGCCCTACGGAGGCAACGAGCTGCCGGGCCGCACGTCCATCACGCCGACCACCATCCCGGGGCCGGGGGAGATCGACGGTTTCCCGCTGGGCCTCGACCGCTTCGGCGGTGACGTCCTCAGCAAGCTCATCTGGGGCGCCCAGGCGTCGCTCCTGATCGGCGTCGTCTCGACGGCGCTGGGACTCGCGGGCGGCATGCTGCTGGGCGTCCTGGCCGGCGGTCTCGGCGGATGGGTGGACAACGTGATCATGCGCTTCGTCGACATCCTGCTGTCCGTGCCCAACCTGCTGCTCGCCGTCAGTATCGCGGCGGTGCTCGGCCAGAGCTCGTACGCGATCATGATCGCGATCGGTGTCTCGCAGATCCCGATCTTCGCGCGGCTCCTGAGGTCCTCGATGCTGTCGCAGCGGGGCGCGGACTACATCCTGGCGGCGCAGACGCTCGGCCTCAGCCGCCGGACCATCACCATGAGCCACCTGCTGCCGAACAGCATGGGGCCCGTGATCGTGCAGGCGACACTGACCCTGGCGACCGCCGTGATCGACGCCGCAGCGCTGTCCTTCCTGGGCCTCGGTGGCGGTCTCCCGCAGGCTGCGGAGTGGGGCCGCATGCTCACCTATGCTCAGGCCGAGCTCGCCGTGGCCCCGCAGCTGGCGTTCCTGCCGGGAGCCTGCATCGCCATCACGGCGCTCGGGTTCACGCTGCTCGGCGAATCCCTGCGTGAGGCGCTCGATCCGAAGACGCGCCGGAAGTAGCTCCACCGCACCCCTCGTGCACCATGCGTGCACGACGGCGGCCACCACCCGGGCGGGCGGTGGCCGCTCGCGTCTCCGCGGCGGGTACCGCGGCTCAGCGGCCGTGCCGGTCCAGCCGGTGCGGATCGATGACGAGGCCCTCGTCCCAGCCTCCCGCCACTGCTGCGGCCCGGTAGGTGGCCCGCAGGAACTCGAGGAGGACGGCGTCGGGGTCGGCGGCGGTACGCACGGCCTCGTAGGGCAGCAGGAACTGCCGGAAGTCGTCGCTGTAGAACGCCCCGTCCACACCGATCACCGTCTCCCGGTACCCGTCCGGTTCCGGGTAGGCGTACGAGTAGAAAGCGCCCTCCTCACCACCGCCGGCCCAGAAACCGCAGCTCGAGAGTTCATGCGAGTAGCCCTCCTCCATGACCCAGTCGGCGCAGTTCGGGGCGCCGCCGGGATGCGTCGGTGCGGGCCTGCCCGAGAAGCGCGTGCAGGCGAGATCCATCGCACCCCAGAAGAAGTGCACCGGACTGACCTTCCCGAGGAACTCCGACCGGAACCGCGTGATGACCCGTTCCGCCTGGATCAGTTGACGCCAGTAGGCGGCGACAGCGCCGGCGTCGTACGAGGCGTTCGCGTGATCCTCCGCGAACGGCGCGGCGGGCTCCACCTCCGTGGGGACGGGACGGATGGGCGCCTCGATCCCGAGCTCGGCCAGGGCCACCATGGTCCGGTCGTGGAACCGGGCGACGCTCTGCGGTTCGAGGGGCACGGCGCGGTCCTCGCCGGAACTGCTGCGGATCAGCAGGCGGTGCGCCACGACGTCGAACTCCAGGTCGAACATCCCGTTCCGGTACGGGATCGAGGACGTTCCGAGCCCGCGCGGCGTCACGTAGAGCGGCACCTGCCACCAGTGGTTGACGAGCGGGGCATGCACCATCCTGATCTTGCCGACCACCTGCAGCCACATGTGCAGCGTGGTCCGCGTGTCCTCCCATGCGTCGACGCGCAGCGCGGGCCATCCGTCCTCCGTCGTCGCCCCTGCCGTGTTCGCGGTTCCGCTCATGGTGTCCCCTGCCGTCCGGTCCGACTGCTGTTCCCGCCACTGTAGGCGCCGTGCCGACGCCTGTGCAGTCCATGACGCCGCGATGTCGGGCCGCCTTGCTAGGGTGGCCCGAACGGATCCCGGCCGAGGCGGTGCGCGTACGCAGTGCGCGCTCCTCTCCGGGGCTACCCCGGGGCACGCAGACCGACCAGCACACGGCGCCTCAGGCACCTGACTGCGCTTCGCGCAGCTCAGCGCCCGAACAGGAGGACAGGTCGGCCGGGATCCGTCGTGCGGCAGGACGAGTCCGACGAGCCGAGGGGGAGCCACGGACGGCAGGGGAACAGGGGACGACGGCGTGGTGTCCGACGAGCGTGGTCATCACCGGGGAAGCGACGGCGCGCCCGGTGCACCGGGACGCCCTGCGCTGATCTCACGTGCGACAGCGCCGACGTCGGCTGCTTCCCGAGCGCTGGCGCGCACGCCGGACCCGGGCACCGCGGGCCTCGCGCTGCTCCTCGCCGAGGCCTTCCTCGAGGCGTCCGCCTGGCAGCGTGAGGAGCTGGTGCGGGTCGGCGCGGAACTGCTCGGGGCCCGGCGTCGCTGGCTCGGCCCGCTGCTACGCGGTGTCCTCGGGGGCTACCCCCGGAGACCGGGCGGGGCGCCCCGGGAACTGGCCCGGTGGATCGAGGCACAGCCGGTCTTCGTCGAGGCCGTGTCGACGGCACGCGCCGCAGGACGGCCGATCGTCCCGGTGCGGTACCTCGTGGGGGAACGGGACGGGCCGAGGACGCCCGAAGACCCGGAGGCCTCCGAGGCGGAGTGCAGGGACCTCGCCTGGCTCGCCCGGGAGCTGGGACTGCCCCCGGGTGAGCTCGAGTGGTTCGCCGACACGCGCCACTGGAACCGTCGCGCCGGCCTGCTGCTGCAGCACTACCGGTATGTCTGGCGGTCCCGGCCCGGTCGGGTCCCGCGCCTCCTCGAGGTGCCCGGTATCCGGCTTCGGACGGTGCAGCGCCGTGTCCTCGACCGGCACCTCCTCCCGATCCCGCTGCATCCAGCGGCCCACGGATTCGTGCCCGGTCGCAGTGCTCGAAGCGGCGCTACGCTGCACACCGGTTCCGCCGTCGTGATCACGCTCGACCTCGTCTCGTTCTTCGCCCGCGTGACGCCCGGCCGCGTGTTCGGCGTGTTCCGGCAGGCCGGCTACCCGGAGGCCACGGCGCATGTCCTCACCGGGCTGTGCACGCACTCCGTGCCGGAGGCCGTTCTCCGGGCCATGCCCGACGGCGGCACCGCGGAGGAGCGCTTCGGTCTCACGCAGGCACTTCGGGCTCCCCACCTCCCGCAGGGGGCGCCGTCGTCGCCCGCACTCGCGAACCTGGCCGTCCGGCGTCTCGATGCGCGACTCACCGGCTGGGCCGAGGCGGCAGGCGGGGTCTATACGCGCTACGCCGATGACCTCGCGTTCAGCGGCCCGGCCGAACTGGCTCGGCGGGCCGATGCCTTCGTCCGGGGAGCGGACCGCATCGTCACCGCCGAGGGCCACGCGGTGAATCCGCGCAAGACGCGCGTGCGCGGCAGCAGCGTCCGCCAGTCCGTGACCGGAATCGTCGTCAACGCGCGCCCCAACGTCGCCCGGACCGAGTACGAGGTGCTGAAGGCGATCCTGCACAACTGCACGCTGCACGGGCCGGAGTCCCAGAGCCGCGGCCAGGGCGACTTCCGCTCGCACCTGGCGGGGCGCATCGCCTGGGTCTCCTCCCTGAATGCCCTGCGCGGGAAGAAGCTGCGCGACGCCTTCGAGCGGATCAGCTGGTGACCCGGTCTAGGAGGCCAGATCCTCGCCGATGTTGAGTTCGTTGCCGGGGATCGACGCGAGGAGCTTCCGCGTGTAGGGATGGCGGGGGTTCTGGAAGACCTCCTCGGAGCTGGCCGCTTCGACGAGCTCGCCGTCCTTCATGACGCACACGTAGTCCGAGATGAGGCGCACCACGGCGAGGTCGTGCGAGATGAAGAGGTAGCTGAGGCCCAGCTCCGACTGGAGGTCCCCGAGGAGCTTGAGGATCTGCGCCTGCACGAGGACGTCGAGCGCGGAGACCGGCTCGTCGCACACGATCAGCTCGGGCTGCAGGGCGAGGGCCCGTGCGATCGCGACGCGCTGCCGTTGCCCGCCCGAGAGTTCGGCCGGGTAGCGCCGCAGGGCGTTCTGGGGGAGGGACACCTGGTCCATGAGTTCACGGACGCGGGCCGACCGCTCCTTCTTCGAGCCGCGCCTGTAGGCGTTGAGCGGCTCCTCGACGATGCGCTCGATCGTGAACATCGGGTTCAGCGACGAGTACGGGTCCTGGAAGATGGGCTGCACGCGCTGCCGGAAATCGTTGAGCTGCGTCTTGTCGAGGGTGGCCACGTCCATGCCGTCGAACGTCATGGTGCCCGACGTCGGCTCGATCAGCTTGAGCAGCATCCGCGCCGTCGTCGTCTTGCCCGAGCCGGACTCGCCCACGATCGCGACGGTCTGGCCGCGGGGGACATCCAGCGTGACGTTCTTCGCCGCGTAGAAGTCCTCCTTGCTGCCACGCCGCTTGTAGACCTTCGTGAGATCGCGGATCTTCACGATGTTCACCGGCGGGGTGTGTGCTGCGGACCCGGGGGTGGGCGCCGTCGATCGGTCGGACGATGACGTGGCGGCGTGCGCGCCGGTTCCGGGGGTCGCTTCAGCGGTGGCCGCTTCAGGGCCGGCCGCCGATCCGCCTGCCGCGCCCTCATGGCCGGACCCGTGGTCCGCCGCATGCCGGGCGCCGTGTCCTGTCTCGTGTCCTGCCTCGTGCTCCTCGAAGGCGGCCTCTGCGAGCTTCAGGCGCGCAGCGGCGTCGGCGGTGAACGCGGCCGGGCGCAGCCGGACCGCGGCGACGCTGGGGGCGGCTCGGACGAGGGACTGCGTGTAGGGGTGCTGCGGGTCGTTGAGCAGCTGGTCGGCGGGACCCGTCTCGACGACACGGCCCCGGTGCATCACCACCAGCTGGGACGCCCGTTCGGCGGCGAGGCCGAGATCGTGGGTGATGAGGAGCACCGATGTGCCCAGCTGCTCGGTCATCGTGTCGATCTGATCGAGGATGGTGCGCTGCACGGTCACGTCCAGGGCGGACGTCGGCTCGTCGGCGATCAGCAGGCGCGGCTGGCAGGCGAGGCCGATGGCGATCAGGGCACGCTGGCGCATGCCGCCCGAGAACTCGTGGGGGTACTGCTTCGCGCGCTCGCCGGCGTCAGGGAGACCTGCTGCCGTGAGGACGTCGATGACGCGCTGCTTCACGTTCTTCTTCGTCGCCATGCCGTGGACCAGCAGTGTCTCGGCGACCTGCGTCCCGATCTTCGTCACGGGGTTCAGGTTGGACATCGGGTCCTGCGGGACGAGGCCGATGGCGCGGCCACGGATGGTCCGCATCTTCGCCTCGGACAGGTGCACGAGGTCCTGGCCTTCGAAGAGGATGCTCCCGGAGGTGACGCGGCCGTTTCCGGGCAGCAGGCCGATGCAGGCCATCGCCGTCGTCGACTTGCCCGAACCGGACTCGCCCACGATCGCGAGCGCGCTCCCGCGCTTCAGGGTGAAGCTGGCGTCTTCCACGGCCTGGACCTCGCCGTGCGTGGTCCGGAAGCTCACCGCCAGGTTCCGTACTTCGAGCAGGGGCGCGTCGAGGTTCTCGGGCTGGTCGGTCGCGTACCCGGCGGGAGTGATGTCCGTCATGGCACCATCGTGCCCTATGGCCGGGGTCATCCTCGCCCGACCGGCGCAGGGCGGGCTAACTTTTCGGGAACGATGCCCTGGGCAGCGCCCGGCCCCGGGCATCCGACGGAGCGGCAGGGTGCAGGCGAGCGAGGGATCGGCCGGGTTCGATCCGGCCGAGCCCGCCCCGGCGTCAGACGCCGGTGAGGCGGCGCGCGAGGTGCTCGACGGCGAGGCGGTAGCCGTCGATCCCGGCTCCCACGATCACGGCGTCGGCGACCCCGGAGATGTAGGAGTGGTGCCGGAAGTCCTCGCGGCGGTGGACGTTGCTGATGTGCACCTCGACGACGGGAAGGCCGACTCCGGCGAGGGCGTCCCGGATGGCGATCGACGTGTGCGTGAAGGCGCCGGCGTTGATCACGATGCCGTCGGACGTGGTCCTTGCGGCGTGGATGGCGTCGATCAGTTCACCCTCGTGGTTGGACTGCACCGCCGTCGTCGCGCAGCCGGCCGCCTGCGCGGTGTCGTCGGCGAGCCGGACGACGTCGTCGAGCGTCGCCGTCCCGTACACGGCCGGCTCCCGCGTGCCGAGCAGATTGAGGTTGGGACCGTTGACCACGAGGATGCTGGGGATGCGTACCGGCGTCATGCCCCCACTATGCCCCACGCGTGCCGGCGGCCGCCGGATCGGCGAGCCGTGAGCGCAACCCGACGGCGCCGAGTGCGCCCGCCAGGGTGATCAGGCTCATGGCGGCGAGGACGACGCCCGGGTGCCACCACGCTCCATCCGTCGCGATGCCGAACTGCTGGGTGATCGAGGGCGCGAATCCTGCGATGATCGCGGCGATGCTGTAGGCGAAGGAGAGCGCGGTGAACGCTGTCGCCGGCTTGAAGATGTCCGCCATGAGACCGCCGAGGGCCGCCCAGCTCGCGGTGGGCAGGATGCCGCCCAGGATGATCGCGGCGATGTACATCGGCTCGTCGGCGATGCTGATGACCCAGTACAGGGGGAACGCGATCAGCGCCGTCCCGAGCGCGCCGCCCGCGACCACCCTCGCGGATCCGATGCGCATCGCGAGATAGCCGAACGCCGGGATCGTGACGAGCTGGAGGATCGAGCCGATGAGCGCTGCGTTGAGGACGGTCGCTTCGGACAGGCCGAGCGTCTCCGTGCCGTAGGCCTGCGTGTAGGTGACCATCAGGAAGTAGGAGCCGATCCCGAGGACCGCGGACGCGATGGCGACGACGATGGCGACGGGCTGGGACTTCAGGACCTCGACGAACGGGATACGGGGCAGCTGGTGGCCCTGGCTCGCCTGCTTGAAGACAGGGGTCTCGTCGATGGCGAGGCGGAGGTAGATCGCGACGGCGAGGAAGGGGAAGGCGAGAAGGAACGGTATCCGCCAGCCCCAGGTGGTCATGATGTCGGGGGCGACGACGGCGAGCACCAGGAAGATGGCCGAGATGAGCATGGTGCCCACGGGTGAGCCGAGCTGGGGGATGGACGCGTAGAGCGCGCGCTTGCGCGGTTCGGCGTGCTCGGTCGCGATGAGGATGGAGCCTCCCCACTCACCGCCCAGGGACAGTCCCTGGATGAACCGCAGCGCCGTCAGGATGATGGGCGCCCAGATGCCGATGGCGTTGTAGTCCGGCAGCAGGCCCACGGTCCCCGTGGCGAGGCCCATCAGGGTGATGGTCCAGATCAGCGTGCGCTTCCGGCCGATCCGGTCGCCGAGGTGGCCGAAGAGGATGGCGCCGAGAGGTCGGGCGACGAATCCCATCGCGAAGACGAGGAAGGCCGAGAGCGTGCCGGCCACGGGATCCTGCCCGGTGAAGAAGACGACATTGAACACCAGTGCGGCGGCCGTGCCGAAGACGTAGAAGTCGTAGGACTCGAGGGCTGTTCCGACGAAGGAGGCACCGGCGACGCGGCGGGCCATGCGCGGATTCGTGACGGGGGGCTGCTGCACGGTAGTGGACACGGTGAAGATTGTCCTCCCGCACCGGCGGGCGGGCCACGTTTCAGGACGAACGTCACACTGGCGGGGAGACTGCCGCCGGATCAGGCCGGCAGCGGGCTGCGGAGATGTGCCCCGATGATCGCGCGTCCCGCCGTCACCAGCGACTCGGCCACGGCGGTCGGATCGGCCATGTAGCCATGCACCATGGCGCCGTCGCGCAGCATGATCAGCTGATCGGAGACGACGTCCGGCTCGTCCACCCCGAGGTCCCGCAGCAGGCCGACGACGACGCCGTGCAGCCAGACGCGGTACCTGGCGACGGCGCCGCGTACCGAATTGCCCTCGGCCGGGTACTCCGCGGCGGCGTTGATGAAAATGCAGCCGCGGAATCCCGGCCGGCACGCGGCGCTGCCGTTCGCTGCGGCGAGCCGCAGCAGGATGGTGCAGGCGTCGTGGCCGGCGGCGCGCTCCTTCTCGACGGCTTCCTGCAGCAGGTCCAGGTGCCGGTCGAGGTAGGCGACCACGAGGTGGTCCTTCGAAGGGAAGTGCCGGTAGAAGGTCACCTTGGTGGTGCCGGCGTCGGCGATGACGCGGTCGGCGCTGACCGAGCGGATGCTCGTGGTGTCGAACAGCGTGGTCGCCGAGGCGAGGATGCGATCGCGGACGGGTAGCTGAGCGGTCATCATGCTCCATTGTGGCGTCTCGAAAGGGGGCGGGGGAGATTTGGGGAAAGTAGAGTTACTAGTTAGTCTACTTGTGCATCGGGTGCCATCGAGGCAGCCGCGACGAAAGGATCGAGACCATGAGTGCTCTCTACACGGCAGTGGCCACCGCGACGGGCGACGGGCGTAACGGCGAGGCACGCACCGATGACGGGCAGCTCGTGGTCGATCTGGCCGTTCCGAAGGAGATGGGCGGTGCCGGCGGTGCAACGAATCCCGAGCAGCTCTTCGCCGTCGGCTACGCTGCCTGCTTCCACAGCGCGCTGAAGCTCGTGGCCGGTCGCAGCAAGGCGAAGATCAGCGACACCGCGGTCACGGCCGAGGTCAGCATCAACCCGGTCGACGGCGGCGCCTTCCAGCTCGCCGTCGCCCTGCACGCCGAGATCGGCGGCGTGGACCAGGAGACGGCGGACGCCCTCGTCGAGCAGGCGCACCAGGTGTGCCCCTACTCGAATGCGACCCGCGGCAACATCGAGGTCACGGTCGACGCCACGATCGGCTGAGCGCGCCAGGACACGCGGAAGGCCCCGGCACCTGCCGGGGCCTTCCGCGTCCCTGCCCTGCGCCCGTCCTGTCGGTTCCGGCTCGTGCGCGCTACTTCCGCAGGGACACGGCGATCTGCTGCATGATCGTCGGATCGGAGAGTGTGGTCGCGTCACCCACCTCGCGGCCCTCCGCGACGTCCTTGAGCAGCCGGCGCATGATCTTCCCGCTGCGGGTCTTCGGCAGTTCCGGGACCACCAGGATGTTCCGCGGCTTCGCGATGGGCCCGATCTCCTTGCCCACGTGGTTCCGGAGGGTCGTGACGATGTCGTCGTCGTCCTTCGCCGACCCGCGGAGGATCACGAAGGCGACCACGGCCTCGCCCGTCGTCTCGTCGCTCGCACCCACGACGGCGGCTTCGGCGACCGACGGGTGGCTGACGAGGGCCGATTCGATCTCGGTGGTCGAGAGGCGGTGACCCGAGATGTTCATGACATCGTCCACCCGCCCGAGCAGCCAGATATCGCCGTCGCTGTCCTTCTTGGCGCCGTCGCCCGCGAAATACATGGCGTCGAAACGGGACCAGTACGTGTCCTTGAAACGCTGGGGATCCCCCCAGATGCCACGCAGCATGGCAGGCCACGGCTCGCGGATGACGAGGTACCCGCCCGAGCCGTTCGGGACGGACGCACCCATCTCGTCGACGACGTCGATCGCGATGCCGGGGACGGCGACCTGGGCCGAGCCGGGTTTCGTCGCCGTCACGCCGGGCATGGGAGCGATCATGTGGGCACCTGTCTCCGTCTGCCACCAGGTGTCGACGATCGGAGCGTTGCCTCCACCGATCACGTCGCGGTACCACATCCACGCTTCGGGATTGATGGGTTCACCGACGGACCCGAGCACCCGGATGGAGGAGAGGTCGTACTTCCGGGGGATGTCCCGGCCCCACTTCATGAAGGTCCGGATGGCCGTCGGCGCCGTGTACAGGATGGAGACCCTGTACTTCTCGACGAGCTCCCACCAGCGGCCCTGGTGCGGGGTGTCCGGTGTCCCCTCGTACATGAGTTGTGTGGCGCCGTTGACGAGCGGTGCGTACGCGACGTAGCTGTGGCCCGTCACCCACCCGATGTCCGCGGTGCACCAGAACACGTCCGTCTCGGGCCGCAGGTCGAAGGTGTTCCGGTGCGTGAAGGCGGTCTGCGTCAGGTAGCCACCGGTCGTGTGGAGGATGCCCTTCGGCTTACCCGTCGTCCCGGAGGTGTAGAGGATGAACAGGGGATGCTCGGCGTCGTGGGCCACGGCCGTATGCTCGTCCGACGCGCCGTCGACGACGTCGTGCCACCAGAGGTCACGTCCCTCGGTCCACTCCACGGGTTCGTTGTTGCGGCGGACGACCACCACGTTGGTCACCGTGTGCCCCTCCTTCTCGAGGGCGCCGTCCACCGCCGGCTTGAGGGCGCTCGGCTTGCCGCGGCGGTACGTGCCGTCCGAGGTCACCACGAGCTTGGCCTCGGCGTCGTCGATCCGGCTGCGGAGCGCATCAGCCGAGAAGCCGCCGAAGACCACCGAGTGCACCGCGCCGATCCGCGCGCAGGCGAGCATCGTGACGACGGCTTCCGGGATCATGGGCAGGTAGACCGCAACGCGATCGCCCTTCTGCACGCCCAACGACTCGAAGGCGTTGGCCGCCTTCTTGACCTCCTGGGTGAGCTCCGCGTAGGTGATGGTTCGGGTGTCGCCGGGTTCGCCCTCGAAGTGGATGGCCACGCGGCCGCCGAGGCCTGCTTCGACATGGCGGTCGAGCGCGTTGTAGGCGGCATTGACCGTCCCGCCGACGAACCACCTGGCGAACGGTGCGTCCGTCCAGTCGAGGGTCTGGGTGAAGTCCGTCTCCCAGGTGAGCAGCTCGCGCGCCTGGTGGGCCCAGAACTCGGAGCCCTGCTCGCGCGCCTCGTCGTAGAGGGACGGCTGGGCTACGGCGTGCGCGGCGAATTCCTCGCTGGGCGGGAAACGGCGCTCCTCGTGCAGCAGGTTCTCGAAGGCATCGCCCTGGCGATCGGCGCTCGTGTTGTACCCCTTTGTGACGTGTCCGATGACAGATTCGATGGAGCGATCCGGCGGTGCTGTGAGGAATCGCCGCACCCCGGTGTGCTCCACGGGAACACTACCGACTTCTTCCGCCCCGCGTGTGCCGGGCGTCACACGCGGTTAGCCGAGCTGCCGCGATTGTGCGGTGAGCGGCGCTCCGGCGGGGGCCCCGATTGGTGGAGAAGGACCGGGGCGGTGGCTAGGGTGGAAGCAGGTACTCAGTGTCCGCGGGCCTTTCCCGTGTCGGACGACCAGCGCTACGAACGGGAGAACGCCATGACCGAAGCATCCGAGGGGCAGCGAGCCGCTGGGGAGAGCGATCTCGGCGGGCCGAGTCACGCCGCCGTGGGGCCGTTCACGCTTCGGGAAACAGTCTTCGGAGGAGGGGTGGCCCTCGTCTTCATCGGAACTCTGCTTCCGTTCCTCGATGGCATGGTGCGTTACGTGAATTTCTGGAACAGTGAGCCGCTGTTCTTCATCGGCATCGGCATCCTGCTGCCGGTCATTGCGCTTGCGCTCCTTGCAGGTCGCCGCCTGGGCTCGGACGGACTCCGGGTGGGCTCCCTGTCCGTCGACCAGTTCGCTTCGGTCGCGGCGGTCCTCGCCACCACCTTCTTCTTCCTGAGCACGGTCACCGCGTTCCACGCAGGGCCGCTGGTAGCCCTGCTCGGTGCGCTCGCCATGCTGGCCACCACCGTCGTCGGGCCCTTCCTGCCGGTGTTCAGGAACGATTTCGCGGAGCGCCCCGAGGTCGTCGCGCATGCAGCGGCGCGGCCCATCACCACTGCGCGCCCCCGTCCGTCGGCATCCACGTCGTCCCCGAAGGACGAGCAGCACCCTGGCGAGGCGTTCGGCAGCACTCGGGACGCGGACGACAGCGGCGCGACGGACGGCACCGGCACGGCTGCAGGCAAGCTCGGATCGGGTCTGCGTGCACGTATCGGAGCGATGACCGGGCGGGGTTCCACCGCGGACGATTCACCATCGGCCTCCGCGGACTATTCCGAACCCGGTATCAATCCGGCCGCTGCTGCCGTGCGGCAGAACGGAGCAGGGCTCTACGGTGCGGGTGGAGCGGGTGCAGTCGGTGCAGGGCCGGCGGCGTCCGGGCAGTCCGGGCTCGAACGCCGGGCTGCAGAGTCCCTCGGGGACGCCGAGTCCCCGAGCGATGGCATTGATGCGCAGGGCCCGGACCGCGAGCAGCACGCGTCGGAGAGCGGATCGCACGCTGTCGGCCCGGATGCATCCAGCGAGAGGAATGAACAGACGGGGGACGAGGACCAGGGGTCCCCCGACGGCGTGGACGCGACGAGGGCGCAGGACGTCGTCCGCGATGACCCTGCTGCCACGCGGGAGACGGACGCCGTTTCCGGGAAGAACCGCCAGGAGCCCATCACGGCGACCCGGTCCGCCGACGAGGAGCCGGTCGTCGAGGCCTTCTGGTTCGCGGTCGGGTCCCCGCGTCCGGTCTTCGACGAGGACACCGGCCGCCAGGTCTTCGTCCTGCAGCCCGGTGATTGGGAAGTGGGCATCGAGGATCGCGGCCACGACTTCCTGGTACAGGACAAGCGCACGGGGGCCGTCGGGATACTCCGGGATCTTCGCAACATCGAGCGCGCTCCGCGCGACTGACCACCGAGCCGGCCGGTTCCCGGCCGGCTCGGCCGACGTCCGATCGTTTCCGCTGGAAGGAGATCCACCGTGGCAGGCAGGAAAGCGAAGATCGAGGAGGAGGCGCCCGTCGCCCTGAAGCGACGCGCTCGCAGGATCAATCGCATCCTCGCGGAGACCTATCCCTACGCTGTGGCCGAACTCGACTTCCACAACGCGTTCGAGTTGCTGGTGGCCACCGTCCTGTCCGCGCAGACGACCGACGTGCGCGTGAACCTCACGACACCGGCGCTGTTCGCGCGGTATCCGGACGCGCGTGCCCTGGCCGAGGCGGATGAGTCGGAACTCCAGGAGATCATCCGGCCCACTGGCTTCTACCGGGCGAAGGCGAACAGTCTGCTCTCGCTCTCGCGACGTCTTGTCGACGAGTTCGACGGCGAAGTACCCGGGCGACTGAACGATCTGGTGACCCTCCCCGGTGTGGGCCGCAAGACGGCCAATGTGGTGCTCGGGAACGCGTTCGATGTGCCCGGTATCACCGTGGACACACATTTCGGCCGGCTGGCCCGCCGCTTCCGCTGGACCACATCCGACGATCCGGTGAAGGTGGAGCTCGACGTCGGCGTCCTCTTCGACCGGAAGGACTGGACGGCGCTGTCCCATCACGTGGTCTTCCATGGGCGTCGGATCTGCCACGCCAAGAAGCCGGCCTGCGGCGTGTGCCCTGTCGCCGCGCTCTGCCCTGCCTATGGAGAGGGCGAGGTGGACCCGATCAAGGCGGCGAAGCTGCTCAAATACGAACTGGCACCTGGCCGTGGAGAACTGCTCGAGCTCATGCGGTCCGGGAAGAGTCGCGCCGAGTTGCGTGCTGCGGGCCACGGTCTGGGTGCCTGAGCACCCGCGCCCTTCGACCGGTGCGGGGCAAGGACCGCGCCTCGATGGTGCGGCCGACGGTTCCGGCCCTGGAGCCGGGACCGGGCCCGGAACGCTCCGCGACCACGTGGCCGCCTGGGTCCGGGCGACGGCCGCGTCGGGGACGGGGCTCCTGCGCCGCGACGGATGGCAACTCGCTGCGCTCGATCCGCTGACGAGTCGACGGGCGGCGGTGCTCATCCTGTTCGGCGACGCCCCGAGCGGGGCCGGTGCAGGACGGGGCGGCGCCGATCCGAGCCGTTCGGGCCCGGCGGACGCCCTGCACGGCCTGGACCTTCTGTTCGTGATGCGGTCGGCCGGACTGTCGAACCATCCCGGACAGGTCGCGTTTCCCGGTGGCGCCACCGATGCCGGTGATGTGGACGAGGGGGCGGCCGCATTGCGGGAGGCGCAGGAGGAGACCGGCCTCGATCCCTCGGGCGTCGAGATCCTGGGACTGCTTCCCGAGGTCGGTCTGCCGATCAGCAACTTCATGGTCACCCCGGTGCTCGGCTGGTGGGCTCGTCAGTCACCGGTCCGGGTCATGGACAGGGGCGAGTCCGAGCACGTGTTCCGGTGCTCCGTCGACGCCCTCCTGGACGCGGCCAACCGGAGGACGGCCGTGCTCCACCGTGAAGGCTTCGTCAGTCGGACACCGGCGTTCCTGACGCCCCACGTCGTCATCTGGGGCTTCACGGCGATGCTGCTGGACGCGGTCTTCGAGGGTCTCGGCTGGACGCTCCCGTGGGACGAGTCGATGGAGATACCCGCACCGCTGTGAGCCTGCCCGGGCCGGTCGGCGAGGGGCGTCGCGTATGCGGACACAACGGTCTGCTCCGGGTGTGACGGGCGGGCTCCTGTTACTTCGCGTCTGCGTACGAGGTGACGGAGACGACCGAGATCGCGAACTCCAACGGGATGTCGCCGAAGATCAGGCGCGTCGCGGCCCGTGCTGCGTCCTCCAGGATCGTCTCGGCCTGCGCAGCCAGGGGTGCCGGCACATGCAGGACCACTTCATCATGGAGGAAGAACGCGATGCGGCTCCGGGGGCTCGGGATGTCGCTTGCGGCAAGACGCCGTCGGATCTCTGCCAGCCAGCAGAGGGCCCACTCGGCAGCGGACGCCTGCACCACGAAGTTCCGCGTGAAGCGCCCCCGCGCGCGGGCCGCGCCGTCCGCCCGCCGCTGCTCCTCCGCCGTCGTCGTACGCTGTTTCTGCCGCCATGCCTCGGACGCGGGCGGGCATCCGCGCCCGAGATGGCTGGAGACGCCGTCGCCCGCCTCACCGGCTCTCGCGGCGACCTCGACGACGGCGATGGCGTCGGGGTACGAGCGGGTCAGCTGCGGCATCAGGCGCCCCGACTCACCACTGGTTGCGCCGTACATGGCGCCGAGCATGGCCAGCTTGGCCTTGGCCCGGTCACCACCGAAACCCTGGTCGGCGATGCCCTGGTAGAGGTCCCGGCCCCTGGCGGCCGCGGCCAGGGCGGAATCGCGGCCGAGCGCGGCCAGGACCCTCGGTTCGAGCTGGGCGGCATCCGCCACGACGAAGACGTGGCCCTCGTCCGCACGCACGGCGTCGCGCACCTGTCGCGGGATCTGGAGCGCGCCGCCACCGCGCGATGCCCACCGACCGGACACCACACCGCCCACCACGTACTCCGGCCTGAACCGTCCGTCGTGGATCCACGTATCGAGCCAGGTCCAGCCGTTCGCCGTCAGCAGGCGGGACAGCTTCTTGTAGGCCAGAAGCGGCCCGACAGCCGGGTGCTGCTGTTGCTCGAGCTCCCAGGACCGGGTGGTCTTCACCTCGATGCCTGCGCGGTGCAGGGCCCGCAACACGTCCTGGGGCGAGTCAGGGTTCAGCCCCGGGTTGCCCAGTGCAGCGCGGAGTTCCGCTGCGAGCCGCTCCATCGCTGCCGGACGGCCACCCTCGGGCGGGCGGGGCCCGAGCATCGACTCCAGCAGTTCCTCATGGACATCCCTGCGCCACGGCAGTCCTTCATGCTCCATCTCCCCGGCGATCAGGGCGCCCGCCGACTCCGCCGCGATGAGGAGGTTCAACCGCCGTGGGTCCCTGGAGTGCTCGACGGCGTCCATCTGCAGGCGGAACTCCTCGACGACGTCGTCCAGGAACGGTCCTACCTGTGCGCGCGGCTCCTCGAACAGCGAGTGCTGGTTCGGGGGAGGTGGTGGCGGAAGCAGGGTCCGGGGCGGTTCGACGCCGTCGGCCGACTGCGCGCCCGAGCGCAACCGGTCGATGTAGGGCGAGGACCGGCACGACGGCGTGGAGGCCAGGATCGCCCTGCTCAGGCCCAGGTCCCAGCAGCGATCCACCGTCACACCGGCCGCGAGGAGCTCGGGATACCAGCTCCTGGTACCCGCCCAGATCCAGCGCGGTCGTCCGGTCTCTGCCTCGGCGACGGCGGCCGACAGCGCCGACCTCGCCAGCACAGCCGCTTCACCACGGGCCGTGCCGTCGGCGTCGAGGCGCTGGAGCGCCACTCGGGCGCCGCCGGCGTGGCGTCCCGGCGACGGCGGCGCCACAGCGATGTACATGGACACATTGTCGGCGGTGGCGGTGCCATTCCTGCAATCGGCGGGTTGTCCACATAGGGTGCCGGAGACCTGCCACGCCGCAGGACCGGAGGCCAGGCTTGCAGCATGACCCAGAAGACCTGGCTACCGGACGACACGCGGCGGCTCGCGGTGCTCGCCGGCGGATCGGAGTACATCCAGGACCAGGTGGCGCGCTCGTGCGCTGCAGCCGGTGTCAGGCCGGTTTTCGTTCCCGGGATGGGCGAAGCGCTTGCACTGAACCCGACAGTCCTACTCGTCACCGCCGATCAGGCGGTCGAGCGCCTGCCCGGCGCGCACGACGTCGTGGTCGTGGCATCGGCGGACGATGAGGCGAGGGCGTGGGGGACCGCCGTGCACTTCTCCTCGTCCCGGGTCGTCGTCCTGCCGCAGGGTGGTGGCTGGCTCGCCGAGTATCTCGGGGGACGGATGACGACGACGGCCCGCGGCACGCTCATCGGGTTCGTCGGTGCGGTGGGTGGATGCGGTATCAGTTCGCTGGCCTTCTGGTGTGCACTGGGGCTGACAGCGGGAGGGACGGCGACCCTGCTCGTCGACGGCCCTTCCGCAGGAGGGGGCCTGGATCTCGCGCTCGGCACGGAGGAGCTCCCCGGGGTGAGATGGCACGACCTCACCGATGTCCGCGGTTCCCTGAACTCGGAGCATCTCCGGTCGGCGCTCCCGGCTGCGGGTCGGCTGTCCCTCCTGTCGCACGGCGCCCCGGGGGTTCCAGCGGGGCAGGGTGAGGCGTCTGCGTCCGTGGAAGCCGTCCTCGAGGCCGCGCGAGGAGCCTTCCCCATGACGCTCGTCGACCTCGGGTGCGGCATGGCTGCGCGCCCATGGGCAGGGTTGTGCGACGGTCTGGTCCTCCTGGTCCCCTCCCGCCAGCGAGGGGTCGCTGCCGCCGAGGTGTTCGTCGAGGAGCATTCCCTCCTCCCTGTCGCCGTCGTCCTGCGAGGTCCCGTGGCCGACGGCCTGGACGCCTGGCGGGTGGCGGAACTGATCGGTCGCCCCGAACCGCTCGCCCACCTGCCCTTCGTGCGGGACGCGGCGTCCGTCGAGGCACGGGGTGGGATGCTCGACGCCGGCATTCCCCGACGGGCGCGCAAAGCCGTCGCAGCCGTGACGCGCACCATCGAGCAGTTCCGATGACGGGGATGAGCGTGCCGGGCTCGCGGACGCGTCGCCAGCGGCGGGCCGCGCAGGGTGGCGCGACCCCTGCGGAGCACGGCGGGGCCACCGTCTCGGCAACGCCCCACCCCGGAGTGGAGTCGATGGTGGACGCCGTCCGTCGGGCGGTGCTCTCGGCGGACGTCAGGGTGGGTGGCGCTGCCTTTGCCGAGGCTGTGGGCTCGAGCGGCCGATTCCTCGGCTCCGAGGGGGTGCTGACCGAACTCGATCGTGTCCGCGCCGAACTCAAGGGGCTCGGGCCCCTCGAGCATCTGCTCCTCGACCCATCCGTCACGGACATCCTGGTGAACGGTCCGGGCGATGTCTGGGTGGACGGTGCGCATGGCCTTCGCCGGACCGGCCGGGTCTTCGGCACCGACGAGGACGTCCGGGCCCTCGCGGTCCGGCTGGTCGCCGCGGGAGGCAGGCGGCTCGATGACGGGTGTCCTGCCGTGGACGTCCAGCTCGACGGCTTCAGGGTCCATGCCGTCCTTCCGCCCGTCTCGACGGGGGGAACACTGCTGTCGATCCGGATCCGACGCCGACAGGTCTTCACCCTGGAGGAGCTGGTGGACGCCGGTGGCGTCGAGCCCACTGCCGCGTTGGCACTCACCCTGATGATCAGGAAACGGCTCAACTTCCTCATCAGCGGCGCCACGGGTACGGGCAAGACGACGATGCTCTCCACGCTGCTCGGGCTCGCCGCACCCCATGAGCGGATCGTCCTGGTCGAGGACGCGGCGGAGCTCGCACCGGCCCACCCGCACACCGTCGGTCTGCAGGCCCGGCACGGGAATCTCGAGGGCGCGGGCGTGTTCGATCTGGGGGAACTCGTCAGGCAGGCGCTGAGGATGAGGCCCGATCGACTCGTGGTCGGTGAGTGCAGGGGCTCCGAGATCCGCGATCTGCTGTCGGCCATGAACACGGGCCACGACGGTGGAGGGGCGACGATCCATGCGAATTCCGCCGACGCCGTGCCCGCCAGGCTGAGCGCCCTGGCGGCTCTCGCGGGCCTCACACCGGAAGCACTCGTTCTTCAGGCGCCAGTGCCGTCGACGTCGTCGTCCACCTGACGCGTGATCCTCGCGGTCGGCGCGTGGAGAGCCTGAATCTGCTGCATGTGGAGCGGGGGACGGCGCTGGTCGTCACGCCGGTCCTGTCCTCCCTCGGGCAGGGGTGCGAGCGCGGAGCGGGCTGGGCGGAGTTCGCACACGCCGTGGGATGGTCGGATGGCGATCTGCAGACCGTGGCCCACGCAGCCACTCCGGCCGAGCGGACACCAGGAGCACGCACGATCGCGTCGACACCCGATCCGGTGTCCGGCTGATGACCGGCCTGATCGTGGCACTGCTGCTCGGCGCCGCCGTCGTCACAATCTTGAGTCACGGGGGTACGGAGCCACGTGGCGGACCGCGGGGTGGTCATGAACGTGCGGTCCGCCGTACCCATCCGCAGGACCTCCCCATGGGCCTGGGCCGCCTGCGTATCCGTCTCCGCCGACAGGTCCTCGACGTTCACGACATGCCTCTGTTCATCCACCAGTTGGCGGGGCTCCTTCGCGCGGGGCGGCCCCCGCATCTCCTCTGGTCGGACATGGAGCGGGTGTACTCCGAAACCCCGACCGTCTTCGCCCGGACCGCGCTGCCCGTCATCGCGACGGCGCGTCGGGCGGCCGACCTCGGGCTGAATGTCCCGGACGCCCTGCGGGCCGCCAGCGGGCGTGCAACCGGACAGGCCCGTGCACCTGTGAATGCGGACCGGGCGATCGGGTTGTGGGTCGATCTCGCCGGGTGCCTCGTCGTCGCCGAGCGGAGCGGCGTCCCGCTCGCCGCGATCCTCGAACGCTATGCAACGCACCTGGAGGCAGGTCTCGACAGTGCTGCCGCGCGTGAGACGGTCCTCGCCGGGCCCCGTGCAACCGTCGTGCTGCTGGCGTGGCTCCCGGTGATCGGCCTGGTGCTCGGGTTCGCGCTCGGTGTCGATCCCGTCCAGGTCCTTCTCGGTTCACCACTGGGCCTGCTGACTCTCGGCGCCGGTACCGTGCTGATGGTCGTCGCGCGACTCTGGTCCGGGCGCCTGGTGCAGCGGGCTGTCGAGCCATCCTGATGGCGGGCATCACGGTGTTCGCGCTCCTGTTCCTCGGATTCGTCGTGCTCTCCGTCTCGAGGAGGCAGGGTGCACGCGAACGGGCAGGACCAGCCGTCCCCTCGCGACCAGGCCTCACGGACGGACCGCTCATCCTCGATCTGCTCGGATCGATGCTCACGGCAGGGGCCTCGGTGGAGCACGGTCTCTCGGTGGTGGCAGAGGCGTGCGACCTGTCCGTCGGTCCAGCCCTTCAGAGGGTGCGAGCGGCCCGGCTGCTCGGCGCCACCTGGGAGGCGGCCTGGGACGTCGGCACACCGGGTGCGACGGCCATCGTGGCCGGGACGGGCAGGCGCAGACCCGGCCACGCACAGCAGCTGGATGGCGCTGCGCGAGCGCGTACCGTCGAGGACATCAGACAGGGCCTCCGCTTCGCCACCTCGACGGGAGCACCGTCGGCCGCCCTGCTGCACGCCCATGCTGCCCAGATGCGGCGCCGACTCAACCGGGAGACGGACAAACGGGCGGCGACCCTCGGAGTCCACCTCGTGCTGCCGCTCGGACTGTGCTCTCTCCCCGCCTTCATCTGCCTGGGCGTGGTACCCGTCGTTCTGGGACTCCTGCCGGATCTCTAGGGCCGCCTCGACTCGCCAACCGTTGGGGTGGCACTTATCCACTTAGCCCGCACCGGCGGCCACCGGGCGCCGCCCACTCGCGAGAGTTGACCGTGCGGCGACCGTCGCACACACGACGTGGAGCATCTGCCACGTCACGGACGAAGGAGGAGTCATGGCAGCGCAGTCATACGTAGGCAGGGAAGCCGGTCAGGGGCGACCAGCGGCTGACGTCGGTGCGGACGTCGAGGTCCCGCGATCGGGGCGCGGCACCCGTCCCGACCGGTCCGTCCCGGCGCCGTCGTCAGCCGTCTCGACCCCGGCCGTCCGGCCCGGGGAAACACCCTTCTGCCGGGACGGGTCGGTGCCGGCGATACAAGCCGTGTGCGACGGCGAGCCCCGTCTGCCCGTGGGGAGACAGGCGGAGATCGACGTCGACCGAGCAGCGCGCCGGTCCGCGGCGCGGCGGCGTCGATCCAACGATCGGGTGCTCCGGAGTCGCCTGATCGTCCTGCCCGACCGTGAGGCGGGGATGGCGACGGCCGAGTACGCGATCGCCACCCTCGCGGCCGTCGGGTTCGCCGCCTTGCTCGTGGCAGTCCTGTCGAGCGGTGAGATCAAGGGCCTGCTGATGTCCCTGATCACCTCGGCCCTGAACTTCGGCTGATGGGCAGCCACCAGGGCGGGCTGATCGACCACACCGCGAGCCGGGTGGGCCACGTGCCCTCGCCGCGGTCGGACACCGGAGCCCTCGGAGCCATCGGAGACAGCGGAGCCGCCGGCCGGCAGGACGGCTCCCGGTCCCGGTCCACCAGGTGGCCCGTCCGTCGTGGCGGACCATCCGGTCAGGGTTCCGTGTCCGACCGCGGGTCCGTCACCGCCGAGGTGGCCGTCGTCCTCCCCGCCCTGGTGGTTCTCGTCGCCCTCATCCTCGGGATGGCGCAGGTAGGCGTCGTGCAGTTGCGGATCGAGGAGGCGGCGCGGGCCGGAGCCCGGGAGGTCATGCGGGGTGAGAGCAGCACGACCGTCCAGCAGACGGTTCGGAGGCTTGCCGGGCGGGACGCGGTGACGAGCACGTCGTCCGACGGCGGGTGGACGACCGTGGTGGTGCGGGCACGCGTCACAGGGCCCGTCGTCGGAATCTTCGGTGTCGAGCTCGTCGCCTCCGCGGCGGGCCGGGAGGAGAGTGATGGGTGACGCGAGGTGGGGCGAGTCGCGTGCGGGGGATTCCTGGAGCGAGAGGGGAGCGGGGACCGCCCTCATGACCGGGATAGCGCTGCTCGCGCTGATCCTGGTGGCGGTGGCGGGTGTCTTCGTCCTCGCAGCATCGGCGGCGTCGAAGGCTGCGACGGCGGCCGATCTGGCCGCGCTGGCCGCCGCCGACTCCGCGAGGGGCCTGGCACCCGGCCAACCCTGCGAGATCGCCGGGACCGTCGCCGCGCAGCATGGCGCGCGGGTGGAGCAGTGCCTCGTGGAGGACCCGGCAACCGGGACGGTCCTGATCCGGGTGACCGTCGACGGACCGGGATTGCTGCCGCGCGCCGCGGGTGCTGCCCGGGCAGGCGCACCGCCGTAGGTGGTGCCGGGGTCCCGGGTGGACCGTTCGGAGATGGTGCCGACAGGGTTACCGGGCCGACGGTGCGGTATCGGGGAGGGGGTACGGGCCGACGTCCACCGGGTCAGCAGCTGGAGGAGCGGCGCCCGCAGCCTGCTGCAGGATGAGCGAGAGCACCGCCACGGCCCCGCCTTTGCTCAGCGGGTTGTTGCGGTTCCCGCACTTCGGGGACTGGACGCACGAGGGGCATCCGGACTCGCATTCGCAGGACTCGATGGCATCGCGGGTCGCGGACAACCAGGTGCGAGCGGCCTGGAACCCGCGCTCCGCGAACCCGGCGCCGCCCGGATGCCCGTCGTACACGAAGATCGTGGGCTGGCCGGTATCGGCGTGCAGGGCCGTGGACACACCGCCGATGTCCCAGCGATCGCTCGACGCGACCAGGGGTAACAGTCCGATGGCTGCGTGCTCGGCAGCATGCAGGGCACCGGGGAGTTCCTCGGCCGAGATGCCCTCGGCCTCGAGCAGCGCCGGGCTGATCTCGAACCACACCGCTTTCGTGAACAGATCCCGAGCCTCCAGATTCAAGGGCTCCTCGCCGAGGATCTCGTTGGAGGAGAAGGCCTTCCGCTGGAAGGAGACCACCTGGGTCGTGACCTTCACATCGCCGAAACTGGCGAGCACCCCACCCCACAGCGCGCTGATATCGCGGTCGATGACCTCGATCTGGGTGACGTCACGCGCCTGCGTGTAGTAGTCGGGGTGTGCTCTCGAGACGATCGCACAGTGGTCCTGCTCGTCGAGGTCCTGGACCACGTAGGTGCGGCCCTGGTGCACGTACACGGCGCCCGGGTGGGCCTGGTAGTGGCTCTGGGGCGAGTCCATCGTCCCGAGCAGGGCACCCGAGTCGGCGTCGACGATGTTGATCGGGCCACCGCCGTCCGCCCTCAGGTTGACCATGGCCGCGGCGCTCTGAGGGTGCGTCCAGAACCAGCCCGCGGGTCGCCGACGGAGGAATCCCTGCTCGCACAGCGTCCCCAGGAGGGTATGCGCGGTCGGCCCGAACAGATCGAGGTCCTCGTCCGTGATGGGTAGTTCGGCAGCTGCTGCGCAGAGGTGCGGGCCGAGCACGTAGGGGTTCGACGGATCGAAGACCGTGGCCTCCACGGCGAGGTCGAAGACTGCCTCCGGATGATGGACCAGGTAGGTGTCGAGCGGATCGTCGCTCGCGACGAACGCTGCGATCGCGTCCTGTCCGGAGCGCCCGGCCCGTCCGATCTGCTGCATGAGGGATGCGCGTGTGCCGGGCCAACCGGCTACCAGCACCGCATCGAGACCGGAGATGTCGATGCCGAGTTCGAGGGCGGAGGTGCTGGCGACGCCGAGAAGTTCCCCACTGCGCAGCGCCGACTCCAGCGCTCGCCTCTCCTCCGGCAGGTAGCCGGATCGGTAGGCGGCGACGCGGTGGGGCAGGCTCGGGTGGACGTCCTCGAGCATCCGTCGCGATGTCTGGGCGATACTCTCGGCCCCGCGCCTGGACTTGATGAAGGCGATCGTCCTCACCTGTGACGAGACGAGGTTCGCGAGCAGATCCGACGTCTCCGCGATGACGGTCCGTCGGGTGGCGGCCCCGTTCTCACCCCTCATCCCGGTGAGCTGCGGCTCCCAGAAGGCGACCGTCGTCGAACCGTGCGGGGAGGCGTCGCGGTCCACCGCTCGCACAGGGGCCCCGATGAGTTTGCCGAAGGAAGCCGCCGGTTCGGACGACGTGGCCGAGGCGCCGATGAAGACGGGATGCGCACCGTAGCTCGCGCAGATCCGGCGCAGGCGTCGGAGCAGGTTGGCGACGTGCGACCCGAAGACGCCCCGGTAACTGTGTGCCTCGTCGATGACGACGTACTTGAGCCGCCGGAAGAACCTCGCCCACCAGGTGTGGTTCGGCAGGATCCCGTAGTGGAGCATGTCGGGATTGGCGAGGACGAGGTTGGCGTGGTCCCGGATCCAGCGGCGTGCGCCCGATTCGGTGTCGCCGTCGTACGTCTCGGCGCGCACCGTCGGAAGCCCCAGGGCGTTGACGGCCGAGAGCTGGTCCGCGGCGAGGGCCTTGGTCGGTGCGAGGTACAGGGCCACGGAGCCGCTCGGCGCGAGCGTCGACCGGTCGGCGAGTTCACTGCGGTGGATCTCGTCGAGCACGGGCAGCTGGTAGCACAGGGATTTCCCGGAGGCCGTTCCCGTCGCGACGATCGTGTGTGCCCCGTCATGGGCGGCGGTCGCGCCCTCCACCTGGTGGCGCCACGGCTCGTGGACGCCGCGTCCGGTGAACGCTTCGACGACGTCGGGATGGACCCAGTCGGGCCAGGGAGCATGATCGGCCTGACGGGCAGGGATCTCCCGGACATGGAGGAGCTGCTCGGGGTCCGGTCCGCCCCCGAGCAGGGGGATCAGGGAGTCGCGCGCAGCCACGCCGCCATTCTCGCACCGGCACGGGGCACGGACGGGCAGGGAGCGCCCTTATCCTCTGACGACGAACACGTCGGCGACGTGCTGCCACCCGAGGTACTCGTAGAGCGCACGCCCGTCGGCCGATGCCATCAGCAGGCCGGCGGTCACGTCGTCCTCGAGGACGCCCGCCGTGAGGGCTCGCATCAGGAAGCTCCCCAGACCACGACGTCGGAAGTCCTCCTCCGTGACGATGCGGTCGTAGACCGCGTGCTCGCCGACCACGGAGACGGAACCGCGGGCAGCCACGGCGTCCCCGGCATGGACCGTGACGCGACGGCAGCAGCCGTCCTTGTCCCGGGAGAGCGTGAACTCGTCACCCGGAGGCCGCGGGTCCTCGACGTCCTGACCGTGCATGTCGACCTTCATGAGGGACTGCTGGCGGTCGGTGACCCGCAGCCCGAGCGCCTCCGCCTCGTCGATCAGGTCCTGCATCCTGTTGGTCACGACGGTCAGCACGCGCTGCGGGTCCTGCTGCGTCTCGGCTGCCAGTTCCCTGAACCGTTCCGTCGGGGGCTCGAACAGGAAATGCTCGGTCCGGCCCTCCTCGTCGGTCAGCAGGACGGAGGTGCTCCGTCCGTCCCGCTGCGGCTCATAACCCCGACACGCCGACCATCCCGAGATCCAGGTCTGGAGGAGGTCATCGTCTGCATGTGCGCCCATGTGCTGAACCATAGTTCTCGGGGCCGATCGATGACATAGGCGGCCGCGAAGGTGACCTATTTGAGACGCAAAGTAGGCTTTAAACCGTGTCCACGAACCGTATTGCCCTGTATTACGCCTTCACACCCCTTCCCGATCCGGAGGCGATCCGGCTGTGGCAGCGGGCTCTGTGCGAGAAATGGGGTCTGCGCGGACGCATCCTCATCTCGAAGGACGGCATCAACGGCACCGTGGGCGGTGAGGTCGCTGCGGTCAAGCAGTACGTCCGGACCACACGCGAGTACCCCGGGTTCACGGGGCTGGACGTCAAGTGGTCCGACGGCGGGGCCGAGGACTTCCCGCGACTCAGCGTGAAGGTACGGGACGAGATCGTGTCGTTCGGTGCGCCCGGGGAGCTGGTCGTGGATGAGAGCGGTGTCGTGGGCGGAGGAAAGCACCTCGCTCCGGAGGAGGTTCACGCCCTGGTGGACGCCAGGCGGGCGGCGGGTGAGGAGGTCGTCTTCTTCGACGGCCGCAACGCCCTCGAAGCCCAGATCGGCCGTTTCAAGGGAGCGGTGGTCCCCGATGTGAGGACGACGCACGATTTCGTCCGCGAGCTCGAGTCGGGCAAGTACGACGACCTCAAGGACAAGCCCGTGGTCACCTACTGCACCGGAGGAATCCGCTGCGAGGTGCTGTCGAGCCTCATGGTCAACCGCGGGTTCCGGGAGGTCTACCAGCTCGACGGCGGGATCGTCCGGTACGGCGAGACGTACCGTGACCGCGGGTTGTGGGAGGGCTCCCTGTACGTCTTCGACAAGCGCATGCACCTCGAGTTCAGCGATGACGCGGTCACGCTCGGCCGCTGCGTGCGGTGCGAGGCCCCGACGAACACGTTCGCGAACTGCTCGAATCCGGAGTGCCGCAACCTGACGCTCTACTGCGAGGGGTGCGCAGCGGACCCCGTGACGCTCCGCTGCCCGCAGGGATGCGAGCCGGACGAGGCCGAAGCAACCGCCGTGGGTGCAGCATGACTGCTGTCTTCGAGGCCGACGTACCGTCGGCGCCCGCGAGCGGCGAACCCGCGCTGCTGGAAGCCCTGGCCGGTGATCTCGCGGAGCTCGCGTACACGGTCGACGGCGTCGAGGCACTCCTCGGTGCCGCCGCCTACGCGGCGCTCGGACGGGGACACCTCGCTCCTGCACTGCTCGAGGCCCGGCGGATGTCCGACGGGGCGCGCGAAGGCATCGTCCCCGTGCTGCTCTGGCTCCTCGGGGAGACGGTGGACGGGGCCGACCTCGGCGTGGCCTTCCCCCGGACCGGGAGGGCCGGTCTCCAGAGGCTCCGGCTCATCGAACCATCCGAGGGTCCGGGCGCCGGAACCTCGGACGGCGCGGCCGGGTGGCGAGCCGCCGTCGAGCTGCGCCCCTACGGCTCCGACGTCGGCGGCGGGCTGTGGGTGGCCAGCGACCTGGGCTCGGAGCAGCGACCCGGTCCGCTCCGGCACGACCATGTGCTCGGGATCGGCGGTGCATCGCTGACGCTGGCGCAGACCGTGATGCGGAACCCGGTGGCCAGGGCGCTGGATCTCGGCACCGGGTGCGGCATCCAGGCCTTCCACCTGCTGTCCCACGCGCGGCACGTCACCGCCACGGACATCTCGGAGCGTGCGCTCGCCTTCGCCCGCTTCAACCTCCTGCTCAACGCGCCAGCACTCGGGCTCGACCCCCAGCGGCTCGAGGAGCGGGTCGCTCTGCGTCTGGGCAGTCTCCTCGAACCGGTCGCCGGTGAGCGCTTCGATCTCGTGGTCTCCAACCCGCCCTTCGTGATCACCCCGCGCACGGGCTCGCCCGCGGACGCCTACACCTACCGCGACGGCGGTCTGGCGGGCGACGCCATCGTGGAGACCCTGGTCCGGGAGCTCCCCGGGGTACTCGCGCCCGGCGGGGCGGCCCAGTTGCTCGGCAACTGGGAGATCACCGAGGGAACACCGTGGGACCGGAGGGTCGGAAGATTCGTACCGGCCGGCGTCGACGCCTGGGTCATCCAGCGTGAGCAGCTCTCCCCGGTGCAGTACGCCGAGACGTGGCTCCGCGACGCTGCGGAGGACCGCGACCGGTCGGCGTACCTCGACAGCTTCGCGGCATACCTCGCCGACTTCTCCTCCCGCGACGTCGAGGCGATCGGCTTCGGGTCCATCTGGCTCAGGCGCCCGAGTTCTCCGGGGGCCCTGGTGCGGGTGACGCTGGAGGAGATCACCCACGAGATCGAGCAGCCGGTGGGCCCGCACCTGTCCGCCGCCGTCGCGCGCAGCGACTGGCTCGCCGCGCGGACCGAGCAGGCGGCGTCGGGCACCGGCATCGCCGACGCGTTCCTCCTGGTGGCCGACGACGTCACCGAGGAACGCCACCAGCGGCCGGGCGCGGAACATCCCGGCGTGATCCTCCTCCGGCAGGGAGCAGGGCTCCGGCGCACGTCACTCCTCAGCACGGAACTCGCCGGATTCGCCTCCGCGTGCGACGGAGATCTGACCGCAGGTCAGATCGCAGGTGCGCTCGCCATGCTCCTCGACCGGCCCGATCCGGCCTTCACCGCCGAGCTGCTGGTCGATGTCGAGCAGCTGATCCGTGAGGGATTCCTGATTCCGGCCCCCTGAAACCAGCCGTTACCCTTGTGCAGGTACGCATGACGCATACTGTGTGGTGAGCCCAGCAGGGGGTCCCTGACCGGAGACCCGCCTTCGACGCTGAGGTATCGCACCCGTATATATAGGAGAGAAGTGCCGACCAAGGCCACGGACAAGAAGCACGGCAAGAAGCTCGTCATCGTCGAGTCCCCCAGCAAGATCAAGAGCATCTCGGGGTATCTCGGTGAGGGTTTCCAGGTCGCGGCGTCCATGGGGCACATCCGTGATCTCCCCCAGCCGTCGGACCTCCCCGCGGAGCTCAAGAAATCCTCCGTGGGCAAGTTCGCCGTGGACCTCGACAAGGATTTCGAACCGTACTACGTCGTGTCCCCCGAGAAGCGGAAGACCGTCGCGGAGCTGAAGGCGGCCCTGAAGGACGCCGACGAGCTCTACCTCGCGACCGACGCCGACCGCGAGGGCGAAGCCATCGCGTGGCACCTCCTGCAGGTCCTGAAGCCGAAGGTCCCGGTCTACCGACTCACGTTCGGTGAGATCACGAAGGAAGCCGTGACGCGGGCCCTCGGCGAACTGCGCGAGGTCGACATCCCCATGGTCGACGCGCAGGAGACCCGGCGCATCCTGGACCGCCTCTACGGCTACGAGATCTCGCCCGTCCTCTGGCGCAAGGTGGCGCGCGGCCTGTCCGCAGGCCGCGTCCAGTCCGTCGCGACGCGCCTCGTGGTCGAGCGCGAGCGGGAGCGCATGGCGTTCCGGTCCGCGTCCTACTGGGACCTGACCGGCACGTTCACGCCGGAGGATTCCGCGAAGGGCAGCACCTTCCCCGCGAAGCTGGTGGCCGTCGACGGCAGCCGGATCGCCTCCGGCAAGGACTTCTCCGACCGTGGCGAACTGAAGGCCTCGAATGCCGTCCGGCTCGACGAGGACGCCGCGCGGTCCCTCGCCTCGGGCCTGGAGACGGCCGAGTTCGCGGTGCGGTCCCTCGAGACCAAGCCCTACACGCGCCGTCCCGCCGCGCCGTTCACGACGTCGACTCTTCAGCAGGAGGCGGCCCGCAAGCTGCGCTTCAGCTCGAAGGTCACCATGCAGGTGGCGCAGCGGCTGTACGAGAACGGCTACATCACCTATATGCGTACCGACTCGTCGGCGCTGTCCGACCAGGCCATCAATGCCGCCCGCCGGCAGGCGTCGGAGCTGTACGGACCCGAGTACGTGCCCGAGGCGCGTCGGGTCTACAAGGGCAAGGCCAAGAACGCGCAGGAGGCGCACGAGGCCATCCGGCCCGCCGGTGACTCCTTCCGCACCCCCGCCCAGGTGGCGCAGTCCCTGCGCGGTGACGAGTTCCGCCTCTACGAGCTCATCTGGAAGCGCACCGTCGCCTCGCAGATGGCCGATGCCAAGGGCTCGACGGCGTCGCTGCGACTCGGTGCGAGGAGCACCGACGGGCGGGACGCCGAGTTCGCGGCCTCCGGCACGGTCATCACCTTCCGCGGGTTCATGGCCGCCTACGAGGAGGGGCGCGATGCCGACCGCGCGGAGGACGGCGCCGACGACGACACGCAGGGCACGCGCCTGCCGAACGTAGCCAAGGGTGACGCGCTCGGAGCGAAGGCCATCGAGGCTGTCGGCCACGAGACCTCCCCGCCCCCGCGCTACACCGAGGCCTCCCTCGTGAAGGTCCTCGACGAGCGCGGCATCGGCCGTCCGTCCACCTACGCGGCGACTATGTCCACCATCATGGACCGGGGGTACGTGCGGACGCGCGGCCAGGCACTGGTGCCGAGCTGGATCGCGTTCTCGGTGGTGCGGCTGCTCGAGGAGCACTTCAACGACTACGTGGACTACGACTTCACGGCGGAACTCGAGGAGGATCTCGACCGCATCTCCCGCGGGGAGGCGGGGCGGGTCGAGTGGCTCACCAGCTTCTACTACGGTGACCGCAAGGAGACCGGGCTCCACACCATCGTCAACGATCTCGGTGAGATCGACGCCCGCCGGATCAACTCGGTGGAGATCGCCGAAGGCATCACGCTGCGCGTCGGCAAGTTCGGCCCCTACCTGGAGAAGCCGCTGCCCGCTGACGCACCCGAGGGCACGGAGCCCCAGCGCGCGAATGTCCCCGAGGACCTCGCCCCGGACGAGCTGACGGCTGAGAAGGCGGTCGAGCTCATGGAGGCTCCGACGTCGCAGGAGCGCGTGCTCGGCACCGATCCGGAGACCGGACGCTCGATCGTGGCCCGCGACGGCCGGTACGGCCCCTACGTGATCGAGCTGATCCCCGAGGTCACGGCCGAGGAACTCGCGAGCCAGCCGGTGGAGTACTACAAGAACGGCAAGCCCAAGCCGCCGAAGAAGCCCGTGAAGGTCAAGCCGCGCACCGGATCGCTCTTCACGTCCATGTCGGTGGACACCGTGACGCTCGAGGAGGCCCTCAAGCTCATGAACCTCCCGCGCGTGCTCGGCACGGACGAGGAGGGCAAGGAGATCACGGTGCAGAACGGACGCTTCGGCCCGTACCTCAAGAAGGGCAGCGACTCCCGGTCCATCGGGTCCGAGGAGGAGATCTTCACCATCACCCGTGAGCAGGCCCTGGAGATCTACGCGCAGCCCAAGCAGCGTGGCGGCCGGACGGTGACCCCGCCGCTGGCGGAGTTCGGCGACGATCCCGTGAGCGAGAAGCCGATCGTGGTGAAGGACGGCCGCTTCGGCCCGTACATCACGGACGGCATCACGAACATCACGGTCCCGGGTTCCATGGCCATCGAGGAGCTCACGCGTGAGCAGGCCATCGACATGCTCGCGGAGAAGCGGGCGAAGGGCCCGGCTCCGAAGAAGACCACGCGGCGGGCTCCGGCGAAACGCAAGACGGCGGCGGGCAAATAGCGCCGTCCGGCGCGGGGCAATGATATTGGCGGGGGATGAGCTGGAAGCGCGGGAACAATGCGGCTAGGTGTGCTGGACATAGGGTCGAACACGGTCCATCTGCTCCTCGTGGATGCCCACCCGGGTGGTAGGCCGGTGCCCTTCGCATCGCACAAGAAGCCCCTGCAGCTGGTGGCCTATCTGGACGAGCAGGGCCGTATCTCCCGGAAGGGCCAGGACGAGCTCATCGGATTCGTGCAGGAGGCGCGTGCCTTCGCGGACGGTCACGACGCCGAGGACTTCCTCGCGTTCTGCACCTCCGCGATCCGCGAGGCCGGCAACGGCCGTGACGTGCTGGCCCGGGTGCGGGAGGAGACCGGCGTCGACCTCCAGGAGCTGTCCGGGGACCAGGAGGCAGCCGTCACCTTCCAGGCCGTCCGGCGCTGGTACGGGTGGGGCGCCGAATCCATCCTCAATCTCGACATCGGTGGTGGTTCCTTCGAGCTGGCGATGGGTACGGACGAGCTGCCCGAGGTGGCCCTCTCCGTACCGCTGGGGGCCGGCCGGCTGACCCGGGACTGGCTGCACGGTGATCCGCCTTCGGCGAAGAGCGTCAAGGAACTCCGCCGCTACATCAGGGCGACGCTCCGCGAGGCGGTACCGCAGTTCGCCCACCTGGGCAGGCCGCACCTCGTCGCGGGGACGTCCAAGACGTTCCGCTCGCTCGCACGCATCGCGGGGGCGGCGCCGTCGGCCGCGGGTCCCTTCGTCCGGCGGGAGCTGCGCCTGGAGGATCTGGCTCTCTGGACCAAGCGCCTCGCTGCCATGAGCGCCAAGGACAGATCCAACCTCGACGGCGTCTCCGAGCTCCGCGCACCGCAGGTCCTCGCCGGGGCACTGGTCGCGGAATGCGCCCTTGATCTCTTCGGTGTGCCCTCGATGGACATCTGCCCGTGGGCCCTGCGCGAGGGCCTGCTGCTGCGGCGCTTCGACGCCAAGATGTTCGATGCCGAGGAGCCGCTGCCGGGAGCCGGAGTGGGCCATGCCCAGCTCGACTCGACGCGGCGCGTGCCCGTGGCCGTGCCCGAGGGGGCCTGACATGGTGCATCCCACGGACGCGCTCCCCTCCATCCCGGTGGCCCTCTCGAGTGCCTCGGTGTACCCGCTCGCCGTCCACGATGCGTTCGCGCTGGCCCAGGACCTCGGCTACGACGGCGTGGAGGTCATGGTGACCAACAACTCCGTCAGCCAGGCCCCGGACCAGCTCGCCGTGCTCAGCGAACGCTACGAGATGCCCATCCTCGCGATCCACGCACCGACGCTGCTCCTCACCCAGCAGGTCTGGGGGAAGGCCTGGACGAAGATCGAGCGTTCGGCGGCGATGGCGGCGGAGGTGGGGGCCAAGACCGTGGTGACCCACCCGCCCTTCAGATGGCAGACCGGGTACGCCGAGGAGTTCCCCGAGGGGATCCGGCGCGTCGCGGCGGAGTACGGCGTCGAGATCGCCGTCGAGAACATGTACCCGTGGAAGGTCAGGGGCCGCGAGGCGAAGGCGTACCTGCCGCACTGGAACCCCGTGCCGGAGCCGTACGAGCGGCTCACGTGGGACTTCTCGCACGCGGCGATCGCCGGCATGGACTCCTTCGAGGAGATCCGCGGGTTGGGGGAACGGCTCGCGCACGTCCATCTGACGGACGGGACGCCGAACGGGAAGGACGAGCACCTGTTGCCCGGCCAGGGCCAGCAGCGGTGTGCCGAGGCGCTCTCGTTCCTCGCCGAATCGGCGTGGGACGGCGTGGTGGCCGTCGAGGTGAGCACGCGCCGTGCCCGTGGCGCCGGTGAACGTGAGGACTGGCTGGCTGAGACCCTGCAGTACGCGCGAACCCACCTGCAGCACTAGCAGCCGCCCCGGCAGGGCTGTCCTTGCCCACGCGATCCGAAGGTGCTTAAAGAGAGATGGCGCCGGTGGCCTGGACAGATGTTGGGGGAATCATCTGCTGCCACCGACGCCGGACCGGATCAGGAATTCCGGTCCTCATCACTCGCACCCTTATGAGGTACTTAGAACACTAGGGCGCCTCCTTGTGCTGCAACAGGAAAACCGCTGGGAGTAGCCTGTGAACCGCGCATGGAAGGATGGGTCCATGACTGCCGACACCGCCCCGCGCATCGCCTTCCTCGGCTGCGGCTCCATGAACGAATCCATCCTCGCCGGCCTGCTCGCTGCAGGCAGGGCGCCCGGAAGTGTCACGGCGACCGTCCGCAGGGCGGACCGCGCAGAGGAGCTTCGCGCACGGCACGGTGTGACGGTGCTCGCCACCGGCGAGGACGACGCCGCGAACGCAGGGGCGGTCCGGGAGGCCGACGTCGTGATCCTCGGGGTGAAGCCCGTGGGGATCGTCCCGCTCGCCCGGGAGATCGCTCCCGCCCTCAGGCCGACCGCCGTCGTCATCAGCGTGGCCGCTGCGGTCTCCCTGGCCATGATCGAGGCCGAGCTACCCGCGGGCCAGCCGGTCGTCCGTTCCATGCCGAACACCCCGTCGAGGCTCGGCAGGGGAGTGCTCTCGATCTCGGCCGGATCCTCGGCGACGCCGGAGCTGATGGACATGGCGCGTGCTCTCCTCGCGCCCGCGGGCACGGTGGTCGAGATCCCGGAGTCCCAGGTGGACGCGCTCTCGGCCGTCAGCGGGTCCGGTCCGGCGTACGCCTTCTACCTCGCGGAGGCCATGGCAGCGGCCGGCGTGGACCTGGGCCTCGACCCCGGGCTCTCGGCGCTCATCGCACGGGAGACCGTTGCCGGGGCGGGCTTCATGCTGGCGGAGGAGGGCGCGGACGCCGCAGCGCTCCGCCGCGCCGTCACGAGCCCCAACGGGACCACCCAGAGCGCCATCGAGACGTTCGAGGAGCTGGGGCTGCAGGGGATCATCGGCAGCGGAGCCCGCGCGGCGACCGCGCGCGCCGCAGAGATCACGCGGGAACTGGCAGGGCCGGTTTCCTGACGAGTCGCACCGACGGACCGTTCGCAGTGACGGAGCCGTTGACGAGAAGGCGGGCGTCCTACGGCCGGCCGGCGAAGCGCTCGAGCAGGTCCACGTGCCCGGACACGATGAGCATGTCCCGCCCGGAGACCTTGGTGTCGGGCCGAGCGTAGGTGAAGTCCTCACCGGGCGACTTCACGCCGACCACGGTGACGCCGTACTTCGACCGCACAGCGGACTCCGCGAGGGTGAATCCCTGCGTCTCCTTCGGCGGATACATCTTCACGATCGCGAAGCCGTCGTCGAACTCGATGAAGTCCAGCATGCGACCACCCACGAGGTGCGCTGCGCGCTGACCGGCGTCGGCCTCCGGGTAGATCACGTGGTTGGCGCCGATGCGCTTGAGGATCTTCCCGTGCGAGGGCGTGATCGCCTTGACCCACAGGTGGTCTATCCCGAGATCCACGAGATTGGCGGTGATGAGCACGCTCGACTCGATGGAGGTTCCCACCCCGACGACGGCGGCGGAGAACTCCTGGGCACCCAGCTGCCGGAGGGACTCGATGTTCGTCGCGTCGGCCTCCACGACGTGCGTGAGGATACTGGCGAACTTCTGCACGAGCTGGGGATCCCGCTCGATGGCGAGGACCTCCCGGCCCTGGCGGACCAGCTGCTCGGCGGTGGCGGCCCCGAAGCGGCCGAGGCCGATCACGAGGACGGGGGCGTTGTGGGCGGGTCTCTCAGCCAATGATCGGCCTCTCGTCGGGGTAGCGGTAGAGCGTGCTGCGTTGCCTCAGCGCCAGGGCGGAGGCGAGCGTGATGGTACCCATGCGCCCGGCGAACATCAGGGCGGACAGGACGTACTTGCCGGCCGGTGGGAGCTCGGCGCTCAGATTGGTGCTGAGGCCACATGTGGCGAAGGCGGAGATGACCTCGAAGACCACCTTGTCGAGGGGCTCGTCGGTGAGGCTGAGGATCAGGGCGCTCCCCACGAGCACCAGGGTGGCACCCATGAAGATCACGGAGATGGCGACGCGCATGGCACCCGACGGGATGGTGCGGCCCCACGCCCTGACGTCGTTGTCGCCGCGCGCCTCCGCCACGATGGCGAGGAACATGACGGCGATCGTGGTGACCTTGATACCGCCGGCGGTCGACGCGGACCCACCGCCCGCGAACATGAGGGCATCCGTCAGGAGCATCGTCGTGGTGCTCATGTCCGTCTGCTCCACGAGGTTGAAGCCACCAGAACGCGTCATGACGGAGGCGAACAGGGCGTGGATCGCTTTATCGGTGACGCTCAGGTTCGCGATCGTCTCCTCGTTCTCCCATTCGAGGAAGCCCCAGGCGAAGGTGCCCGCGACCAGCAGGATCAGCGAGACCGAGACGGTCAGCTTGGCGTGCAGGGTCCATTTCCTGAAGTGGTGCCGCACCTGGACGAGCACCATGATGACCGGGAACCCGAGGCTGCCGAGGAACACGCCGAGCATGATGGGCGTGAGGATCCAGAGATCCGTCTCGTAGGGGACCAGTCCGTCGCTGTGCGGCGTGAAGCCGGCATTGTTGAAGGCGGAGATCGAGTAGAAGACGCCGTGCCAGATCGCCAGCCACCACGGCTCGCCGAGCACCATGAAGCGGGGGATCATGGCGGCTGCGAGCACGACCTCGATGACGACGGAGGTGGTGATGACGATCCGCAGGAGCGTACCGATCTCGCCGAGGCGGCTCGCGTTGTTGAGGGCCTCCTGGGCGAGGAGCTTGCCGCGCACACCGAGCCGCTTGCTCACGATCAGAGCGAGGAGCGACGCGAGCGTCAGCGTTCCGAGACCGCCGATGAAGATGGCGAGGAGAATCACGAGCTGCCCGAAGAAGGACCAGTGGGAGGCTGTGGAGACGACCGTCAGCCCGGTGACGCACACGGCGGACACCGCCGTGAAGAAGGCATCGTGCAGGGCCGTCACCTCGCCGTCGGCGGCGGACATCGGCAGGCTCAACAGCGCCGTGAAGACCAGGATGACGGCCGTGAAGATGAACAGTGCCAGCCGCGCCGGCGAGCTGTTGGCGAACGAGTCGACGAAGTCGCGGACCGAGGCCAGCAGCCTGACGTACCCGCGTCGATCGTCCGTCAGCCACCGCGGCTGTTGACTTACCATTGGCGTCCGCTCTGCCCCGTGTCCTGGTCCTTCCGCCGAAGCGGCTGCCCTCATTGTCCCTGCAGTAGTAAAGCATCTCACCCGGGTCCATCGTCGGAAGATCCGGCATCGCGTAGCCTTGCAGTGATGTCTACGCATTCCGGGCCGGCGGTGCCCCTCCAGGTGGTCTGGGACGAGGCCATGCTCGCCTATGACTTCGGCGGACAGCATCCCATGAACCCCGAGCGCCTCCACCTGACCGCCCGCCTGGTGCGCGATTGCGGGCTGCTCGCCCTCGACGGCGTGCGGGTCACCGCTCCCGTCGTCGCCTCCGACGGGGACCTGGCAACGGTGCACAGCCCCGACTACATCCGTGCGGTGCGGCACGTGAGCAGCAATCCCGACGTCTCCGATGCCGCCCACGGGCTCGGCACGGAGGACAATCCGGCGTTCGCGGGCATGCACGAGGCGAGCGCGCGGCTCGCCGGTGGGTCGATCGGGGCAGCGGACACGATCCTGGGCGGGGGCGCGGTCAGGGCCGTCAATTTCGGCGGCGGGATGCACCACGCCGCACGGTCCCGCGCCAGCGGCTTCTGCATCTACAACGACGCCGCCGCGTCCATCCAGCGCCTGCTCGACCGCGGTGCGCAGCGCGTGCTGTACGTCGACGTGGACGCCCATCACGGGGACGGTACGGAGAGCATCTTCTGGGACGATCCCCGCGTCATGACCATCTCCCTCCATGAGACGGGGATGAGCCTCTTCCCGGGCACCGGGTTCGCCAACGAGATGGGCGGCGCGGGAGCAGAGGGTTATGCGGTGAACGTGGCGCTGCCGACCACGGCGGGTGATGCCGCGCTGCTCCGGGCGTTCCATGCCGTGGTGCCCCAACTCGCCAGGGCCTTCGCACCCGAGGTGATCGTGAGTCAGCACGGATGCGACTCCCACCGGGAGGACCCGCTCACCAACCTCAGGGTGAGCGTGGACGCCCAGTACGCGCTTATGCTGGCCGTGAGGGAACTGGCCGACGGCCTGTGCGGTGGTCGATGGATCGCGACCGGGGGAGGCGGCTACGCGCTCGCGAGCGTGGTGCCGCGATCATGGGCGCTCCTCGTCGCGGTCGCCGCCGGTGCGACGACAACACCGTCGACGCCGGTGCCTGCCGCCTGGCGGGACTACGTACTGGAGCGCCATGGCATCGATACCCCACGGCTCATGGGTGATGGCGCGGACACGTGGTGGAGGTCCTGGGAGATCGGCTACGACCCCAATGACGAATTGGACCGCACGGTGATGGCCACGCGCAGGGCTGTCTTTCCGCTCCACGGCCTCGACCCGTGGTTCGACTGACGACGCCGAACCAGGATGCTGTTCGGCGTATATATCGCTAGGGTGGTCGAATGGGTATCGATGGTGTGTTCGCGGTGATCGCCGAAGGCACGCGCAGGCAGATCCTGGAGAGTCTGCGCGCCGGTGACAAAGCGGTAGGGGAGCTCGTCGTGGAGCTGCAGGTGAGCCAGCCGACGGTGTCCAAGCATCTGAAGGTCCTCCGCGAGGCAGGCCTCGTGACGATGAGGGCCCAGGGGCAGAAGCGGTTCTACTCGCTCGAGACGACGCCCCTGGAGCGGGTGCAGGAGTGGCTGAGCGCCTTCACCCCGATAGGCGCAGCCACCCCACCGTCCCCGTCGGCAGGCGGCGCGATGGGCGAGCCGATCGCACCGCTCGTCTCCGATGGTTCGAGCGTGGACGGAGGACTGCTCGCCGCTGCCGTCCTCGCAGGGCCCGTGGCTGACGGCGGTGATGCCCCTGTCGAGGAGGAGGCGCACGCGGGTCCGCCGGTCGGCATCGGATCGGACGTGGAGGGGTCGAGCGGCGCTGCCTCACGGCCGCCGATAGGCCGCACCGTGGGACGCGCCGCCGAGCGGGCTGCGGACCTCATCTCGCAGTTACGGCGTCGGCGCGACCCGTCGGCCTAGCGCCCCTGACGCGGCTGCGGGCGAGCCGGAGGTGTCCCACAGCACCGGGGTGCTCCAGCCGGCACACGCAGCAGCAGTGCCCCCGGATGGCTCGCGTCCTTTCACTTTGGTCACATCAGCCACTACAGTGATCCTCTGGGCGGATAGTCCTCAGGCGGCAGGGCGAGGCAGCCCGGTGTCGCTCGCGGGTGTCGGTCACGACGCCGGTCTCAGGATGACGTACAGGCTCCCATGCAAAGGAATAGTGGTGAAATGGCAGACGGGATTAACTTCTCGGATGTGCAGTTCTTGACGGTCGCGGAAGTCGCCGATCTCATGCGGGTGTCGAAGATGACGGTCTACCGGCTTGTCCACGCGGGTGATCTACCTGCCGTGCAGTTCGGCCGCTCCTACCGCGTCCCCGAATCCTCCGTCGAGGAGTTCCTCCACCGCGCGCAGGTCGACTCCCACCCGGAGAGCGCCTGAGCCGTCCCGACCGTTCGCCAAACGCATGTACCCTGTTAAGGAGCGTTTTGGGCGGGCACAGGCCCGCTCGAGGTACAGCATCATCCGGGCGATTGCCAGCAGGCACGCGTCCTTCGCCACCCCAGTGCACGGTCCCGGCTCCCGGCCGGAGAGTGCGCTGGCACCACAACAGTCTGTGAGGACTCTATGGGTTCAGTAATCAAGAAGCGCCGCAAGCGGATGGCCAAGAAGAAGCACCGCAAGCTGCTTCGCAAGACGCGCCACCAGCGCCGCAACAAGAAGTAGTCAGGGTCCGGCTCCACACCGGATCTGCAGACCGGCCCGGTTCTCCGCTCGAGCGGAGGTGCCGGGCCGTCGTCGTTCCCGCGCCTCCTGTGCTGTGTCGGAGCCGATCGGCGCCCGGCTCAGCGGCTCCGGAAGCGGGCGAACCCCCGCCACAACCCGTACACCGATCCGGCGACGGTCGCCGCGCGCAGGCCGAGCGTCGCGGCCCTCCTGCCGCTCCGGAAGTCGTAGACGGGCCAGTTGTTGGCCCGGGCATGACGGCGGAGCCTGGCGTCGGGATTGATCGCCACAGGATGGCCGACGACCGTCAGGAGCGGGATGTCGTTGTAGGAGTCGCTGTAGCCCCAGCACCGCTGGAGGTCCAGGTTCTCGCGTTCGGCGAGGGCGAGCACGGCAGCGGCCTTCGCGGGGCCGTGAAGGAAATCGCCCACCAGCTTCCCCGTGTACAGGCCGTCCACGACCTCACCGACCGTCCCCAGGGCACCCGTCAGTCCCAGGCGGCTCGAGATCACCCCCGCCACCTCGACGGGCGTTCCCGTCACGAGCCAGACCTGGCGCTGCGAGGAGAGGTGGTGGTCGGCCAGGGCTCGGGCCCCGGGCCAGATCTTGGAGGCGATCATCTCGTCGTACACCTCCTCGCCGAGGGCCAGGATGTCCTCGTGGGCTATGCCGATCGCGAAGGCGAGCGCAGCGTCCCGCACCGAGTTGACGTCCGTCATGGTCTCGCCGCGCATGATGAAGCGCAGTTGCTTCCAGGCGAGCCCCGCGGCGAATCGGAGGGTGAAGGCTCTGCGCTGGTACATCTTGCGGCCCACGTGGAACAGGCTCGCGCCGCGCATCAGCGTGTTGTCGACGTCGAAGAACGCGGCCTCGCCCGCGGTCGCCGGAGGCTGTGGCGTGGGCTTCGTGGCCCGGGCTGCGTCCGGCATGCTCCGAGTCTAGTTCGTCGCTCCGACAGGGCTCCTCGCGGCCGACCGTCCCGGCGCGGCGCGGCAGTACGGTGGTGGGATGGAAGAAGAGGACGAGGTCCCCGGTCCCGGCGTGACGCTCCTGACGCGCGCCGAATGCCACCTGTGCGAGGACGCCCGGCTCGTGGTCGAGCGTGTCACCACTGATCTCGGCCTGGGCTGGCGGGAGGTGTCGGTGGCGGATGCGCCGGACCTGGGGCGGAGGTTCGCGGAGGAGTTGCCGGTCCTGTTCATCGACGGTGTGCAGCGCGACTTCTGGTCCATCGACGAGGCACGGTTGCGGCGGCTGCTCTCGCCGGCCTGACCGGTCGGAGCAGGAGCCCTGGCCGTGCAGGCGTGTGCAGGCCCGCGCATTCCGACCGGCTTGGTACCCCCGCATCGTCGGCATACAGTGGTGGTCACCGCCGCTCGCGACGTCGAGGGACCGGAAGACCCGCTCCCGCCGGTGAGGCGAGGCAGCGCTAGCAACGGAGCCGATGACAGTGACAATGCCGGACAGGCCGCGCGTGCCCCACGCGCCGGGCCTCCATCCCGTGGATGATCCTGTGCGCCACATCCCGCCGGCCTCCCTGGCGAGGCTGACCATCTATCTGCGCGCACTGAACTCCCTTCTGGCCGAGGGTACGGAGCGCGTCTCGTCCGAGGAGTTGGCCGACGCCGCCGGCGTGAACTCGCCGATGCTGCGCAAGGACCTCTCCTACCTCGGCTCGTACGGAACACGCGGTGTCGGCTACGACGTCCAGTACCTCAACCGCCAGATCTCCGTGGCGCTCGGTCTGACGCTCGACTGGCGGGTGGCCATCATCGGAGCGGGAAACCTCGGCCGCGCGCTCGCGGGCTACTCCGGGTTCGTGTCGAGGGGGTTCGAGATCGTGGCGCTGTTCGATGCGGACCAGCTGGTGGTCGGCACCGAGGTCGGGTATCTCAAGGTCAGCGCCGTGGTGGATCTGGAGACGGTCATCGAGCGGACACGCACCAACATGGCCGTGCTGTCGGTTCCCGGGTCCGTTGCACAGGAACTGTGCGACCGGCTGGTGGCCGCGGGAATCTCGAGCATCCTCAGCTTCGCCCCGGTGGTGCTCCAGGTGCCGCCGCACGTGCAACTGCGGAAGGTGGACATGTCGACGGAGTTGCAGATCCTCGCGTATCACGCGCAAAGGGCGCAGGAGCCGGACCTCGGTCCGGTCTCCCGCGCCCAGTGATCATCGGGGCCGAGGGTCAGTAGCCCAGCTTCTGCGCAGCGAAGTAGGGGCGTGCGGGCTTCAGGTACGTCATGACGACGCCGGCCACGCCGAGGAGCATGACGACGACGTCGAGCGCGGTACCCAGACCGGAGACGGGCGGCAGCTGCTGCCCGCTCGTCTCTGCTGCCTGGCTCGCCAGCGGCAGGAGCAGGAGTGTCCCCAGCACGCCCAGCACGCTCAGGGCGGCGAAGACGGTAGCCGTGATGCGTGCCCAGTTGTGACCCTTGCGGATGAACACGGCGAGAACCACGTAGATGGCAGAGACGATCACGGCGAAGACCAGGGTGATGCCGATACCCACGCCCGCCATCGCCATGTCCGACGAGGGCGCGGAGAAGGCGGAGACGAGCGACGCCACCAGTGAGAGGATGCCGGCCGCCAGGATCAGGTAGTAGGCCCGCATCACCTCCTTGGGAGCGGGACCCTTGTCCCTCGTGCCGACCTCGGGCGCGGACGAGGGGTAGGCATAACCCGACGTCGGGCCTTGCGGGGACCCGTACTGGCCGCCGTCGTTCCGCTGTCCATACGGATGCTGGTTGCCGTCCGGTCCGGGCGGGTTCCAGCCCTGGCCATCCGGTCTGCTGTCGTCCCGTCCGTGGCCCGGGGTGTCCTGTGGTGTACTCATCGCGGCGTCCTCCGTCGTACTGGTGGGTGGTCATCCGCGCAGGTGCCCCCATGGACGTTCCCCGGCGGATGTGGTGGACCCAGCCTAGTTCGTGGCAGGCGCCGATGCAGGACGCACGACGGGTCGGCCGCGCCGGCCCCGCGCCGGCCCCGCGCCGAGCGGCAGGCGGCGCCGTCACGGGGACGGCGCCGGCCTGGCTGCTCCTGCGGGATGGAGTGCGCGGGTCAGACCGCGGCGGGTACCGGTGCGACGAACTCCGCCTCGATGCTGATGGTCACCTTGTCACCGACGAGCACGCCGCCGGCTTCGAGGGCCGCGTTCCAGGTGAGGCCGAACTCCTTGCGGGAGATGGTGGTGGATGCCGTGACGCCGGCGCGGGTGGTGCCGAAGGGATCGACGGCCACTCCGTTGAACTCGGCGTCGAGGACCACGGAGTGGGTGATGCCGCGGATGGTGAGGTCACCGGTGATGCTGTAGCTCTCGCCCGATCCCGCGTGGGACGTGGAGACGAAGGTCATCTCGGGGAACTGCTCGACGTCGAAGAAGTCGGCGCCCTTGACGTGGCCGTCGCGGTTCTCGTCGCCGGAGGTGAAGGAGGTTGTCATGATCGTGACGGTGATGGCGGAGTCCTCGAGGGACGAGCCGACCGCGAGCGATGCGTCGACGTCCTTGAAGGAGCCGCGCACCTTGCTGATGCCGGCGTGGCGGACACTGAAGCCGACCTCGCTGTGCGCGGGATCGAAGGACCAGGTGCCGGAGGTGAGGCCTGTGGGGACAGTCATGATGAACTCCTGTGAGGGTGGGCTGAATGCTTACGAAGAGCAAAAGCATGCGTATGCATGTTTTATTCCACCTTTTCTATCAAAGGTTCAACAAAATCCCCGGTCCGCCACGGCGTGGTGCACGAGAGCCGTCCGTCCCCGTCATGCCCTGGGGCCGACCGAGGTGATTGGCCGTCGCGCGGCCGATGCGGGAAACTGGGGGGATGCAGCGATCTACTGTCCACCTGGTGCGCCATGGTGAGGTCCACAACCCGGAGGGTGTCCTGTACGGGCGCCTCCCCGAGTTCCACCTCTCGGAGCTGGGTCGGCGTATGGCTGACCAGATGGCCGGCTACTTCGAGCAGCGGCGCGAGGGCGGCGCCAACATCGTGCTGCTCGTCGCGTCCCCCCTGACCCGGGCGCAGGAGACCGCGCAGCCCGTCTCGGAGGCACTCGGTCTCCCGATCACCACGGACGAGCGCATCATCGAGGCGGAGAACCGCTTCGAGGGGATGTCCCGCATCAAGAGCAGGCTCCGCCAGCCGCGGTACTGGCCACTGCTCGTCAATCCCTTTCTCCCCTCCTGGGGCGAGCCCTACAGCCAGCAGGTCTCCCGCGTCCTGGAGGGAGTGCAGTCCGCGCGCCGTGCCGCCCTGGCGCTCGCCGGCCCCGGCGCCGGCTCGGCCGGGGGCGAAGCGCCGCCCGAGGCAATCCTCGTGAGCCACCAGCTCCCCATCTGGGTGACGCGGCTCGCGGCCGAGCACCGCAGGCTCTGGCACGACCCGCGTCAGCGCGAGTGCACACTGACATCGGTGACGTCCCTCGATTTCGACGGGGAGGCCATCCGGCGCGTGCGCTACAGCGAGCCCTGTTCGGACCTGCTCCCCGGTGCCGCGAATGTCCCCGGCGCGTAATAGAATTACTACACGTCGTAGAAATCAACGGAAGAAGCCGTGACCGATAACGCCCGCTCCACGAGGCGCCGCCCCCTGCTCAGGCTGGGCGTGGCTCTGGCCCTCAGCGTGCCCGTGTCGCTGGTCATGACGTCCTGCGCCGCGGAGGACCCGCTGGCACAGCAGGCGGCAGCCGGCGACGGCAAGAACTACATCGCGGGCGATGGATCCGTGACCGAGTACGCGGCCGACGACCGTGGGGAGCCGGTGGACGTCACCGGAACACTCTTCGACGGCACCACGGTGTCGAGCACGGAGTGGGACGGCCAGGTGACCGTCCTCAACTTCTGGTACGCGTCCTGCGCCCCCTGCCGCGCGGAAGCCCCCGACCTGGTCTCCCTGCACGACGAGTACGCTCCCCAGGGGGCGGAGTTCTACGGCGTGAACATCCGGGACGAACAGGCCACCGCCGAGGCCTTCGAGCGGAGCTTCGGCATCCCGTACCAGAGCTTCGAGGACAAGGACGGCGGGGTGCTGCTGGACATGACGCAGTACGTGCCGCCGCAGGCCGTCCCCACCACGATCGTCCTCGACAAGGAGGGTCGGGTGGCCGCGCGGATCCTCGGCCTCGCGGACCGCAGCACGCTCAAGGCACTGATCACCGATGCTCTCGCCGAGTAGCGCTCCGCGCGAACGGCACCCGTGATCCTGGCGAGTGCAGTGTCGTCCTCCGCCGTCGTTCCCCTCACCGTGGGGAACGCCTTCGCCGACGCCGTCCTCAACGGTTCCATGCTCCTCGCCCTGCCGGTCGCGCTGTTGGCGGGTTTCGTCTCGTTCGCCTCGCCCTGCGTGCTGCCCCTCGTCCCCGGCTACCTCGGCTACGTCACCGGACTGACCGGAGTGGACCTCGAGAAGCAGCGCAGGGGACGGATGTTCGCCGGCATCGGGCTGTTCGTGCTCGGTTTCTCCGTGATCTTCATGGCCTATGGCACGCTGTTCGGCCAACTCGGCGCCTTCCTGCGCGTCTCGCAGGGCTGGCTCATCCAGGTGTTCGGCGTGGTGGTGATCCTCCTCGGCATCGTGTTCATGGGTGGTTTCTCCTGGTTCCAGCGCGAGAGCCGCGTCCACGCCAGGGTGCCGGCAGGTCTCCTGGGAGCCCCGCTGCTCGGCCTCACGTTCGGTCTCGGCTGGGCGCCCTGCATCGGCCCGACCCTCGGCGCCGTCCAGCTCCTGGCCATCTCGGGCAACGACGCGACGGCGCTCAAAGGCGCCTTGCTGACGTTCGCCTACTGCCTCGGACTCGGTGTGCCGTTCCTCCTCATCGCGCTCGGAGTGCGGCGGGGCATGGGAGCGCTCGCCTTCTTCCGCAGGCACCGGCTGCTGTTGCAGCGCACCGGGGGAGGCCTGCTGGTCCTGGTCGGCGTGCTCATGGTCACGGGACTCTGGAACACCTGGATCACCCGGCTGCAGGACCTCCTGATCGGGAACGTGGTGCTGCCGATATGACGCGTGTCAGCGGAGCAGGCCGGTACGGGAATCGACGAACGGGAAGGGCACAGTGAAGCAGGACGCCGCAGAGGGCACGGAGGGCAGGGCGGCTACCGCCCGGGCCGACGTCGTCCTGCCCTCCCTCGGATTCTTCGGCACCCTCCGCTGGGCGTGGACGCAGCTCACGAGCATGCGCACGGCGCTCTTCCTCCTGCTGCTGCTGGCCGTCGCGGCCGTCCCCGGATCACTCTTCCCGCAGCGGCCCGCGAATCCCGCGGTGGTCACGCAGTACATCCAGGACAACCCGGACACCGGCCCGGTCCTCGACTGGTTCCAGCTCTTCGACGTCTATTCGTCGGTCTGGTTCTCCGCGATCTACCTCCTGCTCTTCATCTCCCTCATCGGCTGTGTGGTGCCCCGGGCCCGGGCACACTTCCGGGCCGTACGCTCCACGCCCCCACGCACGCCCAAGCGGTTGTCACGGCTTCCCGTCCACGGGACGCTCGAGGTACCTGCCGAGCGCGCGCGCGCGGCGGGCCTCACGCCGTCCGGCGCGGCCGAGCAGGCCGCAGTCCTCCTCAAGAAGCGCGGCTACCGGGTGGACGTGCGTGATGCGGCGACCGACAGACCCTCGGTCGGTGCGGAACGCGGGCTCGCCAAGGAACTCGGCAATCTGGTGTTCCACACCTCCCTCATCGGTGTGCTCGTGTCGGTCGCGATCGGCGGCCTCTTCGGCTACAACGGGCAGAAGGTGGTCGTGGAGGGCGACAGCTTCGTCAACACCCTGATCGGCTACGACAGCTTCAACCCCGGCTCCAACTTCTCGGCGAACCGGCTCGAGCCCTACTCCATCACCCTGGATTCCTTCGACGTGCGGTTCGATCGCGAGCAGACGAGCCATTACGGCCAGCCGCTGGACTTCACCGCCAACATCACCACGCAGGACGGGCCGGGCGCCGCGGAGGAGCAGCAGGTCCTCAAGGTCAACGCACCCGTGACCATCGGGGGAACGAACGTGTACCTCGTGGGCAACGGCTACGCGCCCATGGTGACCGTGCGCGACGGCGAGGGGAACATCGCATCCGAGGGACCGGTCGTCTCCGTGCCGTCGGACGGTCTCTACACCTCGCTGATCGTGATCAAGGCACCCGATGCGAAGCCGGACCAGCTCGGCTTCGTGGGGTTCTTCCTGCCCACCGCCTTCGTCGACGACGAGGGGGTCTCCTTCTCGCGGGATCCCGATCCGTTCAACCCGCAGCTCAACCTCAACTCCTACTACGGTGATCTCGGGCTCGACGACGGAACGCCGGAGAACGTGTACGTCCTCGACACCGAGAGCCTGACGGAGCTGAACAGCCGCAACAACGACGACGGCGGCATCGTCCTCGGTGTCGGCGAGACCTACGACCTCCCGGAGGGCAAGGGCTCGGTCACCTTCGACGGGCTGAGGCGCTACGTGGCCCTCGACATCCACCACGACCCCGGGGAGGTCGGGGCGCTCGTGTTCTCGACCTCGGCCCTGCTCGGCCTGACGGCGTCCCTGTTCATCGGGCGCCGCCGGCTCTGGGTCCGGACGGGCGAACACCCGGACGGCCGGATCCTGGTGGAGTACGGACTGCTCGCACGCGGTGAGGACCACCGGCTGTCCGGTGAGGGCGAGGCCGTCGAGAAGCTGCTCGCGGATCACTGGTTGGTGCCGAGCGGCACCGCAGGGGAAAATAGCGTGCAGGAGACCGTTCCGACGGCCGCCGGCACGGGGGACTCACGCACCATGACTAAGGACAACTGATGCCACAACCCGTCAACGCCGAGCTCGGGCAGATCAGCGAGCTCTTCATGCTGCTGGCCTCCATCGCCTATGTGGTGGCCCTCATCTTCTTCGTCCTGGACCTCGTGAAGTCCAGTACGACCATCGGCACCCTCGAGTCCGGGCTCGCGAGCGGGAAGGCCGCTCCGGAGCGCAGCCTCGCAGGGGTCGGCGGACGCGGCGGCACCGCGGAGTCCGTCCCGTCATCCATGCCGGCCACGGCCGACGACTCGATGGACTACGGCGCCGGCCCACGCCGTGGAGCAGCCCGCATCGCCGTCGCCCTGACGGTCGTCGCGGCGATCATCCACGGCTCCGCCGTCGTCACCCGGGGCATCGCTGCTCACCGCGTTCCGTGGGGCAACATGTACGAGTTCTGCACCACGGGCGCCTTCCTCGTCGCGGCCATCTTCCTGATCACGCTCACGCGCAAGGACCTGCGTTTCGTCGGTTCGTTCGTCCTGGGGCTCGTGGTCGTCATGCTGTGTGCGGCCACCGTGGGCTTCCCCACACCCGTCGCCCGGCTCATCCCGGCCCTGCAGAGCTACTGGCTGATCGTGCACGTCTCCATCGCCGTCGCTTCCTCGGCCCTGTTCACCATCACCTTCGCCATGTCGGTCCTGCAGCTCCTGCAGACGTCCCGCGAGGCGAAGCTGCTCGCCGGCAGGACGGACACGGCCAGGTTCCTCCGCCTCGTGCCGTCCGCCCTGAGTTTGGAGAACCTCTCCTACCGTCTCAACGCCATCGCCTTCGTCGGCTGGACGTTCACCCTCATGGCGGGTGCCATCTGGGCGGAGCAGGCCTGGGGCCGGTACTGGGGCTGGGACACCAAGGAGGTCTGGACGTTCGTGATCTGGACCGTCTACGCGGGGTACCTGCATGCCCGGGCCACCCGCGGGTGGACGGGTACGCGCGCGGCATGGCTCTCGATCGTCGGCTACCTCTGCATCGTGTTCAACTTCACGATCGTCAACATCTACTTCTCGGGACTGCACAGCTACTCCGGCGTCTAGGAGTAGCTGTGCAGCCTCGACGGACCGGATCGACACTGAGTATCGACACTGAATATCGACACTGAAGACCGATACCGAGGACCGATATTGAGGACGGCTACCGAATGACGAAGCCCCGCGACTGCAGCCGCGGGGCTTCGTGGTGGGTCTGCTCGGTTCGTGTGCATGGGCGAGGGCCGTCTCGTCCCCTGCCTTCGTTCGTTCGGGAGGCGGGCGCCGCGATCCCTCAGGGCCGGTGAGCGCCGGTGGACCCCGATCCGGCGTCGTCGTTGCCCTCGCCGTCCGGCTTTCCGTCCTGTTTTCCGTCCTGCACGGGTTTGTCCTGGCCGTTCTCCTTCGACTCGGCCGCACGATCCCGCTCCTCGCGTTCCCGACGCCGCCGTTCCTGCTCGCGGGCCTGCTGCCGGCGCTGTGTCTCCAGGTTCTGCAGGAAGGCGGGATCATCGTCCGGCGCGGTCGGCTTCCGTGGTGCGGGACGGCGCGGACCGGAGGGCCCTTCCCCCCGGGGCCGGCCGAAGAGGAACCACATACCGGCCCCGATGATCGGCAGGACCAGGATGGTGATGAACCAGGCCGTCTTGGAGATGCTCCGCACCTCGTGTTTGCGGCTCATCACGCAATCGATCAGCGCGTAGATGATGACGGCGACCCCCAGGATCGCGGCGAAGAGCAGGAGGCGGGGCATCTGCCAAGTGTAGGCGAGTAACCTTGAAGCGTGGCCTTCCTCAAATTCAGCGCCCTGCGCCTCCTGCTGATCGTCGTGTTCTATGTAGCCTGCATGCTGCTGGGTCTGGGCATCTTCTTCTCCGCCGTCGTGGCGGCGATCCTCGCCTGGTGCGTGACCTACCTCTTCGCCCGCGATCTCAGGGACGCCGCAGCGGCTACCCTGCAGCGAAGGCTCACGCCCGGCGCCCCTCCGGTCCGGACGGCCGTGGAACTCGACGACGCCGCGGCGGAGGACGCCCTGGACCCGAACACCCCGGTCAACACGGACCGCAAGCGGCGGTGAGCTGCCCCGGACGCGCGCGATCGGAGGAGCCCGGTGCGAGCGTCACTCCGCACATCGGCTGAGCGCGGGACCGGCTACGCGATGACCACGGTGAGGACGATGCCTGCGGCGAACAGCAGGCTGAAGGCGAGATTGATGAGTCCCGTCTGCTTCAGCACGGGGATCAGGCTCGCACGCTTGTCTCCGGTGAGCATCAGCCTGATCGGCACCACGCATACCGGGACGAGCAGCAGGACCAGGAGTATCCAGGGATACGTGGGGCTGAGCAGCAGTGGCAGCAGGATGGCGACGGCGAGCATCACCACGTAGCTGGCACGCGCGGCGGTGTCCCCGAGCCGCACTGCGAGCGTCTTCTTGCCCACCACGCTGTCCGTCGGGATGTCACGGACGTTGTTGGCCATCAGGAGGGCGGTCGCTATGAGCCCCGTGCAGACGGCGCCCACCCAGGCGGCGGCGCTCAACCGGTCGGCCTGCGTGAAGGTGATGCCGAGCGTGGCGACGAGCCCGAAGAACACGAAGACGAAGACGTCACCGAGGCCGCGGTAACCATAGGGGTTCTTGCCGCCCGTGTAGCCCCAGGCCGCCGCGATGCAGCCCACGCCGACGAGGAGGCCGAACCACGCGCCGGACAGGATGATCAGCACCAGTCCGGCCAGCATGGCGACGCCGAAACTGGCAAAGGCTGCGAGCTTCACCTGGCGGGGCTCGGCTGCGCCGGAGCCGGTCAGTCGCAGGGGACCCACACGTTCGTCGTCGGTCCCGCGGATGCCGTCCGAGTAGTCGTTCGCGTAGTTGACGCCCACCTGCAGCAGAACGGAGACGACCGCGGCGAGGACGGCGTTGACCGGCGCGAACGAGCCGAGTCCGAAGGCCGCGGCGCTCCCGATGATCACGGGGGCGAACGCCAGGGGCAGCGTGCGGGGACGGGCTCCTTCGAGCCACTGGGCGGCAGTTGCCACAGGAAAGTCCTTCGGGTCGGTCGAACGGGTCGAGCGGGGCGGAAGTCGGTGTTGGAGATCCGTGCTGGTGAGAGTGCTGGTGGGGGTTCCCCCGGGCAGTGTCCTAGGCGCGCTCGAGCAGGGCGCGGACGGTCCTGCGGTCTGGCTTGCCGCCGGGCAGCAGCGGGAACGCATCCAGCGTCACGATCGCCTTCGGCACCGCATGCGCACCCAGTTCGACGTGCACGGCCTGGCGGATGACCTCCGCGTCGACGTCGCCGACGATCGCCGCAGCGACGGCAGACCCCCATTCCTCGCTGCTGATGCCGATGACCATGGCCTGTTCGACGCCGGGAAGCTCCTCGATGACGTCGGTCACCCTGGCGGCCGACACCTTGAGGGCGCCTGTGATGATGACGTCGTCGAGCCGTCCGTGCACGGTGACGGTACCGTCCAGGGCCACGTCGCCGGCGTCGTCGGTGACGAACCAGCGCCGTCCGCTGTTGAAGACGAACTTCTCCTCGGTCAGGGAGGCCGAGCCGAGGTAGCCGTCCGCGAGGACGCCCCCGCCGATGCGCAGGCGGCCGCCCACCGAGGTGATTTCGACGCCGTCGAGCGGGGTGCCGTCGTAGACGCACCCGCCGCACGTCTCACTCATGCCGTAGGTCTCCGTGATCTTCAGGTCATGGCTCCGTGCGAGGGACCGCAGTGCAGCACCGGCCGGCGCTCCACCGAGCAGGATGCGGTCGAACCGGCGCAACAGGCGCAGGGTCTCGGGAGTCGGGTCGGTCAAGAGCCTGTGGAGTTGCGTGGGGACCAGCGAGGTGAAGCGGACGCGGTCCGTCAGTTCGGCCGCGGCCTTGGTGAAGGACTCCGGAGTGAAGCCGTGGGAGGCGTCCATGACCCAGGGCTGCGTGCCGGCGAAGAGTGAACGGACCAGGACCTGGAACCCTGCGACGTAGTGGACGGGCAGCGTGAGGAGCCACTGGCCTTCGGCCTTCAGGGCGAAGGCGGTGCCCATGGCGGACGCCGCGAGGGCATCGACGCTCAGCATGGTCTGTTTCGGGGTGCCCGTGGACCCCGAGGTGCTGATCACGGCGGCTATCTCGTCATTCGGCAGGGTGCCCTCGAACACCTGGCCGGGCACCGCATGCGGTGCGACGGCGGGTCCCTCTCCGGCGAGGGCAGCCGCAAGCGGCTTCAGCAGCTCGAGGGGGTCGTAGCCGTCGGGGGTGTGGACGGGAAGAAGTTCCACGCCGCTCCTAGAAGTAGTAGGGGAACGAGGACCAGTCGGGCGCGCGTTTGTCGAGGAAGGCCTCCTTGCCCTCCACCGCCTCGTCCGTCATGTAGGCCAGGCGTGTCGCCTCCCCTGCGAAGACCTGCTGGCCCGCGAGGCCGTCGTCCGCGAGGTTGAAGGCGAACTTGAGCATCCGGAGGGCCTGGGGGCTCTGCCGTGCGATGTCGGCCGCGTAACCGAGTGCCACGGTTTCCAGCTCGGCGTGGTCCACGGCTTCGTTGACGGCGCCCATCTCCACCATCTCGGCTGCCGAGTACGCCCGCGCGAGGAAGAAGATCTCCCGCGCCTTCTTCTGACCGATCTGCCGTGCGAGGAGGGCGGACCCGTAGCCGGCGTCGAAGCTTCCCACGGTTGCATCCGTCTGCTTGAACTTCCCGTGCTGGGCGGAAGCGATGGTGAGGTCGGCCACGACGTGGAGACTGTGCCCGCCCCCCGCCGCCCACCCGTTGACGACGGCGATCACGACCTTCGGCATGGTCCGGATGAGGCGCTGCACCTCGAGGATGTGGAGGCGGCCCGCCCGCGCGGGGTCGATGGTCTCCCTGGTCTCGCCCTCCGCGTAGCGGTAGCCGTCACGGCCCCGGATGCGCTGGTCGCCGCCCGAACAGAACGAGTGGCCGCCATCGCGGGGGCTCGGCCCGTTGCCCGTGAGCAGGACGGTGGCGACGTCCGGTGTCATGCGTGCGTGGTCGAGGGCCCGGTAGAGCTCGTCGACGGTCCCGGGCCGGAAGGCGTTGCGGACCTCGGGCCGGTCGAACGCGATCCGGACGGTCGGCAGGTCCCGGATCACGGTGCCGTCCGCGTCGCGCTCCACCTCGCGGTGGTAGGTCATGTCCGCGAAGTCCTCGAACCCCGCCACGAGCCTCCACCGCAAGGGGTCGAAGATGTCGGATACCGTCGGCGGGAGCTCTGAAGTCACCCGACGAGTCTAGCCGCGCGGGACCGGCCCACGCCCGCCCGGTGTGCGACGGATGGAGCCGGCCGCGAACGTCTGTCCGCCCTGTGCCTGCCCCTCGCGCGCGGGATCGTGCTTGCTACGCTTCGCCCATGGAAGCCACTCCCGTCTCCCCGTCCCCGGCGGTGGCGCAGGCTCTGTCCGGCGCCGCCGCACCGATCGCCACGCCCGGCCCTCGCGGTCCGCTGTGGGAGGGAGCCGTCAACGCCCGGGATCTCGGCGGGACCGGGACGGTGGTTCCCGGGTGCCTCTACCGCATGGGCCGTCACGAGTGGCTGACTGCGACGGGTTGGGACCAGGCCTGGGACCAGGGCGTGCGCACCGTCATCGACCTGCGAAATCCTTTCGAGCTCGGGAGGCGACAGGCCGACCCCGTGGTCGAGCCAGGTGTGCTCGAGCGTTTCTCGGTGCTGAACCTGCCCACGGAGGACCGCTCGAACGAGGAATTCCTGGCACTCACCGGCCCCTATCTGAGCACTCCCGAGCACTACCGCGAGAACCTCGACCGATGGCCCGCCAAGTTCGCGGAGATCGTCCGGGCCGTGATCTCTGCGCCACCGGGTGGCGTGGTCATCCACTGTGCGGCGGGCAGGGACCGCACCGGCATGGTGGTGGCGCTGCTGCTCGACGCCGTGGGAGTGCCCCACGCGGCGATCGTCGAGGACTACGCCGCTGCGGTCAGGGCGATCAACGATCGGTACCGGACGCAGGAGGTGCCCCACGAGAGGCCGCGCTCGGACGAGGAACTCGACGCGTGGCTTGCGCACACGCGGGCACACCTCGCGGAGTTCCTCGCAGCGCTCGATGCCGGCCGCTTCCTCGCCCACGCCGGAGTGAGCGACCGCGATCTCCGCCTGCTCAGGGAACGGCTCACCGGACCGGGCCCGGTGCCTCGCCGGCCGTGACGATCCGGTTGGGCAGGACTCCCGCCCCGTGAGCGGTCAGCGCTGGAGCTGGGCGAGGTTGACCGAGCTGCGCACAGCAGGGAAGTAGCCCGACGCGTAGCCCTCGGCCGTGGGATGCAGGTTGTCCTCCGCACCGACGCGGAACGTGATCCAGGCATCCGGGGAACCGAGTCCGTGGCCCCGGAACTTCGGGACGACGTCGACGAAGGTGAAGCCGTGTGCTTCGGCCTGCTGGCGGATGACGCTGTTGAGCGCATCGGTACCCGCATTGAACGCCGTCTGGGAGGCGAGGGGAATGACGGGGTTCCCGAACTCCGGGGAGAACAGGTGCGGGTATCCGGTGACCACCACCGTGGCGCCGGGGGCGGCCGACTCGATCGAAGTGTAGAGGGTGTCGAGATTCCGGCTCAGGACCGGCAGGGCGGCCGCGTTCTGGCCCGCGATGACCCGGATGCAGACCTCGGTGGGCTGGGTGGCGCAGACACCGGCGACCTCTCCGAAGCCGGCGTCGTTCCCACCCGCCGAGATGGTGACCAGATCCGTGGCGGGGGACAGCGCTCCGGCCCCTCGCGCCCGCGTGACCTGCTCCGGGAGGTCGAGCGCGCCTCCCGGCTCCGTCACGACCTTCGCTCCGGCGCAGGTCGCGTTCCCGATGAGCTCCACCTGCTTCTTGCGGTCGAGGAGCCCCGGCAGGCCGAGCGGTGACTGGCCGCAGGCCGCATAGGAGCCCGCGCCGAAACCGGAGGCGTAGGAGTCCCCGAGCGCCACGTAGGAGAGGGGGGCTTTCGGGGCGGCAACGGCCGGTCCGGCACCACCGGACAGGAGGATGCCCGCTGTCGCGGCGAACGTGATGAACCTGAGGAGGTGCTTCCGGGGGGTGCGCGCGGGGGGAGTCATGGCCCAACGGTACTCGCGGATCAGTGCTTGTCCAGCAGGAGATTCGTGATCCGCAGGGTACACAGGCGCTGACCTGCCGCATTGGTGATCAGCACCTGGTGCGTGGTCAGCGTTCTGCCCAGGTGGAGGGGGGTGGCGGTGATCGTCACGGAGCCCTCCCGTGCCCCCTTGTGATGGGTCGCCGAGACGTCGACGCCGACGGCGGTCCGGCCGAGGGTGGAGGCATGGATGACGGCGGCCCAGGAGCCGACGGCCTCGCCCACCGCGAGCGAGGCCCCGCCGTGGAGAAGGCCGAACGACTGGCGGTTGCCCTCGACCGGCATGGTCGCGACGACGCGGTCCACTGACTGTTCGAGGATCTGGACGCCCATCTTCTCGTCGAGCTCGCCGAGGGTGATGGTCCACGGGGGGAGGGGCTCGTGCGTCATGACATGCTCCAGGCGAGGTTCGAGGGGTCGGTCGTCGGCCACTCTAGCGGGTTGGCGCGTGCCCGTGGTCGGCCCGAAAAATCGACGGACCGGTAACGATTCGGTGTCGTACAGACCAGCGAGGTGCTTCTGACCTGCGGTGATGCGCGGTTTCCGATCCCGCCCACCCTCGGTGGAAGCGCTCCCACTTGACAGTGGTGTAGGTCATAGTCAGGATGATCGCACAGAGTGAGAGCGCTCCCACCGGGACTGATCATCCTGCAGGGAAAGCTCCGCGACTGCCATCCACTCGCACCGGCGGTGGGTCGCGGGTGCTCCGCGATCCGCCGCCGCAACCCCCAGGACACCGGGCTCCCCTGCCGAGCGCAGGGAACCCCGGACCAGGCACCATCGCCCGCCGATACACCCCGATTCCCTGCGCTCGCAGGGCATCAATCTGACAAAGGAGTCACCCGTGCACAGCAGAGCACGCATCACCGCACTGTCCGCCGCCGCCGCATGCCTCGCCATGGCCCTGACCGCCTGCGGTTCGGGCGGATCCGACGGCTCCGACAGCGCCGGCGTCGAAGGCGAGACCGGGACCGAGGACGTCACCCTCTCCATCGGCACGTTCAACGAATTCGGCTACGAGGAACTCTTCGGCGAATACGAGGAGCTCAACCCGAACGTCACCATCCAGCACAAGAAGGCCGCGACGTCGAACGAGGCCCGCGACAATCTGACCACGCGGCTCGCCGCCGGGTCCGGACTCTCGGACATCGAGGGCATCGAGGTCGATTGGCTTCCCGAGCTCCTCGAGTACCCCGACCAGTTCGTCGACCTGACCGACCCCGCGGTCGAGGGGCGATGGCTCGACTGGAAGACCGCCGCGGCCACCACCGAGGACGGACAGCTCATCGGGTACGGAACGGACGTCGGGCCCCAGGGCGTCTGCTATCGCGCCGACCTCTTCGAGGCAGCCGGGTTGCCGAGCGATCGGGAGTCCGTCGCGAAGATGCTCGAGGGTGACTGGCAGAACTACTTCGACGCCGGCAAGGAGTTCGTCGCCGCCAGCGACGGCGTGGCCTGGTTCGACTCGGCAGGAGCCACCTACCAGGGCATGATCAACCAGGTCCAGAACGCCTATGAGGAGGACGACGGAACCGTCATGGCCACGGAGAATTCCGAGGTCAAGGACATCTACGAGCAGGTCCTGCAGGCGTCCGTCGAGGACGACCTCTCGGCCCACCTCACGCAGTGGGAGGACGACTGGACCGCGAGCTTCCAGTCCGACGCCTTCGCCACGAAGCTCTGCCCCGGCTGGATGCTCGGCATTATCGAGGGCAACGCCGAGGGGATCGAGGGCTGGGACATCGCCGATGTCTTCCCCGGTGGCGGCGGCAACTGGGGCGGTTCCTACCTGACCGTTCCCACCCAGGGTGCTCACCAGGCCGAAGCCAAGAAGCTCGCCGAATGGCTCACCGCTCCGGAGCAGCAGATCAAGGCTTTCGAGTCCAAGGGCACGTTCCCGAGCCAGGTCGATGCGCTCGACAGCGACGAACTCCTGGGCCAGGTCGATCCGTTCTTCAATGACGCACCGACCGGCGAGATCCTGGCCAACCGCGCGACCGCCGTCGAAGTCACCCCGTTCAAGGGACCCAAGTACTTCGCGATCAACGATGCGATGCAGCAGGCCCTCACCCGGGTCGACGTCGACAACACCGACGACGCCGCGTCCTCCTGGGACAAGTTCGTCACCGCTGTGAACGCCCTGTAGCGCATGGCAGTCACGGACCGGGTCCAGACCCCACCCCCCGACACGAACCAGCGGCCGCGCACCACGCACGTGAAGCGGCTGGCGTTCTCCCAGAAGGTATCGACATGGGACGTCAAACTGTCCCCGTATCTCTACATCTCGCCGTTCTTCCTGCTCTTCGCCATCACGGGGCTGTTCCCCCTGCTGTACACGGCATGGGTCTCGCTCCATGAGTGGAACCTCATCGGTGGCCAGGGCGCGTTCACAGGATTCGAGAATTTCCAGTTCGTGCTCTCGCAGCCGTTCTTCTGGAATGCCGTAGGCAATACGTTCAGCATCTTCCTCCTCTCGTCCGTCCCGCAGGTCGTTCTCGCCATCGCCATCGCCGCGGTGCTCGACGCCAACCTGAGGGCCAGGACGTTCTGGCGGATGGGCGTGCTCGTACCTTTCGTGGTGGCCCCCGTGGCCGTCGGGCTGATCTTCAACAACCTCTTCGCTGACCAGGCAGGCCTGTTCAACGAGATGTTGACGGGGCTGGGGCTGGAGCCGGTCCGCTGGCACGCCGACTCGCTCGCGAGTCACGCGGCCATCGCGACGATGGTCAACTTCCGCTGGACGGGCTACAACGCCCTCATCTTCCTCGCCGCGATGCAGGCCGTCCCCAGGGACGTCTACGAGGCGGCGACCATCGACGGCGCAGGACGCCTTCGGCAGTTCTTCTCCGTCACCGTCCCGATGCTGCGGCCGACCATCATCTTCGTGGTCATCACCGCCACCATCGGCGGACTCCAGATCTTCGACGAGGCACGGGTCTTCGACCAGGCGGGTCTCGGTGGGGCCGACCGCCAGTGGCAGACGCTCACCATGTACATCTGGGAGCTCGGCTGGGGGCAGCGGAACTTCGGCAGGGCCTCGGCGGTCGCCTGGCTCCTCTTCCTGATCATCATCATCATCGCGATGGCTAACTTCCTGATCACCCGCCGCATCGCAACCCAGGGAGGTCGACGATGAGCTCCATCCCCATGATCGAGCAGACCGCGGGCAAGGGGGCCGCCCGCGCTGCGCAGAGGGGCCTCGGCGGGAAACGCCGGGGTGGCCCAGGCGGTACGATGCGCCGGCCCGGCGCGCTCACCTACGGATTCCTCGGGGCCGTCATCCTCGGTTCGGTCTTTCCACTCTGGTGGTCGTTCCTGGTGGGAACCCACGACAGCTCGGTGATCAGCAAGGGAGTCCCCCTCATCCCGGGCGGCAACTTCCTCGCCAACGCATCCACGGTCCTGGACAGCATCCCGTTCTGGAAGGCACTCGGTAACAGCATCATCGTGTCCACGGTGACGGCAGCATCCGTGGTGCTGTTCTCCACCCTCGCCGGGTTCGCCTTCGCCAAGCTCCGATTCCGGGGCAGCAAGGTGCTGCTGGTCTTCGTGATCGCGACGATGGCGGTCCCCACGCAGCTCGGTGTGGTGCCCCTGTTCATCGTCATGGCCAAGCTGGGGTGGACCGGCTCTCTCTGGGCCGTCATCGTGCCCGGTGTCGTCACGGCCTTCGGCGTCTTCTGGATGACCCAGTACCTGCGGGACGCGCTGCCGGATGAACTGATCGAGGCCGTCCGCATCGACGGCGCCTCGATGATCCAGGCGTTCTGGTACGTTGGTCTGCCGGCGGCCCGGCCGGCCGCGGCCATGCTGGCGCTGTTCACGTTCGTCGCCACGTGGACCAACTTCTTCTGGCCGTTCATCGTGCTGGATCCCTCCAACCCCACCCTCCCGGTGGCGCTGCAGCTGCTTCAGGCCGCGCACTTCGTCGATTACTCGATCGTGCTCGCCGGTGCGGTGCTGTCCACCATCCCGCTGCTGCTCCTCTTCGCCGTCGCGGGACGCCAACTCGTTTCAGGAATCATGCAAGGAGCAGTCAAAGGATGAGCAGCAAGGACATCACCTTCCCCGAGGGTTTCCTCTGGGGAGCAGCGACGGCCGCGTACCAGATCGAGGGCGCGGCGGACGAGGGCGGCAGGGGGCCCTCCATCTGGGACACCTTCTCGCGGGTCCCGGGAGCCGTGGCGGATGCACACAACGGCGACGTGGCGTGCGACCACTACCACCGGTCGGCCGACGACGTCGCCATGATGAAGAACCTCAACCTGCAGGCCTACCGATTCTCGACGTCGTGGTCCCGCTGCATGGCGGACGGCGTGACCCCGAACGTCGAGGGAATCCGCTTCTACTCCGACCTGGTGGACCAGTTGCTGGCAGCCGGTATCAAGCCCTGGCTCACCCTGTACCACTGGGACCTCCCGCAGGCCCTGGAGGACAAGGGAGGGTGGACGAACCGGGACACCGCCTACCGCTTCGCCGAGTACGCAGCCGTGCTGCACGAGGCGCTCGGAGACCGCGTGCGGATCTGGACGACGCTGAACGAACCGTGGTGCGCGGCCTTCCTCGGCTACGCGGCCGGTGTCCACGCGCCGGGGCGGCAGGAGCCGATGGCGGCACTCGCGGCGGCGCATCATCTCCTCCTCGGCCACGGGCTGGCGACGCAGGAGCTGCGGCGCCGGGACGCCGAGGCCACGCTCGGGATCACCCTGAACCTCACGGTGCCGGACCCGCTCGATCCGCAGAGCGACGCCGATCGCGATGCAGCGCGTCGCATCGACGGACAGTTCAACCGGATCTTCCTGGACCCGGTGCTGCGCGGGTCCTATCCGGAGGATGTCCTCCGCGATGTCGGGCACCTGGGCCTGACCGACCACGTCCGCGCGGGCGACCTCGAGATCATCTCGGCCCCGATCGACGTCCTGGGCGTGAACTACTACCACGGCGAGGCCGTGACCAGGACGCCGTCGGGCGGGTCCGCGCCGCAGGAGGGCCACGCGCCGCTCGAACGGCCGGTGTCCTCGCCCTACGTCGCCGCCCACGGCGTACGCTCGGTGCCGCGCGGTCTGCCGGTCACCGCCATGGACTGGGAAGTGCAGCCCGACGGGCTGCGCCGACTGCTGAACCGGCTGCAGCACGAGTACACGGGGCCGGCGGGAATCCCGATCTACATCACCGAGAACGGGGCGGCCTACGACGACTCCCCGGACGAGGCGGGGTTCGTCGACGACCAGGAGCGGCTGTCCTTCTTCGACGTCCACGTGCGGGCGATGAAGGACGCGATCGACGACGGCGTGGACCTGCGGGGCTATCTGGCGTGGTCCCTGCTGGACAACTTCGAGTGGGCCTGGGGGTACCACCAGCGCTTCGGCCTGGTGCGGGTGGACTACGAGACCCAGGAGCGCACTCCCAAGGCCAGCGCTCTCTGGTACGCACGCCTGGCCGCGTCGAACACGATCCCCGCTGACGCTGACGCTGACGCTGACGCTGACGCTGACGCCGCGGGCCGCGGGCAGGCCGAGGACGAGGCGTCCCCCGACTCCGCGGAGCCCGACGCCGGCAAGGTGGGTGTCGTATTGTCGAGGTGATGGACACGTCTCCGACCCGATCACTGCCCCGGGCACTGCGCCAGGTGCCAGGCCGCCCGAGCCCCACGCTCGAGGACCTGGCGCTGGCCGCAGGGGTGTCGCGCTCCACGGCCTCGAGGGCGATCAACGGCGGGGACCGGGTGAGCCCGGAAGCGCAGGCCGCAGTGGATCGTGCGGTCCTGGCGCTCGGGTACATCCCGAACAGGGCCGCGCGGAGCCTCGTGACCCGCCGCACATCGTCCATCGCGCTCGTCATCCCCGAGCCCGATGTCCGCGTCATGATGGACCCTTTCTTCGCCGTCGTGATCACCGGTATCACCGAGGCGCTCCGGGAGACCGACGTCCAGCTGGTGCTGCTGATGTCGAGGACCAACGACGACTCGGCGCGCACCCTGCGGTACCTGCGCGGCGGGCACGTCGACGGCGCGATCGTGGTCTCGCACCACGAGTCCGATTCCTGGGCGAGATCACTCGCCGAGACCGGGCTCCCGACCATCTTCATCGGACGCCCCTGGGACATGCAGGCCGACGTCACCTATGTGGATACCGACAACGAGGGCGGCGGCCGGCTGGCGGCCCGCCATCTCGCGGGTATCGGCCGACGACATCTCGCGACCGTTGCCGGGCCCGCCGACATGACCGCGGCCGTCGACCGGCTGCGAGGCTGGACGTCGGGACTCGCAGCGGCGGGCCTGCCCGCGGGCCCGGTGGTCCACGCCGACTTCACGACCGAGGGCGCAGCCGCGGCAGCGCGGAGGCTGCTCGCCGAGCACCCGGACATCGACGGGATCTTCGCTGCCTCCGACCTGATGGCCCTCGGCGTCATGGAGGCGATCCAGGCGGCAGGCAAGACGGTGCCGGGCGATATCGCGCTGATGGGCTACGACAACCATGCCGTTGCGGAGACCGCCTCGACCCCGCTGACCACCATCACCCAGCCCATGGTCGAGATGGCGGTCAAAGCCGGCACCATGCTCCTCGAGGAGATCGAGGCTCCGGGCTCCCACCCGGAGCCCGTGATCTACTCGACCGAGCTCGTGGAACGTGCCAGCACCTCCGTGGCGCCGACCGCGTCCGCGGCGAACGCGTAGTCCCAGGCCACGTCGCGCCAGCGCGAGTAGCGGCCGCTGGCGCCGCCGTGGCCGCCGTCCATCTCGGTCTTCAGCACGATCGGCTCCGAGCCGGTCGTCGTCTCCCTCAGCCGCGCAACCCACTTGGCCGGTTCGACGTAGAGCACCCGCGTGTCGTTGAAGCTGGTGACGGCCGCGATGCGCGGATAGGCCACGGGCCGCACGTTCTCGTACGGCGTGTACTCCTTCATGTACCGGTAGACCTCGGCATCGGTGATGGGGTCGCCCCATTCCTCCCACTCGAGCGCGGAGAGCGGCAGTTCAGGGTCGAGGATCGTGGTCAGGGCGTCCACGAACGGCACCTGCGCCACGATGGCCCGGTACTTCTCCGGTGCGAGGTTCGCGACGGCACCCATGAGCAGGCCCCCTGCCGACCCGCCGATGGCCGCGATGCGTTCCGGGTCGGCCCAGCCCGACGTGCCGAGATACGTGGTGGCGTCCACGAAGTCCGTGAACGTGTTCTTCTTCGTGAGCTTCTTGCCCTGCTCGTACCAGGTCCGTCCCATCTCGCCGCCGCCGCGGATGTGCGCGGTCACGAAGAGGATCCCGCGGTCCAGCAGCGAGAGCCGTGCGATGGAGAAAGCCGGGTCCATGCTGGCCTCGTAGCTGCCGTACGCGTAGATGACCGCGGGATTCGTGCCGTCCTGCGCGAGATCCGCGCGGCGGACCACCGAGAGCGGGATCAGCGTGCCGTCGGCGGCCGGCGCCCACCGGCGCTCCGCCACGTAGTCGGCGGGATCGTAGCCGCCCCGCACCTCGGTCTCCTTGCGCAGCTCCAGGGATCCGTCCTCGAGCACGTAGTCGTAGACGCGCGGAGGGGTCAGGTACGAGGCATAGGACAAACGGATGATCGGGAAGTCGAACTCCGCATTCGCCAGATTGCTCGTGAAGAGCTCCTCGTCGAAGTCGGGCTCCGTCGGCAGATCCTGCTCCGCCGTTCCGAGCCCTGCCAGCGGCAGGACCTGCACGCGCTCGATGGTGTCCTTGCGTACCGACAGCACCACGTGCGTCTGTGTGACCGTCAGGCCGTTCACGCGGACGGCGTCGTCATGCGGAACGACGGTCGTCCACTCCTGGTCGGCGAGCGGCCGGGTGAACTGCTCCGCGGCGACCAGACTCACCATCGAGTTCGTCGCGTCGCGGTTGTGGGTGAGGAGGTAGTGCGGGACGCCGCCGATCGTGACGGGCTCGGCGTCGTACAGGATCCGCTCGTCCCGGGATACCAGGGTGGTCAGGCCGCCATCCGGGTGCGCGAGATCCAGCACGCGGTACTCGCTGTACTCGGAGCAGCCGATGCTGATGAGCAGCTGCGTCCGGTCGGCCGAGATCTCGAAACCGGTCCACATGGCGACGTCGTCCTCCTGGAAGACGACGACGTCGTCAGCCACCGGCGTGCCGAGCGTGTGCGAGCGCACCTGATACGGGCGCCACGAGTCGTCGACGACGGTGTAGTAGACGCGCGATCCGTCGGGGGAGAAGGACACACCGTAGAAGATGTTCGGTACCTCGTCCGGCAGGAGCTCACCGGTTGCGAGATCCTTGACGCGCAGCGTGAAGCGCTCGTCGCCGGCGTTGTCCTCGCAGTACGCGAGCAGTGTGCCGTCCTCGGTCACCGACAGCCCGCCGAGGGAGAAGAAAGGCTTGCCCTCGGCGAGCTCGTTGCCGTCCAGCAGAACCTGCTCACCGGGTACGGGACGGCCGGGCACCACCTCGGGCGGGGTCCAGTCGCGGGTGAGATCGCCCGTGTCCTCGGCGGCGACACGGCACTGGATGCCGTACTGCCGTCCCTCCTCGGTGCGGGAGTAGTACCACCAGCCCTTCTTGCGCGCCGGCACCGAGAGATCCGTCTCCTGCGTCCGGTCCTTGATTTCGGCGAAGATGGCTTCGCGCAGCGTGGCCTGGTGAGCGGTGACGGCTTCCGTGTACGCGTTCTCGCGCTGGAGGTACTCGATCAGTTCCGGGCTCTCCTTGTCCCGCATCCACTCGTAGTCGTCCACGACGGTGTCACCGTGATGCGTGCGTTCGAGGGGGACCTTCGTGGCTGCGGGCGGGACGGGGACAACAGGTGCGGTGGTGTCAGCGGTCATGGCTCCCATCTTGCCACCGCGGGTGCGGGCCCCACGGACCGCCGGCGCTGTCCCGGCCCAGCGTTGTGGACCGGTTGACCCGACCGGACGGGCATGCAATTCTGGAGCAGGCTTTTACAGAACGAGCGTTCAGTAATTCGATCCCGGCGACGGGGACGGTGACGGTGACGGGGCCGAGACGACGAGGGAGACGACCATGGCCGAGGCATTCCTGGTGGGGGGAGTCCGCACACCCGTGGGGCGGTACGGCGGTGCCCTCTCCGGGGTCCGCCCCGATGACCTCGCAGCCCTGGTGCTCTCCTCCGTGGTGCAGCGTGCCGGGCTCGACCCCGCCGCCGTCGACGAGGTGATCCTCGGGAACGCCAACGGCGCCGGCGAGGAGAACCGCAACGTGGCCCGTCTTGCGTCACTGCTCGCGGGATTCCCCGTCACGGTCCCGGGTATCACCGTCAACCGTCTCTGCGCGTCGGGACTCTCGGCCATCATCATGGCCTCGCACATGATCAAGGCGGGTGCCGCGGACATCGTGATCGCCGGCGGCGTCGAGTCCATGAGCCGCGCGCCCTGGGTCATGGAGAAGCCGGACCGGGCCTTCGCGAAACCTGGCGACGTGTTCGACACGTCCATCGGCTGGCGCTTCACCAACCCGCTGCTCGCGGCCCAGGACAAGACCACGTACTCGATGCCCGAGACGGCCGAGGAAGTCGCCGCGGTGGACGGCATCACGCGCGACGACGCCGACGCCTTCGCTCTCCGGTCGCACCAGCGGGCGCTGGCCGCCATGGAGGCCGGGCGCTTCGACGACGAGATCGTGTCCGTCCAGGTCAATCGCGGCCGGACGTCGTTCGCCGTCGATGCCGACGAGGGACCGCGGGTCGACACGACCCTCGAGGTGCTCGGGAAGCTCCGGCCCGTCGTCCGGCCGGACGGGATCGTCACGGCCGGCAACTCTAGTTCGCTCAATGACGGCGCCTCCGCCGTGATCGTCGCCTCGGAGGCGGCACTGCAGCGCTACGGGCTGACGCCCCGGGCGCGCATCCTCGACGGCGCCTCGGCCGGTGTGCCGCCCGAGACCATGGGCATCGGCCCCGTCCCGGCCACCCGGAAAGTGCTCGACCGCACCGGACTCTCCATCGCGGATCTCGGCGCGGTCGAACTCAACGAGGCGTTCGCGACGCAGTCGCTCGCGTGCATCCGCCGCCTCGGGCTCGACGAGGAGCTCGTGAACCGGGACGGCGGTGCCATCGCTCTCGGTCACCCCCTCGGCTCCTCCGGGTCCCGCATCGCCGTCACGCTGCTCGGGCGCATGGAGCGGGAACTCGCCGGCGCCTCCCGCCGGATCGGCCTCGCGACCATGTGCGTGGGTGTCGGCCAGGGAACGGCCATGCTCGTCGAGGGGATCTGATGCCCGCGGCGCTGCACGTCACGGAGACCGAGGACCGCCTCGTCGTCGAACTCCACCGGCCCGAGGTCCGCAATGCGATCGACCGCAGGATGGTGGACGACCTGCACGGCGTCTGCGGCGACCTCGAGGAGCGACCCCGGACGCTGATCATCACCGGCTCCGGCGGGATCTTCGCCTCGGGCGCCGACATCGCGGAACTGCGGGAGCGCCGGCGCGACGACGCCCTGGCTGGCATCAACTCGACCCTTTTCGCGCGCATCGCGGCCCTTCCCATGCCCGTGATCGCGGCACTGGACGGGTACGCCCTCGGCGGCGGTGCGGAACTGGCCTTCGCCGCGGACTTCCGGATCGCCACACCGCGACTCCGGATCGGCAACCCGGAGACGGGGCTCGGCATCCTGCCGGCCGCCGGCGCCACCTGGCGGCTGAAGGAACTCGTGGGGGAGCCCCTGGCGAAGGAGATCCTCCTGGCCGGGCGCATCCTCACCGCGGAGGAAGCCCTCGACGCGAGACTCATCACCTCGATCCACGAACCCGACGAGCTCCTCCGGGCAGCCCACGACCTCGCGGACCGCATCGCACGCCAGGATCCCCTGGCCGTCCGCATCACCAAGAGCGTGTTCCACGCGCCCCGGGAGGCCCACCCCATGATCGATCAGCTGGCCCAGGCCATCCTGTTCGAGTCGGACGCCAAGTTCGACCGCATGCAGCAGTTCCTCGACAGGAAGAAGGGCTCATGACGACGCCGACCGGCATCCCGGCGCACGTCGGCGTCCTCGGAGGGGGGCGCATGGGCGCCGGCATCGCGCACGCCTTCTGCCTCGCGGGCGCCGACGTCGTCGTCGTCGAGCGGGACGGCGCCGCGGCGGAGGCCGGGCTGGAACGCGTCACCCAGGCCCTCGGCCGCAGCGTGGATCGCGGCACCACACCGGAGGACCTCGCCGCGCTGACCGCCCGCGTCTCCGTGTCCACGGACCACGCCGCCTTCGCCGCCTGCGGGCTCGTCGTCGAGGCGGTCCCCGAGGACCCCGAGCTCAAGCGGCATGCGCTTCGGGCCGTGGAGGACGTGCTCGACGACGGCGCCTGGCTCGCCACGAACACGTCCTCGCTCTCGGTCGACGAGCTGGCCGCTGCCTTGCAGCGACCGGAACGGTTCTGCGGCCTCCACTTCTTCAACCCGGTGCCGGCGTCGACCCTGATTGAGGTGGTGCTCGGCGCGCGGACCTCGACGGAGCTCGAGGAAGCGGCCAGGGCCTGGGTGGGCGCGCTCGGCAAGACAGCCGTCGTCGTCCGGGATACTCCCGGCTTCGCCAGCTCGCGGCTCGGTGTCGCACTCGCGCTCGAGGCCATGCGCATGCTCGAGGAGGGCGTCGCGACGGCGGAGGACATCGACGCCGCCATGGTGCTCGGATACCGCCACCCGGTCGGACCACTGCGCACCACGGACATGGTGGGCCTCGACGTCCGCCTCGGCATCGCCGAGTACCTCGAGTCCACGCTCGGCCCCCGTTTCACCCCGCCGGCCATCCTGCGCGACACCGTGGCCCGCGGACACCTCGGACGCAAGAGCGGCCGCGGTTTCTTCGACTGGGAGGACGGCGCGTCCGCTCCCGTATCCCCGGCACAACCAGCGAAAGGCGAGCGGCCATGACAACCGCCCCGGAACGAGTACAGATCGACGTCGTCCCCAGCTTCATCGAGGACGCCTGGTGGACGCCCGAGCGCTCCGCGGCCGACGGCGACGGGACCGTGGTGCGGGATGCCAGCACCGGCGAGGAACTCGCGATCGTCAGCACCGCGGGGCTCGACACCGCAGCTGCCATCGGCTTCGCACGCACCACCGGGCAGGCCGAGCTGGGCCGCTTCACGTTCCACGAGCGTGCCCTCAAGCTCAAGGAGCTCGCGCAGTACCTCAACGCGCACCGCGAGCCGCTGTACGAGCTGTCCGCGAAGACCGGCGCCACGAGGATCGACTCCATGGTGGACATCGACGGCGGCATCGGCGTGCTCTTCACCTTCGGGTCCAAGGGCCGCCGCGAACTCCCGAACTCGCACGTGATCGTGGACGGACCGCCCGAGGTGCTCTCCAAGGACGGCTCCTTCCTCGGCACGCACATCCACACGCGTATCCCCGGCGTGGCCGTGCAGATCAACGCCTTCAACTTCCCCGTCTGGGGGATGCTCGAGAAGCTGGCCCCCGCGTTCCTCGCCGGCGTGCCGACCCTCGTCAAGCCCGCGACCCCCACGGGATTCCTGACCGCCGCCGTCGTGAAGCTCATCATCGGCTCGGCGATCCTGCCCAAGGGCGCGCTGCAGCTCATCTCCGGACCGGCACGCGACGTCCTCGACCACCTCGACTACCGCGACCTCGTGTCCTTCACGGGGTCTGCCTCCACGGCCAACCACCTCAAGTCGCACGCGTCGATCGCCCGCGGCGGCGTCCGCTTCACGTGCGAGACGGATTCGCTGAACGCCGCGATCCTCGGCCCCGACGCCGTCCCCGGCACCCCCGAGTTCGACGCCTTCGTGAAGTCACTGGTCACCGAGATCACGGTCAAGGCGGGCCAGAAGTGCACGAGCATCCGCCGGTCCATCGTGCCCGAGGCCCTCGTGGAGGACGTCGTCCGTGCGGCCGGCGACCGCATCCGGGAACGGGTGACACTCGGGGATCCGCGTGCCGAGGGCGTCACGATGGGAGCGCTTGCCTCCCTCGGCCAGCTCGAGGGGGTGCAGGACGCCGTGCGCGCACTGCTCGACGGCGGTGCGTCCCTCGCTTTCGGCTCGCTCGACGCGCCCGACGTCGTCCTCGGGGACAACACGTCCGGCAAGGCGCCCGACGGGGCCTTCATGGAGCCCGTGCTCCTGACCTGGAAGGACGTCGAGGCCGGCGCGCTGCACTCGGTCGAGGCCTTCGGTCCGGTTGCCTCGGTGATCGGGTACGACGACGTCCAGCACGCCGTCCGCCTCGCGGCCCTCGGATCGGGATCGCTCGTCGCCACGGTCTGCACCAACGATCCCGCCGTCGCGCAGGAGCTGGTCCTCGGCATCGCCGCGCACCACGGCCGTGTCCTGATCCTGAACCGCGAGGACGCGCGCTCCTCGACGGGCCACGGCTCGCCCGTCCCGCACCTCGTGCACGGCGGGCCGGGACGCGCGGGCGGCGGCGAGGAGCTCGGCGGCATGCGGTCCGTGCTGCACCACATGCAGCGCACCGCCGTCCAGGGGTCCCCGAACATGCTCACGAGCATCACGGGGGAGTGGCACACGGGTGCCGACCGCCGGTTCGACGACGTCCACCCGTTCCGCAAGGACCTGGCGACGCTACGCATCGGCGACAGCGTCCGTTCCGACCTCCGCCAGGTCACGCTGGCGGATATCAGCGCCTTCGCCGAGACCACGGGTGACACCTTCTACGCGCACACCAACCAGGAGGCCGCCGCCGCCAATCCGTTCTTCCCGGGCATCGTGGCACACGGGTATCTGCTCCTCTCCTGGGGTGCGGGGCTGTTCGTCGATCCCGAGCCCGGACCCGTGCTGGCCAACTACGGCCTGGAGAACCTGCGTTTCATCACGCCGGTCGCCGCGGGCGACTCGATCCGGGTGACGCTCACGGCGAAGCGGATCACGCCGCGGGAGACGGACGAATACGGGGAGGTCGCCTGGGACGCCGTGCTGCACAACCAGGACGACGAGATCGTGGCGACCTACGACGTCCTGACCCTCGTGCAGAAGTAGCCCCGTTCCTGCCGGGGGACGACTCGGAGCGATCGGTCCGTCGATCCCGCGCTGGAATCGCAGGGATGGGAATGTTCGAACATTCCCATCCCTGCCGGGCGGCGATGGGCGCGTCGCCGGGCGCTTGGCGGGCGAGTGGATGGTGTGGTCGACGAGGGCCCAGGGTCGCAGGGTCGCAGGGTCCGCTGAGCCGCGCACCACGGACCAGCGGACCGCATCGTTCATCATCGCGCGACAGGTCCTCGCGACGTCGGAGCCACTGGGATGCTGGCAGGCGAGTCCTTGGGTCTGGACGCCTGCTGTGCCGCCAGGGCGGCGCGAATCACGAGGACGAAGCGGCCGGGTTCGCCGAGAAGAAGCTGTCTGGTGACGCGCAGGATCGGGATGCCGCGAGCGGTCAGGAGGTTCCATCGGCGTCGATCCTCCTCGAATTCACGACGGTCGCTGTGGAAGTGGCGTCCGTCTACTTCGATCCCGAGGACGCCGTCGACGAAGAGATCGATCCGACCGACGCCAGGAACGTGCACCTGGGATGCCACGGTGAAACCGGCCTGTACCAGGAGGTACCGGGCTGCGGTCTCGAGAATGGACTGCGCGTGAGGGTCGATGAGCTCGACGACGGTGCGAAGGGCGCGTGCCCGCGGTCGATCTGCGTGCGTCCGTAGGTCGCCCAGGCGCACCTGCCCGAGTACGACGGCGGACTCGACGATGCACAGGGCGTCGAGTTCGGGGAGGCAGCGGACCGCGTGCACGCAAAATGTCAACGCCGAGACAGGTCCCTCCCATCGATGTCTGCGAAGCCGGTCGGAGCCGAGCGGCCGGCCGTGATCGACGGCGACATGGACCAACCCGGGTGCGCGCAGCACCCACAGCCCCCGCTGCACGGCGGCGCTGATGCATGTGAGGTGAGCTCCGACGCGCAGCGCCGTGAGTGCGTCCTCGTCCCGTTCAGAAAGCGCGTACACACCGCGCACGACCCGGACGACGTCTCCTTGCCGACAGGCCCTCGTGAGAGCCGAGCCGCTTGCTCCTGCGGCGACGAGATCCCTGGCGCGTGCGGAACCACCGCGCTCCGTCAGCAACCGAACAATATCCATGGGGTCAGCTTGGTCAGCATGCGGTACGTCCGGCGTCGGGACAAGCGCTATGTGGACACCCGGTGCGTGGGAGAGACGCCTGATCGACGTCGGACGTGCGGCAGAGTCCCGCTCCGTGCCTCGGTGGGCGGAGTGTTCGAACATTCCCATTCGAGGCGCCGGTGCGTGGGAGCGGCGCTGATCGACGTCGGACGTGCGGCGGTGTCCCACGTCGTGCCTGCGTGGGCGGGAGTTTTCGAACATTCCCATCCGAGGCGCCGGCGCGTGGGAGCGGCGCCTGATCGCCGTCGGACGTGTGGCAGTGTCCCACTTCGTGCCTGTGTGGGTGGGAGTGTTCGAACATTCCCACTCAAGGCGCCGGCGCGTGGGAGCGAACGACGCCGCGGAAGAGCCGGACGGGCCCCGGTCAGCGGCGGTGCAGGCCGTCGAACACCATCAGGATGACGTCGTCGGCCAGTTTGTCCGCGGTGAGCGGGCCTCCGGGCCGGTACCACTCGACGATCGAGTTGATGGTCCCGAAGATGAGTCGCGTGGTGGTTCGCGGGTCGATGTCGTCGCGGATGGAGCCCTCCTGACGCGCCGCATCGACGAGCGCGGCGATCTGCCGGTCGAAGGTCCGACGGCGTTCGAGGGCTTCCCTCTCGATCTCCGTGTTTCCGCGCAGCCTCAGCAGCAGGGTGACGAAGGGAAGCCGCTCCGTCAGCACGGCGATGGTGCCGCGGAGGACGAATTCGAGACGGGCATCGGCGGCGCCCTCGCCCGCGCGGGGGTCGTCGAGGATGGACTCCAGGCCGCCGAGGGCGTGGTCGAGGGCGAGCCGCAGCAGGTCACCCTTGGACGGGACGTGGTGGTAGATCGCCGACTTGCTGATGCCTAGTTCCTCGGCCAGCATGCCCATCGAGGTGGCCTCGTAGCCGTACCGGTTGAAAGCCGCCACGGCCACGGCGAGGACCGACTGCTGGTCGTAGCCGGGTCTCCCTCTCCGCGCGGTGGGGGATGGCGAGGCTCCGGCGACGGTCATAGGCCCATTTTTGCACGAACGTTCAGTCAGGAAGCCCGACCAGGGCGTCCCGTCACATTCCAACATAATCCTTCGTTTGCCTAGCTAGTAGTAGCCTTACTATCGTCACTCCGCACCATCTCTGAAAGGGCGCATCCGTGCCGACCACATCCTGGGACCTCCGCCTGCACGCCCTTACCGCATTCCGCGAAGCCGAGGGCCGCGAGCCCTCGACGCGATCGGTGGTACCCGGCGAGCACCGGCTGGCGCTGTGGCTGGACGAGCAGCGTAAGGCGGCTCGATCCGGCCGCCTCGCGATCCTTCGCCAGGACCGACTGCGCGAGGCTGGCGTCCTTGCCGCCGGCGACGACGGAGCCGCGCCGCGGACGGGGACCGCCTGGTTGAGGGTCGCCAGTCTGGCGGAATTCCTCGAGGAGGAGGGGCGGTTGCCCTCCCTGGCATCGCCGACGTCGGCGGGCGAGAAGCGCCTCGCTCTGTGGATGCACGCGCAACTCTCCGGCCGCGGCGCCGAGACCGAGCCGCTGCGTGCGCTGCGTTCGATCCTCGATGCTGTTGCCGTCGGCGGGCTCTCCCACACCGTCTGAGCCTGTTCCGGCACCCCTTACGGAGCGCGGTCGGCCGTGATAGTTTCTGCGCACGTGCAGCGCAGCAAGGGCCCGGACGTCCCCGGGGCCGGCAGGGCGGCCGGCGAGGAAGTCCATGGAGACAGTTGTGGCGGCGAGCGGACGGGCGACACTCTCCGTCGTCGCGCCTGACCTGCACCATCTCGTCTGGAGCCCGCGTGTCCACATCGACCGTGGTGACGCGCTGTCGGTCCTCGCCGCGAGCCGACGCATCTCGCGCGGTCGTCCCTACGCGATCCTCGTCGACATGACGACGACGGTGGATCTCCCACCCCGTGCACGCGAGGTGTTCAATGGGGAGACGCTCGTCGTCGCCGCAGCACTGCTCGGCGACGGACCGATGGACGAGGTGCTGGCGGCGGGCGCCTGCAAGGCCGTCCATCCGACCCGCTACTTCACCTCGGCCGAGCAGGCCTGCTGCTGGCTGGAGGAGCGTCTCAAGGAGAGGCGATCCATGCCCGGAGACGATCCGATTCGTTGACTGGCACTCGCCCCGCTCCCTATACTGAACGAACGGTCGGTAAATACGCCCGATGCCCAGACGAGCGAGGTAGCACGATGACGACGACAGCAATTGACGCGCGGAGCCGCGAGGACCACGACGCCGCCGGCAAGCGGCAGTTCGACGAACTCATCGCCCAGGACTCCCGGATAGAACCGCGCGACTGGATGCCGGCCGACTACCGCAAGTCGCTGACGCGCCAGATCTCCCAGCACGCGCACTCCGAGATCATCGGGATGCAGCCCGAGGCCAACTGGATCACGCGGGCGCCGTCGCTCAAGCGCAAGGCCGTCCTGATGGCGAAGGTGCAGGACGAAGCCGGGCACGGCCTCTACCTCTACTCCGCAGCGGAGACCCTCGGGACGCCACGCGACAGGATGACGGAGGACCTGATCGCCGGCAAGGCCCGCTACTCCAGCATCTTCAACTACCCCGTGCTGACCTGGGCCGACATCGGTGCGATCGGCTGGCTCGTCGACGGCGCCGCCATCTGCAACCAGGTGCCCCTCTGCCGCGCGTCCTACGGGCCCTACGGGCGCGCGATGGTGCGCATCTGCAAGGAGGAGTCGTTCCACCAGCGGCAGGGATTCGAGATCCTGCTCGAACTGGCCAACGGCACCCCGGAACAGCGCGCCATGGCCCAGGACGCCGTCAACCGCTGGTACGCGCCGTCGCTCATGATGTTCGGCCCTCCCGACGAGGATTCGCCCAACTCGCAGCAGTCGATGCTGTGGAACATCAAGCGCTTCTCCAACGACGAGCTGCGCTCGCGCTTCGTCGGCATGATGGTCGAGCAGGTCCGGGTTCTCGGCCTCGAACTCCCCGACAAGGACGTCCGCTTCAACGAGGAGACCGGCCGCTGGGAGCACGGGCCCCTGGACTGGAACGAGTTCAAGGAAGTGCTCGCCGGTCGCGGGCCCTGCAACGCCCAGCGCATGGAACGGCGCCGCGAGGCGCACGAGGACGGCGCCTGGGTGCGCGAGGCCGCGGCGGCGTACGCGGAGAAGCAGGCACTCAAGCACGCTCAGGCGGCCTAGATGACCGGCGGATCGACCACGGGAGACGACGGCGCGACCGCACCGTCGTCGGGCCCGCAGGAACCGCGCGCTGCATGGCCGCTGTGGGAAGTGTTCGTGCGGTCCTCTCGCGGTCTCTCGCACGTCCACGCCGGGTCGTTGCACGCGCCCGACGCCGAGATGGCGGTGCGCAACGCACGTGACCTCTACACGCGCCGCAACGAGGGAGTCAGCCTGTGGGTGGTCCCGGCCACCGCGATCATCACCAGTGATCCCTATGCGAAGGACCAGTTCTTCGAGTCCCCGCAGGGCAAGGACTATCGGCATGCCACGTACTACACGAAGAGCGAGGGAGTGAAGCACCTGTGAGCGAGGCCAATGCCAGTGCCACCCGCATCACCCCGGGCAACGCCCTGCGGCCCGAGGACATCGCGCTGCTGGACACGAAGCCTGCGGACGCCGTCGCGCAGTACGCGCTGTGGCTCGGTGACGACGCCCTGATCCTCGCCCAGCGGCTCGGCTGGTGGATCTCCCGCGCGCCCGAACTCGAGGAGGACGTGGCGCTCGCCAACATCGCACTGGACCAGATCGGCCACGCACGCTCGTTCCTCACTTACGCGGGCCGGGCGTGGGACAGGACCGAGGACGATCTCGCCTACTTCCGGCGGGAACCCGAGTTCCGTTCCGTACACCTCGTCGAGCAGCCCAACGGGGACTTCGCGCGCACCATCGCGCGGCAGTTCGTCGTCGCGCTCTACCAGTGGGAGCTGTATTCGCGCCTGGTCCACTCCAGCGACCCGACCCTCGCCGCCATCGCCGCGAAGGCCGTGAAGGAGGTCGACTATCACCGGGACCACAGCATCCAGTGGGTCCTCCGCCTCGGCCAGGGCACCGAGGAGTCACGCCGCAGGATGGTCGCCGGTCTCTCGCTGACCTGGCCCTACGTCGAGGAACTCTTCGCCGACCACCCGCTCGTCGACGAGCTCGGTGACGCGGGAGTCCGGCCGAGCAGCCTCAGGGAGCCGTTCGACGCGGCCGTGCAGGCCGTCCTCGCAGAGGCGGAGTTGGAGGTGCCGCAGGTGCCCGGCTCCGTGGGCGGTGGGCGCCTCGGCCGGCACAGCGAACACCTCGGCTACATCCTCGCCGAGCTCCAGGTGCTCGCGAGGGAGTATCCCGGAGCGTCATGGTGACCGTCACCGACCTGCGACCCGCCTCCGCCGTCGATGCTGCTGCGTGGGACATCGCGGCGACGGTCTGCGATCCGGAGATTCCCGTCCTCACCATCGAGGACCTCGGGATCCTGCGCGACGCCCACGTGGCCGCGACCGGGCAGGTGCTTGTGACCATCACGCCCACCTATTCGGGCTGTCCCGCCATGGATGCCATCCGCGACGACGTGACCGCCGCGCTGACGGGCGCCGGGTACGACGACGTCGCCGTGCGCCTGGTTCTCGCCCCGGCCTGGACCACGGACTGGATGAGCGACGACGGCAGGGCGAAGCTCGCCGAGTACGGCATCGCCCCGCCCACGGGTACGGCCGCCGCCGGCCCCGTCCGGATCGGGCTGAGCGTGAAGTGCCCGCAGTGTTCGTCGCTGAACACGCGCGAGATGACGCGCTTCGGCTCCACCTCCTGCAAGGCCCTGTACGTCTGCAACGACTGCCGGGAACCCTTCGACTACTTCAAGGTGCACTGATGGCCGTCGTCCTCGCCCCCTCCACCAAGCGGAGGAGCGCCTTCAACAGCCTCACGGTGCGTGCGGTGCGTCGCCTCACCGAGGACGCCGTGGAGGTGACCCTCGACGTGCCCGCCGAGCTCCAGGACAGGTACGACTACCTCCCGGGGCAGTATGTGGCGCTCCGGACGACGCTCGACGTCGACGGCGAACTGAAGGAGGTTCGCCGCAGCTACTCGATCTGCGCGGATCCCCGGCCGGGCGAGCTCCGTGTCGCCGTGAAACGCGATCTCGGCGGGGTGTTCTCGACGTGGGCCAACGAGTCGCTGGCGGCGGGGGACACCCTGGACGTCATGAGTCCGCGGGGGCAGTTCACCCCGCGGACGACGCCGGGGGAGCAGGCCGTCTCGCTCGTCGCCGTAGCTGCCGGGTCCGGGATCACGCCGGTCATCGCGATCGCCCGCTCCATGCTCGCGGGAAACCCGAATGCGCGCTTCGACCTCATCTATGCGAACCGGGCCGCGATGGACGTGATGTTCCTCGAAGAACTCGCCGACCTCAAGGACCGCTACCCCTCGCGGTTCGCGCTGCACCACGTCCTGTCCCGCGAACAGCGCATCTCGCCGCTGCTGTCCGGACGGATCGACGCCGAGAAGCTGGAGAAGCTGCTCGGGACGGTCCTGGCCGCCGAGCGGGTGGACGAATGGTTCCTCTGCGGCCCCTTCGAGCTGGTGCAGCTCTGCCGGGATTCGCTCGCTGAGCGCGGCGTCCCCGCGGAGAAGATCCGATTCGAGCTGTTCACGACGGGCGAGCCAACACGCCCGGAGGGCAGCATCGGGCGTCCGGTCGCGCCCGCGGAGAGTGGTGAGAACTACACCATCTCGTTCAACCTGGACGGCCTCCAGGGATCCGTCCAGAGCCCCACCCACGCCCGCGAGTCCATTCTCAACGCAGCCCTGCGCGTCCGCCCCGACGTACCGTTCGCCTGCGCCGGCGGAGTGTGCGGCACGTGCCGCGCGAAGGTCGTGGAAGGCACCGTGGACATGACGGAGAACTATGCGCTGGAGCCCGACGAGGTGGCGAAGGGCTTCGTGCTGACCTGTCAGGCCCACCCCACCAGCGACGCCGTCACCGTCGACTACGACGCCTAGGAGCAGCCATGAACGCGGCACCTGCAGATCCATCGACCAGCGGCGGGAACAGCGCGGACAGCATGGTCCGGCTGGTGATCGCGGACGGCATCGCCGAGGTGGTGCTGGATGCGCCCTACCGGCTCAATGCCGTCGACGTCCGGGCGCTCGAGGACCTCGCCGCCGCCTACGACGAGGCCGCAGCCGGGGTGCAGGAGGGTACGGTCCGGGCCCTGGTGCTGCGGGGCGAGGGGCGCGCGTTCTGCGCCGGCAGGAACCTCGGAGCCATCACCTTCGAGGACGACGACGCGTACGAGTTCCTCGACGCGACGCTGACTCCCCTGCTCCGGACCATGGCCGCCTTCCCCGCGCCGACGTTCGCCGCAGCACAGGGCGCATGCCTCGGCGTCGGGCTCGGGCTGCTCATCGCGACCGACGTCGTCTATGTCGCCGAGGACGCCAAGATCGGCTCGCCCTTCGCCAATCTCGGGCTCATGCTGGACTCCGGCGGGCACTGGCTGTTCACGGAACGGCTCGGCTCGCACCGTGCCCTCGACCTGATGTACACGGGCGATCTCATGACCGGAGCCGACGCCGTGGCCGGTGGCCTCTTCAGCCGCGCCGTCCCCGCGGCCGACCTCCTCGAGTTCACACGGACCAAGGCTGACCGGGCCGCGCGCGGTCCGCTGCAGTCGCTCGTCGCCTCCCATCAGCTCGTCGGGCGTATCCGCGACGAGCGCCTGGGCCTGTGGGAGGCGATCCGCGGGGAGAACGACGCCCAGGGAGTGCTCGGCAGCTCCGAGGACTACCGCGAGGGCCTCGCAGCCTTCCGCGAGAAGCGCCAGCCCCGCTTCGGGGGCCAATAGGCTGATCGGTCACTCGGCGGCTGCTGCTGTACTTCATGCCTGCCAGAGGGTGAACGCGCACAGCTCGGGACTGCCGGACCAGTGCTCCCAGCACGACGATTGCGCGGCCACCCCGCCGTGGGGGAAGCGCGACAGCGTGGAGCCGCGACGGCCTCAGCGCGTGTCGAGGTCCTCGAACACCAGAAAGGTCTGCGTGTCGAGCACGCCGGGCATCGACTGCAGCTGGTCGAAGATCACGCGCCGCAGGCCGACGTTGTCCTCGGCGCGCACCAGGAGGATGACGTCGAAGTCCCCACCGACCAGGGCGATGTGGTGGATTTCCGGCACATTCCGCAGGGTGTCCCGGAGTTCGCGCCAGGAGTGCTGCCGGACCTTCAGGGTGACGTAGGCCGACGAGCGCAGGCCGGCCTTCGTCGGATCGATGATCGCCGTGAACCGCGTCAGGACCCCGTCCTCCGTCAGTCTGGCGATCCGCGAGTACGCGTGCGCCCGGGAGATGTGGACGCGCTCGGCGACAGCGGTGACAGATGCGCGGCCGTCCCGGGTCAGCTCCGCGAGGATCTTCCGATCGACGTCGTCCAGCCTGCCGTCCACCACGTGTCCACGCTCCTTCGCGTAATCCAGCTCACACTGCCGTTTCGTCCACACACTACGCCTCCAGCTCATGCAATATCCACACTTCGCACCTTCTCTGGATACAAAACGGGACGAATGGCCATACTGGAGCCACACAGTATCCAGCGCGTCGGCTCCTGCCGGCGCACGGTGGAGGTGCCGCGTCAGCGGCCGGCGATGGAGGCGAGATGAGCACGGCGACCAACGAGGACCGCGGACGGCTGATGGGCGAGATGCCCATCGGCGCCACAGAGCCGACGGCGGATACCGCCCTGCTGCCGTCGTCCACTCCGGTTCAGCTGATCGACGCGGACGGGCGGCACGTCCATGACGATCGCTATCCCCTGCCCGACGGCGAGAGCCTGCTCAGTGCCTACGGTCGCCTCGTGACCGGGCGCCGCATCAATGACCAGGCGAACGCCCTCGTCCGCCAGGGCCGCATGGCCGTCTACCCGTCGTCGCACGGACAGGAGGCGTGCCAGGTCGCTGCCGCCGTCGTCCTCGACGACCAGGACTGGCTGTTTCCCACCTACCGCGACACGGTGGCGGTGATCACCCGCGGCGTGGACCCGCTCGAGGTGCTGACGCTCCTCCGCGGCGACTGGCACGGCGGCTACGACCCGTACGAGCACAGGGTCGCCACGCAGGCCACGCCACTGGCCACCCAGTTGCTGCACGCGGTCGGAGTGGCGCATGCCGCGAAGCTGCGCGGGGAATCGACCGTGGTCCTCGCCATGTGCGGTGACGGTGCCACCAGTGAGGGGGACTTCCATGAGGCCCTCAATTTCGCCGCCGTGTTCCACGTCCCCGTGGTGTTCTTCATCCAGAACAACGAGTTTGCGATCTCCGTGCCGCTCAAGCACCAGTCCGTCGCGCCGTCGCTCGCGCACAAGGCCATCGGGTACGGCATGCCCGGCGAGCGGGTGGACGGCAACGACCTCGCGGCGCTCCTGTCGGTGCTCGGTATCGCCGTCGACCGCGCCCGGGACGGCGGCGGACCCTCGCTGATCGAGGCACACACGTATCGGATGCAGGCGCACACCAATGCGGACGACGCCACGCGCTACAGATCGGCCGACGACGTCGAGCGGTGGGTGCCCAGGGACCCGGTCCTGCGGATGCGCACCTACCTCACGGCGCTCAACCTGCTGGACGGCGACGGCGAGCGGTCGTTCAGCGACCAGGCGGACAGCATCGCTGCCGCCATCCGCAACGGACTCAATCTGGAGGTCGAGGTGAACCCGGCAGAGCTCTTCGAGTACGTGTACGCCGAGAAGACATCGCAGCTGCGTGAGCAGGCGGAGCAGTTGCGCGAGGAACTCGCGCGGGACGCCGCGGGCGCCGGCGAGCAGCCCGGTGACGGCACGGAGGGGGACACGCCATGACGCAGACCACGGACGCGCCTGTACGCGAGACCACAGCGGCGGCATCCCGATCCACCTCCACCTCCACCTTCGCGAAGGCACTCAACGCGGCGCTCGCGGATGCCATGGAGGCTGACGCCTCGGTCCTGATGTTCGGCGAGGACGTGGGGGTGCTCGGCGGCGTCTTCCGCATCACCGACGGCCTCACCGCGCGGTTCGGCGAGGAACGCTGCTTCGACACCCCCCTCGCCGAGGCCGGCATCATGGGCATGGCTGTGGGCATGGCGATGAACGGGATGAAGCCTGTCGTCGAGATGCAGTTCGACGCCTTCGCCTACCCGGCCTTCGAGCAGGTGGTCAGTCACGTCGCGAAGATGGCGAACCGGACGCGCGGCAAGGTGCGCCTGCCGATCGTGATCCGTATCCCGTACGCGGGCGGCATCGGCGGGGTGGAGCATCACTGCGACTCCTCCGAGGCGTACTACGCGCACACACCCGGGCTGACCGTGCTGGCCCCCGCGACGGTCCGTGACGCCTACGTGATGCTCCGCGAAGCCATCGCGTCACCCGACCCTGTCGTCTTCCTCGAACCCAAGAAGCTGTACTGGTCCAAGGAGGACGTGGACCTCGCCGAACTCCGCAGGACCTACGACGAGGGGGAGGCGCCGCGACGCATCGGCCGGGCCGTGGTCGCCCGCGCAGGTGCCGACGCAACCCTGATCACGTACGGACCCTCGGTCCCCACGGCGCTCGCCGCGGCGGCAGCTGCCGCCGAGGAGGGACGCTCGATCGAGGTCATCGATCTCCGATCCATCGTGCCCTTCGACGACGAGACCGTCTGTGAGAGCGTGCGGCGCACCGGACGCGCCGTCGTCGTCGCCGAGGCTCCCGGTTTCGCCTCCGTGGCCTCCGAGATCGTCGCGCGGGTGCAGGAGAGATGCTTCCACTCACTCGCGGCTCCCGTACTCCGCGTGACAGGCTTCGACATCCCGTACCCCTCGCCGAAGCTCGAGCACTTCCATCTGCCGAGCGTGGACCGCATCCTCGATGCGGTGGACAGCCTGCAGTGGGAGGACTGAGATGACCACGCCCACCGTTGCCCAGCAGCTTCTCGTCTTCCTGCTCCCTGACCTGGGGGAGGGTCTGACCGAGGCGGAACTGGTGTCCTGGCTCGTCGCGGAAGGGGACGCGGTCGCCGTCGACCAGCCCGTCGCAGAGGTCGAGACCGCGAAGTCCGTCGTGGAGGTGCCGTCGCCCTTCGCCGGGACGGTCGCCGTGCTGCACGGGCGGCCGGGGGAAGTGCTCGATGTGGGGGCGCCGTTCCTGACCGTCCGGCCCGAGGGTATGGAGGCGCCCGCTCCGGCTGAGGAGCAGATCGAGGACGCCGCGGCCGGTCTGCGTGAGGATGCAGGGGTCCCGACCACGGCTACGCGCCCCGACGATCACGCGCCCACCGTGAGCGAGGGCTCCGGCAACGTCCTGATCGGCTACGGCACGCCCGGAGGTCCGACCGGAGGGCGGACGCGTCCACGGAAGGGCGCCGCACGGAGGAGCCGTGAGGTCGGCGCCGTGCCGGGTGATGGTCAGGCGCCGCACGCTGATATCCCGGCGCCTGCCGGGGAACCGTCGGACCGGCGGGCGCCCCTCTGCATCTCGCCGCTGGTCCGCAAGCTCGCCCGTGATCATGCGATCCGGCTCGCCGACGTCGCGGGGTCGGGCGACGAGGGGCTCATTCTCCGACGGGACATCGATGCCCTCATCGAGGCGCGGCCGGGTGCCCCGGTGGCTGCCGAGATCGAGGGAGGATCCGGACCGGCGGGTTCTGCCCGGGACGGGTCACCCGCCGAGACCGCGGCCCCCGCCGCCGGGCGGGACTCCCGCTCCGGCCTGGTTGTCCTCGACCGGGCGCCCCTGCGCGGGGTCCGCCGGACCATCGCCGACGCCATGTCGCGCAGTCGTCGCGAGATCCCCGAGGCGACCGTCTGGGTGGACGTCGACGTCACGGCTCTCGTCGACCTCCGTGAGGGATTGAAGCGCCGCACGCCGGACGGCGTCCCCGGCATCCTCGCGTTCGTCGCGCGTTTCGTGGTGGCCGGGCTGGCCCGCTACCCGGAACTCAACAGCAGGATCGCCACGGGCGACGACGGCAGCCAGGAACTCGTGCGTGTGGACGGTGTGAATCTCGGCATCGCCGCGCAGACCGGACGCGGCCTCGTGGTCCCGAGCGTCCGCCGGGCCGACACCATGACCGCGCGCGAGCTCGACCTGGAGATCCGACGGCTGGCCACGCTGGCCCGGGAGGGGAAGGCGACGCCGTCAGACTTGTCCTCCGGCACCTTCACGCTCAACAACTACGGGGTCTTCGGTGTGGACGGCAGCGCCGCGATCATCAACTACCCGGAATCAGCGATCCTCGGCATGGGGCGCATCATGGACCGGCCCTGGGTGGTCGACGGTCAGCTGGCGGTCCGCAAGGTGACCGAGCTGACGCTCGCGTTCGATCACCGCGTCTGCGACGGCGGAACGGCGGGGGGCTTCCTCCGCTTCGTCGCCGATGCCATGGAGAATCCGGGCGGGATGCTGGCCGACCTCTAACCCGGTCCTGACCGCATGGATATCCTGCCCGGACAGAGCCGCGCGAAACCCTTCGGAGTTTCGCGCGGCTCTGCTGCTGGGACCTCCTACCCGGCCGTCGGAGTGGACACTGTCGTGCTCCCTTCCGTCGGCTCGCCTTCGACGGCGGCGAAGGCCGGGTCATCCTCGTAGGACTTCAGCCGCGCGATCCGATAGATGATCAGTGCGTAGACCGCCTTGGCTGCGATGTCCGCGAGGGAGTAGCCGCCCTGCTTGAGCACCCAGGCGTCGGCGCCGGAGATGCCCAGCACGGGGAGGGCGTAGGCCAGCGGGTAGACGAGCCAGCTCGCCAGCAGCAGGATGCGCAGCCGGCTGATCAGCGCCCTCACGGCGACGGGCTGGCGGTCCAGGGATCTGGTCAGCTCGACGAACAGGACGTAGAGGATGAAGAGGAAGGGGATGGTCGAGAGCACTCCCCAGAGCACGCGGGCGCCATCCGTCGAACTGATCTCCCCCGGATACCCGAGCACGATCATGAGGGTGGCAGCCGGGATGAGTTTCCGGAGAAGCGACGCCTGAACGCGTCGCGCGAGCGCGAGGACGGCGATCAGCTCCACGAGGAGCAGTGGCACGGTGAGCAGCCAGTCCACGTATCGGTAGCCCTCATTGAAGGAGACGCCCTCGGCCTGGGTGTAGGTTCCCCGCCCACCCACGGCGTCAGTGACGAAGGCGCCCTTGAAGGAGTCGAAGATGCGGAAGTAGTGGTAGGCCGCTATGCCGCACACCACGGCGGCGATGACCATCGCCTGGCGGTATCGGGGCAGCACCCGGGGCAGAGCGAGGATGAGGAAGATCGCGGTGAACAACTGCGACGCGATCACGAGGGACAGGGAGTTGTAGACGGTATCGAACTGGGCCTGCGTGAGGCTGTCTGGGATCATGATGGTGCTCCTTTGCACAGAATCGGAATGAACCCTGCACAACGGTGGACAATGGAAACTGTCCTGTTCCACACAGTGTGTGGGGGTATTCTACGCTCTGTAGAAACAAAGTAAAGGTCTCAGCTGCAGGTGAGGACGGCGTACTGCCGGTCCCTCCGGTGCGAAGGAGCCGTCCGAGGTCGAGGCGTCAGGTCCCGTCCGGGTCGCCGAGGAGCCCGCGCTGCGCGAGGTCGGCGTCCGGCGCGGCCTCCTCGGGCAGTGGATCCGTGGCGTCGGGAACGTCGTCCGGGACGTAGTTCTTCAGGCCCAGGGCCACTTCCTCGCGCTCCGTCGCGAGCGCCAGGGCGTCGTCGTCCACGTGGTCGTCGGACTTGCCGTGGGTCCGGGGTGAGGGCTGCGGCAGGGCGTCGTTGTCGGGGTTGAGGTCGTCCAGGGTCGGGAACTCTTCGTTGATGTCAGCCATCCCTCCACCCTAGGAAGGGGCATCACGCTCCGCGACGGATTGCTGCCTCCGCGCCGGGCCTTCCACCCGCGAGCGCGGCGACCTATGATCCGTGGTCCTTCGGTGCTGCGGGAACGCCACGCGTCGCGTCCTCGGAGGCGCCCTCCGGATTTCGCCGGTCGCCCACCGCTCCGCCCTCCGAGCCGTCCCTGTGCCTCATGACCAGCGACGCCGCGATGAGGGCGGCGCTGAAGGGCAGGCAGAACGAGCCGATCGCGGAGATCAGGGAGCTGAGGAGCATCAACGTTCCGGGTTGGATCGATCCGTTCTGGTACAGCCCGTTCAGCCAGGGACCGGTGGCGATCATCACGGCCAGTCCGACAAGTCCCACGAGGATGCCGGCACGAAGAGTCTTCCGGGTCAAGGTCGATGCATTCATGGTGTTCCCCTGGTTGGTGCCGGCCGGCGATGCGTCCGACGATAGCAACCCCGTGCTGCAGATCACCCCGGAACGGGTGATCCGCAACAGCACCGTTATGGGCGGCTCAGGCTGTCAGCGCCTGTCCGCCGTCGTGACGGAGCCCGGCGTCCTGAGGGCCGTAGGGTGGGACCAGTGATCGAATCAAAAGAAACCGCACCCTCCGAGAAGCAGGCCACCCGGGGCGGCTTCGTCCGGGTGCTCGGCGCCACCGAGAACAATCTGCGCGGCGTGGACGTCGATTGCCCGCGTGACGCCGTCGTCGCCTTCACAGGCGTCTCAGGCTCGGGCAAGTCCTCCCTCGCGTTCGGCACCATCTACGCGGAGGCCCAGCGGCGGTACCTCGAGTCGGTGGCGCCCTACGCGCGGCGCCTCATCCAGCAGGGGCACACGCCGCACGTCGGATCGATCACAGGGCTTCCCCCCGCCGTCGCGCTCCAGCAACGCCGCGGGACGCCGAGCGCCCGCTCCACCGTCGGTACGCTGACCACCATCTCGAACTCGCTCCGCATGCTCTATTCGCGTGCCGGTACGTATCCGGCCGATGCCGCCGGCCGGCTGGAATCGGACGCCTTCTCGCCGAACACCGCCACGGGTGCCTGCCCGCGGTGCCACGGCCTCGGGATCGCGCGGGACGTCACGGAGCAGTCCCTCGTACCGGATCCGACACTGAGCATCCGCGACGGTGCCATCGCCGCCTGGCCGGGCGCCTGGCAGGGCAAGAACCTGCGCGACGTCGTCAGCGAACTCGGGTACGACATCGACGTCCCCTGGCAGGACCTGCCCGAGGACGCTCGGACATGGCTCCTGTTCACGGAGGAGCAGCCGGTCGTGGAGGTCACGCCGCAGCGGGACCGTGTGGCCAAGCCCTACAAGGGGCGCTTCTGGAGTGCGAAGAGCTACGTCCTGCACACCCTGCACGATTCGAAGAGCCCGCAGATGCGCGACCGCGTGCTGCCGTTCATGGAGTCCGGGCCGTGCGGGCTCTGCGGCGGGAGCGGACTGCGCCCCGAAGCCCTGGCGGTCACCTTCGCCGGCCGCTCGATCGCGCACGCCAACGCCCTGCCGCTCGCCGACCTCGCCGCGCACCTCGGCCCCGCGGCGACCCTCGAACACCCGTCCGCCGCCCACCGGTCCTGGACCTCGGGGGAGGGGACGGAGGTATCCGTCACCATCAGCCGGGACCTCGTCCAGCGGCTCACCGTCCTGGTGGACCTCGGACTCGGCTATCTTAGCCTGGACCGGGCCACACCCACGCTCTCTCCCGGCGAGATGCAGCGACTCCGGATCGCCACGCAGCTGCGCTCCGGCCTGTTCGGCGTCGTCTACGTCCTCGACGAGCCCTCGGCCGGCCTGCACCCGGCCGACGTCGAGCCGCTCCTCGCCGTCCTCGCAGCGCTGAAGGACGCCGGGAACTCCGTGTTCGTCGTCGAGCACAACATGGACGTGGTACGCCGTGCCGACTGGATCGTCGACGTGGGACCCGGCGCGGGCGAGGGCGGCGGCACGGTCCTCTACAGCGGCCCGGTGGGCGGCCTCGCCTCGGTGCCGGAATCGCTCACCGCGCCGTTCCTCTCCCGGAGCGGCACGGCGGGCACAGACGGGCGCGAGCCGCGCTCGCCGTCGGCCTGGCTCGGCCTCACCGGTATCCACCGCCACAACCTGGCGGGGCTCGACGCCGACATCCCGGTGGGTGTCCTGACCGCGGTGACCGGTGTGTCCGGTTCGGGGAAATCGACCCTCGTCAGCACCGTCCTCGCCGAAGCCGTGGGCGCGCACGTCCGGAACGACACCCCGGACGAGGGAGACGACACCGAGGAGCAGACGGACACGGGCGGCGAGGCAGTGGTCGGGGGGATCACGGGGCTCGACGCCATCGACCGCCTGGTCAGCGTCAACCAGAAGCCGATCGGCCGGACGCCCCGATCCAACCTCGCAACCTACACGGGCCTCTTCGACGCCGTCCGCAAGGCCTTCGCGGCCACCGAGGAGGCCCGCACTCGGGGCTTCGGCGCCGGGCGCTTCTCCTTCAACGTGCAGGGCGGCCGTTGCGAGACATGCCAGGGCGAGGGGTTCGTATCCGTCGAGCTGCTCTTCCTGCCCGGCAGCTACGGGCCGTGCCCCACGTGCCACGGAGCTCGCTACAACGAGGAGACGCTCGCGGTCACGCTCGACGGCCGCAGCATCGCCGACGTGCTCGCCATGACGGTCGACGACGCGGCGGAGTTCCTCGGTGGCATCCCGGCAGCAGCACGTGCCCTCGGGACGCTCCGCGAAGTGGGCCTGGGGTACCTCCGGCTCGGCCAGCCTGCCACCGAACTGTCGGGCGGTGAGGCCCAGCGCATCAAGCTCGCCACGGAGCTCCAGCGAGCGCGACGCGGCCACACGCTCTACCTGCTGGACGAACCGACCACCGGGCTCCACCCGGCAGACGTGGTGCTGCTCCTTGCCCAGCTGCACCGGCTCGTGGAGGCCGGGAACACGGTGGTGGTGGTGGAGCACACCATGGCCGTCGTCGCGGCGGCGGACTGGGTGATCGACCTCGGGCCGGGCGGCGGTTCCGCGGGCGGGACGATCGTCGCCACCGGAACGCCGGGGCAGATCGCGCGGCTCGATGCCGGCACGAGCATCACGGCGCCCTATCTCGCGGCCCACCTCGAGGCCGGCTCCGCGGCCCGTTGCGTCGACTCGTCCGCCCTTATCGGGTAGGGACTCGGGGTGGTCGCTAGCCCGGCTGGCTTCCAGGGACGGCGGCCGCCCCGAGGTGGTGCCGGCGAGGAGGAGCTACACCAGGGCCGGTGCGAAGTCGTCGCACGCCGGTACATGATCACCCAGCGAGAGCCACGCCTCGGAGAGGATCGCGACCGCGCGCCGGGTGTCCTCGGCGGGATAGCTGAAGGGAATGCGGAGGAACCGCTCGAACACCCCGTTCAGGCCGAAGCGGGGGCCGGCGCCGAGCAGCAGCCCGCGATCCCGAGCCGCGAGCGCCAGGTCGGAGCTCCGCGGAGCCCCGAGGTTGACCCAGGTGGAGAGTCCTCCCGCGACCTTCGGGACCTCCCACGCAGGGAACGTATTCGCCAGGAGCTGCGCGAGGGCCTTTTGGCCGTCGGCGAGCTGCTGGGCGCGGAACCGCAGCAGTGCGTCGTAGTCCCCGAGCATCTCCAGGGCGATCAGCTGTTCCAGGATGGGGGTTCCCAGATCCTGCCCGTACCGGGCCTGGTGCAGCCGCTGGATCAGCTCCGGCTCCGCCCGGATCCAGCCGATGCGCAGGCCACCCCAGACCGTCTTGCCCATCGAGCCGATCAGCACGGCCGGGCCGAACGCGGCCAGCGGCAGCTCGGTGCCACCCTCGATGCGCAGCTCGGCCATCGTCTCGTCGGCCACCACGATCGTGCCCTGGCGGACGGCCGCGGCCATCAGGCGCTCGCGCTGCACAGCCGGCATCACGGCCCCGGTGGGATTGTGGAAGTCCGGCATCAGGTAGGCGAGGGCAGGGTTCGCGCGGGCGATCGCCTGGTGCAGGCCGTCCTCGTCCCAGCCCTCCGACGCGTCAACGCTGACGGGAACCAGTCGGCGCGCGGCGGAGCGGAGTGCCTCGTAGGCATGCGGGTAGCTCGGCGCCTCGACGAGCACGGTGTCGCTGCGCGTCAGGAGGGTCCGGGCGAGAAGGGAGATGGCATGTTGGGCGCCGAGGGTCACCATCACCTGCTCGGGTGACGTCGCCACCCCGCGCGCGGTGTAGCGGTCGGCCAACGCCCGGCGCAGGCGGGGGAGCCCCAGCAGATCGTAGCCGTCGCCGTTCAGGTAGGCGGGAAGGTGGAGGGCGGCCCGCGCCGCCGCCTCGCCGACCTGGGGTGCGGCGGGAAGCGCCGCCTTGCTGAGATCGAGCACGACGGCGGCCCCGCCGTCGTCGTGCTCGGGAGTACCCCTGCCCGGCATGGCGACCACGCTGCCCGAGCCGCGCGTACTCTCGACGTACCCGGCGTCGCGGAGCCGCCCGTAGGCAGCTGCCACGAGCGTGCGGCTGACGGCCAGGTGTGCTGCGAGTTCCCGCTCCGCCGGCAGCCGGGTCCCCAGCGGGATCCGGCCGTCGAGGGTGAGCAGGCGGATCCGATCGGCAAGCGCCGCATAGGCCGGTCCGGAGGTCCGCCAGGAGCCGAGATCGGCGGCGAGGCGACGGGCCGGGAGAATCATCATCAGGCCACGATGCCATGATTGGCCTCTTGTTGTCAGTCCAATCACCGGTTCTACTGAGGTATGACCTTCCTCGGTGTCCGACGCGGCCTGCAACTGCTGATCGGCCTCTTCCTCTACGGTTTCTCGCTCGCTATGATGATCCGCGCCACCCTCGGCGTCTCCCCCTGGGACGTCCTGAGCCAGGGCGGGTCGCTGCAGACCGGCATCCCGTTCGGCTTCATGACCAACATCATCGGCCTGATCGTCCTCCTGCTCTGGATCCCGCTCCGCCAGCGACCCGGCGTGGGGACCATCCTCAATGTGCTGCTCGTCGGGCCGAGCGCCGAAGTGGGACTTGCCCTGCTCGGCGAACCCTCGGCGCTGTGGGCGCGGATCCTGCTCTTCACGGGTGGCCTGGTGCTCCTCGCGGTCGCGAGCGGCCTGTACATCGGGGCGCGCCTCGGCCCCGGCCCGCGCGACGGCCTCATGACCGGGCTCCACGCGCGGTTCGGTCTCCCGATCTGGCTGGTCCGCACGGGCATCGAAGGGACCGTCCTCCTCCTGGGCTGGCTGCTCGGCGGCACGGTGGGTGTCGGGACCGTGGCCTTCGCGCTGCTGATCGGACCGTTGATCAATCTCATGCTGCCTGTGTTCCGGGTTCCCGAGCGGCCCTCCGCCGTTCCGGACACGGTGGTCACCGGCACCTGACGACGTCGCGGGCGTCGAGGACCGCCGCGGCGCGACGGTCCTGCCCCGTGGGCTCCCACCTAGACTGGAATCCCCGCCGTCACCGAGAGGACTCCATGACCACCGAGGCACCCAGCGCCGAGACCGACCGTCCCTGGCGCGAGCTGGCACCGGGAATCTATGTCCTGACAACGGCCGGCTTCCGCATGAACGTCGGACTCGTGGTCGGCGCCGACCGCGCGCTGGTCGTCGACACGGGTGCCGGCCCCGCCGCCGCCGCCCGGATCTTCGCCCACGTCCGCGAGGTCACCGATCTTCCCGTCATCGCGGTCAACACGCACGCCCACGCGGACCACTTCTTCGGTAATGCCTATCTCGCCGGGCACGGGGTCGAGGACTTCTGGGCGACGTCCCGCTGCAGCGCGGTGCAGGCCGAGACGGGGGAGGAGCAGCGTTCACTCGTCGCCGCCGTCGAACCCGCCATGGCGGCCGGCGACGGCGAGCACACCGCGATCGTCCCCGCCACGCGGCTCGTGGAGGGCAAGCCCGTGGACCTGGACCTGGGCGGGGTGTCCGTGACCCTCTTCCACCTGGGCCGCGGCCACACCGACCACGATCTCCTCGTGGGTGCAGGAAACGTCCTCTTCGCCGGTGACCTCGTCGAGGAGGGCACCGATCCCGCCTTCGAGGACTCCTTCCCCATCGACTGGGTGCGGACTCTCGGCAAGATGGTGGCACTCGAGGACCTCTACGACGTCTTCGTTCCCGGCCACGGGGCGCCCGTCGGCGTGACGGAGGTGACGACGCAGATGAACAAGATGCGCAGTGCCGTCCGGGTGACACGGCTCGCCATGGACGAGGCCTCGGTGGACATGACCAAGGCCATCCCGATCCTTCCGTACGGCCCCGAGCAGTCGCGTGCCCTCCTCATCCGGCTGCGCACCCTCGCGCACTGGAAGTGGCTGACGCGCAAGCACTAGGAGCCAGGGCGGAATCCCCGCTCCGTGCCCCTACTGCCCGAAGACCGTGCGGTCGAGGAACGCATTGCGGAACTTGCCGTCGGGGTCCATGCGGTGGGCCAGGGCGCGGAAGTCGTCGAAGCGCGGGTAGAGGGGCGCGAGCTGGGCGGCGTCCGCCACGAAGAGCTTGCCCCAGTGCGGCCGCATCGCGAACGGCGCGAGCGCGGCCTCGATCTCCGGCAGGAGGGCCTCGACCTCGGGCTGCGCCGGCTTCCAGGTGAAGTGCAGGCCGATCCCGGCCCGCTGGTAGTTGTTGCTGAGCCAGAGCTCGTCGGCGGCCATCGAGCGGATCTCCGACACCTGCAGCAGGGGCGTGATGCGCGGTGCGAGGGAGCGCATCGCCTGGATGGCCTCGACGGCGTGCTCCCGGCCCACGAGGTACTCGGTCTGCAGCTCCTCCCCGTTGCTCGGGGTGAACGCGAGACGGAAGTGCGCCAGCCGGTCGGACCACGGTCCGGCGACGCCCAGCTGCTGCGTGCAGTGATCCGCGGCGACCCCGGGAACCGGGTGCAGGGCACGGTCAGCCGCGATGCCTCCGAAGTACTCGGCGGGAACGGGCCCGCCGTCCAGACGGCTCTTCAGCCAGGCCTGCCCGATCGTGTCACCCGCCCAGTCGGTGAAGAGGCTGACGCTGTAGGCCGAGGAGGTGGCGGCGTCGTAGTCCGCCAGGACCGCGTCCCACGGCACGCCCGTGAAGACGTCCTGCCGCACGTCGAACGTCGGTTCCACCCGGAGGGTCACGCGATGGGTGACGCCGAGGGCCCCGAGACCCACCACCATCCCCTCGAAGTCGGGATCACCCGCCGCGACCGTGAGGACGTCCCCGGACGCGGTGACGAGTTCCAGCGCGACGACGGCCGTGGCCAGGTTCCCGTTCCCGTCGCCGGAGCCGTGGGTGGCCGTCGCGATGGCGCCGCCGACGGAGATGTGGGGGAGTGAGGCCAGGTTGTGCAGGGCGAACCCCCGGCGCTGCAGGTGTTCGGCGAGGACCCCGTAGCGCACCCCGGCGCCGACCGTGACGGTGAGTGCCGCCTCGTCGATGTCCACCGCCGGGTCCAGGAGGTCGAGTGAGACGAGGGTTCCCGGAGAGTCCGCGATGTCGTTGAACGAGTGGCGGGAGCCGAGGGCGCTGACGGTGCCGGCTTCTCCGACGGCCCGCTGCAGTTCGGCGAGGGACGTGGGCCGCTCGAGGCTCCGGGCGCGGTATTCGTAGTTGCCTGCCCAGTTGAGCCGGTCCCGTACCTGTTCCTCGATCATGGTGGTCCTTCTCTGGCCGGTGCCGTGCCTCCGGTGAGTGGACGCTGCGACAACACGTGCGGTAGGTGCCCGGCCATCTTACAACGTTGTACACTCGCTGGACGCGTGACGTACAGGGCATCACCGGTGGATCGAGGGAGCGGCATGGCTGCCACACTGAAGGACGTTGCGCTGGCGGCCGGTGTCTCGATCAAGACCGTCTCGAACGTCATCAACGACTACCAGCACATCCGCGCCGACACCAAGCAACGCGTCATGGAGGCCATCTCCGAGCTGGGCTACAGCCCCAATCTCTCCGCGCGCAGCCTGCGCTCGGGGAAGACCGGTGTCATCGGTCTCGCCGTGCCGGAGCTGTCCCTCAGCTATTTCGCCGAACTCGCGGACTCGATCATCAAGGCGGCCGAGCGCCGCGGCCTGAAGGTGCTGATCGAGCAGACGGGCGGCGACCGCGCGCACGAACTCGAGATCCTCTCGAGCCCGCGTCTGCAGATGACGGACGGCCTCCTCTTCAGCCCGCTCGGGATGGCGAACGAGGACGCCCACTACCTGAACGTCAACTTCCCGCTCGTCCTCCTCGGAGAACGGATCTTCGGTGGTCCCACGGACCACGTGACCATGAGCAATGTCGAGTCCGCTCGGGCTGCGACGGCACACCTCATCTCGAAGGGACGACGGCGCATCGCCGTCGTCGGCGGACACCGGGGCGAGGTGATCGGTTCCGCCGGCCTCCGGCTGCGCGGCTACCAGCAGGCGCTGGAGGAGGCGGGAATCCCCTTCGACCCCGCGCTCGTGGCCTACACGACGTTCTGGCACAGGGCGAACGGCGCCACCTCGATGCGCGAGCTCCTCGAGTCGGGGGTCGCCTTCGACGCGATGTTCGGTATGAACGACACCCTGGCGCTGGGTGCCATGCGCGTGCTGCAGGAGGCGGGCCGCCGCATCCCGGACGACGTCGCCGTGATCGGGTTCGACGATCTGGACGAGGGCCGGTACTCGCTGCCCACGCTGTCCACGATCGATCCCGGTCGTGTCGAGATCGCGGACACCGCGGTCAGGGTGCTGCAGGAGCGGATCTCCCGCCGTGACAGCGATGCCGCGCCCCGCGAATTCGAGGCGCGCTTCGAGGTCATCGAGCGCGAATCCTCGCAGCTGCCGGGGGAGCGGCGACCATAACGGTTCGGTTGCGGCCCGCTTCGTGAGCCCACGATGCTTGACAGTGACCCGCCTCACTCTGCATGCTTCTTCTACATCGTTTACCTACAACGATGTAAATGACGGACGGACGCCTGCGGAACCCTCTCATCACGAGGTGCTCCTGCAGGAGGACGGACCCGGATCAAGGAAGATTCGAGCGGGTGGCGTAGCTGCCCCGAGCGATCCTCCTCCCTGCAGCACCTGGACCGGCCGCCTGCGGGCGGACCACGGTGGAACGCCACCGCGAGAGGAAGCAAGAGATATGAAAGCCAAGTTCCTGGCATCGGCAGGCATCGTCGCCGCCACTGCTGTAGCACTGACCGGCTGCTCCGGAGGAAACGGAGGCGGCGACGGCGGCGGCTCCGAGGCCGCATCCTGCACCAACACGATCGTCAACGCCGAAGCGCCCCAGGTGACAGTGTGGGCCTGGTACCCCGCCTTCGACCAGGTGGTCGACAACTTCAACAACGCGAACGACGACGTCCAGATCTGCTGGACGAACGCCGGCCAGGGCAATGACGAGTACACCAAGTTCTCGACCTCGATCGAGTCCGGCTCGGGCGCCCCCGACGTCATCCAGCTCGAGTCCGAGGTGCTCTCCAGCTTCACCATCCGCGATGCCCTCGTGGACCTGACCGAGTACGGCGCGAACGACGTCGAGGGTGACTACGCCGAGGGTGCATGGGAGGACGCATCGAGCGGAGACGCCGTGTACGCGATTCCCGTCGACGGCGGTCCCATGGGCATGCTCTACCGACAGGACATCTTCGACGCCGCGGGCATCGAAGTCCCCACGACCTGGGAAGAGTTCGAGGCGGCAGCACGAACCCTGAAGGACTCGGGCGACGGGGCCGTGATCGCGGACTTCCCGACCAACGGACGCGCCTTCAATCAGGCACTGTTCGCCCAGGCCGGCTCCGAGCCGTTCGTCTACGACTCCGCCAACCCGCAGGAGATCGGCATCACGGTCAACGACGACGGCGCCAAGAAGGTCCTCGAGTACTGGAACGGCCTCGTCGAGGACGGACTGGTCGCCACCGATGACGCCTTCACCGCGGACTACAACACCAAGCTGGTCGACGGCTCCTACGCCGTCTACCTCGCCGCCGCGTGGGGTCCCGGCTACCTCCAGGGCCTGTCCGACTCCGACCCCGACGCCGTCTGGCGTGCGGCTCCGCTTCCCCTGTGGGACGAAGCCAACCCCGTGCAGGTCAACTGGGGCGGTTCGACCTTCGCGGTGACCGAGCAGGCCGAGAACAAGGAGCTCGCAGCCCGGGTCGCCATGGAGATCTTCGGGAACGAGGAGCGCATGAACCTCGGCGTGGACGAGGGAGCCCTCTTCCCGTCCTACCTCCCCGTCCTCGAGTCCCCCGAGTTCGAGAACAAGGAGTACGAGTTCTTCGGCGGTCAGCAGATCAACAAGGACGTCTTCCTCGACGCCGCCGCAGGCTACGAGGGCGCGACCTTCAGCCCGTTCCAGAACTACGCCTACGATCAGCTCACCGAGCAGATCTACGCCATGGTCCAGGGCGAGAAGGACGCCGACCAGGCGCTCGACGACCTGCAGTCGTCGCTGGAGCAGTACGCGACGGAGCAGGGCTTCACGATCAAGTAACTGCAGCAGAAGGTGCCCGCGCGCTGCGCGGGCACCTTCCCTCCCGGCCCCAGCGGCCGTCCCACCCGCGTCATCCGCCAGCCCGAGAAAGACTGTTCATGGCTACGACCACCGCGCCGACGTCGTCCCACCGCGCCGATGTGCCCCAGAAGGCCGACCACCGCCCCGATCGGAACTACCGACGCAGACAACGGTGGGGCTGGCTCTTCGTGGCCCCCTTCGCGCTCATCTTCGTCACGTTCCTCATCCTCCCGCTGGCCTTCGCCTTCCGGATGAGCCTGTTCACCAACACCCTCGCCGCGGGCACCGACTTCGTGGGCGCGGCCAACTACGTGAAGGCGTTCACCGACCCGATCTTCCTCCAGGGCCTCGGCACGGTGGCGAAGTTCGCGCTCATCATGATCCCCGCGCAGATGATCGTCGCCCTGCTGGCGGCGCTCGTCCTCGACAACCTGGCCACGTGGGCGTCGAAGTTCTCGCGCCTGATGATCTTCGTCCCGTACGCGGTACCGGTGGTCATCGGAGCCCTCATGTGGGGCTTCCTCTACAGCCCCCGGTTCGGTCCGGCCTCCAACATCTTCAACCTCGTCGGCCTCGCTGCCCCTGAATTCCTCTCCCAGGACAACATCTTCGGCAGCCTCGTGAACATCGTCACCTGGCAGTGGGCCGGGTACTACATGATCATCATCTACGCGGCCCTCCGCGGCATCGACCCCGGGATCTACGAAGCCGCAGTGCTCGACGGCGCCTCGGACCGGCAGATCGCGGCGCGCATCAAGATCCCGATGATCTCCTCCTCGCTCGTCATGGTAATCATCTTCGCCCTGATCGGCACCCTGCAGTTCTTCACCGAGCCGCAGGTCCTCCGCGCCGTGGCGCAGGGAGCAATCCCGGTGTCCTACACCCCGAACATGTACGCGTTCTCCCTGGCGTTCTCCTACAGCCAGTTCAACTACGCGTCGGCGATCTCCTTCGCCCTCGGCATCGTGGTCTTCGTGTTCTCGTTCTTCTTCCTCTTCCTGACCCGCAAGCAGAGCGGACTGAAATAAGCCATGGCACTCGGCACAGAAACCCCCCAGCAGCAGGCCGGACGGCGGAAGCCCCGTGGCACCGCGTCCCGGAACCGGGCCCGCAACGGTGGCCCCAGGATCGGCTCGCACATCTTCCTGCTGATCCTCGTCATCTACTTCATCACGCCCCTCTGGTGGCTGACCGTCGCGAGCACCAAGGACACCGCCGGACTGTTCGGTGGAAGCGGCGGGCCGCTCTGGTTCGACAACGAGTTCCACTTCTTCAGCAACGTCCAGGGCCTGTTCGAACGGCAGGACGGCATCTACTGGCGGTGGCTCGGGAACTCTTTCCTGTACGCCATCTCCGGTGGTGTGGGTGCGACCGTCCTCGCGGTCCTCGCGGGATACGGCTTCGCGAAGTACAGGTTCCGCGGCCGCACCGCTTTCTTCGGCATCCTCCTCGGCGCCGTCATGGTGCCCCTCACGGCCCTCGTCATCCCGACCTTCGTCCTCCTCAGCGAGGTCGGCCTGGTCAACACCATCTGGGCCGTCATCCTGCCCTCGCTCCTCAGTCCCTTCGGCGTCTACCTGATGAGGGTCTTCGCCCAGGAGAGCGTGCCGGACGAACTTCTCGACGCGGCTCGGATCGACGGGGCCGGCGAGTTCCGGACGTTCCTCCAGATCGCGCTCCCGCTGCTCCGCCCGGGCATCGTCACGGTGCTCCTGCTGTCCGTCGTCGGAACCTGGAACAACTTCTTCCTGCCGCTCGCCGTGCTCACCGATCCGCTGCTGCTGCCCGTCACCGTGGGGCTCAACGGCTGGACGGCCCTGTCCAACGCGGGCAGTGGTGGCGAGGCCCTGTGGAACCTGATCACCGCCGGCGCCTTCATCTCGATCATCCCGCTGATCATCGCTTTCCTCTCCCTCCAGAAATACTGGCAGGGCGGTCTCTCGCTGGGCTCGCTCAAGTAGCCCGGCCGACCGCCACACCACCCCGACCTCCGCACAGAAAGTAGTTCGATGCAGAACGCACGCCTCACCCTCGACCCCCACTTCACGGTCGGGCGGATCAACCGCAACATCTTCGGCGGATTCGTCGAGCACCTCGGACGCCACGTGTACGACGGCATCTACGAGCCCGGCCACACCACGGCGGACGACGACGGCTTCCGCCAGGACGTGATCGACCTCGTCAAGGAGATGGGCGTCTCGACCATCCGCTACCCGGGCGGCAACTTCGTCTCCGGCTTCCGCTGGGAAGACAGCGTGGGCCCGCGCGACGAACGACCCACGCGCCTGGACCTCGCATGGCACTCCACGGAGACCAACCAGGTGGGCATGCACGAGTTCGCGGCCTGGCTCCAGAAGGTCGGCAGCGACCTCATGCTCGCCGTGAACCTGGGAACCCGGGGCACGCTGGAGGCCCTCGAACTCCTCGAGTACTCCAACCTGCCGAAGGGCACGGCCCTGGCCGACCAGCGGATGGCGAACGGCCGCCCCGACCCCTTCGACGTGAAGATCTGGTGCCTCGGCAACGAGATGGACGGGCCATGGCAGCTCGGCCACCGCTCCGCCGAGGACTACGGCAAGATCGCCTCCCGCACCGCGAAAGCCATGCGCCAGCTCGACCCCTCCATCGAACTCGTGGCGTGCGGCTCCTCGAGCGCCCACATGCCCACCTTCGGCGAATGGGAGCGCGTGGTCCTCTCGCACACGTACGACGACGTCGACTACATCTCGTGCCACGCCTACTACGAGGAGAAGAACGGTGACCTCGGGTCCTTCCTCGCCTCGGCCGTCGACATGGACCACTTCATCGAGTCGGTCGTCGCGACCGCGGACCACGTGAAGGCCGTCCGCGGCAGTTCGAAGACCATCAACATCTCCTTCGACGAGTGGAACGTCTGGTACATCAGCCGCTTCGAGAACGTCGACAAGATCGAGGGCCTCGACAACTGGCCCGTTGCACCCCGCCTCCTCGAGGACAACTACTCGGTCGCCGACGCCGTGGTGTTCGGGAACCTGATGATCTCCCTGCTCAAGCACGCCGACCGCGTCACCTCGGCGTCCCTGGCACAGCTCGTCAACGTGATCGCGCCGATCATGACCGAGCCCGGCGGCCCCTCCTGGCGCCAGACCACCTTCTTCCCCTTCGCCATCACGTCGCGGCTCGCGCAGGGCTCCGTCCTCGAGCTCAAGCTCGACGCCGGGACCTACGAGACCGGCGAGTACGGCGTCGTCCCGCTCGTGGACGCCGTGGCGACGCACGACGACACGACGGGCGCCGCCGCCGTCTTCCTCGTCAACCGTTCGCAGACGGAGGAACTCACGGTGACGATCGATGTCGCCGCCCTCGACGGCCTCACGCAGGTCAGCGCCGAGTCGCTGTACGATTCGGACGTATATGCCAAGAACACTCTCGAGGAGCCCGAGCGCGTGACCATGACACCGAACACCTCAGTGACGCTCGACGGCGGCGCCGTCACCGTCACGCTGCCCCCCGTGTCGTGGACGGCTGTATCCCTCGCATGACCCACGCCGAATACAGGATCGAGGGCGACGGCTACACGGCCGTCGTCCTCGGTCTCGGAGCAGCCGTCCGCGAACTCACCTACCGCGGGCGTCCGCTCGTGGTCGGTTTCGGGCCCCACGAGGAGATGCCGAATTTCCGCGGTGCCTTCGTGGCCCCGTGGCCCAACCGGATCGCCGACGGGCGCTACTCGTTCGATGGGGCCGATCACCAGCTGGCCGTCAACGAGCCCGAACGCGGCACGGCCCTGCACGGGCTGGTGTTCGATGTCCCCTGGGACCTCGTGGACCACACGGCGTCCTCGGTGACGCTGTCCTGCACCATCCGGCCCACCGAGGCCTACCCGTTCGAGCTGGCGCTCGAGGTCCGGTTCGCCGTGGACGGGTCGGGTTTCCGGACCGACGTCACAGCCCTCAACACCGGGACGGCGCGCGCCCCCTACGGCGTCTGTCCCCACCCCTACCTCCTGGCGGGGACGTCTCCGCTCGACGACTGGGTGCTGGAGCTCCCCGCGGACACCGTCCTCACCGTGACGCCCGACCGGCTGCTGCCGGTCGCCAAGGAACCGGTCACGGGAACGCCCTTCGACTTCCGGTCCGCGCATGCGCTCGGCGACGTGCAGATCGACCATGCCTTCACGGGAATCCGCCGGGATGCGGCAGGTCTCGCCAGCGTGCGCGTCACGGACCCGCGGGCCGGCACGGGGACCGCCATGATCTTCGACACCACGTGTCCCTGGGTGCAGATCCACACGGCCGACCTCCCGCAGAAGCCCGAGAGCACGCGCCTCGGTCTCGCCGTGGAGCCGATGACGTGCCCGCCCGAGGCCTTCAACTCCGGCGAGGACCTCGTGGTGCTTGCACAGGGCGAGACGCACCGGACAGGCTGGACGATCACGGCGTTGTAGGCGCGCGCCACGATCGCGGAGACGGACACTGCAGCGTCAGGCGGCCGGCCCACGGTGCGTCGACACCGCAGGGGCAGTCCCCTCGACGAGTGCGAGCAGGTCGCCGAGGACCTCCGCCGCGGTTCGGGTTCCGTCGACCGCGGTGAACGAGGAGAACCCGGGCAGCCCGCGATATCCCTCGTCCAGCGCTGCGAGCGCGGCAGGGTCCTCATGGTCCGTGGCGCGGGTCCCCACCCGTTCCAGCGCCAGCCCGACGGGGACATCGACGAAGACGACGACGTCGGGAGCGGGAAGGGCGCGCAGGAGCCAGGGCAGCACGACGCCGCGCGGAAGGCCGCGAGCGGCGCGCAGCGCCAGCTGGCACTCGAGGCCCCTGTCGAGCACGGCGACTCCGTCGAACCTCCGCAGACGCATCTGGTTGACCAGCACGTTGGTCACCCTGGCGCTGGTCTCCAAGGCGTCGAGAACCCGTGGGCCTGGCGTCCAGGAGAGGACCGCCCACCAGCCCGCCATCGTCCGGCGTCCGGCGGGATTCCTGAAGACCCTGGCAGCCCGGCCCCGGGCTGCGACGGCCTCCTCAAGCTTCCGCGCCGCCGTGCTCTTGCCGGAACCGTCGATGCCGATGAGGAGGATGCGCAGGGGAGTGCCTTTCATGAGTGGCCGGTCGGACCCGGGTAACTCCCTCAACGGAACACACGGAAGCGCCGTTCCCCGCCCGTCACCCGGTGCTCACCAGTGCGGTGAGTAGCTCCACTTCGTCGGGTCGGGTGAGTCCGGACCGTCGGTCGCGCCCAAGTCCCCGTGCCCGTTCGTCGTCGAGCGTGTCCTCGAGAGTGCCTCGGATGTCCCGCAGCTCGCCGCCGGCTGCGAGCAACGTGGCGTTGCTGCGGCGGAAAAAGCCGCCGAAGCTCTCGGGCAGCCACAGGGGCAGCGACCGCGGGCCCGCCCAGTAGGCCACACCCTGCTCGACGAGCCACCCCGGCGCCGCCTCCAGCACCGGGCCGGTGTGGCCGGCGATCGACCGGGCCTGCGCCACCACCTCGCCGAAGGCGTGGATCTCGCCGACGGCGTTGACCACGCCGGTGGTGCCCCTGCGGCCGGCGCCGACCGTCCACGCGGCGAGGTCGCGGACGTCGATCACCTGGACGTGGCGGCCGGCGAGCGTCGGCGTGAGGACGGCGCCGTCGCCCGTGAGCCCGAAGCGCGAGACCCAGTAGCCGAAGCGGTCGCTCGGGTCACCCGGTCCCACGATGAGCCCTGCCCGCACGGTCAGGAGGCGTCCGCCGAGGGCCGCCTCCGAGACCCGCTCGCATATCACTTTCGCGACTGCGTAGTCCTCGATGTCCGGATCGGGACCCGGCTCCATCAGGGCGGCCGCCTCGGTCTGGCCCACCTCCGCATCGGAGGCGTACACGGAGCAGGAGGAAATCAGCGTCCAGTGGGCGGCCCCGGGGGCGAGCGCGGCGAGGGCATCGGTCACGTGCTGCACGTTCCACGACAGCTCGATGACCTCGTCCCACTCCTCACCGCGCACTGCTGCGTAGGCACCTGGCTGTGCCCGGTCGACGGCGACGAGCACGGCCCCCTCCGCCGGCGGCCCGGCGATCCCGCGCGCCAGGCAGGTCACGTGATCGCCGTCGCGCACCAACACCCGTGCGAGCTCACGGCCGAGCCAGGCGGTACCGCCGAGGATCAGGACGCGCCTCACGGGCCTACTCGGCGCCGGGGTGACTCGCCGGCGCGAGATCTGGGGCCTACCGCTTGCTCATCGCGCGCCTTCCGGCGGGCGTCACGGGTCGAGTCCGCGACCCGGGCGGCCAGCTCGCGGGCCTCACGGAGGCGTTCGGGCGGGCAGTCGCCGAGGGATGCTACCGGGAACGGGGCGCGGGCGTCGTCGGCCGACCGCAGGGACGTCGGGGGAGCACCTCCGCAGGTGAAGCAGGACCGGGCGAGCAGAAAGCCGCCGAGCGCCAGCAGGAGCAGGGAGATGCCCCGATCGCCGGCCATCAGGGCCAGGCTGCTGAGCGCGATGCAGAGCATGCCGATGGGAACAGGGAGTCGAGCGATCATCACGCGTCCGTCGTCGTTGACTGCGGGTGGTTGCACCGATGGTACGCCGTCCTACCCGCCGCGGGGTCCCGGTCCGCGTGTCGCGGCACGGCTCACAGGACGAGACCGAGTGCGAACGGTCCGATCAGCACCGTGAACAGGGTGATGAGCATGATGCCGACGATGTTGAGCACGATGCCGCCCCGCACCATCTCGGAGATCTTCACGTTGCCCGTGGCGTAGACGATGGCGTTCGGTGGGGTGCCGACCGGGAGCATGAAGGCGCAGGTGGCGGCCAGCGCTGCAGGGATCAGCAGCGTCTGGGGATCGATGCCGATGCCCACGGCGACGCCCCCGAGGATCGGGATGAACGTGGCCGCCGTCGCGGTGTTGCTCGTGATCTCCGTGAGGAACAGCACGATGGTCACCACGATCGCCAGCACGAGGATGATCGGCAGGGCGCCGAGGCCGCTGACGCGCTCGCCGAACCACGCATCGAGGCCCGTGCGCGCGACGGCGCCCGCCAGGGAGAGGCCTCCGCCGAAGAGCAGGAGCACGCCCCACGGCAGGCCGTTCTCGGCGTCCTTCCAGACGAGTGTCATGTTCCCCTTCCTGTCCGCGGGGATCATGAAGAGGACAATTCCGGCGGCGATGGCGATGACAGTGTCGTCGAAGGAGCCGAGCCAGGGGAGGGCGGCGGCGACCCAGCCGATGTTCGAGACCAGCCCGGGCACGATCCAGAGGAAGGCGGCGCCGGAGAAGACGGCGAGCACCACCTTCTCGCCCTGGCTCATCCGGCCGAGCTTCTCGATCTCGGTGTCGATCAGTTCCCTGCCCCCGGGGATCTCCTGCAGCGCGAACCTGAACATGACGCGGGTGATGAGCAGCCAGGCGAGCCCGATGAAGACGATGACGATCGGCACCCCGAGCATCATCCACTGGACGAAGCCGACGTCCTCCCCGAGTTCGGTGCTGATGTAGCCGGCGACGATCGCGTTGGGTGGGCTGCCGAGCAGGGTCCCGAGCCCTCCGATGGTCGCGGCCCAGGCGACACTGAGGATCAGGGCGACGCCGAAGATGCGCACCTCCCTGTCCTCCACCACCTCGCTGACGGCCCTGCCGGCGGCGAGTTCCTCTCCGGTGGCCCCGCGGGTGGCGGTGCTGCCACGACTGTTCTCGACGACGAGCGTCAGGACGCTGAGCGCGATCGGCAGCATCATGAGGGCCGTCGCGGTGTTGGAGACCCACATCGACAGGAAGGCCGTGGAGATCATGATGCCGAGGATGATCCGGCGCGGGTGCGTCCCCACGCGGCGGAGTGTGAGCAGGGCGATCCGTCGGTGGAGGTTCCACTTCTGCATCGCGATGGCGATGAGGAAGCCACCGAGGAAGAGGAACACGATGGCGTTGGCGTAGGGGGCCGTCGATTCGGCGACGGTCGACTCCGTCAGCATCGGTAGGAGGACGATCGGCAGCAGCGAGGTGACCGGGAGGGGCAGGGCTTCCGTCATCCACCACACCGCCATGAGACCCGCCACGGCGGCGACGATCCTGCCGTCGTTGCTGAGGTCGGAGCCGCCCAGCAGGAGGTAGATCGCCAGGGCGATCACGAGGCCGAGGCCCCGCATCAGCCAGAGCCTGCCCGCGGACTGCGGAGGGTCCGTCGCATCCGGCCTGCCGTTCGCCGTCCCGTTCCTGGTCCCTGCTTCTTCGGACTGATGACTCATGGTTCAGCCTCCGCACGTCACTGTGTGTTGCGTCACAACCTAACAGTCGGGTGGTCCTGCATCAATGGCTGGAGGGTCGGGTGGCGGACCGGGCTACTGATGATGCGGCGGAGGGGTTTCCCACGTGGCGCCGAGCGGCACGATCAGGAGAGCAGGCGCTGGTAGAGCAGGTGATCCTGCCACCGCCCGGCAATCCGGAGGTAGGACGGCGCCATGCCGATCATCGTGAAGCCGGCCCGTTGCAGAACCGCCCGGGACGGCGTGTTGTGCGGCAGCACCGATGCCTGCACGCGATGCAGGCCGAGTTCCTCCTGCGCGTGGAGGAGGGCCAGGTGCAGTGCGGTCGAGCCGATCCCCCGGTTCTGCAGGCGCGTGTCCACCCAATAGCCCACGTGGGCACTGAGGAACGGCCCACGAACGATCCCCGTGAGGGTCATGGTGCCGATGATCCCGTCCTCCGCCACCAGGACCCAGGGGATCTCGGTACCCGCGGCCAGATCCGCCAGCCTCGCTGCAATCTGCTCGGCCTGTCCCGCGGGAGTGAAGAAATCCTCGGTGCGCAGGGGCTCCCACGGTGCCAGGTGCGCCCGGTGGTCCCGGTAGGCCGCCGCCAGTGCGCCCGCGTCGGCGGGCGTGAGCAGGCGCAGGGCGGTCCCGGACGGCAGGGTAGGGCGTGACACCCGCGCAACTGTAGCCCAGCATCGGCGCGGCCGGTGCGCCGCCGTCGTGGCAGACCCTCGTCGGTCATGGCCGGTCGTTCACCGCCGAGGGCCGGCTGGCGCGGCATCGTCAGGCGTGCAAGCCTAGGCGGGTGAACACCCTCCAGGACATCGCGACCCCCTCCGGAACAGTCTCCGCCTACGTCGCGCGGCCCGAGGGGCCGGTGAAGGGCGGGCTCGTGCTGATCCACGAGGTCTGGGGGCTGGTGGGCCACACGCGCGATGTCGCCGACCGGTTCGCGCGTGAGGGCTACGCCGTCGTCGCCCCCGATCTCCTCGCGGACCAGGGCGTCACCGAGGAGACGACGCTCGGGCTCGGTGAGGCGATCGCAGGACCCGACGACGAGGCCCGGAACGAGGCGCAGCCGAAGCTCCGCGCGCTCCTCGCACCCCTGCAGGACCCCGGGTTCGGCGCGCTCACGACCGAGCGTGTCCGCGCCTGCTTCTCGTACCTCCACGACGACGAGGAGGTCGCCGGGCGGGTCGGCATCACGGGCTTCTGCTTCGGCGGGAGCTACAGCTTCTCCCTCGCCGTGCACGAGCCGCGCCTCCTCGCCTGCGTACCCTTCTACGGGCACGCAGACTTCTCGGCCGAGGAGCTCGCCGGCATCGCCGCACCCGTCCTCGCGTTCTACGGTCAGGACGACACGGGCCTCACCGCGGAGCTGCCCGCGCTCGAGGCTGCAATGCACCGCGCCGGGGTCCGGTTCGAGGCGGTCGTGTACCCCGATGCCGGGCACGCCTTCTTCAACGACTCGAACCGCTTCGCCTACCGTGCCGCTCCCGCGGACGACGCCTGGCGCCGCACGCTGGACTTCCTCGCACAGCACCTTGCCTGATCAGGGAGCCGCCCGGACCGCGCCCGGCGGACGTGCCGTACATCTCCGCCCTGCATATCTCGGCCTCGTCTTCCTCGGGGGAATGGGCGGCACACTGGCCCGCTTCGGGCTCGCCGAGGCCCTCCCAGCGCCTGCAGGCCTGCCGGTCGGCATCCTCCTGGTCAATCTGGCAGGCGCCTTCGCCCTGGGCCTGCTCCTCGAGGCCCTCGCGCGTCGCGGACCGGACGTGGGATCGCGCCGGGCCCTGCGGCTCTTCGCCGGAACCGGATTCCTCGGCGGCTTCACGACCTACAGCGCGCTCGCGGCCGACTCCGCGCTCCTGGTCTCCGACGGCCGGGCCATCGAGGGGGTCGGCTACCTCGCACTGTCGGTGGCACTGGGCCTCCTGGCGACAGCGGCCGGGATCGCCGCCGGGAGCGGAGTGCGTGCCGCCGCTGGTCCGTCGTCGGACGCGGGTTCGTCGGGCGCGGGCGCCCCGGACGCGGGATCGTCGGAGGTAGGCGCTACGGAAACGGGTGCCTGGGATTCGGGGTCGACGCCCCGGATCGAGCCCGATCCCGGGCCGGAGTCCAGGTGAGCATCGTCCTCGTCCTGGTCCTCGGTGGCGCGGGCGGGCTCGGCTCGGTCGCGCGCTTCGTGCTCGACGGCGTCATCCGGTCGCGGGTCCGCACGTCCACCCCCGTGGGCACGATCACGATCAACGTCACCGGGTCCCTGCTCCTCGGGTTCCTGACGGGCCTGGTGCTGGCGGCGGCCCTTTCGCCGACGTGGACGCTCGTCGTCGGCACGGGATTCCTTGGCGGGTACACCACCTTCAGCACCGCGAGCCACGAGACAGTCCGCCTGCTGCGGTCGGGCTCCGTGCGGGCGGCCCTCGCCTCCGGCGTCGGCACGGCTGTGGCGGCGCTCATCGCTGCCGGCGTCGGCCTGTGGCTCGGGCTCCTCATCGCCTAGAGCGCCGCGGTGCCCCACGACTAGGCTCGAAGGGTGCCCAAGGAAACCTTTGATCTTCGCGGAATCGCGGTGGGAGCCTACGGGCCCTCGCTGCTCTACGGGGTCGCGACGGGAGCCATCCTCCCGGTCATCGCCCTGACGGCACGGGATCTCGGTGCCGACCTCGCGACGGCCGCCCTCGTCATCACCCTCTCGGGCATCGGGTCCCTCGTCACGAACGTCCCCGCGACGCTCATCGCGACGCGCTTCGGAGAGCGGAAGGCCCTGGTGGGGGCAGCCCTGTGGTGCGCGGCGGCGATGTTCCTCGCCATCGCGGCTCCGACCCTGCCGGTCTTCGCCGCCGCCATCTTCATGGTGGGCATGGCCGGCGCGGTCTTCGGGCTCGCACGGCAGAGCTACCTCACGGAGGCGGTGCCGGCCCGCTTCCGGGCGCGTGCCCTCTCCACGCTCGGCGGAGTCACGCGCATCGGCGTCTTCCTCGGACCCTTCGCGGTGGCTCTCGCCATGAGCCGGATCGGCCTCGACGGGGCCTATTGGGTGGGCGGGGGTGCAAGCCTCGCTGCCGCAGCACTCAGCTGGCGCGTCCCGGAGCTCGGAGCCCCGGGCCGCGTCGCCCTGACGGCCGCAACACCGCTGGAAGCCGCGCTGTCCCCGACGTCGGACCCGGCAGCCCACCACGCCCCCACGGTGCGCTCCATCATGCGGCACCACTCCCGCGTGTTCCTCACGGTCGGGATCGGCGTGCTGCTCATCGCCGCGGTGCGGGCCACCCGGCAGGCGGTGCTGCCGCTCTGGGCCGAGAGCATCGGGCTGGACGCCTCCGCGACAGCGCTGATCTACGGTCTCTCGGGTGCCATCGACATGCTCATTTTCTACCCCTCCGGCAAGATCATGGACCTCAGGGGCCGCCGCTGGATCGCCGTCCCCTGCATGCTGATCATGGGGACGGCCCTGGTCCTGCTGCCGTTCACCGGCAGTGCGGTGGGTCTCCTGCTGGTCGCCCTCCTGATCGGGTTCGGCAACGGGATCGGCTCGGGCATCGTCATGACGCTGGGCGCGGATTTCTCGCCGTCGCCCGGCCGCCCCCAGTTCCTCGGCATCTGGCGTCTGCTCACCGATGTCGGGACCATGGGTGGGCCGGCGCTGCTCTCCCTCGTGACGGCGCTCGTCACCCTCTCGGCCGGCATCTGGGCCACGGGCGCCCTCGGCTTCCTCGGAGCGGCGGTGCTCTGGTACTGGATCCCGCGTGCTGCCCCCGGCTCGGCGGAGGCGGCGGTGTCGAAGGGGTGACCGCACGGCCGGCCCTGCGGTCGGTCCCGCTGGCGGCGCGCGGCCGACGGGCACGAACGCCCCTCCCCCGGCGACGGAGGAGCCTCTGTGGGAGAAACGATGCCGAGGGCAGGGCGGGTGTGGGTCGCGCGTGCGGGGCTGCGTGCCGGCTGTCGACGGCGGTTACGGGCGACGCTCGGGGGCCGGTGTGCGGCGGGCCTGCGCCGAGAAGAGCCAGCCCGCCGCGGCGGAGAGAGTGAAGCCTACGCCGACGATCCAGGTGAGGCCCCACCAGAAGAACAGGGGAAGGGTGGCGGTCCCGGGAACGGGGGCCGGACCGATGGCCTGCACGGCGAAGTAGAGGACGCCGGAGACCACGAGGCTGCCGAGCCCCACCAGCCAGCACCCGGCCAGCCAGCCCCGGGCCGAGGCCCACCCGCGTCCGAAGCCCTGCCAGTTGTTCCATCCGTCGCCCGTGCGCATGATGATCAGGCCGCCGACCAGGGTCCAGGTACCGACGACGAGGAGTGCCGCGACGACATCCGCGGGGCGGTGCCAGAGATTGATGAAGGTCGCCACGCCCGCCAGAACGGAGTAGGCGCCGCCCATCGCCGCTGCGAAGGGGCGCCACCGTGGCGGCATGATGATGAAGACGGCTGCAGCCGCAGAGGCCGCGAGCGTTGTATGCCCTGAAGGTAATGAGTTGAAATCCAGGGTGGCGATGCCCCGGTCCGGGCGGTCGAAGACAAGATTCTTCAGCACCTGGGTGGTCAGATTGGACGTCCCGATGACCGCGACGGCAATGCTCGCAGCGAGATACCGCTGACGCCGAACGACGACGTACAGGATGGCCGCAGCGGCGAGGACCACCGAGATGACGGGCAGGGTGTCGAGGAACCGGAGGAACGGCAGTTGCGTGTCGGGTGCGGCGACCCCGGCCTCCTGCCACGCGGACTCGTCGGCGAACTGCCCGGTCGTGGTCCGGACGAAGGCCCAGTAGGTCCAGCCCAGCGCCACGGCGCAGGCCACCGCGGCCAGAAGGAACACGTGCGGTGAGCGTGCCGCCCGCGCGGTGGTCCTGTAGGGTCTCTGCGAGGTCATCACCCCAATCGTTCCACATCGCCCAGAGAGCGCCGTCACCGTCCCGTGACCACCGCGTGGCCCGTGCGGCATAGGTCGCCTGACGTAGCCTGAACCCGTGATCACGCAGACCCCACCCCCACCCGAGCTCCCGCCCTTCGAGGAGCTGCGGGCCACGGCGCGCGTCGTCTCGGTCCCGATGCGCGTGAAGTTCCGTGGAGTGCTGGAGCGGGAGGTGCTGCTGGTGCGCGGACCCGCGGGGTGGGGCGAGTTCTGCCCGTTCCTCGAGTACGACGACGACGAGGCGGCGCCCTGGCTCGCGGCAGCGGTCGACGCCGCCTGGCTGGGGTTCCCCGAACCTGTGCGGACGAGCGTCCCGGTCAATGCGACAGTGCCCGCCGTCGGCCCCGACGCCGTGGAAGGCGTCCTGTCCCGGTTCGGCGACGTCCATGCCGTCAAGGTAAAGGTCGCGGAGCGGGGCCAGACGCTGGCGGACGACGTCGCACGGCTCGCCGAGGTGCGCCGCCTGCTGCCTGCCGCCGCCGTGAAGGTGGATGCGAACGGCGGGTGGGACGTGGCCGGTGCGCTCGTCGCGCTCGAGGAGCTGGCCCGGTTCGACCTTCAGTACGTGGAGCAGCCGGTGCCGGACATCCCGGGTCTTCGTGCCGTCCGCTCGGAGCTGCGGCGCCGCGGTCACGCCATCCTCGTGGCAGCGGACGAGAGCGTGAGGAGGCAGGAGGACCCCCTGCTGGTGGCGCGGGAGGACGCCGCCGATCTCCTCGTCATCAAGTCCGCACCCCTGGGCGGCGTGCGGAAGGCCCTCGGGATCATCGGTCAGGCGGGACTGCCCGTGGTCGTCAGCTCCGCCCTCGACACCTCCGTCGGCATCCGCGCCGGTGTGGCCCTCGCCGCCGCCCTGCCCGAGCTTCCCTTTGCCTGCGGACTGGCGACCGTCTCCCTCATGGACGGGGACGTCACGGAGGAATCGCTGGTCCCGCAGGCAGGGAGGCTGCCCGTCCGCGACGTCGTGGTGTCCGAGGACAGGCTGGAGCGGTTCGCCGCGACGGACTCCCGGACGTCGTGGTGGCTGGGGCGCCTCGGCCGGGTCCACGCGGTGCTGTCCGAGCGGCAGGCCGCGCAGATCGCCTAGGCCAGGACGGCAGGCTGTTCGATCGGCGTTCACGCCTCGTTCACCGCAGGTCACCAGGGTTGTTCAGCTGCCCTCGGAAGGGTGGGGCCCGAACCCGTTCATCCCTGTGAGAGGTACTACCCCATGACCGACATCACGCGCCGCCTGCTGCCCATGCTCGGTCACACGAAGGGCAAGCGCAGCGCCGTGACCTGCGCGCTGAAGTGTGACAATGCGTGCTCCGCAGCTGTCTGCAACACGTCGAAGAACGACTACTTCCGCGACATCGTCTCCAGCGAATTCTCCCGCCGCAGCGCGCTCGGCGCCGGTGCCGCCGGAGCGCTGACGCTCTTCATCGGCACGCACGCCGGAGCGGGTGCCGCCGTCGCCGCCCCCGGGCAGAAGCCGGGCAAGCCTGCAGGAGCGCTCGCCTTCACGGCGATCGAGCCCGTCGACGCCCTCGTGGATGACATGACCGTGCCGCAGGGCTACGGCTGGAAGCCCGTGATCCGCTGGGGGGATCCGCTCTTCACGTCCTCGCCCGCCTTCGACGCGGACAACCAGACGGCCGCCGCGCAGGCACTGCAGTTCGGCTACAACTGCGACTACACGGACATCATCGAGATCGAGGGCAGCAAGGGGCGGCGCGCCGTGCTCTTCGCGAATCACGAGTACACCAACGAGAACATCATGGTTCCGCCCACTCTCCCGGCGGCCGAGGTACGGGGGATCGGCAAGGCCGCCCACGGCCTCTCCGTCGTCGAACTGGAGCGCAAGAACGCCAACAAGCCGTGGTCCTACGTGCAGGGTGCGCCGCTCAACCGCCGCTACCTGACCACGACGCCGTACGAGGTGACCGGCCCCGCCGCCGGTTCCGATCTGCTCAGGACCAAGGACGATCCGACGGGCCGCACGATCCTCGGCACGCTGGGCAACTGCGCGGGCGGCACCACGCCGTGGGGCACCATCCTCTCGGGCGAGGAGAACTTCAACGGCTACTTCGTCTCACCCGGCACCAGCGCGGGGGACCGCCGGTACGGCATCAGCAGCCGCCCGACGGCGCGCGGCTGGGAGATCGACGAGCCTCGCTGGGACACCCGGAACCCGGGCTACGAGAACGAGACGAACCGCTTCGGCTACATCGTGGAGGTCGATCCCTTCGATCCGACCTCCACCCCGAAGAAGCACTCGGCCCTGGGGCGGTTCAAGCACGAGGGAGCCAACGTCACGGTCGCCGCGGACGGGCGGGTGGTGGCCTACATGGGCGACGATGAGAGGTTCGACTACCTCTACAAGTTCGTCTCGACGAGGAGGGTCACACCCGGTGCGTCCCCGGCCGCGCGCCGCGCCAACATGACGCTCCTGAGCGAGGGTTCCCTCTACGTGGCACGTCTCCAGGGCAACTCCGTCGCCGAGATCGACGGCAGCGGCTCGCTCCCGTCCGACGGCGCGTTCGACGGCGTCGGCGAGTGGCTGCCGCTGCTCATCGACAACCGGTCCGTGGTGCCCGGCATGACGGCAGCAGAGGTCTCGGTCTTCACCCGGCTGGCCGCCGACACCGTGGGTCCCACCAAGATGGACCGCTGCGAGGACGTGGAGCCGAACCCCGTCTCCGGGAAGGTGTACATCGCCTGCACCAACAACACGAACCGCGGTATCGGCTCCAACGCTGTCGCCGACGAAGCGAACCCCCGCACGCAGAACCGCGACGGCCACGTCGTGGAGATCACCGAGGCCGGTGGAAATGCGTCGGGCACCCGCTTCACCTGGACCCTCCTGCTGGTCTGCGGTGATCCGGCGCGCAACCCGGCGACCTACTTCAGCGGGTACCCGAAGGACAGGGTGTCCCCGATCTCCTGCCCCGACAACGTGGCGTTCGACTCCGAGGGCAACCTCTGGATCTCGACGGACGGACAGCCCGGCACCGTGGGCTTCAACGACGGGCTGTTCAAGGTGGGCCTCGAGGGGGCCGAACGCGGCCGGGTGCAGCAGTTCCTGGCCGTCCCGCGCGACGCCGAGACCTGCGGACCCATCATCCGGGACCAGGACGGCAGTGTCTTCGTGGCCGTCCAGCACCCGGGCGAGGACGGCAGCTGGGGCCAGCAGGCCTCCCTCTTCCCGGACTACGTGCCGCTCGGTGGGCGGCCCGGCAAGGGTGAGGCCGCGATTCCCCGCCCCTCCGTCATCCAGGTCTACCGCGGTACGGGATCGTCCGCCGAGGACCACCGCGGACGCGGGCGGCGCTCGCCCGGCAAGCCGCGGCCGACGTCGGGCGTCAGCAGTGCTCGGGAGAGCCGCGACGGCAAGTAGGCAGCGCACGGCACCGCAGAAGCACCCCTTCGGCGGAGGGGGTGCGTTCTGCTGCGGGATGTGAGGATGGAGGCGTGACTGCAGCCGAACCCTCCCTCCCGTCCCTCGATTCCGCGACGGCGGCCGCCCGAGCGGTGGCGGCACTCGTCGCTGCAGGGGTCACCGACGTCGTCGTCGCGCCCGGTTCGCGCAGCGCCCCGCTGGCCTACGCCCTCGCGGACGCCGAGGCAGCGGGGCGGGTGACGCTCCACGTGCGGACCGATGAACGATCAGGCGCGTTCACGGCACTCGGGCTGGCCCTCGGCGGGCAACGGCCCGCAGCCATCGTCACGACGTCGGGCACCGCGGTCGGTGAACTGCTGCCCGCCGTGATGGAGGCCAATCATGCGGCGGTGCCCCTGGTGGTGGTCTCGGCCGACCGCCCGGAGGAACTGCGGGGTACGGGCGCGAACCAGACCACCGTGCAGCCGGACCTCTTCGGGGTGCACGTCCGCACGAGCCTCGACGTCGCCGCGGGGGAGGACCCGGGGGCAGCGATCGCCGACGCCCTGCACGCCGCCCTGGGTCGTCCCGTCGGCGGCAGGGCGACCCGCCCGGCCGGGCCCGTGCACCTGAATCTCGCCTCCCGCGACCCGCTCGTGCCCCAGGGCGGATCGCCGGTAGTTACGGGCAGTGCCGGCACTGCGGGAGCTGCGGGCACTCCCGGCGACCGCGCTCCCGACCCCGTGCTGGACGGTGCGGCGGAAAGGGCGGAGGCGACGTGGGCCCGTTCCTCGGTGTCCCCTCCCGCAGACGATGCCGGTCATCGATCCGCGCGTTCCGACCGGGCCGGTGGGAGCCTCGCCCCGGGCAGGACCACCGTGGTGGTCGCCGGGCACGGGGCGGGGGACATCGCGGCCGTCTTCGCCGCCCATCTCGACCTGCCCCTGCTGGCCGAACCCTCCTCGAACGCCCGGTTCGGCAGCAGCGCCATAGCGCCCTACCGGCTGCTGCTCGAGCATCTCGGGCCGGCGGTCACGCGTGTGGTCACCTTCGGCAGACCGACGCTCTCGCGCCCGGTCACCGCGCTGCTCGCGAGGAGCGACGTCGAGCATGCACTGTACGTGCCGGAGCCCGTCGCCTGGTTCGAGGAGGGACGGCGGATCGAACGCATCATCGGCACCCTCCCCGAGCTGATCGACTTCGCCGGACGCGGTGCGGACGGCTGGCTGCGGCGCTGGCGGGAGGCCGGGGCGGCAGCCGATGCGTCCATCCAGTCGCTCCTCGCCGACGAGGAGCACATCACGGGCCTCCACGTGGCCGACGCCGTGTGGGAGCACACGGACGGCAACCTGGTGCTCGGCTCGTCGAACCCCATCCGCGACGTCGACCTCGTCGCAGCGACGGACTGGCACCCCCTCGAGGTCTTCGCCAACCGCGGGCTGGCCGGGATCGACGGCACCATCTCGACCGCCACCGGGGTCGCGCTGGCAGCAGGGATTCCCACGCGGGTCCTGCTGGGGGACCTCACGTTCCTGCACGATGTCGGCGGCCTGCTCATCGGAACCGGTGAACCGCAGCCGGACCTGCACATCGTGGTCCTCAACGACGGCGGCGGGGGTATCTTCGGGCTCCTCGAGCACGGTGCCGAGACGACGACGGCGCGGTACGGTGCCGCGGTGGAGCGCCTGTTCGGGACACCGCACACGGTCGACGTCGCGGCGCTCGCAGCGGCCTACGGGCTCCGGTACGAGCACGCCACCACGCTGGACGAGCTGGATACGGCGATGGAGCGGCCCATCAGGGGCCGCTCCATCCTCGAGGTCCGGACGGAGCGCAGGACGCTCCGTGACCTGCACGCACGGATCCGCCGGACCGTGGCGGCCGTGACGGTGTTCTAGCTACAGCACCTTCGAGAGGAACAGCTTTGTCCTCTCGTGCTGGGGATTGCCGAGGACGTCCTCGGGTTTGCCCTGCTCCACCACGACGCCGCCGTCCATGAAGACCACGCGGTCACCCACTTCCCGGGCGAAGCCCATCTCGTGCGTGACCACCATCATGGTCATCCCCTCACGGGCCAGCTGCTTCATCACCTCGAGGACGTCGCCCACGAGTTCGGGGTCCAGCGCGCTGGTCGGCTCGTCGAAGAGCATCATGTCGGGATCCATGGACAGCGCGCGGGCGATGGCGACGCGCTGCTGCTGTCCGCCCGAGAGCTGCGCAGGGAAGGCGTCCGCCTTCTCCGACAGGCCCACTTTCTCGAGATTGCGCCGCGCCACCTCGGTGGCCTCGGCCCTGCCGCGTTTCTTGGCCCGTTGCTGGGCGAGGGTGAGGTTCCTCAGCACGCTGAGGTGCGGGAAGAGGTTGAACTGCTGGAACACCATGCCGATGCGGGTGCGGACGTCGTCGAGGTCCGTCTCACTGTCCGTGATGTCGATGCCCTCGACCATGACCGTCCCGCTCGTCGGCTCCTCCAGGCGGTTCACACAGCGCAGGAGGGTGGACTTGCCGGAGCCGGAGGGGCCGATGACGCACACCACCTCGCCCTGCTCCACATGGAAGTCGATGCCCTTGAGGACCTCGTTGTCCCCGAAGTTCTTGCAGAGGGCCCTGACCTCGATGGCCGGTACCGCTGCTCCTGATCCGTGCCCTGTCGCGTCCGGTGCTGTGTGGGACACCTGGATCACCGGCCTCTCTTGTTGTGTTGTTCGAGCTTCGCGACCAGCTGCGTGAGCGGGAGCGTGATGACCAGGTAGAGCAGTGCAGCCACCACGAGGGGGGTGGCGTTGGCCTGGTTGGTGAGGGAATCGCGCGCGAAGGTCGTCAGATCGCGGTCCGCGATGGCCATGCCCGCGATGAACAGGAGCGAGGTGTCCTTGATGAGGATGACGAGCTCGTTGGTCAGGGGAGGGGTGATGATGCGGAAGGCCTGGGGGAGGACCACCGTGATCATGGTCCACACCGAGTTCATGCCGAGGGATCGTGCCGCCTCGACCTGGCCCTTGGGGACGGCCTCGATGCCGGCGCGGATGGTCTCGGCGATATAGGCCGCGGACACGACGATCAGCCCGATCAGGCCGGCGCCCACGCTGCCGCCCGGCGCCTGCCACTGGAAGGCGATCGGCACCGCGAAGGCGAAGCCGAAGATCACGAGCAGGGCCGGCAGACCGCGGAAGAGCTCGATGTATCCGGTCGCGAGCCAGCGGTACGGGAGCACGGGGGAGAGCTTCATGAGGGCCAGGAGCAGTCCGAAGAGCATGCCGCCCACGAACGCGATCGCCGTGTAGATGACGGTGTTCTTCGCAGCCACCGTCAGGATCTCCGGGAAGGTCTCCCGCGCCACGCCGAGGTTGAAGAAGTAGGGCTGGATCCGGCCCCAGTCGGCGGAGAGGAGGATGAAGAGGATGACGGCGGCGAACACTGCGTAGAGGATGCCCTGGGTCAGCCGCCTGCGGGTTGAACGTTTCACGCGGGGAACTACCTTCCTTCGGGGAGGGCACCGCCAGGGCCCCGGTGGTCACCGGGGCCCTGGCGGTGGAAGCGGTCTACTCCGCGAAGTAGGAGTCGTAGATGTCCTGGTAGGTGCCGTCGTCGCGCAGTGCGGTCAGCTGCTCGTTGACGGCGGCGACGAGGTCCTCACTGCCGTCCTTGACCATGATGAAGCCGTACTGCTCGTCGGTGGGCAGTTCCTCGGCGATGGTGAAGGCGCCGTCCTCCGTGTGGCCGAGGTTGACCGGGAGGTCCTGCAGCAGGGCGTCGACGTTGCCGGCCTGGATCGCGGCGTACATCTCGGCGTCGGAGGGGTACTGCACGAGCTCGGCCTCGGGTGCGTTCTCCGCGGCGTAGTCGGCTCCGGTGGTGCCCTGCTGCACGCCGACCTTCTTGCCTGCGAGGTCGTCGATGGATGCTATGTCCGAGTCCTCGGGCACGAGGATGGACTGCAGGGAGTCGTAGTAGGGGTCGGAGAACGCGAGGTTCGCCTCGCGCTCCGGCGTGATGGCCACGGCGCTCGCACCGATGTCGCATTGGCCGGCGCCCAGGACGGCGCCACTCTGCAGTCCGTCGAACCCGACGTCCTGGACCGCGAGCTCGAGGCCCATCCCGGTGGCGATCTCCCGCATCAGGTCCATGTCGAAGCCCGTGTACTCGCCGTTCTCCTCGAATTCGAAGGGCGGGTAGGGGATGTCCGAGCAGACGGTCAGCGTGCCCTCGGCCACGAGGTCGAGTCCGCCGGCTGCCGCCGAGGCAGAACCCGAACCCGTGCCGGCGTCGTCGGAGCCTCCGCCGCAGGCGCTGAGTGCAAGGGTGCCGGCGGCCAGGGCGGCCAGCAGTGCAGTGTTCTTCGAAAGCATGGGAGCCTCACTTGTGCGGGTGTGATCGGTGTCTGGAAAAAGGTCCTGCTGATTCTAGCGAGGAAAACGAGATGTGCATCACAGGCTACATGTCTTGCCTATTGGTAACCAGAGGATCCGGACGGGCCCGTGAGGCCCAGGGCCTCGATCATGGGCCGGAACTTGCTCCAGGTCTCGGCGAGTTCGGCCTCCGGCTGCGATCCCTCGACGATGCCGCAGCCCGCGTAGAGGCGGACACGCGTGGGCGTCTCCACCACGGCCCCGCGCAGGGCGATGCCCCACTCGCCGTTGCCGCCCGCATCGATCCAGCCCACCGGACCCGCGTACGGTCCGCGCTGGAGATGCTCGAGCTGACGGATGAGGGCCCCGGCCACCGTGGTCGGGGTGCCGCAGACTGCGGCGGTGGGATGCAGGGCCTGGACGAGGGCCAGCGACGTCGGCACCTCGCCGCGCTCGTCCGCGACCAGTTCCGCGGTGACATCCGACGCAAGGTGCCAGACGTTGGGCAACTGGAGCACGAAGGGCTCGCTGTGGGAGGTCATGGAGCTCGTGAACGGCTGCAGGGTCTCGGTGAGCGAGTCGATCGCGATCTGGTGCTCGTGCAGTTGCTTGTCCGATCCCGCGAGGACCCGGTTGGGATAATCGGGATCGCCCTGCGGAGCGTTCTTCCGGTCGAGCGTCCCCGCGAGGACGCGCGCGCGGGCCGTGTTGTTCTCCACCTTGATGAGCATCTCCGGCGTCGATCCGATCAGGCCGTCGACGGCGTAGGTCCAGCAGTCCTCGTAGCGCACGGCGAGTTCCCGCAGCACCTGGGCCGTGGCGACCGGGCCTCCAAGGTGCGCGACGACGTCGCGGGCCAGTACGAGCTTGCTCAGTTCGCCGGCCTGCACGTGCTGCACGCCGTCGGCGACGGCCAGCTTGTACTGGTCCTCGCTGAGCACACCCGGGCCGAGACGGTCCGCCGCATCGGGCACCCGGTCCGGGGCGGGCTCCGCGAGATAGGCGGCAAGTGCCGCTTCCGCGGACTCCGCGGTCAGCTCTGCCTCGGCGTCGTCCGTGATGTAGGTCAGCCAGGTGCGGCCCTCGCTGCAGCCGATGACCACCCGGGGGACGATCAGGCGCGACTCGTGGGGCGACGTCTTCGAGAAGGCGAAGGAGCCGAAGGCGATCAGCCCCGACCCGGGGACGCCGAGGTGGTCCTCGACCTCCGCTCCCGCGAGTTCACTGCGCCACCACTCCTGTGCCCGGGTGAAGCGGTCCGGCCCTGTGACGGTGAAGCGTGCTGTCTCGCCATAGGCGACGAGCCCTCCACCGCGCCGGATCCAGGTGTGGGCGTCGTTGCGCACCACGTAGTCGAGGAGACCGGTCCGGGGGTCCATGTCGCCGCGAGCCATCGTGATGCTGCGGAGCCCGCGGGACTGTCCGGGCGCAGGCGTCAGCGCGGTGAGGGACGGAGTGCTCATGATGGTCCAAGCGTACTCCGGCGGCTTCTCCCGCCTCCCCGCTGCCTCAGGGCCTCCGCCGTGAGGTTGGGCACGTCGCGCGTGCGTGCGGGCCCGCGATCCTGTGCCCGGGCGCCGTCCCCACTCCTGCTGCCACGTCACACCACTCGATGCCGGTCGGACGGCGCGGCATTGTTTGAGACAATGTGAGGGTGAATCGTGCATCGCTGGAGAAGCGCCCTGACGAAGTAGCAGCCATGTTCGACGACGTGGCGCCCAAGTACGACGTCGTCAACGACGTCCTGTCCATGGGACAGACGCGCCGTTGGCGGCGCATCGTCGTGGACGCCGTCGGCGCGGAGCCGGGACAGCGCGTCCTGGACCTGGCCGCCGGCACCGGGACGTCGAGCGAGCCCTACGCCGACGCGGGGGTCGACGTCGTCGCCTGCGACTTCTCCCTCGGCATGCTGAAGGTGGGCAAGCGCCGGCGGCCGGACATCGACTTCGTCGCCGGGGACGCGACGAATCTGCCCTTCGCCGACAACTCGTTCGACGCCTCGACCATCTCCTTCGGGCTGCGCAACGTGAACGAGCCGAAGAAGGCGCTCGCCGAGATGCTGCGGGTCACGCGGCCCGGCGGCACGCTCGTCATCGCCGAGTTCTCCCAGCCCACCGTGGCCCTCTGGCGCACCACCTACACCGAGTACCTGATGCGTGCGCTGCCCGCGATCGCCCGCAAGGTCAGCTCCAACCCGGACGCCTACGTGTATCTCGCGGAATCCATCCGTGCCTGGCCGGACCAGGACCAGCTGGCGGCCTGGATCAGCGACAGCGGCTGGAACGACGTCGCGTACCGCAACCTGAACGGCGGCATCGTCGCCGTGCACCGTGCCACCAAGGCTCCCGCCGCACCCGGCGAGGAACCACTGCTCCCCGGGCAGGTCCGGCTGCGCCGTCGCACGTCGGCGGCGGACTAGATGTCAGTCCTGATCGTCGGTGCCGGTCCGGCCGGCTCCACCGCGGCCTACTACCTCGCGAGCGCGGGCATCGAGGTCACCGTCCTCGAGAAGACCTGGTTCCCGCGGGAGAAGGTATGCGGCGACGGCCTCACGCCGCGCGCCACCCGCGAGCTGCAGCTGCTCGGGCTCCCGCACGAGGAGAGCGAGGGCTGGCGCCGCAACAAGGGCCTGCGCCTGATCGCGGGCAAGCGCACCGTCGAGGTCCCCTGGCCGGAACTCAGCGATTTCCCGGACTACGGGCTGGTCCGCACCCGGCTCGGCTTCGACGAGGCCCTCGCCGAGCACGCCCGCTCGGCGGGTGCGACGATCCTCGAGGGCCACTCGGTGTCGACGGCCCTCCGGGACAGGACCGGCCGGGTCACGGGTGTCACCGTGAACCTGCTCGACGCCGACGGGCGCAAGACGGGCGAGACCCGCGACTTCACGGCCGACGTCGTCCTCGCTGCCGACGGCAACTCGACCCGGACGGCCGTGAGCCTCGGGATGCAGAAGCGGGATGACCGGCCGCTCGGTGTCGCCGTCCGCACCTACTTCACGAGCCCGCGGAGCGACGACGACTGGATGGAGGGCTGGCTCGAACTGCCGGACGCCACCGGGAAGCCGTTGCCCGGGTACGGGTGGGTGTTCGGGGTCGGCGACGGCACCTCGAACGTGGGCCTCGGCATCCTCAATTCCTCCGCGGAGTTCGGCAAGCTGGACTACAAGCAGGTGCTGCGCGACTGGACCGCGGGCATGCCGTCGGAGTGGGGGTTCTCCCCCGAGAACCAGGTCGGGGAGATCCGCGGCGCCGCGCTGCCCATGGGGTTCAACCGCACGCCCCACTACAGCCCCGGGCTGCTGCTGCTCGGTGATGCCGGCGGCATGGTGTCGCCGTTCAACGGCGAAGGCATCTCCTATGCGATGGAGTCCGCGCGGTACGCGGCGGAATTCATCGAGCGGGCCCAGGCGGTCTCCTCGCCGATCGGGCGCGATCAGGTCATGTCGGGGTACGCCCCCCACGTCCGCGCTCAGTGGGGTAGCCACTTCACGCTCGGCCGCATCTTCGCCCAGCTGATCGGCAAGCCGGCCATCCTGTCCCTGGCGCTGCGTACCGGGATGCCCATCCCGCTGCTCATGCGGTTCGTGGTGCGGATGCTCGCCAACCTCACCGACGCCGGAGGACGCGGTTTCGAGGACCGCGTCATCCACCTCCTCGAGGCACTGGTCCCGCCGACCACCAACCAGCCGTCCATCAGCGGTCATCTGCGTGCGCGCGGCGCCGTCGCACGTGGTTAGTCTTAGACGGTGACACAATCCTTCAGCTCCGGGTGGGCCAGTGTGGGTCGGGGCAGCGCCCTGGACACCGCCGAGTCCCCGGACGACGCCGAGGCCCTGCGGCTGCCTCCCGGCTTCGCGCTCATCGCCGATGATCCCGACCTCGGCCCGTCCGTCTCGTCCTGCCTCGCCGAGGTGGAGAAGCAGCTGCGCAGCGCGATCTCGAACTCGGACCCGCTGGCGGATGCCACGAGCCGCCACCTCGTCGAAGCGGGCGGCAAGCGCATCCGTCCCCTCCTCACCATCCTGGCCGCGCACCTCGGCAACCCCGCCCGCGCGAAGGTGGTGCAGGCCGCCGTCGTCGTCGAGCTCACCCACCTCGCCACGCTCTACCACGACGACGTCATGGATTCCGCGCCGTACCGTCGCGGAGCACCGACGGCGCACGAGGTGTGGGGCAACTCGGTGGCGATCCTGACCGGCGATCTGATCTTCGCCCGGGCGTCCATCCTCGTCTCCGAACTCGGTGGGGAAGCCCTCGGCATCCAGGCGAGGACCTTCGAGCGCCTCTGCATCGGCCAGCTGCACGAGACCGTCGGACCGCGTGACGGCCAGGACGACCTCGAGCACTACCTCTCCGTCATCGCCGACAAGACCGGCTCCCTCGTCGCCGCGTCCGGCCAGCTCGGTGCGCTCTTCGCGGATACTCCCCGCGAGGTCGTGGATGTCATGGTGTCCTACGGCGAGAAGGTGGGCGTCGCGTTCCAGCTCGCCGACGACGTCATCGACGTCACGGGCCTGAAGGTGAAGTCCGGGAAAGCGCCCGGCACGGACCTCCGCGAGGGTGTTCCCACCCTTCCGGTCATCCTGCTGCGCCGTGCAGCGGCTGCGGGTGACTCCTCTGCGGCCGACGTCGTCGCGCTCGTCGACGGTGATCTCAGCTCCGACGAGGCCCTGGCCGAGGCCGTTGCGGCCGTTCGCACGCACCCGCAGACGCAGGCGGCCTGGGGTGTGGCGCAGCAGTGGGCGGACGACGCCGTCGCCGCCCTCCGGCCCCTGCCGGACAGCGTCGTGAAGCAGGCGCTGGAGAGTTTCGCTCAGGCGGTCGTCAGCCGGGACGTCTAGCCCGGTCCTCCCTACCTCCGCGGCTTCGTGCACGGGCTTTCCGCCCGGTCGCCGTCGATGCCCGGCGTGTCGCACCACGACACGCGCTTTGCCTGCTGAAGCGCGTGCACGACGCCACGTGCGCTGTTGCCGGTCGCATCGGCTCGGCCGATCCACATAGCCACGGAGCCTGTGGCGACGGCCGGCGGCAGCACCTTGGCTGGGTTCATGACACCCGAGCAGATCCTCCAGTCCTCCGGCGGGGTGGCCCGCACGGACACCCTCCTGCAGCATGGGGTGGGGGAGCGCGCGATCGAGCGCTCCATCGACGACGGCCGGGTCCTCCGCATCCGGCGGGGAGTGCTGGCCCTTCCCGATGCGCCGCCCGACTTCATCCGTGCGCTGGCGGCAGGAGCACGCCTGACCTGCCTGTCCGCTGCCACCCACTACGGGCTCTGGTGTGTCCGGCCGTCGTCGGACCTGCATGTCAGCCGCCTGGGGCGATCGGCGGAGGGGTGCATCAACCACCGGGCGGCAACCGTCCCTCCGCACCCCCGCCTGCCGCTCGTCGGGCTCGCCGATGTCCTCGTCCACGTCCTGCGGTGCCGGCCGGCCGAGGAGTCGGTGCCCTTGGTGGAATCCGCGCTCAGACGCGGTGCCACGACGGCGGCCTTCATCGAGTCGAGGCTCACCGGTCCCTTCAACGGCCGGGCTCGCGCCGCCCTCGGGTCGGTGGACCTCACCGGCGAGTCCGCGATCGAGGTGGTGGCACGGCTGCTACTGCGCGGTGCCGGCCTCGACGTCCGCCCACAGGTCCACATCGCGGGAGTGGGTCGGGTCGACTTCCTGGTGGAGGGCTTCCTCATCGTCGAGATCGACGGCGCGGCGTTCCATTCGGACCGGCAGGCGCTCCGGCGGGACCGCAGGAGGAACAACATGACGGTGATCGGCGGCTATCTGGTGCTGCGCTTCTGCTACGAGGACGTCATGTTCCAGCCGGACGATGTCCTCGCGATGGTCCTCACGGCCCTCGGACGCCGTCCCGTCCGCTGATGGTGTGCCCGGCTGCTGCTTCGTGCAAGCCCTTCCGGGCCGACTGCTCCGGGCCACTGGCGTGTCCCGGCGCGACACGCGCTTTGAGGGCGGAAGCGCGTGCACGAGGGGGGCAGCAGCTCCGGAAGTATGCGCGGTGGGCGGTTCGAGGCCGCAGCAGCTTCGGAACGATGCCCGGTGGGCGGCACGAGGCCGCAGCAGCCGTGAATAGCCGGCGTCGGTGCCTACGATGCCGGGAGGAACGCCCTCAGCTCGTCCGCCTTGCGCGCCCTGACCTCCGGGTCGACGATGGGCCGCTTGGGGGTGAAGTAGAAGCCGTCGTCGTGCCAGCGCGGGAGGACGTGCTGGTGGTAGTGCCAGACGTGCTGGCTGCCGGCCGGTTCGTTGTGCTGCCGCGTCGAGACGCCGTCAGGCTCCCAGGCTCGCTTGATGGCGACGGCGATATCACGCGTGAGCGTCATGATGCGGGCGGCGGCGTCGTCCGGCAGCTCGTACAGGAGTTCGACATGCGCCCGCGGGGTGATGAGCACGTGGCCGGGGTTCGGGTCGAAGCCGTGCGAGGCGATGAAGGCGAGCGCGAGATCGTCCGAGTAGATGACGTCGCCGGGGCGGCAGAGGTTTTTTGGATTGCTGAAGTCCCCGGCCGCCAGATCGCAGAAGGGGCAGCGATACCCCTCGGGCGCATGGTGGGCGAACTCCATCAGTCCTCCTCGTTCTCCTCGAAGACCCACTCGAACAGGTCGAGGACGTACTCCGTGAAGGTGCCCTCCTCGCTCTGCCATTCTCCGCGCGCGTTGTTCCGGCGCCAGACGATCGGGTCGGGGACGTCGAGCTGATCGGCCCGCATGCCCCACGTGTACTGCTCGTCCTCGTCCTCGAGGAACAGGAGGAAGCCGTCCTCGATCTCGAGCTCGTCGGGATCCCAGAAGAAGTGGAAGGCCTCCATGATGTCCTCGGTGGCACCGACCGCGCGGTAGAAATCGCGCAGTGCCAGGGGCAGGTCGAAGTCCTTGCCCTCGAGCATCTCGGCGAGCTCGTCCTCGCTCAGGCCGTCCTCCTCGGCCCAGTCGTCCTCGAAGTACGAGGGCACCAGGGCGCGGAATTTGTCGGAAAACAGCTCAGTCACAAGTACTCCAGGAGTGGTGGTGGGGATAGCTCCATCCTAGCCGCCACCTACCTCGCGCGGGCTACCTCCGCGCGCTCCACGTCCGTGCTGCGAGGGGTGCATGCCAGCCGTAGCGCCAGGCGAGGACACGGAGCGAGAACACGAGCGACGCCGCAAGCGTGCCGGTGATGAGGGTCAGGGTCCCGGTCAGGTACAGGGCGGTGACGACGACGGCGCCGAGCAGGGCGGGCAGCGCGTAGATGTCGCGCGGGTCGAAGAGCTGGGGGATCTCGTTCGCGACGACGTCGCGCAGCAGCCCGCCGCCCACCGCGGTGGTGACGCCGAGCAGCACGGCGGCCACGGGATTGAGGCCGACGTCGAGCGCCTTCACGCTGCCGGTGATGCAGAACAGGGCCAGTCCGCCGGCGTCGAAGATCACGAGGACCCGCTTGACCCGCTCGACGCCGGAGAAGACGAAGTACACGAGGACGGTGGCGAGCAGCGGAGGGACGAGATAGAGCGGATTGTTGAAGGCCGCCGGAGGCACGTCGATGATGAGGTCGCGCGCCACTCCTCCGCCGAGGGAGGCGAGGGACGCCAGCAGCAACGAGCCGACGAGGTCGAAGCCCTTGCGTGCCGCCAGCAGGGAGCCGGACACCGCGAAGAAGAACACGCCGAGGAGATCGGCGGCGAGGCCCACGTGCGAGGCAGCGTCCATCTGTGCGTGCAACTCCTTCTTCTCGACGAAGCCCGCCTCCAGCGGACAGATCACGGGCCGCGCGGGCAGGCAGCCCGACCGCTGATGCGCGCATGCCTTCGACGAGCCGGCCGACCGCCGTCCGGACGACCCCGACCAGCATGACAGAGGCGCACGCGCCCGTGTACCGCACTAGGCTGGGCCCATGACGAGCCGATACGCAGCGGGTCCCGGAACGGTCGAGCCGAGCGTAAAGGACGGTTCGCGGGCCATGCGCGTGGCATGCAGCCTGATCGGCCTCCTGCCGACGAAGAGGAACCTCAACGGCACGGAATGGGTCAACGCGAAGTACCCCGGGCGGACCTACCCGCCCACCGCGGCCATCTCCTGGACCCTGAAGCAGACGCACACCATCCAGGAGACCCGGATCGACGGCGTCCGCACCATCACGGTGCGCCCCCTGCTCGGCGCCACGCGCTCACACATCATCTACACGCACGGCGGCATCTACATCAACGAGCTGGGCAGGCCGCACTGGTGGATCATCGCCGAGCTGACCAGGCGAACCGGCGCTGCGGTCACGGTCCCGCTCTACCGACTGGCACCGGAGAGCACCTACCGTGACGCCTTCCCCTACCTCGTCTCGGTGTACCGGGAGGTCCTCCGGACGGCGGAGCCCGAGGACGTGACCCTGATGGGCGATTCCGCGGGCGGCGGACTCGCGATCGCGCAACCGTGGGCCTTCAGCGATGCCGGACTGCCGTCCCCGGGACGGATCGTCGCCTTCTCGCCATGGCTGGATGTGACGGGGACCAACCCCGAGATCCCGAAGTACGACGCCGTCGACCCGATGCTGTCCGTGGCCGGCGGAGTGCAGGCCGGGCTCTGGTGGGCCGGCGGCGACGATCCCCGCACCCCGCTCGTCAGCCCCGCGTGCGCTCCCGAGCAGATGCTCGCGACGGTGCCTCCGACCCGCATCTACCAGGGAACGCGCGATGTCTGCATGGCTGATGCGACGGTGTTCCGGGACCGGGCGGTGGCCGCGGGGGCTGACGTCACCATGACGGTCTACCCCGGGGGCTTCCACGTCTTCCCGGCGTTCCCGCGCCTGCCGGAGTCGAGGGAGGTCTACGCGGACATCGCCGCGTTCCTCGGCCGCCCCGCTCTGCCGTAGGGCAGGAGCGGGTGGCTCCTCGATCGCGGTGCGGACCTGCGCCGGTCAGGACCCGGTGGAGTCCCTGGAGAGGACCCACACATTGGTGTCGCCCTGGCGCTCCACCGTCACGGTGGTGACGAGGGCCCGGATCATGGAGAGACCGCGGCCGGATTCGTCGAAGTCCTCCAGCAGCGCGTCGTCGTCCGCGTCGGCGGAGGGAGCGGAGCCGTCGAGATCCGGCACGGGATCCAGTGCCGCCGCCCCGATCTCGCTGATGACGGCGCGGAGCCGTTCCGAGGAGACCGTGAGCTCGACGCCGAGATTCAGCTCGGCGCCCTCGGCCGGCACACCGTGCTGGACCACGTTGCTGGCAGCTTCGATCACAGCCGTCGTGAACGCCATCTGGTCCATTGCGGGGACGAAGCCGGCGTCGACCCAGAGCTGGTCGAGTGCGTCGTGCAGGTCCTCGATGGCCTGATCGGTGGCAGGCTCCTGGAGGGTGCGGCGCGCGACGACGTCAGTCATTGCGGAAGGCTTCTTCCGGGGTGCTGTGAGGCGTGAGTACCCGGTGCATGCTGGTCAGTTCGAGGACCATGTTGACCTGCGGCTGCACCGCGGCGATGCGGAGATCGCCACCCGACTGCCGGGCGAGCTTGAGGCAGCCGATGAGCGCCCCGAGTCCCGAGGAGTCCATGAACGTGGTGTCCGTCAGGTTCACGACGATGCGCTTGCCTCCGGCGTCGACCACTCCCGCGATGACCTCGCGGAGTTTCGGCGCCGCCACCATGTTGAGCCGTCCGTTGGCGGAGACCTCCGTGTAGAGCCCCTTGTCCTGCGTGGTGAATTCCATGTGCACTTCCTTGGTCGATGCGTTTGCGATGCGATGCGTGAGCCGTGGGCTGGCAGTCCGCAGCCGGGGTGGCGACGAGGCGGGAACGGCCCGGTCAGGCCGGGGACCGCCGGAGGATGACCACCGTGACGTCGTCGGCGACCTCGGGGACGTCCGCCATGCCGAGCAGGACCGCGCAGGCGTCCTCGGCGCTCGCGGCCGAGGCGACGACCTCGGCGACGGCCACGGTGAACTGGTCGACGGTCTCGTAGATGTCCAGCAGGCCGTCGCTCACGATCGCGAGCGAGTCGCCGGGGCCGAGGGTGACGACGCCCGAGGGCCAGGCCTGGTCGGGCCAGGCGCCGACGGGAGGTCCCGAGGAGGGGAGCCGGCTGACGCTGCCGTCCGCCGCGACGTGGAGGGCGAGCCCGTGGCCGGCGTCGACGTAGCCGACGGTGCCTGAGGATGCTTCGAGGCGCCCGTGGAAGAGGGTCACGAAGGAACTTGTCTGTTCGAGGTCGGCGTCGGTGGCCCGCGCGGCGGTGGCGAAGGCGGTATCGAGGCTCGGCTGGGACGAGACCGAGCGCATGATCGCGCGGACGGTGGCCGCGATCAGGGCGGCCCCCATTCCCTTCCCCATCGCGTCCGCGACCGTGAGGTGGAGGCCGTCGGAGGTGCCGTACCAGTCGTAGAAGTCCCCTCCGACGCTCCTCGACGGCCGGAAACGGCCCGCGAGTTCGTAGTCGCGGACCGCGAGCTTCTCGCGCGGCAGGAGATTCTGCTGCACTTCGGCTGCACGCTGGCGCTCGTCCGCGTTGGCGACGTCGGCGGCGGCCTGGCGGCTCTGGCGGCGGAAGAGCGAGTTGATGCGGGCCACGAGCTCGCGGGGGCTGAACGGCTTGCTGATGTAGTCGTCCGCGCCGGTCTCCAGCCCCGTGAGCCGCTCGATCTCGTCCGTGCGGGCCGTGATCATGAGGATGTACGCATCGGAGAACGTCCGGACCTCACGGCAGATCTCGACGCCGTCCCCGTCCGGGAGGTTCAGGTCGAGGGTGATGAGATCTGCGCCTGCACGGGCCTTCTCCAGGCCCTCCTTCGCGGTGGCGGCCTCGGCGACCTCGAATCCTTCGCGTGTGAGGATCTGCACGAGCAGGCCCCGGATGTCGACGTCGTCCTCGACGACGAGTGCGCGGCGAAGCTCCGGGGCGGCAGTCATGGTCCTCATTAAACGCTACGAACACGCGTCGTCGAGCCGTTCGATGGGCCGCGTCGGCGTTGCCCGGGTTGTTGCGCCGAAGTTGAGCTGATCTTGAGGAAGACGACTGCGGTCCGCCCCCGGAATCGACCGGCGGCCGCGTTATTCTGTGGGAGCCGGCGCGGGGTGCGCCCGCTTTCCCGTCTCTCGCGGCGGACGCGCACGACGATCAGGGGAAAGGCAGGACGATGGACCGGGTTCTCTCCTACCTCACGTTCAACACCCGCCAGTTCCACGAACTGACCATGCGCTCGCGCGTGGTCCTCAGCCAGTTGCCCCTGTCGCTGACCGTGGTGCTGATCCTCGTAGGCGGCTTCTTCTTCCACCGCGATCTCTTCGCCAGTCAGCCCTTCGTCATCGGCATCGCACTGCAGGCCGTCCTGCTGGCCGCCTGCGTCGTCGTCCCGTGGGACCGGCTGCCGTACCCCGCCTTCCTCGTCATCCCGCTCCTGGACTTCATCCCGATCGGCCTCATGCGCTACGGCGCCGGAACCGTCATCACGGGTGTCGGGCTGCTCACCGTCTTTCCCGTGATCTGGTTGGCGGCGTCCGGCCGGTATCCCCGCGCGGCCCTCACTGCCGGATTCCTCGCCGCGCTCGGTATCGTCTGGGTGCCCGTCTTCGTGACGGACACCGCCGTCACGTCGCAGTCCCTGACGCAATCGTTCCTGCTGCCCTTCATCATGCTCGCGATCGGCGTGACCATCCGGGTGATGACGGCCAGCATGATGGCGCAGCAGAAGATGGTGGAGGAGAAGGACGGCGCCCTGCAGGTGTTGCTCGAGGAGAGCGCCCGCCGGGAGCGGTTGCTCGACACCGTGGTGAACAGCGTGGACATCGGACTGATCGCCGTCGACGAGACGGGAAAGCCGATGCTCACGAACCGCAAGCTCGGCCAGTTCCGGGTCGCTGCCGGAGGCGCTCCCGACACGGGGGAATCGGAACTCCGGCTCTACCAGCAGGACGGCGAGACGGTGATGGCGGACGCCCGGCGGCCGACACGGCGGGCCGCGGAGGGCCAGGTCTTCTCCGACTATCTGATCTGGTGGGGTGACGGCCCGGACCAGCGTGTGCTGTCGACGTCGTCGCGCCTGATGCGGAACCAGTCCGGTGAGCGGGAGGGGTCCGTGGTGACGTTCAACGACGTCACGGAGCTGGTCACGGCCCTCAATGCCAAGGACGAGTTCGTGGCGACGGTCTCGCACGAGCTCCGCACGCCGCTCACCGCGATCCGCGGTTATCTCGAGCTGCTCACGGGCACGCCGGGACTCGAGCCCGATGTGGCGTCGGGTCTCGAAGTGGTCTCCCGCAACTCCGAGCGCCTCCACAAGCTCGTCGTGGATCTCCTCGCGACGGCGGAGGGCGCACCGGAGATCGTGCCGGTTCCCACCGACTTCTCGGCGCTCGTGCGGGAGCGGATCGCGACGGCGGAGCTCCGCAACGCCAATCCGCTGGTGACCTTCGAGGACCGCTCGGAGTCCGGTCTCGTGGCGCTGTGCGACGGAGCGAGGATAGCCCAGGTCCTGGACAACCTCCTGTCCAACGCCATCAAGTACTCGCCCGCCGGTGGCCACGTGACGGTGGAGGCAGCACAGTCCGACAGCCATGTGACGTGTACCGTCACGGACCAGGGCAGCGGGATGTCCGAGGAGGAGCTGCAGGGCGTCTTCTCGAAGTTCTTCCGCACGTCAGCGGCCCGCAACGCCGCCATCCCGGGTGTGGGGCTCGGGCTCGCCATCTCGAAGGCGATCGTGGAGCGGCACGGAGGCACGATCTCCTGCAGCAGCGTCGAGGGCGAAGGGTCGGTGTTCTCCTTCCGCCTTCCGCTGGCGCCTGCGGACAGCCCTGGTGCCCGCGACGGCCTCCAGGAGCACCGGCTGCAGTCACAGGACCAGTAGGACGCAACCGACCTCCTCCGCCCGTCACACCGGCAGGCGAATGGCGGGCGTCCTGCCGGCGGCAGGGTCAGGCCGGGCCCAGGTCGATCGTCACCGTGGTCCCGCCGCCGGGGGTCTCGGTCAGCGTGATCGACCCTTCGTGCGCCGCGGCGATCCGGGCACATGTCGCGAGTCCTATTCCGCTGCCGGCCGGATCTCCGTCGCGGTGCAGTCTGACGAGGGGTTCGAGGACCCGGCGGCGATCTTCCGGTGCGATGCCCTTGCCGTGGTCGATCACGCGCAGTACCTGGGTGTCCCCGACGGCGGCCATCACCTCGATGTGCGGCGGGCACCCCGGCGTCGAGTACGAGACAGCGTTGGACACGAGGTTCTGCAGCAGCGCGGTGACCTGCGCCTCGTCCACGCGCAGCTCGGCGTCCTGCAGGGTGACCACGGCGTCGCACGAGCTGGTGAGCGGCAGCACGTCCTGGAGGACGGCATGCATCATGGTGGTCAGTCGGACGGGACGGCGAGTGATCGCACCGCCGATCCTCGAGAACTCCAGGACCTCCTCGACCGTGGTCAGCATGCGGCTGGCGCTTCCCCTGATGATGCTGAAGTACCGTGCCGCCGGGCCCGACGCCTCGACGTCCGAGTCCTGCTCGCTGAGTTCGGTGTAGCCGAGGATCGCCGTCAGGGGATTCCGCAGGTCATGGCTGACGCGCGCGGCGAACCCGGCGAGATCCTCGTTGCTGCGGCGGACCACCTCCAGGGCCTCGACCAGTTGCCGCGTCCTGAACTGGAGCTCGATGATCTCCACCACCTGCCGTGCGAGGATCTCGAGCCCCTCGCGCTGGTCGGCATCGAGTCCGAGGACGCGGGGGGAGAACACGCACAGGGATCCGAGCGCGTAGCCCTCTTCCGTGACGAGCGGCATCGACGCGTAGGAACGGACGTCGGCAATGCCGCCGTTGACGAACGGGTTGTCCGAGAAACGGGGATCGAGCGAGGCATCCGCGACAGCCGTGATGGAGCCGGAGGTGAAGACCCTCGAGCACATGGAGTCCTCACGGGAGCAGACACCCGCGTCCACCCCGACCGCCGCGATCTGGTGCTGCTTGTCCGCAGTGATGATGTTGATGACGCCGAAGTCCATGCCGGTGACCCGCACCGCGAGCTTCACGAGATCGAGCAGCTCCGAAGGGGTCTCGTAGTCGGGTTTCTCGATCGGCAGGCCGTCGGCTTCCCCGTAGGGCAGCCGGTACTCCTGCAGGACCGCCTGCCGGGCGAGCTCCTGCAGTTCCATATCCTCGGCGTGCCGCAGCGACATGTCTATACCCCCGAACAACCTAGAGACCGGTGTATGTAGGCCCAACTATTCCACGAGTGCGAAGGACACGGAGTGCACCCGGCTGCTCTTCGGCGGGGAATCCGGGCCGGATGGGTCCTCAGCACCCTTGGTACCGGGGTAGGGCTCCGGGCCGGTGCACGAGGTGCTGCTCGTTCACCCCAGGGCCCTGACCCGGAGCGCCAGATACAGGTGTACGCGATCGGAGGTGACCGACGGGTCGTACCCGGTCAGGGTGATCACCTGCTGCAGCCGGTACCGGATGGTGTTGCGGTGCAGGGAGAGGTCCGCGGCGACGGCCGCCACCGAGCCGTCGAGATCGAGGTATCGCTGCAGTGTGGTGAGCAGATCGGTACCGTGGGCGGCATCGAACCGCTCGAGCGGTCGCAGGGTCTCGGCGGCGAGGTCGGCGAGCGGGACGTCTGCGCTGGACATCAGGAGAGAGGTCAGGCTGAGGCGATCCGCCAGGTTGATGGACTGGCCCCGCTGCAGGGCCTCACGTGCCTCGAAATAGCTCCAGCGCACACCGTTGGGCTGCGCATACGCCCCGCCGACGCCGATGCGTGCCGTCAGTCCTGCCCCGTGCAGGTACCCGGCCAGATCGGCTGGCTCGGCGGCGAGCGAGGCGGCTGCCACCAGGACGAGCCGGTCCTCCACGAGCCCGGCGGAGGCCGGCGCCCAGCCGTGCGGCAGCGGCAGGGTTCGCAGCGCCCGGCGCTGACCGGAGGCGACGTCGATGATGACGACGCCGTGGCGCACCGTCGTGTCGATTCCCGAGCTCACGAGCCGGGCTGCCGCCTCGGGGCCGGCGAGTGTGCCGCGCACCACATCGAGCAACAGCTGGCCCGTGGCGGTGCGGGTGCCGGTCCGGTTCCGGGCCTGGTTGGTCAGCTCGACCGAGATGAGGCTCTGGGCGTAGTCGACGACGGCGGCGCGCGTGTACGGCTCGGCGATGGCGAGGGTGCACCGGTCCTTCAGCCCCGTGGCGATCGGCACCCGGTGCCACCCCGCCGTCGGGCCCGACGCGGCGTCGGGCGAGCCGGGGGAGGCCTCGCCGTCGAGCCGGGGCCCGCCCGAGGAGCGCGGAGCCTCGGCGCCTGCGATCCGCGTGCCATATTGATGCAGGGCGACGTCGGTCCCGAGCATGCGCGCGAGCTCGCCGAGGAGCGAGGAGAGCCCGCCCGCGCCGAGGAGTGCGGATGCGAGGACGGCGTGCCCCTCGAGGAGCTCCTCAAGTCCGGCATACTGTGCCGCGGACAGGGCGTCGGCGACCTTCTTCCCGATCGCGATGAAGGGCACTTCGTACGGGACGCTGAACACGGGAAGGCCGACGCGGTCCGCCTCCGCCACCAGCGCCGTGGGGACCCGGCGGTGCGTCAGGTCCACGCCGAAGCCGATGGCGAGGGCTCCCGCCTCGTGGGCCCGTTGGACGAAGGACCGCTGCGCCGTCCCGGTCTTGAGACGTACGCCGGTGGTGAGCACCACCTCGGCCCCGTTGAGGAATGGACGCGGGTCCTCGAGCTCCGTGACGGCAACCCACTGCACCGGCTGGCTCGGTGCTTCGGCACGGCCCTGGGCGACGAGTCCGAGGGCGCTGTCGGCGAGGAGGACGGGCAGAGTGATGGCCATGGGATCAGCGTAGACCCGGAGCTGTACCACTGCACCGCCCGGACTATGTCTCACTGTGCAGGTACACGTGGCAGGCGGTGCGGCCCACCGGTAGCGTTTTCACGAAACGCGCACGCCCAGCGTCCTGGGCAGCAGCGCGAGACCTCTTGTGAAAGGTACTGCAGCGTGGCCGAGACCCTTCAGAACTACATCGACGGCGCGTTCGTGACGCCCGCCGGCGCTCGCGATCAACTCCTCGACATCGTCAATCCGACCAACGGCGAGGTCGTGGCGCAGTCGCCCGTCTCCACTGCAGCGGACGTCGATGACGCCATGCAGGCGGCCAAAAGGGCCTTCACCACGTGGAAGCGGAGCACGCCCAGCCAGCGTCAGCTTCTGCTCCTGAAACTGGCCGACGCCGTGGAGGCGGCGAGCGACGAGATCGTCGAGGCGCAGCACCGCAACACCGGCCAGGTCCGCGAGATGATCGCGGCGGAGGAAGTAGCTGTCGGCGCGGACCAGCTGCGGTTCTTCGCCGGAGCCGCGCGCATCCTCGAGGGCAAGTCCGCCGGTGAGTACATGGAGGGACACACCTCCTACGTACGCCGCGAGCCGATCGGTGTGGTCGCGCAGGTGGCACCCTGGAACTACCCCTTCCTCATGGCCATCTGGAAGATCGGGCCCGCACTCGCGGCCGGCAACACCGTGGTGCTGAAGCCGAGCGACACCACCCCCGAGTCGACCCTCGTCCTGGCGCGCCTGACCCAGGGCATCCTGCCCGACGGCGTCCTCAACGTCGTCCTCGGGACCGGCGAGACCGGGGCGGCCATGACCGAGCACCCCGTACCGGGCCTCGTCTCCATCACCGGGTCCGTCCGCGCGGGTATCGCCGTCGCCTCGAGCGCCGCGAAGGGCCTCAAGCGGGCGCACCTCGAACTCGGGGGCAAGGCTCCCGCCGTCGTCTTCGCGAACGCCGACCTGAGGAAGACCGCGGAGGCCATCACCGAGTTCGCGTTCTTCAACGCGGGCCAGGACTGCACCGCGATCACCCGTGTCCTCGTCCAGGAGGAGGCGCACGACGAACTCGTCGCCGCGATGGTCGAGCACACGGCGACCCTGCGGACGGGCAGCTCCGACGATTCCGAGAACTACTTCGGGCCGCTCAACAACATCAACCACTTCAACGCGGTGACCTCCGTCATGGACGCACTGCCGGCACACTGCAGCATCGCGACGGGTGGCAAGCGCGCGGGGGAGAAGGGCTACTTCTTCGAGCCCACCATCATCACCGGGGCGCGGCAGGATGATCCGGTGGTGCAGCAGGAGACCTTCGGTCCCGTGCTCACCGTCCAGACCTTCGCCACGGAGGAGGAAGCCGTGGAGCTGGCCAACGGCGTGGACTACGCGCTCGCCTCCAGCGTCTGGACCACCGACCACGGCACCGCGATGCGTGTCTCCCGGGACCTCGACTTCGGGGCCGTCTGGATCAACACGCACATCATGCTGACCGCCGAGATGCCGCACGGCGGCTTCAAGAACTCCGGCTACGGCAAGGACCTCTCCATGTACGGCGTGGAGGATTACACCCGCATCAAGCACGTCATGAGCGTGCTGGACGCCTAGTCGTCCCCGAGACAAAGGACCTCACGATGACCACGTACGCAACCACTCCCGGCGTCACCGCACCGAGCTTCCGGCTCGAGCAGAAGCGGCGCATCACCGGGGACTTCCCCGGACCGCGGTCCACCGAGCTCGCCGCCCGGCGGGCCGCCGTCGTCGCGAAGGGTGTCGCCTCCGGCGTCCCCGTGTACGTGGCGGACGCCGACGGCGGGATCATCCACGACGTGGACGGCAACTCGTTCATCGATCTCGGCGCCGGCATCGCCGTCACGAGTGTCGGCGCCTCGGATCCGGCCGTCGTCGGCGCCGTGAAGGACCAGGTGGAGCACTTCACCCATACGTGCTTCATGGTCACGCCCTACGAGGGGTACATCGCGGTCGCTGAGCAGCTCGCCGAGCTGACCCCCGGCGACTTCGAGAAGCGGACCGTCCTGTTCAACTCGGGTGCCGAGGCGGTGGAGAACGCCGTGAAGGTGGCGCGCCTCGCCACGGGCCGCAACGCCGTCGTCGCCTTCGACCACGCCTACCACGGCCGCACGAACCTGACGATGGCCCTGACCGCGAAGTCCATGCCGTACAAGACGAACTTCGGGCCCTTCGCGCCGGAGATCTACCGCGTCCCGATGAGCTACCCGTTCCGTGAGGAGAATCCCGCCATCACGGGTGCCGAGGCGGCGCAGCGTGCCATCACGATGATCGAGAAGCAGATCGGCTCGGACTCCGTCGCCGCCATCATCATCGAGCCGGTGCAGGGGGAGGGCGGCTTCATCGTCCCGGCCGACGGATTCCTCCCGGCGCTGGCTGCGTGGGCCAAGGCCAACGGCGTCGTGTTCATCGCCGACGAGGTGCAGTCGGGCTTCTGCCGCACGGGCGAGTGGTTCGCCGTGAACCACGAGGGCGTGGTACCGGACATCATCACCATGGCCAAGGGCATTGCGGGCGGCATGCCGCTCTCGGCGATCACCGGTCGCGCGGACCTGCTCGACGCCGTGCACGCGGGCGGCCTCGGCGGCACGTACGGCGGCAACCCCGTGGCGTGCGCGGCAGCGCTCGGCGCGATCCGGACCATGAAGGAGCAGGACCTGGCGGGGCGTGCCCGTCACATCGAGGCCCAGGTGACCGAGCGGCTCGGAGCACTGCAGGCGGACCTCGGGGACGGCAGCATCATCGGTGAGCTGCGCGGCCGCGGGGCCATGCTGGCGATCGAGTTCGTCGAGCAGGGCGGCGGTCGCACCCCCAACGCCGATGCCACGAAGGCCATCGCGGCCCACTGCCTGCGCGAGGGTGTCATCATCCTGACGTGCGGTACCTACGGCAACGTGGTCCGTCTCCTGCCGCCGCTCGTCATCACCGACGAGCTGCTGGCCGACGGCCTCGACGTCCTCGAGCAGGCCATCCGCACGGTGAACGCGGGCTGACCCACCACACGTCCGATACGGAAAAGGCCCTGCGGCATCGAGCTGCGGGGCCTTTCTGCGTCCCGGCCGCCGGCGGATCACGATGGGCTGCCTCACGGAGGTTTCGCGCGCTGGTACTCACGACCGAGAAGACCGGCGAGCACCCCGCCGGGCAGTTCGGCGAGGGCCGGCACGGGCCAGCCTCGGCAGCCGCAGGAATGACCGAATGAGCCTTGACGACCCGGAAAGGTCCGGGATGTCACGGCGTGTCATCATCCTCCCGTACTTTATGACACACAATGTCATCGAGTACGGTGGACCCATGAGCAGATGGGCCCCGGACGCCGCTCTCCGCCTGGAGCGCGCCGCCGTCGACCTCTTCACCGAGCAGGGGTACGCCGGCACATCCGTGCCGCAGATCGCCACTCGCGCAGGTCTCACCACGCGCACGTTCTTCCGGCATTTCCCCGACAAGCGCGACGTCCTCTTCCTGCGCGAGCGGGAGCTCCCCGCTGATGTCGCGGCGCTGGTGGCCGGTGCTCCTGCTTTCCTGTCACCACTGGCCCTCGTGATGCACGGGTTCGAGGCGGTGGCGACGGGCCTGTTCGAGGGGCGGCGTGAGGACCTTCTGATCCGACGCGCCATCATCGGGTCGGATCAGGGCCTCCGGGAGCGGGGACTGCTGAAGAACGTCCTGCTCGGCGACGTCATCGGGGAGGCGCTCGAGCGTCGGCACGGAGTGGACGGCGACGAGGCCCGCATGGTCGCACGCTACGCGGTCACGGTGTTCGAGTTGGCGCTCACCGACTGGCTCACGTCCGAGGGCGCATCCCTCGTGGACGTCCTCCACTCCACCGCCTACCGGATGGTTCGCCTCGTGCGCCCCGCGCGTCAGGACGAGTAGGTGGCCAGCTGTGCCCGGAGGCCGGTGATCATGCCGTCGAGGCCCGCCCGGAAGGCGGCGTCCGCGGCGCTGTCGGCGCCCGGCACCGCTGCTGCACGGCGGACCGCCGCGGTGAAGACCGGGAACTGGTCGCCCAGGGTTCCCGAATCGAAGATGTCCCCGGGCGCGGCGACGTCGAGGGCCGACCCGTAGATGAAGGACTCGAGTGCCACGATCGCCGGCACGATCCTGTCCTCGGGCCACCCCGCGTCGAGGAAGCCGCGAGCGACTTCCTCGTACATCCTCAGTGTCTGCGCGGCATCGGTCACGGGCATGACGGCGATCACCGGCACCAGTGGCGCGTGTCGGGCGAAGACCTCACGGTAGGACCACGCCCACCGGCGCACCGCCTCGTCCCACGGCTGCCGGGAGAACGCGCTGAAATCCACCATGGTCATGACGTGGTCCTGTACCCATCCGAGGACTTCCTGCTTGGACCCCGCGTGGTTGTACAGTGCCGACGGCGCCACCTTCAGCCTGCGCGCGAGTCCCGACATCGTGAGGCCCTCGTACCCTTCTGCGGCGATGAGATCGAGGGCGGCACCGGTGATGCGGTCCTTCGAGAGCACGCTGCGCGGCGGCCTGCCCGCCCGTCGGGGTTCGGGGGTGGAAGCAGTCACGGCTTCTGTCCTCTCGTTGCGTCGCGGTTAACTCTAGGGCTGCGCCCTTCCCTCCGGACGCGCCCATCGCTATAGTAGGGCGAAATAATGAACGCCATTCATTTTGTGGTCCGCGTCATGCGGCCGGGAGGATCACGTGAACATCATCGAACGCGACGTCGTCATCATCGGAGCAGGGCCCTCGGGCCTGACCGCAGCGCGCGCCCTGAAGCGGGACGGACACAGCGTCGCCGTCCTCGAAGCACGGGACCGCGTGGGCGGGCGGACGCACACGGACATCATCGACGGAGCGGTGTTCGAGGTGGGCGGCCAGTGGGTCTCGCCCGACCAGACGGCCCTGATCGGGCTCCTCGACGAACTGGGCATGTCGACCTTCCCCCGCTACCGGGAGGGTGACTCCATCTACATCGGGCCCGACGGCGAGCCGATCCGCTACGCGGGCGAGATGTTCCCGGTGAACGACTACACACGGGACGAGATGCAGCGCCTGATCGATCTCCTCGACCGGCTTGTGGCGGAGGCGGGTCCCGAGGCACCGTGGAACCACCCGGACGCGCGGGCCCTCGACACCATCTCGTTCCACCACTGGCTCCGGCAGCAGTCCGACGACGAGGAGGCGTGCGACAACATCGGCCTCTTCATCGCCGGCGGCATGCTGACCAAGCCCGCGCACTCCTTCTCCGCCCTCCAGGCCATCCTCATGGCTGCGACGGCCGGGTCCTTCTCGAACCTGGTGGACGAGGACTTCATCCTCGACCGGCGGGTGGTCGGCGGTATGCAGTCCGTGTCCGAGCGCATGGCAGCGGATCTCGGCGAGGACGTCATCCTCTCGAGCCCCGTGCGCACGCTGCGCTGGAGCGGCATGGACGGACGCGACGGCGTCGAGGGTGTCACGGTCGTCTCGGACACGACGACGGTCCACGCGCGCTACGCCGTCGTCGCGGTCCCACCCAACCTGTACTCGCGCATCAGCTACGAACCGCCGCTGCCCCGGCGGCAGCACCAGATGCACCAGCACCAGTCCCTGGGCCTCGTCATCAAGGTGCATGCCGTGTACGCGACGCCGTTCTGGCGGCAGGAGGGACTGTGCGGCACGGGCTTCAGTGCGGGCTCGATCGTGCAGGAGGTCTACGACAACTCGAACTACGAGGATCCGCGCGGCACCCTCGTGGGCTTCGTCTCGGACGAGAAGGCGGACGCGATGTTCGAGCTCGCCCCGCACGAGCGGCGGGAGCGCATCCTGTCCTCGATCGCCGGGTTCCTCGGCCCGCAGGCCCTCGAACCCGAGGTCTACTACGAATCCGACTGGGCCTCCGAGGAGTGGACCCGCGGAGCCTACGCCTCCAGTTACGACCTCGGCGGCCTGCACCGGTACGGCCGGGACCAGCGAACGCCGGTCGGCCCCATCTACTGGTCCTGCTCCGACATCGCGGCGGAGGGCTACCAGCACGTCGACGGTGCCATCCGCATGGGTCAGCGGACCGCGACCACGATCCACCTCGAGCTGTCCTCCGGACTGCAGTCCGCCGGCACCGCGCAGGGGGCCTGAGCATGCGCTACATCGTCGGCTACACCGCGGACGAGCGCGGGCACGACGCCATCTGCCTCGCCGTCGCCCTCGCCCGGCGCCAGGACGCCACCCTCGACCTCGTCCTCGTTACACCGGAGCACTCCCTTTTCTCCGGTACCTATCCGCCGGACAAGGGCTTCGACACGCTCCTCTCCGGGCAGATGCGCGAGTGGATGGACGAGGGCCTCGCCCTGGTCCCCGACGACGTCACGGCCCGCGGTGTCGTCGTTCGCGCCGAGTCCAACGCCGAGGGTCTCATCAGGGCCGCCGAGGACACGGAGGCGTCGCTGATCGTCATCGGCGCGAGCTCGCGTGGCCTTGCGGCTCGCTTCAACGTGGGGAACGTGGCCCGCGGCCTCCTGCACGCCGCGCCGGTCCCGGTCGCGCTGGCGCCGCAGGGGTACCGCCGCACCGATCCGGTCACGCGCCTCACCTGCGCGGTCGGCCGGCGCGCCGGCGCCGACGACGTCATCTCCGTCGCGGTGTCCTCCGCGGAGCGGCGCGGCCTGCCCCTGCGCCTCGTCTCGCTGGTGGCGCTCGACGCCGGCGGACCCGACTCCGGCGGTGCGGAGGACGAGGCGAACCGCCGGTTGGCGGAGGCGGCGTCGTCACTCGCGGCCGGCGGCCGCGTGAGCGTCGAGACGGCGCACGGCTCCTCCGTGGAGGACGCCATCGAAGCCCTGGCCTGGGACGAGGGCGAGGTGCTGCTCGTCGGTTCGAGTCGGCTCGCACAGCACATGCGGCTCTTCCTCGGCTCCACGGCCAACAAGATCCTGCGTACGCTGACCATCCCCATGGTCGTCGTCCCGCGTACGTACGCAACGCCCGGAACCACCTCCGGCCCGGGCCCCTTATCCACAGAGGCGGATGCATGAGTATCGACGAGACAACACAAAGGGGAACGGGGCTCAGCAAGAAGGGCCTGGACTCGGGCACGGTCGGTCTCCTGGGAGCGGTCGTGATCGGGGTGTCCTGCGTGGCCCCCGCCTACACCCTCACCGCGGCCCTCGGCCCCACGGTCGCGGAGGTCGGGGTGAACCTCCCGGCGATCTTCCTCGTGGGATTCATCCCGATGCTGCTCGTGGCGCTGGGCTACCGGGAGCTCAACAGCTCCATGCCCGACTCCGGCACCTCGTTCACCTGGGCCACGCGTGCCTTCGGTCCGTGGATCGGGTGGATGGGAGGCTGGGGTCTCATCGCGGCCACCGTGATCGTGCTCTCCAACCTCGCAGCCGTGGCCGTCGACTTCTTCTACCTCATGCTGGCGCAACTGCTCGACAACCCTGGCATCGCGGACCTGACCCTCGACCTCCCGGTGAACATCGCGACGACCCTCGTGTTCATCGCCCTCGCCTGCTACGTCTCGTACCGCGGCATGGAGGCGACCAAGACCGTCCAGTACGTGCTCGTCAGTTTCCAGCTCGTGGTGCTCGCATGGTTCGCGATCGCGGCCTTCATCCACGTGGCCAACGGCACGGCCTTCGACGCCACGAGCATCAGCGCCGAGTGGTTCAACCCCTTCGCCGTCGGCTCCTTCTCCGCCTTCGCGGCCGGCGTCTCCCTGTCCATCTTCATCTACTGGGGGTGGGATGTGACCCTGACGATGAACGAGGAGACCACCAACCCGCAGAAGACACCGGGACGTGCGGGCGCCCTCACCGTCGTCGTGATCGTGGTCATCTACCTGACCGTCGCGCTCGCCACCCTCTCCTTCGCGGGCGTGGGCGACGGCGACCTCGGCGCCGGCAACCCGGACAACCAGGAAAGCATCTTCGCGACGCTCGCGGGTCCCGTCATGGGCCCCTTCGCGATCCTGATGTCCATGGCCGTCCTCAGCTCCTCGGCAGCATCCCTGCAGTCGACGTTCGTCTCGCCGGCCCGCACGCTGCTGGCCATGGGCCACTACCGGGCCCTGCCCAAGGGCTACGGGCGGATCAGCCCCGCCCACAAGTCGCCCAGCTATGCGACGGTGGCCGCCGCGGTGGCAGCCGCCGCTTTCTACGTGTTCACCCGGCTGGTCTCCGAGAACGCGCTGTGGGACACCATCACGGCTCTCGGCCTCATGATCTGCTTCTACTACGGCATCACCGCACTGGCGTGCGTCTGGTACTTCCGCGCCCAGGCCTTCTCGAGCGTCAGGAACACGGTGTTCCGCTTCCTGGCACCGCTGCTCGGCGGCGTGATCCTGCTGGTCATGTTCTTCAAGACGGCCGTCGACTCCATGGACCCCGGATACGGCTCGGGTTCCGAGCTCTTCGGGATCGGCATGGTGTTCATCCTCGGTATCGGCGTGATCCTGCTCGGCGCCGTGCTGATGCTGGTCTGGTCCCGCATCAACCCGGCGTTCTTCCGGCAGGAGGTCCTCACGCAGGGCGCGGCGCCGAAGGAGTAGGGACGGTATCGCCCGGCGGGCGCTGCGCTAGAGTGAATCGACTCCGTGCAGCGCCTGCCGCGCGCGTGGCGCCAGCCACCCTGCGCGGGGCGATCCCGCACCGTTCACACCGAGGAGAACCCGCCGTGCGCTATGTCGTTGGCTATACCGAGAATGACCGCGGGCAGGACGCCCTCGAGCTGGCCACGTCAATGGCGCTCACGCAATCGGCTGGTATCGACCTCGTCACGGTGCTGGACTGGCCGCAGGACGGCAGCATGGCGCCCGGCGGTCGCCGGGCCCAGGAGGCTCTTGATCGCGCCCGGGAGAGCGTGCCCGACGGCGTCGATGTCGCCACGCATGTCCGGCTGGCGGATTCGTTCGCGCAGGGACTGCTCGAACTGGCGGACGACGTCGACGCCGGACTGATCGTCATCGGTGCCTCCAGCAGCGGCCTCCTGCGCCGGTTCACCGTGGGCAGCGTCGCGAATGCGGTGCTCCACAGCTCGAAGGTGCCCGTGGCACTCGCTCCCCGCGGCTACCGCCACCGGGCCACCTTCAGCCGCATGACCTGCGCTGTCGGTACCCGCCCGGGTGCCGAGGGCGCCGTCGACGTCGCCGTCGAGTCGGCCGCACGCCGAGGCCTCCCGCTGCGGCTCGTCTCCCTCGTGGCGCTCGACGTCCACGAAGCCCCCGACTCGGGCGAGGCCATCAATCAGGCCCATCAGCACGCCCATTCGGTGTTGGCCCGCGCCGCCGGGCAGTTGCCCCCGGGGCACGAGGCGTCGATCATCGTGGCGCACGGTCGCACCATCGAGCAGGCCATCGACGACATCGAATGGGACGCGGGCGAACTCGTGATCGTGGGGTCGAGCCGCCTCGCACAGCACCGCCAGATCTTTCTCGGGGCCACCGCCAACAAGATGCTGCGCGCGCTCCCCGTACCCATGGTCGTCGTGCCCCGCGACTGGGTTCGAGCAGAACGCTGACATCCTGGGTAATGCTGGGCGGATCTGTTCCCGGGCGGGTTCCCCGCGCCTAGAATCCGGTCATGGGCGGCGACGGCGGGTGGGGCGGTAGCAGCCCGCGGGACACGGTGCTCGGCGCCCTCGAGGAGAGTGCCGCGGCCATGTGCCGGAACGAGCAGCGGGTCTGCTGGACCCTCGCTCGCGGCGTGAGCGCCGCGATGGAACCGGGAGCTTACAGTGTCCTCGCGGCCGCCCGGAGGCTCGGCCCCTGCCGGGTGACGGACCTCGCGGTAACACTGGGGATGAGCGCCTCGGCCATCAGCGGACATGTCGCAGCCCTGGCGGGGCTCGGATTCGTCGGCCGTGTGGAGGCCGTCGAGGACGAGCGCTCCCGCCGCGTGACGCTGACGGACGACGGTCGCCGTCGCGTGGACGGAGCGCGGACCGGACGGCGGACCTACTTCAGGGCGCAGCTCCGCGGCTGGCCCACGGTCGAGATCGTCGAGCTCGCCGACCTGCTGGCACGCTTCAACGAGGCCTACCTGATGGCGGAGCTCCCCGGGGTGCCAGGTTCACCGGCAGTGGGGGAGTAGCCGTCCCCGGAGGACGACGCCGTCCTGGAGACCCGAGGGTCGATGCGACGGCATCGTGTCACCCTGCTGCGGCCGGCTCGGGCGCCCTCGCGAGCCGGGGCTGGCGGCGCACCGTCCGGAGCATGTCGATCGTCAGCAGGATGAGCCCCACCCATACGAGACTGAAGCCGATCCACCGCTCGAACGGCATCTCCTCCTTGAGGACCAGGAGTGCCAGGAGGAACTGGAGCACCGGGGCCAGGTACTGGAGCAGCCCGATGGTGGTCAGCGGAAGCCTGCGTGCCGCCGCACCGAAGAAGATCAGCGGAACCGCGGTGATCACGCCCGAGGCTGCCATGATCCAGAAGTGACCGGGGCCTTCGGTGGTGAGCGTGGCCTCGTTCCGAGATGCGAGCCAGAGCATCACGACGGCCGCGATGGGGGTGAGCACCAGCGTTTCGATGCTGAGGCTGGAGACGGCGTCCACGCGCGAGCCCACCCGCTTCTTCATGAACCCGTACAGACCGAAGGAGAAGGCGAGTGTGAGGGCGATCCACGGCACGGACCCGTACCCGACGGCCAGGACCACCACGGCGAGGACGCCCATGCCGATGGCGGCCCACTGCAGGGGGCGCAGTTTCTCCCGCAGGACGAAGACACCGAGGAGCACGGACACGATCGGATTGATGAAGTACCCGAGCGACGCTTCAATGGCCTGCCCGGAGGTGACGCCGTAGGTGTAGACGAACCAGTTGACGGCGATCAGCAGTGCGGCGACGGCCAGGGTGCCGGAGATCTGCGGCGTGCGCAGGGCGGCGATCACCGGTCGCCACGAGCGGAGGACCGTCAGGAGGATCGCGCAGAAGATCAGGGACCACAGGACGCGGTTGGCCACGATCTCGGTGGGCCCGGCAGGCGCGAGGATGAGGAAGTAGAGCGGGAGGAGCCCCCAGAGGCCGTAGGCGCTGACACCGAAGAGGATGCCGGTGGAGTTCTCGCTCCGCGGCTGCCGCTCTGCCTTTGTTCCTGTTCCGTTCACGAGGTCGGGAACGGGGCGTGCGGGCCCTTTATTCCCACCCGCTCGGGAGGTGGGCATCCGGCGGAAGGAGACGCGTGCCACTTCGATGATCCGGACGGATCGATTCCATTTAGAATAGTGACCTGTGCGCTAATTCCGCGTCACGGCAATCAGCAGGAGCATCTCCACCGGGAAGAGGGCTATTTCAGTGTCTACCTCAGCTGCGGCACGGCCGCTGCGGGTCGCGATCATCGGCGCCGGTCCGGCGGGCGTCTATGCCGCGGACATCCTGACGAAGTCGAACGAGGTGAAGGGCGGCGATTTCGCGGTCAGCATCGACCTCTTCGACCAGTACCCGGCGCCGTACGGCCTGATCCGCTACGGTGTGGCGCCTGACCATCCCCGTATCAAGGGGATCGTCAACGCCCTGCACAAGGTGCTGGACCGCGGAGACATCCGGTTCCTCGGGAACATCAACTACGGGCGGGACCTCACGCTGTCCGATTTCCGGCGGTTCTACGACGCCGTCATCTTCGCGACGGGCGCCATCAGGGATGCCGAGCTGGACGTCCCCGGCGTCGACCTCGAGGGGTCCTTCGGCGGAGCCGACTTCGTGTCCTGGTACGACGGACATCCTGATGTGAGCCGTGACTGGCCACTCGACGCGAAGGAGGTCGCGGTGATCGGCAACGGCAATGTGGCCCTCGACGTCGCCCGCATCCTCTCGAAGCACGCTGACGACCTCCTCTCCACCGAGATCCCCGAGAACGTGTACCGGGGGCTGAAGGCCTCACCCGTCACCGACGTCCACGTCTTCGGCCGCCGCGGGCCGGCACAGGTGAAGTTCACCCCGCTCGAACTGCGGGAGTTGTCCCACTCGCGGGACGTCGACATCGTGCTCTACCCCGAGGACTTCGACTTCGACGCCGGCTCGGAAGCGCAGATCGCCACGAACAACCAGACCAAGACGATGGTCAAGACGCTGACCAACTGGCTCGTCGAGGACGAGCCGACCGGCGCCTCACGCCGCCTGCACCTCCATTTCCTGCACTCACCCGTCGAGATCCACGACTCCGCGGAGACCCCGGGCAAAGTGGCCGGAATGAGGTTCGAGCGCACCGAGCTGACCGGGGACGGAAGCGTACGGGGAACCGGCGAAATGGTCGACTACCCCGTCCAGGCCGTCTACCGGGCCATCGGCTACTTCGGATCCGAACTGCCCGAGGTGGGGTTCGACGACAAGCGGGGGGTCATCCCCAACGAGGGCGGCCGCGTCATCGACGAGACGGGCAGGCCCGTCCCGGGCATCTACGCGACCGGCTGGATCAAGCGCGGACCCGTCGGGCTCATCGGCCACACCAAGGGAGACGCCCTCGAGACCATCGGATACCTGCTCGAGGACCGGTTGAACCTGCCGCCCGCGGAGAACCCGTCGGAGAACGCCATCATCGATCTCCTCGAGGAACGCGGTGTCCGGTACACCACCTGGGACGGCTGGCTGAAGCTGGATGCCCACGAGCTGAAGTCCGGTGCCAATTTCGTGAACACCTCGGCCAATGCGGAGCTCGTGCGGGAGCGCGTGAAGCTGGTACCCCGTGAGGACATGGTCGCCATTTCCCGCGGTGAGTAGTCCGGTTAGACTGTGACCTGCCCCACGCCGTCCGCGGGGCAGGTCATGAAGCGGAGTGCCGATGTCGCCGTCCCGTTCACACGCAGATGTGGAGCTGTCCTCCGACACGCTCCAGCGCAACGCCTTCGCGGCGCATGAGGCGCTCGGCCAGGACGGCAGTGTCGGCGGCAGCGTCCGGGGGCTCGTCCAGGACTCCTGGCGCCGTTCCCTCGCCTTCCTCCCGAATCCCGCCACAGCGCACGCCAGCCTGTTCTACTCCGAGGACGAACTCGAGCTCTATCGCCAGGCGCACCCCCTCGCCGCGATCAAGCCCGTCATCGACCGCCTGCTCGTCCAGCCGAGCCTCGACGCCGGCATGCTCGTGGCCGTCGGGGACGAGAACGGACGCCTCCTCTGGGTCGATGGCGACCTCGAGCTCCGACGGAGGGCGGAGGGCATGCTCTTCGTGGCCGGCGCGGACTGGTCGGAGGCCTCGGTCGGTACCAGCGCGCCCGGCACTGCACTGGCGCTGAAGCGCAGCGTCCAAATCGCCGGTGCAGAGCACTTCAACCCCGTCGTTCATCCGTGGAGCTGCACGGCGGTGCCGCTCCACGACCCCGATTCCGGCGCCGTGCTCGGCGTCATCGACATCACGGGCAGGGCCGAGGCCGTAGCGACGCACACGCTCGCGCTGGTGGAGGCGGCCGTGGCTGCCGCGGAGGCCGAGCTGAGCGTTCACCGGCTGCGGAGCCGCCTTCCGAGAACGCGTCGCCAGCATTCCCCGCACACCCCGACCGCGCTGTACCGGCCCAGCCTCCAGATTCTCGGGACCGATCACGGCATGGTCCACGCCGGCGGACCCCCGCTCGAGCTGAGTCTGCGGCACGCCGAACTGCTCACGCTCCTGGCGTTGCATCCCAAGGGGCTCAGCGCTGACGAGATGGCGGTCATGGCCTACCCGGAGGATGCGTCCGCCACGACCGTCCGCGCGGAGATGCTGCGCCTGCGCCGGGTGCTCGCCGATCAGTCCGACGGAGTGATGCCCCGGTCGCGGCCCTATCGATTGCCGGACGAGCTGGTCGTCGACGCGGTGCAGGTGCTCAACTACCTGCACCGGGGGGCCCACCGCATGGCGCTCGCCATCTATCGGGGTCCTGTCCTGCCGAGATCGCAGTCCCCGGCGATCGTCCGCCTGCGCAGCGAGGTCTCGACGCTCCTGCGCGACGCCGTCCTCGGGGACGGCGCCCCGGATATCGTGCTGCACTACCTCGGCCTTGCGGAGGCCGAGGACGACGTCGAGGCGTGGCGGCTCGCCCTTCGACTGCTGCCCCGCCGGTCACCTCGGCGGGCGGTCGTCGTGGCGCACGTTGAGCGCCTCGAGGCGGACCTGGGGTGGGAACGCGCCTGAACCTCAACTTCTGCCAAATTTTGTTAGCGGATTGAGATAAATCGTCGCCGAAGCGACCGTGGTACAGCTAACGTTGTGCATGGTGGCTGACGATTTCGGCGGGCGAGGATGCCCACGGCACGGACCGCCGCTCGCAGTGGATCAACAAGGGGAATATTCGTGAAGCAGGCTCAGAAGCACCTGGGTACGTCGAAGGTGCAGGCGCGGTCCGCCATCACGTCCCGGACGAAGATGAACGCGAGCCTCGCGATGGTGGTCTGCTTCGTCGGATTCCAGGGAATCGTTCCGCAGCCCTGGGAAGCGGCGTCGGCCATCGGCCCCGACGCACCCCGCACCAGCCTCACGGAAATCCTCACCGACGACGCGCTGTCGCCCACAGGAACCGTCGGTACGGAACTCCTTCAGCGCATCACAGCGGTCGACACCCTCGACCCCGCCACGTTCGACGGCGCAGCCGCGGCCGCGGCGGCCGGTGAGACGCCCGCCTCGACCGAGTCGATCTCGGCACAGAACGTCAAACACCCTGCGGCCGGCACCCTCTTCGCGCCGCTGGACGAGCTCACGCCGTCGTCGCCGTTCGGTTTCCGCACCAGCCCGATCACGGGGGAGGCCGGCGAGTTCCACACCGGCCAGGACTACTCGGCGCCGTGCGGTACTCCCGTCCACGCGGCCGATGCCGGAACCGTCCGGGCCGTCGGCTGGCACCCGTGGGGCGGCGGCAACCGCGTGGAGGTGGATCACGGCAACGGCCTGATCACCACCTACAACCACCTCCAGGGCATCTCCGTCGTGCAGGGGGACACCGTCAACGGTGGCGATCCCATCGCCGAGGTCGGCACCACCGGTTCCTCGACGGGATGTCATCTCCATCTGGAGACGATCCTCGACGGGGAGCACGTCGACCCCCTCCGGTGGACGCTCGTGCAGACGAGCCACGGCACGCGCGACGGTGACATGAAGGACTACACGCCCGGCGGCGGGGCCGCCACCGACGTCCCGACCTGGGCGCAGTCCTCGACACGCTCCGACCAGCCCGCACCGACGGCGGACATCGACGTGCTGCCCGTCCCCTCGGGACTCTCGGGCCTGCCGTCCGGTATCGCCGCGGGCAGTGTTAGCCCGGCTGGGCCGATGGCATCATCAGGGCCGGTCAAGGCGCCTGCGGCGCCACAGCCTGTCGTTACGGTTCCTGGGACACAGAAGCCCGGGACTCAGAAGCCCGCCCTGACTCCGGGCACGACGAAGCCGGATGTGCAGGTGCCGGATGCGACGAAGCCGGGCACGACGAAGCCGGATGTGCAGGTGCCGGATGCGACGAAGCCGGGCACGACGAAGCCGGATGTGCAGGTGCCGGATGCGACCAAGCCTGGCACGACGCCAGGTGCGAAGCCGCCCGTCGATCTTCCGACCGTTCCGACGCCCCCTGTCGATGTTCCCCCCGTCGTCGTCGCGCCGGATGCGACCCCGTCCGATCCGGACCCGGCGGCGTCCTGCGACACCGACCCGTCATCGGGAGATGGACCCGCGACGGACCCTGCCGACGGCGACATCGCGGGCGATCCAACTGCAGGCACCGACGCGACGACTGGCGCCGGGGCAGCACCGACGGCCGACTCCGTGCCGGCAACCGACGCCGCTCCCGGTACGGGTGCTGCACCGGGTACGGGTGCTGTGCCGGGTACGGACATTCCGCCGGCTGCCGGGACCGAGGAGGACCCCTGTGGGGATCCTGCCGAGCCTGAGCAGGGCCTGCCGACGTCCCCCGCGAGCGAATCCGTCCCGGCAGCCGAGCCCGCGACCGGCCAGGCGGAACCGGGCAGCGCGACCCCGGTTCCGGCCACCACCCAGGGCTAGGCCGACCGCACCGAGTACGTGCCGGCCTCCTGGCGGAGGGTGCCGCAGTCGTGCAACGTTGATGCAACCATCTGACTTCTACGCTGTGCAGCAGGGACGACGACGTCCTGCACACACGGAGTTCAAGGAGTTGGACAATGACTGTTTACGCCCAGCCTGGCCAGGATGGATCGAAGGTCAGTTTCAAGCCGCGCTACGAGAACTGGATCGGCGGTGAGTGGGCTCCACCCATCAAGGGACAGTACTTCGAGAACATCTCGCCCGTGACGGGAAAGGCCTTCTGCGAGGTGGCGCGTGGAACGGCCGAGGACATCGAACTCGCCCTCGACGCCGCCCACAAGGCGGCTCCGGCGTGGGGCAAGACCTCCGTCGCCGAGCGTGCCTCGTTCCTGAACCGGATCGCGGACCGGATGGAGGAGAACCTCGAGCTGCTGGCGGTCGCCGAGACCTGGGACAACGGCAAGCCGGTCCGCGAGACCCTCGCAGCGGACATGCCGCTGGCCGTCGACCACTTCCGGTACTTCGCCAGCGCCATCCGGGCGCAGGAGGGCCATCTGTCCCAGCTCGACGAGGACATGACGGCCTATCACTACCATGAGCCGCTCGGCGTCGTCGGGCAGATCATCCCGTGGAACTTCCCCATCCTCATGGCGACGTGGAAGTTGGCGCCCGCCATCGCTGCCGGCAACGCCGTCGTGCTGAAGCCCGCGGAACAGACGCCGACGTCGATCCTGGTCCTCATGGAGCTGATCAGCGACATCCTGCCGGCCGGTGTGGTGAATGTGGTGAACGGGTTCGGTGTGGAGGCGGGCAAACCGCTGGCGTCGAGCAAGCGCATCCGTAAGATCGCCTTCACCGGGGAGACGACGACGGGCCGGCTCATCAGCCAGTATGCGAGCCAGAATCTGATCCCGGTCACCCTGGAGCTCGGTGGAAAGAGCCCGAACATCTTTTTCTCGGACGTCGCCGACAGCAACGACTCGTTCTACGACAAGGCACTCGAGGGCTTCGCGCTCTTCGCCCTGAACCAGGGCGAGGTGTGCACGTGTCCCTCGCGCGCGCTCGTCCAGGGTTCCATCTACGACTCCTTCATGAGCGACGCGATCGCCCGCGTGGAGAAGATGGTGCAGGGCAATCCGCTGGACACGGATACGCAGGTCGGAGCACAGGCCTCGAACGACCAGCTCGAGAAGATCCTCTCCTACATGGACATCGGCAGGCAGGAGGGGGCGAAGGTCCTGATCGGCGGCGAGCGGAACATGCTCGACGGCGATCTCGCGGAGGGGTACTACGTGAAGCCCACGGTGTTCGAGGGAACGAACAACATGCATGTCTTCCAGGAGGAGATCTTCGGGCCCGTGGTGTCCGTGACGCGCTTCAGCGACTACGCCGAGGCCATGGAGATCGCCAATGACACCCTCTACGGGCTGGGAGCCGGCGTGTGGTCCCGGAACGGCAACGTGGCGTACCGCGCCGGCCGCGAGATCCAGGCGGGGCGTGTCTGGGTGAACAACTACCACGCCTATCCCGCAGGAGCGGCGTTCGGCGGTTACAAGTCCTCGGGCATCGGGCGCGAGAACCACGCCATGATGCTCGATCACTACCAGCAGACCAAGAACCTCCTGGTCAGCTATTCGGAATCCAAGCTCGGGTTCTTCTAGGAGATGCGATGACCGTCGAGGCTTCCGTCACCATCCCGGGGGAGACCTTCTCCCGCGTGGCGCTCACCGCCGGTGCCGTCGAGCTGCTGGACAAGCTGTGGCTCATCCACGGGCCGCTGATGTTCCACCAGTCCGGCGGGTGCTGCGACGGCTCATCGCCCATGTGCTATCCGGCAGGAGAGTTCATCACCGCCGAGGCGGACGTCCTGCTGGGTGTTCTCGACATCACATCGGGCAGCGCGGGCAGGGCCGGCCCCGAGGAGGACGGCGCCCCCCGGCTGATCGACTTCTGGATGTCGAGGGAGCAGTTCGAGTACTGGCGCCACACGCACCTGACGGTCGACGTCGTTCCGGGGAGGGGAAGCGGCTTCTCCGTCGAGGCACCCGAAGGGAAGAGGTTCCTCATCCGTTCACGCCTGATGCAGTAGCCGGCCTCGCGGGGAAGGGCCTGGCGGACACGGTGTCCACCGGGCCCTTCCTGTGTAGCCGATCAGGCGACCGATCAGATCGTCACGCGGGTGTTGTCCCGGTGGCGGGCCTCCACCACGAGCGCGGACAGGGACGGCATGGCCTGCAGCATCAGTGGCTCAACTCCGTCTCGTGGGGGATGTGGCCGAGCGGTTCGATCTGGAAGGTGCAGTGATCGATACCCACCTCGAAGTGCTGGCCCACGCACTCCTGCAGCTGGTCGAGGACGGCGTGGGCGGAGCCGTCCCGGTAGCAGGCATCGTCCACCACGATGTGTGCTGTGAGGACCGGCAGGCCCGTGGCGATCTGGGTGATGTGGAGATCGTGCACATCACGCACCTGGGGAAGACGGGCCATGTGCGCGCGGACGTCCTCGAGGTCGATACCCGCCGGGGTCGATTCGAGCAGGACATCGATCGTCTCGCGCAGGAGGGTGAGCGTCCGCGGGATGATCAATACGCCGATGAGCATCGCCACGACGGCGTCCGCCCGCATCCAGCCCGTGAGGGTGATCACCACGGCGGCCACGATCACGGCCACCGACCCCAGGGCGTCGTTGAGGACCTCGAGGAAAGCGGCCCGCAGATTGAAGTTCGCGGCGCGATGCCGCGTGAGGATCGCGAGCGCCGCAAGATTGCCGGCGAGCCCGACGACGCCGAAGATGATCAGCTGCGGTGCCGCGACGTCCTCCGGATCGATGAGCCGGCGTACGCCCTCGACCAGCACGTAGGCGCCCACCGCCAGCAGGAACGCCGCCTGCAGGAGGGCCGCGATCACCTCGGCGCGCCGGAAGCCCCAGGAGCGTCGGGGTGTGGTCGGGCGGGTTGCCAGCGTTGCTGCCCCGAGGGCCATGGCGAGGCCCGCAGCGTCGGTCAGGACATGGACGGAGTCGAAGAGGAGGGCAAGGCTTCCGGTCCAGACCGCTCCGATCACCTGCAGGACGAAGACGCCGAGGGTGATGCCGAGAGCGGCGGCCAGCGGTCCCCGCGGGGCCGACGTCGGACTGGTGTGGTGGTGCGAACCCATGTACCGAGAGTACAGCGGTGCGTGAACAGCGAACGTGGAGCAGTGCCCGCTGGTACGGTGAGGGTCCGCGGCCACCGGGCGGGCGGCACGTCCGCACGCTGCACGGTACCGATGACGGCAGGAGAGCTCATGGCTTCGGATGACGGCTCGGACGCGCGGGAGGGTGGCTGGAGCGCCCCGCAGGACGACGTCGCGAGCAAATTGAGCGATTTCGCCCGCTCCCTGCAGCGGGAGGACTCGGAGGCCGCCGTCCTCGACCGCCTGGTCCGGGCGGCCATCGACCTGGTGCCCGGGGCGGACGAAGCCTCGATCACGCTCGTGACAGCGAGGCGCAGGGTCGCGTCGAGAGCGCCGTCGAGCGAACTCGCGCGGCTCGTCGACGAACTTCAGGAGCGCACGGGGGAGGGACCCTGCCTCAGCGCGGTGTACGACGAACGGACGGTCAGGGTACCGGACCTGCGGACGGAGGGGCGCTGGCCCGAGTTCTCGTCCAGGGCCGCCGATGCCGGTGCCGGGAGCATGCTCTCCTTCCAGCTCTTCGTCGAGGGCGACAACCTCGGCGCCCTCAACCTCATCGGCTGCGCACCAAACGCCTTCACGGCGGAGTCCGAGTACGTGGGAGCGCTCGTGGCCTCGCATGCCGCCGTGGCCTTCGCGGACGCGCAGAAGCTGCACCAGTTCGAGGATGCCATTGCCACCCGTGACCTGATCGGCCAGGCGAAGGGAATCCTGATGGAGCGGTACGGCATCACGTCCGGTCAGGCATTCCTCATGCTGGTGCGGGTATCCACCGACACGAACACGAAGCTCCTCGCCGTGGCCGACGAACTGGCGAACACCGGGAGCCTCCCCGAGCGGCGCCGGAAGCGCGGCCCGGCCGTCAGCGGTTGACGCTCGACATGTCCTCGTAGCGGTCCCCGACCGGCGCCGCCACGGCATCGAGGGCCGCCAGCTGATCCGACGTCAGGCTGAGCGCGTCGGCAGCGACGTTCTCCTCGAGGTAGCGCACCTGCTTCGTCCCGGGGATGGGTGAGACGTCGTCGCCCTGGGCGAGGAGCCAGGCGAGCGCCACCTGGCCGGCGGTCGCGCCGACCTGCCGGGCGACCTCGTCCACCTGCTCGACGATCCGGATGTTGGCCTGGAGGTTCTCACCCGCGAAGCGGGGGTTGTTGCGCCGGAAGTCGGATTCGTCGAGCTGGTCGACGGAGCGGATGCTACCCGTCAGGAAGCCGCGACCCAGCGGCGAGTACGGGACGAAACCGATGCCGAGCTCCCGGACGAGGGGGAGGATCTCACGTTCCGGGTCCCTGCTCCAGAGGGAGTACTCGGTCTGCAGCGCCGTCACCTGATGGACCGCGTTCGCTCGACGGATCGTGTCGGGTGCGGCTTCGGACAGGCCGATGTGCCGGATCTTGCCCTCCTGCACGAGACCGGCGAGGGCGCCCATGGTGTCCTCGACCGGAACCGAGGGATCCATCCGGTGCTGGTAGTAGAGATCGATGTAGTCGGTGCCCAGCCGTCGAAGGGAGCCCTCGACCGAGAGCCGCACGTTCTCCGGGCTGCCGTCGAGCCCCATGGCGTCACCGGCTGTGTGCCGGATGGTCCCGAACTTCGTCGCGATGACGACGTCGTCGCGCCGGCCCCTGAGGGCACGGCCGAGCAGCTCCTCATTGGTGTAGGGGCCGTACATCTCCGCGGTGTCGAAGAAGGTGACACCGAGCTCGAGCGCTCGGTGCAGCGTCGTCGTCGCACCGGCATCGTCCTGGCCGCTCCCGGTGTAGAACGCCGACATGCCCATGCAGCCGAGCCCGAGGCGCGAGACGTCGAGGCCGGAACCGAGGGTGATGGTCTTCATGGGGCCGCCTTGGGGAGTCGAGGGGTGGGGTGTGATTCTTCGGCCAGCCTACGCCGATCGGGCGCGCGAGAGCGGCGACTGCAGCACCAGATTGCACGGCGTGCAACTATTCGCCTAGGCTTGGCTCGTGCTGAGTACGACGGAGAGCGCGGAGCCTGTGGGTCGCCGCGAACAGAACAAGATCGACACGCGGCGGGCCATCGCCGACGCCGCCTTCGACCTCGCACGCTCGGAGGGGCCCGGCGCCTTCACGGCCGAGCAGATCGCCGCCCGGGCAGGCGTCTCCCGCCGCACCTTCTTCAACTACTTCCACAGTGCCGAGGACGCCCTGGCCGTCCGGATCGACGGCTTCCTCGAACTGGCGTTGGGGGTCTTCGGGCGTCTGCCCCAGGACGAGCCGCTCTTCGACTCGATCATCCGAGCCTTCAGCGAGACCACGCGCATGGAGGGGCTCTCTCAGCACGGGGAGCTCTTCCGCATGGCGAACTCCGACCCGGATCTGCTGCGCGCCCAGCTGCACTCCTGGGAACGCGCGGAGGTGCTGATCGCCGAGGCCCTCAGGCGCCGCCTCGGCCCTGCCACGCACGATCTCTACCTGACCGCGCTGGTGGGCTCCGTCCTCTCCTGTACCAAGGCCGCGATGCGCGACTGGGCTGCCACCACGGCAGAGGACGCCACGGATTCCGGGGAGCAGCTCGAAGCGCGCATCCTCGCTGCGCTGACCATGCTGCGTGACGGGTTCTCGGGCCCTGTCGCCGTCCCGCTCGCAGATGGCACCGCGGGTGCGGGCGATGGTGCCGGCAGCCAGCCCGCCGAGGCCGCAGTCCCACCGCCCCACCGGCTCGCCTGAGCCGTACCCGTCCACGTCCGCACCACCTCTTCTCCCCCGAGGACCTCTTCATGGCATTTCTGCTCTATCGGCTCGGCTCATTCGCGTTCCGCAGGCGCTGGTGGGTGATCTCCGCCTGGCTCGCGATCATGCTCGCCGTGGGCGGCGCCGCGGTCGCTTTCTCCGGCACGCTCACCAACAACTTCACCATCCCCGGGACGGAGTCGCAGCGCATCTCCGACAGGCTGAGGGACGAGCTGCCCGAGGCCGTCGGCGGCACGGGCACGGTGGTCTTCGCGACCGACGACGGCTCGGCCTTCTCCACCGAGCAGCGCGATGACGTCCAGTCGGCGCTCGCGGAGATCGCAGACCTCGACGGCATCCGCGGCGTCGTCGATCCCTTCGATGTCGCCGATCAGGTGGCTGCCGGCACCGAGGAGCTCGAGGCGGGCCGTGCGGAGCTCGAGGCCAGCGACGAGCAGCTGACCGCAGGGGAGCAGCAACTCACGCAGGGACAGGCGGACCTCGACGCGCAGCGCCGGCAGTTCGACCAGGCCCGCGACCAGCTCCCGCCGCAGCGGGCGACCGCGACCGAGCGGCGGCTCACCGAGGGCCAGGCCCAGCTCGACGCCAGTCGCACCGAGCTCGAGGCGGGCCGGGAGCAGCTCGAGTCCGGTCGCACGGAGCTCGATCTGGCACAACGGCAGCTGGAGGCGACCTCCGGCGTGAGCCTCCTCTCCGAGGACGGCTCGACGGGCGTTGCCAGCGTGCAGTTCGAACAGCAGATCAACGGGGTCTCACCCGAACTGCGTGAAGCCGTGCAGGAAACCGCAGCCGAGGCCGAGAGCTCGGGGATCACCGTCGACTACAGCAAGGAGATCGTCGAGGACGTCTCCGGCATCGTCGGCGCCACGGAGGCCGTGGGCCTCGCCGTCGCCGCCGTCGTCCTGATCCTGATGCTCGGCACCCTCATCGCCGCAGGGCTCCCGTTGCTCATGGCCGTCATCGGTGTCGGGGTAGGCGTGGGCCTCACCTTCGCGCTGTCCGGCATCATCGAGATGAACAGCATCTCGCCCGTCCTCGCCCTCATGCTCGGCCTGGCCGTCGGGATCGACTACTCGCTGTTCATCGTCAACCGGCACAGGACACAGCTGCTGCATGGCATGGAGCTGCAGGAGTCGATCGCCCGGGCCACCGGTACGGCGGGAAATGCGGTGCTCTTCGCCGGTATCACCGTGATCGTGGCCCTCGCCGCGCTCGCCGTCCCGGGGCTGCCCTTCCTCACGGTCATGGGTCTCTCGGCGGCCGGGACGGTCGCCGTGTCCGTCCTCGTGGCGCTCACCCTGACGCCGGCGCTGCTGGCGCTCATGGGCCGTCGCGTCGTCTCCAAGCGCCGCTGGGCCCGGGCAGCCGGGCCCCGTCACTCCGCTGCCGCGCCCGTCGCCGCCGACGGCGGTACCTCGCTGGCGGACGAGCGCGCCGCGATGGGCGCGGGCTGGGGTGGACTCGTCACCCGGAAGCCCGTGCTGACGGTCCTCGCCGGCGTGGTGCTGCTCGGCGTGATCGCCGTCCCCGCCGCCCAGTTGCGCGTCGGGCTGCCCGACGGCGGCACGGAGCCGGCGGACTCCACGGCGTTCCAGGCCTACAGCACCATCGGGGACAGGTTCGGTGCCGGCACCAACGGTCCCCTGATCGTGGTGGGCTCCCTCCCTGAGACCGCGGACGAGGCGGAGCAGACCGCCCTGCGGCTCGACGTCAACGACCTCCTCCTCGAGGTTCCCGACGTCGCGGCCTCGGTCCCGGCGGCGGTCAGCGAGGACGGGCGCACCGCGATCTTCCAGGTCATCCCGGAGGAGGGACCGGCCAGCGAGACCACGGAGAGCCTCGTACGCGACCTGAGGGCTTCCACCGACCGCTTCGAGGAGGAGACCGGCGTCGCGATCGCCGTGACCGGCCAGACCGCCGCGAACATCGACGTCTCCGCCAAGCTCATGGAGGCACTGCCGGTCTACCTCGGCATCGTCGTCGGGCTGTCGCTGATCCTGCTGCTGCTCGTGTTCCGATCCATTCTCGTCCCGATCATCGCGACGGCCGGGTTCCTGCTCTCGCTGCTCGCCAGTTTCGGGGCGACGGTCGCGATCTACCAGTGGGGCTGGCTCGGGGACGTCTTCGGCGTCACGAATCCCGGGCCCATCCTGAGCTTCCTGCCGATCATCCTCATCGGCGTGCTTTTCGGCCTCGCGATGGACTACCAGATGTTCCTCGTGTCGGGGATGCGGGAGGCCTTCGTGCACGGGGACGATCCGAAGGCCGCGGTGCGGATCGGCTTCAGTCACGGTGCCCGGGTGGTGACCGCGGCGGCCATCATCATGGTGTCCGTGTTCGCCGGCTTCGTCTTCTCGCACCTGGCGATGGTCCGGCCCATCGGCTTCGGCCTGGCGTTCGGCGTGCTGCTGGACGCGTTCGTGGTGCGCATGACCCTGGTCCCTGCCGCCATGTACCTGCTCGGGAAGCACGCCTGGTGGCTACCCGGCTGGCTGCAGCGCATCCTTCCCGATGTGGACGTCGAAGGCGCGAAGCTGCTCGGCAGGGAGGGCGGGACGCAAGACTAGCCGCTGTGGCCGGCCTCGGGGCCGGGGGTCGACGGCGGGAGCATCAGGGCGCGGGTCGGGCAGCCAGCCAGTCCCCGGCGTCGTCCTCGTGGTCGAAGTACGCGACGGGGAACGGTGGAAGGTACACCTCCAGGTACAGCTCGATCAGAGCCTCGTCGAGCACGGACGGTCCGATCAGAGCGACGGCCGAGAGCGGAGCCTTGCGCGCGAAGAACGCCAGTGCGTCCTGACTGAGCGACTCCATCCCGTTGAGGAACATCATCAGGTGCACGCGGCGGCCCGGGAGTGCTTCCCGGATGGCTGCCGTCAGTACTTCGCCGTCGCAGTCCCGCAGCACGATCCGGGGTTGCCACCGGACGCGCAGCAGGTGCGCGTCGTCGACCGTCACCGAGAAGCGCGCGTGAGCTGTCGCCATCCTGCCCCCATTCCTGGTTCGTCAGTCTAGTGGGGAGCGGGGGCCATGCCTATGGCTGGAGGGTCCGGGCCCGGCCGTCCGGGGTGCTGATCGTCTCCGCCAGGATCCCGGACAGCCACTCGCGGGCCTCCGCCGGATCGGTGAAGTACCTGGTCCGGCTGCGCGACTGAGCGATGAACGCCGCGAGGACCCGATCAACCGGGTCGGAACCGGTGAGCGCGATCGGCGCCCGGTGCCGGTACGCGAGGAGCATCTGACGCGCAGGTGGCGTGATGTGATGGATCAGGTCGAGGTGGATCAGGACGGGTCTGACGAGCCACCCCGAGGTGTGTGTGATGGTGTTCCCGAGGACGTCGAGTTCAGGGGGACCGATCACGATGCCCGGGCGCCAGAGGATCTCGACGATGCGGTCGTCGTCGGTGATCGCGAAGTCCTGCAGGATGGCGCCTCCCTCATCAGCACCTACCAGCGCAGGCGTTCCGAGGTGAAGTCTCCCATCATCTGGTCCGCGGGTGTTGAACCACGCCGTCGCGCTCCTGCTCCGACGCCCACACCTCGAGCTCCGCGAGCAGCAGGGAGCGCCGGGCGTCGTCGAGGAACGCCGACCGGAGGGAGTTCCCCGCGACGATCGCGAGCTCCGCGGCACCCCACCCGAAGGTCTCCCCGACTGCCATGAGGTTGTCGTCGAGATAACCCCCGAAGTAGGCGGGGTCGTCGGAGTTCACCGACACGTTCAGCCCGCGGGCGAGCATTACCGGGAGGGGATGAGCGGGGAGGTCGTCGACAGCGCCGAGCCGGACGTTGGAGAGCGGGCACACGGTGAGCGGCACGCGGTCCGCGACGAGCCGCTCCACGAGGGCCTCGTCCTCGAGGCATCGGATACCATGGTCGATCCGTTCCGCGCGGAGAACGTCGAGCGCCTCCCGGATGTACGACGGCGGGCCTTCCTCGCCGGCGTGGGCAACACACCTGAGCCCTGCCGAACGGGCGACGTCGTACACCTCTGCGAAGAGGGACGGCGGGTAGCCGACCTCCGCCGAGTCGAGGCCGATGCCGACGATCGGTGCCTTCATGTCGAGGAGGTCCCGCAGGACGTCGAGTGCCTCCGCTGCAGGGCGGTCGCGCAGGAAGGCCGCGATGAGGAGAGTGCTGACGCCGAACTCGGCCTCGCTCGTGGCCAGGACGGAGGACACACCGTTCACGCAGGTGGCGAGGGGGATGCCACGGATGAGATGTGCCTGCGGGTCCATCATGATCTCGGCGTGGCGCACCCCGGCGGCCGCGGCCCTGCGCAGATAGGCGCGCGTCATGTCCGCGAAGTCCGCCTCGGTGCGCAGGACGTCCATGGTGGCGTAGTACAGGTCGAGGAAGGACTGCAGGTCGGTGAAGGCATAGCGGGCCGCGAGGTCCGCGGCATCCGCGTAGGGGAGGGTGATGCGGTTGCGGGCGGCGAGCTCGAACACGAGGTCGGGTTCGAGCGTGCCCTCGATGTGGAGATGGAGTTCGGCGCACGGCGGGAAGGACTGCATCGCCCCAGCCTACGAGGCGGGGAGGGGCATCGGGCCCGTCGCGGTCCCATGGAACGTCCGGACGGGCATCCGCGTCATCGTGCGGCCGGTTGTACTGCGTTCCAGCTCGCCAGGAGCGGGAGGGTGCGCGCGGTAGGGGAGTCAGGTTGCGCGGTGTAGATGATCAGGACCTGCTCGGTGGTCCGGGGCGGGAGGACGGTCTCGATGTCAAAGGACAGCTCGCCGGCCACCGGATGCAGGATGCGTTTCGGCGCCGACGCGTAGTCCTGGACACCATGGTCCGCCCACCATCGCGCAGCGTCGGGATCCCCGGTCCGGAGTTCGTCGATCAGCGCCACCAACTGCACGTCCTCCGGATGGCGGCCGAGCTCGCCGCGCAGCGCCGACATGCAGGTAGCGGCGAAGTGCTCCCAGTTGATGATCCGCTCACGTGCCAGGGGGTCGAAGAACATGAACCGGACCAGCGATGACGACGGCGGCAGGTCCCGGAGGACTGCGGTCAGGAGGGTGTTCGTCGCGAGGATCTCGCCGCGGCGCCCGAGGATCAGGGCGGGCAGGTGGTCGAGCGCGGTCATCAGCCGCAGCAGCCCCGCATCGGGCTGCTGCACGGCGGTAGGGTGCGCTCGCCGTGCAATTGTCGGGTCCGCCAGGACGAACAGGTGCGCGCGTTCCACCTCGTCGAGCCGGAGCGCCCGCGCCAGCGCGTCGAGCACGCTGCGGGAGACGTTCGCCTGCCGACCCTGCTCGAGCCTGCTGTAGTAGTCGGCGCTCACTCCCGCAAGGACGGCCAGTTCCTCCTTGCGGAGGCCGGGGACCCGCCGGGGACCGGGGAAGGGCTGCATGCCGGCGGCAGTCGGGGTCAGGCCGTCACGACGCGCGCGGAGGAAGGCGCCGAGCTGGGACCGGTCTGCAGGCATGATGCCACTCTAGGCCGTGGTGGCGGGCCCAGCGTGGTCCTGCCATGCCCCGGTTGGACGTGCTCTGGTGCCTGCTGCGTGTACCGGCCTAGAACTGGAGCATGACATCCATCGCTTCACCTTCACCAGCACTTTCCCCTGCCGCCCATGCCCCCCTCGGCGGCCGGACCGCCCTCGTCACCGGAGCCACCAGCGGTATCGGCGCGGCCATCGCCCGGACGCTCGCGGCGGCAGGCGCCACTGTCCTGGTCACCGGCCGCAGCGAGGCGCGTGGCCGGGAACTGGTGCAGGAGATCGACGATGACGGCGGCAGCGCACGCTTCCTCGCCGTCGACCTCGGAGGCTCCTATGCCGGCCTGCGCGCCTTCGTTGCTGAAGCGACCGCCCTGCTCGGGGGCCGGATCGACATCCTCGTCAACAACGCCGGCATCTACCCGGCTCCCACCACACCCGACCTCGCGGACGCCGACCTCGACGCGATGCTCGCCGTCAACGTCCGCGCCCCGCATGTCCTGGCGGCGGAGATCCTCCCGGCGATGGCGCAGCGCGGCAGCGGTGTGGTGGTCAACGTGGGGTCCTGGATGGCCTCGGTCGGCAACCCGTTCGCCGCCATGTACACGGCGACCAAGGCTGCCGTCGAGCAACTGACACGGTCCTGGTCCGCGGAGTTCGGCCCACGGGGAGTGCGGGTGAACACGATGTCCCCGGGAGCGACACTCACGCCGGGCAACGAGGCCGCGCGCGCGGTGCTGGACGCCATGACGGCAGGGACTCCGGCCGGTGTCGTCGTGCGCCCGGCCGACATCGCCGACGGCGTGCTCTTCCTGGCCTCGGACGCCGCCCGGATGGTGCACGGGAGTATCCTCGCGGTCGACGGCGGTATCTCCTCGACGCGCGGAGCATGAGGAACAGCCCGCACACCACGACGACAGTCAGGACCCTCACGATGAACACGTTCGACTCCCCCTTCACAGCTGCGAGTACCGCTCTCGAGGTGGTGGAAGGCATCGACCTGACCGGCCGCACCGCAGTCGTCACGGGCGCCGCATCGGGGATAGGCATCGAGACCGCGCGGGCGCTGGCCCACGCCGGCGCCGACGTGACGATCGCGGTCCGCGATCTCGACGCCGGCCGTCGCGTCGCCGACGACATCGCCCGATCCAGCGGCGGCGCCGTCGTGCAGGTGCGTCCGCTGGACCTCGCGGACATCGCCGCCGTCGACCGCTTCACGACCGAATGGACCGGGCCCCTGCACCTCCTGGTCAACAACGCGGGCATCATGATGACGCCCGAACTGCACACGCCCCTCGGGTGGGAACTCCAGTTCGCAACGAACCACCTGGGTCACGCCGCGCTCGCGATCGGCCTGCACGGTGCCCTTGCGGAGGCGGACGGGGCGCGGATCATCTCCGTGAGCTCCAGCGGTCACGGGATGTCCGACATCGTGTACGAGGACCTCTTCTTCCGGCAACGGCCCTACGACGCCGGCCACGCCTACGGGCAGTCCAAGACCGCGAACGTCCTCCTCGCCGTCGGAGCGACGCGCCGCTGGGAGGCGGACGGCATCACCGCGAACGCCGTCATGCCGGGCGGCATCTGGACGAACCTGCAGCGCCACTGGGATCCGGAGGTCCTTGCAGCGACGAAGGCGCGCGCGGCCGCCGCCGGGATGAGCGCCAAGACCCCGCAACAGGGCGCTGCGACATCCGTCTTCGCAGCGACCTCGCCGCTGCTCGACGGCGTCGGCGGGCTCTATCTCGAGGACTGCCGGGAGGCGGAGGTCGTGCCCGCGATCATCGACGGCGTCTCGGGCGTGCGCCCGTACGCGCTCGATCCGCAGAACGCGGACCGACTGTGGGAGGTGACCGTCGACCTGCTGGGGGAGGCGCGCCGCTGAGTTGTTTTGCCGTCCCGCCGGCGCCGGCATCCGGATGCCGACGCGGGGTGGAAGGACGAAGGAGGGCGGACCCATGCGGGCCCGCCCTCCTTCAGGTGATGCGGTGGTGCGGTGCGCCTAGTAGAGCGCGGCCTCGGACTCGGTGGCCGGTGTGACGCCGTGGCCGAGGTTGGCAGCCAGCTTCGCGCCGAGTTCGGTATCGACGTGCGTCCAGTACTGGATGGCGCGGGCGCGAATGTCGTCGCTCTGCACTCCGCCCACGGCCCCGGTGATGGTCTCGAGGAAGCGGGCGCGCTGCGCGTCGTCGAAGACATCACGGTAGAGCGTCCCGGCCTGGCTGAAGTCGTCATCCTCGGCATGCAGCGAGTGCGCGGCGTACACGAGGTCGCCGTCGTTCTCCCAGCCACCGTGCGCGCCGTACTGGGCCGGGTCCGCTGCCGGTCCGCCCACGGAGTTCGGGGCGTACACGGGGGTGGAGGAGGAGTTGAAGTGGTAGCGCGCGGCGCCGTCCTTCGAGTAGTTGCGCACCTCGTTCTTCGGCATGTTGACGGGCAGCTGTGCGTGGTTGGTACCCACGCGGTAGCGGTGCGCGTCCGCGTAGGAGAAGATGCGGGCCTGCAGCATGCGGTCCGGGCTGGCGGCGATACCGGGCACGAAATTCGACGGTGCGAACGTGGCCTGCTCGATCTGCGCGAAGTAGTTCTCCGGGTTCCGGTTCAGGGTGAGCTTGCCGACCGGGATCAGCGGGTAGTCGGCCTGGGGCCAGACCTTCGTGAGGTCGAACGGGTTGAACCGGTAGTTCTTCGCGTCGTCGTAGGGCATGATCTGGACCTTAAGGTCCCAGCTCGGGTGGTTGCCCTTCGCGATGTTCTCGGAGAGATCGCGCAGGTGGTGGTCGGCGTCCGAGCCGGCGAGAGCCTCGGCCTCGTCCACCGTCAGGACCTCGTGTCCCTGGTTGGACTTGAAATGGTACTTGACCCAGAACTTCTCGTCGGACTCGTTGATCCACATGTAGGTGTGCGAGCCGTAGCCGTTCATGGTGCGCCAGGAGTTCGGCAGGCCGCGATCACCCATGAGCCAGGTCACCTGGTGGGCGGACTCGGGGCTCAGCGTCCAGAAGTCCCACTGCATGTCGGCGTCACGCAGGTTGGTGCCGGGAAGCCGCTTCTGCGAGTGGATGAAATCCGGGAACTTGATGCCGTCGCGGATGAAGAACACCGGCGTGTTGTTGCCGACGAGGTCGTAGTTCCCCTCGGAGGTGTAGAACTTGAGCGCGAAGCCGCGGGGGTCGCGCCATGTGTCGGGGGAGCCCTGCTCGCCGGCCACGGACGAGAAGCGCAGGAGCGTCTCCGTGGTGGTGCCCTGCTGGAACAGCGCCGCCCGCGTGTACATGCTGACGTCCTCGGTGGTCTCGAAGACACCGAAGGCTCCGCCACCCTTGGCGTGGACCACGCGCTCGGGGACACGCTCGCGGTTGAACTGCGCGAGCTTCTCGATCAGGTAGTGGTCGGTCAGCGGGATGGCGCCGTCGCGGCCGAGGACGGACGAGTTGCTGTCATCGATGACGGGGGCGCCGGATTGTGTCGTGCTGAAGTTGGCGGACATGGTGCTCCTATTCCTGTGGTGTGGCTGGTTGGTGGCTGGGGACTGCCGCGCGGCAGTCGTCGCAGAGGCCCTGGTAGACGACCTCCGCGATCTGGATGGTCATGCGGCGGGCGCCGGGTGACCATTCGGGCGTGAGGCAGGGTGCGTGGCCCACGGCGCAGTCGACATCCTCGATCCGCCCGCAACCGGTGCAGACCGCGTGGTGGTGGTTGTCGCCGACGCGCGTCTCGTAGCGTGCAGGGGAGTGGGGTGTCTCGACGCGGCGCAGCAGGCCGAGGTCCGTCAGATCCGCGAGGACCACGTAGACCGACTGCACGGTGATCTGCGGGAGGCCGGCGCGCACGGCGGCTGCGGCGTCGTCCGCGGTGGCGTGCGGGAGACGATCGATGGCGGCGAGGACGGCGAGTCGCTGACGGGTCACACGCCGGCCGGCCGCGTGCAGGGCAGCTGACCACTGGGCTTCGTGGCCCTCGTGCGTCGCTGCTGGTTGCATCATGGTCTCAGTCAACCAGTAATTCTGATCAACTCATAATAAGGCGGGGCTAAGTTGCGCCCCGAGCGGCGTCGGGGATGGGTACCGTTGGCAGGGTGAATCTCATCAAGCGCGGCTGGGCCTGGGCGCTGGACTATGCATACGTCGGGTTCTGGCAGGTCCACGCGCTGCTCGTCCGGGCCGATCCCGCTGCCTATCTGGTCCCTCCCGAGGGAGCCCCCGGCGGCAAGGCGCCCGTGCTGCTGATTCCCGGCATCTACGAGACCTGGCAGTTCATGCGCCCCGTCGCCGAGCACCTGCACCGCGCGGGCCACCCCGTCCACGTGGTGCAGAAGCTCGGGTACAACCGGGGAACCGTCGAGGCCATGGCCCAGCTCGCCGCCGGCTACCTCGAGGAGCACGATCTCACGGGCGTCGTCATCGTGGCGCACAGCAAGGGCGGGCTGATCGGCAAGTTCCTCATGACCATGTCCAGCGCCGGTGGGCGCGTGAGCCGGCTGGTGGCCATCAACACACCGTTCTCCGGCTCCATCTACGCGAGCTTCTTCATCCTTCCCAGCATTCGGGCGTTCTCGCCGCAGAACCCCACGCTGCGCACACTGCGGGACAACCGGGCACTCAACGGACGCATCACGTCCATCTACGGCCGCTTTGATCCGCACATCCCCGCTGGCAGCTTCGTGGACGGTGCCCGCAACATCCAACTCGACACGATGGGTCATTTCCGCCCCATCGCCGACGCCCGCGTGCTGCAGGAGGTCGACCGCGCCATCGCGGCGGGGGAGCAGTGACGGCGAGGGCGTCCACCCGGCGCGGCAGCATCGGTGGGGTGCGGCAGCGGGTGCTCGCCGGCGTCGCCCTCCTCTGCCTCGGGGGTGCGGCCTCCACGGCCGTCTCGTGGCCCTACGGCTTCCTCGGGTTCGTTTCCTGCCCGACGGCCTGACCGGCACCACGGGGTCCGCGATCATCTGCGAGCCCGTCAGCGGCGCCTGCCGGCCGGTGCGCGCGGTCAGCGCTCCTCCGACGGCCTGCGACGTCGTCGAGAGCCTCGAGGCGGGGCTGGCCGCCACACCCCAGCGGGTGGCAAGCCGTCTCGTCCTGCCCGCGGGCCAGAGCGCCTTCGTCGCCACGGCGTCCAACGAGAGGATGGTCGCCGTCGGCATCCAGTACGAGGGCGGGCTGCTCGCCGTCTGTGGGCCCCTCGACTGGCCCTACTCGGACGGGAACGGTGCCCGGACACAGCACATCGAACCCGACGACGCCGAGGCGTTGGGCGTCGGCGAGAGCCTTGCGTACCGGATCCTGGCCACGGTGCGGCTGGAGCTCGCAGGCGTGCGCCGGTCGGATGGAACAGTGGTGCCCGCGGCGTCCTAGGACAATGGTTGCTGACGCGAACCACTGCGCGACTAGACTTTCCCCGTGCCCAGACTCCTCGCCGATATCACCCCGCTGAAGGAGTCCCCGGCATTCCGCAGGCTCTACATCGGGACGGCGCTCTCGGCCATCGGAACCCAGCTCACCATCGTGGCCGTGAGCCTGCAGATCTACGCGCTCACCCAGTCGACCCTCAGTGTGGGCCTGCTCAGCCTCTTCGCGCTCGTGCCGCTGGTGGTCGCCGGCCTGTGCGGGGGTGCCATCGCGGATGCCCAGGACCGTCGCAAGGTGGCCCTGTACTCCGGCTTCGCGCTGTGGGCCACCACCATGGCCATCGCTGCGCAGGCCTGGATCGGCCTGGACAGTGTGGGGCTGCTCTACCTCCTGATCGCCGTCCAGTCGGGCGCCGCCGGGATCAACCAGCCCACGCGCAGCTCCATCATCCCGCGCCTCGTCCGGCCGGAGCTGCTGCCCGCCGCCAACGCGCTCAGCATGATCACGTTCGGGCTGGCGTTCACCGTGGGCCCGCTGCTCGCCGGAGTCCTCGTGGCGCAGGTGGGGTACGCCTGGACGTACACGGTCGACGTCGTCACCTTCACGTTCGCGTTGTGGGCCCTGTACCGCCTGCCCCCGCTGCCGCCCGAGGGTCCGCAGCGACGCGCCGGTCTCGCGACGGTGCTCGAGGGTTTCCGTTTCCTCGGCACACGGCCCAACATCCGCATGACCTTCATCCTCGATCTGATCGCCATGATCACGGCCCAGCCGCGCGCGCTGCTGCCCGCCGTCGGCGCGGTCCTCATCGGCGGGGGAGAGCTGACCGTCGGCCTCCTGCTCGCTTCCGGGGCTTTCGGCTCCGTCCTGGCAGGTCTCTTCTCCGGCCCGCTCGGCCGCATCCACCGGCACGGAAAGGCCGTCATCTGGTCGATCGTCGGCTGGGGCGCCTCGGTGTGCGGCTTCGGGCTTGTGGTCGTGATGGCCAGTTCGTCCACCCTGCCCACACCGGGTGAGGGCGAGCTGTCAGCGTGGGTGTGGGCAGCCGCTGCCTGCCTGGTGCTCGCCGGTATCGCGGACTCCGTCAGCAGCGTCTTCCGCAACACCATCCTGCAATCGGCCACCCCGGACGCCATGCGGGGGCGGCTCCAGGGCGTGTTCATCGTCGTCGTCGCCGGGGGGCCGCGCCTCGGGGACATGGTGGCCGGCGGCCAGGCCACCTGGCTCGGTGAGGGCTGGACCGCCGTCGTGGGCGGCGCCGCCTGCATCGTCCTGGTGCTCGCCGTGGCCCGGTGGCAGCCGCGGTTCGCGCAGTACGATTCGCGCAGCCCCGAGCCCTGACCGCGCTGTCCCTCCCAGCGTCGCCGCAGGGTGACGGCCTACGATGAGTGGGACAGGCGGCTTCCGTCCTCCGTTCTCCTGATCGGGCGGGAAGCCCCGGGACCACAAGGAGTCAGACGTGCACAACCACTTCAACGGTGCCAAGACGGCGTTGTTGTTCGGCGCCCTCATGGGCATCTTCCTCGTTTTCGGAGCGGTCATCGCCGGGGCCACGGGCAGCTCCATGTTCATCTGGCTGTTCGCCCTGATCGGCGTCGGTTCGATCGCCTACAGCTACTGGAACAGCGATAAGATCGCCATTCGCAGCATGCGCGCCGTGGAGGTCACGGAGCAGCAGCAGCCGGCCATGTACCGGATCGTCCGTGAGCTCAGCACGCGCGCCGGCAAGCCCATGCCCCGGCTGTACGTCTCGCCGACCGCCGCGCCCAATGCCTTCGCCACGGGCCGCAACCCCGAGAACTCGGCGGTGTGCTGCACCGAGGGAATCCTCCGCCTGCTCGACGAGCGGGAGCTGCGGGGAGTCCTCGGGCACGAGCTGATGCACGTCTACAACCGCGACATCCTCACCGGGTCCATCGCGGCAGCCGTCGCCGGCGTGATCACGTCGGTGGCCCAGATGTTCGCCTTCACCGGCCTGATGGGCGGCAACCGCAATCAGGGCGGCAACGCGATCGGCGCACTGCTGCTCGCCGTCCTGGCGCCGCTCGCTGCCGGACTCATCCAGACGGCGATCGGCCGCACCCGCGAGTTCGACGCCGACGAGGACGGCGCCATCCTCACCGACGACCCGCTGGCGCTCGCGTCGGCGCTCCGCAAGCTGGCCACCGGTACCCAACGTGCGCCGCTCCCGCAGGACCAGCGCCTCGTCAACACCTCGCACCTCATGATCGCCAATCCGTTCAAGGGCGGTGGTGTGGCGAAGATGTTCGCGACGCATCCGCCGATGGACCAGCGCATCGCCCGCCTCGAGGGGATGGCCGGGCGCCGACTGCGCTGACGCTCGACGCCGGCTACGACGACGGCGGCCCATCTCCTCGCAGGAGGTGGGCCGCCGTCGTCCGTGCTGTTGTCGGTACGCTGATCGGGTCAGCGCATGTTCACGAACTGGAGATCGGCTTCGTCGAAACCGCGCAGGAGCGTCATGGTCTCCTGGAGGTCGTCACGTGACTTCGAGCTCACACGCAGCTCGTCGCCCTGGATCTGGGACTTGACGCCCTTGGGACCCTCGTCACGGATGAGCTTGTTGATCTTCTTCGCGATGTCCTGGGCAATTCCCTCCTTGATTGAGGTCTCCAGCCGGAACTCCTTGCCGGAGGGGTAGGGCTCTCCGGTGTCGAGGGACTTGAGGGAGATGCCGCGCTTGATCATCTTGGACTGCAGGACGTCGAGAACGGCCATGACGCGCTCCTCGGAGTTCGCCTTCATCAGGATCTTCTCGCCGCTGAAGTCCACCTCCGCGCCGACCCCCTTGAAGTCGTACCGCTGCGCGAGCTCCTTCTGCGCCTGGTTGAGCGCGTTGGCGACCTCCTGCTTGTCCACTTTGCTGACGACGTCGAATGTGGATTCGCTTGCCACGATGCCTCCTAGGGATGGTTGGGTTTCCTGGCATCAAGACTATCCTCAACGCCTCCTCGCGGACGTCCGGCCGTTCACAGGGAGTTGACAGTCCTCCCCGGGCCCGTGCACACACCCGGGGAGCAGGGTGGAACCGTCAGCCGGTCCACCCGTCGGGAACACGAGGAGCGCGCATCATGTCCGAGACCGATCAACCCAGCCACCCCGTTCGGCTCCGGAGGGCCGTGGCCGGGACGTTCCTGGCAGCTGCGACCGCTACCTCCGCTCTGGGCTTCGCGGCGGCTCCTGCTCAGGCCGCCCCACCGGTCCTCGCGGCGTCGGCCACAGACTACGACGCCGGCGACGTCCTCCTCGAACGCGATGCGGCGTCGACGCCAGTTATCCGGTCGGCCGTGGCGACCGCGTCGGGGGCGCCGTCCTCGACCGAGCGGCTCGCAGGGGTGCGCGCCGAACTGGACCAGGCCGTCCTGCTGCGGATGGTGACGTCGCAGCAGGCGGACGGCTTCTACGCCCAGATCGAACGGCGGGTCGCGGCAGGTCTCTAGCGTCGCCGATTCGTCAGCGGGGAGGTTTGTCTGTAAAGTTGTCTTGCCCGCGCTTGCTGCGGGTGGTCTTCTTGAGAAGACGTTCGGCAGATTACCCGAGCGGCCAAAGGGGGCTGACTGTAAATCAGCTGGCAACGCCTACGGGGGTTCGAATCCCTCATCTGCCACAGCAAGGAAAGGCCGGTACTTCCGCTAGAAACAGGGGAAGTACCGGCCTTTCGCTTTGCCCGGATCAGGCGAGCGGCAACCTTTTGGCAACACCCGCAGCAGAGACAGCGTGATCTAGGGCGTCCGCAACGGCGTCCAGGTCCGCGTCGAAGAGGTCCGCGTAGATGTCCAGCGTCATGGCCGCCGAGCTGTGCCCGAGCATCCTCTGCACCGCCTTAACGTTCGCCCCGGCCGACACCGCGAAGCTCGCAGCACTATGGCGGAGGTCATGCGGCGTGATCCGTGGAATCCCCGCCCGCTTCACAGCACCCGAGAACCAGCCGCCCCGATCCTCTTGCACCCGAGTGGACCGCAGGTAGCCGCCGTCCTCGCCGGGAAACACCAGGTCATCACGGCCCTTACCCTCGCACTGCCTCGCCAATGGCTCCGCGAGGAAGCGAGGAAAGGGCACCGTCCGCCGCTTATGGTTCTTCGGGGTGCCGACTTCTACGCGGCCTCCGACCTCGACGGCGTTCTCTTCGACACGGATTCGCCGTTTCAGCATGTCAAGGTGTCTGACGCGCAGCCCGACAGCTTCGCCCCACCGCAGCCCGCAGTAGGCCAGCGTGAGGACCAGCGTCTCGTGCTTGGACTCCTCGGCCAGTAGGTGCACTTGCGCGTGCGACAGGTACACGTGCGCCTTTTTGCCCTTGCGGGGGAGCACCACGCCGCGCGCGGGATTCGACAGGACCCGCCGATCGTCCACGGCCCCGTCGAGGATCGCCGCGAGGATGCCATAGGCGCGGATGACGACAGTTGCCGACTTCGGCTTGCGCGGCGGCATGGCCTCTTCCTCGCCGGTGGTCAGGCCCGACACCCATTGCTGTACTGCCGTCTTCCGAATCTCAGAGACAGGCGTGCCGCCCCATTCCGGCAGCACATGGTTACGCCACGCCGCCTCGACGGGCCGGTAAGAGGACGGCTTCAAGTGCGACTGCCGGCGCAGCCAATCGGGGCCGAGCTGGCCGATCGTGACGCGAGCCGCGCCGGCGTCTATGAACTCGCCACGAGCTTTCGAGACCTCGACCGATGCGAGGAACAGCTCCGCGTCCCGTTTCGTCCGGAAGCCCCGCTTGCTCGTCTGCTTCCGCTCCGGTGTCCGGTAGATGACCCGATATCGTCGGCCGCCCTTCGTGTCATAAGGCTCAACTGTCGCCATCAGCAGCTCTCCGCAGTTCATCTAAGAGAGCCCGCGTCACCTGGCCACGCTTCTGCGCACTCGCGTCGGTACCTGAACGCTTATCCCGCTCCGTTGAGAGGTTGTGCCCCCACAGAGCGGCAGATCTCCGGAACATCTCCTCTTTGGTCAGCCCTAGCTTCCGCGCGGCCCGTTCGTCACCGAGACCGAACCGCTCCCACTCGAACGCGTCCCTCAACGCATGGACGCTGCCAGGGAGCGCTTCCGCAGCTTCGCCAACGGCACTCAACGTGCGATCCCAGAACCGCACGGATTTCCCCTTCAGGACGCCCTGCAGTTCCCCGCCAGGCGCTGTCAGCTTCTCGTTGACCTCTATCTGCCCGTCGATGTCTACCAGGTTGGCTAACCGGAGCTCCTGTCCCGTGGCTCGTCCGAGCGCAAGGCAGAGCGCTAACAGCATGGGCAGGGTCGGACTGAGTTTCCCCCGCTCCAAATCGCCCACGCGCGCTGTGGACCACTTGAGCCCGACCTTCCGTGCCTCGGCGGCAAGCGAATCCATCGTTACCGCGTTGTCGATGCGAATCTTTCGAGCACTTTGCCCGACAGCGAGGGCAAGGGTAATGGGTTCAGACATGAAGGAAGAGTATCCGGAAAACAGGATACTTGACAAGCCTTGAAATACTGTGATTCGCTTCGACCAAGTAACCGAATAAACGGTTACTTGAAAACGAAGGGAATCACATCGTGGAGGACAGGATCTACACCCCCGCAGAACTCGGCTCGAAGCTCAACAAGACTCCCGCATCGCTCGCACAGTGGCGGTACATGGGAATGGGCCCGAAGTTCGTCAAGATCGGGCGCGCAGTCCGGTACCGCGAATCTGACATCAACGCATGGCTTGACGGGCAGACCCGCCAGCGGACTGGAGACACGCAGGTGTCCGCGTGAACGCCAGCAGTTGCCCCGCTGCCGGCCCCGCAATGAATATGTACACCCATGACTGCATAGCCGCCGCCCAGGCTCCCTTAGACGACGGCGGCGGGAACAGTGACTAACCCAGAGGGAATCAGGCACCTAAAGAGCGTCGGTCGGTTCGATTGGGAGCGTATCTTCGAGCGCGTCCCCACCGGTCCACTCGGCATCAAACCGACAACTAAGTACGTGGGATGGGTCCTCGCCCGATATTCGACGGCAGAGACGGGCGGACAGATCCACCCAGGACGTGAACGGCTCGCGACTGTGATCGGGAAAAGCGTGCGGACAATCGACGGCGCGCTGGACGAGCTGTGCGACGTCGGGCTCCTCGAACTAGTGAGGAAAGGCGGGCGCGGCGCAGGTGGCCGGGGCTTCGCGACAGAGTATCGGCTCACGCTTCCGAGCGACCTATCCGACCGTATGACACTCCTTGACCTGCACAGCGACGATCTTCCTTCGATTGATCACTCGCAACCCACTGCGAGTGATGACCGCGGGGCGAATGCTGATCAGTCGCAGTCCACTGCGAGTGATCAATCTGATCACTCGCAGCTTTCAACTCCATCACTCGCAGTTTTAGGCTCGACCACTCGCAGTGGGCTGCACCCCACCAATCACTTACACCAATCAATTTTCACCAACCAGGAGCCCGTCTCCCCACCAAATCGAAACGTCAGCCGCGCATCGGCTGATAAACGGGAGGGGGAGGAAGCTCTGATCCTCAAAGACCTCGCCGGGGCCGGCCTCGACGACGATGAGGCGAATTCTGTCCTGTCGCATGCACTGGACGACAGCACGACGACGACGACACCTCGCCGGAGACTCCAGCTGCCCGCGTACCTCGCGCACTGCCGGGACGCCGTCAAAGCGCAGCGCCGGTCCGTGTTCGAGGCGGGGGCGAAGTGCGAGGACCATCCGACTGAAGCGGCGGCGAACTGCCGGTCCTGTCAGGCAGATCGCAAGGTAGGGGAACGGGATCTCCGGTACGTCGGCAAGCACCAGCCTCAATGCTCAGTCTGCCTCGCACCCCTTGTGGGGTACCCGACGGGCGCGAGAACTTGCAACGGCTGCGCTGAGGTGAAGTCGGCATGAGCGAGCCACTATTCCGGACATCGAACGAGCGCGACCCCACTGACCTCGGGCTCTCACCCTGGAAGCCGGCCCCTGCTCCGCACCGCTGCGAGGGCGGGTGGCTGGGAGAGGACGAAGCCGGCCAACCCATCCCCTGTCTCACTTGCAAGCCCCACCTGCGAAAGACACCCGCCGGGTGGACTGTCAGCCGCCGTGCCCCACACACCTGCCACACCCCCACGGAGGGACACCCATGACCACCAGCACCCCCACCACGGGCACAACGGGCAGGCCGACCGCTCCGCCACGTCTCAGCCCTCGAAAGGCTCGCGACCTGGAGACTCTGCACGCTGCCATCACCGTCGCCACCGACCCCGTGCCGTGCCAGTCCTCAGACCATCCCCTCGCCTGGATCTCGGATGATCCAGACGAGGCAGCAGCGGCCGCGCGTGCTTGCCGAAGTTGTTCAGTTCTTGAAGCGTGCGGCTCCTATCAGCGCACCCATAGAGAGCCAGCGGGCGTCTGGGGTGGGAAGACTCCGAGCCAGAGACAACGACCGAAACGCACACGAGAGGTGAACCCACGATGAACCTCCCAAGCTCTGCCTCTGGGAACGGGAAACGGCCAGACCGTCAGCAGCCCCACGGCGCCCGCTGGCGGTCCGACGAGCCCCCCGCCGGCCGAGCACCCGCAGACGGCACGGCAACGCCGGAGAAACGCGCACCGCGGCTGGAACCGGCCGCGCCTGACCAGGGAGGGGGAGTCAAAATCAATGAGCGCCGACGCCTTCCGTTCCGTGACGCTACGGAGGCAGCTGCTTGCACAGTTTGGGGACCGCCCCTGGAACTCGCACGAAACGGCGACTCCCCCACGATGCGACGGGTCTGCGCGTATCCGCCCTGTGCCGCGTCGCTAGATGTACTGCCCAGGGACGTTGGTTGATGTGTGAGGACGCGTCGTAGGTTCTGGACGCGAGGAGGACCTCCGATCGAGAGTGGAGCTGTCTAGGTTCCGGTTTTCGATCAGGAGGTCCTCGTGTCTCAC
>NZ_VHIM01000046.1 GCF_006494655.1 Arthrobacter agilis | reverse complement strand
AGGTCTTTCGGGTGGGCAGTGTGAGAACTTCCATCATCGGAAGGCCTCGACCTCTATCCCGCCTCCGACGCGCCCACCCCACTCAAGCCGCCAGCACCCCGCCCGCACTCTCAATTACGAAGAGCCGTCAAGGCTCATCGTAAATAAGAGTGCAGTTGGGGTCTGAAGCCGCCTGATTCGAGGAGGCTGCGGGCGATGTAGTGGGTGAGGTTTCGGAAGCCGAGGGCTGATCCGCGGAGGTGCTCGAGCCGTCCGTTG
>NZ_VHIM01000045.1 GCF_006494655.1 Arthrobacter agilis | reverse complement strand
GCCAACACCCTCGATCGGTTGGGCGAGAGTAACCGGGTGCGGGTTCAGCCCGTCGGCGCGCTGGATCTCCTCCCCGAGGACCTCAGTGCGAAGCTCGTCAGCCTGGCCGGCTCCACGGCCCGGATCGACGGCCTCCATGTGAACGTCGCAGTGGGCTACGGGGGCCGGCGCGAGATCGTCGACGCCGTCAAGGAGCTCATGAGGGACGCCGCGTCCCGGGGGACATCGCTCGAGACGCTCGCGGAACAGCTCACAGCTCGGGATCGGGTACGGCGTGAT
>NZ_VHIM01000044.1 GCF_006494655.1 Arthrobacter agilis | reverse complement strand
TCAAAGTAATCAAGCCCTGGTAACTGCCAGGGCTTTTTTATTTCATCTTTGAATCAACATATTAAAATTCATCGAATGGCATCCTTGCTAACCAACAATGCAAAATAGGCAAAAAAATGCCCGCCCCAGCGATCCCAGAGCAGGCAGACAAAACATACCCAGTTTCATGATATGTTTTAAAGCGAAATTATTTGCTGAGCTGGAAGAGCGACAATACCTGCATATCGGTAAATGCTTTATACGATGCCTGCAATGCCGTTTGCTGCATGATGTAAGATGA
>NZ_VHIM01000043.1 GCF_006494655.1 Arthrobacter agilis | reverse complement strand
GCCTGGGCGAGTCCGGCCGATTCGTCGAGCAGTCCGAGGAATACGCCGGCGCTGGCACCGTAGGTGTTGCATCCACCAGAAGGACCGAGACGCCGGTGGCGGCGAGCTCGGCGGCCATGTTCACGGCCACCGTCGTCCGTCCCGGAGCGCCGGAGGGACCCCAGACGGCGAGGACACGTCCGTCACCCGTTGCCGTCGCGTCCTCCGTCTCGGGCCGGGCAGCGAGCGGGGCGACGTCGAGTAGTGCAGCACCTCGGCGGACGGCTCCTCGACCCAGCTGAAGT
>NZ_VHIM01000042.1 GCF_006494655.1 Arthrobacter agilis | reverse complement strand
CTCGGTCGCCTCGCTCCTGAACACCGCCGGCGACGGCACGGCCGCCCTGCTGCAGGCCGCTGTCGTCGCGGGGCTCGCCCTCGCGGCAGTGGACGTCCTCGTGGTCATGCGTCGCAACCGGAAGAATGCCTCCCCGCCGGCGACGAGAAGCTGGTAATTCGTGCCCGCGCGCCGTGCGCAGCCGGACATGCTCGATGCTCGTCGAGCTGTTCGGGAAGCCCCACCGACCCGGTCACCTCTTCCACCAGCGCGTCCGACAGTTCCGCCTGGAAACCGGCGTCGTCCG
>NZ_VHIM01000041.1 GCF_006494655.1 Arthrobacter agilis | reverse complement strand
GGAGTGCTTCCTCGATGTCCTCCAGCGCGGTCGGCGCCTGCTGTACATCACTCATCGCACGTGTTCCTTTCGAACGGTGTTCCACGGCGACACCCGCAGGTGCCTGCACTCGTGGTGGTCCTAGGCCTCGACCGTGGTCTGCGCCGTGAATCGATCGTAGCCCTCTTCCTCCAGGCGGTCGGCGAGTTCCGGCCCGCCCTGCTCGGCGATGCGTCCGACGACGAACACGTGCACGAAGTCGGGCTTGATGTAGCGGAGGATCCGCGTGTAGTGCGTGATGAGCAGCG
>NZ_VHIM01000040.1 GCF_006494655.1 Arthrobacter agilis | reverse complement strand
CCTCATCAGCGCTCCCTTGACCCCGGTCCCCCTGAAGTACTCGGCCTTGGCGAAGAACGCCACGGGCCTCGGCATCAGGGCCTGAATGAGCACGCTGTCGAGGAAGGAGACATGACTCGCCGGTCTCTGCCGCCCCACCGTCGAGGGGCTCCGCCATGTCCCCGCGGCAGAGACCGGCGATGAGCCCACGCGTTGTGCTGCGGGTCAGGTCATAGACCCCCACGGAGGACCTCCAGCAGCTCGTCCGCGGAGCGCACCACGATGGCGGCGCCGGCGTCGTCCAGTTCC
>NZ_VHIM01000039.1 GCF_006494655.1 Arthrobacter agilis | reverse complement strand
ACTGGTTCCGCGCGGTTATGCCCCGGCGCCGGCGCGGCATTCGCGTTGCGCGCGCATCCGCCGTAAAGGCGCGGCATGAAGCCCGTCATCTTCGGCCTGTCCGGCCCGTCGCTCACCGATGCCGAGCGCGCGTTCTTCCGCGCGGCGCGCCCGGCCGGCTACATCCTGTTCAAACGTAATGTGGAGACCCGCGCGCAGCTGCGCGCGCTGACCGATTCGCTGCGCGAGTTGGAGGGGCGCGACGACGTGGCGATCCTGGTCGATCAGGAAGGCGGGCCGGTCGCGCGGC
>NZ_VHIM01000003.1 GCF_006494655.1 Arthrobacter agilis | reverse complement strand
GCATTAGCGTGAGACACGAGGACCTCCTGATCGAAAACCGGAACCTAGACAGCTCCACTCTCGATCGGAGGTCCTCCTCGCGTCCAGAACCTACGACGCGTCCTCACACATCAACCAACGTCCCTGGGCAGTACACCTAGCCCCGCGGGGTGACAGCAGGCGCCAGCGCAAAACGGGGTCCGCAGCGCATCCCGGCTGCCGATCCTGTGGCGCCCGGCATAGAGTCGACAGATGCCAGCACATCAGGACCAGTACGTAGGGCCGCGAGATCTCACCCGATGGCCGTCGCGCATGGGCCGCTTCCTCGTCCGGTGCGTCAGCCCCCTTGCGCGGTGGGTGGGACCCCACTGGGCGCTCCTGCTGCTCATCGCCATCGGCGGAGGCGTGGCTGCACTCCTGACGGCGGCGTCGGCCGAGGTGTACGAGGCGGTCGTCGAATCCGACGGCGTCGCGGCGCTCGACCAGCCCGCGCTCGACCTGGCGGTCTCGCTGCGCGCGGGATGGCTCGACGCCTTCATCACCGGCTACACGAACATCGGCGGGCCCATCGGGATGCCCATCCTGGCCCTCGGCATCATGGTGCTGCTCGCGGTGGGCCGCCGCTCGTGGACCCCCGTGATCCTGATCCCGGCAGCGGCCTTCGGCTCCCTGCTCATGACCGTCGCGGGCAAGGATGCCTTCGGACGCCTGCGCCCCCCGATGGAGCTCGCGGTACCCCCGTACGAGTCGTCGCCGTCCTTCCCCAGCGGTCACTCCCTCAACGCCCTCGTGATCGCCGGGATCGTGGCCTATCTGGTGGTCCTGCGTCCGCACCGCAAACGTATTCGCGCCCTCACCGTGTCGCTTGCCGTGCTGTTCGCCGTGACGATGGGCCTGAGCCGCGTGTTCCTCGGCCACCACTGGCTCACCGATGTCCTCGTCGCCTGGACGCTCGGCATCGCCTGGCTCGCCGTGGTCATCACCGCGCATCGCCTCCTCCTCACCTTCCGGCTGTACCGGTCCGCGGACCATGATGCGCCCACCTGACGCGGCGGACGACGGCGGGCCCCACACACCCCCCGCCGTCGGCCGCCCGCTCCGGCGGGACGCCCTGCGGAACCGGGAGGTGGTTCTCGGAGCCGCACGTCGCATGTTCGCCGAGCATGGCGCGGACTGCAGTTTCGAGGACATCGCCCGCGCGGCGGGTGTGGGCGTCGGGACGGTGTACCGGCGGTTCCCGGACCGCCGGTCCCTGATCGAGGCCATCCTCGAGCAGAGGGTGCCCGACGTCGACCGGATGGCCACCCACGCCCTGGCCCTCGAGGAACCGTGGGCCGCTGCGGAGGCCTTCATCGGCACGGCAGCCCGCATGCAGCTCGAGGACCGCGGCCTGCGGGAACTGCTGCACGACCACGGGTTCGTCTCCGCAGGCCTCGCCGTCCTGAGGGAGCGGCTCACGCCCGCGGCTGACCACCTCGCAGGGCGGCTGAGGGACGACGGCGCATCCCTTCCGGACCTGACCGGAGCGGATCTGCTGGCCCTCGTCCGCATGCTCGCATCCCTCACGCCCGAGCGGGTGGACGCCGCCGATCCGCCTCCGCCCCCTCCCGGCGACAGCCGCGACCCTGCTCCTCCGGCACGGCCGGAACCACCCCCGGAAGGGTTCGACCGGTACCTCCGCCTCATGCTGCACGCACTCCGGGCACACCCCACCCCCTTGCTCCCCTGATCCGACAGCCCGCCTGCCGTGCATCGGCGGGCGGAACGCGGGATGATGGAGGCGGAGCAGTCCCGGAACAGCCGCACTACAGCAGGAGCGTCCCCGTGTCCCACGAGCCCTATCCCAGTGAACAGCCCTACCAGCCGTCCTATCAGCAGCCGTCCTATCAGCAGCTGTACCAGCAGCCGTACCAGCCGTCCTACCAGGCGATGGAGGGCGAGAAGGCGGCGCAGCTGTCCCTGATCCTCGGGCTGGTCGGGTTCTTCGTGGCGGGGTTCGTGCTGGGCCCTCTCGCGATCTGGCAGGCCAGCAAGGCGGAGCGGCTCGGAGTCCAGGCGACGGCAGGAAAGGTGCTCGGGTGGATCGTCACCATCCTCAACGTCCTGGCGGTGCTCGGTGTCATCCTGTTCTTCGGTCTGATCATCGCGGGCTTCGGGGCGACAGCCGGGTACAACAGCTGATCCACGGGCCGCGGAGCCGGCCGACCCCGCGGTCCGATCCCGGGAATGCCCGGCATGAGCCCCGGGTTCCATCGACGCAGGACCCTTCAACTCCCGTCGGCCCGGAAGGCACACCATGGACAGCACGACCACGCCGGAGGACCACTGGCAGCGTTTCCGCGCTGCGCGGGATTCGTCGCTCGCCGACGACCACGGGTGGCTCAGCCTCACCTCCTTCCAGTGGCTGCCGGCCGAGACCGCGGCCCTGGACCTGGTCCCGGGCCTCTGGTCCGCCGACTCGCACGCGGCCACCATCACGGCCCGCGCGGCGGACAGCCTCACCGACCTGACGAGCGCCCTCCCCGTGGACGGAGCCATCGATGCCGTCCTGGACGACGAGGAGTCGCTTTCCTGGGTCGCCTACGGAGGTGAGGACAGACACCGTGTGGTGGTCGAACTCGCGCGGCGGTCCGGGCGCTACGCCGTCCGGACGAGGGATTCCGGCGCACCGACGCTCGCCGCCTTCACGGGCGTCCCGACGTTCCCGTACCGGAGGGACCTGGTGGTGGAGGGTCGCGTCGAGGAATTCCCGGAACCCCGCGACGAGCGGATCCGGACCGCCCATCCGGAGGTGTCCGGCGTCCACCGGTCCGTCGGGGAGGTCACGTTCCGGCTGCCCGGTGCGCCACAGGAGTGGAGACTCCGAGCCGCCCGCGAGGAGTCCGGCGGGCTCGGCCTGACATTCCACGACGGGACCAACGGTTCGACGACGGCGGAGTGGCGGAAGGTGACCACCTCCCGCCCGGGACCGGACGGCGTCGTGCTCATCGATTTCAACCGCGCCGTCAACTATCCCAGCGCCTTCACACCGTTCGGCACCTGCCCGGCCCCCGTCGCCGGCAACGTGGTCACCGCGCCGGTGGAGGCGGGCGAGAAACGACCGCAGGGCGAGCACTCAGACGCCGGGTGACAGGTCCGACCGCAGCCGGATGATCCCCTCACGGATGCGGCTCCTCACCGTCCCTGCCGCAGCATCGAGGCGCCGTGCGGTCTCCTCGTAGGTCAGTCCCCCGAAGTAGGCGAGGTCGATCGCTTCCCGCTGCAGGGGCGTGAGCGTCCCCAGGGACCCGGAGAGTCGGCGCGGCTCGTCGTGGTCGAGGACGTCCTCGGGCACGGCATCGTATCCGTCGACGCTGCCGGCGGGCGCCCATGGTGCGGAGCGGTCCACCGGGGAGACGTCGGAGCGGGTGCGGTCGATGGCCCTCCGACGGGCGAGGGTGAGGATCCAGGTCGTCGCGCTGCCCCTGCCCCGATCGAAGGATGCCGCCTGTGACCAGACGTCGAGGAAGACCTCCTGGGTCACCTCCTCGGACAGCGCCCGGCCGACGACGATCCGCTGGACCAGCCCGTGGACGCGGCCGACGGCGCCCCGGTACACCTCGGCGAAGGCATCGGCATCGCCGCCCGCAACGCGTTCGAGAGCGGCCGCCAGATCATCGCGCGGTGTGTGGCCGAGCTCCGGAGCATCCGCCATGGCGCTAGCCGCCCGGCTGCGGGGTGGTGGACGGACAATGGCTGCCGGTCATCAGAGTCTCCTCGGTATATTGCTAATCTTCCTAGCAATATACCCTTCTAACTACTTCGCGCCCAGCAGGGCGTTCACCCCTCGGCGTCGGGGTAGATGCTGCGCGTCTCCGTGCGTCGGTTCCGGTTGGTGAACCAGTCCGTCGGGTAGATCTTCGGGAGGATGGCGGAGAGCGCCAGGGAGGCGTAGATCACCGTGTTGATCGCCACGAACGCTGCGAGGACGGCGAACAACCCGCTGTGGAGCACGGACTCCGGCAGCAGGATGCCGGTGGGGACGGTGAGCACGGACGCTGCGGTGATCATGGGTCAGGCCTCCTGGGTAGAGAGGGAGCCGGCAGGAGCGGCATGGGCCAGGTGCTTCCAGGCGGCCTGGCGACCGAAGGAGATGTCGATGATGCCCTTGACGTAGACGGCGTTCAGGAACATGTCGAAGAACAGTTCGGGGAACAGCAGGGCCGCTAGCAGGCGGGCCCGCCAGCCTCCCTTCCAGACCGCGACGACCCGTTCGATGGTGAACAGGAAGCCGATGCCCAGCCAGAACGGGAACCAGATCCACGCTTCGAGGGCCAGGAGCGTGGTGACGATCAGGCCCAGGTAGGCGCTCAGCGCGATCACGCCGTACCCGATCCCGAGCTGCTGCGCCCAGTAGCGGATGGTGGACGGCGTGACGCCATAGGCCCCGATGTTTTCCAGGGCGCCGCGCTGCCAGCGCAGCCGCTGGTTCCACAGTGTGCGCCACGAGGGCATCAGCTCCGTGACCACGGTGCAGTCCTGCGGGGAGATCATGAGCCCGCCGAGCGACTTGATCGCGATGGTGAGTTCGTTGTCCTCCGTCAGCGCGGCCGTGTCGTACACGTCACCGGACGTCCCGGGCAGGGACCACCCGCGACTCTCCGCGATGGTGCGCAACGCGACGGGGCGGAAGAGCGATGCCGTCCCCGTGAGGACGAAGACACGACCGCGACGGCGTCGCATCTGGCGCGCGTACCGGATGTACTCGTTGCGCTGGAACTGCCCGATCAGGCCGTGCCCCTCCTCTCCGTAGAAGAGACCTCCCACCGCCACGAGCGCGCGGTCGGCGGTGAAGCGCACCACGGCCGCGGCGAGGAACCCGTCATCGAGCTGGGTGTCGGCGTCCATGACCATGACGACGTCGTTCTCGCCCTGCTGGGGAAGAACCTGCGCGAGGGCCTGGTTCAGCGCTCCCGCCTTCTTCTTCGTGTTGCCCACGGACTCGATCACCTCCACGCCCGCCTGCAGGGCCAGCCGGACGGTCGCGTCCGTGCAGTTGTCGGCGACCACGATGATGCGCTCGGGCCGGTGGGACTGGCTCTTGAGGGATGCGATGGTCTGCGGGAGCGAGGCTTCCTCGTTGTGCGCGGGGATCAGCACCGTGACCGTGACCTCACCGGCGAAGACGCCGCGGTTGGCGCCCATGACGACTTTCGGTGCGAGGGGCCGGTCGGTGGGATCCATGGACCGGCGGGATGTCGTGGAGATGCGCCGCTCGACGATTGCGAGGCCCGCGGCCGCGAGCAGTGCGAGGGCGATGGCGGTGAGGATGACGGGCAGGGCCGGGGCGTCCGCGTTGTAGAGGACGCGCCAGACGCCGATCACGACGTCGTTCGAATCCGCGACGGTGGTGTCCGGACCATTGACCGCCACCGCCAGCCACAGAAGGCCCGCTGCCGCGATCACGATCGCCGCGATGACGAGTCCGACGATCCGGTCCAGCCGCCCGCGCGTCTCGTAGGCCCCCTGTGGCCGACCGTCCGTCCCGTCCTCGTACCGGCCCTCCGGGGCCATTGGTGTCATCGTCATGCCTGCGTCATTCCTCTCGAGACCTGGAGCGGTGACGCGCTCGCCGTTCGCGGCGCACACCGTGCCGCCCGAACCCTCCGGGCGCTACCGCGTCAAGTCTCACTGCACATCCTCGGCGCAGTCCGGGGCTAAGGCCGAAGAAAATGTCAACGTAGGGCGTAGTTCCCCGGGACACCGCACAATGAGGGAATGATCCCGGGTACCGATGCGCTGCTCCCCCGCCCCCGCCGCGAGGTGGCTGCGGGGGCGGTGCACGTTCCGGACTGGCTCGGTGAACACCGCCAGCGCGAACTGGTGGAGCTGTGCCGCACGTGGGCAACAGGACCGGCGCTCATGCGATCCGTGACCATGCCCAACGGCGGCGTCATGTCCGTGAGGAGCGTCAGTCTGGGCTGGCACTGGCTGCCCTACCGGTACAGCCGGACGGCCGACGACGCCGGAGGCGCCGCGGTCGCGCCGTTCCCGGACGGGCTCCGCGCGCTGGGCCGCGAAGCGGTGGCCGCGGCGTACGGTCCCGACGAGGGCGATCGGTACGAACCGGACGCGGCCCTCGTCAACTACTACGATGCTGACGCCAGGATGGGCATGCACCAGGACCGGGAGGAGCGCATCAACGCACCCGTCGTGTCACTCAGCCTGGGCACCGCCTGCGTCTTCCGTTTCGGGAACACGGAGAACCGCAATCGACCGTGGCAGGACATCGAGCTCGTCTCGGGCGATCTCTTCGTGTTCGGCGGTCCGTCGCGCTTCGCCTACCACGGGGTCCTCCGGACGCTTCCGGGCACCGCCCCCGAGGGCATCGGCTTCGAGGGCCGGCTCAACATCACGCTGCGCCGGACCGGGCTCGGCTGATCCCCGTCAGGTCCCGGTCAGGATCCCCCGGGCATACGCTGCCTGTCCGGCGTGCTGCACGGCGTCGTCGATCACACTCACCAACCTGACCAGCAGGGTGACGGGTGGGTCCCACTGCTCGTCGACAACCCGCTCGAGGTCGGCGTCACCCAGCTGACCCACGAGGCGTTCGACCACCTGATGCACGGCGTCGAAATACTCGAGCAGCTGCTGCGCCGAATCGACCTGCACGGCATCCACCTGCGCGGAGGAGTGGCCGAACCCGGTGTCCTCCCGGGGGAGATCGAGTCCCCACCGCTCGGCGAAACCGTCCGCCGACCAGACCTCGTCGCGGTCGAACGCGTCCGCGAGGTGGCTGTCCTCCACGCGCGTCAGGTGCCATACCAGCCATGCGACCGAGTTCGCGGAACCACCCGGCCGCTCCGACAGCTGACGGGCGTCCAACCCCTCGACGGCGGAGCGCACCAGGTCGGGCAGGCGACTCAGAGCCTCACCGAGCACCTCCGCGGACGTCACCGGCTGTCCTGCTTCCCGGCGCGCGACTCCATGAGCTGCGTGAAACGACGGCGCTGCCGCGTCGGGAGGAGGGCCAGGTATCGCGGGTGGGCAGCCAGGAAGTCCTGAGCCTCCGGGCAATACGGCATGACGGCGAGTCGTCGGCGGTGGGCGTTCAGCAGGACCGCCTGCATCAGGTGCAGCTCCAGGCCCATCCGGCGGAACTTCGGATCGATCACCGCGTGGAGCAGGAGCACCTGGCCACCCCGCAGGTCGTACTGCACGTAGCCCGCCATCACGCCGTTCCGGAAAAGTTCGAAGCGGGAGAACAGTGCGTTGTCGCGGAAGGTGTCCCGGAACGTCTCGCGGACGGACTCCGGGGCGCCCCTGTGCTCGGCCTCGGCCTCACGGTGCTCGAGTTCGCCGACGATCGCGTGGTACTGCTCACGCGACTCCGCGCCCGGGTAGGCCGTGTCCAGCCGCTGGTAGACCCGATTGCACAGGAGCCTCAGGTCTCGCGTCGAGACGGCTGCCAGATCCGGCGGGACGTCAGGCTCCGGACTCGGGGCGGGTGCCAGGAGGTGGCGGGATCGGGGGCCCCGGGAGCGTTCCGGCACGGCCTGGAGTGCGCTGGGATGATCGAGAATCTGGTGCAGGTTTTCCATGGTCAGCTCCACGTCCGGTGGGTCCACGGCCTTCTGCTCGACCAGTAGGAGCAGTCTAGGTGACCTGCGTCATATTGGAAAGCTCAGCAGGCTGTCAACCGGCATCCGGGCGGTCGTCGATTCCCGCCTCCAGGTAGAAGCCTTCGATATGATCCCGCACCAGCCCGGCCGCCCGCGCCCCCTCGCCCGCGACGACGGCGGCCAGGATGGCGCGGTGCTCGCGGCGCAGCCGGCCCGATGTGACGTCCCAGGCAGGCAGGCGCGTGGTGAGGCGCTGTGTGTAGCCGGCGATCGACCCCCGGAGCGAGCCCATCATGGCCCCCACGAGGACGTTCCCCGCGGCTTCCGCGAGGGCCACATGGAACAGGGCATCACGCTCCAGGAAGGCCGCCGGGGCGTCGTCGTGCCCGTCCATCTCATCGAGCAGGACCGCGGCGCGGTCGAGTGCTGGCGAGTCCTTCGACGCATGCTCCGCCGCCCACACCTCCAGCAGGAGTCGCGTCTCCACGATGTCCCTGACGGGAAGGTGGGCGCTCGCGACATGCAGCCGCAGCGCCGAGTCCAGTGCGAGCGCGGGATTGCCCGTGACGATGGTCCCCGACTGCGGTCCGGAGCCGACGCCGGCGCGGACGACGCCGAGGGCTTCGAGCACACGCGTCCCCTCCCGCACCGAGGCCCTGCTGATGCCGAGCTGCTCCGCCATGGTGCGCTCGCCCGGCAGCCGGGAGCCGATCATCAGCCGACCCGCTGCGAGCTCATGCTCGAGCCATGCCGAGACGGTCTGGTGAGTACGCATGGGTCCACCCTATCTTGTGTGGTAGGACCACACGACGTAGGATCTGTGGTCAGGCCTCAGACAGCCCTGCGGCCACCGCCTTCCCGAGCACCGAGCAAAGGCCCCTCCATGAACCTCCCCGCCAGTTCATCCGTCCCGCCGGCCCTCCGGCGCCGTGTCCCGAAGGTCGCCGACCTCGCGCCCCTCATGCAGTTCAAGAGGCCGGAGTTCAGTGCCGCCTCGCGCCTGAGGCGGGCCAATACCGTCTGGGATCTCCGCGACATGGCCAAGCGCCGGACGCCGACCGCACCCTTCGACTACACCGACGGCGCGGCCGAGGCCGAGATCTCCCTCGGACGGGCACGGGAGGCCTTCCTCGACCTCGAGTTCCGCCCGGGGATCCTGCGGGACGTCCGGACCGTCAGCACCGCCACCCCGATCCTCGGCCGGACGTCGGCGCTGCCCTTCGGTATCGCGCCCACGGGTTTCACCCGCATGATGCAGTCGGAGGGCGAGTACGCCGGATCACAGGCCGCCGAGGCCGCAGGGATCCCCTACACGCTGTCCACCATGGGGACCGCCTCCATCGAGGACGTCGCCGAGGCTGCGCCGAACGGCCGCAACTGGTTTCAGCTGTACCTGTGGACGGACCGCGAGCGCTCCATGGAACTGATCGCCCGCGCAGCCGCGGCCGGCAACGACACACTCATGGTCACCGTGGACACAGCGGTTGCCGGGGCCCGCCTCCGGGATGTCCGCAACGGCATGACCATCCCGCCGGCTCTGACACTGAAGACCGTTCTCGACGCCTCCTACCGGCCGGCGTGGTGGTTCAACTTCCTCACCCACGAACCGCTTTCCTTCGCTTCGCTCTCGCGCTACTCGGGTACGGTCGCCGACCTCATCAACTCGATGTTCGACCCCACGCTCACCTACGAGGACCTCGACTGGCTGCGCAGCGTCTGGAAGGGCAACCTCGTGGTCAAGGGCATCCAGACCCTCGACGACGCCAAGCAGGCCGTGGACCACGGAGCGGACGGCATCATCCTCTCCAACCACGGCGGCCGTCAGCTCGACCGCGCCCCGATCCCCCTGCACCTCCTGCCGCGCGTCGCCGCCGAGCTCAAGGGCAAGACGGCCATCATCCTCGATACGGGGATCATGAGTGGCGGCGACATCGTGGCGGCGATGGCCCTCGGTGCGGACTTCACGCTGATCGGACGTGCCTATCTCTACGGGCTGATGGCAGGAGGGCGCAAGGGTGTCGACCGCACCATCGAGATCCTCGGCACGGAGACGGCCCGCACCATGCAGTTGCTCGGCGTCAACCGCATCGAGGACCTCACACCCGACCACGTGCGGCTCCTCGGTGACGCGACGGCGGACGTGGACCTTCCGGAGGCGGCGATGACGCGCTGAGCCGGACGGCCTAGTCGCGCCCCCTGGAACGGGCTTCGGCCTGCTGCTCGCGGCCGCGTTCCACGAGGTGGTCGTCGTCCGTCCGGTTGCCCTTCAGCTCGATGGCGACCCCCTCCACCTCGTCCGCGACGGCGCGGAGCGCATCGACCGGATCGAGGGACGCCTCCTGGCGCGGCAGCTCCGGGACCACCGTGAGGGGTCCGCCTCGTGCAGCGTCCCGGTCCGCGCGAGGACCCCGCCCGGCCGCCCCGTCCTCTCCGATCGGTCGTTCCCCGAGCTCGCCGGAGGCGTGCCGCACGCACAGATCCGCGACCTCGCGGGCGTGGGCATGCATCACCGAGTGTGCAGCCCCTTCGATCTCGACGACGTCGGCCGCGTGCGGGAACGCCCCCGCCAGACGCGTTGCCCACGGACGCGGGCAGACGGCGTCGTGCCCGCCGCGGATGATCAGCGTGGAGGCCCCCACACCCCGGGCGGTCAGCTCGATCGGGTAGGACATCATGCGCGGCAGGATCTTGAAGAACCACCCGAAGCCGCACGTCAGGTAGGCGACGACGGCGAGGAGCTTGACGCGGAACGGCTCGTGCAGGCTTGCCCGGAGGAACCGCCCGGCCTGGACCGGGGTGGAGCGCGCCGCCGCGTCGATCACGGGGCTGATGAGGACGAGGGTGGAGATCTGCGGCCGTGACGCCGCGAGATCGGTGCAGATCTGCGTTCCCATCGAATGCCCGACGACGATGGGATCGTCGAGGCCGAGCTCATCGATCGCCGTCCCGACGAGGTCGGCGAACTGACCGATCGAGAGGGCGCGGAGGGCGTGCGGGACTCCGCCGAAACCCGGCAGGTCGAGCGCGTAGACCGGGCCGAACTGCAGCAGATGGGGAGCGAGCTGCTCGAAGTAGTGCGAGGACACGCCTATGCCGGAGACCAGCACGAACGCGCGCTTCCCGGGCTCTCCGGTCGATGAGACGCGGGCCCACACGCCGTCACCTTCGACCCTCTGTACGCGAATGTCCGGGCGCTGCATCGACCCACCAGTTTCAGCCACATCCCATTCTCGTATCGGACGCCTCGAAAGCCTCAATCGCGGTCTAGGATTCATCCAGTGATCCTGCCTGGGGCGGGATCCGAAACATAAGTCTGGGGAGACGAATATGAAGCGTGGGCGGGTGCGATATCCGTTGCGTTACAGGCGCGCGCGAACACTGCTGTTCGCCATCGGCCTGTTCTGGTCGTGGCTGTGGCTCGGCAGCGCAGCCTCGATGGAAGGTCTCTACCACTCGCCGGTGCATGCCGCGCTCGCGGTGTACGCACTGGCCGTGGCGGTGCTGGTGTCCATCCCGTCCGCACTGCTCGGCGTCATCACGATGATCCTGACCCACCCCCGCCGATCCGCCGTCGTGGTCGCCCTGCCGCTGATGCGACCGCGCCCGGTAGAGCGGCCCCACTGGTGGTACGGCGAGAAGGCTTCCTGAGGAGCGCCTCCGCGCCCGCGTCAAGGGATCAGTGACGCAGGCCGGGCAGTGGACCCGCGCTCCGGCCGCTGGCAGGCTGGCCGCGTCGGTCCACCTCATGGTCGACCCGGCCGCCCGAGAAACGACAATGACAGCGAGGGACATCATCGCTTCGTCCACGCCACCCTCCGCCGCCTCCCGCCAGGGCGAGGAGACGCCCCTCCATCGCCGCAACATCCTGGTCGGCTTCCTGTTCGGCTGCGGCATCGTCGCCTTCCTGGACGAGGCCGTCTTCCACCAGCTCCTGCACTGGCACCACTTCTACGACCGCTCCACCGGCGCTGCGGGGCTCGTGTCCGACGGCCTGTTCCACGCCTTCAGCTGGTTCGCGACCGTCGCTTCGCTGTTCCTCTTCGCCGACCTCCGCCGGCGTCGTGCCGTGCGGACCCGCTGGTGGGTGGGAGGGATCCTGGTGGGCATCGGGACCTTCCAACTGTTCGACGGCGTGGTGCACCACAAGGTGCTGGGCCTGCACGAGATCCGGTACGGCGTGGACCTGCTCCCCTACGACCTGGTGTGGAACGGCGCCGCCCTCGCCTTCCTCCTGGCAGGGCTCGTCGTCCTGCGGGGCGCCCTTCACGACCACCAGCGCAACCGCTGATCCGCCCGGGCAGACGTACACCATGTCCCTCACAGCCCGGATCCCGGAGGCCGTTCCGTACGCGCTGCAGCACCACCCTCCCGGTGCCGCCGGTCCCTCGCCGGGCACCGCGGGGGACGTCGCAGCGCAGATCGCTGTCGTGCTCCTCTGGCTCGCCGTCGCCGTCGCCTACCTCGTCGCGGGCCGCGTGGCGGTACTCCGCGGACGGACAGCGTGGCCCGTCCGCCGAACGGTGTCCTGGCTCGGGGGCGCGGGCTTCGGCCTGGTCGTGACCACGGGGCCGGTCGCGACGGCGGCCGCGGCCAGTCTCACCGTGCATACCGCCGTCCATCTCGTCCTCGGCATGCTCGTCCCGCTCCTGCTCGTCCTCGGCGCCCCCGTGACACTCTTCCTGCGTGCCGTACCGGCCCGCGTGGGACGGGGCTACAGCCGGGCCGCCCGCGCCCGCCCGCTGCAGGCCCTCGCCCACCCGCTGACGGGCCTGCTGCTCACATCGGTCCCCCTGGCGGTCCTCTACTGGGACGGAACCATGCTTCCCCTGCTGCACCACCCAGTGCTGGGACCGCTGATCCACGTGCACTTCGTCGCAGCAGGCACCCTGTTCGCGTACGCCGTCGTCGGCAGGGATCCCCACCCGCGCCGTGCGTCGCCGACGCTCCGCGGTGCAGCCGTCGTCGCCTCCATCGCGGTGCACGGCATCGTGTCGAAACACCTGTACTCCACGGCGGGCGTCCAGGCGGCCCGGGCCGACGTGGAGCAGGCAGCCCAGCTGATGTACTACGGCGGGGACGCCCTGCACGTCCTGCTGCTCGTGGCGTTCTGCGCCGGGATCTACCGGCGCACCGGGCGGAACCCGGGCATACCCACCGGCCGTGCAAGGCTGGGAGGCCTGCCCGGCCGGGTTGTGTAGCCTTGCCGGAGCGGGCCCGGCCCGGCAGCGACCGAAGGATGACCATGCCCCGTTCCACCCCGTTCACGGGCCTCGCCCTCGCCACCCTCCTCGTGCTGACGGGATGCGCGTCAGCGGAGCCGGGCGAGGAATCGACGCCGGCAGCCGGCCAGCCGACGGCGGCCGCATCGGCGAGCACCGGGGCCGAACCCGACGAAACGGGTTCCTACTCCTCCGACGAGCTGGCGACCGTTGTCGGAGGGATCACCGAGGCCGACGGCTCACCCCTGCAGCTGATCCCCACGGAGCAGATCAGGCAGAGCATGGACCAGGCACGCCAGTTCCTCGACGCGGTGACGGTCTCTCCCGCGGAGTGCTCCGTCTTCGTGTCCAACAGCCTGGACGCGCCGGAGGGGGCAGGGATCGCCACGGGCGTCTCCAGCTCCGACGGGGATGCAATCCAGACCATCGTCTCCGCGGCCTCCTCGCCGGACATCGGGTCGTCGTCGGACGGCGGGAGTGCAAGCGCCGAGGCCCTCGGGGCATGCTCGTCCTTCACCGTCGAAGCCCAGGGCGTGGCGATCGAGCAGACCGTCGAGCCCCTCGAGGCCGCTACGGATGCGGACACGACGGTCGGGACGACGACCGTCCAGACGTCCGCCGATGGCGGGCGTCAGCAGACCATGACCATCGTGGGCACGCGGGGGGATCTCGCCGTCACGGCTGTCAGGACGGCGAAGGACGCCCTGGCCGACGACACGCAGGACGAACTCGAGGACCTCATCGACGCGGCCCTCGCTGCGGCCCGCCGCGACTGACAGGAATGCAGCAGGCGCGCCCGGCAGCAGCCCCGGAGGCCGGCCGAATCGTGAATGGACAGCACCCGCTCGGGACACATATAACTAGTTAGGCGAACTAGTTGACAGTATGGTTCGCATTCCTGCTCGAAAGACGAGGGAGCCATGACACAGGCCATCAGTTCCACCATCGGACCCATCGACGCCACCGGCACAGGGGACACCGCCATGGGCGCCCCCCTCCACTGCGGAGACCCGATGACGCTCCGCGAGACCTCCTACCGCGGTTCCTCCTACGGCATGATCGCGCAGCAGAGCACGGACGACGTCGAACTCGTCTGGGCCTGCGCCTGCGGTTTCCAGCTGGCCCACGAGGATCCCGCGGACCGTGGGCTCTCCCCCACACTCCGTCGGCTGGCCACCGCGGCCGCCGACGTCGAGTCCGCCCGCTGGCACCTGGACCAGGCCACCGCAGACCTCGAAGCCGCGGTACTGGACGCCGCCCGCTCCGGCGCCGCCATCGTGGACATCGCCGAGGCGGCCCAGGTGGAGCCCGGCGACATCCGACAGCTCGCCTCGGACGGAGCCCGGTTCGATCAGGCGGGGTGACCGGCGTCCCGCGTAGGCTGGCAGGATCACCCGCGGCCCCTGGGTGGCTCGACGACCCGAGGAAAGAAGATCCCGTGAACCCTCCCGACTGGTCCCGGCACGCCATCTGGTGGCAGGTCTATCCGCTGGGGTTCGTGGGCGCCGAGCAGGCGGTCACGGACCAGCCGTCCGCCGCGCACAGGCTGCTCGATCTCGTTCCCTGGCTCGACTACGTGATCGGGCTCGGGGCCTCCGGGTTGGCCCTCGGCCCCGTCTTCCGCTCCGAGACCCACGGGTACGACACCACCGACTACTTCGGCGTCGACCCGCGGCTCGGCACCCTCGAGGATTTCGACACCCTCGTGGCCGAGGCCCACCGGCGCGGTCTGCGCATCCTCCTCGACGGTGTGTTCAACCACGTGGGGAGATCCTTCGCCCCCTTCCAGGACGTCCTCCGGACCGGCCCGGCGTCGGTCTCGGCGCCCTGGTTCGACCTCGAGTGGCCGGAGGACGTCCTGGAAGGGGATGAGCCGACCTATCGTGATTTCGAGGGACACCACCACCTCGTCGCCCTGAACCACGGTGAGCCGGAGGTCGCCGACTTCGTCGTGGAGGTCATGCAGTACTGGCTGGAGCGCGGTGCCGATGGCTGGCGTCTCGATGCCGCCTACGCGGTCCCCTCAGCCTTCTGGGCTGACGTCACCGCTCGCGTGCGCGCCTCCCACCCGGACGCCTACTTCGTCGGCGAGTACATCCACGGGGACTACGCCGCCGAGGTGGGAGCAGGGGGGCTCGATTCCGCGACCCAGTACGAACTGTGGAAGGCGGTGTGGAGTTCCCTCAACGACGCCAACTTCTTCGAGCTCGCCGCCGCGCTCGAACGCCACAACGCCCTCCTGGCCTCGTTCGCTCCCCTGACCTTCGTGGGGAACCACGACGTCACCCGCATCGCGAGCAAGCTGCAGGATCCCGCCCTGGTGGCGCACGCCGTCGTCCTGCTGCTCACGCTGGGCGGCACACCGTCCATCTATTACGGCGACGAGCAGGGGTACCGCGGCGTCAAGGAGGACAGGGTGGGAGGCGACGACGACGTCCGGCCGATCTTCCCGGCCTCACCCGCTGACCTCTCCCCCGTCGGGGCGCCGCTCCTCGCGCTGCACCAGGACCTGATCGGGGTCCGCCGGCGGCACTCCTGGCTGCACCGGGCCACCACCGAGGTGGTGCATCTGACCAACGAGGTGCTCGTGTACCGGGTGACGGCCGCTCCCTCCGACACCACCCCCGAGGGGCCGGACCACCTGCTGGTGGCCCTCAACGTCTCCGCCCAGGAGCAGGCGGTCGACGCCGCTGGTGAGGGCACCATCCTCGCGGGCCAGGCCGGGCTCGGCGACGGACGCGTGGTGCTGCCGCCGCAGGCCTGGGCCGTCCTCGCCTGACACCCGAGCCCGAGTCGCCTGCAGCTGGATCGTGCGGGTGGTGCGGGATACCGGCGCGAGGGGATAATGGGAGCACGAACCACGGGAAGGGAATCGATGAGCCCTGACGATACGCGCGAGGACCTGGAGCCGGTCGACTTCACGCCCTGGCCCAAGCCGGTCCCGGCCCATCTGCTCGCCGGCGTCAAGAAAGTGCTGCTCGTGGCCACGATCCTGGTCGGCGTCCACCAGCTCCTCCCCACCACGAGCCTGGGCTCCTCGCTCAGCAGTACCTTCACTCTTCTGGTCGTCCTGTCCTGGCTGGCACCCCTCACCCGCGTCCTCGCGGCCCGCCCGTGGGCACGGAAAGCGCCGGAGGAGTAGTTCACACCGACGGTGGCCTGCCGTTCGCCTCTGCTCGCGGCTCATCCCGTCAGGGCGAACGGCGTCCCGCTCCCTGTCGTCGCGTGGCCGGGCACGGAGTGTCGTCAGCGACTACTAGACTCGGGGGCACCATGACCGGGACTGCACTGACGACCGAGATCGAGGCCGCGCTGTCCCAGGCGGCCCGCTTCCCGCGCCTCCGCTACATGGGGAGCAAGTACAAGCTGGCACCCCAGCTGGCCGCGGTCTTCGCGGATCTGGGGACCGGCGGGACGTTCCTCGACGCCTTCTCCGGCTCGGGCTTCGTCGGGTATCTCGCGAAGGCGCTCGGCTATCAGGTCACGAGCAACGACTACATGAACTACGGGCGGGTCATCGCGTCCGCCGCGATCGCCAGTGACGGGCACTGCCTCCCGGACGAGCTGATCGCCCGCATCGCGGGACCGGCGCGTGATGACCGGGACTTCGTCCAGACGACCTTCGACGGCGTGTTCTTCGACCGTGCGGACCGTGCGTTCATCGACTCCGCCTGGTCCCACATCGAGTACCTGGACGGTTTCGACCGGGACCTCGCCCTGGCAGCGCTCATCCTCTCGGCCGCCCGCAAACAGCCGCGCGGGGTCTTCACCATCTCCGGGGACCTGAGCCGGTACGACGACGGCCGGAGGGACCTCCGGATCCCCCTCCAGCAGCACTTCATCGAGCACGCGCTCCGCTGGAACCAGACCTCGATACGCTCGGGGCGGGAGCATCTGGCCCTGCAGGGTGACGCGATGACCCTGGACCGCACCGAATACGACGTCGTCTACCTCGACCCGCCCTACGCCCCGCCGAGCGACGACGCGGACTACACCAAGCGGTACCACTTCCTCGAGGGCCTCTCCGACTACTGGAGCGGGGGGCTGGGCGAGATCATGCAGAACACCAAGACCAAGAAGATTCCCAAGCGGCACTCCCTCTTCGCCAACAAGCGCACCGCCGAGGTGGCCCTGCGGACCATGTTCGAGAAGTTCGCCGGCTCGTCCGCCCTCGTGGTGAGCTACAGCTCCAATTCCGTTCCGGGCGCCGACTGGATGCTGCGCGAACTGGGTGCCGTGAAGCCCAGGGTCGACGTCGTCGAGGTGCCGCACACCTACCACTTCGGCACCCACGGCCTGGCGACCAGGCGTCAGGCCACCGAGTACATCTTCGTCGCGAGGGACTGAGCGTGCGAGCACTACCGACCTTCCAGGACTATGTCTCCTTCCTCGGGCCGATCGTCCCTCCCGCGGACCTCCTCTCCGATTCCGACGAGGCGGACGAGATGCGTACCCTCGCCATCGAACTCGCGGTGCTGGAGCCCGTCACGGTGGAATCGCTGGCTGCCTGGATCGGCGGCAGGCCGTCGGCGGTCCGGGTGCTCGGGCTGTCCGTCGGTCTCTCGAAAGAACGCCTGACGAACATCCTCAAACACTCCTTCGACACCGGCGGCTTCGGACGGCTGGCCCGGGAACGTCCGGCCGACGTCGTCGCCCTCCTCGACGAGCAGCACGGCCTGGTCGGCGTGGTGCAGGCGCAGCGCTCCGCGACCTTCGGATTCGGTGACATCCTCGTGGCCCGTGCGGGAACACGGGGGACGGCGTCGCGCGCCGGCCAGGCGGGCCGGGTGCTCGAGGACCGGCTGGAAGCGGTCGCCCGCGATCTGGGCCTCCGCTACTCGACGCGCGGCCGTTTCCGTGGACGGGCCGGCGGCACCGCACCCTACGATCTCGGGATCCTCGACGAGCACGGCGAGGTGGTCATCGCGGTGGCGGCCAAGGGCTTCGACTCGACCGGCAGCAAACTGACCGACGCCGTCCGGGAGATCGAGCAGATGGCGACGGTGCGGAAGCCCACGCAGTTCGTGTTCGCGGCCGTCGACGGCATCGGGTGGAAGCTGCGGAAGAACGACCTGCGGAGAATCCACGCCCTGTGGGCGGACGGGCAGATCGACGGGGTGTTCTCCGTGGCGACGCTGCACGACTTCCGGCTGGCCCTCGAGGACGCGGCACGGCGCCTCGATCTGGTGTGACCTCGCGCACCGCCGGGTCTGCACCGTCGGTCCGCATCGTTGGTCCGCGCGCCGTCGGTCCGCGGGTGCGACGCGGCGATCACCGCTCAGCTCCAACGACGAAGCGAGGCCCCCGGAACAGGAGCCTCGCCTCATGCGTGCGTCGTGGAGCTTGGGGGAATCGAACCCCCGACCTTTTCATTGCGAACGAAACGCTCTACCAACTGAGCTAAAGCCCCGGATACCTCGACGAACACCATCACTGTACCGAAGAGGACCGCTTGATCCCAAAGCGCCGTCCGCACCCTGAGCGGCAGCAGTTCTGTCAGCCTGCGGGCGTAGTCTTCTCTCCATGCCCAGCAATGCTCCGCAGGAAGCCCCTGCCCCCCTCCGGAACGACGACGTCAGGCCCTGGCCGGCCCTGTGGTCCCTCGTCATCGGGTTCTTCATGATCCTGGTCGACTCGACGATCGTCTCCGTGGCCACCCCGGCCATCATGGCGGGGCTGGACGCCGGGATCGACAGTGTCATCTGGGTGACCAGCGCCTACCTGCTCGCCTACGCGGTCCCCCTGCTCGTGACGGGCCGGCTCGGCGACCGGTTCGGGCCCAAGCGCATCTATCTGGTGGGGCTCGTGGTCTTCACCCTCTCGAGTGCCTGGTGCGGACTCTCGGGTACCGTCGAGGCGCTCATCGTCGCCCGCGTGCTCCAGGGGCTGGGTGCCGCGCTCATGACCCCCCAGACCATGTCCGTCATCACACGGATCTTCCCGCCCGAGCGGCGCGGGGCGGCCATGGGCCTCTGGGGCTCCGTCGCTGGTATCGCAACACTCGTGGGGCCCGTGCTCGGTGGCGTCCTGGTGGACTCGGCCGGCTGGGAGTGGATCTTCTTCATCAACGTGCCCGTCGGGGTCGTCGGCTTCATCCTCGCCGCCCGTCTCGTACCCACGCTCCCCACGACCTCCCACCGGTTCGACATGCTGGGTGTCTTCCTCAGCGCGGCCGGCCTGTTCTGCCTCGTCTTCGGCATCCAGGAGGGCGAGAGCTACGAGTGGGGAACCATCGCAGGGCCCATCTCGGTGTGGTCCCTCATCATCACCGGCATCGTCCTGCTCGTGGCCTTCGTGGTGTGGCAGCGGATCAACCGCGGCGAGCCCCTCGTCCCCCTCCGGCTGTTCGGCGACCGCAACTTCTCGCTCGCCAACACGTCCATCACGGCCATGGGTTTCTCCATCACCACCATGACCCTGCCCCTCATGCTCTACGCCCAGACCGTCCGCGGCCTCTCCCCCACGCAGGCAGCCCTCCTGCTGACCCCGATGGCCGTCATCTCCGGCGTCCTCGCCCCCTTCGTGGGGAAGTACGTCCAGCGCAGCAACCCCAAGTACATCGCGATCGCGGGTTTCGCGGGCATGTCGGGCGCGCTGTTCTGGCTGGGGTCCATCCTCACCACGGACGTTCCGATCTGGCAGCTCCTCCTCCCCATCTCCCTGCTGGGACTCTCGAGCGCCGGCATCTGGGCACCTGTCTCGCTGACGGCGACGCGGAACCTCGCGCCGTCGCTGGCAGGAGCGGGCTCCGGCGTCTATAACACCACTCGTCAGATGGGCGCCGTCCTCGGCAGCGCCGCCATCGCCGCGATCATGCAATCGCGCCTCATGGCGAACCTCGACGGCGGCGGCATGAGTGCCACACCGGGCACCTCCCTGCCGGACGAGGCGAAGGTGGGCTACGCGCTGTCCATGGGCCAGTCGCTCTATCTCCCTGCGACCGTCGTCATCATCGGCTTCGGTGCGGCCCTCTTCTTCGCCAAGCCGCAGCAGAACCGGGTCTGGGAGGGCGATGCCGGCGCCGTCGGCACACCGGACTCCGGAACGACCTCCCCGGAATCCGCGGCGCAGCAGGAATTCGGCCGGCGGGAAGCAACACCGGCCGACACCTGAGCCGTTGCCTCTGGGAACTACCGGTAGTCTTCTGCCATGGCTGATGAGACGCAGGACACACCAGGAACCCCGGCGATCGACGGGCAGCAGGCTCCCGCCGCCGAAACGAAGGACGTCACGGACGACTTCGCCGTCCGGGACCACACCTCCCCGTCCGGCCTGAAGTACACGACCACCACGGGTCGGCTCGTCCTGCGACGCGAGGAGACCAAGGACGGGAAGGCCGACGGCTTCAAGCCGAAGGCGGAGATCTTCATCGTCGCGTACGCCAAACAGGACGCCGAGCCCGGCCGCCCGGTCACGTTCGCCTTCAACGGCGGGCCCGGTTCGGCGTCGGTATGGCTGCACCTCGGCCTGCTGGGGCCCCGACTCGTCGACGCCGGGGACGTCGGCTCCATGACCCCGGCGCCCTTCGGCCTGATCGACAATCCCGACAGCCTGCTCGAGTCGAGCGATCTCGTGATGATCGATCCGGTGAACACCGGTTTCTCGCGTGTGGTCGAGGGCGAGAAGGCCGACGAGTTCCATGCCTTCATCCAGGACCGGGACCTGGTGGCGGAGGTCATCCGCCTGTGGACCACCCGCAACAACCGCTGGCTGTCCCCCAAGTATCTTGTGGGCGAGTCCTACGGCACCCTGCGTGCCGTCGCCGTCGCGGGCAGGCTCTTCGATGCGTACGGCATGGCCGTCAACGGGCTGGGACTCATCTCCACCGTGCTCAACATGTCCACCCTGCGCTTCTTCCCCGGGAGCGATCTCCCCTATGCGCTGCACCTGCCCACCTACGCGGCCATCGCGCACTACCATGGCCGGTACGGCGACCGTCCGCTCGCCGATGTGGTCCGGGAGGCGGAGGACTACGCGGCGCGGGACTTCGGCTACGTGCTCACGCAGGGGACCCGCCTGACCTCCGAGGAGTACGAGGAGGCCGTGACGCGGCTCCATCAGCTCACCGCACTGGACCCGGGCTTCATCCGCCGCACCAACTTCCGTTGGGCCTATCACGAGTTCGCGGCAGAGATCCTCCGGTCCGAGGGACTTGCGGTGGGCCGGATCGACGGGCGCTTCACCGCGAAACCCGCCAATCTGCAGGCCTCGGACTCCTTCGACGACCCGAGCATCCGTGCCATCACGGGACCCTACTCCGCGGCCATGAACCACTACGTACGGGCCGAGCTCGGGTACGAGAACGATCTCCCCTACGAGATCCTGACGGCACGCGTGCACCCCTGGAGCTATCGCACGTTCGAAGGCGCACCCGTGGACGTCTCCGGCGTCCTCGAGCGACTCCTCATCCACAATCCGGATCTCAGGGTGCACGTGGACTACGGCTATCACGACGGCGCCACGCCCCACTTCGCAGCGGAGTACGTCTGGGCGCACATGAACCTCGACGATGCCGCCCGTGCCCGCTTCACGCATCACTACCACGAGGCCGGCCACATGATGTACCTCAACCCCACAGCACGCGACGCCCAGCTGCGAGCGCTGCGAACCTTCGTCACCCCGGATCGGAGCGCCGCCGAACAGTAAGTAGGATGATGGTTATCGTCGGCGGCCCCCGCCGCTCCCCGACCCGAAGGAACCCGTCATGCTGCTGAGAAGACTTCTCTGGATGCTCGTGCCCGTCATCGTCTCGCGCGTGCTGAACAGGCGCCGTGGTGGCGAGGCGCCCCGCGCCAACAAGACCCGCTACAACGGCAAGCACGGCAGGTAGCCGTCCGGCGCCACACCGGCCACGGAAAGGACTCGATCATCGCACTCCGTGACGAGGCCGGATTCGTCGATCTGCGTTCGTACGCAGCCATCGGCGACGGCCGGACGGTCGCTCTCGTGGCACTCGACGGGTCCATCGACTGGTACCCCACACCGGACCTTGACTCGACCCCGTCCTTCGCCCGCCTGCTCGATCCCGACGAGGGTTTCATCGCACTGGCACCTACCGCCGAGTACTCGGTCGAGCGCCGGTACGCGGACGGCTCGAATGTCCTGGAAACCACCTACACCACGGCAACGGGCTCGGTCCGGATCACCGATTCGCTGAACACCGGCGTGGCCGGACGGCTGCCCTGGGGTGAGTTGGCCCGGCGCATCGACGGTCTCACCGGCACGGTGGACATGGCGTGGTCGGTGGCTCCCGGCTCCTGCTTCGGCACCGCATCACCATGGCTCGACGGCGGCACGGACGGTCCGGTCCTCCGGGTCGACGCCGTCGGCCTCGGTATCCGGGGGATCGACCACGGCCTGAAGGTATCGACCGGGCGGAGTGTGGAGGGAGCCTTCACCACCTCGGAAGGGTCCCGCCACCTCGTGGCGGTCGTCTCGACGCATGACGAACCCCTTCCCCTCCCGGACCCGCAGACCATCGACGACGGCGTGGACAGGACCATCACCAACTGGCAGGCCTGGTCCGACGACTTCGCCTACGACGGCGAGTACCGTCACGCCGTCCTGCGCAGCGCCCTGACACTGAAGCTGCTGCTGCACAGCCCATCCGGGTCGATCGCCGCCGCCGCGACCACATCGCTGCCCGAGAGCGCCATGGGTGGCAAGAACTGGGACTACCGCTACGCCTGGGTGCGGGACACCGCCTACACACTGCACGCACTCACGCGCGTGGGTCTCCGGGAGGAGGTGCACGCCGCGGTGTCGTGGTTGCTGAAGAACCTCCGGGCCCAGCGCTCGGATCTCGAGGTGTTCACCCGGCTGAACGGTGACATCCCGGACGCCACGCGCCGTCCGGACCTCACCGGGTGGCGGAACATCGGTCCGGTGGTCGACGGCAATCCGGCCGCGGGGCAGCTGCAACTCGGCGTTTTCGGGGATGTCTTCGACATCGTCTGGCAGTACGTGCAGGCCGGCCACGTGCTGGACCCCTCCACCACGCGGCAACTCGCCGATCTCGCCGACCTGACCTGCGACATCTGGCATCGGCGTGACGCCGGGATGTGGGAGCTGCCCGAGGAGCGCCACTACGTCAGCTCGAAGCTCGGTTGCTGGAACGCCCTGCGGTGCGCCGTCCTGCTCTCGGAGCGCGGACAGCTGCAGGGCCCGGTGGAACGCTGGGCCGCCGAGCGCGACCGCATCCGCGACTGGGTGGAGGAGCACGGCTGGTCGGAGGAACGGCAGAGCTATGTCTGGTACCCGGGCTCCACGGAGCTCGACGCCTCGATCCTGCTCCACGCCATGAGCGGCTTCGACACCGGCCCCCGCATGTCCGCGACGATCGACGCCCTGAGGGAGGAGCTCGGTGCAGGCCCGCTGCTCTACCGCTACAGCGGCATGCAGGAGGAGGAAGCCACCTTCGTGGCCTGCGCCTACTGGGCGGTGTCCGCGCTCGTCGCCGTCGGACGCCGGGACGAGGCGGTGGATCTCATGGAGGAGCTCCTGCCGCTCGCGAACGACGTCGGCATCATGTCCGAGATGGTGGACCCGTCGGACGATTCCTTCATGGGCAATCTGCCGCAGGGGCTCAGCCACCTCGCGCTGATCGTCGCCGCACTGTCCCTCTCGGGGAAGGCCTGAGGCCCGGCACACCGGGGGCGCGCGCTCAGACGGTCGCGAAGTAGACCCAGACCCCGATCACCCAGGTGGTACCGGCCAGGCAGGCGAGCGCCAGCTCGGCGAGAATCCCGAGGCCCGTGGCCTTCAGTGCGTGGAGGCTCGAGGTGAGCGCCGCGCGGGCATCGCGCTGGCGGGCCAACTCGCTGGCGAAGAGTCCGACGACGAAACCGACGACGAGCCCCACCACCGGGATGACGAACATCCCGACGATGCCGAGTACCACGCCGATGGTGACGGACCGCCCGGGGATCCTGCGCTGCCGGAGGCTTCTGCCGGTGAGCACCAGGCCCGCAGCGAGCCCCGCTCCGGCAAGGACGGTACCGATTGCGAAGACCACCCACCCCTCGACGCTGGCGACCGTGAGCGCCCAGGCGAGCAAGGCCACGATGATGAGGATGCTCCCCGGGAGGATCGGCACCACCACCCCTGCGATACCGACTGCGATGAGCGCACCGCACACCACCGTCATGATGACCTCGAGATCCATGCCCCAAGTCTTGCATCCATCGACACGGCGCGGTCCGGCGACGCGGCGCGGTCCCACGACGCGGCGGCCCGCGGGGCTCCGACGCCGTGTCGTGGAATACTGGGGGCAATACTAAGCCACCTTAGCGAGCCTGCGGGCCCTGAGATCAGGAGGACCAGTGAGTACACCAGCAGCGGGCAACCGCCCGAACGAGGAATCAGGCAACGGGACGGACGGCGTCCGCCGCGACGATGCGACGGGCGACACTTACGGGCGCGCAGGTGCCTCCGATCATCCGACCGAGGCGATGGACACGAGATCCTCCGGATCGGGTGCATCCAGCACCGGCGGCGGGGAGTACGTGCCCGGCGGGTACTCGGCGGAGGACGACGACGGCGGGGACTATGTGCCGGGGATGTATTCGGACAGCCCGCGTGAGGACGACGCCCGCACGACGGCGCTGCCCACGCCCGACCGGGACCGGACCCAGCCCACGCCCGTGCCGGCACCCCTCAGTGACGCGGCGGAGCACAATGAGCCGCGCACACGGGAGCACGCCACCGTGGCACCCGTCACGGCCACGAAGTCGCAGGCGACGGGCCGTGCAGGCGAGGAACGCGACCACCCCCTCCCCCGGGCAGCCGGCGGAACGGCAGGTGCCGTAGGGTCCGGCGTCCCGAGTCTGGCGGACCGCAAGCTCCTGCACCAGCGGGAGAAGGAGCACTTCGGCGGCATGAAGTTCGGCTCGGCCTTCTTCGGCTGGCTGACGGCCACGGGACTGTTCGTGCTGCTCTCCGCTCTGGTCGGCGCCGTGGCCGCGATCCTGGGCCTGGGAGCTGATCTCTCGTCGGAGGATCTGACCAGCGGCTCGGCGAGCGCGCAGTCCACCGGCATCACCGCGGCCGTCATCCTCGGCGTCGTCCTGCTCCTCTCGTACTACGCCGGCGGCTATGTGGCCGGTCGCATGGCGCGCTTCAGCGGGATCAAGCAGGGAGTGGCCGTCTGGCTGTGGGCCGTGATCGTCGCGGTGGTCCTCACCGTCATCGGCTTCATCGTAGGCAACCAGGCCGCCGTGACCGATCGCTTCCAGGACCTCGGCGTCACCCCGACGCAGGATCTGACGGGGCCCGGCCTCATCGGCCTTCTCGTGGTTGCCGGTATCGCCCTCATCGGCGCGATCCTCGGAGGGCTCGCGGGCATGCGCTACCACCGCCGCATCGACCGCGCCGACTTCGATGCCCTCGAGGACGCCGCGTAGGCCTCGCCGGTCCGCAACGGTTCTCCACCTGTTCCGCACCACAGAACAGCCCCGGACTCCATGGAGCCCGGGGCTGTTCTCTGTCCACGGGGGGACCGGCGTCAGGGCGTGGGCATCCCGCCGTTGACGTTCAGGGTCTCCCCGATCACGTAGCTCGCCTCGGAGGACGCCAGGAACACATAGGCAGGCGCCAACTCGGTCGGCTGGCCGGCACGGCCCAGCGGGGTGGACTTGCCGAACTCGGGCAGCGCCTCCGCGGGCTGGCCGCCCGAGGGCTGCAGCGGCGTCCAGATGGGGCCGGGAGCCACCGCGTTGACGCGGATGCCCTTGGGCGCCAGCTGCTGCGCGAGCCCCTTGGTGAAGTTGTTGATCGCAGCCTTGGTGCTCGCATAGTCCACGAGCGTGGGCGAGGGCTCGTACGCCTGGATGGAGGTCGAGTTGATGATCGCCGATCCGGGCTGGAGATGCTTGAGAGCTTCCTTGGTCACGCGGAAGAACGAGTAGATGTTGGTCTTGAACGTGTGGTCGAGCTGTTCGTCGGACAGCTCCTCGAGGGACTCGACCGCCACCTGCTTGCCTGCGTTGTTCACGAGGATGTCGAGGCCACCGAGGCCGTCGACGGCCTGCTGCACCAGCGAGGTGCAGTAGTCCGGGTCCTTGAGGTCACCGGGGATGCAGACGGCGGTGCGGCCCTCCGCCTCGATGATGCCCTTGACCACCTGCGCGTCCTCTTCCTCCTCGGGGAGGTAGGACAGGGCGACGTCGGCCCCCTCGCGCGCGTAGGCGATGGCGACGGCCGCACCGATCCCGGAGTCGGAGCCCGTGATGAGCGCCTTGCGGCCCACGAGTCGTCCGGTGCCGCGGTAGGAGGTCTCCCCGCGGTCTGCCTTGATGCTCAGATCCGCCTCGAGGCCGGGCTCGGGCGTCTGCTCGGCTGGGGGCGAGATGCTCTCGAACCTCGACACGGGGTTCTGGAAGGTGTACTGGTCGGTCGATCCTGTCGTGCTGTCGGAGGTCATAGGTGTTCTCCCTGTACAGAATGCGTGTCCCGGGGCGCAGCGCCACCGGGAAGGACGGGCTCGGGAAAGCTAAGCCTGCTTACCACCCTAGGGCCAGGAGGCGAGAGCGGACAACCCGGGACGCGGGTCGGGAGGGGAAGCGTGGACGGAACGATCAGAAGACGACGGAGAAGAAGCCCGCGCCGATGCTCAGTACCATCGCCGCGACGACGAGCCAGACGATCGGGGTGCGGAGCCGGCGCATGTGTTCCATAGTGCGGCCAGTCTAACGGGCGCACGGGGCCGGGCAGCCTGCGCCCGGCGCCACCCGGTCCACGGGAATTATCCCGGTCCGTCCATGGCTGGGACGGGTATGGAACAGCGCATCGCGGTCACGGGATACACCGGAACGGTCGGCGGCGGCGTCGCCCGCATCCTCGCGGGGGAAGGCGTGCCGCTGGTGCTGCCGGTACGCGCACCCGAGCGGGCGCGGCCCCTGCCCGGGGCCGAGGTCCGCCGCACCACGTACGCGGATGTCGGCGCCTCTGTGAAGGCACTGGAGGGTGTGGACATCCTGCTGATGGTGTCGGCCGCCGAGGAAGCCGATCGCGTCGCCACGCACCGTGCATTCATCGATGCAGCAGCCGAGGCGGGCGTGCAGCACGTCGTGTACACCTCCTTCCTCGGCGCCGCACCGGACGCCGCCTTCCTCCTCGGGCGCGATCACTGGCACACCGAGGAGCACCTCCGCAGCTCCGGGATGGCCTGGACGTTCCTCCGCGACAACCTGTATCTCGACGCCGTGCCGGGCCTCGCCGAGAACGGCGTCATCCGCGGTCCCGCCGGCACGGGGAGGCTCTCCGCCGTCGCGCAGGCCGATGTCGTCCGGGCCGGGGCTGCCGTGCTGCGCGCACCCGGCGAGCACGCCGGCAAGGCGCACGATCTCACGGGACCCGAGGCCTTCACCCTGGCGGAGGCGGCAGCCACCCTCTCCGAGCTCACGCCGCACACCGTGCGATTCGAGAACCAGACCCATGAGGAGGCCGTGGCCTCCCGAGCGGAGCACGGCGCGCCCGACTGGCAGGTCGAGGCCTGGATCAGCACCTACACGGCGATCGCCCGCGGCGAGATGGACAGAATGTCGGACGACGTCGAACGCCTCACCGGCCGGCAACCGCTCGGCCTTCGCGACCTGCTGTCCGGCGAAGGCTAGGCTGGACGAGATGCGCAGGAATGTGAGCCCCGATCCGACGTCGAGCCGTGCCTTCTACTCGTTCCTGACCTCCGTGGTGGTCCCGCGACCCATCGCCTGGGTGTCCTCGACCTCGGCGGACGGCGTCGACAACCTGGCGCCGCACTCGTTCTTCACCATCGCCTCGGTCAACCCGCCGATCGTCCAGTTCACCTCGGTGGGCCGCAAGGACTCGGTCCGCAACATTGAGGCGACGGGCGAGTTCGTGGTCAACTTCACCCCGGAGGACCTCTTCGAGGCGGTCAACGCGACCGGGACGGACTTCCCGCCGGACGTCAGCGAATTCGACGCCGCGGGTCTCACCCGCGAGCCGAGTGCCACGGTGGGTCCACCGCGGGTGCTCGAGTCACCCGTGGCCCTCGAGTGCCGGCTGCATCTCCTGCAGGACATGGGGAACTGCACGCTCGTCTTCGGCGAGGTGATCCACGCGGTGGTCTCGGAGGAGATGCTCGACGGCGACCTCCCGGCGATCGACGCGCTGAAACCCCTCTCCCGGCTCGGACGCAACGAATGGGGGACGGCGGGCACCATCCGGGACATCACCCGCATCCCCTTCAGGGATTGGCCGGGCCACTACGACGCCGCGGAACCGGCATCCTGAGCTGCCGCCCATCCCGCACAGCTACTCTCCAGTGTGCTCCCGTAGAATGGGGGCATCTGCGGGTTAGCACCCCATCCCGGGCTGGGAAGCCGACCGCGAGCCTCCAGGACCCCCATTGAGCATTACTGCCGCACCGCGCACCGTTCGCATCTCGAAGCCGAACGACGTCGTCGCCTCCTACTCGGTCCTGCTGAAGCAGGTCCGCAAGGAGGGCCTGCTGACCCGCCGACGCCGTTTCTACGTCTCCGTGTTCGCGCTGCTGGCCCTGGCCATGGGAGCGGCGTGGACGGGCTTCGCCCTCCTCGGGGACACGTGGTTCCAGCTCCTCATCGCGGCGGTCCTCGGCGTGGTCCTGACCCAGGTGGCGTTCCTCGCCCACGAGGCCTCCCACCGCCAGATCTTCAAGACCCGCGGGGCCAACGACTGGTCCGGCCGCATCCTCGCCGCCGGCGTCGTCGGAATCAGCTACGCCTGGTGGATGGACAAGCACACCCGCCACCACAACGACCCCAACACCAAGGGTAAGGACCCGGACATCGAGGTGGACACCATCTCCTTCCTCGAGGAGGACGCCGCGAAAGCCACGGGCATCCAGGCCTGGATCACACGCCGCCAGGGCTACCTCTTCTTCCCGCTGCTCACCATGGAGGGCATCAACCTCCACGCCCGATCGATCAGCACGCTCTTCGCCCGCCGCACCATCAAGGGCCGCTGGGTGGAACTCGCGCTCCTCGGGGCACGCTTCGGCGCCTACCTCGGCGTCCTGTTCTGGTTCCTGCCCGTCGGCATGGCCTTCGCGTTCCTCGGGGTCCAGCTGGCCGTGTTCGGCATCTACATGGGTGCAAGCTTCGCCCCGAACCACAAGGGCATGCCCGTGGTACCCAGGGACAGCACGCTCGACTTCTTCCAGAAGCAGGTCCTCACCTCACGCAACATCCGCGGCGGCTCGTTCGTGAACAACGCCTTCGGCGGACTGAACTTCCAGATCGAGCACCACCTCTTCCCCGACATGCCGCGCCCGCACCTGCGCCGCGCAGCCGTGATCGTCCGCGAGCACTGCGAGCGCCTGCGCGTCCCCTACACCGAAGTAGGAGTCGCCGCCTCCTACGGCGCCGTCATCTCCTACCTCAACCGGGTAGGACTCGCCGCCCGCGACCCGTTCGACTGCCCCATGATCAACCGCTACCGCCGACCCTGACACCCGCCCCTGCCCGGCGCGGGCAACGGGATGCACCTACAGAGCCGCGGAGGGATTCCGGAGGATGTGGGTGAGGACCGGTCGGGTGGCGCGAAGCCCGACGACCACCAGGCCGATCCCTCCGGCGAGGCACCCGATGATCACGGCCACGGACAGCGGGGCGAAGATCAGAGCCAGGCCGGCGAGCGGAAGAGCGACGACGACGGCCGTCAGCGCACTGCCGATCGACACCACGAGCAGCGGGAACAGGACGGCCCTCGTCCGTGCGGCGTTCATGGTCTCCACGGGCATCCCGAGCCGGTCGAGGCTGACGTAGAGATCCCGACGGTCGAGCAGGAGCGAGGCCTGGGTGATGCCCGCGGAGCAGGCGACCATCAGGAACGACGCGACGATCGTGATCAGGACACCCGTGCGGACGTCGTCGCCGAGGTAGCGTTCGCTGCCCCCGAGCGGGCCGGCCGAGTTCATCAAAGCCGCTCCCGTTCCACCGAAGACCGCCATGAAGCACGTCATGGCCACGCCGCTGACCTGGCGCCAGGCGGCTTTCGGTGAGTCGAGGATCTGGCGTCCAGCGAGGAGCCGTTCCGGGGTCCGCGCCGACCGGACCTGACGCCGCGCGAGTACCCCGATGATCCACGGACCGACCAGGTTCAGTACACCGAGCGCGCCCCCGAAACCCACACCGAGCACCACGACGACGGTCGCGAAATCCTGTGCACCGCCGACATTCCCCATGACAACGGCCACGAGGGCGATGACACCCAGGGCCACGACGGCCCTCAGCCAGTGGAGCCGGGGGGCCTGCTGCCGTGTTCTGACACCCAGTGGCGAGATCACGATCCGCCGCAGGCCGAGGACCGAGCTCCCAGCAGCGAGCGCCACGACGCCGAGGGCCACCAGTACGAGCGGCCCGGGCCCCATCCACACCGCGCTGCCGAGGGGCTCACCGCGGAAGGGGATGAGCTGCACGAGGGGCAGGAGCAGGAGGTGACCGATGATTCCCGCGAGCACCCCCGCAGCGGCGAGCATCATCGATTCGGCAACCGTCATGACGGCGACGGTCGAGGCCGGTGCGCCGAGCAGCCGCAGGGTCGCGAGGCGTTCGTCCCGCCGTCGGGCCGAGAGCCGCGCCGCAGAACCGCCGAGGGTCAGGAGCGGTACGACGAGCAGGGCCGTCGCGATGGCGGCGAGTGCGAGGTAGAGCTGCCCGGTTTCGTCCTGCCACTGGAAGAAGGAGAGTCCGCCGGCGACGACGGTGAGCAGGAGTGCGGTGACGAGCGCGAAGGCCGTGACGGGCAGCGCGGAGGCGGACAGGCCGGTGGCCGATGGTCTCGCGAGCATCCACGCGAGGCGGAGGGGAACACCGACGGGGATCCGGTGGGGTCGCGGTGAGGCCGTACCGCGACCAGGGGGCGACGTCGGCAGGGCCGGGGCCGCGCTCACGCCACGGCTCCTGCGGCTGGGGACAGCGAATCGCTGACGATGCGCCCGTCGCGGAGGCGGACAGTGCGTGCGCACCGCCGGGCGACGTCGTCGTCGTGCGTGACGACCACGAGCGTCTTGCCCGTTCCGGTGGTCGAACGGAGCAGGATGTCCATGACCTCGGCGGACGTACCGGAGTCGAGGGCGCCGGTGGGTTCGTCCGCAAAGATGACACTCGCGCCGGAGACCTGGGCGCGGGCGATCGCGACACGCTGGGCCTGACCGCCGGAGAGCTGGCCCACCCGTCGGTCCTCCATCCCGGCGAGCCCCAGGGCAGCGAGCCACTGGGCTGCCGAATGCTCCGCGCTGGAGCGGTCGACCCCCAGCAGCATGAGCGCGACGGCGACGTTCTCGAGGGCCGTGAGCTCGGGGATGAGCAGGCCCTGCTGGAACACGAACCCGAAAGTGGAGCGGCGGAGGGCGGACCGCTCGCGGTCGTCCAATCGGGCGATGTCGGTGGTGCCGCCGTCGAGCTGAAGGAGTACCTGGCCGGTGTCGGGCGTGATGATGCCCGCGAGGCAATGCAGAAGGGTCGTCTTGCCGCCGCCCGACGGACCCATGACCGCGACGGATTCGCCGGCATGGACATTGAGGCTGAGGTCGGTCAGGGCTCGCGTGGCGTCGTAGGACTTGGTGAGGCCGCGTGCGCCGAGGACGGCGGGGCCGGGAACGTGGGAAGGGGCGGGCGGGGGTGTGCCGTGCTGGAAGGAGGTCATGCCTCCATGCTTCCGGTGAGGGCCGGGTGCTCGCGTCGGGCCCGGGGCTGATCCGCAGGGCCCCAGCTCATCCTGTGGCGGGAGGCGCCGCTCGGCCGCACGTCGGATGAGGCACCCCCCAGGCGGAAACGCAAGGACCCGCGAATGGCCCGCGGGCCCCCGACGGCTCCGTACCCGACTCGCTACCGTGAAGGAATGTTCTTCCTCTTCGGCCTCACCACGCGCGAGCAGCTCCAGTTCACCGGGCAGTCCTCCTGCCGCTACTGCGGGCAGTTCGCCCCCCAGCAGGTGGTGCAGCGGAAGACGAAGCTCTCGGTGTTCTTCATCCCGCTCCTCACACTCAGGCGGACGCGGCTCCAGCGGTGCACCCGGTGCGGAGGAACGTCCCGCATCAGCGGCTCCGAGCAGCGGGCCCTCGCGTCCGCGGCGTTCTGACGCGGAGGGTCTAGGCGTTCCAGAGGCCGTACGAATCGGCGAGCGAGGAGATCTTCTGCGCCCGTGCCAGGCGCGGCAGGTAGGAGCCGTCGCCCACCACGGCACCGGCGGCATGCTCGCGCAGGAGCTCCGACGCCCAGTTGATCTCGGACTCGCTGGGCGACAGGCCGCGGTTGATGGTGTCGGTCGCGTCCGTCAGCAGGCACAGCTTCCCGGTCATGCCCATGGACGCGGTGACCTTGCATGCCTCGAGCAGGTCGTCGCCGAGGGCGCCGACGGTGGGGCCGTCGATCGGACCGGGCAGCTGCCCGACACGGGACGCCACCACGAGCTTGGACCTCGCGTAGGCGAGCGCCATCGGGTCGTCGGACGCGCCCGTGTCGCGGCGGAAGTCACCGACACCGAAGGCGAGGCGGAAGGTGCCGGGAGCGCTCGCGATCGCCGTCGCGTTCTCGATGCCGAGCGCGGACTCGACGAGCGCGAGGACCGGGGTGCCGGCCTGCAACCGCATGGCCGTGTGCGTGACCTGCTCCGGCTTCTCCGTCATGGCCAGCATGACTCCGCGGAGGCCCGGCGCCTTGGACAGGGCTGCGAGGTCGTCCGCCCAGTAGTCGGTCTCGATGCCGTTCACCCGGACCCACGCCGTCATACCGGTGGACAGGGCCTCCACCACGCGCTCGCGTGCCTCCGCCTTGCCCGTCGCGGGGACGGCGTCCTCCATGTCGAACACCACGGAGTCGGCCTCGGAGGTGAGGGCGGGGATGAAGTTGTCCTCGGAAGCAGCGGAGGCCAGGAGCCAGGATCGGGAGAGCTTGGCGGGAAGCGCGGCGGCGCGGCTGTTTCTGAGGGAAGTGGCCATGGTCAAACAGTACTGAGGACTGCTGCGCATTATCCACCGGAGACGCCCACCGGGCCGTGAACACTACGACCAAATGTGCGCCGAGGACGGTCGGCCGACGGCGGACAGGTCCGCTATAGTGGCGACGTCGGACGCCTTCTGCGCGTCGTGCCTGCAAAAGAGGCAATAAGGGCCGTGCAGCCCGAGGCACATACGGACTCCACCCACCAGACTCCGGGGTGACCGTGTGCAACCTCCCGCTGCCACCGCCGGACGTTCATCCCGGAAAGACCTCCGATGCCTACCGTCTCCGCACGTATCGTGTCCGCGCTCCAGCCCGTCGCCGCCGAGGTATTCGGTGTCATGGGAAACGGCAATGCCCACTTCCTCGACGCCGTCATGGCGGTACCGGAAGCCTTCCACTACACCGCAGTCCGGCACGAGGCGGGCGCCGTCGCCGCCGCGGACGCCTACTATCGGGCCCGCGGCCGGCTGGCCGTCGCGACGACCACCTACGGCGCCGGTTTCACCAACGCCCTGACCCCGCTGGCTGAAGCAGCACAGGCCGGCATCCCCCTCGTCCTCGTGGTCGGGGACGCGCCGACCACCGGCCCCCGCCCCTGGGACGTCGACCAGGTCCAGATGGCGAAAGCACTGGGCGTCACCACATTCACCGTCTCGGCCACACGCCCGCTCGAGGTCACCGCGCAGGCCTTCGACCACGCACTGCACCATCGCGAGCCGGTGGTCCTCGCGATTCCCTACGATCTCGCGGCCGTCGACGCGGCGGAGGAAGCCGCACCCGTGCAGGCCCCGCCGCCCGCCCTCCACCAGCCGGCCCCCGACGACGTCGAGCAGGTGGCGGCTCTGCTGTCCGCTGCGGAACGGCCGCTGGTCCTCGCCGGACGTGGCGCCTGGCTCAGTGGCGCGCGCGACGCCGCCCGCGGGCTCGCGCAACGGACCGGCGCGCTCCTCGCCACGTCGGGTCTCGGCGCCGGCCTCTTCGGGGACGACGACGCGGCGCTGGGTATCGCCGGCGGCTGGGCCTCGGACCGCACAGCGGACCTCATTGCGCAGGCCGACGTCGTCCTCGTGCTCGGCGCCGGCCTGAATCAGTTCACCACCCGGTTCGGCCACGCCTTCCACGCCGGCGCGCACGTCATCCAGGTGGATGTCGCCGCCGCGTCGACCTCCCCCGTCGTCACCCGTTTCGTGCGTGCGGACGCGAGGACCGCCGCCGAGGCGCTCCTCGCCGTTCTGCCTGCTCGGCAGCACGACCGCTGGCGGGACGCCGTGGACTCGAGGAATGCGCACGCTGCGCGGCCCGACGGCGACGCACTGGCCCCCGACGGCCGGCTCGATCCGCGCAGCCTCTGCCGGGTGCTCGACAGGCTGCTGCCGGAGGACCGGGCAGTCGTCCAGGACGGCGGGCACTTCATCGGCTGGGCGCCGGGCTACCTGCGCGTCCCGGCACCGAACCGCCTGATCATGGTGGGAACGGCCTACCAGACCATCGGCCTCGGATTCCCCAGCGCGGTCGGCGCCGCGCGGGCGTTGCCGGACCAGACCCTCGTCCTCTGCACAGGTGACGGCGGTGGTCTCATGGCCCTCGCCGACCTCGACTCGTTCATCCGGACCGCACGCCGGGCGGTCATCGTCGTCTTCAACGACGCGGCCTACGGCGCGGAGATCCACCAGTACGCGGTGCGCGGCATCCACTCCGGCCCCATGATGATCGACGAGGTGGACTTCGCCGCACTGGCCTCCGCCCTCGGGGCGACCGGCACGAGCATCAGGACTCTCGAGGACCTCGACGGTGTGGCCGACTGGCTGGCGTCCGACGACGACGGCGTGCTGCTGCTCGACTGCAAGGTCTCGCAGCAGGTCGTGGCCCCGTACATGCAGGAGATCGTGGCGGTCGCGGCCGGCGCGAAGTAGACAGGGCTAGGCTGGGCGCATGACGCGTGTGAAGCAGGTGCAGGTGACCTTCGACTGCGCCGATCCGCGCGCCGTCTCGGAGTTCTGGAAGGCCGCCCTCGGGTACGTGGACCCTCCCGTGCCACCCGGTTTCGACTCCTGGGACGCCTTCGACGCCTCCCTGCCCGAGAATCGACGGGGCTCGATGTCGGCCTGCCAGGACCCCGACGAAATCGGCCCCCGCCTCTTCTTCCAGCGGGTGCCCGAGCCGAAGTCGGTGAAGAACCGGGTGCACCTGGACGTGCGCGTCGGGACCGGGCTGCGCGGCGACGAACGCGTCGCCGCACTGGAGGCCGAGTCCACCCGGCTGGTTGCGCTGGGCGCGCGCCGGCTGCACCTCCTGCCGGCGGACGACGAGGACGAGGCGTGCCTCGTCATGCAGGACGTCGAGGGCAACGAGTTCTGCCTCGACTGACGCCGCCCCGGCGTCAGCCTCGGGGGCGGAGGTCGTAGATGCGCCGCAGTTTTCCGCTGGAGCGGACCAGCGAACCCTGCTCGACGATCCGGACCGCACAGGTGGAGCCGATGTGCGTCTTGATGCGGTGCTGCAGTTCCTGCGCGGCGGCCGCTCCGTCCGCGCCACCGACGCCGTCGCGCAGCTCGATGTTGATGGTCAGCTGGTCCATGCGCTGACCCTCGGGCCGGGTCAGCTCGAGCTGGAAATGCGGGCTGAGCGCAGGGATGGCCAGGGCCAGCTCCTCGACCTGCGTGGGGAAGAGGTTCACCCCGCGGACGATCACCATGTCGTCGCTGCGGCCCGTGATGCGCTCCATCCGCCGCATGCCCGGACGGGCGGTGCCCGGCAGCAGGCGCGTGAGGTCGTGCGTGCGGTAGCGGATGATCGGCAGCGCCTCCTTGGTGAGCGAGGTGAAGACGAGCTCACCGGCGGCGCCGTCGCCGAGCACGGTCTCCGTGAAGGGGTCGATGATCTCCGGGCGGAAATGGTCCTCCCAGACGTGCGAGCCGTCCTTGGATTCCACGCACTCCCCCGCGACGCCGGGGCCCATGACCTCCGACAGGCCGTAGATGTCGCAGGCGTCGAATCCCATGCGCCCCTCGAGCTCCTGCCGCATGCCCTCCGTCCAGGGCTCGGCCCCGAGCACGGCGGTCTTCAACGACGTCGAGCGCGGGTCGATCCCCGCCTCGGCCATCGCGTCCAGGATGGTCAGCAGGTAGGTGGGCGTGGCCAGGATGGCGTCAGGCTCGAAGTCCCGGATGAGCTGCACCTGCCGCTCGGTCTGCCCACCCGAGATCGGGATGACGGTGCAGCCGAGGCGCTCGGCGCCCGCGTGGGCGCCGAGCCCCCCGGTGAACAGTCCGTACCCGTATGCGTTGTGGACCTTCCAGCCCGCCTGCACCCCCGAGGCCCGCAGGGAGCGCGCCACGAGGGACGCCCACCGCGCCAGGTCCCCGGCCGTGTAGCCGACGACGGTCGGCTGTCCCGTGGTGCCCGACGACGCATGCACCCGTGCCACCTGCGCCTGCGGCACGGCGAACATGCCGAACGGATAGGTGCTGCGGAGGTCTTCCTTGGTGGTGAAGGGGAAGATCGCCAGATCCGACAGCGATCGCAGATCCGCCGGGCGCACTCCGGCGTCGTCGAACTTCCGCCGGTAGAGGGGCACGTTCTCGTAGGCGTGCCGCAGCGTCCACTGCAGCCTCTCGAGCTGCACGGACTCGACCTGGTCCCGCGACCAGGTCTCCTCGGCGTCGAGGGTCGAGGGATCGGCCGCCGCGGCCCGCAGGGTGGTGTTCATGGTGCTCCTCAGCAGTGCGAGAGTGGTGGACGCGAACCGCGGCTCAGGTGTGGCCGACCGGACTCTGTACTGCCGGCTCCTCACCGGCCTCGAGCGGTACGCCCCTGGTTTCCTTCACGAGTGTGGCTCCGATGAAGGAGATGACGCAGAGCCCCATGATGTAGAGGCTGATGGAACCCGACCACTGGGTCCCCCGCAGGAGAGCTTCCGCGATCAACGGAGCGAACGCACCGCCGAGGATCGCACCGAGGGCGTAGCCGATCCCGATGCCGGAGTACCGGACGTTGGCGGGGAACATCTCCGCATACATCGCGGACATGGGCCCGTAGGACAGACCGAGGCCGATCGTCAGGACGAAGATGCCGATCCCGTAGGCCCAGATGTTGCGGGTGTCGATGAGCAGGAACAGCGGGATCATCCAGACGAAGATGAGTCCGTAGCCGATCTGGAAGGTGCGCACGCGTCCGATGCGGTCCGACAGGATGCCGCCGTAGAGCGTGAAGATCAGCCAGCCGAACGCCGCCAGGAGCGTTGCGAGCAGGACCGGTGCGGCCGGCATCCCGAGGACGCGCTGGGCGTAGGACGAGAGGAAGGCGATGACGAGGTAGCCGGCGGCGTTGTTGCCGATGAAGATCACCGCAGCGAGGATGACCTGCTTCTTGTTGGTCTGCAGCAGGTTGCGCAGGGGCGTCGCCGTCTCGCGCTTGCGTTCGATCATGCGCTTGAAGACGGGGCTCTCGGCGACGGCGGACCGGATGAAGTAGCCCACGACGATCAGGACCACCGACAGCAGGAAGGGGATGCGCCAGCCCCACTCGAGGAAGGCCTCGGGGGACATCGAGCTGCGCAGCACGAACAGGACGAAGGTCGCGAGGATCATGCCGACGGGCACGCCGATCTGCGGATACGCGCCCCAGAAGCCGCGCTTGGTGACGGGAGCGTGCTCGACGGCCATGAGGGCCGCGCCGCCCCACTCGCCGCCGGCGGAGAAGCCCTGCAGGACGCGCAGCAGCATCAGGAGGATCGGTGCCCACACGCCGATCTGCGCGTAGGTGGGCAGGAGCCCGATCAGGGCCGTCGCGGACCCCATGAGGATGAGCGTGAAGACCAGCATGGCCTTGCGGCCGATCTTGTCACCGAGCCTGCCCGCGATCACGGCACCGAGGGGTCGGAAGAAGAAGCTGATGCCGATCGTGGCCCAGGCCACGATCGGCGCGAGCCCCGTGCTCTCCTCCTCGAGCGGACCGAAGTAGAGGGTCGCGAAGACGATGCCCGCGGCCTGCGCGAAGATGAAGAAGTCGTACCACTCGATCGTGGTGCCGACCATCGTGCCCGCGAGGACCCTGCGGTCCTGCGAACTCATGCGGGAGCCGGTGCCCGATTGCGGCCGCTCTGGTGCCAGTGCCATGAAAAACTCCTTTGTCTTCCGGTGTGTGGTGCAGGTGATCGCGGGGCGCCGGCGCGGCAGTGGAAGCTTGGCCGGTGGTCGGTGCCCCACACATTACCGAACGATCGTTCATTAGGTAATGACGATAGGCGACGCGGCCGTTTGTGACGCGCGTCATGGTCTCGTGGGCCGGGTCGTCGGGTCAGAGGAGCGCTCCGACGGCGCTGGCGGCCCGTGCCACGCGCTGCCCGATCTCCTCGGCGGGAACGTCGCTGCGAACGTAGACGACGGCGATCGCGGCGGGCAGCTGCCCCCGGACCAGGATGGGGGCAGCGATGGAACTGACCCCGGGAATGACTTCGTCGTGGCTTCCCGCGAATCCGGTGACCGCAGCCGCCCGTGATTCCTCACGGTAGGGCTGACCAGGGACCAACTGATTCCACTCCGCCTCGGTCAGCGCCGACTGGATGGCGATGCCCGGGGCCCCGGCGTCGAACCGGTGCCGCGACCCGGGCCGCTGCACGATGGCCCCTTCACCCTGCGGTGGCTCGACGGCGACCAGCGTGACGCAGTGGCTGCGGTCCCAGACGGCGACGAAGGCCGTCATCCGCAGGTCGGCCGCGAGCGCGGTGAGTTCTGGCAGGGCCGCGGTCTGCAGGCGCGGAGCGACTCCCCGTGCCAGATTCGCGAGTCCGGGCCCGGCGAGGAAGCGCCCACCCGGATCACGGATCACGAGGGAGTGCTCCTCGAGCGTCCTGAGGATCCGGTAGGCGATGGAGCGGTGGACGCCGAGCTCCTCCGCCACCTGCACCGTCGTCCTGCCGTCCGGCGCATCGGCGAGGATCTCCAGTGCACGGATGCCGCGGGAGAGCGTCTGGGATGCCGGGGGCGTCGCACCCCCTGTGGACGCCGTCCGCTCTGTCACCTCGGTGCCCATGTCAGGCGAAGGCCCGGCGGTGGCGGGGCCCGGACGAGGTGCCCAGCAGCGGGGAGAAGAAGGCGGCGAGGCCTGCCGTGTCGGTCAACGGCAGCACGTGGGCCACGTACTGGTCGGGGCGCACGACGACGACGACGCCGCCCCGATCCACGCCCCGCACGTCGAAGATGTCGGAGCCGGGGTCCGCGGCGTAGACCTTCTCGTAGTCGGTCAAGCCAAAAGGCCCGACGGCAGGCGTGAACAGGGCAGGTACGCGGGTGATGTCGACCCGTGTGTGGTCCTGCTGGTAGACCACCTTGAGATCGAACCAGGCATCACCGTCGAGGCCGGCCGGCGTCGCCCCCAGCGGTGAATCCGCCGCCGAGTCCAGCCAGTCCGCGAGCGATGCGACGCCGGATGCAGTACCGGACCCGGCCTGGTCGGCGAAGACGTAGATGCGCCAGCGGCCGTCGGCCGTGGCATGGTGGCCGAGCTGCAGGGGGACGCCGTCGCACACCCGGATCACGGGCGCGGACTTGAAGCGCTTGCCGATCGGGTATCCCACGGCCAGACCCTGGTGCTCATCGCCGGCAACCAGCAGGGAGCGCTGGTACTGCGTCATGAAGCCCGCGGGGAACTCCGCGGTGCGCACGTAGAAGTCCTCGAGTTCCGACGGACTCGCGAACTCCTCCGGCCGCTTCGCCATGAGGGTGGACCACTCCCTGTCGAAGTCGATGAGGTTCTGCGCGACGACCTGCCGCTCCGCGGAGTAGGTCGCGAGCAGTTCCTCGGGGCTGCGGCCCTCGAGCACGTGACCCAGTTTCCAGCCGATGTTGAATCCGTCCTGCATCGAGACGTTCATGCCCTGGCCGGCCTTGGCGCTGTGCGTATGGCAGGCGTCGCCGGTGATGAAGACCCGGGGGGTGCGCGTTCCGCGGTCCTCGGGCAGGACGTCGTCGAACCTGTCGGTGAGACGGTGCCCCACCTCGTAGACGCTGTGCCAGGCGACGTTGCGCACGTCGAGCGTGTAAGGGCTCAGGATGGCGTTCGCCCTGGCGATGATCTGGTCGAGGGTCGTCCGGCGGACCGCGCCGTCGTCGTCCGGCCCCGTCTCGCCGAGGTCCACGTACATCCGGAAGAGGTGACCACCCTCGCGCGGGATCAGCAGGATGCTGCCTCCTTCGCCGGACTGGATGGCGCACTTGCGCCGGATGTCGGGGAAGTCGGTGACGGCGAGGGCGTCCATCACACCCCAGGCGTGGTTGGCCCGGTCCCCGGAGAGCGTGCAGCCGATGGCAGCGCGTACCTTGCTGCGTGCACCGTCCGCCCCCACCACGTACTTCGCCCGCACCCTGCGGGTGGCCCCCTCGTCCCCGCCGGCGGTCCGCTGGAACGTGACCTGCACCGGGTACTCGTGGTGGTCGTCGACCTCCAGACCGACGAACTCGAAGCCGTAGTCGGGCTCCATCCGGGTGGGCGCGTTCTTCATGAACTCGGCGAAGTAGTCGAGCACGCGGGCCTGGTTGACGATCAGGTGCGGGAACTCGCTGATGCCCGCCGGATCGTCCTCGGGACGGGCCGTGCGGATGATGCGCGAGGAGTCCTCGGGGTCGGGCTTCCAGAAGGCCATCTCGACGATCCGGTAGGCCTCGTCCGTGATGCGCTGCGCAAAGCCGAAGGCCTGGAAGGTCTCGACGCTGCGGCCCTGGATGCCGTCCGCCTGGCCGATGGCGAGCCGACCCGGACGGCGTTCGACGATGCGCGTCGTGATGCCGGGGAACTGCGAGAGCTGAGCCGCGGTGATCATTCCCGCGGGTCCCGTCCCGATGATGAGGACGTCGACCACGTCCGGGAGATCCTGCGGGCGGTCGATCCCGACGCCTGCCGCAGGCTGCACGCGGGGATCACCGGAGACGTACCCGTGATGGTGGAACTGCATCGGTATTCCTCACGTCGCTGTGATGGGGCCGTTCGATTATCGAACATGATGTTCTACTATCGTTCGGCGATGGTAGACCCCGACGGCCACGCGCACAAGAAGTGGAGGCGCCGCCGACCACGGCGAGGAACGCGCTCGTGAGCTACGGGGCCGCATGGATCGAGAGCGAAATCAAGGATCAATGAAAGTCGGCGAAGCCATGGACCGGCCCTAGGCTGATCAGTTGATCCATTCGACCGAAGCATCACCTATTTCCTGGAAAGCGGGCTCGAACGTGACTGGGCAAACCGAGACGAAAGCTGCCGGCACCGTCCTCGAACAACTCCAGGACATCCTCCTGGACAGCGAGGACATCCGTCAGTACCTGCGGCAGCTCTCCACCTACGCCGCTGATCTGCTGTCCAGGCACGGTGTCGAAGTTTTCGCGGCCGTGACGCTCATTCGGGACCGGAAACCGACGACGGTCGCCAGCAGCGGGCCGGAGGCCCAGCAACTCGACGAGGTCCAGTACCGGTTCGAGGAAGGTCCGTGCCTCACGGCGGCGCGCACCGGCCAGACCGTGCACATTCCGCACGTCGCCGATCCTTCCGTTCCCTCCCCCTATCGGGAAGCGATGCAGGCGCACGGCATCTCGACGGTGCTCGCCGTTCCCATCCTCCTCGAGGGGTCCGCCGTGAGCGCCCTCAACCTGTACGCGGCCGAGGCCGAGGTATTCGGCGACCGCGTCCTGTCCTCGGCCCAGAAGCTCGCCGAGGACGCCGCGAAGTCCCTGCATCTCGCCCTCCGGGCTGCCACCCTCTCCGAGGCCGGACACGACCTGCGTGCGGCGATGGAAAGCCGGACGACCATCGACATCGCGGTCGGGATCCTCATGGGGCAGAGCCGCTGCTCCCAGGACCGGGCGATGGAGATGCTCCGCTCCGCCTCCAGTACCAGGAACCTGAAACTGCGCGACGTCGCCCAGGCTGTCATCACCTCCGTCACGGAGGAACCCGTCGCGACGCAGTTCGACCACTGACGTTCGCGGGTACCACCAGGACCGTGGCGGTGTGGAGTGCCCGTCCTCCGCGCACGGCCGGCGGGGGTTCCCACGCGCCGGATTGCTGCCTACAGTGGGGAGAGCGGCCAGTAGTAAGTGTGCTGGTTGTTGGGTTGGTGAACTTCCGACGCGTGGTCCAGCCGCACAGGGAAGTGCGCCGACGCACTGTTTCATCGCGTTCGTATCGGGCGTGATCCCACTCGCACAGTGAAGGATTCTGATGAACAAGAGCATGCGACTTCTGACCATTCCCACCCTCGCCCTCGGGGCACTTGCACTGTCGGGTGGTTCCGCGATGGCCGCGGACGCCTCCTATTCCTCGACCCTGGGGCAGCTCAACGGCACCACCGGCACCGGCACGATCACCGTCGACGTCACGGGTGACACCGCCATGGTGAACCTGCAGGTCAACGGTCTGGCCCAGACCTTCATGGACGGGCCCTACCCGCACGTCCAGCACGTCCACGGTGGGGCGCAGGGAACCTGCCCGACGCCGGCCAATGACGAGAACGGTGACGGCATCGTGAGTACGTCCGAGGCGGCAGCACTGTACGGGGGCATCCAGACCACCCTGACCACCAGTGGCGCCACGACGCCGGCCGAGGGCCTGAACCTCGAGCTCGGCGGCCAGGGTGGCAGCTACACCATTCAGCGCGAGATCCCGCTCGACGCCGCGACCAAGGCCTCCCTCGAGTCCGGCACCGCGGTCGTCGTCGTCCACGGACTCGATCCCGCTACTGCCGGTGTGTCCGAAGAGGTCTTCAACTCCCCCAGCGATCTGAACCCGGATCTGCCGCTCGGCGCCACCTCCCCGGCACTGTGCGGGACACTCGTCGCGTCGCAGATGGGCGCGATGCCCGACGGCGGAGCTGATACCGGCGTCGCCCAGGAGACCGGCAGCACCGCAGGCGCCCTCGCGCTCGGTGGCGGACTGGTCCTGGCCGCAGCAGCCGGCGGCACCTACCTGGTCCGGCGGAACGGCGCCAAGGCCTGATCCAGGGCTCCTGACTGGCCATCGCGCCGATCACGGACACCGCGCGACGATGGATCTCCCACGGCCGCTGCTGGAATCTGCCGGTTCCAGCAGCGGCCGCGGTGATTCACACCTGGCTCAGGGCCCGGCAACGACCGGCGCCGCGGGCGAGCTGCCCGGGTCGAGTGCGCCTAGCGGATACGGCGCCGGGCCAGATCCGACCGCGTGCTGAGGATGTCCCTGACGAGCATGTACTCGTAGTGGACGCCGCTGGCGGGATGCGCCCTCTCCAGCGCTTCGTACAGGCGGTCGACTTCGACACGCAGCTCGCGCATCGGCATGCGCAGATAGTTGGGTGACTCGCCCTGGCCGGCGCCCTGGTGCTGCGCGGGCGTGGTGGTCAGGGTCGAGGACGGGGAACGGGTCGCGATCATGATCTCCACCGAAGTACGTAGCTCGGGCCCCCTGCTGAACCACTGACTAGGCATACTACCCAACCGCCCCCGCGCCTGCTCGTCGTGACGCCAGGATGACCACGTTCCACCCTGACGAGCCTGACGAGAACGCGCGCCTCCCTCGAGCCGGCATGACCACCCCACCGTCGACACGGTCGTCAATGCCTTTCCCTCCTCGGATCGGGGATGCGGACCGGTGCGCCGAACCGGTGAACTGGTAGATGCCGGGTCAATGAGGCCTGGAACCTGATCAGCTCCGAGTAGCGAGGAATGTGCCATGGCCCTGTCCGACGGCGACCGCACGGAATGGAACGAACTCGAACGCATCCTTGCGAACGACCTCGCGGGCGCGCCCTCCAGCGCCGCGGTTCCACCGCGCTGTAGAGGTGCCCTCTCCTCGCCGAGGCGCCGCAGAATTGCACTAGCGACGGTGTTCGTGGCAGGCATTGCGCTGCTCATGGCCGGTGCGTTCGCGCTCGTCCTGCCGCTGGCCCTCGCGGGAATCCTGCAAGCCCAGGGCATGCGGTCGTGAGCCGTACCCAGCAGATGACGACGACCCATCCCCGCACCGACGGGACACCGTCCCAGGACCGCCGCCGCATCGCGGCGATCAGCGCCCTCCTGGAGTGCGCGCAGGTGTGCAGCGTGTGCGCCGACGCCTGCCTTGCCGATGACGACCTGCCCCACCTGATCGCGTGCGTCCGGAGGAACCAGGATTGCGCCGACCTGTGCCGGGTCACCGCGGCGATTCTGCTGCGCCGGACCGAGCCCCATGACGCCGTGATCCAGAAACTGGCACTGACCTGCCGCCTTGCCTGCAGTGCGAGCGCCCTCGAGTGCACCGACCACGAGAACCCCCACTGCACACTCTGCACCAAGGCCTGCCGGGAGGCCGAGCGCGCCCTCACGGAGCTCCTCGAGGCCTCTGCCGCCCCAGGACAGTGAGGCACGGCGCAGGGCCACACTCCGGGCTGATCCGCACCTGCCTCGTCGCCCTGGCCATTTCCGTGACGTGGGAACTCCGGGGTGCCTACCGTCGGAGGATGGGACGAAGAATCATGCTCGTCGTGGGCCTTGCCCTGGTCCTCCCGACGACAACCGGATGCACCACGCACTTCCCGGCTGATCCCGAGGGGACCCTGACGAGTGTCGACGGCGGTACGCTGCGTGTCGGCGCATCAATCAACCCGCCTTTCGTCGAGGAGAAGGGCGAGGAGCTGACGGGCGACGAGGTGGAACTCGTCGAGGACTACGCGCTGACGCGGGACGCGGACATCGAGTGGACCGAGGGCGGTGAGGAGGAGCTGATGAGCCGCCTCGGACACGGGGAGCTGGACCTCGTGATCGGTGGACTGACGGCCAAGACGCCGTGGGCCGGCAAGGCAGGCCTGACCCGGCCCTATACCGAGACGACGGACCGCTTCGGCACCCGCCGGAAGCACGTCCTCGCGGTGCCGCTGGGGGAGAACGCGTTCCTGCTGGATCTCGACACCTTCCTGCACCACCGGGACGGCTCGCAGTGAGGGCCGATCATCGCGAGGCAGAAGGCATGCCGGAGGACGTGGAGGGCGCGCTCCGACGGGCCATCAAGCTGGAGTGGGTGACGATCGGTGTGCTGGTCGTGACCGTCAGCATCATCTTCCTCGTCCTCGGCAACTCCCAGGCGATGAAAACGGCGTGGATCGAGGACATGCTGTCCTTCATCCCGCCCATCGCCTTCCTCGTCGGCGTGCAGATCGCCGGGCGCCCGGCTTCCGTCGAGCGACCCTTCGGGCATCATCGTGCCATCGGGATCGCCCATCTTGTGGCTGCGACGGCGCTGGCCGGCATGGCCGTCTATCTGATCATCGACTCGACGATGAAGCTGATAGCTGCGGAGCATCCCACGATCGGCGGCATCACGCTCTTCGGGCAGACCTTCTGGCTGGGCTGGCTCATGATCGCCGCCATGGTGATCACCTCCGTACCTCCCGTCATCCTCGGCAGGATGAAGCTCCACCTTGCCCCACCCCTGCACAACAAGGTCCTCTTCGCCGACGCCGACATGAACAAGGCCGACTGGATGACCGGTGTCGCCGTCATCGTGGGGGTCCTCGGCATCGGGTTCGGACTGTGGTGGGCCGACGCCGCCGCGGCGATCGTCGTCTCCTTCTCCATCCTGCGCGACGGCTGGGTGAACGTACGCGCCGCCGTGAAGGGGCTGCTCGATGCCAGGGCCACCACCTACGACGACACGGAGCCCCACCCGCTCCTCCACCAGGTGCAGGACTACCTCGACGGGCTCGACTGGGCCGAGGACACGGGCGCCCGTGTGCGCGACGAGGGGCAGGTGTTCCAGGTCGAGGCGTTCGTCGTTCCCCGCCCTACGTCCTCCATCGACATCGACGCGTTGGAGAAGGTCCGGACCGGGCTGAAGAACCTCGACTGGAAAGTCAACGACGTCGTCGTCGCTCCCGTCCGGACGATCCCCGACGTGGCCCGGAAGCGTGACAGGACCACCACGTGACGCCGCGCCGATCGCCGGCGTGACTGGTCACCAGAACCCCGCCGGCCTGCTGGACCTGTTCCGCCAGGGCTGAGCTGCGCCGGCATCACCTTCGCAGGCCTGCTCGACGGCGGTAGGTCCTCAGAAATCTTCGGTGCCCGGGTGCTTCGACACGCGACCCAGGTGGATGTTCCGCGAGAGCCGGATGACCGGTCGGATGAGAAGCTCCACGGAGCCGAGAAGGAACAGCCAGGTTCCCGCGGTCGTGGTGCTCTCGTGGAAGAAGAGGATGCTTCCGACGATGAACCAGACGGCGATGAGGGCGTCATTCGCGATCGACAGTGTCTCGTAGCGGTTGTGCAGCACGAGCTTCCGCCCGCCCAGCTCGACGTCCAGATTCTGTCCCATGCAACTCCTTGGTGATGCTCGTCGGCCCGCGACAGGCGCGGGGAGGTCCAGTGATCACGCCCCGGTGAGTGTGGAGCGCCCTCCAGCCAATCATCTCCGACCCCCGGATGTCCGCGCGCGCCACCGTTCGGGCGTTCCTCACCCCGGGGACCGGCCGGGCAGGGCCACGGTCGGGGGCTAGACTGGGCCGCGCAGGGTAGCGCTTCGTCGGGGGCAGACAGTCGTGAGGCCTCGCAGTCCGACGACGCGTCCGGGCACCTCCAGACCGGTCGACGTCGACCTCCCCCGACTCCACCGGTTCCGCGCGATTGCGGCTGGCGTCCTACCCCTCTCCGAAAGCTGGCATCCCGTGCTTCCCTCCCCCGCTGCAGCCGGCCTCACGTCCGTCCAGGCGCTCCTGTTTGATCTCGACGGCGTCCTGACCCCCACCGCCGAAGTGCACATGCGAGCGTGGTCCCGGCTGTTCTCGGAGTACCTGCGCAGCAGGGGCATCGACCAGCCGTACACCGACGACGACTACTTCACGCACATCGACGGCCGACCGAGATACGACGGCGTCCGTGCGTTCCTCGCCTCGCGGGGCATCACGCTGCCCGAGGGGACGCCCGACGACGCCCCGGACCTCGAGACCGTCTGCGGCCTGGGCAACCGGAAGAACCGGACCTTCAACGACACGCTGGAGGAGCAGGGCGTCGCCGCCTATCCCGGTTCGCTCGCGCTGCTCGATGCAGCGCGGGATGCCGGGGTCGCGATGGCCGTGGTCACCAGTTCCCGGAACGGCACCGCCGTCCTCGCGGCGGCCGGACTCACCGAGCGCTTCGGCATCGTGGTCGACGGCGTGCTCTCCGCCGGAAGCGGCCTAGCCGGCAAGCCCGCACCCGACACCTATCTGTATGCGGCGGAACTCCTCGGCCTCTCCGCCGGGGCGTGCGCCGTCATCGAGGATGCCCCGTCCGGAGTCGCTGCCGGGCGCGCTGGCTCCTTCGCCCTCGTGGTCGGCGTGGACCGCGGCGTCGGCCCGGAGACGTTGAAGAGACACGGCGCTGACATCGTCATCGACGACCTCGCCGAGCTGATCCCTTTTCTCCCTGCCGGCTGACGCCCGCACCCTTTTCCGCTCGCCCGGCCCCATCCAGCACAGGACACCGATGATCTTCCCCGCAGCAGACCCCGTTGACCGAAATCACTTCCCCGTCGACGAATGGGCGCTCGTCGAGACCGATTTCGATGCCGCCCAGGCCGGCCGCAACGAGACGCTCTTCACCGTCGGCAACGGGTACCTCGGGCTGCGGGGCAACCTCGACGAGGGCAGGGACGGCTACGATGCGGGCACGTTCATCAACGGCTTCCACGAGACCTGGCCCATCCAGCACGCCGAGGAAGCCTTCGGGTTCGCGCGCGTGGGGCAGACGATCGTCAATGTGCCGGACGCGAAGATCATCCGCCTGTACGTCGACGACGAGCCGTTCATGGTCACCCGGGCGGACATCCTGCGGCACACGCGGCGCCTCGACTTCGCCGACGGCACCCTCACCCGCGAGATCGAGTGGCGGACGCCGTCGGGCAAGCACGTCCTCATCCGGTCCCGACGCATGGTCTCGTTCACCGACCGGCACCTCGCCCTGATCGACTACGAGGTGGAGATGCTCGACGCCGATGCCTCCGTCCTCATCTCCAGCCAGATCCTCAACCGGCAGGACGGCATGGACGAATACCATGTGAGCCCGGCCGGGGACGGCAGCGCCTTCGATCCGCGCAAGGCGGAGTCCTTCCGCGACCGCGTGCTTCAGCCGCGCCTCAAACGGGCCGACGGACCCCGGTACCTGCTCGGCTACAGCACCACGAACTCCCGCATGACCATTGCCTGCGGGATCGAGCACGAGTTCCGCACGGACAACGAGTGGGACCAGAGCTCGCACATCGAGGACGACCTCGCGAAGCACGTGTACCGGGTGAAGGCGAAGCCCGGCCGGCCCGTCCGACTCCTCAAGACCGTGAGCTACCACACCTCACGGAGCGTGCCGGCGCGGGAACTCGCCGACCGCTGCTGCCGGACCCTCGACCGCGCACGCGAGATGACCCTGGAGGAGCACCTCGGCCAGCAGAAGGACTGGCTCGCCGACTTCTGGGGGCGCTCCGACGTCGCGGTCGAGGGTCAGCCGGCCGTCCAGCAGGCAATCCGGTGGAACCTCTTCCAGCTCGCGCAGTCCACCGCCCGGACGGACGGCGGGGGTATCGCCGCGAAGGGCGTGTCAGGTTCCGGCTACGGGGGGCACTACTTCTGGGACACGGAGGTGTACGTCCTTCCGTTCCTGAGCTACACGGCACCCGTCGTCGCGCGCAATGCCCTCCGGTTCCGGCAGGCGATGCTGGACGCGGCCCGGTCCCGGGCCGCCGAGCTCAACCAGCGGGGTGCACTGTTCCCCTGGCGCACGATCAACGGGCAGGAATCCTCGGCCTACTACGCGGCGAGTACTGCCCAGTACCATATCGACGCCGACATCTCCTATGCCCTCATGCAGTACGTGGCAGCAACGGGCGACGACGACTTCCTGTACCGGGGCGCGGTGGACATCCTCGTGGAGACCGCACGCATGTGGGCGGACCTCGGGTTCTGGCGGAGCAACGGCGACGACAACTTCCACATCCACGGGGTCACGGGACCGGACGAGTACACGACGGTGGTGAACGACAACCTGTACACCAACGTGATGGCGCGGGCCAACCTCCGGTCCGCGGTCCATGCCGTCGATTCCCTGCGGGCCGTGGATCCTGCAGCCCACGCCCGCATGGCGGCGCGGCTCAGGCTCGAGGACGACGAACTCGTCGAATGGACGCTCGCAGCGGAGAAAATGTTCATCCCGTTCGACGAGCGCGCGGGCATCCACCCCCAGGACGCGGCCTTCCTGGACAAGGAACTCTGGGACCTGGAGAACACGCCGCCCACCAAGCGGCCCCTGCTCCTGCACTTCCACCCGCTCGTGATCTACCGCTTCCAGGTGCTCAAGCAGGCCGATGTGGTCCTGGCTCTCCTGCTGCAGGGGCACGAGTTCACCATGGAGCAGAAGCGCTCCGACTTCGAGTACTACGAGGCCCTGACCACCGGGGACTCGACACTCTCGGCCGTGGTCCAGTCGATCATCGCCGCGGAAGTGGGCTACCACGACCTCGCACTGCGCTACTTCCTCTCCTCACTGTTCGTGGACCTCGCGGACCTGCACCGCAACACGTCCGACGGAATCCACGTGGCCTCCACGGGCGGGGTGTGGAGCGCCCTGGTGTACGGTTTCGGCGGCATGCGCGACCACGGCGGGCAGATCACCTTCCATCCGCGGCTGCCCGAGACCTGGACGGCCGTCACCTTCCGGGTCATGCTGCACGGCACGAGGCTGCGGGTGGAGGTCCGGCAGGACGCCATGACGCTGACGGTGGAGACCGGCGGTCCCACCACGGTCTCGGTTCAGGGGCGGCCTGTCGCGGTGGCACCCGGGACCCCGGTGACGGTACCCCTCGACGGCCAGGGTCCGCGCCTCACCGGGACGCCCACCACGAGCGACATCGAGGGCAGCCGTCGCGCCGACGGATCACTGGTCACGGCGTCGATCCCCCGGATCACCGTCAATCCCTGACCTCGGGCGCGGTGGCTCGGCTGCCGCGATACCCGGCGTGCGCCCGGCTGATTGCCAGACTCCGGTCAGCTGATCTCGGCCCGGTCACGGGACGGTTGCGTCTTCGCAACGGATGCCGCTGTTCGTCGCCTCCCGGCTGGTAAGCGTGCTTACGGTTGTGGCTGGCGTAGAACCCAACCACACCGAGACGACGGGCCGGAAGGTGCCGCCGGACCTCACCTATCCCGAGGAGGAGTCATGGGAACGATGACCAGGAGCACCTGGATGAAGAGGGCTGGCGCCCTCGCGATCGCGCCGGCCGCAGTGCTGTCCGTTGCTGCCTGCAGCGACACGTCCGGTCCGAGCAAGGCGCCGACGTCGAAGACGTCGTGGAGGCCGACACGGAGGACAACGAGCAGGTCGCCGAAGGGGACGATGCCTATATCGGCGCCTACGACCAGTCCTGGTACGACGACAACGAGTCCTATGTCGGTGAGGAGGTGACGCTCTCGGCTGACGTCAACGAGGTCATCGATCCGACCGCGTTCACGATCGCCGGCTCCGACGACACGACGGTCGATGAACTGCTCATCGTGCACCCGGAGAACCTTCCTGAGGTGAGCCCCGAACTGACGGTCGCGGTCACCGGGACCGTGAAGGAGGACTTCGACCTCGTCACCGTCGAGGAAGAACTCGGCGTCGACCTCGACGATGCCCTGTACGAGGACCGGGACGGCGAGAACTACGTCCACGCCACCGAGATCGACGACTCCGTCGCCTCCGATTCCTGACCCCGAAACCGCAGAATCACTCGGCGCCCGCATCCGGTGCCGGCCACTGTCATCGCGTGGCCGGCACCGCAGTCACGGAGCAGAGGTGGAGTACGGGACGGCGTCGACGGCCTGACGGGCTTCCGGTTCGGAGGGTCGCCGACGAACCGTCTCGAGCGCAAGGACCCACCGCCCGACGACCGATCGGCACGCGCCGCGCACGGCAGAACGACAATTGAGCAGACCGATCCCCTCACAATCACCAGGAGACGAAGCGCATGATGAACCCATCAACCGGGACGACGACCGGACGAAAGCCTTATTTCACCCTCGCAGCTTCGCTCGCTGTTGCTTCGCTCTCCCTGACCGGCTGCTACTCCGCCGCGGAAGAGGACTGGGACGCGATCGCGGTCGGGGAAGACGGCGTCGTCGGCTCCGTGGAGCTGCGCAGCTTCCTTCTCGTCGCCGAGGACGAAGGCCGGCCCGGACGGCTCCTGGGAACACTGAACAACGAATCGGCGGAGCCCGTCGACATCACCATCACCGATGACGACGACGAAGTCCGCATCACGGTGCCCGCTGACAGCCAGTACCCGCTCGACACCAACGAGGTCATCTTCGAAACCGTCGACGATGCACCAGGGGCGCGGACCTCCATCACCGCGACCACCCCGGACGGCACTGAGGCCCTGTCCATCCCCGTCGTGGACGGAACGCTCGAACGCTACGAGCCCTACCTGCCGAACTAGCTGATCAGCATCAGAAATGAAGGAGTAGCCATGAAGCTCGAGAAGAACGCTTTCACCCGCACGATCGCCGCCGGCGCGGTGGGATGTGCCGCGCTCTGGGGAATCAGTGGGTGTTCCAACGGCGATGATGAGCTTCCGGCCATCGTCGACGTGAGCCAGGGGGCTGATGCTCCCTTGGAGGAGGACTCCGGGTCCGTTGATTCGTTTGGCGACTACACGGGTGTCTACGATCGCGAGTTCTACGACGACGTGGAGTTCTACGTGGGTGAGGAGGTCACGGTCGCGGCCATCGTGGGTGAGGTCATCTCACCGAACGTCTTCACCATCGTCGATACGGCCGGGGGCGGGGAGACGGAGGAGCCGGTCGACCTCGACGAGGTCGTCATCGAACCGCTCCTGGTCGTCCACGAGCAGGCCATTCCAGGGCTCGCCCCCGGCGTGCCCGTCGGAGTCATCGGCACGGTGCGTGAGGACTTCGACCGCGCCACGATCGAGCAGGAACTGGGGGTCGATCTGGAGGACGCTGCGGTCGAACAGGAGGAAGAACGGGCCTACATCGAGGCCACGGAGACGGCCGCTCTCACCTCGGCGGGCTGACGGTCAGTGGGGCGTGCCCGGTTCGACCGGGTGCGCGCCGCGACCGGGTTTCTCGTTCCAGGCCTTCACCGCAGCCCAGCTGACGGCGGTGGCAGGGACGGCCAGAACCGCTCCGATCACACCTCCGAGAAGAGCCCCCGCACCGAGCGCGAGGAGGATCACGACAGGATGGAGTTTGACCGCCCTGCCCATGATCAACGGCTGGAGCAGGTTGCCCTCCGTCTGCTGGACGACGACGACGGCGACTCCCACCGCAATGGCGGTACCCGCTCCACTGGTGACGTAGGCGACGAGGACGGCGAAGATCCCGGTGACTGTCGCTCCGATCACGGGGACGAACCCGCCGAGGAAGATGATCATCGTCAGCGGCAGGGCGAAGGGAACACCGAGGAAGAACATCGCCAGGCCGATGCCCGTCGCGTCGATCAGTGCGATGACCGTGGTTCCGCGGAGATATCCACCCAGGGTCACGATCACCTGGTCACCGGTGTGCTGCGTCCGCTCCAGGGTCCTTCCTGTGAGGGGCCGGGTGAAGAAGATCCACATGCTCCGGCCGTCCTTGAGGAAGAAGAACAGGACCACGATCGTCAGCAGGACCGCGGTGAACGCGTTGGCCAGCATGGACAGCGCTCCGAGGGCATCCCCGACGGAGAACCCGCCGAAGAAGGACTCCACCGCGGATTCCCGGGCCCGTCGGAGGTCGTCCTCGGTGAAGGGCAGGGTTGCTGCGAGCTGGCGCTCGATGCGCCCGAACCCGATGTCCGAATTGACCGAGATCTGGCTCCACTGCGAGGTGATCGAGTGGACGACCGCCCATCCCAGCCCGCCGATGAGGGCGATCCCTGCCAGCAGGGAAAGCCAGACAGCCGCCAGCGTCGGAACGTTCCGGCGCCGCAGGATATCGACCAGGGGGTGGATCGCGGAGGCGAGGAGCAGCGCGACGACCACGGGGACGACGATGAGCTGCAGCCGGACCAGGACCGATCCGATCGCCAGGACCGCGATCACGACGAGGGCGATCAGCAGTGCAGCCACGAGGGCTCTACCCGGGCGGGCGGCCCAGACACTGACGGGGCCCTCCGCGCGAGCGCCTGCCGAGGGTCCCGGGTCGCCCGACATCGGCTCCTGCTCCATCGTCCATCTCCGATCAGCTGTCCCGGTGGTCGGAGACACCAGGTCCGTTCCGGACAGGACCGATGATCGCGCCTCCCGCTTCCTTACCAACCTATCCTCCGGCCACGCAGCAGTCGTGGCTACACGATCTTGCCTTGACCCTCGGCCGTCGACCTGTTCGGCTGGCCACACAATCGTCGTCCACTCCTGTGCAGACAGCACACCGATCGAAAGGCCGCCACGATGAGCTCTTCCTCTTCACCGGGCACACGTTCACGCCCCTCACCCCAGCACGATCGGCAGCCGGATGCCTGGGCCGGGCCACTGGGCCGCACGGCCCATAAAGCCGCCCAGGTCCTCCTGCTGCTGGCCCTCTTCACGGTGGTCGTCTACGCGCTCCTCCAGGTCCGCCTGGTGATCATCCCCGTGCTGCTGGCCCTCATCCTCGCCTCGGCGATCGGACCGCTCGTGTCGTGGCTTCGGCGGAAAGGCCTGCCGAGCGCGCTCGCGACGGCGGTCTCCTTCGTCGCGCTCCTCGCCCTCCTGGGCGCCCTGGTGACGGGCGTCGTCTTTGCCGTCATGGGCCAGACGGACACCCTGGTGGCCAGTGCGGTCGAGGGCGTGGACCAGCTGGTGCAGTTCGTGCGGAACGGGCCGCTCCCGATCGACGACGGGCAACTCCAGGCCGCACGTGACGCCGTGGTGGACTTCGCCACCAGCAGCGCCGCCGGCACCACAGCCCTCGCCGGGCTCAGCGCCGCGACGAATTTCCTCACGGGACTTCTCCTGCTGGTCGTGATCCTCTTCTTCTTCCTCAAGGATGGTGAGCAGATCTGGGCGTTCATCCTGCGGGCGTTCACAGGGCAGCGTCTGGTCAAGGCCCGCCGGGTCGGGGACCAGACCGTCGCCGTCCTCGGCGGATACGTTCGCGGGACGGCGATCGTCGCGGCCGTCGACGCCTTCTTCATCGGCCTCGCACTGGTGATCCTCGGGGTGCCCCTGGCCCTGCCGCTGGCCGCCGTCGTCTTCATCGGTGCCTTCATCCCCATCGTCGGCGCAACGCTCGCGGGCGCCGTCGCAACCCTCGTCGCACTGGTGACCAACGGCCCGGGCACGGCACTGATCGTGCTCGTCGTCGTGATCCTCGTCAACCAGCTCGAAGGCAACCTGCTGCAGCCGGTCGTCATGGGCCACACCCTCAGCGTCCACCCTCTCGTGATCCTCGTCGCCCTCACGGCGGGCACGATCCTCGCCGGCATCATCGGTGCGATTCTCGCCGTACCCCTCACCGCCGTCGCCTGGGCCGGCATCAAGGCCTGGAACGCCGACGGCGGTGGGAGCACCGCCGATGATCCCGTGGCGGATGCGGAGACCCGGACCCTGATGGACGAGCACGGGCACGGGCCCAGCAGCACCCCGGGCAGCGATGCCCCGGACGAGGGGATACGCGACGCGGTTCGCAGTAATCTGCAGACCCTGGAGAACCGGGAACCTGTTGCCTCACGGCAGGACACCCTGGATGCTCGAGGCTCGGAGGAGAACGGCGGCAGCACTCCGGAGCACGAAGCGGACGGCGGATCGGATCGCTGAGAGCCGACCGCTGGTACTCGATCCGGTGCGAGGTGGGGCGAGCGCGGTGCCGGTAGCCGGGCCGTCCGCCGCGGGAGCTTCAGCCCGCGTGGTCCTGGTGCCGGCTCCGTCGACGGACCATGAGCCACTGGACGATGAGCAGGACGGCGGCAGTCACTGCGGTGATGATCAGGGTGAACGGGTCGGATTGCGCCCGGAGGAACAGGAACGGCACCAGGACCGCCAGATCCAGGACGATGGCGACGAACGGGACCCACGGCTTCACCTCGATCTCGTGCCTGAGGTGGCGGATGATGCCCCAGTGGATGGCGATGTCCATGGCGAGGTAGAGGATCGCCCCGAGGGACGCGATCTGCGTGAGATCGAAGAATGAGGCCATCACGATCGCGAGTCCGGCCGTGATGAGCAGCGACTGGTGGGTGGAGTGCCTCGGAAGGCCCGGTGCCTGACCCATGTCGTGGAGCATGTCGTAGAGCTTGGACACGGAGAACAGGCTCGCGATCAGGCCGGAGAGCGTGGCGATGATCGCGATGATGACGGTCAGGGTCACGCCCAGGGATCCGAAGGCCGGTTCGGCGGCCTCGGCGAGGGCGTAGTCCCTGGCGTCGACGATCTCGGGGACGGTGAGACTCCCTGTGACGGCCACGGTGATCAGGAGGTACAGGACGGTGCAGAGACCGATCGCGATCATGATCGACCGCCCGACGTTGCGTTCCGGCTTCCTCAGGTCGGCGCCCTGGTTGGTGATCGTGGTGAACCCCTTGTAGGCGAGGATGCAGAGGGTGACGCCGGCGAGGAACCCGAGCCACCCGGACTCGGGTGGAGTCCGGTCAGCCGTGGTGAAGAGCCTGCTGAGGGAGGAGAGGCCGGAGGCGAGGAGCCCGCCGATGGCGAGGACCGCGATCCCGATGATCTTCAGCGCCGCCGTCACCGTCGCCGATCGCTCCACCCACTGGTTGCCGACCAGGTTCACGAGCGCCGCGGCCGCGATGGCCAGGACAGCGAGGACGGGCACCAGGAGTGCGGAGTCCTGCAATCCGAAGGGCCGGAGGACATAGGTGCCGAAGGTCCGGCCCAGCAGGCTCTCGGCGAGAATCATCGACACGTACATGAACAGGGAGAAAGACCCGGCGATCACGCCCGGGCCGTACGCGGCCTTGAGAAGCATCGCGATCCCTCCTGAGGACGGGTTCGCTGCCGAGTACCGGATGTACGAGTAGGAACTGAAGGCGACGACGATCGCGCCGGCGAGGAACGCCCACGGCACCCAGCCGCCCGCCAGTTCCGCGACCTGCCCGACGAGAGCGAAGATACCGGCGCCGATCATCACACCCGTTCCCAGCGCCACCGACCCGACGAGAGAGAGCTTCTGCTCATCGCTGTTCCCAGCTGGTTCGTCTGGGCCGCCGGCCTGCTGGTGTTCCCGCTGGGACTTCTCGGCCATATGCTTCTCCCTGCATCCGGTGCCAGGCCGTGCTCGGACACGCCGATACCTGACGCGATCCCGGGCCTGCGATTGTCGAACCGGCATAAATCGTAAGCAGGCTGACAATTGATAGGCAAACGTCGTCACCGTATTGCAATACCCGGTGGCGTGGAGACGGTGGCGAGTCCCTCCCGGCGTCGACGGTTGCGTCCGCCGGCAGGGAGTACACGGCGTCGGGCCGTCCGGGCACGACGGCTAGAGCTGGTCCTCCAGGTGGAAGACCTCCTCCAGACGCACGAAGCCCTCATCCGGACGACCGCTCAACGCCACGAAGAACGGAGCCATCTCCGCCTGCCACCGGGCGTTCACCTCGGTCGCTGCCATGGCCGCCTGTGCCGCTGCGAAGTCCTCGCACTCCACATAGCCGACCAGGAGCCCGTCAGGGCGGAGGAACAGTGAGTAGTTGTTCCAGCCGGTGTCCTTCAGCGCCCGCGCCATGTCCGGCCAGATCGCCGCATGGCGTTCCCGGTATTCGGCGATGCGCTCCGGACGTACCTGGAGGTGAAAGCAGACGCGTTCCATCAGTTCTCCTTGCTTGATCTGGTGCCCGGTCAGAGGGTGACGTGGCGGTGTCCGACGCCGAGGAGGGACGCGGCCGCCTCGATGTCGGCGGCGCGATGGCCGACGCACAGGGCCCAGTGGTGACCGATCCCGGTCTGGCTCCACTCGTCGACCCAGAGTCCGGGATCACCGCCGAAGTCCACCCGCGAGGTCGTGTTGCCGATCGCGAGCAGCGGCCCGGGCACCACCGTGCCCTCGGAGGTGATGAAGACATAGGAGCCGTCGGGGTCCTGGCCGATCCCGACGGTGGTGACCGGGCCGTGGCGCACATCGAACTCGACCGAGACGCCCCAGCCGCGCTTGCCGTGGAAGACGCCGAGGCCGCGGAGTAACGGATCTGCGGCACTGACGGCAAGGTGCGCCGGCCCGTCGTGCCCCATCTCCACCACGTTGTCGACGAAGTTGAGTGCCTGGATCTCGGTGAAGGACCCGCCCGCTCCCATGGCCTGCGCAGCCAGCATGGCGATCGACGTCCGCAGCTCGTACTCGCCGGCCATGGGGACTCCGCGAGCCGTGAGGATCGAGGCGCCGAGGATCATGCCGGCTCCGAGGCGCTCGTGCTGCTCGCCGGCGAGCCCGCGGTGGTAGTAGGCGAGGGAGTCGAGGTCGAATTCCGCCACGAGCCGGTCGAGCCCGACGGACACCCTGGCGCCCCACGCGAAGTCCTCGTCGTTCACCGACGCGTCCACGGTGAAGAGGCTCCGGGCGAGGGCCATGCGCTCGCGCGCCTGCTCCTCCGTCACCTCACTCACGAACTCGCGCAGGTCGTCGAGCTCCAGGACCTCGACGTGCGAGCCGAACGTGGTGGACACGGTGGTGAGGTCCGTCGAGACGTCGAGCATCCCGGGGTAGACGTGACCCATCAGGCCGTGGCGTGCATGCCGGAGCCTGCCGCGGACCCCGGCGGCATGGACCCACCGTTCGATACGCTGCCATGCGGATTCCTGCGTGAGATGGCCGGAGACGGACCGGAAGGAGATGCCGGCACGTTTGAACACGTTCGCAACCTCGGGGACGGGGCACTGCCCGCAGTAGGCGAGCCATGCGCCGGTGTCGACGTTCGCGTGATCCATGGCCTCCGTGGGCTGCAGGTCGATCACGAGGACCGGGGTCTGTGACCGTTGCGCGATCGGCAGGACCATCGAGGAGGTCAGGTAGGTGGTGAGGAAGATGACGATCAGATCGCAGTCGGTGCGGCGCAGGGTCTCGGCGGCGGCTGCCGCCTCGCGGGCGTCGGAGACGAAACCGACGTCGGTGACCTCGGCATCGAGAGCTTTGAACCGCTTCGTCACGTAGCGAGCGGACTCCCGGAGCTGAGGCAGGAGCCCCGGGAACTGCGGCCAGTACGCACCCAGCCCGCCGGACACCAGGCCGAGGCGGGTGGGCCTGCGGCGGGCCTGCTCGAGGAGACCCGGGAGGGCCGGCGCTTCGATGGGTCCGGTTCGGGCGTCGGCGGTCATGGCGTCTCCTGCAGGGAAGGGAAAGAGGAAGGCGGAACGGGACGGGGCGCCTCGCGGACGCCCCGCCCCGCCCTACGGCTAGAAGTCGTAGTCGTCGATGTTGTCCGCGTTGAACTGCGTGGGCGGACCGACCAGGACGATCCCGTCCTCGCCGATCTCGCGGTCGCCGAGCTCACCGGCTTCGAACGTGTCGCCGGTCTCGCCGGTGATGTCGCCATCGGCCAATGCCTTGCCGGCGAAGGCCGCGACGTAGCCGAGCTGCGCCGGGTCCCAGAGCGCGAACTCGGTGACGGTGCCGTCCTTGACGAACGGGCGCATCTCGTTGGGCAGGCCGAGTCCCGTGAGCGCCACCTCGCCCTTGTACTCGGAGGTGGACATGTAGCGGGCGGTCGCTGCGATGCCGACCGTCGTCGGGGAGATGATGCCCTTCAGGTCCGGGTACGCCTGCAGCAGCCCCTGGGCCTCCTGGAACGACTTCGTGTCGTCGTCGTCCCCATAGACCTTCGCGACGAGTTCGATGTCCGCATAATCCGGGTTGGAGGCGAGCTCCTCCTCCATGTACTTGATCCACTCGTTCTGGTTGGTTGCATTCGCCGTGGCCGACAGGATGGCGATCTCGCCCTCCCCACCGATCTGCTCGGAGATGAGCTCGAGCTGGATGAGGGCTACATCCTTCGCGTTCACCTGGCTGACGAACAGATCGCGGTAGTCGGGATTGGTGTCGGAATCGAAGGCCACGATCTTCGCGCCGGCGGTGCGCGCCTCCTCGAGGGCGGGGCCGACGGCGTCGGGATCGTTCGCGGCGATCACGATCACGTTTGTACCGCGCTGGGTCTCGGCGTTGATGAAGGAGACCTGACTGGACGCGCTGGCGTCGAGCGGCCCGACCACCTCGGAGGACGCAAAGCCGGCCTCCGCTGCGCCGTCCTCGCCGCCCCCGAGCACCACGTCGGTGTAGGGGTTGTTGAGCTGCTTCGGGATGAAGGTGATTGTTTGTTCGCCGTCTGTGCCGCTGCCACCCTCGGTGGCGTCGCCCTCGGACGCGGCGCCCCCGCCACATGCGCTGAGGACGAGCGCGGCACTGGTTGCCAGGGCCGCGAAGGCCGCCCGGCGTCGGGTGGATCCTGAATGGATGAACCTCATTGTTTCTTCCTTTCGATGGGCGCTGGGGACCAGTCGCCGGGTGCGAACCTAGGGGGACGGCCTAGGACAGTGGTGCGGAACGGACACGCCGGGCATGGCGGGCCCGTCGGAGTGCGGTTGGGATGGTGGGAGCCACCACCGACAGGATGAGGAGGGAGCCGGTCACGATGATGAGGACCACCTCGGACACGCGGTCGAGCTTCAGCGCATAGTTGATGGTGCCGATCAGCAGCACACCGGCGAGCACTCCGGGGATGGACCCCTTACCCCCGAAGATCGAGACACCACCGAGCAGCACCGCGGCGATCACCGCCAGTTCCAGCCCGCTGGCGTTGTCGCTGCGGGCACTCGAGTAGCGCAGCGTCCAGTAGATGCCGGCCAGTGCGGACACCGTCCCGGTCGCGAGGTACAGCAAGAACTTGGACTGGGCCACGTCGATGCCGACGAACGTCGCGGCCTCCTTGCTGTACCCGAGGGCGAACAGTCCCCGCCCGAACGGCGTGAAGTGCAGGACGACGGCGAAAGCGACGATCAGCACCACGACCCCGACCATGACGGTGGGGATGCCGGTGCCGCCGAGCTTCGACGTGAAGAACGCCGTCAGGCCGGGAGGGAAGTTCGCCACCGCGTTGTCGCCGATCACCACGAGGGCGAGCCCTCGGAAGAGTGCGAGAGTACCGATGGTCACTGCCAGGGACGGCAGCCCGAGGTAGGCGATCAGCACACCATTGAAGGCCCCGGCGACAAGGCCTGCCAGGACGCAGATCACGAGGACCAGCGCGATCGGCGTTCCCGCCTGCCACAGCACCCCCATGAGAGCACTGGTCAGTCCCGCGATACTGGCGACCGAGAGATCGATCTCGCCCGAGATGATGACGAGCGTCATCGGCAGCGCGATCAGCAGCGTGGGAATGACGTCCAGGAGGAGGAACCCCACCGTGACGGGGGAGGCGAACCGCGGGACGACGATGCACGCGTAGAAAACGACGACGAGCAACAGGTAGATCATCACGGCGTCACGGCCGAGCAGCAGCCGGGCCGCGCCGGTCCGCCCGGTGGGAGCGGCCTGCGTCGTGGTACTGCCCGGGCTGCGCCGACCGGGTCCCGGGCGGCGCTCCGTCCCTGGCCTGGTACTTCCGGGTGCGGCCATGCGTGCGCCTTTCGCTGGGGTCCGCGACGGCCCGTCGCCCGCGGGGAGTATCGTTCGGGCACCGGTGGGGTCAGACATTGCGGGCCTCCGCGATCCTGAGCTTGCGCGCGGCGCGCGCACCGGCAAGACGGTCGATCACGACGGCCGCGAGGATGAGGATGCCGACGATGGCCTGCTGCCAGAACTTGTCCACCCGCAGCGCGGTGAGGGCGCTCGTGATGGTGGTCAGCAGGAGGGCCCCGATCGCTGCGCCCACCACGGTCCCGCTGCCGCCGAAGATCGCGACACCGCCGACCACCGCGGCGGCGACGACGTCGAGCTCGAGGCCCGTCCCCGTCGTGGCACCCACGGAGTTGAAGCGGCTTGCGTACAGGATGCCGGCCAGCCCGGCCAGTGCGCCGTTGACCACGAAGGCCAGGAGGACGCGCCGGGCCACGGGGATGCCGAAGAGTTTCGCCGCTTCCGGCTCGGACCCGATGGCGTAGAGGTCGCGGCCCGGCCGGGTGCCGAGCATGTAGACCGCCACGACGGCCACTACGACGACGGCGATCAGCGTGATCACCGGGAATCCGAGGACGGTGTCCACGGAGAGGTTCCCGAAGGCGTCCGGCCGTTCGCCTGCGAAGTACTGGGTGCCGCCGGCCCACGCGTTGTTGATGCCCCGGAAGATGTACAGGGTTCCGAGCGTGATGACGAGGGCCGGCACCTTCGCGATGGTGATCAGGAGCCCGTTCACCGCTCCCAGCACCGCTCCGAAGGCGATCCCGATGAGGAAGACGAGGATGATCGGCAGCTCCGGGGCGGCCACGAAGACGCTGCCTGTCCCGAAGGCGACCAGGCCGAGGATCGACCCGACGGAGAGGTCGATGTTCCGGGTGATGATGACGAGTGTCTGCCCGACGGCCAGGATCATGAGGATCGTCGCATTGAGCAGCAGATCCTTGATGCCCTGCTGACTGAGGAACAGGGGATTGACGGCCGCCGTGACGGCGACGAGGACCACGAGCGCCAGGATGACCGGAAGCTCGCGGAGCTTCAGGAAGGAGCCGAGGGGAGAGGGCTTCGGGTGCGCGGCCGGCTGGACGGGGGCGGCGCTTCTGCTGTCAAGGCTCATCGCGAGGACTCCAGGGATGCGGTGGCTGCGTGCATGATGGTCTCGGAGGTTGCCTCGGAACGGTCCAGCCTGCCGGTGATCCGCCCCTCCCGCATGACCAGCACGCGGTCGGCCATACCGAGCACCTCGGGCAGCTCCGAGGAGATCATGAGGATCGCGATCCCCCTGCCCGCGAGTTCGGAGATGAGGCGGTGCACCTCACTCTTGGTACCCACGTCGATCCCGCGGGTCGGTTCGTCGATGATCAGCAGCTTTGGGTCCGTCGCCAGCCACTTGGCGAGGACCACCTTCTGCTGGTTGCCTCCGGAGAGCGTCGAGACGGCGTGTTCGGGCGATCCGGACTTCACCTGGAGCCGCCTGCCCCAGGTCTCTGCCGCCTCGCGTTCCGCTTTCCGGCTGATCAGGCCGAACCGGGCGAGCGAGTGGCGGAGCGTCAGGGCGGCGTTGCGCTCGACCGAGAGCTCCATGACGAGTCCCTGCTTGCGCCGGTCCTCGGGCACGAAGCCGATCCCGGCGTCGATGGCGGCCCGGGGGTCCTTGCGTCGGAGCGCTTCACCGGACATCTCCACCGTCCCGGACTCGTAGCGGTCGATCCCGAAGACAGCCCGGGCAACTTCCGTCCGGCCGGCGCCGACCAGCCCGGACAGCGCGACGATCTCGCCGGCACGCACCTCGAAGTCGATGTCGTGGAACACACCGGGCCGCGTCAGGCCGCTCACCCGGAGGACGACGTCGCCCGCCTCCGTCTCTGTCTTGGGGAAGAGGGCGTCGATGTCACGGCCCACCATCTCGCGGACGATCGCCTCGACCGACGTCGCAGCCGTCTCGTGCGTGGCGATGTAGGCGCCGTCCCGCATGACGGTGATGCGGTCACACAGGCCGAAGACCTCATCAAAGCGGTGTGAGATGAACAGGATGCCGCTGCCGGCGTCGCGCAGGCGGCGGGCCACGGCGAAGAGGCGCTCCACCTCGATGCCGCTGAGGGCGGCCGTGGGCTCGTCCATCACGAGAATGCGGGCGTCGAGCGAGATGGCCTTGGCGATCTCGATGATCTGCTGGTCGGCGATCGAGAGACCCTCCGCCACGCGGTCGGGATCGATGGGCACACCCAACTGATCGAACAGCTCCTCGGCCCGCCGGCGCATCTCGACGCGGCTGATGAGGCCGAAGCGGCCTGTGGGCTGCCGTCCGATGAAGATGTTCTCGGCCACGGAAAGGTCGGGGAAGAGCGTGGGCTCCTGGTAGATCACGGAGATCCCCGCAGCCTTGCTGTCGGCGACCGTACGGAAGCTGACGGGCTCACCTGCGACGACGAACTCGCCTGCGTCAGGCTGATGTACTCCCGCGAGGATCTTCACGAGCGTCGACTTCCCGGCACCGTTCTCCCCGACCAGGGCGTGGATCTCACCCGCCCTCAGCTCCACCGTGCCATCCGCGAGTGCCACGACCGGGCCGAAGGTCTTCAGTGCCCCGCGGAGGGAGAGCACGGGTGTCCGGGCCGGATCGATCGGGTCGGTGGCCCCGCTGCCAGGACCATCCAGGTGCGTCATCGCAACTCCTCAGAAAAATGAATCGTTTCAGAGGAACGATCCATTCCGAATAGTAGGCGTGACACAGATCACCGTCAACAGCTCGAGACCGAGCTGTGATCGACCGGTGCGGGGCGTCGGAAGATCACCCGACGGCCCGCACCGCCGCCGTCGTGCTGCCGCGTTCCACCAGCTCGGGGTCGAAGATGACCTGCCGACGTCGGGAGGAAGGGGCCTCGATCTCCTCGAGGAGCAGGTCAACGGCGGTCCGCCCCATCAGTTCCGTGGGCTTGCGGACACTCGTCAGGGGCACCACGGTGGAGGCGGAGAAATCGATGTCGTCGTACCCGATCAGCGCCAGGTCCTCGGGAATGCGGAGCCCGCGGATCAGGAGCACGGCCTGCATGACGCCGATCGCGAGGAGATCATTGGCGCAGAAGATGCCGTCGGGCAGGCCTCCCGCCGCACGGCGTGCGATCGCACCACCCACGTCGCGTCCGGCGAGGACGGTCATGGCATCCGCCTCCACCACCTCGAGCACGGCGTCGTCCTGCTCCTCCACCGCCTGGCGCGCACCCGCCAGCCGGTCGGCCACCTGCCGGAAGTCCGCCTTCGTCCCGACGAACACGATGCGGCGGCGTCCTGCCGCGAGCAGGTGCCGCACGGCCATGTAGCCGCCGGCCACATCATCCACGGAGACCGAACTGCAGCGCCGTTGTGCATCCACGCGGTCCACCAGGACAACCGGCATACCGCGCTTGCGCAGGGCCTCGACGCGCGGACCCACGTCACCCACGGGCGAGATGAGCATGCCCTGGACGCGCTGCTGCTCGAAGACGTCGATGTAGCGGGCCTCGCGCTCGAGGTCCTGCCCGCTGTCGCCCAGCACCACGGTGCTGCCGTTCTCGGCGGCGCAGTCCTCCGCTGCGCGGGCGAGCGACGAGAAGAACGGGTTGCCGACGTCGAGCACGATGAGCCCGATGGTGCGGCTCTGGCCTGCACGCAGCTGGCGCGCGGCGTCGTTCCGCACGAAACCCAGGTGATCGATCGCGGACTGGACCCGCTCACGCGTGGCGGACGAGACGCGTGCGGGATGGTTGAGCACGTTCGACACGGTGCCGACGGCTACCCCTGCCCGATCGGCGACGTCCTTGATGCTCACGGGTCGGCTCTCCATTGATACCTCGGACTCCTCGGTGCTCGGACCCGCCGAACGGACGAGCGGCGGGCTGTTGACACTCGGTCTGAAGCAAGGATAACTTTGAAACGTACCAATGAAACGATTCAAAGGTGCGGCGATTCCACTTCTCCTCCCGAGCCGTCCCCGGGGCGGGGAAGCGACCCGAGAAACTGCTGTCCGGCCTGTGATGGGGCACCCGGACGCCACACGCTGGAGAGAGTACATGACTGTCATCGACGACATCACGCCGGAGCTGGAGCAGCTCGCCATCGAGGTTCCCTCCTGGGCCTACGGCAACTCGGGGACGCGCTTCAAGGTCTTCGCGACGCCCGGCACGCCACGCACGGTGCAGGAGAAGATCGCCGACGCCGGAATGGTGCACAGGCTGACGGGTCTTGCCCCCAGCGTCGCCCTGCACATTCCGTGGGACAAGGTCGACGACTACGGCGCCCTGGCCTCCTACGCGGCCGACCACGGCATGACGCTCGGGACCGTCAACAGCAACACCTTCCAGGACGACGACTACAAGTTCGGCAGCCTCACGCACAGCGACGCCGCCGTGCGGAACAAGGCGATCGACCACATGTACGAGTGCATCGAGGTCATGAACGTCACCGGTTCGCGTGACCTGAAGATCTGGCTGGCCGATGGCTCGAACTATCCCGGCCAGGCGGACATGCGCTCTCGCCAGGACTGGCTGCAGGACTCCCTGCGGGCGGTCTACGACCGCCTCGGCGAGAACCAGCGCCTGGTGCTGGAGTACAAGTTCTTCGAGCCGGCGTTCTACCACACGGATGTCCCCGACTGGGGCACCTCCTACGCCCACTGCCTGCAGCTGGGCGAGAAAGCCCTCGTGTGCCTCGACACCGGACATCATGCTCCGGGCACCAACATCGAGTTCATCGTGGCGCAGCTCATCCGGCTCGGGAAACTCGGCTCCTTCGACTTCAACTCCCGGTTCTACGCGGATGACGACCTGATCGTCGGTGCCGCGGATCCGTTCCAGCTGTTCCGGATCATGGCCGAGGTGGTGCGCGGCGGTGGGCTGTCCCCCGACAGCGGTATCGCCCTGATGCTCGACCAGTGCCACAACCTCGAGGAGAAGATACCGGGGCAGCTCCGCTCGGTGCTCAACGTCCAGGAGATGACGGCGCGGGCGCTGCTCATCGACCGGCCGGCCCTCACCGCCGCCCAGGAGTCCGGGGACGTCCTCGGTGCAAACGCGATCCTGATGGACGCCTTCTACACGGACGTCCGCCCGGGCCTGGCTGCGTGGCGCGAGTCGAAGGGCCTCCCGGCGGATTCGATGGACGCATACCGTGCCAGCGGCTACCAGGACCGGATCAACAGTGAACGACAGGGCGGCCAGCAGGCCGGATGGGGAGCATGAGCGTGACGACGACGACAGGAACGACCACCTCCACCGGTACCGGTGCGAGCGGCGCATCGACGGTCGCCGATCTCATCGGCCGGTCCAACCGCCTCGGTGCCGACAAGCGGAACACCAACTACGCCGGCGGCAACACGTCCGCGAAGGGCGTCGGCACCGACCCCGTCACGGGAGACGACGTCGACCTGCTCTGGGTCAAGGGCTCCGGAGGTGACCTCGGGACCCTGACGGAGTCGGGCCTCGCCGTCCTCCGCCTCGACCGCATGCGCGCCCTGCAGGGCGTCTACCCCGGCCTCGAGCGCGAGGACGAGATGGTCGCCGCGTTCGACTACACCCTCCACGGCAAGGGCGGCGCGGCGCCGTCCATCGACACCGCCATGCACGGCCTCGTCGACGCCGCACACGTGGACCACCTGCACCCGGATTCGGGCATCGCGATCGCCACGGCAGCCGACGGCGAGGCACTCACCGCCACGATCTTCGGCTCGAAGGTTCTCTGGGTGCCCTGGCGCCGTCCCGGATTCCAGCTCGGCCTCGACATCGCCGCCATCAAGGAGGCCAATCCCGAGGCGATCGGCACCATCCTCGGCGGGCACGGCATCACCGCCTGGGGCGAGACGTCCGACGAAGCCGAAGCGAACTCGCTCTGGATCATCGAGACCGCAGAACGGTACATCGCCGAGCACGGCACGGCCGAGCCCTTCGGGCCCGTCCTCGAGGGCTACGGCCCGCTGCCCGAGGACGAGCGCCGGGCGAAGGCCGCAGCCCTCGCCCCGACCATCCGCGGGCTCGCCTCCACCGACAAGGCCCAGGTGGGCCACTTCACCGATGACCCCCGCGTCCTCGACTTCCTGGCCGCCGAGGCCCACCCGCGCCTCGGCGCCCTCGGCACGAGCTGCCCCGATCATTTCCTGCGCACCAAGGTGAAGCCGCTCGTCCTCGATCTCCCGGCCGGCGCCGACGTCGAGAGCTGCCTGCTGCGCCTGCGCGAACTGCACACGGAATACCGGGCCGACTACGCCGCGTACTACGACCGCCACGCCACGCCGGACTCCCCCGCCATGCGGGGAGCCGACCCGGCGATCGTGCTCGTGCCCGGCGTCGGCATGTTCTCCTTCGGCGCCAACAAGCAGACCGCCCGCGTCGCCGGGGAGTTCTACCTCAACGCCATCAACGTGATGCGCGGCGCCGAGGCCGTCTCCACCTACGCCCCCATCGAGGAGAGCGAGAAGTTCCGCATCGAGTACTGGGCCCTCGAGGAGGCCAAACTGGCCCGGCTGCCGAAGCCCAAGTCCCACGCCGGACGCATCGCCCTGGTGACGGGCGCGGCGTCGGGCATCGGCAAGGCCATCGCCACGCGTCTCGCGGCGGAAGGGGCGTGTGTGGTCATCGCGGACCTGAACATCGACAGCGCGGCGGCGGTGGCCGAGGAGCTCGGCGGTGCCGACGTCGCCGTCGGCGTCCAGGCCGACGTCACCGACCCCGCGCAGGTGCGCCAGGCCGTCCAGGCCGCCGTCCTGGCGTTCGGCGGGCTGGACCTCGTGGTCAACAACGCCGGCCTCTCCATCTCCAAGCCGCTCCTGGAGACCACGGAGAAGGACTGGGACCTGCAGCACGACGTCATGGCGAAGGGCTCCTTCCTCATGTCGCAGGCAGCCGCGAAGGTCCTGATCGAGCAGGACATGGGCGGGGACATCATCTACATCTCCTCCAAGAACTCCGTCTTCGCGGGCCCCAACAACATCGCCTACAGCGCCACGAAGGCCGACCAGGCCCATCAGGTCAGGCTCCTCGCCGCCGAACTCGGGGGCTACGGCGTCCGCGTCAACGGCATCAACCCCGACGGCGTGGTGCGGGGCTCGGGCATCTTCGCCGGCGGCTGGGGCGCCAAGCGCGCCGCGGTCTACGGCGTCGAGGAGGACAAGCTCGGCGAGTACTACGCCCAGCGCACCCTCCTCAAGCGCGAGGTACTGCCCGAGAACGTGGCGAACGCCGTCGCCGTCCTCACCTCGGACGAGCTCTCGCACACCACGGGGCTGCACATCCCCGTGGACGCGGGTGTCGCCGCGGCCTTCCTCCGCTGACGTGGACGAGACTGGAACGGCTGTCTTCGCCGCCGTCGACATCGGGGCATCCTCAGGGCGGGTGATCCTCGGACGGCTGACGGAGAAGGGCCCCGAACTCACCACGGTGCACCGTTTTCCCAACGGCGTACAGGTGCTCGACGGCGCACTCCGGTGGGATGTGGATGCCCTGTTCGCCGAGGTGATCGTGGGACTCCGGTCAGCTGCCGAGACCGCGGCGAGCGCCGGCGAGACAGTGCAGAGCATCGGGATCGATACGTGGGCCGTGGACTACGGGCTGGTCGACGGCGACGGCGAGCTGCTGCACCTGCCCTTCAGTTACCGGGACGGGCGGACCGCTGCGACCATCGACGCCGTCCACGCAGCGGCGCCCCAGGAGCAGCTCTACGCGCGGACCGGGCTGCAGTTCCTGCCGTTCAACACGGTGTACCAGTTGGCTGCGGAGCGGTCACTGGACGGGGTGCAGGCCCTGCTGATCCCGGACCTGCTCGCCCATCGCCTGACCGGCGTCCGCCGCACCGAAGCCACCAACGCCTCGACCACGGGCCTGCTCGACGCCGCCACGGGCACGTGGGCCGCCGACCTCTTCGACGCACTGGACCTGCGTCCGGAGGTGTTCCCGCCGCTCGTGGAGCCCGGCACGGTCGTGGGGCAGCTGCTGCCTGACGTCGCCGCGGCGACGGGCCTGCCGGCGCAGACCACCGTCGTCGCCGTCGGCTCGCACGACACCGCCTCCGCCGTGGCGGCTGTACCCGCCACGGGGAGGGACTTCGCCTACATCTCCTCCGGCACGTGGTCGCTCGTCGGCGTGGAACTCGACACCCCGATCCTGACCGATGAGAGCCGCGCCGCGAACTTCACGAACGAGCGGGGCGTGGACGGGACCATCCGCTACCTCCGCAACACGGGGGGCCTCTGGCTCCTGCAGGAATGCCTGCGCGAGTGGAACGCCGAAGGACCGCTGCCGGATCTGGCCGGGCTGCTCGGCGCGGCGGCGGCCCTGCCTGCCGGAGGGCCTGTCATCGACGCGGACAGCAACGACTTCCTGGCGCCCGACGGCATGCCGGCACGGATCCGGAGCGCGGCGGGCGACCTCCCCACGCGGGAAGCCGTGGTGCGATGCATCCTGGACAGCCTCGCCGCAGGCTACGCCCGCACGCTGCAGGACGCGGCGCGGCTCTCGGGTCGCCGTATCGGGGTGATCCACATCGTCGGGGGTGGCTCCCAGAACTCCCTCCTGTGCCAGCTGACGGCGGACCGTACGGGCATTCCGGTCGTGGCCGGACCTGTGGAGGCGACAGCCCTGGGGAACGTCCTCGTGCAGGCCAGGGCGGCCGGCCTGCTCGAGGCGGGGCACGGCCTCGCCGGCATCAGGCACGCAGCGCGCGCCGCGGCGACTACCGACCGCTACGAGCCCGTACCCCGGGCAGCACTGACGACGGCGGGCTAGCCCCGGACCGGAAGCCTGCGGCAGTCCCTGCCAGTGGGCCGGGTGCCGCCGGTCACCGCGGCCGCCGGAGGGTGACCGGGCCCTTCGCGGTGGACGGATCGACGACGACGCCGCGCTGGATCATCTCGGCGAGCCCACGGTTGACCAGGCGGCGGGCCGCGCTCCTCGCCGGCTCATGCAGCGAGCCGGCGTCGCGTTCGAGTGCCGCGGCCGCCGCCGCCGGGTCCACACCGGACCCGCGGGATCCTGCGGAGAGGTGTTCGAGGAGCCAGCCCTCCAGGGCCGAGTCGACGGCACGGATCTTGCGCGCCCTGCACGCATCGCTGCAGTAGGCGATGTCCGCCCAGTGACGCTCCCACTTCTTCCGGTACTCGATACGGCGCCCGCAGGATCGGCACGTCTTCACCTCGCGCGGCGGCTCGGGGGACCTCAACGCCCCGCCACTCCGGCCGCCACCGCTGCTGCCCGCCATCACCCCACCGTCTTCCACCCGCACAGCGCCCGTCGGTCCCCTCGGGCTGCGGGTACCCACCCAGCATAGGCACCTGCGTGTCGGGGCTGGAGGGCGCGCTGCGCCACTGCCGGGGTCGGGGACTCCTGCGTGCTCCCGAGTCGGCGCCGCCAAACCCTTGAGGCTGCGGACCGGACACGGCAGACTGGTCCTGCCGGTCTCACGCGGCACGTCAGCGCAGTCCATGGTCTCCACGGTGGTCTCGGAACAACTGTTTCGCCTCTCGGCGCTGCCACGATCACTGGGAGCGCGCATGACGAAGCTCGACGCCGCCACGGAGGGTGGTTCGCTGCTCCTCGCACAGGAGCGGGACCTCATCGGCGCGCTCGAGGATGCGGAGATCTGCATCGACCTGCCTCGCGCGGTGGCGGAGGCCGCTGCCATCCAGGCCGTCGCGGAGTCGCTGGGGCGAACCGACGTCGCACTGTGGGCCGAGATCACGAAACTGGATGCGCTGGCTCGCAGTGACGGCACACGGGACGCCGTGGCGCGGGGTACGGGCGTTCTCGCGTGGGCCACCGAGCAGGGTGATGCGAGGCTCGCCAGTCGGTGCCACGCGCTTCTCGGAATGATGAACATCATCGCCGGGCTCTCGGGCGCAGGTGCTGAACACGCGACGATCGCCGTGACCCTGCTGGACGGCACCGAGCGTCCCAGGCTGCGGGCCAAACTGCTGACCCGCCAGGCCGTGGGGCTGTTCGCGGCGGGCCTACCCGGGCATGGCTTCGATGTCTCGCGCCGGGCTATGCTCCTCGCCGAAGACCTCGACGATCTCGAACTGATGGCCCAGCTCGCCTCCAATGCCTACCATGCCGCGATGGACGAGCTGATGCAGGACGAGGCGGACAGCTGGGTCGCGACGATCGATCGGGTGATCGAGGCGGCACCGGAACTGGAGGCCGGACTGAGTGACGTCCTCATCCGCAGCCACGTCGCAGCCGGGCGGCCGGAGGACGCCCTGGTGGTCCTCGACCGGTACGGGATGGACGCGACCCCTGCTTCCCAGCCCGAACTCCGGGCCAGCCGCAAGCTCCTGCTCGCGCAGATCCACCTCGGGCTCGGGAACCTCGACCTGGCCCTGGAGTCCCTCGACGAGGCCCAGGAACTGATCGAGTTGCACGAGCTGGAGGACATCGGGGCCTCCGTCCTGGAGGAGCGGGCGACCCTCGCCGCAGCGCAGGGAGACTTCCAGCGCGCCTACGAACTGCATCGCACGTTCCACGGTGCAGCCCGGAGGCGCTGGATCGAGGCCCGCCGGTCCGAGGTGGATCACCGGTTCGCCGAGCAGAACGTCACCGAGGCGATCCTGCGGGCCGAAGAGGCCGAAGCCGCCGTGGCCGTCGACCCGCTCACCAGGATCCCCAACCGGCGGTGGGTCGAGGACTCCCTCCCGGACATCATCAACTCCTGGCAGGTGGACGGTGGCCCCGCCGGCGCCCTCGCCATCCTCGACCTCGACCACTTCAAGCTGGTGAACGACCGCTACGGACACGCTGCGGGCGACGACGTGCTGGTCGCCGTCGCTACGTGCCTGCAGGAGTGCCGCGGGGTCCGCCACGTCGCCCGTATCGGCGGCGAGGAGTTCCTCCTGGTCCTCGACCGCGACGCCGATCAGCAGGGCGTGGTTCTCCAGGTGCTGGACACACTGCGTGAACTCCGATGGCCGCACATCCATCTCGGTCTGTGCCTGACGGCGAGCATCGGTATCGCCCGCTGCACACCGGGCACGCAGACCGCCGGCCTCCTGCGCGAAGCCGACCGGAATCTCTACCGAGCCAAACGGGAGGGCCGGGACCGCGCCGTCGGGCCCTGGTAGGCCTACGCCCCTGGCCGGGGAGTCGGTGTTCCTCATTCACCCCCCCGCCAGCCGCTAGGCTCTTCCAAGGCCCTCGTGAGGGCGCCCGAGCAGGGACACCGACAGCGGTATCGATTGTGACATCGACAGTGACAGTGACAGTGACAGTGACAGTGACAGTGAAGATTGGCGACCAATGACGCAGGGAACGGCAGGCAGAGGAAGCGTGGACGTCGTCGTCCATGAGTGGCGGCGGATCCGGCTCTTCCGGGCGTTCCTCGTCCTGATGGTGCCAGTGACTTTTCTCAGCGTGACGAGCTACCTCTTGTGGAGGGCCATCGCCCAGTCGACTCCCGACACCTACCCTGACATCCAGTTCTGGTTCTACTTCTTCGACGTGGGCCGCGAGATAAACGTTCCCACGTGGTTCAGCGCAGGTCTGTGGATCGTGATCGGACTGATCACCGGCTACTACGCACGGCATGCGGCGCAGTTCCGCCTGTCATGGGGTTTCTTCTCGTTCCTCGCGATCTTCCTGTCGCTCGACGAGACACTCGAGCTGCATGAACGGCTGGATGTGATCGGGAGCGAACTGGCTCGGTACATACCGTTCACCATCGGTTTCACCTGGGTCATTCCCGGCGTACTGATCGCTACGGTCCTGTGCGCTCTCCTGCTGCGGCTCGTCCTCTCGCTTCCCCGCCCTGCCCTGCTGGGGCTGGTCACAGCGGGCCTCGTCTTCGTGGGTGGGTCGGTGGGCGCGGAGACACTGTCCGGCATCGTCATGGCCGACGAGGGGTTTGCGCCGTCGTTCTTCGTGCTCACCCTCGTCGAGGAGACGCTCGAGATGACCGGGCTCGCCCTCTGCGTGGCGACTCTCCTGCATCTTCTCCAGCACAAGCCTGTGGAGGACGGGATCGCCTACCGCCTCGCTGCGACGAAGAGCCCGACCCCTGCCTCGCCGCCGACGACGTCCCGACGAGACGCGCCCCGGGACGCAGGAGCCGAGCACGTCCGGGAATCACCCACCCAGGAGCCGGACACGAACGCCGCAGGCGAAGCTCCGACCGTCAGGTGATCAGCTGTACCAGAACCAGTGCGGCGGACGCCATCCGTCGGGAACCGCGTGGGCAGTGAAGAGGCCGCACTCCGAACAGCTGTAACTGGCGCTCGCGGGCAGGAGTTCCGTCGAATGGTTCGCCTGCCGGGCGGGGATGAACTCCTCGAAGATCAGGAACTCGTCGGTGTGGCACTGGGGGCAGGAGGGGGATTCACCTGTGGCCGTGAGCGTGGGGGCGAAGGCAGTGGTGTGTAGGCCTCGTCCGTGATCGATTGTTGTCATGGGACTCACCGTTTCCGTCTTGCAACCAACGCTGGTCGCAAGTAGTAAGGGTACTGATTCGTCTACGGTAGGCTCTCCGCCCCCCTGAACGGAAGCAGATTCTCAGGGCTGTCCGTCGTTGCCACGCGCCCGCACGTCTGCTGACACAATGGCCTCATGACCGTTCGGGCGCCACGATCCGCAGCAACCCTCCCTCCGGAATCTGCCGGGCAGCTGCGCCGGGCCCTCTCGAACAGCCGCGACGTCACGGTCTTCGTGGACGGAACCGCGCATCGCCTTCCCGCGGAGGCGCAGGCGGCCGTCGTCGACCTCCTCTCTCGCCTGGGCGACGGCGATGCCGTCCAGGTGACGTCGGTGTCCGACGTCCTGACCACCGCACAGGCCGCGGAGGTGGCCGGCATCTCCCACAGCTACCTGCGCAAGCTCACGGATGCGGGCACGCTCCCCGTCGAGTACCGCGGGTCCCACCGCCGCATCCGCCGGGCGGACGTCGAGGAGTGGCTGCGGGAGCAGCGTGACCGCCGTGCCGCGGTGGAGCGCGATGGAGCACCCGACACGGACGCGTCAGGTCTGCTCGAAACGGGGCCGTGAGCGCCAGCGCCGGGACTTCAGCGCCAGGTGCAGATCCAGGCGCACCGGACCGGCCAGCGGGTCGGCGCCGATGACCGCGCGGACCCGCGCGAGCCGGTTGTACACGCTGCTCCGATGGAGATGGAGGTGGGCGGCGACGTCCTGCACCGATCCGTTCTTGTCGTAGAGCAGCTCGAGGACCGGCAGGAGCTCGTCCATGCGATCTGCTTCGGCCAGCTCCTCGAAGCGGCCGCTGACGGCGGCCGGCGCCTGCCAGCCCAGTGCCGCAAGGACCTGGTACACCCCGGTGTCCGCGTACGCGCACAAGCTCTCCAACTGAGGATCGACGGCGGCGGCCTGAACCGCGTACTGCGCCTGCAGGTACCCGGCGGCGAGATCACGCGGATCGGCAACAGGCTCGCTGAGGCCCAGGATCAACCGTCCGGGAGCGCGCCCCGTCCGCTTGACCACTTCCATCCTGAAGCGCTCGAGAACCTGGTCCAGGGCAGCGCGGCCGACCGCGCCGTCGCAGAGCAGCACGGCGGAATCCGGCGCTCCCGCGCTGAACAGGACGGGCGTGACCCCGACCGTCGCCTGCAGGGCGAGGGTGCGCTGGAGGAGAGCTGCCTCGTTCGGGTCCTCGCCGCGATACGGCGCGGCTGCGCCCGGCCCGCGCGCCCCGCGGTCGCCATGCCACCGGGCCCGGTCCGGCTCGTCGGCGTGTTCGAACAGCACGGCGAGCCGCCAGGGGCCGCGGCCCCCGAGCTCCCGCCAGCCCCGGAGTTCCTCGGCGGCCGCAGCAACACCCCGGCACCCCGCCAGGAAAGTCGCCTCGCGCTGCACCCGTCGCTCCGAGGATGCAGTGTCCGTCTCGAGCAGCAGCTCCGCGAGGTGATCGATGACGGGGCGGACGGCAGGCAGGGTCGCGAGGATGCCTGCAGCAGGATCGTCGCTCGAATGCTGCTGGACCCAGAGGTAGCCCACCCGGAATCCCCGGACGAGGAGCGGCACGCAGACCCGGCCCAGCATTCCCAGCTCCTCGTTGGCCGGCACGGCCACCGCCCGAACGGCCTGCGCGATGCCGTGGCGCAGCTGCCATTCGTTCACGTCGGCCGGAACCCGCTTGCTCAGCAGGAACGCGACGCGGACGCGGTCGGCCGACGTCTGGTGACTGCTGTAGGCGAGCAGGACGCCGTCGGGGTCCTCGAGCGAGAGACCGCGGCCCAACCGCTGGGCGATAGTCTCGACGACATCCTCGATGGCCTGGTTCTGCACAGCCCAAGCGTAGGGGCGTACCCGCCGGCCGGGCGACATTTGCCGCCGCTGGACGCGACATCTGTCGATAGCGCCGCCGGTGCGACCCTGCTAGTGGTCCAGGTCACACGTCAGCCGCCTGCACTCCCGGCGCGGTTTCCCACCTCGCCTGCCGCCGCCCGCCCGCTCCCGAAGGAGGTCGGGGATCGCGGCCTCCTGCCGTACGGGACTGAGCGCTCCTTATCCTTGACCTACCCCATCCGCCCGATCGCAGCCTGGAGAGCCCCATGATCATCGGCGTCCCCAAAGAAGTGAAGAACAACGAGTACCGCGTCGCCATCACGGCATCCGGAGTGCACGAGTTCCGCACCCACGGCCACACCGTCCTCGTCGAGCGCGGCGCCGGGATCGGCTCCAGCATCGTGGACGCCGAGTACGAGGCCGCGGGCGCGGAGCTCGTCGATTCCGCCGACGACGTGTGGGCGCGAGCTGACATGGTGCTGAAGGTCAAGGAGCCCGTGGCCGCCGAGTACCACCGCTTCCGCGAGGGTCTGATCCTCTTCACCTATCTGCACCTGGCTGCCGAGCCCGAACTCACGCGGGCGCTGATCGATGCCCGCGTGACCGCCATCGCCTACGAGACCGTGCAGGACGGCCGCTCCCTCCCCCTCCTCGCCCCGATGTCCGAGGTCGCCGGTCGCCTCTCCGTGCAGGTCGGCGCACAGGTGATGACGGCTCCCGCGGGCGGACCGGGTCTGCTCCTCGGCGGGGTTGCCGGGGTTCGACCGGCGAAGGTGGTGGTTCTCGGGGCAGGTGTCGCGGGGACCAACGCCATGGCGATGGCGGTGGGAACCGGCGCGGAGGTCACGATCCTCGACATCGACATCGCGCGACTCCGCGAGATCGATGCCCGCTACGCGGGCCGCGTGAAGACCGTGGCCTCGAACTCGCTCGAGATCGAGACGTCCGTGCTCGAGGCGGACCTCGTCATCGGCTCCGTCCTCATCCCCGGCGCCCGCGCACCGAAGCTCGTCACCAACGCGCTCGTGGCACGCATGAAACCCGGCAGCGTCCTCGTGGACATCGCCGTCGACCAGGGTGGCTGCTTCGAGGACTCGCGCGTCACCACGCACGAGGAGCCCACCTTCGCGGTGCACGGCTCGCTGTTCTACTGCGTGGGCAACATGCCCGGCGCCGTCCCGAACACCTCCACATACGCCCTGACCAACGTGACCCTCCGGTACGCCGTCGCCCTGGCGGACAAGGGCGTACGGGGTGCGTTCGACGCCGACCCCACCCTCGCCCGCGGGCTGAACGTCGCCGCGGGCCAGGTGGCCCACCACTCGGTGTCGGAAGCTCACGGCCTCGATCTCGCGGAGGATCCGGCAGCGCTCGTCTGATGCCTTGGGCCGCGAGGCGCCGGCGTCCGGGGTGCCGCAGGTGGCTGGGTACCGCGGGCGGCTGGGGCGCCGTCAGGCAGGATCGAAGTGCGCCCGGGGAACGGATCCGTTGAGTCCCGCCACCATTCCGGCAGCCAGCACGCGCAGCTTCACATTGCGGGCGTTGGACGCGCGGCGCAGCTTGTCGAAGGCGTCCTTCTGGGAGCAGTTGTCCTGACCCATGATGATCCCGATGGCGAGGTCGATCTCCGTGCGGGTCTGCAACACGGAATGGAGGTCCTCCGCCGTGGCTGCATGCTGGGCCACCCGGACCGCGAGCCTGAGTGCCTGGGACGCCTGCACCGTGAAAGCCCGCGCGACCCTCCTGTACTCCGGGCTGAAGACGGCGGCGTTCTCCGCGTACAGGTTCAAGGCGGCCCGGGCCTGCCCCTCGAGATCCAGCGGGAGGCAGAACATGGCGCTGACGCCGTTCCGGGAGATGTGCTCCATGAACTCGGGCCAGCGCCCCTCGACCTCGACCTCGGGGATGAACACCTCGTCGTGGACACGAAGCGCATAGAGGCACGGGCCGTCGTTGTGTTCGTACTGGACCTCGTCCATGGCGCGGGCCCGATCGCCGCTGCTGGCGACAGTCAGTTGTTCGTTCGGAGAGCGTTGCAGGGTGATGCCACAGAAGGTCTCGCCCTCCGAGCCGAGCGTGCGGGCCGTGAACTCGGCCAGCTCCTGCAGGAAGGCCCGGACGTCGGGGTGATCCACCAGAAGGTCCTGCAAACGGGCGGCGGACTCCGCAGGAGGGAGGGCCTCGACCTCCTGCGCGACCATGTGGAGCCGCCGGTTCGGTGAGCCGTCGTCGTCACCGCGCCTCGACACGCCTCGCATTTCCTCGGGCAGTTCTTCCATGCAATCACCACCTCGGTCCGCGTCCGGCCGGAACCGATGTCCTGCCAGTATACATGTCAGTCTACAAGGACCGTCCCCCGCCGCTCCGCCCGCTCTCCGGAGCGGGCACGAACTCCCGCACGGACAGCTGTCCCCGTCCCTCGATGGAATAAAAGCGGATCGCAGTCCGCTGGGACGTTCGGGCGCTCACACGTGCCCCACACGCCCCGCCGGCCCTGCCGCGAACCCACCACCCCTGGAGATCCGCATGACCACCACAGTCCTCACCCTTGTCGGAAGCCTGCGCGAGGGCTCCATCAACCGCCAGCTCGCAGAGGCCGCTGCCGAGCATGCCCCGGAGAGCGTGGACGTCCTGACCTTCGACGGCCTCGCCGACATCCCGTTCTACAACGAGGACATCGACAACGACGTGGACCGGCCGGCCAGCGCCGAGAAGCTGCGCACGGTCGCGGGAAACGCGGACGCCTTCCTGCTGGTCTCCCCCGAATACAACGGCACCATGCCCGCCGTCCTGAAGAACGCCATCGACTGGTTGTCCCGCCCCTTCGGCGCCGGAGCGCTCTCCAGCAAGCCCGCGGCCGTGATCGGCTCGGCCTTCGGCCAGTACGGCGGGGTGTGGGCCCATGACGAGGCCCGTCGCGCCCTCGGCGTCGCGGGCGCCCTCGTGGTCGAGGACGCGAAGCTCTCGATCGGCGGGTCCATCACGCGTTTCGCCGAGCTGCACCCGAAGGACGACGCCGAAGTGGTTGGCCAAGTGACGGACGTGCTCGAAGCGCTGGCGGGCGCGGCAACTCCGGCAGGAGTCTGACCCCGCTGCATCAGAGGCCAAGAAGGACGCCGGGCAGCGCGCCGGCGTCCTTCTCTGCTATCGGCGTCCTTCACTGCTATCGGGGATTGAGCGGACGGCTGCACCCTCCGGCCGGTCAGTGCCAGAGGCTGTCCGCCCAGGCGGCGTCGCGCAGGTAGTCCCGTGCCGCGCCGATCTCCCAGAGCTGTCCGTGCGGCTCGAGCACGCCGCTGTCCTGCATCGACGCGACCGCCTCCGACGAGCATCCGAGGGCCTCGGAGAGATCGGCGGGGTCCGTGGCCAGTACGAGGGTATTCCTGGGATTCATGATGGGGTCCTTCGCTCGTCGGTTGCTCGGGAAGCTTCGTCCTCGCACTACAGCGGGTGCCGCGTCGCGGTATGGTCCGCCCCGGGTGTCCAGGTCCGGGCGTACAGCCCGAGTGCCGCTTCCTCGCGCGCCACGAATCCGAGACGGTTGAGGGCCATGTGCGCCTGGTACACCGTCAGATGCTGTGCACTGCGACTGACCCTGACCTTGTCCGCACGGTAGAGGTAGGTGTCGAGCGCGCGGTACCAGCGCCGTCGCCAGTTGTGGACGGCCGATTCCGAGGCCGTGGCGGCCATGAGGGCGTGGAAACCAGTGGCCTTCGAGGCCACCTGGGCCGTCATCGCCTCGCGCACGCTCGCAGCACGGGGGCCGACGTCGGCCGTGCAGGTCCTCAGGTGGCTGTCCCAGTAGAGGTCCCAGGTCAGACGACGGCGATCGGGCCAGCCGGCCGAGCGCGGTCCGCGCATCATGCCCTGGGCCGCGTCGAACAGCACCAGGGCTCCGAGCGCGGAGCGGCTCTGCATGCGGGGGAATCGCTGGTTGGCCCAGAGGGCGAGTTCGGAGCTGAGTTCGAAGACTTCTTCCGCGAGGTGCAGTCCCTCGACTCCACCGTATTTCACCAGGTTCGACTCGAGCTGGGGGTCGGCCATCTCCGACCCACCGGAGTAGTAGGTGTTGCTGGCCGGCGCGGTGTAGTGCTGGCGCACTGCCAGGAGCGGGCGGGCCGTTGCACTGCCGGCCTCGAGGACCCGCTCGAAACCGCGGAGCCGCTCGAGAACACGGGGGTGTGCATGGATGCTGAGTCGGATCTGGCTGACGATCCCCGTGGAGGCATCCTCGCCCCGGGTGAAGTACCAGCGTTTGGCGCCGAGCGCCTGCGCCTGCGCCACCAGCGGGGTGATCAGCTCTTCGACGATGCCGTCCGCTACATCGAAGCCACCCGTGGAGAGGGAGAGATGCCACCACTGAGTGCTGACGACCGTCCGTGAGGCGGTTCGCACGGCTGTCAGCTGACTCATGGCACTCTCCTTCAGGGTCTGTGATCACCCCCGCTGGGGCGGGCTCTGAATGCGGCGTCCGGGCTCTAGTCCGGCGCCGCGTGTCTTACTTGGGCCAGTCCCAGCTGCTCGCCGAGACCGACGCCTTAGGCCAGTCCCAGCTCGCGGCACTGACGGAGTGACCTGCCGGCGCAACAGTTCCTACAAGGATCAGCAGTCCTGCAGTTGTGCCGAGTACCTTCTTCATGAGGATCCTTCCGTGCCCGTCTCCAAGAGGTCGAGCTGCCCACACTGCTGTTCCGCAGCGACCGTGTCCGTCGGAGTCCGTGGATTCCTGGTGACCGGCTCCATCAGAATGTCCGCCTGGTACAGGTAGTGTCCAGCTGTACGAGTGGCCGTTTGCGGACATGACGCGTAGAGGACTCGGAGCGGACGAGGCAGGAGGCGGCGGTCCGACCGGATCGGGTTCCCGGGCCGGTAGATCCGCGGAATTGCACGGAGATGACGGCAATCCTGCTGAGGAGAATTGCCAGGCCGTCCTGGGTGTCATTAACTGGACATGTCATGTTTTTCACCACCTCGTCGGCTGCCGGCGGGTAGGCGGACAGGGAGAGTTCATGCTGGATGCGACGTCGCTCGAGGTCTACCGCTACGCCGTGGGCCATCCGGGCTGGACGCGCTCCGAGGTCTCGGAGGCACTGGGCTTGACGCTCAGGCGCATCGACGACGCCGTCGGCGAGCTGCGCGCCCGCCGCCTCCTCAGCCCGCAGGCCGGCAGCGACGACGGCCTCGTCGCGGTGTCACCCGACGTAGCCCTCGCGGACCTCGTGGATGCCGACGAGCGCGAGATGCAGGACCTCAAGGCACGCATCAGCAGCCAGCGGCGTGAACTGTCGAGCCTCCTTCCCACGTTCCTCGACGCCCGGAAACACGTGCTGGCGAGTACGTCGGTGGAAACGCTCGAGGACCCGCACCTGATCCACCGTGTGCTCATCGACTACGGCCGCGACGTCGCGGAGAAGGTCTACATCGCCCAGCCGGGCCAGGGGTCGACGGCGGACGTCCACGAGGAGAGCGTCCGGAAGGACCTCGAACTGCTCGAGAAAGGCGTGCGACGCCGGACGCTGTACGACACGAGCACGCGCGACCACGTCCCCACACGCAAGGCCGTCGAAGCCATCGCCCAGGGTGGCGGCGAGTTCGGCGTCCTGCCGTTCATCCCGCTGCGCATGCTCATCTTCGACGAGAAACTGGCGCTGGTGGGGCGCCAACTGTCCCGGGAGGACAAGGCTGCCCTGGTCATCAGGGACCACAGCCTCATCAACATCTTCACGCAGCTGTTCGAGATCGCCTGGGAGATCAGCGAGTCCTTCCTCGCGCCGGTGCAGGTGGAAAGCCCACTCAGCAGCCTGCAGCGCTCCATTCTCCAGGGACTCGCGAACGGCCTGTCCGACGAGTCGATCGCACGCCGCCTCGACATCAACGTGCGGACGTGTCGTCGGCACATCGCCTGGATGCTCGAGACGCTGCGCGCCGACAGCAGATTCCAGGCCGCGCTGAAGGCCCGCGATGCCGGCTGGGTGTGACGCGGCACGCAGGTGAAGGCAACAGCCGTTGCCTCTTGGTCAACCCCGGCCTAGACTCTGGGCGTGACGACCTCCCGCGAATCCTCCGACCTCCTGCCTGCCGAGACCGAGACGGCCCTCGATCGCGCCATCGACTCCGCAGCGCGCCACGAAGGCCTGTTCTCCCTGCGCGCGGCCAACATCAAGCAGTCCGCCGTCCGCGACGTGTTCGACATCTCCATTCGCCCGGGGCTCGTGTCCCTCGCGGGAGGCAGCCCCTATCTGAAGTCCCTGCCCCTCGAGGACCTCGGCCGCACCGCCCAGAGGATCATCGCGGAGCACGGGCTCGAGGCCCTCCAGTACGGCGGGGGCCAGGGCATGGAGGAGTTGCGTCGGCTCGTCTGCGACGTCATGGCCGCGGAGGGCATCGAGGGAGCGAACCCCGAAGACATCGTGATCACCACGGGCTCCCAGTCCGCGCAGGATGTCGCGGCGAAGGTCTTCTGCAATCCCGGAGACGTGATCCTCTGTGAGGACCCGACCTATGTCGGCGCACTGAACACCTTCGAGGCGTACGAGGTGGATGTCGTCACCGTCCCGATGGACGAGAACGGCCTGATCCCGGACGAGCTCGAACGGATCATCGGCGAACTGCAGGAGCAGGGCCGCACGATCAAGCTGCTGTACACGATCCCCAGCTTCAACAACCCGAGCGGCATCACGCTGGCCGCCGACCGCCGCCAGCGCGTGGTGGACATCTGCCGCGACAACACCATCCTGGTCCTCGAGGACAACCCCTACGGCATGCTCCGCTTCGACGGCGAACCGCTCGAACCCATGCGGGCCCACAATCCCGACGATGTCATCTACCTCGGGTCCTTCTCCAAGATCTTCGCACCCGGCGTGCGCCTCGGCTGGGCACTGGTACCCAAACACCTCTACCGCCGGTTCTACCTGGCCTGCGAGGCCGTGGTGCTCTGCCCCTCGCCGCTCACCCAGATGCTCGTCACCGCGTACCTCACCGACTACGACTGGCGCGGCCACCTGCAGGCGATGCGCAGTCTGTACCGCGAGCGGTGCGACGCCATGCTCGGCGCTCTCGCCGAGGAGTTCCCCGACGGCGTCCACTGGACCACTCCCGACGGCGGGTTCTTCGTCTGGGTCACCCTGCCCGAGGGAATCGACACCTACCCGCTGCTGTACACGGCGATCGACGCCGGCGTCGTCTTCATCCCGGGCGCCGCCTTCTCACCGTCCGACGAACCCTCGAACAAGCTGCGGCTCGCTTTCAGTGCTGTCTCCCCCGAGGACATCGTGGAGGGCGTGCGGCGTCTGGCACCGATCCTGCGGAGCGCGATCGAGGAGAACCGGGCCTGACCTCCAGCGGCGGCTCGACCGCGGCACTCCGGCCCGCACGGCGACGTCGGGCACCCGCACAGCACCGATCTCGCGCACCCGGCCCGGCAACCCGTCCCGACGACCGCGCCGAGCCCGGACGCTCCCTCAGCGGGATACCCCGCTGGTTCCTGCACGCACTTCTTCGGCCTCGCGGCGTGTCACCCTGCGACACGCCTGGTTTCCGCTCGGTCGGCGTCAAAAGCCGTGCGCGACGACGCAGGCCGCACCACGTGCACGACGACGCGGGCGGCGCCACGTGCACGACGCGAGGCGTCAGCGAGGCGGCCGGCGCTGCTGACGCGCCGTGACGGCGAGGGAGATCAGGGCCGCGATGATCACCAGGATCGACAGGCGAGCCACGGTGCCGAGTCCCGGGAAAGCGATCTGCAGCAGGCTCGACGCGACGAAGCCGATCGCGATGACGAGCAGCAATCGACTCATCGGGTAGCGCGGTCCGGCTCGGCGCTGCGGCTCCTCGCCGGGCGACTGCTGGTTCATGCAACCACCCTAGTCGAGTAGCAGCGCCGGCTCTTCGAGGATGGACGCGACGTCGGCCATGAAGCGGGCACTGAGGTCCCCGTCCACCACACGATGGTCGAAGGACCCTCCCAACGTGGTGATCCAGCGGGGAATCACCTCGCCGTCGAGTACCCAGGGTTTCTGCTTGATGGTGCCGAACGCCACGATGGCCACCTCGCCCGGGTTGATGATGGGCGTACCGGTGTCGATGCCGAGGGCCCCGATGTTGGTGATCGTGAGCGTCCCGCCCTGCATCTGTGCGGGCTGCGTCTTCCCTGCCCGCGCCGTCGTCGCCAGCTCGTTCAGTGCGAGGGCGAGTTCCTTCAGCGAAAGATCCTGGGCATCCTTGATGTTGGGCACCATGAGACCGCGCGGGGTCGCGGCGGCGATGCCGAGGTTCATGAAGTGCTTGACCAGGATCTCCTCGTCCGACCACGTGGCGTTCACCGATGGGTTCCGTGCGGCAGCCCAGATGACGGCCTTCGCGAGGATCAGCAGGGGCGAGACCCTGATGCCCTCGAAGTCGCGGCTCGCCTTGAGCCGCTTGACGAACTCCATGGTCCGCGAGGCGTCGACGTCCACGAAGATGCTGACGTGCGGCGCCGTGAACGCACTCTGCACCATGGCCCGGGCCGTGGCCTTGCGGACTCCCTTGACCGGAATGCGCTCGATCCGACCGCCCCCGAGGAGCGAACGGTCCTCCCAGAAGGAGTCGGCGCCGTCCTGCTCGGCCTCACGCTGGGCCTGGTAGCTCATGAGGTCCTGCTTCGTCACCTCACCCGCGGACCCGGTGGCCGGGACGTCGGCGAGGTTGATCCCGAGATCGCGCGCCGCCTTGCGCACCGGGGGCTTCGCGAGCACGCGGTGGATCAACTGGTTCAGCGGATTGACCCGCCCCGGCGCGCCGGTGCCTGCTGACGACGGCGTCGCCTGCGTCGCGGGTGCGGCCTGCGACTGCGCGGCGGCCGGCTGGGTGGTACTCGGCTGCATGGTCCTCGACGCCCGGTTCGCCGTCGCCGTCCGGCCGGACCCTGCGGTCACCCGCGCATTCCCGTCGGCCGGGGACTGCAGCGTTTCCGGGACCGGGCGATCCGACTCGGCGGCGCGGGCGGGCGACAGCGGCGTCGGAGAGGGCACTCCTTTGCGGGGGCGACGCTTTACCGCGTCAGCCTTGGGGCCGGTGCCGACGAGGGGGCCCGGCGTCGTCTCTGCGGAAGCCGAACCGGGCGCAGTCGCCGCGTCCGGGGTGTCATCACCCGCCTGGGGCCCGGCCATTTCTCCCGGCATCTCCGGCACGGGGACCGGGTCGTCACTGCCGGTCCGGCGGTCGGCAGCACGAGTCCGGGAGCCGTCGCCAGCGCCGTCCGTGGCGCCGTCGTTCCCAGTCTCGGCGGTGCCACCACTGTCGGCGGTGTCACCGGTGCTACCGGTGTCCGCACCGTCCTCGACGGAGATGATGGGCGTGCCGACCTCGATGGTCTCACCCTCGGGCACCAGGAGCTCGGCGACGGTGCCCGCATAGGGCGAGGAGAGCTCCACCAGGGACTTCGCCGTCTCGATCTCGCAGATGATGTCGTTGACGGACACAGCCGCACCGGGCGCGACCCGCCACTGCACCACTTCCGCCTCGGTGAGGCCTTCACCGACATCGGGCAGGTTGAACGTCTTGAGCGTCATGGTGTCCTTCAGTACGCGAAGGCACGGTCGAGTGCCTCGAGGATGCGGTCGATGTCCGGCAGGTACTGTTCCTCCACGCGGGCCACCGGGTAGGGCATGTGGAAACCGCCCACCCGGATCACGGGCGCTTCGAGGGACAGGAACACCCGTTCGGAGATACGCGCCGCGATCTCGCCGCCTATCCCTCCGAAGGTGGGCGCTTCGTGGGCGACGACCAGGCGACCCGTGCGCGTCACCGAACGCTCGACGGTGTCGAAATCGATGGGTGAGATGGACCGGAGATCGATCACCTCGATGCTGCGGCCGTCCTCCTCGGCGGCTGCGGCCGCCGCGAGTGCAACGGGCACGAGCGGCCCGTAGGCGACGACCGTCGCATCGGTGCCGTTCCTGAGGACGTGGGCGGAGAACGGGTCACCGGCCGGGGACGTCGTGTCCACTTCGCCTTTGAGCCAGTACCGGCGCTTGGGTTCGAAGACGATCACCGGATCCTCGCACGCGACGGCCTGCTGGATCATCCAGTAGGCGTCCTGTGGGTTCGACGGCGTGATGATGCGGAGCCCCGCGGTGTGCGCGAACAACGCCTCGGGCGACTCCGAGTGGTGTTCCACGCTCCCGATCCCGCCGCCGTAAGGGATCCGGATCACCACCGGCGCGCTCAGCATCCCGTCGCTGCGGGTCCGGAGCTTCGCGAGCTGCGTGGTGATCTGGTTGAACCCGGGGAACACGAAGCCATCGAACTGGATCTCGCACACAGGCCGGTATCCACGGATTGCCAGGCCGATCGCGGTGCCGATGATGCCTGACTCGGCGAGGGGCGAATCGACGACCCGCAGGGCACCGAAATCCCTTTTCAGACCATCGGTGACCCGGTACACGCCGCCGAGTTCACCGATGTCCTCCCCCATGAGGAGGGTCTTCGGATCGGCGTCCAACGCGGCCCGGAGCCCCTCGTTGATGGCCTTCGCGATGGTCATGGTCGCCATCAGGCATTCTTCCCTTCGTCGGCGAACCCGGCCTCGTACTGCCGGAAGAATCCCAGCTCCTCCTGCACGAGTGCGTGCGGCTCGGCATAGACGGCGGCGAACCGGCTCTCGAGATCCGGAGCCGTCATCGTGAGAACGGCGTCGCGCAGACCGGTGGCCATGACTTTCGCCTCGGCGGCGAGGTCATCGAAGAAGGCCTCGTCCGCGCCTCCCGCAGACCGCAGGTGGGCCTCGAGGCGCACCAGCGGATCGCGCGGCTGCCAGTCCTGCTCCTCGCCGGTCAACCGGTACTTCGTGGGGTCATCCGCCGTGGTGTGGGCGCTCATCCGATAGGTGTACGCCTCGATGAGCACGGGGCCCCTACCGGACCGGGCGTGGTCGAGGGCCCAGCGCGTCACGGCCTCCACGGCGACGACGTCGTTGCCGTCCACGCGGACACCCGGGAAACCGTAGCCCTCGGCACGCTTGGCCAGGGGAACCCTGGTCTGCACCGTGGCGGGGACGGAGATGGCCCACTGGTTGTTCTGGCAGAAGAACACCACCGGCGCGTCGAAGGAGGCGGCGAAGACCATCGACTCATGGACATCGCCCTCCGAACTGGCTCCGTCTCCGAAGTAGGCGATCGATGCTCCAGGGTCGAGGGCGGGGTCCGCAAGCTGGTCCCGCTGCATCCCCATCGCGTAGCCGACGGCGTGGAGGGACTGCGCGGCGAGTACGAGGGTGTACAGATGGAAGTTGTGCTCGCGCGGATCCCAGCCACCGTTCGTCACTCCCCTGAAGAGCCGCAGGATGTCCGCCAGCGCCACGCCCCGGGTCAGGGCCACCCCGTGCTCGCGGTACGTCGGGAACGCGTAGTCCTGGGGCGCCATGGCGCGGCCCGATCCGATCTGCGCTCCCTCCTGCCCGGCGAGCGGCACCCACAGCGCCAGCTGACCCTGGCGCTGGAGAGCAGTGGACTCCTGGTCGAAGCGACGAATGAGGTACATGTCGCGGTACAGCGAGCGGAGGTGGGCGGGATCGGAGGAGAGGTAGGGGGAGAAGTCGACCGGCGCACCGCCGATCTCCGCAGTCAGGCCTCCTGCCATCGAACCGTCAGGACGAAGGACCTGCAGCATGCCACCCTCGGGTTCCTGCTGGCTGAAGCCGTCCTGATGCGCAGCCTGGGCTGTTCGCACCACGTCCTCGACCTCGAACTCCGCTGCCGGCAAACGGCTGCCGCTCATCCCTCGCTCCTCACCCGACCCTGTACATTCCCCGCGAGGAATGTCTGTCGAAACCCATACACCGGATCACATATCTTCCGGTGACATACTGACCAAGACTAGTCAGCGCGGGGCCCCCCGCCTATTTAAGACAGTCTCAGCGGGCGGCAGGACGGTGCGTGTACTCTCCGCACAGCGCGAGGAAGCGACTGTTCGCCTCCTCCTCGCCGATGGAGACGCGCACCCCCTCGGACCCGAAAGCACGAACGGACAGAGCGTGCTCTGCAGCCCGCGCTGCGAAATCCTGCGTGTGCTCGCCGAGCGCCAGCCAGACGAAGTTCCCCTCCGCCTCCGGGATGGTCCACCCCAGCGCCCGAAGACCGGCGACCACGCGCGTGCGTTCGTCGACGATGGACTGAACACGCGCCTCGACCTCTCCGACGTGGCGCAGCGACGTGACGGCTGCATGCTCGGCAACCTGCGACACCGCGAAGGGCACCGCACCGACCCGCAGATGCTGGGTGAGGGTCTGCTGCGAGACGGAGTAGCCGACACGCAGGCCGGCCAGTCCGTGGGCCTTCGAGAACGTCCGCAGCACGATCACGTTCTCGAAGTCCCGGTAGAGCCCGATGCCGTTGACCGCGTCCGGTCGTCGCACGAATTCCTGATACGCCTCATCGATGACCACGACCACGTCCGTGGGCACCTTCGCGAGGAACTCCAGCACCTCGGAGTGCGTGAGGATGGGACCCGTCGGATTGTTCGGCGTGCACAGCATCACCACCCTCGTGCGCTCGGTGATCGCGGCCGCCATGGCGTCGAGATCGTGGGTGCCATCGGCGCGCACCGGCACCTGGACGCCGGCCGCACCCGCCAGGCCCACGCTGATCGGATAGGCCTCGAAGGATCTCCAGGCGTAGACCACTTCGTCCGGCGCCCCGAAATCGTTCTGGCCGGCGAAGGTCGCGAGGATCTGGTTGAGGGCTCCGAGGCTCCCCGCCCCGGTCACGATATCCGTGGCGGGGACGCCGAGGTACCCTGCCAGTTCGGTGCGCAGGGCGGTCGTCATGGGGTCGGGGTACCGGTTGATCGATGTCTCGGATGCGATCGCCTCCAGCACGGCCGGCAGTGGCGGGAGTGGGTTCTCGTTCGATGACAGCTTGAAGCTCTCCAGCCCCTCCACCACCACCGGCGGCTTCCCCGCTGCGTACCGCGGCAGCTTGCCGAAGACCCCGCGGGGTCGGAGCCCCTCATCAGTGGTGGCCGGAGCACCCGACGGGTCTGCTGGGAGGTCGGTCCTGGCGCGCACGGACGCCCCTGCGGAAAGGTCATCGATCGAAGTCATGCGCATAGCCTAGACCCGGGCGCGGGGCGTCCGTGCGCGCCCCGGGATTCACGCTCGGGGACGGGCCGGGAGCGGGACTCGGGCTCGGGGACGGGCCGGGAGCGGGACTCGGGCTCGGGGACGGACCGGGAGCAGGACGCGGACCGGGACGTGGATTCGGCGTGGGCCCGACGTTACCCCGACGCATCGCCGCCCCGCCGACGCCGCTCCCTCCTGCGCCGGGGCGCCGTACGGCGGTGAACGCGTATCTGCGCGCCACACCGGTGGACCCCGCCGTCGCGAGCAGCGCTGCTGCGGGGACCAGGGATGCGGCATCGCTCGTGTCCACGAGCCGGGCACCGACCCTGTAGTTCTCCAGTTTGTGCGGCGGGCCGAGGCCCCACGGCTCAGAGGTGCCGTCGGCGGTTCGCCCGAGCGGCGGGACGGCATGATCCAGGGTCACGGTGGTACGACGCCGGTGGTCGTCATTCACGGTGGTGTCGAGTTCGGGAACCGCGTCCGCGCCGTGTTCGAGGTGCAGATATTCGCCGCTGCCCGTCGGGTGCCACCCTGTCGGCGACCCGGCGGTCACGACCAGCTGGACGTCGTACTGCCCGCCCAACCGCTCGTCGCCGGCAAGGTTCATCGCGTGGAGTCCGCCCTGGCTGTATCCCGCGATGATCAGCGGGCTTCCGGGCTCGGCTCCGGCCTGCTCCAGGGCCTCCCCGACCGCGGCTGCCGTGAAGCGGCTGTCTTCCGCGAGCGCCTCGGCGATACCGGCGACGTCGAAGGGGTTGCTGCCCTGCGCTCCGTCCGTGCGCCCCGCCTGTGTGCCGGGAAGAACCAGCACGTAGACGGGGTGCGCTCGTGTCCCCGCGGCCAGCACCTCGAAATGACCACCGCCCTCGGCCTCGATCACGGCCACGCGGTCCAGGAGGCCCTCGACGCTCCCGTCGAACACGACGTCCGATGCGTCCCGTCCCCGCAGGTCCAGCGGGCCGACGGGCAGGGCACCGCGGTCGACGGCAGCCTGCGCCACGGCCACCGCTGCGGCGCCGGTCAGGCTTCGGGCAGCGTCCGTGGCCGCCCGCGCCGCGTCATCGGCGAGGTGGTAGGCGCGCAAGCCGGCGCGGAGCCGTTGCGCCGTGGCGTGCAGACCCCCGGCATCCTCCCTCGCCGAGATCCATGCGGACTCGAGCTCGGAACGCGCAACCTCGTAGAGCCGGCCGGCCCCTGCGCCTGGCATCTGCAGCAGCAGGACCCGCCAAGGAAGCTCGCCGAGGTCGACGTCGAGAAGGCCCAGAGCGACGGCGACCGCTCCGACGTCCGTGCCGAGGACTTCGAGGACACGAGCGGCTTCCTCAAGCTCCTCCCACTGGAACCGGACACCTCCGACGCCACCCCGGAGTGCCACCACTCCCCCGCCCTCCGGCACGGGCCGCAGATCGTCCGTCATGGCGGGCCCACCGCGCGCACAGTCGCCTCGGCCTCCTGCACGAGCAGGCCGTAGCTCCGGAGATCGCGTGCCGCTGATTCGAGCAGGTCTATCGTGCGCGACAGGTCGGCGCACCGTGCCGCGAGGTAGGAGCGGAAAGCGGCGCCCGCCGGGGACTCCCAGGACAGCAGCGTCACGGACAGTGCATGCCGCTGAACGTCGGTCAGCCGCGCCACGTGCCAGGCCAGCGCGGCGACCATCGCATCGATCTCCTCGCCGACCTGGCCGCCCGTCCGACACCCTGCTCGCGGACCCGCCCATGCCTCCGCGCCATCGTCCATGTCCACCTCCTGTTCCTGTTCCTGTTCCTGTTCCTCCATCGAGGCTAGGAGTCCGGCGCCGAAGGGCCGGGGCGGTGGTCGCCTATGTGGATTTGATTTCGTCGGGTGGGGTGTCGGCTCCGTGAAAGGATGGAGCCATGGCTGACTCCGCGCTCTCCCGGGTTGAATTCGCTGCTCTGTCCCGAGGGGAGGGAACGTCGCTGACGCTCGGTCCCCTGGACGGTCGGTACCGCGAGTCCGTGGCCCCCCTGATCGACTTCCTCTCGGAGGCCGCCCTGAATCGTGATCGCGTGCACGTCGAGGTCGAGTGGCTGATCCATCTCACGCGCCACGCCGTCCTGCCCGGCACGCAGCCATTCACCGAGGACCAGGAAACGCAGCTCCGCTCGGTGGTCACGTCCTTCGATGCCGCCGCGGTGGCGGAGCTCGGCGAGATCGAGGCCGTGACCGTGCACGACGTCAAGGCGGTGGAGTACTACATCGGCCGGCGCCTCGAAGGCATCGGCATCGAACACCTGAAGCCCCTCGTCCACTTCGGCTGCACCTCGGAGGACATCAACAACCTCTCCTACGCCCTCGGCATCAAGGGCGCCGTCGTCGACGTCTGGCTGCCGGCTGCGCGCGCCCTCGTCGGGTCCATCGCGGAGCTGGCGCGCTCGTCGCGCGATACCCCGATGCTGTCGCGCACCCACGGTCAGCCCGCGACGCCGACCACGCTCGGCAAGGAGATGGCCGTCGTCGCGCACCGCCTGACGCGGCAGCTGGACCGCATCGAGGCGACCGATTTCCTCGGCAAGATCAACGGCGCCACCGGCACCTACGCCGCGCATTACGCGTCCGCTCCCCGCACCGACTGGGAGGACGTCGCGCGGTCGTTCGTCGAAGGACTCGGCCTGACGTGGAACCCGCTGACCACGCAGATCGAATCGCACGACTGGCAGGCCGAGCTGTACTCGGACATCGCCCGCTTCAACCGCATCCTCCACAACTTCTGCACCGATGTGTGGAGCTACATCTCGATCGGCTACTTCGCGCAGATCCCGGTTGCGGGGGCCACGGGGTCCTCGACCATGCCGCACAAGGTGAACCCGATCCGCTTCGAGAACGCGGAGGCCAACCTCGAGATCTCCTCCGGGCTGCTCGACGTCCTGGCCTCGACACTCGTGACGTCCCGCTGGCAGCGGGACCTGACAGACTCGTCGAGCCAGCGCAACATCGGCGTGGCGCTGGGCCACTCACTGCTCGCCATCTCGAACGTGGCCAAGGGACTTGCGCGGCTCGACGTCGCCGAGGCGGTCCTGGCGGCCGACCTCGACGGGAACTGGGAAGTGCTCGGCGAGGCTGTGCAGATGGTCATGCGCGCCGAGGCCATCGCGGGCGTCCCCGGCCTCGACGACCCGTACGAGCGCCTCAAGGACCTGACCCGGGGGCATCGGGTCGATGCCGCCCGCATGCGCGAGTTCGTCGGCGGGCTCGGGCTCAGCCCGGAGGCCGAGCAGAGGCTCCTCGCCCTGACGCCGGGGAGCTACACAGGAATCGCGGCGAAGCTCGTGGACCACCTGGACTGATCCTGCTCCGGCGCAGCGCCGGGCAGCAGCCACGATCCCCGTGCCGCACCTGAAAGGCGCCATGCCCCGCACATCAGCAAAGACCCCGCTCATCAGGTGCGGGCGCTCATCCCTCCACGTGATGACGTTCAACATCCGGTACGACCGGCCGGCGACGCAGCCCGGCGACCCCGACTACTGGCCCGACCGCGCACCGGCCCTGCAGGACGTCGTCCGCCGGGAAATGCCTACCGTCCTCGGCGTGCAGGAGGCACTGCACCACCAGCTGGTGGTCATCGAAGCAGCCCTGCCCGCGAGGTACCGGATGATCGGCTCCGGCCGGGACGGCGGCAGCCGGGGTGAATACTCCGCCATCTTCTACGACTCACGGCGCCTCCAGCTCGTCGAGTGGGACCAGTTCTGGCTCTCCGACACCCCGAAACTCATCGGCTCCTCGACCTGGGGCAACGGCGTGCCGCGGATCGTCACGTGGGGCCGGTTCCGCGATACCACCACGGAGCAGGAGCTCCTCCTCGTCAACACCCACTTCGACCACGAATCGGAGAACGCGTGCCTCCGCAGCGTGCACGCAGTGCTGGACCTCGTGAGGTTCTTCCACCCGAGGCTGCCCTCGATCGTCATGGGCGACTTCAACTCCGACGCCGGCACCTCGCCGGCGTACCGGAGATTCATGGAATCGGGAGTGCTCGGGGACGCCTGGACCCTCGCCGGCGAGCACCGCACGCCGGACTACGGCACCTACCCGCGGTACAGCCCGCCGGTGGACGGCGGTCGCCGCATCGACTGGATCCTCACGACACCGGACGTGCTGGTGCGCTCGGCCGCCGTCAATACCTCCACCCTCGACGGCAGGCACGCCAGCGACCATTCGGCGGTCCAGGCGTTGGTGGAGATCCCGCACCCCGACTCCCCCTGACGGGCCCAGCCGTCCTACCATCCGGGGCCGCAGTGATGCGTACCGATACTCCCGGGCTCCTCCTTGACGTCGGTTCGCGGACAACAGGACGCTGGAAGCATGGACTGGGTGGGCGAGGCCCTGACGGCCGAGGGCTACGAGGTGGGCCGGCAGATCGTGCAGCGCGGGGTCGCAGCCGTGTACCTCGTTGCGTTCGTTTCCGCCCTGAACCAGTTTCCCGCACTGCTCGGGGAGAAGGGGCTGTTACCCGTCCCGGAGTATCTCGAGCGTGCAGGGCGGCGCCCCGGACCGACCCTCTTCCGACGCGGATACACCGACCGCCGGTTGCGTGCCGTCGGCTGGACGGGCGTGGTGGTCTCGGCGGCCCTGGTACTCGGCGGACCGCAGGCGGGGCCACCCTGGCTTCCGCTCGTGGCGTTCCTCCTCATCTGGTGGCTCTACACGTCGATCGTGAACGTGGGGCAGGTGTTCTACGGCTTCGGCTGGGAGAGCCTCCTCCTCGAGGCAGGCTTCATCGTCGCCTTCCTCGGCTCGGACGAGGTAGCGCCGCCCTTCCTCGTCCTCCTCATGCTCCGCTGGCTCGTCTTCCGGCTGGAGTTCGGAGCCGGGATGATCAAGATGCGGGGCGATCGTTCCTGGCGGGATCTCACCGCGCTGAACTACCACCACGAGACCCAGCCGATGCCGAACCCGGCCAGCAGGTTCTTCCATCTCCTGCCGAAGCCCCTGCACCGCGTCGAGGTCGCCGGGAACCACATGACGCAGCTCCTGGTGCCGTGGTTGCTGTTCGCTCCCCAGCCCGTTGCAGGTTTCGCAGCCCTCGTCATGATCCTCACGCAGGGCTGGCTCGTGCTCTCGGGCAACTTCGCCTGGCTGAACGTCCTGACGATCATCCTGGCTTTCGCCGCCGTCCCCGATTCCTTCTACTCCGCACTGGTTCCCGCCCTGTCGCTGGGAGACGCCTACGCGCCGACCCCTCCCTGGTTCACCGGCGTCGTCGTCCTCGCAATGCTCCTGCTCGCCTACCTGAGCTGGCCGTCCCTCCTGAATCTCTTCGCCAGGCACCAACTCATGAACGCCGGCTTCAACCGATGGCACCTCGGCAATGCCTACGGTGCCTTCGGCAGCGTCACCAAGGTGCGCTACGAGGTGGTGATCGAGGGAACGCTCGACGACATGGGCCCCGGGGCGCAGTGGCGGGAGTACGGGTTCAAGGGCAAACCGGGTGACCCGGCCCGGAGGCCGCGCCAGTTCGCGCCCTACCACCTGCGGCTGGACTGGATGATGTGGTTCCTCGCCCTCGGCTCGGAGCGTGGATGGTTCACGCCGCTCCTCGTGAAGCTCCTGCAGGCCGATCCTCAGACCCTGGGACTTCTGCGGGACGACCCGTTCGACGGCGCACCGCCGCGCTACATACGTGCACGGGTCTTCATCTACCGTTTCTCCACCCGGCAGGAGAAACGCGACACCGGCCTCTGGTGGATCCGGGAACCGCAGGGTGTGCTGGTCCACCCTGCTTCACTGAGGGCCGGAGCCCGCTGACAGCACGGCGGTACCACCACCGAGCAGGATGAGGCGCTTTCCGCCGGCATCCCACCGGCGCACGATTCCGGCGGTCAGTCGCGCGGGTGGACGCCCCCTGAGGACATCGAGAGCGGTTGCGAGCTGCTCGGCGGTGAGACCATGGCCGAGGGTGATGTGCGGCGTCCAGGCGCCCCTGACGGTGGTGGGCACGGCCTCCGGGACTCCGTCGAGGGCGAACCAGACGCGCCGGTGCAGCGCCGTCAGCTCGGTGTGCGCGACGACCTGCCGCGCGAGGACGAACCTGCGGCGCGTGGGGAAGACGAGGAACCCGGCCGTGACCAGGTCGACGGCAGGTCCCGCGGCGGCGTCCGCGAGGTCGTCGTCGTACCGGTCGTCGATGCGCGCGGCCGCGGCGAGCGTGATGTGCGGTGCGTTGCTGAAGGACTGGTGCCGCGACTGATTGGGCAGCCCGGCGGCTTCGAGCGCCGCCCAGTCCTCCAGCAACTGCAGGTCGGATGCCGGCTCCAGCAGGAGCTCCACACTATCCGCCATGCCGCGCGGCCCCTCTCGCCGGCTCCACGGTGACGATCCGCCCGGCCCTGTGCTGTCCGATCAGCGCGGGTTCCGGCGGAAGTCGCCCACGCCCTCCGAGCCGTCCGTCTCCGTGGCGCCCGTGCGCGGGTTGCGTTGCGGGCGCTGGTAGGAGAGCTCGCCGCCGTTGCGACCACCGAAGGGCCGCCCGTGGTCCGCGTACTCCTCCCGGAAGAAGGCCAGAGCCCATTCACCGAGCTGGATGCGAGCGCCGGTGCGGAGGATCGATTCCTCCTTGCCGTTGACGCTCCCCGTGATGACGCCGTGGGGCACCAGCACGTATTCGTCGTCCTCCGTATGGATGACCTCCGCGTGGAGGTCATCCAGGCCGGAGAGCTGGAGCAGGGCCTCATCGCCGCTGCCGATCGTGGTGCGGTCGCCGAGGAGTTCGAATTCCCTCGGCACCTGGCCGTTCCACGTCTCGGAGTTCTGCACGAAGATCAGTCGCGGGCGGCCGCTCCCGGGCAGATAGTGCGTCGTCGTGATGGTGCGCTTGATCCGCCGATTGACCGTCGGCACCAGCGGGAACGGGGTACCGGGCGGCAGGAGCGACGGCGAATCGCCCTTCTCCAGCGCCCGGCGACCGATCCCGAGCAGCGGCGCGAGGGTCCCGGGAGACCCGAGGCGGATGTGCGGGGATCGGGTGATGAGCCGCTGGGTCATCGACGACTGCACGGCGCCGATACTGACGAGCAGACCCTTGGGCCCGCTCACCGAGATCGCCAGCCCACGATCCGCCAGCTCCTTCGCGATGGTCCGCACCTGGCCGATCCCGGGCAGATTGTCGCCCCGGAACGCGGTGGGATCATCCACGAACACCTCGACGGTGGTGCCGGCAGCCTTCACCGTGCCTGAGAGTCGAGCCTCCGGCTTACCGTCGAGTGCCGGCTCTCCCAGGGAGAAGTCGATGTCAATGTCGAGCCTGAGTGATGAGGCCATGTCGCTCGGGTCGGCTCAGCCCGTGTAGGGATCGGAGCCGCTTGCAGCGTTGTCACTCGTGGTGATGCGCAGCGTTCCGTTGAACTTCCAGGTGGCACGCGGTGCATCGGGGCCGATATCGCGCGGCACCTCGATGGTCATGTCCTGGAGGGTGTAGTTGATGGCTGCGCCCCGACCCGTCAGGTAGGACCACATCTCCTCGGCGAGGTCCGTCCAGTCGCGGATGGTGTGGGACTCGCCGGCGCCAACGCTTGAGGTGTTTTCAGTCATGTCGATTCCTTCGTCGGTGATCTAACAATGACAGACGTCCTCTAACTCCGTCTGACGTGGGTGTTCCCCACCCTAGCCGAGGGCCGGGTCGACCGGAACCCGCCTTGTGCAATCGGCGGACCCCGGTCGCGCGCCTACCACTTCGGGTGCACGGTGGCCCTGAAATGGCGGTCGTAGATGGCCGCGACGGCGTCGCTCATGTCGTCGGCCTGATCGACGAAACCGGCGGCGGCGGCGTTGGAGCGCGCCTGCTCCGGGGTGCGCGCACCGGGGATGACGGTACTGAGGCCGTCCTGGGCGATGATCCACGCGAGCGCGGCCTGCGCCGTCGTGATGCCCTCCGGCACCAGCTCGGCGAACTCACGGGCTGCCTGCAGTCCGGTCTCGTAGTCGACGCCGGAGAAGGTCTCGCCGACGTCGAAGGCGGCACCGTTCCGGTTGTAGTTCCGGTGGTCGTCCTCGGCGAAGGCGGTGTCCTTCGTGTACTTGCCGGAGAGCAGGCCCGACGCGAGCGGTACCCGCGCGATGATCCCGACGCCGGCAGCCTTCGCAGCCGGCAGGACCTCGTCGAGCGGCTTGAGGCGGAACGCGTTCAGGATGATCTGCACGCTCGCGGTGGTGCCGCGGGCTATGGCCGCCAGTGCCTCGTCGGTCCGCTCCACACTGACGCCGTAGTTCCTGATGACGCCGTCGGCCACGAGGGTGTCCAGGGCGTCGTAGACCTCGTCGGAGCTGTAGACGGCGGTGGGCGGGCAGTGGAGCTGCACGAGGTCGAGGGAATCGACGCCGAGGTTGGTGCGCGAGCGGTCGATCCACTGCCGGAAGTTCGACAGCGTGTAGTTCTCGGGTGTCTGGTCCACGCGGCGGCCCATCTTGGTGCCCACGAAGACGTCGAGGTCGGGATTGTCCTTTAGGAAGCCACCGATCGTCGCCTCGCTCCTGCCGTCGCCGTAGACGTCGGCCGTGTCGAAGAAGGTCACGCCCGCCTCGACCGCTGCATCGAGCACCGCGACAGCGTCCTTGTCCTCCACCTCGCCCCAGTCCGCACCGAGCTGCCAGGTGCCGAGGCCGACGACGGAGACGGGACGGCCGGTTCTTCCGAGAATTCTCTGTTCCATGCTTGAAGACTATAGGCCGGGCAGCGTGGCCTCCGTCATCGGCTTCGCCTCCACCATCCGGCGCTCGACCGCGGACCGCTCCCCGGGCGACGGTTCCTCCTCGAGGGGTGCGCGCGCCTTCGTGGGCGTCCGCGCCGGCTCCGGCCCGGCGTCGTTCCCGGCCCCTGCGCCGCCGTTGCCCGCAGCCGATCCTGACCCCCTGCCCGGGATCCAGCGGGCGGCCTCGCCGCGCAGGGACGTCCGCCGTTCGGGGTCCATCCTGTCCAGCAGATTCACGCTCATGCGCGAGCGTGGGTTGCGGGCAAAGAGCTCGCGGTGGTCGGCGACGAACTCCCAGTAGAGCGCGTCCCAGCTGAACCGCCACGGGCCCTCGCCGAAGTCGCTCATCTTCCGGATGTAGTTGCTGCCGCTGACGTAGGGCTTCGTGGTGATCATGGTGCCGGCGGCGTACTGACTCATCGCGTAGACGTTGGGCACCATCACCCAGTCGTAGGCGTCGATGAACATCTCCATGAACCACTCGTAGACGGCGTCGGGCCGGGCGCGCATCAGCAGGGCCGCGTTGCCGAGGATCATGAGCCGCTCGATATGGTGCGCATAGGCCGTGTCGAGGATGCGCGTGATCACGGAATCGACGGGCTCGAGCCCCGTGTCTCCGGTCCACCAGCGCTCGTCGAGATCCGCCGTGAAGCCGAGAGTATTGCCCACACGCATCTCGCGCCCACGCAGTACGTAGGATGCCCGGATGTACTCGCGCCAGCCGATCACCTGGCGGATGAATCCCTCCACGCTGGCGATCGGCGTACCGTGCCGGCCGGCGAAATCCAGGGCGAGGTCCACCACCTCGGTCGGATTGAGCAGCCCCGAATTCATGCTGGAACTCAAGGCCGAGTGGAAGAGCCAGGTCTGCCCGACGGCGATCGAGTCCTCGTAGGGCCCGAACAGCTCGAAGCGTTCCGCGAGGAATGCTTCGAGGGCGTCGAATGCCTGGCGATGCGTCACGGGCCAGTTGAAGGACCCCGCGTTCCCCGGATTGTCCGGGAACTCCCTCCGCACCCAGTCGATCGCGTCCTCGACCTCCGGGAGACGCTCGAACTGCGGGAGGTCCGGCAGCACGATCCGCTTCGGCAGTTTCTTGCGGTTCTCTGTGTCGAAGCTCCAGCGGCCGCCTTCCGGGGACCCGTCGGGCTCCACCATGATGCCGAGCCGCTTGCGCTGCCATTCGTAGAACGTCTGCATGCGCCAGTTGTGCGAGGCGAAGTAGGTGGCGACGACCTCCTGGGGCGTGATGAACTGCGGCGTCTCGAGCACGCTGGTCTCGACACCGGCAGCAGCGAGGGTCCGGGTGAGGCGCCGGTCGAGCCAGTCGTCCACGACGTCGAAATAGCTGACGGCCGTCGCCTCGCATTCGACCAGAACGGCGAGGAGTTGCTCCTGGCTGGGGGTCTCCGCCGAGGTTTCCACATAGCGCACGCCGTACCCGGCAGCCCCGATCCTGCCGGCGAAGATGGTCATGGCGGCACGGTGCAGGACGAGTTTCTGCTGGTGGAACCGGAGGCTGCGGAACAGGAGGTCGTCCTCGAGGAACACGAAGAGCGTGCCCTCAGGCGCCTCCAGGTGCTCCTCGAAGAGCTGGTGCGGGAGGACGAGCTGCACATGCACGGCGGTACCTTCCTGGCGGTGGGCGGTCGATGGACGCCACGGTAGCGCCCGCTTCCGACAGGTCCCGGAATGCTTGACTGTAAGTAGGCTTAGTGGTTCGGTGGAAACACCGATCAGCTCTGAAGGGACCCCTCATGAGATCGCTCTGGCTCGATACCGCTCCGTCCATCCCGTCGGACTCCCTGCCGGCGGGGAGCGCCTTCGACTCCGTCGTGGTGGGAGCCGGCCTGACCGGACTGACGACCGCGCTGCTGCTGGCGCGGGCCGGTCACCGTGTGGCGGTTCTCGAGGCCCGGACCACGGGAGCGGTCACCACGGGCAACACGACGGCGAAGCTCTCCCTCCTCCAGGGCACCACGATCTCGACCATCCTCAAGCATCACGACGCAGAGCTCGCCCGTGCCTACGTCATGGGCAACAGGGAGGGCCAGAGCTGGCTCCTGCGATTCTGCGACGAGCACGGCATCGCCTACGACAGGCGCGACGCCGTCGACTACGCGACCACGGACACCGGAGCGCGACTGCTCGTCGCCGAGCACGAGGCCTGCACGGAGGCCGGGCTGGACACCCAGCTCGGAAGCGCCGCCACCCTGCCGTTCCCCGTGCGGAAAACACTGCGACTCAAGGACCAGGCGCAGTTCCACCCGCTCGAGGTCCTCGCGGGCCTCGCCTCGGAGTTCAGGCGGCACGGCGGGGTGCTCGTGGAGGGCGTCCGCGCCCAGGGAGTGGTCAAGACCGGATCCGCCGGGGTCGAGCTGGCCACGACCGCGGGGCCGGTCTCCGCGTCGAACGTGGTGCTGGCCAGCGGAATCCCCATCCTCGACCGCGGCGGATACTTCGCCGTGCTGCAGCCCATGCGCTCGTACTGCGTGGCGCTGACGGTTCATGACGCCGTCCCCGAAGACATGTACCTGAGCGCCGATTCACCCACCAGGTCCCTGCGGACCGCCGTCGTGAACGGCGCGAAGTACCTGATCGTCGGCGGCAACGGACACAAGGTGGGCCACAGTTCGAACACGCAGTCCAGGGTGGACGACCTGACGCGCTGGGCGCAGGAGTACTTCCCGACGGCGACGCCCGCCTTCGCCTGGTCGGCCCAGGACTACGCGCCCGCGGCCGCGGTCCCCTACGTCGGGAAGGTCCCGGCGGGAGGTGGACACATCTACGCGGCCACCGGCTACAACAAGTGGGGCATGACCAACGCCGTGGCCGCATCGCTCGCCCTGTCGAGCGAGATCCTCGGCGGCAACATGCCGTGGGCCGGCACGCTCTACCGCACGCGGGTCAGCCCGGCGGACGCCCTGCAGACAGCACAGACCAATGCGATGGTGGGCATGGAGATGGTGACCGGGTGGCTGTCCGGACTGGCGAAGAGCGGCGCCTCGGCACCCGGAGAAGGAGAGGGCCGCGTGGTCCGCGAGGGCGCGAGGCCGGTCGGCATCTGCACGGTCGACGGCGTCCAGCACCGGGTGTCCGCCGTGTGCCCGCACCTCAAGGGCATTCTCACGTGGAACGATGCCGAGCGGTCCTGGGACTGCCCGTTGCACGGCTCACGGTTCACCGCGGACGGAAAGCTCCTCGAAGGGCCGTCCACTTCCGACCTCGCGGACACGAGACGATGAGGGCTCTTCAGGTCCCGTCGCGCAGCGTCGCCCGACGCTGCCCCAGGACGGGCCCGAGGGGCGGGACCCGCCGGCTGACGAGGATGATGAGCGCACCGAAAGCCGCGAAGGCCACGGCGATGCCGAGCACATGGGCCAGCACCGATGCGTAGCCGGAGGCCGGGTCGAGGAACGGGTACGGCACCCAGCCATCGGTGGCCCCCCGAATGAGGACCACGACGGCCCAGACCAGTGGGTACACGAGGATCAGCCGGATGACGCGGTAGGACAACGGCCTCCGATCGGCTGCGACCATCCAGTCCAGGACGGCGTAGACCGGGAAGGCCACGTGCAGGACCCAGTTGGCCCAGGCGAGTTCCACTCCGCCGGCCAGCCCGGCGAGCAACAGGTTGTAGACCACCCCGACCACGAACATGTAGGTGGTCGTGGCCGCCCGGACGGGCGCGAGCCATGCCGGGCCCCCCGCGCCGCGCACCTGCAGCACCGCTGTGGCCAGCAGGACGGCCGCAGCCATGATGTTGCTCTGCATGGTGAAGAACCCGAAGAAGTTGAACGGATTGACGGCGGCCCGCGACGCCGTGTCCAGGAAGGTGGCGACGACGGCGAGCGCCACGATGGCGACGACGCCGAGACGCACGCCTGCGCGCAGCTGAACCGGCCGGCTCGAGCCTCCTGCGAGCGCCGCCGCGCCGGTCACGGGCGTGCGTCCCTGGCTGAGATCTCCTTCAGGAGATCCCGCATCTCGGTGAGCAGGGCGATGTCCACGGGGGTCGGCTCCTCCTCCGGCTCCTGGGATGCGGAGAGCGAGCGCAGCCGGGCGTTGGCACGGTTCATCGGCACCACGAAGAGGAAGTACACGACCGCCGCGGTGATGAGGAACGTGATGATAGCCGTGACCAGCGCCCCGATGTCCACGAAGGTGGCGTCATTGCCCGGCCGGACCGGGAACCCCCAGCCGGAAGCGTCGACGCCTCCGGCCGCGGCGAGCACCGGGCTGATGATGTTCGTGGTGAACGCTCCGACGAGCGCGGTGAAGGCACTGCCGATGACCACCGCGATGGCCAGCTCGATCACGTTGCCGCGCAGGATGAAATCCCGGAATCCATGAATCATGCGATCGTCCCCTGTGCTGCCGTACATCGGAAAGAGCGTGCACGGATCACCCTAGTGGCCCACAGGCCGGTCCCGCCGTGCGACCGGCGGTAAGTCGGCGGACCGCAGCTCAGGGCCCGACGGCTCCACCGGCACCGGCACTGACGATGAGATCGACGACGTCCAGAAGTCGGGCGGTCTCCTCCTCGCCGCCACGACCGGATCCTGCCGAGGCGAAGAAAGCGGCGTCGTAGTACAGGCCGTCCCCGAGGAGCTTCACGGCGCGAGCCGTGGTGCGGTCGCCGAGCTGCGCCTCGAGGGCGTCGAGCCACCGTTCCTGGATCTCGGCGAGGGCGCCTTTCGCCGTCGGGTGCCCCTGCTGCGCAAGGCGTGCCATCGAGACGAGGGCACGATCAAGGGGACTGTCCTCGAACACCGAGGTCCGCACGTAGTACCGGGCCGCTCCATCGGGAGCCTGCGTCATGGCCTCGCGGTCTCGTTCGGCGAGGGCGAGCAGGCGTGCCGCGAGCCCTTCCACGAGCGCTTCCTTGGACGGGAAGTGGTAGAGGAGCCCACCCTTGGAGACGTCGGCGGCCGCCGCGACGGCCTCCATGGTGGCAGCCCTCTCACCATCGCGGATCAGCGCGTTTTCGAAGCTGTCGAGGATGCGCTCACGGGAACTGGACACCTCCCGATGATACCCGTCACGTTTGTTGTACTGTACCGGCTGGACGGTATAGCTTTGAAGCATGACCACGACATCCTCTTCAGCACGTCGGTCCGGGGTGAACCCGCGTGCCGTTCAGTCCTCCCCCCGCCCGACCGCTCCCGGGGCGGACCGCCGCGCCTGGTTCTCGCTGGCCGTGCTGATGCTGCCCGTGCTCCTGGTCTCCGTCGACAACACGGTGCTGAGCTTCACCCTCCCCGAGATCTCGCGTCATTTCGCCACCAGCGGCACCATGCTGCTCTGGATAGTCGACAGCTATCCGTTGGTACTCGCCGGCCTGCTCGTGGCGATGGGCAGTTTCGGCGACCGCTTCGGCCGGCGCCGGATGCTCATGATCGGCGCGGCGGGTTTCGCCCTGTTCTCCGTCGCCGCCGCCTTCGCGCCGACGGCGGGCCACCTCCTCGCCTCCCGCGTGGGACTCGGCGTCTTCGGCGCGATGCTCATGCCCTCCACGCTCTCCCTGATCCGCAACATCTTCACCGACCGCAACCAGCGGCGCATCGCCATCGCCGTCTGGGCCGCCGGGTTCTCGGCCGGCGCCGCGCTCGGTCCTCTGCTCGGCGGGATCCTCCTGGAACACTTCTGGTGGGGATCGGTGTTCCTCCTCGCCGTTCCCGTCCTGGCGCTCATGCTCGCCCTGACGCCCGCGATCGTGCCCGAGTCGAGGGACGCCAACCCCGGACGCGTGGACTACGCCGGCATCATCCTGTCCATCGCCACCATGCTCCCGATCGTCTACGCCATCAAGGACTTCGCCAAGGGCGGGCCGCTCCTGGTCTCGGTCACGGCCGCCTTCATCGGCATCGCTGCCGGGACCGCCTTCGTGACGCGTCAGCTGCAGCGGCGTGACCCCATGCTGGACGTCCGCCTGTTCACGGTGCGCGCCTTCTCCGGCGCCGTCCTGGTGAACCTCCTCGCGATCTTCTCGCTCGTCGGGTTCCTGTTCTTCGTGTCGCAGCACCTCCAGCTCGTCCTCGGCTACAGTCCGCTCGATGCCGGCCTCGTGCTTCTCCCCGGCCTCCTCGTGACGATCATCGCCGGACTCGCCGTCGTCCCGCTCGCCCGTCGCGTGCCGCCGCACGTGGTGGTCCCTGTGTCCCTGCTGTTCTCGGCCGTCGCCTACGCGATGATCGCACTGCTCGGTGAGGGCGGCAGCGCAACCTTCCTCATGGTGGCGTTCGTCGTCCTCGGCGTCGGGGTGGGGGCATCCGAGACGGTCTCCAACGACCTCATCCTCTCCACCGTCCCCGCGGCGAAGGCCGGCGCGGCCTCCGCCGTGTCGGAGACCGCCTACGAGGTGGGCTCCGTCCTCGGGACGGCCGTGCTGGGCAGCATCCTGCTCGCCTCCTACCAGCGGGACCTCCTGCTCCCTGCGGGCCTCAGTTCCGCCCAGGCGGAATCGGCCACGGAGACACTCGGTGGTGCGGTCGAGGTGGCCACCCAGCTCGGGGCGACCGGCGCATCCGCGCTGCGCGACTCCGCCTTCCACGCGTTCGACAGCGGCGTGGCGGTCACCTCCGGCATCGCCGCGCTGCTCATGGTCGGCGCCGCCGTCCTCGCAGCGTGGAGCCTCCGGCCCTCCGACGCCGGATCAGGGAGCACGACGACGGCGGAGGCAGCCGGGCGGTAGGGCTGCACCCGGTTCAGCGCGGGCGGCTCTCCGAGCGCGACCGATGCGGGCCACTGCTCATACCGCGGGATGACCTCCGCCCGGCAGACCCGGAACCTGGTACTGATTCGCCGGGCCGTGCGCCTCTTTAGCGTGGACTCATGACCATTTCCACGAATTCTCCTGTGAATCTCCCGGGCAGCCCGGCCGATACCCCCGTTCCGACGAACACCGCCGTCTCTGCGCGCAATGTGTCCAAGCACTACGGCCGGGGTGAGACGGCCGTGCACGCACTGAGGGATGTCTCCCTCGACTTCGAGAAGGGGCGCTTCACGGCGATCATGGGGCCGTCCGGGTCCGGCAAGTCCACGCTGATGCACTGTCTCGCGGGACTGGACAGCGTGGATGCCGGCAGGCTCTGGATCGGCGGGACGGACATCACCGGCCTGGCCGACGCGGATCTCACCCGGCTTCGACGCGAGCACGTGGGATTCGTGTTCCAGGCCTTCAATCTGGTGCCCACCCTGACCGCCGAACAGAACATCACCCTGCCGGTCGCGCTGGCCGGAGGGAAGGTGGACTCGGCGTGGCTGCAGCAGATCGCCTCCACGCTCGGGCTGACGGACCGCCTCTCCCACCGCCCCCATGAACTCTCCGGCGGACAGCAGCAGCGGGTCGCCGTCGCGCGGGCCCTCCTCACGCGGCCCGATGTGATCTTCGGTGACGAGCCGACCGGCAACCTCGACTCGACCACGGGCGCGGAAGTGCTCTCCCTCCTCAGGCGCAGCTGCCGCGAGATGGGCCAGAGCATCATCATGGTCACCCACGATCCCGTGGCCGCGTCCTATGCCGACCGCGTCGTCCTCATGAAGGACGGCGCCCTTGTCGGCGAACTCCAGCAGTCCACCCCCGAGGCGATCCTCGGCGCCCTCGCCACGCTGGGGGCCTGACGTGCTGCAGGTAGCCCTCGCCCAGGTGCGCGTCCATGCACGCCGCTTCATCGCCGTCGGCCTCGCGGTGATGCTCGGCGTCGCCTTCCTCGCGGCGACCCTCATGGTCGGCGCCACCACCAATGCGAGCCTCCGGCAGAGCGTCGGCGCGTCCTACGCGACGGCGGATCTGGTGGTGACGGCCGACGACGGCTCAGGGGTTCCGGCCGACGCCGTCGAATCGCTCGGCTCCCTTCCCGGTGTCGACGCCGTCTACGGACTCGAACGCTCCTTCACCCAGCTGACCACCGGCTCCGAGACGTCGTACGCGGTCCTCACGTCGGTGGCCCCGCCGGAACTCGAGGGTGCGGTGATCACCAGCGGTTCCGCACCCCGGGCGCCGGGCGAGGTCGTGCTCGACGAGACGTCCGCTGAACGGCTCGGAGTCGTCCCGGGTGACACCGTCGCCATCGATGATGCCGCGGCGTCGGCTGCCGGCCCCGACGCGACATCGCTCGGGAACGCCCTCACGGTGACCGGACTCATGGCACCCAGCGCCGACCCGGGTCTTTCGGGCGCCGTCCAGGTCCTTGCCTCGCCGACCATCATCCGCGCCCTCAGCGGCGGAGAGACCTATGTCCGCAACGTCCAGCTCAGCCTCGCCCCCGGCGCCGATGCGGGAGCGACGCGTGACGCGGCGACCACGGCTGTCGCTGCCGCCACCCCGTCCGTCGACGGAGCAGGCGCCCTGACGGTGCGCACCGCCGGCGAGCAGACGACGGCGGACGTCGCAATGCTCTCGAACGGCAGCGATCTCCTCACCGGGATCCTGCTCGCCTTCGCCGCGGTCGCCGTGATCGTGGCCGGCCTCGTCATCTCCAACACCTTCTCCGTCCTCGTCGCCCAGCGCACGCGGGAACTCGCCCTGCTGCGGTGCATCGGCGCCGAACGGAGGCAGGTGCGGGCGTCGGTCCTGGTCGAAGCGGCGCTCGTGGGACTCGTGTCGTCCGTCCTCGGCGTACTCCTCGCCGTCGGCGTCATGGCTGCGCTCGTGGGGCTCGCGAGGCAGACCGAGTTCGGCTCCTTCGCCACCCTGGCGGTCCCAGCGTCAGCCGTCCTGATCGCCCTCTCGGTGGGTATCCTGATGACCCTCCTCGCAGCGCTCGTTCCGGCACGGGCGGCCACCCGCGTAGCACCGCTGGCAGCGCTCCGACCCACGGAGCCGCCGGCCGCGGGCACCCGGAGCGGCCGGATGCGGCTCGGTGCCGGGCTCGCGGCCCTCGCCGTCGGCGTCGTGCTCCTGGCGTTCGGAGCTGCGACCTCGGCGATCCTCCCGGCCGTCGCGGGCGGAGCCGTCTCGTTCCTCGGGATCATCCTCCTCGCGCCGTTCTTCGTCCCGGCGAGTGTCGCCGCGATCGGGCGGATCGCCCGCCCCCTGGGCGTTCCGGGCAACCTCGCGTCGGTGAACGCGATCCGCAACCCTGGCCGCACCACCGCCTCCTCGGCCGCCCTGATGGTCGGCGTCACCCTCGTGACCATGATGATGGTCGGCGCACAGACCGCGCGCACCACCTTCGATCGCGAACTCGACGAGAACTACGCCGTCGACCTCCAGGTCAGCGGCCCGGGAACCCTCTCGGCGGGTGACACGCCGGCGGCATCGCCCGTCGACGAACCGACGCTCCTCGCCATCGACGGTGTGGAGAGCGCCGTCGAGATCACCCCCGTCATGCTGACCAGCCCCGAGGACGGCGCATGGCTGGTCTACGCCGCCGACCCCGTCCAGCTCGCACAGGTCCTCAGGCTCTCCGGCGTCGAACTGACGGACGGAATGGTCCTGGCACCGCAGACCTGGGAGCAGGACCAGGTGACCCTCGAGGGCGGGAACGGTCCGGCGGACCTGCCGGTCGTCGCGACCGATGCGGGCTTCTTCCAACCCCTCATCACCACGGCGACGGCGGAGCGACTCGGCGGGACTCCGCCGGACGCCCTCGCCAGTTATCTCGGCGATACCGACGACACCGGACCCGGCATCACCGGTGAGAGCCTGTCCGCCTACCTCGGGGCCACGGTGTGGCTGAAGCTCGACGACGGCCTGGACGGGAACGGGGTCGCCGAGGTGCAGTCGCAGATCGTGGCCGCCACCGGCATCTCGGAGTACAACGTGACGGGGGCGGCGATCGAGCGGCTCGCGTACAACCAGATCATCGACGTGATGCTGCTGATCGTCACGGCCCTGCTCGCCGTCGCCGTGCTGATCGCGCTCATCGGCGTGGCCAACACGCTGTCCCTCTCGGTCCTCGAGCGGCGCCGGGAGAATTCCCTGCTGCGAGCGCTCGGGCTGACCCGTGGGCAGCTGCGCGGGATGCTCGCCGTCGAGGCCGTGCTGATCGCCGGAGTGGCTGCCCTCCTCGGCTCGGGCCTCGGCGTCCTGTACGGCTGGCTCGGGGCGCAGTCGGCCCTCGGTGGCATCGCGTCCGTTACTCCGTCGATCCCCCTGGGGCAGATCGGGGCAGTGCTCGCGATCGCCGTCGCGGCCGGCTTGCTGGCGTCCGTCCTGCCAGCCCGCCGCGCGGCGAGACTCTCCCCTGTCGCGGGCCTGGCGGCGGACTGATCTGGGGAACCAAGCCGGCTCGCCCGCCCCCAGCACGCCGGGGCGGGCGAGCTGCGCCGGGCGGGCAGTACCGGCGCTCAGGTCGCCCTTGAAGAAGAACGTCACGTCCCGTACTCTTCGTATACAATCTTGTATACGATGCGGTAGGGACATGGGATGACAATGAAGCTCCTCGACAGCAGCGGCCTCCGGGCGGCCGGTAAGGTCATCGCCGTGCACATCAATTACCCCAGCCGGGCCGCACAGCGCGGACGCACACCCCAGCAGCCGTCCTACTTCCTGAAGCCGTCGTCGTCCCTCGCCCTGACCGACCTGGCGGTGGAGCGGCCGGCGGGCTGTGAGCTGCTCGCTTTCGAGGGCGAGATCGCACTGATAATCGGAACCCCTGCGCGCCGGGTATCCATCTCGGATGCCTGGAAGCACGTGGCCTGGGTGACGGCGGGCAACGACCTCGGGGTGTACGACCTCCGGTACGCAGACAAGGGCTCCAACCTCCGCTCGAAGGGCGGAGACGGCTTCACGCCCGTAGGACCGGGGCTGATTCCCGCGGACGAGGTTGATCCTGCTGCGCTGCGCATCCGCACCTGGCACAACGGCGCCCCGGTCCAGGACGACACCACCGCGGATCTGCTGTTTCCTTTCGCGCGGCTCGTCGCCGACCTGTCCCAGCTCCTGACGCTCGAGACCGGCGATATCATCCTCACCGGCACCCCGGCCGGCGCGTCGGTCGCCGTGCCGGGCGACGTCGTCGAGGTCGAGGTGACGACCACGGACGGTCGGCTCGCCACGGGTCGCCTCGCAACCCGGATGACCGACGGCACACGACCGCTCGAGGGCTTCGGCGCCCAACCGAAAGCCGACGACGTGCAGCGCGAGGAAGCCTACGGTTCCCCGGAAGCTGCCGGACTTTCCCCCCGCACCTCGGCGCTGACCCCCGAGCTGAAGGAAAAGCTGGAGAGGGTTGCCACGGCGACGCTCTCCTCGCAGCTGCGCAAACGTGGGCTGAACAACGTCAGCATCGACGGCCTCACCTCGACCCGCCCCGACCGCCGCGTGGTGGGCCTAGCGCGCACACTGCGGTACGTCCCCAATCGTGAAGACCTCTTCCAGGCACACGGCGGGGGCTACAACGCGCAGAAGCGGGCCGTCGACTCGGTCAACGAGGGCGAGATCCTCGTGATGGAGGCACGCGGGGAGAAGGGCACGGGCACGATCGGGGACATCCTCGCGCTCCGGGCCCAGGTCCGCGGTGCTGCTGCGATCATCACAGACGGCGGAGTGCGTGACTTCGCTGCCGTGGCCGCCATGGAGATCCCCACCTACTACGCCAACCCCCACCCCGCCGTGCTCGGCCGACGCCACATCCCCTGGGACATCGACATCACCATCGCCTGCGGCGGCACCACCGTCCAGCCCGGCGACATCATCGTCGCGGACGCCGACGGCATCCTCGTCATCCCACCGGCCCTTGCGGAGGAACTCGCGGAGGATTCCCTGACCCAGGAACGCGAGGAGGAATTCATCGCCGGCATGGTCCGGGAAGGGCACTCGGTGGACGGCCTCTACCCCATGAACGCCGCATGGCGGGCCCGCTATGAGGAACAGGACGCCGGGAGTGCTCATGGGTGATGCGGGCACGGCTACGAGCAGCAAGTCCGAACGAGCCTACAACTCCGTCAAGGCACGCATCGCCGACGGCACGTACTCCCCGGGATTCCGCCTGGTCCTGGCGAAGATCGCCGAGGAGCTCGGCATCAGCGTGGTGCCCGTCCGCGAGGCCATCAGGAGACTCGAAGCGGAAGGACTCGTGACCTTCGAGCGGAACGTCGGCGCGACCGTGGCCGGTATCGACCCGATCGAATACCTCTACACGATGCAGACCCTGAGCATCGTCGAGGGAGCGGCGACTGCTCTCTCCTCCCCCCTGATCGGCCCGGCAGACATCGCCCGGGCCCGCGCGGTCAACGAGGAGATGCGCGAATGCCTGCAGCACTTCGACCCGCCGCGCTTCACCCTGTTGAACAAGGACTTCCACAGCGTCCTGTTCGAGAACTGCCCGAACCCCCACATCCTGAACCTCGTGCACCGGGGCTGGGGACGCCTGGCCTCGATGCGTTCCTCGACCTTCCGCTTCGTCCCCGGCCGCGCCCATGAATCGGTCGAGGAACACGAGGCACTCCTCCAACTCATCGAATCCGGAGCTGACGCCGCAGACATCGAACGCGCCGCCCGCCTCCACCGCAGTGCCACCCTCGACGCCTACCTCGCCCAGACCGGCGCACACCCCAGTTAGGACCACATCATGACCAGCCCTGGCGATCTGACGACCAGGCACTACGTGCCCGAGAATCTGCCCACCTCCATCCAGCACTACATCGGCGGCCGGTTCGTCGACTCGATCGGCGGGGCGACCTTCGACGTCCTCGACCCGGTGTCCAACACCACCTACGCCACCGCCGCCGCGGGTCAGCAGGAGGACATCGATGCCGCCGTCGCCGCCGCCCGCGACGCCTTCACCACCGGGCCGTGGCCGCGGATGAAACCCCGCGAGCGTGCCCGTGTGCTCAACCGGATCGCCGATGCCGTCGAGGCCCAGGAGGAACGGCTTGCAGAACTCGAGACGTTCGACACCGGGTTGCCCATCACCCAGGCGAAGGGCCAGGCCCTGCGGGCCGCGGAGAACTTCCGCTTCTTCGCGGACCTCATCGTGGCCCAGTTCGACGACGCCATGAAGGTCCCCGGATCGCAGATCAACTACGTGAACCGGAAGCCCATCGGGGTCGCAGGGCTCATCACCCCGTGGAACACGCCGTTCATGCTCGAGTCCTGGAAACTCGCGCCCGCGTTGGCCACCGGCAACACCGTGGTCCTCAAACCGGCGGAGTTCACCCCCCTTTCCGCCTCCCTCTGGGCGCAGATCTTTCGGGACGCCGGCCTGCCCGACGGCGTCTTCAACCTCGTGAACGGCCTGGGCGAGGAAGCCGGCGACGCCCTCGTGAAGCACCCCGACGTCCCGCTGATCTCCTTCACCGGCGAGACGACCACGGGCCAGACGATCTTCCGGAACGCCGCCGCGAACCTGAAGGGCCTGTCCATGGAGCTCGGCGGGAAGTCGCCCTGCGTCGTCTTCGCCGATGCCGACCTCGACGCCGCCATCGATTCGGCGCTCTTCGGTGTGTTCTCCCTCAACGGTGAACGCTGCACCGCGGGCTCACGCATCCTCGTCGAACGTGGCGTCTACGAGGAGTTCTGCGAGAAGTACGCAGCGCGGGCGAAGGCCATCGTCGTCGGCGACCCGCACGACCCGAAGACCGAGGTCGGCGCGCTCGTGCACCCCGAGCACTTCGAGAAGGTCGCCTCCTACGTGGAGATCGGGAAGACCGAGGGCCGCCTCCTCGCCGGCGGCGGCCGCCCGGAGCATCTCCCGCACGGCAATTACATCGCCCCGACGGTCTTCGCGGATGTCTCCCCCGATGCGCAGATCTTCCAGGAGGAGATCTTCGGCCCCGTCGTCGCCATCACGCCCTTCGACAGTGACGAGGAAGCCCTGGCTCTTGCCAACAACACGCGCTACGGGCTCGCGGCGTACCTCTGGACGCAGGACCTGACCCGCGCCCACACCTTCGCCGACAACGTCGAAGCCGGCATGGTCTGGCTCAACAGCCACAATGTCCGCGACCTCCGCACCCCCTTCGGCGGCGTCAAGGCCTCCGGGCTCGGACACGAGGGCGGCTACCGCTCCATCGACTTCTACACCGACCAGCAGGCCGTGCACATCACCCTCGGCACCGTCCACACCCCGAAGTTCGGCAGCATCGAGGACTCAGCAGCCAACGAAGGCTAGAACCAGCCCTCCGCCCTTTCCCCACTCACTCGAAGAAGAGAGACTCCCGTGACAGATTTCGTCCCCACTCCCACCCTGCCCGCGCCGGATATCGTGCGCTGCGCCTACATGGAGATCGTGGTCACCGATCTCGCCCGGTCGCGGGAGTTCTACGTCGACGTCCTCGGGCTGCACGTCACCGAGGAGGACGGGAACGCGATCTACCTGCGCTCCCTGGAGGAGTTCATCCACCACAATCTCGTGCTGCGCCAGGGACCGGTCGCCGCCGTCGCCGCCTTCGCGTACCGCGTGAAGTCACCGGCCGAGGTTGACGCCGCCGAAGCGTATTACCGGGAGCTCGGCTGCCGCACGGAACGCCGTGCGAACGGTTTCACCAAGGGTGTCGGTGATTCCGTGCGGGTCGAGGACCCGCTGGGCTTTCCCTACGAGTTCTTTTACGACGTCCAGCATGTGGAACGCCTCACCCAGCGGTACGACCTCTACTCCGCCGGGGAACTGGTGCGCCTGGACCACTTCAACCAGGTCACCCCCGACGTGCCCCGGGGGCGGGCGTACCTGGAGGATCTGGGCTTCCGGGTCTCCGAGGACATCCAGGATTCCGACGGCGTCACCTACGCCGCCTGGATGCACCGCAAGCAGACCGTGCACGACACCGCACTCACCGGCGGCAACGGACCCCGCATGCACCACGTCGCCTTCGCCACCCACGAGAAGCACAACATCATCCAGATCTGCGACAAGATGGGCGCCCTGCGCATCAGCGACCGCATCGAGCGCGGACCCGGACGCCACGGCGTCTCCAACGCCTTCTACCTCTACATCCTCGACCCCGACGACCACCGCATCGAGATCTACACGCAGGATTACTACACCGGGGACCCCGACAACCCGACCATCACCTGGGACGTGCACGACAACCAGCGCCGCGACTGGTGGGGCAACGCCGTCGTCCCGTCCTGGTACACCGAGGCATCCCTCGTCCTGGACCTCGACGGGAACCCGCAGCCCGTCATCGAGCGGGAGGAGAAGAGCGAGATGGCCGTTACCGTCGGCGCCGATGGCTTCTCCTACACCCGTAAGGACGGCGAGGACGCGGAGGGCTTCAAGCTCGGCGCGCAGCTCTAAGCCGCACACCGTGGTGCCGGTCCCGCCCGATCGAGGTGCGGGACCGGCGCCGGACGTTTCTGAACCGCCCGATCATCTGAGGAGTATGCGCATGCTCGACCCCGCGACCATCGAGGCCATCGCCGATGAACTGCTGGAGGCCGGCCGGAGCCGGGTCCCGGTACCCCTGCTGACCGCTCGGCACCCGGACATGACGGTCGAGGATTCCTATGCGGTCCAGCGGTTGTGGCGGCAGCGGAACGAGGACGCCGGGCGCAGGCTCGTGGGCCGGAAGATCGGGCTCACCTCGCGGGCCATGCAGGCTGCCACCGGCATCACCGAACCCGACTACGGTGCCATTTTCGACGACATGGTCCTGGAGACCGGGTGCTCGGTGGAGTGGAGCCGGTATTCCCATCCCCGGGTCGAGGTGGAACTGGCCTTCGTGCTGAAGGACGATCTCAGCGGGCCGGGCTGCACGATCTTCGATGTCCTGAATGCCACCGACTACGTGGTGCCCGCCCTCGAGATCCTGGACTCCCGCATCGAGATGGAGGGACGCACCATCGTGGACACCATCTCCGACAACGCCGCCATGGGCGCCATGGTCGTCGGCGGGCGCCCGGTGCGGCCCGACGCCGTCGATCTGCGCTGGGTGTCCGCGATCCTCTACAAGAACCAGGTGGTCGAGGAAACAGGGGTCGCCGCCGGGGTCCTCGACCATCCCGCCGCGGGCGTGCACTGGCTCGCCAACAAGATCGCAGCCCACGGGGACAGGCTGAAGGCCGGGGACATCATCCTCGCCGGGTCCTTCACGCGGCCCATGTGGGTTTATGCGGGGGACACCGTCCACGCCGACTTCGGACCGTTGGGAGCAGTGACGTGCCAATTCGTCTAGCACCCACCTTCGCGGACGTCCTCGGGGCCGCCGATCGCCCGCTCACCGGCATGTGGATCTGCTCGGGCAGTCCCCTGGTCGCCGAGATCTGCGCCGGATCCGGGCTCGACTGGTTGCTGGTCGATGCCGAGCACAGCCCGAACGGCCTCGAATCCATCCTCGCCCAGCTCCAGGCCATCCACGGCCATCCCGTGCAGACCCTCGTCCGCCCGCCGGTCAACGACACCGTCCTGATCAAGCAGTACCTGGACCTCGGCGTCCAGAACCTCCTCATACCGATGGTGAATTCCGTGGACGATGCGCGGGCGGCCGTCGCCGCCACCCGCTATCCTCCCGAGGGCGTCCGCGGAGTCGGTTCCGCACTGGCCCGCGCGGCCCGCTGGAACCGCATTCCGGACTACCTCGGCTCCGCTGCCGGGACCATCAGCGTCACCGTGCAGATCGAATCGGCAGCCGCCGTCGAGGCGGTGGAGGACATCCTCGCGGTCGACGGGGTGGACGCCATCTTCGTGGGGCCCTCCGACCTCGCCTCGTCCATGGGACTCCTCGGCCAGCAGGAGCACCCTGACGTCCGTGCCGCCGTCGGACACTGCCTCACGGCAGCTTCCAAGGCGGGCACACCAGCGGGTGTCAACGCGTTCAACCCGACGACGGCCCGGCACTATCTCGACGCCGGTGCCCGCTTCATCCTCGTCGGAGCCGACGTCGCCCTCCTCGCGCGTGGTTCCGAAGCCCTGGCCTCCGAGTTCATTCCTCCCGCCGTCTCCGACGACGGCCCCACACCCCCCGTCAGCTATTGACCAGAGAAGAGCACCCCTCATGACCAGTACCGTCCTCGTCGCCGGCGCCACCGGAGACCTCGGGCATCGGATCGTCCGCGAACTGCTCACGGCGGATCCTGGCATCTCCCTGCGTGTCCTGACCCGTCCGGGCAGCGGGACGGCGGACGGGATGTACGCCGACGAGGAGCGCGTGGCGGTCCATGAGGCCGCCTACGCGGACCACGCCGCACTCGTTGCCGCGCTCTCGGGTGCCGACGTCGTGGTGTCCGCGCTGAGCGGGGCCCGGTCCGTCATCGTCGACGCCCAGCGGGCCCTGCTCTCGGCCGCCGTCGAGGCCGGGGTACGGCGTTTCATCCCGTCGGACTACTCGGCCGACTACCGCCGCATCACCCCGGGAAGCAACCGGAACTTCGACCTCCGCCGCGACGTCGCGGCCGAGCTCGACGCAGCCCCCCTCCGCGTCACCTCGGTGCTGAACGGGGCGTTCACGGACATGCTCACGGGCCAGGCGCCCATGATCCTGTTCAGGCGGCGACGCGTGCTCTTCTGGTCCTCCCCGGACCAGACGCTGGACTTCACGACCAAGGACGACGTCGCGCGCGTGGTGGCACTCACGGCACTCGACGACACCGCCCCGCGGGTCATCGAGGTGGCGGGCGACAGCGTCACGGCGCGCGATATCGCGCACACCCTGACCGACCTCACGGGCACACCCTTCAGCACCCAGTGGGCGGGGACGACCGGAATGCTGTCCGGCATGGCACGGATCGGCCGCCGGGTGTCGAGGGACGAGGACGCCACGTTCCCCGCCTGGCAGGGCATGCAGTACTTCGTCAGCATGTTCAGCGGTGAGGCGGAGCTGCGCCACACGGACAACGACCGCTACGGGACGCATCGCTGGACGTCCGTCCGGGATGTCCTCGCAGCACACCTGGGCGGCGCCCCAGCCTGACCCGGCCCCGGGCGGCCTGCCGGCAGGGCAGGCCACCCGGCCTCGCAGCGAACGCGGCGCGTGGCCGTCCCCGATCCCCACGCGCACAGCGAACTCCTGCACGCCCCGACGATCCGCCGTGCGGGATCGGGGACAATGGAGGGGTGGCCCTGTTAACCGAATCCCCCGTCCTCGACGCCGATGCCGTCCGCCGCGAAGCCGGACGCCGTCGCACCTTCGCCGTGATCTCCCACCCCGACGCCGGCAAATCCACGCTCACCGAAGCCCTCGCCCTGCTCGCGAGGGCCATCCAGGACGCCGGCGTGACGCACGGGAAGTCGAGCCGCCACGCCACTGTGTCCGACTGGATGGGCATCGAGCAGGAGCGCGGCATCTCGATCAGCTCGGCCGCGCTGCAGCTGACCTACCGGGACACCATCCTCAATGTCGTGGACACCCCCGGCCACGCCGACTTCTCGGAGGACACCTACCGCGTCCTCGCCGCCGTCGACTCCGCCGTCATGCTCATCGACGCCGCCAAGGGCTTCGAGCCGCAGACCGTGAAGCTGCTCGCCGTCTGCAAGGCGCGCAACATCCCTATCATCACGGTGATCAACAAGTGGGACCGCCCGGGTCTCGACGCCCTCGGCCTGATCGACGACGTCGGCGAGCGTACCGGGATGACCCCCGTCCCCCTCACCTGGCCGGCCGGCATCGCCGGTCACTTCCAGGGCCTCCTGGACCTCCGCGCCCAACGTTCCATCGCCCTCGAAGCGGTCGACGCCGGAGCGCAGGCCGCCGCCGAGACGGAGGTGGACATCGATGCCCTCGACCCGCGCGACGCCGGCCCGTGGCTCGAGGCCCGCGAGGAGTCCGGCCTCGTGGAGTCCTCCAACGGATCGTTCGATCGCGAGGAGTTCGAAGCGGCACGGCAGACGCCTGTCCTCTTCGCCGCCGCGGCCAAGAACTTCGGCGTCTCCCAGCTGCTCGACATCCTCGTGGATGTGGCTCCCTCACCGTCGCCCAGACCGTCCCGTGAGGACGAGCCGCGGCCGATCGAGGCACCGATGTCCGGCTTCGTCTTCAAGGTCCAGGCCGGCCAGGACAGCGCGCACCGCGACCACATCGCGTATCTGCGCATCTGCTCCGGCACCTTCGAACGCGGCATGGTCATCACGAACCAGCGCACCGGCAAACCTTTCGCCACGAAATACGCGCACCGCGTCCTCGGCCGCAGCCGCGAGGTCGTGGACACCGCGTGGCCGGGCGACGTCGTCGGGCTGGTCAACGCCACGAGCCTCCGCGTGGGCGACAGCCTCTTCGCCGAGGAGCCCGTCCAGTTCCCGGACATCCCCCGGTTCTCCCCCGAACTGTTCGCCGTCGCGCGCGCGAAGGATCCGGGGCGCTACAAGCAGTTCCGCCGCGGGATCGAGCAGCTCGAACACGAGGGTGTGGTGCAGGTGCTGCGCTCGGACCTCCGAGGTGATCAGGCACCGGTGCTCGCCGCCGTCGGGGCGCTGCAGTTCGAGGTCGCAGCGCAGCGCCTCGGGACCGAGTTCAACGCCCCGACGTCGCTCGACAACCTGTCCTACACCCTCGCGATGCGCGTGGCGCCCGAGAGCCAGGGCGTCCCCGAGACGTTCCGTGGCGGCGAGATCATGGTCCGGGCCGACGGCGAGAAGGTCGCCGTGTTCGGTGACAAGTGGAAGGTCGGGCACTTCAGGAAGGACTATCCCGACGTGGTGCTGGAGCCGATCGGTGCTGCCGTCGACCTGTAGGGCTCCCGGCGGGTAGGAAGCGCACTTCCCCTGCCTTCCAGCTCGGGAAAAATTGTGTCGTACTCGCCCCGAGTCTGTCCTAGGGTTGACGAACGCCATCAGGAAGGGGAATACGCATGGCCTGCAAGGGCTGCTCGTCGTCGTCGGGGCTCGACTTCGACTTCAGCATGGCTTTCCAGCCGATCTACGACGCGGTCGCTGAACGCGTCTGGGGCTACGAGGCCCTCGTCAGGGGTACCTCGGGTGAGGGCGCCGCCGAGATCCTGTCCAAGGTCTCGCCGGAGCAGAAGTACCGCTTCGACCAGGACTGTCGCGTCAAGGCGATCGAACTCGCCGCGCGCCTGTTCCCCGTGGGCGAGGATCTGATGCTGTCCATCAACTTCATGCCGAATGCCGTCTATGAACCGGCCGCATGCTTGCGGGCCACGCTGCAGGCGGCGAAACGGTACAGCTTCCCGACCTCCTCGATCATGTTCGAGTTCACGGAGAACGAGGAGGTATCGGACACCGCTCACCTCATGAACATCATCACCGAGTATCGGCGGCAGGGGTTCACCACCGCCATCGACGACTTCGGGGCCGGTCACGCAGGGCTCGGGCTGCTCGTCGACTTCCAGCCCGATCTGATCAAGATCGACATGAAGCTCGTCCGGGGCGTGGACTCAAGTGCGGCCCGCCGCATCGTCATCGCCGGCATCGTCGCCATGAGCCGGGACCTCGATCTCGTCGTCCTCGCGGAAGGAATCGAGACCGAGGCGGAGTTCCTCGCCCTCAGGGCGGCCGGCATCCGCCTGTTCCAGGGGTACTGGTTCGCGAAGCCCGCCTTCGAAGAACTCCCGCAGCTCCAGGCGGGCCCATCGCCAGCCATCGTCGCCTCCTGACTCAGCTGTTCCGTCCCCGCGCCGCCACCGACCACAATCCCTCGACCACGCCGTTCCGCACCACGTACACGCTGTCGACGAGGTTGATGGTGAGGCATACGTGGTTGGGAACCACGCGCAGGCGCGATCCCAGCGCGGGAAGGGGCTGACCTGCGGGCAGCTCGACCGTCGCGTGGTGCTCGGACAGAGCGACGATGCGGGCGTCGGGGTTCTCGAGCAGACGGCCGTGCCCGGTGGCCCATGCGGCGCGGTCGCTGCCGAGGACCTTGCTGCCGGCGTCGACAACGAAGCGGTCGGGCGCTCCGTCCGTGCCGGTCCTGCGGCTGACGACCGTACTCTCGACGCTCAGGGCGATGTCCTCGGGCCCGCAGTGCCCCAGCTCCCGCTGCTGCGCGTCCCCGAACACGTACACCCCCGGCCGGAGTTCGGTGAGCACCCCGGCCGGGCCGAGGCGCGCGGAGGGGGTGGACCCGCCGCTGATCTCGAGGGATGAGAATCCTGCGTCCCGCAGGTCGGCTGCTGCCTCTGCCAGGGCTTCCTGCTCATCGACAGCGGCCTGCGCGGCGAGGTCTGGGCCGTAGCTGTGGCCCGGAAACGTGAACAGTCCGGTGACCCTGAGTCCCGCAGAACGCGCTGCGAGGGCGACAGTGACGGCCTGGTGCGGGAGAACACCGCTGCGATGGTGGCCGCTGTCCACTTCGACGCGGACCGCCACGCGTCCGGCACCCGACCCGAGGCTCCGGGACAGTTGCCGCACCCCCTCCACCGAGTCCACGCCGACGGCGAGGCGGAGTCGCTGCGCCAGTGCGAGGAGGCGCAGTGCGGCCGGCCCGTCCACCCACAGTGGGTAGGCGATGAAGACGTCGCCGATCCCCGCGTCCGCGAAGACCTCGGCCTCGCCGATCGTCGCGACGGTGAGTCCTGCCGCGCCTGCTTCCAGCTGCAGGCGGGCGATCTCCGGGATCTTATGGGTCTTGGCGTGTGGCCGGAGCTGGAGTCCGCGCACGCGGGCGGACTGCGCCATGGAAGCGATGTTGCGCTCGAGGACCGCGGCGTCGATCACGACGGTGGGCGTCGGGACGTCGAGCGGAGGGGGCATCTGGTACCTCAGGAGTCGAAGTACGTCTCGGGGAGCGGTTGCCCGATCGACGTGACGACGGCCGCCGCGATGTCCGCCAGCTTCCGGTTCCGGCCGTTGGAGGCGGCCTTGAGGATGGTCATGGCGGCGTCATGGCTGCAGCGGTTCTGCCCCATGATGACCCCGGCGGCCACATCGATGATCGTGCGGGAGCTCATCGCGGCCTTCAGCTGCTCCCCCGTGTCACTCAGGTGGGCGATCCGCACCGCCATCCGCAGGGACTTCGAGGCCTCGCGAGCGAGATCGACGGCGGCGGCGACGGACTCGTCGTCGAAGGCATGCGGCTGCGGGGAATACAGATCGAGCCCGGCCGCGGCCAGCCCGTCGAGGGGGATCGGCACGCCGATCGCGGAGCGGATCCCGTGATCCGAGATGGCGGCGGTGTACTCCCCGAAACGGTTCTCGTTCAGGAAGTCGTCGACCCTGTAGACCTGGCCGTCCCGGGCCGCTCGAATGCAGGGACCGTCGTCGAACTCGTATTGGACCTCGTCCATGAGTCTCGCCTGCTCGCTGCTGCTCGCCACCGTCCCCTTCGACCGGGGACGCAGGAGGGTGATGCCGCACAGCATCTCGCGTCCGCCCGTGGAGAGGGTATCGGCAGAGAGCCTCGCGAGACCCTCGAGGAAATCATTGATGTCGGAGCTGTCGAGCACCATGTCCTGCAGCATGCCTGGGAGGGACAATTCCCCGAGAATCTGGTCGTCGGTCACGGTTCCCTGCTTTCCGGTCGCGTCCGGCCACCGGTGGGCCGCCCTGCAGTCCCACGTTACCCATCAGGTGGACCGGCGGAAAGCGATACATCTCGCTGACCGTGGTACCCGCTCCGGCGGACGACGGCGGGGTCGGTGGAGGAACGCCGACCCCGCCGTCGATCATCGCCCGGGTCGATCAGGAGGCGAGGCCCTCCGGGGTGATGCCTCCGGAGCAGGCCGCGCCGGGCTCGCGGGTCTGTTCGCCCTGGATGTACTTGTCGAGGAAGGTCGCGAGCCGGGAATCGTCCGCGGAATCGACCTTGAGCTGGAGGCCCCAGGCGCTGGCCGCGATCGGGGTGTCCAGGTCGGGGTACGGGCTGAGCAGCACATACGAGCGGTTGCCCACGAGTTCCGTGAGCTTGTCGATCTCGGCCTGGCCGATCTCCGAGTTGTACGTGATCCAGACGGCGCCATGCTCCATGGAGTGGACCGAGTTCACGTCCGGAACGGGTTCGGTGTAGATGCCGCAGTTCGTCCAGATGGGGTTGTGGTCGCCGCCCACGGGAGGCGACTGGTCGTATTCGACGTCGCCCTCCACGTGGTTGAAGGTGACGTCCGGGTACTCCTCGATCCCCTCGATCGGCTGGGACGCCGCCGCGTCACGCTCCTGGTTGACCTGGATCTGGTTCACGATCACCAGGGTCACGGCGATGATGACGGCGAGGATCACGGCGCCGATCCCTCCGAAGATCAGGGCGTTGCGCTTCCGTTCACCCTTGCGCTGCTCGGCCTGGATGGCCGCGAGGCGAGCCTGGCGGTCCTGGTTCTCCTGTGATCGCTTCTTGTTCAACGGTCATCCTTCAGTGCTGGGGGTCCGCGGCGCTGGCCGCGGATCGGGCGGTGCCGGATCCAAATGTACCGGCGGGTGCTGTCGGTCCCCGAACCGTGGATCACGGCCGTGGACCTGGGGGCTAGAGCTTGTCGAGCAGCGACCGCATCAGGGCGATCTCCGACTGCTGTCCGGCCTGCATCTTGAGGGCGAGGTCCCGGACCTGATCGGTCGTCCCCAGTTCGGCGCCGGCCTTCGCCATGTCCACACCGGCGAGGTGGTGCGTGATCATCAGGTTCAGGAAGAGCCGTGCGGCGTCGTCGCCCGATGCCGCCCGCAACTGGTCGAGCTGCTCGTCGGTGGCCATGCCGGGCATCCTGCCGTCCGATTCGAGCATGGAGCCGCTCGAGCCGGCCGCACCCATGTCCATCCCTCCGTGGTCACCCGATCCCGCGCTCATCCATTGCATACGGGGTTGGGAGCTGCTCTGCGACAGGCCCCACTCCTCGAGCCAGGCGTACATCTGCCCCGCCTGCTGCTGCTGCGTCGTCGCGATGTCGTACGCGACGGCACGCAGGGTCTCGTCGTCCACCTTGTCCCGCACGATCAGGGACATCTCGACGGCCTGGTTGTGGTGGGCCTGCATGTCACGCGCGAAGCCGGCATCGGCACTGGTGGTATCCGGGTACGTGGGGGCTGCGGACATGCGTCCCGTCGAGAACGCGAGGGCGAACAGCGCGACGACGGCGAGCGCGGACAGGATGAGGAGGAGGCGTTTCTGCCAGCCCGGCAGCGAGAGCGTCATGGAAGTCCTTGGGTTGGTGGTGGGCCGGTTGACCAACGTACGGCATGCTGCTGGACGTTCCCGCAACGTCCTGCGGCGGGACCGGGAATAAGCATACGGGTTCCGCCGCTATACCCCCCACGGGTATAGTCGAGACCATGCGAGGACCACGATGACCACGGAGACTTACAGCGGTAACACCGCGCCCTACGGCTATACCGCCGAGAAGGACGCCTACCTCAAGCGCCTGCGACGCATCGAGGGCCAGGTGCGCGGGATAGCCCGCATGGTCGAGGAGGACAAGTACTGCATCGACATCCTCACGCAGGTCGCTGCGGTCAACAAGGCCCTGCACGCCGTCTCCATGGGCCTGCTCGAAGAGCACATCTCACACTGCGTCGTCGGCGCCGCCCAGGAGGCGCAGGCCTCGGGCGACGACTCCGCGGTCGAGGAGAAAGTCCGGGAAGCGACGGCCGCCATCGGCCGCCTGCTCCGCTGAACCACACACCGCCACCGAAGGAGAACATCATGACCACCACCACGATCGCCATCACCGGGATGACCTGCGGCCACTGCGTCAGCGCGGTCACGGAGGAACTCTCGGACCTCGCCGGTGTCCAGAACGTCGACGTCGACCTCGTCAAGGGCGGAACCTCCACCGCCACCATCTCCTCCTCCACGCCGCTGGATGCCGCATCGATCGACGCCGCCGTCGCCGAGGCCGGATACACCGTGGTGCCGGCGGGAGCCTGACATGGCCACCCAGCAGATTCCGGGCCAGGCCTCCGCACCGGCCTCCGGTGGCGACCAGCGCGTCGTCGAACTGTCCATCCAGGGCATGACCTGCGCCTCGTGCGTGGGACGCGTCGAACGGAAGCTCGGCAAGCTGGCCGGCGTCGAGGCGAGCGTGAACCTGCCGCTCGAGAGCGCCGTCGTCCGCGTTCCGGCGACCGTCAGCGACCAGGACCTGATCGACACCGTGGTCGCCACGGGCTACGGCGCCCACGTGGTGCGCCCCGAGCACGACGGCGACGGCGGCCAGGACCACGACCACGACCACACGCCGTCGCGGCTGGGCGCCCGGCTGGTCCTCGCGGCCGTCCTCTCCGTGCCCGTCCTCCTGATCTCGATGGTGCCGGCCCTGCAGTTCGCGAACTGGGGCTGGGTGGTGTTCGCTCTGTCCCTGCCCGTCGTGACGTGGTCGGCATGGCCGTTCCACCGGGCGGCGGCCGTCAACGCCCGCCACTTCGCCTCCACCATGGACACCCTGGTCTCGATCGGCGTCACCGCCGCATTCCTCTTCTCGACCTGGCAACTCGTCGCCGACCCCGCGCTGACGGAGCACGCCGGCATGGCCGGCATGGACATGACGGAGCACTCGCTCTACTTTGAGGTGGCCGCCGTCGTCGTCACCTTCCTGCTGCTGGGCCGCTTCCTCGAGGCGTCCGCCAAGCAGCGGGCCGGGAGCGCCCTGACCGCCCTCCTGAGCCTCGGCGCCAAGGAGGCACACGTGCTCCGCACGGTCGACGGCGAGCGCACCGAGGTCACGCTTCCTGCGCACGCGCTGATTCCCGGTGACGAGTTCGTGGTGCGCCCCGGCGAGAAGATCGCGACCGACGGCGTGGTCACCGAGGGCACCAGCGCCGTGGACACCGCCCTCCTGACGGGCGAGAGCGTCCCCGTCGAGGTCTCCCCCGGCGATGCCGTCACCGGCGCCACCATCAACACCTCCGGTCGGCTGGTGGTCACGGCGACACGGGTCGGCTCGGACACCGTGCTCTCCCACATGGGGCGCCTGGTCAGCCAGGCGCAGAGCGGCAAGGCGCGGATCGCCCGGCTCGCGGACCGCATCAGCGCGGTCTTCGTGCCTGTGGTCCTCGTGCTCGCGGTGCTGACCTTCGTGCTCTGGCTCGTCCTGACAGGAGACCTCGACGCGGCCTTCACGGCGTCGGTGACCGTCCTCGTCATCGCCTGCCCGTGCGCGCTCGGCCTCGCGACGCCGACGGCGCTCCTGACCGGGACCGGCCGCGGCGCCCAGCTCGGCATCCTCATCCGCGGGCCCCAGGTCCTCGAGGACACCCGCACAGTGGACACGATCGTGCTCGACAAGACCGGCACGGTCACCACGGGCACCATGGCCGTCGACGACGTCGTGGTGCAGGGCGAGGGCTCCACCGCCACGCTGCTGCGGCTCGCCGGAGCCGTGGAGGCGCAGAGCGAGCACCCGATCGCCCAGGCCATCGCGCGGCATGCTGCCGGTACCGGGCGCCTGCCGGACGCGCAGGGCTTCTCGAGCGCACCGGGCGGTGGCGTACGCGGAACGGTCGACGGCTCGACCGTCACGGCGGGTCGCGCCTCCTGGCTCGAGCAGAACGGCATCCGCCCTTCCGCAGCTCAGGCCCGCGCCTTCGGTGCAGCAGAGGATGCGGGCACGACGGCGGTGTGGGTCGCGGTCGACGACGTCGTGGCCGGCTTCGTGACGCTGTCCGACACCGTCAAGGACGGCTCGGCCACCGCGATCGGGCGGCTCCGCGATCTCGGGCTTCGGCCCGTCCTGCTGACGGGCGACAACCGCGCCGTCGCCCTGCAGGTCGCGGCGGCGGTCGGCATCGATCCCGCCGACGTCCACGCCGGCGTGACACCCGAGGGCAAGGTCGATGTGGTGCGCGGCCTCCAGGCGGGGGGTGCGACCGTTGCGATGGCGGGAGACGGCGTCAATGACGCGGCAGCACTGGCACAGGCCGACCTCGGGATCGCCATGGGGTCCGGTACCGACGTGGCCATCGAGGCCGCGGATCTCACCGTCATGGGCAACAGCCTCGAGCAGGTGGCCCAGGCCATCGAGCTCTCGCGGCGGACGCTCGGCACCATCAAGGGCAACCTGTTCTGGGCGTTCTTCTACAACGCCGTCGGTATCCCCGTCGCGGCGTTCGGCCTGCTGAACCCGATGCTCGCCGGAGCCGCCATGGCGGCGAGTTCAGTCCTCGTGGTCCTCAACTCGCTGAGGCTGCGCCGCTTCGGCAGGTAGCCGCCGCACCCGGCGTATGGCAGGGTCTGCTCATGACTGCTGACGCCGTGTCCAGGGGCGAGCGCGATCGCTCGCCCCTGGGGCAGCCCTACTGGCGGCTCTGGACCTCCTCCGGCCTGTCCAACCTGGCCGACGGCGTCTTCAAGATCGCGCTTCCACTCCTGGCCATCCAGTTCACGCAATCGCCCACCCTCATCGCCGGGCTGTCCGTCGCCGCGACACTCCCCTGGCTCCTCTTCGCGCTCACAGCAGGAGCCCTCGCCGACCGCCTCGACCGTCGCAGGCTCATGCTGTGGGCCAACGTGGCCCGCGCCCTCCTGCCTGCGGCGCTCGTCGCCGTGATCCTGCTAGATCTCGGCTCGTTGTGGGCGCTGTACGTGGTGGCTCTCGCCGTAGGGGTGGCCGAGACCTTGTACGACACCTCGGCGCAGTCGATCCTGCCGCAACTCGTCCGCAGGTCCCAGCTCTCACGGGCCAACGGAAGGCTCTACGCGGTGGAGCTGACGACCAACCAGTTCATCGGTCCGCCGCTGGGCGGCCTGCTCGTCGCGATCGGCGTCGTCGCGGGGTTCGGCGTGCCCGCCGCCCTCTGGCTCGCCGCCGTCGGGAGTCTCCTGCTGGTTCCCGGGGCGTTCCGCATCGAGCGTGAGCTGAAGACCACGCTGCGGGCCGACATCGCGGAGGGGCTGCGGTTCCTCGGGAACCAGCGGGTCCTTCGCACGCTGGCCGTGATGACGGGGGTGTCCAACTTCGCGTCCAGCGGGGCGTTCGCGGTGCTGGTGCTCTTCGCCGTCGGGCCCGCCTCACCGCTCGGGCTCACCGAGGTGGGGTTCGGTGTGCTGCTGACGGCGTCCGCGCTCGGGGCACTGGTCGGATCCTTTACCGCGGAGAGACTGGAGGCGGCCCTCGGACGATCGCGGGCGCTGGCCGTGGCCGTCGTCGGGATAGCCCTGTTCGTCGGCGCTCCGGCCGTGACCACCAACGCCGTCGTGCTGGGCGTGATCTTCTTCGCGGGTGGTGTGTTCATCGTGCTGTGGAACGTCATCACCGTCTCCCTGCGCCAGCGCATCACCCCTGACCGGCTGCTCGGGCGGGTCAACAGCGCCTACCGGTTACTGGCATGGGGCACCATGCCGCTCGGGGCCGCCGCGGGCGGGCTGCTCGCGCAGTGGCTGGGGTTGCAGATCATGTTCGGGATCATGGGCGTGCTGAGTCTGGCGCTGCTCGCACTCATGCCCCTCCTCACGGACCGGGCGATCGACGCCGCAGAGGCCTGAGCGGCCGCATGCGGGGCTGCCCTCTCCGGAACGGCCCATGAGGCATTTCCCCGACGGAGGGCGGCGCCGCGCGTACACTCGTTCGTACTTCGAACCAAAAGGTGTGCGGACCGGAGGTCCGCCGCAACGGCTTCGACGACGGCAGCTGCACCAGCGGCCGGGACCACCGCGGTTCCGCACGGCCGCGCTCAATGAGGAGGCACCATGTCCGGCGAGAACACCCTGCCGCCCGGGAAGCTCGATCACGCCGACCGCGTGGACGACGACGGCGGCAAGCCCGCCAAATGGAAGATCGTGGGGCCCGGCCTCGTGGTCGCCGCCACCGGCGTCGGAGCTGCGGACATGGTCGCCACGCTCGTGGCCGGCTCGCGGTACGGGTACGGCCTGCTGTGGGCCGTGATCCTCGGCGTCTTCCTGAAGATCGTCCTCGTCGAGGGCGCGGGCCGCTTCACGCTGGCCACGGGATACACCATCTTCGAGGGCTGGCGCTCCCTGGGCCGCTGGACCACCTGGTACTTCGCCCCGTACGTGATGATCTGGGGGTTCGTCTACGGTGCGACGGCGATGTCTTCCGCTGCACTCCCCCTCGCGGCCCTGTTCCCCGCCCTCCCGCTGTGGGGCTGGGCCATCCTCATGGGCCTCCTCGGTTTCGTGATGGTGTGGTTCGGCCGCTACGCCGTGTTCGAGAAGATCACCGCCGCCCTGGTCGGCATCATGTTCATCACGGTCGTGGGACTGGCGATCATCGCCGCCCCGAACATCCCCGACATGGTGGCCGGGCTGGTCCCCCTCATCCCGGAGGGCGGCATGCTGTACACGCTGGCGCTCGCGGGAGGGGTGGGCGGCACCATCACGCTGGCCGCCTACGGCTACTGGTTGCGCGAGAAGGGCTGGTACACGCCGAAGTGGATGAAGGTGATGCGGATCGACAATTCCATGGCGTACGTCATGACCGGCATCTTCGTCATCGCCATGCTGATCGTCGGCGCCGAGGTGGTCCGTTCCGCGGGCGTCACGCTCAGCGCGGGGGACGCCGGCCTGCTCGATCTCTCCACGGTGCTCCGTGACGAGTACGGCGACGTCGTGGGGGTCGGCTTCCTCATCGGCTTCTGGGCGGCGTCGTTCTCCTCGATCATCGGCGTGTGGAACGGCGTCTCACTCATGTTCGCGGACTTCTGGGGCAACATGCGCGGCAAGGAGTCCGGCCACCCCGATACGCGCGTGGGCGGCAAGTACTTCCGGTTCTACGTGCTCTGGCTGACCTTCCCTCCGATGATCCTCTTCGCGCTCGGTCAGCCGATCGGGCTCATCCTCGCCTACGGCGTGCTGGGCTCGCTCTTCATGCCCTTCCTCGCCATCACGCTCCTGGGTCTGCTGAACGGCAAGCGGATACCGACGAAGTACGCGAACAAGCTGCCGGGCAACGTGGTCCTCGGGATCATCACGCTGTTGTTCGTGGTCCTCGGGATCAACCAGCTGGTGAGCTCCCTGCAGCCGCTCCTCGGGGGCTAGCTGATTCCGTCCGGGCCGTATGCGCTACCCTCCCCGGGACAGCGCTAGGAGTCCGCCTCGTCCTTCGACGGGCGGTGCCCCGCGACGGCGGCGCGGAAGTCGCCCGCCTCGTGCCCGCCCTTGTCCTTGCCGAACGGCAGCACCTTCAGCAGTGGGAGCACCACGGCCATCACGATGCTGCCCCAGGCGAGGCCCAGGACGGCAGAGCACAGGGTGTTGACGAGCCAGGCGAGGACGCCGCCCATGACGGCGATACCGGCGAAGGGCTCCTCCAGGAAGTGGACGATGTCGTAGGGCAGGTGCCAGCCGAGTTCGTAGGCCCCCTGCAGCATGATGTGCCCGCCCACCCACAGCATGGCGACAGTCCCGACCACCGTGATGGCGGTGAGGACGGCGGGCATCCCCGTGACGAGCAGTCGTCCGATGCGCTGGGCGCCGGCGGAATCCTTCGTCGTCAGGTGCAGCCCGATGTCGTCCATCTTCACGATGAGCGCCACGGCGCCGTACACGCCGATCGTGATGCCGATCGCGACGATGACCAGGATCAGGGCCCTCGACCAGACGGATTCGGCGGCCACCTCGTTGAGGGAGATGACCATGATCTCGCAGGAGAGGATGAAGTCGGTGGTGATGGCACCCTTGGTGACCTTCCGCTCCGCCTCCGGCCCGCGGTCCACCGCCGGCTCGTTCGCCTCCTCATGGTGACCGCTGAGCTTGTGCCACACCTTCTCGGCGCCCTCGTAGCAGAGGTAGGTGCCGCCGAGCATGAGGATGAACGGGATGACCCCGGGCACGAAGGAACTGATGACCAGCAGCGCCGGGAGGATGAACAGCAATTTGTTCCGCAGGGAGCCCCAGAAGATCTTCTTGATCATGGGAAGCTCGCGGGAGGGGTCCGCGCCGGAGACGTACTGGGGAGTCACGGCGGCATCGTCGATCACGACACCGGCGGCCTTGACACCCGCCCTGGCGGCCCCGGCGGCGACGTCGTCCGCCGACGCGGCAGCGATGCGGGCGAGGGCTGCGACGTCGTCGAGCAGCGCGACGAGACCGCCGCTCACAGTGCGCCCCCGCCCTGCTGGGGGGTGCACGCGCGTGCTCGGCAGTCCTGGATCGGGAGAGATGTCGGCATTCTCGGATTATACGGCCGCCCGCCTCCGCGCCGGCAGTACTCGTGCACGGCGTCGGAGGAGACCGCTCATACCCGGGGCAGCGGCTCCACCGGATGGGGCTGATCGAGCACGACGGCGTCCTCGTGGCCGGGCGCCGAGCGCAGCTCGTCGAGGCGGACGCAGATCACCCCGGCCACGATCAGGAGACCACCCATCAGCTGGACGACGGCGGGCAGCTCGCCGAGGATGAGCCAGGCCGCGAGGACCGCGAACATGACCTCGGTCAGCGCCACGAAGCTCGCCACCTTCGAGCCGAGGCGCCGCGCAGCGAGGATCCCGGTGACGTATGCAGCCACCGTGGCGACGAGCACCAGGACGGCCACGGGGACGAACCAGCTGTAGGTCCGGCCGGCCAGCTGCACATCGGTGAAGACGAACCGGAACGGCATGATGTTCGTCAGCCCCAGGACCAGGATCACCGCGGACGCCACGAGCATCCCTCCCCCTGCCATGACGATCGGCGGCAGGGACTCGTCGACCCTCGCCGACATCAGGAAGAACACCACGAGGCAGACGGCGGCGGCCAGCCCGAACAGCACACCCACGGGGTCCAGGCGCGTGTCGCCGGCGAGGTCGAGCACGAGGAGGAGCCCGAGGATCGCGGTGACGGACCCGACGATGGTGAGGAGCCGGGGGGCCCTGCGCGAGGTCAGCCAGAGGAACCCCACGAGCAGCACGGGCGCCAGGTACTCCAGCAGCAGTGAGACACCGACGGACATGCGCTGAACGGCGTTGAAGTAGAAGAGCTGGCACAGGGCGATCGCCGTCGCCCCGTAGATCGCGACGGTGAGCGCGTTGCCTCGGACGGTGGACCAGCGGCCACGCAGGGCGAGCAGCACCGGGACGAGCAGCACCAGGGCAGCCCCGCCGATGCGGAGCCCGACAGCGGCACCGGGGCTCCAGCCGATCTCCAGCAGGGGCTTGGCGAAGGGGCCGGAGACACCGAAGGTCGCGGCGGAGACGAGCGCTATCCAGAGGCCGGCGGCGGGGCGCAGGGTCACGTGCGTCTCCTTCGGGTCGAGGTGGTGTCATGAGTGTCTGGTGACTATGGTGATGACACTAGGGGCGCGATCTGTCAGGAGTCAAGATGTCTTTTACCTATGACACGGAAGTGGCGCTCGCCTCTGCCGCGGCACTGATCAATACGGCGAAGCACGACGTCGACCCGCTGGACACTCTCGAGGGCCTGGACCGGTTCCTGGAGGAACAGCGGTTCACCGGCTCACGGACGCACACCGCAGCCGAACTCGAATCCGTCCGCACACTGCGGGGCGAACTGGACGTCATCTGGTTCGCGGAGGAGGACGACGCCGTCGCGCTGGTCAACGCGATCCTCCGCCGCGCCAACGCCCTGCCCCAGTTGGTCCGGCACGACGAGTGGGACTGGCACCTGCACGCGACGGCGCCGGAGGCACCCCTCGAGGAGCGGATGGCCACGGAAGCGGCCATGGCGCTGGCGGATGTGATCCGCGGCCACGAGCTCGACCGGCTGCGGTCCTGCGCTGCGGAGGACTGTGGAGGGGTGGTGCTGGACCTCAGCAGGAACCGATCGAAGCGCTTCTGCGACACCGGGAACTGCGCGAACCGCACGCACGTGAAGGCCTACCGCGCGCGCAAGGCCCGCTCCGCCTGAGGGATCCTGCCCGGGGGCTCCCGGACGGTGAGCGGCTAGCCGTCCTGCTTCGGGAGGCGCTCACCAAAGCGCGGTTCGTCGTCGGATCCGGACCCGGGTCCGGTTGCCGGCGGTGTCTTGGCGGCCGTGGTGTCGGGTGTGTCCCCGGGCTTCCGGTCGGGATTCGCCGAGGACCGGTTGATGCCGGACCCCTTGCTGAGGTGCTCCGCGTTCGGCGTCTCCGCCATCATGAGCATCGCGCAGATCACCAGCGAAGCAATGAACGCGATCCCTGCGGCCGTCAGGCCGAGGTCCACCCGCAGCTCGCGCGTTCCCCCGCCGGTCGCGAAGATCGAGGTGGCCACGCCGGCCACGAGGGCGAGCGCGGCGGAGAAGACGAGGGGAGCCTTGATCCCGTAGCGGAATCGTCCCTGCATGGGTTTCCCCGGCTGGCGCTTGGCCACGGGCGCTCCTTCCGAGCAGTGCGTCTTTTCTACGAGTGGTAGAGGTTCTAGTTTACGGGCTCGGACTCGCCCTGGGCGCCGGAAGCGTCGGGTGCGCTCAGCGCTGAATCGTGCCGGTAGCTGAGGGCCGCGATTCCGAGCACGACGGCGGACAGCAGCGCCCCGCCGCCGGTGACTCCGAGGAGGGCGTGCGCCCCCAACGGCTCGACGAAGGGCAGGATCACTCCGGTCCCGATGCCGACGACGCCGAGGACCAGGAGGTCCCGTGCCGCCGCATGGCCCCGGAGGGTGAGGCCTCTGACGAGTTCGGCCACGCCGGCGACGGCCAGCGCCACGGCGCCGGCGATCGCATAGCTGCGGTCGTCGACGAAGACGAGGCTCGCGATCCCCGCGCCGAGCAGCAGCCCTCCGCCGATATCGGCGAGCAGTGAGCTGTGCCGCCACTGCCTCACGCGGTGCAGCCACAGGTAGACGACTCCGGTGAGCAGGAGATAGAGGCCACCTGCCACGGACATCACCAGAGTCGAGGGCTCACGCCAGAAGATGGTGACGAGGCCGAAGACCGCGGCAATGACCGCGCGGGCCAGGAACGGCCTCCAGAGCGCGGACCCGGAGGGTCCGGCGTCCGGGTCGGGCGTTGCAGCAGCCATCAGGGACCTCTCCGGGAAGCGTCGGCCGGAGGGCCTCCGGCGGATCCAGTCTAAGTCCGGCGAGCGCTGCTGCCGGCCGTCGGCCGCCTGGGTCGCACCGTCCTCCCCTGCTGTCACCGCTCGGCGGACGGCGCTCCCTCTAGCCTGCAGGGGATGCGGTGACGACGACGTTCTTGCCCCACGGGTCCTCGGTATAGCAGCTGATGATGACGAGCCTGTTCGGGACGATCTCCCAGATATCGCTGTCCTTCAGCGAGTTCTTGTCATGCGTCACCACGGCATCCACCACGTACTCCAGGCGGCCGGACGCTGTGTCGACGACGACGCCGTCGCCGGGGTGGACGTCGGTACTGAACAGATCGAACGGCGCCTCGCTGCCTTCCCAGCTGTGCCCGGCGATATAGGTGGTGTCGGTGGAGGTCGGGCCGGGCGATCCGAACGAGGTCAGCCAGTACCCGTCGTACGTGAGCGGGGGGACGATCGACTGGGACGCCAGTTCGTTCTCCGTGGGAGCCAGGGGGAGGACCGGTACGTCGATACCGGCCGCCGGGACCGTGATGCGGGTGGGTGCAGCACCCTGTGGCGATGCGGATCGCGCCGGCTCAGCGGCCGGTCCGGCGGAATCACCTCCGTCGGGTGCGACCGATGTCCCCGGGGCCGGCTCAGTGGACGTCGGGCTGTCGGAGGTGCGCATGGGCGGCAGGACGCTCACCGGCGTCGCATTCTCCGTCCCACCGACAGGGGCCGCCTCGGAAGACTTCCCGAACCCCGGGATGAGGACGACCATCGCCGCCACGAATGCAACCACGGCGAGGGGCAGCAGCAGCCGGCGGAGAATGCCCGCGAAGCGCTGCACCGACGTCAGCGGGACGTCACGGGCGCCACCCGGTGCGTCGGGTCCGGGAGGTTCTTCTGTCGTCATGATGTGTCCTTCGGAAGTGAGCAGGGTGCCGGCCCTGTGGACCGGCACCCTGCGTCATTCGGTGTTCAGGGTTTCCCCTTGCGGATCAGTGCTTGCGCTGCGCCTTGCTGCGCAGGCCGACGGTCACTGCTCCGACTCCGAGTCCCGCAGTCATGAGGCCGAGAAGCCCGAGCCCCGCAGCGCTGGTCGAGTCGTTCGCCCCGGCTGCGGTCTGGACGTTCACCCCGCGGTTGGTACCCGCGGAGACGACACCCTTGACCTCCGAGCCGCCGACCGCCGTCACGACGCCACCGGTCCCGCCGCCGACGACCACGCCGACGTTCCCATCTCCGTCGATGTCGATATCGACGACGACGGTGGTGGTTCCGGAGCAGGCGACCACTGCGGCGTCGAACAGATCCTCGAGGGCGTCGAGATCGGCGTCGATCGCATCCGCGTCGATCCTGATCTCATTCGCCGTCTCGATGGCAACGCCGAGGCGTGCGTTCGCTGCGATGATGGCGTCGAGGTTCGCAGCCGCGAGCAATGCGGCACGCGCCTCGTCAACGCCGTCCTGCGCTGAGGCGAACGCGAGGAGTGCCGTGTCGAGGTCGGCCTGGGCCGCGTCCACGAGGAGCTGTCCCGCTGCTGCTGCGGCGGTCGCCGTGGCAACGTCCTCCCGGAGCGCAGCGATGTCGATCCCGGCGGCGATGTCGGCCTGCGCCTCGCGAGCGTCGTCGATGTCCTCCTGCAGAGCATCGAGGTCGATCCCGGCGGCGATGTCGGCCTGCGCCTCGAGGGCGTCGTCGAGCGCGTCCTCCAACTCCTCGAGGGCCGAGGCCGCGGCGTCGCGGTCATCTTCGAGGCCGCCGAGGGTGGCCTCCAGCTCGGCGATCAGAGCCAGACCGGCATCCCGATCATCCTCAGCCTCATCCAGGGTGACCTGCAGCCCGGCGACCACAGCCAGACCGGCATCCCGATCATCCTCAGCCTCATCCAGGGTGACCTGCAGCCCGGCCAGCACAGCCAGACCGGCATCCCGATCATCCTCAGCCTCAGCCAGGGTGACCTGCAGCCCGGCCAGCACAGCCAGACCGGCATCCCGATCATCCTCAGCCGCACCCAGGACGACTCGGAGGTCGGCGATCGCCTGCTGGTTGGCTGCAGCTGCCCCGACTGCGGCCTCGAGCTCATCTTCCAGGGACTCGACCAGCGTCACATTCGCGGCAGCGGCACCGATCGCGAGATCCAGGTCGATCCGAAGCTGTGCCGCACGGGCCTCAGCGGCGTTGCCGGCCTCGACCGCCGCGATGAAGGCGGCCTGCAGAGCGGCGAACGTGGCCTGCGCATCGGCGAGGGCAAGCGTGGCCTCCGCGAGTTCTGCCCGGGCGGCCACAACCGCTGCTGACTCCACGGAGACCGCGACGAGATCGGCCTGCGCATCGGCGAGGATACCCAGCGCAGCGTTGTTGTTCGCGATGGCGAGCGTGAGTGCGGCCGCCGCGGCCACGTCATCGGCGGGATCCGGAGTCGCCACCGCTACATCCACGGCGATACGCGCGGCAACCAGCGCTTCTCCGGTACGGACAGCTTCGGCGGCTGCGGCGTCGACCACACCCTGCGCCTCGGCGATGAGCTCGTTCTGGGCCACGACGGCGCCGTCGAGAGCAAGCGTCGCGTCGTTCACCCGGATCTGCAGAGCGGCAACAACTCCGTCCTGCGCCGTCAGGTCTGCTGCGGCGCCCTCCTCTGCGGCCTCGAAACCGGGCAGGGCAGCAATTGCTGCCTCCAGGCTGATCCCGAGGTCGACGACGGATGCATCCAGGCCATCCTGGGCAGCAGCAGCCGCACCCAACCGGGCAGTGAGGTCCGCGACCGCCGTGTCAAGGGCTTCCTGGGCGGTGATCGCAGCAGTGAGATTGGCGTCGGCGGCGACGACGGCGTCTTCCAGGTCGATCTGAGCCAGCAACACCACGTCGACGGCGGCCTGCGCCTCGACAACCGCGTCCTCCAGCGGAACCTGGTCGACCAGCGCCGCATCGACGGCGGCCTGCGCCTCGACAACCGCGTCCTCCAACGGAGCCTGAGCGGCCTCGGCCGCCTCGAGAGCGTCCTGCGCGGCATCGACATCGGCATTGAGATCGGCGAGCACCACGACCGCTGCCGCGACGTTGTCCTCGGCGAGGTCCACGGCTGCCTGGGCGTCGGCCAGAAGAGCCTCGGCATCGGCCAGTGCCTGCTCGGCGGCGTCGACATTGGCCTGGGCGTCAGCGAGGGCGCCGAGCGCGGCATCCAGCTCGAACTGGGCGTCGACCACGGCTTCGTCCAGCGGTGCCTGAACCTGCTGGGCCTCCTCCAGTGCCTCTTGGGCGGCGTCGACGTCGGCCTGGGCGTCAGCCAGCACGATGAGTGCTGCGTCGAGGTTCGCCTGCGCAGCCGCCGTGTCTCCGGGAACTGCCGCCACCAGGGCGTCGCGCTCGGCCAGGGCAACCAGGACGGCCTGCAGCGCGGCTCCCAGCTCGTCCGAGACGGACTGGTCCGCCTCGGCTTCAGCCAGGGCTGCGCGGAAGAGGTTCTGGGCCGCAAGGCATTCTGCTGAATTGGGAGCGGCGGAAGCGGGCGCTGCGGTGAAGAACAGGCCGCCCGCCACGAGAGCGGCGGTAGAGCCTGCGGCAAGAAGTCGAGTGTGCTGAGCCATGACAGATTTCCCCTTGAAAGAGCTGAGTGGATGAACTGATCGAGCAGGGGCATCGATGACCTGACACTGCACGAGACCGCGCCCTGTTCTCTATGCCACACCACCCCCGAAGCCCGCGCTACGGCTGCCCGGCTACACTTTCCCTGCCCTACGAGCCAGTAAGCGCACTGAGTATTTTCTGGAAATTCTCCGAGAGGCCAGTCACACTGGACAGGTAGCCAATGGGGGCTCCAGGGGGAGTAGGGGTTTTTCAGTGCGTCTTACAGTGCGGTCTCACACTGCGATAAAAGTTCATCTGGCGTCGTGCGACGTGCTGACGATCGCCGGCTTGCGGCAGCTGCTCAAGCCCTGCGGCTTCATCACCGTCGTGGGTACGACCTCGGACGACGACGCCACCATCGCCGCCGTGGCCGCGAAGTGTCCGGACGTCCTGGTGCTCCACGTGAGCGATGCTGACGCCCTCCACTCCCTGGCGACCTCAGCGCGGGAGGCGTGCCCCGATCTCAAGATCGTGCTGCTGACGGACGAGGATGTCGCGATTCCGCTGATCAAGGCCAGTGTGACCCGCCTCGAAGCCGTCCTCATCAGGGGAGGCGACTGCCTCGAGGACATCGGCGCGATCCTCAGGATCGTCCACCGTGGGGGTGCGGTGACCTCGGACTACCGGGCGGCTGTCGCGGAGCGGGAGCCGACGGTCACCCCACGGAAGGCAGCACGGTTGATGTCACTTTCGGACCGCGAGACGATCGTCCTGAAGGAACTGGCCCGCGGGTGCACGAATGCGGAGATCGCCAAACCGCTGCATCTCAGTGTCGCCACGATCAAGAGCGATCTGACCCGCATCATGAACGTCACCGGCGCTTCCGGGAGGGTCGAACTCGCGGTCCTCGCGGTGCGTTGCGGTCTCGTCGACGACGACGGCCCCTGGCGGGCGACGACGTCCTGACGCGCCCTACCCGCATGCATGCATCGCCTGCAGCACGCACGCCGCCGTGGCTACGCCCGCTCACCCGGCCTTGCGGGCCACGATCTCCCGGATCCACACGGGCGCGAAGGGCGAGGTGCACCCCGGTGGTGTCGGGTAGTCCTCGAGGACGCGCAGGCGCTCACCGATGTCGATGGCGCGGGCTCGATGCTCCTCGTGCTCTATGCCGATCTGCGCCAGGGTGTGATTCATGGCCCACTGCAGCCGCGCTGGAGCACCGGACAGGTCGCGCTCGATGGTGTCCAGCAGTTCGGCCAGGTCGAGCCCCTGCGGCTTCCTCGCACGGTCCGTGGTCAGGGCCCACCCTGCGCTCGCAACGACCGGGTCCGAATCGTCGAACCATCGGAGCCGCAGTGCCTCCGCGAGCGGACTCCTGCGGACGACGTAGTTCACCAACCAGTCGTTCACCTTGGGCGACCGGGCATGGCGCAGCATGTCATCGAGCTCCTGCTCCCCCAGGTCCCGCGGGCGGCAGATCAGGACGGCGACCAATTGCCCCGCCGTATCTCCCGCCCCCCACAGATTCCGTGCGAGCTCCTGCTGCGTCCCGAGGCCCTTCGCCAGGGAGCGCAGGGCCGCGAGTTTCACGCCGTGGTCGTCGCCGTGCCGTTCGTTGACCGCCCGCACCTTCGGGTCGTCGAGCTCGGCGATCCGCGCGAGCACCTCATCGACCGTCATGCCGCCCGCCTTCGTTCGTTCGTTCGTTCGTTCGTTCGTGGGACGAGCATGCGCCCGTCGGCGGGCTCTTGGCCAGCGGCCGACGAGGATCACGGGTCAGGCGACGGCGGCCGTGGGCAGGGTCAGGATCTCCGCTCCGGAGTCGGTGATGGCAATGGTGTGCTCGCTGTGCGCGGTCCGCGCGCCCGTGGCGCTGCGCAGTGTCCAGCCATCCGGATCGGTCACGAGCTTCGCGGTGTCCGCCATGATCCAGGGCTCCAGCGCGAGCAGCAGGCCGGGCCGCAGCACGTAACCGCGCCCGGGCCGTCCCGTGTTCGTGATGTGCGGGTCCTGGTGCATGGTCGATCCGATCCCGTGCCCACCGAAATCGGTGTTGATCGGGTAGCCCGCACCGCTCAGCACCGACCCGATGGCGTGGGACAGGTCACCGATGCGCGCACCGGGTCGTGCTGCGGCGATCCCGGCCTGCAGCGCGTGCTCCGTGGTGGCGATCATCGCGGCGTCCTCCGGGGACTTCGGCCGGCCGACGATGAAGCTGATGGCCGAGTCCGCGGCGATCCCTCCCTTCAGCACGGCGAGGTCGAGCGTCAGCAGATCGCCGTCGGTCAGTGCGTAGTCGTGCGGCAGGCCGTGGAGCACGGCGTCGTTCACGGCAGTGCAGATGTAGTGGCCGAATGGTCCCCGGCCGAAGGACGGAGCGTAGTCCACGTAGCAGGACTGGGCGCCTGCGCCCAGGATCATCTCCTGCGCCCATCGATCGATGTCGAGCAGGTTCGTACCCACGGCGGCGCGCTGCCGGAGGGACTGCAGGATGTCGGCGACGAGCGCACCCGTCACCCGTGCCCGCGCCACTTCTGGAGGAGTGAGGATCTGCGGCGAGCGCTCCATGCTGGACACGGCCCTCGATGCGGGGGTCTCGCCGGAGACGCTGCGGAAGATCGAGTCGGGCCGTGTCGCGACTCCGGCCTTCCCCACCATCGCCGCCATCGCCGTCGTCGTCGGGCTCTCCCTCGACGCCGTCTGGGCGGAGATCAGCGCGGCCGGCCAGGGACGCGGCGCGACGTCGGAACGCCAAGCCGCGCAGGAGCCCCTGGCCTCCTGACGCCTACCTGACCCCTACGAGACTCAGCTCCGCGTCGCACCGGTGACCATCCACCGGTCATCGCGTACACGCCAAGCGAGGGTCGCGGCGCGCGCCAGCATGTACCCGACACCGAAGGCGAGCCACAGCCAGACGATGCCGGTCGCGCCGGTCAGGTCTGCACCGGCCACGAGGACCAGCAGCGGCACGTACACCACGAGATTCACGACGCCGGCGAGCGCCAGGTAGCGGGCGTCCCCGGCGCCGATCAGTACGCCGTCGAGCACGAACACGAAGCCGCAGACCGGCTGGGCTGCGGCGAGAACCCAAAGTCCCGCGGCGAATGCGGCCTGCACGGCCGGATCCGTGGTGAAGATCCAGCCGACGAAGGGTGCGGCGGCGGCGAGCAGGGCGCCGGTGATGACGCCGAAGCCCACTCCCCAGCCGAGCATGCGGCGTGTGAGGGCACGCGCCAGCGCCGTGTTCCCTGATCCCAGTTCCTTCCCGATCAGGGCCTGCGCGGCGATGGCGAGGGCGTCGAGGGCGAAGGCCAGAAAGGTGAAGACCGTCATGACGAGCTGGTGGGAGGCAAGGCTCAGCGGGCCCTGCGCGGTCGCGACGAACACCGTGGCAAGGATCGCGATGCGCAGGGAGAGCGTCCGGAGCATGAGCCAGGACCCCACACCGGCAGTGCCTCGGATACCGCGCAGCGTCGGGCGGAGGGTCACCCGCTCCCGCCGGGAGGACCGGGCGATCATCACCAGGTACACCGCGGCCATGCCCCACTGGGCGAGGCTGGTGCCGAGCGCCGAGCCGGCCACTGACATCCCCGCCCCGTACACGAGCAGGTAGTTCAGCACGATGTTGACGCCGAAACCGGCGCCCGCGACGACGAGCGGTGTCCGTGTGTCCTGCAGCCCGCGCAGCACGCCCGTCGCGGCGAGCACCACGAGCATCGCGGTGAGCCCGGGCATGGACCAGCGGAGATAGTCGACGGCGAACGCGTGCACGGCCCCATCCGCACCCAGCAGCGATGCGAGGTGTGGCGCGGTGGTCCACCCCGCGATGGACAGCACCACCCCGAGGACGACGGCGAGGCCCACGCCGTCCCGCCCCGCGGCGAGCGCCTCGGGCAGTCTCCCGGCGCCGAGGAGGCGGGCGACGGCCGGCGTGGTCGAGTAGGCCAGGAAGACCATGAGCCCCACGGCGGTCTGCAGCACCGTGGACGCCAGCCCCACACCGGCGAGTTCGGCCACGCCGAGGTGACCCACGATGGCCGAGTCGGCCAGCAGGAACAACGGCTCGGCGATGAGTGCTCCGAGGGCCGGCACGGCGAGCCGAAGGATACTGCGGCTGAGCCGTCGATTGCTGGGCAGTGTCTCGCGCACCAGTCCAGCGTAGGGGTGTGGGCCGCAGCGCCTAAGCTGGGTATCCAGCGCGACGGAACCGTACCGCCGCGCGTCGACGCCCAGGGGAGTCATGAAGCTCGGCACCAAGCAGTACCTGGCAGGGCTCGTCCTGCTGTTCGTCAGCACCCTCTTCGTCCCGCAGGCCGTCTCCGATTTCGCGCGCGCCGCCTCCACGGGCACCGCGGTCCCGTCCGAGGCCCCCCTGCTGCTGGCCATCGGGCTCCTGATCATCCTGGCCGCGGCCGCCTGCATCGGCTGGGGATACTGGCTCACGCACCGCACGGGCGCACCCCGCCGGGCCAATCCGGAGGACGATCCCGACGAGCCGATGCTGAGGCCCGGTTACGGCCCGCCCACCCCTCCGCAGGACCCGTGGCGCGACCACCCGCTGCGCAAGCCGAAGCAGGGACCCGACAGCGGCACCTAGCTCCGCATCCCTCGTGCACCCTGCTTCCGGCCTTGTCCAGTGCACGATGGCGTTCCACCCCTCCTTGTCCGTACCGGGCGACGATTCGTACCGTCGAAGGACAGCGGCCCGCTCCCGACGGCACGTCCGTCCTCGTGGTCGCCCTGGAAACGTCCCTCGAGGAGGACCCCATGGATCGTCACCATCACCATCACCATCACCAGGCGCTTCACGCTGCCGCACTCGGCTGCGCCGTTCTCGTGGCCGTCGGCGGCTGTACCGCTGAGAACGGTACTCCGGGAGCGGAGGCCTCCGCGCAGGTGCAGGGCGATGACTCCACGACGGCGTCAGCCTCTGCTCCGGCCTCTGCAGCTTCGGGTGGAGGCGCGCAGGGCGAGGCCGGACAGGGCCAGATGAGCATCCCGGACATCGTCGAAGCCGTCGAGCCCTCGGTGGTGACGATCTTCACCGACGAGGGCCTCGGCAGCGGCGTCATCTATGCGGAGGACGGCCTCATCCTCACCAATGAGCACGTGGTCAGGGGCAACGACAACGTCGAGGTGGCTTTCGCCGACGGCCAGCGCGTGTCGGGGACCGTCGAGGCGACCGATACCGTCTCGGACCTCGCGCTCGTCCGCGCGGACCGGTCCGGCCTCCCGGCAGCGACCTTCCAGGAGGGACTGCCCCGCATCGGCGAGCTGGCTGTGGTCATCGGGTCCCCACTCGGTTTCGAGAACACCGCGACCTCCGGCATCATCTCGGGGCTGCACCGCGAGATCCCGGGGTCTGCTGCCACCAACCAGTCGCTCGTGGACCTCATCCAGACGGACGCTCCCATCAGCCCCGGCAATTCGGGCGGCGCCGTGGTCAACGGTCGCGGGGAGATCATCGGCATCAGCGAGGCCTACATACCGCCGGCCGCCGGAGCCGTGGCGCTGGGCTTCGCGATCCCCTCCCCCACGGCCGTCCAGGTTGCGGAGGAGTTGCGGGAGGACGGCCGGGCGGAGCATGCGTTCATGGGCCTGGCGCCGGGTGCCATCACCCCGGCCATCGCGGAGCAGCTCGATCTGGGGGACATCTCGGGCGTGGTGGTCCTCTCGGTCTCGCCGGGAGGACCGGCCGATGACGCCGGCATCCGACCAGGCGACATCCTCACGAGCATCGAGGGCGAGCAGCTCTCCGCGCCCGAGAATCTCCTCACCGCACTACGGCAGCGGAGCCCGGGTGAGAGCGTCTCCGTCGACCTCCGACGCGGCAACGACACGAGGACCGTCGACGTCGAGCTCGCGGACCGCCCGCCCGCCGACCGCTGACCTCACACCGGGAGCGCCGGAACCCTCCGTGGTCAGGCCTTCGCGGCCTGGGCGGCTCCCGTCATCGCCGAGCTCCCGAGGTCACTTCCCTGCAGCGGACGGCCGGCGTCGAGGGCCGACACCCACGTGCCCGTCTCGGCCACGGCGGCCCAGTTGGAGTTGAGTACGGCCATCAGGGTGGTGTGCACGGTCCTGGCATCTGCGAAGCCGGCGTCGTTGGCGATGTTGATCGCCCCGCTCGCATCCGAGAGGACCTCGGTGTGGAAGCCGAGGGCCTCGGCCTCCACGGCTGAAGCAAGGATGCAGTTGTTGGTCATGTAGCCGACCAGAGTCACGGTGTCGACACCCTGGTCCCGCAGCCACTGGGCCAGATCGGTGTCCGCGTAGACCGAGCCGTACTGCTTGACCACACTCTTCCAGTCGCCGGTCCGGCGACTCTCGACCTCCGGATGCAGCTCGAACTCACGCGTACCCGGAGCGAAGACGGGAGCTCCTTCACCCGCGGTGTGCTGGATGACGGCGATCGGCGTGCCCGTGGCGGCCGCGGCGTCGATGGCTGCGGTGATCCGCGCGAGGGACTGGGCGTGGGGTGGGTACTGGATCTCGAGGAGTCCGTCGAAGTACTGCTGCTGGATGTCGACGAGGACGAGGGCGCGGCGTGGGGTGCTCACAAGGGTGCTCCTGGGTGGTGGGTCGGACCCCCGATCAGGGGATCCATCTCATTCTCGGCGTCGTGGCCCGGCCTGAACCAGTGGCACGAGGACCCATTTACAATGGATTCGGGCCAAAAGGGAGGGGCGGAGAATGCGCATCGCGGTATATGCCTTCGACGGCATCACCATGTTCCACCTCGCGGTCCCGCAGATGGTCTTCGACGAGGTGAGGCGGCAGGGGATCGCGGACTGGACCACCGCGCTGTTCGGCGATACCGCCGGGCCTGTGCGCACGGCGGAGGGGTACCAGCTCGCCGGGATGGGCGGGCCGGAGACCGCGGAGTCGGCCGACATCGTGGTCATCCCGTCCTGGTTCGACGACGGGCGCGGACCCGGCGAGACGCTGCTCGCCGTGGTGCGCGCCGCCTCCGAGCGACGGGCAGCAGTTCTCGGCCTGTGCCTCGGCGCCATCGCCGTCGCGGACGCCGGGCTCCTGGCCGGGCGGAAAGCCGTCACGCACTGGCAGGCATTCGCCGCCATGGCCGAGCGGCATCCCGATGTCCCGCTCGATCAGTCCGTCCTGTACATCGACCACGGCGACGTCCTGACCAGTGCAGGAACAGCGTCCGGGCTGGATGCCTGCCTCCACGTGGTGCGCGAGCGGCTGGGAGCTGACGCGGCGAACCAGGTGGCGCGCAGCCTCGTCGTCGCCCCGCACAGGGAGGGCGGCCAGGCCCAGTACATCGACCGGCCGGTCCCGCCGCGGTCCGAGGACGATCCCATAGCGCCCCTGCTCGACTGGGCCCTGGAACATCTCGCCGAGCCGCTCGACGTCAACCGCCTCGCGCTGCAGGCTCACATGACCCGCAGGACGTTCGTCCGCGCCTTCCGCGCGGCGACCGGGACATCACCGTCGGCTTGGGTCCGGTCGCAGCGTCTCGACGCCGCCCGACGCCTCCTGGAGACGACGGATCTGGGGATCGAGCGCGTTGCCGCGGACAGCGGGTTCGGCCATGTGGTGACCCTCCGCGAGAACTTCGCGGGAACCTTCGGAACAACACCCACCGAGTACCGTCGGCGCTTCACGACGCGTCCGAGAGCCTGACCCGGACCCGGGCCCCGGCCCCGGCCCGGGTCCGGGTCCGAGGGCCTACTCGAAGTGGGTGGTCGCCGGCCCCTGGCCGAGGGACTCGAGGACCGACGCCGCAACCTCCCGCAGTTTCACGTTCCGCGTGCTGGACGCCGCCTTGAGAATGGCCATCGCGGCGTCCTGCGAGCACCGGTTCTGGCCCATGATGACGCCCACCGCCAGGTCGATCGTGGTGCGGCTCTCCATGGCGGAGCGCATATCGGCGCTGGACTCGGTGAGCCCGGCGATGCGCACGGCGAGTCGGAGCGAGGCCGAGACGTCCGCCGCGAACCGCTCGGCCGCCTCGATCGCATCCTGGCTGAAGGCATCGACGAGCGGCGAGTAGAAGTTCAGGGCGGCTGTCGCCTCACCCTCCAGGGGAATGGGCACGCCCAGCGCCGACTTCATGCCGTGCTCGGCAATGGCCCTGCTGTACTCCGGGAAGCGCTCCTCCGTGTCGAAGTTGCAGACGTACTGCACGGCACCCTCCCGCGCCGCGCGCAGGCACGGGCCGTCGTTGTACTCGTACTGCACCTCGTCCATCTTCTGGGCCTCGGGGCTGTTGCTCGCGACCGTCGTCTTGCTGCGCGCACGCAGGAGCGTCACGCCGCACAGCACTTCGTCGTCCGCCGCTGACAGGCGATGACCCGCGATGGTCACCAGCTTCGCCAGGAACTCCTCGACGTCCTCGCTGTCGAGCACCATGTCGTGCAGGAGGGTCGAGACCGCCGTGCCCTTGTCTTTCTCGTGATCAGCCACCACGCAAACCTTCGCGTCGATCCCCTGCCGGTCACGCGCGATGCTGGGCAAGGAGAAGGAGAGTGGTTGCCTGCTGCTAAACAACCTAGGAAAGCTTACCCAACGGAGAGCGATGGTGCCGACCGCATCGAGGTGGCCCTACGCACGCCACCCGGCCGGACGGTACCGGGAGCAGTACCCGGCAGCGGTACCCGCAAGCAACCCACACACGCGGCTAGGGCTGCTCCTCCCGCCCGTAGGGGGCGCGCCTGTCAAGCTGAAGGGATCTTGATCCGGCTCACGCCACGTATTGAGGAGCGCGGCGCACACTGGAAAGACGCAGCATATGGCCCGGACTTGTCCGCGGACTGACGTTGAATACATCGATGTGCATGCACGGACATGGGGCATCGGTCAGGGGTCAAGCAGCCGGCCCCTGGCCGATCGCTTGCCCGTCCGCGGCGTCGTGCAGTCCCGGCTCCGGGTGCAGACCGCGGTAGATCGCGGTACGCAACTCGATCGCGTAGGCCCCGAGCGCCGGCATTCCCCGGGCCGCTGCGACGGCGATCTCCGCTTCGACGTCATAGGCCACGCGCACGAACTGGATGCCGAACGGCTCAGTACGATCACCGTCGGGCTCGCCGTCGAGGATCACGTAGCAGGCCTGTGGTTCGTCGAGCGGGTTCCCGACGCTCCCCACGTTCACGAGGGTCCTGCTGCGGACGGTCGAGACGTAGGCGTCATGGATATCGCCGTAGCAGACCACGTCCGGGGTGGGACCAGGACCCGTCAGCCCGGTCGCCTGGAACATGCCCTCGAAGTCATCCTCGCTGTGCCTGCGGTGCACGCGGTGGTACACGCTCCTGGCCGACGCATGGACCATGCGGATGCGCCGACCGCTCAGTGTGATGTCGTGGACCAGGGGCAGCATCTGCAGCCACTGCCGGTCCTCCTCCGTGAGCTCGTTGTGCCACCACCAGCCGGCGTCGTCGCGCCATTCGGGGGTGCTCGTCGGCAGGAAGTCGTCCCAGTTGCCGCGCACCGTAACCGCGCAGTGAAGGCGGCTCAACCGCACGCACTCGGAACCGCGCGGGCCTTTCCCCGCGACGTCGCCGAGGTTGTACACGGTCCTGATGCCGCGGCGCCGGAGATCCTCGAGGACGGCCTCGAAGGCGGTGACGTTCCCGTGGAGGTCCGAGATCACGGCGACGCGTTCCATGCCGTCAGGCTATCCCAGGCGCAGGACGACGATCGGCGCCTTGCCCGCCGCTCCGCCGTGGGGAATCATGACCCGGCAGGAGCCGCGTCGCGGAACTCCCGTCCCCCGTCGCCGTCGTGGGGATGATCCTGTCCCCGTCCCACGGGGCCATGAATCGGGAGGAAGGTGGTCCGCAGGTGCACGATCCCAACCGGGGTTCCGCCGGTCCTCTCGAGGTGGCCCTCGTCCTGCGCCTGCGCGCAGCGGGCTGCGTCTTCGCCGAGGACGAGGCCCGGTTGCTGGTCGGGAGCGGTTTGCGCGGCGCGGAACTCGAGCACCTGGTACAACGGCGCGTCATGGGAGAACCGCTCGAGCACATCCTCGGCTGGGTCGACTTCTGTGGCCTCCGGCTCGCTGTAGGTCCGGGGGTCTTCGTGCCCCGGCAGCGGTCCGCTCTCCTCGTCGAGTGTGCCGCTGAGGTGACCCCCGAGGGCGCGACCGTCCTGGACCTGTGTTGCGGGTGCGGGGCTCTCGGGGCCGCCCTCGCTTACCTGGTCGGGGGCATCGCCCTGCACGCCACGGACATCTCGCGTGACGCCGTCGGACTGGCCCGGGAGAACCTTCCCGCCGGGGCCCAGTGCTACGAGGGCGATCTGTTCGGAGCCCTTCCCGCAGCGCTGCGGGGCACGGTCCACACGCTGCTCTGCAACAGTCCGTATGTGCCGTCCGACCAGCTGCGGACGCTGCCTCCCGAAGCACGACTGCACGAGCCACGTGCCACGCTCGACGGCGGCGCTGACGGGCTGGACATCCACCGGCGGGTTGCCGCGGAAGCGCGCGCCTGGCTGCGTCCGGGCGGGCACCTGCTGTTCGAGGTCTCCGACGAGCAGGAGACTGCCGGTCTCGGGCTCCTGCAGGAGCAGGGATTCCGGGCGTGGTCGCGCGATCGGGCCGAGATGGGCGCGACGGTCGTCATCGGGCGGGCACCTGCCTGACTCTCCTGAAAGGTACGCGCCACGCGGGCGGCGTCGGCCCCGGGCGGCAAGATGGTGCCCGGGTCGCTCGCGCTGGCCCGGGCACCATCAGGGGGTTTGCTGCACCAGCCGGCTTCTTGACCGATCAGTAAGCCCACTTACTAGTGGACCACGCCGGACGGGCTGCGCCAACACCGACGCCCGACCCGGTGGAAAAACTGCGGGACCGCTCGCTCACGCGTCGAGCTGGTGCTGTGCCTCGAGGGCGAAGGAGTGGAAGTCGGCCTCGTCGTCGGCGTCGAAGACCCGTGGCTCCTGATCGATGACGCACAGGGTCCCCACGGCCCACCCCTCGGGACTTCGAAGCGGGTGGCCCGCATAGAACCTGATGAAGGGCTCGCCCAGGACGAGGGGATTCCACCGGAAGCGGGGGTCGTCGAAGGTGTCGGGGACCACGACGGGCACGGGCTCGCCGATCGTGGTGTTGCAGAAGGACCTCGCCCGCGGCATGTTCTGCTCGACCGGCCCGATGGCGGACTTCAGGAATTGCCGATGCTCGTCGATGAGGGTGACGATGACGGAACTTGTGCGGAATCGTCCCTGGGCCCGTCGGGTGATGGCATCGAACCGTTCCTCCTGATCCGTGTCGAGCAGCCCGGTCCGGCGGACCGCCGCAAGGCGCTGCCCTTCCTGTTCCTCCGCGGTGAGCAGGAAGGCCGTGTCGGCCCGCAACCCCTGTCCGGGATCGTCCCCGCGCAGATCCGCGGCGTCCTCGGCCAGGGGCGACACGACGACGTCGACTCCGCGCTTGCGCAGAATGGCATTCACGGCGACCGCCAGGATGTCACTCTCACGCGCCTGGAGGTCGAGCCGCCTCTGGAGGTACGCGCGCACGCCGGCCAGCGGTGTGGTGCCGCCGAGCAGTAGGCCCGTCCGCCAGACGTCCTCGGCACCGAGACCCGCGCGCTCGAGGGCCTCGATCATGAGCGCGCGCTGTGGCCGTCCATCCATTGCCGTCATACCGTCCTGTCCCCCGTCGTCCTGCTCGGTGTCGCTCACCTTATTGAACCGCACCGGTGCAACCGTGGTCCGTTCCACGCGGTGGTTCTTCCTTCCGGCGCGTGGGACGCTGGACCGACCGCGGGGCACAGGCTACATTCAGGGCACAGGCTCAACCCTGTGTCCTCAGGGAGGCGGCACTGCCGATAGCGGCAGAGCGGTCCTCGCCCACTCCCGCACCCGCGGTGGGGATGGCTTCATCCCGGTCTCAGCCAGAAAGCCTCGCCATCACCTCCTCTCTCCAGGCGGTCGCGCTCCCGCCCTCCACCGCACCCGATCAGCGGACGCAGCTCGGATCGTCGTCCGACGTCGCATCCCCCGAGGCAGGGCCTGATCTCACCGCACTGCTGATCTCCGCGGGCATGAAGGACGAGGCAGCCTTCCGCGACCTCTACACCGCCTGCTCACGCCGCGTTTTCGGGCAGGCCCGCAGGGTCCTCATCGATCCCGACATCAGCGCGGAGGTGACGCAGGAGGTCTTCCTCCTCGTGTGGGAGCAGGGGGACCGCTACAATCCGGAGCTCGGTCATCCGCTGACCTGGCTGAAGACCCTCACGCATCGGCGCGCGATCGACCGCCTCCGGTCGGAGGTGTCACGCGGTGCCCGCGACGAGAAGTGGGGCCGGCGCCATCATGCGACACCTGTCGACGAGGTCTCCGAGGTCGTGGTCGGGCGTGACGAGGCATCCCGGGTGCACGCCAGCATGTCCGTCCTCTCGAACGCCCAGCACGAGGCCATCTCGCTGGCCTTCTTCTCGCACCTCACGTACGCCGAGGTCGGGGAGCGTCTGGGCATCCCCGTCGCAACAGCCAAGACCCGCATCCGGGACGGGCTCAAGAAACTGCGGAAGGCCTTGGAGCCGCACGCCCGGGAGTGACCGCCCCCGACCATCCGGGCGAGGCCCCCACCCTCAAGATTCGCCAGCCCGGCGATCCGGCGACGGGTACACCGGGCAGTACCGGCGATCAGGCGTCGGTCACCGGTCCCGCCGCACGGCTCGGCGGACGGGCTGCAGGAGCGCCTGCCGGGGCGCACGACGGCTCGTGAACACGGGAGGCTCCGGAACGACGAGGTCGGGGCGGGCCAGGTCGTGGAGCGGCGTTTCCGCTCCGGGCCGCACGGCGCCTCGGCGGCAGACAGGGAGAAGCGAGTGGTCGGGGAAGCCCGCCCCGCGACGCGACGGGCTGTAGGGCGCCCGGCAGCAGGCGAGCGGACCCGTCATCGCGCGATCGTCGAGCAGCTCGTTGACGGCCTGGGTCACGCAGTCGCCGTCGTCCGCGGGAAGTGCGAGCAGCCCGTGCAGGTAGGCGTCCACCTCGAGCCGCTCCACGCAGCCGCCCATGTTCATGAAGTGGTCCCACACCATCGCGAGGGAGAGGTCGGCGTGCTTCATGGCTGTGTGGGTGTGCAGGCCTTGCATTGGACGGGTTCCTCCGGGCGTTCCTGGACAGGAAGCCGGACGGACTTAGCCCCACCGAGGGTACGGCGACGTGCGGCACGCGAGAAGCCGGCTTCGTGACTCCTCGGGGGTGTCCCGGAGATTCCGGGCTTCCGCTCCTACCATTCTGGCACCAGGTGCGCCGAACAAGGAGGCTGACTTTCACCCGACCCGGCAGCTTGCATCCCGCGAGGAAGGTCAGGTCACGGGGTGGAGCGCCGACCTCACGACGACGGCGTCGGTCCCGTAGTCGTCATCCATGCGCTGCTGGAGGGAGCCGTCGTCGTAGACCACCCTCACATTGACGAGGCCCTGCTCCACCCAGACCTCGAGCACGCCGGCCAGGTTCTGGTCGACAATTTCCTGCTGGAGACGGTCGAGCTCCTGCCGGCTCGTGGTGCCCTGCCGCCCGGCGAGCGGATCCTCGAACGGCATGGCGTCGTAGAGGGACAGCGGGATCGGCGCCGCCGTCGGGGTGAACATCACACCGTCCCACGTGCCCGTGACCGCATAGGTTCCCCACGTGACGCCCGACGCCGTCTCCTCCTGCTCCGCGAGTCCCCAGTCCCACCCGAGGATCTCCGGGCCGGAGCACTGGGGAGGGTAGGACTCCGCCACCGCACCGAGGCAGAACTGCGGGAGCGCGTCGCCGGCCTGCAGGACAGTGCCCTGACCCAGAACGGCGCCCTCGGCCGCCGGAAGTGCTGACGGGGTGGGGGTCGGCGGGAGCGGTGGGTCGGACGAGTCCGACGGGTCCGATGGGTCGGTGGCGGAGGTTGCCACGGGTTCCGCGACGGGCTCGGGAGCCGGCGCTCCGGGGTTACCCGGCGTCGCGCACGCGCTGAGGACAACTGCCGTGAGGGCTGCGATGCCCATCCATGCTGACCGCGTCATGCACCCATCATCAGCGCCTCGTCCCCGCGACACCACAGCATCCGGCGGATCAGCGCCGAACCGTGACGCTTGATCAGGCCGATCGCGGCGCCGCGCGCGAGCGGTGGCGCCGGACGGCGGCCCGGTTGGCGCACCGGACCGAGCAGTATCGCTGCCGGCCGTTGCGCGTGACGTCGACGACGACCTGGCGGCACGGCTCTGCGGCGCACCGACCGAGGCGGTGCATGCCCCGCGTGACGAGGTGCAGGGACGTGCCGACGCTGATGACGGCCATGAGCACCGACGGCAGCGACTGGTCATGATCCCGGTAGTGCAGGTGCCACCCCTCGCCATCGTGGTCGGTCAGGCGAGGGTAGGCCGTCGCGGCCGCCATCTGGTTGTTCAGGATGGCTGATCGGGCATCGGGATCGCCGGTGTCCACCACGGCGAGCCACGCGTCGATGACCTCACGGACGCGGGCATGATCGTCCTGCACCACGGGGAAGTCCATCGTCATGCCGAAATCACGGGTGCGCCCGACGATCGCCGGCCGGTCCTCCGGCCACGCGTTGGCCAGGGACGCCGCGAGGAGCACCGCGTACTCGCCGTAAGGGTTGAGATGCACAAGGGCATTACATCAGGGTTGAGCCATGACCTCCAGCCCGACACCCCTCGCTCCCCGTACCCGATCCACGGCCGGCCACGCACGCCATGAGCACTCGTGGATCACGATGTCCGAGCACCCGGTGTCCACCGGCACCGCGCTCTATGTGCGCTGTTCGCAGTGCGAGTGCTGGCGCGTCGACACGAAGGGGCAGGAGGACGTCGCTCCGCACGCGGACAGCCGCACCGTCGTACGGGCAATTCGGACGGCCTGATGTCAGTCACTCCTCGCCGGAGGGTTCGCTCTCGGCCGGCAGGACCAGGATTTCCGCGATGCGGCGGCGGTCCATGCTCGTGACCTGGAGAGTGGCGCCGTCGACCTCGACGACGTCCCCCTGGTGGGCGAGCCGGCCCAGGCGCTCGAGGACGAAACCGGCAACGGTGTCCCAGGTCCCGTGGGGCAGGTCGATCCCCGTGGTCTCCGCGAAGTCCTGCAGGTTGAGCCGGCCATCGACAACCCCTCCGCCCTCCGCCAGTTTCACGGGGGCCGCATCGGTGTCGTACTCGTCGAAGATCTCGCCGACCACTTCCTCGACGAGGTCCTCCAGGGTGACGATCCCGTCTGTTCCGCCGTACTCGTCGATGACCACGGCGATGTGCGTGTTGCGCGCGCGCAGCATCGTCAGCGTGGGCAGGACACGGGCAGTCGCCGGCAGATACGGGATCGGCCGGATGACGTCGGTCACCGGAGCGCCCGGCTTGTGGGACGCAGCCTCGTAGAGATCGCGGACGTGCACGAAGCCCGTGATGTCGTCGATCGACTGGTCCACCACGGGATACCGGGAGAACGGCAGATCCGCAATCTGCGCCACGGCGTCGCCGACCGTGTCACCGCTGGTGACGGTGATGACCTCGGGGCGCGGTCGCATGACCTCGCTGACCTGCCGGCCCCGCAGCGACAGCACGTCATCGAGGATGCGGCGCTCGTCCTCGGGCAGTCCCTCGTGACTGGTGACGATGTCGCGGAGCTCCTCCTCGGACATGCCCTCGCTCGTGCGGGTCGGATCCCCTCCGAGGAGTCGCACCACCGCGTTGGTCGACACGGACAGCAGCCAGATCACGGGCCTCATGATCCGGGCGAAGGTATTCAGCACGGGCGCCACCGCGTAGGCGAACTGCGCGTTGCGCTGGATCGCGAGGCGCTTCGGGGCCAGTTCCCCGAGGACGAGCGACAGATACGCGACCACCAGGGTGAGCAGGATCGTCGCGACGGTCAGGGCTGCCTGCTCGCCGAACCCGAGCCCCACGAACAGGGGCGCGACGGACGGGGCGATCGACGAGGCACCGTAGGCGGCGGATGCGAAGCCGGCGACGGTCACGCCGATCTGGACGGCGGACAGGAAGGTGTTCGGATTGCGTGCGAGCGCGGCGACCTTCTCGCCCCTCCTGCCGCGTTGGGCGATCGCGTTGACCTGGCTGTCCCGCAGGGTCACCAAGGCCATCTCCGTCGCCGCGAAGACGCCGCCGATCAGGACGAACACCACGACCAGCGCGATGTTCAGGAGCAGCTCCCCGTTCATCGGGCTCCGCCGGAAACAGGGTGGTCGCCCGGCCGCCGGGTGCGGGGTCTGTCGCTGTCGGAGGAGATCTCAGGGGAGCGGCTCATGCACCCACTCTAGAAGGTGTGGTGCGGGCCGGCTCGGGAGTCCCCGACGAGGAAGCGCCCCTCGTCCAGCCTGATCGTCCGGTCGGCGGCCCCGAGGACGGCGTCGTCGTGCGAGACGCAGACCACCGTGGCACCCCGCGCCTTCTCGAGTGCGAGGAGTCCGACGACGACGTCGCGCGTTCCCGCGTCGAGGCCCGTGGTGGGTTCGTCCAGCAGCAGCAGGTCGGCGCGCTGGGCGAGGCCCTGCGCCAGGAAGGCGCGCTGCCGCTGACCGCCGGACAGTGCCCGCAGGGGCCGCCCCTCGAATCCGGTGAGTCCGACGGCGGCGATACTCTCCTCGACGATACGCCGGTCCCCGGCTCGCAGGCGGCCGAAGAGTCCGGCACGCGCCCACCTGCCCATCGTGACGGCGTCGTGCACCGTGAGCGGAAGGCGGTCCGGGACGTCGCTGCGCTGCACCACGAGTGCAGTGCTCGCGGGGTGCGGGAGCGAGACCGATCCCCTCCTGGGGACGAGCAGGCCGGCAAGGACGGCGAGCAGTGTCGACTTCCCCGAGCCGTTGGGGCCGGCCACCACCGTGAGGGCCCCCGGCTGGACGGCCACCGACACACCACGCAGGGCATCGACGCCGTCGTGGTCCAGCCAGACGTCGTCGAGCAGCAGCGAGGGCGCACCGGGTGCGGAGGAAGAAAACACTCGTCGAATCTAGCATGTTGAGAATGATTGTCGTTTAAGCTTAGTGTTGGCGCGTGCCCCTCCTGCTCGAGCCCTTCGCCTCCGATTTCATGCTGCGCGCCCTCATCGGCGGCTCACTCTGCGCAGCCATCTGCGCCGTCGTCGGAACCTGGGTGGTGATCCGGGGCATGGCCTTCCTCGGTGAGGCGATGGCGCACGGCATGCTGCCCGGCGTCGCACTCGCCACCCTGGCCGGCGTGCCGGTGATCCTCGGTGCGACGGCGAGCGCAGTGGTGATGAGCCTCGGTGTCAGCGCCCTCGCGCGGCGGGGGCGTCTCTCCCACGACACGAGCATCGGGCTCTTCTTCGTCGGCATGCTCGCCGCGGGGGTCATCATCATCTCCCACTCACGCAGCTTCGCCACGGACGCCACCGCCATCCTGTTCGGGGACGTCCTCGCCATCGAGGGGAGCGGCGTCCTCCTGCTCGCCGTCGCACTCGTGGCGACCGTCCTCGTCGCAGCGGCGTTCCACCGCTCCTTCGTGGGGCTCGCCTTCGACCGACGGGTCGCCGAGGTGATGGGGCTCAGGCCGCGTCTCGGGCAGATCCTCCTCGTCGCACTGGTGACGCTCGCCGTCGTCGCCTCCTACCAGGCGGTCGGCGCGCTGCTCGTGATCGGGCTGCTCCTGGCTCCCGCCGTCGCGGCGTCCTCCTGGACCGTGCGCATCCCGGTGATCATGGCACTCGCGGCGGGGGTGGGTGTGCTCTCGGTGACCCTCGGGCTGCTCGCGTCCTGGCACCTGGGTACTGCGGCCGGCGCCTCGATCGCACTGGCCGCCATCGCCTGCGCCGCCGCGTCCGGCCTGCTGCGCGGCGTCATCCGCCGCAGCCCGTCCATCTCGCTCCCCAGTCCGGGGGACCGCCTCCCCGCCCCATCGTCACAGAAAGCAGTTCGTGCTCACGCCTAGATCCCTGCCCGCAGCCCTTCCCCTCCTCGTCCTGACCCTCGCCTCCTGCTCCTCGACAGCACCGATCGGCTCCGCAGCGGACAGCACCGCCCCGTCGGCCGCATCGTCGGCCGCCGGGCTCGGCGACGGACACGGTGCCATCGCCGGCTCCGAGGAAGTGCCGGATCCTCCCCTGCATCTCGTGACGGTCGACCCGGCCGGCTCCGTGGACATGCTCGACCTCGCCGACGAGACCGTCGAGACCCTCGCCGGGGTGCAGGGCGTGACCGCGATCGCCACCGATGGCCGGTATGTGTTCGCCTCCGCGGCAGCCACCGGGTCCCTGACGGTCATCGACACCGGCATGTGGACGTGGGACCACGAGGACCACTTCCACTACTACCGAGGCCCGTCGAGGCTCGTCGGCACCGTCGAGGGCGAGGGGGAGGCCGTCGTCACCCCCGGATCGACGACCACGGGCGTCTTCTTCCCCGACAGCGGGGACGCCCAGGTGCTCGACAACGACGCGCTGGCGCGGGGTGAGCTGGACGTCGTCACGGAGATCACCATGCCTCCCCATGACGGTCTCGCGGTGCCGCTCTCCGGGTTCACACTGCTGACCGTGCCCGGTGCGGACGGCGTCGCGGCCTCGGTCCAGGCGCACGACGGCGACGGCGCGCCCGTGGACGGAGCGTCGGCGCCCTGCGCAGCTGCCGGCGGGACCATCACGACGACGGTCGGCGCGGTCATCGGGTGCGAGGACGGCGCCCTGCTCGCCACGCACGACGGCGGCACCGTGACCTTCGAACGCATCCCGTACCCGGACGGGGCGGATGCCCCGCGAGCCACCGCGTTCCGGGCCCGTGAAGGCCGGCCCACCGTCGCCGCCACGGCGGGAGACCAGGGCGCCTGGCTCCTCGACACGCGCCGGCGGGCCTGGCAGTTCATTCCCACCGACGTCCCCCTGCTCCGCGTGTCCTCCGTCGACGACCGCGAGGGGCACGTCGTCGCCCTCGCGGCGGACGGGCGCGTCCTCGTGCTCTCGGCCACGACGGGAGCGACCCTCGCCGCCACCGAGCCGCTGCTCACCAGCACACCGGCCGGCCCGGCACTCCCCGACGGCGTGGACCTCATCGCGGACCAGCAGCGCGCCTACCTCAACGCACCCGCCGAACGGACCCTGTTCGAGATCGACTTCGCGGACGGTGCCCGGATCGCCCGGACCTTCGAGACGGCTACCGTGCCGGCCTTCCTCGTGGAGACCGGCCGATGACGGCGGTCACCCGGGCCCTCGTGCTCGCGCTGACCTCGGCCGCCGTCCTGACGGGCTGTTCCGCGCCCGCATCGGACCGGCCGGTCATCGTGGTCACGACCAACATCCTCGGCGACGTCGTGCAGAACGTCGTGGGCGACGAGGCGGAGGTCCGCGTCCTCATGCAGCCCAACGCCGACCCGCACTCGTTCGAGATCTCCGCGCAGGACGGAGCCATGATGCGGGACGCCGACCTGATCGTCACGAACGGGCTCGGCCTCGAGGAGGGGCTGCAGCAGCACATCGACAGCGCACAGCGCGCAGCGGTACCGGTCCTGGTGGCGGGGGACGTCATCACAGCGCTCGAGTACGCCGATGGCGGGTCCGCCGGGACGCAGGATCCCCACTTCTGGACGGACCCGCCCCTCATGGCCGACGTCGTCGACGAGCTGGAGCAGCACACCGCAACCATCCAGGGCATCGACGAGGCCTCCGTCGCCGACTCCGCGGAGAGCTACCGCACGGAACTGACCGAGCTCGACGCCACCATGACGGAGGCCTTCGGGAAGATCCCCGCCGCGCAGCGGAACCTGGTGACCAACCACCACGTCTTCGGCTACCTCGCCGAGCGCTACGGCTTCCGCATCATCGGCGCCGTCATCCCGGGAGGCACCACCCTCGCCTCCCCCAGCGCCTCCGACCTCCGCGACCTCGTCGCGGCCATCGAGGAGGCACAGGTGACCACGATCTTCGCCGAATCCTCCCAGCCGGACCGGCTCGTCCAGGTGCTCGCCGACGGCGCGGACCTCGAGGTCGACGTCGTCGAGCTGTTCACCGAATCACTCACGAACCCCGGCGAGGGTGCTGACACGTACCTCGCCATGATGCGCACGAACACGGAGCGCATCGCCGCCGGACTCTCACCCTGAGCGTCCTCCTACAGGAAAGACACCCCGATACCCATGCAGACACCGAAGCACCCACCGTTGCGCCCCAGGCGCCACGCCCTCGCGGCCACCGTCGCGACCTCCGCGCTGCTCCTCACGGCGTGCGGCTCCTCGTCGGGCCCGGCGGCTGACGCCTCCGCCGCACCCGACACCACTTCCTCGGCCACTGCTGCCACGGCCACACCGCGCGTTGCCGTGACGTACGACGGCGGCATCGTGGTCCTCGACGGCACCACGCTGGAGGTGGAGGGCGACCTCCCGATCGAGGGCTTCACGCGCCTCAATCCAGCGGGCGACGGGCGGCACGCCCTCGTCACCGTCCCCGCAGGCTTCCAGGTCCTCGACCTGGGCACCTGGACCGACGACTCCGGATCACATCTGGCCGAGCCGGATCTCAACGACCTCGTGTTCGAGGCCGACACCGCCGGCCACGTCGTCCGGCACGGCGGAAAGACCGTCCTCTACGCCGACGGCACCAGCGACACCACCATCTTCACCACGGCCGACCTCCTCGACACGAAAGGCAGCCTCCCGGACACCGAGGTGATCGAGGGCGAGGACGCACACCACGGCGTCTCGATCGTGCTCGAGGACGGAACCTTCCTCACCACGGTGGGCAACGCGGAGAGCCGCTCGGGCATCGCGGTCATCGACGCCGACGGCAACGAGGTGGCGACGAGTGACGAGTGCCCGTCCGTCCACGGCGAGGGGACCGCGATGAACGAGGTGGTCGTCTTCGGCTGCAGCGACGGAGCACTCGTGTACGACGGCGGCGAGATCACCAAGATCACCGCGCCGGACGAGTTCGGCCGCATGGGCAACGCCTACGTCAGCGAGACCAGCCCCATCATCGCCGGCGACTACAAGTCGGACCCCGACCTCGAGGGCTACCTCCTCCATCAGCTGACGCTCATCGACACCGAGACGAAGACGATGGACGTCGTCGACCTCCCCGACGGCGTCGAATACACCTTCCGCGATGTCGCACGCGGGCCGGCTGACGAGATCCTCATCCTCGCCTCGGACGGGGCACTGCATTCCATGGATCCCGGAACGGGTGAGATCACCGGGTCGACACCGGTCGTGGACGCCTGGGACGGACCCGTCGAGTGGCAGGACCCGCACCCCGCCCTCACGGTCGTGGACGGCACGGCATTCGTCACGGACCCGGCCTCGAAGAAGCTGCACGCCGTCGACATCGCCACGGGCGAGATCACGTCCTCGAAGGAGCTCCCCGGCGCACCCGTCGAGATGGCGGCGGTCACCGGCTGACCTCCAGCAGGCGCGGCGCGGGCCGGCACCTCTGCGAAGGTGCCGGCCCCCGTCGGCTTCTCTTCCGGCGTCGTTCACTCCAGCGAATCCTCGTCGGCGTTCCGCAGGGCTCGGATCATCCTGTTCAGAACATGGTGCGCAGTGGCCTGCTCCTCGGGTGTCATGCCGCCGAGCATCTGCACTTCGACGGAGCGGACTGCTGCTGAGGCCTGCTCGAGGCTTTGCCGACCACGTGGTGTGAGCTGTGCAGGAGAGACTCTCCCGACGCGAGCTTCCGTGGGGCGTGTCACGTATCCGTCTCGCTCCAGTGCCTGCAGGAGCACGTTCATGGATTGTCGGGTCACGAAGGCACCGCGGGCGAGCTCCGAGTTGGACAGCCCCGGGCGCTGCGCCAGCAGCTCCAGGCACGAGTAGTGCGTCACGGTCATCCCCAGCGGACGTAGAACCGCCTCCATCGCGGCCCGGAGCTCACTCGAAGCCTGTTTCAGCAGGTAGCCCAACGATGTCTCGAGGTGGATGCCTTCTTGACTCATGTCAGCATTCTGACATACTGTTTTCATGGCAGATAACTGACGGCGAACCCAGGAGTAGCGTATGCCCGTCACCGGCCCAGATTTCATCTCCCTCCAGGTGAGAGACCTCGATGCATCGCAGGCGTTCTATGAGCAGCATCTCGGTCTCGTCCGCTCTCCAGCCGGCCCGCCCCACGCCGTCGTCTTCGAGACGACCCCGATCGCCTTCGCACTTCGGGACCGTATTCCCGGGACGGACTTCACATCCGTTGTCCAGCCCGGAATCGGAGCCGCGATCTGGCTCCACGCCACAGATGTCCAGGCCATCCACGACACTCTCGTCAGTCACGGCCACCCCATCGTCTCCAGTCCCGTGGATGGACCCTTCGGTCGCACCTTCACCCTCTCCGACCCGGACGGCTACCACATCACCCTCCACGACCGGGCCTGAACACCACCGAGGCCCGCGGGGATGACAAGGCATGGGTGGCATGCGACACCAGGACCCCGACGCCGTCGTGCGCGGCTGCTCCCCTACCTGCGGGTGGTGCACAGCAATGAGGAGAAACTCCCCTGGATCACCGACGTGGTCCTGAAGACCCAGGACGTGAGGGTCCGACGTCTCCCCGGTCTCCCGCAAACTGATACCACCGCCGGGCGGCACTGACCCGCCACGCCTGCCCCGTCCGGTCAGCCGAGCCCCGTCAGCTCCCGCTGCAGGTTCCGCCGCGCACGGTCGCCCCAGCGACCCTGCGCCGCTGGGGTGCGGAACAGCGGCTCGAGGGCGATCAACCGCGTCAGGACCTCCCGCCGGCCGGCGGCGAATACCTCATCCGTCAGCTGGGCGTACTCCTCGCGGATGGCTGCCGTGTAGCGCGCGTAGTCGACGTCGCCGCCGCCGAGAACCGCGAGATCGGCGTCGCAGAGGAGTTGCCCTGCGCGGTCCTCGTCAGCCGGATCGTGACTGATCGTGAGGAGCACGAGGCGCTCGATCTCATCCACCTCCGAAGCGGGGATCCGCCCGGCCAGACGGGCAGCCGCGAGGGCAGCCGACGCGCGTTCGTCGTCGCCGGCCGCACCGTCATAGATCGCGTCATGGAACCACGCGGCCAGGCGCACCGGACGCCGGAGAGCCGCGTCCGAAGCGTGCAGGAGGAGGTCGAGTGCCTCGAGGACAGCCAGGAGGTGGGTCTGCGTGTGGTACCGGCGGTGCGGCTCGCCCCACCGGTCGAGGAGCTCCGCGCCGAGTGCGGGATCCTGCGGAAGCAGGGCGTTCCACCGGGAGGTGAGGGCCGCGCGAAGCTTCGGCCCGCGCCGTCGCGCCGGGACCCTGAGTCCGCTCGCGATCAGCGCCCGCACCAGCTCCGTCCCACTGACCTCCTCGGCGCCGCGCTCGACCAGCTCGCGATACCGCCGCGCCGGTACGTCGTAGTGGTCCTCGTCGAAGGCGCGCCGGGAGATGCCGGCGGCACCCGCGAAGGCGTGCAGTTCAGCGAGCGACGACGTCGAGACCAGGTGCGAGAAGACCGTTCCGTGGGCGGGCCAGGACGGCGGATCGATGAGGACGGCCATGGGCAGCAGTCTAGGGCGGCTCCGTCTCGACGTTCACGGACCGGGTTTCGATGCGACCCCATCGAGCCACAACTCCGTGGAGGCATCCGCATGGACGCCGCCGCTCCCCACGTGCTGTCCGCTGATGGTGGGCCCGTTCCTGATGACGTGGACCAGTGCCATGGCATGGCCCCGCCCGAGCCCGTGGTCCTCCTTCAGCCAGGAGACGATCTCCCCGGCCTTCGCGCCCGGACCATCGAAGCCGTGGTCCCTGGCCTGCGCCACGAGCTGCCGTGGGGTCAGCCCCGTCTTCGCTTCGATGGCGTCGAGATATGCCTGGAAAGACATGCTTACTCCCCTGCCGTCCCGGGACGGAGACCGTACGAAGCGAGGACATTGCCCCTGCTCGTCGTCGTGACGTCCTGCAGTTCGAGCCTCGTGACGGGGTCCGAGGGCCCGAACAGGTGGCGACCCGCGCCCGCGACCACGGGGTGGGTCATCAGCATCAGCGAGTCGAGCAGCCCGGCGAACAGGAGCTGGCGTACCAGGGAGATGCTGGCGCAGACTGCGATCTCGCCGCCCTCCGTCTGTCTGAGTGCGCGGACGAAGTCCTCGAGCGGCTGGTCCATGAGGGACGCGTTCGTCCAGCCGAGCTGCCCCGAGAGGGTACGGGACGCCACGAACTTCTCGACCGGGTTGATGAAGGATCCGAAGGGGTCCGCTGCCTCGGCCGCGGGCCAGTACTCCGCCCATTCCTCGTAGCCGTGGCGTCCGAGCAGCACGGTGTCCACCCTGCTGATCATCGCGCCCATCCCGGCCCCGAGTTCGGCGTCGAAGCTGTCGAGTTGCCAGAGATGGGGGGACTCGACCACCCCGTCCACGGAGGAGAAGAGGCCTGCTGTGACTCGACGCATGGAAGTGCTCCTGTCCGGATGAAGTGCTGCTGTCCTCCAGTAGACGGCACGCGGCCACGGGAGTCATCGCTTCAGGACGAAACTTTATGCGCCGGATACCTCCCGCGGTCCCCCTGGCATCGCTACGCTCGAGCCATGCAGCCCGTCACCGCCGCCTCGCAGCAGGCTACGACGATGCCGACCGGCCCGGACGGCACCCCTTTCGAGCAGCTCCTCGAGTCGTCCCGCCGGGACCTGACGAGCTACTGCTACCGGATGCTCGGGGCGTCGTCGGAGGCAGAGGACGCCGTCCAGGAGACCATGATCAAGGCCTGGTCGGCGCGGGATTCCTTCGCCGGCCAGTCCTCCCTGCGCACCTGGCTGTTCCGTATTGCACACAACGTCTGCGTCGACATGGTGCGCAGTCCCCAGCGGCGGGCCCGGCCGATGGACCTCGGGGCCTCCACCCGGACAGCAGATGCCGTGCTCGGCGCGCCCCTGCCGGAGAACGCGTTCGTCCAGCCGATTCCCGATCAGCGCGTGATCGACACCTCCGGGGATCCTGCCGCCGTCGCCGAAGCCCGTGACAGCATCCGGCTGGCTTTCGTCGCCGCGCTCCAGCACCTGCCGCCGCTCCAGCGCAGCGCGCTCATCCTGTGCGAGGTGCTGAATTGGTCCGCCTCGGAGGTGGCCACCCTGCTCGAGGTGACCCCTGCCTCCATCAACAGTGCCCTGCAGCGGGCCAGGAAGACCATGTCCTCGCACCGGGCCGCCGCATCGATGCCTCTCGAGGACCCCGCGCACCGGCACCTGCTGAACCAGTACCTGCGCGCTTTCGAGGCCTACGACATGAACCTGCTGGTATCGCTGCTGCGGGACGATGTGGTCCTCTCGATGCCGCCGTTCGGCCTCTGGCTCAGCGGGCCGGACGACGTGATCGCATGGTTCGTCGGGAAGGGCAGCGTCTGCGAGAACGGACGGCTGATCCCGCTGGACGTCAACGGTGCGGGCGGGTTCGCCAACTACCACTTCGTGGAACCCGGACTGTGGAAGCCCTGGGCCATCCAGGTCATCGAGACGGACGGCGGGCGCATCATCGGCCACCACAACTTCCTCTACCCGGAACTGTTCGAGGCGTTCGGCCTTCCGACGGTCATCGACGAGCGCGAGCGACCCGCCGTCGGCCGCTCTCCCGGCGGTGCGTCGGACTAGGTTGCGGGGCAGCCGGCCCCGGCCCACTCGGCAGCGAGCTGTGCACGTTCGAAGTAACGGGACTCGCAGATGCCGTGGTCGAGGAAGGCGGCAATGACCTGGTCCACCGGACCCGTCCCGACGAACGCGACACGCGCGGCGATCTCGTCCTCGAGGATGAGGGCCCGGGCGTCCGCGGCGATCCCGGTCATGGCCTGCAGATGGACGACCAGCGGCAGCAGGTACCCCTCGGAGAGGTCGCGGACGGCGTGGTGGGCGCTCTCGACGTCGGTGCTGTTCAGCAGGGACCCGGCGGCCCACCAGAGCTGCAGCCCCGCGGTGGTGGACTGGACGCAGAACTTGCCCTCGCAGTATGAACGGACGCACGGATCGTGGCCGGATGCCGGACACAGCCGTGCCGGCGCGGGTGTTCCGAGAACTGTCTGACGCACGGATTGCCTCCTGGGTGAACGGGTTGTCCGCGCCCCAGCGTCCGGATAATTCCACTCTGACACGGCCGGACCCGCACGTAGAAGGATCAGGACAGAAGCGGGTAGCCACCCCTGTACAAAACGAGTGGCGGGTGGCATCCTCCCAAGTGATCTGCATCAGGAATCCACGACGCCAACGGGGGCAGTCATGTCAGCAGCGGGAACCACACTCCTCGCCATCGGCACCAAGAAGGGCCTGTGGCTCGCGACGAGCACGGATCGAGCAACGTGGTCGCTGTCCGATCCGCTCTTCCTGATGGAGGAGATCCCGAGCGTCGGCATCGACACCCGTGGCGGGCGCACACGCCTCTTCGCCGGGCGCATGTCATGGCACTTTGGCCCCTGCATCGCCCACTCGGACGATCTCGGGTCCACCTGGACGGAGCCGAAGGAGGGCAGCATCCGCTTCGCAGCGGAGGACGGCGCCGCCCTCGAGCGGGTCTGGCAGATCCAGCCCGACGCCGAGAGCCGCCCCGGCGTGGTCTGGGCCGGATGCCAGCCCATCTCGGTCTGGAAGTCCACCGATCATGGTGAGACCTTCGAGCTCAACCGTGGCCTGTGGGACCACCCGCACCGGAGCGAGTGGGGCGCGGGCTTCGGTGGCGCAGCAGCCCACACCGTGCTGCCGAGCCCGGCGGACGAAACCCTCCACGTCGCCATGAGCACCGGTGGTGTGTACCGGTCGGACGACGGCGGAACCTCCTGGGAACCGAAGAACAAGGGGATCAGCGCGTACTTCATGCCCGGCCCGGAGCCGGAGTTCGGCCAGTGCGTGCACAAGGTGGCGCGCGACGCCGTCGATCCGGACCGTCTCTTCGCCCAGAACCACCACGGCGTGTACGCGAGCACGGACCGGGGAGACTCCTGGCAGTCCATCGCCGATGGCCTTCCCGCCGATTTCGGCTTCGTGATGCTCTCCCACCCGCATCGCAGCGGCACCGCCTGGGTGATCCCCCTCAAGGCCGACGGCGAGCGCATCCCGCCGGACGGGCATCTCGCGGTCCACCGGACCGACGACGGCGGTGCCAGCTGGCAGGCGAGCGACGCCGGACTGCCGACGAGCGAGTTCAATGCCGTGCTGCGCGACGCCGCCTGCGTGGACGACGCGGACACGACGGGTGTGTACTTCGGCACGCGCGGCGGGAGCGTCTACGGGAGCGCGGACGAGGGCCGCACGTTCCAGGAGATCGCGAGCCATCTACCGGACGTGCTGTCGGTGCGCGCCGCCGTCGTTCTGGCCTGACGCCCGTGCACGCCATGCGCACTGCAGCGACCGATGCCCGCGGCGCGGTGACCGTCCTGATCCCCACCCTGCTCCGCGCGTACATCGACGGCCGCAGCGAGGTCAGCATGGACGTGCCGGACGACGGCGACGTCGCGTCACTGCTCGACGGCCTCGGTGAGGGGCGCCCGCTGCTGGACCAGCGGATCCGTGAGGAGACGGGGGCGCTGCGACGCTACGTGAACATCTACGTGGACGGCGAGGACGTGCGGCGCCTGGACGGTCTGGGAACAGCTGTCCCGGCGGGCTCGACCGTCATGATCATCCAGTCCGTGGCGGGCGGCTAGTGCCGAAGCGCGGCGTAACACGGAATTAACCCCGTTCGCGGGATTCCGAAACGTCGCGCTGACTACCATGATCCAGCGCGGCGTGTCCTCCCGGTTGCGCACCACACCCCGGTGCGAGCACGGGCCCAGTCCCCTCCGGCACGCAGGAGCGCTGTCACGGAAATGGACTCCCATGGATTCTGGAAACGTCGCTTGGATTCTCGCCAGTTCTGCACTCGTCTGTTTGATGATCCCCGCGCTGGCACTGTTCTACGGAGGAATGGTCGGCTCGCGCCGCATCCTCAACATGATGATGATGTGTTTCGGCGGCGCGAGCCTCGTCGCCGTGCTCTGGGCACTGTTCGGCTATTCGATGGCCTTCGGCAACTCGGTGGGCGGCCTCGGCCTGATCGGTGACGTGGCCGAGTACGCCGGGATGGGCCAGCTCCTCGCCGAGGATCCCTCGGCCTCCATCCCGCCGATCCTGTTCGCGGCCTTCCAGCTGTTCTTCGCCTGCGTGACGACGGCGCTGGTGGCCGGGGCCGCGGCCGGTCGCATGAAGTTCGGGGCGTGGATGATCTTCGCGGGTGTCTGGGCCACCCTCGTGTACTTCCCGATCGCCCACTGGGTCTTCGCGTTCAGTTCCGAGGACGGCTCCGTGGTCGGCGGGTGGATCGCGAACACGCTCGGAGCGATCGACTTCGCCGGTGGCCTCGCCGTCCACATGAACGCGGGTATCGCGGCTCTTGCGCTGGCGCTGGTGCTCGGGCGGAGCCACGGCTGGCCGACGGTCGATCATGCCAGGCCCCACAGCCGGCCCCTGATCCTCGTGGGTGCCGGTCTCCTGTGGATCGGCTGGTTCGGCTTCAACGCAGGCTCCGCCCTCTCGGCCGGCCAGGCCGCGTCGGTGGTCTTCCTCAACACTGCCGTCGCCGCCTCCGCCGGGCTGCTCGCCTGGGCCCTGGTGGAACGGATCCGGAACGGCGCGGCCACGAGCCTCGGTGCGGCGTCGGGTCTCATCGCGGCCCTCGTGGCCATCACTCCCGCGTGCGGGGCGGTGAGCCCCATGGGCGCCCTCGCCATCGGTGCCATCGCGGGGGCCGTCTGCTCGCTCGCCGTCGAACTGAAGTTCCGCCTGGGTTTCGACGACTCGCTCGACGTCGTCGCCGTCCACCTGGTCGGTGGAATCCTCGGTACCCTGCTCATCGGCCTGTTCGCCACGGAGGACGCCCCGAACGGAGTTGCCGGCCTGTTCTACGGGGGTGGCCTGGAGCTGCTCGGCATCCAGTCGCTCGCCACGCTGGCGGTGCTCGCCTACTCCTTCGTGGTCACCTGGGTGATCGCCCAGGTTCTCCAGCGCACCATCGGCCTCCGGATCGAGGAGGCGGACGAGCTCCGGGGCATCGACATCTCGGCGCACTCGGAGTTCGCCTATGTGACCGACGAGGATCCCGTGGACCTGGGTGCTCCGCGCGCCTGAGCTGCGAGCGGACCCAGCGGCATCGGTACCGGCTGTCGGCGCAGCGATGAGGGCTGCACGGACGGTGAAGCCCCAGCAGTCCGGGCGGTGGCTGACCGACCGGTGCCCGGGAGCTCGGTGACCTCGAGCCCCGGGCGCCGGCGGCTGTGCCCGGGCGGATCCTTGTCAGCGCCTGCCGGGTCCCTGCGACTGGGTGTACTCGCCCGCCGTGACGGTGCCGAGCTCGTCGGCGCCGTCGAGGGTTCCCTCGGTGACGCCCTCCGACTCGGTGGTGGTGCCGCCCGTGTAGACGGTGTAGGTCTCACCCGCCGCGATCGACGCCGAGGAGAAGATGAGCGAGGCCGTGTCCTTGGTGCCGACGAAGGACCCCACCACGGTGCCGTCGGCGTCGGCGATCTGGATCGCCGTTCCGGCCGGAACGGTGGAGGCGAACGTGAGTTGCACCCCGGATTGTGTGGAGGCGGCGCCCGGTGCCACCGCCATACCCGCGCTGCCGGCCGCCGCGACGGTCCCGCCGTCGACCGTCAGTTCGCCGTTGACGTCCAGGGCTCCGTTGCCTTCGCCGGTCGGGCCGTTCACGACGACGGTCCCACCGGTAATGCCGGCGTCACCGTTCGAATCCAGGCCGTCGCCGTCCGATGTGATGGTCAGGGAGCCTCCCGTCACGCTGACCGTGTAGTCGCCGACGGCATCCATGCCCCCGCCCATGCCGCCCATGCCGCTGGTGGTTTCCGCTGAGCCACCCGCGGCGTTCACGCCGTCGTCGCTCGACGTGACCTCGGAAGTACCCCCGTTGATGATGATGTGGGGTGCTTCCATACCCTCCACCGACTCCGTGACCGTCACCGTTCCCGCATCCACGGTGAGCGTGGTCGCCGCCTTGACGCCGTCGTCGCCCGAGGACACCACGAGGTCACCTCCGTAGACGGTGAACCAGCCGCGGCCGTCCTCGTCCTCGTTGGTGGACTTGATGCCGTCCCCGCCGGCTGTCACGTCATACGTTCCGCCGAGCAGCGCGATGTAGTCCTTGCCCGTGATGCCGTCGTCGACCGCGTCGACGGTGACGTCACCGTCTGCGAGGACGAGCCCGTCTTTGGAGACGATGCCGTCATTCGAGGTGCCGTTCACCGTCAGGCTCCCGTCACCGGCGATCGTGAGATCGGCCATCGAGTACAGCGCGGCGTCAGGTGCGTCCGTGCTGTCGTCCGCATAGGAATCGGCATCGGTCAGGGTGTTGGTGCTGCCGTCCTCGAGGTAGACGAGGGCCTCGTCTGCGGTCGTCACCACGAGCGGGGAGCCGGTGCTGCTGGTCAGCTCCACGCCGTCGAGGATGAGGCGGACCACGTCCTCCTCTCCCGCGGCAACGACGACCTGACCATCGGTGAGGCTGCCGGACAGGCGGTAGGTCCCGGCAACGGTGATGGTGACGACGTCTCCGTCCACGGTGACGCCGTCGCCCGCCGCACTGGTGGAGCCGTCGGCCAGGGTGACAGCGACTTCGTCGGCCGCATCCCAGGTGAGGTCGTCGTCATCGTAGTGGGTGTCCTCCGCGATGGCCGTGGAGTCGGCGACGACGGCGGTCGTCGCGTTCGTGTCGCCGGACTCCGCGGTCGCGGTCGTGTCGGAGGCAGCCGAATCCGTCGTGGCCGTGCCGGCGGACTGCGTGGTGGAGGTCGTGGAGCCGGCGCCCGCCGTGGTACCGACGCTGCAGCCGGCCAGCGCCAGTGTGAGCGCGAGGCCGGCAACGGAGGTCCTGAGGGTCGTGGTCCGGATCGTGGAGAGGAGTCGCATGAGGTGTCCTTGGGTGGGGAGGTTCGGAATCGCGCAGGTCAGCGGGAGAGGGGGCGAAGCGGGAGGGTGGTCGAGACGGTGCGGTGCCAGCGGTTGGCCGGAAGCGACGGGTCGAGCGCGGCCATGCCGGTGGCGAACTTGGAGATCCTGCAGGGCCGGATGCCGTATGCCCAGAGGTGGCGGTCCAGGGCACTCGCCGCACTGCCTGACTTCGTCTCGATGATGACGGCGCCGTCGAGTTCGTGGGCCTGCCCGCCCGGGCGGCGCCAGGTGACGCCCAGGTCGAGCGTGGCGCGGCTCGCGGAGCTGGGCAGGTAGAGCGTGATCCGTCGATACGCGGTCTCGATCACCGGCCGGAGGTTTCCCGAGGGTACCGACCCGATGGAGCAGGCGAGCGTCTCGTTGATGTAGTCGAGACCCGCGGGCGTCAGACGATGGCTGTCGGAGGGCTCATAGGGGATGCGCTCCTTCACGGTGGCCGCCCGAGCGCCTTCGGTCTTCACCTCGAGGAAGCTGATGCCACTGTCCACATAGGTGCGGGTGCGGATCTTGTAGCGGCGACGCCTGCCGTGGGCGGCGAGCAGGTAGCTATCCAGGGCTGGAGTGTCGAAGTAGACGGAGTCGTAGGCGAAGGTGCGTCGCCCCGCCATCTCGAGGACCTGCACCTCGGCACCGAAGGCCTCGATGGCATCGACTGCCCGATGCGCTTCGACCACGTATTTGCGGTCCGTCCTCGTCTGGAGCGCGGCTGCACTGTTGAGGTCGGCCAGGCTGACCGCCGGCCGGTGGTCCAGGTCCGCGAAGGTGCCGGTGCTCATGGCCTGCCCGCCGTGCTGCGCCCGCTGTCCGCCGGCACCAGGGCCGGGTCTGCGCCGGGTACGGTCTCCGGGAGGTGCGCGGCGTAGGTGGTGCCGGTCGGGCGATCGGGCAGGGTGGCGATCAGGGGCGCTGCGGGGGCCGGCACGGCCCGGGGGCCGGCAGCCGCCGCTTCGTAGCGGACCTCGACGATGGTCTTGTCGTTCACGAGGTCCAATTCGGACACCGTGGCGGAGTGGATGCGTGCGCCCAGCACGTCGGCGAGACGGGCATGGAGCGCTGTCTCGTCGCTGATGGCCTGGTCCAGCACGACGATCTGGTGCCGGTAGGCCGGCAGGACCCCTGAGTGGTCGCCGATGAACATGACCACGAGGATCAGGCCCATCAGGGCCAGGGGCAGCCACAGCGGTTCCGCACCGAGGCCCGCGATGAGGCCGAGGGCGAGAGCGGAGAAGTAATAGGCCACCTCGTGCTGCGCCAGCTCCGTGGAGCGGAGCCGGATGATCGAGAGGACCCCGAACAGGCCGAGGCCCAGGCCGACTCCGGCCGCCGACCCGGAGAGGGCGGTGGCAACCGCGAGGACTCCGACATTCATGCCGAGATAGGAGACCACCAGATCGCGGCGGCGGTGGCGGCGGAGGTACAGGCCGACGGTGAGGAGCGTGATGGCCAGCAGGTCTGCGGCAATGAGGATCAGGATGTTCATGGCGTGTTCTCCAGAAGATGGGCAGTTGTTCGTTCTCTACGATCGACGCGGAGTCTGTGCCGGGGCTGTGCCGGCCCAGAGCCCCTCATATGAGCTGTACCGCGGTGCCCTTTTCCCCGTCCCGAAAGAAAGCGTTGCTGGGCGGTGAAACTCACGGCGAAGAGGAGGATCTCCGTCAGGACCTTCGCCGGCACGTCCGGCATCCCGGCGACGGTCAGCACGAGGATGGCTGCGTAGTTCGCGGCGAGCAGGGCGACGACCAGCCCGAAGTACCGGCTCGCGGCCGGCAGGAGAGGCCTGTGCCGACCGTCGGGGAAGACGAGGCTGCGGTTGCTGAGGAAGTTGATGAAGGAGCTGATCAACCTCGCTCCCACGACCGTCAGCAGCAGCGACTCCGTCATGAAGCCGAGCACCACGAAGGCCGCCAGATCGATCCCGAAGGCGGCGAGCGAGGACAGGGAGAATCTGAGCAGCGGAGCATAGATGCGGGCCGAGTCCACCAGGGGCCGGAAGTGGGACGAACTGTTCCCCGCAAGGTAGATGGTCGAGATCTCGACACTGTCGATCCGATACCCTGCCTGCCCTGCGTGAAGCAGCAGATTGAGCTCGTACTCGTAGCGGTCACCCCGCACCGACCGGAGCCAGGGAAGCAGTGCAGCGGGATACCCGCGGAGCCCGGTCTGGGTGTCGTGCAGCCGCACGCCGGCGGAGTATCGGAACAGGGTGCGGGTGAGGGCGTTCCCCAGGCGGCTGCGGACGGGGACCTCGCCGTCGAAGGTCCGCTCCCCCAGGACCATCGCCGGACGCGAAGCGTGCCGATCGTCGCGGCACTCATCCTGGGGATCGCCCCCGCCACCGCAAGCACCGCACCCACCGGATCCACCGGATCCACCGAAGACACTGGAGACGCCTGCGATGCCGAGCACACGCGCGGCGACGCGCAGGATGTCCGGCACCGCATGCTGGCCGTCGCTGTCCGCGCAGACCACGCCTTCGCCGGGATGGTGGCGTTCCGCATACCCGAACCCGGTCTTGAGGGCCTGTCCCTTGCCCCGGTTGTGCGGATAACCGATGACCGTGGCGCCGGAGCGGCGGGCGGTCTCGAACACCGCGGCGAATCGCGGACCACTGCCGTCGTCGACCACCAGGACCACCAGGCGCGGATCTGCGGCGAACAGGTCGCGGACGAGGTCGGGGAGTGCTGCGTCCGGCTCGAACGCCGGGATGAGGATGATCATGGCACGGCCCTACTGTCCGATGTAAAGGATGTCGGACGTCGCGCGTTCCTCACCCCGGCCGAGTGGATTGTTGACCAGCTCGCCATCGAAGTACATGGTCGAGGAGCCGCCGCCGTCGATGTTGTAGGCGGTCGTGGCACCCAGGCCCTGCAGGATCCCCGCGAGCTCTGTCATGGTGACGCCGTCGCTATAGCCGTCGGACCGCCCGTCGACGACGACGAACACCAGGTGGTTCTCGTCGATGACACCGATGGCGGTGCGCGGTTGCTCGCCCTGGATGGAGTGGTTGCCGAAATTCGTGTCGACCTCGATGTCCTCGATGCCCTCGGCGATCTCACTGGCGTCCAGCAAGGACGGCCCGAAGGAGAGTGTGTTCCAGACGCCGTCCGCCACCAGCTGGTCCGCCGTCGTGGCCGTCTCGTCGTACACCTCGACCGTGCCGTCGGTGTAGAAGGCCAGACCCTCCCGCGCGCCGTCGTCGCGGTACACGACGCCGTTGCGGATCACGATCCCGGTGTCCCGGAAGCCGTAGTAGTCACCGTTGATGGCGAAGATCGCGTCGTTGTCCTCTGCGATCGCCGAGGTGGTGTCGGTGATGTTCTCCCCGAAGCTGTCCTCGGCGAAGGCCGAACGGAGCGTCGTCGCATCGGTGAGGTCGACGTCGGCCACGTAGTATGTGACCGTCTCGTCACCGGACCCCGTGACGACGGTGGAGATGTCGATGCTGCTGTCCGCCGACGCGTAGGACGTGTCGGTAAGGACGTCCGCGGAGGTCGTGCCGGACGCCGCATCGGAGCCGGACGTCGTGCCGGACGAGGAGCCGGACGGTGTCCCGGTGGCGGTCGTCTGCTCCGCCTCGTACGCGGAGACATTCGAGATCTCGACCTTCTCGACGACGAACCTGTCGAGAGCCCAGGCTGTCGTACCGCCTGCGGCGAGGGTCACGGCGAGGGACGACGCGATGATGGTTCTGCGGAGACGGCCCGGCGTCCGGGTCTTCGAGGAAGTAGGCATACTCCAGTTCTATGGAGCCGCCCTATGGCTGGCGTGTGCCGTTCTTATGGCGAAGCTGTGAGCATCGGGCATTCGCCTCGGGACGAGAAGGGCACCGGGGAGCCGGCGTGAGCGGTTCCCGGGTGCCCCTGGATAGGTCAGCCGGCCTGGTCTGCCAGGGCGTCCGTCCGTTCCTCGACGAACGCCGACAGCGTGTCGACCTGCTGGTCGATCTCCTCCTGGGTCAGTGCGTCACTGGTCGGGATGGATGCTGCGATGTCCTCTAGCAGACCGGACGCCGTACCGTCTCCGTACATCTGCCCGTAGAGATCGGCATACGCGGAGTCGTACGCCTCCGCGAAGGCGTCGGATGCCAGGAACCGCTCCTTGAGCAGGTTGCCTCCCATCCTTCCCGTGCCCCCCATTCCGCCACCAGCTCCGCCGGAGTCCGGAGCTGTCTGGTCCTGGGCTGTGCCGGGATCGATCAGGCCACCACCGGGCGGCGAGGAGCCGTCCTGCTCCGCGACCGCGGTGTCCGCGGAGGGCGGCTGGGTCCCGGCGCCGTTCCCGGACGGTCCCGCGCCGGGGCGCCCGCCCGGGCCCATGCCGCCCCCTCCGTAGCCGTTCATACCGCCGCCCATACCGCCAGGACCACCCTGTCCTCCCATGCCACCGATACTCGGTTGCTCATCGGCGGACAGCGTCGCGTCGCCCGTCATGGCCCCGTTGAGATCCCAGGAGATGACGGAGATCTTCCCGGTATCGAGGTCGTACCGCAGGTAGTAGTTGTGGCCCGGCCCTGCCATGTCATCGCCGTTGACCAACAGGTTCATGGTCGCCGCGTACCGCGCGAAGGACTCGACGTCGACCCGGCCGGCGAGACCGGCGTCGAATTCCTCGTCGCTTGCTCCTTCCATCCACTCGAGGAAATCGACAATGGGCTGGAAGTCCGCTTCATCCTCCGCATTGAGTTGCTTGAACTGGTCTTCGTAGGTGGCGAGGTCATCCCCCTGATAGGTGAAGCTCGAGTCCGCGTCGGCCTTGAACAGGACTCCGGACGTGTCGAACAGGGCATCGGCATAGTCCTCGTCGGGATTCTCGATCACGAGCCGGGTCTCGGTCGCACTCCCGTTCACCGAGTAGGTGGTGTAGGCGTAGCGCTGGCTCGCCTGCCCCGACGCGGCGGTGAGGGCCAGTGCGAGCGCCTCGTTGACGACGGGGCTGCCCGGCCGGATGGCCAGCTGGGTGAGGCCGTCGAAGTCCTGGCCGTCCACGTACTTGTCGAAGTCGACCAGCAGGGGCAGGGTCTGGGGGTCGTCCGCTGACACATCGGCAGAGGTGCCGCCGGCACCACCCGCTCCCCCGGTGCCCTGGAGCGCCCGGAGGGTCGAGTTCCCCTTGAGCCTCACCCCCACGTCCTCGAACACGGCTCCGTCGATCGTGATGGTCGCATGAATCCACTCCTTGGACTCATCCACACCGTAGGCGTCGATCATGGCGTCGTAGTCTGCTTCGTCCCACTCGACACTGACGGTGTGGGGGCTGTCGGTGAAGAAGCTGGAACCTGTTGTGAGGACCGTGATCGCGCCGGTCTGGCCGGTACGTGCTGCGATGTCGGCGGTGCCGATCGAACTGCATCCGGCGAGCGCGAGTACTGCGACGACGGCTGTGGAAAGGCTGAGCGGTGGGCGGGGCATGGCTTCCTCCGAGTAGGGCTATCGGTCTGCTCCAATGCTCGTGACGTTTGCTGTGCCGCTGCTGTGCCTGCCCCCTGTCGGGAATGTGCAGGTGCTCGCCACTCATGCCGGCAGTTGCGGATCTGCGACGACGGCGTCAGGACGCTCCCTGTGTCAGCGCCGATGCCAGGGGGAGCTGCACCCGGAACTGTGTTCGCCCCGGCTCACTGGTGACCCTGATGTCACCGCCGTTGGCCTGGACGAGTGCGTGGACGATGGCGAGGCCGAGCCCTGTGCTCCCCTCCGTCGCGGTCCTCGCGGAATCTCCACGGCTGAAGCGCGTGAAGATCGTGTCGAGGAATGCGGGGTCGATCCCGGGGCCGCTGTCCGTGACGGTGAGGATGGCCGTGCCGCCGTCGGGGCCCGGTGCAACGGTGAGCGCCGTGCTGACGGACGTTCCCGGCGGTGTGTGCTTGTAGGCGTTCGAGAGCAGGTTGATGAGGATCTGGCGGATCTCGGTACCCACGGCCCGGATCTCGACGGGGTCCTCGGGCAGGTCCAAACCCCAGGAGTAGCCGGGCGCCGCGACGCGGGCATCGCTGGTGGTCTCGATGACGAGTTCCGTGAGGTCGACGTCGGCCACTTCACCACGCTGCCCCTCGTCGAGGCGCGCGAGCAGCAGGAGATCCTCGACGAGGCTGGACATGCGTCTGGACTCGCTGTCCACGCGCTCCAGCGCAGACCGCCCGGACGGGCTGACCGACTCGCTCATCAGGACGAGTTCCGTGTAGCCGCGGATCGAGGTCAGGGGCGTGCGGAGCTCGTGGCTTGCATCGGCGACGAACTGGCGGACCTTCATCTCGCTCGCGTGCCGCTCCCGTAGGGCGCTGGTGACGTGGTCGATCATCTCGTTGAGCGCGAGCCCCACCGTCCCCACCTCCGTCCCGGGCTGGGCGGCAGCGGGCGGCACCCGCACGGGGATCGCCACCTCGCCGGAGGACAGCGGCAGCCGGGAGACGGAGGTCGCGACGGCGCTGAGTTCCTCGAGTGGACGCAGGGACCGCCTGATGATGGCTGTTCCGGCGAGCCCTGTCAGGACCAGTCCGGCGAGCGACAGCCCGGCCACTGTGATGTCGAGGGACACGAGCGTACTGTCGCGCTCCGTGGTGGAGAGACCCGTGACCAGGACGGTCCCGTCGGTGGTGAGCTCGGTAGGGAGCTCCGCGGCGTCCACCCGGTAGTCCCCCGTGCTCAGGGTGACTTCCTCGGGCCCCGCAGAGGGGTCGATACCGGCCAGGGTGTCGAGGTCGGCCTGCACGAGCGAGGCAGTGGTGCCGTCGTCCAGAACGAGCCCGGAGTTCTGCGCCTCGCCGTCCGCGAACACGGCGTTCAGGGTGCCTGGCCGCTGGCCGGCTGCGTCACCCGGGTCGATATCATCCGGTCCGATACCGCGGAAGGGACGCGCATCGTCACCGGGGGGACGTCCACCCGGGAATCCTGCGCGAGTGGCCGCCTGTTTCAGGGCCTCGTCGAGTTGCCCGGTCAGGTAGGTGCTCATCGCGAGGTGGCTGAAGACGCCGATGGCGATGCAGATCGCGGTGAGCAACGCGAGGGTCGTCAGGATCAGCGTGGTGCGGAGGTGCAGCGGGCGCCGCCCGCCCGGGCCGGCAGGAACGGGCGGGTGGCTCACGGGAGCGCGGGCTTGATCACGTAGCCGGCGCCGCGCACGGTGTGGATCATGGCGGGGCGGCCGACGTCGATCTTCTTGCGCAGATAGGAGATGTACAGCTCGACGATGTTCGCCTGCCCGCCGAAGTCGTAGTTCCACACGTCGTCGAGGATCTGCGACTTGCTGACCACGCGCCGCGGATTCTCCATGAGATAGCGCAGCAGGTCCCACTGGGTGGACGTGAGGGCGATGTCCTCGCCTCTCCGGGTCACCTCCCGGGTGTCGACGTTCATCACGAGGTCCCCGACCACCAGTTCGGCGGAGTCCGACGCCGCGACGCCGGAGCGCTGCACCAGCCGGTGCAGGCGGAGCATGAGCTCCTCCATGCTGAAGGGCTTGGTCACGTAGTCGTCACCGCCGGCAGAGAGCCCGGCGATGCGGTCCTGGACGGCGTCCTTCGCGGTGAGGAACAGTGCCGGGACGTTGGGGGCGAACGAGCGGATCTTCGTCAGCGCCTCGATACCATCGACCCCCGGCATCATGACGTCGAGCACCAGGACGTCCGGGCGGAAGTCGCGCGCCGCGGCCACGGCGGTGGCGCCGTCGTTCGCCGTCGTCACGCTCCAGCCCGCCATGCGCAGTCCCATGCTGACAAGTTCCGCGAGGCTGGTCTCGTCGTCGACGACGAGCGCACGGATCGGGCTGCCGTCCGGGTGGGCGAGGCGCGGCAGGTTGTCGGTCATGGAATGGGAGGCGTCGGCCATGGTGGGTTCCTCGAGGTTGGTCCCGGAGTCGGCTCGGGTGCCGGGTGGTGAGTGGAGCGATGCGGTCAAGTATTTCGCACAGGATGCAGAGATCCGGGGAACGGGATTGGGGCGGGAGGCTCGGCGCCTCGCGGTGTCAGTGGCCCTGCCGCACCCTGCACGGCCGGATTTCAGAGGTCCTGCCGTCGGGCGATGTCCTCATCCGCGGCAGGGGCGGTCCCGAGGACGACGGCGTCGAGGGTGGGCGAGGCCGCAACCGCGCCGGCGTCGGCGGGCGCGAACGCCGTGGTGCCGATGACCGCCGCCAGTGCCATCGCTCCCACCGCGGCCCTGAATCCTTTCCGTCCGGCGATGAGAGCGGGTGTGGGTCGGTAGGTGATCATGGTTTCCTCCTGATGGGCCGGCGTTGTCCCTCCACGATGCAGCCCCCACCTACGCTCCTGCTTTCCCGAAGCTGTGCGGCTGCTGTGCAGCGGATTCCCAGCAGGGCATCAGGTGACCGGCGGGCGACACGGTGAACCACGCCGCGCGGATGTGGCTTCGCCGGTGGTCGGTCCCGCTGGTCATGTCGGCCAGCTCGGAGCCCGACCAGGCGGGGTGCGTGAAGTAGACGACGGCCGCGGCTGCTCCCTGCACCACGACGTCGGCGTGCCGGGCGACCACCGGCCGGCCCTCGAACTCCTCCGGCCCGGTGAGGATCAGCCCGTTGTCGCGATGCTGTCGTTCCCACCCTCCCGCGCCATCCGCGGAACGGTACACGGCCAGTCCGCGCCATTCGTCCGTGATCAGCCAGAACCAGCCACCCAGGGTGAAGACCTTCGGTCCCTCGTGCGGGCGTCCGTCGATGGCGACGCCTTCGACCTGCCAGGAACGTGGATCGGAGGGCGTGGCGGTGACGGCCGAGAAGGTCCGTGACCCGCGCTGCTCGTCCTTGTACCAGAGCCGGTACAGGCCATCCCCGCAGAGAGTGACCGCGGCGTCGATGACGCGGTCCGAGCGCAGATCCACGTACGCCTGGAAGGTCCAGCGCTTCAGGTCGCTGCTGGTGTACTGCGCAATCACGGCATTCCCCGACCAGTCCGACCGCTTACCGCCGAGGAGCGTCAGGAACATCACCCAGTGCTCACCGATCCGGACGACGTCGGGAGCCCACTTCGTCACGGGGTGGTCAAGCCCTGGTGTCGGCACGTCGTCGAGCACGCCCTCGTACGCCCACGTCTCCCCGCCGTCGTAGGAGCGGGCACAGCCGATCTCGGACTCGTGGACCCATTCCACACCGCCGAGGCCCGCAAGCGCCGCACGGCGCTGGGTGTAGAACAGGAGCCAGGAACGGGTGGTGGGATCGGCTACGAGGACCGGGTCCGTCGCGCCGTCAAACAGGGGGTCGCGGTACGGGGTCAGCAGAAGCCGGTCGGACAGCACAGGAACGGTTCCTGGCAGGTAAGCCTCGGTCGGTGGAGGCTGCATTCAGGGCACCTCACAGGCGGCGGGTCGTCGCCCGGACCAGCGATCACCGAGGCCGGCGCGGGAGTGCCTCAGAGCCGGAGGGCGGCGAGTTCCGCCAGGGCGCCGTCGGGCCCCACCGCCGCAATGCCGTGGGCCCGTGCCCACGCCGTCAGTTCCTCCGTGATGGCCCTCGACACACCTGACCACCGCGCGTAGGGCAGCACGTAGATGTAGTCCACGTCCGCCCTCGACGCGCCGACCAGCCGGAGCCCTCCGCAGCCCACGGGCTGGCCCGTGGCCAGCTCGTAGGCGATGAGGAACACCGCCACACGCGTGCCGTCGTCGTCCGCCGCGGGCGGGGCGGACGGCACCCGGCCGCGACAGGACTCCGCATGCAGCGCCTCGCGCAGCCCGATACCCACCGGATTGGTCCATGGGACCTGTCTCACCCTCAGCGTCTGCACGGCGGCCTCCTCGGCGTTCCTGTCGTGACTTCACGGTAGGCAGCAGTGGTTTCGGGGGCGTTTCCACCGGCGAAATTCCGTGTGCACTCCTCCGCACCGCCCTGAGGCCCCGTGCATGGGCTCCCTGGCCCGGTCGACGGATCATGCCCGTCGCGCGGGCTCGCGGCGGGCCGTCACGGTGTCCCGGCTCTCCGCCTCCTCGCGAGCGGACTCGGGCGTCTTCGATGTCCCGGCTGCTTTCCGGGCCCCGTCGACCAGCAGGGCTGCCGCGACCAGGACGCATCCGGCCATCACGACGGCGGTGGGCAGCGCGGACGAGAGACCGAACGCCCCGGAGACGGGTGCGATCAGCGCCGCGCCGGCCATGTTCGAGGCTCCGAGCAACGAGGCGGCCGTCCCGGCGCGCAGCCCATGGTGCTCCAGGGCGGTCGCCTGGATCGCCGGGCTGACCAGGCCGAAGGAGAGGGTGAAGGCCATGATCGGACCCGTCAGTCCCCACAGTCCGAGACCGGGCGCAAGACCGACACTCGAGACCAGCAGCCCGATGGCAACCACCAGCGCAACGGCCCCGACCCGGATGACCAGCACGGGTGAGGAGCGCTGGGCAATCACACCGCCGAGCTGCGCCCCCACCACCATCAGGGCGCCCTGCGCGCCGAAGACCAGTGCGTACTCCGTGGCGCTCAGGGCGAACAGATCCTGGAGCAGGAAGGCACTGCCCGCCATGTAGGACATCATCGCGGCGAACAGGAACCCGCCGGCCAGGGCCAGCGACCGGAACTGGCCGTCGCGCACCAGGCTGCTGTAGTCGTCCCGTGGACGTACGCTCGTGCGAAGCCGCCGCCGCTCGACGGTGTGGGTCTCGTTCCGCAGCAGGATCCCTCCTGCGACGCACAGCAGCACCACGCCGTACCCGAGGAGAACCCAGAACAGGCCCCGCCACCCCACGACCTGCAGCAGCTGGGCGCCGAGGGCGGGGGACAGCACCACGAAGACACCGGAGGCGATGGACAGCCGCGCGAGGAACACCATCAGGCGCCGCCCGGTGTAGAGGTCCCTCACGATGGCGATCGCGAGGACGGCGCAGGCAGCCGAGCCCATGCCCTGCAGCGCGCGCCCGGCGATGAGCCCCTCGATGCTCGTCGCAAGAGCGCAGGACGCCGTCGCTGCGCAGTAGACCAGGATCATCGCCACGAGCGGTCGGGCCCGCCCGACGGCATCCGATACCGGCCCGGACCCCAGCTGTCCGATCCCCATGCCGATGAATGCGGCCGTCAGGGTGAGCTGGACCCCGGCCTCGTTCGTCCCCAGATCGCTCCGGATGGCGGTGAACGCCGGAAGATACAGGTCCATCGTCAGCGGCCAGATGACCTGCAGCATGACGAGTGCGCAGACTAGGACCACGATGTTCGGGTGCGGCCGCGCTCCCCTGCCGCCGTCGTCCTGCCCCCGAGGATCCCTGTACAGCTCTGACACCCGACCTCCTGCTGGATAGCGCTTTCCAACAGTCTGCCTCATCCGGGCCGAGGCAAGAAGTCCCGCCTCCGGTCCGCGCGTCGGGCAGGCGCCGTCAGGAGTCGGCGGCCCGGAACCGCATCACGGACCCGGGCGCCAGCTGCGCTGCCCTGTCGAGATCCGCGGAGACGACGACAGCGATCACCGGGTACCCGCCGGTCACCGGATGATCGGCGAGGAAGAGGACGGGCCGTCCGGACGGCGGCACCTGCAGGGCGCCTCGCATCGTACCTTCGCTCAGCAGCTCCCCTTCCCTGGTCCTCAGGAGAGCCGGACCGTCGAGGCGCAGGCCGATGCGGTCCGACTGCGCCGTGACCGTCCAGTCCGCAGCCAGGAGGCGCTCGAGACTCTCGGCGCCGAACCAGTCGTCCCGCGGACCGGGGATCACGCGCAGGATCTCCGGCGATGCCAGCGGGCGGGGCAGTTCGGGGACGCCGACCGCCGACGCCGCACCCTGGGCCGCCACGACGAGCCGGCTACCGGCCACAAGCGGGGCGGGTCCGAGTCCCGACATGGTATCGGTGGAGCGGCTGCCGAGGGTCTGCTCCTCGGCGAAGCCGCCGCGGACGGCCGTGTAGGTCCGCAGACCCGACGCCGGCGCGGACTGCCGCAGCACTTCGGCGCCGCGCAGGAGGAAAGGGGCACACAGGAGGGCCGCTCGCTCACGACCGTCCGGCGCGGTGATCACGAGTCCGACATCGGCGCCCGTCACGGCCACCACGTGGTCCTCCCCGGCCTCCAGCACCAGACCGCCGTTGAGGCTCTCGATAACCGCTGCTCCCGCAGGATTCCCGACGAGCCGATTGGCCTGCCGTGCGGCGGACCGGTCCAGCGCGCCGGCTTCCGCGACACCGAGGGACATGTGTCCGGGCCGGCCGAGGTCCTGGAGGGTGCTGGACAGGCCGGGGTGGACGACGGCGAGGCCTTCCCCACGCGCGGCTCGGGTAGCATCGGGCGTTCCCGTCGGCGTCGGGCCGGAAGCGTCGGCCCGGACCAGGACCCGGTCACGCACCGCGACGAACCGGACGCGATTTCCGGGCCGGATGAGCGCCGGAGCCTCTCGGTGCGTGTCCCACAGGACGGCGTCGGTGTGGCCGATCAGTTGCCACCCGCCCGGAGACACCCGCGGATAGACAGCCGAGAAAGTACCGGCGAGCGCCACGGACCCTGCCGGGACAGCTGTGCGGGGCGTCTCCCGCCGGGGTACCTCGAGGCGTGGATCGCCTCCGGTGAGGTAGGCGAACCCGGGGGCGAACCCGCCGAAGGACGCGATCCAGGGCCGGGACGTGTGGGCGGAGACCACGGCCTCCTCGCTGAGGCCCGACCGTCGCGCCACCTCCGCAAGGTCCTCGCCGTCGTACTGCACCTCGAGGGTGACGAGCGCGTCCTCCTGTTCCACCGGCACCGTGGGATCGAGGGACAGCAGTCGGTTCCTCAGCGCCCGGAGGTTCGATGCGGCCTGCACCGTCACGAGGACCGTTCGGGCCGCCGCGACCACGTCCACCTGGCCGTCGGCCGGATCCGCGTGCAGCTGGGCCTGGACACTGAGCACCTCAAGGAGGCCGGGCAGCTCGACGAGCAGACCGCGGTCCCCCACGGGCCGGAGCGTCATCCCGACGGCATCCGTTTCGCAGGCAGCCGTTGCGGCACTGCCCGGTCCGTGGGGGACCGGGCCGTCGCGGCCCGGTCCAGTACTGTCCGGTCCGTCACTGCCCCTTTGGTCACTGCCCGATGCGTCGGGCACCTCAGGCGAAGGCACCGACGTCCACCCCTGCCGCGGTGAGGGCCCGGCGGACGGCGGCGGCCATCGCCACGGCACCGGGCGTGTCCCCGTGCACGCAGATGCTCTCGGCACCGATCCGGACCCGCGTACCGTCGGCCGCGAGCACCTCTCCATCCGTCGCGATGCGCAGTACCTGCGCGACGACCTCGGCTTCGCTGCGCAGCACGGCGCCGGGTTCCCGACGGGAGACCAGGCCGCCGTCGGAGGTGTAGGCGCGGTCCGCGAAGGCCTCCGCCACCGTCCGCAGCCCGGCCGATCGCGCCTCGGCCTCGATGACGGTGTTCGGCAGCACGAGCAGCGGCAGGTTCTCGTCGACCTCGCGAACCGCCCGCACCACGGCACGTGCCTGCTGCTCGTGCACCGCGATGGTGTTGTAGAGGGCACCGTGCGGCTTCACGTACCGGACCGTCGTCCCGGCTGCCCGGGCCAGCGCCTGCAGGGCACCGATCTGGTAGACCACGTCATTGGTCAGGTCCGTCGGTTCGACGTCGATGAAGCGGCGGCCGAACCCTGCGAGGTCCCGGTAGGCGGGATGCGCACCGACCGACACCCCGGCCGCTGCGGCCGCGCCGCACGTGACCCTGATACCCGTGGGATCGCCCGCGTGGAAGCCGCAGGCCACGTTGACGCTCGAGACGGACTCGATGATGCGCGCGTCGTCGCCGAACGTCCAGGTGCCGAAGGACTCCCCGACGTCGCTGTTCAGATCCAGTCCCACGGTGTCCTCTCGATGGTCTTCCGGATGCCGCTCCCCGACGCCCGGCCGGCGACCGGAGTACGGCGACCGGAGTACGGCGACCGGAGTGCCCAGGAGTCGCCGCTGCCGTCCCTTACTGGTAGGTCACCAGCCAGGGTTTCGGGTCGACGAGCGCGTAGGTCTCCTCGGGCCCGAGCATGGGCTGGTCCTCATCGTAGAAGTTCTTCCACGACGGCCACACGCCCGCCGGCATGGAACCCTGCAGCGCTGCCCAGGTGTCGAGCTTCTGTCCAGGGGTGCCGTGGCCGTCGGCGTGGAGCGTGACGGCGAGCTCGCTGCGCGAGGTGTCGAGCGCCGCGCGGTCGCCGATCATGTCCAGCCGGAACTGGTGCACCATGAACAGCTTCTGCGGCAGGTTCCGGTCCCGGGTGAGGTCCGCGAGCCAGGCCGAGGACGCGTTGATCTCCGCGGCGTCGACGGTCCCGATCTGCTGGAGTGGTAGCTGGCCCGGCATGAGCCTCCACTCCGGATCGAGCGCCAGTCCTACGGATGGGCGTGCCAGCAACTCCTCGTAGCGGCGCACCTGGGAAAGGAAGTCCGTGCGACCCGATTGGAAGTCGAGCACCACGTACACGCCCGCCTTCTCCGCGGCATCCACCCAGGGCTCCAGGACCTCCACCGGGGTCTCACTCGAGTAGTCGCCGTCCGGCCCCGGATCAGCGCTGGCCACGGTGGCGATGAGGTCCAGGGCCGGAACCACCGGCTCGTCACTGAAGGGCTGGTATTCCGCCGCCAGGTCCTTCACCCGCGCCATGGTCGCGTCGACGTCCTGCTCTCCCAGTGCACCCAGGTAGGGGCCGCTGGGGTGCCCGTAGAGCGCCACCATCCTCCTCCCCGGGAACACCGTCTGGCCTCCGCCGGGAAGTTCGACGCCGGTCGCCGCCACCGCGGCGTGGGCCGCGAAGTCCTCGGTGCTGCCGAAGTCCGCACCGATCCCGTAGACGGGCGCGCCGACGTTCCGGTGCACGGCGGACACCGCAGCCGCGGTCGCCCGCGGATCCCCGGTGGGCAGCACCTCCACCTGTGCTCCTGCCGCCCGCGCCGTGGCGATGGAGGTGGGTGACGACGCCGCTGTTGCCAGGACCAGTGCGGCTGCGCTCCCCTCGGGCGCGGTGAACGCGGGCAGCTCGTCGAGGGTCGCCAGCGACGCCAGGTCGTGGGGGCCCTCGGCCGCTTCGTCCGTGCCGCCGTCCGTGGCCGCTCCCGTCCCGGCGTCGGCTTCCGTGGTCGGGCCTGTCGCCGGGTCCGTCCCGCCGGACTGGGCCGACGGGGCAGCCGACGGGGCTACCGAGGCGGCGTCGTCCTCCGACGCCTCCGACGGCCCGCCGCCGGACCCGGCGATCGCCACGACAGCCAGGTCGTCGGCGGTCAGGGCGCTCACAGCGGTGACCAGATCCGCGGCCGGCACGACCTGCTCCCTGACGGTGAGACCCAAATCCGCCGAGAACGCCTCCGGGGACAGCGGTCCTGCGAGGAGGTCGCGCGTGGCGGTGATCCCCGTCCAGTCCGCAGCCGCGTCGCCGTAGCCGAGCACGGTGTCCGCTCCGAGCCGGTGCAGTTCGTCCAGAACCGGAGCGAGGCCCGCGGGGCCCGGCTCGAGGACGAGAAGGGGGACGTGAAGGCCGACGGCTGCCGCGGCGGCTCGACCGAGCTCCGCGTTCACCGCAGGTTCGTTCGGGTACCCCGCGAGGACCACGGCGACGGGACTCCGCTCGAAGAGGGCGTGACTCAACTCGACGGCCTCCCGGGCGGGCGGGCCGGCGACGACGCTGCGGTCTCCTCCAGCACCGGTTGCGAGGACCACCGCATCCGTCGGCCGCTCCCCGGCCGTCTGCTCCCCCGTGGAAGGCGCGTCGGGCACGGACTCCTCCGACGAGGTACAACCGCTGAGGACCAGGAGCGTCCCCAGCGCCAGGGCCGCGCGACGGTGAGCGTATCGGGTTCGGGTACGGATGAGAATCGCCTGCTTTCATGTGGAACGTCCGCGTCCGAGCCTAGCGACTTCCACCACCTGCTCGCGGCGTGCCGATCCTTTGCCCGGCTGCAGCGCGACCGGCAGCTCACCGACGGACCGCCGCTCCGAGCCGGCGGACTAGCGCCCGGAGCGGAACCCGGTGAACTTGTGGGAGCCGTCGCAGTAGGGCTTCAGGGCGGAGGCGCCACAGCGGCAGAGCGCCACGGTCCGCCGGCTGCGGGGCAACTCCTCACCGTCCGCCCCGACGAGCTCGAAGTCCCCACGGATCAGCAGGGGCCCATCAGGACAGGCGACGACGGACACCGGCGCGGCGTCGCCGGAATTCAGCGGACGCTCGGGCACGCTCCCCTCGCGGGAGCCGGCCGGGCCCGGTGCGGCGTCCGCGCTCACGACGCCATCGCTTCCGACGTGCGGAGGGAGGACCGTCCGCTCTCCCACGACCCCATGATGTGGGACGTCATGAGCGTATCGATGGCGAGCCCGGCAGCAGCTCCGAACAGGACGTCCTGGAGGAGACGGGGGTCCTCCTCGACCAGGCCTCCAGCCATGTCCCGTCCTGCGATCTGCTCGTGGACGGCATCCGCCTCGACGTGCTCGTCGAAGTACTCCAGGGCCTCCTCGCCGTACCCGTGGCGCTTGAAGCCGCGCGAGTACAGGCGGTTGGGCTGGGACGACGTCATCTCATAGGCCGCCAGATGACCCACGATCGCACCCCGCAGCCGCCGGTTGAGGCCGAAGAGGGACATGAGGTTGTTGGAGGCCAGCGTGATGGCCGGCGTGGCGTCGAGATACGCGCCGTAAGTGTGGTCCATGCCGAGGGACCTCATGGTCCGGGCGAAGAGGGCCGAGTGCATGCGCGCCGGCAGGCCGTTCCCGTACTCGTCCACCTGGATCTCGACGAGCGCGGCCTTGGAGCGCCCGGTCAGCCGCGGAATCGCGAAGGTGTGCGGGTCCGCTTCCTTCAGCTGGTAGACGGACTTGTGGACCAGGAACTCGTGCAACTGCTCGTCGGAGGCCGCTGTGGCGACGAAGCGGGACATGCTCGGTCCCGTGTCCTCACCTGCCATGCGGAACAGCTCCGCGCACACTGCCTCGCTCGTCGTCCCGGGCAGGGCTCCCAGCACCACTTCGCCACGAACCCGCTGCTCGAACACGGCCTCGATCTGCTGCCGGACCCGCAGGAGCTCGGGGTTCCACTCCCAGTCGTCGCCGGCCTCGTCGATCCCGCTGTAATGCAACTCGTACAGGCTGAAGAGTGCGAGCTGGAGGTCGTCGTCGTACAGGATGTCCGGAGTCTCGGACAGTGCCTCTGCGACGAGCGTGGCGAGCCGGGCGAGCGCCTCCTGGCCGTCGTCGACTGTTCCGGCGACGGTGGTCAGCACGAGGGCGCTGATCTCTCCGCGCGGGGAGGGCTGCTTCATCAAGGACCTCTTCTGTCGAACGGGTGCCCTGGCGGGCGGGGCGGTGATAGTAAGCGTACTTCGCTTCCCGCCCGATGAGCGGACCGTCATTCAGCCCCCGCGGCCACCGGCCGTCTCTGCCTCGGCGAACCGGGTGCGCGAATCGGCCCGGACACGACGACGCCGGGTCGGCCGGCCCCCATGGAAGCCCTGCCGACCCAGCGTCGTCGTCCTTCACCGCGGGCGCTGGCCGCTGCCGACCTCGTCGGTCACGGTGCACCCCCAATCACGTGGACGGCCTAGGCGCTGCGGGGGGTGTTACGCGCGTTGCGGGCGTCACGGCTCAGGATCAGCGCGAGCGCGATCATGCCCACGGCGAGGAAGAAGTGGAGCCAGTTGTCCGCGCCGTTGAGCGGCACGAAGTTGGCCCCGGACTCCTGCCCGATGATCAGGCCGTAGATCCACAGGATCGCGTAGATGATGCCGCCGCCGAGGAGGTAGGAGCGCGCCCCGGAGATGGTGCCCGCCATCGCGAGCCCGGCGATACCGAACAGCAGGTGGACGATGTTGTGCAGGATCGAGACCTGGAAGACCCCGAGCAGCAGCGCCTCCGATTCGTGGCCGGCGAACTGCATCGTGTCGTAGTTCGAGGTGATGCCCGGGATGAAGCCCAGGATACCGGCGAGCAGGAAGACAACGCCTACCACCTGCGCTGCACGCTGGACGGCTGTCCGTCCCCTGTCGACGGTCCGATTGTTCGTGTTTGCCATGAGATTCTCCTTCTGGTCGTAGAACTGGGGCGGGTAAGGGCCCAGCGTCTATTCGCGGTTCAGCTTGTCCTGAACGGTGCCCGCCATCTTCTCGACGGTGTTCGGGATTTCCGTGGTGCCGTAGAAACGGGCATCCGGGTGGGTGGCAGGAGGGAGGGGGGCGGACGTCGTCGTGCCCTCGTGATAGGTGAACTCACCCTTGCCGTCCGGCGTGGGGCCCGAGGCCCAGCTTCCCTCCGAGGCGGCCTTCCCGTCGGAGAAGTTGAGGTACTGATAGGAGACCTCCGTGGCCTCCTTCTTCTGCGGGAAGTTACTGGGCACCGGGAATTGCTCCAACTTCTCCTCCTGCAGCTCACGGGCGGCCGCCATCCACTGGTTCTGGTGCATGGTGTCGCGGGCCAGCAGGAAGGAGAGCAGGTCCCGGACGCCGTGGTCGTCCGTCATGTGATAGAGGCGCGCCACCTGCAGGCGGCCCTGCATCTCGGCGTTGGCATTGGCCGTGAAGTCGGCCAACAGGTTTCCGCTGGCCGTGACGTAGCTGCCCTGCCAGGGGTTGCCCATGCTGTCGACCGGGCGTGCCCCGGCCCCGGCCACGATGGCGTGCTGCAGATCGGTACCGCCGATCACGGCGGCGATCGCGGGATCCGACTGGACGGCGTCGTCGGTGATGCCGAGGGGCGCCTTCTCGAGGAGCTGCGCGATCATGGTGGCGAGCATCTCGACGTGGCCCATCTCCTCGGCAGCGATTCCGAAGAGCAGGTCGCGATACTTCCCGGGGATGTGGGCGTTCCAGGCCTGGAAGCTGTACTGCATCGCGACGGTGATCTCACCGTACTGCCCGCCGAGCACTTCCTGGAGCTTGCGGGCGTAGACGGCGTCGGGCTTACCCGGACTGGCCTTGTACTGAAGTTCCTGCTTGTGGAAAAACACGAGTGGTTTCCTCCCCACGTCGGGGCCCTCCGGGGTGGTTCCGCTTCTTCTGGAAGCGGCCGTGGAAAGCCCTCTTGCTTCCGACGCTAGAGGTGACCGGGGGAATTCCGGAAGATACTAAGCGTACTTATTTAGAGGTTGCAGGATCCATGAAAAGGGCTTGCAATGAGGAATGTAAGCATGCTTAGCTTCAGGCATACCTTCAGAACGAGATGCCGGTACGACGCATCGGAATCTCGATGGAGTGTCCGCCACACGGCAGAAACAACGTTAGGAGTCACCATGACTACGCAGAACTGGCCGAAGGATCCCCTGGTGCCGTCCACCACGGGCAACGAGGGTTCCTCAGCGGACCTCGCCCCGCACGAGCTCGGTACGACGCAATTTTCGGGCGGCACCGCCGGAACCGACGATTCGAAGAGCTCGGCCGCCAAGGACAAGGCAAAGCAGGTGGGTCAGGACGGCAAGCAGGCAGCCGCGAACGTCGCCGACACCGCCTCGTCGGAGGCGAAGAACGTCGCCGGAACTGCCGCATCCGAAGCGAAGAGTGTTGCCGCAGAGGCCGGCGCGCAGGCGAAGGATCTCTTCGGCACTGTCTCCGCCGAGGTCAAGAGCCAGGCAGGCAGCCAGCAGGAGAAGATCACCGAGGGCATCCGCGGGATCTCCGACGAGCTCAAGTCGATGGCGGAGAAGTCCGACAACCAGATGGTGGCCGGATTCGTCCGGCAGGCCTCGCAGCGCACGGACTCCGCCGCCAGCTGGCTCGAGGACCGCGACGCCGCCGGCATCCTGGAGGACGTCAAGTCCTTCGCGCGCCGCAAGCCGGGAGCCTTCCTGGCCATCGCAGCAGGTTCCGGTCTCGTCGTAGGGCGCCTGACCCGGGGGCTCACCGGTAACCACGACTCGTCGTCGAACGCGAACCGCTCGCAGAACTACGCTCCCACGGGAACCACCACGGGCACCGCCGGTTCCGGCTATGCCGGCTACTCGGAAGCCGATTCCGACCTCTACAGCGGGACCCCCGCGACAGCAGGGTTCGGTGAGACCGGTGGAGGCCAGCACGTCGCCGATTCGAATCCCGCGTTCGTCGATCCCACGGACGACTACCCCACCATCCCGCCGGGCACGCCGCCCGTCACGACCCGCCCGAACGACGGGGGTCTGCGCTGATGAGCGAGGCATACACGAGCGGCGCCCACCAGGCTGCCGCGCCACTGCCGACGGAGGCCGAGCAGCGCTCGGCCAACGCATCGGTCGGCGAGCTCCTCGGGGAGGTGACCAAGGACCTCTCGAAGCTCATGCGCCAGGAAGTGGCCCTGGCGAAAGCCGAGGCCACGGAGTCGGCGAAGAATGCCGGGAAGGGTGCCGGCATGTTCGCCGGAGCCGCTGTCGGAGGCCACTTCGTCCTCCTGTTCCTCTCCATCGCCCTCATGTGGGGACTGGGCGCCCTGATGCCCCTCGGCTGGGCCGCCCTCATCGTGGCAGTCCTCTGGGGCATCATCGCCGCCGTCCTCGCCCTGATGGGGAAGAAGGAAATGAAGCAGGTCAAGGGTCTTCCGCAGACTGCGGAGACCGTCAAAGAGATCCCGCCGACACTGAAACCAGGTGAGCACACCGCATGAGCCAGACACCAGATGAGATCCGCGCCGATATCGAGCGCACCCGCCAGGAGCTCGGCACCGATGTAGACGCCGTCGCCGACAAGGTGAACCCGGCGAACATCGCGCACCGCCAGACCGAGAAGGTGAAGCACAGCTTCAGCAATGTGAAGGAGACCGTCATGGGCAAGGCCGAGGACGTCAAGGATTCCGTACTCGGCAAGGCCGACGACGTGAAGGGTACGGTCGCCGACAAGGCCGGGCACGCGAAGAACAAGGCAGGCAGCGGCCTGGGCAGCGCCCAGTCGACCGGCGGCTCCGCCAAGGACAAGCTGCACAGTGCCGGGCAGGCAGCGCATGACGCCCCGGGCCAGCTGGGCACCAAGGCCGCAGGCAACCCGCTCGCAGCCGGCCTGATCGCCTTCGGCGCGGGCCTTCTCGTGGCCAGCCTCATACCGGCCAGCCAGAAGGAGCAGGAGGCGGCCTCGCACCTCAAGGAGCAGGCCGCTCCCCTGAAGGAGAAGGTCACCGACGCAGCCAAGCAGGTTGCGAACGAGGTCAAGGAGCCGGCTCAGGAGGCCGTTCAGTCCGTCAAGGACTCCGCGACCGACTCGGTGCAGACGGTGAAGGACGAGGGCCAGAACGCCGTCGGCGAAGTCAAGGGCGAGAGCCGGCAGGCCGCCGGCGACGTCAAGGGAAGCGCCCAGGACGCGAAGTCCAGCGTCCAGCAGAGCTGAGACCCCGTCGCGGAGGAGGCCACCGGTTCACCCGGTGGCCTCTTCGTGCTCGGCGCTGAGCAGACCTCGACCGAGCCTGGCCACGGCGTCCGCCAGGTCGACGATCGGCTGCCGGTACTCCGCGGAGAGGATCTCCAGCATCGCCTCGGCATACTTCTTGTTCGTGTGCCCGATCGCATCGCTCACATAGCTGACCCTGAAATCGTGCGCGAACGCGTCCGCCCCCGTGTGTGCCACGCAGTTGTGCGCCGAGACGCCGGCCAGCATCAGTTCGTCCACACCCAGCGCCCGCAAGCGCTCGGCCAGATCCGTCCCGAAGAACGCGCTGTCCCGGGTCTTGGTCACGATGACGAACAGGTGTACCTGCAGGCCCCTCACCATCTCGGCCTGATGCGACCCACGAAAGATGAAACCCTGGTCGTCGTCGAGCATGGAGGTGGTCCAGGTCGACCTGTCGGGTAGGTGTTCCGTCCGTGCGACCAGTACGGGAGCGCCACTACGGACGGCTGCTTCGATCAGTGTGTTGCACGCCGCCACGAGCGCGTCCCTGGACGCAGCCAGGGTCTCGTGTTCGAAGAAGGCGTTCTGCATGTCGATGATCAGGAGTGCGGTCCTGTGGTCGCCGGCTCCAACCGCAGGCAAGCCGGTGGCTGCGTGGTCGGTCCCGCCGGGGGTGCTCCCGGCACGACTACTCGTCGATGCGTTGCTCGGTGATGACATGTGATGCCCCTTCACGGGCTCGTGTCGCACACTCCCTTCCGTGCGCGGACCATCCTGCTCCCAGGACGCGAGCATCGACCCGCACCCTTGGTGCCGCTGCAGGTTCGGCCCCGCGGAATGACGCGCGCCCGGATGAACCCCGAGCGCTGCAGGCAGGCATGCCCGCTCACAGAGAGAGTGCCGTGGCGGACCGTTTGCTGGACCCGGTCCCATCCTAGGATCGCGGACCCTCAGGGCGACAGTCGCCCGCGAAGGAAAGCCCCGAGAGCCAACATTTCCCCCGAAACGCTAAGTAGGCTTCCCATCAGGTACTAAGTGTGCTTACTCTAGAGGCCGGTGGTTAGCCGCGGACTCCGGTCCCGGCGAAACCGGAATCCCGAACCAGTGAGAATACTCAGAAGGAGAAGGACATGATCACTCAGGACAACATCGATACCCTGCTCGGCAACGGCGGCAACGTCCTCGGATCCGACGGCGAGAAGATCGGCTCGATCGGCCAGGTCTACCTCGATGACCAGACCGGCGAGCCCAGCTGGGTCACCGCGAAGACAGGACTGTTCGGTACGTCGGAGTCCTTCGTCCCGCTCCAGGGCGCTGACGTCGAGGGCCATGATGTCCGCGTGCCCTACACGAAGCACCAGGTGAAGGACGCACCCCGCGTCGAGTCGGACGGCAACCTCAGCCCCGAGGAAGAGGATCGCCTCTACCGCCACTACGAGATCGGCGGCGGCACCGGCGGCTATGACGACACCACCACGGGCATGACCGGCACGAATGACACCACGGGCCGCAACAACCGCGACGTCGACCTCGACGCCACATCGGGCCGCTCCGCCGGCCTCACGGACACCACCACGCGCTCGGACGCAGACGCCTCCAACCAGCACGGCACCGTGGGCCACGACACGTCCGGTCCCACGACCGACGACGCCATGACCCGCTCGGAGGAGCAGCTGCACGTGGGCACGGAGCGTACGGAAGCAGGCCGCGCACGCCTCCGCAAGTATGTCGTCACGGAGAACGTCACCGAGACCGTCCCGGTCAGCCGCGAGGAGGTCCGGGTCGAGCGCGAACCGATCACGGATGCCAATCGCGGAGACGCCTTCGACGGTCCGGCCATCAGCGAGGAAGAGCACGAGGTGACACTCCACGCCGAGCGTCCCGTCGTCGACAAGGAGACCGTGCCTGTCGAGCGTGTCCGTATGGACAAGGAGACCGTCACCAGCAACGAGACGGTCAGCGGGGAAGTCCGCAAGGAAGAGATCGAGGTCGAGGGAGCCGATGGCACCCGCCGCGACAACGACCGCGGCCTCTAGGGGATTCTGCGACACCGAAGGGCCCGGAGTACGCTCCGGGCCCTTCGTCGTCTCCACTCACGGGCAGCCCGAGCGCCATGGTCTTCCGGCGTCGGATTGCACAGGATTCATGCCCGGCGTGCACTTTTTATGATAAGCCTGCTGTCTATTTCGGGCCAAGTTGTCTAGAGTGAAGAGCAGGATGCACTGCACCAATCGCGTAGGACCAAGGGGAAGGACACACCATCGTGCCGGAGTTGAACGATTGGTCGACCAGCCGCCTGTTGACGACCGCCGCCAGGATCGTCGAGCACTCATGGAATGAGAAGCTCCTCGGGATCGGGATCACCCACGCGGGCCTGACGACGCTGGGGGTCCTCGAACGCGAAGGCACACTCACCGGTGTACGCCTCGCCCAGCTGGTCCATGTGCAGGCGCAGACCGTGGGCCGCACTCTCGACCGCCTCGAAAAGCGCGGGCTCGTCACGCGGCTGAGGAACACCGCTGACCGCCGCAGCCAGCGCATCACCATCACCTCCGCCGGCCAGAAAGCCCTGGAGCGCGCAAAGAACATCGAGCACGAGCTCATGGCCGAGGACGGCTTGGCCTCGGAGGACCTCCGCGCCCGCCTGCAGACCGTCATCAACGAGCTCGGCCCCAAGAGGGGCTAGTAGCCGCCGCCGTCCGCGGCCATGTTGTTGAACCGCGAGTAGTGGCCCTGGAAGCCGACGACCAGCGTCTTGGTCGGGCCGTTACGGTGCTTGGCCACGATCACGTCGGCCTCACCCGCCCGAGCTGACTCCTTGTCGTAGACGTCGTCGCGGTGCAGCAGGATCACCATGTCGGCGTCCTGCTCGATCGATCCCGACTCGCGGAGATCGGATACCTGCGGCCGCTTGTCGGTGCGCTGCTCCGACCCACGGTTGAGCTGGGAGAGAGCGACGACCGGCACGTTGAGTTCCTTGGCCAGCAGCTTCAGCGCACGCGAGAATTCCGAGACCTCCTGCTGCCGGGACTCCACCCGCTTCCCGGAGGACATCAGCTGGAGGTAGTCGAGCACCACGAGCTTCAGATCGTGGCGCTGCTTGAGCCGTCGGCACTTCGCCCGGATCTCCATGAGAGACATGTTCGGGCTGTCGTCGATGAAGAGCGGGGCATCGTTCATACGACCCATGGTCGTGGCGATCTTCCCCCACTGTTCATCCTTGATGGTGCCCTTGCGGAGATCCTGCAGACCGATCGTCGCCTCCGCGGACAACAGGCGCATGGCGATCTCGTTGCGGCCCATCTCGAGGGAGAAGAAGACCGTGGTCATGTTGTGCTTGATGGCCGCCGAGCGGGCCCAGTCCAGGGCGAATGTGGACTTTCCCATGGCAGGCCGTGCTGCCACGACGATCATCTGGCCGCCGTGGAGTCCCTGGGTCAGCTCGTCCAGCTCGTAGAAACCCGTGGGAACACCGGTCATCCCCTCACCGCGGTGGCCGGCCGACTCGATCTCGTCAACGGTGCCCTCGATGATGTCCTTGAGCGCCACATAGTCCTCGGCCGTCCGGCGCTCCGCCACGGCGTACACCTCGGCCTGAGCAGCGTTGACGAGGTCGTCGACCTCGCCGTCGTTCGAGTATCCGAGCTGCACGATCTTCGTCCCGGCATCGACGAGCCTCCGGAGCACGGCGCGCTCACGCACGATCTCGGCGTAGAAACCGGCATTGGCAGCCGTGGGCACGGACTGGATCAGCGTGTGGAGATAGGCCGGACCGCCGATCCTGGAGATCTCCCCGCGCTTGGTCAGCTCGTCCGAGACGGTCACGGCGTCAGCGGGCTCTCCGCGCCCGTAGAGATCGATGATCGCCTCATAGATGCTCTCGTGGACGGGCCGGTAGAAATCGAGCCCCCGGAGGACCTCGACGCAATCCGCGATGGCATCCTTCGAGAGCATCATGCCCCCCAGCACGGATTGCTCTGCGACGAGATCCTGCGGCGGGGTCCGGGAGAATTCGGGGGTGCGGGTGTCCGATGACGAGTCCGCGTGTGCCAGGGACACTGAAGGGCCTTTCTCCTACTGTCGAAGCGGCCGCCGTCGGGACGTCAGCCGGACACCCCGGGCCGGGTTCGACAGGTCAGTCCTATCACCCGACACCCTCACTATCGGGAATCTTCCGCAACGCTAGCGGTCTGCGGCGGAGCCACCAAGCGCTCCACCAACAGGGGGTGTGGGTAAGTGTGAATAAGCTGTGGATTACGCGGCGTGTCTTGTGCACAGGATGGGGAGAACTCTGTGGACAACAAAGTTCTTTCGCTCACCACCCCGCTCTGACCTGCGGAAACGTCATCGACAGCCTGTGCACGAAAAGAATTGTGCGACGATTCTCATCCACAGGTGTGCTGTTGACAACATCGCTGATCCTGTTCACTAGGTTGCCTAGGAGAAGGCTCTGCGGCCCGCCACGCCCCGGGAAGGGACCGCCGCGGGCGGGCACGCCCCGCACCAGTGCGTATGCCGCCAGGCGTACCTGACAGCACGGTCCGGGCACCCGTCCAGCACCGCTCCGGCATGGACGGGCGCGGCGCATGCTCACGACCGTATACGGAGGTGTGGCGTCCTCCGGACCCTGCGCGGACCGCGCTCCGGGACCCGCACACCTCCCCGTGGGACAACGACCTCACGACAGAAGGCCCCCGCCGTGGCGGAGGCCTTCTGTGGTGATGCGGTGATGCAGTGGTGCGTCCTGCCTGGTGTCAGCTTGCGACGACGTCCAGGTCGATGACTGCGGCTACGTCTTCGTGGAGACGGACGTTGGCCTGGTAGGAACCCACCGACTTGATGTGGGCCGGCAGTTCCACCTTGCGCTTGTCGATCTTGCCGAGGCCTGCGGCCTCGACTGCCTTGGCGACGTCGTCTGCCTTGACCGTGCCGAACAGGCGGCCGGAGCCGCCCGCCTTGACGGTCAATGTGACGGGCTTCGCCGACAGTGCGGCGGCCTGGCGCTGGGCGTCCTCGAGCGATGCGTGCTCGCGGGCGGAGCGGGCAGCCTTGATCGACTCGACCTGCTTCTCGCCACCCTTGCTCCACATCAGGGCGAACCCGCGGGGCAGAAGATAGTTACGTGCGTAACCGTTCTTCACCTCGACGACATCGCCTGCGGCACCGAGTCCGGTGACTTCCTGGGTCAGAATGAGCTTCGACATGGTGTGTCCCTTTCCCTAGCCGCGGCCGGCGCCGGAGTACGGCAGGAGGGCGACTTCGCGGGCGTTCTTGATTGCCTGGGCGATCTTGCGCTGCTCCTGCACGGTCACGCCGGTGACGCGACGGGCGCGGATCTTTCCGCGATCGGAAATGAACTTACGCAGCAGGGCTACGTCCTTGTAGTCGATGACGGTGACGTCAGCGGCCTTCAAGGGGTTGGACTTTGGTTTGGGCTTACGGAGTTCAGCCTTAGCCATCGTGGTGCTCCTTTTTCTGGTGGAGCCCGCAGAACGATTCTGCGGGATGGGAAGTGCAGGTCACAGGGTGTGACCGCGGCAGGGGGTCCGGGACCGGAATCCCTGCCTGGGTACGGGGCGTACTTAGAAGGGAGGCTCGGAGTCGGGGCCGTTGCCCCAGCCCTGCGAGTTTCCACCCGCAGGTGCGCCCCACGGATCGTCCGCGGGCTGCTGCGCCTGCTGGCCGCCGCCCCATCCCGATCCCGAGTTCGAGCCACCGGAGTTGCCTCCGAAGCCACCCGAGTTCGAGCCGGAGTTACCGCCGAAGCCGCCGCCGGAGCCGCCGTTCCCGCCGCCGGAGCGCTGGGTACGGGTGACCTTCGCGGACGCATAGCGCAGGGATGGACCGATCTCGTCCACCTCCAGCTCCATGACGGTGCGCTTCTCGCCTTCTTTGGTGTCGTACGACCGTGACTTGAGTCGGCCCTGGGCAACCACGCGGGTTCCCTTGGTCAGGGTCTCGGCAACGTTCTCCGCAGCCTCACGCCACACCGACGCGCGAAGGAACAGCGTTTCGCCGTCCTTCCAGTCGTTGGTCTGGCGGTCGAACGTACGGGGAGTGGACGCGATGGTGAAGTTGGCGACCGCCGATCCCGACGGCGTGAACCGCAATTCGGGATCATTGGTGAGGTTGCCGACCACCGTGATGACTGTTTCGCCTGCCATGGTGCCTCCTTGAGTCACTACCCGCCGGAGCGGGATGGGTGGGTGAGCTGTCCGCCGGAACTACTCGGCGGTGACCTTCTGCTCCTCGGGACGGATGATCTTGGTACGCATGATCGTCTCGTTGAGGCTCAGCTGGCGGTCGAGCTCGGCTGCCACGGCCGGGGTCGCGGTGAAGTTGACGACGGCGTAGATGCCCTCGGTCTTCTTCTGGATCTCGTAGGCGAGGCGCCGACGTCCCCAGATATCCACCTTGTCCACGGTGCCGCCGCCGTTGCGGACGACATTCAGGAACTTCTCGAGTGTTGGGTCGATGGAGCGTTCCTCGACGTCGGGGTCGATGATTACCATCAATTCATATGCACGCATGTGTGAACCCACCTCCTCTGGGCTGAACGGTCGCGGTCTTTCCGCAACAGGAGGTTCTTTAGCGTTTGTTCTGGCCGCCGTCAGCGACAGGTACCGCCGACCGGCTGGGGCACAGACGTACCAATGTTACCGGACCACGCGGCCGGAACGAACTCCTGTGGAGGGAGCTCAGCGATCACCGCGGAAGAACGCCGTCGTCACGGCCGCCAGGTGGCCCGGGTCCTCCACTCCGCAGAGCTCGCGCGCCGAGTGCATCGACAGCAGCGGTGTCCCGACATCGACCGTCCTGATCCCCAGCCGGGTCGCTGTCAGCGGACCGATCGTGGATCCGCACGGCATCACATTGTTGGAGACGAACTCCTGGTACGGCACTCCGGCGGCGGAGCACAGCGCTGCCCAGTAGGCAGCTCCCGGTGCGTCCGTCGTATACCGCTGGTTCGCATTGATCTTCAGCAGCGGTCCGCCGTTGAGGACGGGCAGGTTCGCGGGATCGTGCCGCTCGGCGTAGTTCGGGTGCACCGCGTGGCCCGCATCGGCCGAGACGCAGAACGACGACGCCAGGGCCCGCAGCCGCTCCTCCGTCCCGGCGCCGAGGCCCAGGGAGATCCGCAGCAGCATGTCCTCGAGGAAGGGGCCGCTGGCACCGGAGCGGGACCCGCTGCCGACCTCCTCGTGATCGAAGGCGGCGAGGACCGCGATCGGCCCGTCGGCTCCGCCGTCGGCAGCGTCGATGATGGCGGCGAGACCGGCATGGACGGAGGACAGGTTGTCGAGCCGGCCCGACGCGAAGAACTCGCCGTGTGATCCGAAGACCCGGGGCTTCTGCGTGTCCGCGACGACGACGTCGAACCCGCCGATCCCGCGAGGATCCACATCCGCGTGGGTCGCGAGGAGGCCGAGGAGGTCGGCAGCTGCCGGATCGCCGAGCCCCCACACCGGGTTCATGTGGCGTTGCTTGTCGAGCGCCAGGCCGTCGTTGACCGCACGGTCCAGGTGGACGGCGAGTTGCGGGAAGCGGAGCAGCGGTCCGGTGGCCACGAGGTGCTCGGTGCCGTCGAGCAGGGTCAGGCGGCCCGCGAGCGCCAGCTCCCGATCGAGCCACGAGTTGAGCAGCGGCCCCCCGTACACCTCGACGCCGGCCTGCAGCCACCCGAGCTTCCCGGTGGTCGGCCGTGGCTTCAGTTTGAAGGAGGGTGAGTCGGTGTGGGCGCCGAGGATGTGGAAGGCCGTCGCCGGGCCCGCCGACGTCGGGACCGTCCAGGCGATGAGCGCGCCGTCGCGGAGGACGAAGAAGCGTCCGGCACCTCCCTCCCACGCGTCCTGCTCCTCGAGCCGCCGGAAGCCGGCCGCGGCGAGGCGTCGCCCGGCCTCGGCGACGGCGTGGAAGCTCGACGGCGACGCGGAGACGTAGGCGCCGAGGTCCTGGATGTGTGCGGGTGCAGTGCTCATCCCCCGATTCAATCAGATGGACGCGTACCGGTCGGCTCGATGGACGGGAGCCCGTAGACGATCCTCGACGGTGCCCGGCAGGCGGTGCTCAGTGAGCGGCAGCCGGGCCCGGCACCACGATCCCGTTCTCGTACGCGTACACCACGGCCTGGACGCGGTCCCGCAGATCCAGTTTCGTGAGGATACGCCGTACATGGGTCTTGATGGTGGCCTCCGAGAGGAAGAACCGTGCGGCGAGCTCCGCATTCGAGAGCCCCTCGGCGATGGCCTCCAGGACCTCGCGCTCCCGTGGCGTCAGCTCCGCGAGGCGGCGATCCGGTGTCCGCGCCGTCTGGGCAGGCGGCAGTGAGCGCACATAGGTCTCGAGCAGTCGCTGGGTCACCCGGGGCGCGACGACGGCGTCGCCGCTGGCGACCACGCGGACCGCGTGCACGAGGTCCTCGGGCGCCACGTCCTTGAGCAGGAAAGCGGACGCCCCGGCCTGCAGGCCCGCGAAGGCGTACTCGTCGAGGTCGAAGGTGGTGAGGATGATGATGCGGGAGCACGACCCCGACGCCGTGATCTGCCGCGTGGCCTCGATGCCGTCCCCGCCGGGCATGCGCACGTCCATGAGGACCACGTCCGGCTGCAGTTCGGCCGCGAGCTGCACGGCCTCGGTACCGGTCGAGGCCTCCCCCGCGATCTGAAGATCCGGCTCACCCTCCAGGATGAGCCGGAAGCCCATCCTCAACAGCGGCTGGTCGTCGGCGAGCAGAATCCTGGTGGTTGGTCCAGGGCTGCCGGTGTGCGTGGTCATCTTCCTCTTTCCCCCGTTGGTTCCCCTGACCGCCGTCGGCGTCGGGGACTGCCAGTTGCACCTCGACCAGCCAGCCCCCCGACTGGCGGAGCCCGAACTCCACCGATCCGGCGTAGATCGCCGCACGTTCCCTCATGCCCGCTATGCCCTGGCCGGACCCGAGGGAGACGGCAGGGCCCATGGCCCCCCGTCCGTCGTCGGCGACCCGCAGGGACACGGTGTCCGCGGTCCTGGCGATCGAGACGTCCACCAGCGTAACGCCCTTGCCGTATCGCAGGACGTTGGTCAGCGACTCCTGCAGAATCCGGTAGACGGTCAGCTGGAACGCCGGATCCTCCGGCAGTCGCGGTCCACTCGTGGTCACCCTCAGGGGGAGCCCCGCCGCGCGGAAGCCGTCGAGGAGGTGGGCCAGCGAACTCGACGCCGGCAGCGGTTCGCGGGACTCGCTCGCCGCTTCCGCGCGGAGCACCCCGAGCACCCGGCGCATGTCGGCGATCGCCGTGCGCCCCGTACCGGACAGCTCTCCGAGGACAGCGGTGGCACGCTCCGGGTCCCGCTTCATGACGACGGCGGCACCGTCGGACAGCGCCACCATGACCGTCAGCGAGTGTGCGACGACGTCGTGCATCTCGCGCGCTATGCGGTTCCGCTCTCCCGCGGAGGCCAGCTCCGCGTTGCGGGCTGCCCACTCGCGCAGCTTGCTCTCGTGGTCCCTGTCCCGGCGGACGGTGACCCCGATCCCCACGGCGATGGCCAGGAACATCACGACGAATCCGGCGAGGACCCACCGGGCGCCGGGCGCGCCCGCGAAGAGGTCGACGGGGAGGACGAAGAGGGCGCCCACCGAGAACACGGTGGCTGCGACACCCGCGATCAGGGCCCACCGCATCGGGTACATCACCGCGACGGTGTAGAGCGCGAACGTGGTCGCCACGCCACTGCTTCCGGCGCCGTCCGTCACCAGGCTGACGGGGATGTCGAGGAGGGCCACGAAACCGAGGACGGCCACGGGCCGGTCGCGCCGGAAGACCAGTGCCGCGGCACTCAGCGCAACCCCGGCAAGGCCGAGGGCGGAGCCGTCCTGCACCACGAGGATCAGTGCGTTGGGGAGGGACAGCAGGAGGAACACGAGGACCACGACGGCGTCCATGGCCCGTGCATGCTTACGGAAGTACCGCCGGATGGGACCGAGCCGGCGGGCATTGAGCTCGGTGAAGGAGACAGCGGCCGTTCGTTCCGCGGTCTCCTTCACCAAGGGTTCCTGGCTCATGGCGTCATGTCATGAGGCGCTCGGGGAAGGCACGCCCTACACGTCCCGCTTCTTGGTCACCACGAGGGATACCGCGAGGAGAAGGAGGGACCAGCCTCCGAGGATCAGGGCGCCCTGCCACTGGTTGAAGTCGCCGTCCTGGATGGTGGTGGCGACCATCTGCTCTCCTCCCGAGCTGGGAAGGAAGCGCGCTGCGTCCGCGACCCATTCCGTGCTGCCGCCGAAGATGGCGACGAGGATCGGCAGGACCAGCAGGACGCCGATGGAGGTGACCACGCCGCCGGCCGTATTGCGGATGAGCGTACCGACGGACATCGCGAAGACGGAGACCAGAGCGAGGACGGACCCGGTGTTGATGATGTGCAGCAGCGCGCCGTCGGCGTCGAGACTGAAGCCCAGATCCGCGGAACCGAGGATCGGTTGCGCGATGAAGTAGCTGATCAGCGCGGACCCTGCCCCGACCAGGAAGGAGATCACTGCCATGATGAGCTGCTTCGCGAGGAGGGCGGAGGTACGGTTCGGAACGGCCACCATGGTGGAGCGGATCATCCCGGTGCCCCACTCCGAGGCGATGAGCACGACGGCGAGGGATGCCATGAGGAGTTGTCCGAAGATCAGCCCGGATCCCGGGATGTCTCGGGAGATCTCCGCTGCGTCGGGGGCACCCTGCATCTGCGCGGCCATCTCGGGGTTGCTCTGCGCGTCGAAGAGGAAGGTGGTCTGCCAGGCGAGCAGGGCCGCGATACCCACCATGACGATGACCGTCGTGGCGATGAGGATGACGGTCGAGGGGATCGTGGTGACCTTGATCCACTCGGATTTCAGCACGCGGCCGAAGTTCACGCCGGGCCCTGACTCGCGCTGCCGGCGGGGCCGCTGGGCGGCGGGAACCTGGGAGGTGGGGGTGGCCATGATCAGCGTCCTTCCACTGGGGCGGGAACCTGCTCGGCCGCGTCCTGGACGTTCGGCAGGTCGTGTGACTGGTACTCGACCTCGGTCTGCGTGAGCTGCATGTAGGCGTCCTCGAGGGATACCTGCAAGGGCGTCAGCTCGTAGACGAGGACGCGTTCGCGCAGCGCGACCTCCGCGATGCGACGAGCGTCGACGCCGGTGATCTCGATGAGTTCCGGCTCGAGGATCTGGGAGGAGACACCTTCACCGGCGAGGCTTCCGAGGAGGTCCTGGGGACGATCGGCCCGCACACGCACCCGGGCTCGGCCCTGGCCGTCGATGATCGACTGGATCGGCGCGTCGGCGATGATCCGTCCGCGACCGATCACGATCAGGTGGTCGGCTGTCAGTGCCATCTCCGACATGAGGTGCGAGGACAGGAAGACCGTGCGGCCCTCCGAGGCCAGGCCCTTGGCGAGATGGCGGACCCACTGGACACCCTCGGGATCCAGGCCGTTGACGGGCTCGTCGAGGATCACGGTGTGCGGATCGCCCAAAAGAGCCGCCGCGATGCCGAGGCGCTGACCCATCCCGAGGGAGAATCCCCCCACGCGTTTTTTGGCGACCGGCCCGAGGCCGGTGAGTTCGATGACGTCCCTGACCCGGCTGTCCGGAATGCCGTGCGTGGCGGCCATGGCGCGGAGGTGGTTGTAGGCGGAGCGCTTGGTGTGGACGGCTTTCGCGTCGAGCAGCGCACCCACCTCCCGCAGGGGTGCCCGGTGCTGGGCGTAGGGCTTGCCGTTCACGGTGACCCGGCCGCCGCTCGGGTTGTCCAGTCCCACGATCATGCGCATGGTGGTGGACTTGCCCGCGCCGTTCGGGCCGAGGAACCCGGTGACCTTCCCCGGATGCACGGTGAACGAGACGGCGTCGACGGCCGTTTTCGCTCCGTACCGCTTCGACAGGGCCTGTGCCTCGATCATGATGTGTCCTTCGGCTGGTGGTGGCGACTGCCCCGCGTGCGTGAACCGTCACCATCAACAGTAGGCCTGGGACCGTGACGGGTCACCGGTCCCAGGGATGATCACCGCTGGGGCCTCCGTACTTCTTTCGGACGACCCGGCACCGACCCGGCACCGGCCCTCGCCGGCGCCCGCGTCAGCGGGAGCTGATCGAGGCGAACTTCCGGATGCAGAGGGGGACGAAGATCACGAGCATCAGGACGACGCCGATCAGGACCGTCAGCAGGGCGTTCTGCATGGGCCAGGCATCCGGGACCGGAACTGTTCCCGTGTTGCCGAACAGTTCGCGGACAGCCTGGACGAGGGCGGAGACGGGATTCCAGTTGGCGAACGCCTCGAGCGGGGCCGGCAGGGTCTGCGATTGCACGAAGGCGTTCGAGATGAACGTCAGCGGGAACAGGACCATGAAGGAGGCGTTGTTGATGACTTCCGGGGACTTGACCGACATCCCGAGCAGCGCCATGACCCAACTGAAGGCGTAGGAGAAGAGCAGGAGGAGCCCGATCCCCGCGAGCGCGCTGCTCACCGAGGTGTTCACCCGCCAGCCGACCAGCAGCCCTGTCCCCATCATGATGATCACCGATAGCGCGTTCAGCACGAGGTCGCTGTTGGTGCGGCCGATCAGTACCGCGGAGGAGCTCATCGGCAGCGTGCGGAAGCGGTCGATGATGCCGTCCTTCAGGTCCTGGGCCATCGCCGAGCCGGAGAACGTGGACCCGAAGATCACCGTCTGCGCGAAGATGCCGGCCATGAGGTACTGCGTGTAGTCGCTGCCCTCCACCTGGATGGAACCGCCGTAGATCTGGCTGAACAGCAGCACGAACATGATGGGCTGCAGGATCGCGAAGACCAGCATGTCCGGTGATCGCTTGAGCTTGGTGAGATTGCGCTTGGTGACGGTCCAGCCGTCGGACAACCACATCGCGAGTTCGGACGGCGGCTCCACGGTGTGATTCGATGCGGGATCCTGCCGGTTCTCGGGCTGCCGGCCCTCGGGTGCCAGGACACTCATGCTGCGGTCTCCTTCTGGGTCGATGCGTCGGTGCTACCGGCGTCCTCGGCGTGCCGACCGGTGAGGGTCAGGAAGACGTCGTCGAGGCTGGGGCGCCGCATGCCGGCGTCGTGCAGTTCGATACCGCTCTCGCCGAGATCCGACAGGATGTACTGCAGCGCGCGCGGGCCGTCGCTCACGGCCACCTCGATGCTCCGACCGTCGTCACCGACGAGCGGCTCGCCGTCCCCGTGCCGCCCGAGGATCTCGCGCGCGGACGCGGCGTCGGACGCATGGACGAGCGAGACCACAGCGCGGTGTCCGCCGATCTGGGCCTTGAGCTGATCCGCCGTGCCCTCGGCGATCGCCTTGCCGCCGTCGATCACCGCGATGTCGTCGGAGAGCTGGTCCGCCTCCTCCAGGTACTGCGTGGTGAGCAGCAGGGTGGTGCCGTCCCGCACGAGGTCCTTGATGATGCCCCAGAGGGACAGCCGGCTCCGGGGATCGAGCCCCGTGGTGGGTTCGTCCAGGAACAGGATCTTCGGGTTGTTGACGAGCGCGCCCGCCAGGTCGATCCGCCGTCGCATGCCGCCGGAGAACCCCTTGACCGGACGGTTACCGGCCTCCGTCAGTTCGAACTGGTCGATCAGCTCCCGGGCCCGCCGCTTGGATGCGCTCGCGCCGAGATGATAGAGCCGTCCCACCATCTCGAGGTTCTCGAACCCGGTGAGATTCTCGTCGACCGCCGAGTACTGCCCGGACACCCCGATGATGCGCCGCGCCGCCTTCGGGTCCCGCAGCACGTCGATGCCGTCGATCTGGGCCCTGCCGGCTGTCGGCTGGATGAGAGTGGTCAGGATCTTGACCACCGTGGTCTTGCCTGCGCCGTTGGGGCCCAGCAGGGCCTTGACCGTTCCCTGCGGAACGGAGAGATTCATGCCGTCGAGCGCGTGGACGGGCCCGCTCTTCGACGAATAGGTCTTCTTCAGACCTTCTGCCTCGATAATCGTCATGCAGAAAGGGTAGAACCGGGTACCGCGTGTTCCTAGGGACGCTGGTCAGAAGCTGTCCGCATTGGTGCGTCGTCGGGAGGGCCGGCGTCCGGGAGGGTCCGGACCACGGTCGCCGGGCGTTCGCGCGCCGCGGGGGCCACCAGGAAGGAGGCGAGGACGGCGACGCCGACCGCCAGCAGCGCGTTCCGGATGCCGACGGCGTCGCCGAGGAACCCGATGAGCGGGGGGCCCGCGAGGAACGCCGTGTAGCCGATCGTGGAGACCACGGACACGCGGGCCGCCGCGCGCTCCGGCTCGTCGGCGGCTGCCGACATCCCCATCGGGAAACCGAGGGCCGCGCCCGCGCCCCACAGGATGGCGCCGACGGCGGCGAGCGGGACGTTGGGGGCCACGACGAACAGGACGAGGCCCGCGAGCGAGGAGCCCAGGCTCGCCTGCAGCACGCGGACCCGACCGAAGCGGTCGATCAGCGGGCCACCCACGAAGCGCAGAGCCGTCATCGCGGCGACGAAGACTGCGAACATGATGGCGCCCGTGCTCTCGCTGGTACCCAGTCCGTCCACACTGGCCTTCGCCACCCAGTCGTTCGCCGCTCCCTCCGTCAGCGCCGCGCCGAGCACCACGAGACCGATCAGCAGGGTGCGAGGTTCCCCCCAGGCCCCGAAACCGCGCGGGCGGCCCTCGCCGTGAGCGGCAGCGGCAGCATCGTGGGCTTCCGGCAGGAAGTGGCGGGGTGTCCACTGCGACACCGCCAGGCTGAGGATCGCGATGGCGACGAGATGCGCGGAGAGCGACACCTGCAGGGCGGAGAGTCCCGCACCCACGAGCGCCCCGACGAAGGCTCCGCCGCTGAACGCGGCGTGGAAGCGCGGCATAATGGTCCGACCGACCCGCCGTTCGACGTCGGCACCCTCGATGTTCTGGCCCACGTCCCACAGCGCGATGCCGCACCCGAACAGGAACAATCCGACCGCCACCACGGGGACCGAGACGACTCCGAGGCCCAGGGCGACGGTGCTGGCGGCGACGGTGGCGGCCACGCCGCCGATTCTGACGGTGTTCGCGGTGCCGACGCGGGCGGCGATGATGCCGGCCAGCGGGAGGGCCAGGACCGAACCGATCGCGCCGACGAGCAGGAGGCCGCCCATCTGCCCCGATCCGAGGCCGAGCGTGGTCGACGCCGCGGGGATCCGGGCCGCCCAGCTCGCGAAGACGAGGCCGTTCAGGCCGAAGATGGCGTAGGTGGCGAGCATGGCTGCCCGGACGGTTGATGTCACGGGAGTAACGCTAAGCCGCTCCGGGTCGCGCACCAAACGACCCGCGTGTGGCACAGGGTTGTCCACAAAGTGTGGACAACCCTGTGGAGAGCGTGTGGACGGGCTGCCTCAGCGCGCCCGGACCACGCGGCTCTCGTCCCAGACGGGCTCCTTGGTCTCGTAGACCTTGCCGTCGGAACCGAACACGAGGAAGCGGTCGAAGCTCCGCGCGAACCACCGGTCGTGGGTCACGGCCATCACGGTCCCCTCGAAGGAGTCGATGGCGCGTTCGAGTGCCTCGGCCGAGTGGAGGTCGAGGTTGTCGGTCGGCTCGTCGAGCAGGAGGAGCGTCGCCCCGGACAGTTCGAGGAGCAGGATCTGCAGGCGCGCCTGCTGCCCCCCGGAGAGGGAGTCGTAGGGCTGCTCGGCCTGCGGGGCGAGGCCGTAGCGGTCCAGGACGGCGGACGCCGCCTCCCGCCCGAGCCCGGAACGGTGCTCGTCACCGCGGTGCAGGATGTCGATCAGCGTGCGCCCGAGCAGGTCGGGCCGCGAATGCGTCTGCGCGAAGAACCCGGGGCGGATACGCGCCCCGAGCTTCACGGAGCCCTCGTGCGGCACCTCCCTGATGTCGACGTCGGACACCGGCAGGTGCTCCTTGTCCGGGTCGGAGCCGCCACCCGCGAGCAGGCGCAGGAAGTGCGACTTCCCGGAGCCGTTGGACCCGAGCACACCCACGCGGTCGCCGAACCAGACCTCGGTGCTGAAGGGTTTCATGAGGCCGGTCAGTTCGAGGTCCCGGGCGACGACGGCACGCTTGGCGGTCCGACCGCCCTGCAGCCGCATCGAGACGTTCTGCTCGAGCGGGATGGCCTCCGGCGGACCCGCCTCGAGGAACTTCGCCAGGCGGGTCTGCGCCGCGTGGTACCGGTTGGCCATGTCCGAGCGGAAGGCCGCCTTGTTCTTGTACATGTTGACGAGTTCCTTGAGCTTGACGTGCTCCTCGTCCCAGCGCTTGCGCAGCTCCTCGAACCGGGCATTCCGGTCCTCCCGCGCTTTCAGGTAGGTCTCGAAGCCGCCGCCGTGCGTCCAGGAGGACGCCCCGAGCGCCCCGGGCTCCAGCGTGACGATGCGCGTGGCGGCATTCGCGAGCAGTTCGCGGTCGTGGCTGACGAACAGCACCGACTTCTTCGAGTCGCGGAGCTTCGCCTCCAGCCAGCGCTTCCCGGGCACGTCGAGGTAGTTGTCCGGCTCGTCGAGGAGCAGCAGCTCGTCAGGACCGGAGAACAGGGCCTCCAGCACCAGGCGCTTCTGCTCACCGCCGGAGAGCGACGACGCCGCCCGGTTCTGTGCGCGGTCGACGGGGACGCCCAGGGCGGCCATGGTGACTTCGTCCCAGGTCGTTTCGAGTTCGTACCCGCCGGCGTCGCCCCAGTCGGCGATCGCCTGGGCATAGGCCATCTGCGTGGGCTCGTCGTCGGCCTCCATCATGGCGAGCTCGGCGTCGTCGATCCTCTGCGCTGCGGCGGCGAGGACGGGCGGCGCCGCCGAGACCAGGAGGTCCCGGACCGTGGTGTCGTCGCGCACCTGACCGACGAACTGCCGCATGATGCCCATGGCACCGGAGCGGTTCACGGAACCCTCGTCCGGGGAGAGATCGCCGGAGACGATGCGCAGGAGTGTCGTCTTACCCGTCCCGTTGGGCCCGATCAGGGCCGTCTTGTGCCCGTCGCCGACCTTGAAGGCCACACCGTTCAGCAGTTGCCTGCCGTCGGAGAGGAAGTAGTCGATGCCGGAGATGTCGAGGTGAGCCACGCCTCCAGTGTTTCACCGATGCACCGGCCGCCCGCATCGCGTCCGGGGATCAGGGAGTCAGCGGGGTGATTCGTTCGGCATCATGCGGTAGCCCACGCCGCGCACGGTGCGGATGAAGCGCGGATTGCTCATGTCCTCGCCGAGCTTCTTCCGCAGATTGCGGATGTGCACCTCCACCAGGTGGTGGTCCTGGCCCCAGCCGTCTCCCCACACCCGGGTGAGCAGCGCCTCCCGGGTCCAGACGCGCTGGGCTCCGGTCATGAGCGTCTCGAGGAGATCGAACTCGATGCGGGTCAGGGGGAGCTCCTGCCCGTCCAGCGTGACGACGCGGCCCTCGACGTCCATCAGGAGATCGTTGTGGCGCAGCATCTCGTTGCATTCCTCCGCAGCCGGAACGGCGTCGGGCACGGCCGCCGCCGCACCGGTGCGGGGCCGGCGGAACATGGCCGAGACACGGGCGGAGAGCTCCCGGGGGCTGAAGGGCTTGCCGATGAAGTCGTCCGCGCCGGTCTCGAGGCCGACCAGCCGGTCGATCTCGTCCTGCCGCGCCGTGACCATGACGATGTACGCGTCGCTCACGGCGCGGCACTGGCGGCAGACCTCGACGCCGTCGAGGTCCGGCAGATTGAGGTCGAGGGTGATGAGGTCGGGCCGGTACTGCTTCAGCGCGGCGAGCCCTTCATGGCCGGTCGCTGCCTCCACGGTGGTGAAGCCGTTCATCCTCAGCGTGATGGAGAGCAGCTCGCGGATGTCCGGATCGTCCTCGACGATGAGCGCGATGCGCTGCGACGGAGGAACGGACATGGACCAAGAATTCCACAGATCGGCCCGGGGCAGGGCACGGCATCGTATTTCGTCGGGTCCGTCCCCGCGGGCGCCGTAGACTTCCGGGATGCCCTCAACCCTGCTCAGGACCGTGCAGGTGAGCGGCTGCACCGTCCGCGTACGCACGACGCCGGCCGCGTCACCCGCCGTCGGCCCTCCCTTCGTCCTGGTGCACGGCCTCGGGATGACCCACCGCTATCTGGACCGCCTGAGGGTGGAACTGGCCGCTGACGCCGACGTGCACGCGGTCGACCTCCCCGGGTTCGGGCCGGACCCCCGGCCCCGCGTCCCGCTCGAGGTGGAGGACCAGGCTGCGCTGCTCGTCGAGGCCCTCCGGACGCTGGGGCTGACCTCCTGCGTGCCCGTGGGGCACTCCATGGGCGTGCAGTTCGTCGCAGCAGCTGCGCTGCAGGCACCGGACCTCGTGGACCGGGTGGTCCTGATGGGTCCGGTGGTGGACCGGCGGCGCCGGACGGTGGTGCAGCAGGCCGCCGCTCTCGCACTCGACACGGCGCGGGAGACCGCGAGCGCCGATCTCCTGGTGCTCACCGACTATGCCCGGACGGGTATGCGCTGGTATGTGCGCCAGCTGGTCCCGATGATGAGATTCCCGCTCGAGCGCGCGGTGGAGCGCCTGGACTGCCCTGTCCTCGTGCTGCGCGGCGGTCGGGATCCGGTGGCCCGGCGGCCGTGGTGCCTCGAGCTCGCGCAGCGCGCACGCGAGGGCATCTTCGTCGAGCTGGAGGGCCAGCCGCACGTGGTCCAGCACACCGCCGCACCCCGGGTGGCCACCGAAATCCTGTCGTTCTGCCGGCGTGAACGCTGAGCGGGAGGCCCATTCTTGCCGGTAGCTTCGGACGGGTCGATGCAAAACTTGAATATTGAAGCGCATAGTAGACGGTATTGCACCTGATTCCGTCCCCATACAGCAATCGGGTGCAACGACACGACACCCGGCCGGCGCTGTCCAGCAGGACCGGCCGGGTGTTCCAAGTTTCTGGAGGAAAATCGAATGTCTGAATTGGACGAGTGGTCAACCAGCCGCCTGCTCACCACGGCCGCACGCCTCGTGGACCACGCATGGAACGAGCGCCTGCTCGACATCGGGATCACGCACGCGGGCTACACGACCCTCGGAGTCCTGTCCCGCGAGGGCACCATGACCGGGGCCAAGCTCGCCCTCGCCGTGCACGTGCAGGCGCAGACGATCGGCAAGACCATCGAGAAGCTCGAACGCCAGGGTTTCATCTCCCGTATCCGCGACAGCATCGATCGTCGCAGTCAGCGCATCACCATCACCCCCGCCGGGGTCGAGGCGCTCGTGAAGGCCGAGAACATCGAGCGCACCCTCATGGTGGGCGAGGGCCTCGAGTCCTTCGAACTGCGTAGCCTGCTGCGTGGCATCATCGGCGAGCTCGCCCCCCAGCGCCAGAAGCCGGCGGCCGCCGTCGTCTGACAGCGGGTGCCCTGAAGATTCTCAAGAGAACGGAGAACGGCCGCCCTTCGGGGCGGCCGTTCTGCCGCGCCGGGGATCTTCCCGACTGCGGGAGCCAGGGGCGGCCACTCGTCGACCCTCGGTCCCGGTATTGCTAGACGAACTAACTACATCTCGTAGGATGGGCTGGTGAACGACGAACAGCACGGCGCACCCGCCGTAGCCGAACTGCAGGACCTCATGCTCAGCAACGAGAGCGTGGACCAGTTCCTCGAGGATCTCGCCGGCCTGTCCTCGCGCATCCTCGGTGGCTCGGTCGAGGTGCAGTGCGGAGTCACCTACCGCCACCAGAACCTCGCGACGACCGTAGCCTGCAGCAGCGACGAGGCGCGCGTGCTGGACGAGATCCAGTACGGCTTCGGCGACGGGCCGTGCCTGCACGCCATCAGCACGGGCCGCACGGTCGTGGTGGAGGACGTCCGCACCGACGGCCGCTGGCCCGACTACTTCGAGGCCGTCGCCGGACGCGAGTACTTCGCCATGATGGGCGTTCCCCTGGTGCTCGGGGCTGAGAGCGGGGCCGCCCTCAATTTCTACGCCGCACAGCCGGGCACCTTCTCGAGCAGCACACAGTCCCTTGCCGAGGGTTTCGCAACCCAGGCGGCGAAAGCCCTGCAGATGGTGCTGCGCGTGTCCCAGCATGCGAACACCTCGTCGAACCTCAGGGCTGCCATGGAGTCACGGACCATGATCGACATCGCGATCGGGATCATCATGGGACAGAACCGCTGCTCGCAGGCCGAGGCGTACGCCATGCTCACGCGTGCCTCCAATGCGCAGAACATCAAGGTGCGGGAAATCGCCCGGAAGATCGTCAGCGGCGTTTCCACCGAGCCGTCCCACACCCACTTCGCGCCGTGAGTTCCGCAGTGAGGCTCCTGTCGACGGACCGTTGGGCCACCCTCGGGGGCCCTCGTCAGCTCGGTGGTCGTCCCCGGACCGGTTGATCGGCGATGCGGCGTGTTCACCGGCCTCCGGTGATCGGCGCCGCGAGCTCCGACCCCGCCAGTTCCGCGAGGTCGTTGAAACTGTAGACATGCAGTCCCGCGTAACCTGCACCGTCCACAGCCCGCACCAGGGGTGCCGGGTCGTAGGACGCCGTGGTGACCAACTGGCGCATCACGGAGCCGCTGTTCGAACCGCCGGCGGACCGCCGCAGGAAGCCGAGGGACTGCCCGACGCCGATCCTGCGCGTGAGGCGGAGCAGGCGGCTGACCCGCACCGGCCCGGGTATACCGGCCCACACGGGAAGCTCGATGCCGTCCGCGCGCAGGCGTCCGGGGAAGGCCCTGAGCGTCTCGGGGTCGAAGCACAGCTGGGTGACGCTCCAGGACGCGAGGTCCTGGCGGGATCGCAGTGTGGCCACCAGCTCCCCGTCGTCCGTGGCCGGGTGGCCTTCCGGGTAGACGGCGATCCCCATCCGCAGACCGCCGCCCGAGAGGTCGGCGATGTCCTGCATGAGGGCGCCGCTCCAGGCGTAGGGACCGGCAGCCTCCGGGCGGTCACCCCCGATGACGAAGACTTCCGTGATCCCGGCATCCAGGCACTGGTGCACGTAGCCGGCCAGAGCCCGGCGGTCCGTGACCGATCGGGCGGCCAGATGCGGTATCGCCGTGTATCCAGCGTCCGCGAGCCCCACCGCAGTCTGCACGGCCTCCTGGGGGCCGTGATGGGGCAGGCACGTGACCGAGACCGTGACAGGCGCCGGCAGGTGCGTCAGCAGGCGCTCCAGGAGCGCCTCCCCGGGAATCACCTCGACGTGGAGGGGCAGGCCGGGCCGCACCGTCACCGGGGGGCGACCATCATCAGCACTCCACTACGTTCAACGCGAGTCCGCCACGAGCCGTTTCCTTGTACTTGTCCATCATGTCGGCGCCGGTGTCGCGCATCGTCTTGATCGCGACGTCGAGCGAGACGTGGTGCTGGCCGTCGCCGCGGACCGCCATGCGGGCGGCCGTGATCGCCTTCATCGCGCCCACCGCGTTGCGCTCGATGCAGGGGATCTGCACGAGCCCGCCCACGGGATCGCAGGTCAGCCCCAAGTTGTGCTCGATCCCGATCTCAGCTGCGTTCTCCACCTGCTCGGGTGTACCGCCCAGGACCTCGGCCAGCGCACCGGCCGCCATGGCACATGCCGAGCCGACCTCGCCCTGGCACCCGACCTCGGCGCCGGAGATGGAGGCGTTCTTCTTGAAGAGGGAACCGATCGCGGTGGCGGCGAGCAGGAACCGGACCACGCCGTCGTCGTCGGCCCCCGGCACGAAGTCCACGTAGTACTTCAGAACGGCCGGGATGATGCCCGCGGCGCCATTGGTCGGAGCGGTGACGACGCGCCCGCCCGCCGCGTTCTCCTCGTTGACCGCGAGGGCGAAGAGCGTGACCCACTCCATGGTGCCGAGGCGGTCGTTCGGGTCGTCGGCCTTCTCGAGCAGCTCCCGCTGGCGCTCGGCCCTGCGGCGCACGCTCAGCCCACCAGGGAGGATCCCGCCCGTGGTGGTTCCCCGGCGGATGGTGTCCTGCATGACGGACCAGATCTCGAGCAGCCCGGCACGCACCTCCTCCTCGGACCGCCACGAGAGCTCGTTCGCGAGGACGACGTCGGAGAAGTCCCACCCGGTGGAGGCGCACACTCCGAGAAGCCGGTCCGCCGTGTCGAAGGGGTGGGAGACGGGAACGGGTTTCAGCACCGCGGTCTCGGACCCGATCTGGTCCTCGTCCAGGACGAACCCGCCGCCGACCGAGAAGTATTCCCTGCTCTGCATCAGCTCGCCGGAGGCGGTATATGCCGAAAAACGCATACCATTCGTGTGGTATTCGAGGCGCTGACGGCGGTGCAGCAGCACATCCGCCTCCGGGTCGAAGGAGATGCGCTGCTCCCCGGCGAGATTGAGGGACCGGCACTCGCCGATGTAGGCGACGCGGGCGTCGGCCGAGGTCGGGTCGACGAGGTGCGGCTGGTCTCCCTCCAGCCCGAGCAGCACGGCTTTCACCGTCCCGTGGCCGTGGCCCGTCACGCCGAGCGAACCGAAGAGGTCCACCTGGACGCGCTGGACGTCCGCAAGGAGCCGGTCCCGACGCAGCAGTTCGGTGAACAGATAGGCCGCCGTCATCGGCCCACCCGTGTGCGAGCTCGACGGGCCGATCCCGATCTTGAAGAGGTCGAAGGCGCTGATGGTCACGAGGCCGGCCCGCCCTGCTTCTGCCGCTTGTAGAACGGCGTCTGGACGACAGTGAACGGTTCCGGCCGGCCGCGCAGATCCACCTGTACCTCGGTGCCGAGGGCCGCGTGGGCGGCGTCGACGTACGCGAGGGCCACGGGATAGCCGAGGGTCGGGCTGGGGAGTCCGGACGTCACGGTGCCGACCGGTACCCCGTCCACGACGACGTCGTACCCGGCACGTGCCGACCGGCGGCCGACGGCGCGCAGTCCGACCAGGCGGCGCGCCGGCTCGACGTCCTTGAGCGGCTCCAGCACGGTGCGGCCCACGAAGTCGTCGGCCTTCTTGGTGCTGACCACGGGGCCGAGGCCCGCTTCGAAGGGGTTGGTGTCCAGGCCGAGCTCGTGCCCGTACAGGGGCATACCTGCCTCGAGCCGCAGCGAATCGCGCGCGGCGAGACCGCAGGGCAGGAGCCCGTGGGCCTCCCCCGCCTGCAGTGCCGCATCCCAGAGACGCACGGCGAAGCTGCTGCCGATGAAGATCTCGAACCCGTCCTCACCCGTGTAGCCGGTGCGCGCCAGCAGGACGGGGAGTCCGGCGAGGTCCACCTCGACCGCCGCGTAGTACTTCAGCTCACGGATGATCGCGGCGTCCTCCGGTCGGGCGAGCTCGAGGAGGACGGCCTCGGCCGTCGGCCCCTGCACCGCGACGAGCGCCGTCGTCTCCGACTGGTCCTCGACCGCGACGTCGAAGCTGCTCGCGCGGATCCGAAGCGCCTCGGCCACCACCGGTGCGTTGGACGCGTTCGGCACCACGAGGAAGGAGTCCTCGGCGAGACGGTAGGTGATGAGATCGTCGATCACTCCGCCCTCGGCTGTGCAGATGAGGGAGTACTTCGCCTTGCCGACCGCCATCACCGCGAGGTTGCTCACCAGGGCGTAGTTCAGGAACTCCGCGGCCTGCGGTCCGGTGACGAGGACCTCACCCATGTGGGACAGGTCGAAGAGCCCCGCGGCCTTCCGGACCGTGTGGTGCTCCTCGAGCTCGCTGCGGTACTTCAGGGGCATCTGCCATCCGCCGAAATCGGTGAACGACGCCCCGTGGGCTTCGTGCTGGGTGTGGAGGGCGGTGTGCTTGCTCTGCTCGCTCATGGAGGCGGTGTCCTAGTCTTCGAAGGCTTCGATGGGCGGGCAGGAGCAGATCAGATTGCGGTCGCCGTGGGCGCCGTCGATCCTGCGCACCGGGGGGAAGTACTTGTCGTGGCGCAGTGACCTGAGCGGGTAGGCGGCGAGCTCGCGCGGGTAGGCCTGCGTCCAGTCATCGGCGATGAGCAGCTGCGCGGTGTGCGGCGCCTGGCGCAGCGGGCTCTCCTCGATGCTGGACTCTCCCGAAGCCACACGGTCGATCTCGCCCTTGATCGCGATCATGGCGTCCACGAAGCGGTCCAGCTCGGCGAGGTCCTCGGACTCCGTCGGCTCCACCATGAGGGTGCCGGCCACCGGGAAGGACAGCGTGGGCGCATGGAAGCCGTAGTCGATGAGCCGCTTGGCCACGTCCTCCGCGGTCGCGCCGGTGGCGGCGGTCAGGGGGCGGAGGTCGAGGATGCATTCGTGGGCCACCAGCCCCTGCACGCCCGTGTACAGCACGGGGAAATGCTCGGTCAGGCGGGAGGCCACGTAATTGGCCGCGAGGAGGGCATGCGCCGTCGCGCTCGTCAGGCCCTCGGCGCCCATGAGGGCCACGTAGGCCCAGGAGATGGGCAGGACGCCGGCCGAGCCGTACATCGATCCGGAGACCGGCGTGCCGCTCTCGGCGCCGGGGGCGTCATCCGTGGTGACGTCGCGGTTCGCATCGCCGGGCAGGAAGGGCGCCAGGTGCGCGGCCACCGCCACGGGACCGACGCCGGGACCGCCGCCGCCATGCGGGATGCAGAACGTCTTGTGCAGATTCAGGTGGGAGACGTCGCCGCCGAACTCCCCGGGCTGTGCGAGCCCGACGAGGGCGTTGAGGTTGGCGCCGTCGATGTACACCTGACCGCCCGCCGCGTGCACCTTCTCGCACACCCAGCGCACATCCTCCTCGAAGACGCCGTGCGTGGAGGGGTAGGTGATCATGATGGCCGAGAGGTTCGCGGCGTGCTGCTCGATCTTCGCCAGCAGGTCGTCGTGATCGATGTTGCCGTTGGCCGCCGTGCCGACGACGACGACCTTCATCCCCGCGAGCACCGCGGACGCCGCGTTGGTGCCGTGCGCGGAGGACGGGATGAGGCAGATGGTGCGGTTCTCGTCGCCACGCGAGCGGTGGTACCCGCGAATCGCGAGGAGACCGGCTAGCTCCCCCTGCGACCCTGCGTTGGGCTGCAGGGACACGCGGTCGTAGCCGGTGATCTCCGCGAGGCGCTCCTCGAGGTCGGTGATCAGCTCACGCCAGCCCTCGGTCTGGCTCTCCGGCGCGTAGGGGTGGATGGACGCGAACTCGGGCCAGGAGATGGACTCCATCTCCACCGTCGCGTTGAGCTTCATGGTGCACGAGCCCAGCGGGATCATGGTGCGGTCCAGTGCGAGGTCCTTGTCGGAGAGCTTCCGCAGGTAACGCAGCATGGCGGTCTCCGAGCGGTGGCGCGAGAAGACCGGGTGCGTCATGAACGGGGACGTCCGGTGCAGGTCCGCAGGAATGCGCTCCGCGCGATCGGCGTCGGCCTCGACCGTCGCACCGAAGACGCCGGCGACGGCCGCGACGTGCTCCGGTGTCGTCGTCTCGTCGCAGGAGATGCCGAGGGTGTCGGCGTCGACGCGGCGGAGGTTGAATCCCGCGGCCTCGGCGGCGTCGGCATACTGCGACGCCTTGCCGGGCACACGGACCAGCAGCGTGTCGAAGAACGCCGCATGCACCACCTCGGCCTCCGAGCCCGCGAGGGCGGCGGCCAGCTCGACGGCGCGCTGGTGGGTGGTGCGGGCGATCGCCGTCAGGCCCTCGGGCCCGTGGTAGACGGCGTACATCGAGGCCACGATGGCCAGCAGCGCCTGGGCCGTGCAGATGTTGCTCGTGGCCTTCTCGCGGCGGATGTGCTGCTCGCGGGTCTGGAGGGCCAGGCGGTAGGCGGGGGCGCCGTCGGCGTCCTTTGAGACGCCGACCAGGCGCCCGGGCAGCATGCGCTCAAGGCCCTTGCGCACGGCCATGTAGGCGGCGTGCGGACCGCCGAAGAAGAGCGGGACACCGAAGCGCTGGGCGGAGCCGACGGCGATGTCCGCGCCCTGTTCGCCCGGCGCGGTGATGAGCGTGAGGGACAGGAGGTCCGCGGCCACCGTGACGAGGGCGCCGCGCTCCTTCGCCGCGTCGACGACGGCAGCGTGGTTGCGCAGGGCGCCCGACGCACCGGGCTGCTGGAGGACGACGCCGTTGATGTCGCCGTCGGGCAGGCCGGTGGAGAGATCGGCGATCTCGACGTCGAAGCCGAGGGCCTCCGCGCGGCCGCGGACCACGGCGATGGTCTGCGGCAGGGTATCGGCGTCGATGACGGTGCGGCCCTTGTTCTTGCCCGAGCGGCGCATCAGCAGGACGGCCTCCGCGACGGCGGAGGCTTCGTCGAGCAGGGAGGCGTTGGCGATGTCGAGCGCCGTGAGGTCCTGCACTATGGTCTGGAAGTTGAGGAGCGCCTCGAGGCGACCCTGGGAGATCTCGGGCTGGTAGGGCGTGTACGCCGTGTACCAGGCGGGCGATTCGAGGACGTTGCGCCGGATCACCGGAGGCGTGACCGTGTCGAAGTAGCCCTGGCCGATCATCTGCACGGCGGTCCGGTTACGGCCCGCGATGCGGCGGAGCTGCGCCAGGACCTCGGTCTCGCTGAGCGCTGAGGGGAGGTTCAGTGCCCGGTCCAGGCGGATGCTCGCGGGCACGGCCAGATCCACGAGCCTCTCGAGGCTCGGGTAGCCGAGGACCTCCAGCATCTGCCCGGCGTCGGAGGACCGTGGGCCGATATGGCGGTCGGCGAACGTCGCGGCGGGGGCGGGTGAGGCAGCGGATGGTGCGGGGAGCGAGGCGTTCATGGGAACTCCGTACGTCGGGAACGGTGCGCGGATCAGCGCGTGCCTGGTCGGGTTCCTCCCCGCTCTGTAGGGGACCTGAGAGTTTCCGCAGGACGCATTGCCTGCTTGCACCGTCGGTGAGCGCCGAGTGGATGTCGGGGCTGCTTTCCAGAGTTGCCTAACCGCAGCGGTGCGTGGGCCTGAGAGATTCCTGGGGAGGAGTTGCTCCTACGGCGCCTGCCGGCGTGATGGACGGGAGGACTCTCCCGCTGCAGATCGATGGCGTATTGAGTTGTGGAGATGGCGTGTGAGCCGTCCCACAGCTTACCGCGCGCTGCAGGACGGGAGCAAAGACCGGCGGACGGAACAGTACCGGGCCGGCACGTGCCGCGGAAGGGTGCCGTGGAAAACACTCCGCGCGACGGTGGGGGAACCCCCTTCCGGGGTTAGCGTGAGTCCACATCCACCGGACCCCTGGAGTATCAATGCCGATTCCCTGCCTCCGTTCCGCTGCCGCCGCCCTTCTCGTGCTCGCCGCCGTCGTGCTCGCCGCACCGCCCGCGACGGCGGCCGGGGCATCCTACGTGGCCCTCGGCGACTCCTACTCGTCGGGGACGGGGACGCGCCTACCTCGCGGACGGGACGGCGTGCCAGCGCTCGGTCTACGCCTACCCCTCCCTCATCGCGAGCGCGAAGGGGTATGCGCTGAACTTCCGGGCCTGCTCCGGCGCCACGATCCCGGACGTCGTCGCGACGCAGCTCGGCGCGCTGGGCCCGACGACGTCGTACGTGACCCTGAGTGTGGGCGGTAACGACGCCCGGTTCGTGTCGGTGCTGACCGAGTGCGCCAAACCGGCGTGGATGAGCAACTGCACCGCGGCCGTCGACAGGGCGCAGGCGATCATCACGGACCAGCTGCCCGGCGGCCTTGCCTCGCTGTACGGACAGGTGCTGGCGCGGGCGCCCCAGGCGTCCGTGACCGTCGCGGGATACCCGCACATCTTCAACGGCGAGGACTGCAATGCGGCCACCTGGTTCTCGCCTGCCGAGGAGGCCCGGCTCAATGCCACCGCGGACCTCCTCAACCGGACGACGGCGGCCGCCGCCGCCAGGGCGGGCTTCGCCTTCCTCGACCCCGTGCCGGCCTTCACCGGGCACGCGGTGTGCGACGACGTCGAGTGGCTGAACGGCCTCTCGAGCCCGGTCTCGGAGTCCTACCACCCGACCCGCGCAGGCCATGCGTCCGGGTACGCGCCCCTCATGGGCGCGGCCCTGACGGGAAGCCGCGTGGCCGTCACGCAGGAGACGCTCTCCTCCGCCGCGCTCACCGCGCCGGCCCTCTCGGAGCAGCAGGCGGGGTACGCGGTGCAGGACGCGCGGATCAGGCCGCAGGAGTTCGTGCTTCCGGATCTGAAGAGCCCCGCGGCGCGGGCAGCGGCGGCGAGAGCCGGCGTCGATCTCTCCGACCCGGCGAGCATGGCGCGCGCCGACCGGGCCGCCGAGGCGCGGCAGGGGCGGGGACGCCAGGAGCATTCATGACGGATTCGCGCCGCTGCCGGCCGCCCCTGCGACGGGCGGTCCGGTGCCGGATCAGGAGTCGTTCGGGACTGCCTGTGCTGCGGCGTCGCGCAGCAGGGCGACGATGTGGCGGACACCCGGGCTCTCCGCCATGGTGCGGCGGTGGACCACCCCCACCTGCCGCGCGGGCGTGGGTCCGACCACGGGCACGACGACGACGCCATGAGGCAGGACGGGACGCCCCAGCCTGGGGACGAGCGCCACCGCGACGCCCTGCTCCACGAGGGCTATGTGTGTCGCGAAGTCGTCGTCGTACACCCTGATGTCCGGGACGCGGCCGAGATCCGCGTGGAGTTTCAGCAGTGCCTCGTTGCAGATGGCACCCTGTGGCGTACTGACCCAGATCTCGTCGAGCAGATCGCCCGGCTGCACCGCGGCACGGCCCGCGAGGGCGTGGTCGTCGCGCACGAGGAGATCCGCCACGTCGACACAGAGCCATTCGAGCTCCAGGTTCTCTGGAACGGCGAGCGGTACCGAGTTCCAGTCGTGCACCAGCCCGAGGTCCGCTTTTCCCTCGGCGACACGGGCCACGGCCTCCCGCGGATCGTCGCAGGTGACGCGGAGCTGCAGATCCGTCCCCTCGGCCGTGATGCGCCCGAGGACCGGGCCCATCAATCCCCTGCACCCCGTCGAGAACGCCACGACCTGCAGGGTCCCGTGCGGCTCTCCGGGTTCGGCCAGGAGGGTGGACTGCAGGGCCTCGAGGTCGGCGCGCATGCGTCGACCGTAGTCGGCGAGCGCGCGCCCGGACGAGGTGATGAGTACGCCACGTCCGTGCCGCTCGAGCAGTGCCACGCCCGTCTGCCGCTCGAGCTTCTTGATCTGCTGGGACACCGCGGAGGGGCTGTAGCCGAGGGCCTCGGCAGCGCCCACGACCGACCCGTAGGACTGCACGGCCGCGAGGGCCTGGAGGGCGGAAGGATCGATCATGAAGGAAATGTACCTTGTACGTCCCACTTCTGTGCGCTGGTGCTTCACGATCCGAGCCGGTTGACTGGCAGCATGACCCGCCGCCACAGTCTCCTCGCCCTCCTGGTGCCCACCCTGTGGGGGGTGAACTTCGTCGCCATCGATCTCGGCCTGCATCCCGCGGGCGGGCAGGCCGTTCCCCCGCTGCTCTTCGTCGCGCTGCGCTTCGCCCTCGTGGTGCTGCCCTGGATCCTCTTCATCCCGAAGCCGGCCATCAGCTGGACGGCGATCATCGGCGTCGGGCTCTTCATGAGCGCCGGACAGTTCGGGCTGCTCTACCTCGCGATCTCGCTCGGCATGCCGGCAGGGCTGGCCTCCCTGGTCCTCCAGGCCCAGGTCCTGCTGACGGTGCTCCTCGCAGCGGTCTTCCTGGGCGATCGTCCACGGCTCCTGCAGCTGGCCGGTTTGGCGGTCGGGGCGCTGGGACTGCTCATCGTCGCCGTGGGGCGCAGCGCCGTGGCACCCCTGCTGCCGCTCGTCGTCGTCCTCGCCGCCGCCCTGTCCTGGGCCGCGGGCAACGTGATCGCCAGGAAAGCCCGCGCAGCCTCCGGGCTGGGCCTCGTCGTCTGGTCCGGTGCAGTAGTCCCCCTGCCCCTCCTGGCTCTCTCCCTCGCGATCGACGGCCCCTCCGCCGTGGGCGACGCGCTTCTCCACCTCGAACCCGTGACCATCGCGAGCGCCCTGTACACCGCGATCCTCGCCTCCCTCGTGGGATACGGCATCTGGAACCACCTGCTCGCGGTCTACGAACCTGCGTCCGTGGTCCCCTTCACGCTCCTGGTGCCGGTGGTGGGGATGGGAACAGCATGGCTGGTTCTCGCCGAGGTCCCATCACGCATCGAGGTGCTGGGAGCCGCCGTCCTGCTCGCCGGCGTGGGAACGGCCCTTATCCGCCCGCGCCGCAACCGCCACGATGGCGGCACAGCGATGATTCCCGGTCGCGCGGCACGTCCGAAGGGTGTGGACCGGGACGCGGACCACCAACCCCTAGGAGCATCATGACGCATCGAGACATCCCCGGATCCGTGGTCGAGCAGTACGCATCGGCCGTACTGCAGAAGGATGCCGAGGCACTGCTGTCCCTGTACGACGACGAGGCGCGCATCTTCGACCTCTGGTCCGCCTGGTCCTACGAGGGGAAGGCTGCGTGGCGGGTCGCGATCGGGGAGTGGTTCGGCTCGCTCGGGGACGAGCGCGTCCGGGTGGAGTTCGACGACGTCCGGTCGATCGTCGCCGAGGACCTCGCGACGGTGGTCGCGACCATCTCCTACTGCGAGATCGGAGGCGACGGCACGGACGGCAGGTCGATGGAGAACCGGCTGACCTGGGTACTCCGGCGCCTCGACGGGAGCTGGCGCATCGTGCACGAGCACACCTCGGCGCCGGTGGACGCCGAGACCGGGACGGCGACGCTCGAACGATCACGTACCGAGTAATCCGCAGCGCGGTCCCGGAGGGCACTTTCCCAACCATCCGGGCAGGGCTTTGGCTAGGGTCGGATACATGGAATCGACAGGCACCGGGCAGGGCTCCGGCTTCGTACGCGCTTCGCGCAGCACGATCGGCCGCGAGAGCACCACCTTCGGCTTCTCCATCCTCGTGACGGTCGTCTTCGGCCTTCTGCAGAAGCTCGAGGGCAGCCCCTCCCTGGGGGCCATCGTCGTCTACGCGGTCGGCGCCGTCCTGTCCTTCACACTGCTCGAAGGCGTGCTCTCACGCGGCTTCACCGCTCCCATGCCCCAGCACCGCACGCAGACGCTCGCCGTCGGCACGAGCATGAATCTGCTCTCCGTGCTGGCAGGAATGGGCGCCGCCTTCCTGACCGGAGCCACACTTTCCGGGCTCTGGGCCTGGGCCCTCGCGCCGTTCCTCGGCAGCATCGCCTATCTGGCGGCCGAAAGCCTGGAGACGATGGTCGGCGAGCGCATCCTCCGAGCGAGGGGGGACACGACGGCGGATGAGGTGACGCCGTGACCCTCGCGCCGATGCAACACGCAACTACATACGTTTGCATGGAATAAGGATGCGGAGTGCTCCGTTCTACCAGCAGGCCCAGGGTGGGTCCGCACGCAGAGCACGGGAGCAAGAACCATGGCATCGACACTGGAACTCGGACTCGACACCTTCGGGGACGTCACGCGCGGCGAGGACGGCAACCCCGTCCCGTATCCGCAGGTGATCCGCAACGTGATCGCCGAAGCCGTGCTCGCGGACGAGGTCGGGGTCGACTTCATCGGTCTGGGCGAGCACCACCGCGACGACTTCGCGGTCTCCGCCCCCGAGACCGTGCTCGCGGCCATCGCCGGGCAGACCCGACGGATCCGCCTCGGCTCGGCCGTCACCGTGCTCAGCTCCGACGACCCCGTCCGCGTCTACCAGCGCTTCGCGACGCTCGACGCCGCCTCGAACGGCCGCGCCGAGGTCATCCTCGGGCGCGGCTCCTTCACGGAGTCGTTCCCCCTCTTCGGCTACGAACTCTCCGACTACGAGCGGCTCTTCGAGGAGAAGCTGGGGTTGTTCGCGGAGCTCATCAAGGAAGCTCCGGTCACCTGGTCCGGCAGCACCCGCCCCGGCCTCACGCACCACGAGGTGTACCCGAAGACCGAGGGCGGTCGGCTCAAGACCTGGATCGGTGTGGGCGGAAGCCCCGAATCCGTCGTTCGCGCAGCGCGTTACGGCATGCCGCTCATGCTCGCGATCATCGGCGGCGAACCCGCCCGCTTCGCCCCCTACGTGGACCTGTACCACCGGGCGCTGGCGCAGCTCGGCCAGCCCACCCTGCCCATCGGGGTGCACTCCCCCGGCTACATCGCGGACTCGGATGAACAGGCCCGCGAGGAGCTGTGGCCTGACAACCGGATCATGCGCGACCGCATCGGCCGCGAGCGAGGGTGGGGTCCCACCACGCGGGCCGAGTTCGACCAGGAGGCGGACTTCGGTTCGCTCTACGTCGGTTCGCCCGAGACCGTGGCCCGGAAGATCGCCGCGACGGCACAGACCCTCGGGATCGACCGCTTCGACATGAAGTACAGCGCCGGCCCCCTGCCCCACGAGAAACTGATGCACAGCATCGAGCTGTACGGCACGAAGGTCATCCCGATGGTGCGCGAGATGCTTGCCTGAACCCAGCGATCCCCGCACCTCCCGAGCCCTCCCTCGCCTCCGGTCAGGGAGGGCTCGCTGCATCCCGGGAGCCCGCTTCGCCCTTTCTTCGGCCTTCTTTCGCGTTTACGGCACGCCCTCATTGAATGACGCGGAGCAGAGTGGTCAGGAGGAGCTCACAGCTCCGAAACGTCCCGCCGGCCCCGGTCCGTCCATCGGAGCCGGCGGGCAGCACCGCCCGGCGACATCACCCGGACCAGGAACCAGCGGCAGCACAAGGAACAGGCGTGACCACCATCGACATCGCCCGGCACCCCGTCCTCGACCGGCAGACCCTCGACAACCTCGGCGTCGAGCTCTCCAGCCGCGATGGCGCCCTGCAGTTCGCGGGGACCTTCTCCGACATGCTGCCCCGTCGCGTGGACGCCGTCGAAGCCGCGTTCGCGGCCGGAAACGGTGACGCCGCCGTCGTCGCACTGCTTAGCCTGAAGGTGAGCGCGGCGATGGTGGGCGCACGACGCCTCGAGGAGATGTCCTCGACGGCCCTCGGGCTCCTCGGCGACACCGCCGCAGCCCACGCCGGGGCCATCGCGCACCTGCGGAGCTACGGCGCCGAATTCGAGTCCGTGATCGGCGGCATCATCCGGTAGCCGACGCCGCGGACCGTCCGGATGAAGCGTGGGGCCTTGGTGTCCTCGCCGAGCTTCTTCCGGAGATTCCGGATGTGCACTTCCACCAGGTGCTGATCGTTGACCCATCCGTCCCCCCAGATGCGCGAGAGCAGCGTCTCCCGCTGCCAGACCCGCCGCGGACCGGAGACCAGGGTGGCGAGGAGATCGAACTCGATGCGCGTCAGCGGCACCTCGTCGCCGTCGAGCGAGGCGATGCGTCCCTCGGTGTCGATGGTGAGCACACCGTGCCTGAGGAGCCCCTCGACCTCCTCCGGGACAGGCGCGGCAGGAGTCTCGGGGACCGCCTGCGGCTGGGCTGCCTCCGGCGGCTCGACGCCGAGCAGGGGCTGGGAGACACTGCGGACCGTGCTGCGCGGTCGGCGGAACATCGCGTTGACCCGCGCACCCACCTCCCGGGGGCTGAACGGCTTCACCACGAAGTCGTCCGCGCCGATCTCGAGGCCGATCAGGCGATCGATCTCGTCCTGGCGGGCGGTGATCATGATGACGTAGGCATCCGTCAGCGGCCTGATCTGCCGGCACACCTCGACACCGTCGATATCGGGGAGATTCAGGTCCAGGGTCACGAGGTCCGGCTGGTGCTCACGGACGAGCGCCACGCCCTGCCGGCCGTTCTCCGCCTCGATGGTGGTGAAGCCGTTCATCCCCAGGGTCATGACCAGGAGCTGACGCACGTCGGCATCGTCTTCGATGACGAGAGCAACGCGCGCATCGGGATCGGTTGTCATGGCTTACACACTGCCAGATGATCGAACGCGGACCGAGGGCATCGGTCCGGCTGCCGCGTGTCTCTGCACGATCGACCGGAGGAGCACGCCGTCAGGGCCGTCAACGGCATGATCCACCACCTAATCCCACCCGTCCGCTGACCCAGGACGATATCTCGCGGGCGGGCAGCGGACGCGAGAACAGGAACCCCTGGGCGGAGTCGCACCCCTGCGCGAGGAGATCGTCCCTCGTCCCCTCGTCGTTCACACCTTCGGCGACCACCTCCAGGCCCAGGCTGTGCGCGAGGTCGATGATCGAGCCCACGAGCCCGCGGGCCCGCACGTCGTGGGGCATCGCGGTGATGAAGGACCGGTCGAGCTTGAGCTCGTCGACGGGCAGGTCGCGGAGGTAGGCCAGCGAGCTGTAGCCGGTGCCGAAGTCGTCGATGGAGATCCGGATACCCGAGACACGGAGATCCTCGAGAATGCGCGCGGTACCGACCGGCGTCGACATCAGGACGTCCTCGGTGATCTCGAGCACCAGGCGCGACGGCGGGAGGGAGTGCGTCCGGAGGAGCTGGTGGATCTCGTACGGCAGGCAGGACAGGATGCAGGAGCCCGACATGTTCACCGCGACGGAGATGTCGAGGCCCTCCGAGCGCCAGCGGGCCGCCCGCCGGATGGCCCGCCGGAGCACGAGGGAGGAGAGCTCGGGCATCAGGCCCGCCTCCTCGGCGAGCGCGAGGAAGGCGGCGGGTGGTAGCTGTCCCCGGGTCGGGTGGTTCCATCGCACCAGCGCCTCGACGCCCGTGACCTCCTGGTCGACCAGGCGGACCTTCGGCTGGTAGTGCATCTCGAACTGGTCCTCCGCGAGGGCGGTGCGCAGCTCCTGGATGGTCCGGAGCCGCAGAGCGCCGTCGTTGTCATCCGACGCGTCGTACACGTGATGGCCCCGATGCTCCGCCTTGGCGCGGAACATCGCGATGTCGGCCTTCCGCATGAGCAGCCCCATGTCGGTACCGTGGGCGGGAACCAGGGCGATGCCGACACTGGCGCTGACCAGCAGGGTCGCGGAGGCCACCTCGACGGGATCGGCGAGTTCCTCGGCGAGGCGCTGGGCAGCCGCCACGGCCTGATCCTCCGACACCCCTGCCAGGAACACCGCGAACTCGTCCCCGCCGAGCCGCGCCAGCATGTCGTTCGGGCGGATGTGCCGCGCGAACCGCTCGCCCACGTGCACCAGGAGCTCGTCGCCGACGTCGTGCCCGAGGGCGTCGTTGACGTGCTTGAAGCGGTCGAGGTCGAGGAGGAAGAGCGCTCCCGTGGTCTCCCTGGACAGCCTGGCCGGGACGTCGGTGAGGAAGGCGCGACGATTCGGCAGTCCGGTGAGCTCGTCCGTCCTGGCGAGCGTGATGAGCATGCGGTTCCGGGAGGTCAGCGGCAGGGCGGCGAGCGCGAGCGTGGCGCCCGCGAACACCACGGCCAGGGCCGGGATGCTCATTTGCGTTCCGGCGAGCAGCACTACCAGCGCGACGGCGGTGGACACCAGGGGTGCCGCGAGCTCCGGGACCGCGTGACTCCTGCCGTGCAGCGCCCCGCGGGTGTCCGCGGCACCGTCCACCCACGCGGCGATCGCCACGATCCCTGCGACCCACCCGGCGTCGACGATGGAGCCGACGGCGTAGTCCTGCATTCCCAGCGCGTAGCCCACGTCCGCCAAGGAGAAGACGAGCAGGCCGGCGATCAGGAAAGGCCAGCGTGGTCCGACGTCCAGCCCGCGGGTGGCGAGGATACCGGCCACGGCCGAGATGAGGAGCAGGTCCAGCAGCGGATAGACGACGGCGACGATCACCTCGTAGCTGCCGCTCTGCGCGCCCAGATGGAGGACCGGCGCCAGGATGACGGCCATCAGCGAGGCGGCACCCAGGGCCCCCACCAGGCTGTCCACGAGCAGGGGCCAGACGAGCGCCTTCGGGCGCCGCACCACCACGACCGCCAGCGTGCCGAGCATGAGCGGATAGAAGGCCAGGTAGGCGACGTCGGCGAGGGACATCGCGACGAGCGCGTCGGCGCCGTCGAGGGATGACGCATAGTAGGCGTCCCCCGCGGCGTACGTGCCGACCGCGAGGGTCCCGAGGACCACCTGCGGTTCGGCCAGGCGGGATCGGACACAGGCACTGATGCAGAGGGCCACGGCCGCGAGCTCGGTGAAGATGCAAAGCCAGCCGTCCACGAGCGGATCGAACGCCTCGTGGTCTCCCAGGGCGAGCCCCACCGTGTAGGCAGTGAGCAGGAGCACCATGACCACGAGGAGGACATCGACGAACGGCGGTCGGCGGGTGCTCCCCGAGGGGTGACCTGCCGCCGCACGGGCAACACTGCGCCGCATCCCGCCCCGTCCTCCCTCTGGTCCTGAGCCTGAAGCATAGGTCGGTGGCGGACGGGATCGACCGGCCTTGCGTGAGCCACGGCTCATTCCTGCGGAGATCCTTGGTGTCGGAACGGATCGGAGCGCGTCGGTACCCTCGTCCTATGCGCTCATTCGTCGATCAGCTGAGGATGGTGCCCGAGGTGGCGCGCCTGGCCTCGGGCACCCCGCGGAACACCACCGACGCGTGGGAACGCTACTGGGCTTCGGTGCGGACCACCGGGACGCAGGGCGAGGTGCTGTGGGATGCGGACATCGGCGCGGAGGCGGAGCAGTACGCCGGTGTGCTCGAGGAGCGCATGGACGGCGCGCTCCCGATCGTGGACGTGGGCTGCGGCAACGGCCAGTGGACACGCTGGCTCGTAGGCCGCTTCCCGGCGGCGGTCGGTGTGGACGTCGCCGACAGCGCCGTCCTCCGGGCCCGCGCGGAGTCGCTAGGCGTCGCAGGGGTTTCCTACCGGACCCTCGACCTGACGTCTCCCGGGACGGGTGGGAGACTCCACGGCGAGTTCGGCGATGCGAACGTGTTCATCCGGGGCGTGTTCCACGTCCTCCGGCCGAAGCAGCGCGCGCAGCTCGCCGCGAACGCCCTGGACCTGGTGGGCGCCCGGGGCCGCGTCCTGCTGACCGAGACGAACTATCGGGGCACTCCGCTGGCCTACATGCAGAGCCTCGGCGCGTCCCCCGGAAGGATCCCCGAGCCGCTCCGCCGCGCGATCGGGAACATCCCCGTCCCCGGGCACTTCGGGGCGGCGGAGCGCCGCGCGGCGTTCCCTGCCCGGGCGTGGAGCACCCTCGCGGAGGGACGCGTCAGCATCGAGGCGGTGCCGATGAGGGGCACCGCCGCCACCGCCATCCCGGGGTACTTCGCTATGCTGGGTGCTCGCTGATCCTCGGTCTCAGCAGGAACAGGGCCACCCGGTCCGGAGGTCCCAGCGGGGTCATCAGGAGGTGGGCCATGCCCGCACGACGCATCGACGGTGGCAAGGCCACCCTGGAACTGCTGCCCAACGGAGTCCTCCATCTGGAATGGGACAGGGACTGCACCATCGCCACGACGGACGCCGAGTCCGCCATGGCCGCCGTCGACGTCCTGGCCGCGGGGCAGGTACACCCGATGCTGGTCGACATGGAGACGACGCGCACGGTCACGCGGGGCGCACGGTCCGTGTTCGCCATCCCGTGCTCGGCGTCGCGCATCGCCCTGCTCGGCTCGTCGCCGGTCGATCGCATGATCGCCAACTTCTTCCTGGGCGTGAATTCACCACCCTGCCCCACCCGGTTCTTCACGTCCCGCCCGCTCGCCGTGGCCTGGCTGCAGAGCGCGGCGGATGAGCACCCGGCGACCGCCTGACGCCGTCCGGGTGGGCGCGCCGCGCCGGGCTGTCAGACCCGCGGGGGCGCTCCCGCGGGTCTGACGCGCCGAGCCGCGCTGCACAGGGGTGGGAACGGGGCGGGGCGATTCAGGCCTCGAAGAGCCGGGCGCCCACGTAGCTTCCCTCGGTGGCCCCGCCGGGAACGGCGAACAGCGCCGACCCCACGTGGCGGATGTACTCGTTGAGGATGTCGGAACCGGCAAGGCGCGTCTGCACCGGGATGAACGATCGTTCGGGGTCCCGCTGGAAACAGATGAAGAACAGTCCGGCGTCCAGGCGTCCGAGGTCGTCGTTGCCGTCCACGAAGTTGTAGCCCCGGCGGAGCATCCGGGCTCCGCCGTTGGTCTCGGGATGGGCCAACCGGACGTGGGAGTGCTCCTCGATGATCGGGCGCCCGCCGCTGCCCTGCATGCCGAAATCCGGCGCGGTGAACTCGTCGCCGCCTGACAGCGGAGCGCCCGCGCCCTTGGTCCGCCCGATGGACCGCTCCTGCTCGGAGAGGCGCGTCCGGTCCCACGGCTCGACGTTCATGCGGACCTTGCGGGACACCAGGTAGGAGCCGCCCGCCATCCAGGCCTGGTCGTCCCCCTCGGCCACCCAGACGTGCTCCTCGACCGCGGCGGGATCCTCGGCCTTGAGATTCGCGGTGCCGTCCTTGAAACCGAACAGGTTGCGCGGCGTCACCTGTGCCGTGCTGGTGCTCGACGTCCGCCCGAAGCCGAGCTGCGAATACCGCAGGGAGGCGCGGCCGAAGGCGATCCGGGAGAGATTGCGGATGGCGTGCACGGCCACCTGCGGATCGTCCGCGCAGGCCTGGATGCACAGGTCCCCACCGCTGATCCGGTCCTCGAGCATGTCTCCCGAGAACTTCGGCAGTGCGGTGAGGGCGCGGGGACGTCGGGCGGCGATGCCGAAGCGGTCGGTGCCGTCCGACGCCGTGAACAGCGTGGGGCCGAATCCGAAGGTGATGGTCAGCCCGGACGGACCGAGGTCCATGGCTTCACCGGTGTCCTCCGGCGGGGCCTCGTAGGGACCGGCATCCGGTGCGAAGGCGCCGGCGCTCCCGCCCTGGCTCATGCGCGCGGCGGCGGCGGTCCAGTCCTCAAGGAGGCCGATGAGCTCCGCGCGGGAGATGGCGTCGACGTCGAAGACGGCGAAGTGCAGCCGATCCTGGGCCGGCGTGATGATGCCGGCCTGGTGCTCACCGTAGAAGGGGTAGGCCAGCAGGTCGGGGTCGGCGGGTGTGGCCGTCGCCTCCGGGGTGCCGCGTCCCGCCAGGATGCCGGCCCCGACGCCGGCGGCGGCGCTGACCCCCGCGAGGGAGAGCGCCTTGCGGCGGGAGATGCGGAAGGTGCGCGCCATGGCCGTCAGCCCAGGAGGGACGCGGTGATCCGCGAGAGCGGTTCGCTGAGGGCATTCACGCGATCGGACAGGGCCTTCACGTCCGCCTGGCTCAGCTCCCCGTAGGACACGTACGTGATGTCCCGTTGGGCGGCGCCGTCCGGACTGGTGCGGTGCTTGTCCAGCTCTGCCTCGAGCGAGGCGAAATCCTCGTCGAGTGTCGCCGCGAGCTCGGGATCCTTGGCGTCGAGCAGGTCACGCAGTCCGTCGACCAGCACGCGCGCGCCCTCGACATTGCCCTGGAAGTCCCAGAGGTCGGTGCCGGACCAGATCTCCTCCTCGCCGGTCACCTTGCCGTTGGCCACCTCGTCCATGAGGGCGATGGCACCGTTGGCCAGCTGGTCGAGGGTGAGCTCGACGCCCTGGACGCCTGCGCGCAGGGTGGTGGTGTCCTCGACCAGCTGGTCGGCGAACACCTCGCGCTCCGTCGGGGTCAGCGGTGTGTAGGGCGGGTCGGCCGGGGGCCAGAGGTCCTTCTCGATGCGGTGCCAGCCGGTCCACTCCTCGCCCTCCGCGAGGTCCGCCTCGCGGTTGTCGAGCTTCGGGTCGAGATCGCCGAAGCTCTCGGCCACGGGTTCCACGCGCTCGAAGTGCATCCGGGTGGTCGGGTAGAGGCGCCGCGCCTCGTCGTCGTCCCCCGCGCTGTAGGCGGCGGCGAAGTCCTCGGTCCCGTCGAGGAGCTGGTCCACCTGGTCCTCGACGTAGGCCTCGTAGTTCGCCACGGCATCGTCGATCTGTGCCTGCTCGTCACCCGAGGCCTCCACGGTCGTCCCGGAATCCGTCACGGTGAAGGCGGTCCTGCCCACGCCGTCGCCCACCATGCCGGGCTTGCAGACGGTGTAGTAGGAACCGGGCCGCGCGTTCACCACGAGATTGCGGCTGATACCGGGGCCGATGTTCTCGACCTCGGAGACGATCCGCAGGCCGTCCTCGGCGAGGAGGTAGAACTCGGTGACCTGGTCCCCCTCGTTCGTGATGGCGAAGGTCAGCGGGCCGCTCTCAGCCGTGGCGGCCGAGACCGCGCACTCGTCGGCGGTGCTGGTGACAGTCAGGCCGTCGGCAGCTCCCTCGGATGTCTCCGCGGTGGCGTTCGGTGTGCAGGCGGTGGCGAGGAGGACGCCGCAGGCTACTGCGACGGCAGCGGGCCGGGACAGGCGGGCGGTGGTCACGAGACTCCTTGGGGGATGCTGGGTTGCACGGTGGCCGGAGCCGGAGCCGGAGCCCTGCGCACGCTCTGCCGGATGAAGAGGGTCATGGTGGGGATCGTGTAGAGCAGCCAGGCGATGCCCTCGAGCCAGGTGGTGGCCGGGGAGAAGTTGACGGTGCCCTTGAGCAGCGTCCCGTACCAGCTCGACGGCGGGACGGCCGCACTGACATCGAACATGAGGCTGTTGAGCCCGGGAAGGATCCCGGCCTCCTGGAGGTCGTGGATCCCGTAGGACAGCACGCCCGCCGCCACGATGATGAGCATGCCCCCCGTCCAGGTGAAGAATTTCGAGAGGTTGATGCGGAGCATCCCCCGGTAGAACATCCACCCGAGTACGACGGCGGAGGCCAGTCCCAGCGTGGCGCCGAGAATGGGCTGGGTGGTGGAGCCGGTGGCCTGGACCGCGGACCAGATGAAGAGCGCGGTCTCGAGGCCCTCACGCCCGACGGCCAGGAAGGCGACGACCACCAAACCCCTGCCGCCTCCTGCGAGATGGCGGTCCACCCGGCCGTGGAGTTCCCCGCGCATGTTCTTCGCGGTGCGCGCCATCCAGAAGACCATCCAGGTGACCAGCCCGACGGCGATCAGGGAGAGGGAGCCGCCGATGGCCTCCTGCGCCTCGAAGGTCAGGCCGTGCGTACCGTACGTGAGCAGCGCGCCGAATCCGAGGGACAGCGTGCCGGCCAGGGCCACGCCGAGCCAGATCCCCGGCAGGAGATCCCGCCGCTGGATCTTCACCAGGTAGGCGACGAGGATCACCACCACGAGGGCGGCCTCGAGGCCCTCGCGCAGGCCGATCAGGTAGTTGGCGAACATGGAGGGGCTTTCTTGCCGGGAGGGGCCCTGTCAGCAGAGCAAGGCAAGCGTAACCTAACTTACGTCAGCGGAAGGAGTGGCTCCCGGGGTGGCATGCCTTCCAGTCCGAGGTAGGGCACCGGCAGGCCGAACTCGCGGCGGAGGGCGAGCCCCGCCGCATTCAGACCCGCCATCCCGTGGACGCCGGGGCCCGGCGGCGTGGACTGGGAGCACAGGTACACGCCCTTCAGCGGGGTTGCCCAGGGCTGCAGCGACGGAACAGGACGCGCGAGGATCTGCCGCAGGTTCACCGCCCCGCTGCTGAAGTCGCCGCCCACGTAGTTGGCGTTGTACGCCTCGAGTCCACTCGCCGTCGTCGTGTGGCTGCGGACGACGACGTCACGGAAGCCGGGCGCGAAGCGCTCGATCTGTGCGGTGATGGCCTCGGCCATGTCCCTGGTGGAGCCGCGCGGCACATGGCAGTAGGTCCACAGCGTGTGCCTGCCCTCGGGCGCTCGGGTCGGATCGAACGACGACGGCTGGGACAGGAGCACGTAGGGGCTCGCAGGATGTCGGCCCTGGTTGACCTCCTTCTCCCCGGCGGCGATCTCCTCGCGCGTACCGCCGAGGTGCGCGGTCCCTGCCCGGTGCAGTTCGGGGTGTGTCCAGGGGACGGGTCCGGACAGGATGAAATCCACCTTGCAGGCCGCGTTGCCGTAGGTGAAGGCAGCGAGCGCCGCCTCGTAGGCGGCCGTGAGCCGACCGCGCGCCATGGCCTGGAAGTTCTTCGGCGCCACGTCGAGGAGCACCACGCGGGCGTCGGAGACCTCGGCGAGCGATTCGATCCTGCTGCCCGTGACGATCTCCCCTCCGTGGTCGCGGACGTCGAGGGCGAGGACGTCGGCGATCGCCTGGGAGCCGCCGACGGGGATGGGCCACCCGACCGTGTGGGCCAGGAGGTTCAGGACGAGCCCCGCTCCTGCCCCCGTGAGCGAGGGAAGGGTCCCCACGGGGTGTGCCATCACTCCGGTCACCAGGGCCTTCGCCTCGTCCGTGCGGAACCGTCGGTTCCAGGCGGGCAGGCCCTGATCCAGGACCGCGCCGGCGAATCGCAGGGCCGCCACTGGATGCTTCGGGATGCGCACCACGTGGTGGAGTGCGACGCCGAGGATCGCCTGCTCACGATCGCTGAGCGGCTGCACCAGCCGGCGGTAGGCCTCGCCGTCGACCCCCAGCCCGGCCACGGTCCGCTCCATGCTCCGATAGGCCACGCCCGCCCGGCCTCCGTCGAGCGGATGGGCGAAGGACACATCGGGCACCGCGAACCCGATGCGCCGGCTCAGCTCGAACGCCCGGAAGAAGGGGGACGCGAGGGCCATGGGGTGCACGGCGGAGCAGAAGTCGTGCAGATGATCCTGCTCCATGAGCTCCACGGAACGGGACCCGCCCCCGATGGTGGCGGCCGTCTCGTGTACGCGGACCGACAGACCGGCGCGCGCCATGACGACGGCCGCTGCCAGTCCGTTGGGGCCCGAACCGACGACCTCGACATCAACCATGGGGCTCTCCTCCTGCGACGGGAACGATGTCGCCGCTGTCAGCTCTTCGTGGTGGCCGGGCTGCTCCTGCGGAGCCGGGTGGGCCCGGCCATCCGGCGAGCGAGGCCCTTCGCGGCCGAGGGACCCGACCGGCGCGCGGCAAGGACGGCCGAGACCGCTGCGTAGCGCGCACTGTTCAGCGGAATGTCGTACGTGGTCGGGACCACCACTACGTTCTTCGAGAAATTCCGCTTGAACGTAGTGACATTGGCCAGCGACGGATAGTTCTCGCTCTCGATGCCGGTCAACCCGCAGGCCGTGTTGCCTGCTGCTTTCAGGGCTCTGAACGCTTCCCACAGCAGGAGGTAGGGTGCGAACATTCTCCTCGCTGCATGAGTGCTGCCCGCGAAGTAGTAGACCGCGTAGCCGCGGTACTCGGTGGTGATGAGCCAGCTCAGTGCGACGCCGTCCTGATAGGCGACCAGCAGCCGCAGGTGATCGCCGAGCACCCGGAGGAGGGTCTCGTAATAGGTCGAGTCGAAGGACTGGAAGCCGTCGCGCTCGGCGGTCTCCACCATGATCGGGAACAGTTCCCGCGCGAACACAGCAGTCCATTCCTCACGAGGAATATGCCTGACGGTGATACCGTCCCGCTGCGCCCTCCGGATGCTGTTCCGGGCATTGGGCCGAAAACCCTTCAGCAACTCGGCCTCGGTCGGTCGGAGGTCGACCACGATCTCCCGCTCGTACCAGCCGTGCTCGATCGGCCCGGTCGCGGGCGCCTGGCGGGTGGCGACCTGCATCCGCACGTAGAGCGGATCCACCGTCGGATCCTTGCGGAACTGCTCCCGCACCGCCTCCAGGAGCAGGCGCTCCGCCGCGGGTGTCCGCTCGGCGAACCAGACAGGCCCGTTGACGGCGACCACCGAGGCGCGGAGCCGCCGCACCACGTGGATGAAGCTCGCCGTCGCGACGAGCTCCCCCGAGGGATCGCGGTACTCCCAGATACCGAGTGGAGCACGTCCCAGGGCGCGCTCGAACTCCACCCAGTCAGGCGTCTGTTCGAGGGGGATCACCACCTCGGGATGCGCGGCGGCGATGGCCTCGAAGGCCGCTCGGTCGACCATTCTGGCGGTCAGGGAAGGTGCTGTCACTGAGGGTCTTTCGGTGGGCGGTCGTCGGGGTCCCGCCAGCCTATCCGAGCGTGGCCGGAGCGGCCCCTCCCTGGTGGTTCGGCGGATGACGCGACGGCCTCCTTGCGCGGCGAAGGCCTCCGGTGCCTGATGCGGGACAGGACGAAGCGGTCGGCCGTGCCGTCGAACACGCCTCCCTGGGGATCGTCGATGGCGATCCGGCGCACCACGTCCTGCCGGGGATCGAGGATCTCGGAGACCACGACCCCCAGCACGTATGCAGTTGCCAGTATGTGCAGGATGACCGCCAGTGCGTACGTCCCCAGCCCCAGGTTGTGCTCGGGCGGGCCGCCGCTCGTCATCCCGCCGAGGTACAGCCAGACGGCGCCCCAGTGCAGGACCTCTGCGAGTTGCCAGACCAGGACGACGCGCCAGCGGGGCACCGCGAGCGCTATGAGGGGGACGAGCCACAGGGCGTACTGGGGCGAGTAGACCTTGTTGCACAGGATGAACGCGCCCACGATCAGCAGGGCCAGCTGGGCGAGGCGGGGACGGCGGCGGGCGCCGAGAGCGAGCAGGGCGATCCCCGCGCACGCCAGGCCGAAGAGCACACCGGCCCCGGTGTTGATGGCCTCCGGCGTGAGCGAAATGCCTCCTGCCCGACGGGCAAGGGCGTTGTAGACGTACCAGCCCGAGGAGAAGCCGGCGTCCCGGTCCTCCGAGAAGGTGAGGAAATACCCCCACGCCTCGCGGTCGCGGAGATAGAAGGGGACGTTCACCAGGAACCAGGTGGACGCCGTCGCCAGCGCGGTCACGGCGAAGGGCCGGTAGCGCCCGGTCCGGAGCGCGAGGACCAGTACTGCCCCGAGGAGCAGGACCGGGTAGAGCTTCACCGCGGTACCGAGCCCCCAGAGGATCCCGGCGAGAACCGGGCGGTCACGCGCAAGGGCCAGCATGCCTGCTGTCGCGAGCAGCACGGCCCAAAGATCCCAGTTGATGGTTCCCGAGAGGATGATCACCGGAGCGACGGCGACGATCGCCGCGTCCCACGGCCTGCGGTTCGCCAGTCGAAGCGTCGCCAGCACCGTCAGGAGCCACACGCCGGCGATCAGCACGGCATTGATGTCGAAGTAGAGCAGGGTTTTCTGCTGCAGGTCCGCACCGGTGGCCAGCGCGCCCACGAGGAGGGCCGTTCCGGAGGCCAGGAGTCCGAGCAGCACGGGATACTCGAACAACGTGCCGGGTGTGATGAAGGGGAGCACACCGTCAGCGAGGCCGCGGCTCCGGTAGAGCTCCGCCCAATCGGAGTAGCAGGCTCGGTAGAAGTAGTCCGGAGAGCTCCACCCCGCTGCCCGGCAGGGATTCTTCACCAGCACGGACAGCACAGCGGACAGCACGGTGAGCAGGATCACGACCCGCTGCACGGTGAAGTGGCCGGGCGCTACCCGCCCCGGATCCGCGTGACGCCCGAGGGGCCCTCCGATCCCGCCCGCGAGTGGGCGAAGGAGCTCGTCCGACCGGCTGGGCGCACTGATGCGGTACGGCCCGCGCCTGCCCGTACCGGAGGTCATGGATGGAGCCTATCGGTCCCGGCCGGGCCCGCGGCCCCCGGATACGCCCCCTTGCACACCCGAAGGCGGAGGGCGAGGAATGGCGGGCGCGACATCGGCGTTGTGAACTGAACGTAGACTGGCACTTCCTGCCGACCGCGCCCAGAGCGATAGCGGCCGGAGCATATTCAACTGGCTTTCGAGGAGAACTGTGGGACAGAACCCCATTCGCGTGGCAATCATTGGAGTCGGCAACTGCGCCGCGTCGCTGGTGCAGGGCGTGCACTACTACCGCGATGCGGACCCGGCCGGCACGGTGCCCGGCCTGATGCACGTCGAGTTCGGCAAGTACCACGTGGGCGACGTGGAATTCGTCGCCGCGTTCGACGTCGACGGCAAGAAGGTCGGCCACGATCTCGCCGAGGCCATCGGCGCCAGCGAGAACAACACCATCAAGATCGCCGAGGTACCCCCCACCGGAGTAATCGTCCAGCGCGGCCACACCCTGGACGGCCTGGGCAAGTACTACCGCGAGACCATCGTTGAATCCGACGAGGAGCCCGTGGACATCGTGGGCCAGCTCAAGGCCGCCAAGGCCGACGTCCTGGTCTGCTACCTGCCCGTCGGCTCGGACCACGCCGCGAAGTACTACGCCCAGTGCGCCATCGACGCAGGCGTCGCCTTCGTCAACGCCCTGCCCGTCTTCATCGCCGGCACCAAGGAGTGGGCGGACAAGTTCACCGAGGCCGGCATCCCGATCGTGGGCGACGACATCAAGAGCCAGATCGGGGCCACCATCACCCACCGCGTCATGGCGAAACTCTTCGAGGACCGCGGCGTCACCCTGGACCGGACGTACCAGCTCAACGTCGGCGGGAACATGGACTTCAAGAACATGCTCGAGCGCGACCGCCTCGAGTCCAAGAAGATCTCCAAGACCCAGGCCGTGACCTCCAACGTCAAGGCCGAGCTGCACGCCGACGACGTCCACATCGGCCCGTCGGACTACGTCGCCTGGCTCGATGACCGTAAGTGGGCTTTCGTCCGCCTCGAGGGACGCAACTTCGGTGACGCCCCCGTCTCCCTCGAGTACAAGCTCGAGGTCTGGGACTCCCCGAACTCCGCAGGTGTGATCATCGATGCCATCCGCGCCGCGAAGATCGCACTGGATCGCGGCATCGGCGGACCGATCCTCTCCGCGTCCAGCTACTTCATGAAGTCCCCACCCGAGCAGTACGCCGACGACATCGCCTTCGAGAAGGTCGAAGCCTTCATCCGCGGCGACATCGACCGCTAGGCACTGCCCGCCACGCGACTGATCCGATGAGAGGCCGGGACGACGACGTCGTCCCGGCCTCTCATCTCTCCAGGGCGGCAGTCCGGCGGGGGTTAGAAGAGCCCGACGGCGTTGCCGTCCGCGTCGACATCCATGCGGAGCGCCGCCGGCTCCTTCGGCAGGCCCGGCATGGTCATGACGGAACCCGTGAGGGCCACGATGAACCCCGCGCCCGTCTTCGGGATGAGGTCCCGGACATGCACGGTGAAACCCTTGGGGGCACCGAGCACGGTCGCGTCGTCCGAGAACGAGTACTGGGTCTTGGCCATGCAGACGGGCAATCCTGACCAGCCGTTCGCCTCGATCTCCTTGAGCCGTCGCAACGCCGGGACGGAGAAGTCGACGCCGTCGGCCCCGTAGATCTCCTGGACGATGGTGCGGATCTTCTCCTCCACCGACAGGTCGAGGGAGTAGAGGTGCGAGAAGGCGACGGGCCGGTCGAGGGCCGCGAGCACCGTGGCCGCGAGATCGTCCCCACCGGGGCCGCCTCCGCCCTGGCCCCAGACGTCGGCGACCGCTGCATCGATGCCCTCGCCCGCGCACCAGGACAGCAGCCACTCGAGTTCTTCCTCGGTGTCCGTGCCGAACCGGTTGATGGCGACCACGGGCGTGACGCCGAACTTCTCGACGTTCCGCACATGGCGGAGCAGGTTCGCGGTCCCGTCGCGGAGGGCCTCCACATCGGGCATGGCGAGGTCCGCCTTCGCGACGCCCCCGTGCATCTTGAGCGCCCGGACGGTCGCGACGACGACGACGGCGTCGGGGGCCACATCCGCGACGCGTGCCTTGATGTCCATGAACTTCTCGGCGCCGAGGTCGGCGCCGAAGCCGGCCTCGGTGACCACGATGTCGGCCAGGCTCCGGGCCGTCCGTGTGGCGATCACCGAGTTGCAGCCGTGCGCGATGTTCGCGAAGGGTCCGCCGTGCACGAGGGCCGGGGTGCCGGCGATGGTCTGCACGAGGTTGGGCTTGATGGCGTCCTTGAGCAGCAGCGCCAGCGCACCCTCAACCTGCAGGTCGCCCACCGTGAGGGGTGTGCGGTCGAAGGTGTAGCCGAAGGTGATGGCGGCGAGCCGCCGCTTGAGATCGTCGAGGTCGCGGGCGAGGCAGAAGACGGCCATGACCTCGGACGCCACGGTGATGTCGAAGCCGTCCTGCCGGGGCGTGCCCTGCGCGGGGCCGCCGAGTCCGATGACCACCTCGCGCAGGGCCCTGTCATTGACGTCCAGCACGCGCTTGAAGGTGATCCGACGGGGGTCGATCCCGAGGTCGTTGCCCTGATGGATGTGGTTGTCGATCAGCGCGGCCAGTGCGTTGTTGGCGGAGGTGATGGCATGGAAGTCACCCGTGAAGTGGAGGTTGATCTCGTCCATCGGCAGGACCTGCGAGTACCCTCCGCCGGTCGCCCCGCCCTTCATGCCGAGCACGGGCCCGAGGGACGGCTCGCGCAGGGCGATCATGACACGCTGACCGGCCCGCGCCAGCGAATCCGCGAGCCCCACCGTACAGGTGGACTTGCCCTCGCCCGCCGGCGTAGGGCTCATGGCACTGACCAGCACCACTTTCCCCGGCGCGCGCCCGGTCCCGGGCAGGAGGCGCGGATCGATCTTCGCCTTGAAGCGACCGTGCAGTTCGAGCGCCTCCCGGGGGATCCCTGCAGCATCGGCAATGTCCTCGATGGGCCTGACCGCAGCGGCGCGGGCAATCTCAAGATCGCTCATGCAGCCAACCTACCAGCGCGCTCGGGTCAGGCTGCCGGGAGCCCCGCCCTGTCGAGCACGTAGGCGATCAGCGGGTCGTACAGCCCGGGGCACACGTTGTCGTCGAGCGGGACGGCCACCTCGAGGTGCCCCTGTGCCTCCGAGACGAACAGCCCGGGATCGTTGCAGTCGGCGAAGCCGAGGGTGGGAATCCCGGCGTCGGCTGCCTGCCCCGCCCACCCGTGATCCGCCACCACGAGGTCGGGCAGGCCCGCACCGTCCCCGGCGAGGGTCTCGAGACTCAGGCGCATGGGGTCCGGGGAGTGCGTGTGCATCAGGCCCCCGTGCTGGTGCCACACCAGCACACCGAAGATCTGCCGGATGTCGCCGGCACGGAAGCGCCGCCCCTCGGGCACCTGCACCACGGTCGCACCGGCTGCTGCGACGGCACGGGCGAAGGCCGCATGGACGGGCAGCAGTCCCGCGGGGTGTCCGGTGGCGAAGAGGATCCGCTCCTTCCGGTGCGCCGCCTCGCCGAGGCGGTCCGCGAGCCTGTCGAGTGCAGCGACGCAGAGAGCGCCGTCGATGGTGTCCTGGCCCTCCGTATGGGTGTGATCCGCGCTCGTCCCCACGCGCTCGTGCATGAGGTCGAAGACGTCGTCGTACGTCCACTCACGCGTGAGCGTCACACCGAACTCGAGGTTCTCGTTCCCCTCGAGGAACAGACGCATGTGCCGGAGGTTGTCCTGTCGGGGCGTTGCCACCGGACCGGTGATGAGGGCGGAGTCGAGGTAGGCAGCGAGCTCGGTGGGGTTCACGTACCCATCCTAGGGGCGTGCCGGGGAGCCCTTGCGAGCGGTCGCGGGAGAGAACCGGTCGACGGCGGTGCGGTAGCTCTGCGCGGTCAGCAGGGCCGTGCGCTGCCAACCGAACGCCAGCGCGTGCGTTGCCGCTCCGCGCCCGAGTGTCTCCCTCAGCCGGACGTCGTCGTGAAGCCGTTCGAGCGCATCCGCCCAGCGTCCGGCGGAGTGGCCGTCCACCAGGAGCCCGCTGCGGCCGTCGCTGACGGCCTGCGGCAGCCCGCCCACGTTCGCCGCGATCACCGGCGTCCCGCAGGCCTGCGCCTCCAGAGCCACCAGCCCGAAGGACTCGCTGAAGGACGGCATCGCCACGGCATCCGCCGCACGGAACCACTGCGCGAGATGCGCGGCGGTCACCGGTGGGTACAGGCGGATGTCATCGGTGAGCCCCGCGGCATCGATGAGGGGTTGCAGGGCGAGGGCCTCGGACCCGCTGCCCGAGCCCAGGATGCTGACCACGAGGGGGATGTCGGGGCGGCGACGGCGGAGCTCCTCCGCGGCGGCGACCAGCACCTGCGGTCCCTTCAGTTTCTGGATCCGGCCGGCGAACACCACGTGGAACTGCCCGGGAGGGAAGGCGAGCGCAGCGCGTGCCGCCGAGCGATCGCGCGGATGGAAGGTCGTGAGATCCACCCCGGGTGCCACGACGTCGATGCGCTCCGGGGCCGCCCCGTAGAGGGAGACCAGTTCAGCGGCCTCGGTACTGGTGTTGGCGATGAGCCGCTCCGCATCCGCGACGATCCGCTGCTCCCCGGTCACGCGGTCCTCCGGCTCCGGAGCCCCGAGCGACTTCATCCGCAGGTCCTTCACCTTCGCCATGGTGTGCATGGAATGCACGAGCGGCAGGTTCATCTCCCTGCTGAGCATCAGGCCCACCATGCCGGAGACCCAGTAGTGGGAATGCAGCACGTCGAAGTGTCCGTCCGCAAGAAGATCCGCGACATCGGTGATCGCGTCCGCGAAGGTGTCACTCAGCTCGGGGAGATCCTCCTTGGGAATGCGCTGACGAGGCCCGGCCTCCAGATGGTGCACCACGACGCCGTCACCCAGCACCTCACGGCTGGGCCGGCCCTCACCCGCCTCCCGCGTGAAGATCTCGACGTCGATCCCTACACGGGCGAGCTCGAGCGCGGTGCTCCTGACATAGACGTTCATGCCCCCGGCATCACCCCTACCGGGTTGCTCGAGGGGGGAGGTGTGCAGGGACAGCATGGCTACGCGCCGAACGCCGGACACACCCTCTCCCTTCCGGCCGGCACGTAGGGAGGCGGCCGGTCCAGTGACTCCCCTGACCCTACAACGCACTGTTCGTGCGCTGAATTCCGGGTACGCCGAGCCTCGGCGCCCCGTGCGGCGTCCGATCAGGCGGGCCTCCGCAGGATCGCTGAAGTGATCGCTGTGGGGCACGCCGTCGGACCGACGCTCACCGGATGTGGAGCAGATGGTTCGGTTGCTCGAACCGCCGCGAGTCGTCCCAGGGACCGCGGGCCTCACTGGAGAGGATGCGCCCGCAGAGCGAGAGACCGTTGCGCCACCTCGCGAGGAGACGCTGGACGTCGGCCCTGCGATGGAACGCAGGCATCGTGACCTCCGGCGCGCCCGGCAGATCCTGCCGGGCGGTGCCACCGGTGGCGCCGTCCGGCGGTGTCAGGGAGCCGCCGATGATCAATTCACCCCGCAACGATTCACCGGAAGGCGGGGGTGCGTTCATCATGGATGATTCGGGTTCGTCGAGGAATTGGGCAGGCAAGGGCTGGGAATCGGTCATGACCACTTTCAGGGCGTGAATTCAGGCAGGAGAATGCGATGAATTGAAAGGGAAAGGGAAAAGGAAGACGCGCACGGGTGCGGGTCGAAGCGAGTGGGCCGGCTGGTGCCGGTGCGCGGTCTTCCTAGTGCGTACGGATGAAGAAGGCGGGATTGGTGCGGCGGGCGTAGGTCACGCCGAGCAGGGTATTCACAATCTCCACCTCCTTTTCGCTGGATAGCACGTACCGATCAGTGCCGGCCGAATCCCCACTCGATGAGTTGGGAAGGCCCAATGGCACGTAAGTAAAGCTACCGTAAGAATTAGCGTCGGCATAGACCGATGCGCATATTTGTCGATGAATTTTTGGAAGGGGCGAATTCGGTGCATCATCCGGTCGGCCCTACCCCGCGTGTCGTCGAGATCGATGCGCTGCGGGGACTGGCGCTCTTCGGCATCCTGATGGTGAACATCTGGTTCTTCGCGGATTCGTCCACCGTGGCCGGCGGGCCGGACACGACCACAACCCCGATGGCGGACCTGATCGTCCTCTTCCTCGTGGCGACCTTCTTCGAGGGCAAGTTCTACCTGCTGTTCTCCCTGCTGTTCGGCTACGGATTCGCCGTGCTCCAGGGTGCGGGCGGACAGGATCCGCTCCGGCCGGTGCGTCGCCGCCTCGGATTCCTCGCCGTGCTGGGTGTCCTGCACGGGGTCCTGCTCTTCTACGGTGACATCCTGCTCACCTACGCGCTGGCGGGCGCACTCCTCGTAGCCACCCGAGGGATCCCCGTCCGGAGGGCCCTCGGCGTCGCGGTCGCCATCACGTCCGGCGTCGCCATCCTCTTCCTCGGCGCCGCCGTCCTCCTGCTGGTCATCGGTGCGGACGGGACATCGTCGGCGACGGGCACCGCGCTGCCGCTGACGGGCGGGCCCGGCGCCGCGCTGGCCGTCAACGCGGCCACGTACGGAATCGTCCTGCCGTCGGTGGTCCTCTTCCAGGGTCCCCTCGCCCTCGCCGCGTTCTACGCCGGTTCAGCCTTCGCCGGCTCCGGCGTCCTCCGGCCCGATCCTCCCTCGGAGGTCGTTCTTCGTCGCGTGGCGTTCCTGATCCTGCCGGTGGGTCTGGGCGTATCGGCGCTCCAGGCCTGTCTGTCCCTGTGGGCCGAGGGCGAGGCCGCCGCCCTCCTGGCCACCGGGCTCTCGGTCGCGGCCTCCCCCCTCGTCACGCTCGGGTACGCCTCACTGCTCCTGCTCCTCGTGCGGACCCGCGCGGGAGGCCTGCTGACAGGGATACTCGCCCCAGCCGGCCGCTTGTCGCTCAGCAACTACCTAGGGCAGTCGGTCCTGCTCTGCATCCTGTTCACCGGCTACGGATTCGGCCTCATGGACGAGGTTCCACCCACGGCGGTCCCCGGCATCGTCGTCGTGATCTTCACCGCACAGTCGGCGGTCAGTCGGCTCGTCCTGGCGACCGGCCGTACGGGCCCTCTCGAACAGGCCCTCCGCTGGTTCGTCCACCGCCCTGGAAGGAGGCCGGGAACCTGACACGCGGCGCCGTCGGGATCCGGGGTCCGGGACCGGACGGGCGCCCCGAGGTGCAGGGTGGCATCCTGTCTCAGAGGTTCCAGTGCACGATCGCGGGTGTCCGCTTGTCCCAGCCGAGCGCGCACACAGCGGCGGTGCCGAGCACGAAGCGGCGTCCCTCGATGGCCCCGAACTGCATCCACCGGGCAGCGACGATCCGCAGGAAATGTCCGTGGGCCACCAGCAGTGCGTTCTCGACAGGCTTCGCCGCCGGATCCCTGTCCGCCGGGGTACCGCACCCTGCCTGGACGCGGGCGATCACGCGGTCCGCCCGCTCCGACACCTGATCCAGCGTCTCGCCGTTGGGCACGCCGTCGTTCCAGATCAGGTAGCCGGGGTTCTCCTCGCGGACTGTTGCACTGTGGCGACCCTCGTTGTCGCCGTAGTCCCACTCGTGGGCGAAGGGAAGGACCTCCGCGTCGGCGAAGCCCGCGAGCTCGGCCGTCCGGACGGCACGCTGGAGTGGCGAGGTCAGCACGAGACCGAAGTCGATTCCCTCGAGGTGCTCGCGTGCCGCGAGAGCCTGTTCCTCGCCGTGCTCCGTGAGCGGCAGGTCCGTGAGACCCGTGTACCTGCCGTCCCTCGACCACTCCGTCTCGCCGTGGCGCAGGAGCCACAGCTTCGGCAGGGGCGTGCCCGCGGGCGTGAGGTCAGGGGTGGCTGCGCCGGTCATGGGCTTCATGGTGTGCTCTCCTGGGATTCGGGTTGTTCGCCCCACCACCGGCGGAGCTTCGTTTCTGCGTCCGCCGGCTCGTGCGGTCCGTGCTCCATGCGCTCCTCGAGGAGGAACCGGTAGGCGCGCCCCACCACAGGGCCGGGGCGGATTCCCAGCAGCAGCATGATCTGCTCGCCGTCGAGGTCGGGGCGGATCGACGCCAGCTCCTCCTGCTCGGCGAGCACCGCGATCCGGGTCTCGAGGTCGTCGTAGGCGAAGGCGAGCCGCTCGGCCTTCCGCCGGTTACGCGTCGTGACGTCGGAGCGGGTGAGGCGGTGGAGCCGCTCGAGCAGCGGACCGGCGTCGCTCACGTAGCGCCGCACGGCGGAATCGCTCCAGCCGGCCTCGCCGTACCCGTAGAAGCGCATGTGCAGCTCCACCAGGCGGGCAACGGACTTGACGGTGTCGTTGTCGAAACGCAGGGCGCGCAGCCGTCTGGCAGCGAGCTTGGCGCCCACGGCGTCGTGATGGCGGAAGCTGACCGCTCCGCCCGGCTCGAACTTCCGGGTCGCGGGCTTGCCGATGTCGTGCAGGAGTGCCGCGAGGCGCAGGACGACGTCGGGAGCGGGAACCGGTCCGTCGTCACCCGTCTCCAGCTCGCACGCCTGGCGCAGCACGGTCAGCGAGTGCTGGTAGACGTCCTTGTGCCGATGGTGCTCGTCCGTCTCGAGTCGCAGCGCCGAGACCTCGGGCAGCACGTGGTCGGCCAGACCCGTGTCGACGAGGATGTCCACCCCGGCGTCGGGCGCAGCGCCCTGGATGAGCTTCACCAGCTCGTCACGGATGCGTTCCGCGGAGATGATCGAGATGCGGTCGGCCATGCCCGTCATCGCCTCCGCGACCTCGGGCGCCACGCTGACGCCCAACTGCGAGACGAAACGCGCGGCGCGCATCATGCGGAGCGGATCGTCCGAGAAGGACGACGACGGCGTGCCGGGGGTGCGCAGGATGCCGGCGTGGAGGTCGCGGACACCGCCGAACAGATCCACGAGTTCCAGGGAGGGCAGCCGCAGCGCCATCGCGTTGATGGTGAAGTCGCGGCGGACGAGGTCGTCCTCGAGGCTCGACCCGAACGCCACGGCGGGCTTCCGGGATGCGGGATCATAGGCTTCCGCACGGTAGGTGGTGATCTCGATCTGGAAGCCGTCCTTGCGGAGGCCGATGGTGCCGAACGCCCGGCCCATCTCCCAGTAGGCATCAGCCCATCGCTTCACGATGGCCAGTGTCCGGTCCGGGTCGGCGTCCGTGGTGAAGTCCAGATCGGGTGAGACCCGCCCGAGGAAGAGATCGCGGACGGGTCCGCCCACGAGGGAGAGCTCGTGTCCTGCGGCGTCGAAGAGTGCGCCGACCTCGAGGACCACGGGAGGGAGGGGTGCGGTGAGGGTCGAGGTGTCCAGCAGATGCGCCATAGTCCCTTAAGGGTGCCAGATCGGGCAGCCTTGTCCACACCGCGGCGCCGGTCCTGCCGCCCTTGCCCTGCCCTCATGCGGGCCCGTCGCAGGGCCCGGGATCCGGGTGCGGACCCGGTCCCGAAGCGGCCCCGCACCCGGTCGTGCCGTCAGTGCGTCCGCTGAAAGATCGTTAGAGTGGTCATCATGGACCGTCCCGTTCCAAGTGCTCCGAAGCGCACCCCGTTGACAGTGTCAATGGGAACCACGGGCATGCCTGCCGTCCAGCACCAGCTGCCCACGGTGGAGGAGGTCTCCGCCGGAGGGATCGTCGTCGACGCCTCGCGGAAGACACTCGACGTCGCCATCATCGCCCGCCTCAACCGCGGCGGGCGCCTCGAGTGGTGCCTGCCGAAGGGCCACCCCGAGGGGGTGGAGAACAACGAGGAAGCGGCCGTCCGTGAGATCGCCGAGGAGACCGGCATCGAGGGCCGGATCGTCTCGACGCTCGGCAGTATCGACTACTGGTTCACCGTCAGCGGCCATCGCGTGCACAAGACCGTGCACCACTTCCTGCTCATCGCGACAGGTGGCTACCTGACCATCGAGAACGATCCCGACCACGAGGCCATCGACGTCGCCTGGGTCCCGCTGCAGGAGCTCGGTCGGCGCCTGTCCTTCCCCAACGAGCGCCGTATCGCCGATCTCGCGCGTGAAGAACTGCCCGAGCACCTCTGAGCCTCGATGCACCACCTGACCTGACCGCCGTCCGACCGGGCAGCGCCGTCGTTCCCGTGGGTGAGACGATGGGACGCGATGTCTGACACCAACACCTCCTCGATTCCCCTGCAGGACGACGGATCTCCGGCCAACGAGGATCCGTCTGATCCCCGCAGCGGCTCCACCGCCCGCTCGAGCGCCATCATGGCGGCGGGCACGCTCGTCTCCCGTGTCCTCGGACTCGTCCGCGTGGCCCTCCTCGCAACGGCGATCGGCGCGGCAGGCCAGGTCTCGGATCTCTTCGTCTCGGCCAACAACCTGCCCAACTTCCTCTATCTGATGCTCGCCGGCGGGGTCTTCAACGCCGTCCTCGTGCCGCAGATCATCCGCGCGAGCCGCTTGCCGGACCGGGGCGCGGACTTCGTCAGCCGCCTCCTCACCCTTGCCGCCGCAGCTCTGTTGGTGCTGACGGTCGTGGTCACCCTTGCCGCACCGCTCATCGTGGACGTCACCACGCGTTTCACAGGGGCGAACCTCGCCCTGGCGACCACGTTCGCCTTCTGGTGCCTGCCCCAGATCTTCTTCTACGGCATGTACGCGGTGATCGGTCAGATCCTCAACGCGAACGGCTCCTTCGGGCCCTACATGTGGGCTCCCGTGGTCAACAACATCGTGTCGATCGCCTTCCTGATCGTCTTCATCACACTGATGGGGACGGAGCAGGCCGAGCGGCACCGTCCGGAGACCTGGACCGTCGACCAGACACTGCTGCTCGCGGGCGGGACCACCCTCGGCATCGTGATCCAGGCACTGGTCCTCCTGATCCCCCTCAAGCGCCTCAACCTCGGGCTGCGGCCCAGGTTCGGCATCCGCGGCACCGGTCTCGGCCGGACGGGGAAGCTCGCCTCGGTCACGATCGTGACGATGCTGATCGGTAACGGGCTGTACCTCGTGAACCAGTTCGTGGCGACCATGGCCTCCAATGCGAGGCCGAGGTTCCTGGCGCAGGATCCGCCGGTGGAGATCGCCGGACTCGCCAATCTCGAATTCGGTTCGATGGTCTACCAGTTGCCGCACGCGGTGATCGCACTCTCGCTCGCCACGGTGATGTTCAACCAGCTGTCCTCCGCCCATGCCGACAACGACCTCGTCGCCGTGCGCGCCACACTGTCGCAGGGTCTGCGGATCATCGGCGTGGCGACGGTCTTCGGCGCCGCGGCGCTGCTCGCGTTCGCCGGGCCACTCGGCGTGCTGTTCAGTGAATCGCCGTCCAGCGCCGCCATCAACGGCGTCATCATCGCGATCCTCGCCGTCGGGGCTCCGTTCCTCAGCGCCAACTTCTTCCTCAGCCGCGTGTTCTACGCTGCCGAGGACGTCCGGACGCCACTCAGGATCCAGCTGATCCTGTCCGTCGTCGGGGTGGTCCTCGCCCTGATAGCGTCCACGTTCGATCCGCGCCTGATCGTCCCCATGCTCGCGGTCGCCTATTCGGTCGGCAATGTGATCGCCGTCGTCATCAGCCATGTCTTCCTCACGCGTGCCATCGGCCCCTACGGCGCGGGGCACGTCTTCGACGTCCACGTGCGCCTCGCCGTCGCCGGAATAGTCGCGGCGGCCGCCGGGACCGCAGTGTGCTGGGTCTTCGGCGGCTACGACGCCGCTGGCTTCGTCTGGCAGTCGAAGCTGAACGCCGTCGTCGTGCTGGCGCTAGGAGGGACCGTGATGGGCGCCGCGTACCTGGCCATGCTGAAACTGCTCCGCGTCACCGAACTGACCGACTTCGTAGGCCCGCTCCTGGGACGATTCCGCCCGAGCGGCGGCTGACGCGCCAGCCAGGGAATGGCCGGACCGACCGGTAGCATGGGTAAAAATCAGCGAGGTTTCGCCGGGAGGAACACGTGCCAGAAGCAGTAGACGTCGGTTCAGTGCTGGGCGGCCGTTACAAGGTGACCGCCTATGTCCTGGCATCTGCTGAGAAGGATCTCGTGCTCGACGGCGTCGATCAGGTCCTCAACCGGCCGGTCAGCATTCTCGTCGCGTCGCCCGGGAATGCCTCGCAGGTCGCCACGAGCGCCCGGGAACTCGCGTCGGGAGATCGCAACGAGAACATCCAGGTACTCGATCTCGGGATCACCGAGACAGGCACCTATCTCGTGACCAATCGTGCTCCTGCCGCGGACATGCTGGATCTGATCGTCCAACAGGACGCCCCTGCAGCTGAGGCACCCTACGTCGAGCCGTTCTTCACGGACACGCTCGGCTCCGAGATCTTCGGCGGCCCCCGCTCCACGGAACCCGAGACGTACGACGACGACCACTACGGTGACGGTCACTACGGCGACGGTCATCCCGGCGACGACGACGAGGACGGGCACCCGCGGAAGTCCAGGTTCTCGGGACTGATGGGACGCTTCGGGCGGAACGGTTCCGACGACTCCACCGGGAATTCCGCAGAGGACTCCCGCGGTGACTCCCGCGAGGACGACGACACCTCGGACCTCCCACCCGTGGCTGCCCGGCCCGCAGGGGAGCGCCGACCCTCCACGCACACCGTCCCGCCGCCTCCCAGCAGCCGCCCGGCGGCATCCTCGAACTACTCCGACGACGACCGGGAGCCAGATGGTGATCGGCACCGCTCGTCGACGGCGGGAGTGGTCACCGCTGGAGCTGTGGGTGCTGGAGCTGTGGGTGCTGGAGCTGCCGGCGGAGGAGCGCTGGGTGCGGGAGCGCCGGGCGCTGCGTCGAGCTCAGAGTCCGGTCGTGCGGCGTCGCGCTTTCCCCTGTCAGGAAGCGGGGACGGCCGCTTCGACGACGGCTACGACGACCCCGACACGTCCGACCACTACGGTGAGCCCGAGAGCGACGACGATACAGGTGGGCGCACCTTCACGCGCGTCCTGGTCGGAGTCGTCCTGACGGTCGTCCTCGTGGTGGCCGTCGTCCTCGCCGCAACACAGTTGGGATCGATCTTCGGCGGCAGCACGACGGCGGATGAGGAGACGGAGCAGGTGACGACCGCTCCCACTGCGGAACCGGAACCCACGACTCCGGCACCGACCACGGCAGAGGCAGAGCCCACCCCCGAGGCCGCCGACCCCGTCATCACGGGGATCACCCGTCAGGTGCCCGACTCTCCCGAACTCGATGCAGGCAATGACGTCAACCTGCCCCTGATCATCGATGGGAACCCCGCCACCTTCTGGGGCAACCAGGTGTATGCGAGCGATACCTTCGGCGGTCTGGCGACGAGCCTCGCGCTCGTGGTGGAGCTCGAGGAGGAATCCGCCATCTCCCAGGTCTCGATCGACCAACTCAACGGCGCGGGCGGCATCTTCACGGTCCTGGTGAACGACGAGCCGACACCCGTGGGCGCGCAGCAGATCGCCCAGGGAGGGTTCACGGCGCCCACCGTGACCCTGCCCATTCCAGCGGGAGCCGACGGACAACCGACCGGCCGGTACGTGATCATCAACTTCACACAGCTGCCCAGACTCTCCAACATCCAGGCACAGTTCCCCTTCGGTCTCAGGATCGCGGAGATCCGCGTCAGTTGACCCGACCGGCCGCCCGGCTTCCATCCGGAGTCGCCGCGGCGAGCACGTGGAGCTCATCGCGACCCGCCACCACGTCGGCCGTCCGCCCGGGCGGTCGACGGAATAAGGCTGCGTGTGGTTCCGTTGGAGGAAGTGTCTGCCGAAGTGTCCGGCTCGGGCATATCAGCGATGGAGAAGACAGAAAGGTCTTTCGAGAACGTGACGACGCATACCGAGGTCCAGATGGACAAGCCGACCCAAGAGACCCAGGACAACGGGCAGAAGATCCACGACGTCATCATCGTCGGATCGGGCCCTTCGGGCTACACGGCCGCGGTCTACACTGCACGCGCCAATCTGAAGCCCGTGATGATCGCCAGTTCCGTGAAAGCCGGCGGTGAGCTCATGAACACCACCGACGTCGAGAACTTTCCCGGTTTCCCCGAGGGAGTCATGGGACCCGATCTCATGGAGCAGTTCGAAAAACAGGCCCGGCGCTTCGGCACCGAGGTGCTCTATGAGGACGTCGTATCGGCCGACCTCGCCGGGGACATCAAGAAGCTCACGATTGCCACGGGCGAGGAGTTCCTGGCACGGGCGGTCATCATCTCGACCGGCTCTGAGTACCGCGAGATCGGCCTGGACGACGAGAAGCGACTGTCGGGCCACGGCGTCAGCTGGTGCGCTACCTGCGACGGCTTCTTCTTCCGCGACCAGGACATCGCCGTGATCGGCGGTGGCGATTCCGCGATGGAGGAGGCCCTCTTCCTGACCAAGTTCGCGCGATCGGTGACCGTCATCCACCGGCGCGACACGCTGCGTGCCTCCAAGATCATGCAGGACCGCGCTTTCGCCCATGAGAAGATCTCCTTCGTCTGGAACTCGGAGGTCGTCGCCATCCAGGGCAGGGACAAGGTCACGGGGCTCACCCTGGCGAGCACGGTCGACGGGTCGACGAGCGACATCGCCGTCACCGGAATCTTCGTTGCCATAGGCAACGATCCCCGTGTCGAGCTGGTCAAGGACCAGCTCGAGCTCACCTCGGAGGGCACCATCGCAGTACAGGGCCGCACATCGAAGACGTCGATCGCCGGCGTTTTTGCCGCGGGTGACGTCATCGATCCGACCTACCGGCAGGCGATCACCGCTTCCGGAAGCGGCTGCGTGGCAGCCCTCGATGTGGAGCACTACCTCGCCGATACCGTCAGCGCAGGACAGACCGCCGCAAGGGTGCCCACCCCTCCAGCCGAAGCCGTATCCGAAAAAGCCTCTCTCTGAGAGACCAACCACAAGGAGTCAGCATGAGCAACGCAAAGGATGTGACGGACGCGTCTTTCGACGCCGACGTCCTGAAGTCCACCAAGCCGGTCATCGTCGATTTCTGGGCAGAATGGTGCGGCCCCTGCCGCATGCTCTCTCCCATCCTCGATGACATCGCAGCGGAGCACGCCGAGAAGGTGGATGTCGTCAAGGTGAACGTCGACGACAACCCCGCCATCGCAGCAAAGTACGGAATCACCTCTATCCCTGCCGTCTACGTTTTCCAGAACGGAGAGGTCGCGGCGACCTCGATCGGGGCCAAGCCCAAGCAGGTTCTCGAACAGGAGTTCGCCGCGTTCATCGCGTAGCAATCGATCCGCAGTAGAAGGGGCTCGCCGATCAGGCGGGCCCCTTCTTGCGCCTCCACGCAAGAACAGGCTCGCACCCGATCCTCCGTCGGGCAGTGGATCACCCGTCAGTGCGGGCGAGAACCGACGCCCTCCCATCTTGTTTCGCTCGACTCGGATGTTGTCCTGCGCCTGGACCCGACCTTCAGAGGAGCGGGTGCAGCTTTCTCGGCTAAGCGGGCGGCGACGCTTGATACGATGAACTATCGGTTGGATTGCCCCTCGAGCACGTCAGGTGCCCCTTCAGAGCCAGACGAAAGTAGCCCTCTCATCGGAACCATCATCCGAGCGGTCTCCCTGGACGAATGAGACACGCTGCACGCCCAGAGCCGGTAGTGCGCCAAGCCGAAGTCACCCGAAAGGCGAGGCGACACGAAAAACAGGGCGATACAGACAGTCGGACAGAACCATGCAGCCCTTTCGTTCCACGTGAAACATGCGCAGAGGTACTGGCGATGGTGGACGGCGCTGACTGTACGAGACGACCAGCATCGAGCGGCTACTCTTACGAGTCCGATCCCGGGGTCGACCCTTCATCCTGCTATCCGACTCGTGTCTGTGCATCATGTTCCGATCTCGTGAACCCTGATCGATGTCATCAGAGGATCAATACCCCGACCTCGGACAGAAAGAGGCGCCCGTACTCGCGTCCGACAAGCCACCCGAGTTCGGCGGGTTGTAGCCGTGGCGCTGGAGTCCGAAGCAGCTCAACAGGCTTCGGTTCCGGCAGGCCGGTACATCAGGGACTGGCGCGACTAGTGCGACAGCGCGATTCCCACGACCTTGTTCCTTCGCGTGCCTTCGGCCATGCCCCGGGCCGCTGGCCCAGCTCGAACAACCCGATGAACTGCACGTCGGAAGCAAGGCTCTCCGCCAGCCCGTCGTCCAGGGCGCCTCCGCGTTGAGCTTGTTCCACGTGAAACATGCCTACGGCACCTTCGAGAGAAGCAGAAAGTCACATGGTGACCGAAAGATACGGGTAGCTACCGAAGCGCATCGGCCACAAGAATTGAGCTGCAGCTACCGGCGACGTGGCTCGTTATATGCCTCGGCGGGCGCTGGGCTGCGGAACGGGGGCAACTCGTCAAAGTCCCACCGCCTCCCCCACGATGTCAGTCGAAAGCGATGACAAGCATTTTGAAAGGGCGCTATCGCCCCGGTCACCACGAGGTCGCGGTACAAGGGCGATTCCAGGAACGGCTCACAAGTAGCGCCCATCAACCATCCCAGAAACGTAACAGCAAATGGCGCTGCACCGGCGTCCCGTCCACGTTTCACGTGAAACACGCCATGACCGCCCGTCCCAGCAGGGCTATGAGGCCCAGGTGTCGCAGCGGACCGATGCTCAACTCCGTTGGACTCCCACCGCCTGTCATGGCGTTGCACGACACTAGACGGGAAACGGGAGATTTGAACCTCCGTCGGCTAACCAACAGCGATATGGCACGCAGACGGACGACCCATTGCTGGCGATGCCGAGACGCCTCGGATCGTCCGGCGGCCCGAATCGTTTGCCGGGCCATCGGTATGAAGGATTGTGTAAACGGCACCGCCTGCATCCCGCACTGGCGTGATTTCCTGGACAGAACGCATCGAAGAGAACTGCCCTGAGCCTTCAGCCTTATATGCCCGGCCCTGATGACGCTCATGTTTTCACCCTGTATATCGACACTTCTCAGCGGTTTCACGTGGAACCGCTGAGAAAGTGCTGCCTACAATGCGCGATCTGGGCGCGAATGGTCAGCCGGTGAACTCAGACCGTTGGGGTAGAGGGTCAACGCTCCACTCGCGGCACTCGGTCAAAAGACCACAGCTGCGCCAAGCTGCTGAGTGGCGCCAAACGGCACCGAAAAGGATGAAGATCTCGGAAGTCTGAACCTCTGTCGGTTCGTTTGAAGCTGCTCTTCTGCGCGCAGCACGGCCGGGTGGAGGCAACTGGGCAATAGTCGTCGTGACCGACGACACCCGGTTGTGGAATTGGGCCAGCTCATGAACTGATGTGCCGCATCTGGTTAGTCCAATCCAACCGAGGTTGCCAGCTGTTTCACCTCATCAATCGCCGTCATGTGGGGCCGTTTCACGTGAAACATCCACACCAGCGGCGATCGCACGAGCCGCTTGTATCAGGTACAAGACCTAGGGCTACGACGCGCTCGAGAGTGCTGGCCGACGTCATGTTGCCCGGGCCGTTTGTGGCACGGAACTTCGTGGCTGGTGAGGATTTCTCTTGTCATCTTCTTAGTACGCGCATCTACACAACGAACAACATCAAACCGTCGCTGAATTACTGAATTTCCGAGACCGTGTCCGTGAATCCGTGAATCCGTGAGTCCGTGAGTCCGTGAGGCGACCTTTCCTTCATCGCTCTCAGGGAGTGGAGCAGTAGATGGTGAATCGGCGGGCCACGCTGCGCCACCGCCGCGTCCGAGAACCAGCGTGCGGGCGCCGGCCACCCGGTGCACTACACCGGACGAGAATTCGAGAGCCATCCTCCGCCATCAAGAGCGAGGCTTCCGAAGTCCGGGTACTGCACCAGTCATCCGCACCGAACACGCTGCGTCGCCTGGAACGAATCTCGCTCTGATCCTGGAGCGGCGTCCGAATGAAAAAGACCTCCCGTGCTGTTTCACGTGGAACAGCACGGGGAGGCCTTATGAACCCAGGTTAAGCCACTCTTTAAGGAGTTAATCTGCCCCGGGTGAGAGAGCTGCCACGATCCGGTTGAGGTCGTCGACACTCGCGAATTCGATACTGACGCGGCCCTTCTTTGCTCCGAGGGTGATTTTAACATTGGTGTCGAGCCGGTCGGACAACGAAGTGGCCAGGTAGTCGAGCCGCTCGTGCCTCGCTCCTTCGCGCACTGTTGATGATCTGCTGGCCCGTCTCAATCCACCGCTCAGGGCCACGATCTCCTCGGTGGAACGCACCGAGAGACCCTCGCTGACGATCCGTTGCGCCAGCTTCTCCATCTCTGCGGGTTCTGCGAGTCCCAGCAGTGCCCGCGCATGCCCCGCGGACAGCACACCGGCGGCGACACGACGCTGCACCAGTGGCGGCAGCTTCATGAGCCGTAGGGTGTTGGAAATCTGGGGGCGCGACCGACCGAGCCGGCCGGCCAACTCATCGTGCGAGCAGCCGAAGTCGTCCAGCAGCTGCTGGTAAGCAGCTGCTTCCTCCAGGGGATTCAGCGCACTTCGGTGCAGGTTCTCGAGCAGCGCGTCGCGCAGGAGGTCGTCATCGAGGGTTGTCCGGATGATCGCGGGTACGCTCGCCAGTCCGGCCTCGCGGGAAGCCCTCCAACGGCGCTCACCCATGACGAGCTCGTACGTCGCCCCGCCCTGCTCCTGTGACGGCCGAACCACGATCGGTTGGAGCACACCGATCTCGCGGATCGAATGAACCAGCTCGGCAAGTTCGTCCTCGTTGAACTCGACTCGGGGCTGTTTCCGGTTTGGGTGGATGTCATCGAGGAGTACCTCGGCGAAGGAAGCACCAGGCACCTCTACGAGTCCGTTCGCACCGTCCCCTGCACCGAACTCACCAGGAGCTGTGCCTGACGCCGCTGACAGGGGTGTTTCACGTGAAACAGCCTGGCTCACTGGCTTACTCTGACTGTCCGGCTTACCAGGAACCGCCTTCTCCGTCGGGCGCTCGGGAGCCTCCGTACCGACAGCACGCCCCTCCGTCGGGCTATCGGAAAGTGCTCGCGAGCCATCAACCTGTCCGGCCAACGGTTCACTGCTGTCGGTCGTGCCAAGGGCCGGCTCGGACGAAGGTCGCCCGGCAGTCTTACCCGGCTTGCGAGGAGAACTCTTCGCAACTCTTTTCGTTTGCGCTTCGAGCACGTTTCGATTGATCCCACTCCGCAGCGCGGACGAATAGGAACGGGGCGCTGCGCTGAGACCACTCTCCGTGACACGCTCGAAGAACAGATCGACCGGACGCCCTCCACCCTGAGGGCGCTCCTCCGAATCGCTGTTCCTTGTCTCAGCCGCCGGTCCAGCCATCGGCGTCGGCTCCGTTTCCTCCGGTGCCGGTGCGCTCGGGATCAGCGCCCCGAGTCCTCGGCCGAGACCGCGCCGCTTTTCCACCATGTCATTCCTTCCGAAGATTCACTGGCCCAAAGGCCAGTCCTTGGTCGTTCCCCGCTCTCACGCACGGGCTCCTACGATCGCGACGCTATCTCGGCCGCTGCTTCCTGATAGGAAAGGGCACCGCTAGACGACGGGTCGTACGTCATCACCGTCTGCTGGTAGCTCGGAGCCTCCGAGATCCGCACGGACCGTGGGACCACGGCCTTCAGCACCTGTTCGGGAAAGTGCTCACGGACCTCAGCAGCGACCTGCGCCGCAAGATTGGTCCTGCCGTCGTACATCGTCAGGAGGATCGTCGACACGGTGAGATCCGCATTCAGGTGCTTCTGGATCATTTCGATGTTCTTGAGCAACTGGCTGAGACCCTCCAGAGCGTAGTACTCACACTGGATCGGGATCAGGACTTCCTTCGCGGCCACGAATGCGTTGACGGTGAGCAGTCCGAGGCTCGGAGGGCAATCGATGAAGACGAAATCCAGCCTCGGTTCACCTTTGGCCTCCCGCTCCCGGGCGTAGACCTCGATGGCGCGTCGCAGGCGCTGCTCCCTGGCCACCAGTGACACCAGTTCAATCTCCGCCCCGGCCAGATGGATCGTCGCCGGCGCACAAATGAGATTCGGCACATCGGGGCAGGGCGCGACGACGTCACCGAGCGGTACGTCATCGATCAGGACGTCGTAGATCGAATCGACGTCTGCGTGGTGATCGATGTTCAGGGCCGTGGATGCATTGCCCTGCGGATCGATGTCGATGACGAGCACCTGGAGCCCGGCTGTTGCGAGGGCGGCGGCGATGTTGACCGTCGTCGTCGTCTTCCCCACCCCACCCTTCTGGTTGCTGATCGTCATGATCCGCGTGCTGGAGGGCTTCGGAAGCGCTTTACCCGAGAGCCTCTCGCGCCTTTTGACCTCGCGCGCCAACTCACGTCCGAGCGGGGAGGACTCGTCCATGGTCTCCATGACGTTTCCTCCCTTCCCGCTCTTCTTCGGCGTCACGGCACCCGCGGAACCGCTCGCCGACCGGGCCTGACCTGCGACCGGAGCAATGGTGGCAGGGTCAGTGAGCAAGGTCGACGGAATCTCACGCCGACCCTCGCCGGAGCGGCCGCCGGATACTGACAGGGCCTCGATCTTGGTGCCGGGGGTGTCCTTGATGGTCACTCGGTAGCTCACTCTCACATGCCAGACGTCATTACTTCTAAGGGTAGCCGGATATACCCGGCACTCCTGATCTGGCGCGGTCCACCCGGCCTGCTGCGGGCTCAGGCAGGGGAGCGTACGGGGATGCGGACAACGGTGGTCGGCTCCTGAAGCACACCCTGCCCGGCAGTGACGACCTCGGGCGTACCTCCGCCGAGTTTACGGATGACCTTCCTGGCCTTCTCGATCTCCTCACCGGCGCTTCGCCCCTTGATGGCGAGCACCTCCCCACCGGGGACGGCGAGTGGAAGGGTCCAGCCGGCGAGGGTTGTCAGCGCGGACACCGCGCGAGCGGTGACGTAGTCACCGCTCAGGGTGCCGATGACCTGCTCGGCACGTGCCCGGTGGACGGTCACATTACCGAGAGCCAGCGCCTCGACCACCTCGCTGAGCCAGATGACGCGACGCTCGAGCGGTTCGACCAGATGGAGCTGAAGATCGGGCCGTGCTATCGCTATCGCCAGGCCGGGGAGACCGGCGCCACTGCCCACATCCACGACGGTGGAATCCTGCGACATGAGGTCGGCGATGACGGCACAGTTGAGGACGTGCCTGCTCCAGAGCCGCGGCACCTCCCGTGGACCGAGTAGACCGCGCTCGATTCCCGAGGTCGCCAGATACTCGACGAACCCTCGTGCGATATCAAGCCGGTCACCGAACACGGCCTTCGCCGCGACCTGTTCCTCGGCCGTGGCTTCCGGCGCCCCACCCGTGGAGGGGTCCTGTGGATCCGCGTCAGTCATCGCTCGGAGACACGACGATGTGTCGTGACTGGCCCTCACCCTCGGACTCGCTCACGAAGCCGAGGTCGGCGACGACGTCGTGCACGATCTTCCGCTCGTAGGCGGACATCGGAGCCAGGGCGACGTCCTCGGCCGTCTCCCGTACTTTCTCGACGGCGTCCTTGGCGATGGCGGACAACTCGCGGCCCCTGCGGTCGCGGTATCCGTCCACGTCCAGGACGAGACGCGAACGCGCATCGGTGGCGGTCAGCACGCTCAAGCGCGTGAGCTCCTGGAGTGCCTCGAGCACCTCGCCGTCGGACCCAACGAGAACGCCAAGATCCGCGCCGGACGAGTCCTCCGACACGATGGAGATGTAGGTCCGCCCGCTTCGGACCTCGATGTCGATATCGCCGTCGATATCCGCGATGTCGAGGAGTTCTTCGAGGTAGTCGGCGGCCACGTCGCCCTCTTCGTCGAGACGTGCGGACTTGGACCCGACGGGGGATTCCGCCGGTTCTGCAGTCTCGGATGTCGTCTCGTCGGAATCAGGGGTCAGCTCTTCGTTCTCCACGCTCATCGCTTCTTCCTCTTCTTGCGCTGGGGCTGGACACGCTGCACCCGGGCTTCGGGGGCAGCCTCGACAACCGGTTCGGTCTTCCGCTCCCCGAGCAGGGGGATCATGGGAAGACCCTTCCTGGCGCGCCGCTCAGCCAGCGCCTTGGCGGCGGGCGACCCCGGTGTGGGCATCTTGCGGATCACGTAGAACTGCTGGGCCATGGTCCAGATGTTCGTCGTGGTCCAGTAGACCAGGACGCCGATGGGGAAGTTGATGCCACCGATACCGAACACCAGAGGGAGGATGTAGAGCATGATCTTCTGCTGACGCATGAAGGGGCTCTGCATCGCCTCCTCGGACATGTTCTTCGCCATGATCTGTTTCTGCGTGATGAACTGCGAAGCCGTCATGGCGATGATCATGATCACGGACAGGATGATGACGCTGATGTTGCCGCCACCGCCGAAACTGCCGAGGAAGGTGGAGGAGAGCGGCGCACCGAAGATCGTGGCGTTGTCGAACTGCCGCACCGATTCGGAGGACAACGCCCCGATCGTCTCACCCTCCTCGCTCGCACGGGAGATGCCGTTGAGCACGGTGAACAGGGCGAAGAAGAAGGGCATCTGGATGATGATCGGCAGGCACGCGGCGAAGGGATTGGTGCCGTGCTTCTTGTACAGCGCCATCTGTTCCTGCGTCATCGCCTGGCGCGAGAGCTGGTCCGTCTTGCCCTTGTACTTCTGCTGGAGCTTGCGCAGATCCGGCTGCAACGCCTGCATTCCGCGCTGGGCCTTGATCTGCTTGACGAAGACCGGGATCAGTGCGGCACGAATGACGACGACGAGGCCGACGATCGACAGAACCCAGGTCCATCCTGAGGCCGGGTCCATTCCGAGGAACGAGAAGCCCTCGTGGAACATGAACATGATCCACGACACGAGCCACCTGAACGGCGCCAGGATCGTCTCAAAAAAACCCATAATCAGTTTGCTCCTCGAGCCGCGGGGCGGCTTTCGTCATCGGCCGGGATGACCGGGTGGTTCAACACAACAATCGAAGGGATCTTCCCTTCCGGGAAGGTCCTGGACCCGGCGGGCACGTGGTCCACACCGCCGTCGTTCCAGGGATGACACCGAACCACCCGTCGCGAGGCGAGCCAGGTTCCCCTCAGGAATCCATGGACGGTGACCGCCTCGAGGGCATAGGCCGAGCAGCTCGGGTAGAACCGGCACACCTGGCCGTACAACGGAGAGATGACCTTCCGGTACGCGATCAGGACGCCGATCGCGGCCAGGCGGGGGAAGCCGATCACGAAAGCCGATCCCGTCGACGCGACGTTCCTCACGATACTCCGCCTTCCTGCTCCGCCTGATCGGAGCGCCCCAGTTTGCGCTCCACCGTTCCGAGGCAGGCCAGCAGATCCTTCCGTAGCGTCGGCCAGTCGGCCTCACCAGCCGGAGGGAGAGCCCGGACGACGACGTCGTACCCGCATGGATTCGCCGCTACCCACCCGGCCGCCACCTGGCGCAGCCTTCGTTTAACGAGGTTGCGTGTGACGGCGTTCCCGACGTTCTTCCCGACGATGAAACCGACGCGCGAGGGAGCCGAAGCCGGGTGCTTCGCCCCGTATAGCACGACGTTCCGGCGCCCTGACCGGGCACCGGAACGTACGGTACGTGCAAAGTCCGCTGCCGTCCGCACTCGATGGATCATCGGCAGCACGGAGATCCCCTGCCCATCACTGGGTGGTGACTTCCTGCGCCGGCGCGATCATACGAGGTCGCATGGCGGGGGAGGAACCGCCTAGGCCGAGAGTTCGGTACGGCCCTTGCCGCGGCGCGCCGACAGGATGGCGCGGCCTGCGCGCGTGCGCATGCGAAGACGGAAACCGTGCTTCTTGGCACGACGGCGGTTATTCGGCTGAAAAGTCCGCTTGCTCACTGTAGTTACTCCAGAACGATCTTGAGATGCGTCCGGCCCATTGCAACAAGGGGGAAGAACAGACTGACGCGATGAAGGTGTACATCCGACATTCGCGTGGGTAGCTGTCACATCCCGAGGCCACTTCGTACCCGGAAACATCTGTGATGGCATGCGAAATGCAGACATGTTGGACTACATCACGTTAGGGGACGCGGCTGAGGGGCGTCAAACCCGCCCTCGTTCGGGCTGTGGGGTTCTTTCCCCCACACCCTGTGGACAACCGACTCACCGAACACACTACACGGACCACGAACAGCACCGGCGGGACCGCGGGACGGGCCCCGTGGGGCCGCTCCAGCCCGCTATCTTCTGCACTTTTCTTCCCTTAGTCTTGCCATGGTCCGTTTATCCACGACTTGTGTACAACCCTGTGGATGGCGGACCTTTTCGAGGGTTGTGCAGCTGATGAGGGGTTTTCGTGGGTACAGATGAAGTCAACGACGTCGGGAGTTCCTGGCGTAAGGTCATCCGCACCCTCGAACAGGACGATCGGGTCACTCCACGTCAGCGGGGCTTCATGGTGCTGGCGCAGGCTCAGGGTCTGATCGGCACCACCATGCTCATCGCCGTCCCGAACGAATTGACGCGGGAGGTTCTCCAGGCCCAGTTGAAGGGTGCCCTGGACGAAGCACTCCGGGACGTCTTCCGGGAAGACATCCAGTGTGCTTTCGTCATCGACCCCGACCTGACACCTGTCGAGGAGGACGTGCCCGACCAGGAGCCCGCGGAGGAACCGTCGCCAGAGCCGCGCGGGGAGGCGAAGCCGTCACCGACGCCGCCCAGCAATTCGCACGAGTTCGGCCGGCTGAACCCGAAGTACATCTTCGATACCTTCGTGATCGGATCCTCGAACCGCTTCGCCCACGCTGCAGCCGTCGCGGTCGCCGAAGCGCCGGCGAAGGCCTACAACCCGCTGTTCATCTACGGCGACTCTGGTCTGGGCAAGACACATCTGCTGCATGCCATCGGTCACTACGCGCGCCACCTCTACACGGGGATCCGCGTGAGGTACGTGAACTCGGAGGAGTTCACCAACGACTTCATCAACTCCATTCGTGACGACGAGGGCTCGAGCTTCAAGCAGACGTACCGCAACGTCGACATCCTCCTCATCGACGACATCCAGTTTCTCTCGGGCAAGGACAGGACCATGGAGGAGTTCTTCCATACCTTCAACGCCCTGCACAACCACAACAAGCAGGTCGTCATCACCTCGGACCTGCCACCGAAACAGCTGATCGGCTTCGAGGAACGCATGCGGTCGCGCTTCGAGTGGGGCCTCCTGACGGATATCCAGCCCCCCGAACTCGAGACACGCATCGCCATCCTCCGCAAGAAGGCCATCAGCGACAGCCTGAGTGCCCCGGACGACGTCCTCGAATACATCGCTTCCAAGATCGCAACCAACATCCGTGAACTCGAAGGCGCCCTCATCCGGGTCACGGCCTTCGCGAGCCTGAACCGCCAACCCGTGGACGTGAATCTCGCGGAAGTCGTGCTGAAGGACCTCATCTCCGACGACGGAGCACAGGAGATCACGTCGACGGTGATCATGGCGCAGACGGCCGACTACTTCCAGATCAGCCTGGAGGAACTCTGCAGCAAGTCGCGCACGAGGACCCTGGTGACGGCCAGACAGATCGCCATGTATCTGTGCAGGGAGCTGACAGACATGTCCCTCCCCAAGATCGGAGCAGAGCTGGGCGGCAGGGACCATACGACGGTGATCCATGCGGACCGCAAGATCCGCGAGCTGATGGCGGAACGTCGGGCGATCTTCAACCAGGTCACCGAACTCACGAACCGGATCAAGCACAAGCAGCGAGAGGGCTGACACCACACTCGACTTCCACCCCTGTAATTAACAGGTGTGGACAGTGCTGTGGATAACCTGGTCATTCAGGAGGGTCAGCCTGAGGACAAACCCCCATCCACCTGTGGATCCGCGAAATGACAAGGATTCCACGCACAGGCACGTCCTGCGGACCGTCGTCCGGACCCACACCTTGTCCACAGGGAGGATCCGCATGAACGTACGGCCGGCGGCAGTTATCCACAGAATCCACAGCAGTTATTAACACTACGAACCTTAAACTTCAAAAGTTCTTCAAATAACATTCCACGTTCCGAACTCCCTACCCCCCCGCCCCTGAACCACCGCTCCGCGGTGCACCTATCCGGCTAAGCTGTCACCCAGTAGGTTTGTAGTTCCCCGTGCCCGGGCCCCTCCGAGGACGTCCTTGGACCCATCGACCGCTGGCTGACCGCCAGTGGCTGTTTTTTTGAAAGGCGGCACTGCTCCGTGAAATTCAGAGTTGAGCGGGATGTTCTGGCGGAGGCTGTCTCCTGGACCGCTCGATCGCTGTCCCCGCGTCCGCCCGTGCCGATCCTGGCCGGCCTCCTGATCAAGGCCGAAGCAGGCACCCTGAGCCTCGCGAGCTTCGACTACGAGATCTCCGCCCGGCTCGAGATTCCGGCGGATGTTCTCGAGGAGGGGACCATTCTGGTCTCGGGGCGTCTTCTGGCAGACATCTGTCGGAGCCTCCCCTCTGCACCCGTGGAGGTCGCGACCGACGGCTCGAAGGTCACGTTGACGTGTCGGAACAGCCGCTTCAACCTCGCCACGATGCCCGAGGGCGAATACCCCGAACTCCCGAAACTGCCCGATATCAGCGGGGTCGTCGACGGTGACGCCTTCGCACAGGCTGTCTCCCAGGTGATCATCGCCGCGAGTCGCGATGACACCCTCCCCATCCTCACCGGGGTACGGATGGAGATCGAGGACGATCTCATCACCCTGCTCGCCACCGACCGGTACCGCCTCGCGCTGCGCGAGGTCACGTGGAAACCCACGACACCCGGCATCTCGACGAGCGCCCTGGTGAAGGCGAAGACGCTCAGTGAGGTGGCCAAGACCCTCGGCGGAGCCGGCGACCTCAACATCGCCTTCTCGGCAGACTCCGAACTGATCGGTTTCGAATCCGGTGGTCGCAGGACCACGTCGCTGCTGGTCGACGGCGACTACCCGAAGATCCGTTCGCTGTTCCCGGAGAACACCCCCATCCATGCAACCGTCCAGACGAGCAGCCTGGTCGAGGCAGTGCGGCGCGTGTCCCTCGTAGCCGAACGGAACACCCCTGTTCGGCTGGCCTTCTCGGAAGGTCAGGTGACCCTCGACGCCGGTACCGGCGAGGATGCCCAGGCCTCCGAATCCATCGAGGCAACGCTCGAGGGCGACGACATCACCGTCGCGTTCAACCCGCACTACCTGAGCGAGGGCCTCGGCGCCTTCAGTAGCACCTATGTCCGTTTCTCGTTCACATCTCCTCCCAAGCCGGCCGTCATGTCGGCACAGGATGACGTCGCGGGTGAGGACAGGGAAGACTACAGGTATCTGCTGATGCCGGTCCGGTTGCCCAACCAGTAACCCGGCGCAGCAGACCCGCCGGCAGACGTCATCGGCGCCGGTACATCGTCAGGAAGGACAAGATCATGCACATCGGCCTCATCGGACTCGGAAAAATGGGATTCAACATGAGGGCGCGGCTTCGCGCCAAGGGTGTCGAGGTGACCGGTTTCGACCGGAACCCCGAACTCACCGATGTGACCAGCCTCGCCGACCTCGTCGCCGCCCTGCCCACGCCACGGATCATCTGGGTCATGGTGCCTGCCGGGCAGATCACCGATGGCGTTGTGAAGGACCTCTCGGAGTCGTTGTCCGAGGGCGACATGGTGATCGACGGCGGCAACTCGAAATTCACGGACGACCAGGTCCACGCGGCGCTCCTGGCCCAGAAGGGCATCAGGTTCGTCGACTGCGGTGTCTCCGGCGGCGTCTGGGGACTGGAGAACGGCTACGGCCTCATGGCAGGTGGTGACGCCGCTGACATCGAGCTCGCCCTACCGATCTTCGACGCCCTCAGGCCCGAGGGTGACCGCGCCGAGAGTTTCGTCCATGTGGGCGACGTCGGGGCCGGTCACTACGCGAAGATGGTGCACAACGGCATCGAGTACGGGCTCATGCAGTCCTATGCGGAGGGGTACGAACTCCTCCAGGCCAAGGACATCGTGAAGGATGTGCACGGCACTTTCGCCGCATGGCAGGAAGGCACCGTCGTCCGCTCCTGGTTGCTCGACCTGCTGGTGAAGGCGCTGGAGGAGGATCCCGGGCTGTCGAGTATCGCGGGCTACGCAGAGGACTCCGGTGAGGGTCGCTGGACCGTGGAGGAGGCCATCGCCAGTTCGGTACCGGCTCCTGCCATCACGGCCGCCCTGTTCGCGCGCTTCTCGTCCCGGCAGGAGGACTCGCCGTCGATGAAGATGGTCGCCGCGCTCCGCAACCAGTTCGGCGGGCACGCAGTGAAGCCGGCCGCATCGAAGGCCGAGTGAGTGGGACCCGGTGTACGTTGAGCACCTCTCGCTCACCGGGTTCCGGAGCTACCCGCAGCTGGAGACGGTCATCGAGCCCGGGATCACCGTCTTCGTAGGGCCGAACGGGGTAGGCAAGACGAACATCGTCGAGGCCATCGGCTATCTCGCGACGCTCTCGTCGCACCGGGTCAGCAGTGACAAGCCGTTGATCGCCTTCGGTGAGGAACGGGCGATCATCAGGGGCAGGTTCGTACGGGGTGAACAGCACACCAGCGTCGAGGTGGAGATCAACGCGGAGGCGGCCAATCGGGCTCGCATCAATCGGTCCAACCCGGTCAGGGCACGGGATGCTGCCGGGATTCTGAGAACCGTGATCTTCGCTCCCGAGGATCTCTCGCTCGTCAAAGGAGATCCCTCCGTCCGGCGTCGTTATCTCGATGACGTCATGGTGGCCCTGGTTCCGCACCAGTCCGCACTGCGGACGGACTACGAACGTGTGCTCAAACAGCGCAACGCGCTCCTCAAGTCCGCCCGCGCAGCCGGCCGCTTCTCGACGGCCCACGAGTCGACGCTGGAAGTGTGGGATCAGCATCTCGCCGAGACGGGGGCCCGACTGCTCTCGGCGCGGCTCGACCTCGTGGAGCAGCTGCGTCCCCACGTCCAGCGGGCGTACAACGAGTTGACCGACGGGTCGAAGGCGGCGGACCTCACCTACGGGTCCAGCGTCCCCTCGGGATCGCCGTCGGACGCTCCCCAGGACCCTGCAGAGGACGACGGCGCGGCCCTCTCGCGCGGATCGGATCAGCTCCGGGGACGTAGCCTGTCAGAGCTGACCGAACTCTTCGTGGCGACGCTCATGCAGTCGAGGAAGAAAGAGCTGGAACGGGGGATCTCGCTGGTCGGTCCACATCGCGACGAGCTGATATTGCTACTGGGGAATATGCCGGCCAAGGGATATGCCTCGCACGGCGAGACCTGGTCCATGGCCCTGGCCCTGCGTCTTGCCTCCTACTACCTGATGCTGCAGGAGGACCAGGTCCCGGGTGGGGATCCGGTCCTGATCCTCGACGACGTGTTTGCCGAGCTCGATGTCCATCGCAGGACCCGCCTGGCCGAGATCGTAGCTCCTGCGGAGCAGGTCCTGGTGACGGCCGCGGTGGGCGACGATATCCCGGGTGCGCTTCTCGGCCGGCAGATCAGGGTGGTTCCCGGTGGAATCGCGGCGGGCGACCCGCGCAGCCGGGCCGGCGCGCAGGACGACGCCATCCTGCCGTACGACGCTTCGGCTCGGATCGGCAGTGATGGCTCCGGATGAGGACGGCCCCCGAGAGGGGTCCACCGGTGGCCGGTCCGCTTCGAAGCATTCCGATGCGGCTATGGAGGGGGTGCGAGCGGATGATTCCATCACGGACGGCGTCGACGACCAGGGAGGCTATCCGGCACAGGATGCTCCCCAGGCACTGCTCAACCGTCTGCGCCATGCATCCCAGGCACGGGGAACGCCGCGGGAGACCGCGACGCGGAAGGCAGCCAAGTCCACCCGTCGGCGCTCTTCTCCCGAGCCGGTGTACGGCGGGCGTGATCCGGAAGGCGTGGGCAATGTCTTCTCGCGCATGCTGGCGGACCGGGGCTGGAAGTCCCCGGTGGCCGTGGGATCGGTGCTCGCACGCTGGGGTGAGATCGTCGGCGCGGAGATAGCCGCACACTGTGTCCCGGAGAGCTTCGACTCCGACACGGTCCTCGTGAGGTGCGATTCCACGGCCTGGGCCACCCAGCTGCGTCTCGTCACGCCGCAGGTCCTGCAGCGGTTCGAGGCTGAGTTGGGGCCGGGGGTCGTCACGCGGCTATCCGTCGTCGGGCCGGCCGCTCCGAGCTGGCGGAAGGGCGGGCGCACGGTGAAGGGGCGCGGTCCGCGCGACACCTACGGCTGAGATCTCGCATTCGGCGTGACGGCTACGCGGCCTGTAGGGCAATTGGGGGTCCACCGCCTGTATCGGTCCTCACGGAAGGTCCCGCTATCGGCTCTGGGCCCTCTTTATTGGCCAATGAGGGCCTGTTCGTGCGTGATTGTAGCGCTCCACAGGGTAGAATAGGACGAGATCGAATTGGTCCACCCAGTTGAGGAGCCGTCTACGCCTGTGGCACACGAGAACGAGTTGAACGCAAGTGATGTGGTGATCGGCGAGGGGGAGTCCCCGATCCTCGAGGCAGCGACGGAGCATGCCTACGGGGCGAGCGAGATCACCGTGCTCGAGGGCCTCGAAGCTGTCCGGAAGCGCCCCGGCATGTACATCGGTTCCACCGGACCCCGCGGCCTCCACCACCTCGTGTACGAGGTCGTCGACAACTCGGTGGACGAGGCTCTGGCCGGATACTGCGACCACATCGAGATCACGCTGCAGGCCGACGGCGGTGTGAAGGTCGTCGACAACGGTCGTGGCATCCCGGTCGACATGCACCCCACCGAGGGCCGCCCGACCGTGGAGGTCGTCATGACCATCCTCCACGCGGGTGGCAAGTTCGGCGGTGGTGGATATGCGGTCTCGGGTGGACTCCACGGTGTCGGTATCTCCGTGGTGAATGCCCTGTCCCAGCGCGTGGAGACCGAAGTACGCCGTCAGGGCCATGTCTGGCGCCAGACCTTCGCGGACGGCGGCAAGCCCGTGGGAGAGCTGCGGAAGGGTGAGGAGACCACGGAGACGGGGACCACCCAGACGTTCTACCCGGACGATTCGATCTTCGAGACCACCGAGTTCGACTTCGAAACGCTCCGTGCGCGATTCCAGCAGATGGCCTTCCTCAACAAGGGACTGCGGATCACCCTCACCGACGAACACGTCGACGAGGTGGAGGACGAGGTCACTGCGGAGACCGGCGAGGACTCGACGCCGAAGCACCGCGAGGTCCAGTACCTGTACGAGAACGGCCTCCTCGACTACGTCCACCACCTGAACTCGTCGAAGCGCGTGGAGGTTGTCCACCCCGACGTGATCGCGTTCGAGACGGAGACTCCGGACCGCACGATGTCCGTGGAGATAGCACTGCAGTGGACCTCGGCCTATTCGGAGAGCGTCCACACCTACGCGAACACGATCAACACGCACGAGGGTGGGACGCACGAGGAAGGCTTCCGCGCAGCGATGACCACCCTCATCAACCGGTACGCGCGCGAGAAGAACATCATCAAGGAGAAGGACGACAACCTCACGGGTGACGACATCCGCGAAGGGTTGACCGCCGTCATCTCGGTCAAGCTCTCCGAGCCACAGTTCGAAGGGCAGACCAAGACGAAACTCGGGAACTCCGAGGTCAAGGGCTTCGTCCAGCGCGTGGTGACCGACCAGCTCGGAGACTGGCTGGAGCGCAACCCCGGCCCGGCACGCGACGTCATCCGCAAGTCGATCCAGGCGTCACAGGCCCGGATGGCAGCACGCAAGGCGCGCGAGTCGACCCGCCGCAAGGGGCTCCTCGAATCCGGGGGCATGCCCGGGAAGCTCAAGGACTGCCAGTCCAAGGACCCCTCGCGCTCCGAGATCTACATCGTGGAGGGCGACTCCGCGGGTGGTTCAGCGGTCCGCGGCCGCAATCCCGAGACACAGGCGATCCTCCCGCTGCGCGGCAAGATCCTCAACGTGGAGCGTGCGCGGCTCGATCGCGCCCTCGGCAACAGCGAAGTCCAGGCGATGATCACCGCCTTCGGTGCCGGGATCGGCGAGGACTTCGACGTCGCCAAGGCTCGGTACCACAAGATCGTCCTGATGGCCGACGCCGACGTCGACGGTCAGCACATCACCACGCTGCTCCTGACCCTGCTGTTCCGCTACATGCGGCCGCTCATCGAGAACGGTTTCGTGTACCTCGCGCAGCCGCCGCTGTACCGCATCAAGTGGTCCAACGCGAAGCACGACTACGTGTTCAGCGATCGTGAGCGCGACGAAGTCATCAAGATGGGCCTTGCCCGGAACCAGCGACTGCCGAAGGAGAACGGGATCCAGCGGTACAAGGGCCTCGGCGAGATGGACTACACGGAACTGTGGGACACCACGATGGATCCCGACCACCGCACCCTGCTGCAGGTCACCATGGACGACGCCGCCGCCGCCGACCAGGTGTTCTCGGTGCTGATGGGCGAGGACGTCGAGTCCCGCCGCAACTTCATCCAGCAGAACGCCAAGGACGTGCGTTTCCTCGATATCTGAGTGCCGATACCCGGCATCTTGCCGGCGCAACGAAATCTGCTCGTTCCTCGCAGATATTGAAGCGCCTACACAAGATGGCGGGTACCGGCCGGCGACCGCGTCAACTTTGTGGTCGAGAACCTTTCACGAACGGAACTGATTCATGAGTGATGACACCACCGGCAACGGATCCGACGAGCCCATCGAGGGTGAGGTCCTGACGGACCGCGTCAAGCAGGTAGACCTCCAGACGGAGATGCAGCGCTCCTACCTGGACTACGCGATGGCCGTCATCGTCGGACGCGCCCTGCCCGACGTCCGGGACGGGCTCAAGCCCGTGCACCGGCGCGTCCTGTACGCCATGTTCGACGGCGGCTACCGCCCGGACCGTTCGTTCAACAAGTGTGCGCGCGTGGTCGGCGAGGTCATGGGGCAGTACCATCCCCATGGCGACTCCGCGATCTACGACGCCCTCGTCCGGCTCATCCAGGACTGGACCATGCGATACCCCCTGGCTCTCGGCCAGGGCAACTTCGGGTCGCCGGGCAATGACGGGGCTGCCGCTCCCCGATACACCGAGACCAAGATGGCCCCGCTGGCCATGGAGATGGTGCGGGACATCGACGAGGAGACCGTCGACTTCCAGGACAACTACGACGGCAAGAACCAGGAACCGACGATCCTCCCGTCGCGTTTCCCGAACCTCCTCGTCAACGGTTCCTCCGGAATCGCCGTAGGCATGGCCACCAACATTCCGCCGCACAACCTCCGCGAGGTGGCGGACGGGGTGCAGTGGTACCTGGAGAACCCCGAGGCCTCGAAGGAGGAACTGCTCGAGGCGCTGATCGCGCGGATCAAGGGGCCCGACTTCCCGACCGGTGCCCAGATCCTGGGACACAAGGGCATCGAGGACGCGTATCGGACCGGGCGCGGCTCCATCACGATGCGAGCCGTGGTCAACGTGGAGGAGATCCAGAACCGCACGTGCCTCGTCGTCACCGAGTTGCCCTACCAGGCCAACCCGGACAACCTCGCGATCAAGATCGCCGAACTGGTCAAGGACGGCAAGGTCAGCGGGATCGCCGACCTGCGCGACGAGACGTCGGGCCGTACGGGTCAGCGACTGGTGATCGTCCTCAAGCGGGACGCCGTCGCGAAGGTGGTCCTCAACAACCTCTACAAGCACACGCAACTGCAGGACAACTTCAGCGCGAACATGCTGGCGATCGTCGACGACGTCCCCCGCACGCTCAGCCTGGATGCCTTCATCCGTCACTGGGTGACCCACCAGCTCGAGGTCATCGTGCGGCGCACACGCTACAGGCTGCGCAAGGCCGAGGAAGAGGCGCACATCCTCCGCGGCCTCCTCAAGGCGCTCGACGCACTGGATGAGGTCATCGCTCTGATCCGGGCATCGTCCACCACGGAGGAGGCGCGCGACGGGCTCATGGGCCTGCTCTCGATCGACGAACTCCAGGCGACGGCCATCCTGAACATGCAGCTCCGCCGGCTCGCCGCCCTGGAACGCCAGAAGATCCAGGACCGCCACGCAGAGCTCGAATCCATGATCACCGAGTTCAACCGGATCCTCGCCTCCGAGGACGTCCAGCGCGGGATCGTGAGCACCGAACTCTCGGACATCGTCGCGAAATTCGGCGACGACCGGCGCACCGAGATCCTCATGGGCTACGACGGCGACATGAGCATGGAGGATCTGATCCCCGAGGAGGAGATGGTCGTCACCATCACCCGCGGCGGATACGTCAAGCGCACGCGCAGCGACAACTACCGGCAGCAGGCGCGCGGAGGGAAAGGCATCAAGGGTGCCCAGCTCCGCGGGGACGACGTCGTCGAACACTTCTTCGTCACCACCACGCACCACTGGCTGCTGTTCTTCACCAACCTCGGACGGGTCTACCGGGCGAAAGCCTACGAACTGGTCGAGGCCGCGCGGGATGCCAAGGGCCAGCACGTCGCGAATCTCCTGGCGTTCCAGCCCGACGAAACCATTGCGCAGGTACTGGACCTTCGCGACTACCAGCAGTCGCCCTACCTGGTCCTCGCCACCAAGCGCGGCCTCGTCAAGAAGACCCGCCTCGAGGACTACGACACCAACCGCACGGCCGGTGTGATCGCCATCAACCTGCGCGACAACGACGAACTGGTGTCCGCACAGCTGGTCTCCGGCGACGACGACATCATGCTGGTGTCCCGCAAGGGACAGTCGCTGCGCTTCACCGCGGACGACGACGCCCTGCGGCCCATGGGCCGTGCGACGTCCGGTGTCACCGGGATGAAGTTCCGCATGGACGACGAGCTGCTGGCGGCCAAGGTGGTCACCGACGACTCCTTCGTGTTCATCGTCACCGAAGGCGGCTTCGCCAAGCGCACCAGCGTCGAGGACTACCGGGTCCAGGGCCGAGGGGGCCTCGGCATCAAGGTGGCCAAGCTCGCAGAGGAACGCGGTGACCTGGTCGGGGCGCTCGTCGTGCAGGAGGAGGACGAGGTCCTGGTGGTCATGGGTGGTGGGAAGGTGGTTCGTTCCGCCGTCGCCGGTGTGCCCGCCAAGGGCCGCGACACCATGGGTGTCATCTTCGCGAAGCCCGACAAGTCGGACCGCATCATCGCTGTGGCTCGCAACAGCGAGCGGAGTGTGGCCGTCGAGGAAGGCCTGATCGACGACCCCTCGGAAGTGAGCCCCGACGTCGACGTCATCGATACGATCACACCGCAGGAGGAACCTGCGGAGTTCACAGCCGATGAAGTACGGTTGTCGACAGAGGAAACGGCTGAGCCTGACGCTGAGTCACCCGAACACGGAGGTAGCGAGTGAGCTCGGCCAACAGCAACCCGCGATCGACGGGCGGAAATGTGAGGACCCCCGGATCGTCGCCCCGTGTGAACGCTCCGGCTCGTCCGGCCCAGCGTCCGGCGTCGTCGGGCAGTCAGGGGCAGCGCCCCGCCCAGCGGCCGGGGCTCGTGAAGCCCGCACCGAAGGCGAAGGCCCGCAAGGCCCGGCTCCTCGTCAGCAAGGTCGATCCCTGGTCCGTCCTCAAGATGTCCTTCCTTCTGTCGGTGGCTCTCGGGATCGTGACAGTGGTCGCGTCCTTCGTGATCTGGACGGTGCTGGACCTGACGGGTATCTTCGACGGCGTCAACGAACTGCTCCGCGAGATCGCCGGGTCGGAGAATGGCGGGTTCGACCTCCGCCAGTTCGCCTCCCTTCCCCAGGTGCTGTCGTTCGCGACCATCCTCGCTGTGGTGAACGTCGTGCTCCTGACGGCGCTGGCGATGCTCTCGGCCGTCCTGTACAACATCTCCTCCTCGCTGGTCGGTGGTATCGGAGTGACGTTGACCGACGACTAGCGATACCGCTCGGCGGCGGTCCTCGGCGATTTGATGAATGCTGAGGCACTACTGTAAAGTCGTATCTCGGCCCGAAGAGGTATCGGGGCGTATAGCTCAGGCGGTTAGAGCGCTTCGCTGATAACGAAGAGGTCCCAGGTTCAAGTCCTGGTACGCCCACGGATTCACCACTCGCAGGTAATCGCAAGGAGACTGGCGTGAAGAAGTTGCTGATAGCAGCAGCAGTTGCAGCCGGTGTCCTCGTGTACAAGCGGTGGCAGGATTCGGAGAAAAGCAAGAACGTCTGGAGCAAGGCAACGGACGAGATAGCCTGAATGCGGATCACTCCCGAAAGGGATGTGGTTCTTCGGGGGCATGGCGCAATTGGTAGCGCACCTGCTTTGCAAGCAGGGGGTTCGGGGTTCGAGTCCCCGTGCCTCCACCGAAGGAAAGTCCCGGTCGATGACCGGGACTTTCTGCGTTGTCGGGGTGCGTACGGCCACTCACGGAGTGCCATAGTGTTGCTGAGTGATTATCTTCCTGTCGGTTCTGGGTGTGATCGGAGTGTCCGCCTCGGGACCCATCATGGCGGCGACGGCGGCACCGGTGCTCGCGATCGCGTTCTGGCGGAACCTCATCGGGGCCGTCCTCATGGGTGGTCCGGCAGCAGTCTCGAAGCGTGCTGAGTTCGCGGCGCTCCGCGGCCCTGACGCACGACGGCTCGCTATCGCCGCGGTGGCTCTTGCCCTCCACTTCGTCTGTTTCATCTCTGCACTCAAACTGACCTCGGTTGCGGCTGCAACGGCTCTCGTATGCCTACAGGTCGCCTGGATCGCCCTCTTCAATGCCCTGCTCGGATCCCGACCCCAGGGTGCCGTGGTCGCAGGGCTCGGTGTCGCCTTCGTCGGGGTCGTGATCATCACCGGGTTCGACCTCTCGCTCTCCCGCGATGCCCTCGTCGGCGACCTCCTGGCCCTTGCCGGCGGGGCTCTCGCGGGGATCTATCAAATGGCCGGCGCAGCAGCGCGGAAGACCATGTCCACCGGCACCTACACCACACTGTGCTACGGCGCATGCGCCGTCATCCTCCTGGCGCTCTGCGCGCTGACCGGGCAACCCGTCACCGGGTTCTCCCCTGCGGCGTGGGTCGGCATCCTGGCCGTTACCCTGATGGCCCAGATCATGGGCCACTCGGTCTTCAACCACTTGCTCGCCGTCATGAGCCCACTCGTGGTGTCGATGATCATCCTGCTCGAGATCCCGGGGGCGGCGATCCTGGCCGCAGTATTCCTGAACGAGACGCTACCCGCAGGGACATACGGCGGACTGGCCCTGATCCTCGTGGGGCTCGCCGTCGTCATCAGGGGCCAGCAACGTCGGCGGGGGCGGCGCTCCTCGTCTGCCGCGGTAGGCGCCGCCCCACCTCCGGTGCTCGGCGGGGAGTAGAGTTCGCCATTATGCCCACGTATGCATATATCGACCAGGGCATAGAAAAGCCCCCGGCTGTTCGCCGGGGGCTTTTCTGATGTAATCAGGCCTTCGGCTCGTCCGATGGCTTGGCGGCGTGCTTCGCCGTGTCCGAGGCGTCATCCGTCGCGTCCGTGACGGTCTCCGCGGACTGGGCCGGTGCATTCTTGCCCTTCTCGGCGGAGTCACCCGATGCTGCCGCGGCGCGGTCGGCTGCTTCCTTGATGTTGGCGACGACCTCCTTGGCTTCCTGGGACTTCTGGCTCGATACCGGTGCAGGTGTCGCCTTGACCGGTGCCGGAGTCTTCCAGGGATCCTCGACGGGCTTCGAGGCGCGCCATGCTGCGATGCCTGCCACCACGGCGGCCGCGATGATGCCGAAGATCAGCCAGCCCTTGCCGGACTTGCGCGGCGTGTTCTTCCTGAGGTCCTTCGATGCCTGGTGCGCTGCCTCCGCGAGTCGCTTCTGGGCCTTCTTGACGGCTTTCTTGTCGCCCGTGACCTTCGTGACCGCCTTCTCGACGGCCGGAGGGACCGTCACGGCGGCCAGGGAACGCGAAGCGCTATCAGCAGCCTCACCGAGCTTCGAGGAGAGGGCCGGCAGGTACTCGTCGACAACCCTGCCCTTGGCGGAGTTGATGGCGGGTGCGGCCTTGTCCAGCGTGCCCTGGATCTTCGGCGTGGTGTCGTCGATCACCTGGGAGATGCGGGGACCGACCTTGTCGAGGCCGTCCTGGATCTTGGGGGTCACGACGGCGATGCCGCCCGAGATACCGTCGGCGGCCTTGCGGTAGGTGTCCTGGAGAACTGGGCCGGCGGTCTCGATTCCCTTGTCCCAGCGCGGCTTGGCCCAGCCGTATGCGGCGTCGACGTGGGGGGCGGCCCATTCACGCGCTGCCACGACGCCGGCGGCCACGTTCTCCTCGAGCTCGTGGGTGACGCGATCGTTCTTCTTCACAAAAACCTCCAGGGGATGGTTACTCGTTTTCATCAGCCTACGTTGCATGGCCCATGGCGTGCTATCCGGAGCTGTCGTGAGCCCGTTCCGGGGGTGCGTTTCACTGAGCGCGGAATGCTCCTCCCCCAGCTTATTGTCAGCACCCGCGTGGAAGAATGGCGCCATGAGTGCTATTCCGACAGCAAAAGCGACCATCCATACCAACCAGGGCGACATCGAGGTGAACCTCTTCGGGAACCATGCTCCGAAGACAGTGAAGAACTTCGTCGGTCTCGCGACCGGTGAGATCGCCTGGACGCATCCGCAGACGGGCGAGGAGAGCAACGCGCCGCTGTACAGCGGCACGATCTTCCACCGGATCATCAAGGACTTCATGATCCAGGGCGGCGATCCGCTCGGCCAGGGGATCGGCGGGCCTGGCTACAAGTTCGACGACGAGATCAACCCGGACCTCACCTTCAACGAGCCCTACAAGCTGGCCATGGCCAACGCCGGCCTGCAGGGTGGCCGCGGTACCAACGGATCGCAGTTCTTCATCACCTCGGTGCCCACGACCTGGCTCCAGGGCAAGCACACCATCTTCGGTGACGTCACCGACGAGAAGTCCCGCACAGTGGTGGACAACCTCAACGCGATCGCCACCGACATGAGGGACAAGCCCCTCGAGGACGTCGTCATCGAGAGCATCACCGTGGAACAGCTCTAACCGAATGTCCTTCGGAGTTCCCGCACCGGACGCCGGCAGCCAGCAGGCGCCCGTCTGCCCCCGACACCCTGACCGCGTCAGCTACGTGCGCTGTCAGCGGTGCGGGCGGCCGGCGTGTGCCGAGTGCCAGAGGACAGCGGCTGTCGGCTTCCAGTGCGTGGACTGCGTCCGTGAACAGGCCGCCAATGCTCCTGTCCAGCGGACCGCCTTCGGTGGTGTGGCGCGCGGGGGTTCACCCGTCGTCACGTACACCCTCATCGGGATCTGCGCGGTGGTGTTCCTGCTGCAACTCGTCGTTCCCGGTCTGACCAGGGCCTTCTCCTACGCGCCCGTCTACACTGCGGGAGCCGGCGGTATCATCCCGGCAGAGCCCTGGCGCATGGTGACCGCAGCCTTCCTGCATTCGCCGTCGTCGTTCCTGCACATCGCCTTCAACATGTATGCGCTGTACATCCTGGGGAAGGTGCTGGAGCCGGCCATGGGGCGCGCGCGATTCCTGGCGCTCTACCTTGTGTCCGCCGTCGGCGGCTCCGTCGGCGTGTTGTTGCTGAGCAACTTCCAGCAGTCCGTGGTGGGCGCCTCCGGGGCCGTCTTCGGGCTGTTCGGGGCGCTGTTCATCATCCAGCGCAAGCGCGGCGGTGACGTACGGCAGATCGTCGTGCTGGTCGGCATCAACGCGGTGCTCGGTTTCGTGGTGCCGGGTATCGCCTGGCAGGCGCACCTCGGTGGGCTCCTGACGGGCGCTGCCTGTGCCGCAGTGATCGCCTATGCGCCGAGGGGCGCGCGTCAGACGCAGCTCCAGTGGGCCGGACTGGCAGGCGTCGTCGTGCTGCTGGGGCTCCTGACCTTCGTCGGGGTCTCGCTGCTGCCGGTGTGATGCGGATCCACAGGAGGGGCCGGTGCAACTTGAACTGCACCGGCCCCTCCTGCGTTGTCCACAGCACTTATCCACAGCGGGGATAACTTACACACATGTAATTCCACACCTGTGGATAAGGCTGGCCCGGATTTTCGGGCTACTCACCAGATCATCAACATTCTTGTGAACACCTGTGGATAACTTCTTGCACAGGATGTGTACAGCGGATCCGGATGCTCGGGATGACCCGGTCAGCGCCAGCGAGTCGTCATCAGGAAGCCGACGATGGCGATCCCGAAGCCGACGAGGATGTTCCAGGAACCCCACGCAGCCACGGGCAAAGTGGACATCGAGACGTAGAAGGTGATGATCCAGAGCAGACCGATGATCATGAGGCCGAACATGACGTACCTGTACCAGGCCGGGTTGGGCTTCGGCTGCGAGGACCTCGCTGCAGGCGCTGCGGAGTGGGCTCTCTTGCGGGGCTTCGACTCGGGCACGGATTCTCCTCGACGGGGCGCTGCCGCGGATCGGCTGCGCCGGTGGTTGTGCCGGCCGCGCCGGGAGGTCCTGATCCGCAGGCTGCCCTGGGGAGGAACACCACCCGGTGGCCCGCTACTTCCGTCGATTCTAGCCAAGAGGTGTGGGAATCCGGTCCATCACCAACATCCTCACGCGGAGGCGGGCGATGCTCTCACCGGCGCACGGGCGCACGGGCGCACAGGCGCGTATCATTGCTTACCCGGCGATGGATCCCTGCCGCCGCGGGATCCCGCAGTTCTACCCGCTCACCGATTCGACGATTGGTTCCCCGCAGCTCATGGCCGACACCGCCCGCATCCTCGTCGTGGACAACTACGACAGCTTCGTCTACACACTGGTCGGTTACCTGCAGGAGCTGGGAGCCGAGACCACAGTGGTCAGGAACGACGACGTCACCCTTGCCGAGGCGCAGGAGATGGCCGCTTCGCGTGATGGCGTCCTCATCTCGCCGGGCCCGGGCACACCGGCGGAAGCCGGGGTCTGCGTGGACCTCATCTCGTGGTGCGGAACGAATGCCAAGCCCATGCTCGGTGTGTGCCTCGGCCACCAGGCTCTCGCCGAGGCCTACGGAGGGACGGTGACGCACGCACCCGAGCTGATGCACGGCAAGACCAGCCTGGTGGAGCATGACGGCACCAGCGTCTTCGCCGGCCTTCCCTCACCCGTCACGGCTACCCGCTACCACTCGCTGGCTGCTGTCAGCGATGACGTCCCGGCTGAGCTCACCGTCACGGCCCGGACGGCCAGCGGGATCATCATGGGCCTCGAACACCGGACCGCACCCCTGTGCGGCGTGCAGTTCCACCCCGAGTCGGTCCTGACCGAGGGCGGGTACCGGATGCTCGGGAACTGGCTCGAATCTCTCGGGCTGGAAGGCGCTGCCGCGAAGGCCACCGGACTCAGCCCACTCATTGCGCGCTGACGAACGCTCCCCTCGGATCGGTCCCGCGGGTCAGGCCCCGTCCTCGGTGGGGCGAGCGTTCTGTTCGTCACCCGATCCTTCGGTCGGCTGATCGCCGGGGGTGTCGGAGGGGGCATCGGACGGCGTTTCCGGTGCGGGTGCGGGTGCGGGGGCTTTCGCCACCGTGATCGTGATCCGGGTTCCCTGTGCCACCTCGGACCGGGCGGGCTCCGACTGTGCCGTGACGATCCCCGGAGCCACCACGCTGTTCTCCACCTCCTCGATGACGGACGGTAACTGAACCGCGGGGTCGGCGAGCAGGGCCTGCGCCTGGTCGACCGTCAGATCGGTGAGCAACGGGACGGTCACCCTGCCGTTGCTCAGCACGAGGTCCACCGAACTGCCGACGGGTACGGTCTCGCCGGCGCGCGGGTTGGTGGTGATCACCCTCCCACCGGAGACATCGGCGCTGCTCTCCTCCGTGACGTCACCGCCCTTCAACCCGAGCTCCTCGAGGGCGTCGCGGGCAGACGATTCGGTCAGACCGGCAAGGGTGTCCGGCAGGACGACGTTGGCGGGGCCGCGCGACACCGTGATGGTCACCCGCGAATCGGGGGCCACCGAGGCACCCCCGGCCGGGTCAGAGCTGATCACGTTGCCGGCGTCGACCGTCGCGTTGAAGGCTTCGTCCGAGGACGCCGTCAGGCCCGTGTCCTCGATGGCGTCCTCGGCCTCCGCCTCGGACAGACCGACGACCTCGGGGGCCGTCACCGACGCCACTTCGGGTGTCTCCGGCCGGGCGGTGAGGGTGGTCAGCACCACGTAGCCACCCACCAGCACGAGAAGTACCGCCACGCAGAAGACCGTGATCCACCCGGCCCTGGAGGATCCCCTCCGCTGGTCCTGCCGAGGGTCCGTCTCCTCGCGGGGCCCGAGGACATCCGGGCGTCCATCACGGCTCGCGGCATGCTCGGTTCCGGAGCCGGCACGGACGCCGCCGTCGTCAGGTCCGATGGCCGAGACCCGGTCCATCATGCGCGTCTCGGGATCCGGGGAGTGGATGGCCGACCCTGCGGCTGCCCCTGCCACCACGCCTGCCCGTCCGAGCCCTCCTGCGCGGGTGCGGGGTGACGCGACGTCCATCGCTTCGGTGGCAGCACCCGCGGCGTCGGACAGGACGATCCCCCGACCGGCGTCGAGCAGGGCCGACCGGAAGGATGCCGCATCCTGGAAGCGCTCCTCCCGGTCCTTCCGCAGCGCCCGCGCGAGGACGGAATCGAGAGCAGCGGTCACCCGGGGATTCAGGCTGCTCGCAGTCGGTGGCTCCTCCCTGACGTGCTGGTACGCCACCGAGACGGGGCTGTCCCCGACGAACGGAGGCCTACCGGTGAGGAGTTCGAACAGCAGGCAGCCCGCGGAGTACAGGTCGCTGCGCGCGTCCACGGTCTCCCCGCGTGCCTGTTCGGGCGAGAGGTACTGTGCCGTCCCGAGGACGGCCTGCGTCTGCGTCATGGTGGCCTGGGAATCGGCCATGGCACGCGCGATACCGAAATCCATGACCTTCACCGTGTGCTCGGGAGTGATCATCACGTTGGCAGGCTTGATGTCACGGTGGACTATCCCGGCCTTATGGCTGTACTCGAGGGCGCCGAGGACGCCGGCCAGATAGGTGACGCTGTCCTCGGGGGTGAGGTCGCCCGCTTTCACGTGATCGCGGAGGGTGCGCCCCGCGACGTACTCCATGACGATGAAAGGGACGCGGACCTCGTGTTGCGGCCGGTCCGGGATCTCCTCCTCACCCGTGTCGTAGACCGCGACGATGTTCGGGTTGTTGAGCCCGGCAACGGCCTGTGCCTCCCGCCGGAAACGGGACTGGAACAACGGATCCCTCGCGAGGTCCTGGCGCAGCACCTTGATCGCAACCGAGCGGCCCAGCCGCAGGTCGCGGCCGAGGTGCACGTCCGCCATCCCCCCGCGACCGATGAGTTCGAGGACCTCGTACCGGCCGTCGAGGACGCGGTGCCCGGTCATCCCGCCGCGCCCGCCCGCCGATGGACCGCCACGCCGGTCATGGGCTGTCGGTCTCGGCCGGGGTCGAGGCCGGTGGTGCCGACGACGGCGGGGCCTGGGTGGGAGGTGGCCCGGACGAGACCACGTAGTCGACCTGCGTTCCGACGAGCAGGACGGCTCCCGCTCCGGGGTCCAGCCGGATGACCGTGCCGGCAGGCTGTTCGGACTGCTCCGATCCCACGTTCCGCGGCTGCAGGCCGAGCTCCACGAGAATGGTCTCCACCTCCGCGGCGGGACGGCCCTGCAGGCCGCCGGGAAGGGTGACCTCCTCGACTGGTTCGGGTCCGCGTGAGACCGTCAGGGTGATGGTTGCGGGCGGGGTCTGAGCGCCGCTCGGATTGATGTCGAGGACGATCCCTTCGTCCTGCTCCGCAAACTGCCGCTCGACGTTCACTCCGAAACCGAGCGAGATGAGTCGCTGTGTGGCGTCCTGCTCGGAGCGGCCGAGGTACTCGCTCGGGGAGATGATGACGTCGTCGTCCGCCTCGGTGGTGCTCGGTGCGGCGCTGGTCGGTTCGCTGGACGGCGACTCCGAAGGAGTCGGGGACCGGGACGGCTCGGTGCTGGCGGAGGCGCTGGTCTGCACCGGGACGTTGTCCGAGCTGTCCCCGGCCAGGAGTGGCTGCAGGATCAGGAAGGCGATGGCACCCAGCGCGAGCAGGAGCAGCACGATGAGCGGAATCAGCCAGGGGCTCCGGCGATCCTCCTCGCGATACGGCTGGGCGGACTCGGGTGCGTCGAGATCCTCTTCCGACCAGTCCCGCGATGCAGCGATTCCCGAGGCAGCACCTGCCGCCGCGGGCGCGGCCACGGTGGGGAGGGCCGAGGTGGTAGGAGCCGGGACCGCCGTCGTCGCCTGGGTGTCCTGGCGTGGCACGGCGGCCGTGGCCGTGTCCGCGCCGGACGCGAAGGCGAGCATGCCGGGAACAGCCGCCTCGGCGGCTCGGACGTTGCCGGCGCGGATGGCATCGACCGCAGTCGCCAGCGATTCGGCGTCCCGGGGCCTGTCCGAGGGATCCTTGGCGAGCATCGAGCCGATCAGCGCACGAACCGGACGCGGGATGGACTCGGGCAGGGGAGGCGGGGCGTCGTTGACCTGCGCCAAGGCGATCGCGATCTGTGATTCGCCCGAGAAGGGCCGGCGCCCGGCCAGCAGCTCGTACCCGATGACGCCGAGAGCGTAGATGTCGGAGGAACCGGTGGCCGGCTGTCCCGTGGCCTGCTCGGGAGCGAGGTACTGCGCCGTTCCCATGACCTGGCCCGTCGCTGTCAACGGCACCTGGTCGGCCAGGCGTGCGATCCCGAAGTCGGTGATCTTCACCCTGCCGTCCGGCATCACGAGGATGTTGCCCGGCTTCACGTCGCGGTGCACGAGACCCTGGCGGTGTGCGACAGCGAGGGCCGTGGCCGTCTGTCCGACGATGGACAGGGTGCGATCCGGGGAGAGGACCTGCTCCTTCTCGATCACGGCGGACAGCGGCTGTCCGGGGACGAGCTCCATCACGAGGTAGGCCGAACCGCCCTCCTCGCCGTAGTCGAAGACGTTCGCGATGCCCTCGTGGTTCAGCAGCGCCGTATGGCGTGCCTCGGCGCGGAAGCGGTTGAGGAACGCGGGATCACCCGAGTACTCCTCCTTGAGGATCTTGATGGCGACGACTCGGCCCAGGATCCGGTCGCGGGCCTTCCACACCTCTCCCATGCCGCCGATCGCAACACGTTCGGTCAGTTCGAACCTGCCGCCCAGCGTGATGCCTGAAGTGGGCCTCATCTGTTCAACACCGCCTCTATGAGTCTCTTGGCACTGGGTGAGGTCAATTGCTGACCCGTGGGAATGTCCACGTTCTCCATCACGATCGATAGGGCTACCTGCGGATCCTCCGCGGGAGCGAAGCCGGTGAACCAGGCGTTGTCACCGGTCTCGGTCACTTCCGCCGTGCCCGTCTTGCCGGCGACACGCACTCCGGGAATCTGCGCGCCGGCGGCGGTGCCGTTGTCCACCACGTTGACCATCCAGTCGGTGAGCTGGTTGGCCGTCGCCTCGCTCACGGACCGGCGCAGCAGCTCAGGCTGCGGAGCGTCGATCAGCTCGAGGTCCGGCGCACGGACGGACTTGATGAGCTGCGGCTGCATGAGTTCGCCGTCATTGGCGATCGCGGACGCGACCATGGCCATCTGGAGGGGCGTGACGCGGGTGTCGAACTGCCCGACGGCGGACTGGGCCAGCTCCGTCTCGGAGAGGTCGGACGGGAACACGCTCGCGGTGACGTCCGTGGGGATGGACAGCTGCTCGCCGAACCCGAAGCGTGCGGCCTGCTCCTGGATGGCCTCCTCACCGAGATCGATGGCGATCTGAGCGAAGGGAGTGTTGCAGGACTGTTCCAGGGCGAACTCGAGGTCCGCCGTCGCCCTGCTCGCACAGTTGCCGGTGACGTAGTTGGGGAGGGCGTAGTCGATCCCGGGGAATTCCAGTGCCGGCGGATTGGGGATCTCCGATTCGGCGTCGTACTCGCCCGATTCCAGTGCTGCCGCGGCATCCACGAGCTTGAAGACGGAGCCGGGCGAGACGAGCGACTGCGTCGCCGGATTCGTGTAGATGGACAGGCCGGGCTGCTCCGACAGGGCTGCCGCGTTCTCCAGGATGACGCTGGTGTCATGGACGGCGAGCAGGTTCGGGTCGAAGGAGGGCTTCGAGACCATGGCGAGGATGTTGCCCGTTGACGGCTCCATCACCACGATCGATCCGCGCTGTCCGTCCGGGATGAGGTCCCACGCCAGCCGCTGGATCTCCGGATCGATGGTCAGCTCCACCGACGCGCCCTGCGTGCCGACCCCGGAGAACAACTGCACCACGCGGTCGTAGAAGAGCGAACTGCTGGTCCCCGAGAGGATGGCCGACTCCGCGGTCTCGAGCTGCGTGGTTCCCAGCGAGAGGGAGTAGTAGCCCGTGAGGTGCGCATACAGTTCGGGGTCGTTGTAGACGCGCTGGAAGTTGAACTGGTCGTTCGAAGGCACGGATTCGGCGATCGCACGACCGTCGACGAGGATCGCCCCGCGCTGCCTCCCGAAGTCCTGGTAGAGCTGGCGGCTGTTCCAGTCGTTCTCCTTCAGCTCCTGCGCCTGGAAGAACTGCACGTACGTGAGGGAACCGAGGACGAGGGCGAACATGCTGATGGCCACGACCCATGCGCTGCGGATGGCTTGATTCATGGTGTTGCCTCCTGGGCGGGCTTCTTCTTCAGCCGCTTGCCGTTCATGCCGAGGGGCGCCGGGAACGAATCCTTCATCAGCGGGCTGGGCGCCGGCCGGCGGGCGGTCTCGGAGATGAGGAGCAGCAGTCCCACGATCAGCCAGTTGGCCAGGAGGGACGACCCTCCCGCGGACATGAAAGGCGTGGTGAGGCCGGTGAGCGGGATGAGCCGCGTGATTCCCCCGATCACCACGAAGCACTGGAGCGCGATGGTGAAGGAGAGTCCGCAGGCGAGCAGTTTGCCGAAACCGTCCTTGGTGCCGAGGGCGGCACGGATCCCGCGGGAGACCAGGAGCACATAGAGCATCACGATCGCGACGACACCGATCAGGCCCAGCTCCTCCCCGAGCGCCGCGATGATCATGTCGCTGTTGGCGTAGGTGACGAGGTCCGGCCGACCGGCACCGAGGCCGGTTCCGATGAGGCCTCCGTTCGCCAGACCGAACAGGCCCTGCACCACCTGGGCGCTGCCGCCGGGTGCCCGTCCGTACACCTCGGGGGCGAAGGCGTTGATCCAGGAGTCGAAGCGGAGTGCCACGTGGCTGAACAGTTCGAGCGCCACGAACACACCGACGCCGATGAGGGCCAGGCCGATCAGGACCCAGCTGACGCGACTGGTGGCGACATAGATCATGACCATGAACAGGCCGAAGAAGAGGATCGAGGACCCGAGATCCCGCTGGAAGATCAGGACGCCGATACTCACGAGCCATGCCGCGGCCATCGGAGCGAGGTCCCTGAAGCGGGGGAGCTGGAGCGGCCCGATCTTCTTCCCTGCGAGCAGGATGAGGTCGCGGTTGGTCGACAGGTATCCCGCGAAGAAGATGGCGAGGGTGATCTTCGCGATCTCGCCGGGCTGGAAGGTGCCGAACCCCACCGAGATCCAGATCCGGGCCCCGTTGATCTCGAGACCCACCGGGGCGGGCATGAGGGGCAGCAGGAGGAGGATCGCGCTGACGATCAGCGAGATGTAGGTGAAGCGGCGCAGGATGCGGTGGTCGCGGAGCAGGATCAGCAGGACGGCTGCGGACCCGATCGCGACGGCGGTCCAGAGGACCTGCTGCGGCGCGACGGGCGCGAAGTCGGGGTTGACCCGGAGCGCGGAGAGGTCGAGGCGGTGGATCATCGCCAGGCCGATCCCGTTGAGCGCGATGACGATGGGAAGTATCACCGGATCCGCATACTTGGCTCGGAACCGCAGGATCACGTGGATGAACAGCCCCATCACCGCGAGCGTGACGGCCTGCGACCAGAAGTATTCCCCGAAGGGTTCCTCGCGGTCGATCCCTGCGAGATAGTTGGCCCCCACCGCGACGCCCAGGGCCAGGAGAAGCAGGAAGAACTCGACGGTGCGGCGGGACCGCGGCACGGTCAGGACGTCACTCATTTTCTGCACCTCCGCAGTCGGGGGAAAGGGGAGCCGCGACCGCGGACCTCGAGGTGGTGGGCTCGGGTGATGCGTCCGAGGAATTGCTCGGGGCTGCCGATGCCCGGGAGCTCGACGACGCGCTCGAGGATGCTGTCGGCGAGGCGCTCGGCGACCGGCTCGGTGAGGGCGTGGCGCCACCGGATCTGGACCCCGTCGGTTCCACGGACGGCGCGGACGCGGAACCGCTTCTGCCCGTGCCATCGGCCCCGGAGGGCGTGGGGGACGCCGTCGGGGAAGCGGTGACCGGGCGCGTGCCCGGACCGCAGGGCACCGCCCGCAGTTCGCTCCGCAGATCACCCACGATGCGTTCGGCCTCCTCCAGGCTGGCGGCCGGCAGGGTGCTGGCGAGCTGTGAGCGCTGGTACTGCGGCAGGTTGGACACCGGGATGTCCGTGGTCTCGTACAGCTCACTGAGGCTGATGGGGCCGATACGCTGGGGAACCCCCGTGAACACGGCGACCCTGTTGTCCGCCTCGGCGACGTAGTAGCGCGTCTGCGTCCAGGTGTACCCGATCCCCAGGACGGCCACGAGGATCAGCGTCATGAGGGAGAGGAAGGTCGGAACGAGCCAGCGCCGCGCGCGTGCTGCAGGCTCCTCCTCCGTTTCCTCCGCCGTATCGCTCTCCGCCCGGTGGGTGAGGACCATGGCGGCACGGCGCTCCGTGGAGCGCTGCGTCACGATCGGTATCTGCCCGGTCTCGGTGGCGAGGGCAGCCGATCCGACCAGGACGTGAGGTCTGGTCAGGAGGTCCCTGCGGATCACGTCCGCACGGATGGCCGTTCCCGGCAGATCGCCGTTGCGGTCGATCTCGCGCGAAGCCGTGGAAGGATCCTGGGCGATATCACGCTCACCCGCCGCCTGCCGGGCCGGCGGGATCGACACGGGCGGCGCGGCGTCGTCGTCATCCGCTTCGATGACCTCCACGACGGCAATGGTGATGTTGTCGGGGGAACCACCTGCGAGTGTGAGCTCGACGAGCGTATTGACGCAGTCGCGGACGGTCGAAGCCTCGCGGACCACCTGCTCCACCATGCGGTCGTTGAGAACAGCGTTCAACCCGTCCGAGCAGAGGAGCCAGCGTTCTCCGGGTGCGGCCTCGAATGCCTCGAGGTCGAGTTCAGGGCTCGCATCGACGTCACCGAGGACACGCATGAGGACGTTCTTGTGCGGATGCACCTCGGCTTCCTCAGGTCGCAGGCGACCTTCGTCGATGAGGCGCTGGACGAAGGTGTGGTCGGTGGTGATCTGTTCGAAGACGTCGTTCTTGAGCCGGTAGGCGCGGGAATCGCCGATGTGCGCCAACTGCAGGGTCGAGCCTTCGAGCAGGAGGGCCGTGACCGTGGTGCCCATACCGGCCAGTTGCGGATTCGTCGCGACGAGTTCGGAGAGCAGTGAATTGGCGGTCTGGATCTCGTCCGCCAGGTGCGTCCCGGCGGCGCCGTCGTGTCCGTCGTGGTCGAGGTGCACGAGATCCAGCACGGTCGAGGCGGACGCGACGTTGCCGCCCGCATGACCACCCATGCCGTCCGCGACGACGGCCAGGAATCTGCCCGCATACGCGGAATCGTCGTTCTTCGCGCGAACCATGCCCACGTCCGAGCGGGCGGCGAACCTCAGGGCGAGCCGCACGCCTACGGCCTCAATTCGATGACCGTCTTACCGATCCGGATGGGGACGCCGGGCTCGACGGGCAGGGCACGCGTGAGTTGGTTGCCCGCGAGGAAGGTTCCATTGGTCGATCCGAGGTCCTCGATGAACCAGCGGCTGCCCTGGGGGAACAGGCGCGCGTGTCGGCCCGACGCGTAGTCGTCCTCGAGTACGAGGGTGGCCTCCTGGGCACGCCCCAGCAGAATGGGACTGGCCGCGAGATCGAGGGTCGTGCCACTGAGCGGCCCCTCCGTCACCACGAGTCGGCGCGCAGGGGTCCGCACGGGCGCGGGCTCCTCGACCAGATCGGGGTTACGGCGAATCTCCCGCGCAGTGGGCGCACCCACTTTGTTCCGGCGTCCGACCACCAGGTCGCGCCGCAGGGCGCCGACCGTGCTGAGGACGAGGATCCACAGGAGGATCAGGAACCCGAATCGAAGCAGGGTGACAGTGAGTTCTCCGGCCTCGCTCATCGGGGCCCACCCCCGCCGGGCGTCGCGACGAGATGGAAGGTCAGTCGTGAACGACCCATCGTGATGGTCGAGCCGTCCGTGAGCTCCACCTGGCCGTGGACGCGCTGGCCGTTGACGTAGCTGCCGTTGGTGGACCCGAGGTCGACGGCGACCACACGGCCGTCCTGGGCACGGATCTCGAGGTGCCGCCTGGACACGCCCGTGTCATCGATGAGGATGTCCGCCTCGGACGAGCGTCCGAGGATGACCGACCCTGCGTTGATGGTGTACCGACGGCCGTCGATATCGAGCACGGGCTGGTAGCTCGTCGGCTGGCGGCGCGGTGCGGCCGGGGCCTGCGGTCCGGGCGGACGCCCTGAGGCGGCCTGCTTCTCGATCGAGGAATCGATCTCGAAGACTCCGGGTTTCAGGTCGGGATCGTGTTCGAAGGAGACGCGGACCGGGCCCTGCAAGGTGTACTGCTGACTGTTGACGTGGGCGATGACCACGTCGCACAGCTCCTCGGCGAGGGCCGAACCCCACTCCTGGGCGCGATCGAAATCGGAGTCCGAGAGCCGGGCGGTGAAGACGTTGGGTGCGAGGGTGCGTCCCTGGGCCAGGACGAGCGATCGGTTGTCCAGTTCCTTGCGCAGGGCACTGGCGATCTCGAGGGGCTGCACCTGGGAACGGGATCCTGTGGCGAAGGCGCCGCGAACGAGTTTCTCGAGTCCGCGCTCCACATTGTCGAGAATTCCCACCGGTCCACCTCCTCACGTCCACGTTTCCGTCCGAAGCCCGTCAGCGAGTGCTGCGGGGTGCTACCCGGTCCTGTTGACGGCAGGGTCCAGCCGGGCATGTTCTCCCGATACTACTGGGATGCCCCAACAATGATCCCCATCAGCCCCGCCGGGGTGATTACTTTGTCCTAACGATCGCCGTGCCCGGACCGGGCCGGCAGCGGGGCGGATCGGCATGGGAGCGGGCCTGTTTAGGTGATCCGGGCCGGGCTCGGCTATGCTTGTCTCTGCTGTTCACAACACCTGCGCCTGGCGCACGGAGTTGGAATCTCGAATTGCGCGAGTGGCGGAACGGCAGACGCGCTGGCTTCAGGTGCCAGTATCCGAAAGGGTGTGGGGGTTCAAATCCCCCCTCGCGCACACGGCAGTACATCACCAGGAAGGGCCTCCGCTCAGCGGGGGCCCTTCCTGCGTGAGGCGTCGTCCTCCTGCTGCCGCTCCGCGGACCTGCCGGTGGCAGGATTCCGTGCCGGGGCTCCGCCTGCACCCCCGTCAGCGGAAGTCGCGGGATTTGGTGGTCGCCCTGAGCTGCAGCACCTCGATGCGGTCCGCGACGATGTTGACGATCCCCTCGGACGACCGCTCGAGGACGCCGCGCACGATCACACTGCTCGCTTCACGCGCGACCCTGCGATGCCGTTGCCAGACGCCGACCGAGCAGATGACGTTGACCAGGCCCGTCTCGTCCTCGAGGTTCATGAAGGTGATGCCGCTCGCCGTCGCCGGCCGTTGCCGGTGCGTCACGACCCCTGCCACCTCCACCCGCCGTCCCGACTCCGACGTCTTCAGCTCGACCGCCGTCACGGCGCCCCGCCGCTTCAACCGGCTCCTGACATGGCGCACCGGATGGTCGTCCGGCGTGATTCCCGTGGACCAGAGATCGGAGCCGACCTTGTCGATGTCCGAGAGGTCGGGCATCAGCGGTGGCTGGATGTAGACAGCCGTGCCCTTGATCTGTCCCTCGCGCTCGGTGGAGGCAGGCCCGGCGTTCCAGAGGGCTTCGCGGCGGGTCAGGCCCATCGAATCGAAGGCACCCGACGCAGCGAGGGCTTCCAGCTGCCCCGCGTTAGCCCCCGTGCGGCGCGCGAGGTCCGGCATGTCCTCGTAGGGTCCGTTGAGCTCCCTCTCGGCGACGATCTTCTCCGCCAGCTTCACCCCGAGGGTCTCCACGCTCGTGAGCCCCAGTCGCACCGCGTAGTGACCGTCGCGGCGGTGCGGCGTGGAGTCGAAGGGTGTCTCGCGATCGAAGTAGCCGACCGGGGGCTGCTCGTCCTCCGCGCAGCAGTCCATGCCCGTGGTGTTCTCCCGTGGATCCGCAGCCGGCTCGTACCCCTCCAGCGGTTCGAGGTCGGCGTGGACACCCGAGTGGAGGATGTCCGGGCGCAGCACGACGGCTCCGTGCCTCCGCGCATCGGCCACGAGCGTCTGGGGAGAGTAGAAGCCCATGGGCTGTGCACGCAGGAGGGCCGCGAGGAATGCTCCCGGGTAGTGAAGCCGCAGCCACGCGCTCACGTAGACCAGCAGCGCGAAACTGATCGAATGGCTCTCCGCGAAGCCGAAGTTCGCGAACGCATGGATCTTGTTGTAGATGGTGTCCGCCACGGCACCGGTGATCCCGTTGGACTCCATCCCCTCGTACAGCGTGGCCTTGAGCGAGTCGATCCTCTCCTCGCCGCGCTTGGATCCCATGGCCCGGCGCAGCAGATCCGCGTCCGCTCCGGTGCACCCTCCCACCACCATGGCCATCTGCATGAGCTGCTCCTGGAAGAGCGGCACGCCGAGTGTCCTCTCGAGGACGGGTTTGAGGGCGGGGTGGATGTACCGGACCTCTTCCTCGCCCATCTTCCGCTTGATGTACGGATGCACGGCGCCACCCTGGATGGGGCCGGGCCGTACGAGGGCCACCTCGATCACCAGGTCGTAGAACTGGCGCGGCAACAGACGCGGGAGCATCCCCATCTGCGCACGGCTCTCCACCTGGAACACGCCCACCGAGTCGGCGAAACACAGCATGTCGTACACACCCTGTTCCTCCTTGGGGATGGTGTGCAGCTCCCACTTCTCCCCGAAGTGCTGCTCGACGAGATCGAAGTTGTACTGGATCGCGGCGAGGATTCCGAGCCCCAGCAGATCGAACTTCACCAGCCCCATCCAGGCGCAGTCGTCCTTGTCCCACTGCAGGACCGTCCTGCCCTCCATCCGTCCATGTTCGATCGGGCATACTTCTCCCACCGGCCGATCGGTCAGGACCATGCCGCCGGAATGGATACCCATGTGGCGCGGGAACCTGAGGACCTCCTGGGCCAGGCTCACCACCGACTCCGGGATGTCGTGGTCGTCGCTCGAGACGAGACCGCCCCACCGCTCGATCTGCTTGGACCAGGCATCCTGCTGGCCCGGACTGTGCCCCAGCGCCTTCGCCATGTCGCGGACGGCGAACTTGGGCCGGTAGGTGATGACGTTGGCCACCTGTGCGGCATTGAACCGTCCGTACTTCCGATAGACGTACTGGATGACCTCCTCGCGGCGGTCCGAATCGAAATCGACGTCGATGTCCGGCTCCTCGTCACGCATGCTCGAGAGGAACCGTTCGAAGGGGAGCCGGTACTTGATGGAGTCCACGGCCGTGATCTCGAGCAGGTAGCAGACCGCTGAATTGGCCGCTGATCCTCGTCCCTGGCAGAGGATCCCGTTGCGCCGTGCGTAGTGCACGAGGTCGTGGACGATCAGGAAGTACCCGGGGAAGTTCTTGTCCTCGATGACCTCGAGCTCACGCTCGATCCGTTCCCGGACGTCGGTACGGCTCCCGTAGAGCTTGTCGGCCCCCTTCCATACGAGCTCGCGCAGGTAGCTCATCTGCGTGTGACCTTCCGGGAGGTCAATGTTCGGCAGGCCGGGCTTCACGCTGCGAAGCGTGAAGGCGAGATCGGCCGCGATGTCCACGGTGCGTTCCACTGCTCCGGGGTAAGCCCTGAAGCGTCGACCCATCTCGGCGCCGCTCCGCAGATGGGCGGCGCCGGCGGCCGGCAGCCAGCCGTCCATCTGGTCCAGGCTCCGCCGGGCACGGACCGCGGCGAGGGCGGAGGCCAGCCGGTGCTGGCCAGGGGTGGCGTAGTGCACGTTGTTGGTCGCCACGGTGGGGAGCTTCAGCCGTGCGGCCATCGAGGTGAGGGCGTCGTTGTGTGCGGTGTCCAGCGGGTTGCCCTGGTCGGTCAGCTCGACAGCGACCGAGTCCTTCCCGAACAGGTCGACGAGCATGCGGAGTTCGGTCTCGGCTGCGGCTTCCCCGCCGGCGACGAGAGCCGAGCGGACCGTTCCCTTTCGGCATCCGGTGAGGACCATCCACTCACCCGCGGCATGCGCGGCGAGGCTCTCCAGCCGGTAACAGGGTTTCCCCTTCTCTGCGTCGACGGCGAGCTGGGCTTCCGTGATGGCTGTGGAGAGGCGATGGTAGCCGGCGGATCCCCGGGCGAGGACCAGAAGGTGCTGTCCTTCGGGGTCGGCCTCCCCGTTCTGGGGTCTCGACAGATCAAGGGAGAGTTCCGTCCCGTAGAGGGTGGAGAAGCCGGGGTACTTCTCTGCCGCCTCGGCGAAGTGGACGGCCCCGTACAGGCCGTCGTGATCGGTCAGGGCCATCCCCGAGAGTCCCAGCCGCTGTGCCTCCTCGGCGAGGTGCTCAGGGCTCGATGCGCCGTCGAGGAAGCTGAAGTTGGAATGGACGTGCAGTTCCGCGTAGGGCACCACAGGGCCCTCGGGTGCCGAGACCTCCGCAGGAGCCGTGTAGGGCTGGCGTTTCCGGGACCAGGCCGGGCTGTCTCCACCATCGGCGCCGAGGGGTGGCGCTCCCGGCCTGGTGGTGTCCGAGAGGTTCCGCTCGAAGTCCGACCACGGGATGGGTGGGTTGTTCCAGCCCATGGCACACGCACCGCCCTCTCCTGCTTGTCGTCCTGTTTGTCGTCCTGCTGCGCCGCAGCGCTCCTGCTGGGTTCCCTGTTTCCTGTTCCCGCCCCCTGTTCCCGGACCCGTCAGTCGTACCTGGCCTCGATCCACCACCGGTGGTCCTCGATCAGCAGCAGCCAGGCCGATCCGGAGTGGTCCACCAGCTGGAAACGGTTGAGCACCCGGCCGGACGGATCCCACCAGCGCTCGTTGATGGGCCACGGACCCGCCCAGGAGTGCACGGGTTGCGGGGTGCCGTCGCGCTCGGCACTGAAGAAGGCGGGGTCTGCACTCACGAGGCCGCGGGCATCCACATCCACGGTGTTGCCCCGGGAATCGACGACGGCGGCGGCGACGGGCTCGGCGAACACGGTGGCGGGAGCCGGGCCGGGAAGACGCCCGGGCCAGGGCTGGTCCCGGTCCTTCACCGGGGTCTTCGCGGCCTGCTGCGGGGAGACCTCCGCGTCTCCCCAGGGGATGAAGACGCGTCGGTCCGCGAGGAGCCGTCCACCTGCCACGACCGCCGTGAGGACGGCTCCGTGACCCAGCATGCTCTGCACGCGGGCCAGTCCGTGGTGGATGCCCTCGTCCGGTCCGGTGCCCCAGAGTCCGTCCGCGTGGTCACTGAGGTTCTCCACGATCTCGGGCACCACGTGGACGCGCGAGACACCCGAGGTGAGTCCGTGGTCGGAGGCGTTGGTGCCCTGGAGCTGCCAGCGCACGCGGTCCACGACGTCGTCGGCGTCGAACCAGCGCGGATGCTGCCAGCGCCGTTCGGAGGACTCCCCGGATTCGGTGTGCAGCGAGACGTGCAGCGCCGTGCACACGAGTCCGGCCTCACGCAGGGTGTCGACGAATTCCCCGGCCCGGGAGCGGAAGGCGAAAGCGAGCTGGTCGATCCGCGCGAGCGGTGGTTCGAAGTCGACGGCGGCGTCGAGGTGGGGCGGAGGGGTGCGCGCCACGACGTTGCGGTGGTCGAGGCCACTGGCCTGGCGGTGTGCGAGGGCACCTTCGATCCCGAAGCGGTTGCGGACGTCGGAGGCCCTGAGTGCCGCGAAGTCCCCGAGCGAGCGGATCCCGAGGCGTTTGAGCAGCACGGTGAGCTTGGGCTGCTCGAGGATTTCCAGGGGGTAGCTGCCGAGGAACCAGGCCGATTCCCCCGGGGGGATGACGACGAGCTGCGGGACGTCGTCATCCAGCTGGTCCGTGGCCCGGGCCGCCTGCTCGGCGGCGAAGGGGCCGTCGGCGATCCCGATCCGCACGTCGGTCAGGCCGATCGCTGCGAGGGTCTGGAACACGACGCCGGCCGCTGCGGCCTCACTGCCGTAGTACCGCGTGGGTCCCTTGACCCTGATGGCGCAGAGACCGGGGCGGATGACCTGGACACCGGGCATGATGGTCTCCACCGCTGCCGTCACGGGCTCGAAGGTGCGGTCATCGAGGGACGGGTCGTAGGGGAGGCAGACGAGTCCCGTACTGCGGGCCTGTGCCTCCCTGACCCGCAGTCCCCGCTTCACGCCGTCCTGGCGGGCCGCAGGGGAACACGCGAAGACCTCGCCACGGTCCACGAGGGCGAGGGCGGAGTCCGCAGGCAGGGCGTGTTCACGCAGCGCTGCGGTGATGGGCCAGTCGGGACACCAGAACATGAGGGTCCGGGTGGCGGCGGCCGTGCTGGTGGGAAGGGTGGGCAGGGTCGCCGTCACGAGGACCTCACCAGCTGGGGTTCGAAGAGGGCGCTGCTCCCGATGTCGTGTGGTGCGGGAGGCGTGTGCGGGGCGGACAGCGGGGAGCCGTCCGCCGGGACACCCTGCAGATCGGCCAGTCCCACATAGGCATGCCGCAATCGGCCCGAGGGCTGGGTTGCGGTGATCTTCATGCGGCGCGCCCTCAGGTGGCCCGTCCCCGAGCCCAGGCCCTCCCAGGCACTCTCGGCCACCCCGAGCGTGGAGTCGCTCTGCTTCCAGGCACCGAGGGTGATCAGCGCGGCACCACGTTGACGGAGCCGGGCCTTGAGCCGGGCCCACTCGGTGGGGGCGAGGTGCTCCGGGGCGCGGGTCAGGACGATCGAGACGACGTCCACGAGGGCAGCCGTGACAGTGAGCCACTGCGAACCGGGATCCGGGACCAGGATCAGGCGCTCGAGGTTGATCCCCAGACCCTGGGCAGCCTCGACGCTGAAGTCCGGCATGCCGATGACGCTGCACCAGGCGCCTGTTGCAGAGGGGCCGGCGAGCAGCGCCATGGCGAGGGTGGCGGAATTGCGGACGGCGTAGGAGCCGCCGGACTGGATGCCTCCACCGGGCAGGATCCGCGCGAGGGCCGGGACGGTGGGCAGCAGGCGGGAGTCGAGTCTGGCGGCCTGCATGCTGTTGATGCGTGCCTGGAGCCCACGGGTGAGATCTGCTGCGGGAGCTCCCGAACGACCGGCGGGAAACGGGCGTGACGATCCCTCGAGGTCGGGAGAGGGCTCATCCCATTCGAGGGCATGGCCGGCAGCTGGAGGCGTCACTCGTCAATATTCGAATACGTGTTCGATTAAGTCAATCGGCGCGCCTCCGCTGAAATGCGCATCCCTTATGGTAGGCGCGAACCATCACGGAATCCGGTCGGGTCCCGTGGTCCCCGTGAAGGGCAGCAGCGTTCCAGCTGAGGACTCGATGGTAGGAAGGGCCTCTGACGGTTCAGGGGTCGCCGTAGAGCACGTGCCGGGAACAGCATCGGATCAGCACCGGGTCAGTACCGGGTCAGCGCCGGATCACGGCACGTGGGACGGATGCCGTGAGGTCCAGGACAGGCATCAGGGCGCCAACGCGTCAGGCGCTCGGACGCCGGGCGTCAGGAGCGGAAAGGCCAGGGCGATCAGGCGTCGGAGGCCTTGCGGGCGGCGTCGCGTTCCTTCACGCGTGCCGCTTCCGCACGGACGGCAGCCTGCGTGGACCGCTCAGCGACCAGCCAGGCCGGCGGCTCCTGCAGCAGGGCGGTGATCTGCTCGCTCGTCAGGGGATCGGTGAGACCGCCACGGGCGAGTCCGCCGATCGAGATACCGAGTTTCTGTGCGACGACGGGGCGGGGGTGCGGACCGGTGCGCCGCAGCTCGGCGAGCCACTCCGGCGGTGTCTGCTGGAGGTCGTTGAACTCCGCGCGCGTCAGCTCCGTCTCCTGGAAGTCCTGGGGAGCGGCGGGTAGGTAGATTCCCAGCTTCTTGGCCGCGGTGGCGGGCTTCAGGGTCTGGGGCGTCTTCGCGGGAGTCATGCATCCAGCTTAACGGGCGCGGCGCGTCGGCCATGATCGGGCGCTCCGGCCACGCGCTACTGTGATCACGTGCCCACCGACCAGTCCAGAAGCCTCTCCGTCGGCTTCGTCCCGGGCGTCACGCCCGGCAAGTGGGCGGCCCGGTGGCGGGAACGGCAGCCGGGCGTACCCCTCGAACTGCACCAGCGTGACGACGCCCTCACGGCACTGCGGGACGGGACCGACGACGTCGTGTTCGTCCGTCTGCCCGTCGATCGCGACGGCATCCATCTGGTCCCGCTGTACGAGGAGCAGCCCGTCGCCGTGATGTCGCGGGAGGACGAACTGTCCCTGTACGAGGAGATCCCCGACGGGGAACTCGACGGACTGACGCTGCTCGACATCGCCGAGTGCGGGGGGCCCAGGATGGCCGTGGAGGTCGCAGCCTCCGGCGCGGGTGTCGTGATCCTGCCGATGTCCCTCGCCCGCCTCCATGCACGCAGGGATGCGGTGCACCGGCCGGTGGAGGGCTTCACCGCCACGACCATCGGCATTGCGTGGCGTGTGGAGGACGAGTCCGACGACGTCGAGGAGTTCATCGGCATCGTTCGCGGGCGAACAGCACGGAGTTCCCGCCAGCCGTCGCAGCGCGAGGCGCCGAAGAAGTCCTCGGCTCAGAAGGCTGCGGAGAAGAAGGCCGCTGCGAACACGGCGACGGGCAAGGGAATCACCGGGAAGAAGGCTGCGGGTGCGGGCCGGAAGGGCGGGGCCGCGCAGAAGAGTGGCGGAAAACCGTCGCCGAAGAGGCCGTCCGGTCCGGCAGGTTCCCGGGGGAAGCGCCGCTGACACCAGCCCGTCGGTGCGGAGGTGCATGATGGACCTGCACCGGGAGACCGGCACTCGACGAAACGGCACCGGAAGAACGGCACCATGGACGCAGACGTCATCATCATCGGCGCGGGACTCGCCGGACTGGTCGCGAGCAACGAGCTGGTCCGCGCAGGCCGCAGGGTCGCCATCGTGGAGCAGGAGAACGCCAGGAACCTCGGTGGACAGGCGTTCTGGTCCTTCGGCGGCATCTTCCTGGTCGACACCCCCATGCAGCGCCGCCTCGGCGTGAAGGATTCCTTCGACCTCGCCTGGCAGGACTGGCAGGGCTCGGCGGCCTGGGACAGGCTCGACGGCGACCTGCCGGAGGACGAATGGGCCGCCCGGTGGGGCCGTGCATACGTGGAGTTCGCGGCTGGTGAGAAACGCCCGTGGCTGCAGGAGCAGGGTGTGAGGTTCACGCCCCTCGTGGGGTGGGCCGAGCGCGGCAGCGGGACCGCAGCGGGGCACGGCAATTCCGTGCCCCGGTTCCACGTGCCCTGGGGCACCGGTACCGGGATCTCGGAGCCCTTCGCGGACAAGGCCCGGGCCGCGGCAGAGGCGGGGTCGGTCACGTTCCACTTCCGGCACCGGGTGGACGGCCTGATCTTCGACGGCGATGCGGTCGTCGGGGTGCACGGGTCCGTCCTGGCTCCCGATGATGCCGCACGGGGTGTGGCCTCGAACCGAGATCGGGTGGCGGATTTCGAAGGGCGTGCCCAGGCCGTGGTGATCGCGAGCGGCGGGATCGGCGGGAACCATGAGCGGGTGCGTGAGTGGTGGCCCCAACGGCTCGGCACGCCGCCGTCGAGCATGATCACGGGCGTTCCGCAGCACGTGGACGGGAGGATGCTCGATATCGCGGCCGAGGCCGGTGCCCGCCTCGTCAACCGTGACCGCATGTGGCACTACACGGAGGGTGTGCAGAACTGGGACCCGGTCTGGCCCCAGCACGGCATCAGGATCCTCCCCGGCCCGTCCTCGATGTGGTTCGACGCCCTGGGCCGCCGGCTGCCCGTACCCGGGCTGCCGGGGTACGACACCCTCGGGACGCTGAAGCTCCTCCGCACCACGCCCGACATCGCGCAGTACGACCACTCCTGGTTCATCCTGACGCAGAAGATGATCGAGAAGGAGTTCGCCCTGTCCGGATCCGAGCAGAACCCGGACCTGACGGACCGGGACCTGGGACTGCTGGTCCGGAGCCGGCTCGGCAGGGGAGCCCCGCCCCCCGTGGAGGCGTTCAAGCGCAACGGAGCCGACTTCGTGGTGGCGGCGAGCCTCGGCGAACTGGTCGCGGGGATGAACGCCCTGACGGACACGCCGCTGCTGGACGTCGGGACGATCGAACGGCAGATCCGGCAGCGTGACGCGGAGTTGGACAATCCCTACTCGAAGGACACCCAGGTGCTGGGCATCCACAATTCACGCCGGTTCCTCGGCGATCGCCTGACGAGGACGGCGCGTCCCCACAAGATCCTCGACCCCCGGGCCGGACCCCTGATCGCCGTCAGGCTGCACGTCATCACACGGAAGTCCCTCGGAGGTATCCAGACGGACCTCTCCGGGAAGGTGTTCGGCGCCGGGGGCAGGCCGATCCCGGGTCTGTATGCCGCCGGTGAGGCTGCCGGCTTCGGTGGGGGCGGCGCCCACGGCTACAACGCGCTCGAGGGGACGTTCCTCGGCGGATGCATCTTCTCCGGTCGCGCCGTCGGACGCTCGATCGCGGACCTGCTCTAGCCTCACCCGAGCGTCGGAGGGCCCGTTCCGGTGCGGATCGGACCCTCCGACGACGGCGCGCCGGTCAGAGGAGGGACGCCAGCGCGAACACGACCGCGGCGATGGCGAACCCCATGACGCCGATGGTCGTCTCCATGACGGTCCATGTCTTCAGGGTGGTCTTGACGTCCATGTTGAGGAACCGGCCCACGAGCCAGAACCCGGAGTCGTTGACGTGGCTCGCCACCACCGAGCCACCGGCCACCGCGACCACGAGGGCTGCAAGCTGGAGCGCGTTGTAGTCGCCGGCGAGGATCGCGGGTGAGATGAGACCCGACGCCGTGGTCAGGGCCACGGTCGCGGAACCCTGCGCGATCCGCAGGATGGCCGCGATGAGGAACCCGGCGAGGATCAGCGGGATACCGAGGTCGCCGAGCACGTCCGCGAGGGCATCACCGATGCCGCTCGTGCGCAGGACCCCACCGAACATGCCGCCCGCACCGGTGATCAGGATGACCGAGCAGACGGGACCGAGTGCGGCCTCGAGCGTGCTCTCGAGCACTGTCTTGTCGATGCCACGGCGGCGGCCGAGGACGTAGGAGGCCACCAGCAGCGAGATGAGCAGGGCCACCGGGGTCTCACCGAGGGTCCGGAGGACCTGGAACCAGGTCTGGTCGGTGAGCGTCTCGTCGAAGGCGCCCGACCGGGCCGCGGTGTTGAGGCCCGTATTGAGGAAGATCAGCACGAGTGGGAGCAGCAGGATGCCGACGACGGTGCCGAACTTCGGGGGGTTCGCCTCGGCGTGCTCGTCCGCCGTGCCGAGGAGCTCAGGAACGGGGAGCACGAATTTCCTGCCGACCCACAGTCCGTAGAGGTACGAGGTGACGTACCAGGTGGGGATCGCTGCGATGAGGCCCACCAGGATGACGACGCCGACATTGGCGTTGAAGAACTCCGACGCCGCGACCGGGCCGGGGTGCGGGGGGACGAAGATGTGCATGACGGAGAACGCGCCGGCAGCCGGCAGGCCGTAGCGCAGCACACCGCCGCCGAGTCGGCGTGCGACGGAGAAGACGATGGGCAGCATGACCACGAGCCCGGCATCGAAGAAGATGGGGAAGCCGAAGATCAGCGAGGCGACACCGAGGGCCAGGGGTGCACGGTTCTCGCCGAAGACCCTGATGAGGTAGTCGGCCAGCACTTTCGCGCCGCCGCTGGTCTCGACGAGACGGCCGAGCATCGCACCGAGTCCGACGAGGAGGGCGACGGCCCCGAGGGTCGAGCCGAAGCTCCCCACCAGCACTGTCACGATCTGGGACGTGGGGATGCCGGTCGCGAACGCCGTCGCCAGGCTCACGAGGATGAGCGAGACGAAGGCGTGCAGGCGGAGCTTGATGATGAGGAACAGCAGGACGAGGATCGCTGCTGCCGCGATCAGCAGGAGCGGCCCGGCGGTGAGGCTCTGGGTCCATCCTTCTATAGGCATGTTTTCTCCGTTGAAAGGGGTTGGGAAGGGAGGAGAGGGCTAGCCTGCGCGCAGGCCGAGCTGGTCGATCACGCGGGACACGACGTCGTGCGGGGTTCCGGTGTTCTCGATCATGACGCCCTGCTCGTCCGGGCCGAGCGGCTCGAGCGTGCTGATCTGCGAGGGCAGCAGCGATTCCGGCATGAAGTGCCCACTGCGTGTCTTCATGCGTTCGAGGATGAGGTCGGTGTCACCGAGCAGGTGGACGAAGTCCACCCGACCTTCGGCCTGGGTGAGGACGTCGCGGTACGAGCGCCGCAGCGCCGAGCACGTGACGACGGTGCTGCGACCGGCCTGCGCCTGCTCGGTCAGCCAGGTGCGCATGGACTCCAGCCACGGCCAGCGGTCCTCGTCGGTCAGCGCGGTCCCGGCGGTCATCTTCTCGATGTTCGCCGGCGGGTGGAAGTCGTCCGCTTCGGCGAACACCCACCCCAGGGTCTCGGTGAGCTGCGTGGCAATGGTGGTCTTGCCGGATCCGGAGATACCCATCACGACCACGTGACGCGAACCTGTATCCATGCTGACTCCTTCGTCGGTACCTGGGGGAAGACACTCGCGATCGAAGCAAAGGTAACACCACTTGGCCCGTAAAGGTAATACCTTTACCGATGCAGTCGGGCGGCCCTACAGTAAGGGCACCGGTGGATCCATCGGTGGATCGATCGGCGGGCACCGAGGAGGGTGATGGCGGCGGAACCGGTTCCCCCAGGCGCCGAGACGGAGACCGCCGCGGTGTTCCATACCCGCATGCTCACCGCCCTCGGACAGGACATCATCGACGGCGTGCTGCCCGAGGGGACCCGGCTCACCATCGAGGGGCTGCAGGAGCAGTTCGGTGTTTCGCGCACGGTGGTGCGGGACTGCATGCGGGTCCTGGAGTCACTCCGGCTGATCGTGCCGAAGCGTCGCGTGGGGCTGGTCGTCCAGGGCCCCGGGCGCTGGAACGTCTACGACGCCCGCGTCATCCGATGGCGGCTCAACGGGCCCGGGCGCGCAGACCAGTTCCACTCGCTCACCCAGCTCCGGCGCGCCGTCGAACCCGTGGCCGCCGCACTCGCCGCCACCCATGCATCACCGGCCCAGCGCGCCCGTATCCTGGAGCTCGGTCATGAGCTGCGACGGCTGGGTGAGGGTGGGAAGCTCGGGGAGTTCCTCGAGGTGGACATCGAATTCCACACCCTCGTCCTGGAGGCGAGCGGCAACGAGATGTTCGTCGCCCTCCGTGGCGTGATCGCGGAGGTCCTCTCGGGCAGGACTCATCAGGGACTCATGCCCCACAACCCGAGGGAACACGCACTGCTCACCCACGAGCAGGTCGCGACGTCGATCAGCGAAGCGGATCCCCAGCGGGCCGAGGCTGCCATGGCCTCCCTCCTGGCCGAGGTCAGCAGCGCGATCAGCTGACCTCCGGCGAGGAGCGAGGCACGGTGACGCGCGCGGCCAGGATGGCGACAGCGGGTTCCCCTGTACTCCTCTGACCGGGGCGACGCCCTACGGGTCGAAGTGCGTCTCCGGCTCCACCTGGCCGATCGACGCCACGACCGACGCGGCGATGTCACGGACCTTCGTGTTGCGGCTGCTGGAGACCGACTTCAGGATGGTGAAGGCCTCCGCCTGCGTGCATCGGTTCTGGGCCATGATGATGCCGATCGCGATGTCGATGGCGGTCCGCGATTCCATGGCCGATCTGAGGTCCGACACGGAGTCGCTGCGCTGGGTGAGACGCACCGAGAGCATCAGGGCCTGGGAGGTCTGCGCCACGAAGGCCTCGGCTGCGGAGATGTCCTCGGGGGTGAACCCGCCCGGCTCCGCCGAGTACACGTTGAGTGCTGCACGGGCGCCGGACTGGAGGGCGAAGGGCACGGCCAGGATGGAACCCACACCGTGCTCGGCGGCGCGGGCGAGATACCGCCCCCAGCGTTCGTCCTGCCGCGCATCGGCCACGTGCACGGTGCGCTGTTCCTCGCAGGCCGTGATGCACGGGCCTTCGGCGAAGGCGGCCTGGAGTTCGTCGAGGACCCTGGCGCGCTCGTTGCTGCTGGCCACCGTGCTCGCGTGCTTGTTCCGCAGCAGGGTGATGCCGCAGAGAGTGTCCTGCGGCCCTGCGAAGAGCTGGGAGGCGGCGAAGCGGGAGAATCCCGTGAGGAACTCCTCGACGTCATCCGTCTCGAGGAGGAGGCCCTGGAGGTAGTCCACCGTGGTCGGTGCAGAAACCTTGTCGGCCATAGCTACGGATCCTGATTCGTTCAGCCACCGGGCGGGCGTGAACCGCGCCGTCCGGGATGTCCGGATGCGTTCCGGAACCGATACGCCACCCGATGGTGGGTGTGATCGGCCTTCTGCTAGACCATGGGTCAGCCTACCCAATGCGCGAGGCGCGCAGGTCCTCCGTGTTCGGTCACGGCGGCCCGGGGTACGCGATCGGGGAGGGACGCGCCTCGCGGCACCTCCCTCCCCGAGCGGTCGTCGGTTGAGCGATCAGACCGTGGCGTTCTCCGTGCCGGCGGGAGTGACGACCTCGGCGGTCGGCTCCATGTTCTCGGCGTCGACCATCCACGCGTACTGCTCGAGCTTGGCGATGAAGCCGTGCAGGAGGTCCGCGGTCGTGGGATCCTCCTCGTCGATCTGGTCGTGTACGTCGCGCATGGTCTTCACCGAGGCGTTGAGCATGCGGACCACGAGGCCCACGGTGTCCTTGGTGGAGACGAGGCCTGCCGGGAAGGGATCGATCTTGGTGCCCTCGGCAACGGCGACACTGCGCCCGTCCGGGACGGCGTGCAGTGCGCGCATGCGCTCCGCCATCTCGTCCGCGAAGGCGCGTGCGTCGTCGATGATCTCGTCCAGCTGCAGGTGGAGATCGCGGAAGTTCTTGCCGACCACATTCCAGTGGGCCTGCTTGCCCTGCAGGTGCAGTTCGATGAGATCGACCAGGACGGCCTGCATGTTGTCTGTGAGGGTGGGTGAAGCCTTCATGAATCCTCCAGTGCTAGAGAAATTTCCTCCGCCCGGCGGCGCGCGAAGCCGCTGTTCAACGCCGGGAGGACTCCTTTCACCCTAGACCTGCGCGTTGGCCAAATCCAACCGATCTGCCTACGCTAAGGGAACTTACGGTTTTGCCGCGCGATCACCGGTGGAGGGTGGTACGGGCGGCGCCGGAGTCTCTACGAAGGAGGAACCGTCATGGCGTCAGTGCAGGAATCTATCGACGTAGCAGTACCGGTCAGCACCGCCTACAACCAGTGGACGCAGTTCGAGAGCTTCCCCCAGTTCATGGGGGGCGTGGACTCCATCACGCAGACCTCGGACACCCATACCCACTGGGTCACGAGCATCGGCGGCACCAGGCGCGAGTTCGACGCCGAGATCACCGAGCAGCACCCCGACGAGCGTGTCGCGTGGAAGAGCACCGACGGCGAATCCCACGCCGGCGTGGTGACCTTCCACCGTCTCGACGAGAACACCACGCGGCTCATGGTGCAGATCGACTGGCATCCCGAGACCTTCACGGAGAAGGTCGGGGCCGTGGTGAACGCCGACACCGTCCAGGTGAAGGGCGACCTCAAGCGCTTCAAGGCCTTCATCGAGAAGAGCGGGGGCGAGAGCGGTGCATGGCGCGGAGACGTCGAGGCTCCCCCCACGGGTGGCACGTCCGAGGCGACGCCCGCCAACGACACACTGCCGGACACCTCGACGAACGACCCGGATTCGGGCGGACCCCGCGCCTCCTGACGCGCGTATCGCTGGACGAGGCGGATCCCATCGGGGTCCGCCTCCTGCGTCCGGTCAGGGGATGTCGCCCACCTCGATGGACGCGATGGCCTCCGTGGCCTGCCGCGACAGGTCGGCGGAGATCGGCGAGCTCTTCGCGGCCTCGGCGGCCTGCGCCTGACCTTCGGGGCTGACCGCGTAGGTACCGAAGGCCTGCACGACGGCGGCCGTGGCCTCGTTCTCGTAGCGCGAGCAGTACACGTGGTAGGAGACGAGGACCAGCGGATACACGCCGGCCTCATCGGTGGTCCGGTCGAGGTCCAGCGCCAGATCGTAGTCCTCACGTCCGGGGACACGCGAGGCGAGATCGACGGCGGCTGCGGCGGCATCCGCGCTGACCGGCACGTACTCTTCACCGACCTGGAGGGCCGCCCGGCCCAGGGATCCACCGACGGCCGAATCGTCGGCGTAGGTCACGGCACCGACCGTGCTCGCGGCCGTACTGACCACACCTGCGTTTCCTTTGGCGTTCTCGTTCCGGAGTCCGGAGGGCCAGGTGCCGTCGGCCTCCTCCGTCCAGATCCCCGGTACCACAGCATGAAGATAATCCGTGAAGTTCTCGGTGGTCCCCGAGTCGTCGGACCGGCTGATCGCCGCGATGGGCAGGGAGGGGAGGTCGACGTCGTTCTGGGCCGCGATCGCGGGGTCGTCCCACCGGGTGATCTCGCCCCGGAAGATCCGCGCGACGGTGGCCGCATCGAGGTTCAGCTGGGAGATGCCGGGCAGATTGAACGCGATGCTGATGGGGGACACGTACGCGGGGATGTCGAAGGCTCCACCGGGGCCGCACGCCTCCGAGGAGAGGGCGAGTTCCTCCTCGTCTAGGTAGGCGTCGGAGCCCGCGAAGCTCACGGCACCCGCGAGCAGCGCCCCCCGGCCGGCTCCCGAACCGTCGGGAGAGTACTGGACCTGCGCCTTCGGGTAGAGGGCGCCGAATCCTGAGCGCCAAGCGTCCATGGCCGGCCCCTGCGCCGAGGATCCGGACCCGGTGATCGCTCCCTGCAGGCTGGTGTCCCCGCGCTCGGCCGCCGCTTCCTGCTCGGCGCCCAGCGGATAGTCGGACCCGCATGCGGTCAGGCCGACGACGGCGGCGAGGGACAGGGAGAGGACGACCGGGGCTTTCACCCGAGCTACGTTACAGGTGGCCTGCGGGTGAATTCGACGTGGACAGGGGATGAACGGGGGGTGTCAGCCGCGGTGCAGGCGGAAGCCGTCGGCGTGATGCACGAGCCGCCGACCGCCGCCGTCGTACAACTGGATCCACAGGACCGAGGCGTCCTCGGTCCGCATGTCGAGGATGCCGCAGAGCTGCGTCCCGGCCGGGTGCCTGAGGGTGATGGGCTCGCCGCGCACGACGCCGGACCAGTCCTGCACATCGGGTTCGCCGGAGGGGTAGGTGTCCATGGGGGCCTTTCGGGGCGTCGGGACTCCCACGCTAGCCAGGGTCCCTGAACGCCGGATGAACGCGGTCTGAAGGGTCTTCGTCGTCGACGCGGGCAACGCCGCGAAAGGATCCAGAGAGGTACCGCGCCGGCCGGAAGGACAGTCAGAGGGTGCGCCAGTCCCCGCTCGTGAGGTGGGACCCGGCCTGCGGACCCATGAGGAGCATCCCGCCGTCCACCACGAAGGAGGCGCCGTTGACGTAGCTCGATGCGCCGGATGCGAGGAAGGCGACGACGGCGGCGACCTCCTCGGGGGCCCCGGGCCGGCCGACCGGGATGCCGGGCCGGTCCATGCTGCCGGGATCCTGGTCCTCGGAGTCGTTCATCGGGGTGTTGATCTCCCCGGGGAGGACCGCGTTGGCGGTGATGCCACGATCGGCGAGTTCCAGTGCGAGGGTCCTGATGAGACCGCCCAGACCGTGCTTGGAGGCGTCGTACGCGGCGGAGCCGACGCGGGGCTGCTCCTGGTGCACGCTGGTGACCGCGATGATGCGTCCGCCCCGCCCGCCGTCGATCATGTGCGCGGCCGCGCGCTGGAGGCAGACGAAGGCGCCATCGAGGTTGGCGCCCATCGTGCCGCGCCAGGTGTCCCAGTCGGTCTCCATGAACATGGTGCCGCCGTTGACGCCCGCGTTGTTGACGAACACGTCGAGGCCGCCGAGTTCCCGGGCCAACTGGTCCACGACGTCCCCGCACGCAGGAGCGTCCGTGGTGTCCAGCCGGGCGACGGCCGCCTGCACGCCCTTCTCCCGGACCAGGCGGGCGGTCTCCTCGGCGCCCTCCTGATCGGAGTGCCAGGTGACGCCGACGTTGCAGCCTGCTGCAGCGAGGGCGATGGCCGTGGCGCGGCCGATCCCGGAGTCGGAGCCGGTGACGATTGCTGAGGTCGGTGTGAAGTCCATATTCCATCCTCTGCATCCCGGTACCCGCCACGCAAGGGAAAACCCCGGAACGGCAGAACCCCCGGATGGACGTCCGGGGGTTCTGGAGCCGCTGTGCGGAACCGGCTACGCCTCGACGGCTTCCCGGTGCCCGGTCGGGGCATCGACCGCGGTCGCCTCCACCGAGGTGGCCGACTCTCCCGTCATGATCTCGATCTTGCGGGGCTTCGCGCGCTCGCTGACAGGGATGGTCACGCTGAGCACGCCGTTCTCGTAGCGGGCTGCGATGCCTTCGGTGTCGATGCCCTGCCCGAGGTTCAGCTGGCGGAGGAACGAGCCGCTCTCTCGCTCGCGGGTCAACCACTTGACGCCTTCGGCCCCCCGCAGGGTGCGCTCGGCGCGGATGGTGAGCAGCTGACCGTCGACGTCGATATCCACCGACCCCGGATCGATTCCGGGAAGATCCGCGGAGAGGACGTAGTGGTCCTTCTCGCGGTACAGGTCCATCGGCATGAGACGGAGCCCGGGTCGGTTCTCCAGCAGGGCGCCGGCGACGCGGTCCAGCTCGCGGAAGGGATCGAATTTCATAGCCACTGGAAACAACTCCTTCGCTCGTACCACCAGGGGTGGTGTCGTTCTTAGTTGAGCGCCCTCCGCTCAACTAAGAAAAATGTTAGCACTCTGTCCTGTCGAGTGCTAACTTTTTTCGACGTCCCGGACGTCGGTCCCACCGGTACGCAGAAGGCCCGCACCGACGTGTCGATGCGGGCCTTCTGCTGTACTTCACGGTGCCTGCGCGGGGCCTCGATCCCCGGGCCTTCCGCGTGTGAAGCGGATGCTCTACCAGACTGAGCTACACAGGCATTTGGTTCTTGAACAGCTTAGGGCATCACGGCGTCGCACCAAACTCGCACGGCGCGGGCGTGCGGTGGGCTCCGCAACCGCTGGCCATCGACCCGCGGGCTCAGTAGCCTGAAACAAAGCCTGCTGATGAATGCTTCCGGTGGGCCGGATCACGACGAAGGGACTGCACCATGGACAACCAGGACATCCTCCAGCGCATCCAGACTCTCGTGCAGGAGGAACACGACCTGCGCGAGCAGCCCCAGGACGCGGGCGACGGCGAAGCTCACCAGTCCCATGCTGCTCGACTCCGCAAGGTCGAGGAAGACCTCGATCAGTGCTGGGATCTCCTGCGGCAGCGCCGGGCGAAGGCCGACGCGGGCGAGAATCCGGCCGATGCCGACGCCCGGCCGATCAGCCAGGTGGAAGGGTACCGCCAGTAATGGCGAAGCCCCTGGTCCTGTTCGACGTCAATGAGACGCTCTCCGACATGGGCCGCATGTCCCAGCACTTCGAGGAGATCGGCGCGCCCCCGCAGCTCGCGGCGCTCTGGTTCGCCTCCCTGCTCCGCGACGGGTTCGCCCTGACGGCCGTGGGACGGAATCCCGCGTTCCGCGAGGTTGCCGAGGGAGCGCTGCGGGCCGTCCTCTCCGGCCAGATGCTCAACCGCGGCGTCGACGACGCGCTGGCACACGTGATGACGGCCCTGCAGGAGCTGCCCGTCCACGCCGACGTGCAGGACGGCGTGGACGCGCTGTCGCGCGCCGGCTTCGAGCTGGCCGCGCTGACCAACGGCGCGCGCTCCACAGCCGAGGGCCTGCTGGAGCGTGCGGGCCTGCGCGATGCCTTCGCGGCCGTCCTCTCCGTGGAGGATGCTCCCCGCTGGAAGCCCGCCCCGGAAGCCTATGCCTCGGCGCTGTCCGCGCTGGGGAGGGAGGCGGGGGACGTCGTGCTCGTCGCCGTTCACCCCTGGGACATCGACGGCGCCGCCCGCGCCGGGCTGCGGACGGCGTGGCTCAACCGCGAAGGAACGCCCTACCCGGGTGCCATGACGCCGGCCGATCACGACGTCGCGTCGATCGCGGACCTGGCGCGCGTCCTGTCCGGCTGAACCACCCGTCATCGGTCGGGCACCGCCGGCCGGGCCTCCCAACCTCGACCATCGAAGGAGCATCATGACCGATCTCACCGCTTTCGCCCTCGTCTGCAGCCTCACCCCGTCACCCGAGCCCTCGAGCTCCGAGCTGATGGCGCAGCACATCCTCGACCAGTTCGCCGAGCGTGGCATCAGCACGTCGAGCGCCCGGATGGTGGACCACAACGTGGCTCCCGGAGTGCAGACGGACATGGGGGGTGGCGACGAGTGGCCCGCTCTCCGCGACAGGATCCTCGAGGCGGACATCTTCGTCCTCTCCACGCCCATCTGGGTGGGGCACCCTTCCAGCCTCGCGCAGCGTCTGATGGAGAGGCTCGACGCCGATATCGCGGAGACGGATGAGGAGGGGCGACCCATCATGGCGGGCAAGGTGGCCGTCGTCGCCGTGGTCGGCAACGAGGACGGAGCCCACAAGACCATCGCCGACATGATGCAGGGCCTCAACGACGTCGGCTTCTCCCTGCCGGCACAGGGATCCACCTACTGGGTCGGGGAAGCGATGCATGCCGTCGACTTCAAGGACCTGGATCAGGTGCCGGACGCCGTCGCCACCACGACGGCGGGAGTCGTGCGCAACGCAGCCCACCTCGCGACCCTCCTGCGCCGGGAGAACTTCCCGGTCGAATGACCACCCGTATCAAGGATGCGTAAAGACGCCCGGTGGCGGCCCCCGCGTCGGGTTGACTGGGCCACTGGTGCGGATGGCCCGCGCCGGTCCGGCAACCGTGAGGGCAGGCGTTCCCGTGAGGTCGAGTACAGCAGTCCTTCGGGGGCCGGGACGGGCGGGCAGTGCACGCAGACCCGTGTCCCTCCGGCCGATCGCCCGGTGGATGAGCCGCCTCAGCCCGCGCCACCCGGCGCAGGTCATCGTGCTCGGCTTCGCCGCGGCCATCCTCGTCGGCACGGCCCTCCTCCTGCTCCCGACGTCCAAGGCGGGCCCGGGGAGCGCCACGGTGCTCGAAGCCCTGTTCACCGCGACGTCGGCCGTCTGCGTGACGGGGCTGATCGTCGTGGACACGCCCGTCTACTGGACCGGGGGAGGGCAGGTCGTGATCCTCGGCCTGATCCAGGTGGGCGGCTTCGGCATCATGTCCTTCGCGTCCCTGCTCGGGGTGCTCCTCGCGCGGCGCATGGGGCTGCGGTCCCGGATCTCGGCGGCGGCGGAGACCAAGAGCGTGGGATTCGGCGATGTCCGGAAGGTCCTGCTCGGTGTCCTGCGCATCACCCTGGTGGTCGAATCCGTCACGGCCCTGGTGCTCGCGGCCCGGTTCTCCCTCGGCTACCGCCACGGCTTCTGGCAGGCCCTGTGGCTCGGCGTGTTCCATGCCGTGTCGGCCTTCAACAATGCTGGGTTCGCCCTGTTCAGCGACAGCCTCATCGGGTACGCCACCGACCCGTGGATCTGCCTGCCGGTCTGCGCTGCCGTGATCATCGGCGGTCTCGGCTTCCCCGTCCTCTTCGAACTCCGGCGCCATTTCCACTACCCGGCGAGGTGGCACATGACCACCAAGCTGGTGCTGAGCGGCACCGCGGTGCTCCTGCTGATCGGCACGGTCTTCATCACCGCCGTCGAGTGGTCGAACCCCGAGACTCTGGGGGCACTGCGCCCCGACGAGCGGATCCTGGCGGGCTTCTTCCAGTCCACCATGACGCGCACCGCGGGCTTCAACAGCGTCGACTTCGCCCAGCTCAACCCGGTCACGCTGCTCGCCATGGACGTGCTGATGTTCATCGGCGGGGGGCCTGCCGGAACAGCGGGCGGGTTGAAGATCACCACGTTCGGCGTGCTGTTCTTCATCCTCTACACCGAGATCAGCGGGGGGACGGCGGTCAACGTCTTCGGCAAGCGCCTGCCCCGTTCGGTCCACCGCCAGGCCATCTCGATCGTGCTGCTCGCCGTGGGCCTGGTCATCACCGCCACCATGATCCTCATGCTCATCACCGACTTCGGCCTCGACCGCGTGCTGTTCGAGGTCGTCTCCGCCTTCGCGACGGTGGGTCTCTCCACGGGAATCACGGCGGGCATCCCGCCTGCCGGCCAGGTGGTGCTGATCCTCGTCATGTTCGCGGGTCGCCTCGGTCCCGTCACCCTCGCGTCCGCGCTGGCACTGCGCTCCAGGCCCCTCTATTACGAGTACCCCAAGGAAAGGCCACTCATTGGCTAGGCAACGCATGTTCTCCTCCCGGCCCATCGAGGCCATCGCCGCCGCGGACTCCGTCGCCGTCATCGGTCTCGGCCGGTTCGGAGGCGCCCTGGCACTCGAGCTCGAACAGGCGGGCACGGAGGTCCTCGGCATCGACGACGACGAGGACACCGTGCAGTCCTTCAACGGACGGCTCACGCACGTGGTGAGAGCGGACACCACCAAGGAGGAGGCGCTCCGTCAGCTCTCGCTGCCGGAGTTCGACCGCGTGGTGGTCGGTATCGGCTCGGATCTCGAGGGGAGCATCCTGACGACGTCGATCCTCCTCCGTTTCCAGCGGCCCACCATCTGGGCGAAGGCCGTCAGCGAGCCGCACGCGCAGATCCTCTCCCAGCTCGGGGTGGAGCGCGTCATCAGGCCGGAGCACGACATGGGCAGGCGCGTGGCCCACCTGGTGCGCGGCACCATGCTCGACTACGTGGAGTTCGAGGACAATTTCGCGATGGTCAAGACGCGTCCGCCGCGGGAGTACTGGGACCGCGAGCTGGGAACCACGGGGCTGCGCGCGAAGTACGGCGTCACGGTGGTCGCAGTCAAGCGCCGGGGCGGCGCGTGGGACTACACGACGGCGCAGACCACGCTGTACGACGACGACGAGATCATCGTGGCCGGGCCCACGGGCAAGGCGGAGCTGTTCAGCTCCCTGGTCTGAGGCCGGGGGAGCGTCTCACCGGCCGATGTCCCGGCGCGTGATGCCGAGGACGGACGTGATCACCAGGAGACCACAGAGGCCGACGATGCACGCCAGGCCGCCGGCCAGGCCCTGCGCCACCCCTGCGGCCAGCGGTGCCGGACCGAAGGCCCAGTCGTAGGGCGAGAGACCCTTCAGCCATCGGGTGGCCTCCGCCTGGTTGCCGAGGGCATTGAACGCGTATCCGAGGACGGCCACCCCCGCTCCTGCGGCCAGGGACAGCGAACGGGAGCCGGTCAGGGCGCCCGTCGTGAGCGCGGCGAATCCGCCGAGGAGAACCAGAAGGTACAGGGCCACCGTCCCGGCGACCGCGCCCTCCGTGGTCAGGCCGAGCTGTGACGGACCGTTGAGGGCCAGCACCGCCACGAACAGAACCGCGCACACGAGGCCCAGCCGGACGGCCAGCGTGAGGCATGCCTCCAGCGCCACCTGCGTCCTCGTCACCCCGTGTGCCAGGGTCAGTTCAAGCGTGCCGCTCTCCTCCTCCCCGCCGATCAGGGCGGCGCCCCACCCCACGGCCGCGATGGTGAGCAGGACGAAGCCGATGAGGCCGAACAGCGTGGACTGCGCGTACCCCGCGCCCGTCGAGATGGCGTCGAAACCGAACGCGGAGACGAGCTCGGGCGGCAGGGAAGAGATCACGGCGTCCAGCTCCCCCGTCGCTCCCATCGACGGGTAGATGGGGAGGTAGAGCAGGCTCGCAGCCACGAGTCCGGCGGACCAGCCGGTCACGCCCCGCCACGACCGCCCGAGGGCGTGGCGTGTGAGGGGAAGAGTGTCAGTCGCCATGATCGGCTCCCGTCCGTCCTGGGTCGCCGTACAACTCGAGGACGGTCTGCTCGAGGTCGGGTTCCTCGATGACGACGTCGGCGAGGGCGAGGCCGGGAAGGACGGCCAGGAGGGGCACGGGAGAGCCGGAGAGGCGTCCCTCGACCACGAATCCGGGCCCGCGCCGGGGGCGGCAGGCGCGGGAGAGCTTGCAGGGCCGGGAGCGAAGCCGGCACGCGCGAGCTCGTCCTGCTGGTCGCTCGTCAGTGCCTCCCGCAGGACCAGCCGAACGGTGCGCAGCGCCGCCTCGCGCAGGTCCGCGAGGCGGGCGGACCTGACCAGCCGTCCCTCCCTGAGGACGGCGACCTGGTCGGCGCACTGCTGCACCTCGGAGATCACGTGGGATGACAGGAACACCGCCTGACCCGCGGCCTTCGCCTCCCGCACCAGTGCGAGGAACTCGCGCTGGACCAACGGGTCGAGCCCGGAGGTGGGCTCGTCGAGGACGAGGAGCTCCGGCTTGTGCATGAGAGCCTGGACGAGGCCGATCTTCTGCTTGTTGCCCTTGGACAGGGTGCCGATCCGGCGTGACGGGTCCAGCCCGAGGCGTTCGACGAGTTCCGCGCGGAAGGTGGCGTCGACCGGTCCGGAGATGTGGCCGAAATGCTGCAGGAACTCGGATCCCGTGACGCGGCCGTCGAGCTTCAACTCGCCGGGGAGGTAGCCGATGCGTCTCCTCAGCTCGGGGCGCGCCCGCCAGGGATCGGTGCCCAGGACCGAGCTGGTACCACTCGTGGGTTTGATGAGTCCGAGGATCAGCCGCATGGTGGTGGTCTTGCCGGCTCCGTTCGTGCCGATCACGCCGACCACGTCGGCAGGCCGGACGGAGAGCGAGACCGCATCGAGGGCGCTGACCGTGCCGTAGGTCTTGGTGAGCTCACGGAGCACCAGGGCGGTCATGGCGATCCCTCCGTCGGTCGGAGTGCCGCTCGGGTGGCCGTGAGCATCGTGTCGTCGCTGTAGAGGCCGTGGGTGTACAGCTCGAGCAGCGGCAGCGCCATCCGTCCCACCGTCGGAGGATCCAGCTCCTGCACTCCGAGGCTTCGTGCCACGTGCGCCCCGAGAACCACGTTCGCCAGCCCCTGCGCGGTGAGCACGACGGCGAGGACCTCCGGGTCGTCGAAGGATCGCATGGTCCCGTCCGCCGCCCCGTCCTCGATCGTATGGCGCGTGAGAGCCACCAACCGGTCGAAGAGGTGCTCGGCGACGGGTCCGCCGTCGGTGAGCATGCGGCCCAGATAGGCGAACAGCACCCGGTTCTCGCTCAGATTCCCCATGGCGTCGCGTATCCCGCGACGGGCGGCGGCGGTATCGGCCAGGTGGGGGAGGTCCGAGCCCGTGATGTGGTCCAGCAGGTGGTCGTCGCAGGCCGACCGCAGCGCCTCCTTCGACCCGAAGTGGTGGATGACGAGGGCCGCGGACACCCCGGCGTCCGCTGCGATGGCCCGGATGCTCGTTCCTGAGTATCCCGTGGCGGCGAAGCGGGACAGCGCTGCATCCCGGATGCGGGCCACCGCCGTGAGATCCTCCTGTACTGAACGCATGGACAGTATACTAAACGCACGTTCAGTGCTTGCCAAGGGGAGGGTAATGCGCCCGAGCAGGCGCAGGTTGCTACGCTTGAGGAAATGGTGAGCCGGGAAGTCTGGTCGGCGCTCCCATCGACCTGCCCGACCAAAGGACCTCCATGAGCTCGCACCAAGCCCCTTCGGCACCAGGACCGGCCTCGTCCGGCTCCAGCCTGTTCTCCCGCAGCAGCTACCCGGAGCACCTGCGCATCACGAGCATCCTGCGCAAGGAGACGGTGGGCGGCGGGCTCCTCCTGCTCGCCACGGTCATCGCCCTGATCCTCGCGAACACCGCTGCCGCCGACACGTACTTCGCCATCCGCGACTTCTCATTCGGCTACGAGCCGTGGCACCTGGAGCTCAGCGTCGGGGCGTGGGCGGCCGATGGGTTGCTCGCGATCTTCTTCTTCCTCGCCGGGCTGGAGCTCAAGCGAGAATTCGTCGCGGGCGACCTCCGCAAGTTCGACCGCGCCATCGTGCCCATCTCGGCGGCCGTGGGCGGCGTCGTCGTACCCGCCCTCGTCTATGTGGCCATCACCGTCAGTGCCGGCCCGGAGGCACTGCGCGGCTGGGCCATCCCGACCGCCACGGACATCGCCTTCGCCGTGGCCGTCCTCGCCGTCGTCGGATCCCACCTCCCGAGCGCCCTGCGGATCTTCCTGCTGACGCTCGCCGTCGTCGACGACCTCCTGGCCATCAGCATCATCGCGTTCTTCTACTCCGATGACATCGAGGTGTCCCCGCTCCTGTTCGCGATCATCCCGCTCGCGCTGTACGCGTTCCTCGCCCAGCGCTTCCCGGTGTTCTTCCAGCGCCGCGCGTGGGCTCCCTGGATCATCCTGCTGCCCATCGGCTTCGCGGTCTGGGCGCTCGTCCACGCCTCGGGCGTCCACGCCACGGTCGCCGGCGTCCTGCTCGGCTTCGCGATCCCCGTCCTGCCCAAGAGCGTGACCCCGAAGGACGTCGACGACCCGGCGAAGCCCGCGGACACCGAGCCGGCGGAGGAGGCCGGGAAGATGCACGACCTGCATCCCGACGGCCTGGCCGACACGCTCGAGCACTCGATCCGCCCCCTGTCGGCGGGGTTCGCCGTCCCCGTCTTCGCTTTCTTCTCCGCAGGCGTCGCCATCGGCGGTCTCGAGGGGCTGGTCACGGCCGTGACGGACCCGATCGCCGTCGGCATCATGGTGGCACTGGTGATCGGCAAACCCGTCGGGATCCTCCTCGCCACGTTCGCCGTGACGAAGACGACGAGAGCGAGCCTCGACCCCGACCTGGCGTGGATCGACGTCCTTGGCGTGGCACTGCTTGCCGGCGTCGGGTTCACGGTCTCGCTGCTCATCAGCGAACTCGGCTTCGGTCAGGGCTCACCGGAGGACGATCACGCCAAGGTGGCCATCCTCGCGGGCTCCCTCATCGCCGCCGTCGCTGCGGCCATCCTCCTGCGCTCGCGCAACAAGCGGTACCGGGAGATCGAGGAGCAGGACGCGATCGACGCCGATCACGACGGCATCCCGGACGTCTACGAGGGGCGCTGAACCGGCAGGAAACGGTCGAGGGCGGTAGGGCCCGGGTCGGTCGAGCCCGGGCGGGGATCAGCCGGAGGTGCGGCGCCACAACCAGGACAGCGTCATGACACCGGCGCTGCGGCGGAACCCGCTCTGCCCGGCCCTGACCTCCAGTGCGGCCCAGACCGCGAGGCACACGGAACTCGCGAGGCGGAGCCGTCGGCGGTTCTTCTCCTCGAGGGCCATGAAGGACGCGGCGCCGAGGAGGGCCCACCCCACGATCGGCGCGTTCGGCTTCTGGGCGATCGTCTGGCGTCCGAAATCGTCGGTGAAGAATCCCATCACGCGCCCTTCTTCCCGGAGGTGCCGGCGGCCTTCTTGGCATCGGCCTTCTTCTCGCGGTTCTTCTCGACGCTGCGGCGCAGGGCCTCCATGAGGTCGAGGACGTTGTCGCCGTCCTCCTCCTCGCTCCTGCCGAACGTCTCCTCGGTGTCGAGGGTGTCACCCTTCTCGATCTTGGCGTCGATCAGCGTCCGCAGCTGTGCCTGGTACTCGTCGGTGAAGTTCTCGGGGTCGAAGTCGGTGGAGAAGGAGTCGACGAGGGCTGCGGACATCTCCTTCTCCTTGGCCGAGATGCGCACCTTCTCCTCGAGGGCGGGGAAGGAGGCCTCGCGCACCTCGTCGTCCCACAGGAGGGTCTGCAGCATCAGGACGTCACCGCGCACCCGCAGGGCGGCGAGGCGGCTCTTCTGCCGGAGGGAGAACTGGACGATCGCCGTGCGGTCCGTCTCCTGGAGGGTGCGCCGCAACAGGACGTAGGCCTTGGTGGAGGCGCTGTCTGGCTCCAGGTAGTAGGCGCGGTCCAGCATGATCGGGTCTATCTGCTCGCTGGGCACGAACTCGACCACCTCGATCTCGCGGCTGCGCTCGACGGGCAGGGACGCGATGTCCTCGTCGGTCAGCACCACGGTGTGCTCGCCGTCGTCGAAGGCCTTGTCGATGTGTTTGAAGTCCACCACTTCGCCGCACACCTCGCAGCGGCGCTGGTAGCGGATGCGCCCGCCGTCCCTGTCGTGCACCTGGTGCAGGGAGATGTCGTGGTCCTCCGTGGCGCTGTGCACCTTCACCGGCACGTTCACCAGGCCGAACGCGACCGCTCCCTTCCAGATGGCTCTCATGGTCCAAGTGAACACCAAGCAGGCTTACCCTGCCAGAGCGCTGCCCGCGCGCCCCTCTAGACTTGTGGGGTGACCGAGACCGTAGAGCCCATCGTCAGCAAGACCACCACGGACGACGGCGGGACGGTGCTGCGACTGGAGTTCCAGTTCGCGTTCCCCCCGACAGTGCTGTGGAAGCACCTGACGGACGAGGGCAAGCTGAAGTACTGGTTCCCCTGCGAGATGGAGTTCGAGCCGCGGAAGGACGAGGAGATCCTCTTCCGGTACGCGGACCAGAAGCCGCTGCGCGGGACGGTGCTCGAGGCGGAGCGCCCCTCGGTGCTCGCCTACACCTGGGAGCGGGACACGCTGCGCTGGGAGCTGACGCGTACGGGCGACAACGGGGCGCAGCTCGTGCTCCTGCTGACTCCCGGCAGCCCCCGCCATGCCGCGACCATGGCCGCCGGCTGGCACCTGACCATCGCCGGGCTCGACGACTTCCTGAACAAGCGCAACCTCGGACAGAACCCCGCCCTGTGGGACACCTATGTGGAGCGGTACCGCGCGCAGTTCGACTAGCGGGTAGGTGTCCCGGCGTCCTCCCCGCCCGGCGGCGCCGATTGGTAGTGGAAACCCGTGGGCATCCGGTCAAGACTGGGGGCATGCCTCCTCCCCGTCCTGCACGGCAGCAGACCGTCACCGTGGAAGGACGCACGCTCCGGCTCTCCAACCTCGACAAGGTGCTCTATCCCGCCACGGGAACCACCAAGGCCGATGTCCTCGCGTACTACGCGGCGGTCGCGCCCCAGCTCATCCGTCATGCAGGCCACCGGCCCGTCACCCGGAAGCGCTGGGTGCACGGCGTCGGGACGCCCGAGGAACCGGGCCAGGTGTTCTTCCAGAAGAACATCGACGACAACGCTCCTGCCTGGGTGGCCCGCAATGCCATCCAGCACAAGGACCACGTGAACGTCTACCCGATGGTGGACGACCTCGCGACCCTGACGTGGCTGGGGCAGATCGCCGCGATCGAGATCCACGTGCCGCAGTGGCGCTTCGGGCCGGACGGCGGCAAGGGCGACCCCGACCGCCTGGTGCTCGACCTCGACCCGGGGCCGGGAGCAGAGCTTGCCGAATGCGCTGAGGTGGCGCTCCTGGCCCGGCCGATCCTGCAGGACATGGGGCTCGAGCCGTTCCCCGTCACGAGCGGCTCCAAGGGGATCCACCTGTACTGCGCGCTCGACGGACGGCAGACCTCCGACCAGGTGTCCGCCGTCGCCCACGAGCTGGCACGGGCCCTCGAGGCGGACCACCCGGACCTCGCGGTCAGCGACATGAAGAAGGCCCTGCGCTCGGGCAAGGTCCTCGTGGACTGGAGCCAGAACAACGCGAACAAGACCACGGTGAGCCCCTACTCGCTGCGCGGACGGTTCGAGCCGACGGTCGCTGCACCGCGAACGTGGGAGGAGCTCGCGGAGCAGGGTCTCGCCCACCTCGATTTCCGCGAGGTGATGCAGCGCGTCGAGAGTCTCGGCGACATCCTGGCGGACGCCACCGCGCCCCTGCCCGCCACGATCAGTGGGGCGACGAGGCCCGAGGACCGGCTGTCCACCTACCGCTCCATGCGGGACGCCGCGAAGACGCCCGAGCCCGTGCCCGAGGCCGTGGGGCCGGCGGGAGGGAACAGCTTCGTCATCCAGGAGCACCATGCGCGGCGCCTGCACTACGACTTCCGGCTCGAACGCGACGGCGTCCTCGTCTCCTGGGCCATCCCGAAGGGGCCGCCCCTGACGCCGAGCCGGAACCATCTCGCCGTGCAGACCGAGGACCACCCGCTCGACTACGGATCCTTCGAGGGAACTATTCCGAAGGGGGAATACGGCGGTGGAGAGGTGTCCATCTGGGATGCGGGCACCTACGAGCTGGAGAAGTGGCGTGACGGCAAGGAGGTCATCTGCACGCTGCACGGGAGGCCGGATGGCGGACTGGCGCGCGGCGGGACGGGTATCCGACGCTATGCGCTGATCCACACCGGTGGCGGGGCGAGCGGCAAGAGCAACTGGCTGATCCACCTCATGAAGGAGCAGCCGGCGGAGGCGCGGAACGCCACGGCCGACGGCGGGTCGGGCCCCGAGGAGGTCGGGACGGTGGAGGAGCCCGAGGCGCCGACCGCCGCCGGAGGTACTCCAGCCAGGCCGGTCCGCCCGATGCTCGCGACGCTCGGATCGCAGCAGGCGATCCCCGACCCGGACCAGTGGGCGTACGAGATGAAATGGGACGGCGTCCGGTGCATCGCCGTCGTCGAGAACGGACAGGTCACGCTGCTGAGCCGGAACGGCATCGACACCACGTCCACCTACCCCGAGCTCGGCGACCTCGGTGATCTGCTGAGTGCGGAACGCGCTGTGCTCGACGGCGAGATCGTGGCGCTGAACGCGAAGGGCCGCCCCGACTTCGGCCTCCTCCAGAAGCGGATGAAACTCACGCACAGCGCCGAGATCGAGGGTGCGCGGCGCAAAACGCCCGTGCGGCTGATGCTCTTCGACCTGCTGGAACTCGACGGCAACGATCTCACGGGCCTGCAGTACTGCCAGCGGCGGGAACTGCTGGAGAAGGCCGTCGACGAGGCGGAGGACGGTCACGTGCAGGTTCCCCCGGCGCTGGACGCGACGCTCGACGAGGCGGTCGAGGCCAGCCGGCAGCTCGGCCTCGAGGGCATCATGGCCAAGCGCCTGACGAGTGACTACCAGCCGGGTGCGCGGTCGTCGTCGTGGGTGAAGATCAAGCACCTGCACACCCAGGAGGTCGTGGTGGTGGGCTGGCGGCCGGGCAAGGGCAGTCGTGCGTCGAAGGTCGGGTCCCTCCTCGTCGCCGTGCCCGACGGCGTCGACCTGCGGTACGTGGGCCGCGTCGGGTCCGGGCTGACCGAGCGGGACCTCGCGGAGGTCGGTGCCCGTCTGAAGAAGCTCGCACGGAAGACCGCCCCGCTGGACGATGTGCCCGGCGCGGATGCGTCCGACGCCCAGTGGGTGCGGCCGTCGCTGGTCGGCGAGGTGCAGTACAGCGAGCACACGGGCACCGGCAGACTGCGGCACCCCGTGTGGCGCGGCTGGCGGCCGGACAAGACGCCGTCGGACGTCGTCGTGGAGCTGTGACGGAGATGACGGAATCAGGACATGGACAACCAGGGAGGCAAACATGAAGGATCGTGATTTCGGCGGGCTGGACGCCTGGTGGCGGGCCGCCAACTACATCTCGGTGGGCCAGATCTACCTGCGGGACAACGCCCTGCTCACGCGGCCGCTCGCGGGTGAGGACGTCAAGGCACGCCTGCTCGGTCACTGGGGAACCACGCCGGGTCTGAACTTCGTCTATGCGCACCTCAACAGGGTGATCGCCGAGCGCCGGCAGGAGATGCTGTTCATCACCGGACCCGGCCACGGAGGACCCGCCAACGTCGCGAACGCCTGGCTCGAGGGCACCTACTCCGAGGTGTACAGCAACATCGGCACCGACGGCGCAGGCCTGAACGCCCTCTTCAAACAGTTCAGCTACCCCGGCGGCATCCCCTCGCACGCTGCGCCGGAGACTCCCGGCTCCATCCATGAGGGTGGCGAGCTCGGGTACAGCCTGGCGCACGCCTACGGCGCCGTGTTCGACAACCCTTCGCTGATCGCCGCGGCAGTGGTGGGCGACGGCGAGGCGGAGACGGGCCCCCTCGCGACGAGCTGGCACTCGAGCAGCTTCGTGGACCCTGCGGTGGACGGCGCCGTCCTCCCGATCCTGCACCTGAACGGGTACAAGATCGCCAACCCGACGGTCCTCGCCCGCATGCCGGAGGAGCAGCTGCGGCAGCTGATGTACGGCTACGGGTACGATCCACACTTCGTCACGGTCTCCGACCCTCGGGCCACCGAGGCGGCCCACCGCGATTTCGCCGCGGTCCTGGACGCGTGCATCGACGAGATCCATGCCATCCAGGAGCGCGCACGCACCTCACCCGCGGGAGCGGACGCCGCTGCGGCCCGCTGGCCGATGATCGTGCTGCGCTCGCCGAAGGGCTGGACCGGTCCGGCGGAGGTGGACGGCAAGCCCGTGGAGGGGACATGGCGGGCCCACCAGGTGCCGCTCTCGGAGATCCACGACAACGAGGAGCACCTGCACCAGCTCGAGGAATGGCTGCGCTCCTACGACCCGGGCACCCTGTTCACCGAGGCAGGGGAACTCAGACCGGAGATCGCAGCCCTGGCCCCCGAGGGCGACCTGCGGATGAGTGCGACGCCCTACGCGAACGGCGGACGCCTGCTCCGGGACCTCGTGCTGCCCTCCTACGCCGAGCACGCGGTCGAGGTCAGTTCTCCCGGCGCGGAGAAGGTGAGCCCCATGACCACCGTGGGTGGGTACCTGCGGGACGTGATGGAACGCAACCCGCACAACTTCCGCCTGTTCGGACCCGACGAGACGTCGTCGAACCGGTTGTCCGCGGTCTACGAGGTGACGGACAAGGTGTGGCAGCCGCGGATCGAGGACGTCGACGAGCACCTCGCACGCTCCGGACGCGTGATGGAGGTGCTCAGCGAGCACCTGTGCCAGGGCTGGCTGGAGGGGTACCTCCTCACCGGGCGGCACGGCGTCTTCACCTGCTACGAGGCCTTCGTGCACATCGTCGACTCGATGTTCAACCAGTTCGCGAAGTGGCTGAAGATCCACAGGACGATGCCCTGGCGGCAGCCCATCGCGTCCTTCACCTACATGCTCTCGAGCCACGTCTGGCAGCAGGACCACAACGGCTTCTCGCACCAGGACCCGGGGTTCATCGACCACGTGGTGAACAAGAAGGCGGATGTCATCCGGGTCTATCTGCCGCCGGACGCGAACACCATGCTCGCGGTCACCGAGCACTGCCTGCAGGCACGGGACACCGTCAACGTGATCGTGACCGGCAAGCAGCCCGCGCCCACCTGGTTCGGCCCGGACGAGGCGCGCCTGCACGTCACCCGTGGCATCGGAGTGCTCGGTTTCGCGGGCACGGAGGAGCCCGGGGTGGAGCCCGACGTCGTGCTCGGCTGCGCAGGCGACGTCCCGACCCTCGAGGCGATCGCTGCGGCGGGACTGCTGACGGCGGGGATCCCGGGGCTGAAGATCCGCGTGGTCAACGTGGTGGACCTCATGCGACTGCAGGACTCCACCGAGCACCCGCACGGCCTGTCCGCACGGGAGTTCGACACGCTCTTCACCACATCCAAGCCCGTGATCTTCGCCTACCACGGCTACCCGTGGCTCATCCATCGGCTCACGTACCGGCGGAACAACCACGGGAACCTGCACGTTCGGGGCTATAAGGAGGAAGGCACGACGACGACCCCGTTCGACATGGCGATGCTGAACCAGATAGACCGGTTCCAGCTGGCCATGGACGTGATCGACCGCGTGCCGACCCTCGGAGCGACCGAGGCGCGGTTCCGGCAGGACCTGCAGGATCAGCGGCGTCGCGCGTGGCAGTACACACGCGACGCCGGCGAGGACCTCGAGGCCATCACCGGCTGGACGCTCGACGAATCTTCGCCGGACGACGCGAAGTAAAACCCGTCGCCCACAACGAGAAGGAGAACGCCGAATGACCGACACGAACATTTCCGCAACCCGGACCATCGACGCACCCGCCGGTGCGATCTTCACCATCCTGTCGAATCCCGCCCACCACGCGGCCCTGGACGGCTCGGGGATGGTGCAGTCGGACAGCAAGTCCGACCGCATCACCGCCACGGGACAGGTCTTCACCATGAACATGACCTGGGAGAAGATGGGCGGCGACTACCAGACGGACAACCACGTGATCGGCTACGACGAGAACAAGCTGATCGCCTGGCGAACGGCCCCGGCGGGCGAGGAGCCCCCGGGCTGGGAATGGGTGTGGCGCTTCGAATCGGCCGGACCGGACTCCACGGACGTCTCCGTCACCTACGACTGGTCCGCCGTGACGGACAAGGCGATCCTCAAGCAGCTGAGTTTCCCCGAGGTGTCCCAGGACGCCCTGGACTCGACGCTCGCGAATCTCGCGGCGCAGGTGTCCGAGGCCTGATCCCTCCTCCGCGTCGCCTCAGGTTCCACTGAGCGACGGCGGCCGGTCCCCTTCGGGGGGCCGGCCGTTGCTATTTCAGGAGTGCGACATCGGAGACGAGTTCGATGTGCTGCTGCATCGCGTCTCCGGCCGCTGCTGCGTCCTGTGACCGGATGGCGTCGGCGATACCCCGATGCGAGGCGAGCGACTGCTCGGGCCGGCCCGGCTGCGCCAGGGATTCGAGGCGGGTCTCCAGCACCATCTCGCCGATGAAGGCCATGAGCTGGGCCATGACGGGGGAGTGGGCCGCGGCGGTGACGGCCTGGTGGAAGAGTTCGTCGCCGTGCGCGCCGCGGTCGCCGTCGTCGATCTCCGCCTGCATGGCGGTCAGGGCGGCGTCGATGGCGGCCAGATCCTCGTCGGTGCGGCGCTCGGCCGCAAGCGCGGCGAGCCGCACCTCGAGGGTGCTGCGCGCCTCGACGATGTCCGGCAGCCTGCTCCGGTGTTCGCGGAGTCCCTTGATGACGCTGGCAACGCTCGCGCGGTGGCGGAGGACCGCACCGGTGCCGTGCTGCACGTCGATGACGCCGAGCACCTCGAGGGCCACGAGTGCCTGTGCCAGGGTGGCCCGGGAGACACCGAGCCGTTCCGCGAGATCCCGTTCAGCCGGCAGGAGGTCCCCGGGCTGCAGCTTCGCCGATTCGATGTAGCCGAGGAGCTGTTCCACGAGCTGCTCGTACAGCCGCGGGCGGGCGAGGCGCCCCAGTGGTTGCGGGCTGGCGGCGTCGCTCATGCTGGCTCTCCCCGGGATAGTGGTGCAACCATGCTACCGACCGATGATTGACAAGGACACCCACTCTCCTACAGGCTAGGCCAGTGCTCCTGTGCTGCAGGTCACAGTTCAAATCCCCGTCCGTCGCCCGCTGGAGGATAACGATGTCCGCTCCGCTCCTATCGATCATCATCCTCGCGGCGATGTTCCTGATAGCCACCCTGCTGCCCATCAACATGGGAGCGCTCGCCTTCGTGGGCGCGTTCCTCCTCGGGGCGGTGTTCCTCGGCATGGAGACCGACGAAATCATCGCCGAGTTCCCCGGCGGGCTCTTCCTGACCCTCGTCGGGGTGACCTACCTGTTCGCCATCGCGCAGAACAACGGCACCATCGACCTGCTGGTGAACGGCGCCGTGAAACTCGTCCGCAACCGCGTGGCGCTCATCCCCTGGGTCATGTTCTTCATCACGGCCGTCATCACCGCCGTCGGTGCTCTCGGCCCGGCCGCCGTCGCCATCATGGCCCCCGTGGCCCTGGGCTTCGCCGCCCGCCACAAGATCTCCCCGCTCCTCATGGGCATGATGGTGGTGCACGGGGCCCAGGCCGGCGGCTTCTCGCCCATCGCGGTCTACGGCGTCATCGTGAACCGGATCGTCGGCGATTCCGGCTTCGAGTCGAGTCCGCTGGCGTTGTTCCTCGCCAGCTTCATCTTCAACCTCCTGATCGCCGTCGTGCTCTTCGTGGTCCTCGGGGGACGTTCGCTCCTCTCCTCGCGCATCGGCGGATTCGTCGAGGAGGCAGCCGAGGCCCGCTTCAATGCGAGCCCCGGCATGCGCCGCGCCGACGTCGCGTACAAGGGAACCGGCAGCGGCACCTACGGTCCGCGCGACCCTGCAGGTGACGGCACCGTCGCCACCAAGACGCGCGAGGACCGCATCTCGCAGCCGGCCACCATCATCGGCCTCATCTCGCTCGCCGTCATCGCCCTCGGGTTCAGCGTCGACGTCGGGTTCGTCGCCATCACGGTCGCCGTGATCCTCGCCCTCATCTCCCCGAAGGCGCAGAGCGGAGCGGTCAACAAGATCGCCTGGTCCACCGTGCTGCTCATCTGCGGCATGCTGACGTTCGTCGGTGTCCTGCAGGCCGCCGGGACCATCGAATACGTGTCCGACGGCGTCGCCAGCCTCGGCGCCCCACTGCTCGCGGCTCTGCTCATCTGCTACATCGGCGCGGTCGTGTCCGCCTTCGCGTCCTCGACGGCCATCCTCGCGGCGCTGATCCCGCTGGCCATCCCGTTCCTCGAAACAGGTGCCGTGAGTGCCGTCGGCGTGGTCGCCGCCCTCGCCGTGTCCTCGACCGTCGTCGACGTCTCCCCGTTCTCGACGAACGGGGCACTGGTCCTCGCGAACGCACCCGAGGGCACCGACAAGGAGCGCTTCTACAAGCAGATCCTCGGCTACGGAGGCATCGTGGTGGTCGCCGGGCCGCTCATCGCCTGGCTCGTCCTCGTGGTGCCCGGGTGGCTCTGAGCCATTGCCCCGCCACCGCACGATCCCTGATCCGGAGGTTCCCATGAGCACCGATCCATCCACCCACGCCGCCGCGACCACCCCGGGTGGTGGCCCTCTCGCCGGGCGTCTCGTCGTCGATCTCAGCAGGGCACTGGCCGGTCCGCACGCGGGCATGATGCTCGGCGACCTCGGCGCCCGTGTCATCAAGGTGGAGACGCCGAGCACCGGGGACGACACCCGCGGGTGGGGCCCGCCCTTCGTGGGGCCGGAGGACGACCGCCAGGCCACCTACTTCCTGTCCTGCAACCGGAACAAGGAGTCCATCGCCCTCGATCTCAAGAGCGACGACGGCCGGTCCGTGCTCACGGAACTCCTGCGCCGGGCGGACGTGGTGATCGAGAACTTCCGCACGGGCGTCCTCGACCGGCTGGGTTTCTCCACCGACGCCATGCTCGAGCTGAACCCCGGCCTGGTGATCCTCTCCATCACGGGGTTCGGCCACGACGGACCCGAGGCACTGCGGAGCGGGTACGACCAGATCGTGCAGGGCGAGGCCGGCCTCATGTCGCTGACCGGACCGGATCCGGAGAACCCGCAACGCGTCGGGGTTCCCATCGCGGATCTGCTGTCCGGCATGTACGGGGCGTACGGTGCCGTCGCCGCGCTCCTGGAACGCGAGCGGACAGGCCGCGGCCAGGTGGTGCGCACGTCGCTGCTCGCCTCCGTCATCGGGGTCCACGCGTTCCAGGGCACCCGGACCACCGTCGCCGGCGAGGTGCCCCGGGCACAGGGGAACCACCACCCCTCCATCGCGCCGTACGGATTGTTCAGCTGCCGCGGCGGCAAGGTGCAGATCAGCGTGGGCAGCGAGAAGCTGTGGGCCGCGTTCACCACGGCCTTCGGGCTCGACGCCGGCCGGGCGGAGTTCGCGACGAATGCCGATCGGGTGGGTCATCGGGACCTCCTGATCGGGGTCATCGAGGATGCGTTCTCCGCCTACGAGGCGGAGGCCCTGCTCAAGAAGCTCAACGAGGCCGGGATCCCCGCGGGCAAGGTGCGGACACTGGACGAGGTGTACGCGTGGGACCAGGTGCGCTCCCAGGGGCTCCTGACCTCGGTGCACCACCCCGTCCTGGGTGATATCGATCTGCCCGGGCCGCCGCTGCGCTTCTTCGACGGGGATGCCGAGACGACCCGCACGCAGCACGCCGCGCCACCCCTGCTCGACGGCGACGGCGAGGCCATCCGCAGCTGGCTGGCGGAGGCCGCGGAGGCCTCGGATGCCTCGGAGGGAGATGGAGGATGAGCGCCGACACGCGGGTGCAGCACCTCACAGCACGTGAGCTGATCGCTTCCGTGCTCGACGCCGGGTCCTTCTCCTCCTGGGACAGCCCGGCGCCGGTGCCCGACCCGCGCACCCATCCCGCCTACGCGGAGGTGGTGCGGCGCGCGCGCGAGAAGAGCGGCGCCGACGAGTCCGTGCTCACGGGGGAGGGGCGTATCCACGGGCGGCGGGTCGCCGTCATCGTGTCCGAGTTCACCTTCCTCGCCGGGTCCATCGGCAGTGCAGCCGCGCACCGCATCACGGCTGCCGTGCAGCGCGCGACGGCGGAGGGCCTGCCGCTCCTGGCAGGACCGGCCTCCGGAGGCACCCGGATGCAGGAGGGGACCCCGGCGTTCCTCTCGATGGTGGACATCACCGGCGCCGTCCGTGCCCACCGCCAGGCGGGCCTGCCCTATCTCGTCTATCTGCGCCACCCCACCACGGGCGGCGTCATGGCCTCCTGGGGATCCCTGGGGCACGTCACCGTCGCCGAGCCCGGGGCGCTGCTCGGCTTCCTCGGTCCGCGCGTGTACGAGGCGCTGTACGGGGAAGCGTTCCCGCCGGGGGTGCAGACCGCCGAGAACCTCTTCGACAAGGGACTGATCGACGCCGTCGTGCCGCCCGAGCACCTCGCGGGGATCATCGACAAGGCGCTGGCCGTGCTGCTGGCCGGTAGCCCGGAGCCTCCAGCAGCGCCGTCCACGGTGTCGGTGCTTCCCGGCACGCAGACGGCGTGGGAGTCCATCATCATCTCCCGGAACCGCAGGCGGCCGGATCTCCGCCGCCTGCTCGCGCATGGTGCCCGGGACGTCCTGCCACTGAACGGTACGGGCCAGGGCGAGAAGGACCCGGGGCTCCTGCTGGCGCTCGCGCGCTTCGGCGCCCAGCCGTGCATCGTGCTCGGGCACCAGCGGCCCCGTCAGGCGGGTGAGTCCGCGATGGGACCGGCGTCGCTCCGGGAGGCACGCCGCGGCATGAAGCTCGCCGAGGAACTCGGACTGCCCCTGCTCACGGTCATCGACACGGCCGGGGCCGATCTCTCCCCGGACGCGGAGGAGGGCGGGCTCGCCGGGGAGATCGCCCGCTCGCTGCACGATCTCATCGGCCTGGCCTCGCCGTCGGTCTCCGTGCTCCTCGGGCAGGGCGCCGGCGGTGGGGCGCTCGCGCTGCTTCCCGCGGACAGCACGATCGCCGCGCAGCACGCCTGGCTCTCGCCGCTGCCGCCGGAGGGCGCCAGCGCGATCGTGCACCGGACGGTGGACCGGGCTCCCGAGATGGCGGAGGCGCAGGGCGTGAAGGTCGCCGCTCTCGTGGGCAGGGGCGTCGTCGACCACGTGGTGGACGAGCGGCCGGACGCCGCCGACGAGGGCCGGGCCTTCTGCGAGCGGATGGCCGTCGCGATCGAGTACGAGCTGGCCAGGGTCCGGCGGCTGCCGGCGGAGGATCGGCTGCGGCGGCGGGCCGGGAAGTACCAGGCGGGGGGCTGACCGAGCAGACCTCAGGTATCCGGGTGTTGCGCCCGGTAGACCTCCATCTGGCGGTGCCGGCGCTGGAGGCTGTCGCGGCGCGACGTGCTCTCGGCATCCTTCGGCTCGGCGGTCAGCTCGATGTGGCGCTCGCCGTAGTGCCACAGCAGCATGTCGTCCAGCAGGCGGTCGGGGCCCGGAGAGTACCGGTGGTCGAGGGCCCTCCGGACCGTGGTGATGGTGTCCGCCTGCAGCAGCGACACGAGCTCGAGCGTGGTCCTGAGACCGTGAGCGGCGAGGAGCTCGGCAGCCCACCCCCAGTTGTCGTCGGACTTCCGGTCGACGTGGGGGAGCAGCGTCTGCCAGACGTCCCGGATCCGGTTGGGGGTGAGGGGTGCGCTGCCCTCACCGTCCTCGTCCCAGAAGCCGGTGACGGTCTCATAGCGCTCGTGCAGTTCGGCGAAGGCGGACTCGACGGTCTCCAGCATGGCCGCCGTGCCGGTGAACTGGCGGTCGAAGTAGGGGCTCCACGCCTTCGGGTTCGACGCCTTGAAGCGGATGTCGTGTTCTATCTCGGACCAGGCGTGCGCCAGCACCGTGCGGATCTGCACCTCGAAGAGGTAGCTTCCTGCGGCCCTGGTCTCCGGATCGACGGCCTGCTGGAAGGCCCGGACCACGTCATGGTGGATGGTCCGCATGATCAGGTGACGGCTGGAGTAGCCGTACGTGCCGGATTCGATGGATCCGATGTCCTTCTCCCGGTCCCCCCGGCAGTCGAATTCCTGGCGCTGGCGCTTGAGCAGGTTCGCGGCGAGATCCACCTCGTGCGGAAGCGTGGTGATGATGCGGACGCCCACGAGGTCCGTCAGGTTGCGCATGGGATCCGGGAACACGAGCAGCGGCGGCGCGCCCTCCTCGGGCGACGGCAGGGTACGCGATGCCTTGTCGCGGAAGGAATCGATCGTCTTGGTCCGCGCCGTGACGAACAGCGGATTCAGGTCGGTGCCCTCGAAGATACCGGCGATGCTGTCCCGCATCGCGGCCGTCACCCTGTCGAGGGCGGGCCGGACGCGCTCGAACTCGCGCACATGCGCCTCGACCCCGGGCCGCAGCCGCTCGTCGAGATCATCCCAAGCGCCCATGCACCATGCCTTTCCGAGGGGAGTCTTCATCGTAGCCAACCCGGGCGACGGTTACGCTGTGGCCTGTGCATGCGCTGAATCCCGGGGGCCGTCGTACCGCCCTCGCCCTCCTGGCCGCCGCAGCGGTGGGACTCCTTGCGGTTCTCGGTCGCCTGGCCAGGCCGCAGAAGCCGGCCGCCCTCCCGCAGCGCTACGCCTACGGTGACCATCCGAGCCAGTTCGCCGATCTTCATCTGCCCCCGGAGGGCGCGGCGGTGGACGGTGTGGTCGTCATCGTCCACGGCGGGTACTGGCGCTCCACCTACGGTGCCGAACTGGGTACACCGCTGGCGCGGGATCTCGTATCGCGTGGCTACGCCTGCTGGAACCTCGAGTACCGCCGTGCCGGGGGCGGCGGCGGGTGGCCCGCCACGTTCGACGACGTCGCGGCGGGGATCGACCACCTCGCGGTCGCTGCCGCGGAGCACGGGCTGGACCTGACGCGGACGACGGCGCTCGGTCACTCGGCCGGCGGTCACCTCGCGGTGTGGGCTGCGGGTCGGGAGGGACTCCCTGCGGGCTCGCCCGGAGCCGGGGTGCCGGCTGTCCCGCTCACCGCCGTCGTCAGCCAGGCAGGGGTCCTCGATCTCGCGGCGGCCCGAGACCTCGGCCTCAGTGACGGCGCCGTCGAGAATCTGCTGGGAGCGCCGGAGGATGCCGTGCGGTACCGGCTCGCGGACCCCATGACCGCCGTCCCGCTGGGTGTTCCCGTCTACGCGGTGCACGGGAAGAAGGACGTCACGGTGCCTCTGGCGCAATCGGAGGCCTACGTGCGGGCGGCGACGGAAGCGGGTGCGACGGCGGAGCTCGTCGTGGTCCCGGGGGATCACTTCGCGGTCATCACGCCGGGCACGAAGGCCTGGGTGGCCGTCGTCGCGCACCTCGAGCGGACCCGCGCCGGCCGTGACGGGTCCCGGCCGACCCCCGAGGAGGCCGGCCGGGTCCCGCGTGGAGGGCGTCCTAGTTGAGGGGCAGCGTACCCTCGGGCAGCTGTCCGTCGGCGAGGAGTTCGCGGGCCGAGGCGGCGAGGGCGGTCAGGGCGACACGCTGGGTCCACGGTCCGTAGGAGATCCGGGCGACGCCGAGCTCCTGCAGGCGTGACGGGGCGAGGCTGCCCGGCACGTTGATGACGCTGAGGCGCTGCGGCCCGAACGCCTCGACGAGCGTGGTGACGGCGTGCTCGTCGAGCAGACCGGGCACGAAGACGTTCGTGGCACCGATGGCGAGGTAGGCCTTGCCGCGCTCGACGGCGTCGGCCAGCACCTCCGCGGGGTCGCGGTCACCGGCTTTCACGAAGGCGTCCGTGCGGGCGTTGAGGACGAAGTCGATGCCTTCTGCCTGGCCGGCCTTGAGGGCCGCCTCCATCTGTGCCACGGCGTCGGACAGAGGACGCATCTGGTCCTCGATGTTGGCACCCACGATGCCCACGCCGATCGCCCGGCGGACGGTGTCCTCGGGATCGCCGTACCCGGACTCGAGATCGGCGGACACGGGCAGGGTGGTGGAGGCGGCGATCCGGCCGACCGCCGCGATCATCTCCGCGACCGGGATGTTCTCGCCGTCCTCGTAGCCGAGCGAGGCCGCGATCGAGTGGCTCGCCGTCGCGAGTGCCGTGGTGCCGGGGACGTCGGCGATGGTCTTCGCGCTGATGACGTCCCAGACGTTGATCACCTGCAGGATCCCGGGTGCGGAGTGGAGTTCCGCCAGCGTGGTGGCTTTGGCCCTGAGGCCGCTCAGCTCGGTGGGTGCGTCAGTCATGGGAAACCTTCCGGGTGTGCGAGGCGATCCAGGCGGCTGCGCCGTCGGCCTCGGTGGGGTGGATACCGTGTCCGCCCTCGCGGACGTTCCGGCTTACTTCGGTGCCGCGGCTCTCGAGGATCGATCCGAGCCGCACCACGCTGTCGAAGGGGGCCATGGCGTCGGCCTTCCCGTTGAAGAGCGCCACCGAGGATCCGGTCAGGTCCGCGTCGACCGCGCGCCCCTCGAGCGGATACATCCCCGAGAACGCGACGACCTCGGTCAGGGTTCGCGGGTGGAGCAGGGCGGTGGCGAGTGCGATGTTCGCCCCGTTGGAGAATCCGACGGCGATGAGTGCGCGGTTCGTGATGCCGTACTGGTCCCGCGCCCACTCGATGAACTCCTCGAGTTCCCCGGCGCGCCGGACGACGTCGTCGATGTCGAAGACCCCCTCGCGCAGGCGCCGGAACCAGCGGTTCATGCCGTGCTCCTGCACGGGCCCGCGCGGTGCGAGGTACCCGGAGCCGGGCGAGAGGCGCTCGACGAGGGGCAGGAGATCCTGTTCGGTTCCGCCGGTGCCGTGCAGGAGCAGCAGCACGGGGGTGCCCGCCGCTCCCTCCCGGAACAGGTGGGGCCAGGTTCCGGTCATCGGTTCTCCTGCTGGAAGAAGGCCTGCACGGCAGGATTGTTCTCCCCGGGCAGGTCGATCTTCGCGACAGCGTGCGAGATGGCGTCACGATTGGGCTCCAGCCATGGCGGGAGCTTCAGCGAGCGGCCCAGTTCCAGGAGGGGTTCGTCGATGTCGAAGCCCGGGGTGTCCGTCGCGATCTCCAGCAGCGTTCCACCGGGCTCGCGGAAGTAGATGGAGGTGAAGTACTGGCGGTCGAGGATGGCCGTCACGCCGTAGCCGCGGTCGGCCAGTTCCTGCCGCCACACCTCCTGCGTCGCCTGGTCGGGCACGCGGAAGGCGATGTGGTGCACGGTGCCCCCGGCCACCAGCCCGCGCTCGCCACGGGCGTCGGTGACGACGTCGACGACGCTGCCGGGCTCGCCGTCGTGCGTGCTGAGGCGGTATCGGCCGTCCTTCTCGGCGAGGATGTTCATGCCGAGATCCTGCGTGAGGGTCTCGAGCGTGCGCGTGGGGTCCTGCACCGTCAGGACCGACGAGTGCTGGCCGCGGACGGCGTACTGGGCCGGGACGGACCTGGAGCCCCAGGGGTCACGCGGGTCCGAGATCGAGGAGGCCACGAGGTCGATCTGGAGGCCGTCCGGGTCGCGCAGTGAGAGGCGCTCTTCCTCGGACGAGGCGCGGGAGATCGTGGACTCGACACCGATGGCCTTGAAGTGCTCCTGCCACCAGCCGAGGGTGCCCTGCGGGACGGAGAAGGCCGTGGTGGTGGACTGCCCGCTGCCCACGCGTCCGCTGCGGATGCCCTGCCAGGGGAAGAACGTCAGGAGTGAACCGGGGCGCCCGGATTCGTCGCCGTAGTACAGGTGGTAGGTGCCGGGATCGTCGAAGTTCACGGTCTTCTTGACGAGGCGCAGGCCCAGTCCCCTGATGTAGAAGTCGATGTTCTTCTGCGGGTCACCGGCAATGGCGGTGACGTGGTGGAGACCTTCGGTTCGTGCGGTCACGCTGTCCTCCTTGGCTGGGACCGACCCTCCCGGGCCGGTATGTCCATGCAAACGCATGTACCTGCCGCTTTGTTCCCGGTTCCTTCCCTCCCCCAGCAGGGCTCGTTAGCCAGCCTGCTGAGCGTCGTCCATGCGCGGCCACCTGTGTCATCCTGTGAGCATGGCAGCGAGAGAGCGGGTCCCCGGATGGGTCCGCCGCACCGTGATCGAGGTGTTCGGGTGGACCCTCGTGGTGGTCGGAATCGCGGCCCTCGTGCTGCCCGGGCCGGGACTCCTCATGATCGCCGCGGGTCTTGCCCTCCTGTCGCAGCAGTACCACTGGGCGCGACGGTATCTCCGGCCGCTCAAGGCCAACGCCTATCACGCCGCCGCGCTCGGCGTGAAGACGATCCCGCGGATCCTGGCGAGCTGCGCCAGCGCCCTCGTGATCATGAGCCTCGGTGTCCTGTGGATCGTGAAGCCCGCGGTGCCGGCCTGGTGGTTCCTGGACGACAAGTGGTGGCTCTTCGGGGGCACGGGCACCGGGATCAGCCTCGTGGTGTCGTCCGTGATCGCGCTCGTGCTCATCGTCTACAGCGTGCACCGGTTCCGCGGGCGGCCGATCCCGGCCCGTCCCGCGACCCTCTGGTCCGACGCCGACTGACCCCCGCGCCCCTCGAGGCCGGCGCCCATGGGCGCCCGCGAGCGGTCAGGCGACGCCGACGGTCCGCCGATCGGTGGCCCGCGAGCAGGAGACGAGGACGCCCACGGCCGCGAGGACGGCCACCATCGAGGAGCCACCGTAGGAGATGAAGGGCAGGGGCACGCCGATCACGGGGATCATGCCCGTGACGACGGCGATGTTGAGGATGGCCTGCCCCACGATCCACACGAGCACGCCGCCGCAGATGTAGGTGGTGTGGAGATCGTCGGCCAGCTTCGAGATGCGGACGATCGAGAAGGCGAGCACGGCGAAGAGCAGGATGACGATCAGCGCGCCCACGAGGCCGAGTTCCTCGCCGAGGATGGCGAAGACGAAGTCGTTGTGGGCCTCCGGGATCCAGCTCACCTTCTGCCTGCTCTGACCCACGCCGACGCCGAACACGCCGCCGCCCGCCAGTCCGTACAGTGCCTGGGCGCTCTGGTAGCCCAGTCCCTCGGCCGTCCCCTCGGCGGTGGGGTCCAGCCATGCACTGATGCGGTTCATGCGGTTGGGGCTGGATACGACGGCGAGCCCGACGCCGATCACGCCGGCCGCGATCCCGCCGATGAACAGCTTCGGGCTGGCGCCGGCGAAGAAGAAGAGGGCGACGGCGATGAGGGCCAGGATCATCGCGGTGCCGAGGTCCTTCCCCGCGATGACCAGGAGGATGGCGATGGCTGCGCCCGGCGCCACCGGGACGAACATGTGCTTCCAGTCGCCGAGGAGCCTGGCCTTCCGGGCGAGGACGGCCCCACCCCAGACCACGATGCTGAGCTTCAGGAACTCCGAGGGCTGGGCGGTGAGGCCCGCGACCCGGATCCAGTTCCTGTTGCCCTGCACCTCGTAGCCGAGCGGCGTGAAGACCAGCAGGGAGACCACGAAGGAGCCGAGCAGGATGGGCCACGCCAGCCGCCGGTATGCCCGGAGCGGAATGAACGCGCACACCACCAGGGCCACCCCGCCGATCCCCGCCCACATCAGTTGCTTGCGGAAGGTGTCGAAGGGCGACTTCCCGGCGGCCACCAGTTCCACCGACGACGCCGAGAGCACCATCATCAGCCCGATGGCCACCAGGGCGAGGGTGGTGGTGATGAGCAGGTTCCGCGCGTTCCGGTTCGAGTGCGGGCCCTGCGTGGCGAAGAGGCTCCACAGGCGGTGGTGGCGTGACTCTGGGCGCGATCCAGTGGTGCTCGGTCGTGCTGCGACAGCGGAACGGGAGGGTGGTGTCATCGGAGTGCTGGGGCGGGACCCGCCGGAGCGGGCAGGGGCGGAGGGGAAGGAGTACCAGTGTCCCAAGGATCCGACGGGTGGTCAGGGAGGTGCCGCGGGTGATTCAGCAACTCCCGGGTAATCCACAGGAAACGTATCGGGCGCCTGCGTCCCGGAAGCACCCGGATGCGGCCCGGGCGGCGGACGGATCGGGGCTGGTACGTTGAATCCGTGCTCACCGTTATCGGGGAAACCCTCATCGACGAAGTAGTCAGCGACACCGCCTCCATGCGCGCGCATGTGGGTGGGAGTCCCATGAACGTCGCCGTGGGTCTCGCGCGCCTCGGTCATCCCGCCCAGTTCGTGGGGCGGTACGGCGAGGACGAGTACGGCCGGCTGATCCAGCGTCACCTGCGCGACAACTCGGTGCTGTTCCCGGTGGCGGCGGACGACTCCCCCACCAGCGTGGCGACGGCGCGGCTCGATCCCGCGGGCGGAGCCGCCTACGATTTTCGGCTCGTCTGGGAGCTCCCCGGCCTCAGGGCGCAGAAGGACACACTGCTGGACGGCTCCACGCTGCTGCACACTGGGTCCATCGCCACGATGCTCGCTCCGGGCGCCGATGACGTCCTGTCGCTCGTGACCGCAGCGCACCCCCTCGTCACGGTGACGTACGACCCGAACTGCCGGCCGACCATCATCCGTGATGCGAGGTATGCGCGGGAGCAGGCCGAGAAGTTCGTGGTGCTGGCGGATGTCATCAAGGCCTCGGACGAGGACCTCGCGTGGCTCTACCCGGACCGTTCTCCCGAGGCGTCGGCCCGCGCGTGGCTGGAGGCCGGCGCCGCCGTCGTCGTCGTGACCCGTGGCTCGAAGGGGCCGTGGGGCGTGTGCCGCGCCGGAGAGGTCTCCGTCCCCGCGCCGTCGACGAGCGTCGTGGACACGGTGGGGGCGGGGGATTCCTTCATGGCGGCCCTCGTGGGCTCCCTCGTGGACCTCGAGCTCGACGGCGCCCATCGGAGGGCCGAGCTGCGCCGAATCAACCTCGGGCAGCTGACCGACATGCTGCAGTACTCGGCCAGGGCTGCGGCCATGACCGTCTCCCGTGCCGGCGCCAACCCGCCGACACGGGACGAGATGACGCAGGCCTGAGAGACCCACGACACCGAACGATCCCAAGGAGCACAGCGATGACCCGCGACCCCTACGCAGACCTTCCCCAGGTAGCCGATTTCCAGCTCACGAGCGAGGACATCCGTGACGGCGCGGCCCTCGCGTCCGCGCAGGCCTCCGGAGTGATGGGCGCGGGCGGCCGGGACGAGTCGCCGCAGCTCAGCTGGACCGGATTCCCCGAGGGGACCAGGAGCTTCGCCGTCACGGTCTACGATCCGGATGCGCCCACGGCGAGCGGCTTCTGGCACTGGGCGGTGCTGAACCTGCCCGTGACCACCACCTCGCTTCCTGCCGGTGCGGGTACGGACGGCTCGGACCTGCTGCCCGCCGGTGCCGTGCAGTTGAGGAACGACGGCGGCTTCGCGGGTTTCGTCGGTGCCGCGCCCCCCGCCGGACACGGGCCGCACCACTATCACGTGGTGGTCCACGCCGTGGATGTCGAGTCGCTGGACGTCCCGGCCGAGGCCACGCCGGCCTACCTCGGGTTCAACCTGTTCTCGCACAGCATCGGCCGTGCCCGTCTGGTCGGCACCTTCGAGCAGTAGTGGCGCGGCACCGCCGGTAGGGTGGGAGTCCAGACCTGAAGGAGTCAGCGATGCGCCTCGTGGCGAGCGATATGGACGGGACCGTCGTCGGCAGCGACGGAAGGATGAGTGAGCGCACCATCCGCGCGTTCAGGGCGTGCGCGGAGGCCGGGGTGGACGTCGTCTTCGTCACCGGCCGCCCGCCGCGCTGGCTGCAGCCACTTCGGGAACAGCTCGGCCACACCGGGACGGTCATCTGCTCCAACGGTGCACTCACCTACGACCTCGAGGGCGACCGCGTGCTGGACGCGCAGCTTTTGGACCCCGAGCACGTGTACGCGGCACGCGACATCATCCGCGGTCTGTACCCGGCGGCCACCTTCGCGGCCGAGACGGTGTCCGGTTTCACGGTGGAATCCGGCTTCGCGGACGCGGCGACCTCGGAGCTCCTCGGAGGCATCGCGCCCCGGCCGTTCGAGGAATCGCTGCCGGGGGAGCACGTGGTGAAGTTCCTCGCACGGGAGCAGGGCGTCTCACCGGACGAGTTCCTCGCGGCGGTGCGACCCGCCGTCGCGCACCTGGTCTCCACGACGCACTCGGCGCCGACCATCGCGCTGCTGGAGATGGCCGTCCCGAACATCGACAAGTCGGTGACCCTGGCCCGGTACGCCGCGGACCGCGGGATCGATGCCGCCGACGTCGTCGCCTTCGGGGACATGCCGAACGACGTGCAGATGCTCGACTGGGCCGGATGGGGCTACGCGATGGCGTCCGGTCACGCCGACGCGCTGGCTGCCGCCAACCTGGTGGCGCCGCCGTTCGACGAGGACGGCGTGGCGCAGGTGCTGGAGGAACGGCTTGCGGCACTCCGGACGGCCTGATCCCGGGCGCTACCCCTACCTCGACCACCGCGTGGTCGCGGGGCGTGCGCGCTCCCCGATCGGATTCTCCCACCGGGGGTTCGCGCCCGAGGGCGACGAGAACACCATGGCGGCGTTCCAGCGCGCCGTGGAGCTGGGCTTCCGCTACCTCGAGATCGATGTCCGCGCGTCCTCGGACGGCCAGGTGATGGTCTTCCACGACGAGGACCTCGCCCGCGTGACGGACGGCACCGGGCCGATCGCGGACCGCACCGCGGCCGAGTTGTCCGCCCTGCGCGTCGGGGGCGGAGGCGGCGTGCCGACCCTGGCGGAGGTGCTGCTCCGGTGGCCCGGGCTGCGCCTGAACATCGACGTGAAGAGCGACGACTGCGTGCGGCCCTTCGCCGAGCTCGTCAACCGGCTGGCCGCCCACGACCGCGTGCTCGTGGCCTCCTTCTCCGACCGGCGCCGACGACGGGTGCTGCGTCTGCTCGACCGGCCGACGGCATCCTCCGCCGGCATGATGGTCAATGCGCTCGTGAAACTGTCGGCACCGCTCGGCCTCGCCGCGCCCATCGCCCGTGGCGCGGGTGTCCAGGCGCTGCAGGTTCCCGAGAGACACCGGGGCATCCGTGTCGTGACGCCGGCCTTCGTGGCCCGCTGCCATGCCGCCGGGGTGCAGGTGCACGTCTGGACGATCAACGAGCGGCGGGACATGGACCGGTTGCTGGATCTCGGGGTGGACGGGCTCGTCTCGGACGCCGCGGACGTCCTCGCGACCTGCCTGCGGGAGCGCTCGGCGTGGACCGGGGCGCAGCCCGGCCAGGAACCCTAGGGGCCCGCCCTCCCGTCCGGTGGTGCTCGCCGGTTCCGGTGCCCCACGTGCGGGAGCCCGGTCGCGGCCACTCCCGCAACCGGGCTCCCTCGGTATCGGTGCATCACCGCTGGTATCGCGCCCAGCGCTGATCCACCGAGCCTGGTCACTGCCGCGCCTCCACCGGGAGGCGCGGCAGGAGTTACTGGCGGCCCTTGCCCTTGCCGGGCTTCGGGTCGACGGTCAGTTCCACGGAGTCGGTGGTCACCGAACCATGAGGATTGGAGAAGGTGGCCCGGAACAGGCGGCCGTCGTCGGCACGGGAGGCCTTCCTGATCTCGGCGGTGGAGGAGTAGGTGCCGTCCGCGGTCCGCGCCGCTGTCTGGGTGACCTCGGCGGGCTGCCAGGTGGCGCCGTCGTCGTCGGAACTCTCCCAGACCGCCACGGGCTCGGGGGTGCCAGTGGCACTCGCCGTCAGGCGGGCCCTGTGTCCGTCGCGGACCGCGACGGCCGTCGGGGCAGCGACCAGCTCCGGCAGGTCGACCGTCTGGTCGACGGTGGGCCAGCCGTCCTCCCAGCCCATCTTCTGCAGGCCGAGGGTCGGGATGTACGGGGCCGCCGTGTTGCCGTCGTCGTAGTAGTGGAACGCCAGGTAGTCGCCGAAGACCGACTGCCCGCCGAGGCCGTTCATGGCGCCGTGCGATTCCATCAGGATGCTCCCGCCACCACCGAACATGTCGCGGCCCTCCTTGTCGAGGTACGGTCCGCTGATCGACTCCGACCTGCCCACTGCGATCTTGTACGTGGAGTCCGCGCCGCGGCAGCAGAAGTCGAAGGAGGTGAAGAGGTAGTAGTACCCGTCACGTTCCATGATGTAGGGCGCCTCGATCGGGTTTCCCGGGATGAAGCGGTCTGCGAGGTTGACGGTCTGCGCCTGCCAGTCCTCCACGGGCTTGCCGGTCGGCCATTCGAGCGGGACCAGGAAGATCCCGTACCAGAAGGAGCCGATGGACATGTAGGGATTGCCGTCGGCGTCCTCGACGATCCCGGCGTCGATCGCATTGAACGTCTTGCCGGGGTTGCCGGGGTCCAGGCCGCTGACGGGGGATTCGACCACGAGTCCCTGATCCACCCATTCGTAGTCCGGATCCTCGGGATCGAGCGTGGTGTTGGTGGCCAGTGCGGTGAGGGAGGTACTGGTCCCGAAGCGTGACGCCGAGTAGTAGAGGTAGTAGGTGCCGTCGTTCTCGTAGATCTCCGGGGCCCAGAGATTCTCGGGCAGCGCACCGTCGGAGAAGCGCTCGTCGATCCAGGCGGGGATCCGGTCCCAGACCGTCCCCCGGTACTCCCACGTGGTCCCCTCGTCCGTCGACGACCAGGTCTGGATGGTCCCGCCGTTCTCGCGGGCCACGAGACCGGTCGAGTAGACGTACCACGTGCCGTCGTCGTCGATGACGAGCGCGGGGTCGTGGATGGGGCTCGTCTCGCCGACCACGGATTTGCCGCCCACGAGGTCCTCCAGGCTGTCCGCTGCGGACTGCTGGGTGAGGGTGACGGGCTCTGCGGGGGCCTTCGGGCTTGCCGTGGCGGGCGTCGCGGCGCCCGTGAAGGCCAGGGCGAGGACTGCGAGGACACTGACGGGGTGCGACCAGAACGTGGAACGTGACGTCATTATCACGTGGTCCTTTCGGAGGGGAGGTACCGGGCGACGTCTTGTCGCCGCCCGTTTACATCGTTGTCTACATCGTTGTAGAAGAGTCGCACGAGCTCGAGCGGTCGGTCAAGGGGAACATCGGCGGAGCGCCCTGCGCGTCAGGTGCTCGAGCGCCGCCGGCGCAGCGCGGCGCGGACGAGGAGGCCTGCGACGGCGATGACCACCGCGGTCGCGACGGTGGCCGCCGAACCGCCGCCCGGCCCGAGGGAGGAGGACAGGGCATCCCGCGCGAGTGTCAGCATCGCGCCGGGGTCCCCGAGGTACACGCGCGTCCCGACGACGGTGCGCACGGTGTCGAACACCGGCGGAACGAGCCAGAGCAACGCCAGGTCCACGAGCCAGACGGCCCGTCGCCGCATCGAAGCCAGGCCGCACCAGGCCAGCGCGCACCCCACGAGTACGGCGGGAAGCCAGCGGATCGCGAGATGCACCCAGGCCGGGACCTCGAAGGGTTCCGCGAAGGCGAGGGCCCATTCGCCGGCCCAGAGTGCAGTGGGCACGGCGACCAGACCCACGCCGAGTGCCGCCGTGGTCCGCGACGCGGCGGAGAGGAGCAGAAGGGCGACGACGGCTGCCGCGAGGGTCACCACGACCCCCGCCAGGATGCCGACGAGGTAGATCCGGGCTGTTTGGCCGGCCGAGAGGCCCGAGCCGGCCACGGTGAGCGACTGCGCGGCCGCCGCGACGTGGACCGCGAGCAGGCCGGCGACGGCGCTTCCCGTCACGGTCCTGCGGCGGTCGGGAATCCACACGCGCAGCACCGTACCCGCGGCGGCCCCACCCGTCACCAGCAGGCCGACGATCGTCAGGAGGTGGTACTGGCCGATCGGCAGGAGCGCGCGGGGCATGTCGTCCGGTGTGGTCGGGGCGGCCCACAGGTTCTGCAGCGGCAATCGTGCCCCGCTGACCAGCCAGGGCGCGAGTCCCACCAGGGCCGCCCCGACACCGATCAGCAGGCCGAGCACGGCGGGATGCAGCGGCCGGTGCCGGTCCGCCCTGCGTGTGGTCGATTCCAGGACCATCGCCGTCGTCCCCCTGTCGGCTCCTGCCACCCGCCCCCTGCGGTGCGGCACTGACGGCTACTCTATCCAGCCGTCACGACGGGGTCCGCCAGAGTCCGCAGGTACTGGAGGGCCAGGGGGGCGTAGGTGCGCATCGACTCGTCGTCCGCGTATACCAGCAGGCGCAGCCATGACCCGTACCGGTGGACGCCTGCGAGCCTGAGCGCGGGCTCGACGGCGGCACGCAGCTCCGGCAGCGTGGCGTACGACGTCCAGCGCTCGAGGTACGCGTCGGTGACAGCGCGGATCCGCGGATCGTCGGGCCCGGTGTTCCACTGCTCGCGCATCCGCGCGATCGGTACGAGGAGCGCGCTGAACGGGTGGGCCCAGTAGGAGTCGGCGAAATCGAAGAAGCGCAGCGGAGCCGTGGCGGCGCCGGGCAGGAAGCAGTTCTTCGCATGGAGGTCGTTGTGGTCGAGTGAGAGGGGCACGGGGATGCCGCGCAGCACGTCGACGGCCGCCCCGATCGCGGGCAGGCGCCCGAGCACGTGGTCCGCCTCTGTCGCGGAGAGGAACAGCGGGTGGTCCGGAGGAAGGCCGGTGTGGAGCAGCAGCTGGTTCTCCACGAAGTTGGCAGCGACCTCCGGGTTCATGATGACGAGCCCTGCCGCGGACAACCGGTCCCCGTGGGGCGCCACCGCCTGCTGGAGGTCCGCGAAGTCACCGACGATGCGGGTCCAGACGGACGGGTCGTCCGAGCCCACGGTGTCGAGCGTCGCACCGTGATCAGCCGTGAGCATCCACCCCCGCGAGGGTTCGATCGCGAGCGGAGCAGCGATGTGGTCCGGCGCCAGCTCGCCGAGCAGGGACATGATGGAGGCCTCCGGCAGCTGCCCGAGGTTGTTCTCCTTGAACCAGAGCCTGCCGTGGTCGGTGGGAACGGTGAGTTGTGTGGACCAGAAGCGGATGCGCGGCTGCTCCGTGGGCCCCTGCCGGATCACCCCGAAGGATTCCAGCACGAGGTCGATCCACTGGTCGGCCTGCTGACGCCACTCGGGGGAGGCCCAGATCTCGCGGGGATTGTCCATGGCACCGATCCTCCCACCCGGAACGGGTCAGCCGAGCTTCGAGGGCCTGCTGCCGTGGTCGCGGGACTCCAGTTCCTCCGGTCCGGCGACGTGCTCGCTCCCCCGGGCGCGGGCGACCGCCGTCATGCCGTGGAAGATGATCAGGGCGGCCGCCGTTCCGAGGGCGATCCCCGCGAACGTCAGGTCCCCGATGACCCAGGTGAAGTCCGCGATCCCGATCACCAGGGCAACTCCCGCTGTGGAGAGGTTGATGGGATTGGAGAAATTGACCTGGTTCTGCACCCAGATGCGCACCCCGAGGACGCCGATCATGCCGTAGAGCACCACGCCCGCGCCGCCGAGGACACCCGCGGGGACGGTGGCGATGAGCGCCCCGAACTTCGGGAGGAGGCTGAGCAGGATGGCCACGATCCCCGCCACCCAGTACGCGGCCGTCGAGTACACGCGCGACGCCGCCATCACCCCGATGTTCTCCGCGTAGGTGGTGGTACCCGAACCGCCTCCCGCGCCCGCGATCATGGTCGCGAGGCCGTCGGCCATCAGTGCCCGACCGGTCAGTGGATCGAGGTCCCGGCCGGTCATCGCCGCCACGGACTTCACGTGTCCGATGTTCTCGGCCACCAGGACGAGGACCACCGGGACGAAGAGTCCGACGACGGACAGGTGGAACTCCGGTGCCGCGAACTCGGGGAGACCGATCCACGCGGCATCGTTGATCGCGGCGAAATCGACCTCTCCGCGCACCATGGCGACGACGTAGCCGGCGAGGACACCCACCAGGATGGAGAGCCGCCCGAGGATGCCCTTGAAGAGGACCGTGACGAGCAGGATCGCGATCACGGTGACGAGGGCCGTGACGGGCGCCTGCTCGAAGCTCGCCTTGGCCGTGGGTGCCAGGTTGAGGCCGATCAGGGCCACGATGGCGCCCGTGACGATGGGCGGCATGGCCACCTGGATCCACCGCGCCCCGGCGGTGTGCACGATCAGCCCGATGATGGCGAGTGCTGCCCCGGCCATGATGATGCCACCCAGCGCGCCCGCCGGGCCGTGCTGCGACTGGGCGGCGGCGATGGGCGCGATGAAGGCGAAGCTCGAGCCGAGGTAGCTCGGGATGCGGTTGGCCGTGATGACGAGGAACAGCAGCGTCCCGACACCCGAGAACAGCAGGGTGGTCGACGGCGGGAAGCCCGTGATGAGCGGCACGAGGAACGTGGCTCCGAACATCGCGACCACGTGCTGGGCGCCGATGCCGATGGTCCTCGGCCAGGTCAGCCGCTCGTCGGGAGCGACATAGCCGCCCGGAACGACGTTCCTGCCGTCCCCGTGCAGGGTCCAGCCGATACCGCGTGTGCTCATGGGGGTGCCTTCCGGATGCGTCGGGGTTCCGGGAAATCCTATCGGCAGCGCGTGACGGGAGTGTTACGTTGCTTGTCAGCGAGCAAAGGGGCAAGGCTGATGGGATTCACGGTCCAGGGACGCACCGTGCTGGTGACGGGCGCCGGCAGGGGCATGGGGAGGCTGTATGCGGAGCGGGCCGCGCGTGAGGGTGCGGCCGCCGTCGTGCTGTGGGACGTCGACGCACGGGCGCTCGAGGACACGGTGGCGGTCCTCGGCCCCACCGGTACCGCCGTCCACAGCTACGTGGTCGACGTCGGCTCCGGCGGGTCCATCCGGGCAGCTGCGGACGCCGTCCTGAACGACGTCGGTGTGCCCGACGTCCTCGTGAACAATGCGGGAATCGTCCGGGGCAAGTACTTCTGGGAGCACGAGCACGACGCCGACATCGACCTGACCCTCCGGATCAACACGGCGGGTCCCATGCACGTGGCACGGGCCTTCCTGCCGGCGATGATCGCGCGTGGCACGCCCGGACGCATCCTCAACGTGGCGTCGGCGTCGGGCACCCTGGCCGTCCCGCGGATGAGCGTGTACGCGGCGTCGAAGTGGGCCGTGATCGGCTGGAGCGATTCCCTCCGACTCGAACTGCGCGCCGCCCGCCACCCGATCGCCGTCACCACCCTGATCCCCAGCTACATCAGGACCGGCATGTTCGAGGGCGCCCGCGGCCCCCTGCTGACCCCGCTCATGGAACCGGGGTACGTGGTGGGCAGGGCGTGGGAGGGCATGCTGGCCGGCCGGGCGCGCGTCCAGTTGCCGTGGACCGTCCAGCTGGCGGGAACGCTCCGCAACCTGCTGCCACAACCCGCCTGGGACGTCGTCGCCGGGCGGGTCTTCCGGGTCTACAGCTCCATGGACCACTTCACCGGGCGCCCGGACGGCGCCACCCCCGACCCGAAGGGCGAGCGATGAACGCCGCAGCACTCCTGGACCGCCGACGCCGGTACTTCGCCACCGGTGCAACCCGGCCCGTGGGCTGGAGGCGTGGCCAGCTCGACGCCCTCCGCCGCCTGCTGACCGAGCGTGAGCAGGAGCTCACGGCCGCGCTCGAGGAAGACCTCGGCAAGAGCCGCACGGAGGCGTTCCTCTCCGAGATCGCCGTCGTGCGCGCCGAGCTGGACTTCGCCCGCCGGCACCTGGCGCGCTGGATGGCGCCCGAGAAGATCGCCGTGCCGGGTGGGTTGCGGCCCGGACGCGCGTGGACGCAGGCGCGGCCGCTCGGCGTCGTGCTCATCATCGGCCCGTGGAACTACCCGCTGCAGCTCGTGCTCGCACCGCTCGTCGGGGCGCTCGCGGCGGGCAACGCCGCCGTGCTGAAGCCCAGCGAGCTGGCCACCGCCACGTCGGCGGTCCTGGCCCGGCTCCTGCCGCTGTACCTCGACACGGACGCCGTCACGGTGATCGAGGGCGGCGCGGAAGTCAGCTCCGACCTCCTCGCGCAGCCCTTCGACCACGTGTTCTACACGGGTGGGGAGCGCGTCGGGAAGATCGTCATGAAGGCTGCGGCAGAGCACCTCACGCCCGTGACGCTCGAGCTCGGCGGCAAATCCCCCGCCGTCGTCGTGGGCGGCGACCTCAGGGCCGCAGCCCGCCGGATCGCCTACGGGAAGTTCATGAACGCGGCGCAGACGTGCGTGGCGCCCGACTACATCCTGACGACGCCGGCGGCCGCACCCGCACTCGCCGAGGCGCTCGCCGACGCCGTGCAGGATTTCTACGGGACGGACCCGCGGACGTCGGGGGACTACGGTCGCATCATCAACGACCACCACTTCGACCGGCTGGTCGGGCTCCTGGACGGCGGCACCGTGGTGTCCGGCGGTCGCCACGACCGCGCGGAGCGGTACATCGAGCCGACCGTGCTGCGGGACGTGGACCCCGACTCACCGCTCATGCAGGAGGAGATCTTCGGCCCGCTGCTGCCCGTCCTCGAGGTCGAGGACCTCGACGCCGCGATCCGCTTCATCGGTGCGCGACCGCACCCGCTGGCCGCGTACCTCTTCAGTGACCGCGCCGAGCACCTGGCCGCGTTCACGGAGCGGGTGCAGGCGGGCGGCCTGGCCCACAACGTCTGCACCATCCAGCTCGCCGTGCCCGGCCTGCCCTTCGGGGGCGTGGGGGCGAGCGGGACGGGCAGCTATCACGGCCGGCAGTCCTTCGTGACCTTCAGCCACCTGCAGCCCGTGTTCTCCAAACCCGCCGGGGTGGACACGCTGCGGCTGGCATATCCACCGTTCGGCAGGGTCAAGCGCGTTCTGCTGCGCAGGCTCCTCTAGCTGTCCCGGCGCGGGATGCCGGCCCGGGCCGTCGCGCCCGGGCACGCCAGGTTCAGCTGATCACGCCGTCCACCAGGGCCTTCGCCTCGGCCTGCACCTGCCGGAGGTGCTCCTCGCCGCGGAAGGACTCGGCGTAGATCTTGTAGACGTCCTCGGTGCCGGACGGGCGGGCCGCGAACCAGGCGTTCTCGGTCGTGACCTTGAGGCCGCCCACGGGAGCGCCGTTGCCGGGCGCCTCGGTCAGGCGTGCCGTGATCTCCTCGCCGGCCAGGGTCGTGGCGGTCACGTCCGACGGCGCGAGCTTGCCCAGTGCGGCCTTCTGCTCCCGCGTGGCGGCGGCGTCGATCCGCGCGTACACGGGCGCACCGAAACGATCGGTCAGCGCGCCGTAGTGCTGCGAGGGCGTCTTCCCGGTCACGGCGGTGATCTCCGAGGCCAGCAGTGCCAGCAGGATGCCGTCCTTGTCGGTGCTCCACGGGGTGCCGTCGAGGCGGAGGAAGGACGCACCGGCGGACTCCTCGCCGCCGAAGGCCAGTTCACCGCTCAACAGGCCCGGGACGAACCACTTGAAGCCCACGGGGACCTCCTGCAGCACGCGCCCGAGGTCAGCGGCGACGCGGTCGATGATCGACGAGGAGACGAGGGTCTTGCCGATCACGGCGTCGGCGCGCCACTGGGGCCGGTGCGCATAGAGGTACTGGATGGCGACGGCGAGATAGTGGTTCGGGTTCATGAGCCCGGCGTCGGGCGTGACGATGCCGTGGCGATCGGCATCGGCGTCGTTGCCCGTCGCGATGTCGAACTGGCCCGCCTGCTTGATCAGCGAAGCCATGGCGTGCGGGGAGGAGCAGTCCATCCGGATCTTCTCGTCCCAGTCGAGGGTCATGAACGCCCACTGCGGATCCACCGTCGGGTTGACCACCGTCAGGTTCAGGTTGTGGCGCTCGCCGATGGCCCCCAGTAGTCCACGGCTGCACCACCCATGGGATCGGCGCCGATGTGCACGTTCGCGGAGCGGATGGCGTCGAGATCCAGCACCGAGGGGAGATCGTCGACGTAGTGCTGCAGGAAGTCGTAGGAACTGATCCCCTCGGCGGTGCGGGCCTGCGCGAGCGGCATCCGCCGGACGCCCTGCAGTCCGCCCTCGAGCAGTTCGTTGGCGCGGTTCGCGATCCACGTGGTGGCGTCGGAGTCCGCGGGGCCCCCGTGCGGAGGGTTGTACTTGAAGCCGCCGTCCGCCGGGGGGTTGTGGGACGGGGTGATCACGATCCCATCCGCCTGCTCGGTGCGCGTCGCGTTGTAGGTGAGGATGGCGTGCGAGACGGCCGGCGTGGGAGTGTAGGCGCCACGCGCATCGATGAGCACGGTCACGTGGTTGGCCGCGAGGACCTCCAGGGCCGTGTTCTGCGCCGGCTCGGAGAGCGCGTGGGTGTCCTTGCCCATGAAGAGCGGCCCGCTGATGCCCTGCCCCGCCCGGTACTCGACGATCGCCTGGGTGATCGCCGCGATGTGCCCCTCGTTGAAGGACGACTTCAGGGAAGAGCCGCGGTGTCCCGATGTGCCGAACGCCACGCGCTGCGCGGGATCGGCGAGATCGGGCGTCTGCTCGAAATACGCGTCGAGCAGACTGGTCACGTCTACGAGGTCGCTGGGAAGGGCAACGGTGCCCGCTCGGTTAGCCATGGCCCCAGCATCTCAAAGAACGCCGCCGATTACACCCGGTTGCCCGCCGACTGATCATCAGTAAGCTGAGGATGGTCACCCGGTCCGGGTGGAGACGCGATCGGAAGGCGACACCATGAGCGAGAATTCCAGCGAAACCCCTACCGGCGATCCCGAGGAGCAGGGCGCCGAGAAGGCCGGCACCCTCGACGAGCAACTCGCGGGTGGATACGGCGGACCGGGCACGGACGAGGAAGTGGCCCCCGACTTCGAGGCGGACAACGACGGCGGTTCGACCGTCTGACACTCCTGAGGCGATGACCCGCCTGGCGCGCTGACCCGCCTGCCGCGCCGGCACGCCCTCCGCGGCGTCGTCGGGCACCGTGATGTGACGACGCCGGAGGGAGACGGACGGGATCTGGCGCCGTGGCGCCGTGGAGAGGCCGGAGGGAGACGGACGCGATCGGGCGCCGCTCCGCAGGGCCCGCGGTTAGGGTGGACGGGTGATCACGCCCGTGCAGCCCCGCCCACTCAGGATCGTCCTCGCGCCCGACTCGCTCAAGGGCAGCCTCCCGGCAGCGGAGGCTGCCCTCGCCATGTCACGGGGTGTGGCAGGGGCGGCGCGCCGGCTCGGGCACCCGGCGCCCGACGTCGTGCTGGCGCCCCTGGCCGATGGCGGCGAGGGCACCCTAGACGCCCTGCTCGCGGCGTGGGGTGCCGCATCGCGGAGCGTGGCCTGCCACGACGCAGCCGGTCGGCCGCGCACGGCGCGCTACGGCCTCTCGGCCCGCCCCGCAGGCTCCGGCCGACCGACCCGAGGCGTCCTCGAGGCGGCCGAGGCGAACGGGTTGCCGTTCGTGGCGGATCTCCCGCTCGATGCCCTCTCCGCCACGAGCTACGGCGTCGGCGAGATCGCCGCTCGCCTCCTCGACGACGGCGCCGAGGAGATCCTGCTCTGCGTCGGCGGGTCGGCGACGACGGACGGCGGGGTGGGGCTCCTGTCCGCCCTGGGCGCGCGTTTCCTCGACCGGGACGGGAACCTGCTCCCGCCGGGTGGCGGGTCGCTCGCAGCACTCGCCCGCATCGACCTCGCCGGGCTCCATCCCCGGGCCGCGGCCACCCGCTGGCGCATCGCGGTCGACGTCGACAACCCGCTGTGCGGTCCCCGCGGCGCGGCCGCCGTCTTCGGTCCGCAGAAGGGCGCCACGTCCGGGGACGTCGCCGTCCTGGACCACGGGCTGGCACATCTCGCGCGGGTCCTCGCGGAGGCGACGGGCGTCGACGTCGTCGACCTGCCCGGCATGGGGGCCGCCGGTGGGCTGGCCGCCGTGCTGGTCGCCTTCTTCGCCGCGGAGATCGTCCCGGGCTCGGCGCTCGTGGCCGATGCCGTCGGGCTCGCCGCGGCGCTCGCCGACGCCGACCTCGTGCTGACCGGCGAGGGGTCCTTCGACTCGCAGTCCCTGGGCGGCAAGGTGGTGCAGGCCGTCGTCGAGAACGCTCCCGCCACCTGCGCCGTCGTCGCGATCGCAGGGCGCGTGCAGCTCGGGGCCGCCCAGGTGCAGGACGCCGGACTCGCCGCGGCCTTCTCCCTCGCCACGGGTCCGCTGCAGCTCGAGGACCTCATCCGGGATGCGGGGATCCTGATGGAGGAGACCGCCGCGCACGTGTACGGGGTGTTCGCCGCCGCGCGGACCGGCCCCGGCGTCAGACCGTGATCTCGCGCTTGAGGATCTTGCCCGTGGGGCCCTTGGGCAGGGCGTCGACGAGCACCACACGGCGCGGGTACTTGTAGGCGGCCACGCGGTCCTTCGCGAAGTCGACGATCCCCGCGGCGAGGGCTTCCTTCGCGGCGTCGTCGGCGGGTGCGTGCTCGGCCTTGATGCCGATGACCGCGACGATCTCCTCGCCGTGCAGGTCATCCGGTACGCCGATCACGGCGGCCTCGGCCACCGCCGGGTGCTCGTACAGCACCTCCTCCACCTCGCGCGGGTACACGTTGTACCCGCCGCGGAGGATCACGTCCTTCTTGCGGTCCACTATGAAGATGAGGCCGTCCTCGTCGATCCGTGCGAGGTCGCCGGTGCGGAACCACCCGTCGGGAATCGCGGCCGCGGTGGCGTCCTCGTTCTCCCAGTAGCCCTTCATGACGCAGTGGCCACGGACGGCGAGCTCGCCCACCTCGCCCTGGGCCACCTCGGTGCCCTCGGGGTCGAGCATCCGGACCTCGACCCCATCCACCGGCGTGCCGATGGAACCGGGCTTCCGGAGCTCGCCCGCACGGTTGAAGCTGACGATCGGCGAGGTCTCGGACAGGCCGTAGCCCTCCAGGAGCTCGGCACCGAAGACGCGCTCGAACTCGTGCAGCACCTCCACCGGCAGTGCCGAGCCGCCCGAGACGGCCACGCGCACGGAGGACAGATCCGTGTCCTTGACGGAGCCGTGGCGGAGCATCGCGATGTACATCGTGGGTACGCCCTCGAAGATCGTGACGCGGTCGCGGGCGATGATCTCCAGGGCCTTGCCGGGCTCGAAGCGCGGGAGCAGGGTGACGGTGGCGCCCGTGAGCACGGCCGCGTTGAGCGCGCACGTCTGCCCGAAGATGTGGAAGAACGGCAGCCCGCCGAAGAGCACCTCACCCTCGGCGGTCTTCATGAGGTCGCGGGAGATCTCCGTGTTCCGGGAGAGGTTGGTGTGGGAGAGCGTGGCGCCCTTCGGCCGGCCCGTGGTGCCCGAGGTGTAGAGCACCACGGCGGTGTCCTCGCCATCGACCTCCACGACGCCCGGCGTCGGCTCGGCGCCGGAGACCTGCTGCATGAACGCGCCACTGTCCACGGTGATCACGGTGACCTCCCCGCCGGCCTCCGTTCCGGCCGCGTCCGCCCCGGCCTGCGCCTCGGCGATGATGCCCTCCCACGCGAAGACCAGCCGGGCGCCGGAGTTCGTCAGGTGGTAGGCGACCTCGCGGCCCTTGAGAAGTGGATTGAGCGGGACCACGACGGCGCCGGCCCGGAGCACCCCGTAGTAGACGAAGGCCATCTGCGGGATGTTGGGCATGACGAGCGCCACCCGATCACCGCGCTGCACGCCGTGCTCGATGAGGAGCGTCGCGACCTTCTGGCTGAGCACCTCGAGGGCGCCGAACGTGACCTCCACGTCGTCGAGCTTGATAGCGACCGCCGAGGGGCTTCTCGTGGCGGTGGCGACAAGATTGTTGGCGAGGTTCGACACGCGATCTCCTTTGATCCTTCGACGACTGCTGGAGCGACTGCCCAGGCGACCGGTGGCTCCCGCTGCGGAAGTTACCGGTGGGTAGAAGTCTGTGGGATCGCGCGCGGCGGCGCAACAGGGGCCGCCGCGGGCCTAGCGGACCCCGCTCATCGACCTGCGGATCACCGGTGCAGCGGCGAGGAGGGCGCCACCGAGGATCAGCGCGGTGATGCCGCTGAACGCGAAGTACGGCACCTCCGTCTCCTCCGAGTAGAAGCCGGCGAGGAGCCCGGACACCGTGGTGCCGAGCGAGATGGAGAGGAAGAACAGGGCCAGCATCTGCGTCCGGAATGCCTCGGGTGCCAGCTTGGTGGTCACGGACAGGCCGATGGGGGAGATGAACAGTTCCGCCCAGGTGAACAGCAGCAGGATCCCCGCCAGGCCGAGCAGCGGCGTGGTGTTCGGACCGCCGCCCGCGAAGGGGATGAACGCCAGGAAGGCCAGACCCATCACCATCAACCCGAGGGCGAACTTCACGGGCGACGACGGCTGGCGGCTGCCGAGGCGTGTCCAGACCGCCGCGAAAATGCCCGCGAAGACGATGATGAACACCGGATTGATGGACTGCACCATGCCCGGAGGCATCTCCCAGCCGAACAGGTTCCGGTCCAGGCGGCTCTCGGAGTACAGCGCCACCACGGTGAACTGCTGCTGGAACAGCGACCAGAAGGCGGCACTCGCGACGAACAACGGCATGAACGAGTACACGCGCCGACGCTCCACAGCGGTGACCCTGCGGCTCGTGAGGATCACCGCGAAGTAGGCGATCGTCGCGGCGATCGCGGTGTAGGCCATGACGTTCGCGAGGTTCCCGGCGTCGAGCAGGCCGGTGGCGACGACCACGGCGATCAGGACGACGGCGGCGGCGGCGATCAGGATCCAGTGCCGGTATGCGCTGCGCGGCAGGGGATTCTCGACATCGTGCGCCGTGGGCGGCAGGTTCTTGCGGGCCGCCGCGTACTGCACGAGTCCCGCTGCCATGCCGATCGCGGCGAGGCCGAAGCCCACGTGGAAGCCGTAGGCGTCCCAGGCGAGGTTGGTGAGCAGGGGGCCCACGAGGGCACCGATGTTGATGCCCATGTAGAAGATGGAGAAGCCCGCGTCGCGGCGGTCGTCGCCGGGAGCGTAGAGCGTCCCGACGAGCGAGGAGGCGTTCGCCTTCAGCCCGCCCGAACCGACGCCGACGAGGACCAGGCCGATCGCGAGGCCCACCGCTCCGGGCAGCAGGGCGAGGGCGATGTGCCCGCTCATGATGATGATCGCGGAGAAGAACAGGACGCGTTCCGAGCCGAGCACGCGGTCGGCGAGCCATGCCCCGAGGATCGTGGACAGGTAGACGCCTCCGCCGTACGCGCCGACGAGTCCTGCGGCCACACCGGCGTCGAGGCCGAGCCCGCCCTCCGCCAGCGAGTACGTCATGTAGTAGAGGAGCAGCGCCTGCATCCCGTAGAAGGAGAAGCGTTCCCACAACTCCACGCTGAAGAGGTTCGCGAGCATGCGCGGGTGACCGAAGAACGTTTTCCCGCCGGTGGCGGCGGTCTGCTGGGGTGCGCTCATTCCATCCATGGTGCCGCGGCCCGGGAGGGAAGCACAATTCGAGGATTACTGCCGGAGTGCCTCGATCTGTGCTGACACGGCGAGGAGCTGGGCCTCCTCGCCCGGCCGTCCGATGAGCTGCACGCTCATCGACAGCCCGTCGGGAAGGCGAAGGGTGGGCACCGTGACGGCCGGCAGGCCACAGACGTTGACCATCGAGGTGTAGGGGGAGTAGCGGCACTGGCGCAGGTAGTCCGTGTCGCCGTCGGCATCGGTGTACCAGCCGATCGGTCGGGGAGTCATCGCGACGGCGGGCGTCAGGATCATGTCGTACCGCGCGTACTGGCGGATGGTGTCGTACTCGAACTGCCGGAGGACGTCCACCGCTCCGGCGAGGTCGGCCGTGCTCCGGCCGAGCGCCCGGCGGCGCAGCACGCGCGTGATGTCCATGAGGCGCTCTTCCCGCTCGGGCGGGAAGGCGGCGGTGGCGAGCCCGGCGGTCCAGACGAGCTGGAAGGCCTCGTGGTAGCGGCTGTCGTACGTGAGGTCGGCGTCGACGACGTCGTGCCCGGCGCCCTGCAGGAGCCGGATGCCGGCGTGGAAGGAGTCGACGGCCGCGCTGTCGAGGTCGAGGCCCCCCGCGAATTCCTCGGCGCCGGAGAACGGCGAGACCGTGCTCACGCCGATCCTGAACCTCCCCTCGCCCCGGAGAGCCGCATCGACATAGCTGCCGGGGTAGCGCGAGGCGGCGCTCGTGGGCCGGTAGTTCGGCTCGCGGACCAGGGCATCGAGGAGCAGCCCGGCGTCGGCCGCTGAGTGGGCGAGGGGACCCGCGACGACGAACTGGCCCAGGTCGGCCTGTCCCGAACCCGAGGGCACCCGGCCGCGGTTCGGCTTCAGTCCCACGAGGCCGGTCGCGGCTGCGGGGATCCGCACCGAGCCGCCGCCGTCCGTTCCCGGGGCGAAGGGGATCATGCGCGCCGCCACGGCGGCCGCACTTCCGCCGGAGGAGCCTGCAGGGCTCAGCCGCGGATCGAGGGGGTTGCGGGCCGGCGGGGCGATACGGTTCTCGCTGTAGCAGCTCAGGCCGAACTCGGGCACCTGCGTCTTGCCGAGACTGATGGCGCCCGAGCGTCGCAGCACCGACGCCAGGGGTGCGTCCTTCTGCGCCACTGCAGGCTCGAGTGCTGCCGTGCCGAGCGTGGTCCGCACCCCGGCGACGTCGGTTAGGTCCTTGTGGGCGAGCGGCATGCCGTGCAGCGGACCCACGGCCACGCCGGAGGCGAGCAGGCGGTCGGCGTGGTCGGCCGCACGGAGGGCGTCGTCGTGGGTGACCGTGACGAAGGAGGAGAGGCCGGGGTTCAGGGCGTCGATGCGGCGGAGGAAGTGTTCCGTCACCTCACGGGCGCTCACCTCACCGCGGGCCAGCGCGTCCCTGAGGGCCAGGGCCGGAAGGTCGTGCAGTTCGCTCATGGGTACTCCAGGGGTGGCGGCCGATGACGGGCACGCCGCGCCGCGGGCCCTGGACGTCGAAGGGGACAGGTGGATCAACAGGGTCAACTATAGGGAGCCTGCGCGGGCGCCGTAGCAATGGCCTGCCGGGCCGCAGCGTGGCAAGGTAGGCGGATGAGCGAACCACAGAACGTGCCGGTGACAGCAGTGCCCGGCGACGCCCGTGTCCTCGACGTCCGCGAGGACTACGAGTGGGAGGCCGGCCATATCGACGGTGCCGTGCACATCCCGCTCGATCAGCTCCCCGAGCGCTTCGGGGAACTCGATCCGGACGAGGACCTGCACGTGATCTGCCGGGCCGGCGGCAGGTCCCAGCGGGCGGCCGAGTGGCTCGAGAGCCACGGCTACACGGCCATCAACGTGAGTGGGGGCATGGGGGCGTGGCTCGAGGCCGGGCGGCCGATGGTGTCCGAGACGGGCAGCGAGCCCGCCGTCCTGTGACACCGCCGTCCTCCTACACCTATCTCGGCCCGGAGGGCACCTTCACCGAGGCGGCGCTGCTCCAGGTCCCCGGTGCGGGTGGTGCGCGGCGCGTACCGGCGCTCACCGTCGGCTCGGCGCTCGACGCCGTCCGTGCGGGCTCGGTGGACGCCGCGATGGTGCCGATCGAGAACTCGGTCGAGGGGGGTGTCAGTGCCACCCTCGACGCCATTGCCGTCGGCGCTCCGCTGCGGATCCTTCGCGAGGAGCTCGTCCCCATCACGTTCGTGCTCGCGGGCAGGCCGGGCGCGGGGCTAGGCGACGTCCGGCGGATCGCGACGCACGGTCACGCCTGGGCCCAGTGCCGCACCTGGGTCGATACGAATATCTCGGACGCGGAATATTTCCCTGCGTCGTCGACCGCCGCTGCCGCTCACGGACTCGCCGAGGGTGAGGAGGGCTACGACGCCGCCATCTGCTCACCCCTGGTGGCGGAGCGCCTCGGGCTCGCGGTCCTCGCGCGGGACATCGGCGACGTCACCGACGCCGTGACCCGGTTCGTCCTCGTCGGGCGGCCGGAGGACCTCCCGCCACGGACGGGAGCGGACAAGACCACCCTCGTGATCCCGCTGCCCGAGGACCACCCGGGCGCCCTCATGCAGATCCTGGACCAGTTCGCCGCGCGCGGGGTGAACCTGAGCCGGATCGAGTCGCGGCCCACGGGACAGTTCCTCGGAGACTACTTCTTCAGCGTGGACGCGGACGGCCACGTCGAGGACGCCCGCGTGGCGGACGCACTCAAGGGACTCCACCGGATCAGCCCGGGTCTCAGGTTCCTCGGCTCCTACGCGCGCGCGGACCGGCGTTCGCCCGCCGTCGAGCGCCACACCTCGGACGACGCCTTCGCGGCCGCGGACGGGTGGCTCGGGGACATCCTCGGAGGGCGCTGACAGCCGACGGGGAACGGGGCGTCCGACGGGGCAAAAGCACAGTAGGCTTACCATCTAAGGTCCACCCGACTCGAAGGCTGGTTCACGTGATGGCTCGATTGCGCCGCAGCAACACGCGCAGGCCCGGTATCTCCCGCCGCAGGCACGGCAAGGGCTTCAGCTACCGCGCCCCGAGCGGCGAACTCCTGCAGGACCGCGAGGAGATCGAGCGCATCAAGGACCTCGTCATCCCGCCGGCCTGGAAGGACGTGTGGATCGCGCCCTACCCGAACGGGCACGTCCAGGCCATCGGCACGGACGACGCCGGTCGCCGCCAGTACATGTACCACCCGGCCTGGCGCGAGCAGAAGGACCGCGAGAAGTTCGACCGCGCGCTCGATTTCGGCGCGAAGCTCCCGAGTGCCCGCCGTGCCATCACCCAGCATCTCAGGAGCGACGGCGTGCAGCGCGAGCGCGCCTTCGCGGCCGCACTGCGAATCGTCGACTCCGGAGCGCTGAGGATCGGGTCCGCACAGTACGCGGAGGCCAACGGGTCCTTCGGGGTCACCACGCTGCTCGTGGAGCACTGCACCATCGACGGGAACGTGATCGTCTTCGACTTCCCGGGCAAGAGCGGCCAGCACTGGGACACGCGGCTCGAGGACGAGGATCTCGCCGCCGCCCTGCGTCCCATGGTGGGGCGCGAGGCTGCGGACACCGTCCTCGCCTATCAGTCCGACAACGGCGCATGGCACCACGTCGACGGCGCGCAGCTGAACGAGTTCCTCCGCCAGGTCACGGGCGGACCCTTCACGGCCAAGGACTTCCGGACCTGGCAGGCCACGGTGGTCGCCGCCATGGCGCTCGCGAAGGAGGACGTCGGGGCCACCACCCGGACGGCGCGGCAGAAGGCGGTCACCGCCACGATGAAGGCCGTCGCGGACCACCTCGGCAACACCCCGACGGTGGCGCGCAGCTCCTATGTGGACCCCCGGCTGGTGGACCGCTTCATGAGCGGTGAGGTCATCCCGATCGCCACCTACTCGGCCTCCGAGAAGGCCGTGCAGGAGCTGCTGCGCGACTGAGCGCTGCAGCTCGTTTCCAACCACCCCGATGGTCAGTACGCTGGCAGCGGGCGCCCAACGAGGAGCGCATCCTTCGACGAAAGGCAGCACCATGACCGAGAACGCCCATGGAGGACACATCGTCAATCCCAACGAGGGTGACGGCTCGACGTCGGATCCCAACTGGCACGGCGACACGGGGGACCAGGGCAATGACCTGCGGTTCGCCGAGGAGCAGGCCCTGATCAACGAGCAGTCCGACCGCGCGGACCGCGATCCTTCGGAGGCCGTCGAGGCAGCCGAGCAGGAGGGCCACTACACGAGTAGCGATCCCGCCGGCGCATCGGGAGGCTTCACGTCCTCGCAGGACCCTGCCGAGGAGGGCGAATACACCGACAAGGACAAGCCCCTCGTCGAGGCCCCCGAGGGTGAGGGCGAGTACACGGACCGCAACCGCTAGGAGCGGCGCACCAGCCGCTGCCACCGCCTCTGGAGGTCCGGGAGCGGCAGGACCGAAGTGGACCCTGATGGTCCGGGTGCCGGCGCCGGCACCCGGACCATCAGCGCATCCGGGTCCACCCGGGCGGTCATGGACGTCGTGGCACCGGCGGCGTCGCCGTCGAGCTGGGTGGCGATGGGATCGCCCGACCACACCGTCACCTCCCGCGCACGGTAGTAACTGATGACCGGGGTGCCGCCGCGGTGCCGGAGCAGGATCTTCGCCGCCATCCAGGTCCAGCCGAGCAGGCTGCGCGGGCTGAGGACCACCACGTCGAGGAAGCCGTCGTCGATCACCGCGTTCGGCACGAAGTCCACGCCGGCCGGCAGCTTCCCGCAGTTCGCCACGAGCAGGCTGCGCACCTTGCGGCTCTGCGGGGGCTGCCCGTCGAGGCTGATCGAGATGCGTCGGCGGCGCCCCGGCAGGTGGCGCACGCCGGCCTCGCTGTAGGCGAGCCACCCGAACTTCTCCTTGAGGTCCTGCTTCGCGTCGGCCACCACGCTGGCGTCGAAGCCCACGCCGCCCATCACGAGGAACGGATGCTCCGAGCTGGTCCCCAACTGGTCGTTGCGCAGGGTGATACGCGCCATGTCGATGCGTCGCTCATGTCCGTGCAGGGCGATCCGCAGGCACCCGGCGATGTCGTGGTAGGGCAGGCCCAGATTGCGCACCAGGAGATTCCCGGTGCCAAGCGGCAGGAGCCCCAAAGCTGCCGGGCGGTGCGCGAGGGCCTGCGCGACAGCGCGCACGGTGCCGTCCCCGCCCGCAGCGACGACGACGTCGGCGCCCGCCTCCAGCGCCCGCAGGGCCTGCCCGGTCCCCGGGTCCTCGACCGTGGTCTCGAGGATCAGGGGCGGCTCCCATCCGGCGTCGGAGCACGACCGCTCCACGAGTTCGCGCGTCACCCCGGCCTGCAGTTTGGACGGATTGAGCACCAGGGCCACGCGCTGCATCCCCTCGGCGACGGGCAGCGATTCGTGCACCGACGCGGTAGGGGGACGGGTCTGCTGCAACCGCCGGACCGACCAGTAGGTCTGCAGGGACGCGGCGGCGGCGGAGGCCGCGGCCGTCCCTGCGAGTAGTTTGCGGCGCATGGTCACCCACAATAGCGGCGAGGTGCGGGCGATCCGCGGCGTGCAGGGGTTTGGGTAGTCTTGACCGTGTGATTGACGTCAACGACCTCCGCCTGAATCCCGAGCAGTACCGAGCATCACAGCGCGCGCGCAGGGCGGACGAGTCGCTCGTCGACGCCATCCTCTCGTCGGACACGAGGCGTCGCGAGGCCGTGACCTCCTACGAGACGCTCCGGGCCGAGCAGAACGCCTTCGGCAAGCGCGTGGCCCAGGCCAGGGGCGAGGAGAAGCAGGCCCTCCTCGCCGAGGTCAAGGAACTGGCCGCGTCCGTCAAGGCTGCCGCCGCCACGTCCGAGGAGGCGAAGGCCGAGCAGGAGGCGCTGCTCCGGAAGCTGCCGAATCTCGTCCAGGACGGCGTCCCCGAGGGCGGGGAGGACGACTACGTGGTCCTCAGGACGGTCGGCACACCCCGGGACTTCGCGACCGAGGGGTTCGAACCGAGGGACCACCTCGAGATCGGCGAGCTGATCGGCGCCATCGACATGGAGCGCGGCGCGAAGGTGTCCGGCTCCCGTTTCTACTTCCTCAAGGGCGTCGGAGCGCGGCTGGAGATCGCCCTGCTGCGCATGGCGCTCGACCAGGCCATGGAGGCCGGGTTCACCCCGATGATCACCCCCACGCTCGTGCGGCCCGAGACCATGCAGGGCACGGGCTTCGACATCGCGCACGACGCCGAGATCTACCGCCTCGAGGAGGACGACCTCTACCTTGTCGGCACGTCCGAGGTGGCGCTCGCCGGCTACCACTCCGACGAGATCCTGGACCTGACCGCGGGTCCCGCGCGCTACGCAGGCTGGTCGTCCTGCTATCGCCGCGAGGCCGGCTCCCACGGGAAGGACACCCGCGGCATCATCCGCGTCCACCAGTTCAACAAGGTGGAGATGTTCACCTACACCACGGTCGAGGACGCGGCGGCCGAGCACGAGCGCATGCTCGTCTGGGAGGAGCAGATGCTCGCGAAGGTGGAACTGCCGTACCGGGTCATCGACACCGCCGCCGGCGATCTCGGCATGTCCGCCGCCCGCAAGTTCGACTGCGAGGCCTGGGTACCCACGCAGGGGGACTACCGGGAGCTGACCTCGACGTCGAACTGCACCACGTTCCAGGCGCGTCGGCTCGGCATCCGGGAGCGGCAGGACGGCGAGGGCCAGAAAGGCACCCGCGCCGTGGCCACCCTCAACGGAACGCTCGCCACCACGCGCTGGATCGTCGCCATCCTCGAACACCACCAGAATCCCGACGGCTCGGTCACCGTCCCGGCCGCACTGCGCCCCTATATTAACGGACTGGAAACGCTCCCGGTACTGTGAGCGTTCTCCTACCCCGGTGTCGGCGGGGTCTGCTTCACTGAGGTATGAGTACCTTGACCACTGCCGGCATCGATGACCGGCACGAGAACCGAACACACCATCTGATCGCCCTCGATGTCGACGGCACCCTCGTGGACCACGAGGGCGCCATGACGGAGGAGGTGCGCGACGCCGCGCGGGCCGTCATCGAGGCCGGGCACGACGTCATCATCGCGACGGGCAGATCGCTCGGCGCCACCCTGCCCGTCATCCAACTCCTCGGGATCACCCGGGGCTACGCCGTGTGCTCCAACGGCGGCGTGACACTCCGCATCGACGCGACGCTGCACGAGGGGTTCGAGGTCCTCGAACGGGTGACCTTCGATCCGGAACCGGCCCTGAGCGCACTGCGCGAGCGACTCCCGTCCGCGAAGTACGCCCTCGAGGACGATCGCGGGCGCTTCCTCTCCACGGAGAGCTTCCAGGACGCGAGCTTCGGCTCCGAGGCGGAGAACGTGGGCTTCGAGGAGATGCTCCGGAGCCGTGCGGTGCGCGTGGTGGTCTTCAGCACCGACAGTTCGGCCGAGGAGTTCGGCGCCGCCGTCGCGTCGATCGGCCTGCACGGGGTCACCTACTCGGTGGGGTGGACCGCCTGGCTGGACATCGCGGCGTCCGGAGTGACGAAGGCCAGCGCCCTCGAGGTGCTGCGCCGACGCATCGGCACGGATCCCGCTTTCACGGTCGCCGTGGGCGACGGGCGCAACGACATCGAGATGCTGCAGTGGGCGGGGCGCGGGGTCGCCATGGGCCAGGCTCCGGACGAGGTACGGTCAGCCGCTTCCGAGATCACGGGCAGCGTGTACGACGACGGCGCCGCGAAGGTCCTGCGCTCGTTGGTCTGACCGCCCGGCTTGGCGGATCCACTCTCGGGCGGCGACCACCCCGTGCTGCGAGACAGCCGCCCGCTCGTGCTTCCCACCGGTCTGCGCCGTCAGTACGCCAGGCTCGCCTCCGGCAGGGTGGCCGGTCCGTGTGTGAGGTCCAGCAGCCGGGCTGCCGCGGGCCGCGTCGCCCACTCCTCGAGCCAGTGCGAGCGGACGACGGCGCGGCTCACGGCCTGGGCGGTGATGCCGAGCTCCTGCGCCACGTACTTCTGCTGTCCACGGGCACCGGGTGTCATGAGATCGACGACGGCCCATTCGGCGTCCGTCCGGGTGTGGACGATCTGCCCGAGCAGGCGCAGCACGGCCTCGGCCTCCGCGGCGATCGCGCCGTCGGGCCCCTCCACGGCGAGCGGGATGCGCTCGCCGGTCTTCCGTGCGCGGTCGACGGCGCGCCGGGCGTACACCAGCCCGTAGCCGCTCCCGTCCACGATCCGCTCCGGGAGCGGCGGGGTCAGTCCGCCGACGCCGATCCCCACGTGCCAGCGCCTGGAGCGGATGGCCCGGAGTGCGGCATCCACGGCCGTGGTGGCGCTGTCCACAACGCCCTGCACCTCGTCCCCCACCGATCGTTGGAAGGGGACGACGGTCGGGAGGTCCCGCAGGGCCTTCAGGAGCTCGTCCACGAGGTCGCCGACGTCCCGGGAATCGCGCTGGTTGATCGTGAGGACGTAGGGCATGGCTTCAGTATGAAGCGCGGGAGGCCGAAAACAACCGAAGCCGGTTGATCTGAACGCAGAAAGCTCCCGCAGCAGCACGCGCTGCGGGAGCTTTCTGCGGCAGACAGTGGGCAGGCCTAGCGGCCTTCCGGCGTCTCCGTCGTGTTCTCCGCCTCGGCGTCGACGTCGCGGCCCTGCGGCTCGTCGACCTCGCTGGCCTCGCCTGCCTCCTTGAAGCGCTGCAGGGAGGCCTCGACCTCCGCCTCGGCCTCTTCGCGGCCGGCCCAGTCGGCGGCTTCGACCCATTTGCCGGGCTCGAGATCCTTGTACTTGGTGAAGAAGTGCTTGATCTCGTCCAGGAGGAAGTCCGAGACATCGCTCAGGTCCTGGATGTGGTCGAAGCGCGGGTCGACGGGGACGCAGAGGACCTTCGCGTCGCCGCCGCCGTCGTCCGTCATGTTGAAGACACCGATGGGCCGGGACTCCACGAGCACGCCCGGAACGAGGTCGAAGTCCTGCAGCATGACCAGCGCATCCAACGGATCGCCGTCCTCGCCGAGCGTGTTCTCGAAGTAGCCGTAGTGCGTGGGGTACTGCATGGCGGTGAAGAGGACCCGGTCCAGGCGCAGGCGGTGGGTCTCGTGGTCGATCTCGTACTTGACGCGCGAGCCCTTCGGGATCTCGATGGTGACGTCGAGCTTCATGGTCATGGCAACTCCTGTGGGTCGATGGTGCGGGTCGCAGGGCCGGCCGGACCTCCGGAGGAAGCCGGCCCGGCCGGGCTACTGTTTGATCGTCAGCCCTAACATATCGGTCGGCCGCCGCTCGGGGGGCATCGACCATGACGGCCGCTCCGGCCGGAAGCCCTTGCGGAAGGACCCGATGAAGCGATGGCGCCGCCTGCTGGGCGGGTTGGTGCTGGTCCTCGCCATGGCGGCGCTGGCCGTCCCGACCGCTGTCCATGTCACACCCGCGGTCCTCGCCGCGATCGATCCGCCGCCGCCCGCCCCGTTGCCCGTTCCGCCCGCGCTGCAGGTACCCCCGACCGAGGTGGCGCTGCCCCACGTCGTCGTGCCCCTCCCGACGGCGGCGCCCACGCCGGGTCCGGCGGCTCTGGCGGGGCAGCTCGACGCAGCCCTCGAGGTGGCGGGTCCGGGCTCCTTCGCCGGGACGGTCGTCGATGCGGCCGACGGCACGGTCCTCTACGACCGGGACGCCGCACGGGCCCAGGCCCCCGCCTCGACGCTCAAGCTGTTCACTGCCGTTGCTGCCCTGACCTACAACCGGCCCGACACCGTCCTGACGACGTCGGTCCTCACCTCGACGGCGACGCCCGGGGCGCTCTATCTCCGGGGGGGCGGTGACGTGCTCCTCGGCTCGGGACGGTCCGAGCCGGACGCCGTGGTGGGCCGCGCAGGCCTCGGGACCCTCGCCGCCGAGACCGCGGCCGCGCTCCCGGCAGGGTCCGGGCCCTACACCGTGCTGCTCGACGACAGCCTCTTCACCGGCGCCCTCCTCAACCCGACCTGGGCGGAGGGGGATATCGAGGCCGGGGAGATCGCCCCGGTGCACTCCCTCGCCATCAACTCGGGGTGGATCGAGGAGGGCCGCACCGGCGGACCGCGCTCGCAGGACGCCGCCCTGGCTGCTGCGCGCAGCTTCGCCGATGCGCTCACGGCTGCGGCCGCCGAGCGCGGGATCACCGTCGGGGGCGAGGTGCAGCGCCGCCCGGCTCCGGAGGATGCCGACGTGCTCGCCGCTGTCGCATCGGCGCCCCTCGAGGACCAGGTGCGGCGCATGCTGGAGGTCTCCGACAACTACCTCGCCGAGGCGCTCGCGCGGGCAGCAGCACTGGGCAGCGGGCGCCCGGCCTCGTTCGGGGGCGCCACCGACGCCCTGGGTGCAGCCGCGACGCACCTGGGCGTGGCCGCGGAGGGCCTCATGATCGGGGACGCCGCCGGCCTGTCCGTCCGGAACGCCGTGAGCCCCGCCCAGCTCGCGTCGCTGGTCCGCGCAACCACGGTATCGACGGATCCCGGTCTGTCCGTCGTCGCGCGGTCCCTGCCCGTCGCGGGCCTGACCGGGACCCTCTCCCAGCGATTCACCGCCGGCCAGCCTGCCGCGGCGGGAGCCGGTACCGTGCGCGCGAAGACCGGGACGCTCAATGCGGTCACGGGTCTTACGGGCCACGTGGTCACCGTGGACGGTCGCCTGCTCGTGTTCTCCTTTTTGGCGGCCGGACTCGACGGCAACACCGCGGAGGCCCGCGCAGCGGCAGACCGGGCCGCCGCGGTCCTCGCCGGCTGCGGGTGCCGCTGACGCACCATCGGTCGTATCGGTCGTGTCGGTCACGATCGCCGTCGGTCACCGACCACGGACGGTCGACGTCCCCGGAACCCTCCGTCAGCAGGATGTGATCGAATAGGCGCATGTCCAGGAACACCTCCGCAGCACCCCGCCCGCAGCTGGTCAACTGGGATATCGCGGCGTCGACCGCCGCGTCCCTCACCCCCGCCGGACCCACCATGACGCCCGCCGAGATCGCCCGTGCCGTGCAGAACATGCGTGAGCTGGCGGACGCCTCCGTCGGCCACGTCCATGCCATCTCGCGCCTCGACGCCGCCAGGGACCTCCGCGACTCGGAGCTGCTGATCGTGGACCGGGCGTCCTGGTCCAAGGCCAACGCGCAGAGTTTCCGCACCCTCATGGAGCCTGCGCTGGACCAGCTGGCGGCAACACGCCCGGACATCCTGACATCGGCGTCCTTGGCACTCGGCGGGACCCTCACCGGCGCGCAGCTCGGCGCCATCCTCGCCTTCCTCTCGAGCAAGGTGCTCGGGCAGTACGATCCCTTCGTCGCATCGCGCAACGGCGCCGGCGGTCGCCTCATGCTGGTGGCCCCGAACATCATCTCCGTGGAGCGGGAGTTGAATGTCGATCCCTCCGACTTCCGTCTGTGGGTGTGCCTGCACGAGCAGACGCACCGCGTGCAGTTCGCCGCCGCCCCGTGGCTGAAGGACCACATGACGGCCCACATCGGGCAGTTGACCACGGGCCTGATGGGCAAGGCGGATTCCCTCTCCGAGCGGCTCGGCGCCGCGGTGAAGTCCATCGGCTCCGGCAGGTCCCGCGGGAAGGGGGAGGGCACGGACGGCGTCCCACCGCAGGAGGCAGGTGTGCTGTCCATCCTGCAGGACCCCGAGGACAAGGCCCTCCTGTCCCACCTGACCGCGGTCATGAGCCTGCTCGAGGGGCACGCCAACGTCGTCATGGACGGTGTGGACGGCAGTATCGTCCCCTCGGTCAAGACCATCCGTCGTCGTTTCAATGCCCGCGGCAAGTCCCGCGGCCCCCTCGAGAAGGTCATCCGTCAGCTCATGGGACTGGACGCGAAGATGCGTCAGTACAGTGACGGCTCGAAGTTCGTGCGGCGCGTGGTCGGCCAGACCGGCATGGACGGGTTCAATGCTGTGTGGGAGTCGGCCGAGCACCTGCCCACCGAGCGGGAGATCCACACGCCGGACGAGTGGATCGACAGGATGAGCCTGCGCCGCCATGGGTAGGCGTCCGCGGCTCCTTCCTGCCGTCGGCACGGCCCGCAACATGCTGGAGGCGAGCCTCGGGGACGTGCTGCGGGCGGACGCGGGGGGTCGGACGCCGCTCGTCCTCGTGGCCTGCAGCGGTGGGCCGGACTCGCTGGCGCTCGCCGCGGTAGCTGCGTACTTCGCGCAGACGGACCGGTGCCGCGTGGGTGCCGTCGTCGTCGACCACGGCCTCCAGGAGGGCAGCGCCCGCGCTGCGGAGGGGGCTGCCGCCGCGGCTCGCGGGCTCGGCCTCGACCCCGTGGAGGTCCGTCGGGTGGAGGTGCGGAAGGACGGCATGGGCCCGGAGGCGTCCGCCCGGAGCGCACGGTACGCCGCGCTCGACGACGTCGCCGCCCGGCTCGATGCGTCAGCCGTCCTCCTCGGGCACACGTTGGACGACCAGGCGGAGCAGGTGCTCCTGGGTCTCGCCCGCGGCTCCGGCACCCGGTCCCTGGCCGGCATGCCACCCCGCCGCGGCCTGTACCTGCGGCCGTTCCTCGACCTGCGGCGCCAGGAGACCGAGGCCATCTGCGCCTTCTACGGCCTGGAGCCCTGGCACGATCCCACGAACCAGGACCCGGCCTTCGCCCGGTCCCGCGTCCGCGTGGAGGTGCTCCCCTTCCTCGAGGACCAGCTCGGTCCCGGCATCGCGCGAGCCCTCGCCCGTTCCGCCCAAATTCTGGGTCAGGACGCGGACCTCCTCGAGCGCTTGAGCGCGGAATCCTACCGGTCGCTGCGGATCGACGGCGGGGATGGCACTCTCCTGCTGCCCGAGGACGGCCTGCTGGCGTTGCCCGCTGCCCTGAGGCAGCGGGTCCTCGCACTGGCTGCCCTGGAGCTCGGTGCCTACCAGCCCAGCTTCGAGCGCCTGCGGGCCGCCGAGTCACTGCTGGACCGGAAGGGTTCCGCGGGGCCCGTCCAGCTCGGCGGGAAGGTGAGCGTCCACCGCCAGGTCCGCGGGCGGGCGGTTCTCCAGGGAGAAGCAAGCTATGGCAATCTTGTCCTCAGTAGCAATCGCAGCAACGGCCCCGGTGTGAAGCAGTCGCACCGGCCAACCCAGGAGTGACCCGTGGATTCCAACGACGTCCAGTCAGATCTCAAGCACGTCCTCTATTCCAAGGAGGAGATCCAGCAACGGATCAACGAACTGGCGCAGCAGATCGACAAGGACTACGAGGGCCGCGACATCCTCCTCGTCGGAGTGCTCAAGGGTGCGGTGATGGTCATGGCTGACCTCGCACGTGCGCTGCACTCCCACATCACCATGGACTGGATGGCGGTCTCCTCCTACGGCTCCGGGACGCAGTCCTCGGGCGTGGTGCGCATCCTGAAGGATCTCGAGACGGACCTCATGGGCAAGCACGTCCTCATCGCCGAGGACATCATCGATTCGGGACTCACACTGTCCTGGCTGAAGGCGAACCTCCTCTCCCGCGGGCCGGCGTCGGTGGAGATCTGCACGCTCCTGCGCAAGCCCGAGGCCGCGAAGGTGGATATCGACGTGAAGTACGTCGGCTACGACATCCCGAACGAGTTCGTGGTGGGGTACGGCCTCGACTTCGCGGAGAAGTACCGCAATCTCGACTTCATCGGCACCCTCGCGCCGCACGTCTACGAATAGGCCGTTCCACGGGGCGCACGCCCTCTACGCCGACAGGGAACTATCGGCACAATCCGCGCGTGGTGAATCTCAGACGGTGTATATGTTGAGGTGCTTTTAAGGCGGACGCTCGACAGTGAGCCCGGACATTCTTACGTGCATCAGCAGGAGGGACAGGGCGTGATGCCCTGAGACGAATGAAATTCAAGAACATCTTCAAGGGGCCCATCTTCTGGATCGTCTTGGCGGTCGCGGCGCTCCTGCTGATCCTTCCCAACCTGTTCAGCACGGGCGGAAACCGCATCGACACGAGCGACGGCCTGGAACTTCTCCGGGGAGGCACTGTCACCCAGGCGAAGATCTACGACGGCGAGCAGCGCGTCGATCTCACGCTCGACGAGGCCTTCGAGGAGAAGGGCGAGCAGGTCCAGTTCTTCTACAGCACGGCGCGTGCCGAGGACATCGTCGCGGCGATCAACGACTCCGGCGCGGAGGGCTTCACCGACCAGCCCGCAGAGAGCAACTGGTTCCTCAGCCTCGCCGGACTGATCTTCCCCATCCTGATCCTCGGCGTCATCTTCTGGTTCCTCCTCAGCCGCATGCAGGGCGGTGGCTCGAAGGTCATGCAGTTCGGCAAGTCCAAGGCTAAGCTCATCTCCAAGGACATGCCTCAGGTGACGTTCAACGACGTCGCAGGTGCCGACGAGGCCGTCGAGGAGCTCCTCGAGATCAAGGAATTCCTCCAGGAGCCCGCGAAGTTCCAGGCACTCGGCGCGAAGATCCCCAAGGGCGTGCTCCTCTACGGCCCTCCCGGGACCGGGAAGACGCTCCTCGCCCGTGCCGTCGCGGGAGAGGCCGGCGTCCCCTTCTATTCGATCTCGGGCTCGGACTTCGTCGAGATGTTCGTCGGCGTCGGTGCCTCCCGTGTGCGGGACCTCTTCGAGCAGGCCAAGAACAACTCGCCGGCCATCATCTTCGTCGACGAGATCGACGCCGTGGGTCGCCACCGCGGCGCCGGCGTGGGGGGCGGCAACGACGAGCGTGAGCAGACGCTGAACCAGCTCCTCGTGGAGATGGACGGTTTCGACGCCACCACCAACGTCATCCTCATCGCGGCGACCAACCGTCCCGACGTGCTCGACCCCGCCCTGCTCCGTCCGGGCCGCTTCGACCGGCAGATCGGTGTCGAGGCACCCGACATGAAGGGCCGCGAGCACATTCTCACGGTGCACGCGAAGGGCAAGCCCATGGCGGGCGGTGTCGATCTCAAGGGCGTCGCGAAGAAGACCCCCGGCTTCACCGGCGCCGACCTGGCCAACGTGCTCAACGAGGCCGCACTCCTCACGGCACGCTCCAACGCGCAGCTGATCGACGACCGTGCGCTTGACGAGGCGATCGACCGCGTGATCGCGGGCCCGCAGAAGCGCAGCCGGGTCATGAAGGAACTCGAGCGGAAGATCACCGCGTACCACGAGGGTGGACACGCGCTCGTCGCGGCCGCGCTCCGCAACACCGACCCGGTGACGAAAGTGACCATCCTCCCCCGCGGCCGCGCACTGGGCTACACGATGGTGATGCCGAGCGACGACAAGTACTCGGTCACGAGGAACGAACTGCTCGACCAGCTGGCGTACGCGATGGGCGGTCGCGTCGCCGAGGAGATCGTGTTCCACGACCCCTCGACGGGCGCCTCGAACGACATCGAGAAGGCCACGGGGACGGCCCGGAAGATGGTGACGCAGTACGGCATGAGCGAGCGGGTCGGAGCCGTGAAGCTCGGCCAGGGTGCGGGCGAGCCGTTCCTCGGCCGCGACATGGGCAGCGACCGCGACTACTCCGACCAGATCGCCCTCGTCGTGGACGAGGAGGTGCGCCGACTCATCGACAACGCGCACGACGAGGCCTACCAGATCCTGACGGAGAACCGCGACGTCCTCGATCAGCTCGCCCTGGAACTGCTGGAACGCGAGACGCTGAACCAGGCGGAGATCGCCGAGGTCTTCACGACCGTGCGGAAGCGCGGACTGCGTGAAGTGTGGCTGTCCAAGCAGACCCGTCCCGTCCACTCCCTGCCCCCCGTCGTGTCCAAGAAGGAACGCGCGGAGGCGCTCGAGAGCGGGCAGCCCGCCCCCGAGACCGTCGCTCCGCAGGACCAGATCGCCGACGCGAACATCCCCAGCGGGTTCGACGTCGGAGAATCGGATCTCCCGTCGTCCGAGCCGGGCGAGGGTCCTGCGGACAGCCGCGACGCGTAGTCCCGCAGCGGTGAGCCGCCGGTCAGTGGACCGACGGCGAGTAGTGCCCGATGAAGGGGAGGCAACCCATGACAGATTTCGACGACGAAGTGGTGGAGGCGGCACTGGTCGCGACGGGGTCACCCGTGGACCAGCCCCGGATCGCGAGGGCTGTCCGCGAGATCCTCGCGGCGATCGGCGAGGATCCTGATCGCGACGGGCTGCTGGACACGCCGAACCGGGTGGCGAAGGCGTACGCGGAGATGTTCGCGGGCCTCCACCAGGATGCCGGGGAGGTCCTCTCGACCTCCTTCGACCTCAATCACCAGGAGCTGGTGCTGGTGAAGGACATCCCGTTCTACTCGACCTGCGAGCACCATCTGGTCCCCTTCCGCGGAACCGCGCACATCGGCTACATCCCGTCGGCGGACGGGCGCGTGACCGGGTTGAGCAAACTCGCCCGGCTGGTGGAGGTGTATGCGCGGCGCCCCCAGGTGCAGGAACGGCTGACCACCCAGATCGTCGATGCGATGATGGAACACCTGAAACCCAAAGGTGCGATCGTCGTCATCGAGTGCGAGCACATGTGCATGTCGATGCGGGGCGTCCGCAAACCCGGCGCGAAGACCGTCACCTCCGCGGTCCGCGGTCAGATCCGCGAGACCGCGACGCGCGCCGAGGCCATGAGCCTCATTCTCGGAAGGTAGGACCCACAGCATGGACTCTCTCGCTGCAGCCCCCGGCACGGGGCCGGCCACCTCACCGCTGCCGGTCATCCGGCCGGCCCGGACGCCCAAGACCGTCGGTGACCTGCCCGTGGACCGTGCGGTCGTGATGGGTATCCTCAACGTCACGCCGGACTCTTTCAGCGACGGCGGCACGTACGCCTCCACCGATGACGCCATCGGCCACGGACTGCGGATGCACTACGGCGGCGCCGACGTCATCGACGTCGGTGGAGAGTCGACGCGCCCCAACGCCAGTGGTGTCCCCGTCGAGGAGGAGCTCGCCCGTGTGCTTCCCGTGGTCAGGGCCCTCGTGAAGGCGGGAGCCCTCGTGAGCATCGACACGATGCACGCCGAGACGGCCCGGCAGGCGCTCGACGCCGGCGCCGCGATCGTCAACGACATCTCGGGTACGGAGTTCGATCCGGACATGCCGGCCCTGATCGCGGAGCGCGGCGTGCCATACATCCTCACGCACCGCCGCGGCACCGCCGCCACCATGGACAGCCTCGCGGACTACGACGACGTCGTGACGGACGTCGTGTCGGAACTCACCGCCCTGCGGGACGGCTTCGTCGCGGCGGGGGTCGCTGCGGAACAGATCATCCTCGATCCGGGCCTCGGCTTCGCCAAGACCGACGAGCACAACTGGACCATCCTGCAGAATCTGGCGGCCTTCACCGGTCTCGGGCACAGGATCCTCGTGGGAGCCTCCCGGAAGCGTTTCCTCGGGACGCTCCTCACCTCGGCGGGCAAGGCTGCCGCTCCCGTGGAGCGCGATCACGCCTCGCTGGCCGTCGCCACGCTGTCAGCCGCATCCGGGGCCTGGGGCGTGCGGGTGCACGATCCCGCCACCACGCTCGACGCCGTCAAGGTGGCCGCCGCCGTCGGCCCGCGGTCATGACCACCAGCCGGCACGCCGACCCGCTGGGGGCCGCGACGACCGCACCGACCACGGCGGACCCAGCATCCCGCCCGGCATCCCACCCGGCAGGCCGCCCCGGATCGCCGTCGGGCGCCCTCGACACCGTGGTACTCACCGGCATCACCGCCAAGGGCTACCACGGGGTCTTCGACCACGAGCGTCGCGACGGCCAGCCCTTCGCCGTGGACATCGTGCTCCACCTCGACCTGCAGCCCGCAGGCGTCTCCGACGACCTCGCCCGGACAGCGCACTACGGTGAGCTGGCGGAACTGGTCCACGGCATCATCGAGGGCGAGCCGTTCGACCTCATCGAGGCCCTCGCCGAGACCATCGCCGCGGCGGTCCTCGGGTCCTTCCCCGTCGCTGCCGTCGACGTCACGGTGCACAAGCCCAAGGCACCCATCGAGGTGCCCTTCGGGGACGTGGCCGTCACCCTGCGACGGAGCCGGCCGTGAGCGGGACGGCCGGCAGTGCGGCCGATGGCACCGCCCGCACCACCGTCCGCAGCGTGATCGCCCTCGGAAGCAACCTGGGCGCGAGCAGTGACACACTCGTGCTCGCCGTCGCGGACCTCGTGGAGACGGAGAACGTTCGCCTCCACGCGGTGTCGCCGGTGGTGCGGACCAAGCCGGTCGGCGGACCGGAGCAGCCCGACTACCTCAACATGGTCATCGAGGTCGAGACGGATCTCGGGCCCTACGACCTGCTGGCGCACTGCCAGGCCGTGGAGGAGAAGCATCACCGCAGGCGGACCGTCCGGTGGGGGCCCCGGACCCTGGACGTGGACATCATCACGTACGGCTCCTGGACGTCTGCGGACGAGGTGCTGACCGTCCCGCACCCGCGCGCCGCATCCCGCGCCTTCGTGCTCCAGCCCTGGGCCTGGATGGACTCCGCCGCCCGGCTGCACGGCCGGCCGGTGGCCGAGCTCGCCGCCGAGGCGGACGACCTCGCGGGCCTGGTCCCCTTCGAGGGAGTCTAGGCCGCCGTGAGCACCCTTCGGTTCCGCTGGCTGGCACTGGTGGGCCTGCTCGCCGGGATCATCGGCTGGGTGGTCAACCTGCTCGCCACCCGCAACGGATTCGGCACACCCGCGCTGCCCCTCACCTCACTCGTCACGACAGCCGTCATCCTCGGTATCACGCTCGTCTTCGGCCGGCGCGTCCTCCGGTGGCGCAACGGCAAGCGCGACCGTGCGCTCGATCCGATCCTCGCGACCCGCACGCTCGTCCTCGCCCAGGCCTGCGCCTACGCCGGTGCCCTCAGCATGGGCTGGCACGCGGGGATCTTCGTGGACCAGCTCACGCTGCTCCCGGTCCGATCCACCCTGGCTCCCCTGTGGGGATCGGTCGCGCTCATGGTGGGCGGGATCCTCATGGTTATGGTGGGATTGGTGGTCGAGAGCTTCTGCAGGCTTCCGCCCGACGACGACGACGGCCCGGGAGCTGCGGGCCACAGCGAGGGGGAATATGCGTAGGGAACCGATCGATCCGTCCGGGCTCGAGTGGTCCAGGGTGTCACCGAAGTACCTGCGGGTCAGGCTCCTGGGCTGGCTGATCGGCTCCGTGGTGTGGCTCCTCATCACCTCCGTGCCCCTGGTGCTGCGACTCACGGGCGTCTGGAGCTCGTTCCCGCCGGCGTGGATCGCCTGGGGCCTCCCTGCCGTCGTCCTCGTCATCGTGGTGTGGCGCGGGCTGCTCCTGCCGCGGCAGGTCGGAGCCATCGGCTACGCCGAGCGCGACGACGACCTCCTGGTCCGCGAGGGCGTCTTCTTCCAGCGCACCATGGTGGTGCCGTACGGCCGCATGCAGTACGTGGACGTGGCCGTGGGTCCGCTCGAGCGGGTCTTCGGCATCTGCACGCTGAAGCTGCACACCGCATCCCCTGCCACGAACGCCTCCATCCCGGGCCTGCCCACGGAGGAGGGGACGCGCCTGCGAGAGCAGTTGTCCGCGCGGGGAGAAGCCAGGCTGGCCGGGCTGTGACAGGCTCCGTGCCTGCCGAGGCGGCCCCGGGTCCGGGACGACACGGGCAGCCGGAGCCTTCCGACGCCGGCGGGGAGAACCGGATCGAGGTGCGGCCGGGCGAGGACTGGCGCCGCGTCCACGTCATCTCCCCGCTCGTCCGAGGCTGGATCGCCTTGGTCGCCATCCTCTACTTCGTCGGGAGGGACTGGTTCGAGGGCCTGTTCGACCCCGGCTCGGACGGCCGTGGCCCGCTTCCCGAGGGCGTGGGTCTCCTCGTCGCCGTCGGCGTGGTGCTCGGCGTCGTCCTGCTCATCGCGGGTGCGTTCCTGGTCTCCTGGTACTTCACCCGCTACCAGGTGACCGCCGAGCACGTCCGCGTCCATTCCGGCGTCCTGTTCCGCCAGCAGCGCCAGGCGCGCCTCGACCGCGTCCAGGCCATCGACATCGTCCAGCCGTTCCTGGCACGGATCTTCGGGCTCGCGGAGCTCAAGTTCGAGGTGGCCGACGCGGGCGAGTCCGCCGTCCGCCTCGCGTTCCTGAAGCTCGACGACGCCAGGCAGCTGCGTGCCACCATCCTGGCGCGTGCCGCAGGCGTGGAGACGGATCCCGAGCATCCCGAGGAGATCATCGAAGCCCCCGAGCGCGAGGTCGTCGCGATCCCGCCCGGACGGGTGATCGGCGCCGCCCTCCTCTCCGGCACCACGATCGCCCTCGTGGTGGCCTCGGCCGCGATCATCACCCTCGGCGTCGTGTTCGAGACCCCGATCATCGCGACGTCGTTCATCCCAGTCCTCATCGGCGTGGTCGGCTCCTACTGGTCCGCCCTCAGCACCGGCTACAACTTCCGCGCCGCGACGTCCCCCGACGGGATCCGCATGCGGTACGGCCTGCTCGACACGCGGTCCCAGACCGTCCCCCCGGGCCGGGTCCAGGCGATCAGCATCAGCCAGCCGCCGCTGTGGCGGCTCAAGGGCTGGTACCGCGTCACGGTCAACGTCGCAGGATACGGCGTCTCGGCCTCCAGCGACGGACAGGCCCGCTCGAGCCTCCTCCCCGTCGGGTCGCGCGAGGACGTGCTGCAGATCCTCGCCCTCGTGCTCCCGGACCCGGGGACGCCGCGCCCCGTCGAGGTCTTCGCGGCCGGGATGACAGGGCGCGACGGCGCGGAGGGTTACGTCACGACGCCCCGCCGGGCGCGGCTGCTGGCGCCGCTGGCCTGGCGGCGCAACGGGTTCGCCGTCACCGAGACGGCCCTGCTCGTCCGCTCGGGCGTCCTGTGGCGGCAGCTCGCCGTCGTCCCGCACGAGCGTACGCAGTCGCTCTCCATCCACCAGGGGCCGGTGGACCGGCGTTTCGGCGTCGCCGACCTCCAGTTCCAGACCACTCCCGGTCCGGTCTCCCCGCGCGTGCTCCTCGCAGAGACGGGAACGGCCTGGGACCTCTTCCACGGGCAGTCGGTGCGCGCGGCAGAGGCCCGTCGCCGGAGCGGCCCGGAGCAATGGATGAAGCCCGTGCCGGGACCTGCCGCCCCGAGCGACGCGCAGGCCGCATCCGAGCCCGAGGCGCTGCCCGCGTCGCACGGCGGCCTACCAGTGCCTCCCGGTGAGCCCGACGCGCAGCTGGGCGGTCTGCCCGGCGGTGCGCCCGCCGCTGTCCCCGGCGACCTGCCCGAGGCGCCACGCCGGGAGCCCGCCGTGCCGGCACCGACGGATTCCGGCCCCCGGACGGTGATGCCCGAGGCGCCACGCTGGGAACCCGCCGCGCCCGAAGGAGAGGAGGGGTATGGCCACCGCTGATGCTTCACGTCGGCCGGGGAGACTCGGCGTCGGCGTCGTGGGGGCCGGCAGGGTCGGAGCCGTGCTGGGCGCAGCCCTGCGCTCGGCAGGTCACGCCGTCGTCGGGGTGTCCGCGGTGTCCGCGGCAAGCCTTGAGCGTGCGGAGAATCTTCTGCCGGGCGTGCCCGTCCTCGAGATCCCGGACATCATCGAACGGTCGGAGCTGGTCCTGCTCGCCGTCCCGGACGACGCCCTGCCCACGCTCGTCGAGGGACTCGCACAGCTGGGCGTCTGGCAGGCCGGGCAGCTCGTGGTCCACACCTCGGGCCGCTACGGCACGTCCGTCCTCGCACCCGCGCGGGCGGCCGGAGCCATCCCGCTCGCCATCCATCCCGCCATGACCTTCACCGGCCTGAGCCTGGACCTCGGGCGTCTGCCCGACACCATGTTCGGCATCACCGCTCCGGCGGTCGTCCTGCCGATCGCGCAGGCCCTCGTCGTCGAGATGGGAGCCGAGCCCGTGGTGATCGAGGAGGAGTCCCGGGCGCTCTACCACGCCGCCCTCGCACACGCGTCGAACCACCTCGTCACGATTGCCGCGCAGTCCGCGCAGCTCCTCGCGGACCTCGGGGTGCAGCACCCCGACCGCATGCTCGGCCCGCTCATGAAGGCCTCGCTGGAGAACGCCCTCTCCTCGGGCGAGGGTGCGCTGACAGGGCCGGTGGCTCGCGGTGACGCCACCACCGTGTCCGCGCACCGCGCCGCCCTCGAGGCGCACGACGCCCCGGACACCCGCCAGGCATATCTCGGGATGGCCCGGGCCACGGCGCTCCGAGCGCTCGAGCGCGGCGTGCTGAGCCCCGGGCAGGGGGCATCGATCCTCGCAGCCCTCGCGGATCGGCCTGCACCGGGTAGCCCGGACCAGCGTCCCGACGCGCGACCGCCGGCCTGACCGGCCATTCCCGCAGCAGGGATCATCACGTCCGCCTGCTGACCGATCGACCCAGAAGGAACCCATGACCTCGACCGACAGCGCCGCAGCCGGGCACGCCACCCCGCTGCTCGTCTCCACGCCGGCGGAGCTGCGGGCGGCGACCACGCGTCTCCTCGACGTGGCCCGGGTCACGGGTGCGGGCGGGCGGGAACCCTCCCTCGGACTGGTGCCCACCATGGGCGGACTCCACGAAGGGCACGCGATGCTCGCCCGGACGGCCCGCGCCGACGTCGACGTCGTCGTTGCGTCCATCTTCGTGAACCCTCTGCAGTTCGGCGACCAGGCGGATCTCGAGCGCTACCCGCGCACTCTCGAGGCCGATCTCCGGCTGCTGGGTGCGGAGGGCACCCACGTCGTCTTCGCGCCGTCGGTGCAGGACATGTATCCGGGCGGGGACCCGCTGGTCCGCCTCCATGCCGGCCGCATGGGCGAGGTGCTCGAGGGCGCGTCCCGGCCCGGCCATTTCGACGGCATGCTCACCGTCGTCGCGAAGCTCCTTAACCTCGGACTGCCGGGCGTCGCCGCCGGCTACCGCGCATACTTCGGTGAGAAGGACGCCCAGCAGCTCGCCCTGATCCGCCGCATGGTGCTCGACCTCAACATCCCGGTACGCATCGACGGCGTCCCGATCGTGCGCGACGACGATGGCCTCGCCCTCTCGAGCCGCAACAGGTTCCTGAGCGACGAGGAACGCGGGTCGGCGCTGGTGCTCTCGAGGGTGCTCCGCTCCCTGCGCGAACGCACCCGGCGGGGTGCCGACATCGATCTCGCCGCGGCCCGGGCGGAGGTGGCGGCTGCCCGCGGCGTGGAGCTCGACTACCTGGAGGTCGTGGACCCCACCACCTTCCTCCCGGCGACTCCAGTCTTCGGAGGTGCCGACGCCCCTGCGGACGCGCCCGGCGGCCGGCTCGCCGTCGTGGCGGCCAGGGTGGGAGCCGTCCGCCTGATCGATAACACCAGGCTCGATCCTGTGGGCTGATTCACATCGGCGTCCGCGGGCATCGGCCGGGTGCCACGAGAGCCGTAAACTTGTCTTCCGTGACCCACGACGACACCCTCTCCCCGGACGACCTCAACGAGCAGATGCGCTTCCGTCTGCAGAAGCGGGCGGCGCTGCTCGACGCGGGGACGGAGGCCTATCCGGTCAAGCCCGGACGAACCCATGCGCTGCGCGAGGTGCGGGAGCGCTTCGCCGAGCTGCCCACCGGGGAGTCGAGTGGTGAGCGCGCAGCCGTCGTCGGCCGCGTGGTGTTCATCCGGAACTCCGGCAAGCTGTGCTTCGCCACCCTGCAGGAGGGTGACGGAACACGCCTGCAGGTCATGCTGAGCCTCGCCGAGATCGGCGAGGAAAGCCTCGCCGAGTGGAAGGCGCTCGTGGACCTCGGCGATCACGTCCGCGTGGAGGGCGAGGTCATCAGCTCGCGGCGCGGCGAGCTGTCGGTGATGGCCGGATCCTGGTCCATGGCGTCCAAGGCACTCCGCCCGTTGCCCACGCTGCACGCCGGAGTCAACGAGGAGACGCGCGTGCGCCAGCGGTACGTGGATCTCATGGTGCGCGAGGAAGCACGACAGATGGTGCGCACCCGCGCCGCCATCACCCGGACCCTCCGCGAGACGCTCCACGGCCAGGGCTACATCGAGGTGGAGACGCCGATCCTGCAGCTGGTCCACGGAGGCGCGACGGCCAGGCCCTTCGAGACCCACCTCAATGCCTTCGACCAGAAAATGACGCTGCGGATCGCCCTGGAGCTCTATCTGAAGCGTGCGGTGGTCGGAGGAATCGACCGGGTCTACGAGATCGGGCGCATCTTCCGCAACGAGGGGGTCGACTCCACCCACAGCCCCGAGTTCACGATGCTCGAGTGCTACGAGGCCTACGCGGACCAGTTCGTCATGGCCGAACGGATGAAGGAGATGATCCTCGGCTGCGCGGACCTCCTGGGATCGCGCACCATCGAGACGGCCAAGGGCACCATCGACCTCGACGGTGAGTGGGCCTGGCTCGGGGTGTACCCGGGGCTGTCCTCCGCCGTGGACCAGGAGGTCACGCCCGAGACCGGCATCGAGGACCTCCGGGCCATCGCCGAGCGCCACGAGGTGTCCCTCGATCCCGCCTGGGGAGCGGAGAAGGTGGTGCTCGAGCTGTTCTCGGAGATCGTCGAGCCCACCCTGATCCAGCCCACCTTCGTCTACGACTACCCGCCGTCCGCGCAGCCCCTCGCGCGTCCGCACCGCGACGACCCACGCCTCATCGAGGCGTGGGACCTGATCATCGGCGGGATGGAGCGCGGAACCGCGTTCTCGGAACTCATCGATCCGGTCATCCAGCGTGAGCGCCTGACGGAGCAGTCGCGGCAGGCCGCGGCGGGTGACGACGAGGCCATGCAGCTGGACGAGGACTTCCTGCGTGCGCTCGAATACGGTGCCCCGCCGATGGGCGGGATAGGCCTCGGAATCGACCGGCTCGTCATGCTTTTCACGGACGTCGGAATTCGCGAGTCCATCCTCTTCCCGATTCTCCGGCCCGAGGGTGGGCAGTAGCGGTGGAATATGTCGCCGTCCTCCTACCCTCAGCCTGCTTGGCAGTGCTTTTCTACTTCGTGATCAAGGCCATATTCAACGCGGACCGTTCGGAGCGGGACGCGATGGCACGCGCCGAGGAATTGCAGGACGCGGAGGATGCCCGGAAGGCACGGCCCGAGCCGGAAAAGAATGGTAATCACGAAATCGATCCGAGCTAGACAATATGCTTCTTTGACCTCGAATGAAGAATGGCCCATACTCTTTTCAGGGGGGCTTCGATTTCGAGAAACCAATAGGAGAACATTGTGGCGCAGAAGGTAAAGATCATTCTCATCGATGACATCGACGGCGGCGAGGCGGACGAGACCGTGCGATTCGGCCTCGACGGCGTGCAGTACGAGATCGACCTCTCCGAAGCGCACGCCTCGGAGCTCCGCGAAGCACTTGCCGGTTATGTCGGGGCAGCGCGCCGCGCCAATCAGCAGAAGCAGCGATCCAACACCTCCAGCGCTCCCTCGACCTCGCGCAACCAGGAAGCGGCCCAGATCCGCGAGTGGGCGAAGGAGAACGGCTACAACGTCTCCTCCCGCGGCCGCGTGAACAGCGAGATCGTCGAGGCGTACCGCGCCGCACAGCGCTGACACCCCCTCGTCGGGCTGGAGCGGAAGCCCCTTCGGCGTTATCTCGCCTGTGGCGAACACGCGCCCAAAGCACACCCCGTACCCGTAGCATCGAAATACGCGTTAGCTAGGAGTGTGTGTCTGATGTTCGAAAGATTTACGGATCGAGCCCGTCGAGTTGTTGTGCTGGCCCAAGAAGAGGCCCGCATGCTCAACCACAATTACATCGGCACCGAGCACATCCTGCTTGGCCTGATCCATGAGGGCGAGGGTGTCGCCGCGAAGGCGCTGGAGTCGCTGAGCATCTCCCTGGGTGCCGTGCGGGAACAGGTGCAGGAGATCATCGGCCAGGGCCAGCAGGCCCCGTCCGGTCACATCCCCTTCACCCCCCGGGCCAAGAAGGTGCTGGAGCTGTCCCTGCGGGAGGCGCTCCAGCTGGGCCACAACTACATCGGTACCGAGCACATCCTGCTCGGTCTCATCCGCGAGGGTGAGGGTGTTGCCGCGCAGGTCCTCGTCAAGCTCGGCGCCGACCTCAATCGTGTGCGTCAGCAGGTCATCCAGCTGCTGTCCGGCTACCAGGGCAAGGAGCCGGCAGCCGCCGGTGGCCCCCAGCAGGAGGGCACTCCCGCCGGTTCGGTGGTCCTGGACCAGTTCGGTCGCAACCTGACGCAGGCAGCACGCGAATCCAAGCTCGACCCGGTGATCGGGCGCGAGCAGGAGATGGAACGTGTCATGCAGGTCCTCTCCCGCCGTACCAAGAACAACCCGGTCCTCATCGGTGAGCCGGGCGTCGGCAAGACCGCCGTCGTCGAGGGCCTCGCCCAGGCGATCGTGCGCGGCGACGTGCCCGAGACCATCAAGGACAAGCAGCTCTACACGCTGGACCTCGGGTCCCTCGTGGCGGGTTCGCGCTACCGCGGTGACTTCGAGGAGCGGCTGAAGAAGGTCCTGAAGGAGATCCGCACGCGCGGTGACATCATCCTCTTCATCGACGAGATCCACACGCTGGTCGGAGCAGGTGCCGCCGAGGGTGCCATCGATGCTGCCTCCATCCTGAAGCCGATGCTGGCCCGTGGTGAGCTCCAGACCATCGGCGCCACCACGCTGGACGAGTACCGCAAGCACATCGAGAAGGACGCCGCCCTCGAGCGACGCTTCCAGCCCATCCAGGTCGCCGAGCCCTCCGTGGCCCACGCGATCGAGATCCTCAAGGGGCTGCGGGATCGCTACGAGGCACACCACCGTGTCTCGATCACCGACGCCGCGCTCACCAGCGCAGCCACGCTGGCCGAGCGCTACATCTCCGACCGCTTCCTCCCGGACAAGGCGATCGACCTGATCGACGAGGCCGGGGCCCGTTTGCGCATCCGTCGGATGACAGCGCCGCCGGAGCTCAAGGAGATCGACGAGCGCATCGCGGACGTCAAGCGGGAGAAGGAGTCGGCCATCGACTCCCAGGACTTCGAGGGTGCCGCGGCGCTGCGCGACAAGGAGCAGAAGCTCCACGACGAGCGCAGCGACAAGGAGCGCCGCTGGAAGTCCGGTGGGCTCGACGACATCGCCGAGGTGGATGAGGAACTCATCGCCGAGGTGCTCGCGAACTCGACCGGCATCCCCGTGTTCAAGCTCACCGAGGCCGAGTCCTCGCGTCTGCTCAACATGGAAGCCGAGCTGCACAAGCGGGTCATCGGGCAGAACGAGGCCATCAAGTCCATCTCGCAGGCGATCCGACGCACGCGTGCAGGGCTTAAGGACCCCAAGCGTCCCGGCGGTTCGTTCATCTTCGCCGGCCCCACGGGTGTGGGCAAGACGGAACTGGCCAAGGCTCTCGCCGAGTTCCTGTTCGGCGAGGAGGACGCCCTCATCACGCTGGACATGTCGGAGTACTCCGAGAAGCACACCGTCTCGCGGCTCTTCGGTGCCCCTCCCGGGTACGTGGGCTACGAGGAGGGTGGCCAGCTGACCGAGAAGGTCCGCCGCAAGCCGTTCTCCGTGGTGCTCTTCGACGAGGTGGAGAAGGCGCACGCCGACCTCTTCAACTCGCTGCTGCAGATCCTGGAGGACGGTCGCCTGACTGACAGCCAGGGCCGCATGGTCGACTTCAAGAACACCGTGATCATCATGACCACCAACCTCGGTACCCGCGATATCTCGAAGGGTGTCATGACGGGCTTCCAGTCCGGCTCCGACACCACCACGAGCTACAACCGGATGAAGGCGAAGGTCCAGGAGGAGCTCAAGCAGCACTTCCGGCCCGAGTTCCTCAACCGCGTGGACGACACCGTGGTGTTCCCGCAGCTCACGCAGGACGAGATCGTGCAGATCGTCGATCTGTTCCTCGAGCGCCTGAGCGGCCGGATGGCGGACAAGGGCATGACGATCGAGCTCACGCCTGCGGCCAAGGTGCTCCTCGCGACCCGCGGCTACGATCCCGCGATGGGTGCTCGTCCGCTGCGACGCACCATCCAGCGTGAGATCGAGGATCAGCTCTCGGAGAAGATCCTGTTCGGCGAGATCAAGTCGGGCGAGCGGATCGCCGTGGATGTCGAGGGCGAAGGCGCGGATGCGATCTTCACCTTCGTGCCGCACGGCGCTCCGAAGGAGATCGAGGACTCACCTGCAGCCCTCGAGGCCACCGTCGCCGACTGATCCGCGGCCGATCGACGCTGTACCGAAGCCCGCCCTGGTTCGCCAGGGCGGGCTTCGTCGTCCCGTCGGGAACCCGCACCGGGCGGTAGGTGCCCGTGGCAACGGAATTCCACCGAGAGTGAAAGCCTGTGACGCCTGCCACAGCCGGTGGTAGAGATGACCCATGACCACGCCCTTCTCCTCCCTCGAGGACTTCGTAGCCCTCCCGCGCCTCAGCGGCCTGACCCTCAACGCTGACGGCACGCGCCTGGTGACCTCCGTCGCGACGCTGAACCCCAAGAAGACGGCCTATCAGAGTGCCCTGTGGGAGGTGGATCCGGCCGGCGAACAGCCCGCCCGGCGCCTGACCCGCAGCGCGGCCGGCGAGTCCGGCGCCGCCTTCCTGGCGAGCGGTGACCTCCTCTTCACCTCGTCCCGCCCCGACCCCGAGGACGACGGCGCCGAGAAGCGATCCGCGCTCTGGCGGCTGCCGGCCGCCGGCGGAGAGGCATCCCTGCTCGTGAGCCGGGAGGGCGGCGTGTCCGGCGTGCTGACCGCGGACGCGGCGGACGTCGCCGTGCTGACGGCCGACGTCCTGGCAGGGTCCGCCAACGAGGAGGACGACTCGGAGCGGCGGACGGCGCGCAAGGAATCCGGGGTGGCCGCCATCCTCCACGCGGGCTACCCGGTGCGGTATTGGAACGCCGACCTGGGACCGGACCAGCCCCGCTACTTCGCGCTGACCGATCTCGGCACCGGTGCCGGGGCGACCCTCGACGACCTCGTGCCCTCCGCCCGTGGAGGCCTGCGGAACGCACACGCCGTGCTCAGCCCCGACGGTTCCGCCCTGTACTCCTCCCTCACCGTCCCCGAGGAGCGCGGGTCCGAGCGCAGCGTGCTGATACGGGTGGACCTCGCGACGAAGGAACTCGCCGTCCTGCTGGACGACCGCGAGCACGACTACGCGCCGGGCCCCGTGAGCCCCGACGGCCGATTCCTCGTGGTCAGCCGCGACCGCCGCACGAGCGCCGACCTCGCACCGCAGACCAGCCTGCTGCTCCTGCCTCTCGGTGGAGGCGAACCGCGTCCGCTCGCCGCGGACTGGGATCGCTGGCCCTCGCCCGCTGCCTGGCTGCCCGACGGCTCGGCGCTCGTCGTGACGGCGGACGAGGACGGCGCATCGCCCGTCTTCGTGCTCGACGTCGCAACCGGTGACGTCCGCAGGGTCACGGAAGATGCAGCGGCCTACTCCGATGTCCGGCTCTCGCCGGACGGGACGACGGCCTACGCTGTCCGCAGCTCCTATCTGTTCCCTGCGGAAGTAGTGCGCATCGACCTCGAGAGCGGGGTCACCGACCGCCTGCAGAATCCTGCTGAACGTCCCGAACTCCCGGGAACGCTCGAGCGTGTGGAGTCGGTGGGCGAGGACGGGCAGCCCGTGAAGTCCTGGCTCGTCCTGCCCGAAGGAGCCTCGGCCCAATCGCCCGTGCCGGCACTGCTGTGGATCCACGGAGGGCCCGTCGGGTCATGGAACGCGTGGAGCTGGCGCTGGACGCCCTGGATCATGGCTGCGCGCGGTTACGCGGTGCTGCTGCCGGACCCGGCGCTGTCCACCGGCTACGGGCAGCACATGGTGGACCGCGGCTGGGGCGAGTGGGGGAGCTCGCCCTATACCGACCTCATGGCCGCGACGGACGACCTCGCCGCGCGCCAGGACATCGACGCGACACGGATCGCAGCCATGGGCGGCAGCTTCGGCGGCTACATGGCGAACTGGGTGGCGGGGCACACCGACCGATTCAAGGCCATCGTCACGCACGCCAGCCTGTGGGCCCTCGACCAGTTCGGCGGAACCACCGATGCCGCCTACTACTGGGCGCGCGAGATGACCCCGGAGGCGATGGCGGAGAATTCCCCCCACGCCCATATCGGGAACATCGGCACGCCCATGCTGGTCATCCACGGGGACAAGGACTACCGCGTGCCCATCGGTGAGGGCCTGCGGCTCTGGTACGACCTCCTCTCCGCATCCCGGCTGCCTGCGGACGACGACGGCGTCACGCCGCACCGCTTCCTCTACTTCCCGGACGAGAATCACTGGATCCTGAAGCCGCAGCACGCGCGGGTCTGGTACGGGGTGGTGGAGTCCTTTCTCGCCGCGAACCTCCTCGGCGAGGAGCGGGAGCTGCCCCGGGAGCTCGGTCTGTAGGAGGCGGGGCGGGGCGGCTTTGTAGAGTGGACACAATGACAACGTCCTTCAGCATCCGCCGCGCCCGCACGTCGGACGTGCCCGCGATCAAGTCCCTCGTCGAGCCGCTCGCGGAGGAACGCATCCTCATGGCGAAGGAGACGGTGGCCTACTACGAGGGGCTGCCCGAGTTCCGCATCGCCGAGTCCGGGGCCGGCGAGGTGCTCGGGTGCGGTGCGCTGCACGTCATGTGGGAGGATCTCGCGGAGGTGCGCACGCTGGCCACGTCCCCCGCGGCCCGGGGGCAGGGGGTGGGCCGTGCGCTGGTCGAGGAGCTGCTCGCCGAGGCCCGCGGCTACGGGGTCAGCCGCGTCTTCTGCCTGACCTTCGAGGTCGGGTTCTTCCGCCGGCACGGCTTCGAGGTGATGGCGGACCAGTCCGCCGTCGACCCGCAGATCTACTCGGAACTCCTCCGCTCGCACGACGAGGGGATCGCCGAGTTCCTGGATCTTGCACGGGTGAAGCCGAACACCCTCGGCAACACACGGATGATCAGGCAACTGTGAGCTCGGGCGGGCTGGCGTCCACGGGGCTGCGGGGATAAGGTAAGACTACTTAGCATTCCTTCGGGGATGCTGGAACGCCACCGGAACCGGTGGCCGTACGCCGACTGAAGGAGGTCCGCATCATGGGACTGGATGACAAGATCGGGAACAAGGGCCAGGATATGGGCGGCAAGCTCAAGGAAGGCCTCGGCAAGGCGACCGGCGACAAGGACACCGAAGCCGAGGGCCACAAGGACCAGGCGAGTTCGAGCCTGAAGGACGCGGGCGAGAACGTCAAGGACGCGTTCAAGCACAACTGATCGAACCGGGCCGGCCCGCACGCGGGAGGCCCGAGTACCTGAGGGAGGGCGCCCGGTTTCGGGCCCCTCCCTCAGGTCGTTAACGCCCTGCTGGTCGGCGTTCCGGGCTATAGGCAGGCCGGAGAACGGACGGTAACGTGTCCAGTGGCCGGAGTGGTCCATGTGAGGCGGGCTGCCGGCTGTCAACTGTCCGTTCGCAGGCTAGGAGCCGCCGTCGTGAAGAAGCTCATCAATGACCCCAGGGCCGTGGTCGACGAGTCCGTCGAAGGTTTCGGCATCGCCCACGCCGACCTCGTGACCGTCCACCCCCAGCCGTTGTTCATCACCCGCAAGGACGCCCCCGTGCAGGGCAAGGTGGGTCTGGTCTCCGGCGGGGGCAGCGGGCACGAGCCCCTCCACGCGGGCTTCGTCGGCAGGGGCATGCTCGATGCCGCCGTGCCCGGTGCCGTCTTCACCTCGCCCACTCCTGACCAGATCATCCCCGCCACCGCCGCGGTCGACGGCGGAGCCGGCGTCCTACACATCGTGAAGAATTACACGGGCGACGTCCTGAACTTCGAGACCGCAGCCGAGATGGCGGAGGCCGACGGCGTGTCCGTCCGCTCCGTCCTCGTGAACGACGACGTCGCCGTGGAGGACTCCCTGTACACGGCCGGCCGGCGCGGGGTGGGCGGGACGGTCCTCGTCGAGCGGATCGCCGGTGCGGCCGCGGAGCGCGGGGACGGTCTCGACGGCGTGACGGCGGTGGCCCAGCGCGTGGTGGACAACGTGCGCTCCATGGGTGTCGCACTCGCCGCCTGCACCGTGCCCCATGCAGGGGTGCCGAGCTTCGACCTCGCCGAGGACGAGATCGAGATCGGCGTCGGTATCCACGGCGAACCGGGCCGGCACCGCATCGCGATGGAGGACGCGGACGGCATCACGCAGCGGCTCCTCGACCCCATCGTCGCGGACCTCTCGCTCACCTCCGGGGACCGCACCATCGTGATGGTCAACGGCATGGGCGGAACCCCCGCGAGCGAGCTGTACATCGTCTTCCGGAAGGTGGCGCAGCTGCTCGAGGGCCTGGGCGTGGGAATCGAGCGTTCCCTCGTCGGCAACTACATCACCGCGCTCGAGATGCAGGGCGCCTCACTGACCGTCCTGCGTGCCGACGACGAGATGCTCGAGCTGTGGGACACACCGGTCCACACCGCCGCCCTGCGGTGGGGAGCATGAGCGTGGAAGGAACCGCGGGTGACGCCGGGGCCGCCACGACCCTCGACACCGCCTGGGCCGTCCGGTGGATGCGCGACACCGCGCAGGTCGTCTCCGAGAACAGGGCCCTGCTCATCGACCTGGACCGCGCCATCGGCGACGCGGACCACGGCGAGAACCTGGACCGGGGCTTCGGTGCCGTGCTCTCCAAGCTCGACGACGGCACACCGGAGACGCCCGCCGCGGTCCTCAAGCTCGTGGCCATGACCCTCATGTCCACCGTGGGCGGTGCCGCCGGCCCCTTGTACGGGACGGCCTTCCTGCGAGCAGCGACATCCCTCGGTGACGCGACCGCCGTCGAGCCCTCCGGGGTGGCCGGGATGATCGCTGCCGCCCGGGACGGGATCGTCGCGCGGGGCAAGGCCGAGGTGGGCGACAAGACCATGGTCGATGCGTGGACGCCTGCCGCCGAAGCCGCGCAGACCGCCGCCCTGGCCGGTGCCACCGCTCCCGAGGTGCTCGCGGCCGCGGCCAACGCGGCGCACGCCGGCGCGGTCGCGACCGAGCCGCTGATCGCCCGGAAGGGCAGGGCGAGCTATCTCGGGGAACGCAGCGCCGGCCACCAGGATCCGGGGGCCGTGTCGACGGCGCTCATCCTGCAGGCGGCAGCCGAGGCGGCTGGGGGAGAGGTCGCATGAGCGTCGGACTGGTCATCGTCTCCCACAGCCGGAAGATCGCCGAGGGCGTCGTCGAGCTGGCGGCCCAGATGGCCCCCGACGTCGTCCTCGTCGCTGCCGGGGGAGCCGACGGTGACGGGGGCGCGCGCATCGGTACGAGTTTCGACCGGGTCCAGGCCGGGATCGAGGAGGCCTCGGGTGGCGGGGACGGTGTGGTGGTGCTGACGGACCTCGGCTCCGCCGTCATGACCGCCGAGATGGTGCTCGAGTTCTTGGAGCCGGACGCCCGGAGCGCTGTCCGGCTCGCCCAGGCGGCTCTCGTGGAAGGGGCTGTGGCCGCCGCCGTGCAGGCGCAGGGCGGCTCGTCCATCGACGAGGTCCTCCGCGCCGCCGAGGGAGCAGTCGTCTCGATCCGGCCCGAGGAGCTCGAGCCCTTCGTCAGCCACGCCGCCGCAGCGCCCGGCTCGGAGGCTGCCGGGTCCCGCGGGGCCGCGTCGTCGGGCGACGGACCGCGCGCCGGCGGGTCGTGGACGCTGCCGAACGAGATGGGACTCCACGCGCGGCCGGCAGCTGCCCTCGCCGCGGGGCTCGCCGATCTCGACGCCGAGATCACGGTGAACGGCGTCGACGGGAAGTCCGTCATGCTCCTGATGAGCCTCGGGCTCGGCCAGGGCCGGACCGTGACTGTGGAAGCGAGCGGCCCGGACGCCCAGGCAGCCCTCGACTTCGTGGGGCAGGCGGTGGAATCAGGCTTCGGCGAGCCGTCCTGACCGGGAGGGACGGGCAGCCGGGCGGCTCACCCCGGCAGGCGGATGCCGCCGTCGTGTTCCTCCGCGAGCCCGTCGGCGAGAAGCCCCGCGAGTGCGCGGTCGAGCTGCTCCGCCGGCGCCCGGAGGCCGTGCAGGGCGCCCAGGGCGCCGGGACGGGCGGTCACGGCTGCCGCCGGGTCCATCCTCAGATCAGCGGGCGCCTCCAGGAGGAGCACCCTGGGAACGGCGCCGTCCGACTCCCGCAGGACGGCGACGATGGCTCCCCGCACCTGCCGGTCGGTTCCTGCCCAGGACTGTCCCTTGGGCACGTACTCCGGCGCCGGGCGCCCGGCCTCCACCCAGGCGCAGGCGTCCGCGACGGGGCAGTGGCCGCACACGGGATTCCTCGCCGTACAGATCACGGCGCCCAACTCCATCACGGCTGCGTTCCAGCGGACGGACAGGCCGGCGTCGTCAGGCAGGAGTGACGCGGCACGCTTCATCTCGGCTGCGGTCAGTGCCGGCGCGGGGAGGGCCGTGCCGGTGAACAGCCGTGCGTGCACGCGGCGGATGTTCGTGTCCACCACCGTCTCCCGCCTGCCGAAGGCGAAGGCCGCCACGGCTGCGGCCGTGTACGCGCCGACGCCGGGCAGGGTCAGCAGGTCGTCGTGCGTCGCAGGGACCTCCCCACCGTGTTCCTCGGTGATGGCGACCGCGGCGGCGTGCAGGCGCAGCGCCCGCCGCGGATAGCCCAGGCGTCCCCAGTGCCGGACGGCGGCACCCGGGGGCTCGGCGGCGAGGTGGGAGGGCGTGGGCCAGCGTTCCAGCCACTCCCGCCACACCGGCAGGACCCTGACCACGGGCGTCTGCTGGAGCATGATCTCGCTGACCAGGATGCCCCATGCGGAGCAGTCCTGCTCGCGCCACGGCAGGTCCCGGGCAGCCTCGGTGAACCAGTCAGTCACCCGGACATGCAGCAGATCGAGACCGTGCCGTGAGCCGGCCCGGGGGGTCGTGCGGGAGCCTGCCCCCTCTGCTCGTGCTGCGGCGCCGGTGTCCATCGCTACTCCTGTTTCTCGTCCCGAATACTCTATCGACCGGCGTGGTGCCCCGCTGAATCCTCGGCTTCCTCCCTAGCCTTGAGGGATGGCATCCACCGGACATCAGCGCGATCCCCGGGGCAGCGGCCGGCGCAGTGACGGCAGGCGGCACAGCCCGGCGGTGTACCGACGGCGTCGGTTGGCCGTGGTGATCCTGGCGCTCGTCGTCCTGGCGGCCCTCGTGCTCGGCGGCTCCGCGCTCGCCGGTGCCCTCGGAAGCGGATCCCGCGGCACGGAGGAACCTCCTGCGGAGGCCGCCGCGTCCGCCGGACCCGATGCCACACCGGCACCGTCCGCCGCGCCGGCCTCCGCCCCGGCGTCCGCGGGTGCATCCACACCCGCGCCGTCGGCTCCGGCGCCGTCGGCCGAGCCCACGCTCTCGACGTCGGTCCGCTGCGAGCCGGCCGACGTGACCGTAGAGGCCACCACCGACGAGCAGAGCTACGCGGAGGGTGAGGACCCCGTGCTCACACTGGTGCTCCGCAATGCGGGCGACGAGGCCTGCGTGCTCAACGTGGGCACATCGGAGATGGAGTTCCTGGTCACGAATGCCGACGGGCGCATCTTCTCCTCGGTCGACTGCCAGACGGCGTCCGAGGACCTGTTCCATGTTCTCGAGCCGGACGCGGAGGAGACCGCGGACTTCGGGTGGCCCCGCACGCGGAGTGTTGCCGGCTGCACTCCTGTGGAGGAGGGCGTGGGTCCGGGAACCTACATGCTCACCACCCGGCTCGGGGTCATCAACAGTTCGCCGGCAGACTTCACACTCCAGTAGGTCCAGGCGGCGTCGCCGGTCTGCTCGCCGGTCCGGACACGCGCCGGACGACTACATGAAGCGGTCGAGGAGGCTCGTCTCCGCGATCCGGGACAGTCCCTCGCGCACCGTCCGGGCACGCTGCTCACCGATGCCGTCCACTGCCATGAGGTCCTCGATGTTGGCCGCCATGAGGTTCTGCAGGCCGCCGAAGTGGTCCACGAGCCGGTTCGCGACGGCGGGAGGAACAGCCTTGATGCCCGAGAGCAGCCGGTAGCCCTTGGGCTGGATCACGGCTTCCAGGGAGTCCACGGAGGGGTTGAAGCCGAGCACGCTCGCGATGGTCCCGAGGTCGATGAGGTCCGTCGAGCTGAATCCCTGCAGGGTCGCGACGCGCTCCTCGACGGGCGCGGTGCTCGTCCCGAGGTCCATGTAGTCCCGCAGGACCATCTCGCTGCCGGGTCCCAGGCCCGTGGTCAGTTCCTCGACCTGCAGGGAGAGCAGGCGGCCGTCGACGCCGAGCTCCAGGACGTACTGCGAGATCTCCTCGGAGATGCGGCGCACCATCTCCTGGCGCTGCAGGGTCACGGCCACATCGCGGACAGTGACCATCGCCTCGATCTCCAGCGCGGACAGCGAGTTCGAGACCTGGTCCAGGCGGGCCCGGTAACGCTCCAGGGTGGCGAGGGCCTGGTTGGCGCGCGCCAGCACGGGCTCTGAACCTTCGAGGACGTGGCGCAGCCCGTCGATGTAGAGGGCGATGATCTGCATGGACTGGCTGACGCTGATCACCGGGAGGCCCGTCTGCTTGGCCACGCGCTCGGCCGTTCGATGCCGGGTGCCGGATTCCTGCGTCTCGATGGTGTGGTCCGGTACCAGCTGGACGGCTGCCCGGAGGATGCGGCCCGCGTCCTTGTCGCACACGATGGCGCCGTCCATCTTGGCGAGCTCGCGGAGCCGGGTGGGGGAGAACTCGATGCCGATGTCGAAGCCGCCCGAGCAGATGGAATCGACGGTGCGATCGAAGCCGAGGACGATCAGCGCCCCCGTGCGTCCCCGCAGGATTCGCTCAAGACCGTCGCGAAGATGGGTGCCCGGGGCTACTCTGGCGAGGGTGGCTTTGAGCGAGTCCTCCGGACTACGAACCATGGGCCTATCCTTTCGCCACCGCGCTGTTGAGTGCCCGGCACGGTCGGGCGGCCGGCATCGAGCCTCCGATGGCGGGCACAGAGCCCGCGGGAGTGCCCGCGCAGCCGAGGCTAATACTACTGGCGTGCGCGAAATCCCCGGTACAGCGTGCTGTCGCAGATCGGTAACACTCACGGAGACCGGTCAGGACCGCGTGCCCGTCAGCCGTCCGGCCTAGAACAGCAACGCCAGCGCTTCCGCCAGGGTCGAGACCTCGCGCACGGAGAAGCCCTTGGGTACAAGGCCGGTCCCGCCGGGGGACGCGGGCACGATGGCGTGGGTGAACCCGAGCCGCTCCGCCTCCTGGATGCGGCGGCCGATGCCCGGCACGGGCCGCACCTCGCCGGCGAGCCCCACCTCGCCGAACGCGATGAGCCGCGCGGGCAGGGGGTGGTCGGTCTTGGCCGACGCGATGGCGAGGGCTACGGCGAGGTCGGTCGCGGGCTCCGTCAGGCGCACGCCGCCGACCGTCGCGACATAGCTGTCGTCCTTGTGCAGGCTCACCGAGGCGCGGCTCTGCAGGACGGCCAGCAGCATGGCCACGCGTGAGCTGTCGAGTCCGCTCGTGGCGCGTCGGGGCTGCGAGTTGGCCGACTCCGCCAGGAGCGCCTGCACTTCGGCGAGCAGGGGGCGGCGCCCCTCGAGGGTCACGGTGATGCAGGTCCCCGACACCGGGTCCTTGGTACGCGAGACGAACAACCCGCTCGGATCGGCCAGGCCCTCGATCCCGCCGTCGGTCAAATCGAAGCAGCCCACCTCGTCCGTGGGACCGTAGCGGTTCTTCACGGCCCGCAGCAGCCGGAGGCGCGAGTGCCGCTCACCCTCGAACTGGCAGACGACGTCGACCAGGTGCTCGAGCAGGCGCGGGCCCGCGATGGAACCGTCCTTCGTGACGTGCCCGACCAGCAGCGTCGTCATTCCGCGCGCCTTGGCGGCGCCGATGAGGGACGCGGCCACCTCACGGACCTGGGTGACCCCGCCGGCACTGCCGTCGACGGCCGCGCTGCTGAGGGTCTGCACGGAGTCGACGATCAGCAGCGCCGGATCGAGCGTCTCCACCTGGCCCAGTGCCTGCCCGAGATCGGTCTCCGCACTCAGGTAGAGGGAATCGGCCACCGCGTCGATGCGGTCCGCCCGGAGCTTCACCTGCGCGGCCGATTCCTCCCCCGTGACGTAGAGGACGTCCTTGCCGAGACGGGCGACGCGTGCGGCGACGTCGAGCAGCAGCGTGGACTTGCCGACACCCGGTTCACCGGCGAGGAGGATCACGGCACCGGGCACCAGCCCGCCACCGAGGACGCGGTCCAGCTCGTCGATCTTCGTCGGCTGGAAGCCGGACAGGGTGGCGTCGACGTCGGCGATCCGCCGGGCGGGCGTCGTCACGGCCGTGGCCGCCGTCGTGCGCGCCACCACCTGACCCGTCTCCTCGACCGTGCCCCAGGCCTGGCATTCGCCGCAGCGGCCCACCCACTTCGCCGTGGTCCACCCGCACTCCGCGCACCGGAAGTTGGGGGTGTTGGTGCGTCCCGCGCGCGCGGCGGTGGAGGTCTTCGTGGCCATCCTGTCAGGGTACCGGCGGTCACCGACAGCGACGCCCGGAGCCCGGTCCGGGACCCGAGCCCGGTCCGACGGACGGGATGGACGACGGACGGGGCGGTGTCAGAGGCGGGGGAGGTAGTCCGCGGCGTCCTCGTGGGACAGGCCCGTTGCCTCGAGCAGATCCACCACGAGCGGGCGGAGGAGGAGCACCAGCCCTTCACCTTCGAGCCGGCTGATGCCCATCGTCTCGGGGTGCAGGTCGGTCGCGACGGCCGCGAGATCATCCCGGGCCTGCCGCAGATTGGAGCGCCGCTCGGCCGCGTCCCGCGCCGAGAGGGCCCTGCTGAGGACGTCGACGGCGTCGGCCGTGTCCTCCACGCTGCGGCCGAGGCTCTCGATCGCCTCGTCGCTCAGCGCTGCGTGGTTGATGGCGGAGGTCAGCCGCCGCGAGAACACCCGGCTGTTGCGGATGGCGAGGTCGATGGACTCGACGGCGGTCCGCAGGGTGCCCAGCTCGTCGCGATGCCGCCGGTAGGCGGGGGAGATCCGCGCCACCTCCTGCGCGGCCTTCATGCTGCCCGTCAGGCCGTCCAGCTGCGCCTGGCAGTTCCGGGCCCTGATCAGCGCGTGCCAGGCCAGGGTGGCATCGCTCTGGCGCAGGGCCGCGGCGCTCTCCCGCAGGATTCCCGAGAGTTCGCCGAGCAGTCCGCGCACGTTCGTCTTCGGCTCGCCCCGCGGATCGCGTGGCAGCAGCATCGTCACCACGAGCGCGAAGATCCCGCCCACGATCGCGTCGACGCTCCGCGTGAAGGGGCCGCCCTCCGGCGCGGGCAGCAGTACCACGAGGAGGGACTGCAGGCCGAGCTGGGTGGTGAAGATGGTCCCGCTGTCGAGGAAACGCGCCAACAGGATGGAGATGAACAGCACGACGGCGGCCTGCCACAGACCGGTGCCGAAGAACGTGAGGAGCAGATCACCGATCGAGATGCCGAGCGTGCACCCGATGGCGACTTCGAGCACCCTGCGGATGCGCGGGTCCCGGGAGAACCCGAGGGAGATCATGGAGGACGTCGCAGCGAAGAGCGGCCCGTTGTGTCCCAGGACCTGCTCGGCGAAGGCATAGGCGCCCACGGCGCACACGGTCATCTGCAGTGCCGTCACGACCGAGGTGGAGCTCCGGCGCAGGCCCGTCCGGGACCGCTTGCGCAGGAAGGCAAGGGTGCTGGTGAGTCCCTGGCGCGGCGGCATGCCCCCAGTCTAGGAGGTGCGCCGGGCGAGACCCCGGTCTCATCCGCCGGCGCGGACACGCCGCGCGGCGCAATGGACCGGCGCTGTTCACCTTGCGTTCATGTCTCTCCGCCAGTCTCGTCACCTGCACTCCCTAGCGTCGAATCTGTACGGAAACGCGTACAACTTCTCCCGAGTGCCACTCGAGCACCGAAGAAACATCCCTGGAAGGGGCAATATCTAGTGAAGGCTCTTCGCATTGGCCGTGCCGCGGCGGTCGTCTCCGTCGCAGCGCTGGCGCTGACCGCGTGCGGTTCCGACAACGCCACCGGCGAGACCCCCGCAGGCAGCGGGGCTGCCTCGACCGCCGCGGGTACCGCTGTCTCGGGAACCCTCACCGGCATCGGTGCGTCCTCGCAGAACTCGGCCATGGAAGCCTGGCGTACCGGCTTCCAGAACCTGAACTCCGACGCCATGGTCCAGTACTCGCCGGACGGATCCGGCGCAGGCCGCGAGGCCTTCCTCGCCGGTGGCGCACAGTTCGCCGGCTCCGACGCGTATCTCGACGAGGACGAGATGGAGCAGGCCATGGAGGTGTGCGGCCCCGACGGCGCCATCGACATCCCGGCCTACATCTCCCCGATCGCCATCGCCTTCAACCTCGAAGGTGTCGAGAAGATGAACCTCGACGCGCCGACCATCGCGCAGATCTTCAAGGGCGAGATCACCACCTGGAACGATCCCGCGATCGCGGACCAGAACCCGGACGCCGAGCTCCCCGACACCCCGATCACCGTGGTTCACCGCTCGGACGAGTCCGGTACCACCGAGAACTTCACCGAGTACCTCGCGGCGGCTGCTGCCGAGGACTGGACCGACGAGGCCAGCGGGACCTGGCCGGAGGCGTACCTGTCCGAGAACGCGAAGGGCACCTCCGGTGTGGTGCAGACCGTGACCGCCACCGACGGCGCCATCACCTATGCCGATGCCTCGGCGGTCGGCGAACTCGGTACGGTGAACGTCAAGGTGGGCGAGGAGTACACCGAGCTCAGCCCGGAGGCAGCGGCCCGCGCCGTCGAGGTCGCCACGCCCGTCGAGGACCGCCCCGAGATGGACATGGCACTCGAGCTCGAGCGCGACACCACCGAGTCCGGTGCGTACCCCGTGGTCCTCATCAGCTACCACATCTACTGCACCACCTATGACAGCCAGGAGACCGTGGACCTCGTGAAGGCCTTCGGTTCCTATGTCATCAGCGAGGAGGGCCAGGCCGAGGCCGAAGCCTCCACCGGCAGTGCCCCGCTCTCCGAGTCGCTGCGCGAGCAGGCCCAGATGTCGATCGACTCCATCGAGGTTGCTTCCTAGATCCGGGCATCGCGGTCCCGTCTGGTCTAATGAAGACCGGGCGGGACCGTCCGCTGTCACGGCTGGAGTACGTCCTCGCCCCGGGTAGATGTTCGGCATCGGCCCGTCGTCCCACCTGAACCTGATCGCCCGGAAGGCAGCCACGTGTCAAGCAACTTGCTGAAAACGCCGAAGGATCGCGGCCGCGCCGGTGACAAGATCTTCTCCGGAGTCTCGCTCGGGGCCGGCATCCTGATCCTTGTCATCCTGTTCAGCGTTGCCATGTTCCTCGTGGTCCAGGCCTCGCCCGTCTTCACGGCCGACCCGGAGACCGTGACGGGCGGTGAAGGTTTCGCCGCCTACATCTTCCCGATCGTCGTCGGGACCGTGATCGCGGCAGCGATCGCACTGCTCATCGCCACCCCGGTGGGGATCCTGGTGGCACTGTTCATTTCGCACTACGCGCCGCGCCGGCTGGCTCGGATCTTCGGGTACGTCGTCGACCTGCTGGCTGCCATCCCCTCCGTCATCTACGGAGCATGGGGATACCTGGTCCTGGCGCCGCAGATGTCCACCATCTTCACCTGGCTGGCGGAGAACCTCGGTTGGATACCCATCTTCGCGGGGCCGGCCAGCCAGACCGGCAAGACCATTCTCACGGCAGGCATCGTCCTCGCCGTCATGGTGATCCCGATCATCACCTCGCTCAGCCGGGAGATCTTCCTCCAGACCCCCAACCTCCACGAGGAGGCGGCGCTCGCCATGGGAGCCACCCGCTGGGAGATGGTGCGCATGGCCGTCCTGCCGTTCGCGCGGCCCGGGATCGTCAGCGCCACCATGCTGGGACTCGGGCGCGCGCTCGGTGAGACCATGGCGGTGGCGCTGGTCCTCTCACCGGGCCTGCTCTCGGCGAGCCTCATCAGCTCCGGGAACCAGACCATCGCGGCAGAGATCGCCCTGAACTTCCCCGAGGCCTTCGGCCTTCGGTTGAGCGAATTGATCGCGGCCGGCCTCGTACTCTTCGTGATCACCCTGATCGTGAACATGATCGCCCGGCTCATCATCAGCAGGAGCAAAGAATTCTCGGGAGCTAACTAATGGCAGTCGACCAGAGCATCCAGCGCCGCCAATCGCAGCTCACGCGCGGCAAGCTCCCCTCCTATGCCGTGTGGGTGGTGCTCGCAGCCGCAGTGATCCTCGGGGCCGCGCTGTCCTCGCTCATCGGCTTCAGCGTGGCGGGATGGGCTGTCATCTCGGCGATCGTCTTCGTCATCGGAGCCACGCTCGTCACGGCGGTGGCCGAGGGCGGACGCAAGGCCACGGACCGCCTCGTCACGTACCTTGTCTACGGCGCCTTCATCCTCGCGCTGATACCCCTGATCTCGGTGCTCTGGACGGTCCTCGAGCGTGGCCTTCCCGGTCTCAGCTACAACTTCTTCTTCACCTCCATGAACGGGATCACCGGTGCCATCGACAACCAGACGGTCGAGGATGGCACTCCAGTGCTCGGTGGCGCCTATCACGCCATCATCGGGACGCTCCAGATCACGTTCTGGGCCACGCTGATCTCGGTACCCATCGGGCTGCTCACCGCGGTGTACCTCGTGGAGTACGGCCAGGGGAAGAGCCTCACCAGGGCCATCACCTTCTTCGTGGACGTCATGACGGGTATCCCGTCGATCGTCGCCGGTCTCTTCGCGGCGGCACTCTTCGCGCTGCTGTTCGGGCCCGGTACCCGCATGGGTTTCGTGGCCTCGGTGGCGCTCTCGGTGCTCATGATCCCGGTCGTGGTCCGCGCCACGGAGGAGATGCTGAAGATCGTCCCCAACGAGCTACGGGAAGCCTCCTACGCCCTCGGCGTGCGTAAGTGGCGCACCATCACCCGGGTAGTCATCCCGACGGCCATCTCCGGGATCGCCTCGGGTGTGACCCTGTCCATCGCCCGCGTGATCGGCGAGACCGCGCCCATCCTGGTGACGGCCGGGTTCGCCACCTCGATCAACTGGAGTGCCTTCAGCGGGTGGATGAGTTCGCTCCCCACCTACATCTACTACCAGATCCTCACCCCGACCTCGCCCACCTCTCCTGACCCGAGTACCCAGCGCGCCTGGGCGGCAGCACTCCTGCTGATCGTCATGGTGATGATCCTGAATCTGGCCGCCCGTTTCATCGCAGGCCTGTTCGCCCCCAAGACCAGCCGCTGACCACCCGCGGTACCTACCGATAAGGAAGAAATGTCCAAGCGAATCGACGTCAAGGACCTCAACGTCTACTACAGCAAGTTCCTTGCCGTGGAGGACGTCAACATCAACATCGAGGCCCGCTCGGTCACCGCGTTCATCGGCCCGTCCGGTTGCGGCAAGTCCACGTTCCTCCGCACCCTCAACCGCATGCACGAGGTCATCCCCGGCGCACGAGTGGAGGGTGAGGTGCTCCTCGACGGCGACAACCTGTACGACTCCGCCGTGGACCCCGTGACCGTGCGCGGCCAGATCGGCATGGTGTTCCAGCGGCCCAACCCGTTCCCCACCATGTCCATCCGGGACAACGTCCTGGCCGGCGTGAAGCTCAACAACAAGCGGATCAGCAAGTCGGATGCCGATGCGCTCGTCGAGAAGTCCCTGCGCGGCGCGAACCTGTGGAACGAGGTGAAGGATCGACTGGGCCGCCCAGGATCGGGCCTCTCCGGTGGGCAGCAGCAGCGCCTCTGCATCGCGCGCGCCATCGCCGTCTCGCCGCAGGTTATCCTGATGGACGAGCCCTGCTCGGCTCTGGACCCGATCTCCACCCTGGCCATCGAGGACCTCATCAACGAGCTCAAGGCCGACTACACCGTCGTGATCGTGACGCACAACATGCAGCAGGCCGCGCGGGTGTCGGACAGGACGGCGTTCTTCAACATCGCCGGCACGGGCAAGCCCGGCAAGCTGATCGAGTACGACGACACCACCACGATCTTCAACAAGCCCTCGATGAAGGCGACCGAGGACTACGTGTCCGGTCGCTTCGGGTGACCTCGGAACGGATACGCCCCGGGTCGCACTGACGATCCTCACCGGGTACGACGGCGGCTCCCTCCAGGGGGCCGCCGTCGTCGTCTTCCCGGGGCGGCCGCGCGGCTCGGCGGGTCAGGTGCGGCCGGGCGCTCCCGCGGATTCGACGCCGCGGCTCGGCGCGTCAGCGCAAAGGGTCGCGGACGGGGTCAGAGGAGGGGGGTCAGCGCCAGGAAGAAGACACCGCCCACGACGGCCGTCGCCGGCGCGGTACCGAGCCAGATCAGCAGGATCCGGACCACGTGGGGACGCTGCACCGAGGCGAACCGCTGATTGGCACCGGCCCCGACGATGGCGGAGGTCATGGTGTGCGTGCTCGAGAGCGGCATGTGCAGCGAGATGGCGCCGATGAATAGCATGGCCGAACTCACACCCTGCGCCGTCATCCCCCGCAGCGGGTCGATGTGCACCAGCCGGTTACCGAGCGTGTGCGTGATGCGCCAGCCGCCCAGGAGCGATCCACCGGCCAGGAGGACGGCGGCCGACACCTGCACCCAGACGGGCATGTCCGACCCGCTCGCGTACCCGGCGCCCACCAGGGCCAGCAGGATCACCGCCATGGTGCGCTGACCGTCCTGCAGCCCGTGTCCGAGGGCGAAGGCGCCGGCCAGGACGGACTGCGCCATGCGGTTCCCCCGGTTCACGGCCGAGGGGGAGCCGTGCCGCAGCAGCCATGTGGCGGGGAACACCGCTGCGTAGGCCAGGGCGTAGGCGAGGACGGGCGAGAGCAGGAGCGGCAGCACGATCTGCAGGAGGAGGGTCTGGCCGGCTCCGCTCATCGCGGGACCGCTGGTGAGCTGCGACGCCCCGCCCGCGCCGATGATCCCGCCGAGCAGGGCGTGGGTGGACGACGACGGCTTGCCCCGCCACCAGGTGAGGAGGCCCCACAGGCAGGCCGCCAGCAGCGCCGCGAGCAGGATCCCCAGGCCCGTGCTCCCCGCGGGCAGGCCGATCCCCGCGTCGGTGAAGAACAGGGCCAGCGAGGTGCTCAGCAGGGCGCCCACGAGATTGAAGACGGCGGCCAGCAGGACGGCGATCGTGGGCGTGAGGGCCCTGGTGCGGACGGCCGTCGCGACGGAGTTGGAGACGTCGTGGAAGCCGTTCAGGAAGGCGAAGCCGCCCGCGAGGACGATCACCACCCCGAGGAGGAATGGCTCCACCTACGATTCCTTGACCAGGATGCTGCCCACCTGTGTGGCCACACGCCGGATGTCCTTCGTGACGTCGACCAGCTGGTTCGCCACGTCGCGATGCCGGGCGTAGACGAGGGGTTTGTGGTCGCTCAGGAGTTCCGCGCACCAGCTGCGGTGGGTGCGCTCGGCCCGACGTGCGAGGCGGAGGATCTCGATCCAGTACTCCTCGAGGTCCTCCATCGAGTTCAGCCGCTGCATGGCGACGGCGGTCAACTCCGCCTGTCGGTTGATGACCTCCAGCTGGTCCGCCGCGCGCCGGCTCAGTTTGCTCAGCTTGTAGAGCGCGATGAGTTCACCGGCTCCGTCCAGTTTCTCGATGGCTTCGTTGAGGAGGCGGGAGAGGACGTAGAGGTCCTCCCGGGGAAGCGGATTGATGAAGGACGTGCGCATGGAGGTGAGGAGGGCGAAGTGCAGGTCCGTGGACGCCGACTCGTGCTGGTGCAGTTCTTCGGAGAGGCGGTCGTACTCCTGGGTCGAGGCTCCGAGGATGGCGGACATGGTGCCGACGCCGAGCACGAGTTGCTGCGCCATGCGGGAGAGCAGTTCCAGCCCGGCGTTCTCCTGGGGGAAGAGGCGTAGTTTCACGGAGTCTTCCTCGGAGGTTCAGGTGTCAGCGGGCCGGCCGTCGTCGCGTCGGAGGTGGCTGGACAGAGTAGTGGCGTCGAACCGGGAGCGCCTCTCGGCGGAAGGCCGCTCGAAGCGGCTGAGTGTTGAAGCCCGGGGGTTCCACGGTCCGACGCCGCGTTAAGTCTTGCCCTCCCCGGAGCCGCTGTCAACAGCGGCCCGAGTGGGCGGTTCAGTCGAGCTCACCGCGCCGCCAGGACGCGGCGGCGTGCTCGAGGTCCTCCGCCGTCCTGATGAGCTGGTGCGAGTTGCGTGTCAGCTTCGACGCGTGGGGGCCGTTCGCGAGCTCGGTGTCGTCGGCGTGGTTGGCCTGGCCGAGCGCCACCACCCGGCAGAAAGCGGCGAAGCGCTCCAGCGCGACGTCGAAATCGCCGTCGAACGCGCCGGACAGGATGGTGTCGGCCATGGTCGTCATCTCGGCGGCACCCGGGGGTTCGGCGACACCGGCGACGACCTTCGACACCTGGGCCACCTCCTTGCCCGAGGCGAAGTAGGCGGCGATCCGCTCGGGGTTCTGCTGGGTGGCCGCGCGCAGCGCGTAGAGCCTCCACAGTGCACCCGGCAGCGACCGTGCGGGGCTCTCCGCCCACATCTCCGCGATGGCTTCGAGGCCCTGCTGGTCGGCGAGTTCGACGAGGCGCCGGGTCACCTCGGGATCCTCCGCGTCACGGCCGTGGTGCACCAGGGCGTGGGCCGCCATGTGGGCGGCTTCGGAGACCCGCGAGGGATCGACTCCCCCTGCGAAGACCTCGAAGTCCGCGGGAGCGAATGGCTTCGGCTTGTGGGGCCGAGGGCTGTTGTTCGTGTAGTCGCCGTCCATGGGTCGAGGATACTCCTGCACACTCTGCACGCCCCCCGACCGCGGACCGGCCACGTGCTCGGGGCCCCGGTGATTGCGATAAAGTGGGCGGGTCGTCGGTGCCCACCGCCGGATCCCGAGGATCCGCCAGTGGAGTCGACGGGGCGGGCCCTTAGCTCAGTTGGCTAGAGCAACGGACTTTTAATCCGTGGGTCGTGGGTTCGAGCCCCACAGGGCCTACCCGAGTGGGGTCCCGGACGTGTCCGGGACCCCACTGCTGTGCCCGGCGCCGCGTCCTCCACCTCAGCCGGACAGGTCGTGCACCACGAAGGCCGCCAGGAACCCGAGGGCGGCGATCAACCCGGTGAACATGTGCTGGCGTTCGAACGCCTCGGGGATCATGGTGTCGGCCACCATCGCGAGGATGGCCCCCGCCGCGATGGCCGTGATGAACGCGATCGTCCCCCCGGACGCCCCGGCGAGCAGGGAGTACCCGGCGAGGGCGGCGAGCCCGGAGGCGAGCGCTATGTCGCCCCAGAGACCGAAGACGTAGCGGGAGCTGCGCCCGGAGTTCTTCATGCCCGCCGTGCTGGACAGGCCCTCCGGGACGTTGGAGATGAAGATCGCCACGAGGACGGCGGGATTGACGGCCCCACCGGCGACGAGGCCCAGACCCAGCACCACCGACTCCGGTATGCCGTCGAGCAGTGCACCGAGTGCGATCGCATTGCCGCTGCCGGCATCGTCGGACTCCGAGGGCTGCTGCGTGCCCGACCGCTTGCGGTGCCGAGCGCCCTGCCGCGCGAGGACGGCGTTCGCCCCGACGTAGGTCACGGCTCCCACGAGGAAGCCGGAGGCGGTCGGAGCAAGGCCTCCGACGTCCTGCGCCTCGTCCACGAGCTCGAAGGCGAGAGCCGAGATGAGGACCCCGGCGCCGAACGCCATCACGAACGAGACGATGCGAGGCGGAACCCGCCACCGCCACGCGATGGCCGAGCCGACGAGAAGTGCACCGCCCGCGAGGGCTCCCCAACCGAACGCCTGCAGCCACAGAGGCACGGACCGACTCCCTTCCGGTGCCCGACGGCACGATCCGGCGCCCGGGCACGATCCGGGAACCTGCTTCAGACTGCCACGGCTCGCGGCGGGAACACAGATTAGCGGTGGTCCCGGCGCCCCCGGAGAAGCCACTTGACGCCCGCCGCTTGGCACGTCGAGGAAGGGCGGGGGCAGGCTGCCGGTACGAATTTGTTGAGCTCGAATCGTTATCCGACGGCCCGTTCTCGGGCTGCCTGCGCCGCTACGCTCGAAGGACCGGCTCACGCAGCCGCTGGTACCGCACGTCCACCGGGGGCGTGGTGGTGCCCTCGAGGAGGAGGGACCGATGCGCATCCTGGCCCGTTGCTCGGCCGGCCTGCTGGCCGCCGTCCTCCTCGTGATCACGGCACCCACAGTGGCGGCCGCTCCGGCCGACGATTCACGATCGCCCCTGTCCACTGCGAAGTCCGCCCAGCAGGACGTCCGGTTCGCCACCTACAACGCGAGCCTCAACCGGTCGGCCGAAGGCGAGCTGGTGCGTGATCTGGCCGGTCCGGGGAATGCGCAGGCGCGGGCCATCGCGGAGGTCGTCCAGATCAACCGTCCGGACGTACTCCTTCTGAACGAGTTCGACTACGCCCCCGGGAACAGGGCAGCGGATCTCTTCAGCGCCAACTACCTCGGGGTAGGCCAGAAAGGCCGGGCGCCGATCGAGTACCCCTACGTCTACACGGCGCCGTCCAACACCGGCGTGCCGAGCGGATTCGACCTGAACAACGACGGCCGGGTGGGCGGTCCCGACGACGCCCTGGGCTTCGGCACGTTCGAAGGCCAGTACGGCATGGTCGTCTACTCCAGGTATCCCATCCGGACGGAGTCCGTGCGGACCTTCCAGAACTTCCTGTGGAAGGACATGCCGGGCGCGCTGCTGCCGGACAATCCGGTCACCGGGACTCCGGGCGACTGGTACTCCGCCGATGAACTGGCCGTCCTCCCGCTCTCGAGCAAGTCCCACTGGGACATCCCGGTCAGCGTGGGTGGCAGGACGGTCCACGTCCTGGCGAGCCACCCCACGCCTCCGGTCTTCGACGGCGAGGAGGACCGCAACGGGAAGCGCAACAGCGACGAGATCCGCTTCTGGTCCGACTACGTGACAGGAGGGCCCACGGCCTCCTACGTGTACGACGACGACGGCCTGGCCGGAGGGCTCAAGCGTGGGGAGCGATTCGTCGTGATGGGCGATCAGAACAGCGATCCCCTCGACGGTGATTCGCTTCCGGGATCGATCGGGCAACTCCTGGAGAACAAGCTGATCCAGGACCCGGGACCGTCGTCGGCAGGTGCGACGGAGGCCTCGGCGCTGCAGGGGGGCGCCAATGCCGATCACCGGAGCGATCCTCGGTTCGACACGGCGGATTTCGAGGACCGGGATGCCGGCAACATCCGGGCAGACTACGTGCTGCCGTCGCGCTCGCTGCGTGTCACGGACTCCGGCGTCTTCTGGCCCCAGGCGGGAACGCCCGGCTCGGAGCTGACCGGGATCTTCCCCTTCCCCACGAGCGACCACCGGCTGGTCTTCGTGGACGTCACGGTGACCGGCGTCAGGCTGCGCTGATCCCTTGTCGCCACAGCATGGGCGGGTGTACGGTTCTTGACCATGAGGACACTTCTCTTTCAGTAGGTGGTCCGGCTCCGGCCGCGGATCACGCCATGTGTCGATGACACTCCTCCACAGGGCGCCCACTGAATCTGTCCCATCCCCAGCACGCCGCGTCGTCGATGCGCGTCCCGCTGTGCCGTGCGACCTGTTCCGTGGACCCCACAGCACGAAAGGAACACCATGACCAGTTCACCTGAAACCAGCGGGCAATCAGGCGGGAGCCCCTCCGGGGCGCCCGGCGCCTCCTCGCAGGAACAGACGAGTGCGGAAGGATCGGCAGGCACCACCGCGCCTGCTGCCGGGCAGAAGCGCCGGCTGCAGGACGATCCCCGAGCGCAGCAGGCCCTGGCGAAGAAGGGCCATGCAGCAGCCCCGACGGCAGCCTCGGGAGCCAGCCATGTGAAGGCCGCCCACGAGAGCAGCAAGCAGGGGAAGAAGGAGAAGAAAGTCCGTTGGTGACCCCTGGCGGGGCGCCGTCGCAAGGGCCGCCTGAGCCGTTGACCTGAGGCGTTAACTGGAGCTGGCTCCGAGTTCTGCGTATGGGGGAATCGCAGAAATCGGAGCCAGCAATCTCAGTATACTTCGATGAGAGACCGGAAAGTCCAATCGAAAGGTGATGATGGCCGTCACAGCCAAGGCGTTCCAGCTGTGGCGTTCCCAGATAGCACCTCAGGACACCGTGTCGGATGTCTGCAGGGTTGCGGACATCAAACGGTCCACGCTCGCACAGCAACTGGTGCGCGGGAAGGTCTCGGTGTCGACCGTCGTCGCGATCGCCCGCGGGTACGGCCTGCCGATCGTCGGCGCCCTCGCCGTCTTCGACGGCTTCGAGGACGTGCCGGACGGCGTTCGCGATCCCACCGACGCGGAGCTCGTGAGCCAGGTGTCCCACATCGATATCCTGCGGTTGCTTGTCGCCCGGAGCCGGGACGAGGAATGTGCGGGCTCTGACCTGCAGCTCGATCTCGCGCCCTTCCCGCACCGGAACTCGGTCCGGGCCTGGATCGAGGCCATCGATCCCGGAGATCTCCGGCAGCGCCTGGCAACGAGCACGGGAGTGGCGCGTCAGAATCTCTCGGCGCAGCTCACCGCGGGCAGACTGGTGCCCGAGATCGCGGTCGAGGCTGCACGCATCGCCGGTGTATCGCTGACCAGCGGACTGGTGGTCACCGGACTGCTCACGCCTGCCGAGGGCGGGTGGCCGCCGGATGGGCGGAGCCGGGCGCTCTGCGCGATGTCGGACCTGGACCTCGTCTTCCTCGCGCGTGATCGACTCGACGTGCTCGGAAAGCAGATCCGGCGGGCTGAACTCGAGGACGGCCGCGACCGGACCATCTTCGCGGCGCTGGTTCTCCTCACGGTGGCGGTGGCCCTGTCGCTGGGCCCGATCTACGAGGGAGTGGACGGCGTCCTCGGGGGCGTGAACCTGGCGAACCTCCTCCTGAGGCTCGCGCTCTACGCCGTGTTCCTCCTCCTGGGCGTCCGGATGGCTGCGGCGTTCGGGTCCTCCCTGGCCCGTCGACTGATCGTCGGACCGGTCGGCCTCGCGATCCTGGGCCTCACCGTCGCTGCGACCGTCTATTTCTTCGTGACGAGTGACCTGCCCGTCAGTGCGGTCGGCCTCCGGGAGTACAACGGGCAGGAGACGGTGCAGCACTACGCGACCGTCGGGCGCCTGTACCCGGGTTACGTCGCAGCCTGTCTGGTCCTGCCCGCGGCCGCCGCCGTCGTCGACCGCCATGCGCTTCCCATCCACCGGGTGGCCAGCGCCTTCCTGGCAGGCGGCTTCTCCCTCGTCGTGGCGTTCGTGGTGCTGCGCCTCACTCCCCTCGAGGTGACTGCCTGGGACGTGATCCTCCCGTTCTCGGCCATCCTGATGACGGTGCTCGGGCTGAGCCTGATCTGGCTCAGCCACGTGCTCGGCCGACGCACCAGCCGTCGTGCCAACAATCTGGCGTGACATGAGTGCCGTCGCAGTGCCGGGGCGCAAGGAAAAGTGACTCAATCGTGTCCTACCGGCGTTCACGTTTTCATGACCATATGCAAAAATAATGATTATGTAACTGCCGCTGTCCGTGGGGGGACAGCGGATCGTTGCACGGCAGGTCGGTGCGTCCATTAGAACGGGTGGACTCGCCTGCCTGCTCCCAAGCGCTGGGGACGCCAGAAGGGCACCATCCGCCGTCATGCGGCGGATGGTGCCCTTCGTGGTTGGTGCGCCTATTCGGCGTCGTGGTCCGTCTCGATGATCCGGGCCAGGGCCTCCAGCGCCTCATCCGCGCCGTCGCCCTCGGCGCGGAGGACGACGACGTCCCCGTGCGAGGCGCCCAGGCTCATGAGCGAGAGGATGCTCGAGGCGTCCATCGCCTCCTCTGCCGGCTCGCCGTCCATGGCGATCGTCACCTCGAGGGGCAGGTCACCCGCGGCCTCGGCGAAGATCGATGCCGGGCGGGCGTGCAGTCCCACGCGACTAGCCACTGTTGCCTTGCGTTCTGCCATGATGTGCTCCTTGTTCGTGGGGTGGTATCCAGTACAGCCAACCGGACTGGGGGTCAGGCTGCAACCGGCTCGGCGACCGGGGCGGCCTTCTTGCTCGTTGCGTAGCGCTTCAGACCGATCACAGCGAGGGCCGAGATGATGGTTCCGACGATGATCGCGAGGACGAACATCACCACGTTGCCGATGGCGAAGAAGACGAAGATCCCGCCGTGGGGAGCCTGCGAGGTCACACCCGTTCCCATGACGATGGCACCCGTGACGGCCGAGCCGAGCAGTGAGGCCGGGATGACACGCAGGGGGTCGGCGGCCGCGAACGGGATGGCACCCTCGGAGATGAAGGCGGCGCCCAGCAGCCAGGCCGCCTTGCCGTTCTCGCGTTCGGCGACGGTGAAGCGGCGGCGGTCCAGCACGGTGGCGAGCGCCATCGCCAGGGGCGGAACCATGCCCGCGGCCATCACGGCAGCCATGATCTGCCACGGTGCCTGGTTGTCGATCGATCCCGTACCGAGACCGGCGACCGCGAAGGAGTAGGCCACCTTGTTGACGGGGCCGCCGAGGTCCACGGCCATCATGAGCCCGAGGATGACGCCGAGGCCGACGGCGGCCGTGCCCGTGAGGCCGGAGAGCCAGGTGTTCAGCCCGGCCGTGATGGCTGCGATGGGACCGCCGAGAAGGAGGAACATGAGACCCGACGCGACGATCGAGGCGAGGAGCGGGATGATGACCACGGGCATCAGGCTCCGCAGCCATCGTGGGACCGCCAGGCGGCCGATCATCATGGCCACATAGCCGGCGAGCAGGCCACCGACGATACCGCCGAGGAATCCGGCGCCCATGAAGCCTGCCACGGCGCCGGCGACGAAACCGGGCGCGATCCCCGGCCGGTCGGCCAGGGCGTAGGCGATGTAGCCGGCCAGGGCCGGGACGAGGAAGCCGAGCGACAGTTGGCCGATCTTGAAGGCGACGGCCCCGAGATAGGTGGCCAGACCGCCGTCGGGCAGGTTGGCGAGGCTGTTGTCGAGGACGACCGCGTCCGCCGTCTCGGTGATGAGGTATCCGCCGAGGAGGAATCCGAGGGCGATGAGGAGGCCACCGCCTGCGACGAACGGGATCATGTAGCTCACGCCCGTGAGCAGGGCCCGCTTCAGGGTGCTGCCGATGCTGTCCCTGCCGCCGTCGTCGTCCGCCTGCTGGTCACCGGCGGTGCCTGCGACGCGGCGGGCGTTCGGGTTACCGGCGGCAGCCACGGCTTCCTCGACCATCTCGCCGGGCTCGTCGATGCCCCGCTTCACGGGGGAGGAGATGACGGGGAGGCCGGCGAAGCGCTGCTTGTCGCGGACATCGACGTCGACGGCGAAGATCACGGCGTCGGCCGCCGCGATGACCGCTGGGTCCAGGGGTGTGGCGCCGGAGGAGCCCTGGGTCTCGACCTGGAGGTCGATGCCGCGCTCCTTCGCGGCCGCGACCAGGGAGTCGGCGGCCATGTAGGTGTGGGCGATACCGGTGGGGCACGCCGTGACGGCCACGAGTCGGCGGACCTCGCCGCCGCCGGTCGCGCTGCGCTCCACGGCAGGGCCCCTCGTGTCCGCCCCGGCCGGGGAGGTCTCGAGCGTGGCTGCCGCTTCGGCGGCACGGGCGTCCTCACCCGACGCAGCCCCGGAAGCCCCGGAAGCACCGGCGGTATGGGCCCCGGCGCCGACGGGGGCCGTTGCGGGCGAATCCCCGATCCCGAGTGCCCCGTTGACGAGCGCGACGACGTCGGCCGGGGACTGCGCGGCACGCAGGGACGCGGTGAAGTCCTTCCTGATGAGGGACCGTGCGAGCTTGGACAGGAGCTTCAGGTGCTCCTGGTCGGCGCCGTCGGGGGCGGCGATGAAGAAGACGAGGTCGGCGGGGCCGTCCTTGGCGCCGAAGTCGACGGCGGGCGACAGGCGGGCCATGGCCAGCGTCGCCTCGGAGACGGCCTTCGAACGGCAGTGGGGGATGGCGATGCCACCCGGAACTCCCGTGGACGTCTTCTCCTCGCGAGCGAGGGCGTCGGCGTACAGGCTGTCCACCTCGGTGGAGCGGCCCTGCGCGGCGACCTGCTCCGCGAGGAAGCGGATCACGGAGGAGCGTTCGCTCCCCAGGTCCCGGTCCAGAGCGACGAGCTCCGGAGTGATGAGATCGGACATCAGAATTCCTCCTGTGCTTGCGGTCCGGCGGATCCGGCAGCGCTTGGTTCGATCACGGGCAGCGTGACCATGAGGGGAGTGACCGCGACGGCGGCCGGCGTTGTCTGGTCGAGCGATGGAACGGTGGAACCGGGAAGGGCTGCTGCCGCCGACCCGTGGGCAACAGCCTGGCGCAGGCAGTTCTCCGGGAGTTCGCCTGCACTGTGCGCCAGCAGGTAGCCGGCCAGCGCGGAATCTCCCGCGCCGACCGTCGAGCGTGCCGTGACCGGAGGGTGCACGGCGTGCCATGCCCCCGCGTTGGTCACGAGGAGGGCGCCCTTCGAGCCGAGGGTCGCCAGGACCGCCCCGACCCCTGCGGTGATGAGCACCGCGCAGGCCTTGGCCGCCAGTTCGTGGTCCTGCTCCAGCTCGTCGCCGGAACCGATGCCTGTCAGTTCGCTGAGTTCCTCGGCGTTGGGCTTGAGCAGGTCGGGAGCAGGGAATCCGGCGGCGGCTTCGATGAGTGGCTCTCCGGAGGAGTCGATCGCGATGAGGGGGGCGGAGAGTCCGTGGGCGTTCCGGACCGCAGCGGTCACCGTCGTGTAGAACGTCGACGGCACCCCCGGAGGGAGCGAACCCGCGAGCACGAGCCAGTCCGCGCCGTCGCTCTCCGCCACCACGACGGCGAGCAGCTCGTCCAGCTGGGCCGGCGAGAGCACGGGTCCGGGTTCGTTGATCTTCGTCGTGGTGCCGTCGGGTTCGGTGATCGCCGTGTTGGTGCGCAGACCCGCCCGGATGGGCAGGTTGCGGAACGGGACCGAGGCGCTCCGGAGGCCCGTGAGTACGGGGTCGTCGTCGTCGCCCGGGAGGATGGCGAGCGTGCGCGTGCCCGACATCGCGAGCGACCGGCTGACGTTGACGCCCTTGCCGCCTGCCTCCTGCACCACGCGGACAGCACGCTGGACGGCGCCCCGGGCGAGAGGGCTGGTCAGTTCGACGGTGCGGTCGATACTGGGATTGGCCGTGAGTGTCAGGATCACGCGACGATCACCTCCACGCCGGCGTCGAAGAGTGCATCCACGAGGGGACCCCGGGGTGCCTGGTCTGTGATGAGTACATCGATGTCCTCCAGGTGGGCGAAGCTGACGAGTGTCTCCTCGTCGAATTTGGATGAGTGCGTGAGAAGGGCCACACGACGCCCGGAATGGACGATCGCCGTCTTGACGGCGGCCTCGTCCACGTCCGGGGTGCTCAGGCCGAAGTCTGCGCCGAGCCCGTTCACGCCGAGGAAGGCCACGTCCGCACGAAGCCGCGCGTAGTGGGCCACCGTGCTGCTGCCCACGGCAGCACTGGTCAGGGCGCGGACCCGGCCTCCCACGAGGTCCACGCTCAGGCCTGCCCCGGAGATCATCGCGGCGATCGGCACGGAGTGGGTGATGACCGAGAGGTCCTGCCGGGCCTCCTGCACGAGGAGTTCGGCCAGGGCGCCGGTGGTGCTTCCCGCATCGAGGACGACGGCGCCGGAGTCGGGTACCAGCGAGAGCGCGGCGTGGGCGATGCGCTTCTTCTCGTCGGCGTGGCGGGAGGAGCGGCTGGTGAGGCTGGACTCGGTCGTCGTGGCGCCGCTCCCGGCGATGGCGCCGCCGTGGACGCGGCGCAGGACGCCGTCGGTCTCGAGCAGGGCGAGATCCCGCCGGACCGTCTCCTTGGTGATGCCGAAACGGGAGGAGAGGCCGGCCACGGTGACACGGCCGTCGGTGGTGACGAGGCTGCTGATCTGCCGGTAGCGCTCTTCCGCGAACATGGTCGACTCCGTTGTCCTGGTGATGTTGCTTTGTCTTCGTTTGAGTGACTCTAGATCCGTTTTAGGTGTGACGTCAAGCACTATTTGCCACCGCACAGCGTGAAGCGGACACAAAGAAAGGGCCGGAGCTGTGCTCCGGCCCTTCTCTCGTCGTACGCGCAGCGGCGCGCGGGACTCAGAGGCCCGTGTCGCGCGACTCCCTGCGCGTGACGGTCTCGCCCGTGGCGGGGTCGACCATCGAGCGGGATTCGGAGACGCGGGCCTGCCTGCGGGGTGCCGCCAGCACCAGGGAGGCGATCAGGCCGACGACCCCCACGCCCATCAGGATGTACCCGACCAGGGCGAGATCGATGAAGCTGACCTGCACCTGCACGGCAAAAGCAACAATTGCACCGAGTGCAATTAGGAATATCGATGATCCGATGCGCATTCGTAAAACTCCTCCTGGTTGGTTCGATTGACAGTTTCGAGAGAATTCCCCAGCGATTTCACTGACTCTGCCGCTCACTCCCAGGGCGGCTCGCCTCCCGTCATCATACGGGCGGATGCGGGCGAAACCGCGCTCCGAGGGGGGAGCCGCCCTCGGCAACAGTTCGGCATATTTTCATCTCAATGCCTTGCTAAGGAGGATTATCGTGGTGCTAGGATTGCGTCCTAAGCATGCTGATGAAGTACAGTTGGAGCAAGTTGCGCTTCGGTGCATCGCATTATTGAACGGCTGCCCGTCCCCGGACGGGCAGCCCACATCACTCAAGGAGCATCACATGGGAATTATCGGCTGGCTTATTCTGGGACTCATCGCCGGAGCGATCGCAAAGATGATCCTCCCCGGCCGCCAGGCAGGCGGATGGATCATCACGCTGATCCTCGGCGTCGTCGGCGCACTGCTCGGCGGATTCATCGGTAGCGCCATCTTCGGAGTCGGAGTGGACAGCTTCTTCTCCATCTCCACCTGGCTGCTCGCCATCGGCGGTTCGCTGATCGTGCTCGTCATCTACGGCGCACTCACCGGCCGCAAGGGCTCGCGCGTCTAGCAGGTCCGGCTGGACCGTGGGGGACCAGCCACCGAAGGGCGTCACTGCGACAGCAGTGGGGCCCTTCGTCCTTTAACCGGGCCCGTCCGGTGACCGAGCCCGTCCGTCGGATGCCCACGGTCACCGGCACGGGCACAACGCCTGTGCCGTCGGCGGAAACACCCCGGCCCGGCCAGCCGCCCCGCCTAGACTCGGGGCAGCGCCCACCCAGCACTATCGAACGCACTGCGGAAGGACCACGATGTTTGGCCGTACCAAGGAGAATCCTGCCGTGAAGGCAGCCAACGGGTCCCTCTTCGACAAGGACGGCAACCCCAAGCCCGCCATCCTCCGGGGGATCGAGCGAGCCCTGGACGTCCAGCGGCCCCTGATCCTCTCCAACCTGCGCCGGCTGCGGAAGCGCCACCCCGAGGCCTCTCCGGCAGAGCTGGCGCGGCTGCTCGAGCGCGACTACCTGCGCGCGACGACGGTTGCCGGCGCCGCGGTGGGTGCGACCGCCGTGGTACCGACGGTCGGCACTCTGGCCTCGCTCGGGCTGTCCGCCGCGGCGACGGTCGGCTTCCTCGAGGCGACCGCCCTCTACGCGGAGTCCATCGCGGAACTGCACGGGGTCAACACCGATGACCCCGAGCGATCCCGGGCGATGGTGATGGCGATCCTCATGGGTGAGGAAGGATCGGCCCTGATCCGCTCGATCCTCGGCGCCTCCGCAGGGCAGGGCGCCCCCAGTACTGGGGGCAGCTCGTGAACAAGGCCGCGCCCACCTCGATGGTCAGGACCATCACGGGATCCATCCAGCGGCGCTTCCTCAGGAAGTTCCTGGCCAGGCAGGGCGGCTTCATGCTTGGCCGTGCGCTGCCGTTCGGAGCCGGTGCTGTGATCGGCGGGACCGGCAACCACCTGATGGGCAAGGCCGTCATCAAAACAACGCGCGAGGCCTTCGGGCCCCTGCCGCAGACCATCCCCGGCGAACTGGCAGGCGCCCTCGCGCTGTCCGGCCGGGACGCGCCGCAGAAGCGGGACTAACCGAAGACGGCATGGGCCACGGTGAAGATCACCAGCCCTGCCAGTGAGCCGACCACCGTGCCGTTGATGCGGATGAACTGCAGGTCCTTGCCGACCTGCAGTTCGATCTTGCGGGAGGTCTCCTCGGCGTCCCAGCGGCCCACGGTCTCGGAGATGACCCCGGCGATCTCACTGCGGTAGGTGCGGACGGCGTACGAGGCGCCATCGGCCACCCACCGGTTCACCTTGCCGGCGAGTTCGTCGTCGTTCGCCAGGCGGGAGCCGAAATCCCGCACGGCAGCCGTGAAGTTGGTGGTGAGCTCACTCTCGGGGTCGTTGACGGCCTCGAGGAGGGCCGCCTTGATGGTCGACCACGTGCGGGCGGTGAGATCCCGCACCCGCGGATCGTCGAGGAGCTGGCCCTTGATCTCCTCCGCTTTCGCAATGGTCTCCGGCTTGTGCTGCAGGTCCTGGGCCAGGTCCCGCAGATAGGTGTCGATCGAGATCCGGACGTCGTGCTGCGGGTCCGCCTGCACGGCCCGGATGAACTTCGAGAGCTCCGCGTGGACGCGGTCCCCGACAACGCCGTCGACCAGTCGGGGCACCCAGGTGGGAGAGCGCTGGGCCACGACACGCGTGACCACGGCGTAGTTCGCATCCACCCAGTCGGCCGTGCGGTCCACCAGCAGATCGACGAGGCGGTGATGATGCCCCTCCGCGAAGATCCGCTCTGCGATCGTGCCCAGCGGTGGTCCCCAGGGCGGATCGAGCAGGTGCTTCCGCACCATCGACTCGATCACCCTCTGGACGGCGTCGTCGTCCAGGACCGTGAACATGCCGCGGATCAGTGCCGCGCCCTCGGCGGCCACGCGGTCCGCGCTCTCCGGCTTCGACAGCCACGCCCCCGCCTTCTGGGCTATGCGCGCGGAATCCAGCTTGGAGCGCACCACCTCCTCCGACAGGAAGTTCTCCTCCACGAACTGCCCGAGCGACTCGCCGATCTGGTCCTTCTTGCGCGGGATGATCGCGGTGTGGGGGATCTTCAGCCCCATCGGGTGCTTGAAGAGCGCAGTGACGGCGAACCAGTCGGCGAGGGCGCCCACCATCCCGCCCTCGGCGGCGGCTCGCACGTACTGGAGCCATGGGTAGGTGTCCTGGAGCGCGAACGCGATCACAAAGATCACGGCCATCACGGCCAGCAACCCGGTGGCGACCAGCTTCATGCGGCGGAGGGCGGCCGCACGCTCCGTGTCGGTGGTGCTCATCGGATCATTCACCCTCCCGAGTCTATCGAGAGCACCGTCACCCACGGCGCCGGTGGTCCGGGGTCGGTCCGACGGTGGTCCGACGGTGGTTCGCCGGTGGTTCGCCGGTGTCGCGGTCACGTACCGTGGGAGCCACACCCGTGCGACCAGGAGAGGTGGCCCGTGCACCCTGTGATCTTCGCCCACCGGGGCAGCAGCGGAACCTACGCCGAGCACACCCGCGCCGCCTACCTGCAGGCGCTCGCCGACGGCGCGGACGGCGTCGAGTGTGACGTGCACCTGACCCGCGACGGAGAGCTCGTGTGCATCCACGACACGACGCTGGATCGCACGACCGACGGCTCCGGCGACGTCGCCGACCGCACCCTCGACGAACTGCGGACGGTGAACGCCTTCTCCTGGAAGGGCGTGCAGATCCCGGAGGACTTCGGAGACGCCTCGAACCAGTTCCTCTCCCTCGCCGACCTGCTCGTCCTCCTGCGACGCTCGGGCCGGCGCATCGCCCTCGCCATCGAGTTGAAGCACCCGAGCCCCTTCGGACTGCGGCTCGAGGAGGCACTGATCGCCTTCCTCATGGACGAGGGGTGGGACCCGGAGTCGTCGATGCTCGGCCTGGTCGAGGTCAGCTTCATGAGCTTCAACCCCGATTCCATGCGCCAGCTGGGCGAATCCGCTCCCCACCACATGCTGTGCCAGCTCGTCGCCGATGTGCAGCCGCACGAGGTCCGCGAGTCCCTGCGCTTCGGCTCCCTCGCGGAAGGGGCACTGATCAACGTGCTGCGGCGGGCGCTGAAGGAGGGCGAGGATCTGATCGACCGTCAGGAGGTCGGGATGGCCGGGCCCGGCGTCCAGTACGTCCGGGACCACCCCGAGCGGGTGCGGCGCTGGATCGAGGACGGCGTGCGCGTGCGGGTCTGGACGGTCAACACCGAGGAGGACGCCCTCTTCCTTGCCGCGCTCGGCGTGCAGGAACTCACCTCGGACTATCCCGCAAGGATCCGTCTGGCCTTCGGGGGCACGCGCCCGTACTCGTTCGGCATGACCGGGCCCCTGTGGTTGAGTGGGAAGATGCAGACCCCGATCGAGGACTACGCGCTCGTATCCGACCTCCACACCGGTGCCCTCATCTCCCGGGAGGGAAGCATCGACTGGCTGTGCCTGCCGCGCTTCGACTCCGAGTCCGTCTTCGCGGCGATGCTCGGCACGCCGGAGCACGGGCGCTGGCTCGTCTCGCCGTCCTCCGCCGACGCCGAGGTCGTGGAGCGGAGCTACATCGATTCCACCTTCGTCCTGCAGACCCATTGGCGGACGCCCGACGGCGACGTGCTCGTGACGGACTTCATGCCCGTCGGAGACCGCCGCGCCAACGTCATCCGCCGGGTGCAGGGGCTCACCGGGACGGTGACGATGCGGCAGGAACTCCAGATCCGGTTCGGCTACGGCGAGATCATCCCCTGGGTGAGCCAGAACGCCGAGGGCGGCCCGCCGGCGCTGCTGGCCATCGCGGGCCCCGACGCCCTCCTCCTGCGGGGACCACGACTGCACGCCTCGGACCACAAGCACGTGGGCGCCTTCGAGGTGTCGAAGGGTGACGTCGTCGACCTGGAGATGGTCTGGTATCCGTCGCATCGCGGCAAGCCGGAGCCGCTCGACATCGACGACGCCCTCGACGCAACCATCAGCTACTGGCGCGCGTGGGCCGCGAACTGTGCCGACGACGGCGACTATGCGCTGGCCGTCCGCCGCTCGCTCCTGGTGCTGCGCGCGCTGACGCACGAGGACACCGGTGGGATCGTCGCCGCGCCGACGACCTCCCTGCCCGAGCACTTCGGCGGGGCCAGGAACTGGGACTACCGCTTCTGCTGGCTGCGGGACGCGGCCCTGACCCTCGAGGCGATGATGACACACGGCCTCGCCGACGAGGCGCTCGGCTGGCGCAACTGGCTGCTCCGCGCCGTCGCCGGTGATCCCGAGGACCTCCAGATCATGTACGGGCTCGCGGGCGAGCGCAGGCTCCCCGAGCGCGAGCTCGCGCACCTTCCCGGGTACGCGGACTCCGTACCCGTGCGGGTGGGCAACGGCGCCGTGGACCAGTACCAGGCCGACGTCGTCGGCGAGGTGATGGTGGCGCTCGAGAAACTCCGCCGCCACGGTGTGAAGGAGGACAACTTCTCCTGGCCGCTCCAGCGTGCCCTGCTCGGCTTCGCGGAGAAGCACCTCCACGATCCGGACCACGGGATCTGGGAGATGCGCGGGGACAAGCAGTACTTCACGCACTCCCGGGTCATGATGTGGGCTGCCTTCGACTGCGCCGTCCGTGCCGTCCGCGACCACGGGCTCAGTGGCCCTCAGGACCACTGGACGGAGATCCGCGACCAGCTGCATGCGGAGATCATGGAACGCGGCTTCAACCGCGAGCTGAACTCCTTCACCCAGGTGTACGGCGGCACTGAGGTGGACGCCTCGCTGCTCCAACTACCCCAGGTGGGCTTCCTCGACTCCGACGATCCCGCGATGCTCGGCACCGTGGAGCGCCTGGAGCAGGACCTGCTGGACGGCGAGGGGCTGTTGCTGCGGTACCGCACCGGCAACTCCGATGACGGCCTTGCGCCGGGCGAGCACCCGTTCCTCGCCTGTTCCTTCTGGCTCGTGGAGCAGTATGCCCTCAGCGGACGTCATGCGGACGCCAAGCGACTCATGGATCAGCTCGTGGGCTACCTCAACGAACTGGGCCTCATGTCGGAGGAGTACGACGCCGTCAACAAGCGTATGGCCGGCAACTTCCCGCAGGCGTTCTCCCACCTGGCCCTCGTGCGTGCCGCGGACGCACTGCAGATGTCCGAGGGGGAGACAAGCGTCCACGAGACGATGGCGCGCGAGTAGTTCCCGTGCACACAGGAAACGGGAGCCCGGCCTGTCGGCCGGGCTCCCGTCCTCCGAGCGGTACAGCTAGACCGTCAGTCCCTGGGGCTTGAGGACCACCTTGATGGTGCCGTCCGTCTTCTTCTGGAAGTTCTTGTACGCGGCCGGTGCCTCGTCGATCGAGACCTCGTGGGTCATGAGGTCCGTGACGCCCAGGGGGTCCGAGGGCTCCTCGACGATCGGCAGCAGTTCGTCCGTCCAGCGGCGCACGTTGCACTGGCCCATGCGGAACTGGAGCTGCTTGTCGAACATGGTGAGCAGGGGCATGGGGCTGGCCGTGCCGCCGTAGACGCCGCTGAGCGAGACGGTGCCACCGCGGCGGACGGCGTCGATCGCGGAGTGCAGGGCGGAGAGGCGGTCGGTGCCGCCGGTCTCCATGACCTTCTGCGCCAGCTTGTCGGGCAGGATCCCGACGGCGTGCTGGGCGAAGGCGCCCACCGGCGAGCCGTGCGCCTCCATCCCGGCGGCGTCGACGATCGAGTCCGGCCCGCGGCCGCCCGTCATGCTGCGCAGTTCCTCCGCGGTGTCCTTCGAGAAGTCGATGGTCTCGACGCCGTGGCGCTTGGCCATCTCACGGCGCTCGGCGACGGGCTCGACGCCGATGACCCGGTGGCCGAGGTACTTGCCGATGCGCGCGGCGAACTGGCCGACGGGGCCGAGGCCGTACACGGCGAGGACGCCGCCCTCGGGGACGTCGGCGTACTGGACGCCCTGCCAGGCCGTCGGGAGGATGTCCGAGAGGTACAGGTAGCGCTCGTCGGGCAGTTCCGAGCCGACCTTCACGGGGCCGTAGTCGGCAAAGGGCACGCGCAGGAACGCGGCCTGGCCGCCCGGGACGGAACCGTAGAGCTCCGAGTAGCCGTAGATGGCGCAGCCGGAACCCGCGGAGTGCACCTGCGTGGTCTCGCACTGGGACTGCAGCCCCCGCTTGCACATGAAGCAGTAGCCGCAGGAGATGTTGAAGGGCACGACGACGCGGTCGCCGACCTTGAGGTTCGTGACGCCGGCGCCGACCTCCTCGACGATCCCCATGGGCTCGTGGCCCAGGACGTCGCCCTTGTTCATGAACGGCCCGAGGACCTCGTAGAGGTGCAGGTCGGACCCGCAGATCGCGGTCGACGTGACGCGGATGATCGCATCGGTGGGTTCCTGGATCGTGGGATCGGGCACGTTCTCGACGCTGACGTTGCGCTTGCCCTGCCATGTCACGGCTTTCATGTCGCACTCCTCCGGGTAGTAAGTAGGCTTTCCTTTCCCACTCTTCACCACTTGGACACGAATGTGAAGCCGGAATCCTCGTCACCTAGCCTTGTGCGGTGGCACTTCTCCAGTCCCCGGCGGTCCGCGTGGCCCTGTCCGTCGCCCTTGCGACGGGCTTGTACGGCGTGTCCTTCGGTGCGCTGTCGGTGGCTGCAGGCCTCGATCTCCTGCAGACCATGGCGCTCAGCCTGCTCCTCTTCAGTGGCGGCTCGCAGTTCGCCTTCATCGGGGTCGTCGCCGGAGGTGGCAGCGGTATCTCGGCGATGTCCGCGGCGGCCCTGCTCGGTATCCGCAACGGGGTGTACGGGATGCAGGTGAACGTGCTGCTGCGGCCTCCGCGTCGGCTCAGGCTTGCCGCCGCCCACGTCACCATCGACGAGTCGGTGGCGACGGCGACCGGCCAGACCGACCCCGACGAGCAGCGCCGCGGCTTCTGGGCCGCAGGTCTCGGCGTGTTCGTGCTGTGGAACCTCTTCACGGTCGTCGGAGCGCTCGCAGGGAACGCGATGGGGGATCCGGCGGGATGGGGCCTCGACGGCGCCGCGGTCGCCGCGTTCCTCGGGCTGCTCTGGCCACGCATCCGCGCCCGCGAGCCGGCAGCCATCGCCGTCGTCTGCGCGGTCGTGACGCTGATCGCCGTCCCGCTCGTTCCGCCCGGCATCCCGATCCTCATCGCCGCCGTGGTCGCGGCGGCGCTGGGGCTCTCGGGCCTCGGGCCGGCGACGGAGGGCCTGGAGCCCGACGTCGAGCCCTACCCCGCGGGCCAGGAGGACGGCGGGGATGCCCGCTCCCGCACCGCGCCTCCGGCGCCCCGGAAGCCGGATGCGGTGCCGGGGCCCCTTCCCCGGGCGGAGGACGCATGACGCTCTGGGGCTGGATCCTGCTCGCGTGCGCCATCTCGATCGCGACGAAGTTCCTCGGCTTCCTGGTTCCCGCGAGGCTGCTCGACAATCCGAGGATGCTGCGCGTCGCCGGGTCGCTGACGATCGGGCTGCTGGCGGCGCTCACGGCAGTGAACACCTTCGCATCGGGCCAGGCCCTGGTGGTCGACGCACGGGTGGCCGCCCTCCTGGCCGCCGCCGTCGCGCTGTGGCTGAAGGCACCGTTCCTCGTGGTGGTCGCGGTCGGTGCGGTCGCGGCCGGCATCGCGCGGCTGCTGGGAGCGGCGTGAACCCGCCTATGCCGGAACTGACCGCGGCATGAACATGATCAGCGCCACCCCGACCAGGCAGATGGCGGATCCGAGGATGTCCCAACGGTCGGGCCGGAAGCCGTCCACCAGCACGCCCCAGGCCAACGAGCCCGCCACGAACACGCCGCCGTAGGCCGCGAGGATGCGCCCGAAGTTCGGATCCGGCTGCAGCGTCGCCACGAAGCCGTAGGCGCCGAGGGCCATGATGCCCAGCCCCGCCCACCACCAGGGCCTGCCTTCCCGGACCGCTTGCCAGATGAGCCACGCCCCGCCGATCTCGGCGCCCGCCGCGAGGACGAACAGCAGGGTCATGCGGAGGATCGTCATCAGGGTCAGGACCGGCGGACGACGTCGGCCGTCGCCCCCGCGATCGCGGCCTCCTCGTCGGTGGGGACGACGAGTACGGGGAAGGCCGAGGCCGCGGTGCTGATGGTGCGTGCCTTCTTGCTGCGCTCGGCGTTGAGCCCCTCGTCGAGCTCGAGTCCGAGGGCGCCGAGCTTCGAGACGACCGCGGCCCGGAAGTCTCCGGCGTTCTCGCCGATCCCCGCGGTGAACACGAGCGCCTGCGCGCCCCCGACGGCCACGTGGTAGCCGCCGATGTACTTGGCCAGGCGGTAGGAGGCCACCTCGATGGCCAGGGTCGCGCGGTCGTCGCCGGACGCCGCCGCTTCCGCCACCGAACGCATGTCGTTGGTGCCGGCGAGACCCTTCAGGCCGCTGGTGCGGTTGAGCAGCGTGTCGAGGTCCTGCTCGCTGTACCCCTCGCGCAGGAGGAACAGCAGGATCGACGGATCGATGTCGCCGGACCGCGTGCCCATCACGAGGCCCTCGAGCGGTGTGAAGCCCATGGACGTGTCGATGCTCTCGCCCGCGCGCACGGCTGTCACCGACGCGCCGTTGCCGAGGTGGGCGATGACGCCGGTGAAGGCCTTCTCACCCAGCAGCTCGGCAGCGCCGCGCGCCACGTACGCGTGGGACGTGCCGTGGAACCCGTACCGCCGGATGCCGTACTTCCGGTACAGCTCGTCCGGTACGGCGTACCGCCAGGCGCGCTCGGGCAGGGTGCGGTGGAAGGCGGTGTCGAACACGGCGACCTGCGGCATGTCCGGCCATTTGTCCGTGATCGCCCGGATACCGGTGACGGCCGCCGGGTTGTGCAGGGGGGCGAGCGGGTTCAGCCGCTCGATGGCGCGGGTGATCTCGTTGTCGATCAGCACCGGTTCGCTGAACCGCTCGCCGCCGTGGACCACGCGGTGCCCGACGGCGTCGATCCCGCGATCGCCCAGGGCCGTCGCGACGTCCCGGTCCACGCGGTCCAGCGCGGCTGCGTGATCGGGTACCTCCGCTTCGCCGATGCGTTCGACCAGGCCTTCCGCCAGGACGTCGTCGCCCTCCCGCACCTGGTACTTGAGCGAGGAGGAGCCGGAGTTGATGACGAGGATGATCATGGGGTCCTGTCCGGTTGCGGTTCGGTAGGGGTAACTAGGAAGCTGTCGGCTGCTGCGCCTGGACGGCGGTGATGGCCACGGTGTTGACGATGTCCTCCACGGTGCAGCCACGCGAGAGATCGTTGACCGGTTTGCGGAGGCCCTGCAGTACGGGTCCGACGGCGACCGCCCCGGCCGATTGCTGCACGGCCTTGTACGTGTTGTTGCCGGTGTTGAGGTCCGGGAAGATGAACACCGTCGCCTGGCCAGCCACCGAGGAACCCGGCAGCTTGGACTCGGCCACCGAGGCGTCCACGGCGGCGTCGTATTGGATGGGACCCTCGACGGCGAGGTCCGGCCGCAGCTTCCGCACCAGTTCGGTGGCCCGCCGAACCTCGTCCACGGCGCCGCCGGAGCCGGATTCCCCGGTGGAGTAGGACAGCATGGCGACGCGGGGCTGCACGCCGAACTGCTCCGCGGTCTCCGCGGAGGCCACGGCGATGTCCGCGAGCTGCTCGTCGTTCGGACCCGGGTTGACGGCACAGTCGCCGTACACGAGCACGCGGTCCTGCAGCAGCATGAGGAACACGGAGGAGACGATCTTCACGCCGTCCTTGGTCTTCACGAACTCGAGCGCAGGGCGGATGGTGTTCGCGGTGGTGTGGGCGGCGCCGGAGACCATGCCGTCCACCTTCCCCAGCTGCACCATCATGGTGCCGAAGTATGCGCCTTCGAGCATGCGTTCGCGGGCCTGGTCGAGGGAGACGTTCTTGTGGGCGCGGAGCCGCGCGTACTCCTCCGCGAACTCGTCCCGCAGGTCCGAGGTGGACGGATCGATCAGCGTGATGCCCGTGAGATCGATGCCCTGACCGGAGGCCAGCTCGCGCACCGTGGATTCGGGGCCGAGGATCGACAGGTCGCACACGTCCCGCCGGCGCAGGATCTCCGCGGCCTTCAGGACACGGATGTCCTCGCCTTCCGGCAGCACGATGTGGCGGCGCTCCGCGCGGGCCCGCTGGATCAGCTCGTGCAGGAAACGCAGCGGCGTCATGTTCACGGGCCGGGGGAGTTCGAGGCGCTCGAGCAGTTCCGTCTCGTCGACCTGGCGCGACCAGGCGCCGAGCGCCGCCGCAGCCTTGCGGCGCAGTCCGCTCGCGATCTCGCCCCGCACCTCGCTAACCCGGCGAGCCACCGTGTAGGTGTCCTCGTCGAGCGTGAACACGGGGAAGGGTGCCTGCGCGAGGAGAGCGAGGATGTTCGGGTCCGGGGCGAGTCCGCCGGTGAGGAACATGCCCGAGGGCACCGGGAACTCGGCGGAGAACGACGACGCCAGGGTGGCCACGAGCACGTCCGCCCGATCGCCGGGCACGATCACCAGGGCGCCGTCCCTCAGCAGGTGCAGGAAGTTCCCGACGTTCATCGCCGCCACCCGGACGCTGGTGACGTCGCGCTCGAGATTCGAGTTCCCGGCGATCTGCCGCGCTCCGAGCTCGGTACTGACCTCGGAGACCGTGGGCTGCGAGATCTCCGTCAGTTCCGGGATCACGTAGACGGGGCGGCCGGAGCGGCCGGGCCGTACCTGCTCGCTGATGGCGGTGACGGCGTCGTCCGCGGCGCGGTTGACCATCATCGCGAGGAGAGACACCTTCGCGGCGTCGAGCTCGCGGCGGGCGACGTCGACGGCATCGGCCGCCTCGTCCACCGACATGTCCTTGGCGCTGACGACGGCGAGCACCATGGCGCCCAGGTTGTTGGCGAGGCGGGCATTGAGGTCGAACTCCACGGCGGCGTCGTTCCCGGAGAGATCGGTTCCCTCGACGATGACGACGTCGCACTCGGCCGCGATCTCGCTGTAGATGGCGACGCAGCGCGCGTCGATCTCCGCGCGGTCGCCCGTGACGAGGAGGGCGCGCGCTTCCGCCCGGGTGAGGCCGCCGCGCGCGCGGCTCTCGGGGAGGTCGAAGGTGCGCTGCATGAGCCGCACCATGGGGTCGGCGGAGGGATCGCCGCCCTCGACGATGGGCCGGAAGAAGCCCACGCGGTCGGCGTGCCGGTGCAGCATGTCGGCCAGCCCCAGGGAGATCAGGGATTTGCCGGAGCCGTTGGTCATGGCGCTCACATAGATTCCGCGGGTCATGCCGCCAGTCTTGCAGGGTCCTCCGACACCCGCCATAACGGGTGTCACGTCATCGGGCATCCCGCTGCGGGTGCCGAGAGGACACAAAAGACCGTGCGGAGGCGCTTTGGCGCGTCATTTCTGCCCTTTCGGCAGGTGGCGCCCTCCTGCTCGACGGCGACCCACCCTCGATCCCGCGGCCGAGAGGACAGGAATGACCGCCGAAGAGGCCCTTCGGCGGTCATTCCTGTCGTCTCGACGACTGGGGTCGGGCGCGGGACGCCGGGCGCCCTACGCCGTGGCGGCCCTGGCCTTGCGCGGGGGCAGCGCCAGCTTGAAGATCTTCGCCCAGGTGGAACCGACCTGCTTGGGGAGCGGGCCCGTGGTGTACGGCAGCTTGTAGCGCGTGCAGATCTCGCGGACCTTCACGGCGACCTCGGCGTACCGGTTGGAGGGCAGGTCGGGGAAGCAGTGGTGCTCGATCTGGTGGGACAGGTTCCCGGACATCAGGTGCATGAACTTGGAGCCGGAGATGTTGGCCGAGCCGATCATCTGGCGGACGTACCAGTCGCCGCGCGTCTCGCCGTCCACCTCCTCCTCCGTGAACGTGTCCGTCCCGTCGGGGAAGTGGCCGCAGAAGATGATGGCGTGCGCCCAGAAGTTGCGGATGGCGTTGGCCGCGAGCGTCCCGTAGAGGGCCTGCTTGCCGGAGCCCGTGAGCATCGCGACGGCGGGCGTGGCGGCGTAGTCCTTGGAGAACTGCTTGACCACCTTGACGCCGACGGCCTTGAGGTCCCGGTTCATGGCCTCCTTGGACTTCAGGCCCTCCTTGTACTCCGGGATCTCGAGGTCATAGAGGGCGATGCCCCACTCGAAGACCGGCGCCAGGATCGCGTTGTACAGCGGGTTGCCCAGGTTGAAGGGGCGCCATGGCTGGTCCGGGTCCATGCGCAGCAGGTTGTACCCGATGTCGCGGTCCTTGCCGATGACGTTGGTCCAGCGGTGGTGGAGATCGTTGTGGGTGTGCTGCCAGGACCGGGCCGGCGTGACGAAGTCCCACTCCCAAGTGGTCGAGTGGATGTCGGGATCCCGCATCCAGTCCCACTGGCCGTGGAGCACGTTGTGGCCGATCTCCATGTTCTCGAGGATCTTCGCGAGGCTCAGCATGGCGGTCCCGGCGAACCAGGCGGGCTTGTACTTGCTGAACAGGAGGGTGCCGCGGCCGGCGAACTCGAGCGAACGCTGGATCCGGATGATGCGCCGGATGTAGGCGGCGTCGGTGGAGCCCCGCTTGGCCAGGATCCCGTCACGGACGGCGTCGAGCTCGCGGCCCAGCTCCTCGACCTGCTCGTCGGTGAGGTGCTTGGCGGCATCGGGACGGACCAGGGGGTGGCCGGAAGCCGCGAGGGCGCCCGGTCGGGTCAGCGTGGTGGTCATGGGGACTCCTCTGTCGGGGGACTTAAAGGTCGAGGTTCACGGGTCCGGCGGCTGCCGAGACGCAGGTCTGGATGAGCTGGCCGGGCTCGTTGTGCAGCTCGCCGGTGCGCAGGTCGCGCACCTGGCCGGCACGCAGCGGGATGAGACAGCTGTGGCAGATCCCCATCCGGCACCCGCTCGGCATCAGGACGCCGGCGTCCTCGCCGATGTCCAGCAACGGGGTGTCGCCGTCGGCCTGGACCTCGCGGTCGGACTGCTCGAAGGTGACCAGGCCGCCGTCGTGGCCCGCGCCGGCTGTGAGGTCGGTGCTGAACCGCTCGATGGTGAGCGTTGCGGCACCCGCCGGCTGCGCGCCGGCTCCCGCACCGACGTCGGGAACGGTCCGTGCCGTCTCCAGCGCTGCCTCGCGCTGCCACAGGTCCTCGGCGTCATTGAGGAATCCTTCGGGTCCGCAGGCGTAGGCAGCACGCCCGCGCCAGTCGGGGCACAGATCGGCGATGGTCTTCGCGGTGAACTCGAGGCGGCCGCGGGCCGCCGTGAACCAGTGGCGGACGGTCAGGTTGGGGAACTGGTCCGCGAGCTCGTCCAGCTCCTCACGGAAGAGGCTCTTCTCCGGGGTGCTGTTGGAGTTGATGAGCACGACGTCGGCATCGGGCCGGCGGGGGATCAGTGTGCGGATCATCGACATCACCGGCGTGATGCCGCTGCCGGCGGTCAGCATGAGCAGGGAGCGGGGGTGCTCGGGGAGGATGAAGTCGCCCTGCGGAGGTGCGAGGAACAGGACGTCACCCGGCTTGGTCTCCCGCACCAGGACGTGGGACACGGACCCGGCGTCCTTCACGGTGATGGCGGGATCATGCCCTGCCGCGTTGCTGAGGGAGTAGGAGCGCCACTGCCGCACGCCGTTCAGCTCGACGCCGATCCGCGCCCACTGCCCGGCCTGGTGCGCGTGCCAGCCGTGGCCGGGGCGGAAATAGATGGTGGCCGAGTCCGCCGTCTCGTGCTCGACGCGCGTGACGACGCCGCGGAGCTGACGAGAGGAGAAGACCGGATTGAACAGGGACAGGAAGTCTTCCGGCGCGAGAGGGGTGGTCAGCGCGGAGGCTGCACGCGCCAGCTTGGTGAACCGGATCATTGAACTAACTTTATAACCTCTCCCGCTAAAAATCTTCGTTCGGGGCATACAGTTGATCGAGGCTGATTATTGCGACGAAATAGATGGGTGGCACGTGATGGGAGCGAACAGCGGAACGCCAGCACCTCCGGAACCGCCCTGGCTGGCGCTTCCCCCCGACGTCAGCGACCGCTTGAGGCCGCTGACGGGAGACCTCGTGGAGGCCATCATCCAGGCCGTCCCGCAGTTGGTCCCCGCGTACGCCCGCCCCATCGAGGGGAGCTTCGGGCGGGGCCTCCGGATGGGGGTGGCTGCCGCGCTCGAGCGGTTTCTCGAATTGCCGGGCACGAGGCTGCCCGCCCTGTCCGACCAGAGCCGCCAGTTGGTCGCGGGTCTCGGTCGAGGCGAATTCCGTCAGGGTCGCAGCATGGATTCGTTGCTCGGCGCCTACCGGATGGGGGCCCGCGTGACGTTCCGGGAGATGTCGCGGCGCTCCATGGACGCCGGCCTGGGGTCGGCCGTGGTGGTGGATCTCGGCGAATCGATCATGGCCTATATCGACGAACTCTCTGCCGTGAGCGCCGAGGCATACGCGTTCGAGCAGTCGGAGCGGGCCGGCGCGGTGGACCGCCGGCGTGCCGAACTGCTCGAGCTGCTCCTCCTCGGCAAGGCCGACGAGACGGCACTCCGCCAGGCGGCTCAATTGGCGGACTGGTCCGTACCGGCGGCGATCGCCGTCGTCACCCTCCCGCTCGAACGCGCCCAGGGGCTCCGGCAGCGGCTGGGTGCCGGTGCGATCGTGATCGAACGCGAAACCGACGCCGTCGCCCTGGTGCCTGACCGCGGCCCGGCGTCGCGCGCCGACCTGCACCGCACCCTCACCGGGCGCAGCGCGGCGGTCGGGCCGGCCGGGGAACTGGGGCAGGTCGCGGAGTCGCTGCGCCTCGCGGTGCTCGCCGCGTCGATGCTCCCGCCGCGGGCGGGCGATGACGACCCGCCCGTCTGGGCCGATGAGCACCTGACCGAGGTGGTCCTCGCGGCGGAACCGTCCGCCGTCGCGGAACTCGCGCGGCGTCGCCTGACACCGCTCGGGCAGTTGCCCGAGAACCAGCGCGAGAAACTCGAGGAGACGCTGCTGGTGTGGCTGCAGCACTGGGGCCAGCGGGCGCCGATCGCCGAGGAGCTCGGCATCCACGCGCAGACCGTCGGGTACCGGGTGCTGCAGCTGCGCGAGCTGTTCGGTGAGGATCTGAAGGATCCGCAGGTGCGTTTCGAGCTGGAGATAGCGCTCCGCAGCAAGCGGCGCGAGCGCGGCTGACCCAGCGTGCCGCACGGGGCGCCGTTCGCCGTCGGGCCCCTGCACGAGGCACCATTCACGCCGCACCGTTCGCCGTCGGGCCTCTGGACGCCTCAGTCCCCGCGGTAGGTCGCCGACGTCCAGAGGTGGAAGAGTGCGTAGGCGCGGAACGGCCGCCAGGGCTCGGCCCGGCGTTCCGCATCGCGGATGCTCGGGTTGCCCATCGCGCGGCGCGCCACGAGATCGCCGGGGGTGAAGGCGTCGGCGTCGCGCAGGACGCGCACCGTGAGGTAGTCCGCGGACCACGGACCGATGCCCGGTATCGCCAGGAGATCCTTCCTCAGCTGCCCGCGGTCCGCCAGGGGGTCGAGTGAGAGTCCGTCGACGACGGCGCGCGCCACGTTCTGGACCGTGGCGGCGCGCGTGCGCGTGACTCCGACGGCGGCCCGCAACTCCTCGTGCGGCGCGGACGCGATGACCTCGGGTGGGGGGAACAGGGTGAGGCCCGACGGCGTCGGCGTCCCGTAGGCCGCCGCGAGCCGGCCTCCGAAGGTGCCGCCCGCCGCGACGGAGACCTGCTGGCCGAGCACCGTCATGACGGCCGCCTCGAACGGTTCGGGATATCCGACGGCCCGCAGGCCCGGGCGCTCGCGGACCAGCGGGCCGAGGAGTGGGTCGTCGTCGAACGCCCGGGCGACGGCAACCGTGTCCGTATCGAGGTCCAGCCATGCCCGCGTGGTGGCCACGAGGTGGGCGAACTCGGCGTGATCGTCCGTCTCCGCGGAGAGCTCGACGTCGTGGGGCCGGATGGTGACCGTGATGCGACGGGGTCCGCCCGGCGTGCTGAGCAGACGCGTGTGCGTGGGGCCCGCAGCGCCGGATTCCGTCACCTCGCAGCCCGGGATGGCGTGGTTGGCGAGGATCGCGGCCATGGGTCCAGGCTCGAGTGCCCCGTGCGGTGTGAGGATCGCGCTGCGGGTCATGGCAGGAGGGTGCCCGCTGCCCCGATGCTCCTGCGGCGGGATGCGGGGGAGTCGACCCGAGCGGGCCCGGACTCCGCGACGGGAGCGATCCTGCTGCCGGGATGCGGTACCGATGCGATGGGAAGCTCCTGGAGCGTTCGGGGAGGGGGCTCGGCTCCCACCCTACGACGGCGGCGGACGAGGTCGGGGGCGGGGCGTACCATCCCGTGCATGACCGAACAGCAGCCGTACACCGTAATCGACGCCTACCCGGGGTTCGAGCTCCGTGCCTACCCCGCGCACGTCGTGGCGGAGGTGGACGTAGACACGGCCTTCGACGACGCCGGCAACGCGGCCTTCCGGACCCTCGCCGCCTACATCTTCGGGGCCAACACCTCGCAGCGGAAACTGGCGATGACGGCACCCGTCACGCAGGAGGCGGCGACCGTGCCCGGGGAGGAGTCGGAGGCCCTGGCGATGACGTCACCGGTGACGCAGCAGAAGGCCGCGGCAGGATTCACCGTGGCTTTCGTGCTCCCGGCCGATGTGACACTGGACACGGCGCCGGTTCCCGACGACGGCCGGGTGCGGGTACTCGAGAAGGCCGCGGCGACGACCGCCGTCGTGTCCTTCTCCGGCCGGGGCGGCAGCGAAACCTTCGCACGGCGCCTGACGGAGCTGCGTACGGCCGTTGGGAAGGCGGCGTTCACGCCCGTCGGCGAGCCCCGCTATGCACGCTTCGATCCGCCTATCACGCCTGGGCTGTTCCGTCACAATGAGGTGCAGCTCGACGTCGAGGCGATCGATGGAGAAAAGTCCTAGCGCCAACCGGTATATTGCTCCCCGTATCTGGAATACTTCCGCCTCTTCCGAGGTTGAGAGTGGCATCTGGGCGTCATTCCCGCCCATAGAAGGAGATCTACCCCCATGGCAACCGACTACGACGAGCCACGCGTTCGCCCGGAAGACCAGCCGGCCAACGAGTCACTCGAGGCTATCCAGGCTCAGCGCAGCGCCACCACGCAGACTGCCCTGATCGATGTCGAGGACGGCGAGACCGCCGAAGGCATCGACCTGCCCGGCGCCGACCTCTCGCACGAGGAACTGCTGATCCAGGTCATCCCGCAGCAGGAGGACGAGTTCACCTGCATGTCCTGCTTCCTGGTGCACCACCGCAGCCAGCTTGCGCGTGAGAAGAACGGCCAGAAGTACTGCACCGAGTGCGAGGGCTGACAGCTCTTCCCGACCGCACGTGAGCCCCTGGCCCTTCCGGCCAGGGGCTTTCATCGTTGACCCCGACCCCGGACACGATCCTTCCCGTAGCGCCGGCCCCCGCCGCAGTACGGTGGTCGCATGGAAACCTCGCACGTCATCGTCCTCCCCGGCGGCGGCTACAGCATGCTCTCGGACAACGAGGCGGAGATCGTCGCGGACCGGCTGCGCTCCCACGGACTCTCCGCGGACGTGTTCCGCTATCCCGTCCAGGCGCGTCACCCGGCACCGCTCGACGCCGTGCGCGCCGAGCTCCGGCGCGTCCGTGCAGCCGGCGCCACGCGGGTGGCGCTCCTCGGGTTCTCGGCGGGAGGTCACCTCGCGGGACACGCTGCGTTCACCGCCCGGCAGGGAACAGATGAGCGGGTCGACGCGGCCGTGCTCTGCTATCCCGTGGTCTCGATGGAACTCGCGACGCACCGGGGCTCCCAGGACGAACTGCTCGGAGCCGACGCCGGCAACGAGGTGCGCGGCGCCACCTCCCTCGACCGGCTCGTGACGGCCGACGCCCCGCCGGTCTTTGTGTGGCACACCGCCGAGGACGAAGCGGTACCGGTGCAGCACTCCTACCTGCTGGCCCAGGCGCTCGCCGCGCACCGCATACCGCACGCGCTGCATGTCTTCACGGAGGGCGAGCACGGTCTCGGGCTCGCCGAGGGGCAGGGTGCCGCGGAGCAGTGGGTACGCCTCGCGGCGGACTGGCTCCAGGCGCGGGGCTGGTGACCCGCCCGGCAGGGACCCCTGCCGGCGTCCCGGTCAGTGGCCCGGTGAGCGGCTCGATCGGCGTCCCGGCCGGGCCACCTGTCGCGCACGTCCGTCCGCGCGTTCAGCATGCCCTGCCGTCCGCCGCCCGCCCGTGATCCTGCAGACCGTCGTGGCCCTCGGGCCGGTCATCGGCCTGATCGCGCTCGGCTACGGGATCAGGGCGCGCCGTTTCCTCTCGCCGTCGTTCTGGCCGCCCGCCGAGCGCCTCTGCTACTTCGTCCTGTTGCCGGCGCTGTTCATCAACGGCACGGCGACGGCGGATCTCGCGGGTCTGCCGATCGGCCTCATGGCGCCGGTCCTGGCGGGGCCGGTGCTCGTCACGGCTCTCGGGCTCGTGGTCCTGCAGCGATGGCTGGACCTCGACGGGCCTGCCTTCACCTCGGTGCTGCAGGGCAGTATCCGGTTCAACAACTATCTGGGGCTCTCCGTGGCCCTGGCGCTCTTCGGCGCCGACGGCGTCGCGCTCGCGGCCATCGCCAACACCATCCTGGTGCCCCTCGTGAACGTCCTGTGCACCCTCGGGTTCGCCCGCTTCGGGTCGGTGCGACTCACGGTGGGCGGGACGGTCCGCAGCATCGTGACCAACCCCCTGATCATCGGCTGTGTGCTCGGTATCCTGCTCAACGTGACAGGGATCGGGCTGCCGCCCGGGATCGCCGAGTTCGTCCGGGCGCTCGGGTCCGCGTCGCTGCCTCTCGGGCTGCTGTGCGTGGGCGCGGCGCTGGAGCTGCGCAGCATGGGGCGCAATCTCGGCGCCGTGGGTCTTGCCTCCGTGGCGAAGTTCGCCGTGCTGCCGGGGCTCGGGATCGCCGGCTGCGTGATTGTCGGGCTGACGGGCGAGCCCGCCGCCACGGTGATCCTCTTCCTCTCGCTCCCCACGGCGTCCTCGGCCTACGTGATGGCCCGCGCGCTGGGCGGCGACTCGCAGCTGATGGCCTCGACCATCACGCTGCAGACCGTTGCGGGCATCCTCTATCTGCCCCTGGTGTTCCTCGGAATCCGGGCGCTTACGGGGTGAGGAGATTCCACCCGGGGTAGTAAGCATGCTTGCTATCGACCGGGGCGCAATCTACGGTGAGAGGAAGTCACCAGCTCCGAAAGGGCCATCATGATCACGATCGACCAGATGAAGGATTCGATGAACGCCGGCGCCAACGTGCTGAGCGAGGACGGCGCCGTGCTCGGTCCCATGGGGCAGCTGTATGTCGACGACGCCACGGGTGACCCGAGCTGGGTCACCATCGCCACGCACACCATGGGCAGCCCGGAGTCCTTCGCGCCGCTGCACGATGCGACGCTCGACGGGCACGACGTCCGCCTCCCGTACACCCACGCGAAGGTGTACGACTCCCCCAAGATGTCCCAGGACGGCCATCTCAGCCCCGAGGAGGAGCAGCACCTGCTGCGCTACTACGGGCTGATGGCAACCAAGGACGACGCCGCCGCGACGGCCGATGCAGCCCGGGCCGGCACTGCCGACACGGGCCGGGCAGTCGATACGGAGGGCGCCGGAGTGGGGCGCGGCCGGACCTCGCGCCCCGAGGGCGACTACTCGATGACGCGCTCGGAGGAGCAGCTCCGCGTTGGCACGGAACTCCGCGAGACGGAGCGCGTGCGCCTCGTCAAGCGGGTGGTCACCGAGGACGTCACCATGACCGTGCAGATCCGCCGGGAAGAGCTGGTGGTGGAGCGCCTGCCGGTCAAGGACGGCGAACCCCTGTACGACGACGGCCAGGGCACCTTCTCGAGGGCGGAACGCGAGCGCCTCTACTCGGCCGTGGAGACCGCGTTCAACGGCGACGTGGTCGAGGTGGTGCTGTACGAGGAGAAGCCGCGCGTAGAGATGGACGTGGTGCCGATCGAACGTGTCCGCGTACGCCGCGAGGCCCACACGCATGACGAGAACGTCACCGGCCAGGTGCGCAAGGAAGTCATCGAGACGGAGCGCGTGGAGTTGTAACGGACGGCGCCTGCTGCTCGCCCGCGAAGGGGGTGAGCAGTGGACGCAATGAGGACGAAGGCGGCCATCGGGAGCGGATCCCGGTGGCCGTTCCCTGTGGACGGAGGCGTCCCGGAGCTAGGAGTTCCGCGAGGACAGCACGCAGAACTCGTTGCCGTCGGGGTCCGCGAGGACCTCCCATGTGACGTCCGGTCCCTGCCCGACGTCGATCCGCGCGGCACCGAGCTCCACGAGACGATCGATCTCGCCGTCGCGGTCCTGGCTCGTGTGCGGCGCGAAGTCCAGGTGCAGGCGGTTCTTGCCCTCCTTGCGGTGCGGGACCGGGACGAACACGAGCCCCGGCGGCACCTGTTCGAAGGACAGCGTCGATCCGAGCTCGCGCGCCCAGGGAGGAACGAGCACGGCTTCGTCGTCGGATTCGAACATCACCTCCCAGCCGAGCGCTTCGGACCACCACCGGGCGAGGGAGCGGTGGTCGGTGGATTCGATGACGGTGGAGTACCAGCGCAGTGTCATGCGCCGATTCTGCTCCGTCATCCCGGCATGCGCAGGTCCCCGCGGACAGCCGGCGTCCGCAATCCGCGCCGCGCGGGGCTGGTTCGGGCGCGGAGAATAACGTCACGATCGCATGCGCTAATGCTGCTAAGGTAATCCTTACCTGATGCTCCGAGGCTCATTCCGGCCGGTAGCACGCCGGTATCCGCCCTCGTCGCCACTCCCGGAAGGACCCCATGCTCCGCGCTCCCAGACTCCTCGCCCTCGCCGCTGCAGCCTCGATGACCGTCGCTCTCGCGGCCTGCGCCACGCCCGCCACAGAGCCCGGCGCAGCGGTGTCCCCGGCCGCCGGTTCCGGTTCCGGCTTCGAACCCATCACGATCGAGCACAGCTTCGGCACCACCACCATCGAGGAGAAGCCAGAGCGCGTCGCGACCGTGGCATGGGCCAACCAGGAAGTACCCCTGGCACTCGGCGTCGTACCCGTGGGCATGGCGGCCGCGACCTTCGGCGACGACGACGGCGACGGTGTGCTCCCCTGGGTCACGGAGAAGCTCGACGAGCTCGGCGGCGAGACACCGGTGCTGTTCGACGAGACCGACGGCATCGACTTCGAGGCCGTCGCGGACACCGCACCCGACGTGATCCTCGCCGCCTACTCCGGCCTCACGCAGGAGGACTACGACACCCTCAGCGAGATCGCCCCCGTCGTCGCCTTCCCCGAGACGGCATGGGGCACCCCCTGGCGCGAGATGATCGAGCTCAACAGCGCCGGCATGGGCATGCCCGAGGAGGGCAAGGAGCTCATCGCGGATCTCGACCAGCAGATCAGCGACGCCACCGCGGAGTTCCCCGGCATCGCCGGGAAGAAGACCATGTTCATGACGCACGTCGACCCGACCGACCTCAGCGAGGTCAGCTACTACACCACGCACGACACCCGGGCGATGTTCTTCGAGGACCTGGGCCTCGCCACGCCGGAGAGCGTCGCGACCGCGTCCGCCGAGACAGACCTGTTCTCCGGCACCATCAGTACCGAGCAGGCGGACGTGCTCGACGACGTCGACATCATCGTCACCTACGGCGACGACGAACTCGTCTCGACGCTCGAGGCGGACCCGCTGCTCTCGCAGATCCCGGCGGTCGCCAACAAGGCCATCGTCAACCTGCCCGGCACCACCCCCGTGGGCACGGCCGCGAACCCCACGCCGCTGTCCATCTCCTGGGTCCTCGAGGACTACCTCTCGCTCCTCTCGGACGCCGCAGCCAAGTCGTAGTGGCACTGTCCGCTCCACCCGCCGTCGCAGCTCCCGCCCCCGCGCGGGGGCTGCGCCGTCGTCGGCTGCTCTGGCTCGTGATCGCCCTCGCCGTGCTCTGTGCCGTGGCAATCGCCTCCGTGGGCGTCGGCTCCCGCACCGTGTCGGTCGGGGACGTCCTCGCAGCCCTCGGCGGATCGGTGGACGGCTTCGACGAAGCCGCGGTGGCCAAGCGGATCCCGCGCACCCTCCTGGCCGTCCTCGCCGGCGCGGCCCTCGGACTCTCCGGCGCCGTGATGCAGGGCGTCACGCGCAACCCGCTCGCTGATCCGGGAATACTAGGCGTCAACACCGGTGCGTCGCTCGCCGTCGTCGCCGCGCTCGCCACGGTGGGTCTCAGCTCGGCGACGGGCTACATCTGGGTGGCGATCGCCGGTGCCTCGGTCACGGCGGTGTTCGTCTACACCGTCGGTTCGCTGGGACGCGGGGGAGCCTCTCCGCTCAAGCTCGCCCTGGCCGGCGCGGCCACCTCGGCGGCCCTGACCTCCCTCATCAGCGCCGTCGTGCTTCCCCGCGGAGACATCTCGGGCACCGTCCGGTCCTGGCTGATCGGCGGTGTCGGGGGCGCCACCTTCGCGAGCATCAGCCAGGTGCTGCCCTTCCTCGCCGTCGGCCTGCTGCTGAGCATGCTCTCGGCGCGGTCGCTGAACTCCCTCGCGCTCGGGGACGAACTCGCTGCCGGTCTCGGCGAACGCGTGGCGGTGGCGCGCGGGGCTGCGGCGTTCGGCGCCGTGCTCCTCTGCGGAGCGGTCACCGCCGTGACGGGTCCCATCGGTTTCGTGGGCCTCGTTGTCCCGCACGCCTGCCGCCTGCTGATCGGCGTCGACCACCGGTGGCTGCTGCCCCTCTCCGCCGTCCTCGGGGCCATCCTCCTCACCTCCACCGACGTTCTCGGGCGGATCGTGGCACGTCCGGAGGAGATCGACGTCGGCATCATCACGGCGCTCGTGGGTGCCCCCTTCTTCATCTACATCGTCCGCCGCCAGAAGGTGCGTGAGTTGTGACGGCGCTGCAGGCCCTCCCTCGGACCGGCATCTCCGCCGCCGAGATCGCCGGCGGGCGGCGGCGCCGCACCGCCCGGCGTCGCCTCGTGGTGGGGATCCTCGCCGCCCTGATCGTCGTCGCCTTCGTCGTCTCGCTGTGCGTGGGGCAGACCACATACACGCCGGGGGATGTCCTCGGGGTGATCCTGGGCCGGGACATCGACGGCGCGAGTTTCACGGTGGGCCGCCTGCGGCTGCCGCGCGCCACCCTCGCCGTCATCGCCGGTCTCTGCTTCGGGATCGGCGGGGTGACGTTCCAGACCATGCTCCGCAATCCGCTCGCCAGCCCGGACATCATCGGGATCAGCGCGGGTGCGAGCGCCGCGGCCGCCTTCGCCATCATCACCCTCGGCCTCGGCGCCACACAGGTCTCGATCTTCGCGATCGTCGCGGGCCTGGGCATCGCGCTGCTGGTGTACGGGCTATCCTTCAAGGACGGCGTCGTGGGCACGCGACTCATCCTAATCGGCATCGGGATCGCCGCCATGCTCGACAGCCTGACGGCCTACGTGCTCAGCAAGGCCGCGCAGTGGGACCTGCAGGAGGCCTCGCGCTGGCTGACCGGCAGCCTCAACGGCACCCGGTGGTCCGAGGTGGTGCCCGTCGTGATCGCCCTCGCCGTCCTCGCCCCCGTGCTCCTCACGCAGTCCCGGAACCTGTCCGCATCCCAGCTGGGCGACGACGCCGCGTCGGCCCTCGGCGTCCGCGTCGAGCACACACGGATCATCGTCATCATCGCCGCCGTGGGCCTCATCGCCTTCGCGACGGCGGCCGCCGGGCCCATCGCCTTCGTCGCCTTCCTCTCCGGACCGATCGCCGCGCGGATCGTGGGCCCCGGCGCCTCCCTCCTGATCCCGTCAGCCCTCGTGGGCAGCCTCCTCGTGGTGACCGCCGATTTCCTGGGGCAGTACGCGTTCGGCGTCCGCTACCCCGTGGGCGTGATCACCGGCGTGCTCGGTGCCCCGTATCTCGTCTATCTGATCGTGCGGACCAACCGCTCGGGAGGCTCGCTATGACCACTGCCCACACTCTGCACGCCCAGAACCTCACGGTGGGCTACGGGACCCGGACCGTCGTCCAGGACCTCGACCTGCGGGTCCCGATGGGCGGCATCTCCGTGATCGTCGGCGCCAACGCCTGCGGCAAGTCCACCCTGCTGCGCGCCATGTCCCGCCTGCTCGCACCCAGGGGCGGGCAGGTGATCCTCGACGGCCGAGCGGTCCACCAGACGCCGGCGAAGGAACTGGCCCGCACGCTCGGCCTCCTCCCGCAATCGCCCACCGCCCCGGAGGGCATCACCGTCGCGGACCTCGTGGGCCGCGGGCGGCACCCGCACCAGGGCCTGTTCTCGCGGTGGACTCCCGCGGACGACCAGGCCGTCGCGGACGCGCTTACCGCCACCGAGACCGCGGCCCTCGCGGACCGGCCCGTGGACGAGCTCTCCGGCGGGCAGCGGCAGCGCGTGTGGATCGCGATGGCCCTCGCGCAGCAGACGGACATCCTCCTGCTCGACGAGCCCACCACGTTCCTCGACGTCAGCCACCAGCTCGAGGTCCTCGACCTCCTGACGGATCTCAACCGGTCGCGTGGCACCACGATCGTGATAGTCCTCCATGACCTCAATCTCGCCGCACGCTACGCCGACCACCTGATCGCCCTCACCGACGGACAGGTCCACGCGCTCGGCACGCCGGCCGAGGTGCTCACCGAGGAGACGATCCGCGCCGTCTTCGGCCTGGACAGCCGGGTGGTGGTCGACCCGACGTCGAACAAGCCTCTGATGCTCCCGCTCGGCCGGCACCACACGACGGTGGAACGCTGACCGTCCGGTCCGGCGACGGACGGCCCGGGAACCCTGCCTCCACCCGCACCGATACCAAGCCTGCTGATGATGGGCGTACGCTGACACGACGACGCCGACCAGCACCGCGTGGCGTCGGACCGACCAGGCACCATCCCATCGGAAGGACGTCCCATGAGCACGCACGACGAGAAGCCCCAGCACGACCCGACTGCCGACGAGCAGCTGTCCGAGTCCCTCGCAGGGCACGCGGCCCTGTCCGAAGGCGACGGCGGCGACGACACCTCGCCGCTCGCCGAGAACGGCGACAGCCCGGTCCGCACCGACAACAGCTGATTCCGCCGGCCGGCACCGGCGTATCGGCGCAAGACCGGGAGGGGCGTCCGCAGCAGTTCACGCTGCGGGCGCCCCTTTTTCCTGTTCGGGGTCGCGGCTTCGCTCGCTTCCCGCCGCCGTCGGCCTCGCCGCGACGCGTCCTGCCCCCTAGGCTGGAAGCTCATGACGAGGGGGGCATGATGACCAGGAAGAACCTTCGGTGGTTCCTCGTCGCCGGCGGGTGCTTCGCGCTGGCGGTGCTGATCTTCGGCGGGCGATCGCTGCTGCTGGACTGGCTGGGGGAGTCCTCGGTCTACCGTGTGGTGATCTTCTCCGCCTGGGTGTTCCTCGCCGCGGGGGCGGGAGCGGTGACCAGGGGCCTTACGGATCGAGGGTCGGACGGCGAAGCGCCCGCGGGAGCAGTCCCAGGCAACGCGCCCTGACCTACTCCCCGGGTCCTCGGCAACCTCTCACGCTGGCTTCCGCCCCGTCGTCCCGATCCTGCTGCATGCCGCGAACAAACGGCTTCGCCGTGCTGGTCGTGTGCTGGGTACCTGGGGCCGTAGGCGCTCGAGTCAGCCCTCAGGCAGTGCGGCGAAGGCCTTCTTGGTGCCGTTGTACCAGCCCAGGCCCTTGATCGGATTGCGCCAGCGCGCCTTCATGGCGTCACGGGCCGTCTGATGCTCGGTGTCGCCGGCTGCGACGGCGTCCTTCAGGTGCTGGTCCTGGGCCTGGATGATGATGTCCGCGCTCTCGCCCGTGAAAGCGAGATCGCAGGGGCCGCCGAGTTGCTTGCAGGTCATGGTCTTCATGGCAGGTCCTCCGGTCGATGGACGGGCATCCGCGAGAACGGTGCCTCACCATCATGACGACGGGCGGGGCCGGGATGTGACAGCGGGGCGCTCTTTCCGGTTCGCCCCGGCGCGACGCGTGAGGGACGCCAGGACGTCGGGCTCTGCCCGGAACGTGATGGCCTGGACCAGCCCGTCGGCAACGGCGAAGTCGAAGGCCACGCGGGCTGCACCCCGATTGAACCAGGCAGCTCCCGGGCGTGCGTCGACGAAGACGGGCAGGGCAGCCGCCGCGGCGCCGTCGAACATCGCCGCGACGGACTGGCGCCCCTCGATCCGCTCGGGTGTCCCGGTCGCGATGGCCGCTGCGTCGGCGGAGACGACGACGTCGGGCGCGAGCAGGTGCAGGAGGCGCGTGAAGCTGCCGCCGCGGGAGGCAGCCAGGAAGGCATCGACCACCTGCCAGTCGGCAGCTGCGTCCCCCGGCGGGAAGGCAGCGACCTTCGCCCGAGCCCGGGAGGCCAGCTTCCGGGCGGCGTCGGCTGAGACGGCGAGGACGGCCGCGATGGTCCGGAATTCCACACCGAGCGTGTCGTGCAGGACGAAGGCCACGCGCTCACTGGGGGACAGGCGCTCGAGCACTGCCTGCAGCGCGACGCCCACCGCTGCAGCCTCCAGCACTCCGTCTGCCGGGTCCGTGGCGGTACCGCCGTCGTCGGGCAGGGTCTCGGCTGGTTCGGGCACTTTCGCGCGGAGCCGGTCGAGGCAGAGGCGTGTCGTCACGACCGTGAGCCAGGCGGGCAGATTCTCGATGGTGGTGCGCGTGCCGTGCAGCCGGAGCCATGCCTGCTGCACCATGTCCTCGCCTTCGGCGCGATCATCCAGCACCCCGGCGGCGATCCGCACGAGGCGGGGGCGTTCCGCCTCGAACTGCCCGGTCAGGTCCATACGCCACACCCTAGGCCGTCCGGCGTCGATCGGGTCCGGGGACTCTGGTGCCGGTAGCTTCACAGGCGTACAGTCCGGCCATGGCAGACGACCCAGTCCAGAGCAATCCGAACCATTACCGCGTGGCCTTCGAGAATGATCGCGTCCGGGTCCTCGAGTACACGGACGAGCCTGGCCACACGAGTGTGGAGCACCATCATCCCGACAGCGTCATGATCACCGCGAGCTCCTTCCGACGGCGGCTCTATGCCCGCGGTACGAGCCTGGATGTCGAGCTCCCCGAAGGTGCGGTCAGGTGGCTGTCCGCCCAGGACCACTACGGCGAGAACACCGGGACGACGCCGACGCACGCTTTCTTCGTCGAGTTGAAGGAACCTGACCCGAACCCGGCTCCCCGACCGATGTCACTCGGCCCGGAGGGAACCTGACCGTCGGGCAGGCTCTGCCGATCCCGATGCGGCCCCACCCCGACGACGACGGGGCGCCCGCTGCTGCGGACGCCCCGTCGTCGTGCATGTCTTACGAGACGGTGGTGCCGGCCTTCCTCGTGAGGACGCCGACGGAGCGGGGAGCCAGTTTGGCCTCCTCGCCGGCGAGCGTGTCGCCGTCGACGCCCGTGATGTCCACAGGTGCGTCGGTGCGGTTGATGAGGAAGACGTAGTCGGCGTCCTCGCCGGTGCGGATGACCTGCTCGACGGCGCCGCGGAGGTCCGCGGGCAGGTCGCTGGTCAGTCCGGCGCGGGCAGCGAGATCCGCGAGGACAGGCGTGACGCCATCCGCGCCGAGGCGGGCACCCACGTAGGCGGCGCTGCCGGCACCCGTCGCGGAGGGGCTCGCGCGCCGCGTCACGGCGGCGTCTCCCGCGTGATCACCGGTGGTGTAGCGGGCGAGGACCTCGACGTCGTCGACGCGGGGGAGCACGCGATCGGCCCACAGGGTCGCGGTGGCGCCGTTGTCCAGGGAGACGGACTCGCCGTCGAGCAGCGGGCCGAACTCCTCGATGCGGATGCCGAGCAGGTCCGCGAGGGCACCGGGGTAGCCGCCGAGCCAGATGTGGTCGTTCTCGTCCGTGATGCCGCTGAAGTAGGTGGCCACGAGGTGGCCCCCGCCGTTCACGTACCCCTCGAGGCGTTCCTTCAGCCAGACCGGGACGGTGTGGAGGACGGGTGCGACCACGAGCCCGTACCCGCTGAGGTCCGCACTGTGCGTGCGTGCCGGGATCACGTCGGCGCGGATGCCGAGGTTCAGGAACGCCGTGTACCAGTCCAGGGCCTCCTGCTTGTAGTGGAGGCGGTCAGAGGGGTGGGAATCCTGCTCGGAAGCCCACCAGGAGTCCCAGTCGAACAGGATCGCCGCGGGTGCCTGCCTGCGGGTGGAGCCGACGACGTCGGACAGTTCGCCGAGCTCGCGCCCGAGGTCCACGACGTCGCGGAAGATCGGGCTGTCCTCGCCGGCGTGGGGGACCATCGCGGAGTGGAACTTCTCGGCGCCGGCCTTGGACTGCCGCCACTGGAAGTAGCAGACCGCGTCGGCGCCGTGGGCCACATGGGTGAGGGAATCACGGCGGAGGGCGCCGGACTTCTTCGGGGTGTTGACGGGCTGCCAGTTCACGGCGCTCGTGGAGTGCTCCATGAGGAACCACGGCTTGCCGCCGGCGATGTTTCCGGTGAGGTTCGCGGAGAAGGAGAGCTCGTCCACGGCCTGCGGGCCCGGGATGAAGTAGTGGTCGTTGGCCACGAAGTCCACCTCGGCCGCCCAGTCGGCGTAGTCCATGCCCTTGGACTCGCCCATGACCATGAAGTTGGTGGTCACGGGGATATCCGGGGTGATGCGGTGCAGGATGTCGCGTTCCTCGCGCAGGTACTGCTTGAGGGCGTCGGAGGAGAACCGCTTGAAGTCCAGCTGCTGCGTGGGGTTGGGGTGCGAGGCGGCCTGGCGCGGGGGCAGGATCTGCTCGAACCGCGTGTAGCGCTGGGACCAGAAGTCGGTGCCCCACGCGTCGTTGAGGGCGTCGATGCTGCCGTAGCGGTCGGTGAGCCAGGTACGGAAGGCGCCGGCGGCGTCGTCGGAGTAGTCGTAGATGTTGTGGCAACCGAGCTCGTTGGAGACGTGCCACGCGCAGACGGCGGGGTGGTCCCTGTAGCGCTCAGCCATCGCTGTGACGAGCTTCAGGGCGTGCTCGCGGAAGACGGGGCTGGTGGGGCGCCAGTGCTGGCGGGCACCGGGCCAGAGGGTGCCGCCGTCGGCCGTGACGGGGAGGATCTCGGGGTGCTCGGTGGCGAGCCACGGCGGCGGGGAGGCGGTCGCGGTGGCGAGGTCGACGGCGATCCCGTTCGCGTGCAGGAGGTCGATGACCTCGTCCAGCCAGGCGAAGTTCCACTCGTCGCGCTCGGGCTGCAGGCGGGCCCAGGAGAAAATCGCCAGCGACACCACGTTGACGCCGGCCGCGCGCATGAGGCGGACGTCCTCGTCCCACGTCTCGCGCGGCCACTGCTCCGGGTTGTAGTCGGCGCCGTACGCCATGCGGGGACGGTTCGGCTCGGACGGCCAGCGCAGCCAGCGGTGGGTGGTGGGTGTCGACACGGTGAAGCTCCTTGAGGCGGGTTCAACAGGGGTGGAACAGGGGTGGAACGGACCGGGCGGGTGCGCGCGAGCTCCCGCCCGGCCCGGGCTTGGTGATTCAGATGGTGCGGGTACGAGCCGGGTACTACTCGGAGACGGTGAAGCCCTGGTCCGAGCCGTACTGGATCGTGGCGTCCTGCCAGGCCTTCAGGCCCTCGGTAAGCGGGGCGTCGGACACATAGGACTGACCCACTGTGTCGTTGAAGATGCTGTTCGCGTATACCTGGAAGGGCAGGTAGGACCAGCCCTCGACGACGTTCTCGGCCGACTCCGCGAAGAGCTCGTTGGCCTTCTGACCCCCGAAGTACTCGAACTCACGGTTCAGGAACTCCTCGGAGGCGAGGTCCTCCGTCGTGGACGGGAAGGCACCGCCATCGATGCGAGTCTGGACACCGTCGGCCACGCTCGCGTAGTCGAGGAAGGCGTAGGCGAGGGCCGCATTCTCCGTGGCGGACGGGATGGCCAGCGAACTGCCGCCGTTCTCGGCGGTGGCGGTGCCGCCCTCCTCCCACTGGGGAAGCGGGGCCACGCGCCACTTGCCGGCGCCTGCCTGCACGCCGGACTCGAAGTTGCCGGGCATCCAGGCTCCTGTGTTCAGGGTGGCGATGGTGCCGTCGCCGAGGCCCTGGTACCACTCGTCGGTCCAGGAGTTAATAGGGGCCACGAGCTCGCCGTCCACCAGTTCCTGCCACGTCTCGGCGAACTTCGTGGAGCCCTCGTCGGAGAAGTCGACGGTCACGTCGGTGCCGTCCACCTGGTAGGGCTTACCGCCGGCCTGCCAGATGAGGCTCGTGGTGAAGCCGGCGTCACCGGTGTCGTTGGTGATGTAGACGTCGGGGTCGGCCTCGTGGATGGTTCTCGCTGCCTCGATGTACTCGTCCCACGTGGCGGGGATCTCCACGCCGAACTTCTCGAACACCTCGGTGTTGTAATACATGACCATGGGCCCGGCATCCATGGGCAGGCCGTAGATGCCCTCGCCCTGCTGCACGGCGTTCCACGGGCCGGGGCTGAAGGTTCCCTCGAGGTCGCCGGCACCGAGGCCGCTGATGTCTGTCAGGGAGTCGGCGATGGCGAACTGCGGGAGGGCGAAGTACTCGATCTGCGCGACGTCGGGAACGCCGTCGCCGGCGGCGATCGCGTTCTGCAGGGCGGTGTACTGGTCGTTGCCGGTACCCGCGTTGACCACCTTGACGTCCACGTTCGGGTGCAGTTCCTCGAACTCGTCGGCGACGTCCTGGACCGTGAGGTCCCAGGCCCAGACGGTGAGCTCACCGCCCTCCTCCAGTGCCGCGGCGACGTCGTCGGCGTTCCCGGCGTCGGCACTGCCACCGGCGTCGCTACCGCCGCCGCCACAGGCGGTGAGCGCCAGCGTTGCCGCGAAGGCCAGAGCGGATCCTCGCAGTACTGCGGGGGCTATTCTCTTCTTCATGGGTTTCCTTATCACTTCGTTGTTGACGGGAAGGGGTTGTTCGTTCGGTCGCGGGGTCATTCCTTGACTGCGCCGGCGCTGAGGCCGGACTGCCAGTACCGCTGGAGGAGGAGGAAGGCGGCGATCAGCGGGAGGATGGTCAGCAGGGCACCGGTGATCACGAGGTTGTAGATGGCGTCCCCGCCCACCGTGGAGGCCTGGTTGTTCCAGGCGTTCAGGCCCAGGGTCAGCGGGTACCAGTCCGGGTCCTTCAGCATGATCAGCGGCAGGAAGTAGTTGTTCCAGGTGGCCACCATGGTGAACAGCAGCACCGTGACGATGCCCGGGCCCAGCAGCGGCAGGGAGATCTGGAAGAACGTGCGGAACTCGCCGGCGCCGTCCATGCGCGCCGATTCCAGCAGCTCGGCGGGGATGGCCTCAGAGGCGAACGTCCACATCAGGTACAGGCCGAACGGGGAGATCAGCGAGGGGATGATCACCGCCCACGGGGTGTTGGTGAGGCCCATCTCGCTGAACATGAGGAACGTGGGGACCGCGAGGGCGGTGCCGGGGACGGCGACGGCGCCGATGACGACGGCGAACACGGCCTTCTTGCCCGGGAAGGAGAACTTCGCGAGGGCGTACCCGCCGAGGACGGCGAGGAAGGTCGCGCCGCCGGCACCCGCCACCACGTAGAGCACGGTGTTGAGGAACCAGCGGCCGAAGATGCCGCCGTCGTAGGACAGGGTGTCACCGATGTTGCTGAACAGCGCGAAGTCCCCGCTGAACCAGAGCCCGAAGGAGCTGAACAGGCTCTCCTGTGTTTTCGAGGAGTTGATGAGCAGCCACACCAGCGGGATCAGGCTGTAGATGAGGATGACGCCGGTGAGGAGGGTCAGCAGCACGCTGCGGCGCGGGTTGTCCACGCCGCGGCGCGTGCTCTTCATGCGCACGTAGCCCGGCTTGGAGGTGCGCTTCCCGGCTGTGCGGGAGGGTTCGACGGCGACGCTCATGGTCAGCTTTCCTTCCGCATGCCGCGCAGCTGCACGGCGTAGGCGATGACCATGGTGATGATGCCCATGACGATCGCCACGGTGGCGGAGTAGTTGTACTGCTGGCCGGAGAAGCTCAGCGAGTAGGCGTACAGGTTCGGGGTGAAGTACGTGGAGATGGAGTTCGGGGCGAGGCTCTGCAGGATCGCGGGTTCGTTGAACAGCTGGAAGCTGCCGATCACCGAGAAGATGGAGGCCACCACCATGGCGCCGCGGATGGCGGGCAGCTTGATGGCCGTGACGAGGCGGAACTGGCTGGCGCCGTCGATCTCCGCGGCCTCGTGGAGGGACTTCGGGATGACGCTGAGCGCCGAGTAGAAGATCAGCATGTTGTAGCCGATGAACTCCCACGTGACGATGTTGCCGATCGAGGCGAGGATCAGGTCGGGGGAGAGCGGGTTGGGCAGGTTGATGCCGAACGCGCTGTTGATGTTGCCCACCAGACCGAAGCGCGTGCCGTACATGAAGCCCCACATGAGGCTGGCGACGACGGCGGGCACCGCGTACGGCAGGAAGATCGAGATGCGGAAGAAGGACTTCCCGTACAGCCGGCCGCTGTCCAGTGCCAGGGCCACGAGGAGGGCGATCAGGAGCATCACCGGGACCTGCACCGCGAGGAACAGGACCACCCGGATGAGGGAGGACCAGAACTGCGAGTCCTGCAGCACCTGTGCGTAATTGGCAAGACCCACGAAGCCGTTGCCGCCCACGAGCTGGTTGCGGAAGAAGCTCAGGTAGATCGAGTAGGCGATCGGTGCCAGGAACACGAGCGCGAAGACCGCCATGAAGGGGCCGATGAAGAGCCAACCGGACCAGGAGCGCGTCCTGGTGCGCCTCGGCGCTCGGGCCGCAGGTTCGGGCTGCGTGCCGAGCACGGCGGGTGGGGGTGACGCCGTCGTCATGTTCGTCCTTCGTCCGGTGCGATGTTTGCGCAAACACTGCCGTGCCTCGTGCTCGATGTTTGCGTAAACATTGTTGTTACGATGGTCACATGTCAGCACCGTCGCGTCAACACTCCCTCCGCGAGGACCGACGCGTCTCCATGTCCGACGTCGCCCGGCTGGCTGGTGTCTCGGCGCAGACGGTGTCACGGGTGTCCAACGGCAGCCCGGGCGTCATGGAGGCCACGCGGCAGCAGGTGATCGCGGCGATGAACGAGCTCGGCTACCGACCCAACAGTGCGGCGCGGGCCCTGAAGCGGGGAAGCTTCCGGACCATCGGCGTCATCCTCTTCACGCTCTCGACCACCGGGAACGTCCGCACGCTCGAGGCCATCGCGGCCCGGGCCGCGGAGGAGGATTACGCCATCACGCTGATCCCCGTGGCCGCGCCGACGCAGGCCGGCGTGCGGGGTGCGTTCTCGCGGCTGAACGAGCTGGCGGTGGACGGCATCATCGTGATCATGGAGGTCCACCTGCTCGACGCCGCCACGGTGTCCCTGCCGCCGGGCGTCCACGCCGTGGTGGTGGATTCCGATGCGAGTGACGGCTACAGCGTGATCGACACGGACCAGGCCGACGGCGCCCGGAAGGCCGTGGAGCACCTGCTGGACCTGGGCCATCCGACGGTGTGGCACGTGGCCGGGCCGTCGGCGTCCTTCGCGTCGGAGCGGCGCGTGAACGCCTGGCGGTCGGTGCTGTCCTCACGAGGGTGTGCTGAGCCTGCGTTGCTGCGGGGGGACTGGTCGGCGGACTCGGGCTACCTCGCGGGCCTGACGTTGGCCGCGTCCGACTGCACCGCGGTGTTCGTGGCAAACGACCAGATGGCACTGGGAGTGCTCCGGGCCTTCCACGAGAAGGGCATCCGGGTGCCGGAGGACGTCTCGATCGTGGGCTTCGACGACATCCCGGACAGCACCTCCTTCAGCCCGCCCCTGACCACGGTGCACCAGGACTTCGCCGAGGTGGGCCGGCGCTGCGTGGACAAGGTGCTGAAGCAGATGCGGGAGAACTCGACGGAGCCGGGCCTGGACCTCGTGCCGACACGGCTGGTGGTGCGGGAGAGCACCGCGGCCTCAAGCGGCGATTAGCTCTTATCCTTCGACTCGACCGGATACCGGTCTACTCAGGTACAGCCGCGTGTTTGGGGCCGACACAACAGGGCCTTCACCGTTGAGAGCAAGGTGCGAGCGTACTAATGCTCAAACTGGGGGGGTGTAGTAACCCTTGCTTACAACCATGCTGAATATGGATGTCCTACTCGCGGGCCCGGCATTTTACCGACATAATGAGCATCGTGACTGACACCGGAGCCAGCGAAGAAGACGAGGCGATGGAACCTGACGGTTCCCTGCCCAAGCACCCAGTTACCTCAGACGGCGATACAAGCTCTATCTCGCCCGACGGGATGCGCGAAAAACTTCGCTGATCTCGAAAAGCAACTCGTGCTTGGCAAAATCCGCGGAGTCGACGTCTGGGCAAACGGAGAAGCTGGCTTCAGAGTCGTAACAAAATCCTGGGACTCGTTCATTGATAAACTCTACCGCGTGAATTACGAGGAGAACAACGAAGGAGAGATGCCCCCGAAGATAAGAAGTATTCAGGAACAGGCCGACCGTATTCCTGACGATAATGCTAAGAACCAAGATTGGGTAACGCCTGAGCGAGGACATCTATTCCTCGACGATTTGGTGCGAACGAAATTTGTTGTGCCCTTCGCGGACGGCGTCGTTGATGCAAGTAATCGCGTGACAGCTTCCGCAAGAAAATTGGGTTTGAAGACCTATCGGCGCTACCACGCAAAAGACTCTGGCTATCATGCTCATCATGTTTACGTATTGCTGTCAGTACCAGGTCCGGAAGTTACTGAGACTGAAATAGCTTTCGAGATCAAAATTCTCACGAAGCTGCAGGACAACTTAAGCGAACTTACGCACCTTCTTTATGAATATAAAAGAACTGGCCAAATCGAGAAGAAGAAAAAACGAGCACTTGCCTGGCTCTTCGAATCTACCGACTTCGAAGCTTCTTACATAGGGCACAGCGCTCACTACATCGAAGCCTCTCTGGTTCGCCTGAAAGCGGAACTCGCGGAAATCGGAGAAGTATAAAGTGCAGAATCCTGAGCCAAGGGCGCAATATCTCAACATCGTGCTACGTCAGATCAGCCGAACGGCGCTTAGAATTCCACGGTTTCAACGACATTTCGTGTGGGGGGAAAGTGACGTCATTGAGCTGTTAGAAAGCATTCGGAAAGGGTATCCTATTGGAAGCATTCTCACATGGCGAGTGGAATCGTCGGATAACTACTTTTCGGGATATCGAGAAGGCCCATTCCCTCCCGCCGACCTGAACCTCAGTAGTTTCGAAGTAGTCCTCGATGGCGCACAACGAATGTCAACGCTCTATGGAACCCTTCGTGATCCAGGTAACAATCCCGTATATCGTGTGTATTTCGACGTACGGCTCGGTCAATTCATTCATGAAACAGCGATTAGACAGGGGGGCCCGTGGCTCGTGCCGATGAGTGCCCTCTTCGAGAGCCGTCCGTTCCTCGACGTTCAACGTGAAATTGCTGAGCTTGAGGACGGCGAAGAACTGCTGTCTCGTGTCCTAGACCTATACTCAACGTTTCAAGATTACCAGGTGCCGATCATCACTCTCTCGAACGCGGTTCTCGAGGATGTCGTCGAAGTTTTCCGTCGCGTAAATAGTAGCGGCACGCCTTTGTCGTCGGTTGACTTCGTAAGAGCTCTCACTTGGCGGTCAAGTTTCGACCTCGAAGAGACTTTCCGCGAGTTGACCGAACGATATGAGGGCACTGCGCTCGAGGGCATCTCAGAGGAATTCTTGATACGCTGCCTGGCAATTACGGCTGAGTTATCTCTCGATTCGCGTGAGGTGATTCAGCTTCGGGAACTTTCAAACCGGCCGAACGGTCTTCAGGCCGAAGTGGAGGCGATGGAACAAGCCCTTGATGCTCTGGCCTCATTTTTGGCTCCCCTTCAGATATCGCGAATGTCGGATGTGCCTTATGAAGTTCAGCGTTTGCTGTTGTTCGGAATCATGCAGTATGTACCAACCACTGATACGTCTCGCCTTAAGAATTGGCTTTGGGCTTCAACTTTTGCTGAGGAGCACCAGAGCAAGCCCGAGTCTTATGTCTCGCGACTCATCAAAGAGATTCGAAATGGGCAAATCGAGAATGCTCTAGAGATCCGAAAAACTATCGAACCTGGCATTTTCGCCGATCGCGTGCGGCGTGCTGGTTCGGCCATAACCGGCTCTTCTTACTTGAGGTGGGAGTGGCTGAGTCCGCCGCCGATGAGGAGCATGCGTAGGCGGTAGTTGTCTCGGTTGCGGAATCCTCGGGCGACGCGGCGGTGGAGTTCGATGAGTCCGTTCACG
>NZ_VHIM01000038.1 GCF_006494655.1 Arthrobacter agilis | reverse complement strand
CGGGAACTGGCCCGGTGGATCGAGGCACAGCCGGTCTTCGTCGAGGCCGTGTCGACGGCACGCGCCGCAGGACGGCCGATCGTCCCGGTGCGGTACCTCGTGGGGGAACGGGACGGGCCGAGGGCGCCCGAAGACCCGGAGGCCTCCGAGGCGGAGTGCAGGGACCTCGCCTGGCTCGCCCGGGAGCTGGGACTGCCCCCGGGTGAGCTCGACAGCAGCGTCAGGGCCCCGACGTCCTGCGCCAGTGCGACGAGTTCATGCACGGGATTGATGGTGCCCAGCACGTTCGAG
>NZ_VHIM01000037.1 GCF_006494655.1 Arthrobacter agilis | reverse complement strand
CGTCATTGTTTGATGTTGATACTCCGTGTATTTTTAATGCGCCTGCTTACAACAAGAGTAATGAAAAATCATTAAAACCTGTGAGCGAAAACGGTTTAAGTGGAGTATTGACTGATCGTAATAATAAAATAAAACTCATCACGGGCGTGGCACCATTCGATGATATTTTATTTATGGATGATGACTTTGATGATAGTTCCTCTGAGGATGATCCCGTTGAGAATAGTCCTGTTGTGACTAGTCCCGTTGTATCAAGTTCTAAAAGCAGTTTTCAATGATTAATAAATGGCA
>NZ_VHIM01000036.1 GCF_006494655.1 Arthrobacter agilis | reverse complement strand
CCGGCGTCGGTGTTCGTCGCCGACTTCATCGGCCGCGCAAATTTCCTAGACACGTCGATCGGGCACCTGACCCTTCACGCCGACGGCGCCCGCGCCACCAGCAGCAGTCCGGCGCCTGCGTCCTCCCCACGGCCTGTCGTCGGTGCGACCGGCCGCGCTGGACCGGGTGCCGCCCAGACGGGAGGCGCAGGGGAGTCGGCGAGCCGGGGAGGTGGAGGAGCGGAGGCACTGGACGCAGGCTCCGGCGGTGGCGGTCCGGGCGAGCCCGGAACGGATGATGGCCCTGGTGACC
>NZ_VHIM01000035.1 GCF_006494655.1 Arthrobacter agilis | reverse complement strand
CTCGCCTGGATGGTGCCCTGCGCCCAGCGGTGGCGCTGGGTCAGCATCGAGTTGAGGGCCTCGGGTGCCAGGCCGTCGGCGAGCTTCTCGGGGTGGGAGGCCGATTCCCAGCCGCGGGAGTGGAGCCGCATGCACGTCGCCATGTCCTCCGTGACGGAGATCGTCGCCATGGGCATGACGGCCATCGCCTCGCACCCGCGGGCGGCATTGACGGATTCGATGAGGAGGCGGACGGCGTCGATCGCCGCGAGCGGGGACCAGGAGCGCTGCGCCAACTGGTCGAGGGCAGCCCG
>NZ_VHIM01000034.1 GCF_006494655.1 Arthrobacter agilis | reverse complement strand
ACAAGCGCGATTTCGATAATTTCGGCATCTCGTTCGATAATTACTACACGACGGATTCGCCCGAAACCCGGCAACTGTCGGAGAAAATTTATCTCGCGCTGCAGGAGCAGGACCTGATCGAGGCCCGCGACATCGAACAAGCCTTCGATCCAGTCAAGGAAATGTTCCTGCCCGACCGCTTCATCAAGGGCGAGTGCCCCAAGTGTGGCGCCAAGGATCAATACGGCGACTCCTGCGAAGTCTGCGGCTCGACCTACGCGCCGACCGACCTGAAGAACCCGTATTCGGTGGTGTCTGG
>NZ_VHIM01000033.1 GCF_006494655.1 Arthrobacter agilis | reverse complement strand
CCCGCCGGGGAGCGGGAGGGGATCAACGCCTGACCGGCCGCTGAAACGCGTGGACCCGGGCCGTGGCCGGGCGCAGCAGCGCGGATAGACTGCTCCGATCACGGCGACCAGGAGGGACACGCGGATGCGGCAGCAGGACCAGCACGCGGACCGGCGGCAGGCAGACCCGGGCCCGGCGGGTCCGGGGGCCGACCTCGTGCAGCGTCACGTGGTCCGGGTCCTCGTCGTCGCCCAGATCATCGGCGGACTCGGAGCCGGCGCCACGCTCTCACTCGATGCCCTGCTCGCAGCGGAGACCTCCGGCTCCAGCGCCTGG
>NZ_VHIM01000032.1 GCF_006494655.1 Arthrobacter agilis | reverse complement strand
GCATCGGCGGCACCAGGCGCGAGTTCGACGCCGAGATCACCGAGCAGCACCCCGCCGAGCGTGGCGCGTGGCAGGGCACCGACGGCGGAGCCCACGCCGGCGTGGGGACCGTCGACCGTCTCGGCGAGAGCGCCACGCGGCCCATGGTGCAGGTCGACTGGCATCCCGAGACCTTCACGGAGAAGGTCGGGGCCGTGGTGAACGCCGCCACCGTCCAGGTGAAGGGCGACCTCAAGCGCTTCAAGGCCTTCATCGAGAAGAGCGGGGGCGAGAGCGGTGCATGGCGCGGAGACGTCGAGGCTCCCCCCACGGGTGGCACGTCC
>NZ_VHIM01000031.1 GCF_006494655.1 Arthrobacter agilis | reverse complement strand
CAAAGACTCATATGGACTTCGGTTACACCATGAATGCTTTGAGAAGCAAGAAGAAGGTTGGTTAGTGTTTTGGAGTCGAATATGACTTGATGTCATGTGTATGATTGAGTATAACAACTTAAACCGCAACTCGATCTTAAAAGCCTAAGTAGTGTATCCTTGTTAGAAGACACAAAGCCAAAGACTCATATGGACTTTGGCTACACCATGAAAGCTTTGAGAAGCTAGAAGAAGGTTGGTTAGTGTTTTGGAGTCGAATATGACTTGATGTCATGTGTATGATTGAGTATAAGAACTTAAACCGCAAACGGATCTTAAAGGTGTAAGAATTGTATCCTTGTTAGAAG
>NZ_VHIM01000030.1 GCF_006494655.1 Arthrobacter agilis | reverse complement strand
CCGACGTCGGCGGCACGCCGCTCGTCTACCTGGACTCGGGCGCCACCTCGCAGAACCCGACCAGCGTCATGGAGGCCGAGCAGGAGGTCTACGAACAGCGCAACGCCGCGGTGCATCGCGGTGCGCACTCCCTCGCGGTCGACGCGACGGACGCGTACGAGGACGCACGCGCCGCCGTCGCCCGCTTCATCGGCGCCCGCACGCGCGAGCTCGTCTGGACCTCCAATGCCACCGAGGGCATCAGCCTCGTGGCCTATGCGATGTCCAACGCGTCCCTCGGGCGCGGAGGAGCTGCAGCGCAGCGCTTCGCGGTGGGCCCGGGGGACAGCATCGTGGTCACCGAGATGG
>NZ_VHIM01000002.1 GCF_006494655.1 Arthrobacter agilis | reverse complement strand
CCGTGAACGGACTCATCGAACTCCACCGCCGCGTCGCCCGAGGATTCCGCAACCGAGACAACTACCGCCTACGCATGCTCCTCATCGGCGGCGGACTCAGCCACTCCCACCTCAAGTAAGAAGAGCCGCTTTTGCTACCACTTTGGCCACATATGCAGCCACCGATTCGGCCGTCATCGCTCGCCGCCTAATCGCAAAGCCAGTTCAAAACGGCGCTCCTGAGTAAGGGCCGGCTCTGCGGCGAGTGCTTCATCGATAGCGCGGGCGAGTTTAGCGGCGGTGAGATCACGCCGGGCCGCGGTTGCAGCTTCTATATTTCCGTGCCTGGTCGCTAGGGCAACACGGGAACGCGCGGTGAGGACTGGATCGGACATCAAGAACTCCTGTTGAAGAGGCGCATCTTGATGTCGAGTTGTCGGGTCTTAGCCGCGGGCCGTTTTCCTTCTGGCCTCGAAGGGTGAATCTTACGAGTTGCCTCGATGCGCGAGGGCTGATTGATACACAAGTAAGTCTGAACTACTTTTGCACTTAATTCAAGTACACGCGCGCATTAATCAATTGTCAATCCGAATTGTTGCGCCACGTAACTTGAACCTGTTCTGGCGTGAACCTGATACCGGGTCCGCTGGGCAAAATGGAGATCGTGGCGAGTGTACGAATGATGAGCCGCCGTCGCTCGATGGACGCAGCGGCCCACGCCTTCGCTGCACCCGGTCCCGTCATGCCATCGAGCACCCTCACCGGCTGATACCTCCGCACGTCGGTCTCAGCGGCTGAAAGTTGCACTGTTAGTTGCTCGTTGATCCGGGCCAGTTGCCGGCCCGTGATGTCGCCACGCGCGAAGCTGTCGGCGGCGGTGTCCATCCGCGCCAGCACAGCATCGCGCGTGGTCGCAGCGGTCGTCAGAGCGTCAGGCTGATCGGCAAGGTGAGCGAGTACATCCGGCTGTGAGAGGCGAGCAACCATGACTGCGTTTACGACGTCGTGCACCGGTTCCATCTGCCGCGCGAGCTTCATACAACCTGGGCAGGCGTAGGTCGGCTTGCGCTTAGGACTGATGTTGGGGCGCATCTCGGTGCCACAGCGCCCACATTGGACCAGCCCGCTAAGGAGGTACTTGATCTCGACGCCGCCCGTATGACGCCTGCCCGGCGCTGTTAGGACCGCTAGCGCCTGATCGTAGGTATCCTGGCTGATGATCGGCTCCCACGCGGCTTTGCCGATGTCTTGCTTGGCATGCGCGTAGCGCCCGGCATAGCGAGGCTTCCGAAGCATGTTGCCGACCACGTTGCCTTGCCAAGGGTTGCCGCGGATTGTCTTCATACCTTTTTCATTGAGGTACTTGGCGAGGCTCCGCAGAGAGTCACCCGCAATCACCATCCGGTAAATCTCCCTGATGGCTTCGGCTTCTGCAGCGTCGATCACGTCCTGCGTTCCCACTACACGACCGGACTCATCTAGGACGGGCTGGCGTCGGTAGCCAAACGGCGTGATGCCGTGCGGAAGACCTTGCTTGCGGTTTTCCTCGAACTTCCGCTTAAGCCGCTTAGACAACTGCTCAATTTCCTGCCGTGCCACAGTGCCCTTGATTCGGGCAGTCATCCTGCCGTTGGGCGTGGAGAGATCCGTATCTCCGCCAACATTGGCGAGCTGCAGACCGTGACGGTCTGCTAGGTCGATGATGTCCTCGAGCTCGCGCGGCGTACGGGTCAGCCGGTCGATGTCCCAGACGACAAGCGCGTCTATCTCGCCAGCCCGGATCGCTTCGAGCATGCGCTGATACTGCGGTCGAGCCCTCGACCTACTGGCGCTAACGTCGTTGTCTACGAACTCGGCGGCGACGGTCCAGCCGCGGCGCACAGCCTCCTTACTGCAGTCGTCTACCTGCCGCGCCACGCCCAGAGCAGAACCATCATCAGAGGAGATTCGGGCGTAGATGCCGCAGGATCGTGCTGGATCGCTCATGATTGCCAGTATGCGCCCGAAACAACATAAATGGAATCTTGGCTGGTGCGTTGATCCAGACCTCCTCGACCGTAGGGTCGTCGAGGAACGGCTGCAGGGCGCCGAAGCCGGCAACCGCGTCGTATACCTGCTTGCGCGCCACATCGAGTCGTCCGAGCGGGGGAAGGACGCCCAGCATGGACCTTTCGTCATAGTCGGCAACGGCGTCGTTGACCAGGACCTGCACCTGGGAGGCCTGCCGCGACGGATCCAGGCCACGACGGCGGATGAGTTCCCGAACTTCCCCCTCGACGAGCCGCACACCGTCCATCCGAAACTCCCATTGTCATGGTTCCGCATAGCCCCCGGGCCGCTCCGCGCCGGCGCGTCCGACCTTCACCCTACTGAAGCCCCCGCAGGGCGACCAGAGTTATCTGCAGATGTGGACATCCTGCGTTCACGGCGTCTTTATTGCGGAATGGACGTGTGCCCATCGACACGCCGACCCAAATACGATGACAGGCGCAGGTTTTACCTAAGATTCTTCCTTCACTTCCGAAACGTGGGTCCCACTAGTAACAGGGCTGTACTCTTTCGAGCAATCACTCAGCTGGCTAACGCCCGGATTCTGCTGGAGAAACCCGTGACTTTGCCCTCCCCCGCCCGGCTTCTGTGTGCCGCTTTACTGTCCATCAGTCTCATGGGCAGTGCGGTTCCCGCAGTAGCAATGAACGAGGCGCCCGCCCCGTCGCCGTCCCCCACGACAAGCACGGCCCCGCCGGACCTGGCCGTACCGGAACCGGCGACGACGTCGGCACCTGTCGCCGAAGAAGCGATCCCGGAAGCGGTTCCGGTCCCGGCAAGCGAGCCGGCCACGACCGAGGAGGTACCGACGGAGTCGGTGTCGGATCCCGAATCAGACCCGGCTGCGACGCCGGACGAGATCACGTCCTTCGTTCCTGATCTGACGTGGAACCCGCTCGAGGATCCGGACTCCAACGCTCGGTACGGAGAGCACTTCGCCGAACCGGTCACGCCGCTGAAGGCGTCGTCCTCCCTCGGGGTCGACGACAGCGAGGGAAACGCGGCCCTCGCGCCGCGGACGGGCGACTTCAAGGTCACCCTGGTCACCGTGCAACTGTCGGGGAAGACAGTTGCAGACACCGACGCCATCAATATGACTGCCGCGCGCAACTCCATCACGAGTGCCAACAAATACTGGAACTCCGCGTCGGCCGGCCGGCTGACCTTCGCGAAAGTAAACGAGTACCGGCATAAGTCCGCGGCGAAGATCACGGATTCCTACGGAACCATCATGGCGACCGTGACGAAGGAATTGAACTGGCAGTACCGCGCCTACGAGTCGCTCGTCATCTTCGTGCCGCACGCCGACCTCAACTACAACGGCTCCTGGGGAATCCTCGGAGGCGGGTTCACCGACAGCGCCACGAGCGGCCGGGTCATCATGCCCTACCCCTCCGCGCTGACGAACAACGTCATCACCCACGAATTCGGTCACGTCCTCGGCCTCCATCACGCGAACTCACTGGCGTGCTCCAACGCCCGGGCCGACGTGCCGCGCGCCTCCTACGGCTGGGCCGACAGCTCCTGTTGGTCCTCCGAGTACGGTGACACGTCCGACCTCATGGGATACGCCCAGGTGAGCTCCCCCCAGATCAACGCGTTCCTGTGGGAGTACGGAGGGTTCGGTCGCGGGAACGAGATACGCAACCTGGGCACACCGTCGACGACGGCCAGGACCACCCTGAAGGCCTGGGCTGGGACCGAGGCGGGACGAGCGACCAAGTTCACCGATCCGGTCAGCAAGGACGTCTACTACCTGGAGCTCCGTCTTCCCGTCGGAAATGACACCGCAACCGCTGCGGGCGGTAACCGTGGCGTCAAGATCACGAAGATGGACGTGCTGGGCTGGAGTGGCAATGCTTCGGTGGTCCTGACCCCCAACAGCCTCCGCTCGGGGTGGGGCAACACGTCGCTGACCTGGCAACAGGGGCAGACCTTCAAGACGCACGGGGGAACCACGATCAAGATCGACTCGATCGGGACCTCGAGCGCAGCTGTGACCATCACGCCGCCGGGTGGAGGTGTGCCGGCTGTGGTTCCGGTGGTGGTTCCGGTGGTGTTGGACAAGTCGTTGATGACGGTCAATGCCGGGGATTTCAACGGTAACGGGACCGATGACCTGATCTCCCGCCGTACGGACGGAACCCTGTGGTTCCACGACGGGACCGGATCGGGCTCGTTCCGGACCGCTGTGAAGATCGGATCGGGGTGGGGTATCTACAGCCAGCTCGTCGGCGGCCAGGACTTCAACAACGACGGCCGCCCCGACGTCCTCGCCCGCAAGACCGACGGCACCCTGTGGTTCTACGCAGGAACCGGGCGCGTCAGCTCCGACACGGAGGGCTACAAACCAGCCGTCAGGATCGGCTCGGGCTGGAACATCTACGACATCATGGTCTCCCCCGGCGACTTCAGCGGCGACGCCAGGCCCGACCTCATCGCCCGCAAAGCCGACGGCACCCTCTGGCTCTACCAGGGCACCGGCCGCAGCGACAACCTGCTCGGCACCCCCGTACGCATCGGGACCGGCTGGAACACCTTCGACATGATCACCGGAGCCGGGGACTACACCGGAAACGGCAAAGCCGACCTCCTGGCCCGGAAGGCCGACGGCACCCTCTGGCTCTACGAAGGCACCGGGAACGCCAGCGCCACCAACCCCGGCTACACACCAGGACGCAGCATCTCCAAAGGCTGGTCGGCCTACGCCGACGTCATCGGAGCCAGCGACTTCAACTCCGACCGCAGGACCGACCTCGTCGGCTTCAAATCCGACGGAACCCTGTGGTTCTTCGCAGGCACCCCCATGAACGACAACGGGTACAAGCCCGCCACCCGCATCGCGACCACCGGATGGCAGAACTACGACATCCTCCTGTCCCCCGGCACCTTCAACAGCGGCAGCACCAACGACCTCATCGGCCGCAAGAAAGACGGAACCCTCTGGTTCCACAACGGCGACGGCAAAGGCGGCTACGGCAAAGCCGTGAAGATCGGCTCCCGCGGCTGGAACGCCTTCACCCAGATCCTCGCCCCCGGAGACTTCAACGGAGACGGCAAACCCGACCTCCTCGCCCGACACACCGACGGCAGCCTCTGGTTCTACGCCGGCACCGGAACAGTCAGCACCACCAGCGAAGGCTACAAACCAGGCCGCAAGATCGGCAACGGAGGCTGGCAGAACTTCGACCGGCTCCTCACCCCCGGAGACTACAACGGAGACGGCAAACCCGACCTCCTCGGCAGCAAGGCCGACGGAACCCTCTGGCTCTGGGCCGGAACCGGCACCATCACCAAAACCAACGAGGGCTACACCAAAGCCCTCAAAATCGGCAACGGAGGCTGGCAGAACTTCACCCAGATCATCACCCCCGGAGACTTCAACGGCGACAAACGAACCGACCTCATCGCCCGCAAACCCGACGGAACCCTCCTGTTCTACGCCGGAACCGGAAAAGCCTCCACCACGAACCAGGGCTACACACCAGCACGCACCATCGGAACCGGCTTCAACATCTACACCACCATCCTCGGCCCCAACGACACCACCGGAGACGGCAAACCCGACCTCCTCGCAACCCGCACCGACGGATCCCTCTGGCACTACACCGGCACCGGCATGCCCACCACCCCGGGCCACAAAACCCCCACCACCGCCGGAAAACTCTAACCACCGCGGCGACTGGCGATCGCAGCCAATCGAAGCCCTCTATCTGGAGATTCATCGTGATTTTGCCTGACCGGACAAGGCTCCTCGCCGTGGCTGTACTCACCACAACCCTGCTGGGCGGGCTCACGCCTGCGGTCGCACAGGAGACGCCCGTCGGGGTGCAACCGTCTCCGTCTGCGACCGCACAGGAATCACCTGCTGCAGGAGTGGCCGCTCCTACCCCGGGAGTACCTTCGCCGACCTCGGCGGCAACGGCACCTCAGGTGCCCCTGCCGCCGAAGGGGTCATCGGAGGAGGAGCCGTCATCATCGACGGCGGCTCCGGCTGAGGAGGGGACCGAGCAGGCAGGTCCCGATCCAGCAGAATCGGCCGATCTGTCCCCGGACGAGTTGGCTCGCAACATGACCGCGCTGTCCGAGCTCATCGGCCCCCTCGGAGCAAGTCTCGGCCAGGGCGTCGAGCGGATCGCCGAGACCGGTGACCCTCAGGTGCCTACGGAAGAGGAGTATGCCCGGCTGAGCGAGGAGCAGGCGTCGACCGGCGGCGTCGATCCGGCACCACTGCCCGGTACGACGACGGACGCGGATCAGGCCGCGTCCGCCACATCATCCCTCCAGGGCGGGGCTCCGATGGCCGCCCAGACGGGACTCCAGGCCATGATCAACTACTGGAGGCCTGCCGGGATCCTGGGCGTCGACGTCAGTAGCTACCAGGGCAACGTCGACTGGGCGGCCGCCTACCGGCAGGGATCCCGGTTCGCCTACACGAAGGCGACAGAGGCAGTCGTCTACAAGAACCCCTCCTTCGGCAGCCAGTACCAGGGGGCCGAAAGCGCCGGCATGGTGCGGGGTGCCTATCACTTCGCCATCCCGAGCGTCTCGAGCGGCGCGGTGCAGGCCGACTACTTCATCAGGAACGGCGGCGGCTGGTCTGCTGACGGGAAAACCCTCCCTCCCCTCCTGGACGTCGAGTACAACCCCTACGAAGAACTGGGGAACGCCTGCTACAACATGAGCCCAGCCCAGATGGTCACGTGGATCCGGGATTTCTCCACCACGATGGTCCAGCGGACCGGCCGCCTCCCCATGATCTACACGACCACCGACTGGTGGAACACGTGCACCGGGTACAGCACCGCGTTTGCGAATCACCCGCTCCACATCGCGTCCTACAACAACTGCTGCGCGGGTGCGCTCCCAGCGGGCTGGCGGTCGGATGCCCTCTGGCAGTACACCTCCGAAGGCCCCGTGGTCGGGGACTGGAATCGCTGGAGCGGAACCGCAGCCGGCCTTGATGCTTTCGTACGCAACAAGACGGCGTCGGCCGTGACTCCTGTGGTTCCGGTGGTGGTTCCGGTGGTGTTGGACAAGTCGTTGATGACGGTCAATGCCGGGGATTTCAACGGTAACGGGACCGATGACCTGATCTCCCGCCGTACGGACGGAACCCTGTGGTTCCACGACGGGACCGGATCGGGCTCGTTCCGGACCGCTGTGAAGATCGGATCGGGGTGGGGTATCTACAGCCAGCTCGTCGGCGGCCAGGACTTCAACAACGACGGCCGCCCCGACGTCCTCGCCCGCAAGACCGACGGCACCCTGTGGTTCTACGCAGGAACCGGGCGCGTCAGCTCCGACACGGAGGGCTACAAACCAGCCGTCAGGATCGGCTCGGGCTGGAACATCTACGACATCATGGTCTCCCCCGGCGACTTCAGCGGCGACGCCAGGCCCGACCTCATCGCCCGCAAAGCCGACGGCACCCTCTGGCTCTACCAGGGCACCGGCCGCAGCGACAACCTGCTCGGCACCCCCGTACGCATCGGGACCGGCTGGAACACCTTCGACATGATCACCGGAGCCGGGGACTACACCGGAAACGGCAAAGCCGACCTCCTGGCCCGGAAGGCCGACGGCACCCTCTGGCTCTACGAAGGCACCGGGAACGCCAGCGCCACCAACCCCGGCTACACACCAGGACGCAGCATCTCCAAAGGCTGGTCGGCCTACGCCGACGTCATCGGAGCCAGCGACTTCAACTCCGACCGCAGGACCGACCTCGTCGGCTTCAAATCCGACGGAACCCTGTGGTTCTTCGCAGGCACCCCCATGAACGACAACGGGTACAAGCCCGCCACCCGCATCGCGACCACCGGATGGCAGAACTACGACATCCTCCTGTCCCCCGGCACCTTCAACAGCGGCAGCACCAACGACCTCATCGGCCGCAAGAAAGACGGAACCCTCTGGTTCCACAACGGCGACGGCAAAGGCGGCTACGGCAAAGCCGTGAAGATCGGCTCCCGCGGCTGGAACGCCTTCACCCAGATCCTCGCCCCCGGAGACTTCAACGGAGACGGCAAACCCGACCTCCTCGCCCGACACACCGACGGCAGCCTCTGGTTCTACGCCGGCACCGGAACAGTCAGCACCACCAGCGAAGGCTACAAACCAGGCCGCAAGATCGGCAACGGAGGCTGGCAGAACTTCGACCGGCTCCTCACCCCCGGAGACTACAACGGAGACGGCAAACCCGACCTCCTCGGCAGCAAGGCCGACGGAACCCTCTGGCTCTGGGCCGGAACCGGCACCATCACCAAAACCAACGAGGGCTACACCAAAGCCCTCAAAATCGGCAACGGAGGCTGGCAGAACTTCACCCAGATCATCACCCCCGGAGACTTCAACGGCGACAAACGAACCGACCTCATCGCCCGCAAACCCGACGGAACCCTCCTGTTCTACGCCGGAACCGGAAAAGCCTCCACCACGAACCAGGGCTACACACCAGCACGCACCATCGGAACCGGCTTCAACATCTACACCACCATCCTCGGCCCCAACGACACCACCGGAGACGGCAAACCCGACCTCCTCGCAACCCGCACCGACGGATCCCTCTGGCACTACACCGGCACCGGCATGCCCACCACCCCGGGCCACAAAACCCCCACCACCGCCGGAAAACTCTAACCACCATCAAGCCTTCGCCCCGGGGGGGGGGGGGAAGCCGTGCTTCTAGTAAGCTGACGTGCAGCATGAATAATCTCCTAGCGACTCTTCGGCCCCTCCTCGCAACACTCCCCGCAGGAAGCCGACGGTTCCTCATCGGCTACGGCATCGCTACCGCATGTCTGTCCCTGTTGGACATCATCTCGCTCGGGCTCATCGCGGTGCTGCTTCCCTCCCTGGTCGGAGGTGCATCGGTCGAGTTGCCCATCATCGGAAGCGTGGCCAGCCAGACCCAGCTGCTCACACTCCTGGGCATCGCCTGCGCGCTGGTCGTCGCGAAGGGAGTCTTCGCCGTCCTCATCCTGAGGTCTGCGACTGCTCGTTTCGCCAAGCACGAGGTGGCGATCGGAGATCGTCTCCTTGCTTCCTACTTGTCATCGCCATGGGAAAAACGCCTGCAGACGAACTCCAGCGAGTTGGTCCGTGCAGTCGATGTCGGAGTCGGTCTTTCGGTGGCCGGCGTCCTGATTCCTGCGATGACCCTGTTCGGTGAGATCGGGACCCTCATCGCCGTCGGGGTCGTCCTCGCCGTGGCCCAGCCGGCCATCGCCGTGGTCAGCATCGTCTATCTCGCACTCGTCGCACTCCTTCTTGCCCGGGTCATCTCACCGCTGTCGGTGCGGATGGGCCAGAAGAATCTGAAGTGGTCGGCGAAGACCGTGAAGATCCTGACCGAAGCCCTAGCAGCCTTGAAGGAGATCACGCTGGCCGATCGGGCCGCCGAAGTGCGCGCGCAGGTCCACGAGACCCGCACGCATAGCTCGGCGGCACGGGCCAACTCCGTCTTCCTCGCTCAGGTGCCCCGGTACGTGCTCGAATCGGCCCTGATCGTCGGTTTCATCCTGGTCGGAGGAGTCGGATTCGCCACCGGGGGAACCGAGGGCGCGGTGAGTGCCGTCGGCCTGTTCGCCGTGGCGGGGTTCCGCCTCGTCCCCTCGCTGACGCGGCTTCAGGCCGTGCAGTCCCAGGTGAACTCGAATTCCGCCTTCGCCCAGCAGGTGGTGGCCGACATTCGCGAGAGCGAGCAGTTGCTGGCCGAGACGTCGAAGGAGCACCCGCAGCATGACCTCGGTACCCATCACGTGGACATCGTGCTGCACGACGTCACCTTCACCTATCCCGGTGCCGGCCAGCCTGCCCTTCGGGGGGTCAGTGCGACGATCCCGGCAGGTAGCCATGTCGCGTTCGTAGGGTCGTCCGGCGCAGGGAAATCGACGATCGTCGACATCCTTCTCGGGCTGCTGAAACCGACGTCAGGCCATGTGGAGGTGGATTCCGAACGCATGGACCGAGTGATGAAATCCTGGCGCAAGCGGATCGGATACGTCCCGCAGGACGTCTCACTCTTCGACGCCTCCGTGGGTCAGAACGTGGCACTGTCCTGGGACCCGGACAACGTGGACCACGCCAAGGTCGAGGCGGCCCTTCGGCGCGCCCAGATGTACGACGTCATCATGAACCGTGAGGGCGGGAGGGATGCGCTGATCGCGGAGCGGGGCCTCGCCCTGTCGGGAGGACAGAGACAGCGCCTCGGTATCGCTCGCGCCCTCTACAACGAGCCCGACGTGCTGGTGATGGACGAGGCGACGAGCGCCCTCGACACAGCCACCGAATCGGCCGTCACCACCGCTATCCGGGAACTTCACGGCCAGGTGACGGTCATCACCGTCGCCCACCGCTTGTCGACCATCCGATCCGCGGACATCGTCTTCTTCATGCAGGACGGACGGATCGTCGCCCAAGGAACGTTCGACGAAGTAGTGGCCAAGGTTCCGGATTTCGCCCGTCAGGCACAGCTCGCAGGTCTAAGCTAGACCGGGAGGATGGCCTCCTGCCGGGAACCCGGTGCCGGACAGGGCGACACACTCGAGCTATCCTCGGCCGCCCGGACGGGTGCTGACACCCTTCCGGGTTCGTGGACTAGAGCCGCGCGGCGGCGTAGATGGTGCGGAGCCGTTCGACCGTCGCTGCGGGGTCGTGATGAGCTGTGATCCAGCGCTTGCCGGCCACTCCCCGGCTCCGTAACGACTCGCTGTCCGAGAGCTCGGCGGCGATGAGTTCTGCCATCGCTCGCGGCGATTCGCAGCCCTCCTGTCCGACGGGAATGTCCGGCGGGTAGAAACCCGGAGTGAGGGTGATGAACAACGGCACGCCCAACGCCATGGCTTCCAACTCGCTCGCCGCAAGAATTCCGGCAGACTGCCCGATGGCCGCGTCCGAATTCACGATGTAGTCGAGGTACTCGGGATGGCTCATTCTCGGCACGAGCCGCACACCGGCACGCTCGGCGTCGGCGGCCTGCGGGCCCCAATCGAGCCCGACGACGTCGAAGGTCCGTCCTTCGATCTTCAACAGCTCTCGGGCGAGCTCCATCTGGCCCTCCGCATTCTTCGATTCGTCCCACCGGGAGACGAAGAACACCCTGGCTCTACCCTCACGGCCGGCGGTCGATGTGGGCAGTCCGCCCACATCGATCGACACGGGCAGATACACGGCGTCGGGCCGATGCGGCAGGATGTGTTCGCGAAGGTCAGGAGTGGTGTACATGACCGCTTCCGCATTGCGCACGCCGTCGAGGATGACCTTCCGCCACCGCTCCTGGTACTGGAGCGTGCGGATGTCGGTCCCGTGCAGCGTCAGCACGTACTTCTTCGGCACGAACCTGGTGTGCTGCGTGACGCTCCCGGAATGGACATGCAACAGGTCCGACGTGATTGCCCTGCGGACGAGCCCGGCGAGCCATAGGGCGCCGTCGACCGCGAAACGGGCACGGCCGACGAGTCCCGCCACCGGGTAGTTCGCCACCGCCCGCGGGTAGTAGCTCCAGGGCAGCCCGTCCTTCGATGCGGTGGCGAGGATCCGTTGGGCGTAGAAGGCGCAGTCGTTGACATGGACGACCCTGGTCTCGCCCTGGTCGCCTTTCGCCTCAGCGCCCGCCATCGGTAGCATCCCGCTCGTCCTTCGTCTCCCAGGGCCGCACGGCTTCGTCGAGGGCGATGCGCCGCGAGAGCTTCGTCAGCGTCATCTCCATGGAGTGGAAGCGCTGGTGCGTGGTGGACATGTAGACGAGGAACGAGACGATGAAGGCGTACAGCATGAGATCGGTCCCACGCCCGACTCCTACGACGCCGGCCAGCCGAGACAGAACGGTCGGGAAGAAGATGGAGAGGACCGCGGCAACGGCGAACAGGAGAACCATGATCCGCCGGATCGCCATGTGCTTGGCATTCGACCCGCCGCGGATGAGCACGAGGGAAACCCCGAGTACAACGAGCACGAGGACGATCTGAAAGACAATGATCATGTGACTTACCTAAAGAGCAGGTCCGCAACGATGTTGACGGAGTTGAGGAGGGATTGCCCCTTGGACTTCGAATATTCGGTGTAGATGATCTCCACGGGATGCTCGGCCCACCGAGGTTGCATGGCGGCAATCATCTGAATCAGCTCCGAGGCATGTGCCATGCGGTTCTGCGTGATGTGGATATGGCTCGTGACGTGGCGGTTGAACGCCCGGAGACCGTTGTGTGCGTCTGTGAGGGGCATTCCGGTGCTCCACCGGGTCTGCAGCGCCGCGGTCCGCAGCACGAGTCGTTTCACCGGTCCGATCTGCGTCCGATCATCCAGGAACCGCGACCCCAGAACGACGTCGGCCTCGCCCGATTCGATCCTCTGCACCATGGCAGCAGCATCGACCACCCGGTGCTGACCATCGGCGTCGAAGGTGACGATGCTGGTCATCGCCGGATCCTGCAATGCGTACTCGATGCCCGTCTGCAGCGCTGCGCCCTGACCGAGGTTCACCGGGTGATCCACCACGATGGCTCCTGCTGCACGAGCCGTGTCCGCCGAGGCGTCCGTACTGCCGTCATTCACGCAGACCACATGAGGGAACACCGGGAGAAGTTGTTCGATCACTGAGCCGATGACGGAGGCTTCGTTGAACAGCGGTATAACGACCCAGGTACGACTCACCGATCCAGTATCGCATGGTGCTCGCGTCGGAATGCCTAGGCTCCCCGCGCTGGCCGGGTCGGTGAACGTGACCGCGTAGGCTAGGAATATGGATGAATCAATGGATGCGGAGTCCTGACGAATGGCGCCCAGGATACTGTGCATTTCTTTTTCGGATATCTCCTCGGACGCTCGAGTACTGCGTCAACTGCGTCTCCTCGGCGAAGCAGGCGACGTCACCACCCTCGGATACGGAGGGCATCCCGAGGGGGCGCTCGAGCACCTCGAGCTCGACTCCGCCCTCCCCTCACTCCCCCAGACCGTATCCGGCGTCGCTCTGTTGGCCCTGAGGAGACACCGTCAGGTCGAGTTGGCCGCGCCGGCCGTCAAGGCTGCCCTTCGGCTGCTCGAAGGACGGCGCTTCGATCTCGTCATCGCCAACGAAGCACGTGCGCTTCCGCTTGCGCACCGAGTGGCGGCGGGCGCTCCCATCTGGGGTGATATGCACGAATGGGCGCCGGAAGAGCGGACCCAGCTCCTGTCCTGGCGACTCCTCGTCGCCCCGCACATGCGCTACGTCTGCCGGACCTATCTCCCCAAGACGGACGCCGTCACCACCGTCAACCAGTCCATCGCCGATCTGTACGATCAGCAATTCGGCCTCCGCACCGAGGTGGTTCGCAACTCCCTCCCTGACACTGGGCTGGCCGTCGCACCCCTCGACGGTGAGCGGATCCGGCTCGTGCACAGCGGCGGAGCGGTCCCTGGACGCAATATCGAAAGCATCATCGAGGCTGTCCGCGATCTCGACAAACGCTTCACCCTTGACCTGTTTCTCGTCGAGGCACGCGACGGCGGGCGCTACCTTGCGAAACTGAAGCACCTCGCTGGGGATTCGGACCGCATCACCTTTCATCCGCCGGTTGCTCCGGCCGCGCTCCCGGTCACGCTCAACGCGTTCGACATCGGCGTGTACCAACTGCCCCCCGCCACGACGAACCAGCGGCTCGCGCTTCCCAACAAGTTCTTCGACTTCGTGCAGGCCCGCCTGGGCCTGGTTTTCGGACCGTCGGAGGAGATCGCACGGCTGATCCGTGAGCACGACCTGGGGCGGGTCACGTCCGATTTCACCGCGGAGTCGCTCCGGACGGCTCTGGCGGACCTGACTTCCGAGCAGGTCATCGACTTCAAGGAGAACGCTGATCGGGCGGCATCAATCCTGAGCTCGACAGCGGATGAGGCAGTTGTACGGGGCATACTGCAGCGGTTGACGGTGGCGAAGCAGCACTAGCCACGCCACGCCGGCGACGAGGCAGGTCGTCCTCGAAGCCACGGCCGTCGAACCGCAAGGTCGTATTGCCGGCCCCTCCGGTCCTCGACCCGGCAGCGTGTAGAGAGCCCCCCGCAAACGCTAAGGTTGAAGTCATGCGTATCCTCAGTGTGGTTGGAGCACGACCCCAATTCGTCAAACTCGCCCCCATCGCGACAGCGATGAATGCTCACGCCCAACACCTCATCGTGCACACCGGGCAGCATTACGACGAGATGATGTCCGATGTCTTCTTCAAGGATCTCGGCATCCCGGTCCCCGACTTCAACCTCGGCGTCGGCTCCGGCAGGCATGGCAAGCAGACGGGCACCATGCTCGCCGGCCTCGAGGAGATCTTCGAGCAGGAGCGACCCGACTGGGTCCTGGTATACGGGGACACGAACTCGACGCTCGCCGCAGCAATCGCCGCAGTCAAACTCCACATTCCCCTTGCCCACCTCGAAGCCGGACTTCGTTCGTTCAATCGCAGGATGCCGGAAGAGCACAATCGCGTCCTGACCGATCACGCGTCGGACCTGCTGCTCGCGCCGACGGAAGTCGCAATGGCCCATCTAGCGAACGAGGGTCTGGCGGAGCGCAGCAGCCTCGTGGGAGACGTCATGACAGATGTGCTCTTCAGGACTCGGGAGACGGTGCAGGCGAGGAGCATGGCTCTACCTGCCGGCGTCGATACCGGCGAGTACTATGTCAGCACCATCCATCGTCCGGACAACACCGATGATCCGGCCCGGCTGTCCCAAATCGTCGACTCCCTCGCCCGCCTCGACAAGCCCGTGGTCCTCCTCGCCCATCCTCGACTGGTCGACCTCGCACGCCGTCACGGTCTGAATCTGTCGACAGGCGCGATTAGCGTTGCACCGCCGTTGGCCTATCCGCAGCTGATCAACGCAGTGATGAACAGCGCCGGTGTCATCACCGATTCCGGCGGTCTCCAGAAGGAAGCCTTCCTCCTCCGCGTCCCCTGCACCACGATCCGCCCGGAGACGGAATGGGTCGAGACGGTGGACCTCGGCTGGAATGTCCTCGTCTCGAAGGACCTCGGCTCACTCACCGCGGTCGTCGAGCGACCAGCACCCGCGCCCACCACGGCTACCCCCTACGGCACTGGCGTCGCAGCAGAGGCCGTGGTCAGCGCCCTTCTCGGAGGGCGCTGACCACTTCAGCCGCGGCCCGCCGTCCTGTCACCCGCAGCGACGCATTCGCCTCCACCCAGGCCGATCGCCGACCCCTGTCAGTGTCCTCGTGCAGGAGGAAGTGCAGCATCGTCCTGGCGACATCGGACACGGTGTAGGCGCTCGCCGCGCCCAGTCCGCTGTTGCTGACCATGTCAGCCGCGTCCCCGACACCGGCATAGACGACAGGCGTGCCGCAAGCCGCCGCTGCATAGATCTTCGTCGGTTTGGCGAAGTCGTATCCCTGACCGGGAACGATGCTGACGAGGGACGCCGCAGCACCACGAATCCAGCGGGCAGCTTCGTCCGGTGGCACGACCCCGCTGAAGATGATCCGGTCCGGGGCGACGTCCAGTGCCCTGGCCCGCAGGGCCTCTTCGGCCGAGCCCTGCCCGAAGAAGTGGAGCCGCACATCGGGGAACTGCTCAAGCACCGTGCGCAGGGCATCGATGAAGATCTCGGCTCCCTGCCACTCGGACATGGTGCCGGTGTACACGAAGTAGCGGTATCCCGGGTCTGCAGCCTGCCCGCGCGCAGCGAAGATGTCGGTGTTGACACCGTTGCCGACGACGACGACCTTCCCGGGATCGACGTTGAACTGCCGAGTCTGCCGGGCGACGCCGTCGGAGATGGCGATCACCTTCCCGGCCCGACGCAGGGCAATGCCTTCGATCGCGCGCATCACCCTCACCACGAGGGCAGGTGCAGCCGTCGCAGCGAGCGCGTCCGTCCAGATGTCCGCCGCGTAGTAGACGTACCCCCGGCGCCGCAGCAGAGTTGCGGCAGCAACCATCAGACCCGTCGTCGGGGGCGGCTCGGAGATCACGATGTTTCCGCGCGAGACCAGAAGGCGAAAGAACAGGGGCAGATCGAAGGAGAGGTACTGCACATAACCACGGACATTTCCCCCGCGGTCGCGCAGAACCGGCCACCGCTTCACTGCCGTGGTGGAAGATACTCCCTGGACCGGTGGCCGCGTCGTGAGCACCAGGACCTCTGCACCGGACTCCTCGAGGCCGCGAGTAAGTGCTTCGAGCCGAAAGGCAGCGGCTCCGACCTCCGGAGGGTACAGCCTGGTCGCTACAATTGCTCTCACCCTCACGCAGGAAGGCCGATCGTCGAGTTCGTGTTCGCGGCCTCGATGATCGCCTCCGCAACGCGAAGCGTGTTGAGTCCCTCCCGCATCGTCACGGTGTTGTCCGCCACACCCAGGACAGCATCTCGGAAGGCTTCGAGTTCGGAGCGCAGGGGTTCCCGCTTTGTGAGCGCCAGGCGGGTGATATTGCCCTCCGACACGCCTCGGAAGTTGGATACGGCTTCCCATTCCGTAGCGAACGTCCCGTTCTCGTAGAACGTGAGATCGGCGGTGAGTGTGTCGGCAACGAAGGCCCCCTTCTCTCCGGTGACCACGGTCAAACGCTCCTTCATCGGGGAGAGCCAATTGACCAGGTGACTCGTGATCACGCCGTTCTCCAGCTGACCCGACGCCGTGACCATGTCTTCGTGTGAGCGGCCGGAACGCATACTCGTGCGCGCCGAGACCGACGAGTACGGCGATTGTGCCAACCAGGCCGTGAGATCGATGTCATGCGTCCCGAGATCCTTCACGACCCCGACATCCGCGATCCGCGCCGGGAACGGGCCTTGCCTGCGCGTGGCGATCTGGTAGACGTCACCAAGGTCACCGGCTTCAAGACGGACCCGGAGTGACTGCAGTGCCGGATTGAACCGCTCGATATGCCCGACCGCACCGATCAGACCTGCACTCTCGAAGGCGTCGACCAGCCGCCGCCCGGCCTCGACCGTGTCCGCGATCGGCTTCTCGACCAGCGTGTGGACCCCTGCTTCAGCCAGTGCGAGGCCGACGGACTCGTGGAGGCCTGTCGGAACGGCGCACACCGCAAGGTCCAGTCGATGGGCGATCAGCTCGTCGACCGATCCGCACAGGGGAAGATCCCCCGCGACCCCGTGCGGATCCCCGTAGGCATCAGCCAGCGCCACGAGCTCGAGTCCGTCGACCTCGCGAATGGCACGGGCATGGTGACGTCCCATCATCCCGAGGCCGATCAGTCCTACTCTGAGGTCCCCCATGCCCTACGCACCCGCCTTCGCCAGAGCGTTGACGGCGGTGACGATCCGATCGAGGTCTTCCGCGTCGAGCGACGGGTGGACGGGTAGCGAGAGAACCTGCCGGGCCGCGGTTTCCGTCCTGGGGAGATCCTCCGTCCGGGCGAACGAGGGCAGGCGGTGGTTGGGAATGGGATAGTACACGCCGGAGCCGATGTTGTACTCGTCCTTCAGCGCGGCAGCGAAGCGGTCCCGGTCCCCCTCCACCCGCACGGTGTACTGGTGGTAGACATGGACGGCGTCCGCCGCGACCTTCGGCGTCGCCAGCCCTTCGATGTTCTCCGTGAGGAACGCCGCATTGGACTGACGCTGCTCCGTCCACCTGCCCACCTTCGTGAGCTGAACCCGTCCGATCGCTGCGTGCAGGTTGGTCATGCGCGCGTTGAACCCGACCAGTTCGTTCTCGTACTGCTTTTCCATTCCCTGGTTCCGCAGGAGTCGCAGCCGGCGCTCGATCGCGGGATCTCCCGTGGACACCATTCCGCCCTCGCCCGAGGTCATGTTCTTCGTCGGGTAGAGGGAGAACATGGCGAACTCCCCGAAGGTCCCGACCCTGCGACCACCCAGTGATGCACCGTGTGCCTGGGCAGCATCCTCGAAGAGCGCGATACCGTGCCGGTCAGCGAGCGCACGGAAGGCGACGACGTCGGCCGGGTGGCCGTACAGGTGCACCGGCATGATGCCCTTCGTCTTCTCGGTGATCAGGCTCGTCACGTGATCGACGTCGAGGGCATAGTGGTCCAACTCGATATCGGCGAAGACCGGGGTTGCTCCGGTCAGGGCGACGGAATTCGCCGTAGCCGCGAAGGTGAAGGAGGGAACGATGACTTCGTCACCCGGCCCTATCCCGGCGGCGAGCAGCCCGAGGTGCAGACCGGTCGTGCCGGAGTTCACCGCGACGGCGCTGCGCCCGTCAAGGAGTTCCTCGGAGAACTCCTTCTCGAACTCCGCGACCTCGGCGCCCTGCGCCAGCATGCCGGAGAGCAGGACGGCGTCGACCGCCGCACGCTCCTCATCGCCGACGATCGGTTTCGCCGCGGGAATGAATCCGTTACTCATGCCTCTACCCCTACCAGTGTCAATGTTCCGTTCGATTCCTCGTAGACGTCGGCGGTCTCCGGGCAGACCCAGCGACCACCGTCGTTCCTCAATGGCTGCCCTGCCCGCCCTACCCAGCCGATCCGCTTCGCAGGCACACCGGCGACGAGCGCATGAGGTGGCACATCCTTCGTCACGACGGCACCCGCAGCTACAGTCGCCCAGGCGCCGATGGTGACCGGAGCGACACACACTGCGCGGGCGCCGATGGCAGCACCGCGTTCGACCGTGACGCCCACCGGGATCCAGTCGTGAGCGCTCTTGAGCGCTCCCTCGGGCGTGATGGAACGCGGGTAGGTGTCATTCGTCAGGACGACGGCCGGACCGATGAACACGCCTTCACCCAGTACCGCGGGCTCGTACACCAGGGCATAGTTCTGGATCTTCGAGTTCGCTCCGACCTCGACGCCCGTGCCGACGTATGCGCCGCGACCCACGATGCAGTTCTCGCCGAGGCGCGCGCCCTCGCGCACCTGGGCGAGGTGCCAGATCTTCGACCCCTCACCCATCACGGCGTCCGGCGAGACATCGGCAGTGTCAGCTATGTAGTTCACGACGGTTCGTACCCCTTTTCATCATGCTGCAGAACTGGCTCCGACCTCGCACGTCCGGACGAGACCGACCCTCGGGACGTAGCAAGAGGAGGCCGTGAGAGTGCGACGGCGACACACGCGAACAGAACGATCCCCAGCATGGTCGGCACGCCCCGGTAGGCAAAGAAGGTGTGGATCTGTGAATGGTTGCTGAGCACCTCGTACCAGACCGGGATGATCAGAGCGGGTAGGGACAGCACGACCGCCGACAACGCGCCCCACACGCCATGGCGCCGGAGGACGACGATCATCACGATACAGACGAGCACCGACATGACGAGAAGAGTCCAGGGTGCGGTCGGTATCTGATCCCACCAGTACAGGACGTTCTTCCTCGTCGGCACCCCGAATGCATCTTCCACCCCTGGCCATTCACCCGTGGTCCGGTACTCGACATTGCTTCGCACGAATGCCATGACCTCCTCCCAGCCGAGGAAAGCCGCGGCGATGACCCACCGCGATACCCAGGTCAGACCGAAGCTGAGCGGCCAGAGGACGGCGATCCCCACGCCTGCAATGGATGCTCGGCCAAGACGTCCGGACCGACAGAAAACGATGACAGCGCCGACCACCGCGCCGAGCGCCCAGGGAATGGCAGGAGTCGTCAGCAGATCGACGAAACAGAAGAGTGCTGCTCCCAACGATGTCGAGCAGATCAGTCTGGTCCAACTCCCTCCCGCTCCCCAGGCGACGAGAGCGGTGCTGATCATGATGAAGGAGATCGACATCGCCTGGCTGAACGAGGTGGAGGGGGTGGACATGAGATTCGTCGAGATCACCAGCGGAGCCAGAAGACCCAGGGACGCAAATCCGCTGGTCCTTCGTGCTATCTGGGAGAAGGCCAGTGCCAGTGAGCCGAGAAGCATGGCACCCGCTACGATCCGCAGCCCCTCAAGGCCTGTCGCCGCCAGGACCGGACGGGTGATCGCGGTGTAGCCCGCCCAATACTTGTAGTAAGCGCCGTGCGCCGAGTCCTGATCCGCCGCCAGCGCCCGGATGTCGTCGGCGCCCTGCTCGCAGTTGGAGATACGTGGCATGTATACCGCGCGGTCCAGCGCGGTCTCCCCATCGAGGGCGCTGAGTCCTGTGCCCACGACCACGCATTCGGTGAAGGTGTCCGACACGCCGCCCATGCGGTCCGGCGCTCCCGATGGCCCGTAGGTGCCCGCATCCACCGAGTTGACGAGGTTGGCGATGATCGGCTCGTCCGGCACGGCCTGTCCTGCGATCAGCAGGAGGAAGAAGGTCACCTGGAGAAGCAGGAAGCCGCCGACGATGGACAGACTCTTCGCCCATAATCTGGGCTTGGGGCCGGTCGTTGTGGTGTCAACGGACATGACCGACCACTTCCCAGGAGAGGTACGCCAGGCGGGAGCTCTCATCCCGGATCTTTCGCAGGACGTCCATGAGCATGCCGACGATGAGTGCGAGCCCGGAGAGGATCATGAGCGAGGAGGCCAGGAGGGCAGTCGGAAGTCGGGGAACGAGGCCGGTGCTGATGAACTCGACGACGATCGGGACGCCGAGGATCAACGCGACGGCCGCGAGCAGGGCGGCGATCATCCCGTAGGCCTGGACAGGTCTTTCGTGAAGGGCGAGTTTGAGAACTGTGCGCAGGATCCGCTGGCCGTCATGATAGGTCCTCAGTTTGCTTTCGGTGCCTTCCGCGCGGTCGCGGAACCCTACGGACAGCTGTGCCTGTGGGATACGTGCACTGATGCTGTGGACCGTCAGTTCGGTCTCGATCTCGAAACCGCGCGAGAGCGCGGGAAACGACCGCACGAAGCGCTTCGAGAAAACGCGGTATCCGCTCAACATGTCGTCGACCCTGTAGGCGAAGATCATGCCGACGATGCCGTTGAAGAATCGATTGCCCAGAGCATGGCCGGATCGGTAGGCAGCATCCGATTCCGGCCTGCGCACTCCCGTCACCTGATCGTAGGGTCCCTCGAGCAACTTCTCGATGAGCTGCGGCGCAGCAGCTGCGTCGTAGGTGTCGTCTCCGTCAATGAGGAGGTAGACGTCGGCATCGATGTCGGCGAACGCTCGCCGGACGACATTGCCCTTGCCTTTTCTCTCTTCGAACCGCACGATCGCTCCAGCGGCCCGCGCCACGTCAGCAGTATTGTCATCGCTGCGATTGTCATAGACGTAGACTTCTGCCGCTGGAACAGCGGCCTGAAGCTCACGCACGACTTTTCCTATGGCCCCTGCTTCATTGTGGCAGGGCACAATGGCTGCTATCCGCATGCTCGACGTCACGCTAGGCCTTGCCGATCACGCGGTAGGTCACGCCGTGCCATCGGTCGGCGCTGCTGACGCGGCGCCCGTCGATGAATGCTGTGATTCCGGGCAGGTCTGCCGGAGAAAGATTCACGTACTCCGCATGATCCGCCTGCACCACGGCGGCATCCGCCGGCTCTCCGAGATGATATGGCGTGAATCCGAACTTCTCGAGTTCCTCGTCCGTGTACATCGGATCATGGACCAGCGGAACTGCGCCCCGGGACGCCAGCGATTCGACGGCGGCGAAAACACCGGAGAATGCCGTCTCCTTGACGCCCCCGCGGTACGCCGCACCGAGCACCACCACGCGCGCCCGGTCGAGGGGCCCGTATGCGCCCTCGAGGAGGCCGATGGTGTAGTCCGGCATCCCTGCGTTGGCTTCCCTCGCTGCCCTGACGACAGTGGCCGCCGGATCATTCCACAGATAGAGGCGCGGGTACACGGGGATGCAGTGTCCACCGACGGCGATGCCCGGCTGATGGATGTGACTGAATGGCTGGGAGTTGGACGCGTCGATCACCTGGTAGATGTCGATGTTGACGGTAGAGGCGTAGCGCGCGAACTGATTGGCGAGACCGATGTTGACGTCCCGGTAGGTCGTCTCGGCCAGCTTCGCCAGTTCCGACGCCTCGGCAGAACCGAGGTCCCACACGCCGTTGCCTCGCTCCAGGTCAGGCCGATCGTCGAAGTCGAGGACTGCCTCGTAGAAGTCGATCGCAGCCTTGGCCCCGGCAGGGGAGAGTCCTCCCACGAGCTTCGGATACTTGCGCAGGTCCTCGAAGACGCGCCCCGTGAGCACCCGCTCGGGGGAGAACACCAGGTGGAAGTCCGTTCCCTCGACGAGGCCGCTGCCGGCCTCGAGAGCAGGCTTCCACCGATCGCGGGTGGTGCCGACAGGGAGGGTCGTCTCATAGGACACCAGTGTGCCGGGGGTGAGATGCTGCGCCAGTTCGGTAGTGGCTGCATCCATCCACCCGAAGTCGGGCTTGGCCTCGGTATCGACGAAGAGCGGAACAACAAGGACGACGGCGTCCGCGCCGGGTACGGCCTCGGAATACTCCGTGGTCGCTCGGAGCTTTCCCGCCGGCACGAGCTCCGACAGCTTCTCCTGGAGGTGAGCCTCCCCGGGGAAGGGTTCGGTTCCTTCATTGACGGCGGCCACGATGGTCGGGTTCACATCGACACCGACCACGTCGTGGCCTTTCGAGGCGAATTGCACTGCCAAGGGGAGACCGATCTTGCCGAGTGCAATCACAGCGATCTTCAAGTAACACCTTCTTCATACGCGAGCTCCGCTCATCGCGGGTTGTCCCGATCAAGCTTATAGCCAGTCGCCGTAGCGCTTTCACGACGCTCGGCACTCGCTGCGCCACACCGCGCCAGTGTTCTCACTGCCCGCAGGCCTCGATGGCGAAGATCTTTGCACCGTCACCGCTACTGTCGACGAGATCGAGGTCAGCCGGGTCGACCCCCGCCGCCGTCAAACCGCCCATGTCCTTACGGTGAATGATGTCCGGCAGATACCTATGGTCATCGTCGTAGAAGTGGGTGACGCCGAAGCGTTCGATCAATTGACAGACGCGCGGATCCGAGTCGATATGGTTGAAATTCCTCGCGAGATACTTTGCGTCGTCCTCCCATGTTCCAGCCATGGTCCTGAAGACGGTATCTTTCCCCGCCAAGGAGTAGACGAGGGCTGCGCCCGACGTCGGGTCTCCCAGCACCACGGCATCATCAGGCAGCTCCTCTGCCAGACGCTCGATGAACTCGAGCTCATCGAGGCTCGCAATGCCGCCGTCCCATTCGAGATGCTCCCAGTAATCAGCGGCAAGCCGACCGGACTTCTCGTCCGCTCTTAGCTCGTCCGTCATGGGATAGACGGCAGCCATGACGCCGATCAGCACGACCAGCGATGAAGCGACAACCATCTCCTCCTTCACTCGTGATGGGAATGGGATCCACCCGAGGAGCACGACGATGGCCTTCAGCACCGCGTAGGACGCCAGTAATGACGTGAAAAGCGGAACGAGGCCTCCTACTCGCACAGGGTCCGAATACCACAGGCCGACCAGAGGACGCAGCATCGTCTCCTCACCCGCAGCAACGACGTACAGCACGACAGTGATGATCCAGCCCGCCGATATCCAGCGGTACTCGCGGCTCACGAGTGTAGTGATCAGTCCGGCGATCGCCAGCACGCCGCCCAGCCAAAAAGGCTCGGTATTGCCATGCCCCAGCGGCGCGAGCATCGTGTCGAAGATGGCAGCACCGACCGCGTCAGTCGCAGGGCCGACCGGGGTCGTGCGGAAGAAGAAGACGGTGCGGACTGCAGGCACAGTCATGACAACAACCGCGGCCAGTGCGCTGACGAACAGGGGCACCGCGATCAAAGCTCCAGCAGTGAGGCGCCTACGCCGACGCAGACACTGTCGCAGCACGCCATAGTAGCGGACGACGATAAAAGGCAGGCAGAGGTACGCTACGGCGACTGTTGCGGTCGGATGGCAGAGAGTCGCTCCTGCCAGTCCGACGAGTAAAAGCAGAGCGAGACGGAAACGTGCTGAGGGTCGTGTTCCTGGCGCCGTGATCACCAGCACCAGCGCGATGAGCGCGGGGACGATCGCAGTACCCATCGCCGCCGGCCAGATCGTGCCATAGGAAATCATGCGCGCGGGGAAAGCAACGAAGCCTGTGGCGACGATCGGCGCGAGGAGTGGCATCCACACCAGAGTCGGGAAGGCGATGCGCGCAAGGTAGGCGACCGACAAGGGCCAGATCAGGCACGCCATGGTCAGCGCAGCCACGTTGATGCTGGCGGATATGGGGAAAGAACCAACGGTAAGACTCACCAGGTCGTGCCAGGCGCCCGGATAGAACCGCGCGGCGTCGTTGTTCGACGCGACACCTCCCAGGTTCAGGCTTGAGCCGTCCCCCAAGTCGGTGATGTAGCGGATGGCGCTGTGATGGTGGATGGAGTCCCAGGTGAGAGCGGGAAGATCCACGCGGCCCATGCCCTCCTGGAGGGGCCCGAGACTGATGAGGCCGGCCGCCACGACACCACCCACCGGCGCCAGGATCGACGGAAGCGCTCTCGACGATCGCGCGGCCAGCACTCCGCGACTACCTCTGATGGACAGGGCACGCGCTTCGGGTTCCGCGGCGAAGAAACGTCCGGCTGCCTTCCTGCTGACGAGAATCGACAGCGCAAGCGCGACAGCGGTAGCGAATCCGAGATAGCTCGCCAGGCTCCATCGGAGGCCGAGGACGCTGAGGACCACTGCGCCGACCCCTGCGATGCCGAGAGAGAGCGCAGGTGCAAGCGCTGCCACACCCAGGCCGCGTACACCAGCGAGCAGGGCGATGACCATTCCCGGCAGGAAGAAGCAGGCGATCGTCGCGAGGGCGATTGGGAACGCATCACCCCAACTCATATCAACAATCCCTCTCTTCGCTCCAAACCGTAGGACCTAATGTCGATTCCTGAGGGTCTCCACCGCGTCAGCCACGTCACCATCCATGACTATGCGGCCGTGCTCGAGCAAGACGCCCCGACGACAGACCTTCGAAACGAGGTCGAGGTCGTGACTCACCACGATGAGGGTCTTTCCTGCATCGCCCAATTCCTTGATCTTGGCCAGGCATTTCTTCTGAAAGGGCTCGTCACCCACGGCGAGGATCTCGTCGATGAGGAAGATCTCGGGGTCCGTGTGGATCGCGACGGAGAACGCAAGCCGCAGGTACATGCCGGAGGAGTAGAACTTCACCTCGGTGTCGATGAACTGTCCGATCTCCGAGAAGTCGAGGATGCTCTCGAAGCGCTCGTTGATCTGTTCCTCGGACATCCCCAGGATGGCGCCATTGAGGTAGACGTTGTCACGACCGCTGAGATCCGGATGGAACCCGGCACCGACCTCGATGAGCCCTGCGACTCTCCCGCGGGTCCGCACTGTGCCGCTGTCGGGGAGCATGACCCCGGAGATGTGTTTCAGGAGCGTGGACTTGCCCGAACCGTTGAGGCCCAGCAGTGCCACCGACTCCCCCTGCTCCACCTGGAGCGAGACGCCATCGAGCGCATGGAACTTCTGCGAGAGATCGCCCTTCCGCCCCTTCACGATCCACACGAACGCCTCCTTGATGGACCGCGTGTGTCGAAGGACGAACTGCTTCGAGATCGACTGCACGTCGACGGCAACAACCATGTCACAGCTCCTGAGCGAATCGGCCTTCGAGGCGCCGGAAAGTCAGCTGGCCCCCCAAGATCACGGCGAGGGCGATCCCGAGTCCGATCGGCGTCCAGATGTCCAATAGATTCGGGGGGACGGCTAAGAGGGGATCCGTACGCGGCATGCTCGTCGTCGGCATCCAGAAGGCGAAGTGGAACAGTTCGACGGCGATGGTCAGTGGGTTCGTCTGGTAGACCGTGTGGAGCACTTCGCCCGGACCGCTCCCGAAAGCATCGAAGAGTCCGTCGCGCACCATCGTCCATGAGTAGAGGACAGGCGAGGCCCAGGTGGCGATCATCAGCAGCATGTCGACGAAGTTCTCCGAGTCGCGGAAGTAGACGTTGGCGGCACCGAAGAAGAGCCCCAGACCGACAGCGAGCATCGTGACGATCGCGAACCCGGCAACAGCAGCGGCGATCTGCACCGGGCCGGGCGACCAGCCACCGATGAAGCATGCGACCAGCAGGACGAGGAGTTGCGGCACGAAGTGCACGGCCGAGACCCAGACGGAAGCGACCGGGAACAATTCGCGCGGAAGATAGATCTTCTTGATCAAGCCTCCGTTGCCGACGATCGACCGTGCCGCGTTCCCCAGCGCCTCATTGAAGTAGTTGATGAGCACGATCCCGGAGAACAGGTAGATCGGGTAGTTCTCCGTGTTGCGGTTCATGCCGAGGAAGATTCCGAGTGCGAACCAGAAGACCACGAACTGCACGCCCGGTTTGACGTATGACCAGAGGAGACCGAGAACAGACCCCCGGTACCGCACCTTGAGCTCCTTCGCCACCAGGAGCCGCAGGAGATAGCGCGACCTGAGGACATCGCGTAGACCACCTCCGAAGCCTGGGGTCACCAGTTCGGCGCTGGACACCTCACTGATCCTTGGCCGAGTGGGACTCAAAAGTCTTCCTCCATGAGTCGAAGGAGGTGATGTCCTCGAGCGCGGCGCGGTACTGCTCGCGGAGGGTGGGCCAGCGGCGGAGGATCTCCGCGTTCAGGCGGGCGGCCTCGGCCAGAAGTGCACGCATCTCCCGAGGGTCGCGTCGATACCAGGACGCGCCGGTACCTTCCGCGTTCGAGACGATCGCGCTGTCGTACTGCGACATGCGCCACCACTTATTGTCCTGGTGCGCGATGAACGCCTGCGGCCTGTCCTGGCTGGACGGTGCAACCGGCGAACTGAGTTGGCGCGCTATCGTCTTCATCGCCCAGGGGACGAGCGTGGTGTACGACGGGGCCCGGAAGCCCTGTCCGTGCCGCGGGGGCTTGTCCATCTTCGGCGTCGGGAAGGTGTCCGGGTCGGACTCGAACTGCGCGTCGGAATACCCCTTGGCCATGGTCCGGATCTCCGGCAGCTTGGTGCTCAGGATCGAGTGCAACTGGTCCGGCCCCTTCAACACATCGCGCATGGCCATGACGCGCCCCCGGGCGGTGTGGTACTGCATCGAGACCAGGTGCTTGATATCCGAGTAGCCCGACTCACGCACCACCCGTCCGCCGCGCTCATAGGGGCTGTGCAGCAGGGCGGCGACCATGCGGTTGCGCGTATGGAAATAGGCCTGCCACCCCACCATGTCGTCCTTGTCGATCCACGAGACGTGCCAAACAGCCGCTCCTGGCATCGAAACGGTCGGGTAGCCCGCCTTCTTCGCACGCAGTCCGTACTCCGCGTCGTCCCACTTGATGAAGATCGGCAATGACAGTCCGATCTCCCGGATCACAGTCGTAGGGATGAGGCACATCCACCACCCGTTGTAATCGACGTCGATGCGGCGGTGCAGCCAGGGCGTCCGTCGGAGGTTCGCCCGCGCGAAGTCGTGTCCGAGAACCTGCTCGGCAACCGGTTGGTCGGGCTGGAACCGGTAGGGGTTCACGATCTCGCCGAAGGTGTGGAGTACCGTCCGGTTGTAGAGATCGAACATGTGACCGCCGACGATCGTCGGTGACTTGCAGTGTGTCGCGAACGAGAGAAGGCGTGGGATGCTTTCCGGCTCCATGACGACATCGTCGTCGAGAAGCAACGCGAAGTCGCTGCCGTTTTCGACGGCCTCGTACATCCCCCGGGCGAAACCGCCCGAACCACCCAGGTTGTCCTGATCGATAATGCGCAACTTCTGTCCGAGTTGCTCCTTCACCGCGTCGAACCCGGGTTGGTCAGCTACCTTCTGCGTGCCCTGATCCACGATGAGGATCTGGTGCACATCCTCGATCGCACTGGGATTGCCGGCGAGAATTTGGAGATTATTCAGGCAGAAGTCCGGCTTGTTCAGCGTCGTGATCTCGAGCGTGATACTCCCGCGTTCGGGCGCGGCGCCCTCCGCGAGCCAGTCAGCCTCGCTGAGCACGAAGCTGTCACTACCCGCGACGAGATCGAACCAGTACCAGCCGCCGTCTCCGAAAGGCTGGAGCGACAGATCGAAGGTACTCTTGGTCGACCCCTCGACCCGGGACGTCTCGACGTGCTGCAGGGCGCCCCGCGCATTCGACTTGTAGACGGAGACGACGCCGGAGCCTTCAGTGCGCACCTGGAGCCGTACCGCGCGAACGTTCGTCCACCGACGCCAGTAACTCGCCGGGAACGCATTGAAGTAAGACCCGAAGGACACACGTTCGCCAGGTCGCACGGAGGTCGACCGACGGGACCGGACATCCTCGACGTGCAATTCTGTCGTCGAGTCGGACGCCGCTCCGGTCGTCGACCCACCACCCACGGCGCTGCCGTCGGTGGTGTTCAGCTGGCTACCGAAAGCGCTGCCCGTGTCCATGTACAGCGCAGCAGTGTCCATCTGGCTCTGCTGCGGCAGCACGACCCGCTGAAGGATGTGCCAGGTCCGGTCCCTGTCCTGTGCATCGTCGGACATGATGGCCGATTCCGTCTCCGTCATGCGTCTACTCCGCCGCTCTCGAGCTTCTGCCCGCTGGTGAAGTGCGGGGCGATCTTGTTGTCGAACATGCTGAGTGCCGATCCGATGGCCATGTGCATGTCCAGGTACTTGTAGGTGCCGAGGCGCCCGCCGAAGAGCATCGACTTCTCGCCCTTGGCCAGATCGCGATAGGCGAGCAGCTTCGCGCGGTCCTCCGCGGTGTTGATCGGGTAGTACGGCTCGTCGTCCTTCTCCGCGAAGCGGGAGTACTCGCGCATGATGACCGTCGCGTCCTTGGTGTAATCGCGCTCCGGGTGGAAGTGCCGGAATTCGTGGATTCGCGTGTAGGCGGCGTCCTCGTCCGGGTAGTTCATCACCGGGCAGCCCTGGAAATCCTCGATGGGCAGGACCTCCTCCTCGAGGTCGATGGTGCGCCAGGAGAGATCACCCTCGGCATAGTCGAAGTAGCGGTCAACCGGGCCGGTGTAGATCACCGGAACCTGGCCGAGCGTCGTCGAACGCGAGTATTCGTGACCCTCGTCGAAGAAGTCGGTGTTCAGGTGGACGTCGATATTGGGGTGGTCCGCCATCCGTTCGATCCAAGCGGTGTAGCCGTTGACGGGCAGGCCTTCGTACTTGTCGTTGAAGTACCGGTTGTCGTAGGTGTACCGCACGGGCAGCCGGGAGATGATCTCGGCCGGCAGGTCCTTGGGGTCGGTCTGCCACTGCTTTCCCGTGTAGTACTTGATGAACGCCTCGTAGAGGGGACGGCCGATCAGCTGGATGCCCTTGTCGTTGAGGTTCTGGGGGTCGGTACCCGCGAGCTCCCCGGCCTGCTCCTGGATGAGGGCCTTCGCCTCTGCCGGGCCGAGTGCGGCACGAAAGAACTGGTTGATGGTGCCGAGATTGATCGGCATCGGATACACCTCGCCCTTGTGGCGGGTATAGACCTTGTGGACGTACTGCGTGAACTCGGTGAAGTTGTTGACGTAGCCCCACACGCGCTCGTTGGAGGTGTGGAAGAGATGGGCACCATAGCGGTGCACCTCGATTCCGGTCCGGGCCTCGTTCTCGCTGTAGGCGTTGCCCCCGATGTGGTGACGACGATCGAGGACAGCCACTTTGAGACCGAGCTGGGTGGCCGCCCTTTCCGCAACGGTCAGGCCGAAAAAGCCCGACCCTACGACAACGAGGTCAACGTTCACAAATGCTCCTGAGTTGGTTTCGACAACAGACACGCCCGGTCAAGGTTACCTGACCACGCGTCTCGAGGACGTCCCCTGGAGGAGAGCCGCGCACCCAGAGGCACAGGTGTCCCCTCTCGATTCTTCCCACGGTCACCGACGAGAAGCGTTTGTCACGAGCCTCACCGACTGCTCGGCGCTCCGCATGGCGGCCGGGGACGCCGGCAGCGTCCGCGACCTTGCTGTGATGCAGCTTTGAGGACGTGAAGGACACGCACGCCCTCCTCGGCGGTTGTCCACAACGGCCGCCCCGCCCGCTCTGCTCCGATTCGTCGGCCCTAACCTCGAGGGAGCCCGACGCCTGGAGGCACCTGTGGACCTGCATGTCACCCTCGTCTTCGCTCCTCCTTCGAGCGCTCCTTCCCGTGAGATCGTGATCGACACGACAGCCCTGCCGACCGGCGCCCTCCTGGCCGAGCGGCTCGAGGCTGCTGGCTACCCCCGTCCGTTCATGATCGGCGGGGTTTCCCTCACGATCATCGCGCCCGACTCCTCATCCGTTGCCCAGGGGTCGGTGATCACGTGCGGGGCGGCCGGCACCGTGCTCCCCGCGCCCGCCCCGTCGCATCTCGTCTTCGTAGTGCGGTCCGGGCCGGATGCCGGGCAGGTGGTGCCCCTGCGGCGCGGTACGTACACCATCGGGCGCACGGCGAACGACATCACGCTCTCCGATCCCTGCGTCTCCCGGCGACAGGCGCACCTGACCGTGACGAAGGACTCGATACTCCTCGAGGACGTCGGCTCGGTCAACGGAAGCTTCGTGGATGAGGAGTGCATCACCAGGGCGCAGCTCACCGTGGCGTCCCGGATCCGGCTGGGTACGAGTCGGTGCAGTATCGATCTGATGGATGGCGACCCGTGGCGGCCGGACCCCGAGGACGCCCTCGAGCCCATCACCGTGGGAGCCGCGCCCGGGAAACCACCGGGAGTCCTCACCCTGACGGCCTTCCTCCCACTCGTCCTGGGTGTGGTGCTGGCCTTGACCACAGGCATGTGGTTCTTCCTTGCATTCAGTGCGCTGTCCGCAGTCACCGGTCTCATACCGCTCATCACGTACCGCAGGGCGTCGGCCGCGTTCGAGGAAGTGATGCGCGACGCCGTGCTGCGGGACCACGGCCGCAGGACGCGTGCCGTCCCGGACGCGGGACAGACGGTGCTCGACGCGGTGCGCGCTACTGAGCCCGGCCGCCCGTCCGTGCCGGCCACGGGCCCGCCGGACCCACGCACGCCACGTCATCTCCTGAGGCTGGGTACGGCCCATCAGCCCGCGAACCTCCTCGTGGAGCGCGCTCGTCCCCCCTTCGCCGTGCCGAACCTGCGCGACTCACCCTTCCTGGTACCCGTCCAGGGTCCGGGCGCGGACGGGCGCACCTTCACGATCACCGGCAACCCGGAGGCGGCGCAGGCTCTTGTCCGGGCCATCCTGCTCCAGCTCTCCCATCCGAACTCACCGCCCCTTCGCGTCGTCTGCTGGGCGACCCTCGACGACGTCCCGCATCAGGCACGGTTCCTCCCCCACGTGCGGATCACCCATGATCCTCGCGTCCTGCTCGACCTGACACGATCGGGTGAACCCGTGCTCGTCCTCCGATGCTCGGCTGGACTGCCTGCTATCGACGCGTCCGCCCCGGTTTTCACGATCGGCGTCGTACCGGAAGGCAGCGGCTGCCCTGAGTCCGAGGACACGCCCTGCCCGACCGGTGACCACATCCTGCTCCGGACCGACGGCAGGGCGAGCGCCGTGCTCGGCGCTCGCTCGTTCGACGTCGAACCCGACGGCGTCTCGGCACGCGTCTTCGACTGGGCAGCACGCGCGCTCGGCCGCTCCGCAGACCATCGAACGGCAGCTCGCTACAACGAGCGAACGGCCCCCGGGCTGACGAGGAGCCTGCCGGTCAGGGCATCCGTGTGGACCCCGCACCTGAATCCTGACGTACTCCGGGACAGGATTCCCACCCGCTGGGACACTGCCGACCCCGGTCATCTCCTGAGCGACCTCGGCGTGTCAGCGGCCGGGACCCTGTCGATCGACCTCGTGACGGACGGTCCGCACCTCCTGGTGGCAGGAACGACCGGCTCGGGGAAATCCGAGCTCCTGAGGACCCTCGTCCTCGGACTGGCGCTGAACCAGCCGCCCGACAATCTGACCCTCCTGCTCATCGACTACAAGGGCGGGGCCGGTCTGGGCGTCCTGACCTCCCTCCCCCACTGTGTCGGCAGCCTGAGCGACCTGTCGTCGGAATCGACGGCCCGGGCGCTCGTCTCCCTGCGGGCCGAACTGCGTCGGCGCGAGGCCCTGTGCGCCGACAACGGAGCCGCTGACCTCGACGAACTGCGGCGCACCTGCCCGGCCCTTTGCCCGCCACGACTCGTGGTGGTCATCGACGAGTTCCGGGCCCTGATCGACGACGTCGCGACGGCCGTCACCGATCTCGCCAGGATCGCTGCGCTGGGCAGGTCGCTGGGCGTCCACCTCGTCCTGGCCACGCAGAGAGCACAGGGCGCGGTCACGCCCGACCTGCGCTCCAACGTCACCTCGAGCATCCTGCTGCGCGTGCAGACGGCCCTGGAGTCACAGGACCTCCTCGGCTCGGCTGTCGCATCCGACCTACCGGTCGGAACACCCGGTCGAGCCTTCTTCCGCAGGGGCTCGGACCCTCCGATCGCCTTCCAGGTGGCCTCATCGACCGAGGCACCCCCGATCGACCACCCCGCCGGCTGGATGGATCTGCGCGAGTACCTGGGTGGCGGACCTGCCCGTGTCGATGCAGAGAGGACAGCTGCTCCCGTTTCGACAACACACGAACAAGGGTCGGCCGGTCCGGACGGCCCCACGACCCTGCCCGGGGCAACACCGGATCCGATGCACGCCGACGGCATTTTTCGGCGGGTGGCGGCGAACCTCTCGGACCTGGCCCGCGACCGATCGACACCGCGCCCCCACTGCCCCGTCCTCCAGCCGCTCCCTGCCGTCCTGTCGACCGAGGACTGCCGGACCTTCCCGGACATGGCGCATCGGACCGAGGCCGGCCAGCCCCGCGGCATGTCCGAGCCGGGATCCGCCGGCGGCCCCCCGCCCGTCGGTCTCGGAGTCATCGATGCCCCGGACCGCCAGGACCAACGACGGCTCGTCTGGCACCCTGCCGACCACTCCCACCTCGCCTTCGTCGGGCTGCCGGGAAGCGGGGCTGTGGAGGCGATGGCTGCGGCTACGGCAGCCCTGACCGAGGCCGACCCCGATCTCCATCTCTATCTGCTCGACGGCGACGGGTCACTCGGGCAGCGCGGCGGGGAGCCACAGGTCGGCGCGTATGTTGCCCACCACGAGACCAGGCGGGCTGCCCGGGTCCTCGAACGCCTCTCCGCCCTGCCGGTCGGGTCGGCAACCGGGCACAGCATCGTGCTCGCAGTCACCGGATGGGGACGGTGGGCCGGCAGCTTCCGTCAGGGCCGTCTCGCCCGCGCCGAGGAGGATCTGCACACCCTCCTGCGGGACGGTTCGCGGTGCGGCGTCACCGTCCTGCTCAGCGGGGAACGGGAGATCACGGCATCCCGCTTCTTCTCCCTGCTGCCCAACAGGATCTACCTTCCGCTCGGCGCTCACCAGGAGACCACGCTGACGTGGCCGAAGATGCCGCCGGTCGCGGCTTCTGCCGGCCGGGGCTTCGCGCAGGGCCGCATCACGGGCGCTCTCGGTGACAACATCTGCCAACTGGTCCTGGCCGCACCACCGCCGGCCCGTCCCCCTCGACCACCGATCAATCCGCCCTTCCCCGTCCACCCGCTGCCGACCCTGCTGACCATCGGGGACCTTCGCCGACGCGCCGGACGGCCGATCGCGCGGAGCTCGGGAGTCGAGCTCGCCCTCGGGGTCCACGGGGACGAGCTCAGCCCCTACAGCATCGTCGCCCGTGACGGCGAGAGCTTCCTGATCCTCGGACAGGCCTCGACCGGCAGGACGAACGCGCTCCGCGTCCTGCACGACGCGGCATCGCGTCTGCCGGGCGACCTCCGGATCCTGCCGGCGCCGTCCGGCTCCACGCTGCGGGAGCAGGTTCAGTACTGGCGCAGCGTCGACGTCGAGTGGAGTGCCGTCGGAGACGGCACCTGCCTGGTCCTCGTGGACGACACCGACGACCTGCCGATGGATGTGCAGCAGGTACTGTCCGGCCTCGTGGCCCACGGCGCGGCGGTCATTGCAGCAGCCCGCCCGGGGCCGTCACTCATGGCCCGTGTCCCCCTGGCACTCCAGGCGCGCAGCTTCGCGCGCGGATTCGTCCTGTCGCCCACCTCGCCGACCGACGGGGACTTCTTCGGAGTCAGGCTCGACGTCGAACCGACGGGTATCGCCGGACGCGGGGTCGCCTGTACACCCCAGGGCGTGCAGGATGTCCAGGTGGCTGTCATGCCTGCGCCACGCTCGTCGCGACAGTGATGATCGCGGTCCGTCGACCGGTGCTACAGCGCTTTCCCCGCGCCGGTCGTCCTCACCGTGAACCCGAGGACGGGCCGCGAGAACAGCAGGACGATCACCGCGGCGGCCGGCACCATGAGGACGAACCCCAGGATCGGATCCCCAGCGGAGAAGTAGGGGAAGGACAGGATCACGAGGAAGAGCTGGATCACGAGGGCCGGCGACCGGGGCCACCGGAAGCCCTGCAGTAACCGTGCGGCGACAGTCGACAGACCGGCGGCGACCGCCAGGAGCAGAACGGTCAGAAAGACGGACCCGCCGACCGACACGGGTTCTGCGGTGAAGACGGTGACCAGGGAGGCGACGGCGAGCATGACGAGTGCAACTGCTTCGAGCACCAGGACGAGGGCGATGACGATGACGCCGAAAGGCGGAGCCGGTGTGCGGGAGGCGGAGGGAGGAGCCACTCTCGCACCCTACCGGACCGTTCGTCGCACTCTCTCACGGCCCGGTAGGCGCCCGCTGTGACAAACCACTCATCGACACCGGTAATTAGGGAGGTCGAACCCCTTGTTTACCCGCAGGTAACGTGACAGCCTTAAACGCAGAGCAAATCAGGGGGCCGAGATCGGCCCCTTTACTATGAGCCCCCTCGTGAATGTTTTCACAAAGCATCCGTGCGTGAGGCTGAAGGAGAATGTGATCACCATGGATTGGCGTAGTCGCGCAGCCTGTCTGGACAAGGACCCGGAGCTGTTCTTCCCGGTCGGCAACACCGGACCGGCGCTTCTTCAGATCGAAGAGGCCAAGAGCGTCTGCCGTCGCTGCCAGGTGCAGGATACCTGCCTGCAGTGGGCCATCGAGTCCGGCCAGGATGCAGGTGTCTGGGGTGGCCTGAGCGAAGACGAACGTCGCGCGCTCAAGCGCCGGGCGGCAAGGGCACGCAGAGCTTCCTGACCGGCACCGGTGGCAGCACCGGCAGTCAGGACCGGACGATCAGCATGTGGTACGAACGAAGGGCCGCCCTGTCGGGCGGCCCTTCGTCGTCGTGTCGGAGGTGTTGTCCGTGGAGCCGGCGGTCGGGAGCACCTGCCGTCCGCCGGAGTCAGCGCGTCATGGAACCCGCCCCAGGATCACGATCCCTGGTTCAGTCTCAGTCCCAGCTCAAGGGTGACCGACGTGCCCCCGCCGGTCCTCGTACTCCATTCGATGGTTCCGCCGAGCTCGCTCGTCACGAGCGTCCGGACGATCTGCAGACCCAGACCCTCCGCGTGGCCGCCCGCGGGCAGACCCACTCCGTCGTCGGCGATGGTCACGCGCAAGGTGTCCTCGCCGTCGGGCTCCGTCCGCCGGTCGGCCATCAGCCACACCGTCCCCGCACGACCGGACAACCCGTGCTCCACGGCGTTCGTGACGAGTTCGTTGATGACCAGTGCGAGGGGCGTGGCAAGATCGCTCGGCAGCTCGCCGAAGTCTCCGCTCCGTTCGGTCCGAACGGCCTGGGAGGGGGATGCGACTTCCGCGGACAGCCGGAACTGCCGTGAGATCAGTTCGTCGAAATCGACACTCTGCGCCAGGCCCTGGGAGAGCGTCTCGTGAACCAACGCGATCGTGGACACCCGGCGCATCGCCTGCTCCAGTCCGAGCTTGCCCTCGTCGCTGACCATCCTCCTGGACTGCATGCGCAGCAGCGCTGCAACCGTCTGGAGGTTGTTCTTGACCCGGTGATGGATCTCCCGGATCGTCGCGTCCTTCGACACGAGCTCCATCTCCCGGCGGCGGAGCTCGGAGACGTCCCGGCACAGCACGAGCGCGCCGAAGCGCTCCTTCTCGTCGCGCAGCGGGATCGCGCGGAGCGACAGGCTGACGCCGCGGGATCCGATCTCCGTGCGCCAGGGCATGCGGCCCGTCACCACCAGTGGAAGCGTCTCGTCGACCATCCTGCGGTCCTTGAGCAGAGCGGTGGTGATCTCGGCGAGAGGCCTACCCTCGAGGGTCTCGACATCGCCCAACCTCCGGAAGGCGGAGACCCCGTTCGGGCTGGCGTACTGGACGATCCCGTCGATGTCGAGCCGGATCAGACCGTCACCCACGCGCGGAGCGCCCCGCCGGGATCCCGTGGGCGTGGCGAAATCGGGCCACAGGCCGAGAGTGCCCATCCGGAGAAGATCGTAGGCGCACTGGCGATAGGTCAGTTCGAGACGCGACGGCATGCGGGAACTGGAGAGATCCATGTGCGTGGTGACGACGGCAAGGGTCCGCCCGTTGCGGACCATGGGTACTGCCTCGACACGCATCGCCATCTCGGTGGTCCAGTTTGTCTCCCCCGAGCGCTCGATCCGCTGGGATTCCCAGGCGACGTCGACCAGGGGTTGGAGGTCGGCGCGGATGCGCTCGCCGACGAAGTCACTGTGGAAGACCGTGTGTGAGGTCGAAGGCCGGGCATGCGCGAGGGCCACGTAGCCACCGCCGTCGAGCGGGAACCACAGGGCGAGGTCCGCGAATGCGAGATCCGCCACCATCTGCCAGTCACCCACGAGGAGGTGCAGCCACTCGGCGTCGCCGGGCTCGAACCCCGCGTACTCGCGGATCGGGTCAGTGAAGATGGCCATGGGATTCCTCTGGTGCTCGGGATGTGGAGTGCGGACCGGCCGGACAGCCGTGACCGTGCCGGGCGGTGATCGGACGGCCGCGGACCTCCAGTCTTCCACCCACGGTCGGTACGCGCCGACCGTGGGTGCCTGCGTGGGCCGTCGGCGGGTGCTACCGCACGATGGAGCGCAGGAGTCGCAGGGCTACGGACAGCGACGAGATGTCGTCCTGTTCCAGCCGGTTGACCTCAGCGAACATAGTGCTCGCGCGCTGAAGTTGGTCCGAGTTCTGCTCCTGCCAGGCCTCGAGCCGCTCGGTCGCATCGTGGTCGCGCAACTCCTGCGAGGCACGCATGACAGCGACGGCGATGTCGGCGATCGTGGAGTACAGGTCGTCCCGGAGGGCTGCCCGGGCCAGCGCCTGCCAGCGATCCGTCCGTGGCAGTGTGGTGATCCGCTCGAGCAGGTTGTCCACCTCGAAGCGGTCGTACACGGCGTAGTACACCTCCGCGATGTTCTCGACGGGTTCGTCGACCCGGCGTGTGCTGTAGGCGATGTCCAGGAGGGCGAAGGATTCGAACTGCTCCGCCCAGTGCCGGCCGAGTTCACCCGGGAGATCCCAGGCGGTGGCGGTCCGGACACCTGCCTCTGCGCGCTCCAGATCGCAGCCTCGAAGGTACTCGGAGAGCCGGGCCCGGAACGGGGCGATCAGGGGCTTGAAGGCGTCGATGTCCGCGTCCACCGGAGTCCCCTGCTCCACATGGTTGACGAACCACCGCACGGCACGGTCCAGCAGCCGGCGCAGGTCCAGATGGATCGTGGTCCACCGGTCCGTCGGGAAGTCCGCCGGCAGGGCCGCGAGTGCGTCGACGGTCTCGTCGAAGGAGTAGATCTCGCGCAGGGCCACGAAGGCGCGTGCGATCACCGGCTCGGTCACCGACGTCTCCTCCATGACGCGGAACGCGAACGTGATTCCCCCCAGGTTGATGACATCGTTGGCGACGATCGTGGAGATGATCTCGCGCCGGAGCGGATGCGTGTCGAGCAGATCGTCGAAGCGCTCCACCAGCTGCCGCGGGAAATAACGCCGGAGCGTGCCGCTGAAGTAGGGATCATCGGCGAGATTGCTCGCGGACAGTACACGGGTCAGTTCGATCTTCGCGTAGGCGGCGAGCACGGACAGCTCAGGAGCGGTCAGGCCGTGGCCGGACTCGATCCGCCGTCGGAGTTCCTGGGTGGTCGGCAACGCCTCGAGGCCCCGGTCCAGGTCGGCCTGTGTCTCGAGCCAGTCCATCATGCGCTCGTAGCTGGGGCTCCATTCGACGACCCGCTGCCGGTCGTTGAGCAGCAGGACGTTCTGGTCGATGTTGTCCTGCAGCACCAGCCGCGCGACCTCGTCCGTCATGGAGTGGAGGAAGGCCGCCCGTTCCTCCGGCGCGAGGCGGCCCGCACGGACCATCCGGTCCACGAAGATCTTGATGTTGACCTCGTGGTCGGAGCAGTCCACGCCCGCGCTGTTGTCGATGGCGTCCGTGTTGAGGATGACCCCCGACAGTGCTGCTTCGATCCTGCCGCGCTGCGTCATCCCGAGGTTGCCGCCCTCGCCCACGACGCGTGCCCGGAGATCGCGCCCGTTCACCCGGATGGGATCGTTGGCTCGGTCTCCGACCTCGGCATTCGTCTCGTCCGATGCCTTCACATAGGTCCCGATCCCGCCGTTGTACAGCAGGTCGGCGGGTGCTGTCAGAATCGCCCGCAGGAGCTCGGGCGGACTGAGCGACGTCGTTCCGTCGTCGAGCGCCAGTGCTTCCCGCACCTGCCCGGAGATGGGGATCGACTTCGCCTGCCGGGGGTACACTCCCCCGCCCTCGCTGATGAGCGCGGAATCGTAGTCCTCCCAGCTGGAACGCGGGAGGTCGAACAGCCGACGACGTTCCGCGAAGGACGTCGCGGCGTCCGGGTTCGGGTCGAGGAAGATATGGCGGTGGTCGAACGCCGCCACGAGGCGGATGCGCTCGGAGAGCAGCATCCCGTTGCCGAACACGTCGCCGCTCATGTCGCCCACGCCGACGACGGTGAACTCGTCGGTCTGGGTATCGACGTCGAACTCGCTGAAGTGGCGCTTCACGGATTCCCAGGCGCCACGGGCCGTGATGCCCATCATCTTGTGGTCGTAGCCGACGGACCCACCGGACGCGAAGGCATCCCCCAGCCAGAAGTCGTACTCGGCCGACAGTTCGTTGGCGATGTCCGAGAAAGCAGCGGTCCCCTTGTCGGCGGCGACCACGAGATAGGTGTCGTCGTCGTCGTGCCGGACGACCCTGGGCGGTGGGAGGACGCTCTCGGAGGTGCCGTTCGTGACGATGTTGTCCGTGATGTCGAGGAGGCCCCGGATGAAGGTCCGGTAGCTCGCCTGTCCCTCGGCGAGCCACGCCTGCCGGTCCCGTGACGCATCCGGCAGCTGCTTGGCGAAGAAACCGCCCTTCGCCCCCGTGGGTACGATCACGGCGTTCTTGACCGTCTGGGCCTTCACGAGCCCGAGGACCTCGGTGCGGAAGTCCTCGCGCCTGTCCGACCAGCGCAACCCGCCGCGGGCGACCTTGCCGAAGCGGAGGTGCACGCCCTCGACCTGCGGCGAGTACACCCAGATCTCGAACTTCGGCCGCGGAAATGGCGCGCCGTCGATGCGCGGCGTGTCGAACTTGAAGCTGACGTGCGGCTTGTCCTGGAAGTAGTTCGTCCGGAGTGTCGCCTCGATGAGATTCGCGAAGGTGCGCAGCACGCGGTCGGCGTCGAGCGTCGGAACAGCCTCCAGCGCGGTGTCCAGGGCAGCGCGGGCCCGGTCCGACGCCGTCTGCCGGTCCTCCGCGAGGTCGGGGTCGAACCGCGCGGCGAAGAGATCCACGAGCCCTCGCGCCACGGCGGCGTTGCGCAGCAGCGTCTCACCGACGAAGCCGTAGGAGTTCGTGTTGCCCATCTGACGCATGAACTTCGCGTAGGCGCGCAGGATCAGCACCTGGCGCCAGCCGAGCCCGTCGCTGAGCACCAGTCGGTCGAAACCGTCGGACTCGCTCCTGCCCGACACCGCGGCGCTGAAGGCGTCCTGCAGCAGGGCCGCGGTGTCGAGCGGGGAGATGCCCGCCGGGTATTTGAGCCCGAGGTCGTAGAGGAAGAACGAGCGTCCGTCCGAGCGGGTGATCTCGAAGGGGCGCTCGTCGAGCACCTCGAGGCCGAGGTTGTGGAAATACGGAAGGATCTGCGTCAGACTCTTCGCTTCCGTGAGGTAGAGCTTGAGCCGGGCGTCCTCGGCGTCGTGGTTCTCGGGCACGTAGACGTGCAGCAGCGGTGCGGCCGACTCCGCCGCGGCAAGCCGCTCGAAGCGGGCAACGTCCTCCAGTGCGTCCTCGACCTCGTAGTCGACGCGGTAGCCGAGGGGGAACGATTCGGCCCAGAGGGAGGAGAGGCGCTGTGCCGAATCCTGCTCGAAGCGGTCCTGCGCCACTTCCACGATGCCCTCGGACCAGGACCGCGCTGCCCGCACGAGCCGTTCCTCGAGCGCAGCGGCATCCACCTCCGGGATCTCCACTCCACGCTGGAGCCTGATCCGGAAGAACAACCGGGCGAGGGCCGATTCGCTCATCCGGGCCTCGAAGTCGATCGACTCGGCGTGGAGCGCGGCACTCAGTTCATCCTCGATCCGCCGCCGGACGCTGGTCGTGTACCGATCACGGGGAAGATAGACGAGGGCCGACATGAAGCGCCCGTAGACATCAGGACGGAGGAACAGACGCGTTCGACGTCGTTCCTGGAGCCTCAGGATGCCCAGCGCCGTGGAGACCAGGTCGGTGACCTCGATCTGGAAGAGCTCGTCACGGGGATAGGTCTCGAGGATGGACAGGAGATCCTTGCCCGAGTGGGAATCCGACGGGAACCCGCAGCGGCGGAGCACCTCGGAGACCTTGTCCCGCACGAGGGGAACGTTGCGGACCGACCCCGTGTAGGCACTCGTCGCGAACAGGCCGATGAACCGCCGCTCACCGCTCACATTGCCCTGCGCGTCGAAACTCTTGATGCCGATGTAGTCGAGGTACGCAGCCCGGTGGACGGTGGACCGTGAGTTGGCCTTCGTGATGACGAGTGCGCGGCGCTCCCGCGCCTTGGCTCGACCTGCAGCGGTCAGCTGTTGGACGTGCCCGCCGGCGGTGCCGTGCCGGAGCAGGCCGAGCCCGCTGCCCTCACGCACCCGGAGCGCGTCCACCCCCGCCTCGTCCGTCACGAGGTCGTACTCCTTGTACCCGAGGAAGGTGAAGTTGCCGCCGTCGAGCCACTGCAGGAGTTCCTGCGCCTGTCGGAGGTCCGGTATGTCTGCCGCACCCGCGATCGAATCGAGCGACGACTCGATGGCGCGGACCGTGGCGCGCATGGCGGCCCAGTCCTCGACCGCGGCGCGGACGTCACGCAGCACACGGTGCAGTCCGTCGATGACGGAGTCCTTCGACTCGGCGTCGGTGAGCCGACTGACCTCCACGGACATCCACGACTCGATATGCGTGGACCGCCCGTCGAGCCCCACGAGTTCGGCGATGTTCGGCAGGGCCGCCGTGTCGCCGCTGGACGCACCGGCCGTGGACGGCACCCGGCGCAGGGCCGTCAGGGCATGCGACTCGTCCTCCCGCACGGCGAGGAACGTGGGGTGCACCACGAGGCGGATCGCCGCGTTCTGCCGGACCAGTTCGGCTGTCACGGAGTCGACCAGGAAGGGCATGTCGTCGGTGACGATCATGACGATACTCGACGTCCCCTGGTCCATGATGCCGATCGCCGCAGTGCCCGGCTCACGCGACTCCGCCAGGTCACGGTGGGCAAAGGACCGCTGGCGCAGGTCGTCGGTCGAGTACCCGACGGCATCCTCGCGCGCGAGGTGCTCGAAGTAGTGCTCTACGAATTCCTCCCGTGACGTGTCCGACTTTGACTGATCCGTTGTCCTGGATCCAGACGACATGGAAAGGGCCTCCGTAACGAAATTAAAGGCCGCTCCATCGCGACCTCTTACCGTGGAAGCCTAGCCCGGTTACCGGGAAACTTCACGTTGCGGCCGCGCCCCAGCGGACCACGACGTCGGTGTCCCGCAGCCGGAACCTCGGCGAGTTCGGCGATGGCTGTGCGAAGTGGCGAGCCAGGGGTCGTCTCCAGCAGCGCGGTCCCCGCCAACAGTGCCTGATCCGCCGCCGCATAGTCCGCGGGCAGGAAGGCCGAGATGGCCAGGGGCGGGCCGAATCGTTCCCATGCCTCCCGCAGCTGTGTCTCCGGGGCCCGACCCGCGGCCGTGGGGCGGACCCTGTTGAACACGACCCTCGGAACAGCCGTCGGAACGGCGTCGCCGAGTTCCGTGAGCGCCTTGACCAGCCGAGGTACTCCGACGGCATCCGCGGCACCCACCGCGAGCACCGAATCGGCGATCTCGAGGCATTGGAGGGTGGCCCCGTTACGCCGCGGAGCCAGGGTGTCGAAGCTCAGCTCCTCATCGGCTTCGAGGCAGAATCCGCAGTCGACCAGCGTGACCTCCGCGAGCGATCTCGCCGCCCCCAGCACCCGGCTCAGCGCGGCCGGACGCACTTCGGGCCAGCGATCCGCCCGTGTGATCCCTGTCAGCACCCGCAGCCGCCCACCCTTGATGGCCACACTGACCGCGATGCGGTCCAGTGCCGCGCTGGTGAAAGCTCCCTGATCGGCGACACGGCAGGCCTGGGCGAGTCCGGCCGATTCGTCGAGCAGTCCGAGGAATACGCCGGCGCTGGCACCGTAGGTGTCGGCATCCACCAGAAGGACCGAGACGCCGGTGGCGGCGAGCTCGGCGGCCATGTTCACGGCCACCGTCGTCCGTCCCGGAGCGCCGGAGGGACCCCAGACGGCGAGGACACGTCCGTCACCCGTTGCCGTCGCGTCCTCCGTCTCGGGCCGGGCAGCGAGCGGGGCGACGTCGAGTGGATCCGCGTAGGCGAGGGAGCCGTGCGGTCTGGCATCGGCGTCGAACCGGTCGACGGCGCGCGAGACGGCGTCCGCCAGGGCAGTGGGCTCGATCGTCGCGTCCACGTAGTCGACGCCGTCGATCCTGGGCCCGGCGCCCCCGTCGGACAGTGCGACCACCACGACCCCGGCGAAGCGCAGCCGGTCGATCAGGGAGGCGCTGAGGTCGGCCGCGCCGGGAGCGATGATCGCGGCCCGCGCGAGCCCTGCCTGGCACGCCGCGATCAGCTCGGCCAGTTCCCCGCAGCGCCGGACCACGGTGACCGGCCCTCGCAGCTGCTCGAGTCCAGGCACATAAGCATTCGCGCCCGCCCCGAGGGTGATGACCGGAATGCTCACGACCCGGCACCGGGATTGAGCACGACCGCGATCCGCGCGTCGTTCGACAGGGCGTCGAGGAGCGCGGGCAGTGTCTCGTCCTCGACGAGGACCTGGACCAGCGTGGACGAGCTGGACCCGAGTGCCGACTCACCGACCGTCAGTTCGGCGACTTCCGCGGCCTCGAGCAGCCGCTGTGGTTCGTCGTAGCTGTTCGTGTCCGTGCGCAGCGACACCCAGACGTCGACACGGTCCCCCGCTGCGGTGCCGGTCGGCAGAGGATCCTCGACGGTGAGTCCGATGGGCTTCCTGTCGAGCTCGTCGCTCGTTCCGACGGCGGTCAGGGGTAGCAGTTCTCCCCCCGCCACGAGTCGGGTGACCACCGCTCGTTCGGCTATCCCATCGGCCACGCGCAGATAGGACCCGGACGCCTCACCGAGTCGCACCGGCATCGGCACGAGGTCCTCTGCGACGAGAGGGGCCCCCACCGGCAGATCGACACGTGCCGCGTACACCTGGGTCGTATCGTCCTGACTCTCGAGCAGAGCGACGATCCCGGCCGTCGACGCGACGACGAGCAGGAGCCCGATCAGCAAGCGTGGGTCCTTCCACGAGGGCTTCTTCAAGCGCGGAGCCTCGCCCGATGACTGCATGGTGCGCGAATCGGTACTCACACTCAACCCCCGACGGCCGGCACGGCCCCGATCGGGCCACGTCTCCGTGTCATTGTTCTGCACCGGCACTCGTAAGGGAACCGAATGGGGACAACGTGCCGTGAAGTGTGGATATCGTCGATCGAGGTCGCAGCGGATGGCAAACTTGGAGCATGATCGGAACCGACCATGAAAGGCGGACAGGTGGCCGAGCGGCGCTTCCTCACCCTCACTGACGTGGGGGAAGTACTGAACATCAGCTCGTCGCAGACCTACGCACTGGTCCGCTCCGGCGAGCTTCCGGCCATCCAGGTGGGCGGCCGCGGGCAATGGCGCGTGGAGACCACGGTGCTGGAGGACTACATCGCGAAGGCGTACGAGAAGACAGCCTCGGCCCTGAAAGCCGATTCCGCCCCCTCCCTCTGACGCTCCCGCACCCGGCTCCGTCCTCCTGGTGCTCGTCCTGGGCCTGGTCCGGGTGCATCCGGCTCTGTGGTCGATGCGCGGTATCGATCGTGCCGCGACGATCCACGGCCGACCCTCCGTCGGTCCCTGGGCTTTCCGCGTCCGAGGCTCAGTCCGGGGGGCGTGCAGCGTCCACGGTGTCGATCGAAGCGAAAGGCACCGTGACGATATCGCGACGGGTTGCGGGGCCCCGGGCGTCCCCGTCAGCGGTGCCCCCGAGTTCGAGGAAATCGGCGCCCACCCTGTCGATCACGCCGTCGAAGCGTGACGCGGGGGTGATCGACCACAGGGAGACCGGCGATCGGTTCCTCGAGAGGACCCGAAGGGCCGATCCCAGCCCGAGTCTCGCGTTGATCCCCGCCAGCGGCTGACCGACGCTTCGCCCCAGTCCCCGGAGGACCTGCAGGGAGCCGACGGGTACGAGAATCGACCGCTGGTCCGAGAGCAGGGCGATCCACCCCGAGCCGACGTTCGTGAGGACCCCGGTCAGCGTCCGTCCGCCACGCGTACCCACGGCAACATGCCCACCGATGTGTCCGCCGAGTCTCTGCGCCAGGGTCAGTCGTGATTGCTCGGCGCGCGTCCGGTCCCTGATCTCACCCTCCTGCTCGAGGGTCATGGCGGTCTGCAGCTGCAGTTCGAGGTCCGTGAAGAGGTCATCCCAGCGCATCGTCCCACGGTAGGCCGCCTGTTCCGGCCGGTCAATCGAGGTCAAACCGTATCGGCGGATTCAAACGTAGACAAATGGCGCCAAATAGCATCAAACTGGAGTCCGGAAAGGAACCCCATGACTTCAGGTGATGCAGCACAAGCGGGAATGCTCCTCGGGACCGGGGCCGTCTCGGGCTGGGCGGGTCAGACCATCGGCCGTGCGCACACGGACGGAGCGGTCTGGGGGTTCGAAGCCCTGCTCGGCGCCGTCCTGTCGGGCGTGGGCTTCGCGCTCGTCGCGTGGTGGATTCTCGCGCTCTGCATGGCCGTCCTGGCCGAGGCCGTCCTTCGGAATGGGCCGTCCGCGGCAGCGGTCCTGGCACAGCGGTGCACACCGGCGCTCATGCGGCGTCTCGCTGTCGCGGCGCTGGGCGTCAACATGATCGCTGTCCCCGCGGTCGCGCAGGCCGCCGGGGACCCGCCCGGACGACCGCCTGCCGGTGGCGTCCGCCAGGCGGCCGCGCCCGACTCGCCGTTGGTGCTCGCGCCTGACGGCCTTGCCGGCCCGCCCGGATCGCCGGGGTGGGACATGGACACCGCCGACGGGTCCGGCGCCGTGCACGAGCACCGGACGGGCATCCTCCAGGTGGAGGAGCCACGGCACGCCGCAGAAGACGCGGAACCCACCGCCGCGCCTGAGACTCCCGGGGGATCCGTGTCCCCCGCCTGGAAACCCGTCGCGATGCCGGTCCAGGGAGGAGCACTCCTCCGGGGGCCGACACGCGCTGTCGACCGGCCGGCGGAGGTGGTGGTGGTCCCCGGCGACTCGCTGTGGTCGATCGTCGAACAACACCTCGGCCCGCTGGCCACCGCAGCCGACATCGCGGAAGCCTGGCCCGCCTGGCACTCCGCGAACAAGGCAGTGATCGGCGACAATCCGTGCCTCCTCCTACCGGGCCAGGTTCTTCACGCGCCTCCACCCTGAGTCACACCGAACCCGGAGCCGCCCCGCCCCGCACCGGCGGTGCGCAACGATCAACCACCCCGGCCCCTCGTTCCCCAGCGCGCCCGTCGCCGACGCACGAAACTGCAGCCCCTCCACCCGAAGGAAAGGGAACCGATGTCATCCGTCACCCAGCTCCGCCGTACCGCAGATTCCCTGCTCGCCGACGCGAGCGGGGCACCGAGACCGGTGGTCGCCGCACCTCTTCTGCCGGCAGGGGCGACGGTCATCCAGCTCAGACCCTCACCGGAACCGGAGGCCCCGTCGACCACACCACCGCCGGCTCCTCCGTCGACGGCTCTGCCATCGGCTCCCGCCGGGCCGGAGGAGCACAAGGGTCACGGCTCAGAAGCGGTCCCGGGCTGTCAGGGCACGACCGGTTCTCCAGCCTCCCCGGCCCTCGAGGACGGCGAGACGATGCACCGGATGGCCGGCATCGCGCGCTGTGTCGCCCAGGGCTCGCTCGAAGTGCTGGCGGGTTCCCGCCCGCTCCAGCAACTGTCGCGGTGGCTCGACCCGGAGAACTACGAACGTCTCCAGCTCCGGGCGAACCTCGTCCGCTGCATCAACGGTTCCCGGACGGCCGGAGCGGGGCCCTCCTGCGCGCTGCGGCAGGTCGTGGTGCGCTCGGCCCGCGTCTGCAGGATCGACGACGGCGTCTTCGAGGCGTCGGTCGTCGCCTATGACCAGAAACGCGTCCGCGCCGTCGCTCTGAGGATCGAGCGACGGCGCGGGACGTGGCGGGTCACCGCCCTCGAGATCGGCTGACTACTTCTTCCTGGTCTTCTTTCCCTTGGCCGGCGCAGGCTGGGCCTTGCTGCGCTCGACGTGCATCTCGGCCTCGCCCTGCGCGTTCGGCGCGGAGAAGTTGAGGGTTGCAGGCTTCGCGGGTGCTTCGAGACCTGCCGCCTTGATCGTCGGCGCCTGCACGATTCCCCGGGCATCCGTCACGCCGGGCAGGCCGGTCTGCGCGGGCGCGGACACCTCGACGTCGAGGTTGAAGAGATATCCGATGCTCTCCTCGCGGATGGACTCCATCATCGCCTGGAAAAGGATGAACCCTTCACGCTGGTACTCGACCAGCGGGTCCCTCTGCGCCATCGCCCGGAGGCCGATTCCCTCCTTGAGATAGTCCATCTCGTAGAGGTGTTCCTGCCACTTACGCCCGATGACCGACAGGACGACGCGTCGCTCGAGCTCCCGGAGGGTCTGCTCCCCGAGCGCTTCCTCCCGCGCCTGGTAGGCGAGCCTGGCGTCCGAAAGGATCTCGTTGTGCAGGAAGTCGCGTGTCAGCCGTGAGGATCCCCCGGCCTCCTCGATGACCTCGTCGGCCGAGAGCGTGATCGGGTAGAGCGTCTTCAGGTTGGTCCACAGGAGTTCGTAGTCCCAATCGTCACCGTGGCCCTGCGCCGTCGCCTCGTCGACCATCGCCGTGATGACGTCCTCGAGGAAGAACTGCACCTTTTCCTTGAGGTCACCGCCCTCGAGGATGCGACGGCGGTCACCGTAGATGGCCTCGCGCTGGCGGTTCAGGACGTCGTCGTACTTGAGGACGTTCTTCCGCTGCTCGGCATTGCGTCCCTCGACCTGGCCCTGGGCGTTCTCGATGGCCTTCGAGACGAGCTTCGACTCCAACGCGACATCGTCGGGCATGGTGGAGCTGTTCATGATGCGCTCCGCACCACCGGAGTTGAACAGGCGCATGAGGTCGTCCGTGAGCGACAGGTAGAAGCGCGACCGCCCGGGATCGCCCTGGCGACCCGACCGGCCTCGGAGCTGGTTGTCGATCCGTCGCGACTCGTGGCGTTCCGTCCCCAGCACGTAGAGCCCGCCGAGCTCGCGGACCTCCTCCTGCTCGGCCTTCACGGCATCCTTGGCGGCATCGAGGGCCTCCGGCCACTTCGCCTCGTACTCCTCGACGTTGTCCGCCGGATCGAGGCCGAGCTTCTCCAGCGCGGCGACGGCGTTGAACTCGGCGTTGCCGCCGAGCATGATGTCGGTCCCTCGACCGGCCATGTTCGTCGCCACGGTGACCGCACCCTTGCGGCCCGCCTGCGCGATGATCGCGGCCTCGCGTGCGTGGTTCTTCGCGTTGAGGACCTCGTGGCGCACGCCGGCCTTGGCGAGCTGCTTGGAGAGGTACTCGCTCTTCTCGACGCTGGTGGTGCCGACGAGCACGGGCTGGCCGCTCTCGTGACGCTCGGCGATGTCCTTGACGACGGCGTCGAACTTCGCGACCTCGTTCTTGTAGATGAGGTCGGAGAGGTCCTTGCGTGCCATCTCCCGGTTGGTCGGGATGGGCACGACGCCGAGCTTGTACGTCGACATGAATTCGGCGGCCTCGGTCTCGGCCGTACCCGTCATACCGGACAGTTTGTCGTAGAGGCGGAAGTAGTTCTGCAGGGTGACGGTCGCGAGCGTCTGGTTCTCGGCCTTGATGTCCACCCCCTCCTTCGCCTCGATGGCCTGGTGCATGCCTTCGTTGTAGCGGCGACCGGCGAGGATGCGGCCCGTGTGCTCGTCGACGATCATGACCTCACCGTTGAGGACCACGTAGTCCTTGTCCCGCTTGAAGAGCTCCTTCGCCTTGATCGCGTTGTTGAGGAACCCGATCAGCGGCGTGTTGGCCGATTCGTAGAGGTTGTTGATGCCGAGGTAGTCCTCGACCTTCTCGATGCCGTCCTCGAGGACGCCGACCGTGCGCTTCTTCTCGTCCACCTCGTAGTCGACCTCGACGGTCAGCTTCTGGACGACCTTCGCGAACTCGTTGTACCAGCGGTTGACGTCTCCTGACGCCTGCCCGCTGATGATGAGCGGGGTGCGCGCCTCGTCGATGAGGATGGAGTCGACCTCGTCGACGACGGCGAAGTTGTGGCCGCGCTGCACGAGTTCGGCGGCACTCCATGCCATGTTGTCCCGCAGATAGTCGAACCCGAACTCGTTGTTGGTTCCGTAGGTGATGTCCGCGGCGTACTGCTCACGCCGGGTCGCGGGGTCCTGCTTCGAGAGGATGCACCCACTCGTCAGGCCGAGGAAACGGTAGACGCGGCCCATCAGGTCGGACTGGTACTCGGCGAGGTAGTCGTTCACCGTGACCACGTGGACGCCCTTGCCGCTCAGGGCGTTGAGGTAGGCGGGCGCCGTCGCCACCAGGGTCTTGCCCTCCCCGGTCTTCATCTCCGCGATGTTGCCGAGGTGGAGGGCTGCCCCACCCATCAGTTGGACGTCGAAGTGGCGCAGGCCGAGGGTACGGCTGGACGCCTCCCGCACGGCTGCGAACGCCTCGGGCAGCAGCTCGTCGAGGGATGCGCCGTCCGCGTGGCGCTTCTTCAGCCGGTCGGTCTCGCCGCGCAGCTCTGCGTCGGACATTCCACGGAATTCGTCCTCGAGGACGTTGATGGCGTCAGCGTAGTTCCGGAGTCGCTTCAGTGTCTTCTTATCGCCGGTGCGGAGTACTCGTTCAAGAAGTGATGGCACTGGTATCTGCTCCCAATCTGATGCTGCCCAAAGTTGGCGTTTCTAGTCTACGGGAGAGACGTTCGGCTCCCCGTCGTGGTTCCCGTGCGGCACGGTCCTGCGAGTCGGGACAGCGTGTCCGCTCAGGGTAGCCTGCCGACCTGAGCGGCGAGCGCGGCTGCGAGATCGCCTCGCATCTCCACGACGATCTCGTCCAGGCCGAGCCAGGTCGCGAGCAGTCGCAGCTCCGCCGCCAGTTCCGCCGCAGTATCCGGCGGGGCTCCCGCTTCCGCGTAGCTCCCCCGCACGAGCAGCCGCCCGTTCGCCCTGTCCGCCTTCAGATCGAGGCGCGCCACGATGGCGTCGCGGAGGAGGAACGGCAGGACGTAGTAGCCATGGACCCTGCGTTCGGCGGGCGTATAGATCTCGATGCGGTAGTGGAAGCCGAACAGGCGGAACAGCCTGTCGCGTTCGAAGACGAGCGAGTCGAAGGGGCTGAGGAGCGCCCGGCCCTGCGCCCGCCTGGGGATCGCGGCCGCTGCGGGGTGCAGGTACCAGGGCTCGCGCTCCCCTTCGATGCGGACGCGGTGCACCGATCCGGAGCCGGCCAGGACCTCGAGGGCGGAGCGGGTCTCGCGCACGGGCGTCCGGAAGTAGTCGGCCACCGAGCGGGCCGAGGCGACGCCGAGCGGGCCGAGTGCACGTTCAGCCAGAACCACGAGAGCATCGGCGGCATCGAGACGACCTCCGGCGGCCGCAGCGTTCGGGAGTACGTCTGCCAGAGGGGCGTACAGCCGCTCGAACTGGGCGTTCCGTCCCGCGGAACCGATCTCCCCGCGGGCGAAGAGATCCTCCAGCACGCGCTTCGCAGCGGTCCAGCGCCAGCCCCAGCCCTCCGATGGGCGGGTCGGGTCGCCTCCCACCATGCGCTGGACGGTGGACGCTGTCAGCGGGACACCCTGGTCGAGCAGCTCGAGGATGGCTGGCTCCAGGAGCGCCCGCTGCTCGTGCGGAAGGTTCGACGCGCCCATCCAGGTGCGCCGCTGATGCGTCACCAGGTGGGGGTACAGATCCGGCGGGACCAGGCTCGCCTCGTGCGCCCAGTATTCGACCAGCGCGCGCGGCGCGGCGGAAAACATCGCGTCGAGGCGGCCGCGCTCGTAGACGCCCACCCGGGAAAAGAGGGGGAGATAGTGGGCGCGGACCAGGACGTTGACGGAGTCGATCTGCAGCACCTGGAGGCGGAGCGCTTCCCGTCGAAGCGCCCGCACCGAGGTCGGCGCCTCGAGCCGCGGGCGGTGCAGCCCCTGGGCGGCAAGCGCGATGCGGCGGGCCTGGGCGATGGTGAGGGTCTGCATGCTCCGGTGAACGGTCTCCTGCACGGAGCTGCCCCCGCGCGGGGCGCGGGGGCAGATCCTCGTCGTTGGCGGGCGTCAGACGCTATGGACCTATGCGGTGGCCGCTTCCTTGGCGCGGTAGGCGAGCAGCTCCTCATGGGGCTCCTCGGTGCCTTCCGCGCACTTCGCGTCGAGCGTGATGACGCCGTAGGTCCACGCCTGACGGCGATACACCACCGAGGGCGCACCGGTCGCCGAATCCACGAAGAGGTAGAAATCGTGTCCGACGAGTTCCATGTTGTCCACGGCGTCATCGAGGGTCATGGGAGTACCGGAGAAGACCTTGCGCCGGATCAGCACCGGCGAATCGCCCGCCGGGATGTCATCGGGCGAGGAATAGGTATCGGTATCTTCTTCCCGGGCCTCGGGCTCGTGCACGGTCTGGTCGACATCAGCTGTCGCCAGGTAGATGGGCTGTGCCGTGTCGGCAGGTTCGAGGTCGGCGGTGGCCACGCGAACGGCCAGCGGGGTGTGCCGGCCGTGGTGCACCTTGCGTCGGTCCCGCGCCCGACGCAGACGCTCCAGCAGCTTCGCATAGGCGAGATCGAAGGCCGCGAACTTGTCGGCGGCCGAAGCCTCTGCCCGGACGACCGGACCCTTGCAGAGCACCGTCAGCTCGACCGTGAGCGAGGTGTCCGCCAGACGTGCGCTGGGCTCCTTGGTGATTTTCGCATCGACGCGCTGTACCTTGTCGCCGAGCTGCTCTATCTTGTCGATCTTCTCCGTCGCGTACTCACGGAAACGGTCCGATACCGCCAGGTTCCGACCATTGATCACAAATTCCATGGTGCCCTCCACATCGCTAGGTGACACGACGACGGCCTAGGCGTTGTGCAGAGCCGCCGCCGACGGGTACGTGTCGTCACTGCGTGGTACCCGTACTTCACGGTAGTTCACGGGTGTCCGTTATTCACCCCTCCACGCTGCAAAAACTTCCGCTGGTTGACTGGGGACTGACTGGAGGTCGACTGAGGGTTCAGCCGGCTGCACGGGTGCCGGGAGCGGGAGGTACGGCAGCAGAAGCCGGCCCGGCCGTGGCGGCGATCACCACGGCACCGAGGACCGTCGCAGCTTCGCCCCGGAGCACGCGATGGACCTCGCCGATCGTGGCGCCGGTCGTCAGGACGTCGTCGACGATGATGCACTGCGCCCCGGCCAGCCGGCGGTGTGCGCCCGTGGTCGGCGCCATCGACAGCAGGACGTTCGTGCGGCGGCTACGGCGTCCGAGACCCTTCTGCCCGCCGTTCCCGCCGCTGATGGACCGCCAGGCCCGGAGTCCGGTGGGACGCGTCGCCCCCGACCGCGCGAGCATCGCGCGGATCCGGTGCACGGCGGACACCTGCCGGACGACAGGAGCCAGCACCGTCCCGGCGGGGAGGAACTGCATCCGGTCGAGGCGGGTCAGGAGGACCATGAGCGGGTCGTATCCTCGTCGGCGTCGGGACGAGGACCGCGTGGGTACCGGCACCAGCAGGACGGGAGACGCTCGTGTGCCGCTCGGGCCCAGTTCCGTGCAGGCCATGTGCAGTGCACCCGCCAGGGCTGCGGCGATCGGGGCCGCGACGTCGACCCGGCCGTGGTTCTTGTACGCGAGCAGCACGCGAGACACCGCGGACCCGTATCGTCCGGCCGCGATGACGGGAAGCGGCCCGTAGTCCGCGTCGTGATCCGCGGGCGATCGGGACGTCCCTGCGGCCCGGTCGACATCCGGCAACGCCTCCGCCCCGTCCTCGGCGCGGAACGGGCACGACGTCGCCCGCCGGAACGTCGTGGCGCAGGACCGGCAGAGGGAGGTGTTCCATGCGCCGCACAGCAGGCAGGACGACGGCAGGAGGAGGAAGGCGAAGGCGTTGGCGGCGCCCCTCAGCATCCGGGCCGTCCGCCCGAAGAAGAGCCGGTCGAGGCGGCCCGCGATCGACGAGGCGGAACGGGTGGAGGACGGCGCAGTGGGCATGGCACCACTTCAGCACCGGCGACGGTCACCGTCCCCGGTGCCGGGCCCATATGTGGACAGGGTCAGCCCGGGAAGGCGGGGTCCAGGACATCCAGGTTCTCGTCCACCCAACTGGTGCCGAGCCGGCTGAACAGCGTCTCGGCCGTCTGCGCGTAGAAGGTGTCCTCCGCGTCCGACCCCGCGCTGATCCCCAGCACGCCGACCAGGGGCGCCATGGTCTCCTGCTCGCCGCTCAGCTGGAGCACCGTCGGTTCCACTTCCGCGTCGGCGGACACGGGGGAGGCCACGATGGTGCTTTGGCCCGCCCATTTGGCGGTGTCGACGGCCACCGCGACGGGCAGCGACAACGGCGTGGTGAGGGTCTGCGGTGCACCCTGCGCGGAGCGGGTGATGCCTGTGAGCAGGAGTTCGCCGGTCTCGCCGCGATCGGTCACGATCAGGGCCCGCGATCCGTCCCGAGAGACGCGCAGATCCTTCACACGACGGTCACCGAGCCACCCCGCCGCGAGGACGACGGCGTTGTCCTTGGACCCGCCGGGTGGGATCGCCAGCACCTCGGTGGTCCCGTCGACACGCCGCGAGGTCCACACCCAGTTGTCGGGATCGAACGACGGCTGGGTCAGCGATTCCCCGTCGGCGATCTCGCGCACCTCGCTCCCCGGCGCGGTCACGAAGAGCTTCGTGCGGTCCTCGTCCAGGAAGGAATAGGCACTGCCCGAGACCGACGTGGCCGGTTCCCTGGGGTCGAAGGACGACACGGACGGGAGGCCTTCGATCTCGATCACCGATCCATTGCGCACCCGCACCAGCTGGTTCCCGCTGATGGCCACCTGCTCGCCACCGACGTCGGGCGTGAGCTCGGGGACCACGAGGTCCGGCGCGGCGTCGCCCAGCTGGATGGGCTGGCCGCTCGTCATCTCCACCGAGGTGACATCGTTGAGACCCACCAGGTTGGCGCTGAGCTGCTGGTTCATCTGCTGGAGCGCGAGATCGGTCGCGTTGTCGAGGACTTCGGCCGTGAGATCGACCGAGGCCTTGCCCGAGGTGATGGGGACGGAGTCCCGCGCCAGTTTGACGCCCTCGGGGAAAGCACTGGTCACGGAGCCCTGGAGGTAGGTGACGGGGCCCCCGAGCATCGCGGCGACGATCCGCGCGGTGACTCCCGTCCGCCGGACGAACCAGCGGGCATCCGGTACCCAGTAGCGGTAGTTGCTGCTGTAGAAGTACAGGCTGTGCGAGATCAGGAGATCCCTGGCGCTGCTCTGCGCGATCATGATGCCGTCGGGTATCTCGTCGATGCGCCACTCACCGTCGACCTGGACCATGCGCACGCCGAGCGTCTCGGTCGACGGCACGGTGGTGTTGCTCCGGACGCCCCTGGCGTCGATCGTCCCGGTCGTCTCGAGCTGGATCTGGTAGACCCCTTCGGCCTCCCGCTTCTCGACCCGCGGGTCGGACCGGAACAGGACGATGCGTTCCTCGGGCTGCCAGGTGTCCTGCAGGCTGGTGGTCAGGAACTGGCGGGCCACGCTGTAGCCCTCACCGGCACCGGTCCCCGCCGTGATGAAATCCAGCAGGATGCGCTCGGGCGAGGCACCGGGGGCCGGGCCCTGCGGGTCGAAGACCGGTTCCACGGCCTCGGCGTCCCCGTCCGCGGCGGAGATGACACCGACGGGACCCGAGGTGGGGATGGCAGCACACCCGGTCGCGAGGAGGACGAAGGCCAGCAGGAGGGCGAGGACCGCCCGCGTCGCGCTACCTGCCATGGCTCCCCCTCGGGTCGGGTGTGGCGCCGGACCGGTGGGACTCGACCTCCGAGATCACCACCCGCCCGACGTCGTGCGTGACGGCCGACGGCGGAAGGGCCAGGGGCGACGCCGCAAGCTCGGCGCCCTCGTGCCGGGGCAGCGTGAGCCGGAAGCAGGCGCCGTCGCCCGGCATCCCCCACGCCTCCAACCAGGCGCTGTGCAGGCGGGCGTCCTCCGTGGCGATCGAGAGGCCGAGGCCGCTCCCTCCGGTGGTGCGTGCGCGCGCCGGATCAGCGCGCCAGAAACGGTCGAAGACACGCGAGGCCTCCAGCGGCGCCATGCCGATCCCGTGGTCCCGCACCGCGACGGCAACGGCTTCCGGATTGCAGGCGATGTGGACTTCCACGGGCTTCGACTCGCCGTGCTCCAGGGCGTTGACGATGAGATTGCGGAGGATTCGGTCGATCCGCCGGGCATCGGCGTCGGCGATGCACATCGTCTCGCTCGACACGATGGTGACCTGTGATCCGAGACGCTCCGCGAGGGGGCGCGCACCGTCGATGGCGTGCTGAGCGAGTTGCACGATGTCCACCGATTCCGCTTCCAGGACCGCTGCCCCCGCATCGAAACGGGAGATCTCGAGCAGATCGGCGAGAAGCGCCTCGAACCGTTCCACCTGGTCGAAGAGGATCTCCGCGGACCGCTTGTTGATCGGGTCGAAGTCCTCACGGGCGTCGTGCAGGACTTCCGCGGCCATGCGCACCGTGGTCAGGGGGGTCCGGAGCTCGTGCGACACGTCGGACACGAACCGCTGCTGCATCTGGGACAGCTGCGCCAACTGCGTGATCTGGTCCTGCAGGCTTCCCGCCATGTGGTTGAAGGAGACACCGAGCCGTGCCACTTCGTCCTCGCCGGTCACTTCCATGCGTTCCTGGAGTTCACCCGCTGCGAGCTTCTCCGACACGGACGCGGCATAGCTGACCGGCAACACCACGCTGCGCGTGACGTACCAGGCGATGGCGCCGATCACGACGAGCAGGACGAAGCCAGCGAACCAGAGGACGCGGTGGATGTCGTCGAGGGTGGACTGCATGGTGGACAGGTCGTAGTAGACGTACAGCGCATAGGGGGTCTGATCGGGAGGGAGCGCCACCTGGGTACCGAATGCCAGGCCCGGCGCGCTCGTCGAGCCGTTCTCCGTCACCGGGATCACCACGGGCGCCCAGTAGACGTCCTGGCCGGTCGCCACCGCTGCCTGCAGGTCCTCGGGCAGCATGCTCGCCGTGACCCCTTCCTGGCTGCCCGTGGTCGGGATGACCAGGTCCTCGTCCGTCGCGATCTGCACCAGGATGGCCTGGCGGGGTGCGTCGGAATCCATTCCGACGAGACCGCTGATGGAATCAACGACAAGCCTCGTGGTGGTCCCACGGTCCGTTGCCGACGAGTCCCGGAACACCGCCTTCGTCTCGTCGAGGGCTTCGGTCGCCTCGGCACTGAACTGGTCGAAGCGCTGGTCGTAGAGCGCATCGGCGATCTGGGTCGAGAGGAATCCGCCGACCGCGACGAAGGATACGGAGGTCAACAGCATCGTCGCGACGACGGTCCTGAACTGCAGCGACCTGCGCCAGTGGAGCGCCACAGAGGCGAGGGAGGATCCGACGGCGGACCGGGTCCGCGACCAGCCCTCACCGAGACGCTCGGTATACCGCGGGGATCCGGCCCCGACCCGGGGGGCGTCCGCTGCGGAGCGGACCCGGGGGGTGTCGTCCGGCTCCGAAGGGTGGCCGGAGTGCCCGACGTCGGAACCCTTTCCGCCATTCCGGCGGAGTCGGTCGAGCACGGTCACGGGGTGCTCGACGGTCGGCTGTTGCGCGACACCCGCCGGCGCCCTGCCGACCGATGCCTGCAGGACGCCCGCCTGACCCCCGCCGGGCTGCGGGGACTGGACCACCGGGGTGCCGGGAGAGTCGTCACGACCCCCCGCACCGCCGGCATCAGCCCTGACCGGCCTTGTACCCGACACCACGCACCGTCAGCACGATCTCGGGCGCCTCGGGGTCCCGCTCGATCTTCGAGCGCAGGCGCTGCACATGGACGTTGACCAGCCGCGTGTCCGCGGCATGGCGGTATCCCCACACCTGCTCGAGGAGCAGCTCGCGGGTGAAGACCTGCCAGGGCTTCCGTGCGAGCGCCACGAGGAGGTCGAACTCGAGGGGGGTCAGCGACACGCGCTCCCCGGCACGCGTCACCTCGTGCCCGGCGACGTCGATGCTCACCTCGCCGATCGTGAGAGTCTCGGGGGCCTTCGACTCGGCGGGCCGGAGGCGTCCGCGGACACGTGCCACGAGCTCTGCCGGCTTGAACGGTTTGGGCACGTAGTCGTCGGCCCCGGACTCCAGACCGCGGACGACGTCCGACGTATCGGACTTGGCCGTCAGCATGACGATGGGGAGATCGGATTCGGCACGGATCTGCCGGCAGACCTCGATGCCGTCGATACCCGGCAGCATCAGATCCAGCAGCACGAGATCGGGATTGCGCGCCCGGAAGACACCGAGCGCGGCCGACCCGTCAGCGCAGAACACCGGGTCGAAACCGTCGTTGCGGAGGACGATCCCGATCATTTCGGACAGGGCCTCGTCGTCGTCGATGACCAGTATGCGAGCCTTCATACCCCAATACTGTCCCATCAGGCCCGCAATGTCGCACCGGCCGGCGCGCGCGGCATGTCCAGGCCCACCGCGCCGCTGCCCGACCCGACCGGAGGAGGGCGGCTTCGCTCCCTCGTTCGAGCGCAGTCGTCACTATGATGCACAGGGGATGCAGCGGGTGCATACCGGAGCATCGATCGAGGGGACGCGATGATTGACCAGCCGACAGAGGGGACGGATTCCGACGGGATCCGGCCCGAGGGGGGCACCGCCCCGGAGCCTCCGGCCGCGGCACCCTGGGCGCCGCCGGGGAGTTCTGCCTCCGCAGCAGGCGCGCCCGGCAGTCCCTGGCACCCGCCGGGAGCCTCGCAGCCGGGACCACCGCAGGCAGACCGGCCGCAGCCGGGACTACCCTCCGATCCGCCGGCCGGCGGATCGCCATGGCCCCCCTCGGCCTCCGGCGTCCCACCGACCGCACCCCCACCGCCCGGTCCCTGGGGCAGGCAGCCGCCCGGCCCGGGCTGGGGCCAGCCGCACGCACCGCAGCTCCCCTGGCAGGGACAGCCGGCCTATGGAGCACGCATGCCGCTGCCTCCTGCCGGGTACCAGGCGCCGCCCAAGCCGGGAGTCATCCCGCTACGGCCCCTCGGCCTCGGTGAGATCCTCGACGGGGCATTCCAGGCCTGTCGCCGCAATCCCCTGGCCACCTTCGGCACTGCGATCCTCCTCCAGGCCGTCGTCGCACTCGTGACGGTTCTGCTCTTCGGCAATCTCCTCTCCTCCTTCGAAGTGTTCGACTCGCCGAATCCGAGCACCGACAGCCTCATCGGCGCCTTCGCGAGCCTCGGGGTGTTCGCCTCGGTCGCCGGCGTCGTCACGGCCGTCGCCCTGCTCGTGCTGCAGGGAATCCTCGTGATTCCGATCGCCAGGGCCGTCATCAACCAGAAGACCGGCTTCGGTCAGGCCTGGCGGCTCGCCCGCGGCCGCATCCTTCCGCTCCTCGGTTTCGGGCTCCTCTCGTTCGGCCTCGGGACTGTGGGCCTTGCGCTGCTCGTCGGGATCTCGGCGCTGGCCATCGCCGGCCTCCAGGAGTACTCCGCGCTGCTGATCATCCCGCTCGCCATCGGAGCGGTGGTCCTGATGATCTGGGTGAGCATGAAGCTCGTGGTCGCTCCTGCGGCGCTGATGCTGGAGGGAACGGGCCCCTGGACCTCCATCCGGCGTTCCTGGAGCCTCACGCGCGGCAACTGGTGGCGGACCTTCGGCATCGTCCTGCTGACGAGCATCATCGTGTCCGTGATCGCCTCGGTCATCTCGACCCCGCTCACCTTCGCGGTGTCGCTCTTCCTCGGGTTCAGCACCGATGCCTCCACCGCTCCCGACGCGCTCGATTCGCTGCCCGTGATCGCCGCGACCCAGGCCATCACGGCGCTCTTCACGGCCATCGGCTACGCCTTCCAGGCGGGGGTGACATCGCTGCTCTACGTGGACCTCCGCATCCGCCGTGAGGGATTCGACGTCGTCCTCATGCGTGAGCACGAGCGGGCCGGCACGGTGCCGTCGGACATCCTGCCCGGCGGCACCGGAGCCTTCGGGCACCAGCCGGGCGGACCGGCCTGATGGCCGTAGGGCCGGGCGTCCGTATCCGTGGCGCCGGCGGGACCGGCGGATGACCAACCGGTCCCTGCCACTGCTCGCGCCGGATGCCGAGGAGGCCCGGCGGCTCCTGAGGGAGGAACTGGAGAAGGCACCCTACGTGGACGCCCGCCCCGGCCTCCTCGAACGCGTCCTGACCGACGTCCTCCAGGGCATCCTGGGCGTGTTCGACGGCGTCCGGGGGCTCGATGCGGGGCTCGGCACGCTCGTCGTCGCGATCGGTGCCGCCGTGCTGATCGCGGTGGCGATCGTCCTCATCCGGCCACGGCTCAATGCCCGGGGCCGAACGGCCGATGCGAGCGTCTTCCAGGACGGGGCGCGTCGCTCGGCCGCACACCACCGCGATCGCGCCTCGGCGTGCGCCTCCGTGGAGGACTGGAACGGCGCCGTGGCCGAGGTGCTCCGGGCCGTCATCCGCTCCGCCGAGGAACGCGTCCTCGTTGCCGAGCAGCCGGGCCGGACGGCCACCGAGGCCGCCCTGCAGCTCGGAGCGGTCTTTCCCGCGTGCACCGGGGAGATCGGTCTCCTCTCCGATCTCTTCAACGAGACCCACTACGGCAGCGGGAGGGCGACGGAGCGGGACTATCGGCAGGCAGCCGGCCTCGATCAACGGCTGGAGACCGAGGACCTCCGCCGCGCGGACGCAGGGGCCGGAACGACGGCGCCGGCGGTGCCGCGATGAGCGCGGGTCCCCTGGATGAGGACAGGACGGCCCGGAACCGCAGGAACCCGAACGGGATGACCCAGGACCGGGACGTCGACGGCGCCGGCGCGATCCGTCATGAGGTCAGCCCTCCGGGTCGCGAGATCATGGGGGACGGCGGAAGCGCCCTGGGGACCGTCCGCTCCCGAGCACGGCGCGCACGTCCGCTGATCATCGGTGCCCTCGTGCTCGCGCTGATCCTCCTCATCAACCTCCTCCCCGGGTCCGACGGGGACGACGGCGCACTCTCACCCGGCAACCCCGCCCCGGCGGGAGCGCGCGCGCTCGCCGAGGTCCTGGCCGAGGAGGGCGTCGAGGTCGTCCGGGCGAGATCCTTCGATGCCGCGCGGGACGCTCTGGAGGGCGGGCCCGCCACCCTTCTCCTGAACGATGCACAGCAGTACCTAAGCGCCGACCAGGTCGCCGAGCTGGCAGGGCTGGCGGACAGGGCCGTCCTTGCCGCTCCTGGTGACCGTCAACTCTCACAGCTCGACGACGACTTCGCCCTGGTCGGGACGACGCCGTTCTCGTTCGGCGGTGATCCGGCCGTCCTGGCCGCGGAGTGCTCCGACCGGCACGCGCAAGCGGCCGGCAGCTTGTCGGGAGCCGGCAACCTCTACGCCGGCGGTGTCGAATGCTTCTCCCGATCCACCGACGGTGGAACAGTCAGCACGCTGGACGACGCCGGTATTGCCGGTACCCAGGACGACGGCTCCGGGGAGGACGGCGCGCCGGAGGGAGCCGGGGCGGGCGGCCTGTACGTGACGAATGCCGACGGCTCGGTGGCCCTGCTCGGAGCGCCCGGCATCCTCTCGAACAGCGCCATCACCGACGAGGGCAATGCTGCCCTCGCCCTCCGGGCGCTGGGCTCCTCACCCACGCTCGTCTGGTACGAACCCTCCGGAGGGGACGTCGTCTCGACCGGTGAGGGTATCGACCCCCTCACCCTTCTTCCGCCGTGGGTGGATCCGCTCCTGGTGTGGCTGCTCGTCTGCGCGGTCCTGGCCATGCTCTGGAAGGGGCGCCGGCTCGGCCCCCTCGCGACCGAACCGCTCCCCGTCGTCGTGCGCGCGGCCGAGACCGCGGAGGGCCGCGCGAGGCTCTACCAGGACTCGCGCTCCGTAGGACATGCGGCGACGAATCTCCGGGCAGCCGCCCTGGCCCGGATGGCCCGGCGATTACGGGTGGACCGGTCGGCGTCGCCGCTGGAGGTCGTCGACGCCGCCGCGCGGTACTCCGGACGGCCACGGGCCGAGCTCGAGGAGCGGCTGCTCCGCTCCACACCGACCACCCCCCGCGATCTTGTGCTCTGGGCACAGGAGATCCTCGACCTCGAGAAGGAGATCACGTCACCATGACAGACACCGAAGGCCGCCAGGACACCACCGCTCTGACGTCCGGAGCCGCCGACGGCGCGTCCCGGGCGCACCCCGACCCGGACCATCACCGCCCGCCCGAAGGCGCAGAGTACCGGAAGGCGGCGCAGGCGCGGGAGGACGACGACAGCGCCGCGCGAGCCGCACTGCTGCGCGTGCTGGCCGAAGTGGGCAAATCGATCGTGGGGCAGGACGCCGCCGTGACGGGGCTGCTGATCGGGCTGCTGGCGGATGGCCATGTGCTGCTCGAGGGGGTGCCCGGCGTCGCCAAGACGCTGCTCGTGCGGACGCTCGCGACGGCACTGGACCTCGGTACCAAGCGCGTGCAGTTCACCCCCGACCTGATGCCCGGCGACATCACCGGCTCACTCATCTACGAGTCGAAGACCTCGGAATTCACGTTCCGCGAGGGGCCGGTCTTCACGAACATCCTGCTCGCGGACGAGATCAACAGGACCCCGCCGAAGACACAGGCCTCGCTCCTGGAGGCGATGGAGGAACGGCAGGTCTCGGTGGACGGGGTCTCCCGGCCCCTGCCCTCGCCCTTCCTCGTCGCCGCCACCCAGAACCCCGTCGAGTACGAGGGCACCTATCCCCTGCCGGAGGCGCAGCTCGACCGCTTCCTGCTCAAGCTGACCCTCCCGCTGCCGGACCGTGATGACGAGATCGAGGTCATCCGGAGGCACAGCACCGGTTTCGACCCCCGGAACCTGCAGGCCGCCGGCATCCGTGCCGTCGCGGACGCCGACGACGTCGTCCGCGCGCGGGCCGCCGTCGAGCGGGTGGCCATCGCGCCCGAGGTCATCGCGTACATCGTGGACCTGGTGCGGGCCACCAGGGTGTCGCCGTCCTTCCAACTGGGCGTCTCCCCCCGCGGTGCCACCGCCCTGCTGAACACCTCCCGGGCCTGGGCCTGGCTCTCGGGCCGGTCCTTCGTGACGCCGGACGATGTGAAGGCCCTCACGCTGCCCTGCCTCCGCCACAGGGTGGCGCTCCGACCCGAGGCGCAGATGGACGGTGTCGACGTCGACGACGTCCTCAGCGGGATCCTCAGCACCGTCCCCGTCCCGAGGTAGGACACCCCATCCCCGACGCGGGAGCGAGCCCGAATGCCCGCGCCCGAGAGGAGACACCTTGGTCATCACCGGCCGCTTCGTCCTGCTGGCCCTGCTCGGCGTCCTGCCCGTCGTCCTGTTCCCCGAGGCCACCTCCCTGCTGACGTGGGCCGCGCTCCTGGTCCTGCTGGCGGTCGCGGACGTGGGCCTGGCCGCGTCACCGAGACGCGTCGGCGTCCTGCGGACACTGCCGGACAGCGTGCGGCTGGGTGAGCAGTGCAGCAGTGAGCTGGTGGTGCGCAACGACACGACGCGGCGGCTTCGCGCCACGGTGCGCGAGGCGTGGCAGCCCTCGGCGGGTGCGCAGGACCCCGAGCAGGGCGTCGTCGTCCCTGCCGGCGAGGCGAGGCGGATGACGATCACCCTCCGGCCGTCCCGGCGCGGCATCCTGCGCGTGGACGCCGTGAGTATCCGCAGCACCGGTCCCCTCGGTCTCGCGGCCCGCCAGGTCACGGTGCCCGCCGCCGGCGTGCTGCGCGTGCTGCCGCCCTTCGCCTCGAAGAGGCATCTGCCGTCGAAACTCCGCCGGCTGCGCGAGCTGGACGGCCAGTCCGCGGTCCAGATCAGGGGAGCCGGCACCGAGTTCGATTCCCTCCGCGATTACGTCAGGGGCGACGACGTCCGGTCGATCGACTGGCGGGCAACCGCTCGACGTCGTGACACGGTGGTGCGGACCTGGCGTCCGGAGCGTGACCGTCGTGTCGTCGTGGTGCTGGATACCTCCCGGACCTCGGCGGCCCGCGTCCTCGACGAACCGCGCCTCGACACGGGGATCGAGGCCGCACTGCTGCTGTCCGTCCTCGCGGAGCGCGGTGGCGACAAGGTGCACTTCCTGGCGTTCGATCGCCGGCTGAGGGCACGTGTGGACTCGACGGCGAAGGGGAATCTGCTCAGTTCTCTGGTGACCGCGATGGCGCCGCTGGAAGCCGAACTGATCGAGGCGGACTGGTCACGGGTCCCGGCGCAGGTCCGGGCCGCATCGCCCCACCGCTGCCTGGTGGTGCTGCTGACGTCTCTCGATGCGGGCGCCGCCGAGGAGGGCCTGCTGCCGGCGCTGCCGGGACTGACGCAGCGGCACGTGGTCGTCGTCGCGTCGGTCAGGGACCCCCGCCTGGACGAGCTGCGCGCAGATCGGTCGACGGCGACGGCGACCTTCCGCGCTGCGGCGGCGGAGCGCGCGCTGCTGGACCGCGCCGCCATCGCGCACCAGATCAGGCTGCTCGGTGCGGAAGTGGTGGACGCCGTACCCGCCGAGCTGCCGCCCCAGCTCGCCGACACCTACATCCACCTGAAGGCGGCCGGGCGACTGTGAGCGGCGTTGATTCCTGCCAAACGGTGCACGGGCGGATTCGGGGCGCGCGGCGGCGTGGTTGACTGGTGGTCCGAACGACGGAAGTGGGCGGGATGACCTCGATCTACCAGCAGGCGATGGGCAGCGAGTTCGGGCGCCTCCAGCCGGAGCTGCGCGAGTACTTCGGCACGGATGCCGCGAGCGGTCTCGCCGGCCATGGACGCGGCGTCTTCGATGTCGCAGGCTCCCCCGCCTGGTTCGCCCGGCCCGCCTTCCGGCTGACGGCCCTCGAGAACGCGTTCTTCCCCGAGTACAACACCGACGTCCCCTTCACGATCGACAATTATCCGCACGTCGATCCCTTCGGGCGTCCGGCCCTCACGGCCCGGCGGGAGCTGGACTTCGGCACCGCTGTCCGGCTCTTCGAGGACACCACCTCGCTGCAGGACGGCGTCCTCACCGACTACGTGGGCAGGCACCGCCGCATGGCGACCCTCCTGACCTGCACCGCGTCCGACGAGGGCCGGATGCGCATGGTCTCCTCCCGGACACGCCTCTTCGCGGGGCTGCGGCTCCCGCTCCCCGACGCCTTCGGCGCGCTCGCCTACGTGGAACAGTGGTGGGACGACGACGCCGGGGCCTTCCGCATCACGACGAACGTCGTGCATCGGCAGCTGGGCACCCTGCTCGTGTATGCGGGCCTCTTCGAGTACTCCACCCACCCGTTCGACGGCGTTCTGCCGCCGGCTGCGGAACCGGACCGGTGGGAGCGGCGGGTCTGAGGACCGGCGCGGCAGGCGAAGGCTAACCCTCGGCCCGCACCTGCTCGAGCGCATCGGCGGCCTGCACGAGCCGCGTGAGGGCCCGCACGGCCTCCGACGGCGACCTCGCGCCAAGTCCCGCGGACGACTGGAGGGTCACTGCCGAGAGCGCCTGGACCGGAAGGCCGATCCTGCGCCACGCTGCCAGGACCGGCTCGACGAGGGCGGTCACCTGCGGGACGGCGGCACGGGCGTCCAGGATAGCGAGCCAGAGCCCCTGCCCTGCTTCGACGTCTTCCGCCAGCAGCTCCCACTGGCGATCGGTGATCGCCGGTAGCGCCAGGGCCAGTGCCGTGGTGGACGCAGCCCGGGCCGCCTCCAGCACCACGTCGCCATCGCCCGGCGCAAGCACCGTCCCGGAGGCGCCCGCGGCGAGGACCGATGAGGTCAGGAGGTCCCACGCCTCGGTCGCCTCGCGCCGGTCAACCGCCCGCAGCGTGCGGTATCCGCTTGCCGTCGGTACCCGACCGGCGAGGACCCTGCCGGCGTCGGGCTCGTCGATCTGGACGAGGATCTCGGCGCCACGGGCGACGGCGGCCACGCGACGCACGAGTGCCGCCGCTCCAGCGGCCAGGGACGCGGCGAGCTCCCGCCGCGCACCATGGTCGACGAGGACGCGTTCACCGTTGTGGAGGTGCACCCCGGCGGCCAGGGACAGCGGGCCCTGCAGGTGCAGCTTGAGCCGGCCCGCGGCACGATCCTCTGCTCCGGCGATGTCTCCGAGCGCGTTGAGATCGGAGGACAGCGCGGATTCCGCTCTCCGCTGGTCGGCGCCGGGTCGCTGGACCAGACGCCAGCCGTGCGGCTGGAGGTCGAAGGGCAGCTCCACGAGGATCCCGAGCGTGCGCCCGACGTCGTCGCTCCCGGGCCCCCGCGCGGATAAGGCGGGAAGGAACGGGAGGTTCGGGTCTCCGAGCTCTCCGCGCACCGACCGCTCGGCCTCGAGGGGATCCGTACCGGGCCAGTCGCCGGCTGCCGTGGCGCGGACCGCAGCGGAACCGACCTCGTCAGGCACGAAGTTCGCCCGGGTCGACTGAAACGCCCTGGCCCGCCGGGTCGGATGCTGCCGGGTCGGCTGAACCGCCCTGGCCCGCCAGGTCGGATGCTGCGGAGTGGGCCTCGGCGGTGCCGGTTCTGCGGGTCGGGTCGGACCCGGGCCGGCGGTTCTCCGAGATGGCCTGATGGTGCCGGATGACCTCGGAGATGATGAAGTTCAGGAATTTCTCGGCGAAGGCCGGGTCCAGCTGGGCTTCCTCCGCGAGCATCCTCAACCGGGCGATCTGGGCGGCTTCGCGCTGCGGGTCACCCGCCGGGAGGTCGTGCTCGGCCTTCAGGTGGCCGACCCTCTGCGTCGCCTTGAATCGCTCGGCCAGCAGGTACACGAGGGTCGCGTCGATGTTGTCGATCGAGCTCCTCACGGAGAGCAGTTCGGCCATCACCTCCGGCGCCACGCCTCCCGCGAGGGAGCTGGCGGCCGGGTCGAAGCCACTGCGGGGATGCGTCATGACTCCAGTCAAGCAGACCCCGCCGGGGGTCCGTGAACTGCGACTACCCGTCGACCGCCGCGAGATCGGGGCGGAGGGCGCTGCGTGCCGAGTCGATGGTCGCCTGTCCGAGCACACGTGTGCCCTGGTAGAGCACCACCGTCTGGCCCGGTGCGACGCCCCGCATCGGCTCCACCAGGCGCACCACGAGGTGCGGGGCGCCGTCCGAGGTATCCACCCGGGCGCGAGCGGCAACAGGATCACCGTGCGCCCGGACCTGCGCCATGCAGTCGAACTCCTCGCCGGTGCCGGCCTCGGGGATGGGCAGGCCGGCCCAGGACACCTTGATCCCGCGCATCTCGTCGATCGCGAGCAGGTGCTCCGGGCCCACGACGACCTCGTTCTGCTTGGGACGGATCTCGAGCACGAAGCGCGGCTTGCCGTCGGCGGCGGGCGTACCCAGCTTGAGCCCGCGCCGCTGGCCGACGGTGAAGGCGTTGGCTCCTGAGTGGCTGCCGATCCGCTCGCCGTCGACATCGAGGATGTCGCCCTCGCTCATCTCGATACGCTTCTCGAGCCAGCCGCGCGTGTCACCGTCGGGGATGAAGCAGATGTCGTGGCTGTCGGGCTTGTTGGCCACCGACAGGCCGCGCCGCTCCGCCTCGGCGCGCACCTCGGCCTTCGACGGCGTCTCGGCCAGCGGGAACAGGGAATGCTTGAGCTGCTCGTGGGTCAGGACGCCGAGCACATAGGACTGGTCCTTCGCCCAGTCGGCGGCGCGGTGCAATTCGGGATTGCCGTCGGGGTCCTGGACGACCTTCGCGTAGTGACCCGTGCAGACGGCGTCGAATCCGAGCGCGAGCGCCTTCTCGAGGAGCGCGGCGAACTTGATGCGCTCGTTACAGCGCATGCAGGGGTTGGGCGTGCGCCCCGCCGCGTACTCGGCGACGAAGTCGTCCACGACGTCCTCCTTGAAGCGCTCGGAGAAGTCCCAGACATAGTAGGGGATCCCGAGGATGTCACAGGCCCGCCAGGCGTCCCGTGAGTCCTCGATCGTGCAGCAGCCCCGGCTGCCGGTGCGCAGGGTCCCGGGCATGCGGGACAGGGCGAGATGGACCCCGACGACGTCGTGCCCGGCCTCGACGGCGCGTGCCGCCGCCACGGCGGAATCGACGCCGCCGCTCATCGCTGCCAGTACCCTCATGATGAAAAACCCGTTCCTGCCGTCTGAATGGTCGATGCGTGCCCTGCCATGCCGGCCTTCCGTGCGCGCTTGTAGGCCTCGCCGATGGCGGCCACCACCGCGTCAACGTCCCCGTCCGTGGATGTATGCCCGAGGCTGAACCGCTGCGCTCCGCGGGCCTCGTCCTCGGCCAGTCCCATCGCGAGCAGGACGTGCGAGGGCCGGGGGACCCCTGCGGTGCAGGCGGAGCCGGTGGAGGATTCGATGCCGACGAGGTCGAGGAGGAACAGGAGCGAATCGCCCTCGCACCCGGGAAAGGTGAAGTGCGCGTTGCCCGGGAGGCGGGCGCCGGGGCGCGCCGGGTGCCCGACACCGCGCAGGACGGCGTCCGGCACCTCCCGCCCGATACCGTCGATGAGGCGGTCCCGGAGCGCTGCGAGGCGCTGTGCCTCGGCGGCGAGGTGCGTGACGGCGTCGTCGGCCGCGGCCGCGAAGGCCGCGATGCCCGCACCATCCAGCGTGCCGGACCGGATGTCGCGCTCCTGTCCGCCGCCGTGCTGGACGGGCGTGAGGACCACGTCACGGCGGACGAGAAGGGCCCCGACGCCCACGGGGCCTCCGATCTTGTGCGCGCTGACGGCCATGGTCGCGAGACCGGATGCCGCGAAGGAGACGGGCAGGGAGCAGAAGGCCTGGACGGCGTCACTGTGGACGGGGATGCCGTAGCGGGCGGCCTCGGCTACGACGGCCTCGACGGGCTGGACCGTCCCGACCTCGTTGTTGGCCCACATCACCGTGACGAGGGCCGTGCGCTCGGGTGCCTCGGCGAGCGCGGCGCGCAGGGCGTCGAGGGACACCACACCGGCGCTGTCGACGGGAAGCCACACGACCTCCGCGCCTTCGTGGCGTCCGAGCCACTCCACCGTGTCCTGGACCGCGTGGTGCTCGATCGCGCTGCAGAGGATGCGGGTACGCCGCGCATCGGCGGAGCGGCGGGCCCAGAAGAGGCCCTTGATCGCGAGATTGTCGGCCTCGGTGCCCCCGGAGGTGAAGATGACCTCCGAGGCGTGAGCTCCCGCCGCGGCGGCGACGGTCTCCCTCGAGTCCTCGACCGATCGCCGGGCACGGCGACCCGAGCCGTGCAGGGAGGACGGATTTCCACTGCGGCTGAGTTCGAGGGTGAGGGCGGCGAGCGCAGGCGCCGAGATGGGCGTGGTCGCCGCGTGATCCACATACACGGGCATGATCCGATTCTACGGGCGCCACGCCGTGCGTCCCATTCCGGTGGCGCCCATCACGGGAAGTCAGCGGCCGGCCGGACGCCCGGCCTCCGGTGGTATGAATGCAGGGTGCACAGTCAGGCAGCGACTCCTTCCTCCAGTACCTTCGTGCCCGCCTTCCGGCACGCGGTGCACTCCTTCGGCGCGCGGACGGTCGACTTCGACCGCCAGATCGCCCTGATGGCCGTGATCAACCGCACCCCCGATTCGTTCTACGACGCTGGGGCCACCTTCGCCCTCCAGGCCGCGGTGGACGCGTCCCTGGCCGCCGTGCGCGACGGCGCGGACTGGGTGGACATCGGTGGCGCGCCCTTCTCTCCCGGCGAACCGATACCCGCCGAGGAGGAGGCGGAGCGGATCGTCCCCGTGATCACCGCCGTCCGGGCCGCATCCGACGTCATCATCTCCGCCGACACGTTCCTCCCGGAGGTCGCCCGCCTGGCCCTCGCGGCCGGCGCGAACGTCGTCAACGACACCACGGGCCTGCGCGACCCCGACATGGCCGCCGTGGTGGCCGAGGCCGATGCGCACCTCGTCATCACGCACAGCCTCGCCGCGCCCCGCACCGTCTATCCCCGGCCCACCTACGGGGACGTCGTGCAGGAGGTCTCGGAGTTCCTCCTCCGCAAGGTCGACGATGCCGTTCGCCTGGGCATCGGCGAGGACCGCATCCTCCTCGACCCCGGGCACGACCTCAACAAGAACACGCTCCACTCGCTGGAGATCACCCGCCGGTTCTCCGAGATCGCGGGCCTCGGTTTCCCGACTCTCGCAGCCGTCTCCAACAAGGACTTCATCGGCGAGACGCTCGACCGCCCCAAGGGCGAACGCGTGGAGGGGTCGCTCGCGGCCGCCGTCATCTGCATCCTGGGGGGCGCCCGCGTGGTCCGCATGCACAACGTCGCGGCGTCCCGCGCAGCCGTCGACCTCACCGAGGCAGTTCTCGGCTGGCGGGAACCACTCCACCTCCGCCACAACATGGGCGACTACAACGAACCGGCGGCACCATGATCACCTCCCTCATCCCTTCCGCAGCAGATCCCACCGCCCCGTCGAGCACGGGGGCGGTGGACGACGGGGCCCTGCATCGCATCTACGCCTACCCTGCGGCGGACCGCCCCTACGTCCGCTTCAACTTCGTGGCCGCGGCGGACGGCGCGGCGACGAGCGGTGGATTCTCCGCCGGCCTCGGGAACGACGGCGACAAGCGCATCTTCACGGTGCTGCGCCGTCTCGCCGACGTCGTCCTCGTCGGCGCGGGCACCATCCGCGCCGAGGGCTACGAAGGAGAACTGGTGGACGACGACGCACGCGCCTGGCGCTCGGACCGCGGACTGGCCGGGCACCCGGGAATCGCCGTCATCTCCGGCAGCCTCGACCTCGACCCGGACAGCGGCTTCTTCACGAGGGCGCCCGTCCGGCCGGTGATCCTCACCTCGGGCAGCGCCGACGCCGGCAGGCGAGCAGCCCTGGCGGCCGTGGCCGACGTCGTCGATTGCGGCGCCGAGTCCGTGGAGGCAGCCGCGGTCCTCGCCGAACTCGGGCGGCGCGGGCTCCTCAAGGTCCTGTGCGAAGGAGGCCCGGCCGTGCTGGGCGACTTCACGCGATCCGGGGCCGTCGACGAGCTGGCGCTGTCCATCAGCCCGCTCCTCGCCGGTGGCGACGGACCGCGGATCGCGGTCGGTGACAGCCCCGAGGACGCCCTCCCCCTGACCCTCGTCTCCCTTCTCACCGAGGATTCCGCGCTCTACACCCTGTACCGTCGGAGCTGACGCCGCCCGCGCGCCCCGCGCCGACCCGTCCCGGGTGCTCGATAGATCACCCGCGCCGACGGGCACTGGCTGTGAGACGTGTCACCAGCGCGAACCGACGCCTCCCGTGCTCCGTTGAACCTGCATCGGGCTGCGCTGCGATTCCTCCGCCGGTGGCCGACACGAAGCGCCACGACCGGGTTTTTGTCCGCAGCCGCCCCCGACCTCTAGTCTCGGGTGATACCGGGCCGGCGCCGTCGGGGCCGGGCCGGCCTCCGAGAGGCACCGCACATCCCAGGAAGGCTCATCGATGGCAGAGGCACCACGGACGTCGTACTACGACATCCTCGGCGTGCCCACCGAAGCAGATCCGAAGGCCATCAAGAACGCCTATCGACGTGCAGCCCGCCTCGCTCACCCGGACCTCGGGGGCAGCGCGGCCCGCTTCCACGACGTGAGCGTGGCGTACGAGACCCTCGGTGATCCGCAGCTGCGGGAACGGTACGACGCCGAGACCGGGCGCCGGCGCACCCCGTCCCAGCGCGGCGCGGAGACGGCTCCCCCCGGTGCCGGCCCGGCGCGTGCTCCTCAGCCCGCCCGCACGCGCGCCGAGGACGAGGACGCCGCCAGGAACGCGCCGACCTACCTCCCACCCTTCTCACCGTCCGCTCCCCCGGCAGTGCCCCTGATCCTCGCCGGGAAGCAGGTCCACGGCTCACCACGGCAGCCCGGTATGTTCGGCAGGCTCAACGCCGGCGTCAGGGCCCGGATCGACGGCGAACTTCGGACCGCGGCCCTCCTCGAGCGAACCCTGTTGCCGACCTACCCTGCGGCGCGGCTGGTCAACGGGCTCGACTTCGACGACAGGAACGGCACGGAGGCGGGGCATGTCCTCCTGGCCGGCTACCGCCTGGCCGTCATCGACTCCTTCACGGCACCGCCGGGCAACTTCTCCTGGGACGGGCAGTCGCTCCGGCATCAGGGCCGCCCTGTCGAGTACCGCACGCCCGCAACGGTCAGGGCTGTCCAGGAACTGTTCCCTGACGTCAACGTCTCCGGGTGGGTGGTCATCCACGGAGCTCCCGACAATCCCTTCGCCCCGGTGATCGACGTCCCTCCGGGATTCGACAGGACGGCACCCGGATTCGTGCAGGTGGTGAATGCAGGAACCGCCGTCCGCACCATCCGGTCCTTCCTGGCGTCGGGGCCGTCCCCGAACGCCGTCCAGTTGCCCGTTCTCGCGCGGCTGCTCGCCTCGGCCGGAAGCTAGGATGGACGGGTGTTCCGCATCCTCTTCCATACCCCCGAGATTCCGGGCAACACCGGAGCGGCCATTCGTCTCGCCGCCGTCGCCGGCGCCGAACTGCACCTCGTGGAACCCCTCGGTTTCAGCCTCGAGGACTCCAAGCTGAGGCGGGCCGGCCTGGACTACCACGACCTCACCGTGCTTCACGTGCACCGCAGCCTCGAGGACGCCTGGGCGGCGCTCCAGCCCCGCCGCGTCTTCGCCTACACCTCCGACGGCGACGCCTCCTACACGGACATCGCGTACGAGCCCTCGGACGTCCTCATGTTCGGCCGGGAATCGGACGGTCTCCCCGAGGACGTCAAGCACGATGCCAGGGTCACCGCCCGCGTCCGGGTGCCCATGCTCCCGTCACGCCGCTCGCTCAACCTCGCCAACACCGCATCGATCGTCCTCTACGAAGCCTGGCGCCAGCAGGACTTCGCAGGCGCGCAGCGATGACCGAAGCTTAGGAGCACCCATGCCCGCTCGCCATGCCGCAACCCTGCCCGACGGCGGCGCGGAGGACTTCGACAGGCTCGCGCCCGCCGTGTGGAACCCGGTGAGCAACGCCGTGGTCGCCGCCGCCGACATCCTGGTGGGTGAACGCGTCCTGGACCTCTTCGCCGGCACCGGAGCAGGCACGGTGCCCGCGGCTCAGCTGTCCGGTCCCGACGGACACGTGGACGCCGTCGACCGGTCCTCGTCCATGCTCGACCTCGCAGCCGCCAAGGCGGAAGCGCTGGGCCTCGACAGCATCTCCTTCCACCGGACCGATCCCGCGGACTGGACTCCGGACGTGCCCTACGACGCCATCATCAGCTGCTACGGAGTGTTCCTCCTACTGGACATGGACACGGAGATGGACGGCCTCCTGCGCCTGCTGAGACCCGGCGGACGCGTGGCGCTGAGCGCGTGGGACGACGGCGCCCTCGAACCCTTCGGCACGATCCTCCTGGAGACACTGCAGGCCACAGTCGTGGGCACGGATGACGGACGCGTCGCCGGTGACGCGGCGGTACCCGTCTTCGTCGAGAACTGCGGTCGCCTCGCATCGGCCGAACGCCTGAAGGACTGGCTGACGGCGCGAGGCCTCACGCAGGTCACCGTCGAGCGGCTGGGACTCGCCGTGCCCCTCGAAGCCGACCTCGCATGGTCCCTCGCGCTGGGAAGCGGCTACCGCGGCCTCCTTCCCGACGATCCCGCTGAGCTGCACCGCGTCCGTGAGGCCTTCCTGGCGAGGCTCGGGGAGGACTTCGTGCTGAACGCGGACTCGCTGATCGGTGTCGGTACCTACCAGCCGACGGCCTAGGTCCACCCGGAACACCCTGTACACCTGGCGCACCGCCCGGCCATCCGGGCCCCGACCAGCTCCGAATGCTCAATGACAGCAGCGGGCAGGACTGGCGGGAGAGGTGAGATGGTGCTAGTGCAGAAGGAACGCGTCCGTTCTTCGCGGCACGAACCGCCCCACCCTGTTCGGTCTGGAGCACCCGGCGCTTTATGCTGGAGCCCTATGGAAACGCCACGAGTAAGCCGGGTCAATCCCCCCTCACCCGCAGCACACGAGTCGGCCGTTGATCCCAACGCCGGTCCGAGCCTCACCGATCTGCTGCTGCGGATCGCACGGCAGGACCGGTCCGCGTTCGCTCTGTTCTACGAACAGACATCGAAGCGCGTGTACGGCCTGGCACGACGGGTCCTGATCGACCCCGACCTCAGCGAGGACGCCACCCAGGAGGTCTATCTCCAGGTATGGAACACGGCCGAGCGTTTCAATCCGGCCCTGGGCAGCCCCATGGCCTGGCTCATGACGCTGGCCCACCGGAGGGCGGTGGACAAGGTGCGGTCGGAACAGAGCGCCACCGACCGGGAAGCCCGCTACGGTGCGGCCACGCAGACCATAGACCACGACGATGTCGTCGACACCGTGACGCAGCGTCTCGAGGCCGAGAGTGTCGTCAGGTGCCTGGACACGCTGACGGAGACCCAGCAGGAGTCGGTGAAGCTCGCCTACTACGGGGGGCTGACCTACCGTGAGGTGGCCGAGAAGCTGGGCGTCGCCGTACCGACCATCAAATCGAGAATCCGCGACGGATTACTTCGGCTCAAGACATGTTTGGGGGTGACCTGAGATGCAGGACAAGGATATGAACAGACAATTCGCAGCTGACCTCGAGACCGACCTTGCTCGTGGACACGTCCTCGAGTGGGCCGAGCTTTACGCGCTCGACGCGATCAGTGCCGAGGAGCGCCGCGCCATCGACGCCTTCGTCGAGGATGCCGCCCCGGCGATCAGGGACACCTTCGCGGACCGCGTCCGTACCTGCCGCGAGACCGTCACAGCTGCGTACGCCTCCGATCAGGTGGACCCTCCTGCGGATCTCTTCGAGCGCATCATGGATCGACTCCCGGGCGGTACCACGACCGGTTCATCCGATCACACCCGTGGTCCGGCTGTGCTGCGGTCCGTCGGATCGACCGGCAGCCCGCTCACCCCCGACCCCGGGACCGAAACCGAGGACCTTCGGACCGGTCAGGAAGTCGGAGCGGACGAGCTCTCGCAGCGACGATCCGCCAGGGCCTCGGTGTCCTCGCGTGCCGCCCGCTGGGTGGTTGCTGCAGCGGCAGCAGTCGTTCTGGCCGTGGGTGGTGTGACGATCGCCCAGAATCTGCAGCAGACGTCGCTCGAAGAGCAGATTCTCGAGGCCTCCGATGTCCGCACGGAGCAGCTCGCTCTGCGGGCGGGCGGGACGGCCGATCTCGCGGTCTCGACGGAGGAAGACGCAGCCGTGGTGACCCTGACCGGCGTGCCCGCTCCTGCGGACGGGTTCGTGTACCAGATGTGGCGTATCCCCGCGGATGGTGCTGCGCCGATCTCCGTAGGGACCATGACGGGTGAGGACGTGGCTGGATCTAAGGTCACGGAGCTCCCCGGGATCGGGGGGACGAGCGCGATCGCGCTCACGGTCGAGCCGGAGGGTGGCTCGGAGATACCCACACTCCCGATCGTCGCGCAGATTCCGCTGGGAGCCTGAGCCACACCGGGAGCAGGACGCACCTGACAACGGCCCCGACGATCATCGTCGGGGCCGTTCGCGTCGGGTCAGGGCCCTGGCTCTTCCCATGGGCCTCGTTCCCTGGGCGCCCCAGGGAGCCAACGGGGAGATCGGGAGGCAGGCGACGGTCGCTTCGCTCAGAATCCCGCGATCGTCGTATCGGTGTTGACACCGACCACGTGGAAAGCCTCCGCACTGCGCCCCTCGGCCAGTCCGCCGCGGCGGCCGTTCTCCTGGAGGAACTGGCGGACCATCGACTGCATGCGGTCGACGTCCGGATGCTGGCTCGCGTGCGCCGTGATCGCTGCGACCTTCAGGTCCTCCGAGCCGGTCACGTCGACGAAGCGGTTCTCCTGGTGTGCAGGTGCGCCGTAGAACCAGAGCCAGGGCACCCGGTAGCTCAGGAGTCCGGCCGCCTCCAGCTCGGGGTAGGCGAAAGGATTCTCGACCGCTGGGTAGATGGCGCGCGTCACTGCCTCACCACAGGCCAGGTGATCCGGATGGCTCTTCTGGATCCGGTCCCAACTCCGCTCCGGATGCATCGACACCACGATCTGCGGACGGACCTCGCGCATGCGTCGGACGATCTGCCGGATGACGTTGTCGCTCGGGGCGAGGTACCCATCCGGTTCCCCGAGGAACGTGACGTCGGTGACGCCGACGATCGCTGCCGCAGCGCGCTGCTCGTCCCGGCGGAGCTTCGCGACACCCGACCGGTCCTCGTCCGAGAAGCCGCCGGCATCGCCGTCCGTCAGGATGCAGTAGCTGACGGACGCACCGGCAGCGGTCCATCCCGCGATCGTCGCAGCGGCCCCGAAGTCGATGTCGTCGGGATGGGCGGCGAACACCAGGACGCGGTCCGGGGCCCCCGGGAGGGGTTCTGGGACCACGCTACAGTCCGCGCTTCCTGATCTCCTCCGTGGCCTGAGGGAGCACCGAACGAAGATCACCCACCACTCCGAAGTCAGCGATCTCGAAGACCGGTGAATCCGCGTCCTTGTTGATGGCGACGATGACCTTCGAGGTCTGCATGCCGGCCTTCTGCTGGATGGCGCCGGAGATCCCGACCGAGATGTACAGCTGCGGGGAGACGGTCTTCCCCGTCTGCCCGATCTGCGCGGAATGCTCGATCCAGCCCGCATCCGTCGCGGCGCGCGACGCCCCCACTGCCCCGCCCAGGACGTCCGCCAGCTCTTCGAGCGGACCGAAGTCGCCGTCGACCCCACGACCGCCGGCCACGATCACCCGGGCCTCCGTCAGCTCCGGCCGGCCGCTGGCGGGCTTCTCGGTGCGCCCCGTGACACGAGCCGCCGCGACCGGCACGTCCACCGCGAGTCGCTCCTCGCGGGGACTGGAGGAGATTCCGGCCTCCGCTGCCTCGACGCTGTTCGGCTTGATCGTCAGGATCGGAATTCCGGTCCTGACGCGGCAGTCGACCGTGTAGGAGCCGGCGAAATCGGCTTTCGTGGCGGTGAGATCGCCGTCCAGGGCCACGACATCCGTGATGACACCGGATTCCAGCCGCACTCCCGCGCGTCCGGCGATCTCCTTCGCCTCGTAGGAGTTCCCGAGCAGCACGATCCCGGCACCGGCGGCACGAACGGCCTCGGTGAGGAAGACCGCCTTGCCCGCGACCAGGACGTCGGACACCTCGGCAGACGCAGGACGGTACACGGTCCCGACGCCGTAGGAGCCGATCCCGTCGAGATAGGTCTGCTCGGCTTCGCCGGCGAGCGCCACCGCGACGTCTCCCAGCGAAGCGCCGAGCGAGAGCAACTCACGCTCACCCTTGGCGAGGCTCGCTCCGGCGTGGTCGAGGTAAACGAGGACTGTGGTCATGTCGGGGTCTCCTGGGACGAAGGGTGCGCGAAGAGGATCAGAGGAGCTTTTGTCCGGCGAGGAAGTCGACCAGCCGGATACCGGCGTCGCCTTCGTCCATGATGACGACACCCTGGCTGCGTGGCGGTCGCGGCGCGGCGGCCTCGACGCTCGTCCAGGATCCCGCGCGTCCTACCTCTGACGCATCGAGCCCGAAATCGGCGACGGACAGGGTTGTGATCTGCTTCTTCTTCGCCGCCATGATCCCCTTGAAGTTCGGGTAGCGCGGGTCGTTGATCTGGTCGGTCACCGAGACGAGCGCCGGCAGCGGCGCTTCGATGGTCTCCGCGTAGGTGTCGTTGTCCCGCCGAGCCGTCAGCATCCACCCGTCGCCGGCCCGGCCGAGGTCGAGGGACGCGGCGAAGGTGACCTGGGGAAGGGACAGGCGTTCCGCGAGCTGCGCCGGCACCAGTGAGGTCTCGCCGTCCGTCGACGCCATGCCGGTGAGAATCAGGTCGAAGGGGCCGCTGTGCTGCAGCAGCGCTGCGAGAGCCCTGGAGGTGGACGACGCATCCGAACCGGCCAGGGCACCGTCGCTCAGGTGGACGCCGTCGTCGGCGCCGATCTGGAGGGACTTCTTGACCGCGGCAACGGCCGCTGCGGGACCCATCGTGATCGCCGTGATGCGATGGCCGCCCGCCGCTCCGCCGTGCGTCTCGACGAGCTGCAGGGCCGCCTCCAGGGCGTACTCGTCGAGCTCGGACAGGATGCTCTCGGACCGGTCCGTCGTCAGGTCCTCACCGCTGATGTGCCGGTCGAACTGCGCGTCGGGAACATGTTTCACCAGGACCGCGATACGCAGTCCTGCTGCTGGGGCCTCGTCCATTGATGACCTTCCTCGTTCGGGGATCTTCCCTTCGACAAGCTAACCACAGCGCACCGACGCCGCGATGCCGCCGGGGGCATCGCGGACCGTGGTCCCGCGGACCGCCGCGCCTGCAGGCCACGCGGTCGGACACAGCGAAGGCGGTCCCGACTCCCGGGACCGCCTTCTGGGTGCTTCACCGCCGAGCGGCCTCCTGCGCCACGCGCACCGGACTACCGGCGGCTGCCGACGAGCATCGAGGGCGGTCGACGGCGATCGACGGCTACGGTGTCGGCGCCTGCGCGAGCTCGATCTCGACGGTGCGCGTCTCCCCGCCCCGGACGATCTCGACGGGTACCTGCTGGCCCACGGTCTGGATGCGCCCCGCAGCGGTCAAGGACTGGGGATCGGTGATCGTGTAGGTACCCACCTTCGTGATGACGTCCCCGACCTCGAGTGACGCGCCTTCCGCCGGGGAACCCGGTTCCACCGACTCCACGAGCGCTCCCGCGGAGAAGGTCGAGGTACTCTGCGCCCCGTCGCCCGAGGCCGCAGTCACGCTGACGCCCAGGAATCCGTGGGTGGCCTCGCCGTTCGCGATGATCTCCTTCGCGATACGGTCCGCGTAGTTGATCGGGATGGAGAAGCCGACACCGATGTTGCCGGTCGATTCGCCGGATCCTCCCGAGGCGATGGCGACGTTCACTCCGATGATGTGACCATCGGCGTCGACGAGCGCCCCGCCGGAGTTGCCCTGGTTGATCGCGGCGTCGGTCTGGATGACGTTCAGGTAGATGGAGCCCTGGGACTGCGTCTGCTGTTCGCCGGATCCTCCCGGCGGCAGGAAGTTGAAGCCCTCGCCCTCCTCCGTCTGCGCACTATCGGGCTGGTCCTCGGGGACGGCCGACGAGGCGACGCTGATGGTGCGGTTCAGGGTGGAGACGATCCCGTCGGTGACCGTGCCGCTCAGTCCGAGCGGAGCGCCGATGGCGATCGCGGTGTCGCCGACGTTGAGCTCGTCGGAATTGCCGAGAGTGGCGGCGGTCAGGTCCGGTGCGTCGATCTTGATGACGGCGAGGTCGCTGAGTGGGTCGGTACCGACGACGGTGGCCGGGTAGACGCGCCCGTCGTCGAGTTTGACCTCGACCGTCGGGTCGGAGACCTGTCCGCCGAGAGTCACCACGTGCGTATTGGTGAGGATGTGTCCGTCCGTGTCGAGGATGATCCCGGACCCGGAACCGCTGGCGGTGCCCCCGTTCACGGCGATGGTGACGACGCTCGGCGATGCGGTGACTGCCGCGCCGGTGATGGTGTTCACATCGTCCGTGTTGTTGACGACGATGGACTCGGGCGCTGTCCGGGACGTCGCGGTCGTCGTGCTGTCGTCCAGTGCGGAGATGGCCGCCGTCCCCACACCGCCGCCCACGAGTCCCGCCACGAGGACGCCGGCGGCGAAGGTGGTGAGGCCCACGCGCCTGCGCTCCCTTCGCACCGGCCGGTTGCCCTGCGGTGGCTGACCGTACGAACCCTGCCCGCCGTAGAAGGGCTGGTGCCCCGCGTAGGCGGGATGCGTCGCCGGCCGATTCTGCCCGGCGCCTTCCTGACGTGGCTCGCCGGCCTGGCCCCGGGCCGTCCGCTGGCCGGAGCTCTGCTGGGAATCCCAGCCCGAACCCCAGGTGGGCGGGGTCTGCGGCTGCGGAGGGAGGGCGCGCTCGGGCTTGCCCTGGGAACCTGGCTGCTCGTTCATGGGAGGTCCTTTCGTTGCTGTTGACCACATCATGGCAACCGACGCTGAGCAACACTCACGTGTTTGCTGTGCGGTGTCTGAGAAGTCGCTGAGCCGTCCACCGAATCCTGCACAGGAGTCCATCGTCTCCCGACCGAACCGCCCGGCAACCAGTATCGCCGCATTCGCCCCCGGTGCGTGCGGTTTCACTCCTCCCTGAGCGACTCCACCTGTGCTTTCGCTAGGGGCGCAGGAGGCATGGTGGACGCTCCCCCCACCCCATCCATAGAATCGGAAAGACAGGGAGCCTCCGGCGTCCGTCGACCCAGTCCTGGGATCGGAGTGGTCCGGAGGACGTGCCGAAGGGTCGAAAATGCGAATGTTGAGCAGGCGCACCCGCGTCTCTGCTGTGGTGGGCGCCGTCCTGGCGATCCCGCTGATCTCGAGTACCGCCGCGCTCGCCGATGAACCGATCACGTTCCCGCAGGGAGATTTCGTGGTCGACAACGCGGGCGTGCTCAGTGACGGCGACGAGGCCGAGCTCCAGTCCGCGATCGAGGATCTGCGGGCGAACGAGAATTTCACCGTGCGGGTCGTCTATGTCGATACCTTCGAGAATCCCAGCGATGGCGAGGCCTGGGCCGCTGCAGCCGCTACCGAGAATGCGACCTCCGCCGATGAGGCGCTCCTGGCCGTCGCCGTGGAACAGCGGAACCTGGGGTTCGTCGCCGGCGAGCGCTCCGGCATCTACCCCTCGGTGCAGGAGATCCGCACCGACGCCGTGACTCCGGAGTTGCAGGCGGGCGACTGGCTCGGTGGCGGACTGGCAGCCGTCGACGGCGTCGCGCAGGCGCTCAACGGCAGCAGCATCGGCGGTTCGGGCGGTGACGGAACGTCCACGGGAACGGGCACCGGTACATCGACGGGCGGCAGCGGGATGGGCGGGCTCGTCCTGGTGGGCGGGCTCGTCGCGATCGCCGGCGCCGGCGGCTACCTGGTCCTGAAGAACCGCGGCGGCACCAGTGCCCAGCGCCGACGCGAGGAGTACGGCTACGGTCCTGTACCGGCGGCGAGCGGCGAGGTGGTCGATCCCCTGGCTGCACTCAGCGTCGAGGATCTGCGGACGCGGGCCGGAAGCCTTCTCATCGCGGCCGATGACGCCATCAAGTCGAGTGAGCAGGAACTCGGGTTCGCCGAGGCGCAGTACGGCGCTGATGCGATCGCACCGTTCTCGGAGGACATCGCAGGCGCCAAGCGCCACATGAGTGAGTCCTTCAAGCTGCAGCAGCAGTTGGACGACCACATCCCGGACACGGAGCAGCAGCAGCGTGAGTGGCTCGGAGAGATCATCCGGCGCTGCGAGGACGTCAACGCCTCCCTCCAGGCCCACAAGGACGACTTCGATGCCCTGCGGGAACTCGAACGCAACGCGCCCGACGCGCTCGCAAAGGCGCAGGCGAGTGCCGGCGAGGCACAGCGACGCCTGAGCTCTGCCGAGCAGACCCTGCGGACATTGGAGGCACGCTACCTCGAGACTGCGACGTCGCAGGTCGCGGACAACATCGAGCAGGCACAGGAACGGCTGGCCTTCGTGAACAGCGCCGCGACCGAAGCGCAGTCCCGGATGTCCGACGGTGACACCGGGCGTGCTGTCGTGGCCGTCCGCGCGGCGGAGGAAGCCGTGCATCAGAGCACGGTCCTGCTCGATGCCATCGACAAGCGGGCAGAAGAACTGGCCGTGGCAGAACGCGACCTCGAACGAGCCCTTCCGGAGACGGAGCAGGACCTCGCCCAGGCGCAGGCCATGGATCGCACCGGGCAGTACCGCGACCTCGCCGGCCCCGTGGCGGCCCTGCAGACCGCGGTCACGACGGTGCGGCAGGAACGCCAGAACGCGAGGAGCAACCCTGTGGCACTCCTGCAGCGCCTGAAGGCTGCGCATGCTCAGCTCGATGCCGCGCTGGGCAACGTCCGGGATCAGGCCGAGAACGCCCGCCGCGCCCAGGAATCGCTCCAGCACGCACTCATCGCCGCGCAGTCCGCCATCTCGGGCACGGCGGACTACATCCGCGCACGCCGCGGCGGCGTCGGGAGCGAGGCCCGAACACGTCTCGCGGAGGCCGAACGCAACCTGCACGTCGCCGTCGACCAGCAGCGGTCCGACCCCGTCACGGCCCTGTCACATGCCCAGCAGGCCGCGCAACTCGCAGATCAGGCCGCGCAGCTCGCGCAGCAGGACGTCGACGGTTTCGGCCGCGGCGGAATGGGCGGGATGGGCGGAATGTATGGTGGCCGCCGGGGCGGCGACGGCATGGGCGGAGCACTCCTCGGTGGAATCCTCCTCGGCGGACTCCTGAACGGCGGAGGCGGCGGGGGGATGTTCGGCGGTAGCGGCGACGGTGGCGGGGGCTTCGGAGGAGGCGGCGGCAGCTTCGGCGGCGGCGGCTTCGGCGGGTTCGGCGGCGGTGGCGGAGGCTTCGGCGGGTTCGGCGGGGGCGGCGGCGACTTCTAGTCGACCGACCCGGCGGATCAGCAACACGTAAGGATCATCATGAAGAATCGAAAGGGAAACCCCATGGTAAAGCAGTCAATATTCGGCAGGATCGCCCAGCTCACGCGAGCCAACATCAACGCGTTGCTCGATTCGGCGGAAGACCCGCAGAAGATGCTCGACCAGATGGTGCGTGACTACACGAACAGCATTGCCGAGGCCGAGAGCGCCGTCGCGCAGACCATCGGCAACCTGCGCATGATGCAGGACGACTACAACGAGGACGTCGACAACGCCCGGAGCTGGGGCAACAAGGCCCTCGCCGCCTCGCGCAAAGCCGACGAGTACCGCTCGACCGGTGACACGACCGATGCCCAGAAGTTCGACAACCTCGCCAAGGTCGCCATTCAGCGGCAGATGGCTGCGGAGAACGAAGCAAAGGGTGCCGAGCCGACCATCGCGTCGCAGACGGAGATCGTCGACAAGCTCAAGGACGGCCTGAACCAGATGAAGGGCAAGCTGGGCGAGCTCACCGTCAAGCGGGACCAGCTCATCGCCCGTTCCCGCACCGCCCAGGCACAGCAGCAGGTGCACGACGCCGTCAAGAGCATCGACTTCATGGACCCGACGAGCGAGGTGGGTCGATTCGAGGAGAAGATCCGCCGCGAGGAGGCGAAGGTCCGTGGTCAGCAGGAACTCGCGTCGTCGAGCCTGGACGCCCAGTTCGAGAGCCTCGAGGATCTCGGCGAGCAAACGGAAATCGAAGCCCGCCTCGCGGCCCTGAAGTCGGGATCCGGAAGCCCGTCCGCGATCGGTCAGGGAGCCGGCACGGGCGCCGCCTCGGGTACGCCGTCGACCACGGGCGAGACCACCTACTGATATCAGCAGGGCACCGCAAGCCCCCGCATAGCACAGGGGAACCACGGTCACCAGAGCGTGGTTCCCTTGCCGTTCCGCCCGGTCCTGGGTCCCCTCGGCGCGGGTTAGATTGAAGTCATGGCTGTGACTCTGGTGTGGTTCCGCGACGACCTCCGTATCTCCGACAACCCCGCGCTCGTCGCGGCGGCGGAGAGCGGGGATGACGTGGTCGCCTGCTATGTCCTCGATGAGGAGACGGAGGGAATCCGGCCGCTGGGGGGCGCCTCGAAGTGGTGGCTGCATCACTCGCTCGATGCTCTGGCCGGATCACTGGCAGAGCTCGGGGTCTCCCTGGTCCTCCGCAAAGGGCCCGCCGAGGTTGTTCTTCCGCAGCTCGTCGACGAGAGCGGCGCGCACGCCGTCGTCTGGAACCGACGCTACGGTCTGGCCGAGCGCACGATCGACGCCGCACTCAAAGCCACGTTCGGTGACCAGGGCATCGAAGCGACGAGCTACCAGGCCAACCTGATGTACGAGCCGTGGGAAGTCACGGCCGGGTCCGGTGAGGCCTACAAGGTGTTCACACCCTTCTGGCGGGCATGCCTCGTCCTCCGGACACCCCGCAGGCCCCTCGCCGCACCCGAAGCCCTCCACGGGCCCCCGCCGGACTCTGAGGCGCTCGATGCATGGCACCTGCTACCCACGACGCCAGACTGGGCCCGGGGGCTGCGGGAGACCTGGGTACCCGGGGAGGCGGGCGCTCACGCGCGGCTCGACGACTTCCTCGACGACGCCGCGCACGGGTACAAGGACAACCGCGACCGGCCCGCGCTGCAGGGGACGAGCATGCTCTCCCCGCACCTGCGCTTCGGCGAGATCAGTCCGTTCGAGGTCTGGCACGCAGCGCAGGACCACAAGGATCCGTCCACAGCCGAAGACATCCGGGTCTTCGGCTCCGAGCTCGGCTGGCGGGAGTTCAGCTGGCAGCTGCTCTACTTCAATCCCGAACTCGCGACCGTCAACTACCGCCCCTCGTTCGACGGCTTCGCGTGGGAGCGGTCCACCCGGGACGAGCTCACGGCGTGGCAGCGGGGCCGGACGGGATACCCGCTGATTGACGCGGGGATGCGTCAGTTGTGGGAGATCGGCTGGATGCACAACCGGGTGCGGATGGCGACGGCGTCATTCCTCATCAAGAACCTGATGATCGACTGGCGCGTGGGCGAGAAGTTCTTCTGGGACTGCCTGGTGGACGCCGATGCCGCCAGCAACGCGGCGAGTTGGCAATGGGTGGCCGGCTCGGGAGCCGATGCAAGCCCCTACTTCAGGATTTTCAACCCTGTCCTCCAGAGCAAGAAGTTCGACCCGGACGGAGCCTATCTTCTCCGTTTCGTCCCGGAGCTCGCCGAGGCGGAGAACCTGCACGAGCCCTGGAAGGGTTCGGCGCCCGAGTACTCGCCACCCATCGTGGACCTCAAGGAGAGCCGCGAGCGGGCGCTCAGCGCCTACAAGGCTCTGTCCGACTGAATCCGGCGCTCAGGAGGCTGCCCCGAGCCGGCGGAGATCGATACCTGCGGAGGACGTGCGCCGACAGGGCCCGGACCATCGGCGCCTGACGAGGGAGCCCGCCCTGCTGCGTCCGACCCTGATCGGCACACCACGTCGATCCGCTACAACAAGAAGTCCGGCCCACCCGAAGGTGAGCCGGACTTCTATCCGTTGCGGGGACAGGATTTGAACCTGTGACCTCTGGGTTATGAGCCCAGCGAGCTACCGAACTGCTCCACCCCGCGGCGTGTAACTAACGTTACCGGCCGCGGGGCCAGGAGGCAAATCGAGCCGGTGCCCGGCCCCTTGCGGGCCTAGCCGGCGTCTCCCGCGACCTGCGCCTCGGCGTCCAGGGCCCGCTGCAGGGCGTCCTGCAAGCGCTCCTGGGCTTCTCCGTAGGTGGCGAAATCGCCAGCCGCGAGCGCCGCGTTACCTTCCTGGATGGCCGTGTTGGCATCGTTGAGCGCAGTCCGGAGATCAGCTGCAGGATCGCCCGTGGTCGTTCCGGGGCCTGCATCCGGCGTCGGAGCGGGCGTAGGCGTCGCTCCTTCTCCGCCCTCTTCCACCGGCGGAGCAGCCGGGTCCTCGGGGGTCTCCCCCACGTTGTCGCTGTCCCCCGTGGTCGCACCCGAGTCGCCACCGAAGACCTGGTCGAGCGCCTCGGCGAGCGTCGGAGCGAATCCGACATCCTCGCCGAAGCTCACGAGGACGCGTCGCAGGACGGGGAAGGACGAACTGCCGGACGACTGCACGTACACGGGCTGCACATAAGCGATGCCCCCGCCGATCGGTAGTGTCAGCAGGTTGCCGTTGATGACCTCGGATGCGCCCTGCCGCAGCAGGTTCAGCTCCTGGGACACGGTCGTGTCCGAGTTGAACAGGTTCTGCGCCTGTCCCGGACCGACGACCGAGTCCTGTCCGGAGCTGTCGAGCAGCGTGAGCCGGCCGTAGTTCTCGTTCTTGACGCCGTCCTCGCCGGTTCCCGCATCGCCGTTGGCCGCGAGGAACCCGTAGAGCACATTCCTCGGAGTCTGGCCAGCAGGCACGAAGGGGATGTAGGGCGTGGTCAGCGAGAAGGCCGCCTCGTCCTGCTCGGGCATCTGCAGCGTGAGGTAGAACGGCGGCTGCCGGGGCGTGCTCGCCGTCGCCGTTCCGTCGGAGAGCGCGCCGGGATCGGCCGGGACGCTCCACGCCTGGCTGTTGTCGAAGAACTCATTGGTGCTGGTGACGTGGTACCGCGCCAGCAGCTCCCGCTGCACCTTGAACAGATCCTCCGGGTAGCGCACGTGCGCGAGGAGGTCGGCGGACATCTCGCTGTAGGAGGTGAGCGAGGACGGGTAGACGTTCTGCCATGCCCTCAGGATGGGGTCCTGATCGTCCCACGCGTACAGGGTCACCGAGCCGTCGTAGGCGTCGACCGTCGCCTTCACGGCATTGCGGATGTAGTTCACCTGCTCGGCAGGCAGCGCTGCCGTCAGGCCTTCCGCGGTCTGCGAATCCTGGGTGGCCGTCTCGAGGCTCTGTTCCTGCGAGTACGGGAAGTTGGAACTCGTGGTGTACCCGTCGAGGATCCACTTCACGCGCCCGTCGACGATCGCCGGGTAGCTGTTGCCGTCGAGCGTCAGGTAGGGCGCAACCTTGCGCACGCGGTCCACCGGGTCGCGGTCGTAGAGGATCTGCGATTCGCTGTTGACCTGATCGGAGAGCAGGAGGTCCGTGGACTGGAACTTCAGGGCGTAGACGAGGCGGTTGAAGGGGCTGCCGACCATTGGCCCACCGTCGCCGTCGAACGTGGTCCTGGAGTCCGTGTCCGAGTTCTCATCCTGCGGGCGGTCGATCTCCGCCGGGTCGGACCCCTCGGGGGCGCCGACCACGGAGTACAAGGGAGAGCTCTCGCCGAAGTAGATCCTCGGCTCGTAGGTGGACTCGTCTCCCAGCAGACCGGTGGAGGGGATGCCCGACTGCAGGAACTCGGGGCGGCCGTCGGGCTGCACCGTGGCGCCTGCAGCGGCGACCACGCCGTAGCCGTGCGTGTAGAAGGCGTGCTCGTTCACCCAGCCGGTCGGGACGCCGTCGGTGTCCAGTTCGCGGACGGCGATGACGGTGTCCTGGATCTCCCCGTCGATCTCGTAGCGGTCGACGTTGAGGGTCTCGGGGAACTGGTAGTACTGGCGGAACTGCTGCAACTGGCTGAATGCGTCGGAGACGAGATTCGGATCCAGCAGGCGGATGTTCGCGGTGGTCTCACCATCGGCGTTCAGCGCGCCCGCCTGGGGGTTGTCCTCCGGCCGGTAGGTCGAGGTCTCGACGCGGTCGAGTCCGTACGCCTCCCGGGTCATCTCGATGTTGCGGTCGATGTACTCACGTTCCGCGTTCAGCTGCGAGGGGTCCACCTGGAAGCGCTGGACGATCGACGGGTAGACGCCACCGGCCAGGAGCGCCGTGATGATGAGCATCGCGGTCCCGATGAGCGGCAGGCGCCAGCGCCCGATGAAAGCGGACACCACGAACAGCACCGCGACGATGATGGCTGCGACGGCGAGGATGGCCTTGGTCGGGATCACGGCGTTCACGTCCGTGTAGAGCGCACCGGCCCACCTGCCCTGATTGAGCAGCGTGTCGTAGCGGTCCACCCAGTAGTTGACTCCCTGCAGGATCAGGAAGAGGGCTGCCACGATCGCGATCTGGAGCCGTGCCGCCTTGGTGGTGAACAGCCCCTTCTCCTCGAGGCGGATGCCGCCGTAGAGGTAGTGCGTCAGGACGGTGGCGATGGCGCTGATGATCACCACGCTGATCAGGAACCCCGTGACGAAGCTCAGGAAGGGAAGCGTGAACATGTAGAACGCGTAGTCCATCCCGAACTCCGGGTCCTGGCGGCCGAACGGCACCTGGTTCAGGAACAGCAGCACCTGTTGCCACTGCGACGAGGCCGCGGTCCCTGCGAAGGCGCCGAGAACCACCGGGATGCCCAGCATGAGCAGGCGACGGATGGGTTCGAGTTGCGCCTGGTACCGGTTCAGATTGTCCTGGACCGCGCTGTCCGGCGCGTAGATGGGCCTACTGCGGAACGCGATGCGGAGGCTGAAGTACACGGCACTGGCCATGATGAGGAAAGCGGCCAGGAAGAGGACTATCCGCGAGAGGTTCTCCGTCACGAAGACCTCCAGGAAGCCCAGCTGGTTGTACCAGAGCACGTCCGCGTAGACCTGGGACAGGTAGACGAAGGCTATGACGATCACCGCCACGACGATGATCGTCGGGATCAGCGGATTGCGTCGCCGATTCGTTGATGTACGGGCTGAGCTCGGCCTGCTGCCGAACGGACGGTCTGGTCCGGATGTCACATCTACCTCATCGTTAGGTGCTGCGGGTCACGACGACCGGTGTTCCGAGCCGCCCCTGTGCCCGCGCACGGGTAGAAGACAGCATGCAGTCACGCCCCTCGTGATTTCATTCTGCCCTGTCCACGCTCGGCCGGACCAATTAGGTTCCCGGTGACCGCCGACCCGACGCGATCGTCACCGAACCGTGTCCTCGCGTCTGCACCTCGTCGGGCCGGCTCCCGGGATCAGCAGGACGCGAGATCCTCCGCGCCGTCGCCGGACCCGAGCGTCTCCACGGCCTCCACGGCATCGTCGAGCGTCTGCACACTCACCACCGTGAGCCCGTCCGGGATGTGCCCCACGACCTCCTCGCAATTGGCGGCAGGGGCGAGGAAGAACTCGGCACCACCGGACCGTGCCCCCACGAGTTTCTGGGCGATGCCCCCGATGGGACCGACAGCGCCGGCCGAATCGATGGTGCCCGTGCCGGCGAAGTGCCGACCGCCGGTCAGGTCGCCCTCTGTCAGAGTATCGATGATGCCGAGGGCGAACATGGTCCCCGCCGACGGTCCGCCGACGTTGTCGAGCTGAATGGTCACGTCGAAGGGGAAGTCGAACGTCGACGTCAGGAGAATCCCGAGCTGGAACTCGCCGTCGGCCGATTCCTTCGGCGTCACGGACAGCTCGAGGTCCTCGCCATCCCGCACCACGGCCAGCGTGGCGGGGGCGCCTTCCGCATCCGTAAGCGCGGACCGCAGCGTCTCGATCGTGTCGATCGCCGTCCCGTCGATGGAACGCAGGACATCCCCCTCCTGCAGGATGCCCGCGGACGCCGAGTCGCCCGGCAGGCCGGCAACGGAGAGTTCCTCGCTGAAGGGGATGTCCTCGTGCGTGAGCGCGGCGGCGATCGCTGACTCCTGGGAGGACGTCATGGCCACCGCGTTCTGCTCCTGGAGCTCGGACGACGTGGTCCCCTCCGGGTAGACGAGCTCCTCGGGCACCACGTTCTCGCTCGGGTCCACCCACGCCCGGAGGGTGTCGAGGACGTTGACCTGGCCATTGGGACCCCCTCGGACGAAGACCGTCGTGAGATCCAGCTCGCCTTCCGGAGGGTAGCTCTGCGTTCCCTCCACCCGGATGAGCGGCTGCCCGTCGACTTCCCCGATGGTGTTGAACGTGGGACCCGGGGCCTCGATGATGTACGGCGAGGGAAGCAGGACGGCAGCAGCACAGAGAACGACGGCGAGACCTCCGGACACCGCCATCGCCCGGAAACGCGGGTCGCGCGGGGTCGGCGTCCCATGACTGGTGGTCTCGACCTGGACAGGCTGCGTCACTGTACTTCTCTCTGTAGGGCGGGCCGTGCGATGCGGTAGCTCAGCATCCGACCGGCACATTCAGGGTAAACGCTGGAACCGGCCGGACCGGTTCCACTCGGGGCTGGACGATCGGGAAAACGCGAGGCAGTGCCGGGCACGGGCCTCCGCGTCGCGTCCCCGGCCCCGCCGGGACGGCGCCGTGGCTCCCTGCGCACGGTGCTTTGCCCTCAGCGAACGAAGCGCGACGGGCCGGACACGGGCACGTCCGGGCCGGTAGCGTGTTGCCCACAGCCGCCCGGCGTGGGTCACACCCCCCGGCCGGACCCACAAGCTACTCCCAGGACCGGTGGTATCAGTGACCAACCCATCCAACCCGTCGAACGGCGACGACGACTCGCCCCAGGATCCGCTGTCGGAGATGCTGGCGAAGATGTTCGGCGGGGGCACCGGAGGGATCGACCCGCAGGAGATCGCGAAAGCCGCAGGGCTGCCGTCGGACCCCGCGGCCATGGCCATGATGATGCAGCAGGTTCAGGCGATGTTCTCCACTCCGAGCGAGGGCCCCGTCAACTGGCAGATGGCCCACGACCAGGCCCGCAGGGTGGCGGCCTCCGAGAACGACCCGTCGGTGACCCCGCTGCAGCGCCGGAGCGTCGACGAGTCGCTGAAACTCGCCGAGATGTGGCTCGATCCGGTGACGGATTTCCCCAGCACGGGCCAGCTCGGACGCGCGTGGTCCCGTGCCGAATGGGTGGAAGCGACGATGGCGACCTGGCGGCGGCTCACGGAACCCGTCGCGACCAGCATCGCCAAGGCGCTGTCGGATGTGATCTCCGAACAGCTTCCCGAAGAGATGAAGTCGATGATGGGCATGATGGGAGGCCCTGCCTCCATGCTGCAGAACGTCGGCGGTGCGATGTTCGGGATGCAACTCGGACAGGCCGTCGGCGCACTGTCGAAGGACGTCGTGGGTTCGACGGACATCGGCGTGCCGCTCGCGGAGGGCCGTATGGCGCTCCTGCCGACCAACGTCGCCGCCTTCGGTGAGGGCCTCGATATTCCCGAGCAGGAGGTCCAGCTGTTCCTCGCCGTCCGGGAAGCGGCGCACGTCCGACTCTTCACGCACATACCGTGGCTGACGGGACATCTCCTCGGGAGCGTCGAACGCTACGCGCGAGGCATCCACATCGACATGGACAAGATCGAGGAAGCTGCACGGGACATCGACCCCACGAATCCCGAAAGCCTCCAGGGCGCACTCTCGCAGGGCGTCTTCATGCCCCAGCGCACCCCCGAGCAGGACGCGGCGCTGGTACGACTCGAAACGACCCTCGCCCTCGTGGAGGGTTGGGTCGACGAGATCACGGCCGCGGCCGCTGCGAACCTCCCGTCCGCGGGTGCCCTGCGCGAGATGGTGCGCCGCCGGCGGGCGACCGGTGGACCGGCGGAGCAGGCCTTCGCGGCCCTCGTGGGTCTCGAACTGAGGCCCCGACGACTCCGGGATGCCGCCGCGCTGTGGTCCCTCCTCACCGCGGAGCGCGGTATGGAAGGCCGAGACGCGCTGTGGCAGCACCCGGACCTGCTGCCGACCGCCGAGGACCTCGACGACCCGGCCGGCTTCTCCGAGAGGCGCCGGCTCCTCGAATCCTCCGACGCTGATGTCGACGCCGCACTCGAGCGTCTGCTGGACGGTGGCTTCGAATCCTCGGACGCTCCCCATCCGGAAGAAAGCGGCGCCGCGTCGTCCGACGCCGGCGAGGGCTCCTCCGGCGCTGGCTCCGATGCCCCGGATGCGCCCGGTCACGACGCCGCCGCGGACGACGACGACCCCTCGGGCGACGCCGCGTCAGGGCGGTAGTCGACACCGGAGGGACCGGCACGGGGAGACCACGCACGACGGTCGCCGGCGCTGCCGCCTCCCGCGCCACCGCGACCGGTTCGTCGCCGTCTCTGGTCGCGACTTGGCCTGCCACGGTCGGGGCGTTTGCGACCGGTGTGCCACGGTCTCTCTGCTCTCGCCGTTGCCTGCCACGGTCGGGGCGGTCGATGCCCAGCCGGTTCGCTGTGGGACCGGCCGGGCCAGGGCCGACCACGGCACGGCCGTCAGGCCGGGTGCGCCGGGCTTCGTTGCGCAGCGAAAGCAGCGCCCTCGAGGAAGGCCTTGGCAGTCTCGGTCCGGGGATATCCGGTGAGCAGGGCCCAGAAATGCGCATTGTGCGACGGCTCGATCAGATGCGCCATCTCGTGCAGGATCACGTAGTCCACCACCCAGTCCGGCATCCCCTGCAGTCTGTGCGACAGCCGTATGGTCCGAAGCGCAGGGGTAGCGGACGCCCAGCGGGTGTTCTGGTTCGTCACCCACCCGATCGACGCGGGTATCCCCTGGCCGCCCAGATACCGGCGGGACAGGCTTATTGCCCTCTCGAGGAGCGCGGGAACCGGCTGATCGTCCACCACAGCCGGTTCCGTGAAGTATTTGGCCGACATGCGTTCGACCATCCGCTCCACCCAGTGGCGTTCCTGCCGGACGGAGAAGTGGCCCGGGATCGACACGCGCAGTACGCCGTCGCGGATGTCGGCGCTCACGGTCCGCTTGCGGCGGGCCGACCGCCGCACCTCGACCGGCAGCCGGGGATGCTCTCCGGGACCCTGCGGGTCAGGCCGGGTCATTGATGATTCCGAGCACGGCGTCGCCGTAGCGCTCCAGCTTGGACGTTCCGATGCCGGCCAGCGCACCCAGCTCCTCGGCGCTCCGGGGTTTCGCCTCTGCGATCGCCACCAGTGTGGCATCGGTGAAGATCACGAAGGCCGGCACGTCCTTCTCCCTCGCCTCGGTGAGCCGCCAGGCACGCAGGGCCTCGAACGTCTCCTCCTCATAGCTCGCCGGGCACTCCGTACACCGGCCGATCTTGCGCTCGGATCCCGTCAGAAGAGGGCGCTTGCAGACCCTGCACATCACCGGCCCGGTCGACGTGCGGGCAGACTTGGCGCGCGGCTGCCGAAAACTTGCCTTCCCGGCCGTGGCCGGTCTCAACGCGTCCAGGAAGCGCGACGGCTTGCGGCTGGCCCGACCTCCGGGGGAACGGGAGGTGGACCAGGACATCGACAGGTGGATGCGGGCCCGCGTGATGCCCACGTACAGGAGTCTCCTCTCCTCGTCGATGCCCTCCTGCGTGTCGGCGAAGGAGATGGGCATGAGCCCCTCGCTCAGGCCCACGAGGAACACGGCGTCCCACTCGAGCCCCTTGGCCGAGTGGAGCGACGCCAGGGTGACGCCCTGCACCGTGGGGGCGTGCTGCGCTGCAGCTCGCTCCTCGAGCTCGGCCACGAATGACTGCAGTGTGAAGGACTCCGGCCCACGAGTCCTGTTCAGCTCGTCCGCCAGCCCGACGAGGGCTGCCAGCGACTCCCACTTCTCCCGGACGGCACCCGAGTTCTGCGGGGCCACCGAGGTGTAGCCGAGCGAGGCGAGGACGTCCCGCACCTGTTGGGGCACGTCGTCGTCGCCCTCGGTCCGCGCGGCCGCGCGCAGCTGAAGCAGGGCGTCCCGCACCTCCCGCCGCTGGAAGAAGCGCTCGCCGCCCCGGAGCTGGTACCCGATGCCGGCACTGGCCAACGCCTGCTCGTAGGCTTCGGACTGCCCGTTGGTGCGGTAGAGGATGGCGATCTCGCTGGCTTTCACACCCTGATCGAGGAGGACACCGATCCGTCGTGCGCACTCCGCGGCTTCGGCCTCGTCATCAGTGCACTCGGTGAACACGGGCTCGGGTCCGGCGGAGCGCTGGGCGATCAGCTCCAGGGGCTCCGACCAGGTGGTACCCGCGGCCCGCCGATCGGCCTCGCTGCTCCGCGCTGACAGCAGTGTGTTCGCTGCGCGGACGACCTGCGGCGTCGAGCGGTAGTCACGGACCAGTTTCACGACCTGCGCGCCCTGGTACCTCTTGGTGAAGTCGAGGAGGTGGCGCGAGGTGGCTCCGGTGAAGGAGTAGATGGTCTGGCTCGCATCCCCGACCACGCACAGTTCCCGCCGCTCCCCCAACCAGAGGTCGAGCAGGCGCTGCTGCAGGGGCGAGACGTCCTGGTACTCGTCGACGACGAAGTGGCGGTACTGCGACCGCACGGTCGCCGCGACCTTCTCGTCCTCCTCGAGTATGGCGACGGTGGTCAGCAGCACGTCCTCGAAGTCGATGAGGTTGCGATCGATCTTCAGGTCCTCATAGGCCGAGAAGATGCGGGACACGGTGATCAGATCCATCCCGGCAGGCTCCGACCGGCCGGCGGCTGCTGCTACGTAGGCGTCGGGAGTGAGCATCGAGACCTTGGCCCATTCGATCTCGGCCGCCACGTCACGGATCGCCGCCCGGTCCGTGGACAGCCGCAGGCGCCGGGCCGATTCCGCGATGAGCTGGGCCTTGTGATCCACCAGGGCAGGCAACGGCCCACCGACGGCCTGGGGCCAGAAGTACTGAAGTTGCCGCAGCGCCGCCGCATGGAAGGTGCGCGCCTGCACTCCTCCCGCTCCGAGGTCCCGCAGGCGCGTGCGCATCTCCGCCGCCGCCCGCGCCGTGAAGGTCACCGCGAGCACCTGCTGCGGCGTGTAGACGCCGGTCTGCACACCATAGGCGATGCGGTGGGTGATGGCCCGGGTCTTCCCTGTACCGGCTCCGGCGAGGACGCACAGCGGACCGGTCAGCGTACTCGCGACGGTGCGCTGTTCCTCGTCGAGCCCATTGAGGATGCTTTCCTCGAGCAGTGCTCCGGACACTAGGGACGCGCCTCCGACGGCTCCTCGTCCAAGGGTCCGCCGTACCATCGCTCGATCAGGGCGCGCGCAATCGATACGCCTCCGGCCACGGCGATCCTGCCCTCGCGGACCTCGGCGAACAGCTCGGCGCGGGTGAACCACCGCAGGGATCGCATCTCGTCGCGGTCGGGCACCGCGTCGGTCGTGACGGCGCGCGCCGTGAACCCGAGCATGAGCGAGGCAGGAAAAGGCCACGGCTGTGAACCCAGGTACTCCGGTGACTCGATCTCGATGCCCGACTCCTCTCCGACCTCCCGGATGACGGCGGCCTCGAGGGACTCCCCTGGTTCGACGAAACCGGCGAGCGTGGAATACCTGTCCTCCGGCCACGCCATGGCCGAGCCGAGCAGCAGGCGATCGTCGTCGTCGATCACGGAGACGATGATCGCAGGATCGGTCCGTGGGTAGTGCTGCGACTGGTCGCGCGGGCACTGGCGCACCCATCCGCCGTCGCGCAGTTCGGTGCCTGCGCCGCACCGGGGACAGTGCGTGTGCGTGGAATGCCAGTTGGCGACCGCGGCCGCAGCGACGAACAGGCCCGCGTCCCGCGCGTCGAGGGATGCGGCGATCTCCCGCAGTCCCAGCCAGTCGCCGGCCGGGGCCAGTGCGGGATCCTCCTCCGGGAGAACCGCGAGCAGCACGCGCTCCCCCGCGTCGGCGGCACCCTCGTTGATCCGTCCCAGGTACACGAGCACGGCAGGCCGCGCCAGCTCTGAGGTCCGCGCGAGCCGGAGCGCGTGCCCCTCGATGGGGGCCTTGCCGCCCGCGAGCGCCAGGACCCGTGTGGAGGGCGAGGCCCAGAGGAGATCGAGCAGGTCCTTCGAGGTCCGGGCTTCCCCGTCGCGATCCGAATCGGCGCGGGAAAGAGGAAGCGAACCAAGGGGCGGAAGGACCAGGGTCCGGAGGGGTTCGGTCATGGTTCTACGGTACGTTCTCGGTCTCCCAAAACACATTCACGGGCGACCACGTGGAGGAGTAGTGCAGACGCGAAGACGAGTAGTCCATCCAGCGACTCGCCGCACCGGACGGAGCGGCGGATCGCGGAACAGCCTACGGTGGACTTTGTGAAACGGACACCCATGGAACTTGCTGCCATCGCCAGTGCCGCAGTACCTGGCCTGGCTCCGACAGGCGTCGCCGGCGCCCCCGACGACGCAGCAGATTTCGACTCCGCGCTGCTGGTCGACGACGCCGGCAAGCAGTGGCGCGTGCGATCGCCCCGCCACGCGGAGGCGAGCATGAGGCTCGAGACCGAACTGCAGGCCCTGCGGGCTTTCACCCACGCGGTGAAGGCGGAGCTTCCGTTCCTCGTCCCCCATATGGCCGGCAGCGTCCGCCAGGGTGAGCTCAGCACCTTCGTCTACTCGCATCTCGCGGGCAGCACGCGTCCCCTCGAGGGACTTGCCGCGGGTGGGCGCGCGATGGCCCAGGAACTCGGTCGCGCCATCGCCGCGATCCACGAGCTACCGAAGGAGATGGTGCAGCGCGCCGACCTTCCGAGCTACGAGGCGGAGGAATATCGCCAGCGGAAGCTCAACGAACTGGACCAGGCCGCGACGACCGGCAAGATCCCCGCCATCCTCCTGCGGCGATGGGAGCATGCCCTCGAGGATGTCAGCCTCTGGCGGTTCGGTCCGACGGTGATGCACGGTGATCTCCACGAGGACCACCTGCTGATCTCCGCCGGGCGCGTGTCCGCCGTGACCGGGTGGACCGACCTGAGTGTCGGCGATCCCGCCGAGGACTTCGCCTGGCTCGCCGCCGCCGAGGACACCGCTTTCGTGGAGGCCGTCTACGCCGCATACACCGGAGCCAGGACCGCCGCCGTCGATCCCCACCTCGCCCGCCGCGCGGCCCTCGCCGCCGAGTTCGCCCTGGCACAGTGGCTGGTGCGCGGAGTCTCGCTCGGCGACGCGGCCATGGTCCTCGAGGCCGAAGACATGCTGGGCACCCTGAGCGCCGATGTCGAGTCGATCGAACGCGAACAACTCGAGGCCGCCGAGCGCGAACGGCGGGCGGAGGAGGAACGCATCGAGTGGGGTGACGACAACGGCGAGGACGACGTCGACCTGGACCTGGACCTGGACCTGGACGACCGCTATACCGTCGTCGGGCACATCGACTCCGCTGAGAACTCCGCTGATAGCACCGACGGCACCGACGGCACCGTGCACAGCACCACGGCACCGGCGCCCGCGCCCGCGCCCGCGCCGAACGCCGCTTCCGGGAGCGGAAGCTCGGCGGTCGACGGCTCGGGCTCCGAGTCGGACGGCGCCGAGCAGACCCCAGGGCAGGGTGAGGACACGTCGTCCGTGAGTTCGGGAACGAGGGAGAGCCACTCCTCGCCCCATGCTCGCGGACTGCGGGAAGGCCGGGACACCCCCTCGGGGTCATCCCTCGCCCACGCACGCCTCGTAGCCGCCCGCCAGCCGCGGCCGACGAACGCCGGGACCGGTTCCTCGTCGGTCGCACCGGCGACGGACGAGGCGACGACGGACGCGGAAGGCACCGGGCGTCCCGCCTCTTCTCCGGACGACGTCCAGACCACAGCGTTGCCGATCATCTCCTCCAGGCGCTGACCCGGCTCCTCCCTGCCATCCGCGCCCGTCCCTGCGCGGGCCGCGCAGTCGGCAGTCGGCAGTCGGCAGTCGGCAGTCGGCAGTCGGCAGTCGGCAGGAAGATCATCTCCGGTCCCTCGACGGAAGGCTCCTCGAGCGCTAGAACGGCCGACCGGTTGCCGCATGTGCACGCCCGATGATGGCTTCGAGCTCGTCCGCCTCCGCGAGGTCATGGGGCCGGACCACCAGGTTGTCCGCGACGTAGAAGAACGCCGCCCGCACGGTGTCGAGGGGCACCTCTTTCAGGCGTGACCATGCCAGCCGATAGACCGCGAGCTGAACTGCCTTGGCCTCCCGCTGCTCGCGGCCGGGCGGTCGCCCGGTCTTCCAGTCGATGAGATCCCACCCGCCGTCCGCGTCCCGGAAGACGGCGTCGATCCGGCCGCGCACGACGACGCCGCCGATCTTCGTCTCGATGGGAGCCTCGACCGCGAAGGGCTCGCGCAGCGCCCATTCGGAGCGTTCGAAGATGTCAGCCATTTCCTGCAGGCCCAGCGTCTCATCGACGTGAGCATCCGCCCCGCCCGGGTACTCCCCGAGGTCGAGCATGCCGCCAGATCCGTAGAACTCCTCGATCCAGGCGTGGAAGGCGGTTCCTTTCCGCGCAGCCGAGCCCGGCCGTCGGGGAAGGGGGCGGCGTAGCTGCTCCAGCACTGCTTCCGGGTCCTCGCCGAGCTGCACGAGCGTGGATGCGGAGATGTGTGCCGGCAGCACCAGCGGGAGCCGCTCGCGCTCCCGTGCCTGGCGGGCCAGCAGGAGCCTCACCTCCCGCCCCCAGCGTCCGTCATCGACCTCCACCCCCGGGGTGGGTTCGGCGGCCTGCTCGAGGACGGCGCGCGCGGCCCGCTCGAGGTCGTCCCGCCGTGCACCGAGCGGGTCGAACGGCCAGACACCGCGTTCGGGGCGGGAGATCGCCGGGTTCGTCTCCCCCTCGGCGCCATCTTCCAGCCAGTGCGGCGTCGAGAAGCCGGGTGCGCCGCTCCCGGCGATCGTCAGGAGGTCCATGAGGTACGACGACGGCGCGGACGGCCGGGACCGCCCCCCACCCCAGGCGGATGAGGTGCAGACGAGGACGTGCTTGGCGCGCGTGAACGCGACGTAGGCCAGTCGGCGTTCCTCACGCTCGGCGTGAACCTTTGCGTCGTCGGCGAACTCCTTCTCACTCGTGAGCCACTGCTTCTGGTCTGGTTGCTCCCAGTCCCACTGGGGAAGCTCCGCCGCGTCTCCGCGCAGAGGCCACGGGATGGCTGCGTCACCGCTGCTCCACCGCGAGTCCTTGCCGCTCGGAAAGGACTTCTCGTTCAGGCCCGGAACGAAGACCACGTCCCATTCGAGGCCTTTGGAGGCGTGCACGGTGAGCAGCTGCACCGCGTCCCTGCTGGCTTCGAGCTGTGTGACCGGCAGGCCGTCCTCCTCCTGGTCAGCCGCCTCCAACCAGGAAAGGAAAGCCGCGAGGTCCACACGTTCTGCGCTTGCCACGAACCCCGCCGCGGCCTCCGTGAAGGCGTCGAGGTTGCGTCGGGCCTCGTGAATGCTGACGCCGGGTTTCGCAGCCACCTCGATATCGAGCAGCATGGTGCGTTCGACCTCGCCGATCATGGTGCCGAGGTCGTCGCCGACGAACGCGCGAAGGCCCCGCAACTCGCGGCGCAGGACGTCGAGCCGTTCCCGGGCAACCGGGCTGAGCGATCGACCGGCCGAGGACACCCAGTCCGCCGGCGGAAGATGATCCACGGCTTCGACCAGACTCCCGGCCTCGGCGAGGTCGGGAGCGACCACGAGATCCCGGATCTGGTCCTCGTCGGGGTCCTGCTCACCGGACGTTCCGCGCCGGAACATCGCTTCCCGTGTCCTGGCGAGCTGCTTCGACCAGTCGCCGAGCGCCATGAGGTCGGCCGGCCCGAGCCGCCAGCGGGCTCCCGCCAGGAGCCGCAGCATCGAATCCGACCGGTCCGGATCTCCGAGGACCCTGAGCGTCGCCAGAAGATCGACGACCTCGGGAGTGCGCAGCAGCCCGCCGAGTCCCACCACCTGAACCGGCACACCGTTCCGCTCGAGCTCCCGCCGGATCGGTTCGAACTGCTTGCGCCCTCGGCACAGCACCGCCATCGTCGGCCGCAAGGGACTTCCGTCGTCGTCCGCCTCGAACGAGCGCCGCCGTTGCCGCAGCACCTCCAGGGCGACCGCCTCGGCTTCGCTGATACTGCGGCCGCCGTCCGTGCCGTCCGTGCTGTCTGTACTGGCCGTGCTGGTCCTGCTGTCTGTGCTGGCCGTGCTGGTCCCGCTGTCTGTACGGTCCGTGGTGGCCGTGGTGGCCGTGTTGGTCCTGCCGGCCCTGCTGCCGTGCCCGACGTCGTCCGGGATCGGGGCGTCCGTGAGGAAGCGCCCCAGGACGACCTCTCCGAGCGGCGCGCGCGGACGCGCTCCGAGGCCGGGAACCTGCTGGACCGCGGTGTTCCGAAGCCAGAGCGCGGCCCGGTTCAAAGGCGCGGAGACCGTGTTCGCGGCCTCGAGGATCGCCGTCGAGTTACGCCAGGCCACGGAGAGGTGGGCCACGGAGGAGGGCTGCAATCCGTCGGGCGAGGAGCGGGGAAACGCCATACGGAACGTGCGCAGCTGTCCTGCAGACGCTCCCCGGAATCCATAGATGGACTGGTGGGGATCACCGACCGCCGTGACGGATCGTCCGTCGGCGAAAAGACGCGAGAACAACACCATCTGCGCGTGCGAGGTGTCCTGGAACTCATCGAGGAGCACGACACGGTACTTGTCCCGCTCGGCCACGCCGGCCTCCGGCACGTCCCTCGCGATTCTCGCCGCGAGGGACACCAGGTCCCCGAAATCGAGATTGCGCCGCGCGAGCTTCGCCGAGCCGTATAGTTCGACGAGCTCGGTCACCGTCACACGTGTCCGCAGCTTGTCGAGAAGCTCGTGTACTTTCTGCGCGGCCGGCCTGGTGCTGCCGGCTACGTAGGGCAGTCCCACGACGTGGTCGATGGTTCGCCGCAACTCCTGACGGACCATGGATGGAGCGACGAGGTGTTCCGCGCATTCCCCGGCCATCCCGAGAACCGCCTTGACCAGGGTGCTCTTCGCCGCCGTGAAGTGCTCCCACTCGCCGTCGTAGCCCTCCAGCACGGCATGCGCCAGCTGCCAGGACTGCGCGGTTCCCAGCATCACGGAGTCACGCTCCACGCCGATCCGGAGCCCGTAGTCCTGAACGATCCCGTTCGCGAAGGAGTGGTAGGTCGAGATGGTGGGATCGAGGCGGTCCTCGACGTCCGTGTCTCCGCCCACGCCGGCGCTCGCCCGCGCTGCATAGAGCTGCGCCAGGCGCTGGCGGACCCGCGAGGACAGTTCACCGGCCGCCTTGCGCGTGAAGGTCACTCCGAGAATCTGCTCCGGGCGGACCAAGCCGTTCGCGACGAGCCAGACCACGCGGTCGGCCATGGTCTTGGTCTTTCCCGATCCCGCTCCCGCGATCACGAGGAGTGGCTCGAGCGGCGCCTCGATGACGCGTGCCTGCTCGTCGGTGGGATACTGCACATCGCTGTCCGCGTCGGCGTGGAGGAGCTCCGCGAGCCGGCGCGCGCTGTAGCGCACCCGGCCGAGAACCGGCGCGTTGTCCTCTCCCTCGGGAGATGAGGGCGAAATCGGCGACTCGCTCGTCGTCGAGGGGTTCATGGTTGCGTCACCTGGTGTCCTTCTTCACACAGTGGGCAGATCTCCGGCAGGCGGCAGCCGCTGCCGCCGAAGCCCGAGCGCCGGGGGTCGTGAATGGTCTCGAAGGTCGAGGCCGCCATCAGACCGGCGGCGTCCTCGATCATCGCGTGCGCCCACGCATCGTCGGTGCCGATCGGCGGCTGCTGCTGGACGGCCACGCCCTTCGATGTCGTCCCCAGCTGCACCAGGGCCGCGCCACCGGGCCTGGTGGCATCGTGAGTCGTGGCATCGTGAGTCGTGGCATCGTTCTGAGGATCGAGCGGGCCGCCGGGCGGCTGCGAACGGGCCGGGTCGTCGGGCTGATCGTCGTCCTTCGCCAGGGCGCCGGCTGCCACCGCGGTCTGGTAGGCGGCGAGCTGCGGATGGCGGACGATGTCGGCGACCGCCGGAGCACTCCTGCCGGTCTTCAGGTCGACCACGACGAAGCGTCCTTCCTCGTCCAGTTCGAGCCGGTCGATCTGTCCGCGCAACCGTGCCACTCTCGCGGCTCCGTCGATCTCGACGTCGAGATCGATGGAGAAGTCGACTTCCGTGGCCAGAAGTGAGCGACCGTCCTTCCGGGACGCCAGAACGTAGGCGGCGAGTTTCCGGACCATGCCCTCTGCTCGCTTGAAGTCGGCGTGGCCCTCCCAGGTGTCGCCGATGCCCAGTTGAGGCCAGCGGCGCTCGAGCTCCCGCACGTACTCGTGGCCGGTCGCGTCCGGCAGGTCCTGGGCGATCTGGTGGACCAGCGTCCCGAGGGACCGCGCGAAGTCGGTGGTCCGCTCACCCCCTGCAGCCGAGACGAACCAGCTCAGCGGCGAGGTGAGGACCGACTCGACCTTGGACGGCGACACCGGCACCGGCTGCCCGGCCGGCACCACCGGTTCCGCGGAGCTCAGCCCCAGGACCCCCCACCATTGCCCGGGGTGGGCTCCGGGCACGGGTGGTTCGGTGATGGACATCCGCCCCAGGTGCCCGACCGCCTCGTCGGCGACCGTCCCGCCTCGGGGGTCCTGGGCGAAGGTGCGGAGTTCTGCGACGAGCGCGCGCAGGGTGACCGGGCGGAGGACCTGCGTGCGGGGCCTCTCCCCGACACCGGCCGGCAACGGCGCGAGGACATCGAGGAATTGTGAGGGCTGCTCGTCCTGCGAGGAGACCGCGCAGCAGATCAGTTCCTCGGTGGCCCGCGAGACCGCGAGCGAGAACGTGCGGAGTTCGTCGAACCGGATGTCCTGCACCTGCGAGACCGGGTCGCGCGTCGCGCGGAAGGAAGCGCCGTGGTCCAGCAACGCGCGCAGCTCACCCGACCCGAGAAGCTCCCCGCGCAGGCGCAGGTTCGGCCAGGTGCCGTCCTGGACGCCCGCCACGATCACGAGTGGCCAGTGCCGCCCTGCCGCGCTCGCAGGAGTCATGACGGAGACGGAGGCCTGCCGTCGGGTGCGCTCCGCCAGGGTGTCCATCGGGATGTCCTGGCTGAGGATGTAGTCGAGGAACAGTCCAGGGTCTGCGCCCGGCATCTGCTCGACGAAGCGTTCGGCGGTGTGGAACAGAGCCATCATGGCGTCGAGGTCGCGATCCGCGCGCGCAGCGGATGGCCCCTCCGACAGTGCTGAGGCAGACCACGTGCGGGCCAGCCCCGAGGCGGACCAGAGAGCCCACAACACCGTTTCGGGGTCGCGGGCAGGATCGGCGACGGCCTGCCGCCCCGCTTCCAGCATCCGGAACAGACGACGTGCCGGGGCGCCTTCCGTGGGGAGCGCTGCGATCTCCTCCGGGGAGGAGAACAGGGCCGTGAGCAGCTCGTCGCTCGTGCGTCCTCCACCCTGCAGCAGTTCGGTGCGACGCAGGACCTGGCGCAGCCTGCGCAGCTCGAGGCTGCCCGCACCACCGATCCTCGAGGTCAACAGCGAGACACAGAGCTCGGTGTCCAGTTCGGCCCGCCCGACGACGACCGCGTAGAGCTCCAGGAGCGGCCGCACGGCCGGTTCCTCCCGGATGGCCGTCTCGGCTGCAGGGACATTCACCGCGATACCCTGTGCGGTCAGGAAGCGTTGCACCGCCGAGACCTGCGCCCCGTTCCTGACGATGACCGCGATGTCGTCGAGGCTGCGTTCGGAGTACAGGTGGGCTTCGAGGATGCGCTGCGTGATGAAGCGTTGTTCGTGGAACGCGCTGTCGAGGAGGTGCGCGGACACGGCGGGTCCCGGGCGTCCGCCCACCGGGACCGGCGTCGTGAGCAGAGCATCCTGGGTGGTCGATCCCGGCGCCGCACCGCCCGGCGACCCTCCTTCCTCCGGGCCGGCCATGATTGCGGGTAGTGCGCGGTACGCCGTGCTGACACCCGTCGTGGCGATCCGGGACGCCACGCGTGTCCACCCTGCGGCGAGTGCGCCCGAGAGGGTCAGGGATCCGGGCAGCGTCACCGTGCTGAGACCGGGCCCGCGCCGGAACAGCGTGGAGAGGCGTCCCACCAGTTCGGGCCGCGCGCCGCGGAATCCCTGGGCCACGGTGTCGGGGCAGGAGGTGATGACCACGTCCCTCTTCTCCCCGATCAACCCCAGCAGGGCGTGGACGGCGGGGTTGGCCTCCTGGTAGTCGTCGACGAGGACGAACTGGAGGCGGCGCCGTTCTCCGTCGAGGAAGTCGCGGTCCGTCTCGAGGATCTCCCGGGCCGCCGTCAGGATGCCGGCGGGATCGAAGGCCTCGGGCATCCTCAGATCGAGCACATCGCGGTATTCCCGGTAGAGCTCCGCCGCTGCCACCCAGTCCGGCCGGTCGAATCTCTCACCCCAGGAGGAGAGGTCCTCCGCCGTCACGCCGTACTCGCTCACGCGGTCGAACAGGTCCCGGATCTCCTGGCGGAAGCCGCGCGTCGGGAGTGCGAGCGCCAGCCCCGGGGGCCAGTCGAGAGCCGGGGCGCCGTCACGTCCGTGGCCGGACAGGAGCTCCTTGATGATCAGATCCTGCTCGGCACCCGAGAGCAGGCGCGGCGCCCGCGGGATGCCGGGGGTTCGGCCCTCGGCCCGGGCGCGGCGGATGAGGTCGAACGCGTAGGAGGCCCAGGTGCGGGCCGGCGCCGTGCTGATGCTCCGGTCGAGTTTGGCGGTCAGCTCGTCGCGCAGCCGGGTGGCGGCGGCACGCGTGGGGCCGAGCAGCAGCAGGCCTTCGGGATCGACGGCGCCGGCCTGGATGCGGTGGACCGCCAGATCGGTGAGGAGCGATGATTTCCCGCTGCCCGGCGCACCGAGGACGAGGATCTGCCCGGATCGGTCCTGCAGAGACCGGAGCACGGTCTCGTAGCCGGTCACCGCCTCATCGGAGAGTGACCCGGTGGATTGCTCGATCGGAGCCTCGTGGACGGTGCTGGTCATGTCTCAACACCACCACACGCCACGGACAAACAGCGGTACCGCAACGGCGCCGCTCCCCTACGGGCCGAATCCTTCCAGAGCGCTGCTGAGCGCTTCCACTGTCGCGTGGTCCGCCTCCGACGGCCACCAGCGAGCGGCGGCGAGATCCACCCGGTACTCCTCAGCACCGTGGGCGCCGGCGGGAACGCGCAGCGCCGTTCCCTCCGCCTCGTAGTGGGGGCGCGCCCGGAGCGCCAGGCCGACGGCGGGGTGGCCTCCCGAGCGCAGCACGCGCCACCAGGGGACCTCCCGGGAGCCACGTGACAGCGCTCTGCCGACCTGGCGGGGACCGCCGTGGCCCAGGAGTTCCGCGATGTCTCCGTAGGTGAGGACATGACCCGACGGGATGAGGCAGGTGACATCGAGGACTGCCTCGGCGAAGGCCGCCGCGTCGACCCGGGTCCGCGCCCGTCCACCGGCGCGGTCGGGTCCCTCGTGTCCGCACGTCCTGAGGGCTCCGGGTCCGTTCAGCATGCAGTCCACCCTAGTTGTTCTGTGTCATGACCTCGGCGAGATCGGTGCGGTGCCCTCAATTGGTCGGAGCACGCCAGTACCGTGTGTCCATGACGAGCTGGCACATGGAGCCGAGGGCGGCCTTCGACCTCGAGACGACAGGACGGGACCCGATGTCCGCCCGGATCGTCACGGCGACGGTCATCCTGGTCGATGGTCGCGGCGACGTGCTCGAACACCACGAATGGCTCGCCGATCCCGGCGTGGAGATCCCGGAAGGAGCTTCGGCCATCCATGGCATCACGACGGCCCAAGCACTCGCTCACGGGCAGCCCGCGGCCGACGTGGTGCGGAGCATCGCCGGAGTCCTCGCGCGACTGTTCGCGGACGGCGTCCCGGTGCTCGCCTACAACGCACGCTACGACTTCACGGTGCTCGCGCAGGAGGGACGCCGGCACGCGATCGACGTTCCGCTGCCGGGCCCCGTGATCGATCCGTTCATCATGGACAAGCAGGCCGACCGCTACCGGCGCGGCAAGCGGACCCTGACGGCGCTCTGCGAGCACTACGGCGTGGATTTCCAGAACGCCCACACCTCGTCGGCCGATGTCCTCGCGACACTCGAGGTCGGGCGCGTCCTCGCCGACCGGTACGCCTTCCTGCAGCGCCCCGCCGTCGACCTCCATGCCTCACTCATCGTGTGGGCCGACCGGCAGGCCGCGAACTTCGAGGAGTACCTCCGCCGCAGCGAGCCGGGCGCCGTCATCGAGCGGGCGTGGCCCGTGGTCCCGGACCGCGTGGCGTCTCCGGAGCCGGGGCGATCGATCACGGAGCCCCGGCTCACGGCCGTCGTCTGAACAGTGCGGGCGGTCACCACCGACGGGCGGATCGCGCAACGATTCCTCGGAGCAGGACCGTTCCCTCCGCCGGGCTTCTCCCGCTTCAGTCCACGGGCACGGCTTCCGCGGCCACTCGGGCCGCAGCGGGCAGCGCCGCATGGATCCGCTCCATCGCGGCGTCATCGTGTGCTGCGGACAGGAACCAGGCCTCGTACACAGACGGCGGCAGGTAGACGCCCGAGTCGAGCATGGAGTGGAAGAAGGCGCCGTAGCGGAAGGCCTCCTGGCCCTGCGCGTCGGCGTAGTTGCGCACGCCGTTCTCGGCCGTACCGAAGGCGACGCTGAACAGGTTGCCCGCCCGCTGGATCGAATGGTCGACCCCCGCTGCGGAGAGCTCTGCGGACAGTGCCTCGCTCACCTCGAGCGACCGCGCGTCAACGTGGCGGTACACGTCCTCGGTCGCGGCCGTCAGTGTCGCGACGCCCGCGGCCATGGCGATCGGATTGCCCGACAGCGTTCCCGCCTGGTAGACGGGCCCGATCGGGGCGAGGTAGTTCATGACGTCGGCCCGCCCACCGAGGGCAGCGGCCGGGATGCCGCCGCCGATGACCTTGCCGAACGTCAGGAGGTCGGGTGTCCAGGGGTGCTCCGCGTCGTCGGCACCGCCCGTCAGCTTCCAGTAGCCGCCGGCATGCGTCCTGAACCCGGTCATGACCTCGTCGACGATGAACAGCGCTCCGTGCTCGGAGGTGATGCGGCTCAGGAAGGCGTTGAAGCCCGGAGCGGGTGTGACGACACCCATGTTCGCGGGCGCCGCCTCGGTGATCACGGCCGCGATGTGCTCGCCGTGCGTGCGGAAGGCCTCCTCGACGGCTTCGACGTCGTTGTACGGCAGCACCAGGGTCTCCGCGGTCGTGGCCTCGGTGACACCTGCGGAACCCGGCAGGGCGAGCGTCGCGACACCGGAGCCCGCCGAGGCGAGCAGGCTGTCGACGTGGCCGTGATAGCAGCCGGCGAACTTGACGATCAGGTTGCGCGAGGTGAACCCGCGTGCCAGGCGGACGGCCGTCATGGTCGCCTCGGTGCCGGTCGAGACCATGCGCAGGAGCTCCACGGCGGGCACCCGCTCCTTCACCAGCTGCGCGAGGTCCGCCTCGGCGGGCGTCGAGGCTCCGAAGGTGAGCCCGTGGTCGACGGCGCGGTGCACGGCGGCGATGACCTCCGGGTGCGAGTGCCCGAGCAGTGCCGGTCCCCACGAGCAGACGAGGTCGACGTACTCCTTGCCGTCGGCATCGGTCACGTAGGCGCCGTGCGCATCGACGAGGAAACGCGGCGTGCCACCCACCGACCCGAAGGCGCGGACGGGTGAGTTGACACCACCCGGCATGAGGGCGCGGGCGCGGTCGTAGAGGGCGTCGGACGTCGAGGGGTTCATGTCAGGGTTCCTTAGCTGTGGGATTCGTCGAGCCAGAGCGCAAGCTCGGAGGCCCAGTAGGTGAGGATCATCTGCGCGCCGGCGCGCTTGATCCCGAGGACGGATTCCTCGATGGCGCGACGGCGGTCGATCCAGCCGTTCGCGGCGGCGGCCTCGATCATCGCGTACTCGCCGGAGATCTGATAGGCGGCCACCGGGACGGGGGACATCGCAGCGACGTCGGCGAGGATGTCCAGGTAACTCATGGCGGGCTTGACCATCACCATGTCCGCGCCCTCCTCGATGTCGAGTTCGACCTCGAGGATCGCTTCCCGGCGGTTGGCTGCATCCATCTGGTAGGTCCGGCGGTCGCCGGTGAGCTGCGAGTCGACCGCTTCGCGGAACGGACCGTAGAACGCCGAGGCGTACTTCGCCGCGTAGGCGAGCACCACGGTGTCCCGGTGTCCCGCCTCGTCGAGCGCCTGGCGGATGACGGCGACCTGGCCGTCCATCATCCCCGAGGGGCCGAGCACGTGCGCGCCTGCGTTGGCCTGCGCGACGGCCATCTGCGCGTAGAGCGCGAGCGTCTCGTCGTTGTCCACCGAACCGTCCTCCGCGAGCACGCCGCAGTGCCCGTGATCGGTGAACTCGTCGAGGCACACGTCGCTCATGACGACGAGTGCATCGCCGACCTCGGCCCGGACGTCGGCGATCGCCCGGTTGAGCACACCGTCGGGGTCGATTCCGGCGCTGCCCGTGGCGTCGCGGTGTTCGGGGATGCCGAACAGCATGATGCCGCCCACGCCCCGCTGGACGGCTTCCGCCGCGGCTCGTCTCAGCGAGTCCGTGGTGTGCTGCACGACGCCGGGCATGGACAGGATGGGTGAGGGCTCGGTGAGCCCTTCACGGATGAAGGCGGGCAGGATCAGCTCGGACGGATGCACGCGGTACTCGGCCACCATGCGTCGCAGCGCGGGTGTCGAGCGCAGCCTGCGTGGGCGGTGCTGGGGGAAACTCATGGCTGATCTCCGATCGATGATGCTGAAGCGGGTGCTGGCGATTGTGCAGACGATGCTGAAGCGGGTGACGACGGTGGTACCGGTGGTACCGGTGGTACCGGTCCCAGGATCTCCGGCGTCCTGCTGAAGGCGGTGCCGACAGCCACAGAGATGGCTTCCGGGGTCGGACCCGACGCCGTTGCTCCCGGTTCCCAGCCCTCGCCGCGCAGCGCCGCTGCGGTCGTGGATCCGATGGCGACGGGGTGGAACGCCAGGGACCCGCCGCCCAGCTTTTCACGGAACTGCTTCACCGTGCTCGGCGCGGTGAAGACGACGGCGGGCTGGACACCCGACGCCGCCAGGGCAAGGACGTCCGCCGGTGACACCAGGGGCGGCGGCACTCCGTCCTCAACGACCCCTGGTACACGCCTGGTGGTACGAGCCGGGTACGGGACCGTCCGATAGGCCTCCACGCGGTCCACCGACCACCCGAGATCCCTGAGTCCAGCACGGAGGTCGTCGGGTGCGAGGTCCGCCTGCGGGAGGAGAATCCTCCCCTCACCGCCCCCGAGGGCGCGCAGCAGGCCCCGGGCGGACGCCTCCGCCGGCACCAGGTCGACGGTGACCCCCGCCTCCTCGAGCAGGCGCGCGGTGGCGGACCCGACGGCGGCGACTCCCGTTCCGCCGCCCACGGCAAGCCGTGCTGCACCCGCGGTACGTTCACGGGCCATGAGGTCGAGAGCCCGCACGGCGTTGCCGCTCGTGACCACGAACCACCGGTAGTCACCCCGGGCCAGCGACGCGAGCGCCCCCGTGACGGCCTCGACGTCCAGGGGCAACTCGGTGTCGGTGAGCGGCATCGCCGAGACGTTCATCCCCGCGCGCGCCAGGGTGTCGGCGATCCGGACCGCCCGCGACGGGTGCCGCAGCACGATCACGCTCCGGCGGGCGCGTTCGTCGACCACCGGAACTAGCTGCTCAGCGGCGCGATGTCGGCGGCGCCGGCAGCGAGGAGGTCCTCGGCGAGTCCGAGGCCCAGCCGCGCCGCCGCCGTCGCATCGGTGGCGGGAGCCGAACGCGTCAGTCGGAGGATCGACCTGCCATCGAGACTGCACACCACCGCTTCGAGTGCCAGCTGGTCGCCCCGGAGATGGGCCAGCGCGCCGATCGGCGCCGAGCACCCTGCCTCGAGCTGCAGCAGCACGGCGCGCTCCGCGGTCACCGCGAGGCGTGTCGGTGCGTGGTCGTACGCGGCGAGCGCCTCACGCATGCCGGGGGTCGTGTCGGCCTCACGGCATTCCACGGCCAGCGCTCCCTGTCCGGGAGCGGGGAGCATGACGTCGGTATCGATCAGTTCGGTGATGGCGTCGTCGCGCCCCAGCCGGCGAAGGCCTGCGGCGGCGAGCACGACGGCGTCGAGGTCGCCGGGCGCGCCGATGACGAGTCCTGCGACTCGGCCGAGACGCGTGTCGACGTTGCCGCGGATGTCCACGACGTCGAGCCCGGGGCGGGCCGCGCGGAGCTGGGCGGCCCGGCGCGGCGATCCCGTTCCGACGCGCGCGCCGTCGGGCAGTGTCGCGAGCGTCAGCCCGTCACGGGCGCACAGGGCGTCACGGACGTCCTCGCGCTCCGGGACGGACGCCACCGTGAGACCGGGTGCCGGCAGGGTCGGAAGGTCCTTCAGCGAGTGCACGGCGATGTCGCAACGCTCCTCCAGCAGGGCGTCCCGCAGCGCGGCGACGAAGACCCCGGTGCCGCCGATCTGCGAGAGCGATCCCCGGAGGACGTCGCCCTCGGTCCGGATCCGCACAAGCTCGTACGGAAGTTCCGCGAGTTCCGCCACGCGTTCCGCGACCGTCGTCGTCTGGGTCATCGCAAGGGCGCTGCCCCGCGTTCCCACCCGGATGGCCGCGGGCCCACCGGAGGGCCGTGTGCCGTCCCGCATGTCCGTACCCGTCGACATCACATTCCCGGGTTGGGCAGCGGCGTCCCCACGGTGGAGTCGACGGCTGCGATGGTCGGCTTCTCGCCGCGCCGATTGGCGCAGCAGTTCGGCCGGCAGACGTCGAACCACGGACCCAGGGCCGTGGCGGACGGGCGGTCGGCGATGTTGTTCTCGACGGTCCGTTCGAGGATGAGATCGATCAGGCCCTCGACGAACTTCACGTGCGTCCCCGGCGTGGGCACGCGGTCGGCCACGATGCCCAGCTCGCCGCAGGTCTCGAGCGCCTCGGTGTCGAGGTCCCACGCGACCTCCATGTGGTCCGAGACGAAGCCGAGCGGCACGATGACGACGCCGCGCGTGCCACCCTCGTAGCGATCCCTGAGGGCATCGCTGATGTCGGGTTCGAGCCACGGGATGTGCGGGGCGCCCGAACGGGACTGGTAGACGAGCGACCACTCGACGCCCGCGGCCTCCGGAATCCTGTCGAGCACGGCCTGCGCGGTGGCGAGGTGCTGCGCCACGTAGGCGCCCTCCTCGTAGGCCGGCCCGCCCTCAGCGTCGTGCGGTCTGGCGGCCTCGGCGTCGCCCATCGGGATGGAGTGCGTGGAGAACATGATGTGGACTGGCGCGTCCGGAGTGCCCTGCTCGGCCAGGCCGGCGCGGACTTTCGCCAGGCCTTCGCCCACGCCCTCCACGAAGGGCTCGACGAAGCCGGGGTGGTCGAAGTACTGGCGGACCTTGTCCACCTCGAGGCGCCCCTCGAGGCCCGTCTTCACGAGGGCCATACCGAGGTCCTCGCGGTACTGGCGGCAGCTGGAATAGCACGAGTACGCGCTCGTGGTCACGGCGAGCACCCTGCGGTGGCCGGCGTCGTACGCCTCCTGCAGCGTGTCGGCGATGAACGGCTCCCAATTGCGGTTGCCCCAGAAGACCGGGAGATCGATGCCACGACGGCGCAGCTCGGCCTCCATCGCAGCCCGGAGCGCGCGGTTCTGGCTGTTGATGGGGCTGACGCCTCCGAAGGCCCGGTAGTGGTGCGAGACCTCTTCGAGCCGCTCGTCGGGGATCCCACGGCCACGCGTGACATTACGGAGGAAGGGGATGACGTCGTCCTGCCCCTCCGGGCCTCCGAAGGAGGCGAGGACGACGGCGTCGTACGCCTTCGGAGCCATCCGGCCGTTGTCGTCGACTCCGTCGAGCGGGTTGAATGCCTGTGTCGTCACTGGAGCACCTCTGCAATCTCGTCGTGGTTGATCCGCCGGCCCGTGTAGAACGGCACTTCCTCGCGGACATGGCGGCGCGCCTCGGTCTCCCGGAGGTACCGCATGAGGTCCACGAGGTCCACGAGGTCGGGTGCCTCGAGTGCCAGGATCCATTCGTAGTCGTTGAGGGCGAAGGATGACACCGTGTTGGAAATGACCTGGGGATATTTCCGTCCCTTGAGCCCGTGGTCCATGAGCATCTCCCGGCGCTCGTCCGTGGGGAGGATGTACCACTCGTAGGAGCGCACGAACGGGTACACACAGACCCATTCGGCGGGAGCCACGCCGCGCGAGAACGCGGGGCTGTGGGACTTGGAGAACTCGGCGTCGCGGTGCACCCCCATGGCGGACCACACCATGGTCGTCTCGGCGAACACCTCGGTCCGCCTCAGCTTCCGGATGGCGGCCTGGAGCTCCTCCGGGCGGGGGCCGTGCAGCCACACCATGACGTCCGCGTCGGCCCGCATGGCCGAGACGTCGTAGAAACCGCGGAGCACCACGCCGTCGGAGGCGAAGAACGCGACGACCTCCTCGAGGGTGTGTGCGCCGGAGTCCGTGGTCGCCGAACCTCGCTTGAAGACCGTCCAGAGCGTGTAGAACAGTTCGCCGGGGGCGTCGTCGCCCTCACTGGTCTGCTGCGGCGCGTGGGAGGGGTTGCTACCGGTGGGCTCAGTCATGCTCCTAGTCTGCCCCTTGCCGGAAGTCGAACCGAATTCTTTCTCTTCTACAGAGAGTAGAAGAGATGAACGTCACAGCGGGTCGGCCGTGGACCCGAGATCCAGCGCATCGGCGAGGGCCGTGGCCCGCGCCCTCGCGTCGTCGATCACGGCCACGAGTCCCGTCCCCGCGAGCCATCCGCCGGTCACGGCGAGGGAATCCGACGCCGCAGCCACGATCGAGCGGATGCGTGCGACGCGCTCGCGATGCCCCACGGAGGCGTGCGGCAGGGCGCCCGCCCAGCGCACGACGTCCCAGTCGAGCACGTCGGCCTCCCCGATGGCGACATCGAGCAGGGTCGAGGCGTCCGCGAGCGCGTGCCGGTACAGGACGTCGTCCGGCGAGCCGAGCCCGACGTCGGCGGGCGAGTCGCCGACGCGACCGAAGGACAGACGCAGGACGTGCGACCCGGGACCGGCCTGGTCCCGCAGCCACGCCCACTTCGCGGTGGAGTGGGTCAGGGCCTTCGCGGCCACACCTTCGACACCGCGTGCCACCAGGACGCCGGTACCACGTGGCCGTGCGTCGAGTTCCGGCACGTCGACGATCAGGGTCACGAGGGCCACGCCGGGGACAGGATCGGGGCGCTCGCCGGCGAGGGACGGAAGGGCAGGGGCCAGGAGGTCGACCGCCGAACGGCCTTCCGTCGCCACGACGACGGCGTCGGCCCCGATGCGGCGGGTGAGGCCCGAATGCTCGGTCGTCACGCTCCAGCCCGCACCGGCACGGGTCACGACCGAGACCTGCTCACGGGTCCGCAGGTCGGCGCCGTCCGCCCTGAGCCGCTCCACGAGGGCGTCGCGGAGTTGCGCCATCCCGCCCGCGAGGCCGCCGACGGCGGCGCCGGCCGGTGCCGCCGCGCGGAGGGCTCCCGCCGCCGCTCCGAGGGACCCGACCCTGCCCATGGTCGACCGCAGGCCGGGCGCCACGGAGTCGACGTCGAGGTCGTCCGGGTTCGCGGAGAACACCCCGCCGGCGACGGGCGCGACCAGGCGGGTGAGCACCTCCTCGCCCATCCGGGTCCGGACGAGTTCACCGAGGCTGACGCCACTGCGGGTCGCCAGGGAGCCGACCGGCAGCACCCTGTCGAGCGCCGCGCGCAGGGAGCCGGCGCGGCCGATCACCGCAGTGATGGCCGGATCGGACGGATCAGCCGGGATCCCTAGCACCCCCGAGTTGGGCAGGGGTTGCGCCGAAGCACTGAGGCTCTTCCCCGGAAGCTGTACCCAGGCGCCGGTGGCATCGGGGGCCACGATGCGCTCCGCCAGGCCGAGCTCGGCTGCGAGCGTGGGCACGGTGGCCGACCGCGTGGAGAACGACTCCGCGCCACTGTCGAGCCGGAATCCGCCGAGGGACCTGCCGTCGACGGTCCCGCCGAACCGTTCGGACTTCTCCAGCACCATCACATTCATCCCCCGGGCCAGCAGGGTGCGGGCGGCGACGAGGCCCGCCATTCCGCCACCGATGACGACGACGGTGCATCGCGGCTGCGGCCGTGAGCTCGCCGATCCACCCGGTGCCGGCAGCTCGTTCGCCGCGACACCAGCATCCGCTCCGCCAATCTTCGATCCCGACTCCGATCCCGAGGGCGGCTGCGGTACCGACGGGGACGGGGATGCCGACGCCGACACGGGCCCCGAGGCCGGCTCCGATACCGGCTCGTGGTCGACGGCGGCACCCCCGAGGGCGCCGGTCGCGGGCAGCGGGTCCCTCCGGCCTAGGCCCGTCCCCCTGGCCACGCCTAGGGCTCCACGGAGTGGATGAGCTCCACGATCCGCGTCAGTACGTCGGGATCGGTATCCGGCGGCACGCCGTGTCCGAGGTTCACCACGTGCCCGGGCGCCGACGCACCGGCGGCGAGCACCTCGCGCACGTGCCGTTCGAGCACGGGCCAGGGTGCGGGCAGCAGCGCCGGGTCGATGTTCCCCTGGAGCGGAACAGCACCGCCGAGGCGCCGATTGGCCTCGTCGAGGGGCAGCCGGTAATCCACACCGATCACGTCCACGCCCACCTCGTGCATGGCCACGAGCAGTTCCGAGGTTCCGGTGCCGAAGTGGATGAGGGGCGCACCGAGACCACGGACGTGATCGAGGGCCCGGCGTGACGCTGGAGCGACGTGCGTCCGGTAGTCGACCAGGCCGAGCGATCCCGCCCATGAGTCGAACAGCTGTGCGGCGCTGGCGCCGGCCTCGAGCTGCGCCCGGAGGAAGGCACCGGAGGCATCGGCAGCCCAGGCGGTGAGCGCCGCCCAGGTCTCCGGATCGGCATGCATCATGGTGCGCGGGCCGAGGTGGTCCCTCGACGGCTTCCCCTCCACCATGTAGGCGGCGAGGGTGAAGGGCGCGCCCGCGAAGCCGATGAGCGGCGTGGTCCCGAGTTCGGCAACGGTCAGTGCCACGGCCTGTCGGATGGGCTCCAGGGCCTCCTCCGTCAGGGTCGGGAGCGCGGCGACGTCGGCGGCGGAGCGGACCGGCGAGCCGAGGACCGGTCCGACGCCCGGCACGATGTCGACGTCGACCCCCGCCAGCTTGAGCGGGATGACGATGTCGGAGAAGAAGATGCCGGCGTCCACATCGTGGCGGCGGACGGGCTGCAGCGTGATCTCGGACGCCATCGCCGGGTCGAGGCAGGACTCGAGCATGTTCGTACCCTCACGGAGCGCACGGTACTCCGGCAGTGACCGGCCGGCCTGGCGCATGAACCAGACGGGACGCCTCTGCGGAGTCTGTCCCCGATAGGCCGAGATGAGAGCCGAACCGGACGTGCGTCCGTCGACCAGCGGGTGTGATGCTCCAAGGTCCATACCGCCGATTCTGCCGAAGATCGCATCGTTTGGATAACCGGGCCGGTTCGGGCGACGTCGAGCGTGGCCAACATCACCCCCCGGACGGAGGCGGAGAATCCCGCATGATTCCGCGGATTGCAAGCCCCGGTAAGGCTGACCTATTCCGTGGGGAAGGAGCCTTCTCGGTATGATCGAGGAGTTGTGGTACTTCTTTCTCTCGTAGCGACGCACTCGAACGTGGACCTGGAAACCGTCGCCCGGCTCAGTGTCGGGGCACCCCAGGTCCCTTCAGTCGCGCTCGCCGATGACAGGTCGGTCTCCGGTGCCGTCGTGCTGGCGACCTGCAACCGCTTCGAGATCTACGCCGAGGCGCCGTCGGACGAAGACGTCGAAGCGGCACGCTCGGCGATCGTCTCCACCATCAGCGAGTACTCCGGCATCCCTGAGCAGTCGGTCTCCGCCTCGTTCGAGACCCACACGGGACAGGACGTGGCCGAGCACCTCTTCGCCGTCGGCGCGGGCCTCGACTCCGCCGTGATCGGCGAGCGGGAGATCGCAGGCCAGGTCCGTCGGGCGCTCATCGACGCCCAGGGCTCCGGCGCCGCCAGCGGCGGCCTCGTCCGCCTCTTCCAGGCCGCATCGAAGACGGCGAAGGATGTCGGCGCGCAGACCGCCCTCGGCACCCGCGGGCGGTCCATCGTGTCCGTGGCCCTCGAGCTCGCCGGGGACCTCTCCGACACTGCTGACTGGTCACGCAAGACCGTCGTGCTGTTCGGGACGGGCGCCTACGCGGGTGCGGCCATGGCCGCGCTGAAGGACCGGGGGTGCACGGACATCTCGGTGTTCTCCTCCTCCGGCCGGGCCGAGGCATTCGTCGCGACGCGCGGCGGTACCGCCGTCACCGCTTCCGACCTGCCGGGAGCCATGCGGCGGGCCGACGCCGTGATCGGCTGCAGCGGCAGCGACGCGCGGATCGACGCCTCGGATCTCGCGCGCATCCGCGAGGGGAGCAACCGGCAGCTCGTCGTCATCGACCTCGCGCTCAGCCACGACTTCGATCCGGCCGTGGGCATGCTCGACGACGTCGAGCTCATCACCCTGGAATCGGTGCGGGCAGCAGCTCCCGAGGAACAGGCTGACGCGCTCGCCCAGGCCACCGACCTCGTGCGCAACGCCGCGCGCTCCTTCGAGGAACAGCAGGCGACGCGGGCCATGAACGCCGCGATCGTGGCCCTCCGACGGCACACGCAGGCGGTCCTCGACTCCGAGATGGAGCGGGTCCGCGCCCAGCACGGATGCACGGCTGCCGCCGAGGAGGTGGAGTTCGCCCTCCGCCGCATGGTCCGCCAGCTCCTCCACGTCCCGACCGTGCGCGCGCGGGAGCTCGCAGCGGAAGGTCGGCAGGACGACTACACCGCAGGACTCGAGGCCCTCTACGGTATCGACCTGATGCTGCCGGCCGAACAGGCTGCCGGGCCCGCGGCACCTGCCGGTGGCGCCGTCGTGCCGGTCGCAGCTCCGACCTCCGCGGCTCCCCCGGCCCGGACCGACGCGCGCGCCGAGGGCCCCGTCTGCCCCGTCGACCACGAGCGGCCCGCGCAGACCCGTCGACCACGAGCGGCCCGCGCAGAGCGCCTGAGCCTCCCGCACGGCTCTCCTCACGGCACTCGTCCTGAACACAGCCAGGAACCGCGTCTAGTAGCTGGGTTTGTCCGGTTCGATCCGACGCACCCACTCGAGGATCCCGCCGTCGACGGATCGCACATCGGGGTGGCCCTGTGCACGGAGGAATCGGACGACGTCGGCTGATCGCACTCCTGATTTGCAGTGGACGAGCACCGTACGATCGGTGCCGATGCGCTCGTCACCGTCGAGGATGAGATTCTGCGGCACGAGCCTCGCGCCCGCGATGCTCACCACCGCGTACTCCTCCGGAGTCCTGACGTCCAGCAGGTCGAAGTCCGCGGTTCCGGCCGCCCGCCCGTCGAGCAGGGCCGCCAACTCTGCCACGGAGACCAGGGGAACGCCGTCCGCCCCGGCGGTGCCGGCTGCGGCGTCGGTGCCGGGTTCCGCGGGCCGGACGCCGCAGAACTGCTCGTAGTCGATGAGCTCGGTGATCCTCGCGGCAGCGGGGTCGGGGCGGACGCGCAGCTCCCGCCAGCTCATGTCGAGCGCATTGAACACCAGCACACGGCCGAGGAGCGTCGAGCCCACTCCGGTGATCAGCTTGATGGCCTCGTTGACCATGACCGACCCGATCTGCGCACACAGCACCCCGAGCACGCCGCCCTCCGCGCAGGACGGCACCGAGCCGGGCGGCGGCGCCTCCGGATACAGGTCGCGGTACGTGGGCCCGCGGTCCTGCCAGAAGACGCTCACCTGTCCGTCGAACCGGAGGATGGAACCCCAGACATAGGGCTTGCCGAGAAGGGCGGCGGCATCGTTCACCAGGTAGCGCGTGGCGAAGTTGTCGGTGCCGTCGACGATCAGGTCGTACCCGGCGAACAGCTCGAGCGCGTTCCACCGATCCAGGCGCTCCTCGTGCAGCACCACCTTCACGAGCGGGTTCACCCCGAGGATGCTGTCCCGGGCGGACTGCGCCTTCGGCCTGCCGAGATCCGCCATCGAGTGGATGACCTGCCGCTGCAAATTGGAGAGTTCGACGTCGTCGTCGTCCACGATGCCCAGCGTGCCGACCCCCGCGGCGGCGAGGTAGAGGAGCGCAGGAGAGCCGAGCCCACCGGCACCGATCACGAGTACCCGCGCGTTCTTCAGGCGCAGCTGCGCATCGACGCCGAACCCGGGGATGATGAGGTGCCGCGAATAGCGGAGGGTCTCGTCCCGTGTGAGGCCCGCTGCCGGCTCCACGAGCGGCGGCAGCGGCCCGGACGCGGTGCCGGGGTTCTGATCGGTCGGCGAAGCAGTCATGCCCAAGGGTATTCCGCAGTACGTCGGCGGAGCCACCGCGACGGCCGGGGCGGCCCACCGGCCGCCTGCCCGGTGGCGTCGTCGGACGGAGGCGGTGGCCGCGTGGGTAGACTGATCGGGCCCCATCGACCCGCAGTACCGGAGAGGATCCTCCCGTGAGTGCCGAACCCACCACCGCAGGGAAAGCCGTCCGGCTCCCGCGGGACGAGCGCCGACGGCAACTGCTCGCGGCAGCCCAGGAGGTCTTCGTCGGCAATGGCTATCATGGCGCCGCGATGGATGACATCGCGGTCGCGGCGAAGGTCAGCAAGCCCGTGCTGTACCAGCACTTCCCCGGCAAGCGGGACCTGTATCTCGCACTCCTCGACAGCCACCTCGCAGAACTGACGCAACTGCTGCAGGGCGCCCTCCGCTCCACGGACGACAACAAGCTCCGCGTCCACGCGACCATGCGCGCGTACTTCCAGTTCATCGCGCAGGACAGCCAGGCGCACCGGCTCGTCTTCGAATCGGACATCGGCAACGAACCCGACGTCAGCAGCAGGCTCGAGGAGTTCAACGCCCAGTTCGCGAGCGCGATCGCCGGCGTGATCGCCGGGGACACGCAGCTCTCGATCGTCGAGGCGACCCTGCTGGGGCGCGGACTCGCCGGGATGGCGCAGATCAGCGCTCGGTACTGGCTGGAGACGGATGGCAGCCTCGATATCGATGCTGCCGCGGAGCTGATCTACCGTTTAGCTTGGCGCGGAATCAGCCGCTTCCCCAAGGAGATCTAGAGTAGGTTCGAAGCAGTAACGCTCACTACACAGGAGGCATCCGCCGTGGAAGTCAAGATCGGTATCCAGAACGTCAACCGGGAGATCGTGGTCGAGTCCTCCGAGAGCGCCGACGCGATCGCCGAGCTCGTCGCAGCAGCAATGGGCGGTGGCTCCGAGCTCCGCCTGAAGGATTCCAAGGGACGTCAGGTCATCGTTCCGACGTCGGTCCTCGGGTACGTCGAGATCGGCGCGGAGGAGTCCCGCCGGGTGGGCTTCGGCGCCCTCTAGCACTTCTACGCACCACCACGAGAACCCGCGGCCCCTTATGGGTCCGCGGGTTCTCGTCCGCCGGAGGGCGGGACAGGGTCGCCCCCGCAGAGGGCCCGGAGCCGGATGCCTTGGGCAGCGGGTCCTATGCGGTCAGGCCCAGGGCGCTCATGCGCCGCGAGTGGTTGCGCGTCAGCTGTGAGAACAGCGCCGTCGTGTGCTGATCGTGATCCGCCTCATCGGCGAAGAGTAGCCCCGCCAGGTACTCGCGCTCCATCCCGACCCGCTGCGCCTGCGTCAGCGCCTCCCCGACGAGCCGTCGGCCCCAGAGGGCGAGCCTGGACGCGAGCCGCGGGTCGTCCGCCAGCGCCTCCTTCAGGCGCCGCTGCAGGTGGTCCGCGCCGTCGCCCGAATCGATCGCGCTGATGAGTTCACGCGTCCGCGGGTCGAGGCTGTCCGCGAGGGCCCTGTAGAAGTCGCCGGAGAAGGCGTCGATGACGTAGGCCTTCATCAGCGATTCGTACCAGTCGCCGGGGCGCGTGCGCTCGTGGAAGGCGTCGACGGAGACCTGGAACGGCGCCATCGCCTCCTCGATCGTCACACCGAGTCCGCCGACGAACCGTCCGACCATCTCGAAATGCTCGAATTCGAGCACTGCGAGCCGCCCGAGGCTCGCGCGGTCCGCGAGGCTGGGCGAGAAGCGGGCGTCGGAGGAGAGCCGCTCGAAGCCCGACAGCTCGCCGTAGGCGATGACTCCCAACAGATCCGTGACGAACCGCGCATAGCGGGGGTTCGCGAGGGCGTCCTCCCCCGCGCTGGCCGGGGTGGGCGCTGCGTCCTGGGAAACGGCAGGGGCCGGTGAGCGGTCGGTGACGGCCGCGGGGGACCGGTGGTCCTGCGTGCGGTCCGTATCTGTCGCGGACAGGGCCGTTCTGTCGGAGGAGCCGTTGTTCATTCTGCTAAGGGTACGCAATCCGAGGAGTCGGGCAATCCCCGTCAGCGCGGAGCACCGCGCCGCCGCGGGCCGGCGAGTCACTCCGGACGGCGTCCGGCTGAGCGCGACTCCGGGCGATGCTCCTGCCCGGTGTCTGTGACGTGCATTACGGTAAGGCCTGTGCCAGCACAGCATATGGACCTGAGGGACCGGGAGTCCCAGCAGCGCCTCACGGAGTCGCTGAGAAACCTGCGTGAGGAGCTCGGCGTCCGCGAGGAGTTCCCGGCCTACGTCCTGCGCGAGGCCGAGGCCGCCGTCGCGTCGCATCGCCTGCCACCGCAGGATCTGCGGGACCTGCCGTTCCTCACCATCGACCCGCCCGGCTCCACGGATCTCGACCAGGCCGTCCACCTCGCCAGGAGACCGGACGGGGACACCCCCGGGTACGAGGTGCACTACGCCATCGCGGACGTCCCGCTCTTCGTGGCACCCGGCGGTGCCATCGACACCGAGGCACGCCTGCGCGGGCAGACCCTCTACGCTCCGGACGGGCGGATCTCGCTGCACCCGGAGCTCGTGTCCGAGGGCGCCGCGAGCCTCCTCCCCGACCAGGACCGGCCGGCCTTCGTCTGGCACTTCGTCCTCGACACCGACGCCGTGGTGCAGTCGGTCACCGTCGGCCGGGCCGTGGTCCGCAGCAGACGGCAGCTCACCTACGGCGAGGTGCAGACAGCCATCGACGACGCGACGGCCGACGAGCAACTGGTGCTGCTGAGGGAGATCGGCCTGCGGCGCATCCAGCAGGAGCTCGATCGCGGCGGCGCGAGCCTCAACCTTCCCCGCCAGGAAATCACGCACGACGGCGAGAGCTACGGCATCCTCACCGAGCCCGCCCTCGCGTGCGAGGACTGGAACGCGCAGATCTCCCTCATGACCGGGATGGCAGCCGCTCAGATCATGATCGACGGGCGCATCGGCATCCTGCGGACCATGCCGGAGCCCGACGACGCCGCGCTCGGGAGATTCCGGCGGCAGTCCGAGGCGCTCGAGCACCCCTGGCCGGCGGGCGTCGCCTACGGCGCCTTCCTCAGGACGCTCGATGTCACCGATCCTCCCCAGCTCGCCCTCATGCATGCTGCCGCGTCCCTGTTCCGCGGCGCGGGGTACACCGCGTTCGACGGCGAGGTGCCGGAGGCCGTGATCCAGTCCGCCATCGCCGCCCCCTACGCTCACACGACCGCTCCCCTCCGGCGGCTCGTGGACCGCTTCGTCCTGGTGACCTGCGCATCGCTGAGCGCCGGCCAGGACGTCCCGCAGTGGGTCCGCTCTGCCCTGCCGGAGCTGAACTCCCTCATGGCGTCGTCGAACCAGACCGCATCCCGCCTGGATTCCGGCGCCATGGACGCCGTCCAGGCGGCGCTGTTGAGCAACCGGATCGGCGAGGCGTTCTCCGCCGTCGTCCTGCAGGGCTCACCCCCCGCGGTGGAGGACGCGCCGGGTAAGCAGGCGCCCCGCCTGTCCGGGACCGTGCAGGTCACCGAACCGCCGCTCGAGGCCACCTGCTACGGCGAACTCGTGGCAGGCGAGCGGGTCACGGTGATCCTGCTCGAAGCGGACATCGGCCGGCGGCGCCTCCGCTTCGAGGTCAAACCGACGGACGCGCCCCGTGAACCGCGGAATGACGCTCCGGGCAGCGGGCAGGGTAGTCTTTAAGGCGTTAGTAGTCATGGATGCCCGGTCGTTATCACTCTTGGATAACCCGCAGTACCTACTCGATCCCGAGTTTCCCGCGGGCGCAGGTCTCCCTCCGCAGCCCGCACGCAGTTGCAAGCCCGCGATCGGCTTCCACTGGACGCCCTGCGCCCGCCGACACGCTCCGCACCGGATGGAACCCATCCGGGCGTCGAGCCTCAGCGGCCGCACGGCCTGAATGAACGGTAGAACGTGCAGAATACAGATCACGACACGAACAGCACACCCGCGGACGACGCGCACCACCTCGTCGCCGACAACTCGTCGGATGCCATCGACGTCGAGGAGACGCTGGTCACCACCGAGGAACCTCACGCTCCGGTCGCCGAGACCTTCGCGGACTTCAATGTCCGTCCCGACATCGTCGAATCGCTCGCCGACGCCGGCATCACCCACCCCTTCCCCATCCAGGCGATGACGCTGTCGATCGCCCTCGGCGGCCACGACATCATCGGGCAGGCGAAGACCGGCACCGGCAAGACCCTCGGCTTCGGCATCCCGGCCATCCAGCGCGTGGTCGGGCCCGACGACGCCGGCTACGAGAAGCTCCCCGTCCCCGGGGCGCCGCAGGCACTCGTGGTCGTCCCGACCCGCGAGCTCGCCGTGCAGGTGGCGAACGACCTCACGACGGCGGCGAAGAAGCGCAACGCACGCATCGTGACCATCTACGGTGGCCGCGCCTACGAACCGCAGATCGAGGCGATCAAGAACGGCGTCGAGATCGTCGTGGGAACCCCGGGCCGCCTGATCGACCTCTACCGGCAGAAGCTCCTGGTCCTCAAGAACGTGAAGATCGTGGTGCTCGACGAAGCCGACGAGATGCTGGACCTCGGCTTCCTGCCCGACGTCGAGACGCTCATCGCCGCGACGCCTCCCGTCCGCCAGACGCTGCTGTTCTCCGCGACCATGCCCGGTCCCGTCATCGCGATGGCGCGCCGGTACATGACGCAGCCCACGCACATCCGGGCCGCGGACCCCGAGGACGAAGGCATCACCAAGAAGGACATCCGCCAGGTCATCTACCGGGCGCACAACCTGGACAAGGCGGAGGTCGTGGCCCGCATCCTCCAGTCACGGAACCGCGGCCGTGCCATCATCTTCTGCAAGACCAAGCGCACCGCCGCGAAGCTCTCCGAGGAACTGATCGACCGCGGTTTCGCTGCCGGCGCCATCCACGGCGACCTCGGTCAGGGAGCCCGCGAACAGGCCCTCCGTGCGTTCCGTGGCGACAAGATCGACGTGCTCGTCGCGACCGAGGTCGCGGCTCGAGGGATCGATGTCGAGGACATCACGCACGTCATCAACTACCAGTGCCCCGAGGACGAGAAGGCGTACCTGCACCGGGTCGGCCGGACGGGCCGCGCCGGCAAGAAGGGCACGGCGGTGACGTTCGTGGACTGGGACGACGTCCCGCGCTGGGGCCTCATCAACAAGGCGCTGGGCCTGGACACCCCCGAGCCCGTGGAGACCTACTCCTCGTCCCCGCACCTCTTCACGGACCTCGATATCCCCGAGGGCACCAAGGGCCGCCTCCCCCGCAAGGACCGCAAGCTGGCCGGCATCAATGCGGAGGTCCTCGAGGATCTCGGTGAGACCGGGAAGCGCGGCGGTGGGCGCAGCGACGGCGCAGGCGGTTCGGCCGGTTCGGGCGGTTCCGGCTCCGGCTCCGGGAGCAGCGGAGGCCGCGGGCAGCGGCGTGACGGCGGCCGCGGTGGCCAGCGGCGCGACGGCGGCCCTGCTGCGGAGCAGGGCGAGTCCGGGCAGGGATCGCGGGGCTCTCGCGGCCGGGGACGCGGTGGCAACCGGGGAACCGGGAGCGCCGGTCCGACCGACGCGGCGCCGGCAGCATCCGTGCCCGTGAGCGGCGACGCCGAGGGGGGACGCCGTCGGCGCTCCACCGAGGGCGCCGGAACGGAGACCGTGGCGAGCGACCGCCCCCGGCGCACCCGTACGCGCCGCCGCAACGGCGAGGTCGTCGGGAATCCGGCCGGCGGCGCGGAGGACTAGTCCCCGGTGACGGAGCTTCCTGCGCCGTCCGCAGCTCCTGCATGGAGGGCGGACGGCGCCAATCTCGTGGTGCATGCCGACAACGCGGACTACCTGTCCACCCTGGCGAATGGCTCCTTCCGCATGATCTACGTGGATCCCCCGTTCAACACCGGCCGCGTCCAGCGGCGCCAGCAGACCTCCATGGTGCGGGCGTCGCAGGGTTCGGGCGACCGGGTGGGGTTCAAGGGCCAGTCCTACTCGACGGTCAAGGGCATCCTCGCGAGCTACGACGACGCCTTCGAGGACTACTGGGACTTCCTGGCGCCACGGCTTGCAGAGGCCTGGCGCCTCCTCGCCGATGACGGCACCCTCTACGTGCACCTCGACTACCGCGAGGTGCACTACGCGAAGGTCATGCTGGACGCCCTCTTCGGCCGGGACAGCTTCCTCAACGAGATCATCTGGGCGTACGACTACGGCGCCAGGGCCAAGCGGAAGTGGCCCGCGAAGCACGACAACATCCTCGTGTACGTGAAGGACCCTTCGGGCTACTACTTCAACAGCGACGAGGTGGACCGGGAACCGTATATGGCGCCCGGGCTGGTGACGGCCGAGAAGGCGGCACTCGGGAAGCTGCCCACCGACGTGTGGTGGCACACCATCGTCTCCCCCACGGGTCGTGAGAAGACGGGATATCCCACGCAGAAACCGGAGGGCCTGCTGCGCCGCGCCGTGGCCGCGAGCAGTGCGCAGGGTGACTGGGTGCTGGACTTCTTCGCCGGGTCGGGAACGCTCGGTGCCGTGGCCGGGAAGCTCGGCAGGCGGTTCGTCTGCGTCGACCGCAATCCCCAGGCCGTCGAGATCATGCGGGCGCGCCTCGGACCGTGGCTCCAGGGCTCCGGCGACCGGACGGACGGCCTTAGCTGATCCGGGAGCCCGTCGCGAGGCCGACGATCGCCTCGTAGGTCTCACGGGTGGTGGTGTTCTCGCCCAGCAGATTCGGCTTGCCCGACCCGTGGTAGTCGCTGGAGCCGGTCACCAGGAGGTCGTTGTCCCGTGCGATCCGCCGAAGCTCCACCCTCGCATGCTGCGGATTGTCCCGATGTTCCACCTCGAGGCCCTTGAGCCCCGCGTCGATCATCTCGTCGATCACCGCCCCGCCGACCACGGCCCCGCGGTTGAACGCGGACGGGTGGGCGAAGACGGGCACTCCCCCTGCCTCCCTGATCAGGGCGACGGCGATCGCCGGGTGCGGCGCGTAGTGGCTCACCCAGTAGGGCGAGCGGGCCGTGAGGACACTCTCGAAGGCCTCGGAGCGGGTCGTGACGACACCGAGCGCGATCAGGGCGTCGGCGATGTGGGGGCGCCCCACCGTCGCGCCCTCCGTGACGTGCTCCTGCACCAGCTCCCAGCTGATCGGATAGTCCTCGGACATCAGCTCGACCATGCGGCGTGCGCGGGTGAGCCGCGCCTGACGGGAGCGCTCGATCTCGTCGCGCAACCCGACGTGCAGTGGATCGTGCAGGTAGGAGAGGACGTGGACGCTGATGCCGGTGTCGGTGCGGCAGGACACCTCCATGCCCGGGATGAACGTGACGCCGTGGGCACGCGCCGCGACCCGTGCCCTGTCCCAGCCCGCGGTCGAGTCGTGATCGGTGAGTGCGACGGCGTCGAGACCCGCCGCCGCGGCGGACGCGATCAGGACAGCCGGATCCTCGGTGCCGTCCGAGACATTGGAATGCGTGTGCAGGTCGATTCTCACCGGAACCAATGTACGCGCCGGCCGCGGGTGCGCCCGCCAGGCGCCACCGGTGGTCGCGCTGTTCTCCCATGGCGTGGTGCGGTCCGGATGGACTGCGCGTCCGGTCGGGCCTCGCGCCTCCTATCGGACGACGCCGCGGGGTGCCACGCCGCTTGATGAATGCCGTGCGGAGCTTCCCGACGGCGTCGAGCACGATGTGTCCTGATCCCTTGGTAATCACCTCAGCTTCTGATGCATCTGCGTGGCCAGACTTTCCCGCCCCGTCGCCACGGTGAGACGATGGCGGGGTGAGCACCGATGACACAGCACCCGCAACCCTGAATCCCACCGACTCCCCGGAGGGCCAGCCCCTCTCCGCGCGCAACGAGAACCGGTCACAGCGGCCGGACTCCGACGCCTTCAAGGCGTTCATGGCCGGCGACTGGGAGCCGGCCTCCGACGACCTCCCGGCCGCATCCGCCGTCGCAGCCCATGCCGCGCGACGCCGTCGCGCTGTCTCCGAGCGTTTCCCCGGTGAGCGGATCGTCATTCCCGCCGGGCCGTTCAAGGTCCGCTCGAACGATACCGACTACCGCTACCGCCCCCACTCGGGCTTCGCGCACCTGACCGGGCTCGGCCTGGACCACGAGCCGGACGCCGTCCTGGTCCTCGAGCCCGTGGACCCCGGCACGGGCGACGACGGCGGCCACCACGCAGCAACCCTGTACTTCCGGGAACTCGCCGGTCGCGACAGCGCCGAGTTCTATGCCGATGCCCGCTACGGCGAGTTCTGGATCGGCCAGCGGCTCTCCATGGCGCAGGTCCGGGCACAGCTCGCTCTCGAGACGGCGGACCTCGCCGAGCTCGAGGTCGCCATCACGAAGGACGCGGGCGTCGTCGAGATCGGCGGAACCAGCATCCGGCTGCTGCGCGAGGTGGATCTCAACGCGGACGCCCTGGTGGACACCTCACGCATCAACACGGGAGTGGACCTCGAGCGGGCCGATGCCCTGGATGCGGTACTCGCCGAGGTCCTGTCCGAGCTCCGGCTCATCAAGGACGCCTGGGAGGTCGAACAGATGGAGGCAGCCGTCGCGGCGACCGTCAACGGCTTCCATGACGTGGTCCGTGCGCTTCCCCGCGCCATCAGTCATGCGCGCGGCGAGCGCGTCGTCGAGGGTGCATTCTTCGCCCGCGCACGCGAGGAGGGGAACGACCTCGGATACGACACCATCGCAGCCTCCGGCAACAACGCGACGACACTGCACTGGATCCGCAATACAGGTCAGGTGAGATCCGGGGAGCTCCTGCTGCTCGACGCCGGCGTCGAGGCCGAAAGCCTCTACACCGCCGACATCACGAGGACGCTGCCCGTCAACGGCCGGTACACCGATGTGCAGCGCAAGGTCTACCAGGCGGTGCTCGACGCCGCCGACGCGGGCTTCGCCGCCGCACGGCCGGGACGCAAGTTCCGCGAGATCCACGTCGCCGCGATCACCGTGCTCGCCGAGAACCTCGACGCGTGGGGGCTGCTGCCCGTCCCGCTCGACGAGGCGCTGGCCCCCGAGGGCCAGCACCACCGACGGTGGATGCCCCACGGCACCAGCCATCACCTCGGCATGGACGTGCACGACTGCGCCCAGGCCAAGCGGGACCTGTACCTCGACGGGATCCTCACGGAGGGCATGGTCTTCACCATCGAGCCCGGCCTGTACTTCAAGGCGGAGGACCTCGCCGTGCCCGAGGAATACCGCGGCATCGGGGTCCGCATCGAGGACGACATCCTCATGACCGCCGACGGCCCGGTGAATCTCAGTGCCGCGCTCCCGCGCGCACCGGAGGACGTGGAGACCTGGATGTCCGGCATCTGGAGCCCCACCGGCGAGTAACCGACGGACATGGAGAAGGCAGGGACCCTCGGGTCCCTGCCTTTTCCATGCGGTCCGCGCTCCTACCGGACGGTCAGCGGGAGCCGAGCGGGGTCAGCGGGATTCGCCCGCCGGCGAGGATCCCGACCTGCCGTCGTCGCCCCCTCCTGCGGTCGGACGAGCATCGGCTGCGTCCGCCGGTCCGTGTGCCTCGGCCGGCGCCGCACCCTGCGAGGGGGCGTCGGGCTGCGACTGGTCCTCGACCCGAACGCCGTACTGCGGCCTGCCGTCCGGCAGATCGGGGAACTGTCCGCGGCGCGGTCCCGTGGTGCCGGGGCCCGCCGTCCGATCCTGGGCGTCCGAGGGCTCCTGGGACTGCTGGTCGGGACGCGGGTACGGGTCGTTCCAGGCGGCAGGGCGCTCCGGCGCCTGCTGGTTCTGGGTGGGCTGGTTCTGGGCGGGCTGGTTCTGGGCGGGCTGGTTGGGCCGGGCCTGGTTCCAGCCGGCGGGATCGGACCCGGGATGGTGTGCCTGTCCGTTCATGGGGAGCTGCTGCAACAGGCGGCGCGCCTCGCCCGCGACGGCCGGGTCGACGAGGACGTCGTAGCTGGTGGCGATGACCTGGTTCGTCGATGTGAAGTCACGCTTGCCGCGCTGGAAGGCATAGGTCAGGACGCCGAAGAGCATCCAGAACACGGCGCCCAGCAGGATCGAGGAGGGGACGGTGCTCACCATGTCGCTGTCCGCGAAGAGGCTGAGGATCAGGCCGACGAACAGCCCGAACCAGGCACCCGTCAGGGCGCTGCTGAGTGCGACGCGCGGGTAGCTGAGGCGCCCGGTGACGCGCTCGACCGCTTTGAGGTCGTTGCCGATGATGGAAACACGCTGCACGGCGAACTTGTTGTCGGCAAGGTAGTCCACGGCCTTCTGCGCATCGAGATAGCTCGTGTACCGGCCGATAGTCTCGCCCGTGGGCAGCACCCGGCCGAGATCGCGGGAGGAGGTGGTTCCGAGTTGTGGTGTCGACATGCCTTCCATTGTCGCCCACCTCTCCATCGGATGGGCCGCGTATCGCCGGGAGTGAACGATCGACACCTCGTACCCGCGCCGGCGGGATGCCGTGGCTCGCCCCGCGGTGGCGCTCCCCCGCACGTCCCACCGTGCTGCGCCCGATGCTGCCCGTTGGGTACCGCCCGATAACCTAGGACTGTGACTACCAATCCGACTCGCGTGTTCGTCGCCCGGCTCCTGGGCCTCGATGTCTTCGACCCTCTGGGTGACCGCCTCGGCCGGCTGCGCGACGCCGTCGTCCTCGATCGCGGTCCGGCGAAGCCGCCGCAGGTGATCGGCCTGGTGGTCGAGGTTCCCGGCAAGAAGCGCGTCTTCGTCCCGATGACCCGCATCACCTCCATGGACCCGTCCCAGATCATCTGCACCGGGCTCGTCAACCTGCGCCGGTTCGAACAGCGCGGGGCCGAGATGCTCGTGGTCGCGGAGCTCTTCGACCGGCGGCTGACCCTGCGCGACGGCAGCGGGAGTGCCGTCGTCGAGGACATCGCGATGGAGCGCGACCGCGCCGGTGACTGGCACGTGTCGCAGCTCTTCGTCCGCAGGGGCGGCGCCGGCTCCCCGCTGCGGGGCCTGCGGCGCGGGGGCGAGCGCATCATCATCGACTGGGTCGACGCCTTCCACGGCACCGCCGACGAGCCCCAGGGCGCCACCCAGTTCGTCGCCCAGCACGACGATCTGAAGGCGGCGGACTTCGCCGACGCGCTCCACGAGATGAATGACAAGCGACGCCTGGAGGTCGCCGGCGAGTTGCAGGACGACCGCCTCGCCGACGTGCTGCAGGAACTGCCCGACGACGACCAGGTGCAGATCCTCACCTCGCTCACGCGGGAACGTGCTGCGGACGTGCTCGAGGAGATGGACCCTGATGATGCGGCGGACCTCCTGAACGAGCTGCCCGAGGCGCAGAAGGAGGAGCTCCTCCAACTCATGGAGCCCGACGACGCCGAGGACGTGCGCCGTCTGCTCGAGTACGAGGAGGACACGGCCGGCTCACTCATGACGACGGTCCCGGTCATCCTGCCGCCGGAAGCGACGGTCGCGGAGGCGCTGGCGCATGTGCGCCGTGAGGAACTGACGCCGGCCCTCGCGTCCTCGATCTTCGTCTGCCGACCGCCACTGGAGACGCCGACCGGCCGGTACCTCGGTGTCGTGCACATCCAGCAGCTCCTCCGCTTCCCGCCGCCCGAGCCGCTCGGCAACATCATCGACACCGACCTCGAAGCTGTCGGCGACCAGGCGAACGTGAGCGAGGTCTCCAGGATCCTGGCGACCTACAACCTCAATTCGCTCCCCGTGGTCAATTCGGAGGGGCGCCTCGTGGGGGCGGTGACGGTCGACGACGTCCTCGACCATCTGCTGCCCGACGACTGGAGAGCCCAGGACGATACACCGGTAGCGAAGCGGGGTGGCCGACGTGGTTGAGAAGATCAGGTCCAGTTCGAGCGGACTGGACACCCCGAGGGAGGCGCGCAAGCGGTTCCTGAACCGTCCCCGCCCCAACCCGGACCGCTTCGGCAGCGCGACGGAGAATTTCGCCCGCTTCATGGGCACGCCGCAGTTCCTGCTCTACATGACCGTGTTCTGCATCATCTGGCTGTGCTGGAACACCTTCGGTCCGGCCGATTTCCGGTTCGACAGCGCGGCCCTGGGCTTCACCGCGCTCACCCTCATGCTGTCCCTCCAGGCCTCCTACGCCGCCCCCCTGCTGCTGCTCGCGCAGAACAGGCAGGACGACCGTGACCGCGTCTCGCTGCGGCAGGACCGCCAGCGTGCCGAGCGGAACCTCTCGGACACCGAGTACCTGACGCGGGAGATCGCCGAGCTCAGGATCGCGCTCCGCGAAGTCGCGACGCGCGACTATGTGCGGTCCGAGTTGCGGTCCGTCCTCGAGGAACTCCTCGAGACGACCGATGGACAGGAGCTCACGCTGAAGCGAAAGCCACGCAAGCCGTCGGACGCCACGGTGTCGCTGCCCAAGGTCCAGCCCAGGTCCCAGTCCGCAGGGAGGAAACCCGTCCGGTGAGTCCTGATCTGCCCACGGACCGATCGGCCGACCCGCCAGGGGCCCCGACACCGGTCCTACCCACGCAGGAGTCGGTTCGCGCTGCCCTCGCCACCGTCATCGACCCCGAGCTCCGCCGCCCCATCACCGAGCTCGGCATGCTGGACACGGTGGCCATCGACGGCCACGCCGTGAGCATCCGCGTGCTGCTCACCATCGCCGGATGCCCGCTCCGCGACACGATCGTGCGTGACGCCGGCAGGGCCCTGTCCGCCGTCGACGGCGTCGACCAGGTCGACGTCGAGCTCGGCGTCATGGACCAACGGCAGCGCGACGCCCTGAAGGACCTACTGAAGGGCGAGGGCGGGCGCCGTGGCATCCCCTTCAACACACCGGAGTCCCTCACCCGCGTCTATGCTGTCGCGAGCGGCAAGGGGGGTGTGGGGAAGTCGAGCGTGACAGTCAACCTCGCGGTCGCGATGGCGGCACGGGGGCTCCGCGTCGGTATTGTCGACGCCGACGTCTACGGCTTCTCCGTCCCGGCGCTCATGGGAATCACCCAGCAGCCCACACGTGTGGACGAGCTCATCCTGCCGCCGGTGGCACACGGCGTGAAGGTCATCTCGATCGGCATGTTCGTGGAGGGCAACCAGCCGATCTCCTGGCGCGGCCCCATGCTGCATCGTGCCCTGGAGCAATTCCTCACCGATGTGTACTTCGGCGACCTGGACGTGTTGTTCCTCGACCTTCCGCCGGGCACCGGCGACATCGCCATCTCCGTGGCGCAGCTCCTGCCGTCCTCCGAGCTCCTCGTGGTGACGACGCCGCAGAGCGCCGCCGCCGACGTCGCCGAGAGAGCGGGTGCGATGGCAGCACAGACAGGCCAGCGCGTGGCGGGCGTGATCGAGAACATGTCCTGGCTCGAACTGCCCGACGGCGGTCGGCTCGAACTCTTCGGAGCAGGCGGCGGCGCAACTCTTGCAGCGCGGTTGTCGACTGCGCTGGACGCCGATATTCCGCTGCTCGGCAGCATCCCCCTCGATGTCGCCCTGCGCGAGGGGGGCGACATCGGCAGACCGCTGGTCCTCGGTTCGGCCCCCTCGAAGGCCCGGACGGAATTGACAGGTATCGCTGCGGCCCTGGCACGTCGGCCGAGGGGCCTGGACGGACTACGGCTCCCCGTCAGCGTGCGCTGAGGGCGGCGGAGCGGGAGCGTGCGCTGAGGGCGGCGGAGCGGGAGCAGCTGCTTCAGACCGCGATGATCACGTGGCTTCCAGGTCGTAGGGAGCAGCCTGTCCTGCGCCGAGCCTGGGCCCTACAGGCACCGAGAGGGAAGCCCGTGCGGCGCCGAGGGCAGCGGCCGGAGCGGTCGCGGCCACAGCGGTGGGAGCGCCCTCGCTGACGGGCTTGAAGACGTCCTCGATGTCGTCCAGCAGTGCTTCCCTGATGATGCGGCGGGGGTCGTACTGGCGGGGGTCCAGCTTGCGCCAGTCCACCTCGTCGAGTTCCGGCCCCACCTCCTCGCGGAGCTGTTCACGTGCCCCGGTGGCCATCCGGCGCAGCCCCTTCACGAGGCGCGCGAGCTGGGAGGCGTACTCCGGAAGTCGCTCCGGGCCGAGCACCACGATGGCGATGATCGCCAGGACCACGAGTTCGAGGCCGTTGATTCCCAACACGAGAAAAGACTACCTTCCAGGACTTGGGACTTGTGCCGTTCACATCCGCGCCGGGGGCGGGCCGGGCCGTCGACTCTACCGCGAGCTGCCCCCGGGCTGCGTGATCCTGGAGAGCCCGCGGTGGATACGGTCCATCATCGAATCGTCCTCGGCCCGCGGCGCCAGGGCCAGCTGTGCGTGCTCCGTCGCGACCAGCTGGCTGACCGTCCGGGGCATGGCCGCCGCCGGCATGGAGGACATCACCGTGTAGGTCACCGTGGGTGAATCGAGCACCACCTGCCATGGCTTTCCCGGGCGCACCCAGAGGTCCCGGTCCACGGCGCCCACATGCTCGAACCCGTCCATGCTGACACTTCGACCTGTGACGGCACTCACGGGCGCGGAGGCTGTGACACTGCCGACCTTCCGCTGCTCGTAGACCGTCACGGTCTCGCCGTCGTTCTCCAGCACCAGTTCCAGTGTCGGACTCCCTGCGACCGTGATGCCCTCCGCGCTCTTGAGCACGAACCCGAGGGACTCAAGCTCCGGGCAGTACCAGCCCCCCGCCCGCAGTGTCTCCAACTGGGTGGTGTCGAGGTAGGTGGGCGTCAGCGGCGCCACCGACTCCCAGCCGGCCTGCAGGGCTCCGGTGCCGGACGAGGCGTCGGGCACGACCGGTCGCGTCTCGGATCCGACGACGTAGGCGCTTCCGAGGATGACGGACACTACGACGGCGGTGCCGCCCGCCGCGGCGACGAGGGCACGACGCCGGGGATGAGCGGGAGTCCGCTCCCGGTGATCGCGGGCGCTGTGGGCGCCCGACGAGCCCGGCACCCCATGCTCTCGCCGGGGTGCACCCTCCGCCGAGACCGCCGCGGAGAGGAGCCGTCGCTGGAAGGCCGCGTCGGGTGCGGGCCGGCGCAATCCCAGGAGCTCGCTCTTGAGCGCACGTAATCTCGCCACGACGGCGGAACACGCGGCGCAGTCATGGACATGGCGTTCGACAACCACCCGGCGCCGGTCCGACAACTCACCATCCACGAGGTCCTGCAGGGAGCGATGGGGATGCAGCATGCAGGCCTACCCGAGACCGGCGATCCGAGGAACACCGAGCGCGGGCCCGTTCCCTCCGGAGCTCCGAGGGTCGCGGTGGGCGAGCTTCTCACGCAGCATGGTGCGCCCACGGTGGATACGGGAACGGACCGTCCCGAGCTTGACCCCGAGAACGCGCGACACCTCGTCATAGGCGAGTCCCTCCAGGTCGCAGAGGACCACCGCGGCGCGGAAGTCCGGGGGAAGCTCCTCGAGGGCCGACTGGACGTCGATGTCGAGATTGTTGAACTCGAAGCTCCGCTCAGGTCCGGGGTGCTTGCTCGGAAGCCGGCTCTCCGCTTCATCCGTGAGACCGTCGAAGCGGATGCGCGTCTTGCGTCGCGCCTGGTCCAGGAACAGATTCGTGGTGATGCGGTGCAGCCAGCCGTCGAGTGTTCCCGGCTTGAAGTTGGCGAGGGAGCGGAAGACCCTGACGAACACCTCCTGCGTGAGGTCCTCGGCGTCGAACTTGTTGCCCGTGAGTCGGTAGGCGAGTCGGTACACCTTGGGCGAGTAGGTGGTGACGACCTCTTCCCACGACGGCGCAACCCAGGGGTTGCCGTGCTCATCGAGGATGGGCGCGTCCGTGACCGCGTCCATTCCGGAGGCGGTCCGTGCCGCCCTTACGCTGGACATCATGTTCCCCTTCGTACCGTGAATACCCCGTCCCAGCCCCCGGACCTGACGGCCGGGTACTGCTGACAGGGATTCGGGACGGCGCGGAGGCCGGATGTCCCGAAGCAAAAGTCTTTCTCACCAAGCTGGGAGCAAGCTGGCAGGGAGTGAGCGCGATGCAGCGCGTGCCGGGCGCAGCAGGTGGCGGCCTGCGGTGACCGGTCGAGGTGGGCCGGGGCGCATGGCAGCGCGGTCTGCGGTGCCAGTAGTGTTGGGGCTGGGCGTTTGCCCTCCGACCGCTGCCCCAGCGGATTCCTGCCGCCAACCACAGAACGGATGTCCATGGCCGCCGACAAACACAGCAGCTGGTCCTACACCGAGAGCCTTCCGGACGAGGACGACATCCTGCTCCGGGCGCGCGACCGCTCGCACGAACTGGGAGTGGCACCCGTGACTCCTGCTGTCGGCGCGGCGCTGACGGTGCTCGCCGCGGCGTCGAAGGCCACCACCGCGGTGGAGGTCGGCGCGGGAGCAGGCGTTTCCGGGGTCTGCCTCCTCCGTGGACTCGGCGGCACCGCGGTCCTGACGACCATCGACTCCGACGTCGATCACCTCCGGGCGGCGCGTGAGGCCTATGTGGAGGCCGGCATCCCGTCCAACCGGACGCGGACCATCTCCGGTCGCGCGGCGGACGTCCTGCCGCGCCTCACGGACCGCGCCTACGACCTCGTCTTCCTCGATGCCGACAAGGCCGGGCTCCCCCTGTACGTCGAACAGGCCATCAGGCTGCTCAAGAACGGCGGGATCCTGATCGTCAACGATGCCCTCGACCAGGACCGCGTCGCCGAGCCGGCCGTCCGGGAGCAGTCGACCAACACCCTGCGCCAGGTCGGTCGCATGGTCCGCGACCACGACGCCCTCGTCTCGGCCCTGCTGCCCACCGGCACGGGACTTCTCCTGGCGGTCAAGCAACAGGCGTGAGTACCCGGCCGGCGGGCCGATCCGGCTGGGTCAGCCCGTGACCGTGAGCAGGCAATCCCTGAGGTTGCCTGCTTCCTCGGCGTTCAGTTCGACGACGAGCCGCCCACCCCCGTCGATCGGCACCCGCATGATGAGGCTGCGCCCCTCCTTGGTGACTTCCATCGGTCCGTCGCCGGTTCGCGGTTTCATGGCAGCCATGGGGGTGTCCCTTTCAACAGGGCGCAACCGCGGTCAGCGGTAGCGCGACAGTAAACAGTGCTCCCTGACCGGATGCCCGATCAGACGGGCCGGCGGTGCACAACATTTCTTTCATTATTCAGTACAAGGCCTGCACCTACTAATTCCGGTGCGTTGTGGATCACACTCAGGGGGGATAGTCCCCGTCCGGGCCTGACGGCGTCCAGACCCACAGCCGGTCCACCCACAGGACCTGGAGCACCACGGAGATCGGAACCACGATCCACAGGGCGCGTCCGCCTCTCGGCGTGGCGACGGCCAGTGCCAGCGGGAAGAGCGGGACGAGAATGCGCCAGGTACTCGACTGCGGGTCCCAGAAGGCGGCGAGGTACAGCAGGTAGCCCGCGCACCAGGCCGTGAGGACCGGGCCGAGGCGCCGGACCGGGTGCGTGAAGAATAGTGCAACTGCCCCGAGAACGAGCGCCACCACCAGCAACCCGCCCGCCACCGGGCCCAGAACAGCGGACGGCGCGTCGAACCACGGGAGGAACGGCGCGAGGGGCTCGCCGCGCCAGGCGGTCTCCGTGGCCACATAGGCATCGCGGCGGCCGGTGGCGACCCACGCGATCAGCGGCCAGGTCACGGCGGCCGCGGCGGCGACCAGCCCGAGCAGGAACAGCGGGAACACGCCGTCGCGCGCCCCGCTCCGTTCGCCCTCCGTCGCGCCCCGTCGTGCGATCCACACGGACCGGAGGAACAGGATGCCGACCGCGACGGCGAACGGCACACCGGCGGGCCGCGAGAAGCACATGAGGACGACAACGGGCATCACGGCGTAGTACCGTCCGCAGGCGAGCAGGTAGAGGGCTGCGGCGAGGAGCAGGAGGTGGAGCGACTCCGCGTAGGGGATCTGCAGGATCGCCGCGACCGGGGCGAAGGAGACGACGGCGACACCGGCGAGGGCCGCACGGTGCGCGGCGTACAGCAGGAACAGCCGGTAGACGATCAGGGAGGCCGCGGCTGCGGCTGCCACCGAGACTGCGGGTGCCAGGATTCCCCAGCCGAGGCCGGTCACGATGTCGAGCACGCGCACCACGCCGGGGAACAACGGGTAGAACGCCCACTGGTTGTGGACGACGGTCCCGAACTGGTCCACGGGCAGGACGGACGGATAGCCCTCCCGGAAGATGCGCTCGTACCAGCCGCTGTCCCAGAAGGTGATGAACGTGCCGTACCCCGGCGCGGGTTCCGCCCACGGGCTCACCCCCTGGCCGGCCGCGGCCCGCACCAGGATCAGCGTGCTGACCAGTCGTCCTGCGAGGAAGATCGCAAGGACCTGCAGGGACCAGTGCACGCGCGCGGCACCTGGCGCTGCCGTGTCCGAGGACTGCGCGATCGGTCCGTCCGACGTGCTGCTCACGGCAGGGGGTCGTGGATGTCCGGCGTGGCGGCGTCGATCGACGCCTGGACCGCGTCCCGCACCCAGCAGTCACGGAGGTGATCGTTGACGTAGCCGATGGCCTGCAGCATGGCGTAGGCGGTGGTGGGGCCGACGAAGCGGAAGTTGAGGGCCTTGAGTTCCCGGGCGAGCGCCGTGCTCTCGGGGGTGATGGCCGGGACGTCGGAGAGTGAGACGGGCGCGGGCGCCGGGGCCGGGCGGTGGGCCGCGAGGACACCGCCGAGCCCTTCGCCGTCGAGTTCCAGGAGGGCCCGTGCATTGGCGATGGTGGCCTCGATCTTCCGCCGGTTGCGCACGATTCCCGTGTCCGCCATGAGCCGCTCGACGTCCTCCGGCCGGAATCGGGCGACGGCCACGGGGTCGAACGCGGCGAAGCAACGCCGGAACGCCTCCCGCTTCCGGAGGATGGTGATCCAGCTCAACCCCGACTGGAACGCCTCGAGGCTCAGGCGCTCGAACAGGGCAGCCTCGCCGCGCACCGGCCTGCCCCATTCCTCGTCGTGGTACCGCTCGTACTCGGCGCTCGCAACGGCCCAGGGACAGCGCCGGCGGCCGTCCGTACCCGGCCCCGGATCGCTCACCGGCTTCCCGGTACGGCCGACTCCGCGCGCAGCCCGGCGATGACGGCGTCCTTCTCGGCGAGGGCGGCTGCCAGCCGGTCCAGCACCTCGTCCACCTGGTCCATGCGGTACCCCCGCAGCCCGAGGCCGAAGCGCACGGCGTCGACGTCTCTTGCGGTGGGCTTCTCGGGGAGCAGGACGGGTGGCAGGCTCGCCACCGGTTCCACGAGCCCGAGGCCGTCCCCCCGCAGTCGCCCGGCCTCCCGCACGCTCTCCCCCGCGCCGCGCCGCCCTGGCAGCGGAGCACCGCGTTCGGACACCAGCACGGCCGTGCCACCCATCACCAGGATGGCGAGGATCACCAGGAAGATAGTCACACCGCTATGGTGCCAGAATCACCGCTCACACCGGCCACGCCACCGAGCCGGGAGGCTCAGAAGCCCGACCCGTGACCGGCGGAGGCTGCCACGACGCGCACCGCCTCCTCCGCCGTGTCCACGAGTTGCACCAGGGACAGGTCCTTCTGCGAGACGGTGCCCTCCGGGATCAGCGTCCCCTCGACCCAGTCGAGGAGGGGCTGCCAGTAGTCGATGCCGATCAGGACGATGGGGAAGGACGTGACCTTCCCCGTCTGGACGAGGGTCATGGCCTCGAAGAGTTCATCGAGGGTGCCGAACCCGCCCGGAAGAACCACGAAGCCGCTCGCGTACTTCACGAACATGGTCTTCCGGGCGAAGAAGTACCGGAAGTTGATACCGAGGTCCACCCACTCGTTCATCCCCTGCTCGAACGGCAGTTCGATGCCGAGCCCCACCGACACGCCACCCGCCTCGCACGCGCCCTTGTTCGCGGCTTCCATGGCACCCGGACCCCCTCCGGTGATGACGGCATATCCCGATTCCACGAGCCGCCGGCCGACCTCCTCCCCCATGGAGTAGTACACGGAATCCCGGGACGTCCGCGCCGAGCCGAACACGCTGATGGCCGGCCCCAGATCCGCCAGGGTCCCGAAGCCCTCGACGAACTCGCTCTGGATGCGCAGGACCCGCCAGGGATCGGTCCGTGTGAAAGCCCGTGAATCCGGGGTGTCGAGAAGCATGTTGTCCGATTGCGGCGTCGCCGCCTGCGCGCGCCGCAACTCCACGGAGCCCCGCCTGCGGGTCGTGTCCGCCGGGCTGTCACGGCCCGGTGGCACGCGGGGGTCGGCGCTGGTCGACGCCTGCGCGTCGTCGGGCAGGGGCTGGTGGGAAGGAGACATTTCCCTAGGCTAGCCAACACGCCGCGCTGCCCGCCGATTTGGTTGCTCTTGAATCACAATCGACGTCGCCGCGCCGCTTCGTATTGCCGGATGGGAATAGTTCGCTAGATTTCTCCCATGACACGTGAAGCGCAACCGTCTTCTACGCCAACGTCCTCGGACAGGCCCCTCGTCTCCCTCACGAACGTGAACAAGCACTTCGGGGAGCTGCACGTGCTGCGCGACATCAACCTGGACGTTGCGCGCGGCGAGGTCGTCGTCGTGATCGGGCCCTCGGGGTCCGGGAAGTCGACACTCTGCCGGGCCATCAACCGCCTCGAGACGATCGACGACGGCCAGATCATGATCGACGGCGAGGTGCTGCCGGCGGAGGGCAAGGCCCTCGCGAAACTGCGCGCCGATGTGGGGATGGTCTTCCAGTCCTTCAACCTCTTCGCGCACAAGTCCATCCTGGAGAACGTCACGCTGGGCCCCATCAAGGTCAAGGGCATGAAGGGCGGCGAGGCGAAGGAGCTCGCCATGTCCCTGCTGAAGCGCGTGGGCGTGGACAACCAGGCGCAGAAGCTCCCGGCGCAGCTCTCCGGCGGCCAGCAGCAGCGGGTCGCCATCGCACGGGCGCTCGCCATGAAACCGAAGGTCATGCTGTTCGACGAGCCCACCTCGGCACTGGACCCCGAGATGATCAACGAAGTGCTCGACTCCATGGTGGCCCTCGCCAAGGAGGGCATGACGATGATCGTGGTCACCCACGAGATGGGATTCGCCCGCAAGGCCGCGGACCGCGTCGTCTTCATGGCCGACGGCCAGATCATGGAGGAGGCCACACCGGAATCCTTCTTCACCAATCCGCAGAGCGACCGCGCCAAGGACTTCCTCGGCAAGATCCTCTCGCACTGACCCCACACGCATTCCACTCGAACCCAGCAGGCCCTCCCCGGCCTCGACCCAAGGAGAACCAATGCAGAAGACCCGATACGCAGCAGCCGCGGTGGCTGCGGTGGCCGCACTGACCCTGTCCGCCTGCGGCGGCGGCGGAGACAGCTCCGCGGAAGCGAGCGGCGAGGCGGGCAGCGAGACCCTCCGCATCGGCATCAAGTTCGACCAGCCGGGCCTCGGCTACGACGAGGGCGGCTCCTACTCCGGCTTCGACGTCGACGTCGCCAAGTACGTCGCCGGTGAACTCGGCGTCAGCGAGGACAACATCGAGTTCGTCGAGGCTCCCTCGGCCAACCGCGAGAACCTCCTGTCCAACAACCAGGTGGACATGATCTTCGCGACCTACTCCATCACCGACACCCGCAAGGAGACCGTCGACTTCGCCGGGCCGTACTTCGTGGCCGGCCAGGACCTCCTGGTCCCGACGGACAGCGACATCACGGGGCCCGAGGACCTCGAGGGCAAGAACCTCTGCTCGGTGACCGGTTCCACCTCCGCGCAGAAGATCAAGGACCAGTACCCGGGCGTGCAGCTCGTCGAGCAGCCCGGCTACGCCGAGTGCGTGACCGCCATGGGCGGTGGCCAGATCGACGCCGTCACCACGGATGACATCATCCTCGCCGGCCTCGCCGCGCAGGAAGCCAACGCCGGCAAGTTCAAGGTGGTCGGCAACACCTTCTCCGAGGAGAACTACGGTGTGGGCCTGCCCAAGGGCAGCACCGATCGTTGCGAGGAGATCAACGAAGCGATCACCAAGATGATCGACGAGGGTGCCTGGGAAGACGCGATCACCAACAACACCGAGGGTGCCGACTACGAGTACAACGCGGACCTGAACCCACCGACGCCGGCGCCCTGCGCCTAGCATCGCTTCCATTGGTGGGGTGGTCCGCTCAGGGCTGCCCCACCAATGCCGTGTTCCCACCAGGAAAGAGGTGAAGCGTGGAGAACTACCTGTCGCTGTTCGAGACCTACGACGTGCCGGCCGCGTTCTGGGTCAACATCCAGCTGTCGTTCTGGGCGGCGATCTTCGCGCTCGTGATCGGCACCGTCCTGGCGCTGTTCCGCATCTCCCCGATCCCGAGCCTCCAGTGGTTCGGTGCGGCGTACGTGAACATCTTCCGCAATACCCCGTTGACGATCATCCTGGCCTTCGGCTTCCTCGGGCTGTTCTCCGTGATGCAGGTCAGCCTCGCAGGTGACCTGAACGCCAGCCTGTTCCGCATCGCGATCGTGGGTCTGGCGCTCTACCACGCCGCCTTCGTGTGCGAGGCCATCCGCAGCGGTGTCAACACCGTTCCGCTCGGCCAGGCAGAGGCAGCCCGGGCGATCGGTCTCGGCTTCCTCCCCGCGGCCCGCCTCGTCATCCTCCCGCAGGCCTTCCGGGGGGCCATCGCCCCGCTCGGCAATGTGCTGATCGCCCTCATCAAGAATTCGACCGTCGCTGCCGCCGGCTCGGTGGCGACCGAGTCCTCCAGCCTCATGAAGACCATGATCGAGTTCCGCTCGGACCTCGTGATCCCGATCTTCCTCACCTTCGCCCTGGGGTTCGTGATCCTCGTGATCCCGATCGGCCTCCTCACCACCTGGGCCTCACGGAAACTGGCGGTGGCCCGATGAGCGCACAGCAGGTCCTCTTCGACGCACCGGGCCCCCGGGCCAGGCGCGTCATCCTGATCGGGAACATCGTCGGCGTCCTGATCGCCCTCGCGATCCTCTGGTGGGTTGTCGCGGCCCTTGCCGAGCGCGGTCAGCTCACAGGCAGCATGTGGTCCCCCTTCCTCGAATCGAGGACATGGCAGTTCTTCATTCTTCCCGGACTGCTCAACACCCTCCAGGCCGCGGGCATCTCGATCGTCACGGCCGTCGCGTTCGGCCTGGTGTTCGGCGTCGGCCGCCTTTCGAACCTGGCGCCCGTCCGGTGGATCGCGGGCACCGTCGTCGAGTTCTTCCGAGCCGTGCCCGTGCTGCTGATGATGATCTTCTTTTGGCTCGCGCTCGGCAGGTCCGGTGTGGTGCAGCCGCAGGACGCCCCGTTCATCGCCGTGATCATCGCCCTGACCCTCTACAACGGTTCGGTCATCGCCGAACTGGTGCGGTCGGGGGTCCACGGTCTGCCCAGGGGCCAGCGGGAAGCCGGCATGGCGATCGGCCTCACGCGGTCGCAGTCGCTGCGCACCATCGAGGTGCCCCAGGCGCTGGTCGCCATGCTGCCGGCCCTGGTCAGCCAGTTCGTCGTGATCCTCAAGGACTCGGCACTGGGCTTCATCATCACCTACCCCGAGCTGCTGCAGTACACCCGGCGCCTCGGTGTCGGCGAGGGCAATGTGATCCCCTCGCTGCTTGTCGCAGCGACGATCTTCATCGTGATCAACTTCGCTCTGTCCACCCTCGCGACCCGCCTGTCGGTCCTCCTCAGCTTCAGGGCGAAGGGCCAGAAGCCGGTGGCGCGGGAAGCACTGGCCATGGACGCCAGCTCGAGCTGACGCCCCCGCGGGAGGCTGAGACCGACGGTAGGGAGGGCCCGAGCAGGGCGACGCCTCAGGACAACCAGGTCACCAGCGCGCGGAGACAGGCCCGAACAGCGTCGGCGTGGACGTGCTCGTCGTCGGTGTGCGCGAGGAGAGCGTCGCCGGGCCCGAAATTGACGGCCGGGATGCCGAGGGCACTGAACCGCGCCACGTCCGTCCAGCCGTACTTGGGCTTCGGGTCCGCTCCGACGGCCGCGACGAAGGCGGCTGCGGCCGGATGCTGCAACCCGGGGCGGGCGCCGGCGGCGACATCCGTCCGCCGGACGTCGAATCCCTCGAGCAGCTGCCGCACGTACTCCTCGGCCTGCTCCGGTCCCTTGTCCGGAGCAAAACGGTAGTTGACCTCGATCACCGCACTGTCGGGAATGACGTTGCCCGCGGTCCCGCCCACGATCTTCACGGCATTGAGGCTCTCCCGGTAGTCCAGCCCGTCGACGTGGACCGTGGCCGGCTCGTGGTCCCGCAGGCGCACGAGGACCTCGGCTGCACCGTGGATGGCATTCACACCCATCCACGCACGCGCCGAATGGGAGGCCTTGCCCGCGGTGCGGACCTCGAACCGCGCGGTCCCGTTGCAGCCGCCTTCCACCGTGCCGTCCGTCGGTTCCAGCAGGACGGCGAAATCGGCGACCAGCCAGTCCGGATGGGAATCGGCGACCCGACCGAGGCCGCTGAGGGAGGCCTCGACCTCTTCGTGGTCGTAGAAGACGTACGTGATGTCGCGCGTCGGCTCGGTCAGGGCGGAGGCGAGCGCCAGCTGCACTGCCACGCCGCCCTTCATGTCCGTCGCACCCCGACCGAAGAGGACCTCGCCGTCCCACACCGAGGGGACGGTGCCCCTGGAACCGGCCGTCGACGGGAGGGGGACGGTGTCGATGTGGCCGGCGAGGATCACCCGTTCGCTTCGTCCGAGCGACGTTCGCGCCATGACGCAATCACCGTCCCGGACCACCTCGAGGTGGGCGAGCGGGCGGAGGGCCCGCTCGATCGCGTCGGCGATCCCCCGCTCGTCACCCGACACGCTCTCGATATCGAGGAGGACCGCTGTCAGGTGGGCCACGTCGGAGGTCAGATCGAGCTCCGCGGAGGGTGTCTGAATCATGCTGCCACCCTATCCCTCGGTAGACTGCTGCCCATGACGCCTTCCTCCCCGGACTCCCCCATGCCCGAAACCCGACGGCGGACGGCCGGCGGCCTGGGTCTCGCGACCGTCACGCCGGACGGCACGGTCCTCGACACCTGGTTCCCGGCGCCGTGGATCGGCGAGGACGCCCTCGACGCCGGCGGCCGCGGCGCGCTCCGCACGACCCTCGAGGACCTTGCGTCGGCAGGGACGGACGACGCCCGCAACGTCTCCCAGCGAGTCGTCGACCTGACCATCGATCCCGATGCCGCGCCGACCGGCACGGAGGACGCGTACCTCAGGCTCCACCTCCTCTCCCACCGGCTCGTGCAGCCCAATACCGTCAATCTCGACGGCGTCTTCGGGCTCCTCGCCACCGTGGTCTGGACGAACCACGGTCCTGCCGCCGTCGACGGCTTCGAGACCGTCCGTGCAGCCCTCCGGTCGCGTGGCCCCGTCGCCGTCCACGGCATCGACAAGTTCCCGCGCATGGCCGACTACGTGGTCCCCGCGGGAGTCCGCATCGCCGACGCCGATCGCGTACGACTCGGAGCGCACCTCGCCGAGGGCACCACCGTCATGCACGAGGGATTTGTGAACTTCAACGCGGGCACCCTCGGCCACTCCATGGTGGAGGGCCGCATCTCCGCCGGGGTGGTGGTCGGTGATGGTTCCGACGTCGGCGGCGGCGCCTCGATCATGGGCACCCTCTCGGGTGGCGGGAAGCAGCGCATCACCATCGGTGAACGCTGCCTGCTCGGGGCCGAATCCGGGGTCGGGATCTCCCTCGGCGACGATTGCGTCGTGGAGGCCGGGCTCTACCTGACGGCGGGCACGAAGGTGACCCTGCAGGACGGCGCCATCGTCAAGGCCACGGCGCTCTCCGGGGAAGCGGGCATCCTCTTCCTGCGGAACTCCACCACGGGTGCCGTCGAGGCGCGGCCCCGCACGGGAGAGGGCATCGCGCTCAACCCGGCCCTGCACGCCAACTGACGCATGTCCCCCAGGCAGCCCTCCGCCGCCGTCCGTCGGCGCAGGCGTCGGCTCCGCACGGGAGCCATGCTCACCGCCCTCGCCGCGGTCGTCGTCGGGGGCTCGGTGGTCGCGCTCGGACAGCTCGACCGCAGCGAGATCCTGGTCCGCGAACGCTGCAGCGCGACGGTCGGGCCGGACACCTTCGAACTGACGCCGGAGCAGACCGGCAACGCCGCATTGATCTCGGGGGTCGCCGTGAACCGCGGGCTCCCGGCGCGGGCGGCGTCGATCGCGATCGCCACCGCCATCCAGGAGTCCCGGCTCGAGAACATCGACTACGGGGACGACGCCGGACCGGACTCCCGCGGACTCTTCCAGCAGCGACCCTCTCAGGGCTGGGGCACCGAGGAACAGGTCATGACGCCGCTCTACGCCACGAGCGCCTTCTACGATGCACTCGTCCAGGTCCCGGGGTACGAGACGCTCCCGATCACGGAGGCAGCGCAGACCGTGCAGCGCTCGGCCTATCCGGAGGCGTACGCGGACCACGAGCCGGAGGGGCGTGCCTTCGCCTCCGCCCTGACGGGCAACTCCCCCGCCTCGATGAACTGCACCCTGCGCGCGCCCACGGGAGCCGGGGACGCCCTGGCCGTGTCGACAGCGGCCGACGAGATCTTCGGCCCGCTCGGCGGCGCCGTGGACGGCACGCGACTCACGCTCGACGTCTCGGGGACACTCGGCTGGGCGACCGCACAGTGGGCCGTCGCGAATGCCTCGATGCTGCACATCACCTCGGTGGCGTACTCCGGTCTCGCCTGGGACCGCGCGGAGGGCGGCTGGTCCCAGACGGCCTCGGAACCGGGCGTCCTCACCGTCGAGGTCGCGGGCGTCACGCCCTGACGACCGTGCGCCTCCTGCTCCTGCTCCTGCTCAGGCCAGCATCCTGACGACGGGTTCCACGTAGCTCCGGAAGGACCGCTCGTCGTCGAACAGCTCCTGGCACATGAGCAGTGTCTCCGGTTCCACCCACCAGGCGCGCCGCACGCCGAGCGGCAACTCCACCACCTGGAGCGTGAAGCGGCGCGAGGCACGGCCCAGTTCGAGTTCCCGTTCCTGGATGATGCGCGCGAGGAGGTATTCCATGCTCTCCGCGCCGCGCGACCCGGCGTGCAGCGCGTATTCGGCACATCTCTCCTGCGCCCACGCCATCGCCGCGCCGAAGTGTGCCCGCAGCAGTGCCTTCAGGGACTCCATGCCGTTCAGCGCCTCGAAGAGCGGCGGCGCGGGCAGGACGGCGTCGTACACGCGGTGGCGCAGCAGCTCGTGCCACCACGCCTCCCATTCGACCCGCAGGGCCGCCTGCCCGCCGACGGGCTCCGTGAGGCGCCTCGTCTCCACCCTGCGGACCGCGGGGATGAGGGGTGGCAACGCCGGCCTGCCCGCGCCGCGGAGTCCGGCGCTGTCGCGGAGGTACAGGGCCACGAGCAGTACTTCCGAGGTGTCGACGGTGAAGTACGTGCTGTATCCGGACTCGGTGTACGACATGGGCCTCCTTCATACCGGTCAGGCTGCTCCTACAGTAGACCCCGGACCGGCGGCGCTCCAGAGGCCGGGGAGCGGTCGGAGGAGTCGCTCCCCGGAGCCGTCCCGGAGCCCACCTAGGATGGGATCATGAGAATCCTCGTTACCGGTGGCAGCGGCTATATCGGCTCGCACACCGTCCTGACACTGCTCGAGAACGGCCACGACGTGGTTGTGGTCGACAACCTGCTCAACTCCACCGAGACCTCGCTTCGGCGCGTCACGGATCTGGCAGGCCGGGCACCGGTCTTCTACCGGGCGGACCTCCTCGACGAGGCGGCACTGCGGGAGATCTTCGCGGCGGAGGAGGTGGACGCCGTCATCCATTTCGCGGGGCTCAAGGCCGTCGGGGAGTCGGTGGACAAGCCGCTGTACTACTACCACAACAACGTGGGCGGCACGCTGAATCTGCTGCGCGTCATGGACGACGCCGGCGTCCGCACCATCGTGTTCAGTTCGTCCGCCACCGTGTACGGCGCCTCGGAGGAGGTACCGCTGACGGAGAAGCTGCCGCTCGACGCCGTGAACCCGTACGGGCGCACGAAGGAGCAGATCGAGGACATCCTGAGCGACCTCGGCGCGGCCGATCCCCGCTGGAGCATCGCCCTGCTGCGCTACTTCAACCCCGTGGGCGCCCACGCCTCCGGCACCATCGGGGAGGACCCCACCGGCGTCCCCAACAATCTCCTGCCGTTCGTGGCGCAGGTGGCCGTGGGACGCCGGGAGAAGGTCCTGGTGTTCGGCAACGACTACCCGACGCCCGACGGGACGGGTGTGCGCGACTACATCCACGTCGTCGACCTGGCTGCGGGCCACCTCGCGGCCCTCGACTACCTCGTGGCGTACGGCGGTGTGCATACGTGGAACCTCGGCACGGGCAACGGCTCCTCGGTCCTCGAGGTCCTCGCCGCCTTCTCCGCCGCGGTAGGTCGAGAGGTCCCCTACGAGTTCGCCCCCCGACGCCCGGGCGACGCAGCCGTGAGCTACGCCGACCCGTCGTCCGCCCTCGCCGATCTCGGTTGGTCCGCCACCCGCACGCTCGCCGAGATGTGCGAGGACCACTGGCGCTGGCAGAGGAACAACCCGCAGGGATACGCGACCGCGCCCGAGGACTCCTGACCCACACCGGTACGACGACGGCCGCCCACCTGCAGAGGTGGGCGGCCGTCGTCGTACCGGTCGGGCCGAGCTGCTAGCTCGCGGGGTAGTGGCGTTCGCCCTCACCCGTGTAGAGCTGCCGCGGACGACCGATCTTCGTCTGGGGGTCCTGCATCATCTCGCGCCACTGCGCGATCCAGCCCGGCAGGCGTCCGATGGCGAACAGGACGGTGAACATCTTCTCCGGGAATCCCATGGCCTTGTAGATGAGGCCCGTGTAGAAGTCCACGTTCGGGTACAGCTTGCGCTCGATGAAGTAGTCGTCCGCCAGCGCCTTCTCCTCGAGCCGCATGGCGATGTCCAGCAGCTCGTCGTTGCCGCCGAGCTTGCTGAGGATGTCGTGCGCCGTGGCCTTCACGATCTTCGCGCGCGGATCGTAGTTCTTGTAGACGCGGTGTCCGAAGCCCATGAGCTTCACGCCGTCTTCCTTGTTCTTGACCTTCTCCATGAAGTCCTCGGGCTGCATGCCCTTGGCCTTGATGTCGCGGAGCATGTTCAGCACGGCCTCGTTCGCGCCGCCGTGCAGCGGGCCGAAAAGGGCGTTGATGCCGGCCGACACGGACGCGAACATGTTCGCGTTCGAACTGCCGACGAGGCGGACGGTCGACGTCGAGCAGTTCTGCTCGTGATCGGCGTGCAGGATGAGCAGCAGGTCGAGTGCCTTGACCATCATCGGATCGAGGTCGTACGGCTCGGCGGGAAGACCGAACGAGAGCCGCAGGAAGTTCTCCACCAGGTTCATGGAGTTGTCCGGGTAGAGCATCGGCTGGCCGATGGACTTCTTGTGCGCGTAGGCGGCGATGACGGGCAGCTTCGCCATGAGGCGGAACGTGGAGAGCTCCACCTGCTCGTCGTCGAACGGATCGAGGGAGTCCTGGTAGAACGTGGACAGCGCCGAGACCGCGGAGGACAGCACGGGCATGGGGTGCGCGTCCCGTGGGAAGCCGCCGAAGAAGCCCTTGAGCTCCTCGTGGAGCAGCGTGTGGCGGCGGATGCGGCCGTCGAACCCCGAGAGCTCCTCGGGCGTGGGCAGGTTGCCGTAGATGAGGAGGTAGGAGACCTCGAGGAAGCTCGAGTTCTTGGCCAGTTCCTCGATGGGGTAGCCGCGGTAGCGCAGGATCCCGGCGTCACCGTCGATGTAGGTGATGGCGGACGTGGTGGCCGCGGTGTTCATGAACCCGGGGTCGAAGGTGACCTGGCCCGTCTGCTTCAGCAGCTTCGAGACGTCGTAGCCGTTGTTGCCTTCGGCCGCGGGCACCAGTGGCAGGCTGAGTTCCCCGCCGTCATAGTGCAGGGAGGCAGCATTCTGCTCTGTCATTGATTCTCCTTCAGGAGCTGGAGCGAGGGGTCGCCACAATCATCGCTACGCAGGAGGACACGCGTCTCCGGCAATCGCACAGTCAGCTGAAACGCTACCGTCCGGTAGCCCTCCATCGCTAATCCTGCCGGGCTTCGTTGTCGAACAGCAATGGCAGGGACCTCAGCGTGGGGCGTCTGCCAGCCGGTCGACGGCAGCGCGGATCCTCTCGTCGCTGCCGGTCAGCGCCACCCGGATGAAACCCTCTCCCGCCGCACCGTAGAACACCCCTGGTCCGGCGAGGATCCCGCGCTCCGCGAGGCGGCCGATCGTCTCCCAGGTGGACCTGCCGTTGGAGGCCCACAGGTAGAGACCGGCCACGGACTGCTCGATCGTGAAGCCCGCCGCTTCCAGCGCGGGTACGAGCAGGGCGCGGCGCCGTCGGTACACGTCCTTCTGGGCCGCGACGTGGGCGTCGTCGGCGACGGCGACCCGCATGGCCTCCTGGACGGGATAGGGCACGATCATCCCGGCATGCTTGCGCGAGTTCACGAGGCTCCGGATGAGGTCCGGATCCCCCGCGGTGAAGGCCGCACGGTACCCTGCCAGGTTGGACTGCTTGCTCAGGGAGTACACGGCCAGGAGTCCGCGGTGCGAGCCGCCGGAGACGCGAGGGTCGAGCACGCTCGGGACCGCCTCGCCGCCGTCGGCCGGGTCCCAGGCACCCCAGCCCAGCTCGCCGTAGCACTCGTCGGAGGCGACGACGGCGCCGAGCGCGCGGGCTTCCCCCACGATCGTCCGGAGCGTGTCCACGCCCAGTACGTTCCCCGTCGGATTGCCGGGTGAGTTGATCCAGACGAGCCTCACCCTGCCGCGGACGTCCGCCGGGAGGTCGGCGAGCGAATCCGCCGCTACGGGCGTGGCCCCTGCGAGGTGGGCACCGATGTCGTAGGTGGGATAGGCGACGGTGGGACGCACGACGACGTCGCCTGCGCCCAGCCCGAGCAGGAGCGGCAGCCAGGCGACGAGTTCCTTCGAGCCGACCGTCGGCAGGATGTCCTGCGGGTCGAGGCCCGGAACCCCGCGTCTACGGGCGAACCACTGCCCGATCGCGGTGCGGAGCGCGAGCGTGCCGTGCGTGGTCGGGTACCCGTGGGCATCCGCAGCCGAGGCGAGGGCGGCCTGGATGAGGCCCGGTGTCGGATCGACGGGCGTCCCGATGGAGAGATCGACCACGCCGTCGGGATGCTTCGCCGCGATGGCCTGATAGGGCGCCATGGCGTCCCACGGGTACTCCGGCAGGTTCAGGCCGGTGACCTCCGGCTCGCCGGGACCCACCTACGCCGGCTGGTTCTGGGGCGGGAGGGCCGCGATGATCGGGTGGTCGAAGCCGGCGTTGCCGACCTTCGCGGCGCCGCCGGGCGAACCGAGAGCGTCCCCGGTGGGCGCCGGAACGTCGAAGAACTCGACGTTCGCCTTGTAGTACTCGGCCCACTGCTCGGGGGTGTCGTCCTCGTAGTAGATGGCCTCCACCGGGCACACGGGCTCGCAGGCGCCGCAGTCCACGCACTCGTCGGGGTGGATGTAGAGCGATCGCTCGCCCTCATAGATGCAGTCGACAGGGCATTCCTCGATACAGGCCTTGTCCTTGACATCCACGCATGGCTGCGCGATTACGTAGGTCACTTCCCACGCCTTTCCTGGTGACTGGGTCGGCTGACGCACCCGGGGGTACGGATTCCAGCTTAACGCAACGGCTCGCGCGGACCTGACCGGGCCGGTCGGCAGGGCCTACCCTTGACGGGTGCAGACTCCCGTCGCCCTCCTGGCCTCCCTCCCCCTGGGCACCCGGGTCGTCGTCCGCCGCCGGTTCGGGGACGGCGTCACCGATTCGCTCGGCGACCTCGTGGCCCGGAACAGCACCACCTGCACGGTGCGGACGCGCCGTGGCGACGACGTCGTGCTCCTGGCGGAGGTGACTGCCGCGAAGACCGTCCCTCCGGCGCCGCCCCGTCGCGCACCCCGCTCCCGGTGAGGCACCGGGACACGAGGCGTCACAGTGATTGGCACCTGTCAATCATTGGACGCTCCTCCCGTATCATCGGGGGATGGATAGTGACGAGGACCTCCAGGCCCGCGGCAGGGCGCTCAGCTCCCCGGTCCGGCTCCGTATCCTCCGCCTGTGCCTGCACCGGCCGAGGACCAACAAGGAGATCGCGCAGACCCTCGAGCTGAATCCCGCGACCTCCCTCCACCATGTGCGGACCCTGCTGTCCACCGGATTCCTTGCCGCCGATGATGCCCGGAGCGGCAATCGCGGCGCGAAGGAGATCCCCTACCGCGCCACGGGCCTCTCGTGGACCAGCCGGATCCCCAACGCGGCTCCCGTCCTCGTGGAGACGTTCCTGCAGGAGATCGAGGGCCTCCAGCCGTCGGAGATCGATGTGTGGCGTCTCGGCGTGAAACTCAACGACGCGCACCGCGACGAGATGATGGGACGCATCCGCGAGGTCCTCGAGGACTACGCCCGCCGCGAGCCGGACGCCGATGGCACGGCGACGTCCATCATGCTCGCGCACCACCTCGACCGCACGGCAGGCTGACGCACACGAACCGGGCCTCCTGTATCAGATCCCCGCGCGTCGCGGCCGCAGCAGGACCGTTCCCCCCACGACGGCGGCGAGCGTCACCACCAGGACGCCGAAGAGCCAGAGGTTTCCCGCCAGGGCGGTACCCGGCGACACCTCCGACGTCCCCGTGAGGATCAGGGTCTTCGACGACGTCGATAGCATCGCCACCACTCCGTACGCCACGGCTCCGGCCACGGCCGACAGCATGACGTTCCGCGCCCACAATCCGCAGAGCAGGAACAGGCTCGCCGAGAGGACCAGCGCACCGAGTGCCCCCACGGGCAGGGCCGTGCCGCCGACGTAGAGCAGCTGGCCGTGCAGGACCGTCCCGAAGACGGCGGCCACGACCCCGGCAGCGACGGCTGCCACGACCGCCACCGGCCGCCGCGGAGCAGCGGGACCATGCCCCGCCCGGCCTGATCCCGCGGGTGGCGCGAACGCCGAACGCCGGCCCTCCCCTGCTGGGGAGGAACCGGCGTCGTCGTGTGTCATGTGCTGCCCGTCGGCAGGAGTTATGCGCGGGCCCGCGAGCGGGATGCGCGCATCCGCTCGTTGGCGTCGAGGATGACCTTGCGGATACGGATGCTCTCCGGCGTAACCTCCACGCACTCGTCCTCGCGGGCGAACTCGAGCGATTCCTCGAGCGTGAGGTTGCGCGGCGGGGTCAGGTTCTCGAACGTGTCGGAGGACGCTGCACGCATGTTGGTGAGCTTCTTCTCCTTCGTGATGTTGATCTCCATGTCATCGGCACGCGAGTTCTCGCCGACGATCATGCCCTCGTACACCTCGGACGTGGGCTGCACGAAGAAGGAACCGCGCTCCTGCAGGTTGATCATGGCGAACGGGGTCACGACGCCGGCACGGTCCGCGATCATCGACCCGTTGGTGCGGTACTCGATGTCACCGGCCCACGGCTCGTAGCCCTCGGAGATCGACGCCGCGATGCCGGCACCGCGGGTGTCGGTCAGGAAGCGGGTGCGGAAGCCGATCAGGCCTCGTGCCGGGACGATGAACTCCATGCGGACCCAGCCGGTGCCGTGGTTGGCCATGTTGGTCATGCGGCCCTTGCGGGCGGCCATGAGCTGCGTGACGCCGCCGAGGTACTCCTCGGGCACGTCGATGGTCATGTGCTCCATCGGCTCGTGGATCTTGCCGTCGATGGTCCTGGTGACCACCTGGGGCTTGCCGACCGTGAGCTCGAAGCCCTCGCGGCGCATCTGCTCCACGAGGATGGCCAGCGCGAGCTCGCCACGGCCCTGGACCTCCCACGCGTCGGGACGCGCGGTGGGCAGGACGCGCAGCGACACGTTGCCGATGAGCTCCTTGTCGAGGCGGTCCTTGACCTGGCGGGCCGTGACCTTGGCACCCTTGACCTTGCCGGCGAGCGGCGAGGTGTTGATACCGATGGTCACGGAGATCGCGGGATCGTCGACCGTGATGAGCGGCAGCGGCTGGGGGTTGTCGACGTCGGTGAGCGTCTCGCCGATGGTGATGCCCTCGATACCGGCGACGGCCACGATCTCGCCGGGTCCGGCGGAATCGGTCGGGACGCGGTCCAGTGCCTTGGTGGCGAGGAGCTCCGTGATCTTGACGGACTTCAGCTCACCGTTCTGGCGGGCCCAGGCGACGGTCTGACCCTTGCGCAGCGTGCCGTTGAAGATGCGCAGCAGGGCGAGACGGCCGAGGAACGGCGAGGCGTCCAGGTTGGTCACGTGTGCCTGCAGGACACCCTCGGGGTTGTAGCGGGGTGCGGGGATGTGCTCGATGATCGTCTGGAACAGGGGCTCCAGGTTGTCGTTCGACGGCACGGTACCGTCCGCAGGCTGCTCGAGTGACGCGGCGCCCGCGCGGGCGGCGGCGTAGACGACGGGAACGTTGAGGATCGCGTCGAGGTCGAGGTCGGGGACCTCGTCCGCGAGGTCGGAGGCGAGGCCGAGGAGGAGGTCCATCGACTCGCTGACGACCTCCTCGATGCGGGAGTCGGGGCGGTCGGTCTTGTTGACCAGCAGGACCACGGGGAGCTTGGCCGCGAGGGCCTTGCGGAGGACGAAGCGGGTCTGGGGCAGCGGGCCCTCGGACGCGTCGACGAGGAGGACGACGCCGTCGACCATGGACAGGCCGCGCTCCACCTCGCCGCCGAAGTCGGCGTGGCCCGGGGTGTCGATGACGTTGATGGTGATCGTCTCGCCCTTGGCGGACGGGCCGTCGTAGAACACCGTGGTGTTCTTCGCGAGGATGGTGATGCCCTTTTCACGCTCGAGGTCGCCCGAGTCCATGACGCGATCCGCCACGTCGCCGTGGGCAGCGAACGAATTGGTCTGCTTGAGCATGGCGTCGACCAGGGTGGTTTTTCCGTGGTCAACGTGAGCCACGATGGCTACGTTGCGGAGATCGCTGCGGACAGCGGTGTTGCCTGTGGTTTCAGACATGCGTAATGACTCAATTCGGTATCTACTGCGGGGAAAATGACGGCGGCTGCACTGCACGCCCTCTTACCAGTCTAGGGGACGCGGCAAAAACAGACCTAATGCGCCCTGTCAATGGCCGGGTGGCCTCTACTCCCGGACGCGCCGACGGCGGCCCTCCGGGTGGAGGACCGCCGTCGCGGACGCAGGGGCGTCAGGGGTGCCGGCGTTGGTCGGACCGGCCGATCAGAGTTCCCGACCGCTGCGCCGGTCGCCCGTCACGGGCCCGCCGGGCGCGGCGGGCTGCTCACTCGAGTAGTCGGCGAGGTGTTCCTGGACCTGGCGTTCCACCTGGCCCGACATCGACTCGCTGACCTGGTCACTGACGCGGTCCGCCATGGCCGCGGCCGCAGCCTTGCGCTGGGCTGCCTGCCAGGCCTGGTGCTCGCCGTGGAAGGCCTTCGCCGTCGCGATGCACATCAGCAGCATGACGATGCTGAACGGCAGCGCGGTCAGGATGGCGGCGGTCTGGATGGAGCTCAGGCCGGTGTCCCCCACCAGCAGCAGGGAGATGGCGACGAGCGCGGCGAGAGCCGCCCAGAAGACCCGCACCCAGTTCTTCGGATTGGGATCTCCACCCGTGGAGATCATGCTCATCACCAGGGCACCCGAATCTGCGGAGGTGATGAAGAAGATGGCGATGAGCAGGATGGCGCCGATGAGCAGCGCAGGCCCGCCCGGCAGGTCCCCGAGGAGCCCGAACAGGGCGTTCTCGGTCTGCACCGAGCCGTCCTCCGCGATCAGGCCACCCTGACCGAAGATCTCGCGGTAGATGGCGGAGCCCCCGAGGACGGAGAACCAGAGGAACCCGAGCGTGGTGGGCACCAGCAGCACGCCCGCCACGAACTCGCGCACGGTACGGCCCTTGGAGATCCGGGCGATGAAGATCCCGACGAAGGGAGCCCAGGACATCCACCAGCCCCAGTAGAACGTGGTCCAGGCGGCCTGCCAGGCCTCGCCCTCGGCGCCGGAGAACGCCAGGGTGTTGAAGGTCAGCCCCACCACGTTCTGCAGGTAGTTACCGATGGACTGCACGAACTCGCGCAGGAGGAAGAGGGTGGGTCCGGCGAACAGCACCACGAGCAGCAGCAGCCCGGCGAGCACCAGGTTGATGTTGGACAGCCACTTCATGCCCTTGCCGACACCCGAGATGACCGACACGATGGTCAGCGCCGTGATGCAGAGGATCAGGCCCACCTGGGTGGCCTTCGTCGCTGCCAGGATGCCTGCTGTGTCGAGACCCGACGAGATCTGCAGGACACCGAGCCCCAGCGACGTGGCGACACCGAAGAGCGTGCCCACGAGGGCGACGACGTCGATCGCGTGACCCCAGCCGCCCTTGACGCGGTCGCCGAGGAGCGGTTCGAGGGTCCAGCGGATCGAGATGGGACGCCCGCGCCGGTGCACGGCGTAGGCGATCGACAGGCCGACCACCACGTAGATGCTCCAGGCGTGCAGTCCCCAGTGCAGGAAGGTCTGGGTGATGCCTGCTGACCCAGCTGGACATCCGTACCGGAGACACCGGGGCGGGGGCTCGCGAAGTGGTTGAGCGGCTCCGCGACACCCCAGAAGACGAGGCCGATGCCCATGCCTGCCGCGAACAGCAGTGCGAACCAGGACATGAGGGAGAACTCGGGCTTGTCGTCGTCCTTCCCCAGCCTGATGTCACCGTAGCGGCTGAAGCCGACCCACAGGGAGAAGACGACGAAGAAGGCGACGAGGGCCACGTAGTACCAGCCGAAGGCACCGATGACGTTCTGCTGAATACCGGCGAAGAGCGCGGAGGCGGAGTCCGGCGCGATCAGCGCGTACGCCACGAACAGCACGATCAGTGCCGCGGCCGGGATGAAGACGGGGAGCGCCAGTCGCGCTTTGTGCTCCGGCCTCGCTCGAGGGACCGGATCTCCTGCTGGGGGCGGGCTGGTAGCTGCCTCTTCCCTCGATTTGATGCTCACGGAAGTTCTCCTTCGTTGATGCGTGGCGGGCGTGACGACTCTTCCGGCCCGCACTCCGGACAGGATGACGGATACCAAGCCTACAGACGGCCTGGGTGTCAAGACCCGGAGAAAAGGCTGTTGCAGCGGGCCGCCGCGTGAGGGAAAACACAGTAGGCCGTCGGAGGATTCCGTCGGATGCGCATGAGCGCAACGATCACAGCGGCTGACGTGACCGTCATATCGCAGGAACGCATCGTGGGTCAATCGTTATCTCGGCTGGACGTGGGGGTGTCCCAGGACCACGAAAAACGGCACCCGTTGCCGGGGGCCGTTTTTTCGTCGTGTTTCTGTGGTGCCTGTGCAGGTGTCGACGGCGAAGGGGCTACGCCACCTCGGGCGGCAGCACGAGCCCGGCACCGGGGATCGCCGCGAGCAGGGCCTGCGTGTAGGCGGTCTTCGGGCTGTCGAACACGTCGTTCGTGGCACCCTGCTCCACGAGGGTGCCCTTCTCCATGACGGCCACGTGGTCGGCGATCTGACGGACCACCGCGAGGTCGTGCGTGATGAAGAGGTAGCTCAGCCCGAGCTCGGACTGCAGGTCGGCGAGCAGGTTGAGGATCTGCGCCTGCACCAGCACGTCGAGCGCCGAGACGGCCTCGTCGCAGATGACGACCTCCGGGTCGAGGGCCAGCGCGCGGGCGATCGCCACGCGCTGGCGCTGCCCGCCGGAGAGCTCGTTCGGGAAGCGCTGCATCATCGCGGACGGCAGGGCCACCTGGTCGAGCAGCTCACGGACCTTCTTCTCGCGGGACGTCGCGTTGCCCACGCCGTGGACCCGCAGTGGCTCCTCGATGGTCCGGTAGATGTTGTACATCGGGTCGAGGGAACCGTACGGGTCCTGGAAGATCGGCTGCACGCGTCGCCGGAAGTCGAACATCTCCTTGCGCCCCAGCGTGGTGATGTCCACGCCGTCGAAACGGATACTGCCCGACGTCGCACCCTCGAGCCCGAGGACCATCTTCGCGACCGTCGACTTGCCCGAACCGGACTCGCCGACGACGGCGGTGGTGGTGCCGCGCGCGATCGAGAAGGACACGTTGTCCACGGCGGTGAAGTCGGTGGACTTCCCCCAGCTCCCGCGGATCTTGTAGACCTTCGTCAGGTCCTCGACCTCGATCACGGTGTCGGTACCGTCCGTTACCTCACCGTTCGGCGCCAGCCGCTCGTGGGTCTCGACCCCGGTCTTCACGGCCGTCTCGATGCGGCGCGACGCGATGGACGGCGCCGAGGCCACGAGCTTCTGCGTGTACGGGTGGCGGGGGTTGGTCAGCAGCTCGAGGGCCGGTCCGGCTTCCACGACCTGTCCCTTGTACATGACGACCACCTTGTGCGCGCGCTCGGCAGCGAGGCCGAGATCGTGCGTGATCAGGAGCACTGCGGTGCCGAGTTGCTCCGTCATGGTGTCCAGGTGGTCGAGGATCTGGCGCTGCACCGTCACGTCCAGTGCCGACGTCGGCTCGTCCGCGATGAGCAGGCGGGGCCTGCAGGAGAGCCCGATGGCGATCAGCGCGCGCTGGCGCATACCGCCCGAGAACTCGTGCGGGTACTGGTTGGCGCGCGATGCCGCGTCCGGCAGTCCGGCTTCCGACAGGACCTTGGCGACATCCTGGGGTCCGCTGGGCAGGCCGTTGGCCTTCAGCGTCTCCTTCACCTGGAACCCGATCTTCCACACGGGGTTGAGGTTGGACATCGGGTCCTGGGGCACCATCCCGATCGACGAGCCGCGAAGCTCGACGATGCGCTTCTCCGAGGCGTGGGTGATGTCCTCCCCGTCGAAGATGATGCTGCCGTTGGACACGCGTCCGTTGCCGGGCAGGAGGCCGATCGCGGCCAGCGCCGTCGTCGACTTGCCGGACCCGGACTCCCCCACGATCGCCACGGTCTCGCCGGGCATCACGGTCAGGTGCGCATTGCGGACCGCAGGGACGTCCCCGTTCGACGTCGAGAAGGTGATGGCGAGGTCCCGGAGCTCCAGGAGGGGCTGGGGTGTGCCGGTCGGCTCGTTGCTGGTGCTGTGGCTCATCGCTTGCGCGCCTTCGGGTCGGGAGCGTCACGCAGGGCGTCACCCAGCATGATGAAGCTCAGAACGGTGATGGACAGGGCGAGGCCCGGCCAGAAGATGGCCATCGGGTTGCTCCGCAGCGAGGGCTTCGCCGAGAAGATGTCGTTGCCCCAGGACATGACGTCGGGGGGCAGCCCGATGCCGAGGAACGAGAGCGTGGACTCGGCCACGATGAAGGTTCCGAGCGAGATGGTCGCGATCACGATCACCGGCGCCAGGGCGTTGGGGATGACGTGCTTGACGAGCGCGCCGAGCGGCGACACCCCGAGCGACCGCGCCGCGGTCACGAAGTCCGCGTTGCGCACCTCGATCACCGCCGCCCGGGTGATGCGGGCTATCTGCGGCCAGCCGAACGTGACGAGGATGACGACGAGCGTCCACACGTTGCGGTTCTGCTGGAACGCGGGCAGCTGCACGACGACGATCGCCCCGAGAATGAGCGGGAGCGCGAAGAAGATGTCACCGATGCGGGCGAGGATCGCGTCCACCCAGCCTCCGAAGAAGCCGGCGAGGGCACCGATGAGGCCGCCGATCAGGACCACCCCGAGGGTTGCGAACAGCCCGACCGTGAGGGACGACTGCGTTCCGTACACCACGCGCGAGAGGATGTCGCAGCCCTGGACGGTGAAGCCGAGCGGGTGTCCGGGAGCGGGCCCGCCGTCGGAGTTCTCGAGCAGGCAGTTCTCGTTCGGCGGCTCGTTGGTGAAGACACCGGGGAACAGCGCCACGAAGATCACCGCGAGGATCAGGAGCGCGCTGATGATGAACAGCGGCTGGCGTCGCAGGCTCCGCCAGGCCTCGCCCCACAGGCTCCGGGGAGCGGCGTCGGTGACGGCGCTGTCGGTCGCGCGGACGGGGGTCTCGTCGGGATCGGCGACGAAGTGCTCGATCGGATAGGCGGAGGTCTTGGTGCGCCCCCGGGGCGCAGGAGACTGCGCTCCGAGGGGGGTGTGTGTTGGTTCAGGCATATCGAATCCTTGGGTCCAGCCACGCGTACAGAAGATCCACCAGCAGGTTCGCGAGGCAGAAGATGAGGATCAGGAACGTGACGATCGAGACGACCATCGGCCCGTCACCGTTGAGCACGGCCCGGTAGAGGGTGTTGCCGACGCCGTTGACGTTGAAGATGCCCTCGGTCACGATCGCCCCACCCATGAGCGCGCCGAGATCGGCTCCCAGGAAGGTGACGACGGGGATGAGGGAGTTGCGCAGGACGTGCACGACGACCACGCGGCGCCGGCTGAGGCCCTTGGCGGTCGCGGTGCGCACGTAGTCCGCGTTGACGTTCTCGATGATGCTCGTCCGGGTGAGGCGGAGGACGTAGGCGAAGGAGACGAGCCCCAGGACCACGGCGGGCAGGAGCAGCTCGGTGAAGGTCGCATCCCCGCTCACGGTCGGATTGGTCCACTGCAGCTTCACGCCGATGAGGAACTGCATGAGGAAGCCGAGCACGAAGATCGGGACGGCGATCACGATCAGCGAGAGCACGAGGACGGACGAGTCGAAGATCTTCCCCTTGCGGAGACCGGCGACGAGGCCGAACACGATGCCGAAGAACGCCTCGATCACCAGGGCCATCACGGCGAGCTTCGCCGTGGTCGGGAAGACCTCGGCGATGATCGTGGCGATGGGCCGGCCCGAGAAGTTGGTTCCGAGATCGAAGGTCAGGACACCCTTCAGGTAGAGGAGGTACTGGATCCAGAAGGGCTGGTCGAGGTTGTACTGCTCGCGGAGGCCGGCGACCACGCCGGGTGTGCAGCCGCGCTCTCCGCAGATCGCCGCCGTGGCGTCTCCGGGAAGACTGAAGACGAGGAAGTACACCAGCAGGGTGGCGCCGAGGAAGACGGGGATCAGCTGGAGGAAGCGCCGGACGATGTACCAGACCATCAGCGCCTACCTCCCGGGACGGGCATCCGGACGGGACGCATGTGGGGGTTGCTCATGAGGTGGGAAGCCTTTTCGTTGGAGCACGGAAAAGGGGCCTGCCCTGCCGGGCAGGCCCCGTCACCGCTAGGGGTTACTTGCCGGTGATGGCGTAGTAGAGCGGAACGCCGTTCCAGCCGAACTCGACGTTGTCCACGTTGCTGCTCCAGCCGCCCTGGGCGACCTGGTACCACAGCGGGATGGCCGGGAGGTCTTCGAGAAGCTCCTCCTGTGCCGTGTTCATGGCCTCGTTGCCCTCCTCGACAGTGCTGGCGGCGAGTCCGTCGGTCAGCTGCTGGTCGAAGTCGGGGTTCGAGTAGCGGGCGTCGTTGGAACCGGCACCCGTGGCGTAGATCGGCCCGAGGAAGTTGTACAGCGACGGGTAGTCGGCCTGCCAGCCGGCGCGCAGGGCACCGGTGAGGGTCTCCTCCGTGGCTTCTGTGCGTGCTTCCTTGAACGTCGCGTAGGGCTTGCCCGCAACCTCGATGCCGAGGTTGTTCTTGATGTTGTTCACCACGGCCTCGACCCACGTCTTGTGATCGCCCTTGTCGGCGTTGTAGCCGATCGTGAGGGGCTCCGACTCGTCGTAGGGCGTGATCTTCTCGGCCTCGGCCCAGAGCTTCTTGGCCTCGTCCGGGTTGTACTCGAGGTTCTCGCTGCCGGGCAGGTCAGCGTTGTAGCCGTCGAGGACGGGGGCGGTGAAGTCCTTGGCGGGCTCGCGACCACCGTTGAAGATGACGTCGGTGATCTCGTCGCGGTTGATCGCCATCGAGATTGCCTGGCGGCGGAGCTTGCCCGCCTCGCCGTCCCAGTTCGGGAGGTAGTACGGGATGGCGATCGTCTGGTTACCCGCGTACGGCGACTCGATCGAACGCTCACCGAGGTCGTTCTTGAAGTTCTTGATGTCGCTCGTCGGGATCGTCTTCAGGACATCGAGGTTGTCCGAGATGAGGTCCTGGTAGGCGGTCGTGTCGTTCTGGTAGATCTTGAACGTCACGCCGGCGTTCTGCGCTTCCTGCGGGCCCTCGTACTCGTCGTTCGGGACGAGCTCGATCTGCTGGTTGTGCTGCCAGGCACCCTCGGAGGCGAACATGTACGGTCCGTTGCCGATCGGGTTCTCACCGAAAGCGGCCGGATCCTCGAAGGCGACGGCGGGCAGCGGGTAGAACGCGCTGTAGCCGAGGCGCAGGGGCCAGTCGGACTCGGGCTGGGACAGCTTGACCGTGAAGGTGCGGTCGTCGACGACCTCGAGACCGCTCATGGTCTCCACGGTGGATCCCTCGGCGCTCGCCTCGTCGTACCCTTCGATGCTCTCGAAGAAGTAGCTGGAGAGCTGTGCGTTCTTCGCAGCCGCTCCGTAGTTCCATGCGTCCACGAAAGAGCTCGCGGTGACGGGGTCACCGTTGGTGAAGGTCTTACCCTCCTTGAGCGTGATCGTGTAGTTCTGTGCGTCCTCGGTCTCGATGGACTCCGCCATCTCGTTCTGCGGCTTGCCCTCGGCGTCGTAGCTGAGGAGCCCGGCGAAGACCAGGTCGAGGATCGCCCCGCCGCCCACCTCGTTGGTGCTGGTGGGGATCAGCGGGTTCTGGGGCTCGGATCCGTCCACCACGATGACGGCATCGGTGGTGCCCTCGCTCGTGCCGGATTCATTGCTTCCGCCGCCGCATGCACTCAGCGACAGCGCGGCGATGGCCGCGACGCTGAGCATTTTGGAAGTGCGCGTGAAACGCATTCCGCCTCCTAGGTATTGGGTTCTCCCGGCGCTGATGTGGCCGGTCTGGTGACTCCGCAGAGAGCGAGAGCCAACTCACACCGCAAGATCATATGCCCGTTTTGTTGCTTCCCTGAACATCAGGGATGCGGAAGGGAGAGTGGAACCTCGGGGCGCGCCGAGGGATCCGCACGAAGACGCAGACCAGCGCGCGACGTAGATGGAGGTCACGCCTTGGTAACGAATCCCTGAGGATGCCCCGTCAACCGTGCGTCAGGCGCGTGTCCGGGTCAATCCGACGTCGCGAGGAGTTTGGCGCGCAACTCCCGCCGCTCCCGCTGCTTGGCAGGATCGGGCAGCGGCACGGCCGCCAGCAGGCGCTGCGTGTACGGGTCCTGCGGGCTCCGCAGGATCTGGTCGCGGCTGCCCTGCTCCACGATCCGGCCACGCTTCATGACACAGATGTAGTCGGCGAGCACGTCCACCACTGCGAGGTCGTGCGTGACGAAGAGGCACGCGAAGCCCAGTTCCCGCTGGAGGTTCTGGAACAGCTCCAGGACCTTGGCCTGCACGGAGACGTCCAGTGCCGACGTCGGCTCGTCGGCGACCATCAGCTTGGGCCGGAGCGACAGCGCCCGGGCGATCCCGACGCGCTGCTTCTGCCCGCCGGAGAGCTCGTGCGGGTATCTGTTCCGGTAGGAGCGTGGGAGCTCCACCTGGTCGAGGAGCGTCTCGATGCGCTTCTGCAGGTCGTTGCCCTTGGCCTCACCCGCGAGGAACATCGGCTCGCCGATGCTCTCGCCGATCGGGAGCCGGGGGTTCAGGGAGGACGACGGGTCCTGGAACACCATGCCGACGTGCCGGCGGACGGCGCCCAGCTCCTTGGAGGACGGGCGGAACCCCGAGATGTCGGTCCCGACGACCCTCAGCGAGCCGGCCGCGACGGGCAGGAGCCCCACGGCGGCACGCCCGATGGTCGTCTTGCCCGAGCCCGACTCTCCCACGAGGCCGATCACCTGGCCCGGATATACCGTCAGATTCGCGCCCTCCACCGCCCGGAACGCGGGTACGCGTCCCTGCTTCGGGTACTCGATGGCGACGTCGTCGAGCTCGAGGACGGGATCGGCGTCAGGGCGCGTCACGGCGCTGGTCGCGCGCGCGAGGACCTCGTGCTCACGCCGCTCGAGTTCCGCAGGGTCGATCGACTGCAACTCGGTGTGCGTCGCCGCCGCGAGTGCCGCGGTGATGTCGACGCCGTCGTTCCCGCCGCGCTGGCCGAGGTGGGGTACGGCCGCGAGCAGCGCCCTCGTGTACTCGTGCTGCGGGTTGTTGAAGATCGCGTCCGCCGTCCCCGTCTCCACGATGCGGCCCTTGCGCATCACGGCGATCCGGTCGGCTAGGTCCGCCACCACGCCCATGTCGTGCGTGATGAGGACGATCGCACTGTTGAGCTGGCTGCGCAGGTTGCGCATCAGGTCGAGGATCTCGGCCTGGACGGTGACGTCGAGGGCCGTGGTGGGCTCATCGGCGATCAGCAGCTTCGGATCGCAGGACAGCGACTGCGCGATCATCGCGCGCTGACGTTGGCCCCCGGACAGCTGGTGGGGATAGGAGCGGAAGGCCTTGTCGGGATCCGGCAGCTCGACCATCTGCAGCAGCCGCAAGGCACGCTGCTTCGCCTCGTCCGGCGAGATCTCGTTGTGCAGGCGGAGGGTCTCGACGATCTGGAACCCGACGGTGTACACAGGATTCAGAGCCGTCATCGGCTCCTGGAAGATCACGGCGACGTCGTTGCCGCGGATCTGCCGCATCCTCGCGGGCGACATGGTCAGGACCGATTTGCCGTTCAGCAGCACCTCGCCGCTCACCCGACTGTTCGACGGAAGGAGCCCGAGCAGTGACATGGAGCTGGCACTCTTGCCCGAACCGGATTCCCCCACGATCGCCAGGACCTCCCCCGCATTCACGTGGTAGGTGAGGTCGATCGCTGCGGGAACCCACTGCTTGTCCACGCCGAAATCGACGCTGAGGTTCCGGACCTCGAGCACCGGTCCCTGTGACGCCGGCTGATCGGCGCCTGCGTCCCCCGTGCCACCGATGACCTGAGTGCTCATGAACGGTTCTCCTTCGTGATGGATCGTCCGCCTGTGCGCGGGGTCTCCTCGATTGCAGCGGTCGGCTGCGGTACTGGGACGATGGAGCCATGGAAAGCTCCGGGGTGGCGGTGGCCACCGTCTTCAGATCCCGCACCAGTGGCTGGTTCACGGGTATCGCCCTGCTCGTCGCGATCGGCGGCATCGTGTCGATCGCCGCGACGGACGGTCCGTCGGGACTCCCGGCCGCATGGCCCTTCGTCGCCGTGGCCTTCGCCGGCTGGTGGTTGTTCTGGTATCCGTCCGTGGTGTTCGCGGCCGACGCCGTCACGCTGCGCAATCCCCTCGCCACCGTGCAGGTGCCGTGGGCCGCGCTGATCGACGTCGACACGAAGTACGCTCTCAAGCTGGTCACTCCGACGGGTTCGTTCACCGCGTGGGCGGCACCCGCGCCCGGCGTGTGGGGCACGCACGCGGGGAAGGTCGAGCACCTGACGAACCTGCCCGCCACGAGCTACGGTCCCGGCGGTTCCGTCCGCCCCGGCGACCTGAAGAACACCGACTCCGGCTACGCCGCGTACGTCGTGCGGTCCCGCTGGCAGGACCTCGTCGAGACGGGCGCAATCGATGTGGATCATCCCGACCATGCCCGCCGCTCGTGGAACTGGCCGGCGATCGCCGTACTGCTGCTGGTGATCGGCGGCATCGCCGCGACCACGCTGGGCGGTCCGTCCCTCTAGGAGGCCCCTCACGCCGCTGCCGGCTTCCGGGCATCCTTGACCCGGCCTGCGTTGAACTTCTTCTGCCGCGGGTCGAAGGCATCGCGCAGGCCGTCGCCGATGAAGTTGATGCAGAGGCAGATCAGCACGATGAAGAGGCCCGGGAACCAGAACAGCCAGGGGCGGGTCTGGAAGGCCTCCTGGTTCTGGCTGATGATCAGGCCGAGGGACACGTCGGGAGCTTTCACGCCGAAGCCGATGTAGCTCAGGGCCGTCTCCAGGAGGATTGCCGATGACATCAGCAGCGTGGTGTTCACGATGATGACGCCCACGGCGTTCGGCAGGATGTGCTTGAAGATGATCCGGGTGTTGGAGGCTCCCGCGATCTTCGCGGCATCGACGAACTCCCGCTCGCGCAGGCTGAGGAACTCACCGCGGACCAGTCGGGCGAGTCCGGTCCACAGCACGAGCCCGAGGAAGAGACCGAGGAGCCAGATCTGGGCACCGGCACCGACGAAACGGTTGACGGCCTCGCCGAGCGTCGCGGCGGCGAGCACCACGGGGATGATGATGATGACGTCGGTGAAGCGCATGAGCACGGCCTCGGGCCAGCCGCGGAAGTAACCCGAGCAGGCTCCCACGACCACACCCACGAGCCCGGCGAGGGCTCCGATGATGAACATGATGATGAGGGAGTTCTGGGTCCCCCGCATGGTCATCGCGAAGTAGTCACGGCCGATCGAGTCCTGGCCGAAGGGGTGCTCACCCCAGCTGAAAGGGCCCGTGATCGTCGGGACGCCGCCGTCGAGCAGTGGCACGAACTCGGTGTGGTTGTACTTCCACCACCCGGGGATGCCGGCGAAACCGACGGAGGTGAACGCCAGGACGAAGATGATCGCGAAGATCACGAGGCTGACGATCGCCGCGGTGTTGTCGAAGAACTTCCGGCGGACGATCTGCCCCTGGGAGAGGCCCTTCGCCTCGGTCTCGGGCACGGGGTGGGTGGGACCGGTGACGGTCGCCGCTTCGCCTTCCGGGAGGTCCGGAGAATTCTGGATGGTCATGCTTTCACCCTTACGCGTGGGTCGAGGAAGGAGTAGACGATATCCGCGACGAGGTTGAACACGAGCGCCAGGATGCCTGCCACGAGGAAGAAGCCCATGATCGGGTCGGGGTCCGTCCGTCGGAGCGCCTGGACGAACAGCTGCCCCATCCCGGCGAAGGCGAACACCTGCTCGGTGATGATGGCGCCGCCTATCAGCGCTCCGATGTCGAATGCCACCAGCGTGGCGAGCGGGATGAGCGCATTGCGGAACGCGTGGCGCATCACGACGGTCCGCTCGCTCAGCCCCTTTGCCCTCGCGGTGCGGATGTAGTCCATATTCATGATCTCGAGCATCGAGGCACGGGAGTACCGGCTGTAGCTCGCGAGCGATGCCAGGAGGAGCGCCAGCGTCGGCAGGAGGAGGTGGGTGAAGGTGTCCAGTCCGTTGATCCAGAAGGTGCCGTCCAGTCCGGGCGTCTCCGCACCGACGGTGGCTATCGGGCGCCCGCGCACGCGCGAGTTGCCCACGTAGGCGGGCCAGGTGACCATGAACCGGTCGATCACGATGAGCAGGCCCATGAACACGCCCGTGAGGGCCGCCGCCCGCATGCTCTGGCCGCGGTCGTAGCCGCCCAGGAGGAAGCCGACGCCCATGCCCACCAGGATCGTGATCACCGCGAGGATGATGATCATCCAGACGGTGGCCCCGTTGAGGATCGGGTTGACCACGTAGTACGCCACGAGGCCGAGGGCCACCATGATGAGCGACGCGTACAGCGCCTTGCGGTTGCGCAGCCCCGCGGTGAGCAGCACGACGCCGAAGGCGATACCGACGCCGGTGACCAGGATGACGATCGGTCCGAGGCCCGGGCTGGTGAACCAGTCAGCGAGATCGAGCAGGAACAGGAGCGCTGCGGCGGCCACCGCTCCGAGGAGGAAAGCGATGCCCTTGCGTTTCCAGGAACGGCTCGCGAAGAGGGACCAGATGAGGCCGCTCGCGATCGCGACCACGACGATGGTGGTGGGCGGGATATCCGGGTCCGCCAGGAAGTTGTTGAAGCCGATGGCGCCGAACTCCTTGAGCAGCACGGCGAGCCAGAAGATCGGCAGGGAGAAGAACAGGAAGGACAGGAAGGTGACCCCGTAATCGAGCCCGCTGTACTGGCGAAGCGCCGTGATGATGCCGAGTGAGACGCCGATGATGATCGCGAGCACCGTGGCCGTGGTGACGAGCGTGATGGTGTTGCCCATCGCCCGGGCGAGCGCCGTCGTGACCGCCTCACCCTGGATGCTGGTACCCAGGTCGCACGTCGCCGCGAACGGCACGAGGCACTTGGCTGCACCGGCGAGCCACCCGAAATAGCGCAGGGGCGCCGGGGTGTTGAGATCCAGCAGTTCGGTGCGCGCCTGGATGAGCTGCTCCCGGTTGGGCGCGTTGCTGGCCCTCAGGTCCTCGAGCGGGTCACCGGACAGTGCCGTGAGCTGATAGACGACGAAGGACGCACCGAACAGGATGAGGACGGCCGTCACAAGACGCCGAACGATGTAGGTCACCATGGGTTTGAAGCCTCAATGTTGGATCGGGTGGGTGTTCCCGTACTTTCGCAGAAGTGTAGTGCAGCGCATCCGAGTGGCAGGCGAAGGACGCACCCCTCATGCCCAGGCGGGCGGAGAGCGCCGGCTACGGGGTGTGCCGTTCGGCGGAGTGCCACAGAAAAAGGCGCCGGGACGGGCGAGTTCCCCGGTCCCGGCGCCTTTCCTGGAGGCGTACCTCGTGTCGCCGTGAGGCTACTGCACAACCTGCCAATCCCAGAAGTTCCACCAGACGCCGGTCTGGTTGGGCATGTAGACGATGCCGGTGACGTTGTCGCTGTACGCGTCGACGCCGGGCACCTGGAACAGGGGCAGTCCGTACTTCGAGTCCCAGATCAGCTTGTCGATCTGGACCTGCAGGGCGTCCTGCTCGTCGGGGTCCGTGGTGACGATGAGCTCGTCCATCAGCTCATCGGCCTCGGGGCTCGAGAACCCGTTGAAGTTGGAACCGTTGCCGGTGCGGAAGATCTGCGGCACACCAGAGACGCCCACTCCCGAGTTGATCCAGCCGAAGATGGTGGCATCGTAGGTGCCGTTACCGAGCGCGGAACCCCAGTCGGAGGCCCCCAGTCCGCCGTCGACGACCTTGAAGCCGGCCTGCGATGCGGACTCGGCGATCAGGGTGTACGAGTTGAGGCGGTTCGGGTTGTCGCGGTTGTACATGATGCGCACCTCGGGAGTGGCGCCGTCGAGCAGTTCGCGCGCACCCTCGATGTCGACCTCGGCGAAGGCGTCCGAGCCGTTGTTCGCGGCGGACTCCTCGTACGGTGCCTGGTCGGCCAGGAACAGCTGGGAATCCAGCGGCTCCGCATCCGGGTTGATCTTCCTGACGATCGTCTCGACGATCTGCTCGCGCGGGATCGTCTTCATGAACGCCTCGCGCACGTTCTCGTCCTCGAAGACGCCGCTGTAGTTGAGGTCGATGTGGTCGTAGGAGAGCTGGTTGCCCTGCTCCACCGTGACGCCCTCGAGGGCTTCGAGCTGCTCCACCGTGTCCGCCGACGCCTGCGGGGCGATGATGTCGACTTCGCCGTTCTGCAGCGCCTGGACCTGGGCGGGTGCCTCACCGATGTAGCGGACGGTGATCTCGTCCACGTTGGCTTCGGGGCCCCAGCTGTAGTCCGCGTTCCTGGTCAGGGTCATCGACTGGTCCGGTGTGATGGCCGAGGCGATGAACGGACCGTTCGAGAGGAACAGCGAGGTGTCGGACGGCAGTGACTTGGTGTCGAAGCCGGTGTTCCAGAAGTCCGCGAGTGCCTGGACCTCGGGGCGCTCCTCGGGGTTCTCCGGATCGCCCGCGGGTGCGGTCTCGATCAGCTCGATCAGGGCGTCCTCGTCGGCGAGTCCGCCCTTCTCTGCCAGGACGTGGGCCGGAGTCGAGATTCCGCCCTCGGTCATGGTGCCGAAGGCCACTTCGTAGTCCGCGAAGGGCTCCGAGTAGTTGAGGGTGATGGAACGGCCGTCGTCGCCGATCTCCGGGAGTTCCGTCAGCGCGAGTCCGCCCGTGTCACCCGCGTAGTCGAAGTAGGTGGTACCCGAGACGACCTCGCCGGCATCGTCGGTCTTGGCGTCGTTGAAGTAGCCCGAGCCGATCGCCCAGGACAGCAGGAGGTCTCCGCCGTCGACCGGTTCGCCATCGGACCAGTTGACGCCCTCGTTGACCGTGTACTTCACGCTCAGGGGGTCCTCGGAGAGCACCTCGATCGTTCCGAAGTCCTCGTTCGCAACGACCTCGAGGTCGTTGTTGATGTAGTTGAAGCCGGAGTGGGTCGCGTAGGCGATCTTTCCGTTGATGTCCACGTTGCCCTCGGAGCTGTTCGAGTTGAACGAGCTGAAGGCATTCACTTCTACAACGCGGATGTTTCCACCCGTTGCTTCGCCCTCGGTGCTCTCCTCGGGAGTTTCAGTTCCCGTGTTGGCAGCGCAGGCGCTCAATGCGAGTGCTGCGACAGCAGCGACCCCCAAAGCCTTGGAAGTACGTCCGAAACGCATTCCGCCTCCTATTTCTCAGTGTGGTTCCAGCGTCACGCGGTGTTGCGCGACAGCCGATACGCGACCCTTGAGGGTGACGTCACTCACGTGCGCAAAAGCCTAGGTGCACATTGTTACCAACAGGTATCCATCGACAGAGGCAGTTTCGTGTTGTTACCGAGCTGCAACCAAAGACCTCCCGTCACTCCCCTGCCGAGCGCTCCCTCCGGCAGGGCGGCCGCCCCGCCCACCCCGCGGACCGCCGAGCCGGGCTGCCAGACGCGCGGGGGCGGTCCACCGGCTCTGGCACGCTGCCGCGGGTTTGTCGCGCACGACGACGTCGGCCCGTTCCCGCTTGTCCGTCCGACGCCGCGATGCTTTGCTTGGTCGACCGGGCGCCGGAGCGCCGACGGCGTCGTGGACGGTGGTCCGGGGCGGAGTGCACGGATCACTGAGGAGCACGATGGCCTGGCTGTTCGTCGACAAGCACGCGGCAGTGTGGGACGACGACGCGAACGTGCAGGCAGCGATCGGCGCCCTCAAAGTCCGGCTGGACCAGCACGCGGAGGTTCACCTCTCGATCCAGAGCAAGGGGCTCAAGGGGCCGGTCTTCGTGATCACCAGGGACACCGTGCTGAGTTCGCCCGAACTCAACAACCGGTTCAACGCGGATCTCTTCGCCGAGCTCACCACGCCGACGGCACGGACCAGTCCGACGGTCCACTGGTTCTCGGACGGACGCGGCTTCCTCTCGGAGACGAACAGCCGCATGTGGTGACAACGAGCGCCCGAACCCCGCCTATCGCTGAGGTTCGGGCGGCCTGGCGCGAGCGGAGCGTGACCTCCCTGTCGCAGGTGTGACAGGCGACAGCTCCGTGTCGATGGCTTGGATGCCCTTCTCAGGACGCCTCGAGCGGTCGTCGGGGAAGCCACGCGTTCAGTGTCACGGATTGAGAATCCATGAGGTCAGCCGGCGGCAACTTCTTCGAGCGTGATGACGAGGTCCGCTCGGTCCCTGGTGGTGCCGATGAGTCGTCCGTTTGGCTCGTCGACTTCGGCTACCCACTTGGCGGCAGCAAGAGGACTTTTCCCGAAGCGGATGTGGCGGGCGATCAGGCGTTCCACCCGGAGCTCGTCATCCTGCTCGCAGTACCAGATCTCCGTGCACTGCTTCCGCACCTCACGCCAGCCCGGCTCGTCCAGCAGGAGGTAGTTGCCCTCGGTGAGGATTGTGCTCGCCGACGGGTAAACCGGGATGGCCCCTGCGATGGGTTGCTCGATGGTGCGTTCGAACCCGGGGGCGTGGACGACGGCGTTGCGTGGTTCTCGTAGACGTCGCAGGAGCGACGCATAACCGTGGGCGTCGAAGGTGTCGGGTGCGCCTTTCCGGTCGAGCCTGCCCAGTCGGGAGAGTTCGACGTCGGCAAGGTGATACCCGTCCATCGGCACGTGCGCGTAGTGCTGCTGAGCGGATATCTCCTGCTCAGCCATCAGGCGCTTCATGAGCTGCTCGACAAGGGTCGTCTTCCCAGCCCCGGGTGCCCCTACCACCCCGATGATCACCGGGCCGGTGTGCTCCTTCTGGAGGTGCTCGATCCGCTGGAGGAGGTCCTCCGATGTCACCGGTTCACCTGGTTCGCATGCAGCTGATTCTCCATGAAGGTCCGTGCATGGACGGCGAGGTCCTCGCTGTCGGTCCACAGGTTCCGCCACACGGCGAGGTCGTTGGACAGACCCCGGGCGACGACGGCGGAGGAGAAGCTCTCGAAGGTGATCGGGCCCGTGTAGTTGATGCCTTCGAGGGCGTGGAAGAACGAGGTGAAATCGAGGTGCCCTGACCCGAGGTAGCCGCGGTGGTTCTCTCCGATGTGGACGTAGCCGAGCCGCTCCCCGACCTCGTAGACCGGGGTGACGAGATCATTCTCCTCGATGTTCATGTGATAGGTGTCGAGGTGGATCAGGACGTTGTCGGCGCCTATGTCGTCGGCCAGACGTAGTGCGTCGTGTGCGGTGTTGATGACGTTGGTCTCGTACCGGTTGCAGATTTCCAGTCCGAGTGTCATCGAGCGCGACTGGGCTTCGGCGGCGAGTTCCTTGAGGACCTTCACCACGTTGTCCCTGCCAGCGGCTGTCATGGGTGCCCCGTATTTGCCGAGGGCACTGAAAAGGGCGCCGGTGAAGTGGGTGCCGCCGAGTTCGTGAGTGATTTGCAGGGAGTCCTGCAGCAGTTTCGCTCCACGCTCCACGGTCGCGATGTCGTCGCTGGAGACGTCCGCGTCGAAGGCGAGTCCGCGCGAGCAGACGACGCCGAGGTTGTTGTCGGTGAGGAGCTTCCTGGCGTGGTCGACGTCGAGGTTGAGGGAATCGTGCAGGGAGAATTCGACCAGATCGTAGCCGGCTGCTGCGGTACGGGTGATGACGGTTTCGACGGACTCGCGGGAGGTGTCCCCCGCCCAGACGAGGGCGTGGACTCCGAGGGGATTCGTGGTGGCCATGTTCTGTGGTTTCCTTTGCTCTACTGCTCGCGGGAGCCGGTGATGAGGGCGACGATCTCGTCGCCGGTGGTGTCGGTGGTGCGTCGGCCGGCGACGCAGCGCCCGGCGCGCATGACCCAGACCTGGTCGCTGAGACGCATGACCTGGCTGAAGTTGTGGCTGATGAGGAGCACCGAGTGTCCGTCGTCGCGCAGTTTGAGGATCAGTTGCTCGACTTTCGCGGTCTCCTGGACCCCCAGGGCGGCTGTGGGTTCGTCCATGATGACGAGCTTGGAGCTGAAGCCTGCGGCGCGGCAGATGGACACGGCCTGGCGCTGACCACCGGACAGGCGCCGGACCTTGGACTTCACGGCCGGGACGTTGACGGCAAGGGTGGAGACCATGCGGTCGGCTTCCTCGCGCATGGCTTTGCGATCGAGGAAGCGGATCGGTCCGATGCCGCGGGTGAGCTCACGGTTGAGGAAAAGGTTTTGCCAGACCGTGAGGTCATCGACCAATGCCAGGTTTTGGTGCACCGTCTCGATGCCCTTTTCCCGGGCATCTTCCGGGCTCCGGAAGTGCGTCTTCTCGCCATCGAATTCGATGGTGCCCGACTGGGCGCGGTGGATCCCCGAGATGCAGCGGACGAGGGTGGACTTACCTGCGCCGTTATCTCCTACGATCGCGGTGATCTCGCCCGGCGCGAGGGTCAGGCTGACGTTCTGGAGTGCTTTGACATTGCCGAAGGACAGGCACACATCGCGGACGTCGACGATGGGCCTGGTGCTGGTGGTGGTCATTTTTGGAACCTCGAGAGTAGGGCGGCGAGGATGACGACGATGCCGACGGCCAGGGGCTGGTAGAACTGCGACACGTTCATCAGGGTGAGCCCGTTGGTGAGCACGGTGAGGAGCAGTGCACCCACGATGGGGCCGAAGATGTTTCCTTTTCCGCCGGTGAGGCTCACTCCTCCAAGCACGACCGCGGCGACCGAGTTCAGCAGGAACGTGGTGTTCGCTGCCGGTTCCGAGGCGCCCACGCGTGCGATGAGCATGATGGCCGCGATTCCCGCAAGCACCCCGGAGATGGTGTAGACCGCGATCTTGATGCGTGCCGTGCTGATACCGGTCGCCTGCGCTGCCTCCTTCGACCCGCCTGTCGCGAACAGGTGCGTTCCGAACCTCGTCCTGAACAGCAGAACGTGGGCCAGGACGGCGATCACCGCGGCGACGACGAACGGAAAGCCGAAGATCAGCAGGCCATGCGTGGAGAAATTGACGAGACCGACGCTGAAGACCGAGATTGGCTTGCCGTCGGACAGCACCAGGGCAAGCCCGGACGCCACGGAGAGGGATCCCAGGGTCACGATGAAGTCGGTGATCTTTCCCTTGGCCACCAGGATCCCGTTGATCAGCCCGATCAGTGCGCTGGCTACGACCGCTGAGAGCATGCTGACGAGCAGTCCTGCTCCCTGGGAGAAGGCGATACCGAAGGCGATCACCCCGAGGGTCATGGTTGACGCAACGGAAAGATCGATGCCGTCACTGAGGATCACGAAGGCCTGACCGACCGTCAGGACCATCAGGATGGACGCTGCGACGAGAATTGATTGGACGTTCCCGAGGGTCAGGAAGACCGGGTTCAGAGCGGTGAAGACGAGGACGAGCAACACGAGGCCGATGATGGCAGCGTGGTCGGCCCAGAACCCGATACGCCGCAGGCTGGTGTGCCAGCGGTCGCCCTGCGGCGCGTCCGGGCTGGTGGTCCGTTGTGTAGTGGTTGCCGGCGGTGTCTTCGCTACCGGGGGCGGGGATGTATGCGGAACGGAGGACATGGCGCCTGGCTTCCTTGGTCGGGCCTGAACGGCTACTGGGCGAACGGGTTTTCGTATTCTTCGAAGGGCGCAGGCGCGGCGGCGAGGGCGTCGGAGACGTTGTCCTTGGTCACCAGGGCAACCGGGGCCTCGACGTTCTCGGGGAGTTCGTCACCTGCAGCAGCTGCCGCACAGGCCTGCGCGCCCATCTCGCCGATGGCGTAGGGGTACTGTGCAACGGTCGCCGTCAGTTCACCGGACTCGACGCCGGAGAGGCCTTCGGGAACCCCGTCGACGCTGATGATGGACACCTCTCCGGTCAATCCGGCATCAGCGACGGCACGGGCAACGCCAAGGCCCATGACATCGTTGGCAACGAAGAAACCGGCGATGTCCGGGTTGGCCCGCAACAGGTCGCCGGCCTTCGTCAGGGCCACCTGCCGGTCCCAGTCCGCAGAGACGGTTTCCAGCACCTCGCCCTTGTCGCCGAGACCTTCAGTGAACCCCGTCACGCGGTCCCCGCTGGTGACATCACCGGCGATACCGCCGATCACCGCCACCTTCGCTCCATCCTCGATGAGGCTCGCCATATGTTCGCCGGCGAGGTTGCCTGCCGAGACATTGTCGGTGCCGATGTAGGTGTCGGGGGTGGCATTCGCGGACGCGGCGGCGTCGGGATCGACAGGGCTGTCGATGTTCACGACGGTCTTGCCGCTGGACTTCAGCTGCGCCACTCCCTGCAGCAGGTTGTTCCCACTGATCGGATTGATGATGAAGCAACTGAAATCCTGCCCCGCCAGCGATGCCAGCCGGTCCGCCTGTCCACTCGTATCGGTGATGTCCTGCGCTGCCTGCACGGTGATGGAATCGTCCGCCGCCTTGATGCCCTCCTCCATCGACTGGAAGAACGGGTTGTCCAGGCCCTTGATCACGGCGGCCGTCTTTGCCTCCGCACCCTCGGATGAAGCAGGGGTCGTAGCGGTGGTACTGCAGCCGGCGAGGGAAAGAGCCCCTGCAGTAGTGGCGGCGAGAACGATCAAGGTATTCCGTAGCTGTGGCATCATTGCCCCTTCTGACTTTGAAAACCATATGTACGTCGAAGTAACGTTGGGTGTTAGCATAACTACAGGTTGTGACGCACGCAACTACGAGGTCGAATCGGGTTAACATGGCAAGCAGAGTCCGCAACGAAGGGGCGACAGTGGTCGACAATCCGTACGCACCACCGGCCGCAAGCGGTGCAGCTGGTGGCACCGTCGAGATCCTGCAGCTCCTTCGCTCGGGACTTGTGCTCACGAAATCAGAAGTCGCTGCACGCACAGGGCTTTCCCGGTCCACGATCAACCAGCGCATCGACACCCTCCTTGAGACGCACCTCGTGGTCCCGTCAGGAGCAGAATCCACAAAAGGGCGCCCCGCGGAGTCCTTCGCCTTCAACCGCACGGGCGGGCATCTGTTGGTCGCCGACATCGGTGCCACCGGCATGCGCGTCGGCCTCTGTGATCTGGCGGGAACCATCCTGGCCGAAGTGGAGCTGACCATCTCCGTCACAGAGGGGCCCGACGTCGTCCTCGGTCTGGTGGCGGACGAGTTCGCCACGCTGTTGGACGGCGCCGATGCCTTCCCCGATTCCGTGGTGGGCATTGGAGTCAGCGTGCCCGGCCCAGTGGACACCGCCTCCGGACAGGTCGTGCATCCGCCGATCATGACCGGTTGGGACCAGTACGACATTCCTGGCTGGTTCACCCGCAGCTATGACTGCCCTGTCGTCGTGGAGAAGGACGCCAACGCCATGGCGTTCGGTGAACAGCAGGTCTCCCACCCGCACATCCAGCACCTGCTGATGGTGAAGGTGGGTACGGGAGTCGGCTCTGGTCTCATCTCCGACGGGCGGCTGCACCACGGCGCCGACGGCGCCGCAGGGGACATCGGCCACAACTATGTCCCCAAACCCGCCTCTGTGCAGGACGAGCCCGAGTGCCGGTGCGGCAACATCGGCTGCTTGGAAGCCTACGCGGGCGGCTGGGCAATTCTGCGTGATCTGCAGGCCCTCGGCATCGACGCCGATTCCGTGGACGACGCCGTCCGACTGCTGCGCAGCGGCAACCGGGATGCGGTTCGGCTGGCACGCAACGCCAGTCAACTCCTGGGCGAAGCGATCGCCGTCACGGTGAACCTCTTCAACCCCCAAGTGGTCGTCATCGGGGGGCAGCTCGCCGCGGCTGACGACTACCTCTTCGCCGGGATCAGGAGCGCCGTATACCGCCGCTCACTTCCTCTTGCCACCCGCAGGATCCAAATCGTCGGCGCCACCCAAGGCAAGCAGGCCGGCGTCATCGGACTCGCACTACTCGTTGCACAATCCGTCTTCTCCGACCTTCCCCTACCCACGCTGAGCTCAGCGAGCCCTCAGAAAATGAATGTGTAGCACGCCCATCGATCTCCTGCCGGATATCGGACTGCTGATGAGCGACGCCGCGTGATGACAAAGGTAAGACATCGATGTCGACGTGCGGTCACCGCGTGGGGGCATCGTCAGACCGCGGTGATGACCAGGGCAGTGCTGTGGCCGCCGAATCCGAAAGCGTTGGCGATGGCAGCTTTCGATCCGGCGCAGCCGGTCGTCGTGCCGACGATATTGAGGTGGATGTCCGGGTCCGGGTTCTCATGGTTGAGGGTCCCGGGAAGCCGTTCTGTCCGGAGGGCCTGAAGGGCCACGATGGCACCCAGCGCCCCGGCACCCCCTAGCAGGTGCCCTGTCATGGACTTGGTAGAGGTCACGGACACATCGTTGCCGACCACGGCGCTGATCGCACCGGCCTCGAGGAGATCGCCGACAGGGGTGGAGGTGGCGTGTGCGTGGACGAAGTCGATGTCCGACCCTGCGAGCCCTGCGGCCGCAAGAGCTTTCTGCATCACTCGCTGCTGAATGGCCTGATCGGCGGCCACGATGTCCCCTGCATCGGAGGTCACGGCGGTCCCGGCGATGCGCCCGAGTATGTCGGCTCCCCTCGCCCGGGCAAAGTCCTCCCGCTCGAGGACGATGATCCCGGCTCCCTCGCCCATCACGAACCCGTTCCGGTCACGGTCGAACGGTCGTGAAGCCGCGGCCGGGTCCCCCTGACTCGTGGACAGGGCCCGGAGCTGAGCGAAACCGCTGATCGCCAGGTCATTGACGCAGGCATCCACTCCCCCGGCCACGATGACATCCACTATTCCAGCGGCAATCATCTCGACACCCTGGGCAATCGCCTCGGCCCCGGAGGCGCAGGCACTCACAGGGGTGCGGGCCCCTCCCTGCGCGCCGATGTCCATCGACACCCACGCCGACGGCCCATTCACCATGATCTGGGTAAGCGTGTGCGGAGAGACCCGACGAGGACCCACATCATCCAGGACCCGAACCTGGGACAACACCGTGCCCAAACCCCCGTAGCCGGACCCGATCACGACACCGAGCCGGTCAGGTTCAACAGCCGGCATGCCGGCCTGCGCCCACGCCTCCCGCGAGGCGATCAGTGCCAGGTGCCCACAGCGATCCATCCGCCGGTACTCCCGGGTGGACAGCGACGCTGCCGGCTCGGTGGTGACGAGCCCGGCAATCCGGACCGGCAAGTCCTGCGCCCACGGTTCGTCTATCCCCCGAATACCGGACCTACCCGCAATGAGGCTGTCCCACGTCTGCGTGACCGTCCCTCCGACGGGCGTCATGGCACCCATCCCGGTCACCGCTACCCCAGGCACGTTTGTCATCACGGAAAACCCGTCCTTCTACCCATCGAGCCACTGCTCGAGCCGAAACGTTCAGACTGCCCTTAGCGCTGTTTCCAACGGGCTGGGCTCATTCCAGTACCTCACAAAGCCATCCCCTACTCCACCTGGGAACCATGACTTCGGGTGCAGCGTCGCCGAGTCCGATCGTCCACGCAACTGCTCCATACGATCAGGGGCGCTCGGACGATTCCCTAGGGCGGGACCTTCACGACGTCGTCAGGAACGCACAGCACGCAGGCTTCGAGGCCATGCGGCCGGCTACGGCGACTACTTCCTTCACCGCGTCGGGCACGGGAGCGGGCTGACCACCCTCTCCCGGCAGCGTCACTGGCGGGGGCGCCTGAATGGATCGGGCCACCACCAGCGATGCCGCGATTGGCGCTCCTCCCTGCGTCGGGCCGCGTCGAAGTAGTCCTCGCGCGCCGGACCATAGACAGACTGAGGCAAGGCCAACGGTGCACGGCTCAACTCGCATCCTGCCAGCAGATCACTCATCGCGATCGGGATCGACCGCATCCCCTGACTGCCTTTCACCGACCGCCTGAGCTGTCCGCCTTGCTCCGTAATCCGCATCCCCCAGGAAGAGTCGACCTCGGCAAGACCGGAACCGACCAAGATCGATATTGCAGTCTCTACTTGTTCCCGTGAGGGAACGTCGACCTGCAGCATGTCCCACCCCGACAGAATCGACCTGATCGACGAAGGGTGCTTCGAATGACGCAGCACGGTCATGAGCGTTGCAGCGTCATCAATGTCTCTTCGGTCCACGCCGTTCAGGTTAACGCATTCCCAGACTTCGTCGCTCTGGACGTGCCGGGCACCTTCCGATGCAGCCATTACACACCTCAGGGAAATGAAAGGCTTCAGAATGTCACAGCATTCCGAGCCTTTTTCACGACCTGAACCGGACCGGTCGTACGTGTTGAACCTGTATTCAACTATGTTCCGTAGCCGAACTACCTTGGAGGGCGAGATCCTCTTCCCTCCTGTCAGGAAGCCATGGTCCTGTGCAATCGCAGTACGAACCTCGACACTGGCTCGGGGGTGAACTAGAGCTAGCAGAGCTAGTGCCCACCGGATCATCGAGCGCAGGAACGGCATGACCTCCACCATCCAGCGGTCGCGTTGGCGGTGATCCCGAAGGCAACGGGTATCACAGCATTTCGAAGGGTTCTGGGTGTGTCGGCGGGGGGAAAGCGCGATCGAGGCGCTCGAGATCGGTGTCGCTGAGGTGAACGTCGCGGGCGGCGGCGTTCTCGAGCACATGCTCGGCGGTCGAAGCCTTCGGGATGGCGAGCACACTACTGGTGCGCATCGTCCACGCCAGAGCGACCTGCGCGCGCGTCGCGCCGAGCTCACGTGCGATCTGCGTCAGATCCGGGTTGCCGAGTAGTCGTCCCTGCTCCACGGGTGAATAGGCCATCACGGGCATTTTCTTCGAAGCGGACCATGGCATCAGGTCGAACTCCGGACCGCGACGGGTCAGGTTGTACAGCACCTGATCGGTCTGGCACCCCTCCGGCAGACTCTGGAGCTCGTCGGTGTCGAGGTTACTCACACCCCACGCACGGATCGAGCCCTCGTCGATGAGGGACTCGAACGCCGCGACGGTCTCCTCGAAGGGGAATCTCCCCCGCCAATGCAGGAGGTACAGGTCCAGGCAGTCGGTGCCCAGACGGTCCAGGCTTGCGTGACAGGCCTCGATCGTCCCTGATGCGGAGGCGTTCGAGGGCAGGACCTTGCTCACCAGGAAAACCTCATCCCGCCTACCGCTGATGGCTTCTCCGACCAGGTCCTCACTGCGCCCACTACCGTACATTTCGGCGGTATCGATCACGGTCAGACCCAGATCGATACCTGTGCGCAGCGCCTCGATCTCAGCGTTCCGGCTGGCAGGAGACTCACCCAGGTTCCACGTTCCCTGCCCCAGAGCAGGAACCACAGTGCCGTCCGGAAAAGTAATCACACGCCAACGCTACAACCAGGGCCATCAGCCAGCGAGGCGTGATGGAAGCCGAACCATGGGTCACGTCAAAGGACCACCGATCGGTGCAGTAACCCGTGCGCCACAATTAGTAGGTTCCATGACCTCTACACTGCTTAGGTGAACTGGCTTTACTACTGCTCGGCCGCAGGAGCGGTGCTCGGTCTGTTCCTGGTGAGCAGGATGCCACTACCGCCCATCGTCCGGGTTCTTGCAGCTGCCTTCTTTGCCTTTCTCGCTGGGCTGTTCCTCCTCAGCGGTATCGTCCCGTCAGGGGACACCCTTGCGGCCTTCACTTTTGACACGCTGGCAATCGGATCCATGATCGCGCTGTTTCTTATTGTGGGGTCTTGGCTCGCGGATCGTGCCGAAATCAGCCGTCTTCGCAGCATTGCGCAGCGGAACGCAGATCAGATCTCCGTAGTGAGTCATGAGATCCGTACCCCCCCTCGCACTGATTCGTGGCGCGGCGGATCTCCTCGCCGAGCGGTCGCCCGGACCGTTGACCGACAATCAGGCCCGATTTGTTTCCACGATCAGCGGTAATTGCCACACGGTGATTGCCCTGGCTGAGGATTTGCTGACTCAAGCGCGAATCGACGCTGGCATGTTCGAACTTCATCTCCATCGCGTTAACCTGCGCACGCTAGCCTCCACGGCAATCAGCGAGCTTCAACAGTTGCACACTATTCAGTTCGCCCTCGACTGCCCCGGTGCTCCACCGAGAGTTTGGGCAGACGACGCCCTGATCCGGCAAGCCATGACCAACCTCATCAACAACGCGGTGGCCCATGCGGCTAACGCCAGCCTCATCACGGTGCGAATCGTCAACGCCGACGACCAGGTTCTCATTTCCGTGAGCGACGATGGCGACGGCATGCCGGAGGCCCAGCGCAAAGAGTTATTCACCCGGTTCTCGAGTGGCAGGCCGCTGCAAGACGGCACAGGACTTGGGTTGGTGATCACGCGCCAGATCGTCCAGATGCATGGGGGTGACGTGTTCGTCGACAGCACCCCTGGGCGGGGGACCACCATGCTGTTCAGTCTGCCGGAACGAGCTCCGGGTATGGCACTCCCACGAGTGGCGGCGGCCAGCTGATGGACCATCCGCACCTCGCCCTGGTGGTCGACGATGAACCGCAAATGCTGGACATCGTTACGTTCGCCCTCGAAACCCAGGGCTTTTCGAGCGTCTCCGCGAAGGACGCCGAGTTCGCATGGAGCGTTTTCCGGACCCGCCAGTTCGATCTGGTGGTGCTGGATGTGATGCTCCCGCAGTCCTCAGGTCTTTCGCTGTGCCGCCGCATTCGTGAGGTGAGCTCCGTGCCCGTGCTCCTACTCACGGCCAAAAGCGGCGTGCAGGACCGGATTGCCGGCCTCGAGGCTGGGGCGGACGATTACGTCACCAAGCCGTTCCATCCGCGCGAGCTCGCCCTCCGTGCCGAGGCGATCGTACGCCGCACCACGGTCACATCCGCGCATGCGGAACTGGTGCACGGACCGCTGCGCATCGGGCAGGACGGCGCGACCGTTCACGGACGGTACCTGCATCTGTCCGCCCTGGAGCTAAGGCTCTTGCGTCGACTCGCCAGCGCGCAGGGCCAGCCCGTCTCCTTTCGCGACCTGCTCCTGTCCGGTTGGCAGATCGACGAAGGGCCAGGTGGCCGCGAGATGTTGAAAACGGCGCTGTATCGCGTCCGCAAAACGCTGCAGGGTGAGGGGATACCGAGGGCCATTCGGGCCGTCAGGGGAGTCGGCTACGAGCTTCCCCGCCCCGGGCGCGACTGAGGGTTCGCCTGCACAACGACCGCTCAGCGGCTGTGGCAGGTTCAGGGCATGAATGTCACAGGGCTGTGACCGACCGTGACCGTCGTCCGCGTTACGGCCTGTCACCGGTCGATACGGTGAAGTGCATCCTCCACCCGGCATCCGGGTGGCCGACGGGCAGCGACGACGCTTCCCCCCACGAAAGGCAAGCCCATGAAGCGCACCGCAGCGCTCACCGCGGCCCTCCTCGGCTCCGCCACCCTCGGACTCTCCGGCTGCGTGGTCGACGACACCCAGCAGGCATCGGCGGACGGCGAACTCGGCGGCACGCTCACCGTGGCCTGTGGGGCCATGGAGGACTGGTGCCAGGCCATGACCACCGCATTCACCGAGAAGACGGGTGTCCAGACGGACTTCGTCCGGCTCTCCTCCGGCGAGACGGTGGCCCGCCTCGAGGCGGCCAAGGACTCACCCGAGTTCGACGTGTGGCACGGCGGTCCCGCCGACGGCTACGGCACGGCTGCCGCCGCCGGGCTGCTGGAGCAGTACGAGTCCCCGAACGCGGCCCAGATCCCCGAGAAGTACCGGGACGAGGACGACTACTGGACAGGCGTCTATGTCGGAGCCCTCGGCTTCTGCTCCAATGCGGCGAAGCTCGACGCCCTTGGCGTCGACGTGCCGACGGCGTGGTCGGACCTGCTGGTCCCCGAGCTCAAGGGCCAGGTGTCGACGGCACACCCCTCGACCTCGGGCACCGCGTTCACCACCCTGTGGACGCAGGTCACCCTGGCCGGGGGCGACGAGGACGCCGCGTTCGACTACATGCGCGGACTCCACAACAACGTCCTGCAGTACTCCAAGAGCGGCACCGCGCCGGGCCAGGCGGCGGGACGCGGCGAGGTGGCGGTGGGCCTGGTGTTCACCCACGACTGCGTCAAGTACAAGGAGGCGGGCATGAACGACCTCGAGGTCTCCCTGCCCGAGGAGGGCACCGGCTACGAGGTGGGCGGCGTGGGGATCGTGAAGGGCACCGACAACCTCGCGGCGGCGGAGGCCTACATCGACTGGTCGCTCACCCCCGAGGCGCAGGACATCGGCCCCACGGTGGGCTCCTACCAGGTGCTCACCAATCCCGAGTCGGTGCAGGACGACCGCATGATCGACCTCGAGACCACCAACCTCGTGGACTACGACTTCGAGGCTGCAGCTGCGGCCAAGAAGGAGCTCACCACGCGCTTCGACGAGGAGATCGCGGCTCAGCCGCGCGAATAGCCGGCACCCTCTCGCCGACCGCAACCCTCCCCCGCCGAAGGAGTTCCCCGTGAGCCTCGACACGCTCCCCGCCGCCGCCCTGCCGGCCGCCCCGCCACCCCGCAGAGGGTCCCGCCAGGGCGGGGCGAGGATGGACACCGTCACCAAGCTGGTGATCACCGCCGTCGTCCTCATCCTCGCGATCCTCATCGGCTATCCGCTGGTGCGGATCCTGACCCAGGCCTTCGGCGCGGAGGGCCTCGAGACGCTGCGGAACATCGCGACTTCACCGGCCAACCGGGCGGTGCTGCTGAACACCGTGGTGCTGGGCGTGCTCGTGGGCGCGGTCGGCACGGCGATCGGCTTCGCCTTCGCCTACGCGCAGGCCAGGCTCGACTTTCGGGGCAAGAAGCTGCTCCACCTGATAGCGCTCCTGCCCATCGTCTCGCCGCCTTTCGCGGTCGCCACCGCCGTCATCACCCTCTTCGGGCGGAGCGGGCTCGTCACTAACAAGATGCTGGGCCTGGACTACAACATCTACGGGCTCACCGGCCTGACCCTGGTGCTGTCCCTGTCCTTCTTCCCCGTGGCATACATGAACCTCCTCGGCATGCTGCGCAGCCTGGACCCCGCCACGGACGAGGCCGCGTCCAGCCTCGGCGCCAACCGCTGGAAGATCTTCCGCAGCGTCACCATCCCCATGCTCATCCCGGGATTCGCGAGCTGCTTCCTGCTGCTCTTCGTCGAGGCGATCGCGGACCTGGCGAACCCCCCGTGATCGGCGGCGACTTCACGGTCTTGTCCTCCCGCGCCTACATCGCCATCACGGGCGAGTACGACGTCGCGAGCGGCGCGGCGTACTCCCTGGTCCTCCTGCTGCCGGGACTCCTCGTCTTCCTCGTGCAGCGCTACTGGGCCGAGCGGCGCAGCGTGGTGTCGGTGACCGGCAAGCCGTCCGGCAACATCACCCTGCTGCGCTCGCCCCTGGCCCGGATCCCGCTGCTCACGGTGGTCCTCGCGATCACGGCCCTGATCGTGGCCATCTACGTCACCGTCTTCGTAGGTGCCTTCACCGCGATCCTCGGGGTCAACAACACGTTCACGCTCGCGAACTACCGATACGTGCTCTCGGGCATCGGGTCGGACGCCATGTTCACCACCACCATCCTCGCGCTGATCGCCACCCCGGTGGCCGGTGTCCTCGGGATGATCCTGGCCTGGCTCGTGGTCCGGAAGGTCCGGCGGGGCCGCGGCGCCCTGGACTTCCTGGGGATGCTGGGCCTGGCCGTGCCGGGCACCGTGCTCGGCATCGGGTACGCCCTGGCCTTCAACAAGCCCTTCATCATCGGCAACATCCAGCTTCTGCCGGCACTGGCCGGGGGCGGTGCCATCTTCGGCGGCGCCTTGGCGATCGTCATGGTCTACGTCATCCGGTCCATGCCGTCCGGGCAGCGCTCCGGGATCGCCGCGCTGCAGCAGATCGATCCCGCGATCGACGAGGCGTCCACCTCCCTGGGGGCATCAGGGCTGCGGACCTTCCGCAGCATCACTCTCCCCCTGATCCGGCCCGCGCTGCTCTCCGGGCTGACCTACGCGTTCGCCCGGGCCATGACCACCCTCTCCCCGATCATCTTCATCACCACGCCGCAGACGAAGATCATGACCTCGCAGATCCTGTCCGAGGTCGATTCCGGCCGATTCGGCAACGCCTTCGCCTACTGCACGATCCTCATCGCGATCGTGCTCGGGGTGATCGGACTGATGAACCTCCTGATCCGGGACCGCCGCACTCCTGCGCGCGTCAACTGACTCCCTCCACCTGCCGTAGAACACGGAGTACACCCATGGCAACCACCACCAGCACCAGTACCAGTACCAGCAGCGGCACCACCGCACAGGCGGGTCCCTCGGGCAGCCTGCACCTCGACAACCTCGTCAAGCAGTACCCCGGCGGCGCCAGCACCGAGCCCGCGGTCGCCGGCATCGACCTCGACATCCGGCCCGGCGAATTCCTCACCCTGCTCGGCCCGTCCGGGTGCGGCAAGACCACCACCCTGCGCATGATCGCGGGCTTCGAGACGCCCTCCCACGGATCGCTGACCCTCGATGGCGAGGACATGGTGGCTCTCACCCCGGACAAGCGGCCCATGGCAATGGTGTTCCAGTCCTATGCCCTCTTCCCGCACATGAGCGTGTTCGACAACGTGGCCTACGGTCTGCGGCTCCAGAAGCTGCCGAAGAAGCGAGTCCAGGAAGAGGTCGACTTCGCGCTGGCCTCCATGAGCCTGACGAAACTCGCCGACCGCGCCCCAAACCAGCTCTCCGGCGGCCAGCAGCAGCGGGTCGCGCTTGCCCGCGCCATGGTCATGAAGCCCAAGGTCCTGCTCTTCGACGAGCCGCTTTCCAACCTCGATGCCAAGCTCCGCGTCCAGATGCGCACCGAGATCCGCGCGCTCCAGCACAAGCTCGGGATCACCAGCGTCTACGTCACCCACGACCAGGACGAGGCGATGAGCCTCTCGGACCGGATCGTCGTAATGCGCCAGGGCCGGATCGAACAAGTGGCCACGCCGGAGATCGTCTACCGGAAACCGGCGTCGGTGTTCGTCGCCGACTTCATCGGCCGCGCAAATTTCCTAGACACGTCGATCGGGCACCTGACCCTTCACGCCGACGGCGCCCGCGCCACCGTCCGGGCCCTCGGCACCAACTACACGGTCCCCGCCCATGACGGAATCGACGCCAGCAGCCAGGTCTGCTTGATGGTCCGGCCCGAGTCCGTCGTCCTGGCGCCGGCACCGGACGCACGCGAGGTGTCCGGCGACGAAGGACGCGTCCTCAAGTCCGTCTTCTACGGGGCTTGGGTCGAGTACGAGATCGAGACCGTGGACGGCAATGTCACGGCCGTCATCTACGATCCAGCGCCGGGAGACATCCTGGACCATGGCACCTTCGTCCGGGTCTCCTTCGAACAGGACCGAGCCTGGCTGCTTCCCGCCGAGGACTGACCTACCTGCACCACCCCACACCTGCACCACCCCACGCAGCATCATCGAAAGACAGTGATCATGACTCAATCCACGACAAATGGCACCGGGGCTGACAAGGGACCCATGATGTTCCTCGCCGCGCCCCCACCCACCGAACGTCTCGACGACACGACCGTGGCGAAGCGCTACCCCAAGCTGCGACTCCAGGTGTTCATGGGCATCTTCATCGGGTATGCCGGCTTCTACCTGATCCGCAACAACATCCCGCTCGTCGGGTCATTGCTCATCGACGAAGGCCGGCTCGACGAACTGGGCATCGGCATCATCGCCAACGCCGCACTGATCGCCTACGGGTTCTCCAAGTTCCTCTCGGGAACCGTGTCCGATCGATCCAATGCACGATACTTCCTGCCGATCGGGCTTCTCCTCTCGGCCGTGGCCAACCTCGTCGTCGCCTTCGTCCCCGCGGTCTCGGCATCACTGGCACTCTTCGCTGTCGTCATGTTCATCAACGGCTGGTTCCAGGGAATGGGATGGCCCCCCTGTGGCCGGGTCCTCGTCCACTGGTTCTCGACCAACGAGCGCGGTATCAAGACCTCGATCTGGAATGTCGCGCACAACGTCGGCGGGTTCGCCGTCGGAGTACTCGCGGCCCTCGGCCTCTCGCTCACGGACAACGACTGGACGGCGGTCTTCTGGCTGCCCGCACTCGTGGCGATCGTCGTGGCCGTCATCGCCTTCTTCCTCATCCGCGACACACCCGAATCCCAGGGGCTGCCGACGATCGAGGAGTACCGCGACGATCCCGCCAAGGTCGAGGACGACGCCGCCGACGCGGAGCTGAGCATGTGGGCCGTGGTCCGGAAGCACGTGCTCCGCAATCGGACGATGGTCCTTCTCGCGCTCGCCAATGTCTTCGTCTACGCGCTGCGGTACGGCGTCCTGACGTGGACGCCGATCTACCTCTCCCAGGTGCGCGGAGCGTCACTGGCTGGCGGCATCGCAGGCTTCTCACTGTTCGAACTCGCAGGAATCGTCGGAACGCTCCTGTGCGGATGGGCGTCGGACAGGATATTCCGGGGGAACCGCTCGATCACGGGTATCGCCTTCATGGTGGCCGTCGGTCTCGCCGTGGCCGTCTACTGGCTCACGCCTGAGTCATCACCCCTGTGGGTCTCGCTTGTCGCAGTGACCTTCATCGGTGGGTTGATCTACGGGCCCGTCATGCTCATCGGGCTTCAGGCACTGGACCTCTCGCCGCGTCGCGTCGCCGGTACCGCGGCCGGGTTCACCGGATTGTTCGGCTACGTCATCGGGGCAACGCTCGCCTCGTCGGGGATCGGCCTGGTGGTGCAGAACTTCGGCTGGGACGTCACCTTCATCATGTTGCTCGTCTTCGTCGTGATCACGGTTGTGTTCTTCGCGATCATCAACAAGGACGAGAAAGTCGCGATCGAAGCGCACCGCCGCCGCACGGACACCCTCGCGTGATGCTCGTTCCCTTCCGCGGTACGCCGAACTGACAACGACAGGTTAGGGCGGCCCCGCCCTAACCTGTCGTTGTCGACCTCCAATGTCCCGGACGTCCCGGACGTCGGAGTAAACTGCCCAGAGTTCGTTGGAGACGACATGCCCCGAGTTCCGTGGAGTCGGTGGTGTATCCCAGCTTTCGCATAGTCCGAATTACTCGGATTCTCATGCCACGGTGATGGCGCGATTGCGCTGAAACCGTATAGGGCTGAGCCTACCCAGCTTGCTATGACGACGCTTACTACTGCGCCAGATCTCTAGGTTGTCGAACATCACATTCGCCCGTTCGAGCCGGGTGTTCAGCGTCTACCGGTTCAGGAGCTCGGCCTGCATCCATGACCAGAACGACTCGATCTTTGGGTTGTCGCGACAATCACCGATGCGACCCGTCGAGGCCAGCAAGCCAGAATCACGCGCCCCCGCTGTGAAGGCCCAAGAATCGACCCATGAGAGTCCCCTTCGCCAACAGAAGAAGTTCCCCCCCAGGACGATTCACCCAGGTGGATCAGGTCGAGTATGTCGTTGGTGCCTTATCAGGCCGGCTACCCAGTAATCCTCAGAGCCGGGGTTTTACTTATGTTCCGCTTATTCGGACAACGCACGTACGTATGTCGAACTAAACATTGAATCTGAATTCCACCACGTCGCCGTCGGACATGACGTATTCCTTGCCCTCGATGCGGACCTTGCCGCGGGACTTCGCCTCGCTCATGGAACCGGCGTCGACGAGGTCGTCGAAGGAGACCACCTCGGCCTTGATAAACCCTCGCTGGAAATCGGAGTGGATGACCCCCGCGGCCTCGGGCGCCGTCGCACCCTTCTTGATGGTCCAGGCACGGCTCTCCTTCGGACCCGCCGTGAGGTAGGTCTGCAGTCCGAGGGTGTGGAACCCGACGCGCGCTAGCTGGTCGAGGCCGGACTCCTCCTGGCCGTTCATCTCGAGCATCTCGCGGGCCTCGGCCTCGTCGAGCTCCACGAGGTCGGCTTCGAGCTTGGCGTCGAGGAAGATCGAGTCCGCCGGCGCCACGAGGTCGCGGAGCTCCTGCTGGCGGTCCGGGCTGCCGAGCACGGCGTCGTCGACGTTGAACACGTAGATGAAGGGCTTGGCGGTGAGCAGGCTCAGTTCCCGCAGGTGCTCCATCTCCAGCTTGTCCTTCGCGACGGACGAGAAGATGGTGTCGCCGCGCTCGAGGACCGCCTGCGCGGCCTGCATCGCGGTCAGCTGCGCGGCCTCGCGCTTCTTGATCTTCACTTCCTTCTCGACGCGCGGAATGGCCTTCTCGAGCGTCTGCAGGTCGGCGAGGATCAGCTCGGTGTTGATGGTCTCCATGTCGGAGCGCGGGTCCACCTTGCCGTCCACGTGAATGACGTCGGGATCGTCGAACACGCGGATGACCTGGGCGATCGCCTCGGCCTCGCGGATGTTGGCGAGGAACTGGTTGCCGAGGCCCTCGCCCTCGGACGCGCCCTTCACGATCCCCGCGATGTCGACGAAGGACACGGTGGCGGGAAGGAGTTGCTTCGAGCTGAAGACCTCGGCGAGCTTCGCCAGGCGCGGATCGGGCAGGCTGACCACCCCGACATTCGGCTCGATCGTTGCGAACGGATAGTTCGCCGCGAGGACGTTGTTCCGCGTCAGTGCGTTGAAAAGTGTTGATTTGCCGACGTTGGGCAGTCCGACGATGCCGATAGTAAGAGCCACGGGAGACAAGTCTACCGGCCGTGGGCAGGCCGCCCTGCGGTGCGTCCCCGCCTGAATGTCGGAGGTTCCTGCGACAGTATGGCCATGAGCACCACAGCCGTCCTCCTGGTCATCCTCGCTTTCGTCATGGGCTGCGTCCTCGGTGCCTTCCTCGTGGCTCGCACCCTGCGATCGCGGGCCGAGACACTGCAGACCGAGCTCGACGACGCCACGGCGCGGCTGGGCAGGACGACGACGGAACTCGCGGCCGCGGCCGCGCAGCGCGACCTCCTGCAGCAGCACAACAGGGAGCTCTCGGGCAAGACGTCGACGGACCAGGAGGTGCTGCGCGCACTCGCGCCGGTCGCGGAGAAGCTGTCGCAGGTGCAGCGCCAGGTCGGCCTGCTCGAACGCGACCGGGTGGAGCAGTACGGGCAGCTCGCCCGGCAACTCGAGGAGGCCCGCGAGGTGGACGCCCGCCTGCTCTCCACCACACACACTCTGGCCGGAGCACTGCGCAGTACCAGCGCCCGCGGGCAGTGGGGCGAAGTGCAGCTCAGGCGCGTCGTCGAGGCCGCGGGAATGCTCTCCCGGGTGGACTTCCTGGAGCAGGTCTCCTATGCGGCGGCCGACGGCGGTGAACGGTCACGGCCCGACATGGTGGTGCAGCTGCCCGGGGACAAGCAGCTCGTGATCGACGCGAAGGTGCCGCTGAGCGCCTTCCTGGCCGCTCAGGAGCTGGACGGGTCAGCGGTCGGCCGAACGGACGCCGACGCCTCGGCCACGGAGGCCCGCCGTGTGGAGCTGCTCCGCCAGCACGGGAAGGCACTGCGTGCCCACGTCGACGCGCTGGCGAAGAAGAAGTACTGGGAGGGCGCCGCCAACTCTCCGGAACTGGTCATCTGCTTCATTCCCGTCGAATCGGTCCTCTCCGAGGCGCTCCGCGCCGACCCCGAACTGCTGGACTACGCCTTCTCGCGCAATGTCGCGCTCGCCTCTCCTGTCTCACTCCTCGGCATCCTGAAGGGTGCTGCGTTCAGCTGGCGCCAGGCCGTCCTCACGGACAATGCCCGTGAACTGTTCGACCTCTCCAAGCAGCTCTACGAGCGCCTGGGCACCATGGGTGGCCATGTGACGAGACTCGGCGCCTCGCTCAAGACGTCGGTGGAGCGCTACAACTCCTTTGTCGGAGCCCTCGAGACGAGGGTGCTGCCCACGGCGCGACGCATCGGCGCCTTCGACTCGGCCTCGCTCGACGTCGTCGATGCAGCCGTGGACGGGAACGCACCGACGGCCGGCCAGGCGGCCGCCGAGGTGAGCAGCCTGGGGACGGCCCGGGCACACCGGGCCGGTACGTCTCCTGCTCCGGGTCCGGTGGCTGCCACGGTCGATGCCACCCCGAGGTCCCTGACCGCCCACGAACTGCTGGACGGCACCGCCGGGTGAGCCGGGGCCCCGCGGCATCTGAGACGAACCGGCGGTCGGAGCATCCGCCCGACGCAAGGCGCGGGTGGTCAGCGCCGCCGGCGTCGGGACGTCAGTTGAGCGAGGAGCGGTCCGGACGCGGTCCGCGCCCGCCACGGCCCTGGGAGGAATCGCCCATCGCCTTCAACGCCGAGCGGATCTCCTTCGGCAGCGAGAAGATGATGTCCTCCTCGGCCGTCACCACTTCCTCGACCTCGCCGTACCCGTACTCGGCCAGCAGTCGCAGCACGTCCTGGACCAGGTTCTCCGGAACGGAAGCACCGCTCGAGATCCCGACCGTGCGGACCCCCTCGAACCAGGACTCGTCGACCTCGTTGGCGAAGTCCACACGGTAGGACGCCTTGGCTCCGTACTCCAGGGCCACCTCCACCAGGCGGACCGAATTCGACGAGTTCGCCGAACCCACCACGATCACGACATCCGTCTGCGGCGCGATCTTCTTGATGGCTGCCTGCCGATTGGACGTGGCATAGCAGATGTCGTCGCTCGGAGGGTCCTGCAGGGTGGGGAACCGTTCCTTGAGGAGGTTCACCGTCAGCATGGTCTCGTCCACGCTGAGCGTGGTCTGCGAGAGCCAGATCAGCCGTTCCGGATCGCGGACCTGGACCTTGTCCACGTCCTCGGGACCGTTCACGATCTGGATGTGCTCCGGAGCCTCGCCTGCGGTCCCTTCCACTTCCTCATGCCCTTCGTGGCCGATCAGGAGGATGTCGAAGTCGTCGCGCGCGAATCGCTGCGCTTCCTTGTGGACCTTGGTGACGAGAGGGCACGTGGCGTCGATCGTGCGGAGTCCGCGATCCTCGGCGGACTGCACGACGGCCGGGGAGACGCCGTGGGCGGAGAAGACGACCAGCGCCCCCTCGGGCACCTCGTCCGTCTCGTCGACGAAGATGGCGCCCTTCGCTTCGAGCGTCGACACAACATGCAGGTTGTGGACGATCTGCTTGCGCACGTAGACCGGGGGCCCGTAATGCTCGAGAGCCTTCTCGACGGCGATCACCGCGCGGTCCACACCCGCGCAATACCCTCGGGGCGCCGCCAGCAGCACCCTCTTCTCCCCCACCACGGGAGCAGCCGCGAGGACGTCCTCCGGTGATCGGCGCCTGCGGGGGATGGTGGGCATGGGGACCTGAACGGTGGTACTGGTCATGCCGCGATTCTACCGGGTCGACGTCCGACCACCGGCTGATACGCCACCTGCTCCGCTGTGAGCTAAGCCCTACGGCGGCGTCCGAAAGCCACCTGGAGCACTAGCCCGAGGACGAGCGCGACGAGTCCTCCGACGATCACCGGGAGGCTCGCGGAGGCGATGTCCGCTCCGGCACGCGTCGCCAGTCCCGTGAGGAAGACGTCCGCGATGGCGTTGGTTCCGGGCGTCTGCCCGGCCAGCGAAGGAACCCAGTGCCGCGCGAGCAGCCCGAGAAGGCCGATGCCCGCCACCCCGAGCCCGAGCAGCGCGAGGGTGGTACCTCGGCGTCGCGCAATCACGACCGCCAGGAGGGCGAGAACCGCGGCGGCTACGAGGTACAGCCGCCAGGGCTGGACGACGTCGGCGATTCCGCTCAGCAGACCGCCGCGCTCGATCGACCCGATGCCCACGGTGGTGTCCGACGGGGCAGGGATCTCCAGGCCGAGACCTCCGCCGACGCTGTCCGTCACGAGGTGCACGACGGGCCCGAGGTCGAGCACGAGGATCGCTGGAGCAGGCTCCGAGGGATCGGGGGCCCGCGCGAAGGTCAGCGCGTGGGAGAGCTCCAGCGTCTCCGTCCAGGTGGCGGGGTAGGCGGCGGACCGCGTGACGGCTCCTGCGGCGTTGCGGATGAGCGGCTCCACGACGCCGTCGAGCTGTTCGGGAAGCCCCACCGACCCGGTCACCTCTTCCACCAGCGCGTCCGACAGTTCCGCCTGGAAACCGGCGTCGTCCGCCAGGGGGGCCGCGAGGGCGACGAAACCGGACTCCTGCACGAAGTTCTCGTCGACCCACGCCGAGGCGAGACCCGCGGCTGTCATGGCGAGCGCGAGCAGAGCGAGCAGGGCAGAGATGATGGTCCGCATGTATTCCTTGGACGGGGGCTGGAAGTCACGATTATGCCGGGTCGGCCTGGTGGCGGCGCTCGCCTCCGCCGACCGCGTGGCGTGGAGGAGGCGAGGAGCAGAACCCACATACCTGTGGTGGAGCCCTGTTCAGGGGGTCGGGAATGGTAGAGATGAAGGGTGAATGCCAGCCAGGGAAGAGGATCGCCATGACGAGCGACGGACCGACGGCGCCTGCCCCGTCCGCCTCTCGGGGCACGCCGGTACCTGCCGGAGCAGGTCGGACGACAGCTGACTCCCCCTCGACCCTCCCGGCGACGGCCGGCGAGACATCACCCGACTCGCCCTGGCCGCTGCACCTGCTGTCCGAGAAACTCAAGGCGCATATCGAGCGGGCGCCCGCGGCGTGGGTCGAGGGCCAGGTGATCGAGCTGAATCGCCGCGCCAGCATGTGCTACATCACGCTGCGGGACGTCGATTCCGAGGTCTCGCTCTCGCTGTCCGTCTACGGCACCGTGATGGACAGGACCTCCTCGCCGCTCGAGCGCGGCTCCCGTGTGGTCGCCCGCCTGAAACCCGACTTCTGGCTGAAGACCGGGCGCCTGTCGATGCAGACGATCGACATCCGCCCGGTCGGGATCGGCGATCTCCTGGCCCGCATCGAACGGCTGCGGCAGGCTCTGGCGGGCGAGGGTCTCTTCTCGGACGCGCGCAAGAAGCCCCTGCCCCTGCTCCCCCACCGCATCGGGCTGATCACCGGTCGCGATTCCGACGCCATGAAGGACGTGATGCGTAACGCCGCCCTGCGATGGCCGGCCGTCGAGTTCGAGGTGCGCGAGGTGGCGGTGCAGGGTGTCAGCAGCGTCGCGCAGGTGACGGCGGCCCTGGCCGAACTCGACGCGCACGAGCAGGTCGACGTGATCATCATCGCCCGCGGAGGTGGTGCGCTCGAGGACCTTCTTCCCTTCAGCGACGAGTCCCTGGTGCGTGCGGTCGCGGGCACCGCCACGCCCGTGGTCAGCGCCATCGGCCACGAGGCCGATCGCCCGCTGCTCGACGACGTCGCCGACCTGCGTGCCTCCACACCGACGGATGCGGCCAAGCGCGTGGTCCCCGACGTGGGTGAGGAGCTGGCGCGGATCCGGCAGGCGCGCGCGGCGCTCGAGCGGTCGATCCGGGTGCTCGTGCACCGCGAGAGCGACAGCCTCGCCAACCTGCGCTCGCGTCCCTCCCTCTCGAAGCCCGAGGGCATGATCGACGTGCGGGAGGCGGACATCGAGCGCCTCCGATCGCGGGCCCTGCGATGCGTGACGGCGGCCGTGGACAGGGAGGCGGACGCCGTCCTCCATCTTCGACAAAGGGTACGGTCCCTCTCTCCGCAGAAGACCCTCGACCGCGGCTACGCCGTCGTACAGACCATCGGCGGACAGGTGATCCGGGACCCGGCCGACGTCGGATCGCACGAACCCCTGCACGTGCGGGTCGCGGGCGGCCAGTTCGCCGTCCGCGCCGAGGAAACCCTCGCCGTCCCGGAGCGCGAGTGAGACCCGCCGTGGCGGGAATCCACCGTTCCCATGGAACCGCGTACCGAGCCCGTGCCCTCCGCACGAAGACCTATCCCGCCCGGAATCGGTCGGACCACCAGATGAGGGAGACCCCATGACCGAGAACACGCACAGCGCAGCCAAGCCTGCCGATATCGATTCGCTCTCCTACGAGCAGGCCCGCGAGGAGTTGGTCGCCGTGGTGTCCCGCCTGGAAGCGGGTGGCGTGAGCCTGGAGGAGTCGCTCGCGCTGTGGGAGCGTGGCGAGGCCCTGGCCGATCGCTGCGAGGGCTGGCTGGAGGGCGCGAAGGCCCGGTTGGCCGCCGCACGCACCAGGGCCGAGGGGCAGTAGAACGCAGCTTCCGGGGCCGGACCTGCCGCACAGGACGCCGCGGCCGTCGGCGTCACAGAAAGGACCGCCGCGTGCGTTGCGTGCGCTGGTGCGTCACGTCACCCACATCAGGTCCCGGCAGGTCCAGACAAGTCCGGGCTGGTCCGTCGCGTCACCCTTGTCAGCTCCAGGCAGGTCCGGGCAGGTCCAGGCCGGTCATCGATCGTGGGGCGCATCCGGATCCTCAGGCGCGTCCTCCCGGCGTGCATTGATCAGTTCCTTGGTCCGGACGAGGCGGAGCAGCGTCACGAGAAGGAGCCCGCCGAGCACGTTGAAGAGCAGGGTGTACCCGAACCAGCCGAGCCACTGGCCGTACGTGATATCCGCCCCCGACTGGATGGCGCCGAAGATCAGGAGCGAGTCGAGGATCGAGTGGAAGAGCTGGAGCCCGGCCAGGAGGAACCCGCCGATCATGGTGGCGATGATGCGTGCGACGTCGTTCTCCGTCCCCTGCTGCATGCGGCTCATCAGCGTGATGGTGCTGCCGCCCAGCAGCGCGAGGGCGATGCTCTGCAGGGAGAAGGGAGCATCCACGTAGTGGTGGGCGCTCTCGCTCACCGTCGCCGCCCACTGCGGGAACGCCTGCATGACGATCCAGACGAAGAGCCAGCCACCGGCGAGGTTCGCCGCGAGCGTCCCGCCCCACAGCTTCGCCAGCTGCCCGAGGCTGCCCTCCTTCGCCACGACCGCCGCGACGGGCATGAGGAAGTTCTCGGTGAACAGCTCGCTGTGGGCGAGCAGCAGCGCCACCAGTCCCACGCCGAAGGCAAGGCCCGCCAGGAGTTCGTTGCCGGTCTCGTGCATCACCGCCAGGTAGGCCATGATGCCGAGACCTATCTCGAACCCGCCGAAGATCCCGGTGACCAGGATATTCCGCATGGTCCGCTGCAGCCTCTCGGCGCCCTCGGTGACCGTCTTGTCGAATGATTCCTTCAGCTCGTCCTCGACTGGTGCGTCGGAGTCCCCGAGTTCACGTCTGCGCTCTTCGCTCATGGCCGTCCTTCCTCGTCCTGGACCCGGCCGGGAGCAGCCGATCCCGTTTTGGGGGACATCAGGTGGCCGCCAATCGGGCTTTCTCCGCCTCGACATCGAAGTCCGCCCTCGGCCAGCTCAGCTGCATGTCCTCGAGCGTGGCGGTGAGCAGCTGCTGGACCGCCAGCCGTGCGTACCACTTGCGATCGGCAGGAACCACGAACCAGGGCGTGTCCGGGGTGCTGGTCCGGGCGATCGCGACGTCGTATGCCTCCTGGTACTGCTCCCAGTAGCCCCGCTCGTCGACGTCGCCGGGGTTGTACTTCCAGAATTTGTCCTTGCGATCGAGTCGCTCGGCGAGGCGGTCCTTCTGCTCGTCCTTGCTGATGTGCAGCATGACCTTGAGCACCCTGGTGCCCGAGGCCACCACCTTCGCCTCGAAGGTCCTGATGGCGGCGTAGCGCTTCTCGATCTCCTCGGCGGGTGAGAGTCCCCGTACCCGGTGGATCAGGACGTCCTCGTAGTGCGACCGGTCGAACACGCCGATCATGCCGGCCTTCGGCAGCTGACGGCGGATGCGCCAGAGGAAGTTGTGACTGCGCTCCTCCTCGGTGGGCGCCTTGAAAGCGTGGTGCTGCACACCCTGCGGGTCCACGAGTCCGACGACGTGCCGGACGACACCTCCCTTGCCGGAGGTGTCCATGCCCTGCAGGACGAGCAGCACGGAGATCTCACTGCCGGCACGGCTCTCGGCGAACAGCTTCTCCTGCAGCGAGGAGAGAGCGTCCGCGCCCGCCTCGAGCGCCGCTTTGCCCTTCTTCTTGCCGCCGTCGAATCCCGGCGTCGAGCGGGGGTCGACCTCCGACAGCGCGAGATCCGGACCGGCCATGAGGAGCCGACGCAGGTCGGTGACCTTGTCGTGTGCGTGTGCCATGGGTTCTCCTGTGATCGGGGCCGGGCGTGGTCAGGGCTTGTAGGTCGTCAGGGCTTGTAGCTGGAGAGGAAGTCGGCGAGGCGACCGATGGCGTCCTCGATGACCTCCACACTCGGCAGGGTCACCATGCGGAAGTGGTCGGTGTTCACCCAGTTGAACGCACTGCCGTGGGAGATCAGGATCTTCTGCTGCTTCAGGAGGTCCAGCGCGAACTTCTCGTCGTCGCGGATCGGATACACCTCGGGGTCCAGCTTCGGGAAGAGGTACAGCGCACCCTGCGCCACCTCGCAGCTGACGCCGGGAATGGCGTTGAGCATCTGCGCCGCCTTATCGCGCTGCTGCTTCAACCGGCCGCCCGGGAGGATGAGGTCGTTGATGCTCTGATAGCCGCCGAGGGCCGTCTGGATGGCGTGCTGGGCGGGAACATTCGCGCAGAGCCGCATGTTGGCGAGGAGGTTGATGCCCTCGATGTAGTTGGCCGCCTCGCGCTTGGGCCCCGAGATGGCCATCCAGCCGCTGCGGAACCCGGCGATCCGGTAGGCCTTCGACAGCCCGCTGAACGTGAGGCACAGGACGTCGTCACCCGCCACGGACGCGGCATTGATGTGCACGGCGTCGTCGTACAGGATCTTCTCGTAGATCTCGTCCGCGAACAGGATCAGCCCGTGCTCCCGGGCAAGCCGCACGATCCCCTCGAGGACCGCTTTCGGGTAGACCGCGCCCGTCGGATTGTTCGGGTTGATGAGGACGATGCCCTTGGTGTTCGGCGTGATCTTCGAGGCCATGTCCTCGAGGTCCGGCCACCAGTGCTCGTCCTCGTTGCACAGGTAGTGCACAGGGGTTCCGCTGGCGAGCGCGACGGACGCCGTCCACAGTGGGTAGTCCGGGGTGGGGATGAGGACCTCGTCGCCCGCGTTCAGGAGCGCCTGCATGGAGAGCGTGATGAGCTCGCTGACCCCGTTGCCGAGGTAGACGTCGTCGACGTCGATCGAGTTGATGCCGCGGCTCTGGTAGTACTGCACGACGGCGGTGCGCGCGGAGTAGATGCCGCGGGAGTCGCTGTAGCCCTGGGCCTTCGGCAGGTTGCGGATCATGTCCACGAGGATGGCGTCCGGTGCCTCGAACCCGAAGGGTGCGGGGTTGCCGATGTTGAGTTTCAGGATGCGGTGGCCCTGGGCCTCCATCGCCATGGCGTGTTCGAGCAGCGGCCCCCTGATGTCGTAGAGGACGTTACGGAGCTTATCCGACTGCTTGTAGGTGGCCATTGGTTCAGGATGCCACAGCAGGGGCCCGGTGCGCGGGATAGCAATGCCGCGCACCGGGCCCCTCACAGCTGGAACCGGGGGTCCGCGGAACTAGCCCGCGAGGCCCTTGTCCGCCAGCCAGTCCGCTGCCGCGTCGGCCGGGGCGCGCTTCTCGTCGCCGCTGACCTCGCGGTTGAGCGAGAGGAGATCCTCCGTGGTGAGCTGCGCCGACACCTCGTTGAGGACGTTCTGCGCCTCCTCGCTCACGGTGTCCGTGTTGATGAGCGGCAGAACCTGCTGCGCGATGAAGTTGTCCTCGGGGTCCTCGAGGACCACGAGATCGTTGTCCTCGATGGACGGCGTCGTCGTGTAGATGTCTGCCACCTGCACGTCGTCGTTCAGCAGGGCCTGCAGTGTCAGTTCCCCACCGCCGTCGTTCAGGGCCTCGAAGCCGCCGGGCTCGCAGTTGTACTTCTCCTTGAGGCCGGGAAGTCCGTAGGCCCGCTCCTGGAATGTGCTCGGGGCGCCGATGGTGATCTCGCCGCAGACCTCGGCGAGATCCGCGATGGACTCGAGGCCGTACTCCTCGGCCGTGGCCGCGGTGACGACGAGCGCGTCCTTGTCCTCCGCCTCGCTGGGCTCCAGGACGCCGAGGCTGGCGTCCGGGGACTTGGCGTCGAGGGCGTCCGGCAGTGCTGCCATGATGTCCTCGGCGGACGCAGCGGTGGCCTCGGGGTCCGCGAGGAGCAGCAGGTTGCCGCTGTACTCGGGGATGACGTTGATGGACCCGTCCTCCATCGCCTGGTAGTAGATCTCACGGGAGCCGATGTTCGGCTTCGTGCTGGCCTCGATACCGGCGCCGTTCAAGGCACCGGCGTAGATCTCCGCGATGATCTGGCTCTCCGGGAAGTCAGCTGAGCCGACCACGATGGACCCTGCGGGTCCGGCGCTCTCGGTCTCCCCCTGCGGGTCGCTGTTGGCACCGCAGGCAGTCAACGCCAGCATGGCCGTCAGGCCGCCGGCCAGTCCCATCATGGCGCGCCGTCCGGCGCGCGGGTGTGACAGGTTCTTCATGTTGTTCCTCCTTGTGCACTGGCGACGGCCTCTTGCCGGCCAGATTCTTCCGACGATCCCGCGGGCGGCGGCGTGGCACGCAGCCCCGGCGAGATCGCAAACTTTTGGATGAGCGCCATCAGGCCGTCGACGGCGATCGCGAGGACCGCGATCACCACCGCGCCCCCGAAGAGCCGCCCGTTGTCGTTGATCTGCGTGCCCTCGACGAGGAACACGCCCAGTCCGTCCGCTTTCGCGTACGCCACGACCGTGGCGGTCGCGACGACCTGCAGGATGCCGGCGCGGACACCGCCGATCATGACGTGGAGTCCGTTGGGCACCTCGACGCGGAACAGGATCTGCGCTTCGGTCAGCCCCATGCTGCGGGCTGCGTCGACGACGGTGCGGTTGACCGACGAGATGCCCGCGTACACCCCGCTGAGGACGGGCGGCACGGCGAGCAGGACCAGCGCCCACACCGAGGGCAGGACGCCGCGGTAGAAGAGCAGGGCGAACAGGAACACCATGCCGAGGGTGGGCAGCGCCCGCAGGATGCCGATACCGGAGACGATCAGGACCCGTCCGCGCCCGGTGTGGCCGACGTACATCCCGAGCGGCACGGCGATGGCGCAGGCGATCAGCATGGTCAGGCCCACGTAGCCGAGGTGCTCGAGGACACGCATGGGGATGCCGCGCGCTCCGCTCCAGTTCGTCGGATCCGACAGCCACTCGCCCATCTGGACGAAGAGATTGCTGCTCGAGTAGTCCATCAGGCGGCCACCGTCCGTGCGTCGAGGGCCGCCGCGCGTGCGGTGCGCGAGGACGTGGCGCGTGTCCACGGGGTCAGGACTCGTTCCAGGAGCACCAGCAGGAGGTCCAGGACAAGGGCCAGCAGCAGGGTCGCGATGATGCCGACGGCGATCTGCTCCGGGTAGTTGCGCGTCAGGCCGTCGGTGAAGAGGCGCCCCAGACTCGGGACGCCGATCAGCGCGCCGACGCTGACCATCGAGATGTTGGTGACGGAGATGACGCGTATCCCCGCGATGAGCACGGGGACGGCCAGCGGGAGGTCGACGGTCAGGAACCGGCGCAGCGGCGTGTACCCCATGGCGACGGCGGCCTGTCGGACGCCGTCGTCGATCGAGTTCAGGGCGTCGACGGTGGAGCGCATCAGGAGCGCGACGGCGTAGATCGTCAGGGCCACCACCACGTTGACCATGCTGAGGATGCTGGTGCCGAGCACCAGCGGCAGGAAGACGAACATCGCGAGCGAGGGGATGGTGTAGAGGAGCGACGACGCGGTCAGCATGACCGCGCCCGCCGACCGGTTGAGGCGGGCGATCTGCGCGAGGGGTACGGCGATGATCACTCCGAACACGATCGGCAGGATCGACTGGACGAGGTGGTTGCCGGTGAGTTCGCGCAGCAGCGCCGCGTTGGCGGGGACGTAGTCGATGACGCCCTGGATCCAGTCCACGCCTAGACCGCCGTGTTGTGGTCGGCGCGGCCGCGGTCCACCCGTGCTGATTCGATGAGGTCGAAGACTTCGGCGGCGCGCACCACACCGATGGCCCGGCCGTCGTCGTCCACCGTCACGCCGAGGCCCGAGGGCGAGGAGAGCGCTGCGTCGAGGGCCCGTCGCAGGGTGTCGCCGCGGGTGTAGAGCGAACCACCCGGAACGGCCTCTGCCTGCGTGGTGATGCTGCTGCGCGTGGCCTGCGGCACCCAGCCGTGGGGACGCCCGTCGGCGTCGACGAGGAGGGTCCACGGCGAGAGGACTGACACCGTGGGGTCGCCCAGCTGTTCGACCTCGATGGTCTCGATGGGGTGGACGGTGACGTGCCGCCCCTCCTGGAAGGAGAGGTGGCGGAACCCGCGGTCGCGGCCCACGAAGCCGGCGACGAAATCGTCGACGGGGGCCCGGAGGATCTCCTCGGGTGCCGCGAACTGTGCGAGGCGCCCGCCGACGGCGAAGACGGCGACCTTGTCGCCGAGGATCGTGGCCTCGTCGATGTCGTGCGTGACGAACACGATGGTCTTGGCGAGGTCCCGCTGCAGGCGCAGCAGCTCTTCCTGCAGTTCGGCGCGGACCACGGGGTCCACGGCGCTGAAGGGCTCGTCCATGAGCAGCACGGGAGGGTCTGCGGCGAGTGCGCGGGCCACGCCCACGCGCTGCTGCTGGCCGCCCGAGAGCTGCCCCGGGTAGCGGCGGCCCAGCTCGGAGGCGAGGCCGACGACGTCGAGCAGTTCGCGTGCGCGGGCGCGAGCCTCGGTTCGTGGGACGCCGTTGAGCCGGGGCACGGTCGCGATGTTGTCGATCACCGAGCGGTGCGGCATGAGTCCCGAGGACTGCATGACGTAGCCCATGGAGCGTCGCAGCTCGGAGGCCTTCTGCTGGGAGACGTCCTGCCCGTCGAGGAGGATGGTGCCAGACGTGGGTTCGACCATGCGATTGATCATGCGCAGCGAGGTGGTCTTTCCGCAGCCTGAGGGGCCGACGAAGACCGTGATCTCGCCACAGTCGATGTCCATGGTGAGGTCGTCGACCGCGGGGCGGCCGGCGTCGTAGGTCTTGGTGACGCCGTTGAACCGGATCATGGGGAGCGGGCTGGACGATTGCTCTGGGACTGTCATGGCAGCTGTGCCTTTCCGGGCAGGAGCTTCTCGGCCGGGCTGCGCCCGCGGGTCCGTACCAGGTACGGGTCCGGCTTGCCGTCTGGTTGTTCGCTGGGCGGGGCGCGCAGCGGTCAGTTCAAGCTGTCGGAGGTTCTGAGTCTAACCATGTCTTCGGAGCGGTGAGGATTCCGTCTGGGTCACGAGTGCGTCTCGTCGGCGATTCCTACGCCCCTCGCCGGCCGCCGCGTGGGCGCCGAAAGGTTCGGGCGCAGCCGGAACGCTAGGACGCCTCGTCCACGAGGAAGCGGACGCCCATGACGGGGTCCGTGTCGAGGAACACGACGTCGGTGATTCCCTCGTCGTGGAGCAGTGCCACGAGGCGTGCCTGCAGGTCCGGCTGATGCATGGCGAGCCCGCCGCCGAGCACCACGGGGCCCGGGAGGCCGATCACGGTGACGACGTCGAGCACGAGCCGCGTGAGATCGACTGCAGCCCGCTGAATGATGCCCTGGGCATCGGAGTGGCCGCCCAGCGCGGCGTCGAAGACGGCGCGCGACTGGGACGCCCAATAGGTGCGCCCCGCACCCGAATGGAAGAGGCCGATGAGCTCGGTGGGCGTGGAGACTTTGTTGAGTGCGAGCACGGCGGTGTCGAGGGCATCAGGGTGCTGCCCGAGATCGTGCCGGTGCAGGGCGCGGCGCACGGCCTCGCGTGCTACCCAGTACCCGCTGCCCTCGTCCCCGAGCAGGTAGCCCCAGCCGCCGGAGCGGGCTTCCCGACCGTCCTCCCCCACACCCCACGCCACGGACCCCGTGCCCACGATGACGGCGATTCCGGTCCGCGCTCCTCCCGCCGCCAGGATCAGGCGTGTGTCGTGGACGACGTCGACGGCGGCTCCGGGCGCATGCGGAGCGATGAGTTCGCGGAGCCGCTCCGCGTCCGCTGCGGTGTCCACTCCCCCGGAGCCGGTGACGACACGGGATACCCCGCGATGTTCTCCCGGCAGGAGGTCGTGGAAGAGCTGAGTCAGGCTGCGCGCGGCGTCATCCGGCGTCACGTTCTGCACGTTGGCACTGCCCGACCTGGCTTCCGCCACGAGGGTACCGCCCGCCCACACAGCGCCGTGGGTCTTGGAGCCGCCGATGTCGAGCCCGACGACGAGGGGACCCGGCGGCACGACGCCCCAGTCGTCCCGCTCGTCCCGCTCGTCCCGGGCGGCGGGTGGTGGGGACTCGAGAGAATCAGGCATGCCTACAGCCTACAAAGCGCTCGGCCCGTCCAGGCGACGCCTCCGGGCCCCCACCGCCGGAACCACGCCGCCGGGGCTACCACTCGATCGACGCCCCCTGGATCCGGGTGGCTGCGCGCGGTCAGCGCACCGGGCGATGCCTGCGGACGAGGGACCCGACCGCGAGGACCGAGCAGATTCCGGCGATCGTCAGCGCGAAGACGGTCACGGAGACATTCAGTCCCCAGATTCCGGCCGCCGCACCGAGGCCGAGCACGGGGACGGCGCTGCCGAGGTAGGTGATCACGTACACGGCGCTGATCGTCTGTGCGTGCAGCGACGGGTCCACCCGGACGGACACCTCGTTGAACACGACGCGGAATGCCATGCCCTGCCCGAACCCCGCGACCAGACAGGCGCCGACGAGCAGCGGGAGGCTCCCGGTCACCTCCGCAGCAGGGAGCAGCCCCACGCCGACGGCCATGGCGGCCAGGCCGACCGGTACGACGAACCGGCCGCGCGGCGAGATCAGTTGGCTCACTGCCGAGGAGCCGAGCACCAGCGCCGCGAGGAGACCGATCAGTGGCCTGGAGGACGTCCCGGCGATCTCGGCGAACCAGGTGGGTGCGAGGCTCAGCGTGAATCCGAAGACCGCGAAGCTCAGGAAGCCTACGGAGGCAGCCGTCCAGAAGGATCGGCGCGCGTCCGGTGAGACCGCGGGGCGCCTCGGCCGGAGGGCCGAGAGCGGATTGACGGCAGCCGCCGCTTTGATGGCCGGCCGTGCCCGGAGAAGGACCAGCGGGATCAGGAGACTGGCGAGCACCCCGAGGTACAGGATGAACGGTGTGCGGGTCGGGACGGGCAGCAGGGAGAGGAGGCCGCCGATGACCGGCCCCGCCGCGACTCCACCTGCCGAGGCCATGAGGGTGAAGCGCGACGCCCAATCCGGGCGGCTCGGCAGCAGATCGCGCAGCGCCGCAGCGCTGGCGCCGGTCGCCAGCGCGACGGCACCTCCCTGGAGGGCTCGACCTGCCGCCAGCATGGGCAGCGACGTGGCGACCGCGAACAGCGCAGCGCCGAGCAGGCCGAGGACGACAGCGAGGACGAGCGCGGCGCGGCGACCGATGTGGTCCGACCAGTGGCCGGCCAGCACGAGTCCCGCGATCAGCGCCACCACGTAGGAGGCGAAGGCGACCGTGACGGCGAAGGAGCTCAGGTGCAGGTCGGCCTGGATGAGCGGGTAGATGGGCGTGGCGAGGTTCGCGCCGATGAGCAGCGTCGAGATGACCGTCACCGCGAGCGCGAGCCGCACGGCAAGGGACGCATCCCAGCTGCGGCGCTCGGCCAGGGGAGCTCGCATCCGCAGCTCGTTGATGACGCTCATGCCGCCGCTTCTCCTCGCACCCACGCGCCCAGAGTAGGCGCTCCCTCCGGGCAGCATTCGGCCCGTTTCTCTATAGAATGGAGCCGACTGCTCGTACTGCTGCGCTTCTTGTGCCGCTTTTGAGCAGCGTGCGCAACAGACGTCGTGCGGACTGACGGAAAGTGATCGTGATGAGCAATCTGGACAAACTGGACCTGCGCCTGCTGCTGGAGCTCGTGCGGGACCCCCGCGTGCAGGTGAGCGACCTCAGTGAGCGCCTCGGTGTGGCGCGCAACACTGCGCAGACGAGGATCCGGCGCATGCTGCGCGCCGGGACGCTGCGGCACAACGGCCGGGACCTGGACCTCGAGGCGCTCGGCTACGACGTCGTCGCCTTCATCACGATCGAGGTGGCGCACCGCGAACTCGACGGCGTGATCGCCGGACTGCGCACGCTGACCCAGGTGCTCGAGGTCCACGAGATCTCCGGCCGGGGAGATGTGTGGTGCCGGATCGCCGCCACCGATACGCACAATCTCCAGGCGGCGCTGCGCTCGGTGCTGCGCATCAAGGGCGTCATCCGCACGGAGACCGTCCTCGCGCTGCACGAGCACATCCCGTACCGCACCGAGCCACTGCTCGAGCGGCTCGCCCAGCGCCCACCCGATAACTGACCCACCCGAGTCCTGACCCACCGGGGTGCCACCGTGACCGGCTCACCCGCCGGCCCTCACTATTTCCGAGACCCCCGAGACCCCCCACCTCACGAGGAGACCATCATGACCCTTCCCACCGCTGACACCCTCGTCACCTATCCCGCAGGCGACACGGAATCGTCGTCGCGGGTGATCCACGTCGAGCGGCGCGACGACGGCCGGGTCGCCGTCCTGCTGGACACCACCGCGTTCCATCCCGTGGATGCCGCCTGGCCGGACCAGGGAGCGGATCGGGGAGCCCTCCGGGCCGGCGGCCGCTCGTGGACGGTCTCCGACTGCGTGGTCGGTGCAACCGACGGTACGGCACTCCATCTGGGTGACGAATCGCCGGTCCGGAAGGGCACGGAAGGCTGGGCCTTCGTCGTCGTGCATCTGATCGGGCAGGCATACGCCGGTCTGGATGCGGACGCGACCGGTGGTCCCGATGACCTGGACGCAACCGCGCTACCGGCTGAGGGGGACGACGTCGTCGTGCAAGTCGATGCGGCCCACCGCGCCGCGGTGTCCGCAGGGCACACGGGGTGCCATCTTGCATCGTTGGCCCTCAACCGCGCGCTGGCGGATCGGTGGAAGAAGGAGGTGGCGCCCGACGCGCTGGGCGCCCCGAACTTCGACGCGCTCGCCATCGACACCACGGTCATCGGCGAGTTCGGCTCCGTCGACCTCTACCGGCTGGGCAAATCCCTGCGCAGGAAGGGTTTCACGGTCGACGGGCTCGATCGGGACGCCCTCGCGGCCACGGTGAACACGACGTTGGCGACGTGGACGGCGACCGGCGCGCCGATCTCGATCAGGACGGACGGTCCGGGACTGACCGATCGGCGCAGGTGGGTATGCGCACTGCCCGGAGAGCTCGCCGAGATCCCGTGCGGCGGGACCCATCTCACCTCGCTCGCAGGCACCGCCGTCGTCGTCCGGCTGGATCTGGGCGACGCGGACGGGACGCCCCAGCTGCGCATGCGAACGCGTGTCGCCACTGCAGGCAACGGCGACCACGGCGGCGACGGCGTAACCGCCTGACCGACCAGGAGGCGAGGACGGGACCCACGCCGCGCTCGCGTGTCCCGGGTTCGCCGCCCGCTCATGTGTCCCGAGTCCGCCGCGCCCTCAGACCCCGCAGATCCGCCGAAGGCTCACACGTCCCGGCTCCGCCACACGCCGCGTGAGGGGCCGGGCCGCCCGCCTTCCGCGAGGAATTGCTCCGCGACCATGAGGCGGGAGAGCGCCTCCTGCTCGCACCCGTCGCTGCCCGCCCGGTTCCCCGCCCCGGCAACCAGGGTGAGACTGACCGCGGCGGCCCTGCTGCGGAGAGCTGCAGGTCCACGTACGTGTCGAAAACCGAGAGGAAGCGGGTGAGCGCCTCGGGCACGTGGGAGTACCCGGCATGGAGCCCGGGCAGCACCGCCAGATGTCCGATGAAGCACGCGAGGTCGTCGACCAGGTGCCCCGGCCCCACGGCGTCGACATCGAGCAGGCCCGAGACCCGTCCGTCGTCGATCAGGAGGTTGCCCTCGTAGAAGTCGCCGTGGGAGGGCACCAGGGGGCCGGCCGAGCTCGCCCGGACCGCGTCGTCGATCGAGGCGGCAAGCCGTCGGATGCGGCGCGCGTGTGCCGGCAGGGCTGCGGCCGCCCCTTCGCCGTAGTCCCGGATACGCGCCGACCACGGCGCTCGGGCGGGGAGGGAGAGCACATCGCCCGGCAGGCTGCGCAGCGTGCGGACCAGCTCGTGGGGTGCGAGACCGGCGGCGCCGTCGGCCATGAATAGTTCGGCGAGCGGTGTACCGGGCGCGCTGCGGAGGGCGAGCACATCGAGCGTCGGCGCTCCCACGAGCTCGGGAACCGGGACGCCGGCGTTCCGCAGGAGCCGGTGCCGGGCGGCCAGCGGTCCGGCCGCGCCCTGGCGCAGGACCTTCAGGTAGCGTCGCTCACTCCCGACCCGGACCACGACGACGGCCCGCCGCAGCGGACGATAGCTGCGGATCTCGACGACGGCATCGCCGGGCGTGCCACCCGGGCCGAAACCGATGCCGGCGGCGCGGTCGGGATCGAGGGACGCCGGAAGACCCGGCAGGAGCGGGTCCCGGGGATGCACCCAGGCGGTCAGTTCGCCGCCGCCCCCGGCAGAGTCCACCACGCGGCTCTCCGGGCCGGAAGGGCGCGCAGCTCCGGGGACGGCGCAGGACGTGATGCAGACGTGTGTGGGCATGGAGGGCGGGGACATTGCGGGAGCCGGCTCCGTGCGGCTCACCTCGACCGGGAAGATACCGGTGACTCCGGCTCCGGGACGGTGGTGCAGCGTTGCGGGTCGCCATGCCACGAGCGTCCACCCGTCCGCGTCGAGCGCCCGTCGCAGAATCCGCGCGGGATCACCGTATCGGAGGAAGGCGAGGACCGCCCGCTCACCGCGGCTGCGCGTCTCCCTGGCCTTCACGGAGTCTCCACGCCGTCCTCGATCGTCCTCATGAGGAGCACAGACCGGTCATCGGGGTGTCAGGTCCCCAGGGTGCTCGGACCGGTCACGCGCGACGACGTTGCAACACGTCGTCCAGATTGATAGCCCTCGCCGACGCCTCATCGCCCGTCGAACCACCGCTCACGGCGCTTCCGGTCAGCGCGTCACCGGTCAGGGACGAACCGTCACCCGGGACGACGGCAGCACGGGCAGCAGCTTCGGAGGCCTTGATGGGTGTCTTCGAAACCGGCCTGGGCGCGACGGGCAGGTCGAGGGGTGCAGGCGCCTGGCGCTCGGCCTTCGCGGCGTCCACGTAGGTGGGACGAGGCACCTCGACGGGCTCCCAGCCTGCGGTACCGGACCCGGGAACGGTCGCAGCCTGCGGCACGCGCACATCGAGGGCAGAAGCGCCGTTCGCCACGGCGAGTGCAGCCGTGCGCAGTTCCATCGCGGTGAGCGGGCGCTCGGGCGTCTCCTCCGCGTCGAAGAGGGCGGTGGGGCGTCGGGGCGCCGCCGGCAGCACAGGCTGTGCAGCCACGGGCTCGGGAGTGGTAGCCGCTTGCACGGGAGCCATGGCCTCGAGGAAGGCGCGATCCACTCGTGCCCGGCGGGATCGGATGGCCAGTGCCCTCAGGACGGCGATGCAGGCCGCGGCGACGACGGCGCTGACCGCGGGGACGAGGAACGGGACGATCCCCAGCGCGGCGAGGACGAGCGTGACCGGCAGGGCGATCAGAGCGAGTGCGCCGACCAGGGCCACGCCGATACGACCCCACCTCGGCGAGAATCGCGTCGACCGGACGCGGCTCGGCCGGCCGGGCAGCTCAGACCGGTCCGTGGCGGGAGCGGTGCGACCGGACGAGGCGGGCGAGGGACGTTCGGCAGCGGCGGGCGTGGGACGCTCGGCAGGCGCTCCGCCCGACGTCGTGCCCGCGGTGGGGGCTTGGTCCTGCTGCGTGGTCATGGTCATCATGCTCCCCCCGGAACGTCGCGTCCCGGCTCGCTTGGGCCGGCGTGTGATGCCGACGAAATCCGGCATGGTCCCTCGGAGGAGGAAGGGCGCCACCCACACCAGCCAGAGACCGACGATCGCGACGAGCACCAACGAACTATCCAGGGAGAAGACCACACTCAGAACGGTAGGAGCAAGGTACCCGTCGTCCCTGCATTGCGGCCGGTGTGTCGGCCCTTGATATGCAGCACGAGGCATTGGATGCTGCGTGCCGACCCACCTCAGTCGTGCCGCTGGTGGAGGCTTTCCAGCCACGGGGTCAGAAGGCCGCGGGGCACGTCCTCGGAGGTCAGCGCGAAGCTGCGGTGATCCGCCCACTCGCCGGCGATGTGCAGGTACCTCGGACGGAGCCCCTCGTCACGGAACCCGAGCTTCTCGACCACCCGAAGACTGGCGACGTTCTCGGGCCGGATATTGATCTCCATGCGATGCAGCCCCAGCTCACCGAGACAGTAATCGGTGACGAGCGCGACCGCCGTCGGGGCGATCCCACGCCCGGCCCGCTCGGCGTCCACCCAGTAGCCCAGGGTCGCCGTCATCGCCGATCCCCAGGTGATTCCCGAGACCGTCAGCTGCCCCACGAGGCGCGCGTCCCGAGACCCGGGATGCTGCTCCGTGATCAGGAACGGAAGGGCCGCACCGGCCCGCGCCTGTCCTGTCAGCGATCGCACCATCTGGTGATAGGTCGGCAGGTAACCCTCGGGGTCCGGGTTGGACGCTTCCCATGGCGCCAGCCACCGGGCGTTGCGGTGCCGCAGCGCGGTCCACGCCGCCCGGTCCCTGTGCCGGATGGGCCTCAGGACCAGTGAACCCGTGCTCAGGGTCACCGGCCAGCTGGGGGCCGACCACATGACGGACTAGTCCGCGATGTTCTTGCTGAAGTCCTTGATCCAGGCACGCAGGTCGGGGCCGAGGTCCTCGCGCTCGGACGCCAGGGTCACCACTGCTTTCAGGTAGCTCAGCTTGTCGCCGGTGTCGTACCGGCGGCCGCGGAACACGACGCCGTAGACGCCGGAGCCCTCCCCCTCGGCGGAGGCGAGCGTCTGCAGCGCGTCGGTGAGCTGGATCTCGCCGCCCCGGCCCGGCTCGGTGGTCTCGAGAACCTCGAAGACGCGGGGGTGGAGGACATAGCGCCCGATCACGGCCAGGTTCGACGGCGCGTCCTCGACGGACGGCTTCTCCACGAGCTGGTTGACGCGCACGTGGTCCTCGCCGTCGACCTCGCTGATGTCCGCACAGCCATAGGCGCTGATCTGCCGGGGATCGACCTCGATGAGCGCGATCACGGATCCGCCGGTCTTCGCCTGGACCTCGATCATCGTCTCGAGCAGCGGATCCCGCTCGTCGATCAGGTCATCGCCGAGGAGGACGGCGAACGGCTCGTCGCCGACGTGCAGCTTGGCCCGCAGGACTGCGTGACCGAGACCCTTCGGGTCGCCCTGGCGGAGGTAGTGGATGTCGCCGAGCTCGGACGGACGCCTCACTGCCGCCAACTTGTCGAGATCACCCTTGGCTTCGAGGGTCTGCTCGATGAACGGGACGCGGTCGAAGTGATCCTCGAGCGCTCGCTTGTTCCGGCCCGTGATCATCAAGACGTCGGACAACCCGGCGTCCACGGCCTCCTGGACCACGTACTGGATGGCTGGCTTGTCTACGACGGGAAGCATTTCCTTCGGCATCGCCTTGGTAGCGGGAAGAAAACGGGTCCCCAGGCCGGCCGCGGGGATAACGGCCTTCGTCACGCGTGTTCGCAAAGTCATGGCACCACACTACATAACGGGGCCCTGATCGCCGGGGTGATGCGCACAATGGTGGAATGAGTCCAGCACTACGTGATACCGACCGGCACGGCAGCGCGAGTGCCGACAAGGCGGCGCTCCGCGCGGAACTGCGCGCTGCGCGAGCAGCGATGGTCCCCGGCGACCGCAGGAAGCAGTCCGAGGCACTGGCGCACGCGGTGACGGAACACCTCGGTGGCGGGGCGGCGCCGGGCAGGATGCCCGGCGGCGCCCGCCCGGTCGTCACGGCGTACCTCGGCATCGATCCGGAGCCGGACACCACTCTCATCCTCGAGGCGCTGTACCGACGCGGCTTCGACGTCGTCCTCCCCATCTGCGAACCGGCCTACCGGATGTCCTGGACCTCCTGGTCTCCGGGCGTGGCGCTGCAACGGTCCGTCCGCGCACCGGTGGCAGAGCCCGTGGGCCCCCGACGCGCCTTCGACCAGCTGGCCGACGTCCGCCTCATCCTCGTCCCGGCGCTCGGCGTGGACCTCTCGGGCCAGCGTGTGGGCCAGGGCGGCGGGTACTACGACCGCTTCCTCGCCCACCATCCCCTGGCCGCCTCGAACGCCGTCCCCCGCCTGGGCGTGGTGTACAGGTCGGAGGTGCTGCCTGCGGGCGCCGTCCCGGCCGAGCCCCACGATCAGCCGCTCACCGGTGTCCTCACCGCGGACGGCCTCCATCGCTTCGAGGGTGGCACAGAGCCGGTGTAGACTGGCACTCGCCCCAGGAGAGTGCCAGCAGCAGTCGCAGGAGAGCCATCCGGGGGATCACGACGCCCGTCCAGGAGGAACTCCATGCCCACGTACGCCTATGCCTGCAAGGACTGCGGCCACGCCTTCGACATCCAGCAGTCCTTCTCCGATGACTCCCTCACCACGTGTCCCCGGTGCAGCGGCACCCTCCGCAAGAAGTTCAACAGCGTAGGGGTGGTGTTCAAGGGCTCGGGCTTCTACCGCAACGACTCCAGGGACACCAAGACCAGCACCGATGCGGGCGCGTCCTCCGGCACGGCGCCCGCGGCTGCATCCGCCTCCACCGCGGCAGCCTCGACCGGCTCTGCGAACCCCACCAGCACGCCCGGTTCGCCGACCTCCGGCGCGTCGTCCACCTCCGCCGGATCATCCGCCGCGACGGGCTCGTAGTCCCGCTCAACCCCGGACGCACCCGAGGACGATGATCAGGGCTGCTCCGGGGCAGCGAGTGAGTAGGCCCGCGAGTCTCCACGGTGGCCGGTTCCGGCCACTGGGCCGAACCGGATCACTGTCCACATAGCAGCGGTACCGCACATCCGGAGGAACCCTTCCCCTACCGTCGATGCATGACGATCCTCGATCAGGGTGTACCTCCGCTGCGGCGCCGCCTCCGGAGGCTGGTGCACCGCCACCGGCGGCTCATCGCGTGCCTGCTCTTCAGCGCTGCGGCGGGCGTGGCCGTCGAAGCGGCCGTGGGGGACGACGTCGCGACGACGACCATCATCACCGCGGCTCGTGACCTTCCCACGGGCACCGTGCTCACCGACGGCGATCTCGTTCCGTGGGAAATGCCCGACGCGGCCGTGCCTCCCGGCGCCCTCCGGCAGGCAACCGACGTCGTGGGCCGGCAGGTGGCCACTCCCCTGTTGCGGGGCTCCCCGATCCCATCCACGAATCTCGTGGGGGACGGGCTCCTCGCCGGCACGCCACCGGGGACCGTAGCGGTCCCGCTTCGCCCGGCGGACCCCGCCACCGTCCGGCTGCTGACACCCGGGCAACGGGTCGACGTCATCCTGCGCACCGGCAACGGCTACGACGTCGCCGCGGATTCCACCGTGCTCGCCCGATCGGCCGCCGTCCTCTGGACCGATTCCGGCGCGGAGGCCCCCTCCTGGCCGGGAGCGGACGCCGAGGGCGGCCTCGTCGTCGTGGCCGCCGCGCCCGGGGAGGCCGCCGCGCTCGCCGGCTCCTCGAGCTCCGGCGATGTCCACCTGATCCTCACCGGGCCGTGAGTCTCACCCGATCAGCCCCAGTGCGGAGGGCGCTGCTCCCTGAGCCAGTCGTCGTGGTTCTCCTCTGTCTCGCCCCACGAGCGGGGATTGTCCTCAGCCGCGGTCCTCGGGACGGACTCCGATGCGTCGGCAAGCTCCTCGGGCCCGCGTCCGACGTTCGTTCCACGGCCCGGGTGTTGCTCGTCCTTGCGCATCCTGGCGGCGTCCTTCCGTGTCCTGGGTTGATCGGCGACGTCCCGCGTCGGCAGTCCGACCACCGCAGAGGCGCGCTCCGCGCAACCGTCGGGATCGGTGAACACCTCGATCGTCCACAGCGGCATGTACCGCCAGCCCATCCGCTCGAGGATCTGGGGGCGCAGCCGGCTGCGCTCACGGACGGACATCGAGCCGTAGCGGCCGGTGCCGTCCGACTCGATGGCGAGCGGGGCGGGCCGCGCATCCCCGGCTGCCGCGGGGGCTCCGTCGGGGCCCCGGTCGGCGGGTCGTACGGCCACGATGTCGAGGACGCCGGCGTAGTGGTCCCACACTTCAGCTCCCCGGTACCGCAGCCTGTCGACGAGGTCCGCAACCAGCGGGTCCTCGTTGGCGGAGGTGCCTCCGGACAAGGTGTCGGGACGCGCCGCACCGTTCCCGAGTTCGCGCTGCAGGAGTTCGAAGAAGTCCACGGCGCCCGCGGTGAGCCTGTCCCGATCGAGATCGGACGGCTCGAAGCACGTGAGCACGTGCTGGAGGCGCCGCGCCCTGGTCATGGCCATGACGAAGTTCCGGCGACCGTCCGGACCGGAGAGCGGCCCGAAGGAATGCAGCGCCCGCCCGTGGGGCGTCCGCCCGAATCCCAGCGAGAAGATGATGTCGTCCCGGACGAGTCCGCCCGCGCGCTCCACCGGAACCACACGGAAAGCCTCGCGTCCGGGTGTGAAGAATCCGGCGGCCCACGGGAACTCTGCCATCTGGAGACGGATCGCCTCACCCACACGGGCTGCATGCCGGGCGCTGACCGTGACGACGGCGAGGGAGGAGCTCGGACGACGGCGGATGTGCTCGAAGACGAGTTCGACGACGCGATTCACCTCCACGGCGACGCTTTCGACGCCCTCGTGCTCGGAGCTCGGCATCCCCGTGCCGTTCGGAAGGTACTCGACGACGAGTCCGCGACCTTCTCCGGTGACCTCCGAGGCCAACGGGAGCCGCGAGAGCTTTCCGTCGTAGAACGCCTCGCTCAGATAGGTGTCGAGACTCCTGTCCACTCCGCGGTAGATCTCCGTCAGGCCGCGGACCGGCAGGACCTCCCGCAGTGCGTCGAAGGCACTCGGCAGGGGCTCGAGGGTGGACGCGCGATCCGCGGACTGCACCTCGATGCTGAAGCGCGTGGGTCCCGCGAGCCGGTCGTCACCGAAGACGACGACCTGCCGGGCCCGCGCGATACACGGCACCGCACTCTGCAGGGACATCGATTCGCCATCGAGGATCACCGCGGTGTCGAATCGGAAGCGCTCGGGTACCGATCCCCTGATGGTCAGCGGGCTGACCGCCCAGACGGGCACGAGCGCCGCGACGAGATCGCGGTGCAGGCCGGAGAAGACCTCCAGGGTGAGGGTCCCGTCCTTCAGCTCCTGGCGCAGGCGCGCCGCATCCTCCGCGTGCGCTGTGACAGCGGCGCGCCAGCGCTCGGCCAGCGCCCACCGGATGCGGGCGGGTCCGGAGGCGATGTGCGCGTTGTCGGCCAGCCGGAACTCGGCTTCGAGCGTGCGCAGACTCGTGCCGTCGGACATGGCCAGGTAGTCGTCGCCGCTGATCATGGCCTCGAGGGCGGACTGCCACCAGGCGAGCTCCAGTTCCGAGCCGACGCGGTCAGCGGGAACCTCGCGGGCGGCGAGGTCGTCCAGCAGCTCCGCCAGCCCCTGCTCCCGCATCTCGTCGAGGAGGAGTGTGCGCTCTGGCAGGGTTTCCAGGGTCTCGCGGTCTGCGGCGAGACCGGTGAGGACGGACTCGAGATCGTCCAGTCCGACGCCGGCGAGATCGGGGCGTCCGGGGGTGGAATGCAGGATTCCCGTCAGCTCCATGAGACGGGTTCCCACCGCGTGGTAGGCCGCATGGATCTCCGCCAGCCCGGTCGGCACCGACGGGTGCCGTTCCGTGAGGGCGTATCTCGTCCACAGGGTGCGCTGCTGCTGCACCTCGAGGAGTGAGGAGTGGAGGTCAGAGATGTGCACCCCGGGCCGGATGTACTCCTTCGCGACCCGTCGCAGACGCGAACGCGTCATCGTGCTCATCTCGATCTCTCGCTCCTTGCGCCAGGACGTCGGCGCCGTGGCGGAGATGAGATCCGTGACGGGCCGGTCGAAGATGTCCGGCGTGAACTTGTCGAGGCTCTCCCGCACGGCGACCAGCAACTCCAGCTGGTCACCCCACTCCGAGAATGTGGCACCGACGGTGATGTGCGAGTGCTCGGCCACGCGCTGGACCCGCAGGCGGAGATCCGGGATCTCCGTCGCGAGGGCCTCGGCGAGACCGTGGGCGTGCTCGGTCTCCTTGCGGTTGAGCAGCTGCGCGCCGTACCAGGGACTCTGCGTCGCCGCTCTGCTGAAGCTGCCGAGTTCGGCGGCGCGCTGCAGACGTCCGGTGAGTTCCGCGCGGTCGGCGATGGAGTCCAGCACGCTGCGCTTCAGTCTGACCGTCGTGGAAGGGGCTGGATCGAGCGCGGTGAGTCCTGCCAGGGACTGCATCGCCTGGTAAGGCGAACACCCCCACCGGCTGCGCACGTTGTGAAGACTCCGTACGTGCTCCGTCAGGTGGTGACGATGAGCGCGCAGGGTGGAGTGCAGGGTGTCGAGCTGCGGTTCCACGGCCTTCTCGTTACGCACGAGCGCGCGGATGACGGCCTCGCGGAGCTGGGCGGAGCCGGTCTGGCTGCCCGCCTGCAACACGAGCGAGCCGAGGTCGAGGCCGTCGAGGTCCTGCACGAATTCGTTCAGGGTGCCGCGGCGCTCGGCTGCGATCGCCACGAGCGATCCCGTCGCCGCCGCCCGGGCAGCCACGTTCAGGGCGGTCTGCGTCTGGCCCGTTCCGGGTGGTGTGGCCACGGCGAGGCTGACGCCGGCTGCCGCGAGATCGAGGACCTCCTGCTGGGCCCGGTCGGCGTCGAGGACCAGCACTTCGCCCGCCGGGTCCCGGTCATCCGCGGTCGGGAAGTCCAGGTGGTCCGCGGCGCCCTCGAGTGCCGACGTCCCTTCCCCGTCTCCGCGAGCCGCCGCCATGAGGGCGGCGAGGACGGGATGCTCGGGGCTCAGGGCGGGATCACCCTTGACTCCTGCGAGATCGGCGAAGGTCGACACGAGGACACGGTGTTCCACCGACATCCCCCGGACACCTTCGGCCAGACTCCGCATCCGCTCGAGCACCGGGTGGGGATCGAACCGTGCCGTCCCGTAGGCGAGCCGGGCGATGGCGACCGGGTCGACCTGGAGTCCCTGGTGGTTGCGCAGGTGCCGGACGAGCGCCGGGTTCATCCTCGCCTGCTCGGTGATCTGCAGCTCGTAGTCGTCCTGCGAGGCGTGGACGGAGAGAGAGATCGCGGTCAGGAGAACCGGGGCATTCAGGGTTTCCGAGCGTCCTGAGGCGTCCACGGCCCGCCAGGAGGCGGTGCCTGCGGCGAGGAAGCCGACATCGATGCCGCGTTCCGTCCCGAGTTCGAAGATCTTGGCGCGCAGCGCCCGGGCGGCCGCTTTCGCGGCACTGTACTGGACCGGATCGCGCAGGAGCGTGGACAGGCGCGTGCGCCGGCCCGCCAGGAGTTGGGCGAGCCCGGAGGGATGGGCATGCGTCAGATCGATGCTCGTCCCGGCTGACGGCCGGAAGTGGAGCAGCGTGTCCCCGGTCGCCTGCGGTCCGAGCCCCTCGAGCCACGGCACCAGGAAGTCCTGCGCGGTGGAGGGTGCGTCCGGGCGTTCTGCCCCGGCATCCTGAGCAGGGCGTGCGGGAGCCGGGCGTGCAGCGGAATCATCCTTCGAGCCGTGGCCGCTTCCCTCACCCGTAGCACCGCCGTCGTCCTCGGCCGGCTGCCTGGATTCGGCGCCCTGACGATCGTCGTGCTGCGCACCGTGCGGACCGTCCTGAGCGGTGTCGGGCGGTGTCCCTTCGACGTCCCGCTGGTCCTGCTCCGGCACGACGGCCTTCTTCCCTGCATTGTCACGAGGTGATCTCGACCAGATGGGCATGTTCTCCAAGCTATCCGAAAAGCGTCCGGACCCCGCGGATAGCAACGCGGCCCGAGCGGACGGGAGTGGGGGTCATCCCCGCCTCCGGTGTCCGCCTATTCCCATTCGATGGTTCCCGGCGGCTTGCTCGTCACGTCGAGCACCACACGGTTGACGCCGTCCACCTCGTTGGTGATCCGGTTCGAGATGCGCGCTAGCAGATCGTACGGCAGGCGCGACCAGTCCGCTGTCATCGCGTCCTCGCTCGACACGGGACGCAGCACGATCGGGTGCCCGTAGGTCCTGCCGTCGCCCTGCACACCGACACTCCGGACGTCCGCCAGGAGAACCACGGGCATCTGCCAGACGTCGTTGTCGAGCCCGGCAGCGGTCAGTTCGGCCCGGGCGATCGCATCGGCCTTCCGCAACAGGTCCAGGCGCTCCTGGGTGATGTCGCCGACGATCCGGATGCCCAGACCCGGTCCGGGGAACGGCTGCCGCCCCACGATCTCGGCGGGCAGGCCGAGCTGAGCACCGACGGCCCGCACCTCGTCCTTGAACAGCGTGCGCAGTGGCTCCACGAGCTCGAACTGGAGATCCTCGGGGAGCCCGCCCACGTTGTGATGGCTCTTGATGTTCGCCGCGCCTTCGCCACCACCGGATTCCACGACGTCGGGGTACAGCGTGCCCTGGACGAGGAATCGGATCGGCTCGCCCTCGGCGGCCGCCTCGCGCATGATCGCGCGTTCTGCCTCCTCGAACGCCCGGATGAACTCGCGGCCGATGATCTTGCGCTTGGTCTCGGGGTCGGAGACACCTGCGAGAGCGTCGAGGAAGCGCTTCTGCTCGTTGGCCACATAGAGCTTCACGCCCGTCGCGGCGACGAAGTCGCGCTCCACCTGCTCGGCCTCGCCCTCGCGCAGCAGTCCGTGATCCACGAAGACGCAGGTCAACTGCTCGCCGACGGCCCGCTGGACCAACGCGGCCGCCACTGCGGAGTCGACGCCGCCGGACAGACCGCAGATCACGCGGGCGTCCCCGATCTGCTCGCGGATGCGCTCCACCTGCTCCTCGAGGATGCTGCGCGTGGTCCAGTTCGGGTCGAGGCGCGCACCGCGGAAGAGGAAATTCTCGATGACGGCCTGCCCGTACTGCGAGTGCTTGACCTCGGGGTGCCACTGCACACCGTAGAGGCCGCGCTCCTCGTGGGCGAAGGCCGCGACCGGCGCACCCGCCGTGCTGGCGAGGACCTCGAAGCCCTCGGGAGCAGCCTGGACGCTGTCGCCATGGCTCATCCACGCATTCTGGTGCTCAGGTGTCCCGGCGAGGATGGAGCGGGATTCGCCGTCGGCGGTGATGTCGGTGGAGCCGTATTCCCGCAGCCCCGTCTTCGCGACGGTGCCGCCGAGGGCGTTCGCCATGGCCTGGAAGCCGTAGCAGATGCCGAGCACGGGCACCCCGGCGTCGAACAGGGCCGGCTCGACCACCGGCGCCCCGTCCGCGTAGACACTGGACGGTCCGCCGGAGAGGATGATCGCCGAGGGGTTCTTCGCGAGGATCTCCTGCGTGCTCAGCGTGTGCGGCACGATCTCGGAGTAGACGTCGGCTTCGCGGACACGCCGCGCGATGAGCTGGGCGTACTGGGCACCGTAGTCCACGACGAGGACAGGGCGGTGTTCGGAGCCGTTCTCGGGGGTAGTCACCCGACAACAATAGTCGGCGGACCCTTGCGGTCGCACCTCGGCGGACGTCCGGGGTCAGTAGCGCGGTGCAGCCTCCGGGTGGGCCGCCAGGTCCGTCTCCGCCTGACGGTGGATACGCTTCTCGACCACGAAGGACAGCAGTGGTACCACGCCCCCCAGGGCGATGAGGATGAATCGGCCGAAGGGCCAGCGCATGAACTGCCACAGCCGGAAATCAGCGATCAGGTAGACCACGTAGAGCCACCCGTGCACGATCAGCACGGCGGTGGACAGGTTGAATCCGCCGGCCGTCTCGGCCACCACCTCCGGCAGGAACTGGAGGGGCGCACCACCCCCGGCGACGATCTCCGTTCCGTAGCCGTACTTGGCGATCATCTCGACGACCACCAGCAGCAGCATCACACCGGTCGCATACGCCAGCACCTTGTAGAACGCGAGGGCGGAACGGATCTGCGCGTGCGTACCCCCGAAGCGCCGCTTCGGCGCACCGGGCGCCGGCGTGCCGGAGTGTCCTGCCGGGGAGGTGCGGGAGGGTTCAGTCACGATGCATGCCGCTTTCACTAGGAGTACTGGGGGACGACGGGTCGCCGGGGAGGGCGACGGGACGGTCGACGGCACGGCCGGCAGTGGCTCGGTCGAGACCGGAGGCTTCGCGCCTCCCCCCGGTCTCCCCCACCTGCGACCCCTCCCGGCTGTGCGATGCCTCGGCGGCGTCTGCGGCGTCCTCGAGCGAGCGCCGGTGATCGTCGGCGACGAGCCGCCACCAGAGGAAGAAGGCGAAGCCCGCGAAGACCACCCACTCGATGGCGTAGAAGATGTTGAGCCAGTTGACGGGGGTCTCCTGCGGTTGCGGGCCGACCACCACGCGCGTCATGTCGCGGTCGAACGGTACTGCTGCCCCGCTGGCGTCCACCTCGGAGGCCACGACGAAGGCGGAGTAGATCGGGGCGTCCCACAGGTTCGAGAGCTCGGCGGTGGAGAGCGTGGGCACCTCGCCCTCGACGGGGCGCTGCACGGCCGGCGCTTCGGGGGGAAGCAGGCGTCCCACGATCGACGCCGCACCTTCCTGCTCGGGGACCGGGACCACATCCTCCGGATGCTGCACCCAACCCAGGACCACGGGGATGACGGCCTCGTCACCGGGAGCACCGGGAGGACCGGAGGAACCAGGAGAGCCAGGAGTACCTGACGGTGCCGTTCGAGCTGAGGAGTTCGACGATGCGTCGACGGCGAAGCCCTGCACCACCCACAGCCCGTCGTCACCTCCGAGCAGGCGGTCCTGCACCAGGACGCGGGTCCCCGGAACGAATACGCCGTCGAGCGAGACCATCTGGTCCGCGTTCGTGGCGTAGAGCGGCGCCAGTGGGTCGAGGACCTCCGTGAGGGGGCGGACGGTCTCCGTGGTGGTGGGTGAGGGCGGCGGCTCGTCCCGCGAGGAGCTGAACTGCCACTGGCTGAGGAGCACGAAGACCGCGGCGATCACCATCGCGAGGATCAGCATGAGGATCCATCGTGGCTTGAGCGCGGTCTTCAACACCCTTCAACGGTACTTCGTACCTCTGTAGAACAACGAATGCGCGGGTGGGTCCCGCGCCGGCCGGACGGGCACCCCCGTGCCCTGTCGTGACCGCTCCCATGAAGTGATTGGCACATCTCTATCGCTTCTGCCCGGGGCCGTCTACAGTGGATCCTCGTGCGCTCCTTCCCCTACTCCCTGACCGATGCGCCGGACCTGCGCTCGCCCACGCGGTACCTGCTCTGGCTGGGCGGGTTCCAGAAGGCCACGCTCGCCGTCGGGATACTCCTCGGGACCGTGTGGATGGCATCGCAGGCCGTGATGCCCTTCGTGCTCGGCCGGGCGATCGACGACGGCGTGATCGCGGGCGATACCGGCTCGCTCGTCGGCTGGGCAGCGGTCCTCCTGGCACTCATGGTGGTGCAGGCGGCCTCCGACACGGCGACGCACCGCGCGGGCGTCAGCAACTGGATGCAGGCGGCCTTCCGTTCCGTGCGGCTCGTGGGCCACAAGATCAGCCGTACCGGCGACGCCCTGCCCGCCGCGCTCTCGACGGGCGAGGTCGTCTCGACGGCGGCGTCGGATGCGTTCCGGCTCGGCGAGGTGTACGAGGTGCTCACGCGGCTGGTCGGCGCAGCGGCCGCGTGGCTCGTCGTGACGGTCCTGATCTGGCAGACCTCCCCCGTGCTCGGCGTCGTGGTACTCGCCGGCGTCCCGGTGTGCTGCGGGCTCCTGCTCTTCGTGGTGCGTCCGATGCAGGCACGGCAGCGGGAGCAGCGTGAGGCATCGGGGGCCATGACCGCGGTGGGCGCGGACACGGTGGCCGGTCTGCGCGTGCTGCGCGGCATCGGCGGCGAGCACATCTTCGTGGACCGCTACCGGGCGAAATCGGCGGCGACCCGTGATTCGGGTATCCGGGTGGCTCATTCGCTGGCGGATCTCGAGGCCTCGCAGGTGTTCATCGCCGGCACCTTCAGCGTGGTGTTCACCTGGGTGGGTGCGTCGCTGGTCCTCGCCGGAGACATCACTCCTGGTGAACTCGTGGCACTCTACGGCTTCTCCATCTTCCTCATGACGCCCATCCGCGCGGCCGCCGACTCCGTGGCCCGTTCTATCCGCGCGCACGTCGGCGCGAGGAAGATCATCGCCGTGCTGTCCGTCGATGCGAATGTGTCCGCGAGCACAGCGCCCGTCGCCGCTCCGCCTGCGGGCTCGGTCCTCGTCGACGAGCGTTCCGGCGTCGTCGTCGCTCCCGGCCTCGTGACCGCCGTCGTCTCCCGCGAACCCGCCGAGTCCACCGAGGCCGTCACGCGCCTCGGTCGCTTCGAGGACGCCGTCCTCGCCGAAGCGACCGTCCGGTGGGGCGGGGCGGACCTCCGTCATGTGCGGCTGGAGGACATCCGCTCCCGCATCGTGGTCAGCGAAGCAGCCCCCCAGCTCTTCAGCGGACCGCTGCGCCGTCAGCTCGACCCCCACGGACGGCACGACGACGACGCCGTGCTCGCGGCGTTGGAGGCGGCGAGCGCGCTGGACATCCTGGAGGGCCTCGACGGCGGGCTCGACCACGAGGTCACCGAGCGCGGCCGGGGTTTCTCGGGCGGCCAGCGCCAGCGCCTTGTTCTCGCGAGGGCCTACCTGACCGACGCCGAGACCCTGGTCCTCGTGGAGCCGACGAGCGCCGTCGACGCCCATACGGAGCAGCGCATCTCCGCCCGCCTGGCGGGAGCACGTCGCCGGGAGGACAGGGCCACGGTCCTCGTCACCGCCAGCCCGCTCATGCTGCGGACGGCGGATCGCGTGCTGTTCCTCGAGGACGGCCGCGTCACAGCACAGGGCAGCCACCAGGACCTCATGAGAAGCAATCCCGCCTACCGGAACGTGGTGATCCGCAGTGAGTAGTACGGCCAGGCTTCCCGTCGCCGGACCGAAGAGCGTACGGGACGAAGCCGCACGGCTGATCCGGCACCACCGGAGGGGGCTCGGCGCGGTGATCACGCTGTACGTGGGCTCCGCCGTCGCGGGGCTGGCCGGCCCCCTCCTCCTCGGCATCCTGATCGATGCGCTGTCCGCAGGTGCCACGTCCGGTTTCGTCGCCGCCCTGTCGCTCGCGATGCTCGGGTTCCTCGCGGTGCAGGCGGTCCTCCGCCGCTACGCCGTGCGATCCGGCATGGTGTTCGGGGAGCGTGTCTTCGCCGAACTGCGCGAGGACTTCATGCGGGACGTCACGGCGCTTCCCCTGTCCACGGTCGAGAAGGCGGGCACCGGGGACCTGGTGGCCCGCACCACCAACGACATCGACGCGGTGTCCCACACCGTCCGCTTCGGCGTGCCGCAGGTGGTCGTGTCGGTCGTGACGATCGTCCTGACGCTCGGCGCCGCCGTCGTCACCTCGCCCGTCCTGTCCCTGGCGCTCCTCGTGGGCCTCCCCCTGCTGTGGCCCGTGACGCGCTGGTACCTCAGGCGCAGCGCCGCGGGCTACATGCGCGAACGCGAGACCTACGCCGTGGTGAACGGGACCATCACCGAGACGATCGAGGGCGCCCGCACGGTGGACGCACTGGACCTCGGGGGGCTGCGCCGGACGGACCTCGACGAGGCCCTGGGCAGCAGCTACCGCGCCGAGCGCTACACCCTGTGGCTGAGGTCTGTCCTCTTCCCGGCTGCGGACGTCGCCTTCTGGCTGCCTGCTGCCGCCGTGCTGCTGTGGGGCGGATGGCTCGCGGGGCAGGGTCTCGTCACCGCGGGCGCCGTCGCCGCCGTCGCCCTGTTCGCCGTGCGCCTGATCGACCCGGTGGACCTGCTCATCATGTGGACCGACGAGATCCAGGTGGGCGCGGCCTCGCTGGCTCGGATCGTGGGCATCAAGGATGTGGAACCCGACCGCGAGGCGACGACGGCGGAGCCCACGAACGAGGACATCGTCGTGTCGGGCGCCACGTACGCCTACCGGCCGGGGCACAACGTGCTGCACGGCGTGGATCTGACGCTGGTACGGGGCGAACGCCTCGCCGTCGTCGGCCCCTCGGGCGCCGGGAAGTCCACGCTCGGTCGCCTGATCGCCGGCATCCACCCCCCGACGTCCGGGTCCGTGACGGTGGGCGGCGTGCCGCTGGTCGACCGTCCGCTCGACGACCTGCGGCGCGAGGTGGCGCTCGTGACGCAGGAGCACCATGTGTTCGTGGGGTCGGTCTCCGACAACGTGCGACTCGGCCGGGCCGATGCGCGCGACGGCGAGATCGAGGACGCCCTGCGCGCCGTGGGCGCTCTCGACTGGGTCAAGCAGCTTCCCGAGGGTCTGGCGACCGAGGTGGGCTCGGGTGCCCACGAACTCACGCCCGCGCGAGCACAGGAACTCGCACTGGCCCGGCTGATCCTCGCGGACCCGCACACCCTCGTCCTGGACGAGGCGACATCGCTGATCGATCCGCAGGCGGCCCGCGATCTCGAGCGCTCGCTCAACGCAGTGCTCGAGGGGCGCACGGTCATCGCGATCGCGCACCGGCTGCATACCGCGCACGACGCCGACCGCGTGGCCGTCGTCGACGCCGGGCGCATCACCGAACTCGGCTCGCACGAGGAGTTGCTGGCGCTCGACGGAGCCTATGCCTCGCTCTGGCATTCCTGGCGGAGCGAGTAGCGGACCTCCGTCGCAGGGGCCCTAGTGGTCGAAGAAGACCAGCGACGAGTTGATCAGCTCGGCGATCACCTCGGCGTCGTGCGCGCGGCGCAGCGACTCGCGGAAGTTCTCCTTGAAGAGGCTGCGGGCGATCGTCGCGAGGACCTCGAGGTGCTCCGAGAAGGACTGCGCGGGCGTGGCCATCAGCAGCACGAGCGTGGCCGGTCCGTCCACGGCCCCGAAGTCGAGGCTGTAGCCGAAGCGGGTGACACCGACGGCGATCGATGTCTGGTTCACGTACTCGCTGCGGGCGTGCGGCAGGCCGACGCCACCGGGGAGCCCGGTGGCCATCTGGTGCTCGCGGGAGTTCACCTGGTCCAGGAACGCCTGGAGATCGGAGATGCGTCCGGCCTCGAACAGGCGGCCCGCGAGTTGCGCCGAGGCTTCTTCCCTGGAGCCGGCCTCCATCTCGAGGATCACGAGATCCGGGGTGGTGAGCAAGGCGTCGTGCAGCTCGAGGGAGAGGTCGCTCACTGGATGCCTTTCGAAGATCCCAGCGGCCGCCGCGTTGCCGGCCGCCGCGCACCGGGATGGGCCGCTCGTCGCGGCCTCCCCGGCCCCTCTAGCTTAGCGGGACGATGTCGTGGACATTCGTCCTCGCACTGTCCGCGGACACGTCGTCGGGCTGTTCCTGGCTCAACCGCTCCGCCTCCACGCGTGCGCGGTAGTGCGTCACCTCGCGATCCACCTGCTGTTCGCTCCAGCCCAGCAGCGGGGCCATGAGGTCGGCGACCACGGGGGCGGCAGAGACGCCCCGGTCCCACGATTCGATGGAGATGCGCGTGCGGCGCGTGAGGACGTCGTCCACGTGCCGGGCGCCCTCGTGCGTGACGGCGAAGACCACCTCCGCCCTCAGGTAGTCGTCCGCGCCCGGGAGCGGCTCACCCAGCGCGGGATCCTCGGTGATGAGCTCCAGCACGGCACCCGCCTGGGTCCCGAACCGCTGGAGCAGGTGCTCCACGCGTGCCACGTGCACGCCGGAGTCGTCGGCCAGCTTGCCGCGCATGTTCCAGGCCGCCTGGTAACCCTCGGCGCCCAGCAGCGGGACGGTCTCGGTGCAGCTCGCCGGGATCTTCTCGTCCAGCGTGCGCGTGGCCTCGTCCACGGCGTCCTTCGCCATCACACGGTAGGTGGTCCACTTGCCGCCGGCGACGACGACGAGACCGGGCACGGGGTGAGCCACGACGTGCTCGCGGGAGAGCTTGGCAGTGGAGTCGTTCTCCCCTGCCAGGAGCGGCCGGAGCCCTGCGTAGACGCCCTCCACGTCCTCACGCGTGAGGGGCCGCTTGAGCACGCGGTTGACGTGGTCCAGGACGTAGTCGATGTCCTTGGAGGTGGCGGCGGGGTGTGCCTTGTCGAGGTCCCAGTCCGTGTCCGTGGTGCCGATGATCCAGTGGCGGCCCCAGGGGATGACGAAGAGCACGGACTTCTCGGTGCGGAGGATCAGGCCCACGGTGGACTGGAAGCGGTCCTTGGGCACCACGAGGTGGATGCCCTTGGACGCCCGGACCTTCATCTGCCCGCGGTCGGTGACCATGGCCTGTGTCTCGTCGGTCCAGACCCCGGTGGCGTTGACCACCTGCTTGGCCCGGATGTCGAACTCGTCGCCGGTCTCCTGGTCCTTGACCCGCGCGCCCACAACGCGCTCGCCCTCCCGCAGGAAGTCCACCACGCTGACGCGGTTGGCTGCCTGGGCGCCGTAGTGCTGGGCCGTCCGGACCATGTTCACCACGTACCGCGCGTCGTCGACCTGGGCGTCGTAATAGCGGATGGAGCCGACCATGGCATCGTCCTTGAGGCTCGGGGCGGCACGCAGGGTGCCTTTCCGGCTCAGGTGCTTGTGCAGTGGGACGCCGCGCGAGTTGCCACCCGTCATGCTCATGGCGTCGTAGAGGGCTATGCCCGCACCCACATAGGGTCGCTCGACGAACCGCTTCGTCAGCGGATACAGGAACGGGACCGGCTTCACGAGGTGCGGGGCGATCCGCTGGATGAGCAGGCCACGCTCCTTGAGCGCCTCCTTGACCAGCGCGAAGTCCAGCATCTCGAGGTAGCGCAGCCCGCCGTGGATCAGCTTGGAGGAGCGCGACGAGGTACCGGAGGCCCAGTCACGCGCCTCGACGATCCCCGTGGTGAGACCGCGGGTCACGGCATCTAGGGCAGCTCCCACGCCCACCACGCCTCCACCGACGATCAGGATGTCGAGTTCGCGGCCGGGCTGCGAGGTGGCCCTCAGCGCTCCCAGCGCGTCGTCGCGGTTCTGCGGACTGAGTGCACCGGATGCCATGGCCGTACCCTTCGTTGGGAGGTTGCGGTAGCTCCCGAGGGAGCTACCGCAACTCTAATCCCATCAATCGACCGACACATAGGGTGAGAGGACCACTTCCACCCGCTGGAACTCCTTCAGATCGGAGTAACCGGTGGTGGCCATCGCCCGGCGCAGCGCACCGATCAGGTTCGAGGTGCCGTCCGTGTGGTGCGAGGGCCCCCACAGCACTTCCTTCAGCGGCCCAACGGTGCCGATCCTCACCCTGTCGCCACGGGGCAGTTCGTGGTGGTGGGCCTCCTGCCCCCAGTGCCACCCCTGGCCGGGGGCTTCCTCGGCGCGGGCCAGGGCGGAACCGAGCATGACGGCGTCGGCGCCCATCGCGATGGCCTTGACGATGTCGCCGCTGGCGCCCATCCCGCCGTCCGCGATCACGTGCACGTACCGGCCGCCGGACTCGTCCATGTAGTCGCGACGCGCTCCCGCGACGTCGGCGATGGCCGAGGCGAGCGGCGAGTGGATGCCGAGCGCGCGGCGCGTCGTCGTCGTCGCCCCTCCCCCGAAGCCGACCAGGACCCCGGCGGCACCCGTACGCATGAGGTGCAGCGCCGGGGTGTACCCGGCCGCCCCGCCGACGATCACGGGGACGTCGAGTTCGTAGATGAAGGTCTTCAGGTCGAGCGGCTGCTCGTTCTTCGACACGTGCTCGGCGGAGACGGTGGTGCCGCGGATGACGAAGATGTCCACGCCCGCCGCCAGGACGGTCTTGTAGAACTGCTGCGTGCGCTGCGGGGTGAGGGAGCCCGCGACCGTCACCCCGGCCTCCCGGATCTCGGCGAGGCGGCTGGTGATGAGCTCGGCCCGGATGGGCGCGTCGTAGAGCTCCTGCATGCGGCGCGTGGCAGCGGGACTGAAGTTCTCGCTGCTCAGTCCTGCGATCTCGTCGAGGACCGGCTGGGGATCCTCGTACCGGGTCCAGAGCCCTTCGAGGTTGAGGACCCCCAGGCCGCCGAGGCGCCCCATGGCGATCGCCGTGGCCGGGGACATCGCCGAGTCCATGGGTGCGGCGACCACCGGCATCTCGAATCCGTACGCGTCGATCTGCCAGTTCACCGAGACGTCCAGCGGGTCCCTCGTCCGTCGGGAGGGCACCACCGCCACGTCGTCCAGCGAATATGCCCTGCGTCCGCGCTTGCCTCGGCCGATCTCGATCTCATAAGTCACTGCTCTAGGTTAGCCCAGGGGCGCGGACGGCCTCCTGCTGCCGCACGCGATCGAGGAACATCGCCGAACGCTCCTGCAGACCGGACACCTGCCGGAGCACGACGACGGCCGGGTCCGGATGGATCTCGCTGGCGGGCGGCTGCCTGCGGACGTTCGAGGAACAGACGAAATCGGCGCAGATGAGCGTTCCGACGCTGTTGCCGTCACGCCCGGACTGCCCGGCCCGGCGGGCGACCCAGAGGAGGACGTCCTCCTTCGAGTAGACATCCCGGCAGAGTTCGCAGAGCACGGAGCGGTTCTTCCGCGCGCCGCTCTCGGGAGCCCGCAGGAGGATTCCCGTGGGGCCCCGGTCCGTGGGCAGGACGAGGTACCCGCGCAGGGGCATCTTCGGGTCCCGCCAGCCGAGGACGTCGAGGTTCTCCCAGTCGAGGTCCTCGAGATTCTTCGGCGGGGTGAGCTTCGCGGCCTCGGAGCGCGTGGCGTTGATGAAGGAGGAGCGGATGTCGGAAATGGAGAGGGGGAGCATGGAGGAGCACCTTTGCAGAGGAGGAATCGAGGGGTATCGGTCTCTGCCGGGTCGAGCACGCAGGGGAAATCGCCGAAGGGACGCCCGAATGGACGTCGAGGGTACATCGACGACCCGGATCGGGTGGGAGACGCACACCGAGGCGTGCGGTCGGCTCTGTCAGCCGTGGAGGCTGGGCGCTGCGTGCTGGAGGGCCGGCGACGGCACCGGGGCACAGCAGGCCCCGTGGGCCACCCCGCTCACCGCGGCGCTCCGGGCCTTCGAGGTCCCCAGCATGCTCACCGTCCCTGTCTCCTGACTATCGTGCCCGGACATCCTCGCAGGAGCAGCGGAGGCAGCGCAAAGCGGCAGTCCGCCCGGCGGTGATCCCGGTCCCTCACGCCGTCGGCCCGCGGCGCGCGTCCCCCGGTCACGGCCTCGGTCGCTGCCACGGAAGCGGCATCGTCGCCTGGCAGGGACCGGATGGAGTGTCCTCCGGCGACGCGACCGACCAGACTGTCCCCATGACGACGACACGTGCGAAGGACTGGCTGATCGGGGCCGTCGGGATGATCCTGCTCCTGCTGGCGGCGGTGGCCATCCTCTGGTGGGCGGTGAGCGAGCCCGCCGGCAGCGCTGCGGACGACGGCGTTCCGCCCGCGTCGCAGGGTGCGGACGTCCCCGCGGCTGCACCTCCTGCCGGCCTGGGGGACGACGGGGTGTGGTTCGCGAGTCTGCGGCTCGACGCGGAGACGGTTGTCGCCTCGGGATCGACGCTGCGGGACGTTCGGGCCGTCGGCGACGGCGTGGTGACAGGTCCGGACGACGTGGTGGCCGCACGGCTGACCGTCGACGCGACCGTGCCCTTCGACGTGGTCGCTGAAGAGGTGGGTGACGGTTCGGAGGTGCGGGCCGCGCAGGACGGACAGGCGGCCGTGGTGCGGACGGTCGAGGCCTTCGGCCGTGAGATCCGGGTCGTCGCGACCGGTACGGTCGACGTCGAGAACGGCCGCCTGGTCCTCGAACCGCGCTCGATCGACGTCGGAGGGCCCGACGTCCTCTCCAGCGCCCTCGCCGCCGTGGTCCGCGGCTCGGTGACCTTCGAGCACGAGATCGAGGGACTGCCGGAGGGACTCGTGCTGCAGGACGTCGTGGTCCGGGAGGACGGCCTCCGCGCGACCCTCGAGGGCACCGACGTCGCCCTGCAGCCCTGAGCCGGTGCCCGCGCCACGGACGGCACCGCGTGCCCGGGTGCCGGCGGGCCGGGTGCCGGCGTCAGCCCCTCAGGCCTCCGGCAGCTGACTCTCGAACATGCGGTAGTACCGCCCGCGGAGCGCGACGAGTTCGCGGTGTGTACCGGACTCGACCACACGCCCGTCCTCGAGCATGTACACCACGTCCGCCTTCTCGATCGTGGCGAGGCGGTGGCTGATCGCGACGATGGTCCGGGAGCGGTCGGCGAACAGCCGCGTGAAGATCCGGTGCTCGGCGAGGGCGTCGATGGCCGACGTCGGCTCGTCCATCACGATGAAGGGCGCGTCCCGGTAGAAGTTCCTGGCCATCGCGAGGCGCTGCCACTGGCCGCCCGACAGGCCGCTGCCCTTCCGCCCGCGGGGGTCCTCCATCCAGTTGCTGACGTAGTTCTCGAAACCGTTCGGCATCTTCTCGATGAATTCGGCGGCCTCGGCATCCCGTGCCGCCTCGCGCACCCGCTCGTCGTCGCGCAGACGGTGGACGTCACCGAAGTAGATGTTGTTCTCCGCCGTCGCGAACTCGTAGCGCAGGAAGTCCTGGGACATGACGGCCAGGTGCTGGTGCCAGTCGTCGATGGCGATCTCCCGGAGGTCCCGGCCGTCGAGCAGCACCTGCCCCTCGCTCGGCCGGTACAGGCCGGCGAGGACCCTGATCAGCGTCGACTTGCCGGCGCCGTTCTCCCCCACGATCGCGATGTGCGTGCCCCGCTCGAAGAACATCGAGATACCCCTGAGCACCTCGGTCTCCCCGCCTGCGTAGGTGAAGTGGATGTCGCGGAGCTCGACGGCGGACGGCGCCTCCGCCAGCCGGCCGCGGGCAGCGGTGGACAGCGGGAAGTCCATGAACTGCTCGTAGTCCTTCAGGTTCGCGAGGTCCTCGTCGATGGAACTGAGCGAGGACACGAGATTGTTCGCCGTGCTCAGCGCCCGGCTCACGATCTGCTGCACGTACAGGAACTGGCCCACGGGCTGCGCACGTACGATGATCTGGCCCACGATCCAGACGAGCGCCAGCAGTTCGGCCCCGTACTGCAGGGCGTCCGCGAGGAGTTGCTTGGGGATGTACTTCTTCTGGAAATCCAGCCGCCGCTTCTCGTCGGCGTCGCGCAGGGTGGACCGCAGGTCCATGAGATGGCGGACGATCCCGTACAGGCGCATCTCCGCGATGTGCTGCGGCTTCATCAGGTTGTTCTCGATCATGCGCCGCTGCCGGCGTGAGTCCACCTGCGTGTTCCAGTGCGCCATCTGCTCGCGTGAGAGCCGGAACTGGAGGTAGACGCTGGGGATAATCGCCACGAGGACGATCAGCGCGACCCACCAGCTCACCAGCAGCAGCGCGCCGATCGCGAGCACCACCGAGGCGAGCTGCGTGAAGATCGCGGCGATGCGGTCCAGCACCCGGGCGTAGGAGTCGGAGAAACGGCGGGCCCTGTCGTAGAGGTCCACGGTGTCCTTGTCGTCGTACCGCCAGAACTCGAGCGCGAGGAACCGCTCGTACATGCGGTCGCCCACGATCGCGCCGACGCGGAAGCTGAGGACCTGCTGGATGTAGCGGTCCACGCTGGTGAACGCCCCCCACAGGAGCCCGAGTACGGCCGTCACGATCACGTAGACGACGGCGGACCGGCCCGCGTCGGGGTCACCGGCATAGGCCGCGGCGAGCGCCGTCGTCGTCAGGGACGCGAAGTAGGTGGTGACGAGCGGCAGGACCGCCGAGATCAGGGAACCCGCGATCTTCATGGCGACCGCGCCGGGCGAGGCCTTCGCGCTGACGACGAGGACCTGTCCGACGGCGCGGGCGTAGGGTCCGAGGCGGAGCTTCCGACGGGCCGTGGCTTCGGGCTGCGGCAGTCCGCTCATACGGCAGCAGCCCCCTCGGCGAGAAGGCTGATGCCGGCGGCCGCGCTACTTGGAGCCGTAGTTGGGCGCCTCGACCGTCATCTGGATGTCGTGCGGGTGGGATTCCTTGAGGCCGGCGGCCGTGATCCGGACGAACTTGCCCTTGGCCTTCAGCTCGGGGATGGTCCGCGCTCCCGTGTAGAACATGGTCTGACGGAGACCGCCCACGAGCTGGTAGGCCACCGACGCCAGCGGCCCGCGGTATGCGACGCGCCCTTCGATTCCCTCGGGGATCAGCTTGTCGTCGCCCGTGACATCCGCCTGGAAGTAGCGGTCCTTCGAGTACGAGGTGTTCTTGCCGCGCGTCTGCATGGCCCCGAGGGAGCCCATGCCGCGGTAGGTCTTGAACTGCTTGCCGTTGACGAAGATCAGCTCGCCGGGAGCCTCGGCCGAGCCTGCGAGCAGCGAGCCGAGCATCACCGTGTCCGCGCCCGCGACGATCGCCTTGCCGATATCCCCCGAGTACTGCAGGCCGCCGTCGGCGATGACCGGCACCCCCGCGGGGATCGCTGCCTTCGCCGACTCGTAGATCGCCGTGACCTGGGGGACGCCGACGCCGGCGACCACACGGGTGGTACAGATGGACCCCGGGCCCACGCCCACCTTGATGCCGTCCGCTCCTGCGTCGATCAGCGCCTGGGCGCCCTCGCGCGTGGCGGCCTGACCACCGATGATGTCGACGTGCGCCAGGGACTTCTCGGCCTTCAGCCGGGCGATCATCTCGAGCACGCCGGCACTGTGCCCGTTCGCGGTGTCCACGAACAGCGCGTCCACGCCGGCGTCCACCAGCGCCATGGCGCGCTCCCAGCCGTCGCCGAAGAAGCCGATCGCTGCGCCGACGCGGAGGCGGCCGTCGTCGTCCTTCGTGGAGAGCGGGTACTGCTCGGCCTTCGTGAAGTCCTTGACGGTGATGAGGCCCCGGAGGATCCCCTCGTCGTCGACGAGGGGCAGCTTCTCGATCTTGTTGGCCGCGAGGAGGTTGATGGCGTCGTCCCCGCTGATGCCGACGTGACCCGTGACGAGGGGCATCTTGGTCATGACCTCGCGCACCAGCATGCGCGGGAAGTCGCGCTCGAGGACGAAGCGCGTGTCGCGGTTCGTGACGATGCCGAGGAGGTGGCCGGCGTCGTCGACCACGGGAAGACCGGAGACCCGGTAGTGGCCGCAGAGCTCGTCGAGCTCGGCCAGCGTGGCGTCGGGACCGATGGTCAGCGGATTGGTGATCATGCCGGACTCGCTGCGCTTCACGCGGTCCACCTGGTCCGCCTGGTCGGAGACCGACAGGTTCCGGTGGATCACGCCCAGGCCACCCTGACGCGCCATGGCCACGGCCATCCGCGACTCCGTGACGGTGTCCATCGCCGAGGAGAGCAGCGGTGTCCGCACCGTGATGCGCTTCGAGATGCGCGACGACGTATCCGCCTCCGAGGGGATCACGTCGGTGTGGCCGGGGAGCAGGAGCACGTCGTCGTACGTCAGGCCGATGAATCCGAAGGGGTCGTGGGTCTCGTTCTGGCCGGACTGCTCGCTCAATGCTGCCTCTTTCGGTATCGCCCGATGGGGGTGGGTCAGGGGCCTTCAGCGGGTGGGCCCGCGGGCTGTTTCAGTCTAGAACGGATCGGGTGACCCCCCTATTCCGGTGACAGCGCTCACGTCACCAGCCCAACGCGGCCCGGAAGCGTTTCTCGAAGACCGGCGTGGTCGTCGCCACGTAGGTCCGGGAGAGGTGGTCCCGGTCCATGTAGGTGCGTACGTTCCCGATCACCCCGTGGCACATCTCCCCCGGGCAGATGAGATCGGTCAGCTCCATGTGCTCGAGGCCCTCCACGCGGGCCGCGACGGCGGCGAGCGGCGAGGACGGCGCCAGGAGCTCGCCGGCCGGCACGTCGCACGCCTCGACATCGCCGGAATGCAGCGCCGTGCACTCGGCCATGTCCTCCTCGAAGCGCGGCGTGTCCCGTAGCCCCACCACGGGTATGCCCGCCTCGAGAAGGGGTGCGATCCCCTCCTCGAACCCCTCGGGAACCTCTTCGGCCGGCGAACTCCAGTCCGTGCGCGTGCCGACCGTGAGGACGGCATCGGGCGCCAGTTCGAGGGCGTAGGCGACGGCTGCCCGGTTGAAGGCCGAACACGCGGCGTCGACGGTTCCGGGCGCATCGACGAGACGGCAGCTCGGCCGGTGCACCGAGACGGCCAGCCAGTTGTTCCCGGTGGCCATGGCACCGACAGCGGTCATCCACATCTTGGAGTGGGAGTCGCCGAGCAGCAGCACGGTGCGCTCCGCCGCGGCCGGGTCCCCGGTCTGCACGCAGGACGCGAGGAGTGGGTCCGCCGGCATGAGGCCCTCGGCGCAGGGGCCGTCCGCGGCGGGCCACTCGCCGCCGAGGCTGCTGGCGAGCGGCATCACCAGGGCATCGTCGGAGCCGCTGAAGCGGAACCCGGGTGAGAGTGCGGCGGCGCCGGGGTTGTCGGCGGATGTCTGCTGTTCCGCCGCCGTCTCCTGCGCCTGCACCCTGTACTCCCAGCCCGAGAGCGGCACGGCCACCAGTGCGAGCACGACCGCCAGGACGAGGCCCGTGCGCCGTCGTCGTCCGGACAGCCAGGACCACGACGCCACGGGGGCCTCGATGAGGCGCGTCGTGAGCACGGCGAGCACGAGGGATGCGGCGATGACCACAGCCCCGTCCAGCAGGCCCGCGGTCGGCTTCTCCGCGACGATCAACCAGATGACCAGGACGGGCCAGTGCCACAGGTACAGCGCGTAGGAGGCCCCGCCGAGCTGCAGGCAGGGTGCCGAGGACAACCAGCGGTCCACGCCGGCGCGACTGCCCGTCCGGCCCGCCACGATGACGGCGGCCGCGGCGAGCGTGGGCCAGAGGGCGATGTACCCCGGGAACTGCTGCTGTACCTGCAGGAGCAGCCCGCAGGCCAGCATCATGGCCACCCCTGTCCACCCCAGCAGGATCCGCGCGCGCATCGGAAGTCGGAGGTAGGGCAGGACGAGCGCCACGAGGGAGCCGAGGGCGAACTCCCAGAGCCGCGCTCGCGTGTCGAAGTACGCGGCGGCCTGGTCCGTTCCCGTCTGCCAGATCGAGAACGCGAGGGACAGGACGAAGATCGTGCCGAACACCGCCAGGAGGACGGGCCTCGGACGGAGCGAGGACCTCCGGACCAGCACGGCGCACGCCGCGAACAGGAGGGGCCAGAGCAGGAAGACCTGGCCCTGCACGGAGAGCGACCAGAAATGCTGCAGGGGACTCGCCGCGCTGTCGTCGAGCGCGTAGTAGTCGACGGCGTTTCCCGCGAGCTCCCAGTTCTGCCGGTAGGTCAGGGACGCCCATGTCTGGTCGAAGACGGACCGCCACCGCGAGCTCGGCAGGTAGGCTGCCGTCGCTGCGAGCACAGCGAGGAGGACGACGACGGCGGCCGGCAGCAGTCGCCTGAGCAGGCCGAGCCAGTACCCCACGAGGGCCGCCGGCTTCCCGGACTCGAGCCGCTGCGTGAAGGTCAGGGTGAGAAGGAACGCCGACACCAGGAGGAACACGTCGACCCCGCCCGAGACGCGACCGAGCCAGACGTGGTAGACCACGACCATGGCGACGGCCACCGCCCTCAGACCCTGCACCTCCGGACGGAAGCGCCGCTCACCCGCCTGATCACGGACCGGTGTCCCACCGGCGGGAGGAGTACTCTGCAGGACGGACAACACGCTGTTCCTCCTCGAGGCACGGACGGCAAGAACTGGACACGGGGTTCTAGTTTATCGTTTCGTGACCTCCGCCCCGGACCCGGCGCCCTCGTGCACCGGCCGGCCGATCCGCCGTTGAGGCACCGGACGTCGTACCCTAGAGGGAGTATCCGCCCGGCCCGACCGGGACCACTTCAGGGATTCGCCGGGATGACCGGCCTCGACGACACTCGTCCAGCGGCCACTGCCCTGCCCCCGCCACCACTGAAAGAAACCTAAATCTGTGAATAAAAGACCTGCCGCACTGACAGCACCACGGGAACTGGCCAAGGGAGCCATGCGCATCGTCGCCCTCGGCGGGATCGGTGAGATCGGCAGAAACATGACCGTGTTCGAGTTCGACGGCAAGCTGCTGATCGTCGACTGCGGCGTCCTCTTCCCGGAGGAGCACCAGCCGGGCATCAACGTCATCCTCCCCGATTTCTCCTCCATCCGGGACCGGCTCGACGACGTCGTCGCCGTCGTCCTCACGCACGGCCACGAGGACCACATCGGAGGTGTCCCGTACCTCCTGAAGGAGCGGGCGGACATCCCCCTGGTCGGTTCGCGCCTGACACTGGCCTTCATCGAGGCGAAGCTCAAGGAGCACCGCATCACCCCGAAGACCGTCCAGGTCAAGGAGGGCGACCGCAGGACCATGGGCGGCTTCGATCTCGAGTTCGTCGCCGTCAACCACTCCATCCCCGACAGCCTCGCCGTCGCCATCCGCACCGCGGCCGGGATGGTGCTGCACACGGGTGACTTCAAGATGGACCAGTTCCCGCTGGACCGCCGCATCACGGACCTCGGCTCGTTCGCGCGCCTCGGCGCCGAGGGTGTGGACCTGTTCCTGACCGACTCCACCAATGCGGACGTCCCGGGCTTCACGACGTCGGAGAAGGACCTCGGCCCGGCTATCGACGCCGTGTTCCGCACCGCCCCGCGCCGCATCATCGTCTCGAGCTTCGCGAGCCACATCCACCGCATCCAGCAGATCATCGACACCGCGCACCGCCACCGCCGCAAGGTGGCGTTCGTGGGACGCTCGATGGTCCGCAACATGACCATCGCGGCGGACCTGGGCTACCTCAACATCCCGCAGGGCCTGCTCGTGGACTTCAAGAAGCTCGAGCGCAGCGACGACCACAAGGTGGTCCTGATCTGTACCGGATCGCAGGGCGAGCCCATGGCCGCCCTGTCCCGCATGGCCAACAAGGACCACGCGATCCGCATCAGCGAGGGTGACACGGTCCTGCTCGCGAGCTCGCTCATCCCGGGCAACGAGAACGCGATCTACGGCATCATCAATGCACTCACCGAGATCGGTGCCAACGTGGTCCACAAGGGCAACGCCAAGGTCCACGTCTCCGGCCACGCGAGCGCCGGTGAGCTCGCCTACTGCTACAACATCGTCAAGCCGCGCAACGTCATGCCCGTGCACGGCGAGTGGCGCCACCTCCGCGCGAATTCGGAGATCGCCGTCGCGACCGGCGTCGACCCGCGCAACGTCGTCATCGCCCAGGACGGCGTGACCGTCGACCTCGCCCGCGGCCGCGCCACCATCTCGGGCAAGGTCGACGCCGGCCTCGTGTTCGTCGACGGCGACAGCGTCGGCGGCATCACCGAGGAGGACCTCGTGGAGCGCCGGCGCCTGGCCGAGGAGGACCTCGTGGAGCGCCGGCGCCTGGCCGAGGAGGGCGTGGTCACGGTCCTCGCGATCATCGACCCCGACAACGGCGAGATCGTCGAGGCGCCCGAGTTCTTCACCAAGGGCTTCTCGTGCTCCAACGAGGACCTCGACAAGGCCGGCGCAGCAGTCGAGAAGGCTCTGCGCGACGCCGCTTCGAACCGGCAGGGCGGCCGCCGCCAGGACCCCGAGGACATCATTGAACGGGCCACGGCGAACTGGATGCGCCGGTTCTACAACCGGCAGCCGGTCGTCACCGCCATCGTCGTCGACGCCTGATCCCCGCTCCGGGGTCCGAGTACCCCGCAGCACCACGAAGCCCCGGCACTCGAAGGAGTGGCCGGGGCTTCGTCGTCGGCCCCGAAGACCTTCCGATCCCACCCCGGCCTTCCCGGAGTGGGAGTGTTCGAACATTCCCACGGCTCGGCGTCCCATGTGGGCTCGATGCGTCGAACAGGGCGACCGAGGGTGCCCGCTCGAAAGAGGCGGAACACAGAAGCACCCCGGCTCCGAGGAGCCGGGGTGCTTCTGATCCAGACCGCTGCTCGAAAGGTCGAGCCGCCGATGAGGTCCTAGTGCGAGTGGCCGTGGCCCTCGTCGTCGGACTCTTCCGGCTTCTCGACGACGAGCGTCTCGGTGGTCAGCACCAGGGCCGCGATGGAGGCCGCGTTGCGCAGTGCGGAGCGCGTCACCTTCACGGGGTCGATGATGCCGGCGTCCACCAGGTTCTCGTACTCGCCGGTCGCGGCGTTGAAGCCATGGCCCACCTCGAGGTCCGAGACCTTGGCGACGACGACGTAGCCCTCGTGGCCGGCGTTCTCGGCGATCCAGCGCAGCGGCTGGGCGAGGGCACGGCGGACGAGCCCGACGGCCGTCGCGGCGTCACCTTCGAGTGCGAGGACGGCGGGGTCGGTGTCCAGCGCCTTGCCGGCGTGCACCAGCGCGGAGCCACCACCGGCGACGATGCCCTCTTCGAGAGCGGCACGCGTGGAAGACACAGCGTCCTCGATGCGGTGCTTCTTCTCCTTGAGCTCCACCTCCGTGGCGGCGCCGACCTTGATGACGCCGATGCCGCCGGCGAGCTTCGCGAGGCGCTCCTGGAGCTTCTCGCGATCCCAGTCGGAGTCGGTGCGCTCGACCTCGGCGCGGATCTGCGCCACGCGGTCGGCGACGTCGGACTCGCTGCCCGTGCCGTCGACGATGGTGGTGGCGTCCTTGGTGACCGTGATCCGGCGTGCGGAACCCAGCACTTCGAGACCCACCTGATCGAGCTTGAGCCCGAGATCCGGGGAGACGACCTGTGCACCCGTGAGGGTGGCGATGTCCTGCATCATGGCCTTGCGGCGGTCACCGAAGCCGGGCGCCTTGACGGCGACGACGTTCAGGGTGCCGCGGATCTTGTTGACGACGAGCGTGGACAGGGCCTCGCCCTCGATGTCCTCGGCGATGATGAAGAGCGGCTTGCCGGCCTGGAGGGCCTTCTCGAGCAGCGGCAGGAATTCCTGCAGCGAGGAGATCTTGCCGGAGTTGATCAGGATGAGCGCGTCCTCGAGGACGGCTTCCTGGCGCTCGGCGTCGGTCACGAAGTACGGGGAGAGGTATCCCTTGTCGAACTGCATGCCCTCGGTGAGGACCAGCTCGGTCTGCGTGGTCGAGGATTCCTCGATCGTGATGACGCCGTCCTTGCCGACCTTCTCGAAGGCCTCGGCGAGCAGGTCTCCGACCTCGGTGCTCTGGGCGGAGATGGAGGCGACGTTGGCGGTCTGCTGACCGACGACCTCGCGGGCGTTCTCCAGCAGGCGCGTGGCGACGGCCTCGACCGCCACCTCCATGCCGTGCTTGAGCTGCCCGGGCGCCGCGCCGGCGGCCACGTTGCGCAGGCCTTCCTTGACGAGAGCTTGGGCGAGGACGGTCGCGGTGGTGGTTCCGTCACCGGCGACGTCGTTGGTCTTGGTCGCCACTTCCTTGGCCAGCTGTGCGCCGAGGTTCTCGTACGGGTCATCGAGCTCGACCTCGCGGGCGATCGTGACGCCGTCGTTCGTGATGGTGGGGGCGCCCCACTTCTTATCGAGCACGACGTTGCGTCCGCGCGGGCCCAACGTCACCTTGACGGTGTTCGCGAGCTTGTCCACGCCGGCCTCGAGGGCACGGCGGGCGGCGTCGTTGAATTCCAACTGCTTTGCCATTGTTGATTCCTTTCAGGCTGGTGCAGCGAGAAAAACCCCGGCCACGACGGGCCGGGGTTTCTCCTGTGGGTGCTACTTGACGACGATGGCGAGGACGTCGCGAGCCGAGAGCACCAGGTACTCCTGGCCTCCGTGCTTGACCTCGGTTCCGCCGTACTTCGAGTAGATGACGATGTCGCCCTCGGCGACGTCGACGGGGACGCGGTTGCCGTTGTCGTCGACGCGACCCGGTCCAACTGCTACGACCTCGCCCTCCTGGGGCTTTTCCTTGGCCGTGTCCGGGATGACGAGGCCGGAAGCAGTGGTCTGCTCGGCTTCGAGGGGGCGGACGACAATGCGATCCTCAAGGGGCTTAATAGAGACCGACACTCGGGCTCTCCTTTGCGTTGGTTACCAATGGATTGAAGGCCGTCGGGCTGGGCGTGAACCGTCGTCGCGGTGCCGGTGAACGCTTCCCTCGGGATTAGCACCCACAACGAGTGAGTGCCAACTCCGACTGTATGCAAGGGCTGGCACTCGGTCAAGGCGAGTGCCAGTTCATCTCTCCCGGCGCGTGCTGTGACGTACGTCATGTCGGATTAGGGCACAGTTTGTTTGCGTAATGGACGGGTATCCCCCTACATTCGATGAGGTAAGGCTCTCCTTACTTCTTCGCCCGGCATCGGCCGGCCCAACCCCTGGAGTCTCCCATGGCACACGTGCGCCTCGCCGTCCTGTCCGCCGCAGCTGCGGTCACCCTGGCCCTCACCGCCTGCGGCGGCTCCTCCGAGGCGGCCGACGAACCGGCCACCGCATCGACCGTCACCATCGACCATGCCCAGGGAACCACCGAGGTCCCCGTCGACCCGGAGACCGTGTTCACCTTCGACCTCGGCGCACTGGACACCCTCGATGCCCTCGGCGTCGACGTCGACGGCGTGCCGCAGGGGACACTCCCGGCTCAGCTCTCGGCTTACGCCGGCGGCGGGACCACGTCCATCGGCTCGATGAAGGAGCCCGACTTCGAGGCGATCGCCGCCGCGGCCCCCGATCTCATCATCATCTCCGGGCGGGTGGCGGACTCCTACGACGAACTGACGGAGATCGCTCCCACGATCGACCTCAGCGTGGACGCAGCCGATCCGATTCCCAGCTTCAAGGAGCACACCGCGTCGCTCGGGCGGATCTTCGGGCTGGAGGACGAGGTGGCCGAGCGCCTCGAGGCACTCGATGCAACCATCTCCGAGACCCGAGAGGCCGCGGCGACCGCCGGCAACGGGCTGATCCTGATGACCAGCGCCGGTGAGGTCACTGCCTACGGCGCGGGCTCCCGCTTCGGCCTCATCCACGACGTACTGGGCGTGGAACCCGCCGCGACCGTCACGTCCGAGGGCACGCACGGCGAGGCCGTCTCCTTCGAATACATCGCGGACGTCAATCCCGCCCACCTGTTCGTCATCGACCGGGACGCAGCAGTCGGCGAGGCGGGCGCAGCCGGTGCCGCGGTGCTCGACAACGAGCTGGTCGACCGGACGGACGCCGCGAAGAACGATGCCGTCACCTACCTCGATTCCGCCGGCTGGTACCTCATCGGATACGGGCTGAACAACCTCGACGCCATGATCTCGGCGATCAACGAGGCCGTCTCGGCCTAGCCCGGTCCGCCGCCTCCCGCGGCCGGCGTCCCCATGGCATCAGTCTCCCTCAGGCCGGCACGGTCTCCCCGGCAGCACGGCCCTCACCGTCCGCACGCCCTGTGGGTTGCCGGTGGGGCCGTGCTCCTGCTTGCCGTGATCAGCCTGTTCGTCGGCGTCTCCAACGTCTCCCCCGCCCAGCTGATGTCCGGCGACCCGCTCGTGTGGCAGACCTTCCTCGTCAGCCGGGTGCCGCGTACCCTGGCGGTCGTCCTGGCCGGTGTCGCCCTGAGCATCGCCGGCTTCATCCTGCAGCTCATGGCACGCAATCGGTTCGTGGAGCCCTCGACCGTCGGCACGGTCGAGTCCGCGACGGCGGGGATCCTCGTCGCGACACTGCTCCTCCCCGGGGCTCCCGTCGTGGGAAAGATGGTCGTCGCCGCACTCTTCGCCATGGCCGGCACAGCACTCTTCCTCTCGGTGCTGCGCCGCATCCCCCTCCGCAACACACTGGTGGTGCCGCTGGTCGGCATCATGCTCGGTGGTGTCATCGCTGCGGTCACCACCTTCTCCGCCTACCGCTTCGACCTGCTGCAGACCCTGAACACGTGGATGATCGGCGACTTCTCCGGACTGATCCGCGGGCGCTACGAGCTCCTCTGGCTGGTCGCCGTGCTGGCCGCCGTCGGCTACATCTGCGCGGACCGGTTCACGGTGGCCGGCATGGGCGAGGAATTCACCACCAACCTCGGGCTGGACTACCGCCGCACGATGAACCTGGGCCTGATCCTGGTGAGCCTCATCAGCGCCGTCGTCGTCGTGGTGGTCGGATCCATCCCCTTCCTCGGGTTGATCGTGCCGAATCTGGTGTCGCTGCTGATCGGTGACAACGTGCGCCGCGCGGTCCCCTGGATAGCGGTGTTCGGGGCGGGCTTCGTCCTCACCTGCGACATCATCGGCCGGAGCATCCGTTTCCCCTACGAGGTCCCGGTGGGCGTGATCGTCTCGGTGGTGGGCAGCGCACTGTTCATCGCCCTGCTCGTCAGGAGGGGTACAGGTGCGCGCTAAGACCGATCCGCTGCCCACCGCCGTCCTGCAGAGCACGCGAAAGCCTGTCCGCACCGTGCCGCCGCGCGCCTGGATCGTCGTCCTCGGCACCGCGGCCGCGGCGCTGGTCGCAGCCTTCCTGCTGGTGGGACTCGAGGGGAACCTCGCCTACGTCCTGCCGCGCAGGCTCAACCGGGTCGGTGCGATGATCCTGGTCGCCGTGGCGGTGGCCGTGTCCACGGTCCTGTTCCAGACGGTCACCGGCAACAGGATCCTGACGCCGTCCATCATGGGGCTGGATGCCCTCTACGTCCTCATTCAGACGGTGCTGGTGTTCGCGTTGGGTGCCCGGACGGTCCTGACCATGCCGACCACGGCCCGCTTCTCCATCGAGGTGGTGCTGATGGTCGCCTTCTCCTGGCTGCTCTACCGGTGGCTCTTCGCGGGCGGCGGTCGTAGCCTCCATCTCCTGCTGCTCGCGGGAATCGTCTTCGGAGTGTTCTTCCGGGGCGCCTCGTCGCTGCTGCAACGCCTCATGGACCCGAGCGAGTACATCATCCTGCAGGATCTGTTCTTCGCGAGCTTCAACCGCGTCGATCCCACGCTCCTGTACGTGTCGGCGCTCGTCGTCGCCGGGCTGTGCGTCCCGGCGTGGCGGCTTCGCCACCGGCTCGACGTCCTCGCCCTGGGCCGTGACACCGCGGTGGGCCTCGGCGTCGACCACCGCCGGACCGTGACGCTGGTCCTGGTGATCTGTTCCGTGCTCGTCGCCGTGTCCACCGCACTGGTGGGACCCGCCACCTTCTTCGGGCTCCTGGTCTCCGCCCTCGCCTACCAGCTGTGCAGTCGGTTCCGCCACGCCGTGGTCCTCCCGATCGCCGTCCTCCTCGGTGTGATCGCCCTCGTGGGGGGCCAGCTGGTCCTCGAGCAGGTCTTCGCCTTCGACACGGCCCTCAGCATCGTCATCGAATTCACCGGTGGCATCGTGTTCCTCGTCCTCCTCCTGAAAGGCCGTGTCCGGTGATCACCCTCGAGAACGCCACCAAACGCTACGGGACGACGACCGTGGTGGACGGCGTCAGCGCCACCATCCCGGGCGGCGGCGTCACGTCCATCATCGGACCGAACGGCGCCGGCAAGTCGACCCTGCTGTCCATGATGAGCAGGCTCCTGCCGCTCGACGCCGGGACGGTCCACGTGGACGGTCTCGATGTCAGCACCACGCCGGGACGGGTGCTCGCGCGGACACTCGGGATCCTCCGGCAGGAGAACCAGCTGACCGTCCGCCTGACGGTGCGCGACCTCGTCGGCTTCGGCCGGTTCCCGCACAACGGCGGCCGGCCCACCGTCCTGGACCGCGAACACATCGAGCGTGCGCTGGACTATCTCGACCTCAGCGGACTGGCGGACCGCTTCGTCGACGAGCTCTCCGGGGGCCAGCGCCAACGTGCCTTCATCGCCATGGTGCTGGCGCAGGACACCGACGTGATCCTGCTGGACGAGCCCCTGAACAACCTGGACATGAAGCACTCCGTGGAGATGATGCAGCTGCTTCGCCGGCTCGTCGACGAGCTCGGCAAGACCGTGGTGCTGGTCATCCACGACATCAATTTCGCGTCCTGCTACTCGGACACCCTCATGGCCATGAGGGACGGCGCGGTCATCCACCAGGGACCGCCCGAGGAGATCATGACACCCGCGGTCCTGCGCGACGTGTACGACGTGGACATCCAGGTGGAGCTCATCCGGGGCCATCGGATCGGTGTCTACTTCGCCTAGTCTGGCCGTATGGCTTCGGACAATATCGCGGACATCCTCACCCCCGAGGGCTGGGACCTGCTGAACTCGCTCGGTCCCTACACGGAGGCGGACAGCCTCCGCCTTACGGAGCAGTTGCGGAAATCGGGGTATGCGCCCGGGATGGTCGCCGCAGCCCTCACACAATCGCGACTCCGGGCGAAGGCCTCCGCCAAGTTCGGGCCCTTCGCCGAGCACATGGTGTTCACCGCAGCGGGGCTGGAGCAGGCCACCCGGCTCACGGTCGCGGCCCGCCACGCGAAGCGCTTCGTCGACGCCGGCCTCCTGCGGGTCGCCGATCTCGGCTGTGGACTCGGCGCCGACAGCATGGCCCTCGCAACGCTCGACCGCGAGGTCACTGCCGTCGAGCTCGACGAGACCACCGCCGCGGCCGCGACCATGAATCTCATGCCCTTCCCCAACGCGCGAGTGGTGAACGCGGATGCCTCCGATGTGGACATTGCCGGATACGACGGCGTGTGGCTCGACCCTGCCCGCAGGACGACGTCGACGTCGGGTACGGCACGGATCTTCGACCCGGAGGCCTTTTCCCCTCCGCTCTCCTTCGTGCAGGAACTCGCCAACGGTGGGAAGCCGGTCGGCGTGAAGATGGGACCCGGCATGCCGCACGCGTCCATCCCGGAAACGTGCGAGGCCCAGTGGGTCTCGGTGGACGGCGATGTCACCGAGGTGGCTCTGTGGTTCAACGCCCTCCGGCGGGCGGACGTCCGCCGGGCCGCGCTGGTGATCGGCGCGAGCGGCGCTGCGGAGATGGTGTCCGCGGCGGAGTTCGGCGAGGGTCCCACCGCGGCGATCGGAGAGCCCGGAGGCTACCTCTACGAGCCCGACGGCGCCGTCATCCGCGCCGAACTCGTGGCGGACCTGGCTGCCGAGGTGGGTGGGCACCTGCTGGACCCGATGATCGCCTACATCTGCGCACCCACCTACGTCGACACGCCCTTCGCCCGCGCATACCGGGTCCTCGACGTGCGCCCCTACAACGTCAGGGCGCTCAAGGCCTGGGTGCGCTCCGAGGGGATCGGCGTCCTGGACATCAAGAAACGCGGCCTCTCCGTCACGCCCGAGGAGGTCCGGAAGCAGGTGCTGACCGGCTCCGGCAAGGGCCGCCGGAAGGCCACCCTCGTGCTGACGCGTATCGGTGAGGACCGCGTGGCGATCGTCGTCGAGCCCGTGCCGGCGGTGTGACCCCGCCACCCTGCGCCGTCCTGTCCCTGCGCTGCAAGCACGGGTGCGCAGGGACAGGACAGGCCGGGATTCCTACACTGGTGGATCAGGGACGACTCGACGAACGGAAGGACGGCGCATGGCGGACGGACAGGATCAGGACAGGACAACGGCAGGCGTACGGCACGGAGTCCTCTTCGACGTGGACGGGACGCTCGTGGATTCGAACTACCAGCACACCATCGCGTGGTGGCAGGCCTTCCGGCGCTTCGGGTACGACGTCCCGCTGGCCGAAATCCACCGCGCCATCGGCATGGGCGGTGACAAGCTCGTGGCGCACCTGTTGGGAGATGATCGCGATCCGGAACAGGATACCGACCTCGATTCGACGCACGGCGCCATCTTCTCGAGCTACTGGCCCGGCCTCCGGCCGTTCGAGGGCGCGGGCGATCTTGTCCGCCGCTGCGCGGCCGACGGCCTCACGGTGGTCCTCGCATCCTCCGCCTCGCAGCAGGAACTCGGCGTGCTGCGGGGCATCATCGACGCCGATGACGCCATCAGCGCGGCCACGAGTTCGCGCGACGCCGAGAACAGCAAGCCCTCCCCCGACATCCTCGTGGCAGCCCTGGAGGCCGGCGGGCTGGAAGCGGCGAACACAGTGTTCGTCGGGGATTCGGTCTGGGACGTCCACGCGGCGTCGGAGCTGGACATCCCAACCATCGGCCTCGCGTCCGGCGGAACGAGCGAGGCGGAACTGCGGGATGCCGGTGCCGTCGAGGTGTACAAGGACATCCGCGTACTCTTGGAGGCCTTCGACGACGGCGCGCTCCACCGGCTCACGACGGCGGACACCGGCGCCTAGGAGTCGTCGCTGCTGAGGAGCCGCCGCCGTGCGCTGAGGAGCTCGATCCCGAGACATCCGATCCACATGACGGGCGCTCCTCTCCTCGGCGCCTATGCGGAATCCCGCCAGACCACCACCGTGTCCAGCACCTGCACCGGGCTCGGCAAACCCCGGATCTGCGCAAGGACCAGCTCGGCGGCCGTGCTGCCGAGCAGATCGGCGGGCTGCTTGACGGTGGACAGCTGGGGTCGTGTCCGCAGGGCCCAGCTGCTGTCGTCGAATCCGACGATCCCGACGTCGTCGGGCACCTTCCGCCCGGACTCCTGCAGCGCGGTCATGGCGCCTGCGGCGACCGCGTCCGAGGCCGCGAACACGCCGTCGATGTCGGGGCAGCGCTGCAGGAGCTCCTGCATCCCCTCCAATCCTGCCGCGTAGGTGTACAGCGGATACTCGACCACGAGCCCCAGGTCGAAACGATCGCCGAGCGCAGCGCGGAACCCCGTGAAACGGTCATACCCCGAATCGCGATCCATGGCGCTCGCGATCATGCCGATCCGACGACGTCCGGTCGCAACGAGGCGTTCCGTGATGGAGCGTGCGGCGGCGGCATTGTCGATCGCGACGTACGGCAGGTCCGGTGTTCCCGGCGGGTGTCCCACGAAGGCGGCCGGTACGCCGATGTCGCGGACCGCGGAGGCGATCGGATCGGACGCCCGGGCGGAGACAATCACGGCGCCGTCGACGAGCCCGCCGCGCAGGTAGTCGGCGACCCTGCGGCTGTCGCGGTCCGAGTCGATGATCAGCGAGACGAGCTGGTAGTCCGCCTTGGACAGCACCTCGTTGGCGCCGAGCAGGATGGAGCCGATGTTGGGATCCTCGAACAGGAGCGAGTGCGGTTCGTGGATGATGAGCGCGATGGCGCGCGATTCCTGCGTGACGAGATTACGGGCGGCCGAGTTGCGCACATACCCGACCCGCGCGATCGCCTCCTCGACGGCCACGCGCGCCTCGTCGGAGACGTACCGCTCACCGTTGACGACCCGCGAGACCGTCCCCCGCGAGAGCCCCGCCGCCGTCGCGACGTCGTTGATGGTCGCCCGGCGGTTCCGGGTGCGGGGCGAGGGCATATGTGTACTTTAGCGGAGCATCCACAGGCCATCCGTGCGAAAAGAAGCGTAGGGTGGAAGCAGTTGTCTAGAAGAAGGCGACTGCCTTCAGTTCTTCTTGTCGGTCCGCGATCCTCGCATCGGGTACCCATCGGCAGAGCACCATCCCCGATCGGGGCGTGCACCTTGCACCATCGCGAAGCCTTCTTCCACCACCGCCCGCAGGTGGCCCTACCGGCCGTTCTGCGCCGGCCACCGACGCCGGTCCCGTTTCCTCCCGCGCTGTCCTGATGTCCGCGCGCGCCTCCTGATCCGTCCGCGGCCGGCCGCTGAAGTTCCAGAATCCGATCGGGTCGCCGCCGCGCTCCTCCCGCCCCGACTGCTTGCGGGCACAGTCTTCCGCCCCGAGCGCTTCTCCCGCCGACCCACTTTTCGTCGGCCCCCCGGACTACTGCAAAGGAATCATCCCCATGACGCAGCACATCCCCACGTTCCTGCAGGATTGCACCACCGTCACCGCCGACGGCTCCCTCGTCTCCTTCGACGAACTGGAGGGCCTGTACCTGTACTGGTGCTCCACCCGCTCGGAGGCGCCGCTCGACGTCGAGGTGCTTGCCGAGGCGCTCGCGTCCCGCGGCGTGGACCGGACGCTCCGGCACGGCGTCGAGTACGCCGAGGGACTCGTGCTCACGGGTAGCGTGATGGCAGAGTTCATTCTTACCTGTGACTTCAGCGGTGTCTGGGGACAGCCCGACCCTTGGGACCTCGCTCCCGCGCAGGATGTCGCGACCGCCTCGTAGAACCACCCGAAGGAGCAGCTGTGGGCCGACGAACACCCGGTGCCCGCAGCACTCCCGCGCTCTCCGCGCTGTCGGCCGCGGGCATCGACTTCACCGCCCGCCCCTATCAGCATGACGACGGCGCCCCCTCCTACGGGCTCGAAGCCGCTGCAGCGCTGGGCGTCGAGCCGGAGCGGGTGTTCAAGACGCTCATGGCCAGCGTCGACGGCACACTCACTGTCGCGGTCGTCCCGGTCAGTGGCTCCCTCGACCTGAAGGCGCTGGCCGCCGCGCTCGGCCGGCACCGGGCGGTGATGGCGGATCCTGCTGCGGCGCAGCGGCGGAGCGGCTACGTCCTCGGGGGGATCTCGCCCATCGGTCAGCGGCAGCCGTCCCCCGTGGTCATCGACGTGTCGGCGCTCTCCCACCGGACTGTCTTCGTCTCGGGAGGGCAACGCGGACTCGACGTCGAACTCGCACCCGCCGATCTCGTCAACGTCACGAACGCGCTCGTCGCGCCCATCGCGGGCACCTGACACCGCGGTTCGCTGACTCACCTCTGTATCAGCCGCAGATAGAATTCGCGGCCCACCGCCTGCTCGTCCGGAGCGGTACGGCCAGGATCTTTGCGAGTCCGCACGCCCATTCGAGCCTTGAAGGATTTGACCACCATGAAGCGTTCCCTTTCCCTTGCCGCACTGACCCTCGCAGCAGTCCTCGCGCTCCCCGCGTGCGGAACCGACTCCGGTGACACGAGCAGCGGTGGCACGAGCAGCAGTGGCACCACCAGCACCGAGGCAGCGGCATCTGCCTCCGGCGCGGACGCTGAAGCCAGCACCAGCGGTGACGCTGTGTCGGAGGAGCACAACCACGCGGACGTGATGTTCGCGCAGCTGATGATTCCGCACCACCAGCAAGCGGTTCGGATGAGCGAGATGATGCTGGCCAAGGACGGCATCAGCCCCGGGATCACCGATCTCGCAACGAAGATCAAGGATGCCCAAGGTCCCGAGATCGAAACCATGACCGGCTGGCTGGACGCCTGGGGGGAACCGTTGGAGCCGGAAGGCGGCATGGACGGCCACGACATGGGTGACATGGGGTCCGAGGCGGACTCGATGGAGGGCATGATGAGCGAGGACCAGATGGCCGACCTCGAATCAGCCGAAGGTACCGAGGCGTCCCGCATGTTCCTGGAATCCATGACAGCCCACCACGAGGGCGCGGTCGACATGGCACGAACCGAGATCGATGACGGCGAGAACCCTGAAGCGGTCGAGCTGGCCGGTATGATCGTCGAGACGCAGAACGCCGAGATCGAGGCGATGAGAGAGCTCCTCGTGGGCCTCTAGGCAGCCCGAAGTCCACCAGCACTACGCCCCGTGGCCCTGACGAGACAGGACGAGGAATTCGGGCGTGTTCGGCCGGTGATGTTCAGTCACGCCGGGGGACGTTCGCGGCTGCGCCCTGAATGGAAACGTCAGCACGTCCCCCTAGGACGGAAGCGCTCCCACAACGTATAACTGGCGGTGAAGGCCCCGGTCGTCTGCGCGTGTATCCCCCATCCGCGTAGCCTCCCCGGGGCCTTCCTTTCCTCGTCCTCGAGCGCACCGGTCACGGTGGTGGCGCTTTGCGATCACCGGCTGGTCCGCCCGGCTCAGCAACGGTGCCGACACTGTGATGCACGCTTCGTAGTGGAGTCCGGTGGGTAGGTAGGACTCGACCTACCGCCCACCCTTGGCGCTGATCCCGCTGTTCGCGCTGATCTGTACCGCGCTTCCCGTGACGGTCACCCCACCCGAGACCGGGACGTGCACCGAGATGACGGACGGCCGGCCGACGTCGGATCCCTGGTGCACGGTGAAGCCCACGGGCGGCGCGATCTCGCCGAGGTCCCTCAGGTAGGCGCCGAGGGCGGCCGCGGCGGATCCCGTCGCTGCATCCTCCCGTACCCCGCCCGGAGGGAACGGATTCCGGGCGTCGAACACGAGCGGCTCCCTCCGGTGGACGACGGCGACGGTGGCACCCCAGCCCTGATCCGCCATCAGCGTCCTGAGTCCGTCGGCATCGTGGTCGAGCCCGCGCAGAACGGTGACAGTGCGTACGGGCACGATGGGATGCAGGTTTCCGGCGAAAGACAGCCGGACGGGCAGGTCCACGGAGAGGTCGTCCTCCGTCAGTCGCAGTCGGCGCAGCAGCTCTGCGCGGACCGCGCCGTCGAGCCCCGTCACGTATGGCTCCACGGTCACGAGGGACGCCCGCAGGTGGCCCTCCGTCACGTGGGTGACGACGTCGATCTCGCCCACGGGCGTCGACAGCAGCAGGCGGCCGGGGCCCTCCCGCTCGGCCAGCGCGACGCCGGTGGCGATCGTCGCGTGACCACAGAACGGGATCTCCGCTTCCGGGGCGAAGAAACGGACGCGTGCCGCTCCGGGAGCGCGGTCCATGACGAAGGCGCTCTCCGCATACCCGATCTCCGCGGCGATGGCCTGCATCTTCGCCGCGTCGAGATGGTCGGCATCGAGCACTATTCCGGCCGGGTTGCCGCCGGCGGGGGTGTCGGTGAAGGCCGCGTAGCGAAGGATCTCCATGCGGCGATGGTATCGGGCGGCCTGCGGAGGGTCAGCCGTCGAGCGAGCTCAGATCCCCCGCCTGCGTGTTGGTCCGACGGTTGATCAGCCACGTGATGAGCCACAGCACCACGCCGATCGCCATGAGGCTGCCCGCGATCTGATACTGGACGGCGTCGCGCCCCACCCACGGGCCGGCCAGGAATGCGCACAGGAGCGCCGCGACGATCGGCAGCGGGCCGGGCGAGGTGAAGAAGACTTTCTGGTTCACGTCCCGCTTGCGGCGCAGCACCACACACGCGACGTTCACGACGGTGAACACGCACAGCAGCAGGAAGGCGGTGGTCCCGGAGAGGTTGGCGACGATATTGCTGTCCGGGTCGCTGGTCACGTACACGATCAGGCCGAGGGCGAGGACGGTCGAGAACGCGATGCCGGCCCAGGGTGTGCAGCGGACGGGGAGCACCTTGCCGAGCGGCCGGGGAAGGACTCCCTGGCGGGCCATCCCGTAGATGAGCCGGCTGGCCATGAGCATGTTGATGAGGGCCGTGTTTGCGACGGCGAACACGGCGAGGAACGGGAAGATCCTGTCGATGGGGAACCCGGGTGAGCCCGCACGGACCACCTCCAGCAGCGCCGCCCCCTCGGCCTCGCGGATGCCCGCGAGCTCGGTGGGGCTGAGGACCGTGACCACGGAGATGGCCACGAGCACGTAGAAGATGACGGCTATCCCCAGGCCCGTGAGCATGGTCCGCGGGAAGATGCGTTCCGGTTCCTGCGTCTCCTCCACCATGTTCACCGAGTCCTCGAAACCGACCATCGCGAAGAAGGCGATGGACGTTGCAGCCGTCACGGCCAGGAACAGGCCTTTGTCCTGTGCGTCCGCGAAGACGAAGATCTGACCGATGTTGCCGTTGCCCTGCGCCATGGCGAAGAAACCGACGCCGATCACGATGCAGAGCGCGGCCATCTCGATGAGGGTGAGTACCACGTTGAACTTCACGCTTTCGCCGACCCCGCGCAGGTTGATGGCGGCGAGCAGCAGCATGAAGGCCAGAGCCACGATCGTGATGACCCCCTGACCCGGCATCTCGAGCCAGCCGTTGACCTCCAGCCCGCCGAAGAAGTTCTGTGCGAGCACGTTCGCCGACGTCGCGGCACTGGTGATGCCCGAGCAGACGACGGCGAAAGCCACCAGGAACGTGACGAAGTGGATGCCGAAAGCCTTGTGGGTGTACAGGGCGGCGCCGGCAGCCTGCGGGTACTGCGTCACCAGTTCGAGATAGGAGAAGGCCGTCATGGTCGCCACGAGGAACGCCAGCAGGAACGGGAGCCAGACGATCCCGCCGACCGTGCCCGCCATGGTGCCTGTGACGGCGTAAACACCGGCACCGAGGATGTCGCCGACGATGAACAGGAGGAGCAGCTTCGGCCCCAGGACCCGCTTCAGCTCCGGCCCCCCCGTCGAGGCGGTCGTGTCGGACACGTGCTCGGCTGATGTGCTCATCGCGGCCTCCCCTTGGTTTTCCACCTCACTGTGGCCCTGTTCGGTGTGGCTGGCAAGAGGCCGGCTCCAGCCGCCCCGGATTGCCGATGATGTGGTGCACCAGAGAAAGGAGCAGGCCCGCGGCAGGCCTGCTCCTTCCGTCGCGGGAGGTAGGTCAGAGGATCTCGGCCAACCAGTCCTGGACCACCGGGATCTCCACCCTCTGGTAGCCGCCGAGGTAGCGGCAGTTCGAGGTGTACCCGTAGCTGGTCACGGCGACGAGGTAGCCGTTGAGGAAGACCGGACCGCCGGAATCCCCGAAGCACGTTCCTCCGCCGCCCCGGTTGTCATTCGGGTTGCCCTGCAACTGCAGGATCTGCGGCGTCAGCTTCTGGCCGGGCGACGTGGTGGTCCGCCTGATCAGGGGGTAGGACATGGGCTGGGGCTTCTGTGGTCCGGCTTCCGGCTTGCGCACTTCAGTGCCGTACCCGACGACCTCGAAGATGGTGCGGTTCAGGGCGGGTGAGCGGAAACCGTCCAGGTACCCGAGAGGCGCTACCTCGGCTGGTTCGATCCCCGTGACCGGAGCGTCCAGGATGACGACGCCGACGTCGTTCCAGTTCGCCGGGTCCGTGAAGTCCGAGTAGTCCGGGTGCGTGACCGCCGTGCCGGAACGGTACCCCGCGGCAGCGAGCTCCGCCCCGGTGTACCCGGCGGAGGGGTCGGCTGCCGCCGGGAAGGGGGCCGGCGGGGCTTCAGCCACGACGGAGTCGAAGGTGACCAGCGTGCTACCCGCGGTCCCCTCGGTGCAGTGCGCCGCGGTCAGGAGGACGGTCGGCTCGATCAGTGTCGCGGAGCAGCGGTAGCGCTGGTTGTCCTCCTCGCTGTAGGCGAGGATCAGCGCCACACTCGGGTGCGCTTCGCCATCGGGCTGGCCGCCCGTGATGGCGGAGGCCGGAGGAGCTACCAGCGTGGAGATGCCGATCGCCGTCGCTGCCAGAAGTGCGGTCTTGCGGAGAAGATGTCCCATCGTTGCGACCTTTCCCGGAGGGGTATGTGGTGGCACGACAGTACAGCCGCCGACACCCCGTCGCCACCGGTACTGCTTCCTCCCTGTCGCGGGAAGCAGGCGGAGTCCGGAGGAGAGTCTGCCGGGAGCCGTGGCTCTTGTTGACAGTGACTGTGACCGTCGTTACTCTGGGAGCGTTCACAGATTCTCGACGGAGAGTACGGCTACCCAATTCTGGGAGCGTTCACAGAACGCACCGGTCCGCTCCCCACGCACACGCACGGGGATCGGCACCGCAGGATCGAGGAGCAGTTTTGGCACGCACAACCACCGTCGCAGGGCTGTCCGGCACCGAACAGCTCGTGTACGGATGCGACTACAACCCCGAGCAGTGGGACAGGTCCGTCTGGGACGAGGACGTGCGGCTCATGAAGGAAGCCGGCGTCAATCTCGTCGCCGTCAACATCTTCGGCTGGGCGGAGATCGAGCCCCACCAGGGCGCTTTCCGCTTCGACGATCTCGACGCCGTCATGGACCTGCTCTCGGCGAACGGCATCGGGGTCAACCTGGGCACCGGGACGTCGTCGCCGCCGGCCTGGCTGACCACCGCGCATCCCGAGGTCCTCCCGCAAGCCGCCGATGGCACCACCCGCTGGCCCGGTGGCCGCCAGGCCGTCTGCCCGAGCTCCCCCATCTACCGCGAACGCGCACTCGCACTGGTCGAACAGGTCTCCGCCCGCTACGGCACGCACCCCGCGCTGCGCCTCTGGCACGTCTCCAACGAACTCGGCTGCCACAACTCCCTGTGCTACTGCGAGGTCTCCGCCGCCTCGTTCCGGCGCTGGCTCCGGTCGCGCTACGGAACCCTCGACGCCCTGAACGCTGCCTGGGGCACTGCGTTCTGGAGCCAGCGCTACTCCGCCTGGGAGCAGATCCTTCCGCCGCGGCTCACGCTCTCCGCGACCAATCCCACGCAGACCCTCGACTTCAACCGCTTCAGCTCCGACGAACTGCTGGCGCACTACAGCGCGGAGGAAGCCGTGCTCCGGCGGAACAGCGACGTGCCCGTCACCACCAACTTCATGGTCGCGGCACACATCCGCAACCAGGACTACTGGACGTGGGCGCCTGAGATGGACGTCATCGCCAACGACCACTACGTGGACCACCGCCTCGAGACCCCCCTGGCGGAACTGGCCTTCGCCGCGGATACGACCCGCGGGCTCGCGCAGGGCCAGCCGTGGCTGCTCATGGAGCACTCCACCGGAGCGGTCAACTGGCAGCCCCGCAACATCGCCAAGGGACCGGGCGAGATGCTCCGCACGTCGCTGACGCACCTCGCACGCGGCGCGGACGGCCTCTGCTTCTTCCAGTGGCGAGCCTCGCTGCAGGGCAGCGAGAAGTTCCACTCGGCCATGCTCCCCCATGCCGGGACCGACTCGCAGACCTGGCGCGACGTCGTCGGGCTGGGGGCCGCGCTCGGCAGGCTGGGCGAACTCGCCGGCACCACCGTGCACGCCGACGTCGCACTCGTCTTCAGCTGGGAGGCATGGTGGGCGCACGACCAGGAGTCCCACCCCTCGGGCGATGTCCGGTACATCGAACAGGTCCATGCCGCCTACACGGCGCTCTGGGAGGCGGGCCTGACGGTCGACGTCGTGGCGCCGGGCGCCGATCTCTCGGCCTACCGGCTCGTGGTGGTCCCCACTCTGTACCTGATCCGTGACGAGCACGCCGCCGTGATCACCGACTTCGTCCGCAACGGCGGCTCGGCCTTCGTCACCTTCTTCAGCGGGATCGTCGACGAGAACGAGCGCGTACGGCCCGGCGGCTATCCCGGGGCGTTCCTCGACCTGCTCGGCATCCGGTCCGAGGAGTTCTTCCCGCTCCATCCGGCGCACCCGTTGACCCTGGACAACGGTTCCCCGGCGTCGCTCTGGTCCGAGACGCTCCGGCTCACCACGGCCGAGGCCGTGCTCCGCTTCGCGACCGGGCCGCACAGCGGCGCTCCAGCGGTGACGCGCAACCGCGTCGGCTCGGGTGAGGCCTGGTACACGGGGACCGTGCTCGACGGCGGGGTCCTGAAGGACCTGCTCCTGCGGGCCGCAGCGGCTGCAGGAGTCCGGCTCCCCGAAGCCCAGTCCGGCCTCGAGTGCGTGACGCGATGCGGCGACGGCCACGACTACATCTTCCTGATCAACCACTCGACCGAGGACCGCAAGCACCGGGTCAGCGGTATGGAACTGCTGACCGCCGAGGCCGTGGCCGACGTCGTCGTGATTCCCGGCGGCGCCGTGCGTGTCGTCCGCACCCCAGCACACCCCGATACCGACGGCTCCTCGCAGGGCCGAAAGGACGCAGGCAATGACCGTCACTAGTACTCCGGCCGGGACAGGCAGCGCGCCTCCCGCCAGGAGGAAGAACCGCTCGTCGGGAGCGCAGCGCCGCGCCGTGGCCCTGTTCATCGCTCCGTTCGCGGTTCTCTTCCTCGCCTTCTACGCGATCCCGATCATCTACGCGATCGTGCAGTCCCTGCTCACCGTCGAGCGCGAGGGAACCTTCGGCAGGCCCCGGCAGGTCTTCGGCGGCTTCGTGCAGTACGAGCAGGTCTTCCAGAACACGGCGTTCTGGGAGTCCGTGGGCCGCGTGCTCCTCTTCGGCGTGGTGCAGGTGCCGATCATGCTCGGCCTGGCCCTGCTGTTCGCCCTGCTCCTCGATTCGCCGCTGCTGAAGGGCAAGAAGTTCTTCCGGCTCGCGTTCTTCGCCCCGTACGCCGTTCCCGGCGTCATCGCCGCCATCATGTGGGGGTTCCTGTACTCGCCGTCGCTCTCCCCCTTCGGAGCCGTGACCTCGAACGTCGACTTCCTCTCCGCGAACCTCGTCCTCTGGGCGATCGCGAACATCGTGACCTGGGTCTACGTCGGCTACAACATGCTCATCATCTACTCCTCGCTGCTCGCCATCCCCACGGAGATCTACGAGGCGGCGCGGCTCGACGGCGCCAGCAACATCCAGATCGCGTGGCGCATCAAGATCCCCCTGGTGATCCCGGCCATCATCCTCACTGCGGTGTTCTCCATCATCGGAACGCTGCAGCTCCTGGCCGAGCCGCAGACGCTCCGTAGCTTCAGCTCGGCGATCAACAGCACGTTCACCCCCAACCTCGCGGTCTACACGACGGCATCGGTGCCGAACTACAACCTCGCCGCGGCCTTCTCGGTGGTTCTCGCCCTCGCCACGTTCATCCTGTCCTTCATCTTCCTAAAGTCGACCCAGCGGAAGGTCACCCAGTGACGGCAGCCCCAGCCACCACCCCGAAGAGCCCGCGCGGCGGGAGCACGACATCGAACAGCGCCGACACCAACGCCCGCGGGCCCCGGCAGAGCGTCATGTCACGCAGTGCCGCGATGCTCATCATGGGTGTCTTCACCCTCTACTTCCTCACCCCGATCTGGTGGCTCCTCACCACGTCCACGAAGACCGGCGGGGAGATCACCTCCACGGCTCCCCTGTGGTTCACCGCGAACTCGCTCGGGACCTTCTTCGAGAACCTCGGACGCCTGTTCTCCTACGGCGACGGGCTCTTCGGGCGGTGGCTGCTGAACTCGGCCCTCTACGCCGGCGTGGGAGCGCTCATCGGCACCGTCATCGCCGCGATGTGCGGATACGCCCTGGCCAAGTACGAGTTCCGGGGCCGCGAGGCCGTGTTCAACATCGTGCTGAGCGGCGTCCTGGTCCCCGCGACGGCGCTGGCCCTCCCGTTGTTCCTCATCTTCAGCCAGGTGAATTTGACCAACACCATGTGGGCCGTGTTCCTGCCGAGCCTCGTCAGTCCGTTCGGCGTCTACCTGGCCCGCATCTACGCGGCGGCGAGCGTCCCCGGGGAACTGCTCGAGGCCGCCCGCCTCGACGGTTCGGGTGAGATCCGGACGTTCTTCACGGTGTCCACGCGCCTCATGGCACCGGCCCTCGTGACGATCTTCCTCTTCCAGTTCGTCGCCATCTGGAACAACTTCTTCCTCCCGCTGATCATGCTCCGCGACCAGTCGCTCTTCCCGGTCACGCTCGGCCTCTACGCCTGGAACAGCCAGATCAGCCAGATCCCCGAACTGCGGTCGCTCGTGATCGTCGGGGCGCTCGTCTCCATCGTCCCGCTGATCATCGCCTTCCTCGCCCTCCAGCGCTTCTGGAGCAGCGGGCTCGGCGCCGGCGGCGTCAAGTAACACCCCTGATCCTCATGACCAGCACTCCGGGTGCCAGGGCGTCCGCCCCCGCACCGCACTGTTCAATCAACCGATAGGAAAGACAATGCGCGCGCATTACGGAAAAGTCACCGCGGCCTTTGCCCTCTCTGCGCTGGCTCTCTCCGGCTGTTCAGCCGGCGGAGACAGCTCGGCGCCAGCTGCCGAGGCAGTCCCCTGCGAAGCATCCGACGGGCCCGTCGAGCTCACCTTCACCACCTGGGTCCCGGGGATGGACCAGGTCGTCGAACTGTGGAACGAGGACAACCCCGACATCCAGGTCACCGTCCAGACCGGCCCCAACGGCAACTCGGGCACGTACCAGAACTTCTTCAACCAGATCCAGGCCGGCAACGCCCCGGACCTCGGCCAGATCGAGTACGACGCCCTGCCGAACTTCCGCGTGCAGGACGGCCTCGAGAACATCGCCGAATGCGAGGGCATCGAAGAGGCCCAGGACCAGTTCGTCGACTGGACGTGGGGGCAGGTGACCTTCGGAGAAGACGGTTCCGTCTATGCAGTTCCCCAGGACAGCGGCCCCATGGCCATGTACTACCGCGCCGACCTCTTCGAGGAGGCGGGCATCGAGGTTCCGACCACGTGGGAGGAGTACGCCGCGGCGGCCGAGCAGATCAAGGCGGAGGGCGCCTACATCACCAACTTCCCGAAGACCGACGTCAACTGGTTCGCCGGGATGGTGTGGCAGAACGGCGGCCAGTGGTTCTCGAACGACGGCGAGAACTGGGACGTGAACCTGACCGGTGAGGAATCCGAGGAAGTGGCCACCTACTGGCAGGACCTCCTGTCCGAGGACCTCGTCTCGACCCTGCCGTCCTTCTCAGACGAATGGAACGCATCCTTCAACACGGGCCAGCAGTGGACCTGGGTCTCCGCGGTCTGGGGAGCCACCACCCTCTCGGACGGCGCACCGGACACCGCCGGCAAGTGGGCCGTAGCACCCATGCCGCAGTGGGAAGCGGACACCCAGAGTGCCGGCAACTGGGGCGGCTCCTCGACGGCAGTGCTGAAGGGCTCCGACCACCCGGCCGAAGCCGCGAAGTTCGCGCTCTGGCTGAACACCGATCCGGAAGCCCTCGCGCTCGCCAACGAGCTGGGCGGCCTGTACCCGGCGGCCAAGTCGGCCACCGAACTGGAGGCCTTCGCCGGCGGCGTCGAGTTCTACGGCGGACAGAAGATCTACGACGTCTTCGCGGAGGCATCCTCCAACGTGGACCCCGACTTCACCTGGGGCCCCACCATGACGCAGACCTACACCGACGTCTCCGACGGCTTCGGTGCTGCCATCGGCGGTTCCGGCACGCTGATGGACGCCCTCGAGACGGGGCAGCAGAAAACCATCGACTCGCTGAAGTCGCAGTCGATCCCGGTCGCCGAATAGCAGCCGCACCTCCTGCTCCGCTCCTGTTGCGCCGCGTCCCGGAAGGGGCGCGGCGCTTCGTGCATCGGCTGCCCTATGGTTGACGGATGACGTCCACCACGCCGGCCGCAGACCAGATCCGAGCGGGGCTGCAGGCCGCGCGGCTCGACTCCACGTCGGAGGCCGACTGGACGTCCTTCGAGGCCCGGTTCGATACGGAGTTCCCACGCCTGCAGTCGCTGTTCCATCGCCTCTACGGGCACGACGCGGACGCGGAGCTCCTGCAGGTGGTCCTCGATGCCGCGGTCTCGTGGCAGGAGCGTCCCGCCGATCTGAAGGCCATCGATGCGTCCCGGGCCATGGCTCCGGACTGGTTCCAGTCCAACAGGACGCTCGGAGGGGTCTGCTATGTGGATCTGTACGCAGGAAGTCTCGCGGGCGTGCGGGAACGTATCCCGTACTTCCGGACGCTCGGTCTCACCTACCTGCACCTGATGCCGCTCTTCCTGGCGCCGGAGGAGAACTCCGACGGCGGTTACGCGGTCTCCAGCTACCGGGACGTGGATCCCCGCCTCGGCACCATGTCGGAACTCGCCGGGCTCGTACGGGAGCTCCGTGAGAACGGGATAGCGCTGGTGGTGGACTTCATCTTCAACCACACTTCGAACGAGCACGCTTGGGCCCGGAAGGCCATCGCCGGCGATCCCGACTTCGCAGATTTCTACTGGATCTTTCCGGACCGTCGGATGCCCGACGCGTTCGAGCAGACCGTCCGCGAGATCTTTCCCGACGACCACCCGGGCTCGTTCGTGCAGCTCGAGGACGGACGCTGGATCTGGGCCTCGTTCCACTCCTTCCAGTGGGATCTGAACTACACCAGTCCGAGGGTCTTCCGCGCGATGGCGGGAGAGATGCTCTTCCTCGCGAACCAGGGCGTGGACATCATCAGGATGGACGCCGTCGCCTTCATCTGGAAGCAGCTCGGCACCGCCTGCGAGAGCCTGCCCGAGGCGCACCTGCTCCTGCAGGCGTTCAACGCCGTCTGCCGGCTCGCAGCGCCGTCGCTCCTGTTCAAGTCCGAAGCGATCGTCCACCCTGACGAGGTGGCGCAGTACATCGATCCCGGCGAGTGCCAGCTCAGCTACAACCCGCTGCAGATGGCCCTGATCTGGAACTCCCTGGCCACGCGCGAGGTCTCGCTCCTGTCGCAGGCGCTCGAACGACGGCACGGCATCCCCGACGGCACCGCCTGGGTCAACTATGTCCGCAGCCATGACGACATCGGCTGGACCTTCTCGGACGAGGACGCCGCGGAACTCGGCATCGACGGGCACGACCACCGCCGTTTCCTCAACGCCTTCTACGTGAACCGGTTCCCCGACAGCTTCGCGCGCGGTGTCCCGTTCCAGGACAATCCCCGGACGGGCGACTGCCGCATCTCCGGGACCACGGCGTCGCTCGCCGGGCTGGAGGCGGGAGACTCCGCCGCGGTGGCCCGGATCCTTCTGGCACACTCGATCATCCTCAGCACGGGCGGCATACCGCTGCTCTATCTCGGCGACGAAGTGGGCCAGCTCAACGACTACGCCTATACGGAGGACCCGGCGAAGGCGGACGACAGCCGCTGGGTGGGCCGTCCCGCCTACCCAACCGAGCGCTACGCTGCGAGGACCGATAGGACGGCGGACGCCGGTGCCGTCTTCACCGATCTCGTGCACCTCATCGACGTCCGGCAATCCACCCCCGAGTTCGCCGGCAGCCGGCTGCTGCCGTTCCACACCCACAATCCGCACGTCCTCGGATACCAGCGGCCGGGGCTGCTCGACGGGGAGGCCTCCACGGTCGTGGTGCTCGCGAACGTCGCGGACACCCCGCAGACGGTCGGCGCCACCACGCTGTCCGGCCTACCCAGGACGGGGGCCGAGCTCATCTCCGGGCGACGTCTTCGCCTCGACACCGCGCTGACCCTGGCCGCCCACGACGTGCTCTGGATCCGCATCTGACCGCTCCGTTCCCGTCAGCCTTCCCGCCGCGAGAACTCCCCGGCCGCCCGGACCTGCTCCGGCGTGGGCCTGATGCCCGTGTAGAGCACGAACTGCTCCTCCGCCTGCAGAGCCACCACCTCGGCGCCCGTGATGACCGGCGTCCCTGCAGCGCGTGCCGCCCGGATCAGCGGCGTCTCCGACGGCGAGGCGACGACGTCGAACACCACGCGCGCGGCGTCGACGGCGTGCTGCGGGAACGCGACCGCGTCCGCGTCGGCACCCGTCATCCCCAACGGCGTCACATTGAGCAGGAGATCCGCCGTCGCCTCCCCCACCTCGGGCTGCCACGCGAACCCGTACAGGTCGGCGAGCGCTCGACCGGTCCGCTCGTTGCGCGCGACGACGGTCACCCGGGTGAACCCCGAGTCCCGGAGCGCCGCGACGACCGCCTTCGCCATCCCGCCCGAACCCCGCACCAGCACCGAATGGGTCGCGGGGACGGAGTGGTCGCGGATCAGCCGCTCGATCGCGAGATAGTCCGTGTTGTAGGCGGTGAGGACGCCGTCGTCGTTCACGATGGTGTTCACCGAGTCGATCGCCCGCGCCGACGGGTCGAGGTGGTCCACGAGGGCGATGACGTCCTCCTTGAAAGGCATCGACACGGCGCAGCCCCGGATCCCCAGTCCGCGCAGTCCGGCGATCGCCGAGGGCAGATCGCTGGTGGTGAAGGCCTTGTAGATGTAGTTCAGCCCCAGCTCCTCGTAGAGGTAGTTGTGGAAGCGCGTGCCGATGTTGCTCGGGCGGGCAGCCAGGGAGATGCAGAGGGTCATGTCTTTGTTCAGGATGGGCACCCGGCCATTCTCCCGCACCGATGCCATCTGTGTGCTGCGCGGACCTCCACAGGCCGCCATCCTCACTACACTTGAGCACGGTCCTCTCTACGACGGCGCATTGCCGAGGCATCAGCACCCCCCGTCCCGTCCCGTTCCAGGAGCGTCTCCTTGACAATCGATTTCGCGCAGTCCGCACAGTCCACCCTCGGTGTCGAGTGGGAACTGGCGCTTGTCGACCGTTACAACGGCGAGCTCGTCTCGGTGGCCAACCAGGTGCTGCGGGGGGTCAGCGCGAACCATCCCGAGCTCCAGGAGGACGACGAGCACCCGCACATCAAGCAGGAGCTCCTGCTGAACACCGTCGAACTCGTGACGGGTGTCTGCACCACGGTCGCCGAAGCCAAGGAGGACCTCGCGCGCTCGCTCGCCGCAGTCCGCGAGGTGACCGATCCCATGGGCGTCGAGCTCTTCTGCGCCGGCTCCCACCCCTTCAGCGCTCCGCGCTCCCAGCAGGTCACCGACCGCGAGCGCTACGCCAAGCTGATCGACCGCACCCAGTGGTGGGGCCAGCAGATGGTCATCTACGGCGTCCACGTGCACGTGGGCCTCGATTCGAGGGACAAAGCCCTCCCGGTGGTGGACGGCCTCGTGAACTACTTCCCGCATTTCCAGGCACTGTCGGCATCATCGCCCTACTGGGGCGGCGAGGACACGGGGTATGCATCGCAGCGGGCACTGATGTTCCAGCAGCTGCCCACCGCCGGCCTTCCGTTCCACTTCGACGACTGGGCCGCTTACGAGTCCTACGTCCAGGACATGTCGACCACGGGAGTCATCGATTCCGTCAGCGAGATCCGCTGGGACATCCGCCCCGTCGGGAACCTCGGCACCGTGGAGATGCGCGTGTGCGACGGCCTGTCCACGCTGCGGGACGTCGGAGCGGTTGCGGCCCTGACCCAGTGCCTGGTGCACGAGTTCTCGACGACGCTGGATGCCGGCGGAGCCATTCCCACCATGCAGCCGTGGCACATCCAGGAGAACAAGTGGCGGGCTGCACGGTACGGCCTGGACGCCATCATCATCCTCGATGCGGCCGGCAACGAGCAGCTGGTCACCGATCACCTCGTCGAGGTCCTGAACCGGCTCGAACCCGTCGCGGCGACCCTGGGGTGCTCCGCCGAGCTCGCGGACGTCGAGGGCATCCTGCAGCGCGGAGCGGGATACCAGCGGCAGCGACGCATAGCCCAGGAGAACGACGGCGATCTGCGCGCCGTGGTGCTCGACATGGTGGAGCAGTTGCGCGCCTGAGGCCGGGCCCGCAGCGGGACGACGAAGGCCGGCCCCCGCAAAGCGGGACGATCGAGGGCATTCCGTCCGGGTCAGCCCGCCGCGCCGCCGAAGCGGTCGTCGGTCGTCGGATTGTCCGCGGGAGCGTCCTCGAGGCCGAGATTGCCCGCCAGCGTCGTCGGCGAGGGGTCGGCGTCGGGCACGGCCTGGTTGGCGATGAGATCGACCTCGTCGGCCGCCGTCAGCGGACCGTCCTGGATCTGCCCGACATCCGTCGGATCGATCCCGTCGGTACTGCCCAGGTCCGTCAGGTGGTGGTCTTGGCTCGGCTTGTCCATACCTCGAGCGTAGGTCGGAGGACGCCTCTTCCGCTGTTCAGGAGAGTAGCCCGGCAGGCGTTGCGTCCGCCGTCGACCTGTGGTCCGGACGCGGGCTCTCAATGGTCCGTCAGCACGAGCGCGTAGCCGAAGGGCTGCAGCGTCACGCCGTCCACCTCACCACCGCCGAGCGCGTCCCTGCCGCGCACGACGACACCGGCCTCGTCCGCGCCGTGGTTGATGACGGTCAGCAGCCGGCCCCGGCGGATCGCCTCCACCATGGGTGGCAGGCCTGACAGCACGGGATCCACCCCGGCTCCGGCGAGCACCTGCCGCAGCAGCTGCTCCGCGCCGTCCTGGTCGGGCACGGTGGCGAGGTAGTAGGCACGACCGGCTCCACGGGCTGCGGTCGTGAAGGCGGGCCGCCCGTCCCCGCGACCGCCCTCGAACCGGGCGAGGACCTGCGCGTCCACGGCATGGACCTCCTCCGCCAGGAGGGACCCGGCGAAGGCGATCCCCTCCCCCGCCACCTGCGCGTACTGCTGGCCCGGAGCCGTCGACTCCGTCGGGACCAGCGCGCCGAAATCCTCGATCACCACTCCCAGCAGATCGCGCAGCTGCGTCCCGAAGCCACCGGGGCGGAACCTGTCGTGCTCGTCGACCACATCGGTGAAGGCTGTCACCAGCAGATGCCCGCCTGCCTCGACGAAGCTCCGCAGGGTGGCGGCGGCCTGCGCCGTCAGGAGGTAGAGGTGGGGCGCGAGGACGACGTCGTACGGCGCCAGGTCCGCCGTCGGTGGCAGGAGGTCGACCTGCACGTGGAGGCGGTGGGCGGCGTCGTACCAGCCCCTCACGAGTGAGAGGTAGTCCAGCGGCACGGGGTGGTCGGGGTTCTCGATCGCCCACCAGTTCTCCCAGTCGAGGAGGATGGCCACGCGCGCCGAACCGTTGTCCGCGGGGAGGTCGGGGAGGGCATCGAGCTCGCGACCCAGCGCCACGACCTCCTGCCAGGTGCGCGTCGCGGTTCCGGCGTGCGGAAGCATGCCCGAGTGGAACTTCTCCGAACCTGCCCGGGACTGCCGCCACTGGAAGAAGAGGATGCCGTCCGCTCCGCGGGCCACCGCCTGCACGCTCTGCGCGGCGAGCTGGCCCGGCGCCTTCGGGGCGTTCGTGGGCCGCCAGTTGACCGCGTTGGAGGCCTGCTCCATGAGGAGCCAGGGCGTACCGGGCTTCAGTGACCGCATGAGGTCGCCGTGGAAGGCACCCTCACGGAAGCTCTCGGGATCATTGGGGTCCGGATAGAGGTCATCGCTGATCACATCGAGCTCGCCGGCCCACTGTGCGTAGTTCACGGGTTTGAAGGCTCCCATGAAGTTGGTGGTGATGGGTTGCCCTGCTCCCGCGGCCCGGATGATGTCCCGTTCCATGCGGTAGCACTCGAGCAGCATGTCCGAGGTGAATCGGCGGTAGTCGAGCAACTGGCCTGGATTGTGGCTGTAGGGCGCGCGGCGCGGCGGGAAGACTTCGGCGAAGGAGCTGTAGCGCTGGGACCAGAACATGGTGCCCCAGGCTTCGTTCACGGCATCGATCGTGTCATACCGTCGCTGGAGCCATCGGCGGAACGCATCGCGCGCAGCGTCCGAATAGTCGATGTTCAGGTGGCAGCCGTACTCGTTGTTCACGTGCCAGAGGACGACGGCGGGGTGCGCGGCGTAGCGTTCGGCGATCTTCGTGACGAGCGCAGCCGCGAGTCCGCGGTAGGCGGGCGAGGACGGAGCGTAGTGCTGCCGGCTCCCGTGCCAGTAGGGCGTGCCGTTCTCGTCGGCCGCGAGCATCTCCGGGTAGGCGACGGTGGCCCAGGGCGGTGGTGAGGCGGTGGCTGTCGCAAGGTCGACGGCGATACCGCCCTCGTGCAGCATCCCGATGATGCGGTCTAGCCATGCGAAGTCGAACTCGTGCTCGGAGGGCTGGATGCGTGCCCAGGAGAAGATGCCCAGGCTCACCATCGTGACACCGGCTTCCTGCATACGGGCGACGTCCTCCGGCCACACCTCCTCGGGCCACTGTTCGGGGTTGTAGTCGGCGCCGTAGTGCACGTGGTCTCCTGGGATCGGGCGGGGATGCGGGGTTGGGGCTGGTGACGGTCCGCGACCTGTGCGCGGTCGGGGTGCGGGTCGGCGCCGTCAGGTACGGCGCCGACGCTCGCGCACCGACGTCGCAAGGGCGGCGAAGACCAGGCAGCCCACACCCGGGATGATCAGGGGCGGCAGTTGCCATGCGACCACCGCGGTGAGGACGACGGCGGCGGCGAGCCAGAGAATGCCGGCCGGGTCGTCGCGTGCGTCCCTGACCCAGAGGAGCGCCGCGGCCTGCCACGACCGCGTCGTGTGCCAGCGGGCGGTGGTGCCGGCGAGCCCGCACAGCAGTCCGACCAGCAGGAGGACCCCGGCCCCGAGGACGAGCTGCCCGCCGGGCAGGAGCCCCGAGGTGGCGACGACGATGTCGAGGAGCAGGAGGGACGCCGCGACGACGACGCCGATCCCGGCGGGCCAGCCACGCCTCAGCGCCGCGCCGAAGTCGCTCACGAACTGTCTCACCGTGGAGTCCTCGGCGCGGAGGAAGCGGTGCAGGTGCGCCGACCCGGCGGCGAGGGATGCCGGGATGGTGATGACCCCGAGGGCCGCGACGCAGCACAGGACGCCTACCCAGAGCACCTCGCCGAACAGGGCGAACTTCGCCGTCGCCCCCGGCCAGCGCACGGCGCTGCCGTCACGGACGGCCGCAAGGCGTCCACGCTCGGCCGCTGCGTCGCGCCGGCTCGGTGTCATCCCTTGAGGCCCTGCGTGGCGACTCCGTCGACGAGGAACCGCTGGAAGATGATGAAGAACAGCATCACGGGCAGCAGGGCCAGCACGGAGATGGCGATCGTGGCGCCGTAGTCCGAGGTGCTCGTCTGGTCGTTGAAGATGCGCAGGGCCAGGGGCAACGGGTACTTGTCCGGCGAGTTCAGGTAGAGGAGCGGTCCGAGGAAGTCGTTCCAGCTCCAGATGAACGCGAAGATCGACGAGGTGATGAGGGCGGGCTTGATCAGCGGCAGCGTGATGGACAGGAAGATCCGCCCGTGGCCGCAGCCGTCGATGCGCGCGGCCTCATCGAGTTCACGGGGCAGGTTGCGGATGAACTGCACCATCAGGAAGACGAAGAACGCCTCGGTGGCCAGGAACTTCCCGGCGAGCAGCGGCCAGAAGGTGTCGATCAGGCCCAGGTTCCGGAAGATGATGTACTGCGGGATGATCAGCACGTGGAACGGGAGGAGCAGTGTCCCGATCATCGCCGCGAACAGGATCTTGCTGCCCCGGAAGTTGATCCGCGAGAAGGCGTAGGCGGCCATCGACGAGGAGATGACGGTGCCGATCACGGCCCCGACGCCGAGGATGAGCGAGTTGAGGAAGAATTTCCACGTGGGAATGCCTGCGATGCCCTGCATGACCTTCACGAAGTTGTCGAAGGTGGGATTCTCCGGGAAGAACCCCTGGTTGCTGCCGAACTCCGAGTTCGGCTTGAGCGACGCCGAGACCATCCACAGGAGCGGATAGAGCACGACCGCCGTCAGGGCGAGGATCCCCACGATCCAGAGGGCAGTCGGGATGTGGCGGCGCATGGGCCGCCGGCGCGGGCCGGACTGCCTGCGGTTCTCCGGGTCCACCGGCACCGGTACGGCAGGGTTCGATTCGATAGTGGTCACTTGGAGTCTCCTGCGTAGTGGACCCAGTTCTTGGAGGTGCGGAAGAGGATGAAGGCCAGGACTCCGACGGCGAGCAGCAGGACCCAGGCCATGGCCGAGGCGTAGCCCATCTGGTTGTTGGTGAACGCCCGGGTGTAGAGGTACACCGTGTAGAAGTTGGTGGCACCGCCGGGCCCGCCCGTCCCCGACCCGATGATGTAGGCCGACGCGAAGATCTGGAAGGCGTTGATCATCTCGAGCAACAGGTTGAAGAAGATGACCGGGGAGAGCATCGGGATGGTGACACTGATGAACTTGCGCCAGGCCTTGGCGCCGTCCACGGAAGCCGCCTCGTAGAGTTCGGCGGGGACGCCCTTGAGGCCTGCGAGGAAGATGACCATGGGGGCCCCGAACTGCCAGACGGCAAGGAGGATCATCATCGGCATGATCAGGGACGGATTCCCGATCCAGCCACCCATGGTGATGCCGAAGAGGCTCAGCGTTCCGTCCACGGGTCCGTCGGTGGAGAACATGGCGCGCCACACGATCGCGATGCTGACGCTGGCCCCGATGAGGCTCGGTGCGTAGAAGGCGGACCGGAAGAACGCCGTCCCGCGGGCCTTGTAGTTCAGCAGCATGGCCACCGCGAGCGCGGCTGCGAGCTTGATCGGCGTGCCCACGAGCACATAGATCAGGGTGATCTTCACCGAGCCCCAGAAGCGGTCGTCATTGGCCATCCGGGTGAGGTTGTCCAGGCCCGTCCACTCCGGGGCGGTGAAGAGGTTGTAGTCCGTGAAGGCCAGATACAGGGAGGCCAGCATGGGACCGAGGGTGAGCCCGACGAAGCCGAGCAGCCAGGGCGAGAGGAAGACGTAGCCCGCGACCGAGTCCCGGCGCGGACGGCGCCGCCGGGGCGTGCCCGTCCGGCGGAGGTCCGCCGGACGGGTACCGGAAGCGGCGGTGCGATGTGTTGTTGGCGCGTGCGCCGAATCCGTGGTCACGGGCTGACTCCCTTGAACTGCTAGTTTCCGAGCGTGACGGCTGCTTCGTCGAAGAACTGCTTGGCGGCGTCCTCCGGCGTGACGGCGCCCAGGCCGATCGACTTGCCCAGGTCCCAGAAGGTCTGCTCGATGGCCCCGAAGCCGTTCACCGGTGCTGCCGGGGATTCACCGATACGATCCTCGATGGAGTCGAGGTAGTCCTTGACGGCCTTGTCGGGTCCTTCGAGATTCGCGCCCTCGAGCTGTGTCTCGGAGGCGGGGATGCCGAGCGTGGCGCCGAAGATCTCGCCGACCTCCGGGCTGTTGATGAGGAAGTCGATGAAGGTCGCAGCGGCTTCCGGGTGCTCCGTGGACGCCGACGCGGCCTGCATGAGGCCGACCTTGCGGTACAGATCCTTCTCGTCCGGGTTGCTGGTCGGAGGAGCGACGATGGTCAGCTCCTCGGCACCCGAATCACCGAGGTACCCGCCGAGGAAGTTGCTCCAGCTCATCTCGCTGGTGGTCAGGTTTCCGCCGAAGCCGGATACCGGGTTGATCTCCTCGAGCTTGCTCTGGGGTACGGTCACGTCCTCGCGGTTCTCCTGGCCGGACTTCCAGTGCTCCGCCAGTTCTTCCTGCGTGAAGTTGAGCTCGCCCTCGTCCGTGAAGAGCTCGCGGCCCTCCTGGCGCAGCTTCAGCTCGAGATCCTGGATCCGCTGGGTGGTGTCCGAGCCGCCGTAGACCGTGCCGTCGCCGGCCTCCGTGACGGAGGCCATGTAGGAGTTGTAGTCCTCCCAGCTCGTGCCACCCTCGTAGGGTTCCACTCCGACCTCCGCGAGCAGACCCGGGTTCTGGAACACCGACCAGGCGCTGTAGCCGGTGGGAATGGCGAAGGTGCCGTCCTCCAGCTTGCCGGTGGCCAGGAGGTTCTCGTCGATCGCCTCCGTGGTGATGGCGCCGCCGAAGTAGTCCTCGAGGTTCAGGAGCAGTCCGTTGTCCCCGTACTGGCGGAGGTAGGTGTAGTCGAACTGCATGACATCCGGCAGTCCCCCGCCTGCAGCCTCGGTCTGCCGCTTCTCCCAGTAGGAGGGGTAGTCGGTGAAGGTGTCGTTGATCGTGATGTTGGGGTACTGCTCCTCGAACGCGGCGATCGCCTCGTCATAGCGGGATGCACGATCGTCGTTGCCCCAGAACGTGTAGTTGAGGGTGATCTGCTCTTCGGTGTCGAGGGCGGCCGGCTCATTCCCGCCGCCACCGCAACCGGTCAGGACCAATCCGGTGGCGGCCAGGGCCGCGACCCCCGTCAGGGTGCGCCGTGAGAGTGTGCGGAACATCTTTGTCCTCCTGGGAAACTTCATTGTCAGCCATCGTGGAACGCCCGTGGGAAAGCGTTATCCCACAGAGTAAGTTGAATCGTATCAATGGTCAACAGCACGCCCGGATCCTGCGCAGCCGCCACCTATCTTCGCGCATGATCAGCATGAAAGGATGCATCCCATGCCTCACTTCGACCTTCCTCTTCCGAAACTGCAGGGCTATCGGCCGGAACGCGACGAGCCTGCGGACTACGACGCCTTCTGGGACCGCACGCTCGCCGAGCAGCGCGCCCACGCGCTCGCTCCCGTGTTCGAGGAGATCGACGCCGGCTACTCGCAGCTCGTCACCGAGGATGTGACCTTCGCAGGCTTCGACGGGCAACCCGTCAAGGCCTGGCTGCTCCGGCCGCGGCACGTCGATGGCCCTCTGCCGACCGTTGTCACCTACATCGGCTACGGGGGCGGCCGCGGACTGCCCGGCGAGTGGACGGGACTGCCCAGTGCGGGCTACGCCCACTTCGTCATGGACCTCCGGGGCCAGGGAAGCGGACACCGGACGGGTGACACGGCGGACGGCGCCCTGACCGGCCCGCATCACGGCGGCTTCATGACCCTCGGGATCGGCACGCCGGACACCTACTACTACCGGCGGCTGTTCGTGGATGCGGTCCATGCCGTCGAAGCTGCCCAGGCCCACCCCGCGGTGGATGCCTCCCGGACCATCATCTCGGGGGGCAGCCAGGGCGGCGGCATCACCCTCGCGGTGGCCGCCCTGGTCCAGCGGGTGAACGACACGCCGCCGATCGGCGCGATCGTCGACGTCCCCTTCCTCGCGCACATGCGGCATGCCACCGAGATCGTGGACACGGCTCCCTATTCGGAGCTCGTGAGCTACCTCCGGACCAGGCGGAACGACGTCGACGCGGTCTTCCGGACACTCAGCTACTTCGACGGCGTCAACTTCGCAGCCCGCAGCACGATGCCGGCCATGTTCTCCGTCGGTCTGCTCGACGACGTGTGCCCGCCGTCGTGCGTGTTCGCCGCCCACAATCATTACGCCGGGCCAGCCAGCATGAAGGTGTACCCCTACAACGGCCACGAACAGGGCGGCGCCTTCCAGGACGTCGAGCACCTGCGGTTCATCCGTGGGCTCGTGGGCGGCTGATCCCCGGCCACCCTCCTGTCGGCCGCCGCGTCCCACGGCGCTCGGGCTGCTCCCGGTGCCGGCGGCAGGCTCGGGCTGCTTCCGGCGTCGGCGGCAGCCCGCCGCCGACGATTCGCGGGGTTGCTGCGGCTTCCGGCAGATCCGTCAGCGCAGCTGGATGGCGCGATCCTGGAACCAGCGGATGAGTTCCTTCAACGCCTCGAGCGAGCGGGTCGGGTCCTGCTCACCCTCGAGGTCGGAGAATGTGCTGCGGTAGCCCGGCACCTCGTCCGCAAGGCTCTCGGACATGGGCTCGTAGCCCATCGTCCAGTCCGGGAACTGCCGCTCGTCGATGGTCTCCTGCAGCAGGACCCGCACATCCGTGTGCTCGGGGTCGGCGGCGATGATGGACATGCGGCGCCGCAGGGCGTCCTCGGGACCCTCCAGCACCTGGAGGAAGCGTCCGTTGCGATACAGGAGCATGCCCGTCAGGTCGTGCCGCGCATTGTTGTCCCTGCTCAGCGCCAGGAGCGCCCCGAGGTCCGCGTCGTCGTAGGGGTGAGCGGCGCTGCTGGAATAGACGATCGACAGCAGGTTGCGCGAGGTATGGGTCACACGTGCCAATCTACCGAAGAATCGGGGTGGCCGACGAGCCGATCCGGGGCCTGACCCGGTAGGGCCGCGTGCCCGTCCGCACGCGGCCCTACCGGAGCCCCTCGTCCGCCCCCGTCAGCGCAGGGCCGGGAGTATCGATGCCACCGCGTGGTCGAGCGCGGCACGTGCCTCCGGCGTGACCGACCCGGGCCTGTCCTTCGCCAGCCGTCCGAGGAACTTCTCCAGCTCCCGAGCGGCGTTGCCGGCCTGGTCCCGTTCGATAGCCCGTTCGGCCTGATCGAGTGAGGCGCGCAGCTGCTGCACGGCGGGACCTGTGATGTCACCCGACACGACGAATCCTTCGAACTGGCGCTGCGCGGCAGGCAGCGCTCCGGGCAGGAAGGCATCGGGAACGGGAACCTGCGTGACGTCGGTGTCCGAGGCCAGGTAGAAGCCGGTGTAGGCGGGCTGGTTGTAGGAGGTGTTCTGCCGGGCGATCTCCGCCCGGTACTGGGGATCGTGCATGAGCGTGTACAGCTTCCGGTCCGTCACCTCGGTGCTCGTGAGAATCCGGATGGCCGAGCTGTCCGTGGTGCGCACGAGCAGCTCCTCCCGCCAGTCTCCGAACACGTCCGCGACGAGCGACGGCGTGCCCTTGGTCCCGTTGTTCGTCCGGGTGCCGGCTGCGGTCAGGAGGCGCCCGCGCTGCGCGTCGTCGATCCCGGCGTCCTGGTTTCCGGCACCGTTGACGATCTGCGTGGTGCCGTCCGCCGCCCACCGGATACTCATGTTCGTACCCGGGCCGTTACCGGGCAGGGGGTCGCCGCTCGCGGAGCGGAGCCCCACGGCCCAGTTCTCCAGCCCCCGGACCGTCGGATCGATGTCGCCGATCATGCCGCGACCGGTGTCCTTGCCGGTGTAGCCGCCGAAGAGGACCTCCCCGTCGGCGGCGTCGCGCATCACCCATCCGTACGGCGCATACGCTGCACCCTCGTGGACCGAGAAGATCTCGAGGCCCGGCCTGTCAGGATCGATGTCGGCCACGTGCATGGCGTCACCGTGCCCGAGCTTCGCCTCGGTTCCGGGCGCGGCACTGCCTGCCGGAAGAGTATCGAAGGAGCTGTAGAGCAGCGACCCGTCGTCGTCGATCGTCGCGCTCCCGTACACGATCTCGTGCTTGCCGTCGCCGTCGACATCGGCTGCGCTCAGCGAGTGGAAGCCCTGCCCTGCGAGCGTGCCGAACTCCTCGCTGGAGCCCGTCCCGCCGTGCGGGCCGTCGTTGAAGGGGTTGGACATGGGCACGTGCCCCGAGTCCACGGTCCAGTCCTGCGTCAGCCGGCTGCCGTCCCAGCTGTAGGCCACGATCGTTGCCCGCGTGTAGTAGCCGCGGGCGAAGACTGCCGAGGGGTTCTCGCCGTCGAGATAGGCCACTCCCGCGAGGAAGCGGTCCACCCTGTTCCCGGGCTCGATACGCGACATCGCGTAATCTCCCCACAGCAGGCCGTCGTCCCCGCGTCCCGGCTCGTACGGGATGGTCTCGAGTTCGCGTCCCGTCTCGCCGTCGAACACGCTGAGGTACTCGGACCCGTCCACCACGAAGCCCTCGAAGGCCCTGAGGTTGTTGCGGGTGCTCCGCGACGGTGCGTAGACGTCCACGAAGTAGTCGGCCATGGACCGCGCATCGGCCTCGGAGAGCGGATAGTCGTACCGCTGCTCGATCCCGAACGCCTCCTCGAGGGTGGCGGGCCAGTTCCCCGCGACGACTTCCGGATGATCCCGCCACCCCTGGAACATGTCGACGACGTGCTCGAAGTAGCCGTCGGCACTCATGCGGTAGTCGTCGGAGTGCTGCACCCCCGCGGCGACGTCGGACTCCGGCAGGGTCACGTACTCCTCGGCGATCACCTCTCCGTCGGGGCCGTAGGTGGTGGTCTTCGTGCCGGGGGCCGTCTTCATCATCATCTCGGAACGGCCGTCGCCGTCGAAGTCCGAGACCATGAACTGCGTATAGTGCGCGCCCGATCGGATGTTGACGCCCAGGTCCACGCGATTGAGCAGGCGACCGTCGAGCGTGTACGTGTCGATGAAGGTGTTTCCCGTGTAGCCGACCTGCGAGACGTCCTTCGAGTTCGAAGGATCCCACTGGACGATGAACTCGTAGGCGCCATCGCCGGTCACGTCACCGACACTCATGTCGTTGGCCGAGTAGGTGTAGGGCTCCCCCGCCGGCGTGACGCCGTCGGCCGGTTTGACCAGGGGAAGATCGATGGAGGCCTGGGCCCACGGCGAGGTCTCCGCGCTGCGTTCCACCTCCACGCCGTCGACGACGGTGCCGATGCTGTACACGGCGGTCGACACGTCGCCGGCACTGGAGGTGTCGAGGTAGTTGGTGCTGTCCGTGACGGTGGCGATGCGTTCCCCGTCGCGATACACCGTGAAGTCGGCACCGGTGAGCCCCGCTGCCGTCGCACCGGTGGTGTCGGTGGCGAGGAAGCGCCAGCTGAGGAAGACACCGTCCGGGGTGGTGGCGGCGACGACGCCACGATCGAGGTACTCGAGCTGTACGCCTTCGATCGGCGCCGCGTTGGACGGGCCCTGGGCCATCGCCGGGACGGACAGCCCTGAGAGTGTGAGGAGTGCGCCGGTGGCGAGCGCCACGCAGGCCGAGGTTGCTGTTTTCTGTGCTGAACTCATCATTGAATCCCTTGGTTGGAAAACGCTTTCCTTAACAACCTAGGATTCGGTCAGCTGTTCGTCAAGAGCAGGCGTCCGCAGGAACGGGGAAAGGGAGCAGCCTCGGCCGCTCCCTTTCTCCGTTCCTGCTCCCTGCCGCTCCGGTCTACGCGGCGGGGTGGCCCTGCACATGCTGCTCGATGAGCTCCCGGACCGACGCGTACAGCGGATGGTCCGCCGCCAGGCCCGTGATCGACGTCGTCGCCTCGCCGGGCTCCTGCACCGCCAGGATCTCCGCCAGGGCACCAACCTCCGGATCCTCCGGAGCCCTGAAGGACAACGCGGCCCGCATGGCCTCGAGCAGGGCAGCGGGGTGCACACCCTGTTCAGCCAGCTCGGCGGCCGGGCCGACGAAGCGCTCGTGCCGGCTCAGCTTCCGCAGGGGAGCCCGCCCCACGCGCACCACCGTGTCCGGCAGGTGGTGGTTGGTGAAGCGGCGCAGGATCTTCTGCACGTACGCTTCCTGCTCCGCCTCGTCGAATCCGTGCTTGGACACCAGCAACTGCTTGGTCTCCGCCAGGACGGCGCGCACCCTGTCCGCGATGGCGTGGTCCGCCATGGCATCGGCGATCTTCTCCACGCCGGCCGCGTACCCGAAGTAGGCCGCCGAGGCGTGACCGGTGTTCACCGTGAACAGCTTGCGCTCGATATACGGGGCAAGGTCGTCCACGTAGGTGGCGCCGGGAATCTCCGGCACGTTCCCTGCGAACGGCGTGCGATCGATGACCCACTCGAAGAAGGTCTCCACCGTCACGTCGAGGCCCTGTCCCGCAGCCTGGTTCGGCACGATCCGGTCCACCGCGGTGTTCGCGAACACCGCACGGTCAGCGAGGTCCGCACCCTCGTACGCCTGCTCCACCTCACTGCGCAGGAGGTCCGTCGCGTTGATGGCGTTCTCGCAGGCCATCACCTGCAAGGGTGCCTGGCCGTCGGCGCGGCCGGCGATCCCCCGCGCGATCACCGGAGCGAGGAACTTCAGGACGTTCGGTCCCACGGCCGTGGTGACGATGTCAGCGCTTCCGATCTCCGCGACCACGTCGTCCTCCTGTGACCGCGAATTCAGCGCACGGTAGTTGTCGACGGTCCGGACCGCCGGCTCCTCACCGACCTCGTGGACGTCGTAGCTGGGGGTTGAAGCCAGCTGGTCGATCAGGGCGTCCGCGACGTCGGCGAAGACCACCTCGTACCCGGCCTCGTGGAGCAGGAGCCCCACGAAACCGCGTCCGATGTTGCCGGCACCGAAATGTACTGCCTTCACTAAGCGTTCACCTTTCCGAAGAGAGCGAGGACCTCGTCCACGGACGTCGCCTGGTCCAGCTTCGCGACCTGGTCCTTGTCCGAGAAGACCCGGGCGATCGCGGACAGGATGGACAGGTGCTCGTTGTTGACGCCGGCGACACCGACCACGAACTTGACCTGCTTGCCGTTCCAGTCGATGCCCTCCGGGTACCGGACGATCGACACGGCGGACCGCTTGATGAGGTCCTTCGCAGCGTTGGTACCGTGCGGGATGGCGAGGAAGTTGCCCATGTAGGTGGGCACGGATTTCTCGCGCTCGTGCATCGCGGCGACGTAGGTGCCGTCCACGGCGCCGCGGTCGACCAGCAGTCGGCCCGCCTCGTCGATGGCGTCCTGCTGCGTGGTCGCCCGACCGTTCAGGACGACACTCTCATGGGCGAGGACATCGCTGCCACCCTCGTCGTGGGAGTCGTCATTGCTGACGTCGTCGGCCTCGGACGCAGCTGCCGCAGGCATCGGGGTCTTCGGGTCGACGCCGCTCTCGGCCGCCGCACTGGCGCGGACCAGCTCCACGATCTCGTCGTAGCGCGGGCTGTTCATGAAGTTGTCGACGGCGACGTGCGTGGCACCCTGCGTCAGGGGCTCGGCGCGGGCGGCGAGATCCTGGTGCGTCACGACGACGTCGTAGTCGTCCTTCAGATTGGCGATGGCCAGGTTGGTGACCTTGACGTCCGGGAAGCCGGCCGCCTTGATCTTGTTGCGGAGCACCGAGGCGCCCATCGCGGAGGAGCCCATGCCGGCGTCGCAGGCGAAGACGATGTTACGGATGGGTCCGTCGGTCGCCGCGGAGGAGCTGAAGCTGCCGGAGACGGAGCTCTTCTTGCCCTTCAGACCCTCCATCTTGGCTGCGGCACCTGCGATGTCGTCGTCGGTGGACTTGGAGGTCTTGAGGATGACGGAGCCGATGAGGAAGGAGACCGCTGCGGCCATCAGGACGGACAGCGTGACGCCGACGAAGCTGTCCGACGCCGTCGCGGCGTACACCGCGATGATGCTGCCGGGTGCCGCGGGAGAGCGGAGGCCGGCTCCCGTGAGGACCAGCGTGAAGATGCCGGCCATGCCGCCGCCGATCACGGCGAGGACCATGAGGGGCTTCATCAGGACGTACGGGAAGTAGATCTCGTGGATGCCGCCGAGGAACTGGATGATGATGGCACCGGGCGCCGAGGCCTTGGCCATGCCGCGGCCGAAGATTGCGTAGGCGAGGAGGAGTCCGAGACCCGGACCGGGGTTGGCCTCGAGCAGGAACAGGAGGGACTTGCCGTTCTCGGTGGCTTCCTGGGTGGCGAGCGGGGTGAGGACGCCGTAGTTGATGGCGTTGTTGAGGAAGAGGATCTTCGCGGGCTCGATCAGGATGCTGGTGAACGGCAGGAGCCCGTTGCTGACGAGGAAGTCCACGCCCCGGCCGGCGGCGTCACTGAACAGGGTCACGACGGGGCCGACGGCGAGCAGGCCGAAGACGGCCATGATCGCCGCGAAGATCCCGGCGGAGAAGTTGTTGACGAGCATCTCGAACCCGGGGCGGATCTTGCCGTCCCAGATGGAGTCGATCTTTTTCATGAGGTACGCGGTGAGCGGACCCATGATCATGGCGCCGATGAACATCGGGATGCTCGTCCCGACGATCACGCCCATGGTGGCCGCCGCACCGACCACGCCGCCGCGGGTCTCGTAGACCATCTTGCCGCCGGTGTAGCCGATGAGGAGCGGCAACAGGTAGGTGATCATGGGGCCGACCAGCCCGATGTTCGGATCTCCCGCCGCGTTCTCTCCGAATCCACCGAGCACGGGCACGGGGAAGTACCCGGCCTCGATGAACAGGGCCGTGATGAGCCCCCAGGCGATGAACGCGCCAATGTTGGGCATGATCATCCCGGACAGGAACGTCCCGAACTTCTGTACGCGGACCCGGGCACTGGTGCCGGATCGTGCCTCTACTTGTGTTGCCACATTCTTTCCTAACCGTTGTCCCCGCAACTCTGCCGGGATGGATGGGTGGTGGGTGAAGCGCGTCAGCTCCCGGATCTGCTGGAGATCCGCTGGAGCCATTCGAGGAAGAGCTTGAGTTCCGAACTGGAGAGCTGGTCCGGATGTGAGGACTGCAGCGCTGCGTTCAAGGCGATCGCAGCCACGACGACGGACGGGGTGCCCTCGGTCTCGGTCACCGGGTCCGACTCCGATGTGGTGGCGACGGCGGAGATCACGGCCTCCCGCGTCATGGCGGACAGCTCGAGGTTCCGTTTCGCCGCCGGTTCGGCGATCAACATGAGGGTCACGCCGATGTTGGCGGCGAGCATGCTCCGTGCCGCTTCGTGCGGAGTGACCACGAGGCGCGACGCCTCGGCGGCGCGCGCCAGGACCTCCTCGAGGAAGGCCTCCGCGCTGGCGACCATCGAGGGGCGGCGTTCGGGCCGGATGTTCCCGAACATGACCAGGTAGAGGTGCGGATGGTCGAGCCCGAACTGCACGTGGTTGTCCCAGTGCATCCGGAGGTCCTCGATGGGTTGCCCCGAGGTGGGGAGGCTTCGTTCAGCGCCGAGATACTCGGAGAAGCCTTCCGCGACGACGGCGTCGAACAGGCCTTCCTTGTCACCGAAGTGGTGGTAGAGCGTCGGCGCCGACACCCGGGCGGCTTCCGTGACCTGTCGGGTGGAGACAGGCTCGCCGTTGGATTCCGCGAGCAAAGCCGCAGCAGCCCTCAGCAGCCGTGTCTTAGGCGCGGGTTCGCCTACTTTTTTCATGCCTGCTACCGTAGCACCTATAGCGGCGTTATATGAAGTGGCTCACATCTGCTTTTTGCTTAGCGCGGCACAATGGTGCTAGACCGAGACCACGACCGGCAATGAGACGAGGACATTCAATGGAGAATTTCGCAGGGGTCGGAGTCAATCCCGGACGCGTCATCGGACCTGTTCGCCATATGCCGACACCCGTGAGCGAACCCCCCGCCGGTGAACGGAACGAGACGCCCGACGCCCCCGAAGAGGCCGTCGCGACCCTGAAGGCGGCGTCGAAGGCCGTGCAGGAGGAGTTGAAGCGCCGGGCGGGCATCGCCCAGGGTGACGCGAAGGCCGTCCTGCAGGCCACGTCCCTGATGGCGGCCGATCCTATGCTCCTGAAGGCTGCCACCAAGCTCATCAACAACGGCTCCTCCCCCGCGCGTGCAGTCTGGGAGGCCGGAGCCTCCGTCGCCGAGATGCTCCACAACCTCGGCGGGTACATGGCGGAACGGACCGCCGACGTCCTCGACGTCCGGGCGCGGATCGTGGCCGAACTGCGGGGGCTGCCTGCTCCCGGGGTCCCGACCTCGGACACCCCCTTCATCCTCGTCGCCGAGGACCTCGCCCCCGCCGATACGGCCACGCTGGACCCCACCGTGGTCCTCGCACTCGTGACCTCGGGTGGCGGACCGCAATCGCACACGGCCATCATCGCGCGCTCCATGGGCCTCCCGGCGGTCGTCGCCGCGGCCGGTGTCGACGACATCGAGAAGGACACGATCGTCTTCGTCGACGGTGCAGCAGGCACGATCGTCCTGAATCCCGGGGCGGAGGAGGAAGCCGCGGCGGAGGCCTACAAGGTTGCCGCGGAGGCGCTCTCGGTCTTCGACGGCACCGGCGTCACCTCGGACGGCCACGAGGTCCCGCTGCTCGCGAACGTGGGCGGGGCCAAGGACGCCGTCAAGGCGGCCGAGGCGAAGGCCCAGGGCGTGGGGCTGCTCCGCACCGAGTTCTGCTTCCTCGGACGGGATACCGAACCGACCGCTGAGGAGCAGGTCGAGGCGTACCAGGGCGTCTTCGACGCCTTCCCGGGCAAGAAGGTGGTGGTGCGCACGCTCGACGCCGGCGCCGACAAGCCGCTGCCCTTCCTCACGGACACGTCCGAACCCAATCCGGCCCTCGGGGTGCGGGGCTACCGCACCGACCTGACCTCTCCGGGTGTCCTCGAGCGCCAGCTCGCCGCCATCGCCGACGCCGCATCCCGCTCCTCGGCGGACGTCTGGGTCATGGCTCCCATGATCTCGACCGCCGAAGAGGCCGCCGACTTCGCCAAGCTGTGCAGTAGCGCCGGGCTCCAGACCCCGGGCGTCATGGTCGAGGTCCCCTCCGCCGCGCTGATGGCGGAGGCGATCCTCGGCGAGGTCGCGTTCGCGAGCCTCGGCACCAATGACCTGACGCAGTACACCATGGCGGCCGACCGTCAGCTCGGCTCCCTTGCCGCACTCAACAACTCCTGGCAGCCGGCCGTGCTCCGGATGGTCAGGCTGACGGTGGAGGGCTCGGCCGCCGAAGGCCACGCCAAGCCCGTGGGAGTGTGCGGGGAGGCTGCCGCCGATCCCGCTCTCGCCGTCGTCCTGGTGGGTCTCGGCGTCTCCACGCTGTCCATGACACCCCGTGCCCTCGCAGGCGTCGGAGCCGTCCTCAACAGCGTGACGCTCGAGGAGGCCCAGCGGATCGCCGGCATCGCGGTCGCGGCGCCGACGGCCGCGGAGGCCAAGGCCCGCGCGCGCGCCGAGCTGCCCGCGCTGGAATCGCTCGGCCTGTAGGAGCCACGGGCGGGTCGGGGGCCACGCGCTGCGCAGGGCCCGCTGACGCCGCCCCTGCCGGTACGCTCACTGCAGCGATTGTTCGTTCCAGACATAGGGGATGCAAATGAACATGGGTGGACTCGGAATCCTGATCGTCCCTGTGATCTGGGCACTGATGGCCTTGGTCCTGTACGTGATCATCCGATTCGGTGTGAAGCACGGGATGCGCTCGTACTACGCCGAGGCCGCACGGCGTCCTGGCCCGTTCGACGGCGCTCCAGGTGAGTCGACGCCATAGGTGCATTCCGGTGTCTCCCTGACCCACCACGCCGCCTCGAGCAGCGTCACCTACCGAAAGGTCGTCTCGTGCCGTACGACATGCATCTCGCCGACCGGGTCCGCCGCGCGCTACCTGACCCTCGGCGCGTGCGCGAAGTGAAGATGTTCGGCGGCCTCGCCTTTATGGTGGACGGCCGCATGGCAGTATGCGTTCCCGCCGGTGGCGGTGCTCTGCTGGTTCGAGTCGCGCCTGAGAAGGATTCCGATCTGGTGTCGCGGCCGGGGGCGCGACGGGGCGAGATGGGGAAGGGCCGGTCGATGGGCGAGGGCTGGATCGCGATCGATGAGCGTGCCGTCGAGTTCGACCCTGATCTGCAGCACTGGATCGACGCTGCGCTCGACGTCAACACCCGAGGGGACGCCCACGACGACGTCAGCCCGGGTGGTTGAACACCGAGGAGGCAGTCCCTACCTCCCTACGGACGCGGACATCCGGCCGGCGAAGCCAGGAATCGAGTCGACGAACGCATCGGGTCCGAGAACCGTGAACGGGGCATCGAAACGCAGGATCCACGACATCAATCCTGCCCACGACCAGGAGCCCACCCGCACGCGGCAGGTGGTGTCGGACACCTGTTCCAGTTCTCCGTCACCGAGCCACGGGGCGATGTCGACCGACCGACGTTCGATCAGGAAATCGCCATAGCACGGCCATACGTCAGCGCTGTCGGAACCCTTCAGGCGTGCAGCGAGGTAGGTACGAGCATCACCTGTCGGGATCGGCCGTCGGGTGAACTGCGCTCCCGCTGGAACCTTCGGCGTCAGTTTGTCCAGCCGGTAGATGCGCCAGTCACCGCCGAGGAGATCCCAGGCGATGAGATACCAGCGACCGTTCCTGGCGATCACAGCATGCGGTTCAGCGACGCCGGGTGGTCGGCCGTCGCCGTCGTAGTGGAAACGTAGAGTTCTGTGCTCGCGGGTCGCGTCGATGACCCGCTCGAGAACGGTTGGATCGATGCGAATGGCCGAGCCCGCAGCGATGAAGCGGATGCCGTCGATCCGGTGCCGCAGGCGCGGGGGCATCACCTGCCGCACGGTCATCAGCGCCCGAGTGCCGGCATCATCGAGGTCCACACCGCTGGACGGCATGCTGTGCAGCGCCACCGCGATGGCGACGGCTTGCTCGTCGTCGAACAGCAGAGGCGGTAGCTCCGAGCCGGCGGCGAGTCGATATCCTCCATCCGGCCCTTTCATGGCGGTGATGGCGTACCCGAGCTCGCGAAGACGATCGACGTCACGCCGCACGGTACGCGATGTGACCATGAGCCGATCAGCAAGCACCTGCCCGGGCCAGTCGCGGCGGGATTGCAACAGGGACAGCAGCGTGAGCATACGGGAAGACGTTCCGGACATAACTCGAGTATCCGCCAAGTAGCGGACCTTCCCTGTCCTCTACCAGGAGCATTCTGTTCCTGCGGCAATAGCCGCAATCATCGGAGCATCGAAGGATCGACTCATGAGCATCGCTACCACCACCCACCTCAATTTCCGAGGCACCGCCCGACAGGCGCTGGAGTTCTACCAGTCCGTCTTCGGTGGGCGCCTCGACTCCGCCACCTACGGCGACTTCGGCATGCCGAAGGACGTCCCCGGCGCGGACCGGCTCGTGTTCGGGCAGGTCGAGTCCGAAGACGGGTTCAGGATCATGGCCTACGACGTCCCGGGTTCGGGCGCGACCGAGTCCGGAGTCACGCAGGGCACCACCTATCGCGAGAACGGGGCAACAATCACGGACCGCGCCTTCTTCCAGTCCCTCCGCGGCCAGACCCTCGACGAGGTCGCCACTCTCTGGGACGGACTCGCCGACGGCGCGGAGATCATCGAGCCGTTGGCCGCGTCGGCCTGGAGTCCTGGATTCGGCATGCTCACCGACCGCTTCGGCGTGACCTGGGTCATCGACGTCCAGGCCTCGTACGGCGCCTGAGCACCACCCTGCGCCGGCCCCTCGCGCACCCTGCGTGAGGGGCCCTGGCTGCGGGAGACGCTGGCCGGAGAACCACGATGATCGTTAGTCTCGGCCCATGACCGGATTTCCTCGGATACTCCACACGGTTCTCGACGCTACTGACGTACGAGGACTGGCGGAGTTCTACCGTCACTTGCTCGGACTCCAGTACCGGCCAGGCGATGAACACCCAGGTGACGGCGTGGCCGACGAGGCCGACTGGCTCGTTCTGACCGATGGGCAGGGCAACCGCAAACTCGCATTCCAGCACGTCGATCGTCAGGAACGGACGACCTGGCCCTCGCCCGATGTGCCGATGCAGCTGCATCTCGATCTGACCGTTCCTGACCGGGACACACTCGGGCATCACCATTCCAGGGCGCTCTCGCTAGGGGCAGAGCTGCTCTTCGACCGTACGGACGACCCGGACGAACCGCTGTACGTCTACGCCGACCCGGCCGGTCATCCGTTCTGCATCTTCGTGGCGTCGCGGCTCTGACCGGCCCGTCGGGTCCGGTGAACACTCGAGCAAGGTGGTACCGGCACGACAGAGACCTGGAAGGTGACGAATCACCAAGCCTTACAGACCGGGTTCTTCGGCGTCCGGAGACGCCGGAAGGGGGACGGCAGCCGCACCTGCGAAGGCAACTGGCTGAACGGCGCCATCAGCAGTGAGCAGCGACCACGTCCAATCCCACTGGCCATCGGGGCCGAGCCGGAGTTCCCGGTGGAAGAAAGGCGCCGCGCACAGCATCGGTGTGTCCGAGACCCTCACGAACCAGGGAGTCGTACCGCCAGGGTTGGCCGGCGCGGAGACCATGAGGACGGAGGCGTCGGCTGATCTCACACCGAGCCAGTCTCCCCGGGTTCCGCGCGCGTCCGCTTCGCCGACCTCGACGGCGCCGGGGGTCCGGGCAGCCCCCGTCTCCGGATGGTCCACCGCCGTGATCACGTCAGCCCCATCGAAGTCCGGCGCCAGCCGCAGGAAGAAGCCGCCGTAGCCGGCGTCGGGCCGTCCCGCCGTCGTGGGGCTCCCGAAGGCGAGCTCGGCTCCGCTGCTGTTCCGCCAGCGACTGCGGACCGTGGTGCGGTTCCAGGCAACGCCGCCCGCCTGGACGGAGTCCATGGACCAGGACCGTTCCTCGGTCAGGATCGCGGCGCCGTCCGGTGCACTCCAGGCCAGCTGCTGGGCCACCCGGCCGCCCCCCGCACGGACCGACCCGACGGACTGCACTCCGTTGTTGTCCAGCTGGACGTACCCCTCGCCGTGGCAGTAGGTAGGGCCGCCCCACAGGTTCACCGGGTGCGGCCGTCCCGCGACGGCGATCGTGGAGACCGCGATGCCGAGGCCGTGGTGCCAGGCGTGGTCGGACGGCCGATCGTCGGAGATCACGCTCCCGTCGGGCGTCAGGACCGGATGGACGAATGGGCGCGGGGAATGGTCGGCGGGGAGATCCGCGCCGTCGTGCAGGAGGCCGAACGGACGGCTGCCCTGCATCAGGGGGACGGACCCGGTCACGCCGTCGACCCCCGCGTGACGGGCGCCTCGTCAGCCGGACGACGGACGGCGGGCCTCCCCTCCTCCACCGGAGCCGCCAGCGGACCGCGCAATGCCGGATCGACGAGATCGCCGCGTCGGATCCAGCGGCCCTCACGGGCAGAGGCGTAGATGCCCGTGACGATCTCGAGGGCTCGGCTGGGGTACGCCACCACAGCGGGCATCCCCTGCCCGGCCTGCAGCGACGCGTAGATGTCGGTGAGCAGGGCGTCGTGCCCGCTGGGTACCTCGCGCTCGGGAAGGCGCCAGGACGCCGCTGTCTGCTCATCGACGTGCTCCGCCGCCGTGATCGTCCAGTCCGCGTGGGAGTGACCGTACAGATGCTCGAGCTCGATGGTCGCGTGCTCGGTGTCGATCCGGAGCAGGCTCGACTGCCGGGGGGCCAGGACGGTGGTGACCACGGAGGCCACGGCGCCCGAGGCGAAGACGAGGGACGCGTGGGAGAGATCCTCCGTCTCGACATCGTGCTGCTGCCGCCAGAGCGTGGCATGGACGGACTCCCACTCGCCCAGGAGGTACGCCAGCAGGTCGATCTGATGGCTGCCGTGGCTGAGGGTGGTCCCGCCTCCCTCCGTGGCCCACGTTCCCCGCCACGGCACGTCGAAATATTCGGGCGTGCGGTACCAGTGCGTCTGGCACAGCGCCGCGAGCGGTCTGCCCAGGGCACCGGAATCCAGCAACTCCTTCACCGTCGCAGCCGCGGAGCCCGAACGCTGCTGGAACACGACGGCGAGTCCCCTGTCCGCGGCCCGGCCGGCACCGATCATGCCGTCGAGCTGATCGAGGCTGAGTGCCGCCGGCTTCTCGACGACGACATGCGCGCCGGCGGCGAAGGCAGCGGCGGCCTGCTCGGCGTGCCCGCCCGGCGGCGTGCAGATGTGCAGGACGTCGATATCCGCGCCCGCGAGCATCGCGGCCAGCGACGCGTGCCGCGAGGGAACACCGTAGAGGTCGGCGAAACCGGTCAGCTGCTGCTTGGAGGGGTCCGCCGCAGCGACGAGGTCCACCCCCTCGAGAGTCGCGAGGGCTGCCGCATGGAGGTGTGCCACCCCTCCTGTTCCGAGGATGGCGGCGCGCAGGGGGCGGGGAGTGACCGCGGCGTCGTCGTCGGCGCGGGCGGAAAATCCGGTCGGGCGCGTCATGGGGACGGCTCCTCATCGTCGGGCAGGAATACGATCTCGGGAACACTAGCAGAGAAAGCGCTTACCGACGCCTCCGGCCCCCGCATGGCGACGTGCAACAATGGCTTTTTGATGCGGAACAGGTGCGGTCGGACGTTCCGCATCTCCACCCCCAGGAGAACGAGCGATGTCGGCACCGGTCAGCAAGAGTCCAGCGACGCTGCACGACGTCGCTCGCGAGGCCGGGGTGTCGCTCGCCACGGCGTCCAGGTCGCTCAACGGCAGCGCCCGCAAGGTGAACGAGTCCTACCGGCTGCGTGTGGTGGAGGCAGCCCAGCGACTCGGCTACACCACCAATCTGTTCGCCCAGGCCGTGGCCAAGGGCAGCACCACCACGGTGGCCCTCATTGTCGCCGATATCGCCGACCCCTACTTCTCCAGCATCGCGGCCGGCGTGATCGACGCCGCCGGCAACGAGAATCTCGTGGTGACCATCGCGGTGACCGGCCGCAGTTCGGAACGCGAGCTCGATACCGTGCGTGCCCTACGCGGCCAGCGCCCGAAGGTGATGATCCTCGCCGGGTCGCGGACCACGGGATCGCCCTACGAGGAGCACCTGCGCGCGGAGCTGTCGTCCTTCGAGGACACGGGCGGCAAGGTGGCCTTCATCAGCCAGGACGCCGCACCGTTCGCGACAGTGCTCCTCGACAACCGTGGGGGCGCCCGGGACCTGGCCATCGCTTTGGCCGGCCTGGGGTACCGACGAGTAGCCGTGATCACGGGACCCGCCGAGATCAGGACGGCGGAAGAGCGACTCGACGGATTCAGGACCGGACTCGCGGAACACGGCATCCCCCTGCTGCCCGAGCAGATCATTCACGCCGACTTCACCCGGGAGGGGGGCTATCGCGGCACGCAGGAACTCCTGGCGTCCGGTGCCCCGGTGGATCTGATCTTCGCTGTCAACGACGTGATGGCCGTCGGGGTGGTCTCGGCGCTGCGCGATGCCGGGGTGGTACCCGGACAGGACATCGGCGTCGCGGGCTTCGACGACATCCCAACGGTGCGCGACATCACCCCGGCCCTCTCCACCGTGCGGATTCCCCTGGAGGACGTGGGCCGTCACGCCCTCCGACTCGCGACGGGCACCGCGACCGACGCCGCTGCCGTGCAGCAGGCCGTTTCGACGGAGACGATCATCCGTGGCAGCACGCCTCCGCGTGACGCCACGGCCGGCTGATACCGGCGCCGGTATCAGAACGGCAGGACGGAATCCGGCCGCGCTTCCTGCGCGGCGAGCTTCGCCACATCCTCAATGGGAAGTTCCGCCACCTCTGCCACCACGGTGATGTCCTCGCCGTGGATGAGCGCCTCGGCCACGGCCTCCTGCAGCACCAGTTCGGCGCGGTCGAGTTCGAACTCGACGTCCTCCTTGTCGGCAGCGGCAACGCGGATCTTCTGCAGGTCATTCTTCGACATGGCGCTGGGGTACCTCACGTTCGGGGTCGACGGCGTGACGGTGGCGCGCCCGCTGGACCGGTCGAGGACCATGGCTGCAGTGGCGGTGACATCGTCGCGATAATCCTAACCAGAGGAACCCGACTCGTGGTGAGTATTTTCCGGGGGAGCCCGGGAGCGTGACACGCCCGGTTAGGATGAGTCCAGCGGGTCGCCGGCAACGTGCGATCGTGGTCCAGCAGAGGGCCCGTGGCGCCAGGATCAAGCCTGGCATGACGTTCGAGGCAACTGATGGATCCTTCCCCCCTCTCCAGCGAACTGGGCACGACCCTCGGCCGCATCCGCGGGCTGGTGCTCACTCAGGAGACCGCCCAGCACGCCGTGGACCTCCTGGCCCAGGTGGCGCAGGACACCACGCCCAACGCCTCCGGCGCCGGCGTCTCGCTCATCCACGGGGGCCACCGGGTGAGTGTCGGTGCCACCGACGACCTCGTCCGCAGTGCCGACGACCTCCAGTACACGCTGGGTGAAGGACCGTGCCTTGCCGCCTGGTCCACCCGCGAGGCCGTCATGCTCGAGGACACATCCTCCGACCAGCGCTTTCCCGCATGGAGCAGCGCCGCGTCCGCGGAGGGCGTCAGATCCTGTTTCAGCGTGCCCCTCCTGCGGGGACGCGACGCGATCGGTGCCATGAAGGTCTACTCTGCTGTTCCTGCCGCCTTCGACGAAGCCGACAAGACCCGGCTCCGCAGCCTTTCGGTGGCAGCCTCCGCGCTCCTCGGCCATGTGCAGACGAGCGCCACCTCGACACGCATCAGCAGCGAACTCCGCGCGTCCCTGCGCTCCCGCGATCTCGTCGGCATGGCTAAGGGGATCCTGATGCAGCGCGAGGGCCTGACCGAGGCCGAGGCGCTGGCCGACCTGACCGCCAGGGCGCGCAGCAGCGGCGTCCCGTTCCGGCAGCTCACCGCGGACATCGTCAACGGCTTCGGTGCCTCGGAGGAGAAGGAGACGCGGTGACGCCTTTTCCCTATGCGGAGGAGCAGCGGTCACTGATCGATGCGGCAGTCGTCGAGTCCGGCCTGTCCGTCGGCGACGTGTGGCTGCGCTACTTCTCCCTCAGCGGTGACGTCGACGAGTACGAGGTCGAGGCCTACCTCACCGGCATCATGCCGCTGCCCCCGCTCGAGTGTGATCTGCTCGCACTCGCCGTGAACGAGCTCATCGACGACCTTCCACCGAGAAAGCGTGCTCCCTTCAGCGACGACCTCGCCCGGGCACGCGCCGGATCCGGGGACACGACGCAGCAGTAGCTCCGCCGCATCGGGCTCCGGGTTACTACGCGTCACTACTGCAGGTGATGACGACGCGTACGCTGTCGGTCGCGCGTCGTACCCTCGTCGCATGGCTGAACGACCGGGATGGCACGGCATCCCACCCAGTGCTGACAGATACATTCCTCCGCTCCAGCTCGACGCTCCGAGGGAAGCCATCACCGCGCCGGAGAAGTCCCCGGCCCTGTGGATCGACCTTGACTACGCGGACGGCTCCGCGCGCACGGTGCGCGGCTTCGCCATGGCGTGGACCGGGACCGCCGTCCTCGCCCAGTGGATCGAGTTCTCGCGCGCGCGGGAGGCGTGGGTCGAGGCGGCCCGCTGCCGTCGGCGGTCGAGGGTCCCGCGGTCCGGCTGAGCCATCTACCCCTCCGGCCTCCCCCGCCCCCTCGTAGAGTGGTGGCATGGACAGGACGACGTCGAGCACCGCGCCCCCGCCGTTTCCCGTGCCGGCGCGCGCCGGGTGCGGTGCGGCGGAGCGCGTACATCATGCCTGACGCTGCAGGGTGGCACGGGCTGCCCCCGACGACGCATCAGTACCTGCCGCCCGTCCAGCTCGACGCTCCGACCGAGGGCATCACGGAGTCCGTCTCCCCCGCACCTGCCCTGTGGGTGGACCTCGAGTACCCGAACGGATCGGTCCAGACCGTCCGCGGCTTCGCGATGGCCTGGACGCCGTCCGCGGTCCTGGCCCAATGGGTCGAATTCTCGATCGCACGGGAGGCGTGGGTCCGGCCCGATCAGTGCACGCGCCGCCGGATCCCGCAGCGGTCCGACGCGGAACAGTAGGCGGGCACCTCACGATATTGCCCCCGACTTCTTCTTCCCTTACACTCGCGGTAAGCGTTTTCCGAAGCGCCAGAATCGCACGCCACGGCCGGGAACAAGGAGCAACAATGTCAACGAGGACAATCGGGATCATCATGAACGGCGTCTCCGGACGCATGGGGTACCGCCAGCATCTGGTGCGCTCCATCCTCGCGATCCGCGACCAGGGCGGAGTCCTGCTGTCGGACGGCACGCGCGTGCAGGTGGAGCCGATCCTCGTGGGCCGCAATGAAGCGAAGCTCGCCGAGCTGGCGGCGAAGCACGGCATCGAGCACTACTCCACGGATCTCGACAGTGTCCTGGCAGACCCCACCTGGGAGATCTACGCCGACTTCCTCGTCACCAAGGCGCGCTCCGCGGCCATCCGCAAGGCCATCGCCGCCGGCAAGGCCATCTACACGGAGAAGCCGACGGCGGAGACGGCCGAGGATGCCCTCGAACTCGCCAACCTCGCCGAAGCCGCCGGGATCAAGAACGGCGTCGTGCACGACAAGCTGTACCTGCCCGGCATGCAGAAACTGAAGCGCCTGATCGACTCCGGTTTCTTCGGCCGCATCCTCTCCGTGCGCGGGGAGTTCGGCTACTGGGTGTTCGAGGGCGACTGGCAGGACGCCCAGCGGCCCAGCTGGAACTACCGCGCCGAGGACGGCGGCGGGATCGTGGTCGACATGTTCCCGCACTGGAGCTACGTCCTGGAGAACCTCTTCGGCAAGGTGGAGTCCGTCTACGCCCGCGCCGTGACGCACATCGGCGAGCGCGTCGACGAGCAGGGCCATCCCTACCCGGCCACGGCCGACGACGCCGCATACGCGGTGTTCGAGCTCGAGGGTGGCATCATCGCCCAGCTCAACTCGAGCTGGGCCGTTCGGGTGGACCGCGACGAGCTGGTGCAGTTCCAGGTGGACGGCACCCACGGCTCCGCCGTCGTCGGGCTCTTCGGCTGCAAGATCCAGCCACGCAACGCCAGCCCGAAGCCCGTGTGGAACCCGGATCTTGAGGACAGTCACGACTACGACGCCGACTGGATGGGTGTGCCCACCAACGAGGTCTTCGAGAACGGCTTCAAGACGCAGTGGGAGGACTTCCTCCGTCACGTCCTCGAGGATGCGCCGCATCCCTACGACTTCCTCGCCGGAGCACGCGGGATGTACCTCGCGGAGCAGGGCCTCGAGAGTTCGCGGTCGGGGCGCCGCCTCGACATGGAGGACGTGCGCACCACATCGCTCCCCCGCGAAGACGCGGTCGCGTCGGCATGATCACCCTCGTCGACGCGACGGGAGCCACTTCCGTCACCGAGCTGAACCCCTCCCCCTCCTTCTCGAAGCCGACGGCACCACTCACCAGCCGCACGGTGTATGCGGCCGCGCACGTGGTGCCACGGACGACGGCGGACAACGTGCCGGGTGCTCCCGCGGATCTCGACTGGGACGCGACCCTCGCCTTCCGCCATCACCTGTGGTCCTGGGGGCTGGGTGTCGCGGATGCCATGGACACCGCGCAGCGGAACATGGGGCTCGATGCTGCCGCCACGCGGGAGCTCATCACACGCAGCGCCGCGGAGGCACGCTCGGTCGGCGGCGCACTGGTCGTCGGGGTGAACACCGATCACATCGAGGACAGGGTCATCTCCCTCGAGGCGGTGATCGACGCGTACAAGCACCAGCTGCATCTCACCGAGGACGCCGGCGCTTCCGTGGTGCTGATGGCGAGCCGTCACCTCGCGCGGGCTGCGCAGTCGGCGGAGGACTACGAGCGCGTGTACTCCGAGGTGCTGGCCGCCGCGGGCGCACCCGTGATCCTGCACTGGCTCGGCAGCGCCTTCGACCCCGAACTCGGTTCCTACTTCGGCTCGTCCGCGACGGACGCGGCGTCGTCGACCCTGCTCAAGATCATCGCGAATACGCCGGACAGGGTGGCGGGCGTGAAGATGAGCCTGTTGGACGCCGCCGCCGAGCGGGCGGTCAGGGCCCAGCTGAACGAGCCCGCGCGCATGTTCACCGGTGACGACTTCAACTACGTCTCCCTGATGGGCGGGGACTCCTCGGGGTACTCCGACGCCCTCCTCGGTGCGTTCGCGGCGCTCGGCCCGCACGCGTCGGCAGCCGTGCAGGCGCTCGACGCCGGCGACACCGCCGCCTACCAGAGCATCCTCGGCCCCACCGAGGCGCTGTCCCGCCAGATCTTCGCGGCTCCGACCTTCTACTACAAGACGGGCGTGGCGTTCCTCAGCTGGCTCAACGGGCACCAGCCCGGCGTGGGAATGGTGGGCGGGCTGCATGCCGCCCGCAGCCTCCCGCACCTCTCGGAGATCGTCCGGCTCGCGAACGACTGCGGTGCACTCGAGCAGCCGGAGCTCGCGCGTGAGCGCTGGCACGCCCTCCTGGCCGTCAGCGGGGTTCCGGCATGAGCACCGCACCCCACGACCGGCTGTCCATCAACCAGGCCACCATCAAGTACGCGCCGCTCGCCGAGGCGCTGGCGGTGACCGCGGACGCCGGGATCGGCAGTATCGGGCTCTGGCGGGACTCCGTCCAGGCCGTCTCGCTGCCGGAGGCCGCCCGGCTGCTCACCCGCTCGGGGCTCCGGTTCTCGAGCCTCTGCCGTGGGGGCTTCTTCACGGTGCCGGAGGGTCCGGCCAGGCGGTCGGCGATGGAGGACAACCGCAGGGCCATCGAGGAGACAGCCCGGCTTGCCGACGCGGGAGCCCCGGGTTCGGCCGCCGTCCTCGTCATGGTCGCGGGAGGCCTGCCGCAGGGTTCCCGGGACATCGCCGGCGCGCGATCGATGGTCGAGGATGCCCTCGCCGAGCTCGCGCCGGTCGCCGCGGCCGCCGGCGTGCGACTGGCGCTCGAGCCGCTGCACCCCATGTACGCGGCGGATCGCGCCGTCATCTCGACCCTGGGCCAGGCACTCGACCTCGCGGCACCGTTCGACCCGGCCGTGGTGGGCGTCGTCGTGGACACCTTCCACGTGTGGTGGGACCCGGACCTCGATGCGCAGATCGCGAGGGCGGGGCGTGAGGACCGCATCGCGAGCTATCAGGTCTGCGACTGGCGGACGCCCCTGGAGGCGGATGTGTTGCTCTCCCGCCACTATCCCGGCGCCGGCATCGTCGATTTCGCCTCGATCACCACCGCGGTGGAGCGCGTGGGCTACCGCGGCGACGTCGAAGTGGAGATCTTCAACCAGGAGATCTGGGACACCGCCCCTGCCACTGCCGTCGCGCGGACGATCGACGGGTTCCAGTCGGCCGTCGCCCCCCACCTGGCCGCGCGATACGCGGGTGCGCGCCGGTAGCATCGGCCTATGGAATCTACCGAGGTTGTCCGGCAGTACTGGTCGTCCGTCTGGAGCAGGGACTGGCACGCGGTGGGCCTGACCCTGGCGGAGGACGTGGAGGTCTTCTGGCCCGTGACGCGGGAGATCATCCGCGGCCGCGAGAACATGGTCGCCGTGAACCGGGAGCACCCGAACGGCTGGAGCATCGACGTGCTCAATGTGTACGACGCAGGTGATGTCGTGGTCTCGGAGGTCCAGGTACCCCAGGAGGACGTCGGCATCTTCCGCGTGGTCTCCTTCTGGACCGTCGCCGGGGGCGTCATCACCTCCGGCCGCGAGTACTGGACCAGGTACGGCGGGGAGGAGGGCCGTGACTGGCGCCTCAAGTACGCGTCCGTCGGGGATCTCGCGCCGTGAACAGGTGCTGGCACGTACAGAGCACCATCCCATAAGCTAAGCATGCTGATGAATTGGTCAGCGACCGTATGCAGAGCCAGGGAGGCATGATGAGCACGAAGGTCGAAGAAACTGTTGTAGTGAATCTTCCGGTGACAACCGTGTACAACCAGTGGACCCAGTTCGAGGAGTTCCCGCACTTCATGGGCGGCGTCAAGCAGATCACGCAGCTCGGCGACGACCGCATGGAGTGGGTTGCCGAGATCGGTGGGGTCCGGCGCCAGTGGGAGGCCCGCATCGTCGAACAGGTGCCTGACCGGAAGGTCTCCTGGGCTGCGACGGAAGGCGCCACCAACGCGGGGTCCGTGTCCTTCGACGACCTCGGCGGGACCACGCGCGTCAACCTCGTCCTCGAGTACGAGCCCGAGGGCCTCGTGGAGAAGGTGGGCGACAAGCTGAACGTCGTCGAGAACCAGGCGAAGAAGGATCTCGAGAACTTCAAGGAGTTCATCGAATCGGAGACCTACGCCACCGGCGCATGGCGCGGGTCCGTGCCCGGCGTCGGAGGAACCCCGACCGTCGAGGACGCCGCGGGCACCCAGGGCGACAGCGGCAAGGCCGGCGTGTCCGGGAAGGTCGCCGCCGGAGTGGGCATCGCGGCTGCTGCTGCCGTGGCCGGGGCCGCCGCAGCGGCCGCGGGCAAGAAGGAGGACGAGGACGACGTCGTGGTGGAAGCCGTACCTGCGACGGACTCGACACCCACGGCGCCCGAGACCACTCCGGTGGTCGCGGACGACGACGTCCTCGACGCCGAGCCCGTGCCCGCCGTGGACGGCGTGCCGGGCACCGGGGTTCCCTCGGAAGCCGTGGGCTCCCGGGACGAGGCGTTCCTCGCGGGTGACACGACGGACCGCAGGGGCACGCTCTAGGAACCCTCTTGCGACGAGAGCGGACCGGAACCCTCGGGGATCCGGTCCGCTCTCGTCGTCACCCGCCGAGGAGTACGCGGTACTGCGGGTTCCCGGCGAGGAAGGCCTGCACCTCGCTGCAGTACGGAAGGGCGGACAGGCGCCGCTTGTGGGCGTTCAGCAGGACGCTGCGGATCAGCACCTGCTCCAGGCCGGCCCCCTCGAAGGCCGCTGCGATCACCGTGCGGTGCAGCCTGACCGTGCCCGCGCGCATCGAGTAGGAGACGTAGCCGGCGAGCACGCCGTCCCGGAACAGCTCGAACCGGTGGTTCATCGGATTGTCGCGGAACGTCCCGCGGGGTGCCGCGCCCCCAGATTCGCGCGCCTCCCCCTCACGCCGCTCCAGCTCGTCTATCACGCGCTCGAAGTCGTCCGCCGCGCCGTAGGGAGGCGCCTCGGTGTCGAGCGCACGATAGAGCTGGTTGCTCCACCGCCGAAGCTGCCGGTTGGTGGCATCGGCGAGGGACCAGGGCAGGGCCGCCGGCTCGTCGTCCGACGGCACGACCTCCAGCTCGCCGAACGATGTCAGGCCGGGCAAGCCCCGGGCGGCGTCGTCGCCGTACGTGAGGGTCGAGGGGAGCTCGGCGTCCGCGGTGGAGCGGGCAGGGGCGGAGAAAGGGACAGTTACGGTCATGACGTCACCAGGGGTAAAAGGGGGCAGGCCGTCTTCTTGACCTGGTTCCCAACCTAGCTGTTACTTCGGTTTCTGTACAGCTAGTTTGCCTAGCTTTATGCCGGCTGACGGTCCGTCGGCCTCTCGCGCCGCATCAGGAGCGGGGCAGTGCGATGGTCGTGACGGGAAGCGACGGATCGGTGCCGAAGGCGATGCCACTGGGCTGCGCACCGCGCATAACGATCTGCGCACCGAGGGCGGCGACCATGGCTCCGTTGTCAGTGCACAATGCCGGCGCGGGGACGGTCAGGGTGATGCCGGCCGCAGCACACCGCTCGGCCGTCAGCTCGCGCAACCGCCGGTTGGCCGCGACCCCTCCCCCGAGCAGGAGATTCGTGATGCCGTGCTCGCGGCAGGCGAGGACCGCTTTCGAGGTGATGATGTCCACCACGGCCTCCTGGAAGGACGCGGCGATGTCGGCGACGGGAAGCTCGAGCCCGGCGGTCTCGTACTGCTCCACGCTCCGGGCGACGGCGGTCTTGAGTCCGCTGAAGGACCAGTCGTAGCGGTGCGGGCCTGGCGCCTCGGCAGTTCCCATGTACTTGGGTTGCGACAGTCCGCGCGGAAACCGGATGGCCGTGGGGTCGCCGTCGCGCGCCAGCCGGTCGATCGCGGGACCACCCGGATAGCCGAGCCCGAGGATGCGCGCCGTCTTGTCGTACGCCTCGCCGGCGGCGTCGTCGATCGTGGACCCGAGCAGTTCGACGTCGTGCGCGAGGTCTCCGACACGCAGGATCTCCGTGTGCCCGCCGGAGACGAGGAGGGCGCCGAGATTCGATGGCAGGCCGTCGGGGAACGTCCCGCCGAGGATGCCCACACCGACGTGCGCGACGAGATGGTTGATCGCGTACAGCGGCGTGCCCGTGGCGACGGCGAGCGCCTTCGCGGCGGACACGCCGACCATGAGGGCGCCGGAGAGACCGGGCCCGGCCGTGACCGCGATGGCGTCGAGGTCCGCGAGGGTCACGCCGGCGTCGTCGAGCGCGGCCTGCAACGTGGGCACGAAGGCCTCGAGGTGCGCCCGCGAGGCGATCTCCGGGATGACGCCGCCGAAGCGCACGTGCTCGTCCATGGAGGAGGACACCGTGTTGGTCAGCAATTCGGTGCCCCGGACGATCCCGACGCCGGTCTCGTCGCAGGAGGACTCGATGCCGAGGACGAGTGGTTGCGTGATCACGGGGTGGTCCCTTCCGTGGCAGGCAGGACGAGCTGCATGACCCAGGCGTCCACGCCGTCCCTGTAGTACTTCTTCCGCGTGTGGATCCGCGCGAACCCGAAGCGCGTGTAGAGGTGCTGGGCGCGGGGATTGTCCGCGCGGACCTCGAGCATCACCGTGTCGGCGCCACGTCGGCGGGCCTCGCCGAGCAGTTCGGTGAGCATGGCCCTGCCTATCCCCTGACCTTCAACGCGGGGCAGCACGCCGATGGTCTGGATGTCCGCCGTCGTGTCGATGACCATGACCCCGGCGTAGCCCACGGGAACGCCGTCCGCCTCCGCCACGATGTAGCGCCGCGTGTCCGGCTGGAAGAATTCCGTGTAGAACATCTCGAGCGGCCAGGCGTCGGTGGGGAACAGCTCGTTCTCCAGCCGGCCGATGGCCTCGATGTCCTCGAAGGCGAGGTCGCGCAGGGTGAAGTTCACGCCGTCGCCCGCTTCCGGGGTCCCGGCACCCTGGCGTCGGACTCGCGCAGGTAGAGCGGCGTGGTGTCCAGCAGCGGCTGACGTGCGACGAGGCGGGCGTGGGCGGCGCGGCCGAGCGAGACAGCATCGGGGTCCGCCGTGGCGAAGGCCGGGACGGCGACGACGTCGGCCGGATAGAGACTCGCGGCACGCCCGACGAGGGGCAGCCCCCGCGGAAGGGTGCCGGCCGCGCCGACGTGCGGCCCCTCCAGCAGCTCCGGAACGGCAGCCCCCGATGACCGGTAGGAGGCCCAGTACACCTCGCCCCGGCGGGCGTCCGTGCCGACGAGGAAATCCGTCCCGCCGACCGCCCCGGCGGCGACGGCCTCGAAGGCCAGCGCGTCGAGACTCATGACACCGTGCAGCGGCACGCCCCACACGAAGCTCAGCGTGCGCGCCGTGACCAGTCCGGCCCGCAGACCGGTGAACGGCCCCGGTCCCACCCCGGCGATGACGGCGTCGAGGTCCGATCCGGACACGTCGGCGTCGGCGAGCACCCGTTGCACGGCAGGTGCGAGCACCTCGGCATGGGAGCGCGTGTCGCCGCTGCCGAACCGGCCGACGACGTCGTCGTCGAGGAGGAGAGCGACGGTCGCCGCGGCGGAGGTATCGAGGGCGAGGAGAAGCACCCGACCAGCCTAGTCGAGCGTCAGCGCGGGCGGCCCTGCCCGCCACCGTGGACCGAAGCCCGCAAGGGTGATGCTGCGCACCTCGTCCTCGGCGTCGTCGTCGAACCTGGTGGCCGGGGCGGCCGGCGGGCCACCGGGAGCACCGGGATCACCGCCCGGTTCCCCGCCTCCACGCGGGCGGATGATGTCGATGTGCAGCCGGCTGTCGCTGAGATGCTCCACGCGGCCCGCTCCCCACTCGATCACCGTGACGTTGCGGGCGAGAGTGGCCTCGAGGTCGAGGTCGTCGATGGCGGCAGCGCTCTCGAGGCGGTAGGCGTCGACGTGGATCAGGCCGGGTCCGGCCGTCGTCGAGCCGTGCTCACGCACGAGCACGAAGGTGGGCGAGATGATGCGGTCCTCGACCGCGAGCCCGCGCCCCAGGCCCTGGGTGAAGGTGGTCTTCCCGGCACCCAGCTCCCCGGACAGGACCAGCAGATCTCCGGGCGCCAGGTGCTCGGCAAGCCGCTCGGCCAGGCCCTGCAGCTCGCCCGCCGAGCCGACGTCGAACGCCAGCTGCCAGTCAGGCTCCGCCATGGTTCTCCTGCACCACGTTCAGGTAGACGCGTTCCACGCGGTCGCTGATGCGCGTGACGACCTCGTAGTTGATGGTCTGCGCCGCCGCCGCCCAGTCCTCGACGGCGGGCGCGCCCACTCCCCCGAACAGCACGGCACGTGCGCCGAGCGGGCTGTCCGGAGAATCAGCGAGGCCCGTGGTGCCGAAGTCGATAACGAGCTGATCCATCGCGATCCGCCCGATCACGGGGTACATCCGGCCGTTGACGAGGACGGGCGCGCCGGTGGCGATGCGGGGCACGCCGTCTCCGTAGCCCACCGGGATCAGCCCGAGCGTCGTCGGCTTGGCTGTGCGGTGGGTGTAGCCGTAGGAGACGCCGTGCCCGGCGGGCACCTCCTTGCAGGAGGAGACGATCGTGCTGAGAGTCATGACGGGCTTCAGCCCGAGATCGGCCGAGCCCTGGTCGGAGAACGGCGACAGCCCGTAGATGCCGAGCCCCACCCGCACCAGGTCGAAGTGGCAGTCCGGCCGGGAGAAGGTGGCGGGGGTATTGGCGAGGTGCCGCACCTCGACGTCGATCCCCGCGTTCTCGGCCGCTGCCACCGCCTCGCGGAACGCCTGCACCTGTGCGTCCGTTTCGGGCCGCGCCGGCTCGTCGGCCACCGCGAGGTGCGAGAAGATCCCGACGACACGGATGAGGCCCTCTTCCTGGTACTCGACGGCGCGGCTCAGCAGGGCCTCCCACTTGTCCGGTGGGCAGCCGTTCCGCCCCAGGCCTGTATCGATCTTGAGGTGCACGATGGCCGGGCGTTCCAGCTCACGTGCGGAGGCCACCACGTGGTCGAGCTCCCAGCCCGAGATGCCGAGATCCAGGCCGTGTTCCACGCCCGCCGTGAAATCCGTGCCGGCGGTGTGGAGCCACGCGAGAATCGGCGCTTCGATGCCGGCCTTCCTCAACGCCACGCCCTCGCTGACGTGGGCGACGCCGAGCCAGGCGGCGCCGGCTTCGAGGGCCGCCCGCGCGACGGGAAGGGCACCGTGGCCGTAGGCGTCCGCCTTGACGACGGCCATGATGCGGGCGGGATGCGCGACGTCGCGCACCTGCCGTACGTTGTGCCGCAGTGCGTCGAGATCGATCTCTGCGGCACGCTCGGGGAAAGTCACGCGCCCTATTCTGCCAGCTTGCGGACCTGCTCCGCCGATGATCTCCGGCACTGGTGTGCCGAGCGCGCGGCTTGCCGTTCGCCGCGTCTGCCTCATCCCTTCCCACCCCCCGGCTCCGGGGTTGCGTGGCGGGAGGCGAGCCGGAAGGATCGAAGGTGTGTTCGAATCACCCTCCTGCTGCGTGCTACCCGTCGACGATGCCCACCCCTGCGGTGCTGCCGTGGGCGACGCACCCTTCCCCCTGTGCCCGGCACACGTGGCCCTGGTTGCCGAATGGTCGAGTACCGAGTGGGGCAGCCAGGACCTGCTACCGGAGGCATGCCGCGCCTGCGGCTCCCGGCTCGGGGTGCGGTATCCGTCCGGCTGGATCTGCGCGGCGTGCGAGTGGCGCGTGGGCGACGTCCTCGATGACGGTCTTCCGCCGCCGCGGGTCGACGTCGTCTACTACCTCCGCTTCCGCGACCGCATCAAGATCGGTACGACGGCGAACCCTCGCCAGCGCCTCGGCAGGATCCGGCATGACGAACTCCTGGCGTTCGAACGCGGTGACCGTCTCATCGAACACCGCCGGCACGAGCAGTTCGCGGATCTGCGGCGGGGCCGGTCCGAGTGGTTCACGGCGGCGGACGAGCTCGAGGCGCACGTGCGCGGGCTGTCCGCCGGCGTCGTCGACCCGTGGTCCCTCTACGCGCGGTGGCTCGGTGAGGCAGCGGCGCTGCGTGGGTGAGCAGCAGGGCGATCCGCTCCCTGCAGCGTTCGGGTCGTCACCATGACGCGGGAGTTTCAGGCTCCGAGGTGCTATCGGTCATGATGGTGGCAGCCTTTCCTGTCGGTGCTCGACCTCGTGGTCGTGGAGAGGGCGTGCCTGACGTCGCCGGTGGTTTCGGACCCCTGAGCCACACCATCCAGAGCAGCTGAGAGACCTGCCTCCGTGACGCTGCAGCTTCCCCCGGATTCCTTGTCCGGAAGGGTGCTAATGGCAGGAACGATGGAAAGGAACCAGCATCATGACCAGTGATCGTATCCACACCACCCACGCCGGGTCGCTGCCTCGCACCCCGGAGCTGATCGCTGCCAATGCGGCGAGGACATTCGCTCCGGACGGCTTCACGCTGGAGCGCACACCGGAGTTCGAGGGTCTCCTCACCGATGCGGTGGTGGACCTCGTACAACGGCAGAAAACCCTCGGGATCACGATCCCCGGGGATGGGGAGTACGGGAAGGCCATGTCCAACGCCGTGGACTACGGAGCGTGGTGGACCTACAGCTTCCAGCGCACCTCGGGGCTCGAGCTCACGGAGTACAATCCCATCCTCGCCGAACCGGTGCGCAGCGAGCCCGGGCGGGTGAGGCTCACCTCGTTCGCGGATCGGCGGGACTGGACCCGTTTCGCCACCGCTTACCAGGACCCCGAGGGTGGGATCCAGCTGGGCAGGAACGCGACCGGGTTCCCGTCAGCGACGGGCCCGATGTCCTACACGGGTCACACGGCTCTCGCCTCCGACATCGCCAACCTGAAGGCAGGCCTCGGTGCCGCGGACGTGCCGAGCGGCTTCATCACGGCCCTTTCCCCCGGGTCGGCCAGCCGTATCGGGAACGACTACTACGGCAGTGAAGAGGAGTTCATCTACGCGTGGGCCGACGTCCTCCGGGAGGAGTACACGGCGATCGTCGACGCCGGGTTGATCGTGCAGATCGACGATCCCTCGATCGCGGAGAACTGGGACCAGATCAATCCTGAACCGAGCATCGAGGACTACCAGGCCTTCACCCGGATCCGTGTCGATGCCCTGAACTACGCGTTGCGTGGATTGCCGGAGGAGCAGGTCAGGGTGCACGTGTGCTGGGGATCCTGGCACGGACCGCACACCACCGACATCGAGTTCCGGCACATCGTGGAGCTCGTGCTGGGCATCAATGCGGGCTCGTACTCGTTCGAGGCCGCCAACGCACGCCACGAGCACGAGTGGGCGCTGTGGCAGGACACGCGGCTCCCGGACGGCAAGGTCCTGGTCCCGGGTGTGGTGTCCCACGCGACGAACGTCGTCGAGCACCCCGAGCTGGTGGCACAGCGTATCGAGCGCTTCGCTGCGTTGGTGGGACGGGAGAACGTCGTCGCGTCGACCGACTGCGGGCTGGGCGGCCGCCTGCACCCCCAGATCGCCGGTGCGAAACTCGACGCCCTCGCACGCGGCGCGCAGCTCGCCTCGGACAGGCTGTTCGCCCGATCGGCCACGCTGATCTGACTCCTCGGACTCCGCCATGCTGCATGGCGGGGTCCGGGACGTCGGGGTCCCGCAGCCGTCAGCCGAGGTCCCCCAGCCCGCTCCGCTTCACCTCGGAATCCCACGACGACGGCGAGGCGTCCGAGTGTCGCGCGATGGTCGCCGTCGCCCGGCGTACCGCTTCCGTGGGGACATCCGACACGAGATCCTCGAGGAAGGCGTAGCGCCGCAGCCACTGCTTCCGCACGCCGTCACGCCCGGCGTTGACCCGGTGCCACCAGTCGGCGATGTCCCCCCACCCCGGTGCGGCGAGCGATCCCCCGACGTGCTGGACCGAGAGGGATGCGCAGAGATTGGCGAAGCTGAGCCGGTCCGCGAGCGGGAATCCCGCGAGGTCACCCATGACGAAGGCCGCTCCGAAGCAGTCCCCCGCGCCCGTCGGATCATAGGCCGAGACAGGGAGTGCCGGAATCCATTCCTCCTCGCCCGTGAGTGAATCGATGGCCATGGCGCCCTGCTGACCCACGGTGACGACGGCAACCGGCACGCGGTCCGCGAGGGCGTACAGGGCCGACCAGGGATCCTCCGTCCGCGTGTAGGCCATGGCCTCGACGGCGTTGGGCATGAACGCGTAGAAGTGCTCGAGCGTTGCGAGCGTCTCCGGAGCCCACTCCCCCGCCGGGTCCCATCCCACGTCGCCGAAGAGCTTGGTACCGCCTGCCGCGGCAGCCTGCGCCCAGGGTTCGACCGTCTGCTCCACCCCGACGACGGCGGCGCGGCAGGTGGGCGGCGTGCCGATCAGTTCGGAGGCACGCAGTGGCGACGGATGGCCGTGCGTGACCATCGAGCGGTCCTGGTGGACGGACAGGGAGACGGTCACGGGCGAGTGCCACTCGCCGAACACGCGTGAGCGGGAGAGGTCCACGTGTTCCTGGTCCTGCAGCACGTCCCAGTTGAACTGGCCGTAGCCATCATCGCCGAAGGCGGCCGCGAGGGTGGTGCGGAGGCCCAGCCTGCTGGCCGCGATGGCCTGGTTCGCGATACCGCCGGGCCCGGACCCCATGCCATCGGTCCACACCTCCGTGCCCGGGGTGGGCAACTGCTCCAGGCCCGTGAAGATGATGTCGAAGAACACCTGCCCGGTGAGCAGGAGATCGAATTCCGGCCCACCCGGACCCCGCGCGGCCGACAGCGGATCGAAGCGGTGCTCTGCAGACATGTACGGCACAATAGCAACACCCGGACCGGGTGCCCGAGGGACTGTGCCGATCATGATCGGCACCGACGACGGAAGCGAGCCTGCTGTGCCATCGACGGGAAACGGCGCCACCCTGGTGATCGTGGGCGGCGGCGGGTTCCGCGTACCCCTGGTCTATCGCGCCCTCGCCGCGGGTCCCTTCGCGGGGCTGGTGTCCGACGTCGTCCTGCTCGACGCGCTGCCTGCGCGGGCGCATGCGATGGCGCGTGTCCTGGCGGCCATGCCGGGAACAGCGAAGCCGTCCCTGCGGGTGGAGTCCCGGCTGGAGGATGCGCTTCCCGGCGCCCACATCGTCTTCGCGGCGGTCCGCAGCGGTGGTGCCGACGGGCGTGTGCTCGACGAACGGGTGGCGCTCGCAGCCGGGCTCCTGGGCCAGGAGACCGTCGGCGCCGGCGGTATCTCCTACGCGCTCCGATCCATCCCGGACATGATGCGCGTGGCCGAGGGGATGCGGGCCCTGGCCCCGGAGGCGTGGCTCATCAACTTCACCAACCCGGCGGGCATGGTCACCGAGGCCGTCTCGGCCGTCCTGGGGCAGCGCGTGATCGGCATCTGCGACTCCGCCTCGGGGCTCGTGACCCGGGCGGCACGCGCCGCAGGGCTCCACCTCGGGGCATCCCTCGAGGGCGTGGACTACGTGGGCCTGAACCACCTGGGCTGGCTCCGTGGACTCCAGGAGCCGGGTGGCGGCCCCGACCACCTCCCCGCCCTGCTCTCCGACCCGCAGCGACTCGGCGCCTTCGAGGAAGGGCGGCTCTTCGGTCCGGATCTCCTGCGCACGCTCGGCGCCCTGCCGAACGAATACCTCTTCTACTACTACTTCCACCGCGAGGCGCTGCGCTCCATCCGGACGGCGGACCGGACGCGCGGCGAGATCCTCCGCGACCAGCAGGGAGACCTGTACCCGCGGCTCACCGCAGCGGCGGATCCGCTGGCCGTGTGGGAGGATGCGCGGCGCGAACGGGAATCGGGATACCTGGCGGAGGCCCGTGCCGCCGACGAGGAGCGCGATGAAGCGGACCTCGCGGGGGGTGGGTACGAGCAGGTGGCGCTCCGCGTGATGCGGGCGCTCCTCACCGGGGTGCGGGCCGAGCTCATCCTGAACGTCCGTAATGGCACAACCCTCCCCGGCCTGCCGGAGGACGCTGTGGTCGAGGTCCCGGCCGGCGTCGATCAGCAGGGCGCGGTTCCCCTGCCTGCCCGGCCGCTGGCCGAACACCAGCTGGGCCTCATGGCTGCTGTGAAGGCCGTGGAGCAGGACACCATCCGCGCGGCCGTCCACCGGGACCGCGATGCAGCCCTCCGGGCCTTCGCCGGGCATCCCCTGATCGACTCGTTCCACGCGGCCTCGGCCGTCCTGAAGGGCTACGAGGCGGTGTTCCCCTCGCTCGGCTCGACCTGGTCCCGCTGACCCTGCCGGAGCAGGCCCCGCAGGGCCCCGATGCCGAGCGGCAGCAGTGCGGTGTCGGTGGTGGAGGCGATCCAGTGGAATCCGGCGCGGGCGAGGACTGCTGCGCGCTCGGGCGTGCCTGCGTAGGCACCGGACCGGATTCCTGCCGCGCTGCAGGCCCTGGTGATCCTTCGCAGTGGGGCGTCATCGTCCTCGGACGCCAGCAACTCCTCCACCTGCACACCCAGCGCCAGCGAGAGGTCGAAGGGCCCGACGAAGATCATGTCGACTCCCGGCACAGCGGCGATCGCCTCCACGGCCTCCAGCCCGGCAGCGGTCTCGATCATCACCGCGCAGAGCGGTATGGGATGGGCTCCGGCATCGGTGCCGGGCGCGTGTGCGGGGCGGCTGCCGTGCAGCGGCCCCCAGCTCCGCGCTCCGAGGGGCGGGTAGTGGCTGGCCGCGACCGCCGCCTCGGCATCGGCCACGGTGTCCACCAGCGGCACGACGACGCCGTCCGCCCCGGCGTCGAGCGCGCGTCCGATCAGCGTGGCGTCCTTCCCCGCGACCCGCACGAGCATCGGCGCCGAGCCGGTGGGGCGGTGAGCGAGGGCATCGCGCAACGCGCGGTCGTCGAAATGCCCGTGCTGCGCGTCCAGCCCCACCCATCCCGGGCCCGACGTCCCGAGTTCGCGCGTGAGGCGTGGCTCCCCGAGCGTGGCCCAGACACCGAGCAGCGGGTCGTGGATGGTCGCGTCGTCAGTCATGACTCCATTGTTGCCCGGAGGCGCCCCCGCAGTCGCCGGGAGGATCAGGAGACCGGGTCGAGGAAGCGGTGCATGATGTGAAGTCCCGTGGCACCCAGTGCGGGGTGGCGGAAGGCGCCCGGCACGGTGCCGACGATCGCGAACCCCAGCGAGGACCACAGTGCAACGGCCCTGGTGTTCGTCTCGACCACGGCGTTGAACTGCATCGCGGTGTAGCCGGAGCGAACGGCCTCCCCGAGTACATGGCCGGCCAGTGCACGGCCCACACCCCTGCCCGCTGCCTCGTCCGCCACGAGGAAGGAGGCATTGGCCACATGCGCGCCGTTGCCGCCGCGATTGGCGTGCAGCTGAGCCGTGCCGAGGATGGCGCCCGTCGAGGGATCGGCGGCCACGAAGACCACGAGGGTGGGGTCGGCGCCTGTGGCACCGGGCAGCCACTCCGCACGCGCGGATGGCTCGTCCATGCCCGTGTCCCAGCAGTAGGTCTCGCCGCCCCGCACCACGGGCTCCATGATCGACCAGATGGCCGTCCAGTCGTCCGGTCCCGCAGTGCGGAAGGACAGCATCAGCCCTGCTGCCCCTCGGTCCAGGTGGAGATGTCGGAGGTGGCTGCGAATTCGTCGATCGCGTGCAGCTCCTCGGCCGTGAAGGCGAGGTTCTGCACAGCCGCGAGGCTGTCCTCGAGCTGCCGGACACTCGAGGCGCCGATGAGCGCCGAGGTGACCGGCGTCCCCCTGGTCTGCGGACGGAGGAGCCAGGCGATCGCCATCTGCGCGAGGCTCTGCCCGCGACCCTCGGCGATACCGTTGAGGCCCCTGATGCGGCGCAGGTTCTCCTCCGACAGGGAATCCTCGGACAGCGACGTGTGCGCCGCAGCCCGGGAGTCCTCGGGCACGCCGTGCAGGTAGCGGTCGGTGAGCAGGCCCTGTGCGAGGGGGGAGAACGCGATGGAACCCGCGCCCGTCTGCTCGAGCGCCTCGGGGAGGTTCGGCGTCCCGTTCTCCACCCAGCGGTTGAGCATCGAGTAGGAGGGCTGATGGATGAGCAGCGGCGTGCCGAGATCCGCCAGGATCGCCGCAGCTTCCACCGTGCGCTGCGGCGAGTACGAGCTGATTCCCGCATACAGGGCCCGCCCGGAACGGACCGCGGTATCGAGCGCACCCATCGTCTCCTCCAGCGGCGTCCCAGGATCCGGCCGGTGACTGTAGAAGATGTCCACATAATCCAGGCCCATCCGCTCCAGCGACTGATCAAGACTCGCCAGCAGATACTTGCGGGACCCGAAATTCCCGTACGGACCCGGCCACATGTCGTACCCGGCCTTGCTGGAAATCACGAGCTCGTCACGGAACGGCCGGAAATCATCCCGCAGATGCCGACCGAAATTCGTCTCCGCACTCCCGTACGGCGGACCGTAATTATTCGCCAGATCAAAGTGCGTGACACCGAGATCGAACGCACGACGCAGGATCTCCCGCTGCACACCGAAGGATTTATCATCCCCGAAGTTGTGCCACAGACCCAGCGACACAGCAGGCAACAGCAAACCACTCCTGCCCACCCGGCGATAAGGCATCGAGTCATAACGGTCTTCTGCAGGGTGGAAGGTCATGGTGTCATCCTAGTCAGCAGCGCGGCGCACCAGTGCCCCGGGTGTGCGCCCTACTGGCTGCCGAGCCGACCGGCTTCCCGTGCTTCCGCAGCGACGGCTTCCGTGCTGCGGTCGATGCGCGGAGCCGGCACGGCGCGGTCGCGCCCCCCGGCCTTCGCGGCGTAGAGCGCGCGGTCGGCGGAGGCAATCGCCGCCATCAGATCGTAGTCCGAGGCCTCGATCGCCGTGATCCCGTAACTGACGGTGGGCATCTCGAGGCCTGGTGCGGCCCCGTAGGTGCGGAGGGCCATGCTGATACTCCGTGCGACGTCCTCGCTACGGGACACGGTTGCGCCGGGCAGGAGGAAGATGAACTCCTCGCCGCCGTAGCGGCCCACGATGTCCGTGGAGCGCACGGTCGTGGTCGCCGACTCCGCGAAGGCCTGGAGGACGGCGTCGCCCGCCGCGTGGCCGTAGGTGTCGTTCACGGCCTTGAAGAAGTCGAGGTCGGCGAGGATCAGCGTTCCCGGATGCTCCGCCCGCGCGAGCCGGTCCGTCTGCAGCCGCGCGACGTCGAGGAAACCGGACCGGTTGAGCAGGCCCGTGAGGGCGTCGCGATCGGCGCGGATCCGAAGGGCCGAGGCGACCTGTTCGGCGCTGAGTGCCGCGGCGCTGAACGCGACCACCACCAGCAGCAGCATGGTCACGAGGGTGCTGGTGGCGGAGCCGAAGTAGGTGGTGAAGACGTAGCCGTCCTGGCCGACCGCCAGGAAGACGATGCAGCGGGCGAGATAGAGGAGCGCCAGCAACCCGGATGCGACGGCGAGGGGCGCCTGCACCCGCCGGTAGCTCGCAGGCAGGTGCCACAGCTCCCAGGAGGCCAGGCCGATCGTGAGGGCCATCATCCCGAGGAAGACCGGCCCACCCGACCAGGTGTTGGTGGCTGGATCGTCCACCGCGGAGGCCAGCAGGGTGAGCAGGGGTGCCGCGGCGAGCTGGACCACCGCGGGTCTGGTGGTCCTCAACGTCCGGGCACCCGCCCAGACACTCACCGTACCGGCGACGAGGACGGCGTTGGCGAGCGGGTTCGCCCAGACCTGCTGGGGGGTCCCGTCCAGCAGGTAGCCGATCGTCCCGACGAAGATGAAGGCGATGGCCGCACACCACCACCCGCTGTAGGCGGATCGTGTCTGGCGGTAGGACACGAGGTAGAACAGGACGAAGAGTGTGACGGCGACGGCTCCGAAGGTTACTCGGAGCGTCGTGATGTCCAGGCCCACTGCGTGTCTCCCGCCTCGATCCGGAGGCGCCCAGCGCACCGTGGCGCAGTGGTCACCGGCCTCCCGTCCGGGGAGGCGTTCTCCCGCCCAGTATGCGGGACCCGGACGCCGTCCGGGTCCCGCTTGAGGAGTCCTGCCCGAACCCTTCGGAAGTCTTGAACTAGCGGGGCGCCAGACCCAGGACGAGCGACGCGTGCGCGGGCAGCTGGACGGACTCCGCGAGCAGCCCCACGCCGTCGACCGTGGACAGGAGGACCTCCGCGTCCGCGCCGCGCACGGGGACGGTGACCTGCCGCTCACCGAGATTCAGAAGTACCGCTGTCCTGCCACGGTGCAGCACGATCCAGCGGCCGTCCTCGTCGAAGTCCACGGAGATACCGGCGAAGTCGGCGTCGCGCAGCTCCGGCCGGTCCCGCCGGAGACGGATGAGATCGCGGTAGGTGGTCAGCAGTTCCGCGTGATGGCCCTGCTGCGCCTCCTCCCAGTCCAGCTTCGCGGAGGCGAAGGTGGCGGGGTCCTGCGGGTTCGGCACGTCCTCCGGACGCCACCCCATGCGCTCGAACTCCTTGAGCCGCCCCTCCGCCGTGGCTTTGCCCAACTCCGGCTCCGGGTGGGAGGTGAAGAACGGCCAGGGCGTCGACGCTCCGTACTCCTCGCCCATGAACAGCATGGGCGTGAACGGGCCGAGGATGTTCAGGACGGCCGCCTGGGCGAGTTGCGCCGGGTTCAGTGTGGCGCTGAGCCGGTCCCCCGCCGCGCGGTTGCCGATCTGATCATGGTTCTGTGTGCAGACCACGAGTTGCAGGGGCGAGACGAGTGCCGGATCGATCTCGCGACCGTGGTGCCGCTCGCGGAAGGACGAGTAGGACCCGTTGTGGTAGAACCCCTTCTCCAGGACCTTGGCCAGTGCTCCCACGGAGTCGAAGTCGAGGTAGTACCCCTCGGTCTCGCGGGTGAGGTTGACGTGGACCGCGTGGTGGAAGTCGTCGCTCCACTGACCGGCGAGCCCGTAGCCTCCGACCTCGCGAGGCTGGATGAGGCGCGGGTTGTTGAGGTCGGATTCGGCGATGAGGAACAGCGGCTTGCCGAGCTCCTCGGCGCACGCATCCGTGCGGCGGCCGAATTCCTCGAGGATGTGCACGGCCCGCTCGTCGTGCAGGGCGTGCACGGCATCGAGCCGCAGGCCGTCCACGTGGTAGTCCGTGAACCACATCAGGAGGTTCTCCACCACGTAGTCCCGCACCTCGTCCGACTGCGGCCCGTCGAGGTTCAGCGAATCGCCCCAGGTGTTGGACATCCCCTCGGTCAGGTAGGGGCCGAAGAGTCCGAGGTAGTTGCCGCTGGGCCCGAGGTGGTTGTACACCACGTCCTGGATGACGCCGAGGCCGCGCTGGTGCGCGGCGTCCACGAAACGCTGGTAGGCCGCCGGCCCCCCGTAGGTCTCCTGGACGGCATACCAGAGCACGCCGTCATAGCCCCAGTTGTGGGTCCCGTTGAAGGCGTTGACCGGTAACAGTTCCACGTACTGGACGCCGAGGTCCACGAGGTGGTCCAGCTTCCCGATGGCGGCGTCGAGCGTTCCCTCGGGCGTGAACGTCCCGAGGTGCATCTCGTAGATGACACCGCCGTTCATCCCGGGCGACTGCCAGGCCGAATCCTGCCACGCGTGCGCCGTCGGGTCGAAGGTGCGCGAGAGCTCGTGCACACCCTCGGGCTGCCTCCGGGAGCGGGGATCCGGGACGGGCGTCTCGGAGTCGTCTACGAGGTAACCGTAGGAGACGTCGTCGGCCGACGCCGGCGTCCCGGCGGGCTGCCACCAGCCGCCGTCGCCCTGTGTCATGGGAAACTGCTCACCCTCGACGACGAGGGTGAGGGTCGTGGCGCGCGGCGCCCAGACGTCGAAGGTGTTCATGCTGCGTCCTCCTGGACCAGTAGGGCTGCGGGGAAGGTGGAGAAGAGGTCTGCCGCGCGCACGGTCCCGCCGGAGACCGATGCCCCGGTGAGCGCGCAGGTGAAGCGCCCGGCCGGAAGCTCCACCGTGGTCTCGCCCCATCCCCCACGCTGGGACAGTCCGTGGGGCAGTCGCGTGATGATGGTGATCGCCCCGCCCCTGTCGAACCCGAACACGTGGTCGGCGGCCTCGCCCGAGGGCACGACGGCGGTGTAGCCCGTGTACAGCTCGGGGCGGTCCCTGCGCAGCTTGAGCGCACGGGAGACGACGAGCAGCTTGGCGTGGGCGTCCTCCCCGAGCTGCGGCAGCGCACCGAAGTTGAGGTCGGTCAGCACCTGCCGCCGCGCGTCGTAGTCGACCTCGCGACGGTTGTCCGGGTCCACGAGTGAGGTGTCCCAGAACTCTGTGCCCTGGTACACGTCCGGCACGCCCGGCATGGTCAGCTGGAGCAGCTTCAGCCCGATCGAGTTGGACCAGCCGGCCTGCCGGATCCGTTCCACGAAGGCAGTCAGGAGGGCGGAGACGGATGCGTCGTCGAACGCGGCGTCGACGGCGGCATGCAGACCACGTTCGAACTCCTCGTCGGGCGCTGTCCAGTGTGTGCTGAGATCCGCTTCGCGGGAGGCCTTCTCTGCGTAGGCGTGTGCCCGTTCTCGGGTCAGCGGCCACGCTCCGATGAGGGACTGCCAGAGCAGCGGGGCGAAGGTGGGGTCCTTGATCGGTGCCAGGTCCTCGAGCTGGGCGAGGACGCCGGCCCATTCCTCCGCGACCTCGGAGATGACCGAGATGCGCGTCCGGGTGTCCTCGCTGCGCTTGGTGTCGTGCGTGCTGAGGGTCGTCATGGCGAGCGGGGCGTCCGTCTGGCGCTCGAGCAGCCGGCGGTGCAGTTCGAGCGGATCGATCGCGAAGATCGAGGGGTCCGCCCCGACCTCGTTGAGCGACACCAGACGCGAATAGCGGTAGAACGCGGTGTCCTCCACGCCCTTCGCCATGACCATGCCCGAGGTCTGCTGGAAGCGCTGGGCGAGTTCGGTCCACTCGCCGTCGCCCTCGAGGAACGGGTTGAGCAGCGGGTGCAGGGCGGCGATGGTGTCCTCGAGATCCGGCCGCCGGACCTGGGCGTCGCGGACGGCGTCGGCGAGGTACTCGGCACCACCGGGCAGGTAGCTGCGGTAGACCGGGAAGCAGGTGAGCAGTTCGGCGATCGCGTCGGCGGCCGCTCCGGCGTCGAGCCCTGCCTCGGTCGGGACGAGCCGCGCGAGCCGCAGGACCTCGGATCGGAGGATCCCATCGGCGATACCGCGCTTGGTGCCGTGGATCATCTCGTGGAAGGGGTCCACGGGCACGGTGGCCGTGAGGGCGTACTCGCCGGCCGGGTCCGTGAAGAGCCGGTCGATGTCCGCCAGGGCGTCGTACCCGGTGGTTCCCTCGGTGGCCCAGTCGGTCGGCAGCTTCTCGCCCGGTTCGAGGATCTTCTCCACGAGGACGTACGCGCCACCGGTCAGGGACCGGAGGTCGTCGAGGTACCCCTTCGGGTCGGCGAGGCCGTCCGGGTGGTCGATGCGCAGTCCGTCCACGAGTCCCTCGTCGAACCATCGCTTCACCTCGCTGTGGCTCTCCTGGAAGACCCACGGCACCTCCACACGGAGGCCCGCAAGGCTGTTGACGCCGAAGAAGCGCCGGTAGTTCAGTTCGCTGTCCGCCCGGCGCCAGTTCACGAGCTCGTAGTGCTGGCGCTCGTGCACCTCCGCGCCGGTATCGCCCGGGTGGGCGGTGCCGTCGGCGATCGGATAGCGGTTGTCGTAGTAGTGCAGCTCGCCGTCCACGACGCTGAGCTGGTCGAGCTCGCCGGCGCCGTCGCCGAGGACCGGCACGCGGATGCGGCCGTCGTTGGCCTCCCAGTCGACGTCGAACGCCTCCGCCATGCGCGAGGTGCGGCCCTCCTTCAGGAGCTGCCACCACCAGGCGTTGTCGGTGGGGGTCTCGATCCCCATGTGGTTGGGCACGATGTCGACGAGGACACCCATACCTGCCGCCCGCGCGGCCTCGCTGAGGGCTGCGAGGCCGGCGGGCCCGCCGCGATCCGGATCGACGGCGGTGGGGTCGGTCACGTCGTAGCCGTGGCCCGATCCCTTCTCCGCCGTCAGGATGGGCGACAGGTAGACCCAGTCCACCCCCAGGTCGTGCAGGTAGGGCACCAGGGCCGCTGCCCGCTGCAGGTCGAACTCGCTCCGGATCTGCAGCCGGTAGGTCGATGTCGGTGTCAGCACGGTGGGGGTCCTCCTGGACGGGCGGTGGAGCGCTTGGAACGAGCGGGGCGGGTGCACCCGGCTGGATATCGCCCGGGTGCACCCGGTGGTGCTGGTGGTGCAGGTGCTGCTAGGGAGTGCCGGTCTTCGCAGTGACCTCGTTGGCCAGGATGGCCAGCGACGCCGCGACCGAGTGGTCGAGGTCCTCGACCTCGGTGTGTGCGCGGAGCACGACCATGGACTTGCCCTCCACCGAGATGGTCTTGCCCGCGGGGATCGCCTCACTGTCGGCGTACTTGCCGGCGGTGTCGATCACCTCGTCCCACGACGTGCCGTACTCGTCGGACGGGATGGTGAAGTCCACGGCCTCGTCGTGCGCGTTGAAGTACAGCAGGAAGTTGGCGTCGACGATCCGCTGGCCGCGGGCGTCGCGTCCCTGGATGCCCTGGCCGTTGAGGAACACCCCGATGGACCGGCCGAACCCGCTGTTCCAGTCCTCCGGAGCCATGAGCTCACCGGCGGTGTCGAGCCAGACGATGTCCGGCAGGACCTCGCCCTCGCCCCGACGTACGGGACGTCCGTCGAAGAACCGGCGACGCCGGAAGGTGGGGTGCTCCGAGCGGAGTCGGTTGACCGCTGCGGTGAATTCGAGGAGCGGCTGGTCCATCTTGTCCCAGTGCACCCAGCTCAGTTCGGAGTCCTGGCAGTAGGTGTTGTTGTTGCCGTCCTGCGTGCGGCCGAGCTCGTCGCCGTGCAGCAGCATCGGGACGCCCTGCGAGAGCAGGAGCGTCGCGATGAAGTTGCGCTGCTGCCGGACGCGGATCGCCAGCACCTCAGGATCATCCGTGGGGCCCTCGGCCCCGCCGTTCCAGGAGCGGTTGTGCGATTCGCCGTCGTTGTTGTCCTCGCCGTTGGCCTCGTTGTGCTTCTCGTTGTAGGAGACGAGGTCCCGCAGGGTGAAGCCATCGTGCGCGGTGACGAAGTTGATGGACGCCACGGGCCGGCGCATCGAGTGCTCGTAGAGATCCGCCGAACCGGTGAGGCGCGAGGCGAATTCGCCGATGCTGGAGTGCTCCCCACGCCAGAAGTCCCGGACCGTGTCCCGGTACTTGCCGTTCCACTCCGTCCACTGCGGCGGGAAGTTGCCCACCTGGTAGCCGCCGGGTCCCACATCCCACGGCTCGGCTATCAGCTTCACCTGCGAGACGATCGGATCCTGCTGCACGAGTTCGAAGAACGCCGAGAGGCGATCGACCTCGTAGAACTCGCGGGCCAGGGCCGAGGCGAGGTCGAAGCGGAAACCGTCGACATGCATCTCGGTGACCCAGTAGCGCAGCGAGTCCATGAGCAGCTGCAGGGAGTGCGGGTTACCGACGTTGAGGGAGTTACCCGTTCCCGTGGTGTCCATGTAGTACTGCTTGTCGTCCTCCACCAGGCGGTAGTAGGACGCATTGTCGATTCCGCGCATCGAGATGGTGGGGCCCATGTGGTTGCCCTCGGCCGTGTGGTTGTACACCACGTCGAGGATCACCTCGATGCCGGCGAGGTGCAGTTCGCGCACCATGGCCTTGAACTCCTGGACCTGCTCGCCCTGGTCGCCCGAGGAGTTGTACTTGTTGTGCGGCGCGAAGAAGCCGATCGTGTTGTAGCCCCAGTAGTTGGAGAGGCCCTTCTCCTGCAGCGTGCTGTCGTTGACGAACTGGTGCACGGGCATGAGCTCGATCGCCGTCACGCCGAGCTTCTGCAGGTGCGCGATGACGGACGGGTGGGCGATACCGGCGTAGGTGCCGCGCTGCTCCTCAGGAACGTCCGGGTGCAGCTGCGTGAGGCCCTTGACGTGCGCCTCGTAGATGACCGACTGGTGGTAGGGGGTCCGCGGCATGCGGTCCCCGTCCCAGTTGAAGAACGGGTTGACGACGACGCCGAGCATCATGTGCGCCGCGGAGTCCTCGTTGTTGACCGAGTCCGGGTCGCCGAAGTTGTAGCCGAACAGCGCCTGGTCCCAGTCGAGGTCGCCGGAGATGGCTTTCGCGTAGGGGTCCAGCAGGAGCTTGTTGGGGTTGCAGCGCTGCCCCTCGGCCGGGTTGTGGGGACCGTGTACCCGGTACCCGTACTTCTGTCCGGGGGTCACGTTCGGCAGGTAGCCGTGCCACACGTAGCCGTCGACCTCCTTCAGCTCGACACAGGTCTCCGTGCCGTCCTCATCGAAGAGGCAGAGCACCACGAGGTCCGCGACCTCGCTGTAGAGCGCGAAGTTCGTCCCCGTGCCGTCGTAGGTCGCTCCCAGGGGATACGCATCGCCGGGCCATAATTCCATCAGTTCTCCTTGGTGTTCTGTTCCGGGACGCCCCTCGGGCCGTCCCGGTGTTGCTCACAGGCTGCGGGGTCCTGGTGCCCCGGCCCTGTGCTCCATACATAGCGCATTCATCTGTCGACGCGGTTAACGGCGTCGAGCATCTCCTACATCGCGGCGGCTAGGCGACGCTCCTCGTAGAGGTCGGCCATGACGGCACGAATATCGGTCGGCAGGTCCGAGATCAGGATCGGCCCGCGGAGTGCGGCGCGCCGTCCTGCCCGTCCGTGGATGGCGGCGCCCGCTGCCGCGATGGCGGCCCAGATATCCTCGTCGGCCACACCGATCCTGCGCGCCGCCCCGGTGTCCTCCGCCAGGCTCGCGGCGAGTGCTCCGAGGATGCCCGAGAGCGTGTCGCCGGACCCGGCGGTGGACAACCAGGGGCTCGCGTCGGTCTGCGCGAAGAGCGTGCCCGAGGGTGCCGCGACGACGGTGGTGAAGCCCTTGAGCAGCACGGTGGCACCGGTCATCTCGGCGGCCCGGAGCGCGAAGTGCGCGGGCTCGGCCTCGATGGCGGACCGGTCGACGTCGACACCGCGCGCTGTGAGGAACTGGCTCAGCTCGCCGGCGTGCGGCGTCAGGATCACCTGTGGCCCCACGCGGTCGGGCACCTCGGGGAGTGCACCGGCATCGACGACGACGGGGAGCCCTGAGCCGATGGCGTCCGAGGCACGTCCGCGCTGGTCGTCGTCGTCCACCGCCCCCGGCCCCACCACCCACGCCTGCGAGCGCGCATCGGCGACGGAGCCGTTGGACGCCACGGCCTCGGGATTGCGCTGGTGGACGAGGGACGCGACGGTGTCGGGGCCGAGATAGCGCACCATGCCGAGTCCCGTGGCGAGCGCGGCACCGACGGCCAGCGCCGCCGCTCCGGGGTACCGGGAGGAACCGGCGGCGATCCCGAGCACCCCGCGGGAGTACTTCTGGTCCTGGGCTGTGGGAGCCCGCACCAGGGCGGCGACGTCGGCGTGGAGAAGTGTCCGCACGGCGGGCGTGGAGGCAGTCAGGTCGAGGCCGATGTCGACGACGTTCACCTCGCCGGAGGCCAGTGCACCCGCACCGAGGAGGAGCCCGGGCTTCGCGGATCCGAAGGTGACGGTGGCGTCCGCCGCGAGGACGGGCCCGTCGACCTGTCCGGTCTCGACGTCGATCCCGCTCGGGAGATCGCAGGCGACCACGAGGGCTGACCGCGTGGCGCGGGCTCCGGCGGCAGTGTTGAAGGCGTCGACGAAGGCGCGGGCGGTGCCGCGGAGGCCTCCCTGGGCCCCCGTGCCGACGATCCCGTCGATCACGACGTCGGCGTGGCCTGCGTGGAGGGCGAGCTCGCCCGGGTCGGTGCCGTCGGCGAGGGTCACACTCGTACCGCCCGCCCGGCGGAACGCCTCGAGCGACGCGGCGTGGACGTGGTCGGACAGGAGGACGGCCGTCGCTCCGGCACCACGGCGGAGGAGCCGCTCGCCGGCGTAGAGCGCATCAGCACCGTTGTTGCCGCTGCCGGCGAGTACGACGACGGTGGCGCCGTAGGCGGTGAGTCCTGCCTCCCGCAGCAGGCCGAGGACGACGCCGAACAGCCCGTGGGCCGCCCGCTGCAGCAGGGCGTCACCCTGCCCGGATTCGATGAGGGGAGCCTCCGCGGCGCGGACGTCTCCCCCGGAGAAAGCAACAAGCATATGGTCGAGCTTAGCGGTAAGCCGGGCGGTAATCAGTACGGTTACTAATCGGTTGCGGACGAGGTCCGGCCTTCCGCGACGACCATTGCCGTGGCAAGGCCCCCGTCGTGGCTGATCGACAGGTGCCAGGTCTCGACGCCGCGGGCGCGCGCGGCCTCGGCCACGGTGCCGTCGACCACCACGGAGGGCGCTCCGGCGGCGTCGACGTCGATGGTGCAGTGCTGCCAGTTCATGCCGACCGGCGCGCCGAGCGCCTTGGCGATGGCCTCCTTGGCGGCGAAGCGTGCAGCGAGCGACCGCGTGTTGAGCCCGCGTTCCGACGGCACGAAGAGCCGCTCCACGAGGGCGGGGGTGCGCTCGAGCTGCTTCCGGAAGCGCTCGATGTCCACCACGTCCACGCCGATACCGACGATCATCAGGGCGCTCCGCGATCTGCCGCCACGGTCATCCGTGGCGGCAGCCGGGTGGCTCTACTCAACCGTGACCGACTTCGCCAGGTTGCGGGGCTGGTCCACGTCGTAGCCCTTGGCACTGGCGAGGGCCAGGGCGAAGATCTGCAGCGGGACGGTGGTGAGCAGCGGCGCCAGCAGCGTCGGGGAGGCGGGGACGTAGAAGACGTGCTCCGAGTAGGCCTCCACCGAGGTGTCCCCCTCTTCCGCGATGACGATCGTCACGGCTCCGCGTGCCCTGATCTCCTGGACGTTCGAGACCACCTTGGCGTGCAGGGAATCCCGCGCGCTCGAGGAGGGCATCACGACGACGACGGGCTGGCCCTGTTCGATCAGCGCGATCGGACCGTGCTTGAGCTCCCCGGCGGCGAAGCCCTCGGCATGGATGTAGGCGAGCTCCTTGAGCTTGAGCGCGCCCTCCATGGCGACCGGGAAGCCGACGTGGCGGCCGAGGAACAGCACGGACTTCGCGTTCGCCATGTCCGCGCCGAGCTGCTTGATCTTGTCGGCGTCGTCGAGGATCGCCTGGATCTTCGCGGGGATCTCGGAGAGGTCCTTCATGACGTCGGCGATCTCGTCGCGGTACTTGTTGCCGCGCAGCTGCGCCAGGTACAGGCCCAGCAGGTACGCGGCGGTGATCTGCGCGAGGAACGCCTTGGTGGACGCGACGGCGATCTCCGGACCGGCGTGCGTGTAGAGGACGGCGTCGGATTCACGCGGGATGGTGGAGCCGTTGGTGTTGCAGATGGCCACGACCTTGGCGCCCTGCTCGCGGGCGTACCGGACGGCCATGAGCGTGTCCATGGTCTCCCCGGACTGCGAGATGGCGACCACGAGGGTCTTCTCGTTCACGATCGGGTCGCGGTACCGGAACTCGTGGGAGAGCTCCACTTCGGTCGGGATGCGGCACCAGTGCTCGATGGCGTACTTGGCCACCTGTCCTGCATAGGCGGACGTGCCGCAGGCGAGCACCACGATCTTGTCGACGGAGCGCAGGATCGACTCGTCGATGCGCAGCTCATCGAGGACCAGGTTGCCCGAGACGTCGGAGCGGCCCAGGAGGGTCTGCCCCACGGCGTCCGGCTGGTCGTGGATCTCCTTCTCCATGAAGGACGCGAATCCGCCCTTCTCCGCGGCAGCAGCGTCCCAGCTGACGTGGAACTCGGTGCCCTCGGCGGGCGCTCCGAAGAAGTCGGTGATGGTGACGTCCTCGGGCGTGATCGTGACGATCTGGTCCTGTCCGAGTTCGACGGCACGCCGGGTGAAGTCGATGAACCCCGAGACGTCGGAGCCCAGGAAGTTCTCGCCGTCGCCCAGTCCCACGACGAGGGGCGAGTTGCGGCGGCCGGCCACGACGACGCCGGGCTGGTCCTCGTGGATGGCAAGGAGCGTGAAGGCGCCCTCGAGACGCTGGCAGGCCTGCTGGAGCGCGATGGTCAGGCGGTCGCCGTCGACGCCGCTCTCGACGAGACCGCGGTAGATGGAGCCGACGAGCCCGGCGGCCACCTCGGTGTCCGTGTCGGAGAGGAAGGTCAAGCCCCCACGCGTGAGTTCCGCCTTCAGCTCGGCGTAGTTCTCGATGATGCCGTTGTGGATGAGCGCCAGCCGGCCGTCGTCGGCCAGGTGCGGGTGCGCATTCTGGTCGGTCGGTCCGCCGTGGGTCGCCCAGCGCGTGTGCCCGATCCCCGTCAGCGAGCGCGGCAGGGGGTCCGATGCCAGCTCCTCGACCAGGTTGGTGAGCTTCCCGGCCTTCTTCCGGGACTCGATCCCGGCCGGCGTGATGACCGCGACACCCGCGGAATCGTAGCCGCGGTACTCGAGGCGCCGGAGCCCCTCCATGACGACGTCGAGGGCGCCGTGCTGCGCGTCGACTGGTTCCTGACCGAACGCCGGGGCTACCGCATCGAGCGTCGTCGTTCCCTGGCCGTGGTCCCGGCCCACATATCCCACAATTCCACACATGCCCCCAAGCCTACCGGGGGCCGTGTTGGTTAATGCGCAGGCCACCGGGCAGAATCGTCGGGTGAGTGAGAGAAGCACGGGCACGCAGCAGGCCACGAGTGCCGAATCCTTCACCCCCTTCGTCGAGCTGGACCGCCAGATGTGGTCGCGGCTCTCGCACGAGATCGAGAGCCCCCTGAACGTGGAGGACGTGCAGCGTCTGCGCGGGCTCGGCGACGCGCTCAACCTCGACGAGGTGCGGGAGGTCTACCTGCCGCTCTCCCGCCTGCTGAACCTGTACACCGCCGCGGCCGGCCGGCTGCACACGGCCACCAACACGTTCCTCGGCGAGACCACCACACGGACCCCCTTCGTGATCGGCGTCGCCGGGTCGGTGGCGGTGGGCAAGTCCACGACGGCGAGGGTGCTCCGGGAACTCCTGCGGCGCTGGCCGGACACCCCCAACGTGGAGCTCATCACCACGGACGGCTTCCTCTACCCCAATGCCGAACTGGAACGGCGCGGCCTCATGCAGCGCAAGGGCTTCCCGGAGTCCTACGACCGGCGCCGGCTGCTGCGCTTCGTCAGCGAGGTCAAGAGCGGTGCCGCCGAGGTGACGGCACCCTGGTACTCGCATCTCACGTACGACATCGTCCCGGAGCGGGAGATCGTCGTGCGCCGGCCGGACGTGCTGATCGTCGAGGGCCTGAACGTCCTCGCCCCGGCGCGGCCGCGTCCCGACGGCATCACCGGACTCGCGCTGAGCGACTTCTTCGACTTCTCCATCTACGTGGACGCGAAGACCGCGAACATCAGGCAGTGGTACATCCACCGTTTCCAGTCCCTGCGCTCGAGCGCGTTCGCGGATCCCGAATCCTATTTCCACCGCTATGCGAACCTCAGCGACGAGGAGGCACGGGAGACGGCGTCCGGGATCTGGGAGCGCATCAACGAGCCGAACCTGCTGGCCAACGTGCTGCCCACCCGGGGCCGCGCGCAACTGGTCCTGACCAAGGACGCCGACCACTCCGTCCGACGCATGCTGCTCCGGAAGACCTGAGGTGCGCGTCCCGCCGTCGCTCCTTCCCGCTCTCCTGCTGGCGTCCCTCACGGTGACCTCGCTCGCAGCGTGCTCCTCTCCCGACACCCCGGCCGGCGCGACCCCGGCGGGGGACACGGCGCCGGCATCACCCGCGCCGTCGGCGGCACCCCCGGCCGCTGATCTTCCGGCCCCTGCCGGAGTGCTGCCCGCACCCCAGCAGCGGGAGCCCTCCCCCACGGCACCCCCGACGGCATCGTCGGCCGGCGCTGCGGCAGGTCCGTCACCCGCACCTCCCGACGCGAATTCTGCGGGCCGGCACCGCGATCCGGGCGCCGTCGACGTCGTCGTGAACAAGCAGCGGCCGCTCGCGCCCCTGGATTTCGCTCCTGCAGGGCTGCGCCTGCCCGATGTCGCCATCGCGACCGACAACGCCCTGCTCCGCCAGGACACGGCGGCTGCCGTGGAAGCCATGTTCGCGGCCGCGGCACAGGACGGCGTCCAGCTGGTCCTCGTGAGCGGCTACCGGTCCTTCTCGAACCAGGAGTCCACCTACGCCTACTGGGTGAACCAGTACGGGGACGCCGCGGGAGCAGACACCGTCTCCGCGAGGCCGGGCTATTCGGAGCACCAGACAGGCCTGGCATTCGACATCGGGCAGGCCGACGGCGCCTGCACCCTCGTGTCCTGCTTCGCCGAGACCGCCGCGGCCCGGTGGGCGGCCGAGCACGCGGCGGAGTACGGGATCATCCTGCGGTACCCCCTGGGCGCCAACGGTGTCACGGGGTTCTCCGCCGAGCCCTGGCACTTCCGCTTCGTGGGCCGGGAGGTCTCGCTGGCCATGGACGCCGCAGGCACCGCCACCCTCGAGGAGCACTTCGGCCTCCCGCCTGCGTCGTCCTACTGACCCTGCGCAACACGCCACGCACGGGCCGAAAGTTCTCACGGTGCGGGTCCCCGCCTGATAGGTGAACGTCACCGAGCGTTTACGCAACGCGCCAGGACCGGAAACGCGGCCTCACTAACCTCAGGGAAACGCTGGAACACCATCCCTGGAGGACTCCGTGAGCATCGACGAAGCAGCATCCCCCACCCTCGCCCCGCCGGCGAGCGCCGGACCCCTCGTCCACCGCCCCGGCCGCTGGATCGACAACTGGGACGCCGAGGACACCACGCAGTGGACGAGCGTCGGCAGGACCATCGCCAAGCGCAACCTGCAGTGGTCCATCGCCTGCGAGTTCCTCGGTTTCGTGGTCTGGCAGCTCTGGTCGATCGTCGTCGTGTATCTCCCCGCGGCAGGGTTCACGTTCAGCACGTCGCAGATCTTCTGGCTGATCTCCATGCCGTCCCTCGTGGGCGCGACACTCCGCATCCCCTACACCTTCATGGTGCCGAGGCTGGGCGGCCGCAACTGGACCATCATCTCGGCGCTGCTCCTGCTCATCCCGTCCGTGGGACTCGCCCTCTGCGTCTCGAACCCGGACACCCCGTTCGGCGTCCTGCTGGCCGTCGCGGCCCTCGCCGGCTTCGGCGGTGGCAACTTCGCCAGTTCGATGGCGAACATCACGTTCTTCTACCCGGCCCGCGAGAAGGGGTGGGCCCTCGGCCTGAACGCCGCCGGCGGCAACCTCGGTGCCGCCGTCGCCCAGTTCGTGGTCCCCGTCGCCGTCGCTCTCGGCGCCGCAGCCACCCTGAACCTCCCACTCGCCGGGTGGATCTGGGTGCCGCTGATCCTGGTCGCCGCCTTCGGCGCCTGGAAGTACATGGACAACCTGTCCAACGCGAAGAGCGACCTCGCCGGCTCCCTCGCCGCCGTCCGCGAGCCGCACCTGTGGATCATGGCCCTCCTCTACATCGGTACGTTCGGCTCGTTCATCGGCTTCGCCGGTGTGTTCCCCAAGCTCATCGTCGATTCGTTCCCCGCGTTCTCCACCTTCGCCATGGGCCCGGCCACGCTGTCCCTCGCCTTCCTCGGCCCGCTCGTCGGCTCCCTCGCCCGGCCCTTCGGCGGCCGCCTCGCCGATCGCTTCGGCGGGGCGATGATCACCGTGATCGCGTTCGCGGTCATGGCAGCCATCGCCCTCTCGGTGGTGTGGACGCTCCCGCTGTCCAACTTCTGGCTGTTCCTCGGCCTCTTCCTGATCCTGTTCGCGGCGGCCGGTGCCGGCAACGGCGCCACCTACCGTATGATCCCCGTCATCTTCGCCCGGCGGGGTGCAGCCGCAGGGACCGCCGATCTCCGCGAATCGGTGAGCACCGCCCGCATGTCCGCCGCGGCCCTCGGCCTCATCTCCGCCGTCGGCGCCTACGGCGGCTTCCTGATCCCCCAGGTGCTCAATGCCTCGAAGGGCGCGTCCGGCAGCTACGACGGCGCCTTCTACGGCTTCGTGGCCGGCTATGTCCTGATGCTCGCCGTCACCTGGTTCTTCTACCTCCGCCGCTCCTCGACGCTCGGCAAGGTCTGAGCCGTGCGGCAGCAGGCGGGAACCGCGACGCACTGCCCGTACTGCGCGCTCCAGTGCGCCATGACGGTGACACCGCTCGCGGGCCAGGACCAGGGCCACGGTGAGGGCCGGCTCCACGAGGTCACCGCACCGCACGACGGCGGCGCCACGGTCACCGGCCGTGACTTCCCGACGAACCGCGGCGGGCTCTGCCGGAAGGGGTGGTCGGCCGCCGAACTCCTCCGCCACCCGGACCGGCTGACCGCGCCGCTGCTGCGCGACCCCGACGGGATCCTCCGCGAGTCGACGTGGAGCGCGGTACTCCCACTGATCAGCGATCGCGTCCGGGGCATCCAGTCCGAGCACGGTCAGGACGCCGTCGCGGTCTTCGGCGGAGGCGGCCTCACCAATGAGAAGGCCTACACCCTCGGCAAATTCGCGCGCCTGGCCCTGCGCACCTCACGCATCGACTACAACGGCCGGTTCTGCATGTCGTCGGCGGCAGCCGCCGGGAACCGCGCCTTCGGGATGGACCGTGGCCTCCCCTTCCCGCTGGCCGATCTCGGGAACGCGTCCGTGGTCCTGCTGCTCGGCTCCAACGCCGCGGACACCATGCCACCGTTCGTCCAGCACCTCCGGGCGGCGCAGGCGGCAGGTGGGCTGATCGTCGTCGACCCCCGGCGTTCGGCGACCGCCCGCATCACCGAGCAGGGCAGGGGCATCCACCTCCAGCCCACCCCCGGCACCGACCTCGCGCTCCTGCTCGGGCTGGCGCACGTGGTGGTCGCCGAGGGCCTCGAGGACCGGGCGTTCCTGGCGTCCCGCACCCGCGGGTACGACGACGTCGCCCGGGGGCTGGCACGCTGGTGGCCCGAGCGCGTGCAGGGCATCACCGGCGTACCGGCCACGGCGATCCGGGCGACGGCGCGGCTGCTCGCCCGGGGTGCCCGGAGCGCGGCGGAGGGCGGACCGGGTGCGTACATCCTCACCGGCCGCGGAGTGGAGCAGCACGCCGACGGCACCGACACCACCACGGCGGCGATCAATCTGGCCCTGCTCCTCGGCCTGCCCGGCACGACGGCGAGCGGGTACGGCACCCTCACGGGCCAGGGCAACGGGCAGGGGGGCCGTGAGCACGGGCAGAAGGCGGACCAGCTGCCCGGCTACCGCAGGATCACCGATCCTGCCGCACGCGCCCATGTCGCAGCGGTCCGGGGCGTCCCGGAGTCCCTCATTCCCGGCCCGGGCCTCCCCGCCGTCGAGCTTCTCGCCTCACTGGGCAGGGCCGGGGGCACCCGCTGCCTCTTCGTCCACGGCGCGAATCCCGCCGTGTCGGCACCCGACGCCTCGGCGGTCATCGACGGGCTCAGGTCCCTCGACCTCCTCGTCGTCTCCGACTTCTTCCTCTCCGAGACCGCGGCCCTCGCCGACGTCGTCCTGCCCGTCCTGCAGTGGGCGGAGGAGGAGGGCACGGTGACCAACCTGGAGGGGCGCGTCCTCCGGCGCCGGCCCGCCGTCGTCCCGCCCCCGGGTGCGCGCAGTGAGCTGTGGGTCATGCGGGAACTCGCACGCCTGCTCGAGGCCCCCTCCCTGTTCAGCGACGACCCCGGGACGATGTTCGACGAACTCGCCCGCGCCAGCGCCGGCGGCCTCGCCGACTACTCGGGGCTCGATTACGCGGTGCTCGACGGCGGGCCCCCCGCCTACTGGCCGTACCCGAGCGGCAGCGCCGGCACGCCGCGCCTCTTCCTCGATGCCTTCGCCCACGCCGATGGCCGGGCCGTCCTCGTGCCGGTCTCCCCCCGGGCCGACGCTGCCGCGTCCCGGACCCCGGCACCCCTGCTGCTGGCGACGGGCCGCCTCCTCGAGCACTACCAGTCGGGGGCGCAGACGCGGCGCGTGCCGGAACTGCTCGCCGCCCGACCGGGGCCCCGCCTGCAGGTGCATCCCGCGACCGCGCAGGCCCTGGGGATCCGCCAGGACGACGCCGTCGTCATCACCAGCACGCATGGAGAGGCGCGCGCCACGGCGGACCTCAGCGGCGACATCCGTCCGGACACCGTCTTCCTCGCCTTCCACTTCGCCGGTGCGGGCACCGCGAATCTCCTGACGGGCGGTTCCACGGACCCGGTGTCGGGCATGCCGGAGTTCAAGACCACCCCGGTGCGCGTGACGACGAGCGCCGCCCGCGAGCACCGGCCCGTCGGGGAAGAGCGGGTGGCCGTCGCATGAGAGATTCTTCCGCCGCCGGGCCGGAGCGCATCGTGATCGTGGGGTTCGGGCCCGTCGCGGCCCGCCTGCTCGAGCATCTGGAACCGCTCGTCACCGCAGGCTCGGCCGCGGTGACCGTGCTTGGCCAGGAACCCGAGCCGGCGTACAACCGCGTCCTGGTCGCGGACGTCGCCGTGGGTCGCACGCCCGTCACCGCCGTCCGGCTGGCCGACGCCGCAGCGCTGGCTGCTCGGGGCATCGACGTCAGGCTCGGGGCCCGTGTCGCGCGGGTGGACAGACCGTTCCGGCGCGTCCTGCTCGACGACGGCCGGGCCGTCGACTACGACCGCCTCGTCCTCGCCACCGGATCGCGCCCCGTGCTGCCCCGTCTCACGGGCCTCGGCGCCGGCTCCCTCCCCGCGGGCGTCACGTTCCTCCGGGACCTCGCGGACGCTCGGGCCCTCTCCGCCGCGATGGCAGCGGAGCAGCACATCGTGGTGCTGGGCGGCGGCATCCTCGGCATCGAGGCCGCCCTCGCCGCCGCCGAGGAGGGCGCGCGGGTGACCCTCGTCCATACCGGCCGCGCTCCTCTGGAACGCATCCTCGGGGACGGCGCCCGAGTACTCGGAGCCGCACTCGCCCGCACCGGCATCACCGTGGTCGGAGGCGTCTCCACCGGCGTCACCCTGACGCGGGGTCGCTTCTCGGGTCTCTCCCTCGAGGGCGGCACGACCATCGAGGGCGGAGCGCTGGTCCTCGCCTGCGGTGTGCGTCCGCGCACCGAACTCGCCGACGCCTGCGACCTGAACACCGCCGCGGGGATCCTCGTGGACCACGACCTCCGGGCGCTCGACACCCTCGACATCTGGGCGATCGGCGACTGCGCCGAGGTGCGCTGCTGGGAGCCCTCCTGTGACGCCTGCGCCGGGAACACCGCGCCCCAGGGGCTGATCGGCCCGGGATGGCAGCAGGCGGACCAGCTCGGTCTGGCCTTCGCCGCCGAGCTGACCAACGAGCCCGTCTCCGCCGCCTGCCCTCCTGACCGGCGCGAGGCCCTCCTGCTCCTCAAGGCCCGCGGCGTCGATGCCGTCACCGCAGGTGAGACCGACGCGGACCCGTGGTCGGTGGAACCGGGTCTCGCTGTGGCCGTCTGGACTGATCCGGGTCACGGGCGCTACGCGAAGATGGTGACGCGCGACGGCGTCCTCACCGGCCTGGTCTGCGTGGGAATGCCGCGGACCGGCGCGGAACTGGTGCTGCTGTTCGAGCGCGGCGACGAGCTGCCGGCCGATCGCTCGAGTCTCCTCCGCCTCGACAGCGTCGACGGCGGGGCCCCGGCCGTGCCACCGGGACCCGACACCACCCTTTGCCGGTGCGCCGGCATCACCCGGGGGACGGTGGAGGACGCCGTCCATGCGGGGTGTGCGAGCGTGCGGGAGGTGTCCGCGGCGACGCGCGCCGGCACCGGGTGCGGTGGCTGCCACGACGAGGTCCGCGCGCTGATCGAGCAGCACTACGCCGTGGCGGCGGCGTCGTGAACGGAGGGCCCGCCGTACCGGCCGGATCGGTGGCTAGACGTGCAACCGGTACCCGCGCTTGACGACGGTCTCGACGAGCTGCGGATCCGGCAGGGATTTCCGCAACCGGTTCACGTTCATGTCGAGGGCATGGCCCGCCCCCGTGTGCGCGAGCAGAGAGGTCAGGGCGTCGCGGCTCAGCACGGCACCGCGGGCGGAGAGCAGGGCCTTGAACAGCACCAGCTGCGCGGGCGCGAGGTCCACCTGCACCTCGTCGACGCGCACCGACCGGCCGCGCACCTCCACGTACCCGGCACGCGTGCGCAGCTGCTCCACGTGGTGTTCGGCCAGGTGATCGCACACCAGGCGGATCAGCGCGCCCATGCGGAAGCGGTCGGGGACGATCGGCCGGATCCCTGCATCGATCAGGGGCTGGGCGGTCACGGGGCCGACGGCGGCGGCGAGCACGCTGCGCTGGAAACGCCGGACCAGTTCGTCCTGGAGCCCCTGCTCCGCGGCCGTGCTGAACAGGGCGTCGACGGCGGGCGCGCTCGTGAACGTCACGCAGTCGAGCTGTCCGGCGCAGACGGCGTCGATGAGGCGTGGCAGCCGCTCCGCCCCCTCGGGCTTGATCCACCGGTAGGGCGTGACGGTCAGGAGGGTGGCACCCGCCGCGCGCAACCGCTCCAGCTGGTGGGCGTCAGCGTAGGCGTGCAGCTGAACGCCGATGGTCAGGCCCGCCAGGTCCTGCTGCAGCAGCTGGTCCACGAGCGTCGCCGTGGTCTCGTCGGAACTGATGCCGACGTCGTCGAGCCCGGCCGCTCTCACCGCGCCCCGCGCCTTCGGGCCGCGCACGTAGATGCGGCCACTGCCCATGATCTCGAGGAGGTCGTCCCCGAGGCCGGCGGCATCCGCGGCCTCGAACCACCGCCGCATCCCGTAGGCCGTGGTGATGACGAAGAGGTCGGGCCGCGCCCCGACCATCGCAGCGGTGTCGGAGAGCAGGTCCACGTCCTCCGCGATGGGGGCGATCTTCAGCGCGGGCGCGTGGAACACCGAGGCTCCCCTGCGCTCCAGCGCGTCGATGAGGTCGCCGGAGCGCCGGTCCGAGGTGACACCGATCCGGAAGCCGGCGAGCTGGCCGTTCGCGGAGTCCAGGCGGAGGGTCTCGGTCATGACGCGAGCGATTCGGTCAGGCGCGCGAGGTGCATGGCGCCGCCCTGGAGCTCGAGGCCCACGCGCACCACCTCGCCGATCACCAGGACCGCCGGCGACTGGCAGCGTGCTGCACCGGCGGCGGTCACGATCGTGGCGAGCGTGCCTGCGGTCGTGCGCTGCGACGCGCTGTAGCCGCGCTCGACGACCGCGACCGGCATGTCCGGCCGCATCCCGGCGCGTCCCAGGCCTGCGACCAGGTGCGGGAGTGTCGAGACGCCCATGAGGACCACGATGGTCCCGCCGAGCCCCGCGAGGTGGAGGTGTTCCTCGTCCGTGAGCGGGGCATGCCCGGAGACCACCGTGAAGAGATGGCTGACGCCGCGATGCGTGACGGGGATGCCCGCGGCAGCCGGTACGGAGATCGCGGAACTCACCCCGGGGACCACCCGGCAGGGAACCCCCTCCGCGAGGCAGGCGGCGAGTTCCTCGCTGCCCCGCCCGAACACGAAGGGGTCGCCGCCCTTCAGCCGGACCACGTGCCGTCCCGCGAGCGCGTGCTGCACGAGCAGGTCGTTGATGCCGGACTGCGGGACCCGATGGTGTCCCGGCAGTTTGCCGACGTCGACCAGCTCCGCTGCGGGGGCGAGGGCTGCGAGGTCCCGGGTGGGCGCCAGCCTGTCGTACAGCACGACGTCGGCGTCCTGCAGTGCTGCCGCGGCGTCGAGCGTCAGGAGTCCGAGGGCGCCCGGGCCACCGCCGACCAGCGTCACCTGGCCCGGTCCGACGGCCCCTGCCTCGCGGCTGAACAGGACGCCCTCGCTCCGGCAGCGTTCCTGGAGAGTCTCGCCCGCCTCGATACCGTCATGCCCACCCCCGACGAGGACCACGAGGCGCGTCGCCGCCAGGTCCACGGCGTCGATCGATTCCGCCGCCACGCATTCGACATCGGCCCCTGCTGCCCGATACCGCGCCACGACCCTCCGAGAGGCCCGTGCGGCCCCGACGATCACGACGCGTTGCCCTGCCAGGTCGATCTCGAGCTGCATGGTCAGCCTTCCGTCGGTGTGGGGGTACCCGGGGCAGAGCCTGCATCGGAGCGGACGGGGATCGCCGCCCCGAGGGTTGTCCGGCGCGCCTGCGCCTCGATCTCCGCCTCGGTGGCCGGGCGCCGCTGGCCCCGCTCCTCGACGAGCACGATCGACTGGTCCGCGGCGTCGGGGGCGTTGACGAAGGACCGGAAACGGCGGAGGCGGTCCGGGTCCCTGAGCGTCGCGGCCCACTCGTCCTCGTAGTGCTCCACGTGCCGGGCCATCGCGGCTTCGAGCTCGTCCCCGATACCGAGCGAGTCCTCGATGACGACCTCGCGCACGTGCCCGAGACCGCCGTCGAGATCGTCCATCCACCGGGCCGTCCGTTGCATGCGGTCGGCGGTCCGGATGTAGTACATGAGGTAGCGGTCGATGTACCGGATGAGGGTGTCGCCGTCGAGGTCCTGGGCGAGGAGTTGGGCGTGGGCGGGCTGGAATCCGCCGTTGCCCCCCACGTAGAGATTCCAGCCCTGGTCCGTGGCGATCACGCCGACGTCCTTGCTGCGTGCCTCGGCACACTCCCGGGCGCATCCCGAGACGCCCATCTTGAACTTGTGCGGTGCGCGCAGCCCGCGGTACCGCAGCTCGAGGTCGATCGCCATGGCTACCGAGTCCTGCACCCCGAACCGGCACCACGTGGAGCCGACACATGACTTCACGTTGCGCAGGGCCTTGCCGTAGGCCTGCCCGGACTCGAACCCGGCCTCCACGAGAATCTTCCAGATCTCGGGCAGCTGCTCGAGCCGCGCGCCGAAGAGATCGATGCGCAGGGCCCCGGTCAGCTTCACGTACAGCCCGAACTGCTCGGCGACCTGCGCGATGACCGCGAGTTTCTGCGGGGTGATCTCCCCGCCGGGGATGCGCGGCACCACCGAGTAGGTGCCGTTGCGCTGCATGTTCGCGAGCGCCCGGTCGTTGGTGTCCTGCAGGGTGCCGCGGCCGCCGTCGAGCACGTACTCCCCGCGCTGCGTGGCGAGGATCGATCCGATGGCCGGTTTGCAGATGTCGCAGCCGTGGCCCGCCCGCGCCTCGTCCGTGGCGCCGAAGCGCCCGATGATGTCCTGGAACGAAGCGAGGTCGAGCGCCTGGATGGCCTCGAACAGTTCCGGTCGCGACATCCCGAAGTGTTCGCAGATGCCCCGCGAGACGGTTCGGCCCGCCTTGGTGAGTTCGCTGTCGAGCAGCTTCTTCAGCATGGGGACGCAGGATCCGCACTGGGTGCCTGCACGGGAGCAGGCCTTGAGCGACGGCATGTCGAGGGCCGGCTCCACCGCCGACCCGTCCTCGGCGACCCCGTGGACGGCGGAGCGGCAGGCACCTGCCGTGACGTTGTTGCAGGAGCAGAGCACGACGTCGTCGGGCAGCTCGGACGGCGGCGCCTCGCCGCCGCCCGCGGAGGAGAGATAGGCGCCGGGTTCGGCCGGGAGCTCGCGCCCCAGCAGCGGCCGGAGTGCCGAGTAGGGGGCGGCGTCGCCGACGAAGATCCCGCCGAGCAGGGTCTTCGCGTCGTCGGTGACCACGAGCTTCTGGTAGAGCCCGCGCGCGGGGTCGGCGTAGACGATCTCGAGGCTGTCCTCGGACTCGGCGAGCGCATCCCCGAAGCTCGCGACCTCCACGCCCGAGAGCTTGAGCTTGGTCGCCGTGTCGAAGCCGGGGAAGCTCGAGACCCCGCCGAGAATGCCGTCGGCGCAGACCTCGGCCATGGCGTTGGCCGGCGCCACGAGCCCCATGCTGACCCCTCCGTAGCTGGCCGCTTCGCCGATCGCCCAGATGCCGGCCGTCGACGTCGCGCACGAGGCGCTGATCACCACGCCGCCCCTGGGCGCCACATCCAGCCCTGCGTCGCGGGCCAGCTCGTCACGCGGTCTGATGCCGACGGCAAAGACCACGAGGTCGGCGGGCAGCTCGGCGCCGTCGCTGAGGTGGACCGCGGTGACACGGCCGGCGTCGTCCGTGTCGATCGCGGTGGGCGCGCCGCCGCAGTGGAGGCCGAGGCCCTTCGCGGCGATGAGCCGCCCGAGGGCCTGGCCTGCTCCCTGGTCGAGCTGCGCGTTCATGAGCCAGGCGGCGCGGTTGACCACCGTGGCGTCGGCGCCGAGGTGCTGCAGCCCGCCTGCGGCCTCGAGGCCGAGGAGTCCCCCGCCGATCACGACGGCGCGTGGCGAGCGCCCGAGGTCGGCGGCAAGCCGGGCGGTCTCGGTCCGCAGCCAGTGCACGTCGTCGAGGGTGCGGTAGACCGCCGCCTGCTCACCGTTGGCCAGGGGCAGGCGGACGGCGTCGGATCCCGTGGCGAGGACCGCGTCGTCGTACGCGTACGTCTCGCCCGAGGCGCCGACGACACGGCGTGCCGCGACGTCGAGCCGGACCGCCTGCTCGCCGGTGACCAGGCGGATCGCCGGTTCGCGCCACATGAGGGGTTCCCCGAGCGCGAGGTCGACGTCGCCGGTGAGGGCCGTGCTGAGTGCCACGCGATCGTACGGGGCGTGCGCCTCCTCGGTCAGGACGGTGATGTGCAGGCCGTCCAGGCCACGCCCCCACAGCGCTTCGACGAAGCGGTGGGCTGCCGGGCCGCCGCCGACGACGACGATGCGGCGCTCAGTCCCTGCCGTCCCGCCCGCTACCGGCCGTGAAGATCGCGTCTCGCTCATGGGTGCCTTCCGTCCGGACCTGGTGTCCCGTTCATGGCTCCCACAGTACGAACGGGCAATTTCTCCTGTGTGTCGCCGATGTGTCGCAACGTTAACTTCGGGTTCACGGGACCCCGCGGCGTCGGTGAGCCCCTTGTTACCCCGGTGCAACAGCCTCGGGACGCGGGCGACACGTGGGGTGCCTAGCGTGGGACCGACAGCCCGGCCCGTGCCACGACAGGAGACACCCCATGACCGAACTCATCCTGCAGCGTTTCGGCACCGCCGGGGCCGGCTGGCGTCCCGTCTGCCTCCTCGAGGATCTCGAGGAGTGCTGGGGGGAGGCTGCACTGGTGGGCGGCGAGCAGATCGCCCTGTTCCGGCTGCCCGGGAACCGGCTGCACGCGGTCGGGAACATCGATCCGCGCACGCGGGCCGCGGTCATGGCCCGCGGCATCGTGGGGTCGAGTGGCGCCGCGCCGACCATCGCCTCGCCCCTCCACAAGGAGGTGTACGACCTCGGGACAGGTACCTGTCTCTCCGGCGGTGAGGGCCTGCGGGTCTACCCGGTCCGGTGCACCGACGGGATCGTCGAGGTCGGCGGTACCCCCTGATGCCGGGCCCGATGCTTGAATGGCTCCCATGACGCTCGATCAGAACGGCCCGCCGATTCTCGTGGCGTGCTCGCACGGCACCGACAACGCGCAGGGGCGCCGGGAGATCGACGGCGTCCGGGCGGACATCGCCGCACTGCGGCCCGATCTCGATGTGCTCGAGGCCTACGTGGACGTGCAGGAGCCCGATCTGGTGGATGTGATCGCTGCGCTCCCCGACGGCCGGCCGGCCGTGATCGTGCCCCTGCTGCTCTCGGTCGGCTACCACGTGAAGGTGGACATCGCCCGCGCGGCTGCCGGCAGGCCCGGCACGGTCTCGGCCCTGCCCCTCGGCCCGGACCCGCGACTGGCCCACGTCCTGCAGCAGCGGCTCACCGCGTCGGGGGTGGCCGGGGACGACGCCGTCGTCGTCGCAGCGGCCGGATCGTCGGACGCCTGCGCCGCGGAGGACGTCGGGGAGGTGCTGTCCGTCCTCGCCGGGCTCAGGGCGGGGCAGGTGCGGGCAGGGTTCGGGTCGAAGGCGTCACCGTCGGTGCCGGACGCCGTCGCCGCCTCCCGCTCGGACGGGGGGCCGCGCGTGGCGCTCGCGTCCTACCTCCTGGCGCCCGGGTACTTCCACGACCAGCTCGCGAAGGCGGGGGCCGACGTCGTCGCCCCTCCCCTGCTGCCGACTCCGGTGATCGCGGAGATCGCGGTGGCGCGGTACGACGACGCCGTGGCGCGCCTCCTGGAGCCGCGCAGCGCGACGACCGCCTGCGCGCGGCCCTGCCGGGCGCTCGTGTCGACGTGTGTGCGGGGCTGAGCGACCCGGGCGGGAACTGGCAGGAGCCGGCTACGCGACGGGTGCGAGCGAGAGGTGCTCCTGCACCACCGCGGCGAGGTCCTCCGCGATCCGCTGGGCCGTGCCGATGTCCGCGGCCTCGACCATCACGCGCACCACGGGCTCGGTCCCCGAGGGGCGCAGCAGCACGCGGCCGGTCTCACCGAGGACGGCTTCGGCGTCGCGGACGGCCTCCTGGACCCGCTCGTCCGACGTCACCGCCGTACGATCCACATCCTTGACGTTGATGAGGACCTGCGGGAGCTTCGTCATGACAGCGGCGAGTTCCTTGAGGCTCTTGCCCGTTCCTGCCATGCGGGCCGCGATCTGGAGCCCGGTCAGCACGCCGTCGCCCGTGGTCGCGTACTCCGCGAAGATCACGTGGCCGGACTGTTCGCCGCCCAGGGTGTAGCCGCCGTCGCGCATCCCCTCGAGGACATAGCGGTCCCCCACCGCCGTCTCCCTGATGGTGATGCCGCCGTCGCGGAGTGCGAGCTTCAGCCCGAGGTTGCTCATGACGGTCGCCACGAGGGTGTCGTCGCGGAGCTTCCCCGCGTCCTTCATCGCCATCGCCATGACGGCCATGATCTGGTCGCCGTCCACGACCGTCCCCTCGTGATCGACGGCGAGGCAGCGGTCGGCGTCGCCGTCATGGGCGATTCCCAGATCGGCGCCGTGCTCGAGGACAGCGCTCTGCAGCTTCTCCAGGTGCGTGGAGCCGTAGCCGTCGTTGATGTTCACGCCGTCGGGGTCGGCCCCGATGACCACGATGTCCGCGCCGGCGTTCCGGAAGACCTCGGGAGAGCACCCGCTGGCCGCGCCATGCGCGCAATCGAGGACCACCTTCAGGCCCTCGAGGCGGTGCGGGAGCGTCTGCAGGAGGTGCACGATATAGCGATCCTCGGCGTCCGCGAACCGCTGGATACGCCCGACGTCACCGGCGACGGGCCGGCGGCTGTCGCTCGACATCTCCGCCTCGATCGCATCCTCGAGGGCGTCGCTCAGCTTCTTGCCGCCACGGGCGAGGAACTTGATGCCGTTGTCCGGTGCGGGGTTGTGGGAGGCGGAGATCATCACACCGAAGTCGGCGTCGAGGTCCGCGACGAGGAACGCGGCCGCGGGAGTGGGCAGCACGCCGGCGTCGTAGACGTCCACGCCCGAACTCGCGAGGCCGGCTTCGACGGCGGCCGCGATGAACTCACCGCTGATCCGTGGGTCGCGGGCGATGACCGCTGTGGGCCGCCGCCCGCCGTCGACCGCGTTGTGTCCGAGGACCACGGCGGCCGCCTGGGCCAGCTGCAGGGAGAGTTCCGCGGTAATCAGGCCGTTGGCCAGACCGCGCACGCCATCGGTGCCGAATAACTTGCTCATCGTTGATCATCCTAAGTGAAGAACTCGAGACCGCTCAGGTGGGCCTCCAACAGGTTAAAGCACGATGCCCGCCCGGAAGGCCCGGACGGGCATCGAAACGCTGGGCGAGCTTAGCGCTTGGAGTACTGAGGTGCCTTGCGAGCCTTCTTGAGACCGGCCTTCTTGCGCTCGATGACGCGGGCGTCACGGGTCAGGAAGCCTGCCTTCTTGAGGGCGGGGCGGTTGTTCTCGCGGTCGATCTCGTTGAGCGTGCGTGCCACGCCGAGGCGCAGGGCGCCGGCCTGGCCGGACGGGCCACCACCGTGGATACGGGCGATGACGTCGTACGCACCATCGAGCTCGAGGAGCTTGAAGGGATCGTTGACTTCCTGCTGGTGCAGCTTGTTCGGGAAGTAGTCGGCGAGCTCGCGCCCGTTGACGATCCACTTGCCCGTGCCGGGAACGAGGCGCACGCGGGCGACTGCTTCCTTGCGGCGTCCGACGGCTCCGCCGCCGACGGTCAGCGCAGGGCGCTCCTTGACGGCGGTCTCGCTGCCCTCGGTGGACTCTGAGGTGTAGCTCGTGAGCTCCTCAGTCGATTCATTCAGCTCTTCAGTGTTCTGAGCCACGGTTCTCCTTGAAGTGATTTCTTAGTGTTGGTGGCCAGGACTACTGGGCGACCTGGGTGATTTCGTACGTCGTGGGCTGCTGTGCTGCGTGGGGGTGCTCCGCGCCGCGGTAGACCTTCAGCTTGCCGATCTGCTGGGCGGCGAGCGAGTTCTTGGGAAGCATGCCGCGGATGGCCTTCTCGACTGCGCGCTCCGGGTTCTTGTCTAGGAGTTCCACGTAGCTCGTCGACTTCAGACCACCCGGGTAACCCGAGTGGCGGTAGGCGCGCTTCTGCTCGAGCTTGGCGCCGGTGAGGGCTACCTTCTCGGCGTTGATGATGATGACGAAATCGCCCATGTCCATGTGGGGGGCGAACGTCGCCTTGTGCTTTCCGCGCAGCAGGATAGCTGTCTGGCTGGCGAGGCGGCCGAGCACAACGTCGGTTGCATCGATTACGTGCCACTGGCGGGAGATATCGCCTGGCTTCGGGGTGTACGTACGCACGGTTATGGCCTTCGTTTCTATTTCGGTGTCGCCCACATCCACGGAGTGCTCCGTGCCCGAGGGCTCAGCTTATTCATGCGCTACCGGAACTTCAGGTGAGGGCTGAAATACGACCAGTCATCCCGTACAGCTCGGCTCCGCCCCCGGGCCAGGTGGTTCTGCAACTGAACCGCTCCGGAGGGCGCAGACGTATCGAGCAGGGATACGCACAACGACTACCAAGATTAGCGTGCTGCCGCACCCCAGGTCAAAGTGAGGCGAGCGGGCGGGTTTCCAGGGCTGCCTCGCCGTCGAAGCCCACGGCCCCCGCCAACCATGGCGCCACCTCCCCGGGAGGCATCGCTTCGGCCCAGAGGTAGCCCTGCGCCGCGCCGACCTCGAGTTTCTCGAGTTCCGCGAGCTGGTCCGGGGTCTCGACGCCCTCGGCGACGACGTCGAGCCCGAGTGCCGCTGCCATCACCGTGACCGCGGCGACGATCGGTTGCGCGTGGACGTCCGCGCCGCCGAGGCCTTCGACGAACGACCGGTCGATCTTGAGGGTCGTGACGGGGAACCGGCTCAGATAGCTCAGGGACGAATAGCCGGTCCCGAAGTCGTCCACCGACAACCCGACGCCGAGACTGCGGAGCCGCGTCAACGTCGCCATCGATCGATCGACGTCCTTCATGAGGGTGGATTCGGTGATCTCGAGTTCCACGGCAGCCGGGTCGATACCTGCCCGGCCGATGGCATCGGCGACGGTGTCGAAGAGGCCCGCGTCCTGGAGTTGGCGGGCGGAGAGATTCACGGCGATCCGCAGCTCCGAGGCTCCGGAAATCCGGGAACGCCATTCCTGCGCCTGGGCGAGCGCTGTGTCGAGCACCCACTGTCCGAGCGGGACGATCAGCCCGGTCTCCTCCGCGATCGGAATGAAGTGGCACGGCGACACCAGCCCGTACTTGGGATGCTTCCACCGAAGAAGCGCCTCGAAGGCTATCGGCCTGTGGCTGAGGACGTCCACGACGGGCTGGTAGTGGATCTCCATCTCGCCGCGCTCGACGGCGCGGGGCAGCTGGGACCCGAGATCCAGGCGGGTCTCGGCCCGCCGGTGCATGGACTGGTCGAACAGGATGCCCTCGGCGGTTCCGCTCTGCTTCGCCACGTACATCGCGGCGTCCGCCTCGTGGAGGAGGGACTCGGCACTGTCGCTGCCCGAGGAGAGGGCGATCCCGATGCTCACGCTGACGAACAGTTCCTGGCCCAGCAGGTCGAAAGGTGCGCGCACCGCGGTGGCGATGCGTCCCGCCAGCTCGTGGACGTCGTCCGGGCCGATGCTGCCGCAGACGATCACGAATTCGTCGCCGGCGAAGCGCGCGAGCGTATCCGTCGGCCACACGGCGCCGCGCAGCCGCGCAGCGAGCTGGACGAGCAGGCTGTCCCCCGCGGCATGCCCCAGGCCGTCGTTGACCACCTTGAACCGGTTCACGTCGAGAAAGAGGACGCCGACCCGCGTCGCGGCCTGCCCGGCCTCCTCCAGAGCGAGCTCGATGCAGTTCAGCAGGAGGGCCCGGTTCGCGAGCCCCGTCAGCGGGTCCTGGAAGGCGAGACGTTCGAGGGCCTCCTCCGCGAGCTTCCGCTCGGTGATGTCCACCACCGTCTCGAGGAGCCTGACGAGGACGCCGTCGTTGTGCTCGGCGGCCGCCCGGGTGTGCACCCAGCGAACCTCTCCGTTGGGGCGCTGGATCCGGTGCACCAGTTTCAGAGGCGGACCGCCCGCCTCGAGTTCCTGCCAGACCTGCTGGACGCGCTCGCGATCCTCGGGGTGCAGCACGGAGTGCCAGAGCTCTTCGGTCGGGTTCTCGGTGATGGCCAGGCCGTGGATCCGGAAGTACTCATCGGACCACCAGCGGTGGCCGGTGATCATGTTGACCTCCACGGAGCCGACATGGGCGATCTCCTGCGCGAAGGTCAACCGGTCCCGAGCGTGCTCGGCGGCAGCGCGTTGCCGCTGCTCCTCGGTGATGTCGCGTGCGACCGCCGAGGAACCCACGACGTCGCCCGCAGCGTCGAAGACGGGTGAGAGCGTCAGCGACACCTCGATGAGGGAGCCGTTCTTGTGCCGGGCGATCACCCGCTGACCGGCGACACCGGAGCCGCCCGCGAGCGCCTTCGTCATCGACTCGCCCGCACCCGAGGAGTGTGCCGGCGTGAGCATCTCGACGCTGCGGCCGATGGCCTCCTCGGCGCTGTACCCGTAGAGGGCCTCCGCCCCCGCGTTCCAACTGGTGATGATGCCGTCCCGGTCGGCGCCATTGATGGCGTCGGCCGAGGCCTCCACCAGAGAGGCGAGTTGCTGCAGGTACGCAGTGTCCTCAGTCTCCCCGGACTCGCTGGGCTCGCTCGGCTTCGCGGGCTCCTCGGACACCCCGGACACAGCGTGCAGCGCAGGGCTCGGCCGGTCGGGAAGAGTGGGCATGCGCACAGTGTAGGGCGAGCGCCGTCCGTGCCTGCGGGACACGCCACATTCCTGCGGGCGGCAGGTGTGAGGGGCAGTGCCAGCGCAGGTTCTGCGCAGGACGGCTGCAGCGCAGGTGCAGCATTGCGAGGGTTCGCTCAGGATCAGGGCAGAACACGGTTCCTGCCGGCTGGCGGCGCTAGTTTTCAGGCAGTGCTGGCGCTGGGCCAGCCGCACGTCCGTCCCCTCAGGAGTCCCATCATGATCAACTACCTCGCAGCCTCCCTTCACACCCTGGGCCTCACCGTCCAGTCGCGCCTCCGCCGTGAGGAAACCGGCGCGACCGCCGTCGAGTACGGCATCATGGTCGCCCTCATCGCCGTCGTCCTGATCGTCGGCGTCGGGGCTTTCGGCACCTCCCTGAACGGGTTCTTCACCGGCCTGTTCGCCAAGCTGAAGCTCTAGCTGGTCCTAAGACCACGCCGCGTGACTCGCTGGGCGGCGGCACGCATGCCGCCGCCCAGCGCTACTGAGGGAGCAACCATGGCGTCGAAGATGCACGAGCGCGGCGCCGTCGCGGTCGAACTCGCCCTGGTCCTCCCGATCCTGATCCTGCTGATGTTCGGCATCATCGAGGTGGGCCGGGCGTACAACGCGCAGGTGACCCTCACGAGTGCTGCGCGCGAGGGCGTCCGCGTCGTCGCTATCGGGAAGAACGACTCCGCCGCGGTCAACCGGGCGATCATTGCTGCCGAGGTGCTCGATCCCGACCTCAGCCCCTCAAATTTCACCATCGTGCGGTCGGCAGGCGGCGCCGTGAACACCTGCGCTGCCACCAGCACGGTCACGATGACGATCACCTACACCATGACCACCCTGACCGGAATCGCTGCACCCTTCTCCCTGCGAGGCAAAGGAGTCATGCTGTGCGGTGGCTGACGGAGTCGGACAAGCCCGCTCATCGGAGTGAGCGCGGCGCGATCAGCGTCATCGTCGCCCTGGTCATGGTCGTTTTGCTTGGCTTTGCGGCCCTGGCCGTCGACGTGGGCATGATCTACGCCGAACGGGCGCAGTTGCAGAACGGTGCCGATGCCGCCGCCCTGGCAACGGCGCAGGAGTGCGCACTGGGTGTCTCCACGGCCAGCTGTACCGCAGCTCCCGAGCTCGCTCGACGTCTTGCCGATGACAACGCGCTCGATGACCGGAGCAGCATCAAGGACCTCGTGGTCAACAGCTCCGCACGACGGGTCACCGTGGTCGCAGGGGCGTCGGAGGCCGGCCAGACCGCGAACCACGTCTCCCTCCTGTTTGCAAAGGCCCTCGGGTTCTCCTCGACAGAAGTGACGGCAACTTCCACCGCGGAGTGGGGTAGCCCCACCGCAGGACCCGCTCCGTTCCCCATCACGTTCTCCGAGTGCGAACTCCAGGACGGGCCGGGCTGGCAGGTCGTCGAGTACCGGAAGAAGTCGGATGGTATCCCTGCCTGTGCCGGCGGACCTCCCGGTGGATTCGGGAGTCTCGATCAGGTGCCGGGCAAGTGCGAGGCACTCGTCGACATCACGAAGGGGGCCTCGGGCAGCAACACCGGCAACAACGGAGCGCCGCCGAACTGTACGGACCTGTTGGCCGAATGGCGGGCCAAGATCGAAGCCGGAACACCACCCGTCGGCCTGTTCCCGATCTACGACCAGGTCACCGACAGCGGCAGCAACGGCGTGTACCACCTCATCGGTTTCGCGGCCTTCGAGGTCCACGGGTGGAAGTTCAAGCAGGAGGGCAGCTCCGTCTATCCGGACTCGTTCCGTGACAGCTACTACCCGGGCTACACGTGCAACACCGTGAAGTGCATGGGGATCATCGGGCGGTTCGTCAAAATGGTGTCCCTCGACGACGCCTACACCCTCGGCTCCTACAACCCCGCCATGGGCACCGCCGTGGTGCGGATGACCCTCGAGAAAGCAACCCCATGAAATCCCGTCTCCTCGCAGGTGTCGCCGCCGTCGCCCTGGCTCTCATCGGGGCCCTGATGCTGTTCGGTTATGCCCAGGGTGCCGAGGCCCGCGCGGTCGCGAGCCTCGATCCCGTGGAGGTTCTCGTGGTGAACGCCGCGGTCCCCGCTGGCACGCCCGCCGAGGACCTGATGCCGTTCCTCTCCACTGAGACCCTACCGGCCACAGCTGTCGGCACCACGGCGCTCAGTGACCTCGCCTCCTCCGGCGGCAAGATCACGGCGGTCGACCTCGTAGCCGGCGAACAGCTCATGGCCGAACGCCTCGTCGAGCCCGAGAGCGCAGAACTTTCCGGACGCTCACCCGTCCCCGAAGGTCTTCAGGAGGTCTCCTTCGCGCTTGACCCGGGACGAGCCGTCGGCGGCAACATCAGGCCCGAGGACACCGTCGGTGTCTTCATCTCGATGGAGGCCGAGTCGGTCGAGAATGGCCTCGCGGCACGGACGACGCAACTGGTCCTGCACAAGATCCTCGTGACCTCCGTGCAGCGGGCTCCGTTACCGACGGAGGTGGATCCGTCCGCGACGCCTGAAGAGCAGGCGCGCGCACAAGCAGAAGCCCTCCCGTCCGACGCGTTGATGGTGACGGTCGCCGTGACCGAGGAGCAGGCCACCAGGATCGTCTTCGGCAATGAGTTCGGCACGATCTGGCTCAGCAAGGAGACGGAGTCCGCCACGGAAAGTCCGAACCCGATCACCATCAGGACCGAGGAACTGTACCGATGAGTAGATTCGTCCTGATCACCCCGAGCTCGGATTTCGAGCAGAAGGTCCGCCTCGCCGTCGCGGGTGGCCTGCAGGGCCATGTGAAGAGCCTGCCGGCGAGCACCCTGTCCGGGGATTCTGATGCAGTACTCGATCAGCTCGCCCTCGAGCGGCCTGAAGTCCTGATCTTCGGGCCCGGAATCGCCATCGAGGAAGCCCTCCGCCTCGCCATCGTCGTGGACGTGAAGTTCCCGGAGATCAGCGTGGTCCTGGTACACGAGGACCACCCTGACCTCGCTCTCCAGGCCATGCGGGCCGGTGTGCGGGACATCCTCAGCCCGCTCGCCGACATCGCGAGCGTCCGCGCACAGCTCGAGCGCGCATGCCAGGCCTTCGCGACCCGCCGGCGCTCCGACGAGCAGACTCCGCGCGAGCAGCAGAACGGTCTGGTGATCGGTGTCTTCTCCCCGAAAGGCGGTGTGGGCAAGACCACGATCGCCACGAACCTTGCAGTGGGGCTCGGCAAGATCGCTCCGTTGAGCGTCGTCATCGTCGATCTGGACCTGCAGTTCGGTGATGTGGGCACGGGTCTCTATCTGAATCCCGAGTACTCGGTGCTCGACGCTGTCTCGGGTGCCGCGACACAGGACTCGATGGTGCTCAAGGCTTTCCTGACCGCGCACCCGTCGGGTATCTACGCCCTGTGTGGACCACGCAATCCGGCGGATGCCGATCGCATCTCCTCCGAACAGGTGACCCGCCTGATCCAGCAGCTCGCGCTGGAGTTCCGTTATGTCGTCGTGGATACAGGACCCGGACTCACCGAACCGAGTCTCGCGGCCCTCGAACAGTGCACGGACGCCGTCTGGGTCACCGGCATGGATGTGCCCAGTGTGCGCGGCCTGAGAACAGGGCTTGATGTCCTGAATCAGCTCAATCTCTTGCCCGAGACGCGGCATGTGGTGCTGAACTTCGCCGATACGAAGACGGGCCTCTCGGTGCAGGACATCGAGGCGACGCTCGCAGCGCCGGTCGACGTATCGATCCCACGCTCGCGCGCGCTCACACTCGCCACGAATCGCGGAGTCCCCCTGCTCCAGGACAAGATCCGGGACCCCGCGACGAAGAGCCTCACCGATCTCGTGCAGCGCTTCGACCACGCCTGGCGGGCGAAGGCGCAGCGTAAACTCCACCGCCGCGTGGTGGTCCGGTGAGACTGGCCGATCGCATCCAGGCGGCCGGACTCTCCCCGGCACCCGCCGCCGTCGAGACCGCGGCGGTACCTGCGGCGCCGGCTCCTCCGCGTCCGGCGACCCTCGCCCCTGCGACAGCCCGCGACGTGCCCGAGTCACCCGGAACGGCGAAAGTGGATGTCTTTGCCGGCCTGAAGCAGCGTGCCGCCTCAGCCCTCTTCGAGCGCATGGGTGCACGTGCCAGCGACACCTCGATCAGCGAGGACGATCTCAAGACAGTCGCTCGCGACGAGCTCAGCCAGCTCATCGACGCCGAGCAGGTTCCGTTGAGTCCGGACGAGCGCCGCCGCCTCATCCGGGACGTGGCGGATGACGTCCTGGGGTTCGGTCCGCTCCAGCGGCTCCTCGACGACCCGTCCGTCACGGAGATCATGGTCAACCGCATGGACCAGATCTACGTGGAGCAGAATGGCCGGCTGACGCTGAGTGATTCGCGCTTCAGCTCGGAGGAGCACCTGCGGCGCGTCATCGAACGCATCGTGTCGAAGGTGGGCCGACGCATCGACGAGTCCTCGCCCTTCGTGGACGCGCGGCTCGAGGACGGCTCGCGCGTCAATGCTGTCATCCCGCCGCTGGCGGTCAACGGATCCTCCCTGACCATCCGAAAGTTCAGCAAGGTACCCCTCACCGTTCAGAACCTCATCGACTTCGGAACCCTGACGCCCGAGATGGCGGAACTCCTCGATGCCTGCGTCAAGGCGAAGCTCAACATCATCGTCTCCGGCGGAACAGGGACAGGGAAGACGACGCTCCTCAACGTGCTGTCCTCCTTCCTGCCCGGCGACGAGCGCATCGTCACGATCGAGGACGCCGTGGAGCTCCAGATCCAGCAGCAGCATGTGGTGCGCCTCGAAAGCCGCCCCCCCAACACCGAGGGCAAGGGCGCCGTGACCATCCGTGACCTCGTCCGGAACTCGCTGCGCATGCGACCCGACCGCATCGTCATCGGCGAGGTGCGCGGCGGCGAGTCGCTCGACATGCTGCAGGCCATGAACACCGGCCATGACGGCTCGCTGTCGACGGTCCATGCCAACTCCCCGCGGGATGCCGTCGCCCGCTTGGAGACCCTCGTGCTCATGGCCGGGATGGATCTGCCGCTACGCGCCATCCGCGAACAATTGGCGTCCGCCGTCAACCTCGTGGTCCAGATCTCGCGCCTGCGCGACGGAAGCCGGCGCATCACTCACGTCACCGAGGTGCAGGGCATGGAGGGGGATGTCGTCACCCTCCAGGACGCCTTCGTCTTCGACTACTCGGCGGGCGTGGACAGCAAGGGACGTTTTCTCGGGAAGCCTGTGCCCACCGGCATCCGCCCACGCTTCATGGAGCGCTTCGAAGACATGGGCATCACGGTCTCCCCAGCCGTCTTCGGGTCCGCGATGGGGCGCGGCAGGTGACATCATGACAGCCCTTCTCCTTGCGGGCTCCGCGCTGATCGTCGGAGCCGTCGTGCTCGCGATCGTCGCCGCACAGCCGCGTCAGTCATCCGTGCCGTTGGATCGACGACGCCCTGCCGTCTCCCTTCCCGATTCGCAGCTTTCCCGCTTTGCCGGAGCAGCGGGCCGCGCGGTGGACGCCTACCTGCGCCGCAACCCGAAGCGGTTCCTCGACCAGACAGTCCTGGAGACAGCCGGTGTGCGGTTGAGCCAGGCGGAGCTCTACCTGCTGATCCTCCTTGCAGGCATCTCCGGCCTTCTCATCGGGTGGGCGCTGCTGGCGCCCATCGCAGGCGTCCTCTTTCTCCTGCTGTCCCCCGTCGGTGCCTATCAGGCTGTTTCCTTCCGGACCGCACGGCGCAGACGCCGCTTCGACGCACAGCTCGGCGACACCCTCCAGCTACTGACGGGAGGGCTCCGGGCAGGTCACAGCATCCTGCGCGCCATCGATGCAGCGGCGACCGAAGCCGACAGTCCCACATCGGAGGAGATGCGCCGCATCGTCGCCGAGACAGGGCTCGGCAAGGACCTGCTGGCCTCACTGGTCGATACGGCACACCGTATGCAGAGCGAGGATTTCGAATGGATCGCGCAGGCAATCCAGATCAATCGCGAGGTGGGCGGGGACCTTGCAGAGGTCCTCGATCAGGTAGGTCACACCATTCGCGAGCGAGCCGAAATCAAAGGCCAGATCAAGTCCTTGGCGGCAGAGGGCAAGTTCTCGGCCTACATTCTCGGAGCACTACCGCTGGGAATTGCGCTCATCCTCACGGTCATCAGCCCGGGGTACATCAATGCGCTGTTCACCGAACCTCTGGGTTGGGCCATGCTCGGCGTCGCCGCAGTCATGATGGCCATCGGTGGGCTCTGGCTGCGCAAGATCATCGACCTGAAGTTCTGAGGACTGCGCCGTGGACCTGACCCTACTCGCCTCCCTCCTGCTCACCTCGGTACCAATCGCCTACTTCACGTGGTCTGCGCTCACCTCGGATGCGAAGGTTCGCCGGACGGTGCAGCGAAACCTGACCCAGGGCGTGGGCCTCGCCTCCGGGGCCGTCGAGAGACCGAACCGGCTGCTTCACCTCGGGCGGCGGCTCACACCTGAGGCCTACGTGGCGAAACTCGACCACCTGCTGGCTCTGGCCGGACGCCCGGCGGCCCTTCCCCTGGCAAAACTCCTCACGGCCAAGCCGCTCCTCGGAGTTGCGGGAGGCCTCGCCGGGATCCTGCTCCTCCAGACCAACAGCAGCAAGACCTTCGTCCTCCTGGCCGTCTTTGTCACGGTCCTCGGCTACTTCATCCCCGACCTCCTGCTGTACAGCAGGGGGCAGGAACGCCAGAAGGCCATGGCCCTTGAACTGGCAAACACCCTCGACCAGATGCTGATCTCCGTCGAAGCCGGCCTCGGGTTCGAGAGCGCGATGCAGCGGGCCGGACAGACGGGCAAGGGCCCCCTCGCAGACGAACTCGTGCGCACGCTGCAGGACATGCAGGTGGGCCGCAGTAGGCGCGAGGCCTACCTCGCCCTGGCAAACCGCAGCTCCATTCCCGAGCTGCGGAGCTTCGTGAAGGCCATCGTGCAGGCGGATGCCTACGGGATCGCGCTGTCCGGCGTCCTACGCACCCAGGCGAAGGTGATGCGCGTCAAGCGCCGTCAGCGGGCCGAGGAGAAGGCCATGAAGCTGCCGGTGGCAGTGCTCTTCCCGCTGCTCCTGTTCATCTTCCCGGTGCTGTTCATCGTCATCCTGGGGCCCGCGGCGCTCAACGTCATCGACACGTTCGCCGGCCAGTGACGCGTCCTGAGCACGGCACTCGGCAACCCACCCTGGTGGATCTCGGTGTCCTCGCGACCCTGGAGAGCCACCTCGACGATGCCCGCGCTGCGCACGCCTTCGTCCTCGACTACATTGCGGGTTTCGCCGAACGCTTCCTGCGCCTGAACGTGGCGCTCGGGGACCGCGACCTCCCGGCTGCCCACGATGCTGCGCTGAGCCTCCGCAGTTCGTCCAGCATGGCGGGCGCACCGCGGCTCGCGGCCCACGCAGCGCGCCTCGAGGATGCGATCACCCATGGTGACCTCCAGGCGTCGCAGCAGGCCCTGGCATTGATCGGGCCGTGCGGACTCGAGACGGTCAGCGAACTCCGGTCCCTGTACCTGGACCGCGTCCTGCAGGGCTCAGTCTGACGCGGCTGCGCGGACGGGCGTCAACCGATATCCGACACCGCGGACCGTCTGCATCCAGCGGGGGTTCCTCGGATCCTCCTCCAGTTTCCTGCGGAGATTACCCACGTGCACCTCGATAGCGCGTTCGTCGGAGTCGCTGATGTAGGTGTCCTCGTCGTAGTAGTCCCCCCGCACCACGCGCACCAGGTCGGCCTTGGTCCTGACGGCACCGCGGCTCTTGAGCATCTCGTGCAGCAGATCGAACTCGCTCCGGGTCAGGAGCAGGTCACGGCCGTCCACGACGACGGTGCGCGCCGAGGCGTTGACGAGCAGCCCGTTGTGCTCGAGCACACTCGCGGCCTCCGGGGTGGGCACACTGACGATAGCTGGGCGCGCCGGCGCGACACTCGGACTCGCGTCCTCCTCCGAGTCGGAGCGCGGCCGCCGGAGCATGGCCGCGATCCGCGCCCGAAGCTCCCTCGGCCGGAACGGCTTGGTGAGGTAGTCGTCGGCGCCCGACTGCAGGGCCGTCAACGTGTCCAGCTCATCACCGCGCGAGGTCAGCATGACCACGTAGCAGGTGCTGAATGCTCGGATGCGGCGCAGCACCTCGTACCCGTCGATATCCGGCAGTCCGACATCCAGGGTTACCACCGTGGCGGCCTGGGATCGCACGAGGTCGACGCCGGTCTTGCCGTCCGGCGCCACGTGGACCTCGAACCCCGACTGACGCAGGACCGCACCCACCAGATTCCGCACGTCGGCGTCGTCCTCGATGACGACCGCCACTCCTGGATCACTCATTCGATGTCCCCCCAGCCTGATGCATCACGAGCCTTGTCGATCCCGACATAATTCTCCTATTGTGCCCGTCCTTGAGACCGAATTGAGACTGCCTTCGAGTGAATCCGCGGGTCGACGCCCTAATGTTAGTCACTACGTAGGTCTCAGCGTCGAAAGTCTCCCCACAATGCGGTCTTCCATCCTGCCCCGGTCAGTGCATGACTAGCGATACAACTGCTGTCCGCCTGCGCGCCCTCGCCTCCAGGGTCACCCTCGACCGGTCGGTGATCCTCTGCCAGATACCGCTGGCCCTGATCGTCGTCGTGATCGGTGTGACCTCGCCCGTTTTCCGCCCCGGCATGATGGCGAGCACCGTCTTCGACGTGGGCTTCTCGATGACCCTCCTGCTGACGGCGCTGTGCGTCGTCGTGCCGTGGCGCGAGCTCCCGCGCGGCTGCCTGCTGGTGGTGCCCGTCCTGGACTTCGTGGCGATCGCGCTCGTCAGGGCCGGCGCCCTCGAGACCCAGCCGGCGCTGGGGGTCCTCGTGATCTTCCCGGTGGTCTGGCTGATGCGCTCCTCCCTCCCCACCTGGGCGGCCCTCGGCATCACACTCGTGGGCTCCTTCCTCGTGCCTGCCTGGCCCCTGCTGGGGTCCCTCGAACCGGAGCTCCTGCGGACCCAGCTCGGGATCCTGCTGCTGCCCACCGTCATGGGGTGCATCGCCGTCGTGGTGCGCATGATGAGCCTCCTGGCTCGAGCACGGGAGATCGAGATCGAGCAGAAGGACCAGGAACTCAACGAGCTCCTCCGCGCGGCCATCGATCGCGAGCGGGTGCTCACCGCCATCCTGAACACCGTGGACGTGGGCCTCACCGCCGTCGACGCCCACGGCGGGACCACGCTCACCAACCGGCAGCAGGAACTGTTCAACAGGCTCGCCGGCAGGGACGACGACGGCGGAACGGCGCCGCTCGTCTTCGGAGCCGATCGCACCACCCCGCTGCCGGCCGACCGCAGGCCACAGCACCGCGCGCTCACCGGGGAGACGTTCGCCGATCAGCTCATCTGGGTGGGCGACGGCGACGCCCAGCGCGCCCTCTCCACGGCGGCCCGGCCCATCAAGGGCGCCGACGGCTCCATCACCGGCGCCCTGATCGTGTGCAGCGACGTCACCGAGCTCGTGGAGGCCGTGTCCGCGAAGGACGCCTTCATCTCCAACATCTCCCACGAGTTCCACGCCCCCCTCACCTCGGTCCTCGGCTACCTCGAACTCGTGCTGGAGGACGAGCATCCGCTGCCGGAGCACCTTCGCGGGTACGTGGACGTCGCGGGACGTAATGCGCAGCGCGTCCTCGAGCTCGTCGCCGACCTCCTCTCGACCGCCGGGGACCGCGTTCGCGTCCATCCGCGACCCGTGGACCTCGCTGCCCTGATCGAGATGAGCGTGCGCTCCAACCAGCTGCGCGCCCAGCGGAACGGTGTGATGCTGAGGACCACCACCCACACTCCCCTGTGGACGCTCATCGACCCGCTGCGCATCTCGCAGGTCCTCGACAACCTCCTGTCGAATGCCATCAAGTACTCGCCCGGCGGCGGCGTGGTCAGCGTCCGTGCGGCCGAGTCGGAAGCGGCCATCGACCTGTGGGTCGAGGACCACGGCATGGGCATGACGGAGCAGGAGGCAAGCCAGGTCTTCTCCCGGTTCTACCGCACCCCCGGAGCACGGCGGGCCCAGATCGAGGGAGCCGGCCTCGGGCTGTCGATCACCAAGTCGATCGTCGAGAGCCACGGAGGCACCATTCGCTGCACGAGTACGCCGGGCGCTGGCAGCAGGTTCACGGTGACGCTGCCGGCGAATGGCGAGGTCCACCGGGTGGCGCCGGATTCCATCGAGGAGTCCGTCTAGGTGCTCCTGCCCCTCGCCGCCGCCCTCGGTGCGGCCGGCATCGCGCTTGTGGTGTTCGCCCGTGCCCGGAAGGACCCCCGGGACCTGGTGCCGATGGCCTGGCGCTGGCCGCTGGTCCTCGCGGCGGCGCTGCTGACGGGTGTCGGTAGCATCGGCACCCCCGAGTGGTGGAACGCCGCATTGACAGCACTCCTGGCCGCCTTCGGCGTGGTCCTCGGAGCCGTCGACCTGCGGACCAAGCTCCTGCCCAATGCGTTGCTGGGTTGGTGGGCGGCGACGGCGGCCCCGCTGCTCGTGATCGCGGCCGCCGCGAGCGGGTCGTGGGGCGGTCTCATCGGTGCTCTGGCCGGCGGTTCCGTCCTGTTCTCGGTGTACTTCCTGTTGGCCCTCATCTCGCCCGCCGGCATGGGGATGGGCGACGTGAAGCTGGCGGCCGTCCTCGGCCTGTTCGGTGGCTGGGCCGGGTCCGCGGCCTGGCTCGGCACGCTGCTCGGAGGCTTCCTCCTGGGGGGCGTCGCGGGTATCGCCGTCCTGGTCCTGCGGCGGGCCTCGCGCGGGTCTACTTTTCCCTTCGGTCCGGGGATGCTGCTGGCGGCCTTTGCGAGCTTCGTGTTTCTGGGCTAGCCCAGCTGCTCGTTGGACGCGGCCGTCAGGGTACCCCTGAGGATGCTTACGCCGGAGTGGACCGGGTCGCCGTCGAGCGGTTCGTCCGAGATGTCGACGACCGGGAATTCCGCCAGGTCCACGCTGTCCGGGATGGTCAGGGAACCTGTCCCGTTCCACAGGACGCCGAGGCTGTACATGCGGTCGAGGCCGGGCGCGATCAGCCAGACCTCCTCGTACCCGTCCGCGCCGGTGGTCGTAGACCGGACGTCGAGCAGCCGGTTGCCGTCCTCGCCGGACACCACTCTGGCGGTGCCCTCACCCGTGAAGCCATCAAGCGGCTCGAGCACTGTTTCCGCCAGGACGTCCTGCGAGGCGGGAGACGTAAAGGCCTGGACCGCCCAAAGGGCTGCTCCTCCGATGAGCACGCCCGCTGCCGCAGCCGCTACGAGGTACATTCCGGACGGACGTCGGGGACGTGACCGGGGACGAAGGTCCACGACGCCGGGCCCGGGCCGGGTGCCGGCCCCAACCCATCGGTCGACGGGCGGATCGGACCGCGTCAGCGGGTCCTCGAGCTGGGACTGCTGCAGGTCGAGGTCGGCGTGGATCGCCGCCCAGACCTCCGGGCCGGGCGCCTCGAGCAGCCCGGGCGCTCCCCCGCGCGCGGCACCCACCACGTGTTGCAGGGACTGGAGTTCCGTCGTGCAGATGTCGCATGCGGTCAGGTGGGCCTGCCCCGGCTCGTCGAGCTGTTCGCCGATTGCGGCCAGGCTGATGGCTTCCGGATCAAGGTGCTGCATGCCAGGCCTCCAATCGGCTGCGTAGGTGGGTGAGACTTCGACGGATGTGACTCTTGACCGTCCCGAGGGGCATATGGAGCCGCTTGGCTATTTCCTGGTGTGTCAGGTCTTCGTAGAAGGCGAGCTCCAGGATTGATTTCTGCGGTTCGCCGAGCATTCTCAGCTCAGCGTCCAGGACCACGCGATCCGCGAGCGCCTCGATGGCTTCATTGCCGGGCCCTGCCGCTCGGTGGTCGCCCAGCGCGACCGCCAGATGGTCTAGGCGATCCCGTCGGAGTCGCGCCGAGAGAGCGTCCGACACCACGTTGCGGGTGATGCCCAGGAGCCATCCGGGCAGGCTCCCGGCCGCCGGGTCGTACCCTGATCTGAACCGCCACGCGCGGATGAACACCTCCTGCGTCGCATCGGAGGCGGCCTGGCGGTCGTGCAGCGCACGCAGAGCCACGGTGAAGACGAGCGGTGCATAGTTGCGGTAGGCCTGCGCCAGCCCTTCCTCGCCGTCGGTCGAGAACCCGGCATCGGGACGACCGACCAGCCCTCGACCTGGGGAAGCCACGCTGCTCTCCTTCGGGCGGGAACGTCGGACAACGGCTTCCCGCACCGACCCGTCGGTGCCCGTCCTCATCGCGATGGCAGGGCGTTTCAGAGCGGAGATGCCGTGAGGACAACATTATCCTCATAGTCCGCACGGTCCGCGAGCCAGTCGCCACCGCACGTCACGATGACCAGCTGGTGGTCGCCGTCGCGCCGGAAGATCCCCTCCGTGTCCAGGGCCGCCTTCGGCTCGTTCCGCACCTCCGTGACCTCGTAGCGGACCGGCTCGGCACTCTCCCGCCCCACGGTGATGATCGTTCCGAGCTGTACGTCCTTCAACTGCGCGAAAGGCATCTCCTCGGTGCCGATGTCGATGTGTGCTGCCAGGACGGCGTTGCCTGACGATGCACCGGGCGCTGGCCCGTACCGGTACCACCCCGCCTCGTAGAAACTGGTCGGGATCTCCATCTCGTCGTCATCGGCGATCCCGACGTCGATCACGCCCACCTGGATGTCCGTGCCCTCGATGTCGAGCGAGACCGGGGGTGGGACGATCTCCACCTGCGCGGCGGTCGCCGGACGGAGAGCGACGGCGCCGGGCGCGCCATCAGGGGTTTCCGCAGCAGAGCCGGGCGCTTTCGGGGCAGGGACAGGGGCTTCCGCGGCGGGTGCCGGGGCTCCGTCCGCCGGGGCCGGGCTCGGGGGGAGGTTCACGAGGACCCGGGGTTCCGGTGCCGCGCTCGGCTGGGCACACCCGGCCGGGAGCAGGCCGATGGAGAGGCCGAGCAGCAGGACCGCTGCGCGGCGGGGAGTGAGCTTCACGACCATCGCTTTCCGTGGCTGGACGGGAGGTTGGTTGGACAGGACGGGTGGACCGGACAGGGCGGGAGGCTGGAGGGGGCCTCCCGCCCCGTCGGCCGGCTCAGGCGGCCGTGCGGGACCCGCGCAGGCGCGCTGCCACGGCTGCACCGGAGAGGAGCACCAGTCCGACCGCGCCGGCTCCGATGAGCAGGCCCGTGCTGTCCGTGGTGGACGTCGCGGCCTGCGCGCCGGGAACCGCGGCGGGATCGGAGTGGAGGCCCTCGATGACCTGCGTGGCCAGGGCGAGGTTCCCGTCCTCCAGGCTTCCCCAGGCGTACACGATGGTCGCGGTGCCCTCTGCAAGGTTCAGATCGGCCGGGCCGATGACGGGCTCGGTGGTCCCTGTCGCGGCGACCGCGGCCGAGATGGTCCCGGCGTCGGTGGTGAGCGTCGCTTCCTCGGGATTGCTCAGGTTCTCCACCACCGGGGTGCCACCGACCAGGACGTCGACGGCGGGCGCAGCAGCGGTGTGCCGGACCGTCAGCCGTGACTTCCCGGCTTCGACCGTCGAGACGTCGTTGGTGTAGAAGTTCGCAGTCGGGGCGCCCTCTGCATCGAGGTTCGCGGTCGCGGTGTAGTTGCCACCGCCTTCGAGGGTCACGGGCACCGGACCGATGACGGGTGAACTGGCGTCCGCCGCGTCGGAGGCGGTGATCGCCAGCTCGTAGTCGCCCGCGGGGAGTTCGAGCGGCCCGGCGAGGGTTCCCGGCGTGAAGTCGTCGAGGGTCAGGTCGCCGTTGACGTAGACGTCGACGGTGAGATCGGGAACGGCATGAAGGACGGACAGCTGTGCCATCTCGCCGGTTTCGGCGGCAACCGCGGGTGTGGCGACGCCGGCCACACCGAGTGCCGCGACTGCACCGACTGCGTAGAATTTCGAGCGCATTGTGTTTCTCCTCGTTCTGGCCCCGGAGAGCCTCCGATTGATCCTGACACCCCGTACTACCGGCGGACGTCGTCGTTCGGATGCAGGATGACGAGAATTTTTCCGGAGCGGCCTCCGGTGCATGCGCGTCGTCGACCGGTCAGCCGGCCGCGCGGTCCTGGTGAGCGGACGCTTCCGGCCTGAGGTGCCCAGGGTTCCGGCGAGCCCGCGTCAGTTCTGCACGGCCTGCGACGTCGTCATCACCCGGGTAGGCGATCTCCTCGAGTACCAGCGGATGCGGTGCGGCAAGGACCGAGCGGGCATCCTTGATGCGGGCCGCGAGCCGCTCCGCGAGCCAGCCCGGCGGCATCTCACCCGACCCGACACGCAGCGTGGAACCGATGAGCGCCCGCACCATGTTGTGACAGAACGCGTCGGCCTGCACGGTCGCGGTGATCGTGCCGTCCTGCCCGCGGACGAACTCGTAGCGTTGGAGCTCGCGGATGGTCGTGGACCCCTCGCGTGGCTTGCAGAAGGCGGCGAAGTCCTGCATCCCGAGGAAGTGGGACGCACCCTCGTTGAGCAGTGCGACGTCGAGCGGTGCGGGATGCCAGAGCGTCGTGTGCCGGCGCAGGGGGTCCTGACCGGTCGCGGTGTCCGCGATGGCGTACCCGTAGCGCCGCCAGAGCGCCGAGAATCGGGCGTCGAAGCCGACCGGCGCCGGCCTTGCGGACAGCAGGACGACGGCGGGCACCGAGTTCCGCACGGACCGGCCGCGGCCACTGATCCCGTCCGTCAGCTCACGATTGACGGTGCCGGTCAGACGCCTCAGGAACGCGGTGGCGGGATCGACGTCGCGCCCCCTCCCCATGGCGTTCCACTCGGCGGCTGTGAGATCAACGTGGGCTACCTGCCCGCGGGCGTGGACGCCGGCGTCGGTCCGCCCGCCCACGGTGAGCCGGGCCGGTCGTTGCAGGAGGGTGCGGAGTGCTCCCTCGAGGACACCCTGGACACTCGGCAGGCCTGGTTGGAGCGCCCAGCCTGCAAAGGGCGCTCCGTCGTAGGCGATGTCCAGCCGGATACGCAGAAGCCCGCCGTCCCTCTCGGGAGCGGCGGGCTTCTGCAGTGTCATGGCGCGTCAGGCGGGAAGAATTACTTCTTCTCGTCCTCGACGGTGCCCTCGACGACGACGACCTCGTCGGCGGAGCCGGCTTCGGCGTCCACCGTCGTGTCCTCGGCTGCTACCTCGTCGGCAGACGCTGCGGACTCTGCGGAATCGACCGAGTCGACCGAATCTGCGGACTCGGGCGAGTCGACGGACTCGGCGGCCGGTGCTGCGGCAGCTGCGGGAGCCTTGGCCTGCTCGGCCTCGGCGACGACGGACTGCTTCGCCGACATGGGCTCCAGCACCAGTTCGATGACGGCCATGGGGGCGTTGTCGCCCTTGCGGTTGCCGATCTTGGTGATGCGGGTGTAGCCACCCTCGCGGTTGGCGACGGCGGGAGCGATGTCCGTGAACAGCTCGTGGACGATGCTCTTGCTGCTGATGACACCGAGGACGCGACGGCGCGACGCGAGGTCACCCTTCTTCGCGAACGTGATGAGACGCTCGGCGTAGGGGCGAAGGCGCTTGGCCTTGGTCACCGTGGTGGTGATGCGCTTGTGCTCGAACAGTGAGGCGGCCAGGTTGGCGAGCATCAGGCGTTCGTGCGCCGGACCGCCTCCGAGGCGTGGGCCCTTTGTGGGTGTGGGCATGGTGATTTCTCCTCATTAGGTGCCCGTCCCGCCACTACGGTGAGCGGCGGGCGGGCAGATAGCGTTTTAGAGCTCTTCGTCGCCGTAGGCGGCGTCGTCCTCTTCGATGGCGGCAGCGCGGGCGGCGAGGTCGAACCCGGGAGGGGAATCCTTCAGGGACAGACCCAGCTCGACGAGCTTCGCCTTGACCTCGTCGATGGACTTCGCGCCGAAGTTGCGGATGTCCATGAGATCGGCTTCGGAGCGTGCAACGAGTTCACCCACGGAGTGGATGCCCTCACGCTTGAGGCAGTTGTACGAGCGGACCGTCAGTTCGAGGTCCTCGATCGGCAGCGCCATGTCGGCTGCGAGAGCTGCGTCCGTCGGTGACGGGCCGATCTCGATGCCTTCCGCGGCGACATTGAGCTCGCGGGCGAGCCCGAAGAGCTCCACCAGGGTGGTGCCGGCCGATGCGACGGCGTCGCGCGGAGCGATGGCGTCCTTCGTCTCGACGTCGACGATCAGCTTGTCGAAGTCGGTGCGCTGCTCCACACGGGTCGCCTCCACACGGAAGGTGACCTTCAGGACCGGCGAGTAGATGGAGTCGACCGGGATGCGGCCGATCTCCGAGTCGCCGGACTTGTTCTGGGAGGCCGAGACGTACCCGCGTCCACGCTCGATGGTCAGTTCGAGCTCGAACTTGCCCTTCGAGTTGAGGGTCGCGATGTGCAGGTCCGGGTTGTGGAACTCGACACCCGCGGGGGGCGCGATGTCAGCAGCGGTGACCACGCCGGGCCCCTGCTTGCGCAGGTAGGCGACAACGGGCTCGTCGTGCTCCGAGGAGACGGCCAGGTTCTTGATGTTGAGGATGATCTCGGTGACGTCCTCCTTCACCCCGGGAACCGTGGTGAATTCGTGCAGCACGCCGTCGATGCGGATGCTGGTGACCGCTGCGCCCGGGATCGAGGACAGCAGGGTGCGGCGGAGGGAGTTGCCGAGGGTGTAGCCGAAACCGGGCTCGAGCGGCTCGATGACGAACCGTGAGCGGTTGTCGGCGACGACTTCTTCAGTCAGGGTGGGGCGCTGTGCAATGAGCACTTACATTTCCTTTCAGGAAGCATCCGCTATATGACGCTTCTAAATGGGCGGGACTGCTGGTCGACCGGCTGTGAAGCTGCTGAACGGCACCGAACCGCCCTGCCGGAACGTCCGTTCCTGCAGGGCGGCGCGGTCACCGGTGCATCTGGTTAGACGCGGCGGCGCTTCGGCGGGCGGCAGCCGTTGTGTGCGCTCGGGGTGACGTCCTGGATCGATCCGACCTCGAGGCCCGTGGCCTGGAGCGAACGGATGGCGGTCTCGCGTCCGGATCCGGGACCCTTCACGAAGACGTCGACCTTCTTGACGCCGTGCTCCTGCGCGCGCTTCGCGGCAGCCTCGGCGGCCATCTGCGCGGCGAACGGGGTGGACTTGCGCGAACCCTTGAAGCCGACCTCACCGGCGGAGGCCCAGGAGATGACTGCTCCACTGGGGTCCGTGATCGAGACGATGGTGTTGTTGAAGGTGCTCTTGATGTGCGCCTGGCCGAGCGCGATGTTCTTCTTGTCCTTGCGACGCGGCTTACGCACCGCTCCACGAGTCTTGGGGGGCATTACTTCTCCTACGAAGGTATTGGGTAAAGCATTGAGTCGGATCGAGTCCTGCCGGAGGCCGCCGGAACAGGGGCCTCCGCCGGCGAGGGTCCCCTGGCGTGACGAGCGCTAGCGAGTCACGTGAGGGAGCCGGTGGGGATCTAGCGTCCGACCTTCTTCTTGCCTGCGACCGTGCGCTTCGGGCCCTTGCGGGTGCGAGCGTTGGTCTTCGTGCGCTGTCCGCGCACGGGAAGGCCGCGGCGGTGCCGAATGCCTTCGTAGCTGCCGATCTCGACCTTGCGGCGGATGTCGGCTGCAACTTCGCGGCGAAGATCGCCCTCGACCTTGAAGTTGCCCTCGATGTAGTCGCGGAGCTGGACCAGCTCTGCGTCGGAGAGATCCTTGACGCGCGTGTTCGGGGAGATCCCCGTGTCGACGACCGTCTTCTCTGCACGGGTCTTGCCCACGCCGTAGATATAGGTAAGCGCGATGACTACCCGCTTTTCGCGGGGGATGTCTACGCCAGCGAGACGTGCCATGGTGGCGGTGCTCCTTTGGAGTTGCCGGAGGTGTGGAGCAGAACGTTCCCGGAGTCAGGTGCCCCGGTCCCCGGCCTCCGAGCCGGGGGTGTACGCCCCCTGGGGGGCGCTGTTCTGCCGTTGAGTGTACTTCTACGCGTGGGGTGGAACCTCGGAGGAGGTTCTCAGCCCTGGCGCTGCTTGTGGCGCGGGTTCTCGCAGATGACGAGAACGTTGCCCTTGCGGCGAACCACCTGGCACTTCTCGCAGATCCGCTTCACGCTCGGGTTGACCTTCATGGTTTTCCTTCGAGTTGATTCTTATTTGTAGCGGTAGACGATACGGCCCCGGGTGAGGTCGTACGGGCTGAGTTCCACTACAACCCGGTCCTCAGGAAGGATTCGGATGTAGTGCTGGCGCATCTTTCCCGAGATGTGGGCGAGAACAATGTGTCCGTTGGCCAGCTCAACGCGGAACATCGCGTTGGGCAGCGCCTCGTTCACAGTGCCTTCAATCTCAATGACACCGTCTTTCTTGGCCATATCCTCCGCTAACGTCTATGCCCACCACTTGCGTGACGGACGGATTGGGGGTTTTGATCGTCTGAACCGGCGGGAACCGAGGCTCACCATGCGGATCGGCTTCCGATGTCCAATTGGGCATGAGAAGCAGAGACAACCAACAGACAATACTACGCTACGGACCGGGGATCGCTAAATCCCGCAGTTCCGCCCCGCATACGGTTCAGCCCGCGAGGGGTACGGGCGTCACGCCCAGTGGCTCGAGCCGCGATGCGCCGCCGTCGTGCGCGGTGAGCACCCAGATGCCGCCGTCGTGGACCGCGACGCTGTGCTCCCACTGGGAGGCGCGCCGTCCGTCCGTGGTCACCACGGTCCAGTCGTCGTCGAGCACTGATGTGGCGAGCCCGCCCTGGACGAGCATCGGTTCGATGGCGAGGCACAAGCCGGGACGGACCTTGGGCCCGCGGTTCGAACTCCGGTAGTTGAGCACGTCCGGTGCCTGGTGCATCTGCGTGCCGATGCCGTGCCCCACGTAGTCCTCCAGGATTCCCAGGGCCGGCCCCGGCACCGACGAGACGTAGTCGTCGATCGCCGCGCCGATGTCGCCGACGAACCGTGCCGACGCGAGCGCTGCTATCCCCCGCCACATTGCTTCCTCGGTCACCTCGGAGAGCCGGACGTCCTCTTCCCTCGGGGTACCGACGATGACGGTCCGCGCGGAATCGGAGTGCCAGCCCCGGACGACGGCGCCGCCGTCGATCGAGATGATGTCGCCGTCGCGCAGCACGTACTCCCCCGGGATGCCGTGGACGACCTCGTGATTCACCGACGTGCAGATACTCGCCGGGAACCCGTGGTAGCCCAGGAAGTTCGACGTGGCGCCGGCCTCCCGGAGTACCGCGGCGAAGACGTCGTCGAGCTGTGCCGTCGTCACGCCCACCTGGGCGGCCGCGACGGCCTGGTCGAGGGCTCCGGCCAGCACCAGGCCCGCCTCGCGCATGACGAGCATCTGAGGGGTGGTCTTGTACTCGACCTTCGGCTGGCGGAACACGGCCGTCCTAGCTCGCGACCTTGAGTGCCGCCATCACACGCTCGGTGACCTCGTCGATGGAACCGAGCCCGTCGACCTTCGTCACGATCCCCCGCTCGTCGTAGCGGGACACCACGACCTCGGTCTGGTCGTGGTACAGGCCGAGGCGGTGACGGATCACCTGCTCGTTGTCGTCCGACCTCCCGTCCAGCTTCGCCCGGCCGAGAAGGCGCTTCACGAGCTCCTCGTCGTCGGCCGTCAGCTGGAGCACGACGTCGAGGTCGAGATCGTTCTCCCGCAGGATGTCGTCGAGCTCGCTCACCTGGGCCGCGGTGCGCGGGTATCCGTCGAGCAGGAACCCATCGCGCACGTCCTCGCCGGCGAGGCGGTCACGCACCATGCTGTTGGTCACGCTGTCGGGCACGAAGTCCCCCGCGTCCATGAACTTCTTCGCCTCGACGCCGAGAGGGGTCTCGCGCTTCACGTTGTCGCGGAAGATGTCGCCCGTGGAGATGGCCACGACACCGAGGCGCTCGGAGATACGAGCGGCCTGCGTGCCCTTGCCGGAGCCGGGGGGGCCGATGATCAGCATTCTGGTCAACGCAACAACCCTTCGTAGTGACGCTGCTGGAGCTGCGCGTCGATCTGCTTGACGGTCTCCAGGCCCACACCGACCATGATGAGGATCGAGGTGCCACCGAACGGGAAGTTCTGGTTGGCGCCGATGGCCACCAGGGCGATCAGCGGGATCAGCGCCACGAGACCGAGATAGATGGCGCCGGGCAGGGTGATGCGGGACAACACGTACTGGAGGTACTCCGCCGTCGGGCGGCCGGCACGGATGCCCGGGATGAACCCGCCGTACTTCTTCATGTTCTCGGACACCTCGTCCGGGTTGAAGGTGATCGCCACGTAGAAGTACGTGAAGAAGACGATCAGGAGGAAGTACATGGCCATGTAGAGCGGATGGTCACCGCTGGTCAGGTACGTCGTGATCCAGTTGACCCACTCGGGCGGCGGGGTGGTGCCGTCCTGCGGGGTGTTGAACTGGGCGATCAGGCTGGGCAGGTAGAGCATCGAGGACGCGAAGATCACGGGGATGACCCCGGCCATGTTGACCTTGATCGGAATGTACGTGCTGCTCCCGCCGAGCGTGCGGCGTCCCACCATGCGCTTGGCGTACTGGACGGGGATGCGACGCTGCGACTGTTCCACGAAGATCACGAGGGCGACGACGACGACACCCATGAGCAGGACGAAGGCGAAGACGGTGGCGCCCTGGGTGCGGAAGATCTCGCCGAGCGAGCTGGGGAAGCCAGCGGCGATGGCGGTGAAGATGAGGAGCGACATGCCGTTGCCGACGCCGCGCTCGGTGATGAGCTCACCCATCCACATGATGAGGCCCGTTCCGGCCGTCAGCGTGATGATCAGCAGGATGATGGTGATCAGGGAGTCGTCCGGGATGAGCGGGACGGGGCAGTTGCCGAGCAGCGCACCGGACCGCGCAAGGGATACCAGCGTGGTGGCGTTGAGCAGGCCGAGCGCGATGGTCAGGTAGCGCGTGTACTGCGTCAGCTTCGACTGACCCTGCGCGCCTTCCTGGTGCAGCTCCTGGAACCGGGGAATGACCACCCGGAGGAGCTGCGTGATGATGCTCGCCGTGATGTACGGCATGATCCCGAGGGCGAAGATGGAGACCTGGAGAAGGGCACCGCCGCTGAAGAGGTTCACGAACTGGTAGAGACCGCCGTCGGTGTTGCCCAGTGCGAGGCACTGCTGCACGTTCCCGTAGTCGACGCCCGGAGCGGGGATGAAGGCCCCGAGACGGAAGATGGTGATGATTCCCAGCGTGAACAACAGCTTGCGCCGCAAGTCTGGCGTCCGGAATGCCCGGCCAATAGCGCTAAGCAAGCGTCCTCCTGAAGGTCTGTTGGTCCTGTGGCGGACCGTACACAACAACCGAGTCTAACGGTTGGTCATCGGCGCGAGAGACCGCACCGATCCTGGGGTGGCCAGAGCCGAAAAAAGACTCCTGGTGGGCTGATCCAGCCCTGCCCACCAGAAGTCTAGTTCCTAAGTGCTGTCGATCACAGCCGCCCCTCCCCCGGCATCACCGGGGTCGGGGCGGTCAGCGGACTACAGCTCAGTGACGGTACCGCCTGCGGCGACGATCTTCTCGGCAGCGGATGCCGAGAAGGCGTCGGCCGAGACGTTGACGGCCACGGTGATCTCGCCCGTTCCCAGCACCTTGACGGGCTGGTTCTTGCGGACCGCGCCGTTGGCCACGAGATTCTCCACCGTGACGTCACCGCCCGCCGGGTAGAGCTCCGACAGCTTGTCCAGGTTCACGACCTGGAACTCGACGCGGAACGGGTTCTTGAACCCGCGCAGCTTGGGAAGGCGCATGTGCAGCGGCAGCTGACCACCTGCGAAGCCTGCCTTCACCTGGTAGCGGGCAGCCGTTCCCTTGGTGCCTCGACCTGCGGTCTTACCCTTCGAACCCTCACCACGGCCGACACGGGTCTTCGCCGTCTTGGCACCCGGTGCGGGACGCAGGTGGTGGACCTTGAGGGCGTGGACGCGCTCTTCGGTCGCTTCTGTCGCGGCGACGGCCGCGGTGTTCTTCTCTGCCATTAGTTGGCCTCCTCAACCTTCAAGAGGTGCGGAACCGTGTTGACCATGCCGACGGTGACGGCGTCGGCTTCACGGACCACGGTGTGGCCGATCCGCTTGAGGCCGAGCGACCGCAGCGTGTCGCGCTGGTTCTGCTTGCCGCCGATGGCGGACTTGATCTGCGTGATCGAGAGCTTCGTCGAGCTCACGGCCACACGCTTCGGAGTGATCGCAGTCATCACGCACCTGCCTTCTGAGCTGCGATCGCGCGCAGCATCTGGTGGGATGCGACCTCGTCGAGAGGCAGGCCACGGCGTGCCGCGACTGCCTGGGGCTCTTCGAGGCGCTTCAGCGCATCAACGGTCGCGTGGACGATGTTGATGGCGTTGGCGGAACCGAGCGACTTCGAGAGGACGTCGTGGATGCCGACGCACTCGAGGACCGCACGGACCGGGCCGCCGGCGATAACACCGGTACCCGGGGATGCCGGACGCAGGAGCACGACGCCGGCTGCGGCCTCGCCCTGCACCAGGTGCGGGACGGTGCCACCGATGCGCGGAACGCGGAACATGGTCTTCTTGGCTTCCTCGACGGCCTTCTGGATGGCGGAGGGAACTTCCTTCGCCTTTCCGTAGCCGACACCGACCATGCCGTTGCCGTCGCCGACCACCACGAGGGCGGTGAAGCTGAAGCGACGACCACCCTTCACGACCTTCGAGACGCGGTTGATGGTGACGACACGCTCGATGAACTTGTCCTTGTCATCGTTGCGACCGCCGTCACGGCCGCCGCGCCCTCCACGCTCGCCACCGCGTGCGTTGCCGCCGCGCTGGTCGCCACCGCGCGAGTTGCCACGCGCGTTGGAGCGGTTGGTGTCAGCCGAAGCGGTGTCGGTTGCTGCTGCGGCCGGTGCTTCAGCCGCGGGCTGCTCTGTAGCCGTATTCAATGGGGCTTCCTTTGCCTTGTTTTCCTCGGTCACAGTGACAGCCCACCTTCACGTGCGCCGTCTGCGATTGCTGCAACGCGGCCGTGGTACTTGTTGCCACCACGGTCGAACACGACAGCCTCGACGCCTGCAGCCTTGGCACGCTCGGCTACGAGCTCACCGACGCGCTTGGCCTTGGCGGTCTTGTCACCGTCGAACGCGCGAAGATCCGCTTCGAGGGTGGAGGCCGATGCAACGGTCATTCCCTTGGTGTCGTCGACGACCTGCACGAAGACGTGGCGGGCCGAACGGTTGACGACCAGACGGGGACGGACCGCCGTGCCCGAAACGCGCTTGCGTACACGGAGGTGGCGGCGTCCGCGCGAGGCGGACTTGCTCTTCGAGCTGCGCTTCTTGTTGATGCTCAGACCCATGGTTACTTACCAGCCTTTCCGACCTTGCGGCGGATGATCTCGCCTGCGTAGCGGATGCCCTTGCCCTTGTAGGGGTCTGGCTTTCGCAGCTTGCGGATGGTTGCAGCGACCTCGCCGACCTGCTGCTTGTTGATGCCTGCGACCGAGAGCTTGGTGGGGCTGTCGACGGTCAGGGTGATGCCCTCGGGTGCCTTGACGGCAACCGGGTGGCTGTAACCCAGAGCGAATTCCAGGTCGCTGCCCTTGGCCTGGACACGGTAACCCGTACCCACGATCTCAAGGTTCTTCTTGTAGCCCTCGGTGACTCCGACGATCATGTTGGAGATCAGCGTGCGGGTGAGGCCGTGCAGCGAACGCGACTCGCGCTCGTCGTTCGGCCGCGAGACGGTGAGGGTGCCCTCGGAGAGGGAGACCTCGATGGGGCTGGGAACCGAGTGGCTCAGCTCGCCCTTCGCGCCCTTGACGGAGACGGCGTTGCCGTCGACCTTGACCTCGACACCGGCGGGAACGGTGATGGGGAGACGTCCAATACGTGACATGTTCTTTTCCCTTTCCCGTTACCAGACGTAGGCGAGGACTTCCCCACCTACACCCTTCTTGGATGCCTGGCGGTCCGTCAGCAGACCGGAGGACGTGGACAGGATGGCGATGCCGAGGCCGCCGAGCACGTGCGGCAGGTTCGTGGACTTGGCGTACACGCGGAGGCCCGGCTTGGAGATGCGGCGGATGCCGGCGATGGAGCGCTGGCGGTCAGGACCGAACTTGAGATCGATGGTCAGCTTCTTGCCGACCTCCGCTTCCTCTTCCTTCCAGCCGGCGATGTAGCCCTCGGCCTTCAGGATGTCGGCAACGCGTGCCTTCAGCTTGCTGTACGGCATGGACACGGAGTCGTGGTAAGCCGAATTTGCATTGCGCAGACGCGTGAGCATGTCTGCGACAGGATCTGTCATTGTCATGTGGGCTCTTGCCCTTCCTCGAAACGGTTTCCGGGTTCCGACCGGCACACGAGGTGCCGGCTGGAGTGGACCTGCAACGTAGTTAGATTAATCTTCGGATTTGAAGGGGAAGCCAAGCGCCTTGAGGAGCGCGCGGCCCTCGGCGTCGGTCTTGGCGGTGGTGACGACGGTGATGTCCATGCCACGTACGCGGTCGATACGGTCCTGGTCGATCTCATGGAACATGGACTGCTCCGTGAGGCCGAAGGTGTAGTTGCCGTTGCCGTCGAACTGCTTGCCGTTGAGACCGCGGAAGTCGCGGATACGGGGCAGGGCGAGGGAGATCAGGCGGTCCGTGAACTCCCACATGCGGTCGCCACGCAGGGTTGCGTGCGCACCGATGGGCATTCCTTCACGGAGCTTGAACTGCGCGATGGACTTGCGGGCCTTCGTCACCTGGGGCTTCTGGCCGGTGATTGCGGTGAGGTCCTTGACGGCGCCGTCGATCAGCTTCGAGTCCTTGGCGGCGTCACCGACACCCATGTTCACGACGACCTTCACGAGGCGCGGGACCTGGTTGACGTTGGAGTAGTTGAACTGCTCCTGCAGGGTCGCCTTGATCTCGGCCGCGTAGCGGGCCTTGAGACGGGGAAGAACCGTGGCTTCTGTGGTACCTGTGGTTTCGACAGTCATTACAGATCCTTCCCTGATGACTTGGCGATGCGGACGCGGACAACGCGCTCCCGGCCGTCACGCTCGACGGTCTCGGTGCGGTATCCGACGCGCGTCGGCTTCTTGGTCTCGGGATCGACGACGGCGACGTTGCTGATGTGCACCGATGCCTCCACGACCTCGATGCCACCGGTCTTGGTGCCGCGCTGCGACTGCCCGACCTTGGTGTGCTTGGTGATCCGGTTGATGCCTTCCACGAGGACGCGGTTGGTCTCGGGGAACACCTTGAGCACCTTGCCCTGCTTGCCGCGGTCGCCGCCGCGCTCCTGCTTGGCTCCGGTGATGACCTGGACGAGGTCACCCTTCTTGATCTTGAGCTTTGTCTTCTGTGCCATGGACTACAGCACCTCCGGCGCCAGCGAGATGATCTTCATGAAACGCTTGTCGCGGAGCTCGCGACCGACAGGGCCGAAGATACGGGTACCGCGGGGGTCGCCGTCGTTCTTCAGGATCACTGCTGCGTTCTCGTCGAACTTGATGTAGGAACCGTCCGCGCGGCGGCGTTCCTTCTTGGTGCGGACGATGACCGCCTTGACGACGTCGCCCTTCTTGACGTTTCCGCCGGGGATCGCGTCCTTCACGGTGGCGACGATGACGTCGCCGATGCCTGCGTAGCGGCGCCCGGATCCTCCGAGAACACGGATGGTCAAGATTTCCTTGGCCCCCGTGTTGTCGGCGACCTTTAGCCGCGACTCCTGCTGAATCACTGATTACTCCTGTCGTCGCGCCGGTTCTCTCATCGAGCCTTGCGGAACGGATATGGGTGGGCCCCGAGATACTGGTCCTCACCACGCGAACGCCTGGGCGCACGATAATGCAGAATATTTGCCTGGGTGGTGAACAAGATCATCGGGCTTTTGCCTATTTGCCCGGTGTGAAGGTAACCCCGGAGGAAACCTCGTGAGGGCATGCGCCAACCCACCAGACAGACAAGATTCTTATCCTATCGCGAGAATGCCCCGGACACGAAATCGTGTCCGGGGCATTCTCGTGCGAGACCCGGCGTGCCGGTCCCTGGATGGAACGGGTGTTACTTGGCCTTCTCGACGATCTCCACCAGACGCCACCGCTTGGTGGCGGAGAGCGGGCGGGTCTCGCTGATGAGCACCATGTCGCCGATGCCGGCGGTGTTGTTCTCGTCGTGCGCCTTGACCTTGGAGCTGCGGCGAAGCACCTTGCCGTACAGGGGGTGCTTCACGCGGTCCTCGACCTCGACGACGATGGTCTTCTCCATCTTGTCGGAGACGACGTAGCCACGGCGTACCTTGCGGTATCCACGGGAGTTGGCGTCGTGCACGGCCTTCTCGGTCCCTACGGTCGTCTCACTCTGCTGCTCACTCATTTGGCGTCCTCCTCAGAAGCCTCGGTGTCCACGGAAGGTTCGTCCTTCGTGGAGGCCTTCTTGGCTTTCTTGGGCTTCTCCGCCTTCGCGGGCTTGGCTTCCTCGACGGGAGCCACGACCTCGGGGCGAATCCCCAGTTCACGCTCACGCAGCACCGTGTAGATGCGGGCGATGTCGCGCTTCACCGAACGAAGGCGACCGTGGCTTTCCAGCTGGCCGGTGGCCGACTGGAAACGGAGGTTGAACAGCTCCTCCTTGGCCTTGCGCAGTTCTTCCACCAGGCGGTCCTTATCGAAGCCGTCCAGCTGGTCTGTTGCCAGTTCCTTTGAACCCAGAGCCATAACTATTCACCACCCTCACGACGCACGATGCGTGCCTTCAACGGCAGCTTGTGGATCGCGAGGCGCAGGGCTTCGCGGGCTACCTCTTCGGTTACCCCGGACAGTTCGAAGAGAACCCGTCCCGGCTTGACGTTGGCCACCCACCACTCGGGTGAACCCTTACCGGAACCCATGCGGGTCTCGGCGGGCTTCTTGGTCAACGGGCGGTCCGGATAGATGTTGATCCAGACCTTGCCGCCACGCTTGATGTGGCGGGTCATGGCGATACGAGCGGACTCGATCTGCCGGTTGGTGACGTATGCCGGGCTCAGAGCCTGGATACCCCACTCGCCGAAGCTGACCTCGGTGCCGCCGGTAGCGGCGCCGGAGCGGCCCGGGTGGTGCTGCTTACGGAACTTGACTCGACGTGGGATAAGCATTTAAGCCTGTCCTCCTTCAGTCGCAGCGGGGGCTGCGGCGGTCTCGGCGGGTGCTGACGCGCCCTGGCCCTCGGAGCGCTCGGGAGCACGACGACGACGCTCGCCTCCACGGTCGCCACCGCGATCGGCACCGGCGGGGCCACGGCCCGGACGGTCTCCACCACGGCCGCGGGAAGGTGCTGCGGCAGCCTGGGCTGCGAGCTCCTTGGCCGTGACGTCACCCTTGTAGATCCAGACCTTCACGCCGATACGGCCGAAGGTGGTCTTCGCCTCGAAGAAGCCGTAGTCGATGTTCGCGCGCAGGGTGTGCAGGGGAACGCGTCCCTCGCGGTAGAACTCCGAGCGGCTCATCTCGGCGCCGCCCAGACGGCCGGAGCACTGGACACGAATGCCCTTGGCGCCGGCACGCTGTGCGGACTGCATGGCCTTCTTCATCGCGCGGCGGAACGCCACGCGGGAAGAGAGCTGCTCGGCGACACCCTGGGCTACGAGCTGTGCCTCGATCTCGGGGTTCTTGACCTCGAGGATGTTCAGCTGGACCTGCTTGCCGGTGAGCTTCTCGAGCTCGCCGCGGATGCGGTCCGCTTCTGCTCCACGACGGCCGATCACGATACCGGGGCGTGCCGTGTGGATGTCCACGCGGACACGGTCACGGGTGCGCTCGATCTCGACCTTGGCGATGCCGGCGCGGTCCATGCCGGTCGACATCAGCTGACGGATCTTGATGTCTTCGCGGACGAAGTCACGGTAACGCTGGCCCGGCTTGTTGCTGTCGGCGAACCAGTGCGACCTGTGGTCCGTGGTGATGCCGAGTCGGAACCCGTGCGGGTTTACTTTCTGTCCCACTTAGCGGACCTCCACTTTCTCAGGGGTAGCGACGACAACCGTGATGTGGCTGGTCCGCTTGTTGATGCGGAACGCACGGCCCTGGGCGCGCGGCCGGAACCGCTTCATCGTGGGGCCTTCATCAACAAACGCCTCGCTGATGATGAGGTTGTCCTCGTCGAAGGCAACGCCGTCACGGTCCGCGCGGACGCGGGCGTTGGCGACTGCCGACTGGACCACCTTGAAAACCGGCTCTGAAGCAACCTGTGGGGCAAACTTCAGAATAGCCAGAGCCTCATTCGCCTGCTTACCACGAACAAGGTTGACGACGCGCCGGGCCTTCATAGGCGTTACGCGGATATGACGCGCAATAGCCTTGGCTTCCATTGCTTTCCTTCTCTCGTCTTAGCCGTAAGAGCAGCGCCTAGCGGCGCTTGCCCTTGCGGTCGTCCTTAACATGGCCGCGGAAAGTCCGCGTGGGAGCGAATTCGCCGAGCTTGTGCCCGACCATCGACTCGGTGACAAACACCGGGATGTGCTTGCGCCCGTCGTGTACCGCGATCGTGTGCCCGAGCATGTCGGGGACGATCATGGAGCGGCGGGACCACGTCTTGATGACGTTCTTCGTACCCGATTCGTTCTCGCGAGCGACCTTGACGTACAGGTGCTGATCGACGAAGGGGCCTTTCTTCAGGCTGCGTGGCATGTCTCCAGGCTCCTATCGCTTGTTCTTGCCGGAACGACGGCGACGCACGATGAGTGAATCGCTCTCTTTGTTGGGGCGGCGGGTTCGACCCTCACGCTTACCGTTCGGGTTGACCGGGTGGCGTCCACCCGAGGTCTTGCCTTCGCCACCACCGTGCGGGTGGTCGACCGGGTTCATGGCCACACCACGGACGGTCGGGCGGATGCCCTTCCAGCGGTTACGGCCTGCCTTGCCCCAGTTGATGTTCGACTGCTCGGCGTTGCCGACCTCGCCGATGGTCGCGCGGCAGCGGACGTCGACGTTGCGGATCTCGCCCGAGGGCAGTCGCAGCTGGGCGAAGCGCCCTTCCTTGGCGACGAGCTGGACCGATGCACCGGCGGACCGGCCCATCTTCGCGCCGCCACCGGGGCGGAGCTCGACGGCGTGGATGACGGTACCCACGGGGATGTTGCGCAGCGGCAGGTTGTTGCCGGGCTTGATGTCTGCCCCGGCTCCGGCCTCGACGAAGTCGCCCTGCTTGAGCTTGTTCGGCGCGACGATGTAGCGCTTGGTGCCGTCCACATAGTGCAGGAGGGCGATGCGCGCGGTGCGGTTCGGATCGTATTCGATCTCCGCGACGCGGGCGTCGACACCGTCCTTGTCGTGGCGGCGGAAGTCGATCAGTCGGTACTGACGCTTGTGTCCACCGCCCTTGTGGCGGGTCGTGATCTTGCCGGAGTTGTTGCGTCCACCCTTTTTGGGAAGCGGACGGACCAACGACTTCTCCGGCGTCGACCGGGTGATTTCTGCGAAGTCGGCAACGCTCGAGCCGCGACGGCCCGGGGTTGTCGGCTTGTATTTACGGATTCCCATAACTCAATTCCTCGTTAAAGTGGTCTCCGCTCTCAGGAGAGCGGACCGCCGAAGATGTCGATCGAGCCCTCTTTGAGGGACACGATGGCACGCTTGGTGCCCTTGCGCTGGCCCCAGCCGAACTTGGTGCGCTTGCGCTTGCCAACCCGGTTGATGGTGTTGATGGAGTCGACCTTCACGGAGAAGATCTTCTCGACCGCCAGTTTGATTTCTTCCTTGTTCGAGCGGGGGTCGACCAGGAAGGTGTACTTACCCTCGTCGATCAGGCCGTAGCTCTTCTCCGACACGACGGGTGCAATGACGACGTCGCGCGGGTCCTTTGCGATGCTGCCGCTCACTTGGCATCCTCCTCGGTGATGACATCAGCCGAACCGACGAACTGGTCGTAGGCGGCCTTGGTGAAGATCACGTCGTCGGACACCAGCACGTCGTACGTGTTGAGCTGGTCCACATAGAGGACGTGCACCTCGGGGACGTTGCGCACGGAGAGTGCGGCGACGTCGTTGGCGCGCTCGATCACGACGAGCAGGCGGGGCCGCTCGGAGATCGCTCGCAGGGTCTCGATGGCACCCTTGGTGGAGGGCTTGCCGCCCGTGACCAGGGACTCGAGAACGTGGATACGGCCGTTGCGTGCCCGGTCCGAGAGGGCACCGCGGAGGGCGGCGGCCTTCATCTTCTTGGGGGTGCGCTGGCTGTAGTCGCGGGGCGTGGGCCCGTGGACGACGCCACCACCGGTCATGTGGGGGGCGCGGATCGAACCCTGACGGGCACGACCGGTTCCCTTCTGCTTGAACGGCTTGCGGCCTGCGCCACTGACCTCGGCGCGCGTCTTCGTCTTGTGCGTACCCTGGCGGGCCGCAGCAAGCTGAGCGACGACGACCTGGTGCAGCAGCGGCACGTTGGTCTGTGCGTCGAAGATCTCCGCGGGGAGATCGACCTGAACTGTATTCGCAGCCATGTGGCTATGCTCCCTTCACGGCGGTGCGTACGAGGACGACCTGGCCGCGGGCGCCCGGAACGGCGCCCTTGATCAGCAGCAGCGACTTCTCGGCGTCGACTGCGTGAACCTTGAGGTTCAGCGTGGTCTGACGAACGGCACCCATGCGGCCTGCCATTTTCATTCCACGGAAGACGCGGCTGGGTGTGGATGCTCCACCGATGGAACCGGGCTTACGGTGGTTCTTGTGGGCACCGTGCGAGGCGCCGACACCGTGGAAACCGTGGCGCTTCATGACGCCTGCGAAGCCCTTGCCCTTGGTGGTGCCGATGACGTCGACCGTCTGGCCGGCCTCGAACATCTCGACGGAGAGTTCCTGGCCGAGCGAGTAGGAGTCGGCATCGGAGGTCCGCAGTTCGACGACGTGACGGCGGGGCGTGACGCCTGCCTTCTCGAAGTGGCCGGCAAGCGGCTTCGTGACCTTGCGGGGATCGATCTGGCCGAAGCCGATCTGCACGGCCGTGTAGCCGTCCTTCTCCTGCTCGAGGAGCTGCGTGATGACGTTGGAGTCGGCCTGGACGACGGTGACGGGGATGAGGATGTTGTTCTCGTCCCAGACCTGGGTCATGCCGAGCTTGATGCCCAGCAGGCCCTTGACCTGGCGTGTAAGTGAAGTAGACATGTGTATCCGCTCTCCCTTACAGCTTGATTTCGATGTTCACGTCCGCGGGCAGATCGAGACGCATCAGCGAATCGACGGCCTTGGGCGTGGGATCAATGATGTCGATCAGACGCTTGTGAGTACGCATTTCGAAGTGCTCACGGCTGTCCTTGTACTTGTGCGGGGACCGGATGACAACGAAAACGTTCTTCTCCGTGGGCAGGGGCACGGGGCCCACTACCGTTGCGCCTGCGCGCGTCACCGTCTCAACGATCTTCCGCGCTGAAACATCAATGACCTCGTGGTCATATGACTTCAGCCGGATGCGGATTTTTTGTCCCGCCATGGCGTCTCGACTCTCTCTCTACATAACTGCCTGGGCAGTTCCGGTACGTACGTACATTTCCTGCGCCCGTTGTACGGCGCTTCCCGAACAGACTGAATCCGGATGACTCCGGGTTCCTCACCCTGCCGGGACTCCGACCCCCGCGCTCGGGCGTGTCGCATTTCTCAGACACACGCGGCCCGCTGATTTCGGCCGAGCCGAACGGGGTGGACTCTACTTTGGGCTGAACTCCGCGACGGGTCCGGTCCCTGCATCAGGCATTATCCTGACCGGGACGAGACCGCTGATCGCGTGCGTCAGCGCTTGAACAACTTATCTAGTGTCGCAGATCGCCGCGGTGAATGCGAACCGGGCCGCGGTGCGGGTCTGCGCCGGCGCGCGCCCAGGGCCAACCATGCGTGCCGATCCACCTGCCGAACGCAGAGGAGCCCCCGCTGCGGACAGCGGGAGCTCCTTGCTGCTCACCGGCTCACGCCGGTGAAGGGTGCTGCAGGACTACTTGTTGATCTTGGTGACACGTCCCGAACCGACGGTGCGGCCGCCTTCACGGATGGCGAAGCCGAGGCCCTCTTCCATCGCGATCGGCTGGATGAGCTCGACGCTCATTTCCGTGTTGTCGCCGGGCATGACCATCTCAGTGCCCTCGGGGAGGGTGATGACGCCGGTCACGTCGGTGGTGCGGAAGTAGAACTGCGGGCGGTAGTTCGAGTAGAACGGGTTGTGACGCCCGCCCTCGTCCTTCGCCAGGATGTAGACGTTGGCCTCGAAATCGGTGTGCGGGGTGATGGAACCCGGCTTCACGATGACCTGGCCGCGCTCGACATCCTCGCGCTTGATGCCGCGGAGCAGCAGTCCACAGTTCTCGCCGGCCCATGCCTCGTCGAGCTGCTTGTGGAACATCTCGATACCGGTGACCGTGGTCTTCTGGCCCGGACGGATACCGACGATCTCGACCTCGGAGTTGATGGCGAGGGTTCCACGCTCGGCGCGGCCGGTGACGACCGTTCCACGACCCGTGATGGTGAAGACGTCCTCGACGGGCATGAGGAACGGCTTGTCCTTGTCGCGGATGGGGTCCGGGACGTTGTCGTCGACGGCCTCCATGAGGTCCTCGACGGACTTGACCCACTCGGCGTCGCCTTCCAGGGCCTTCAGGCCGGAAACGCGGACGACGGGAGCGTCATCACCATCGAAGCCCTGCGAGCTGAGCAGCTCACGCACCTCCATCTCGACGAGATCGAGGAGTTCCTCGTCGTCGACCATGTCGGACTTGTTCAGCGCGACCAGCAGGTAGGGAACGCCCACCTGGCGGGCGAGCAGGACGTGCTCGCGAGTCTGGGCCATGGGGCCGTCGGTCGCGGCGACCACGAGGATCGCGCCGTCCATCTGCGCTGCACCGGTGATCATGTTCTTGATGTAGTCGGCGTGGCCGGGAGCGTCTACGTGGGCGTAGTGGCGCTTCTCGGTCTGGTACTCGACGTGCGAGATGTTGATCGTGATGCCGCGCTGCTTCTCCTCGGGAGCCGAGTCGATCGACGCGAAGTCACGCTGCTCGTTGAGAGTGGGGTACTTGTCGTACAGCACCTTGGAAATGGCAGCCGTCAACGTGGTCTTTCCATGGTCGACGTGACCGATGGTGCCGATGTTAACGTGCGGCTTAGTCCGCTCGAACTTTGCCTTCGCCACGGGTTCCTCCTAGAACGTTTGAGAAGAATTGCTTCCCAGCCGCGCTTTTCGCGGCTGAAACTCATGCAAGTCTACTGGGGGCTTTTGGTTTTGTTGAAATTGCTGTTCGCCACCGGACCTCGTGGTCCGGCGCCTGGAGGACGGGGTGGCCTGCCCTCGGACAGGCCACCCCTCCCCCTTCGAATCCCGTTTCCGGGAGGGGCTACTCGCCGCGCGTCTTCTGGATGATCTCGTCGGCTACTGCCTTCGGGACCTCGGAGTAGCTGTCGAACTTCATCGAGTACACGGCGCGGCCCTGGGTCTTCGACCGGAGGTCACCGATGTATCCGAACATGCCCGAGAGGGGCACGTGGGCCGTGATGACCTTCACGCCGCTCGCGTCCTCCATCGACTGCATCTGGCCGCGGCGGGAGTTGAGGTCACCGATCACTTCACCCATGTATTCCTCAGGGGTGCGCACCTCGACCTCCATCAGCGGCTCGAGCAGCACGGGCTTGGCCATGCGTGCGGCTTCCTTGAACGCCATGCGACCGGCGATCTTGAAGGCCATCTCCGAGGAGTCGACGTCGTGGTAGGCGCCGTCGAGCAGTGTCGCCTTGATGCCGACCACGGGGTAACCGGCGAGCACGCCGTCGTTGAGGGCATCCTGGATGCCCGCGTCGACGCTGGGGATGTACTCGCGGGGCACGCGGCCGCCTGTCACCTTGTTGTCGAAGGCGTACATGACGCCCTCCTCGACCTCCATGGGCTCGATCGCGATCTGGATCTTCGCGAACTGCCCGGAGCCACCCGTCTGCTTCTTGTGGGTGTAGTCGTGCTTGGCGACCTTGCTGCGGATGGTCTCGCGGTAGGCGACCTGGGGCTTGCCCACGTTGGCCTCGACGCGGAACTCGCGGCGCATGCGATCCACCAGGATGTCCAGGTGGAGCTCGCCCATACCGGCGATGATCGTCTGCCCGGTGTCCTCGTTGAGCGACACCTGGAACGTGGGATCCTCGGCCGAGAGCTTCTGGATGGCCGTGGACAGCTTCTCCTGGTCGCCCTTCGTCTTCGGCTCGATGGCCACCGAGATCACCGGCGCCGGAAAGCTCATCGACTCGAGCACGATCTGGTTCCCCGAATCGGACAGGGTGTCACCGGTGGTGGTGTCCTTCAGGCCGATGGCTGCGTAGATGTGCCCTGCCGAGGCCTCCTCGACGGGGATCTCCTTGTTGGCGTGCATCTGGAAGAGCTTCCCGATGCGCTCCTTCTTGCTCTTGGTCGAGTTCACCAGCTGGGTACCGGCCGTGACGTGACCGGAGTACACGCGGATGAAGGTCAGCTGTCCGAAGAACGGGTGCGTCGCGACCTTGAACGCGAGGGCCGAGAACGGCTCCTCGGTGCTCGGCTTGCGGGTCAGCTCGACCTCTTCGTCCCGGGGATCGTGACCGATCATCGGGGGGACGTCGAGGGGCGAGGGCAGGTAGTCGATGACGGCATCGAGCATCGGCTGCACGCCGCGGTTCTTGAACGCGGAGCCACACAGGATGGGGTAGAGCTCGGAGTTGATCGTCATCTTGCGGATGCCGGCCTTGAGCTCCTCGACGGAGATCTCTTCACCTTCGAGGTATTTGTTCATGAGCTCGTCCGAGGACTCGGCGACGGTCTCGACGAGAGCCGCACGGTACTCCTCGGCCTTCTCCTTGAGATCCTCGGGGATCTCCTGGATCTCGTACTTCGCACCCATCGTCACGTCACCCTTGGAGTCACCGGGCCACACGAGAGCGCGCATGTAGAGCAGGTCGACGACGCCGATGAAGTCGTTCTCCGCTCCGATGGGGAGCTGGAGCACGAGCGGCTTGGCGCCGAGACGGCTGATGATCGTGTCCACCGTGAAGTAGAAGTCGGCGCCCAGCTTGTCCATCTTGTTGACGAAGCAGATGCGGGGCACTTCGTACTTGTCGGCCTGGCGCCAGACGGTCTCAGACTGGGGCTCGACGCCCTCCTTGCCGTCGAACACTGCGACGGCGCCGTCGAGGACGCGCAGCGAGCGCTCCACCTCGACGGTGAAGTCGACGTGCCCGGGGGTGTCGATGATGTTGATCTGGTTGTTCTCCCAGAAGCAGGTCACGGCGGCAGACGTGATGGTGATGCCGCGCTCCTTCTCCTGTTCCATCCAGTCGGTGGTGGAGGCGCCATCGTGCGTCTCACCGATCTTGTGGTTGACACCCGTGTAGAACAGGATGCGCTCGGTAGTAGTGGTCTTGCCGGCATCGATGTGGGCCATGATGCCGATGTTGCGGACCTTGTTGAGGTCGGTAAGCACGTCCTGTGCCACGGTGTCTCCCTTATGACGAAAATGGAGTTCTGCTGGACCGCCGGCCGGTCGGGACCCTGCTGGGTCCGGACCCTGCCGGCAGATCTGCTACCAGCGGTAGTGTGCGAAGGCCTTGTTGGACTCGGCCATCTTGTGCGTGTCCTCGCGGCGCTTGACTGCGGCACCGAGACCGTTGGAGGCGTCGAGGATCTCGTTCTGGAGGCGCTCGGTCATCGTCTTCTCGCGGCGGGCCTTCGAGTATCCGACGAGCCAGCGCAGCGCCAGGGCCGTCGACCGGCCCGGCTTGACCTCGACGGGCACCTGGTAGGTGGCACCGCCGACGCGGCGCGAGCGGACCTCGAGGGTCGGCTTCACGTTGTCCATGGCCTTCTTCAGAGCTGCGACGGGATCGCCACCGGACTTGGCACGTGCACCTTCGAGTGCGCCGTACACGATGCGCTCTGCGGTGGACTTCTTGCCGTCGACGAGCACCTTGTTGATCAGCTGAGTGACCAGGGGTGAACCGTAGACGGGATCTACAACGAGCGGCCGCTTCGGGGCCGGGCCCTTACGTGGCATATTACTTCTTCTCCATCTTTGCGCCGTAGCGGCTACGAGCCTGCTTGCGGTTCTTAACGCCCTGGGTATCCAGTGCGCCACGGACGATCTTGTACCGGACACCGGGAAGGTCCTTCACACGACCGCCGCGCACCAGCACGATGGAGTGTTCCTGAAGGTTGTGACCGACGCCGGGGATGTAGGCGGTGACTTCGATGCCGCCATTGAGGCGGACACGGGCGACCTTGCGGAGAGCCGAGTTCGGCTTCTTCGGGGTGGTCGTGTAGACGCGGGTGCAAACGCCGCGCTTCATGGGGCTGCCCTTCAGTGCGGGAGCCTTGGTCTTGGAGACCTTAGGTGTCCGGCCCTTACGGACCAGCTGGTTAATCGTAGGCACTTTCGTGTTCTCCGTAATGTCTGAAGATGAGATCTCTGTCGCCCTACCCCGCAGTGACGGCGACTTCGAGAAGCCGCACCATCCAGAGGTCGGGATGATCAGTCGTTTGGCGCGACGCCGACCATCAAGCTGCCGCAGAACGACTGTAGGCGTGCAAAAATGTGGCATTCGCTGTACAACTTACGTACAACACGGAGATACGTTTCTCAACGCCGATCCACTGCCACACAAACAATTGCACCCAGTCTACCAGAGATCAGGTAGGGGCCCGCTTCGGCAGTCCCCTCCGCGCTCCTGTGCAGAGCCCGCCCGCAACAGGGAAGGCCCCGGACCGTGTGGTCCGGGGCCTTCCCACCAGGAACCGCCGGCGATGTGCCGACGGTTCTTTGGGCGGCGTCGTCCTAGCGGAAGTCGCTGTTGCCCATGTCGTAGTCGTCCAGCGGGATCGCGTGGAACTCGGGGCTGAGGCCGCCCTCGACACCGGCGTAGTCGAAGTCGCTGAACGCGCTGGGACCGGTGAAGAGATTCGCCTTGGCTTCCTCGGTGGGTTCGACCGTGACCTTCGTGTAGCGGTCCAGGCCGGTACCGGCCGGGATGAGCTTACCGATGATGACGTTCTCCTTGAGACCCAGCAGCGGATCGCTCTTGCCTTCCATGGCGGCCTGCGTGAGGACACGCGTGGTCTCCTGGAAGGAAGCGGCCGACAGCCACGACTCGGTGGCGAGCGACGCCTTGGTGATACCCATGAGCTCCGGACGGCCCGAGGCCGGCTTCTTGCCCTCGGACACCACGCGACGGTTCTCGTCCTCGAAGCGGCGACGCTCGGCAAGCTCACCGGGGAGCAGGTCCGACTCGCCGGACTCGATCACGGTGACGCGGCGCAGCATCTGCCGGACGATGACTTCCACGTGCTTGTCGTGGATGCCCACACCCTGGCTGCGGTACACGCGCTGGACCTCGTCCACCAGGAATTCCTGGGCCTTGCGGGGGCCGAGGATCCGGAGGATCTGCTTCGGGTCGACCGCACCGAAGACGAGCTGCTGCCCGACCTCGACGTGGTCGCCGTCGGACACCAGGAGGCGTGCACGGCGCAGGACCGGGTACGCGATCTCCTCGGACCCGTCGTCGGGCGTGACGACCAGGCGAAGCTGCTTCTCGGCATCCTCGATGGTGACGCGTCCGGCGACCTCGGAGATCGGGGCGACACCCTTCGGTGTACGCGCCTCGAACAGCTCCTGGATACGGGGCAGACCCTGGGTGATGTCCTCCGCCGATGCGACACCACCGGTGTGGAAGGTACGCATGGTCAGCTGCGTGCCGGGCTCACCGATCGACTGCGCGGCGATGATGCCGACGGCCTCTCCGATGTCCACGGTCTTGCCGGTCGCGAGCGAACGGCCGTAGCAGAGGGCACAGGTGCCGACGCTGGACTCACAGGTGAGGACCGAGCGGACCTTGATCTCGGAGATACCCGCCTCGAACAGCTCACCGATGACGACGTCGCCCAGATCGGATCCCGCGGGAGCCAGCACAGCGCCCTTGGAGTCGACGACGTCGGTCGCCAGCGTACGGGCGTACGCCGAGTTCTCGACCTCCTCGTGCAGCACCAGCTCACCGTCGGCGTTCGGCACGGCAATCGTGACCTTGAGGCCACGCTCCGTCCCGCAATCGTCCTCGCGGACGATGACGTCCTGTGAGACGTCGACCAGGCGACGGGTGAGGTAGCCCGAGTTGGCGGTACGCAGCGCGGTGTCGGCAAGACCCTTACGGGCACCGTGGGTCGCGATGAAGTACTCCAGGACCGACAGGCCCTCGCGGTACGAGGACTTGATCGGGCGCGGGATGATCTCGCCCTTCGGGTTGGCCACGAGGCCACGGATACCGGCGATCTGACGGACCTGCAGCCAGTTACCACGGGCACCGGAGGACACCATGCGGTTGATGGTGTTGTCCTTCGGCATCGCGGCACGCATCGAGGCGGCAACCTCGTTGGTGGCCTTGTTCCAGATGTCGATGAGCTCCTGGCGGCGCTCCTCGTCGGCGATGAGGCCCTTGTCGAACTGCGACTGGACCTTGGCGGCCTGCGTCTCGTAGCCCTCCATGATCCCGGCCTTGTTGATCGGCGCGGAGATGTCCGAGATGGCGACGGTGACGCCCGAGCGCGTGGCCCAGTAGAAACCGGCGTCCTTCAGGTTGTCCAGCGTCGCCGCCGTGACGACCTTCGGGTACCGCTCGGCGAGATCGTTGACGATCGTCGAGAGCTGGCCCTTGTCGGCGACCTTCTCCACCCACGGGTAGTCCAGGGGAAGGGTCTCGTTGAACAGGACCTGCCCGAGCGACGTCTCGATGAGCGCAGGTGTCCCCGACTCCCAGCCCTCGGGAGCTGCGATGTCCGCACTCGGCACGAAGTTGTCGACGCGGATCCGGACCACCGAGTTGAGGTGGAGCGAGCCCATGTCGAACGCCATGATGGCCTCGGCGACGCTGGTGAAGACGCGGCCTTCGCCGGCACTTCCCTCACGCTTGGTGGTGAGGTGGTGCAGACCGATGATCATGTCCTGCGAGGGCAGGGTGACCGGACGGCCGTCGGACGGCTTCAGGATGTTGTTCGAGGAGAGCATCAGGATGCGCGCCTCGGCCTGGGCCTCGGGGCTCAGCGGCAGGTGCACTGCCATCTGGTCGCCGTCGAAGTCCGCGTTGAAGGCGCCGCAGACCAGCGGGTGGAGCTGGAGTGCCTTGCCCTCGACGAGCTGCGGCTCGAACGCCTGGATGCCGAGACGGTGCAGGGTGGGTGCACGGTTCAGCAGCACGGGGTGCTCGGTGATGATCTCTTCGAGCACGTCCCACACCTGGGGGCGGTAACGCTCGACCATGCGCTTGGCGCTCTTGATGTTCTGCGCGTGGTTGAGGTCCACCAGGCGCTTCATCACGAACGGCTTGAAGAGCTCCAGCGCCATCTGCTTGGGCAGACCGCACTGGTGCAGCTTCAGCTGCGGGCCGACGACGATGACCGAACGGCCCGAGTAGTCGACACGCTTGCCGAGGAGGTTCTGGCGGAAACGACCCTGCTTGCCCTTCAGCATGTCCGAGAGGGACTTCAGGGGACGGTTGCCCGGTCCGGTGACCGGACGGCCACGACGGCCGTTGTCGAACAGGGAGTCGACCGCTTCCTGCAGCATGCGCTTCTCGTTGTTCACGATGATCTCGGGGGCTCCGAGATCCAGCAGGCGCTTGAGACGGTTGTTCCTGTTGATGACGCGGCGGTACAGGTCGTTGAGGTCGGACGTCGCGAAGCGGCCACCGTCGAGCTGGACCATCGGGCGCAGCTCCGGCGGGATCACCGGAACGGCGTCGAGGACCATGCCCAGGGGGCTGTTCGTCGTCGTCAGGAAGGCGTTGACCACCTTGAGGCGCTTCAGGGCGCGCGTCTTCCGCTGGCCCTTGCCGTTCTGGATGATGTCGCGCAGCATCTCTGCTTCGGCGGGCATGTCGAAGTTCTCGAGGCGCTTCTTGATCGCCTCGGCACCCATGGAGCCCTCGAAGTACAGGCCGTAGCGGTCGCGCAGCTCGCGGTACAGGCCTTCGTCGCCCTCGAGGTCGGCGACCTTGAGGGTCTTGAAGCGCTCCCATACCTGGACGAGACGCTCGATGTCAGCGTCCGCACGCTTGCGGACGTTCGCCATCTGGCGGTCGGCCGAGTCGCGGGCCTTCTTCTTGTCCGCGGCCTTGGCGCCTTCGCCCTCGAGGCGGGCGAGTTCGTCCTCGAGGTCCTTGGCGATCGCGGCGATGTCGGAGTCACGCTGGTCCGTCATCTGCTTCTTCTCGAGGTCGTGCTCGGCCTGGAGGTTCGGCAGTTCGGCGTGGCGGTTCTCCTCGTCCACCGAGGTGATCATGTAGGCGGCGAAGTAGATGACCTTCTCGAGGTCCTTCGGCGCCAGGTCGAGCAGGTAGCCCAGGCGTGAGGGAACGCCCTTGAAGTACCAGATGTGGGTGACGGGAGCGGCGAGCTCGATGTGGCCCATGCGCTCACGGCGCACCTTGGCACGGGTGACCTCGACGCCGCAGCGCTCGCAGATGATGCCCTTGAAGCGCACGCGCTTGTACTTGCCGCAGTAGCACTCCCAGTCTCGGGAAGGGCCGAAGATCTTCTCGCAGAAGAGGCCGTCCTTCTCGGGCTTGAGCGTGCGGTAGTTGATGGTTTCCGGCTTCTTGACCTCGCCGTAGGACCAACCGCGGATTTCGTCCGCGGTGGCAAGGCCGATTCGCATGAGGCCGAAGGAGGATTCGCTGGACATAGGGTCCCTGTTCTCTCTTTGTTCTCTAAATTCTTGAAGTCTTGTGGGGTGCGGCGAGCGTCCAGGCCCTGCACCGGACCGGTGTTCGAGGAAGCGGCCTTTGATATTTCAAGGCCGTCCGCGGCCGCCGAAATTTCGTTGGCCGCGTTCGAACACCGGTTCGGGGCGGAGAACCTAGACTTCTTCGACAGAACTCGGCTCGGCCCGTGAGAGGTCGATGCCCAGTTCCTCCGCGGCCCGGAAGACTTCTTCATCCGAGTCACGCATTTCAATCGTGGTGCCGTCGGTGGAGAGTACTTCCACGTTCAGGCAGAGCGACTGCATTTCCTTGATGAGCACCTTGAAGGACTCGGGGACACCCGGCTCGGGGATGTTCTCGCCCTTGACGATGGCCTCGTACACCTTGACGCGTCCGTGGATGTCGTCCGACTTGATGGTCAGGAGTTCCTGCAGCGTGTAGGCCGCACCGTAAGCCTCGAGGGCCCAGACTTCCATCTCACCGAAGCGCTGGCCACCGAACTGCGCCTTACCACCCAGCGGCTGCTGCGTGATCATGGAGTACGGTCCCGTGGAGCGGGCGTGGATCTTGTCGTCCACCAGGTGGTGGAGCTTCAGGATGTACATGTAGCCCACGGAGATCGGGTCCGGGAACGGCTCGCCGGAGCGGCCATCGAACAGCCGCGCCTTGCCGGACTCGCCTATGAGGCGCTGTCCGTCACGCGTGACGTTCGTGGAGCCTAGCAGGCCGACGATCTCGTCCTCGGTGGCGCCGTCGAGCACGGGGGTCGCGACGGTGGTGGAGGAGATCTCCCGGGGGATGTTCGGGAGGTTCTTCATCCACTCGGGCTCACCCTCGATCTTCCAGCCCTGCTTGGCTGCCCAGCCGAGGTGGATCTCGAGGACCTGGCCCACGTTCATGCGGCCCGGCACACCCAGCGGGTTCAGGACGATGTCGACAGGGGTGCCGTCCTCCATGAACGGCATGTCCTCGATCGGCAGGATCTTGGAGATGACACCTTTGTTGCCGTGGCGTCCGGCGAGCTTGTCGCCGTCCGTGATCTTGCGCTTCTGAGCCACGTAGACGCGGACCAGCTGGTTGACGCCCGGGGGCAGCTCGTCGTCGTTGTCGCGGTCGAAGATGCGCACGCCGATGACCGTGCCCGACTCACCGTGGGGCACCTTCAGCGAGGTGTCGCGGACTTCGCGGCTCTTCTCGCCGAAGATGGCGCGCAGCAGGCGCTCCTCGGGGGTCAGCTCCGTCTCACCCTTCGGCGTGACGCGACCGACGAGGATGTCGCCGGCCTCGACCTCGGCACCGATGTGGATGATGCCGCGCTCGTCGAGTGCTCCGAGTACCTCTTCGGAGACGTTCGGGATGTCACGCGTGATCTCCTCGGCACCGAGCTTGGTGTCGCGGGCATCGACTTCGTGCTCCTCGATGTGGATCGACGTCAGGACATCGTCGGAGACGATGCGCTGCGACAGGATGATCGCGTCCTCGAAGTTGTGACCCTCCCAGGACATGAACGCGACGAGCATGTTCTTGCCCAGCGCGAGCTCACCCTGGTCGGTCGACGGTCCGTCGGCGATGATCGTGTTGTACTCGACGCGGTCACCCTCGGCGACCAGGACGCGCTGGTTGTACGCGTTGCCCTGGTTGGAGCGGGCGAACTTCATGATCGGGTAGTTGGTCTCGGTGCCGTCGTCGTTGAGGATGCTGACCAGATCGGCCGACACCTCCTTGACCACGCCTGCCTTTACAGCGGTGACGGCGTCTCCGGCGTCCACGGCCGCGTTCTTCTCCATGCCGGTGCCCACGAGGGGGCGCTCGGAACGGAGCAGGGGAACAGCCTGGCGCTGCATGTTCGCGCCCATGAGGGCGCGGTTGGCGTCGTCGTGCTCCAGGAACGGGATCATCGCGGTCGCGACGGACACCATCTGGCGCGGGGAGACGTCCATGTACTCGACCTCGTCGGGCGTGACGAGCACGGCCTCGCCGGAACCACCACGCGTACGTACCAGGACCATGTCCTCGGTGAACGTGCTCTTGGCGTCGAGGGGCGCGTTCGCCTGGGCGATGAGGCGCTCAACCTCGTCGTCCGCGGTGAGGTAGTCGATCTGGTCGGTGACGATGCCGTCGACCACCTTGCGGTACGGGGTCTCGATGAACCCGAACGCGTTGATGCGGCCGTAGGAGGCGAGCGAACCGATGAGGCCGATGTTCGGGCCTTCAGGGGTCTCGATGGGGCACATACGTCCGTAGTGCGAGGGGTGGACGTCGCGGACCTCCATGCCGGCACGGTCGCGGGACAGACCACCCGGGCCCAGCGCGGACAGGCGACGCTTGTGCGTCAGGCCGGCGAGGGGGTTGTTCTGGTCCATGAACTGCGACAGCTGGGAGGTCCCGAAGAACTCCTTGATCGCGGCCACGACGGGACGGATGTTGATCAGGGTCTGCGGGGTGATCGCCTCGACGTCCTGGGTCGTCATGCGTTCGCGGACGACACGCTCCATGCGGGACAGGCCGGTGCGGACCTGGTTCTCGATGAGCTCGCCGACGGCGCGGATGCGACGGTTGCCGAAGTGGTCGATGTCGTCGACCTCGACGCGCAGTTCGACGTCGCCGCCGTCGCGCTTGCCGCCAAGGGTCTTGTCACCCGCGTGCAGCGCGACCAGGAACTTGATCATCGCGACGATGTCGTCGATGTTCAGGACCGAGGCGTCGCTGTCCGTGAGGTCCTTGTCGATCCCGAGCTTGCGGTTGATCTTGTACCGGCCGACCTTCGCGAGGTCGTAGCGCTTCGGGTTGAAGTACAGGTTGTCCAGGAGCGTCTGGGCAGCCTCGACCGTGGGGGGCTCGCCCGGGCGCAGCTTGCGGTAGATGTCGAGGAGGGCGTCCTCGCGGGTCTCCGTGGCGTCCTTCTCCATGGTGGCGCGGATGGAGTCGTACTGGCCGAACTCCTCGAGGATCTGGCCTTCGGTCCAGCCGAGCGCCTTGAGCAGCACGGTGACGGACTGCTTGCGCTTGCGGTCGAGGCGGACGCCGACCTGGTCGCGCTTGTCGATCTCGAGCTCGAACCAGGCACCACGCGAGGGGATGATCTTCGCGCTGAAGATGTCCTTGTCGCTGGTCTTGTCGGCGGTGCGCTCGAAGTAGGCGCCCGGCGAACGGACGAGCTGCGACACGACGACGCGCTCGGTGCCGTTGATGACGAAGGTGCCCTTATCGGTCATGAGGGGGAAGTCACCCATGAACACGGTCTGCTGCTTGATCTCGCCCGTGTTGTTGTTCATGAACTCGGCCTTGACGTACAGGGGGGCGGAGTAGGTCGCGTCGCGATCCTTGCACTCGGCCATCGTGTACTTGGGATCGGCGAACTCCGGCTCCGAGAAGCTCAGGGACATGGTGCCCTGGAAGTCCTCGATCGGGGAGATCTCCTCGAAGATATCGGCGAGGCCGGAGCTCGTGGCTATCCCCTGCAGCCCCTTCTCCAGGGCCTCCTCGACACGGGCCTTCCAGCGCTCGTTGCCGACGAGCCAGTCGAAGCTGTCCGTCTGGAGGGCGAGAAGATTGGGAACGTCAAGCGGTTCGTGAATCTTTGCGAATGAGAGCCGGGGTGCGGCGCCGTCGGCGTCGACCTGGCTGGTAGCGGTTGCATTATTTGAGGTGCTCGAGGCGACCAAGAGGGATCCTTCCACAGACCGTCAGGCTTGTCAGCGCCCTCGCCTCGGCACCGCCACCGCAGTCTGCTGCGGGGATCTCAGTGCTCACCGGAGTCTGCCCGCGTCAACCCCAACCATGTGGCCAGGCTAGACGACGAGAGCAGAGCAAAGCCCACCGCTATATGAAGGCTGAGGTTTAGAGGGAAGACGCAAAGACCTACACTACGGCACGCGCAGCGTTAAGTCCACTAGCCCCTCTCCCCCTTCAGCGTCAAGCCCGCCGCGCCCGCCGGTGACCACCGACTGCCGCAGCGATCCGCCGCAACCGTGGCCCCCGCCGCCGGCGCTGCCTGCGCTGCCGGCACTGCCGGCACTGCCGGTGCTGCCGCCATGGCCCTGCCTCTCCTGCTCCGCCTGGCCCCGCCTTGCCTACCTCTATCAGGCAGCGGGTTCCGCGAGGGGACCGGTGCTCGTGTCGCCGCGCAGGCGTTTGACGATCAGTTCGGCGCTGATCAGGCACATCGGGATGCCGATGCCGGGAACCGTGGAGCTGCCCGCGTAGAAGAGATTGGCCACCTTCCCGCTCCGGTTCGACCCGCGGAAGAACGCGCTCTGCTTGAGGATGTGCGCCGGCCCGAGGCTCGTTCCGCGCCAGGCGTTGAGATCGGTGGCGAAGTCCTGCGGACCGTAGCTGCGCCGCACGACGATCCGCTCGTCGAGATCGGGAATGCCCGCCCACTCCGAGATCTGTGCGATCACGGCGTCCGCCAGCTCCTCGACGCGGGCGTCTCCCCCGCGATTCAGCCCGCCCTTGCCGAGGGTCACGTCCGCGGGGATCGGGACGAGCACGAAGACGTTCTCGTGGCCGTCCGGCGCCACCGAGTCGTCGGTCGCGCTGGGCCGGCACACGTAGAGCGACGCCGGCGAGGGGACGGAGGTCTCCTTGCCGAAGATACGGCCGAAGTTGTCCCGCCAGTCCGTGGTGAACAGCAGCGTGTGGTGCTCGAGCTGCGGCAGGCTCCCCCGGACACCCAGGTAGAGGAGCAGGGCGCTCGGCCCCGGGACGCGCTTGTCCCAGTACTTCTCGGGGTAGGTCTGCAGCTGAGTGGGCAGGAGGGTGGTCTCGGTGTGGTGGAGATCAGCAGCGGAGACCACGATGTCGGCGTCGAGCGTCGTCGTCGTACCGGCCGCCCGGTAGGTGACCGATCGCACCGCCGCCGCCCTGCGGTCGAGCGGCGACCGGCCGGGTGTGCGGGCCTCGGTGTCGATCGACTCGACGTCCGCGCCCGTGCGGATCTCGACACCGGCCGCGACGGCCACACGCTGCATGGCCTCCACGAGTGTCGTGAGGCCGCCCATCGGGTAGAGCACGCCGTCATCGAGGTCGAGGTGGCTCATCAGGTGGTACATGCTCGGGGCATCGAACGGCGAGCTGCCGAGGAAGACCGCGGGGTAGCCGAGGATCTGCTGGATGCGGGGATCCTTGAACCGCTTCTCCACGAAGGACTGCAGGGGCTGCAGCAGCAGGGATCCGATCCGCGGCAGGCGCTTCAGGACGTCCGGACGGAAGAACGGCAGGAAGGACTGGAAGGTCGAGTAGAGGAACCGCTTCTTCGCGATCTCGTACGCGTCCTCCGCGGAGTCGAGGTAGGCGGAGAGCTGCTCCCCCGCTCCGGCCTCCATCGACTCGAACAGCTTGGTGACGGCCTCGCGGTCGGCCGGTACGTCCACGGTGTCGAAGCCGTTCTCGAAGACCACGCGGTAGCCGGGGTCGAGGAGGCGCAGGTCGAGCTGCTCCGATGCGCTCGTGCCCATCATCTTGAAGAAGTGGTCGATGACCTCCGGCATGAGGTACCAGGACGGGCCAGTGTCGAAGCGGAAGCCGTCCTGCTCCCAGGTCCCGGCGCGCCCGCCCACCTGGTCCCGCTTCTCGAGCAGCGTGACCCGATGGCCTTCCCGGGCGAGGAGCGCCGACGTCGCGAGCCCGCCGATCCCGCCGCCGATCACGACGACGTCCTGTCCGCCCACACGTACGCGACCGCTCTGCTTGGGTGTCATGCCGTCCTCTCGTGCGCGGCGAGGTCCGGTACCGCGCGACCGGTGAAGGCTTGCGCCATGATGCGGAACTTCACGGGGTTGGGTACCCGGATCCGCGCCCTGAGGAGTTCCTCGGCCGGAGTGCGCCTGAGCCTCACGGCGAGTTCGGTGAACAGACCCTGGGCGAGGGCGACGGCGCGGCGGGGTGTCGGCGGCAGGCCGGGAAGGGCTGCTGCGGAGATGCGCAGGTCCTCGTCGATGTCCTCGAGGAGGCGGAGCTTGTCGGCCTCCGTGAAGTTCCCCGGGCGGACCCCTGGGAAGTAGCTGCGCCCGAGCGTCGAGAAATCCTCCGCCAGGTCGCGCAGGAAGTTGATCTTCTGGAACGCCGCACCGAGGTGGCGTGCGCCGTCCACGAGGACGGCGTCCTCGCCCGGCGTCACGGACCTCCCGACGAGGAAGGCACGCAGGCACATCAACCCGACAACCTCCGCCGACCCGTAGACGTAGAGGTCGAAGGACGCCTGGTCGTGCTCGCTCCGGGTGATGTCGGCACGCATGGAGGCGAAGAAGGGCCGGGTGAGTTCGGTGCCGATGCCGGTGGTCCGCGCCGTCACGGCGAAGGCATGCACCACCAGGTTGGCGCTGTAGCCCGTGACCATGGCCGACTCCGTGTCACGCTCGAGGGCGTCGAGCACGTGTTCCACCTCTTCCGCCGTCAGCCCGGCTCCGGCGGCGGCGCCGTCCACGATCTCGTCGGCGACCCGCACCAGCGCGTACACCGCCTCGATGTGGCTCCGGGTGGTGCGGTCGAGTATCCGCGATGCCATGCCGAACGACGTCGAGTAGCAGCGGATGACCTCGGCGGAGGTTCTGAGGGCTGCCGCGGTGTAGCGGGCCAGCGAATCGTCGACGCCCACTCAGCGGACCCGGTCCACGACGGCCGAGACCACGGGTTCGAGGGCGGCGCGGAGCGCGGCGGGCACGACGTCGGACTCGAGGTGTGTGCGGGCGCGCGAGGCGTAGTCGGCGGCGAGGTCCGCCGAATAGTCCCGGGCACCGCTGTCGACGAGGATGCGGCGCACCTGATCGGCCTCGGCGGCGGACATGCCCGGGCTTCCCACCAGGGAGGAGATGCTGTCCCACTCGGGGCGGGCCGACACGTAGGACATGAGGGCCGTGCGCTTGCCCTCGCGCAGGTCTCCCCAGTTCGTCTTGCCCGTCCGGGTCTCGTTCCCGAAGACTCCGAGCAGGTCGTCCGCTATCTGGTAGGCGATCCCCGCGTCGCGGCCGAACTCGCCGAGCCGGACGACGACCTCTTCCTGCGCGTCCGCGAGCACGGCCCCGGCCTGCAGGGGTCCCTCGAAGGAATACACGGACGTCTTGAGGCGGGCCATGTGCACGATATCCTCGAGCGGGGGCATCGCAGGGTTCAGCGAGGTCTCGATGTCGAGGAACTCGCCGGCCGCGGACGCGAACACGGCCTCGTCCAGGATCTCGCCGAGCCTGCGCCGGACGGCGGCCGAGGCCTCCACGCGCTCCAGCAGCCGGTAGGCGTTGGACAGCGCGAGATCTCCGGCGATGACCCCCGCCGAGAATCCGACGTGGCGGGCGCCCTCGGCGGACATGCCCGCTGCCTCGGCGATACTGCGGTAGCGCCCGGAGACATTCGGTATCCCGCGGCGGATGAAGTCCCGGTCGATCACGTCGTCATGCACGATCAGGGCCGTGTGCAGCAGCTCGAAGGCCGCACCGACCTCGGCGGCGTTCTCGAGGTCGCGACCGCCGAGCATCTGGTAGGCGGACATGACCAGGCGCGGGCGGAAGCGCTTGCCGCCGGCCGTGCACCGCTCGAGCGTCTCCCACAGGCCGTGGTACCCGGGACCGATCTTCGCCGCGCGGACCTTCGACTCCTCGAAGAACCGCCCGAGAGCACCCTCGACCTGCTCGAGCCCGATGGGCTCGACCAGCAGAGTGTCCATGTCCATAGGTAAAGTAAACAACGAGAAGGGCGCCCCTGACGAAACGGCGGGCTGATCCGGCCGGCCCGGGCGCCCCTGAAGGATCCGGCGTCGGTGCCACGCGGCCGGAGAGCAGACGATGCGCCGGTGATCGGCGGACGACCAGCGGAAATGAGAGCCACGATGGCGAGCGGAGCAGGGACGATGGAGCAGCAACCGGCCAACGGGAGCGACGGGGTTCCGGCGACGGAGGTCGTGGTGTTGCTCGCCGAGGACGGCACCGCGATCGGCACGCAGGCGAAGGCCACCGTCCATACCCTCGAGACCCCGTTGCACCTCGCCTTCTCCACCCACGTGTTCGACGACGCCGGGCGGATCCTCGTCACACGGCGCGCCCTCGGCAAGAAGGCCTGGCCGGGCGTCTGGACGAACTCCTTCTGCGGGCATCCCGCGCCCGGCGAGGCCTTCGAGGACGCCGTGTCACGCCGCGCCGCGCAGGAGCTCGGGTTCACGGTGCGGGACATCCGCGCCGCACTCCCCGACTTCCGGTACCGCGCGGTGGACGCATCGGGCATCGTCGAGAACGAGATCTGCCCCGTCTACACGGCGATCGCGGACAGCTCGCCCGCGCCCGTGCCCGAGGAGGTCATGGACGTCCGGTGGGCCGAGCCCGCTGCGCTGGTCCGCGCCGTGACGGAGACCCCCTGGGCCTTCTCCCCCTGGCTCACTCTGCAGCTGCCGCTGCTCTACCCCCAGGGCGCCGACGGAGCGGGGCCCCGCGACGCCTCCTGATCGTCGGAGTCCCCCCTAAGGTTGGAGCGGCACCATTTCAACGACGAAAGAGAGTTTCGCCATGGCGACACCCACGCCAACCCCCGACGACGTCGTCATCGTCGGCGGCGCCCGCACACCCCTCGGACGCCTCAACGGTCAACTCGCATCCTTCACCGCCGTCGAGCTCGGCGCCCTCGCCATCACGTCCGCGCTGGAGCGCTCCGGCGTGGAGCCCGCCTCGGTGGACGCAGTGATCATGGGACACGTGGTTCAGGCAGGATGTGGCCAGAACCCGGCCCGACAGGCTGCGGTCCACGCCGGCATCCCCTGGAACGTCCCCGCCGTGACGCTCAACAAGGTCTGCCTCTCGGGCCTGACCGCCGTCATCGATGCGGCACGGCTCATCCGCAGCGGCGAGGCGGGAGTCGTCGTCGCCGGTGGACAGGAATCCATGACGCGCGGGCCGCACCTCCTCCCGGGCTCCCGCCAGGGGTGGAACTACGGCTCCATCCAGGCGCTCGACTCGGTGGCCCACGACGGCCTGACCGACGCCTTCGACAACGACTCGATGGGCGCCTCGACGGAACGCGGCAACGTCCGCCTCGAGATCGACCGCGCAGCCCAGGACTCCGTGGCCGCCGCATCCCATCGACGCGCCGCGGCTGCGACGGACGGCGGTGTCCTCGCCGAGGAGATCGTTCCGGTGACGGTCCGGCAGCGCAAGGGCGACGACGTCGTCCTCACCACCGACGAGGGCATCAGGCCGTCGACCACCGTCGAGTCGCTGGCGAAGCTGCGGCCCGCGTTCAACCCGGACGGGGCGATCACGGCCGGCAATTCCTCCCCGCTGTCCGACGGCGCCGCGGCCGTCGTCGTCACGACGCGCGCCCACGCGGAGGAGGCGGCACTCACGGTCCTCGCCGTCGTCGGCGCCCCGGGTCAGGTCGCGGGACCCGACAACACCCTGCACTCCCAACCCGCGGCCGCCATCCTGCAGGCTCTCGGACGGGCAGGCTGGACGAGCTCGGACCTGGACTTCATCGAGATCAACGAGGCGTTCGGTTCCGTCGCGGTGCAATCCCTGAAGGACCTCGACTACCCGCTGGACCAGTGCAACATCCATGGGGGCGCCATCGCCCTCGGCCACCCGATCGGGGCCTCGGGGGCACGGCTGGCGCTGCACGCCGCCCTCGAGCTCGCCCGGCGCGGATCGGGCCGCTCGGCCGTGAGCCTCTGCGGTGGCGGCGGCCAGGGCGAGGCCGTCCTCCTCTGGCGCTAGGCCCCCTGAACGACGAAAGAGCCCCGCTTCGGACGAAGCGGGGCTCTTTCGGTCCTGCGGCGGGTCCGGCGGAAGCCGGCCCCGTCGAGCAGGAGGAACTACTTGAGGGTGACGGTGGCGCCGGCAGCCTCGAGGGACTCCTTGGCCTTCTCTGCAGCTTCCTTGGTGGCGCCTTCGAGGACGGCCTTGGGCGCGCTGTCGACGACATCCTTGGCTTCCTTGAGGCCCAGCGAGGTGAGCGCGCGGACTTCCTTGATCACTGCGATCTTCTTGTCGCCTGCAGCTTCGAGGATGACGTCGAAGGCGGTCTGCTCCTCGGCCTCGGCCTCGGCTCCGCCACCGGCGGGGCCTGCAACTGCAACAGCAGCGGCGGTGACATCGAAGGTCTCCTCGAACAGCTTTACGAAGTCCGAGAGTTCAATGATGGACAGTTCCTTGAAAGCTTCAATGAGCTCTTCGTTGGTGAGCTTCGCCATGGTGAGGCGTCCTTCCTTTAGTGGTGCACGGCACCTTCAGTGTGTGGACGAAGGGAAACTAGTTCGCTTCGGTTGCTGCGGCTTCCTCGGCGGGAGCCTCCGCGGCAGCCTCTGCTGGCGCAGCGGCTTCCTCGGCAGCAGAGGAATCGGCATCGGCTGCCGGAGCAGCCCCGCTTCCCTCTTCGAGCTTGACGCGCAGTGCATCGACGGTGCGAGCCAGGGCGGACATCGGTGCCTTGAGGACACCTGCCACCCGGGCGAGCTGGAGTTCACGCGATTCGAGGGCCGCCAGGGCGATGACCTCGGATGCGTCGAGGGCCTTGCCCTCGAAGATTCCGGTCTTGATGACGAGCTTCGGGTTGGCTTTCGCGAAATCCGTGAGGCTCTTGGCGGCAGCTACGGCGTCGCCCTTGATGAAGGCGATCGCGGTGGGTCCGGACAGCTGGCCTTCGAACGCGTCGATGCCTGCTTCCTTTGCCGCGATGCCCGTCAGGGTGTTCTTGACGACCGAGAACTTGGTGTCCGCACCCAGGGCGCGACGCAGTTCCTTGAGCTGAGCAACAGTGAGCCCGCGGTATTCGGTCAGGACAGCGGCGGTGGAATCCTTGAAATCGGTGGTGATCTCATCCACTGCAGAAACCTTTGTTGGCGTTGCCATAACCCTCCTTCCGGGGAATATGCGACGGCTTTCCAGCTCCAATAAAAAACGCCCCGCGCAGATGCACGGGGCTTGGCTCGACACGGACCGAATCCGTGGAGAGGAGCTTCGTTCACCTACGTAGGCCGTCCCTCACGGGAACTTTCGGATCTGCGTCCTTCTTCCCACTGCACACGGATGCGCTGCGAGGAAGCGGAAGGAGATCGACCGACGGTCTTTGGTTCCCCAAGACTACGTGACGCGGACCGGCCGGTCCAAATCGACCGCGGGCGAGACCCGCTGCCAGCCGGCGGTCCGGCCCGACGGGCGGAATCCGAGCGCCTCGTTCACCTCCAGCATGAAGCTGTTCTCCTCGGCGTTCCACGTGTAGATGCGGTCCGCGTTGCCCCAGACGTCGGCAGCGAGCAGGAGATTCGTCGCCTTCAACCACATGCCGAGCCTGTGGCCACGATGGTTGTCGAGCACCAGCGTGTCCTCCTGATAGACGACGGCGGGTCTCGCATCGAAGCGCTGGGATCGTGTGGCCGACAAGCTGCCCGGACGCGCGATGGCGCACCGCCTGAACGAGCGTGGAGGTGCCCGCCGCCAGGGACCGCGCCTCCTCGCGCCGGACGCGGCCTTCGTCCCACAGCTCCTCCTGCTGCACGAACCCCCCGAGGGGAGGGTCCGTACTCATCCGTCGCCGCAGGAGGGAGTAGTCCTCCACGAGACCCTCGGGGCAGCGATCCGCCCACTGGACCAGCTCGTAGGCACCCGCCGCCTTCGCCCGCGCTGCGGACTCCTGCCCGCGGAGGGCTGCCCGCCCACCTCCCGATCGGACCGCCGCCAGGTGGAGGACGCTCTGCCGATCGACCTGCACGAGCTCGAACCCGTGGCCGAGGGCGAACCGCGCCACGGCGTCGGCGGCCGGATATCCACCCGCGCCCGTAGGGGGTACGAGATCCGGGACGCCGCCCACCCCGGCCCCCAGCCCGCCGGCGTCGGCGCGGGCGTCGCTCCACGACATGATGGTCGACCTGGCCCTCGCGCGGAGGTGCCCCTCGACGAACCGCAGCAGTGCCGTCGCGATGCCCCGCCGCCGGTGTTCCGGCAGGACATCGATCTGGAGGTACGCGGTCTCCACGTTGTCGCGCAGCGGCAGACTGGCGCGCGCGGTGGCGACGATCCGGCCTCCGCTCCGCGCCACGGAGAGAAGGTGTTCGCGGTCCGGGGACGGCTGGACCATCACGATGCGCTCCGCCGCTTCCAGAGTGAAGTCCTCATGCCCCCACAGATGCCCCTCGACGGCATTCCCGACCTTCACGCTCTGCTCGAAATCGGAGGCACCGGCGGCGTCCAGGGTCGCAGGGATCGGTAGGAGCTCGACCGTGACATCATCCATGTCCACAGACTAGTCCCAGTGATTGAGATACCTCAACCACTACTCTGTCCAGGACACGAAAGAGCCCCGCAGCACAGGCTGCGGGGCTCTTCGAGGCTCGACCTAGACGGCGAAGACCTTGGTGACGCTCGGGTCCACGGAGATACCGGGGCCGAAGGTCGTGGAGACCGTGGCCTTCTGGATGTAGCGACCCTTGGAAGCGGACGGCTTCAGTCGCAGGATCTCCTCCAGGGCTGCGGCGTAGTTCTCGCCGAGCTTCTGGTCGTCGAAGGACACCTTGCCGATGATGAAGTGGAGGTTGGAGTGCTTGTCCACGCGGAAGTCGATCTTGCCGCCCTTGATGTCGGTGACGGCCTTCGCGACATCCGCGGTGACCGTTCCCGTCTTCGGGTTCGGCATCAGGTTACGCGGGCCGAGGATCTTGCCGAGGCGTCCCACCTTGCCCATGAGGTCGGGCGTGGCGACCGCCGCATCGAAATCGGTCCAACCGCCGGACACCTTCTCGATCATGTCGTCCGAACCGACGAAGTCGGCGCCGGCAGCGATGGCTGCCTCTGCCTTCTCACCCGTCGCGAACACCAGGACGCGGGCGGTCTTGCCCGTGCCGTGGGGAAGGTTCACGGTGCCACGGACCATCTGGTCCGCCTTGCGGGGGTCCACTCCGAGACGGAAGGCGACCTCGACCGTCGCATCGAACGTCGACGGGTTCGTCTCCTTGGCGAGGACTACCGCTTCGAGGGGGGCGTAGTGCTTGTCCGCCTCGATCTTCGCGGCAGCTCCCTTGTATGCTTTGCTGCGCTGTGCCATCTGCTTGTTCTCCTTATGCAGTCGTGGTCGTCGGACCGCGCTGGGCCCTGCCACTCACCGTGCGGCCGCGCTGCGGCCGCTGGTGCTGTGAAATTGGTGGTGTGCTCGCCACGGCAGGGCCGTGGCAGGCGGAGGGGGCTGTCAGCCCTCGACCGTGATGCCCATCGAGCGGGCGGTTCCGGCGATGATCTTCGCGGCAGCCTGGACGTCGTTGGCGTTGAGGTCTTCCATCTTCATGGTGGCGATCTCTTCGACCTGCGCGTTCGTCAGCTTGGCGACCTTGACGGTGTGGGGGGTACCCGAACCCTTGGCGACACCGGCAGCCTTCTTGATCAGCTCGGCGGCCGGAGGTGTCTTGGTGATGAAGGTGAACGAGCGGTCCTCGTACACCGTGATCTCCACAGGGATGACATTTCCACGCTGGGATTCGGTGGCGGCGTTGTACGCCTTGCAGAATTCCATGATGTTGACACCGTGCTGGCCAAGCGCGGGACCGATGGGAGGAGCCGGGTTGGCGGCGCCTGCATTGATCTGCAGCTTGATGAGGCCGGTGACCTTTTTCTTGGGGGCCATGAAAGGGTCCTTCTCTTGCATTGCGTTCCCGCGGGACAGGAGCGTCCTGCGGGGTGGTGGCCATCATGGCGTGATGGCCTGACGGCGAATCCCGGCCAAGCACGCCGGGAAGCGCCGAAGCTTTACTGGATCTTGGTGACCTGGCTGTACGAGAGCGTGACCGGGGTCTCGCGCTCGAAGATCGACACGAGTACCACCAGCTGCTGCGACTCGTGCTTGATCTCGGAGATGGACGCCGGCAGGGTCTCGAAGGGCCCCTCGTTGACGGTGACCGATTCGCCGATCTCGAAGTTGACCGTGGCAGGGGTGAACTGCGGCTGGACGGGCTTGCCCGACTCGGCGTCCGTGTGGACGATGGTGTGCTCGAGCATCGAGAACACCTCGGACAGGCTCAGGGGCACCGGGTTGTGGGCGTTGCCCACGAAGCCCGTGACGCCGGGAGTGTGCCGTACGGCGCCCCACGACTCGTCGGTGAGATCCAAGCGGACCAGCACGTAGCCGGGGATGCGGACGCGGTTGACGATCTTCCGCGTCGTGTTCTTGATCTCCACGACCTCTTCCATCGGCACCTGGATCTCGAAGATGAAATCTTCCATGTCCAGCGTCTGGATGCGGGTCTCGAGGTTCGCCTTCACACGGTTCTCGTACCCGGCGTAGGAGTGGATGACGTACCAGTCACCCTCCTGGCGGCGGAGTTTGGCCTTGAACGCCACGACGGGATCCTCGGCGGGCGCGTCCTCGGCGTCGTCACCGTCTGCTTCACCGTCCGCAGCGTCGTCACCGTCCACGGGATCGTCTGCGGAGCCCTCACTGCCTGAGGTCTCGACGTCATCGGCATCAGCATCGGAGGAGGCTGCGGCGTCGACGGCATCCGTGGCGATCTCCTCGATCTCCTCGGCGTCGTCCGCGAGGAGCCCGTCCTCCGCGGCGACGTCGGTATCCGTCGGATCGGTCTCGGAGCCGTCAGCAGGCGCGTCGGTACCGGAGGTCTCTACCTCGGCCTCCACCCCGTACTCCTCGTTCTCCAGACCATCTTCGGGAGTGATCTGCCGTTCGAGTTCTTGCTCGGACACCTAGCCGCCTGCTTTCTGACATTCTTCACATGGTCTTGCTTGCCTGTACTCAATCCGCCCCGTCGACGGGGTGCGGGACGTGCCTGCCCTCCGGCTGTGGTCAGCTGTCGCCGAACACCCACACCGCACTGCGCCCGAACACGAGGTCCAGGGCCGTGACGAGAAGCATCATGATGATCACGAAGATGAGGACGGTGATGGTGAACCGGACCAGTTCGCGGCGGGTCGGGGTGACGACTTTCCCGAGCTCCGCGAGAACCTGACGGATGAACAGCATGATGCGGCCGAAGAAGCCGCGCTTGGGCGTCTTCTCGGCGGGGCTCCCCTTGGAGCTACTCGCAGCCGTATCGGTCACCGTCAACCTCATCAATCTGTGTGGTGTCCCAGCCGGACCACCAGTGGCGCCCCCAGCTGATCATGTGTACCGCCGCGCGGGACCTGTGCCTGCGCCGGGGCTTCGTGATCTTCTTCTGCCGCGTCCTCGCCGTCATCCGGCGAGGGCCACGCGCAGGGCAGACAGGACTCGAACCTGCAACCTGCGGTTTTGGAGACCGCTGCGCTACCAATTGCGCCACTACCCTTTGGTCTGAACTCTTGCTGCATCCAATCCGACCGTGCCCCGCGAGGGCACGAACCATCATCGTGTTTCAACACCGAGGAACAAGTCTACGCATTACCCGGCGGAACGTCGAACCGGGCCCGCCCCCAGGCGCAGCGCGAGTCCGCGCCCGGTCGGCGTCCGCCTTCCCCGCACCCGGTGCCTGCGCCTGCCGTCGCCCACGGCCTAAGCTGGGAGCCACTGAAACCTCACGGAACGGGACCCGATGAACGCGACGAGCGACGACGACATCCGCGCAGCACTCCCCCGGGTCTCCCGGCGGATCGACTCCATCGCCGAGTCGGCCACGCTGGCCGTCGACGCCAAGGCCAAGGCGCTCAAGGCCGCAGGGCGGCCCGTGATCGGGTTCGGTGCGGGGGAGCCCGACTTCCCGACGCCCGACTACATCGTCGAGGCTGCCATCGCCGCCGCGCGCCAGCCGAGGTTCCACCGGTACTCCCCCGCCGGGGGCCTCCCCGAACTGAAGCAGGCGATCGCCGAGAAGACCCTGCGTGACTCGGGCTACACGGTGGACCCTGCGCAGGTCCTCGTGACCAATGGCGGCAAGCAGGCCGTCTACGAGTCCTTCGCCGCCCTCCTCGATCCCGGGGACGAGGTCCTGGTGCCCACGCCGTTCTGGACCACCTACCCCGAGGCCATCCGGCTCGCCGGGGGCGTGCCGGTCGAGGTGTTCGCCGGCCCTGAGCAGGGCTACCTGGTGACCCTCGACCAGCTCGAGGCCGCGCTGACCCCGCGCACCAAGGTGCTGCTGTTCGTCTCGCCGTCGAACCCCACGGGCGCCGTGTACGGCGCGGACGCCGTGCGCGAGATCGGCGAGTGGGCGGCCGCGCGCGGCCTGTGGGTGGTCACGGACGAGATCTACGAGCACCTGACCTACGACGGCGTGCCGTTCACCTCGATCGCGACCGCCGCTCCGTCCCTCGGAGACAGGGTGGTCATCCTCAACGGCGTCGCGAAGACCTACGCGATGACCGGTTGGCGCGTGGGCTGGATGGTCGGCCCCAAGGACCTCGTCAAGGCCGCGACGAATCTGCAGTCCCACGCGACCTCGAACGTCTCGAACGTGCCGCAGATGGCGGCGCTGGCAGCGGTCTCGGGCCCTCTCACGGCCGTGGAGGAGATGAAGACGGCCTTCGACCGCCGTCGTCGCGCGATGGTGTCGGCCCTGAACGCGATCGACGGCGTGGAATGCCCGACGCCGCACGGCGCGTTCTACGCCTATGCCGACGTGCGCGCACTGCTCGGCCGTTCCTTCGACGGCGTCGCGCCGACCACGTCCGCGGAGCTCGCCGCGCTGATCCTCGAGAAGGTGGAGGTGGCCGTCGTGCCCGGGGAGGCCTTCGGTCCCAGCGGCTACCTGCGGCTCTCCTACGCGCTCGGCGACGACGACCTCGCGGTAGGGGTGGCACGCCTGCAGGAGTTCCTCGGGACCGCTCGCTCGTCCTGACCGGTCCCGGACCGGCTCGCCGGGGTTGCCTCGCTCCCACCCGCTCGTGGTCGGCCGGTGGCGGACTCAGAGGAGCCTGCGCTCCGTGGCCCAGCGTGTGAGCTCGTGGCGGGAGGACAGCTGGAGCTTCCGCAGCACAGCCGAGACATGGGTCTCGATGGTCTTCACCGAGATGAAGAGTTCCTTGGCCGTCTCCTTGTAGCTGTAGCCGCGGGCGATCAGTCGCATCACCTCGAGTTCCCGCGCGGAGAGGCGGTCGAGCTCGTCGTCGACCGCGACGGACGACGTCCCGAAGGCGTCGAGGACGAAGCCGGCGAGCCTCGGCGAGAACACCGCGTCGCCGGACGCGATGCGCTGCACGGCGTCGGTGATCTCCGGACCGGAGATGGTCTTCGTCACGTACCCGCGGGCTCCCGCCCGGATCACGGCGACCACGTCCTCGGCCGAATCGGAGACACTCAGGGCGAGGAATCTGGCGGACGTCCCGTGCCGTACGCAGCGGTGGATGACCTCTGCGCCGCCGCCGCCCGATCCGCCCGGCAGGTGGACGTCGAGGAGCACGACGTCGGGCTGCACCTCGGCGATGACGGCCTCGGCCTCCTCGACCGTGGCCGCCTCCCCGAGAACGCGGATGGCGGGCCCGAGGGCGGCCCGGAGGCCCGAACGGAAGATGCCGTGGTCGTCGACGATCACCACCGATACGGTGGCGGGCTCCGCCACCCCTGTTCCTGCGTCTCCGGTGTCCACGTGTCTCCTTCGCTCGGTCGATGCTGATGGTCCGGCCGATACCGTCCGGGCGGTTCTGCTGTGGGGAGTGACCCCGGCGGTCGTGATGCCGGCATCAGCCCGGGCGTCACGTCTCGCGGTCCTCCGCGGTCCTCGGCAGTCGGAGCCGGACCTCGGTCCCGTCACCGTCGCTGCGCAGCTCCGAGGTGCCGCCGTGCCGCGCCATCCTGCTGTGAATCGATTCCCGGATCCCCGCCCTGTCCGCGGGCACCGCTGCCGGGTCGAAGCCGGCGCCCCGGTCCCGGACGAACACCTCCACAGTCTCGGGCCCGACCTCCAGGTAGACCGAGACGGCGACGCCGGCGTGTTTCGCCGCGTTGAGCATCGCTTCCCGGGCGGCCTGGGCCAGGGCGTCTTCGGCCACCCCGAGCGAGGCGTCCCCGACCGCGACGACGGCGACGGGGTGGCCGTAGCGGTCCTCGATCTCACCGGCCATCAGGCGCAATCGGTCGGCGAGCTTGCCGGGCTCCCGCGCCGGGTCGGCGAAGAGCCACTGGCGCAGTTCGCGCTCCTGCGCCCGGGCGAGGCGCAGCACGTCCTTCTCGGAATCCGCCCTGTTCTGGATGAGCGCGAGGGTCTGCAGGACGCTGTCGTGCAGATGGGCGGCGATCTCGGCGCGCTCCGTCTCCCGCACGCGACCTGCGCGCTCGGACTCCAGGTCGCGCCAGAACTTCAGGGCCCACGGTGCCAGCACGAGACCGACGCCTGCGAGGACGGCAAGCACCGCGACGAGGGTTGCCATGGTGAGGGTCCAGGACCCGCTGCTGGACAGTGCCACGAGGACACCGGCCACGACGAGGACCACTCCGGCCAGCAAGCGCACCGTGCCCCCTGCCCGCCCGACACCGGCCCTGTTCATGACCCTGGCGCGGCGGACCTCGTCGAGCTGCGACCAGGCGAGCGCGGCACCGGTGGCCACGACGGCGATCGGGACGAAGAACCCCCAGTCGATCCGGACCCCGAGCAACTGCACCACGAGCACCGCAGCGGCCAGCAGGAGTGCCGTGCCGAACAGGACCTCCCGTCGGCCGGCGCGCAGGGTGCGCTCGCGCCACACCTCGGTGTCGAACGGGCCGGGGACGGCGGATCGCGCGGTCCCCGCACCATGGTCCGGCAGGGCGGTCGGGGCCGGCGGGACCGGTAGGGGCAGTGTGTAGCGCGGTACCGGCGGCGTCGTGACGCCGTGCGGCGCCCGGGCTGCCCGGTCCCTCGCGGGAGCCACGCCGGGCGCGGAAGTCCCGCCGACGTCGTCCATGAAGGCTGCGGGTCCCGGCTGGCGTCGCACCTCGGCGTCCCGGTCCGCGGCCGTCGGGACGAAGATCCAGAGCCAGGCGTACAGCAGGAGGCCCGCCCCCGATGCGAGCGTGAGCAGGCTCATTCCCACGCGCACCCATGAGCGGTCGATCCCGAGGTGTTCGGCCAACCCGGCGCAGACCCCGGCGATCACGCCGTCGGATCTGCGCAGCAGCGGTGGTCTCATGCCCTCATGAAATCATGCGGTCCGTCTCCCGGGGCAGCTCCCGGACGAGAATCAGGGCGCTCTCAGGGTTCAGTCAGGGTAGGCCCCGATGGTGGGCACTCGCTCCGTTCGGAAGGATGGAGGCATGACCTCAGCATCGACTCCAGGCGGGCCGCCCTGGCAATCCGAACCGGCCGCAGACACGACGGGGCAACCCCCAACCTCCACCTCCTTCTTCCGCTGGGTTCGCGGCCTGGACATCACCAGGACCCCGGATCGCTGGGTCGGCGGTGTCGCCGGCGGAGTCGCCCGGAGGACGGGGCTGGACCTCGCCCTGGTCCGGGGACTCATCGTGGTCCTCGCCGTCTTCGGCGGGATCGGCGTGCTGCTGTACGGCCTGGCGTGGGCCCTCCTGCCCGAGCCGGACGGGCGCATCCACGTGGAGCAGGCCGGCCGCGGCTCCTGGACCTCCGGGCTCACCGGAGCGGCCGCCCTCGTGGCGGTGGGTCTCTGGCGCCCCAACTTCCCCTTCCTCGGCGACGGCGGGGGCGGGGGCCTCCTCTGGACCCTGTTCTGGATCGGCGCCGTGGTCCTCTTCGTGTACTGGATCGTCAATCGGTCGACGCGGGACGGCGGAGAGGGCCGGCCGGGACAGCCCGGCGCCGGACCCCAGGGGCCCGCGAGCGGGCCGGGATTCGGCAGCGGTCCCGCGGATGGGCAGCCGCCCGTGGACCCTCCCGCGACGGACCGGTCGGAGGCCGGCGACCCGGCGCCGGGCACCTCGACGGCTACCGGTACCCCGAGGACGCCGAGCACCCCGGAGGAGGGACGCGGCCTCGCGCCCGACCCGTCCGGTACCGTTGGGGCCGCGCCGACCACCGACGTCGGGAGCGAGACGTCTCGCACCGTGCCCCTGCCCTACCAGCCCGGCGCCACGCTTCCCCTTCCCGGGGCGCGTGCCCTGCCCTACCAGCCCGGCCCGGCGGGCTGGACCGCTGCGTCGGACTGGCCTGCACCCGGACCGTATGGGACGGGGAAGACCTCCGTGACACCGCGCGTGCATCCGAAGCGGCCCTCCGGCGCAACCACGGCACTCGTCCTGGGCGGGGCCACAGTCGTCGCCGCTGCAGTCCTGGCACTCGATCATCTCGGCGTCGTCGCCCTCAGCAGCCCTGGCGTGGTGGCCTTCGCGGGCGCCGCCGTCATCCTGGCCCTCGGCATCATCATCCTCGGCATCCGGGGGCGCTCGTCCGGCCCGATCGGCTTCACAGCCGCGGTCAGCATCGTCGGAGCGCTCATCGCCTCCTTCGGCGTGGTGGGAGGCACGTGGGTCGTGGCCCGGGAGGCGACGGCGAAGCCCGCGTCCCTGGCCACCGCAGCTGAGGGGTACAGCGTCCTGGCCGCGGATACGACGATCGACCTGACGGACCTGCCACCCCTGCGGCAGGAGCTCGTGGTCCCTGTCAGTGTGCTGGCCGGCGACCTCACGGTGATCGTGCCCGACGACGTACCGGTGGAGGTGCGGACACGCATAGCACTCGGTGCTGCGAACGCTGACGACCCCGGGGCAGGGGCGATCGTCGATCTGCAGGCCGACAGCGGCGTCCTCAGCGTGGGCAGCACAAGCCTGAATCCCGACGCGCGTGGACCGGCCCTGCGCCTCGACGTCCGCGGCGCCGTCAGCGACATCACCTTCACCACCCCGACGGGAGACACCCCATGAGCACGTCAGTCACCAGGGCGAAGAACCGTCCACGCATCGTCACGATCGTCTGGGGCGCCACGATCCTCGCCCTCGCGACACTCCTGCTCCTCGGTCAGCTGGTGTCCCTGGCGATCGACCCCGTGGTCGTGGCACTCGGGCTGCTCATCGGCGTCGGACTGTCGCTCGTTGCCGGCGGCCTCCTCTCGCTCCGTTCGCGTCCGACGACGGACGACGCCGGAGGGCCCGACCTCGGGGCAGATCGACGGACATCCGACGATCCCGACGGTCCGACGCGCTTCGATGATCCCGCATACTGAGCGCAGCATCCGCCGCCGCTCGTCCGATCGTTCACAGAAAGGCATCACCATGCAGTCCTTCTACCGCATCCTCCGTTCCTCGCCCATCAAGCGCGCTCCCGGGGGCATTCTCGGAGGAATCGCCTCGGGCATCGCCCGGCAGTACGGCTGGCGCGTCAGCTACGTGCGCATCGCGATGCTGCTGAGCTTCCTCCTCCCGTTCATCGGCCTCCCGCTCTACGGCGTGCTGTGGCTCCTGCTGCCCCTGACGGACGGCACTATCGCCCTGGAGAAGGTACTCGCCCGCTAGCTCCGCCACCTGTACCGCGGCTCGCGACGGGGCATCCACCCTTCCGGTGGATGCCCCGTCGTCGTGTGTGACCTGCGAGGATGGGTGCCGTGCCGAAGACCACCGCTGCCCGCAGCTTCCCCACCCTGCTCGCCGTCGCCTGCGCGTTCCTCTTCGTCTCGGGGTACTTCGTGGTTCGCTTTCCGGACGTCGAGGGCGCCGAGTACGCGTCCTATGGCTTCAATCTCCTGATCGCACTGCCTGCATTCGTGGCCCTGGTGCGCCAGTTCGGGGCCGGTCGCGGCCTCCTCGCCCTGGTCGCGGTCTCGGTGTTCGGCTACCTGATCGAGGGCTTCGGGGTCGCCACGGGGGTGCCGTACGGCGAGTTCTACTACGGGGACGCCATGGGTCCCACTATCCTCGGGCTCGTCCCCTACCTCCTGCCGCTGTCCTACGCCCCCCTCGTGATCGGAGCTGTGGCCATGGTGTCGGGGAGCGGGTCGGCGCTGCGCAGGATCCTGCTCGGGGGTGTGCTCCTCGTGGTGATCGACGGCGTGCTCGACCCCGGCGCGGTGGCACTCGGCTTCTGGATCTGGCCCGGTGGCGGACCGTACTACGGCGTGCCGGTCTCGAACTACGGCGGCTGGCTCATCTCCGGCGTCATCGCGGCCGCCCTCGTGACCCTGATCGGAGGACCTCGTCTCACCCGGCAGCCCCTGCGGCCCGGACTGCTCGACAGCCTGCTCGTCTCGATGTTCCTCTGGCTCGGGGTGTGCCTCTTCTCGGGACTCGCGTTCCCCGCCGTCCTCGCGGCGGTCCTGATCATCGCCCTGGTGCGGCGCCGGCGCCGGTTGGTCCGCACCGCCGCCCTGCCTGCGGAACCCACGGACGCGCTCGAGTCCACGTCCCGCTGACCGGCGACGGATCGGCGACCGCAGCCCTCCAGCCGGCCCGGAGGGGTCGGGGCGCTGCCGGGCGGGTCGACTCAGACGGGTCCCAGGCGCGCGAGGAGCTTCTGCGTGGACATCATGGCCCCGCCGAGCACCGCGGGGAGTCCCCCGCCGGGATGGACGGAGGCGCCCACCCGCCACAGCCAGGGGCGCAACGGGTCCGAATACGGTGGTACGTGGAACGGGCCGCTCATCCATGCCGGATGCACGGCTCCGTACAGGGCCCCGCCGGCGGACCCGCGCTCGCCGAAGTACCCGGGATCGAGGATCGTCGCGGACGCGAAGTACTGACCGATCGGTTCGGGGAGACCGAGCACGCGGGTGGTCCGGTCCAGTTCCCGGCGCACGAACGGATCGGTGAGCGAGTACGTCTTGCCGTTCGCAGGGGCGGTGAGCAGCAGGGCGAGGGTCGCCGAGGCATTCGGGTAGACGCCCTCCGCCGGGTAGTAGTTGGCAAAGGCCATGGTCTGGTCCGGTTCGGTGCCGGCCTCGAGACTCGCGTACAGTGCGGCCGGATCATCCGGCATGACGACCCCGTGCCGCGCCGTGCCCTCGGGCAGGGGCCGGGCGAGTACGGCGTAGATGCCCACCGCGGAGCACGTCAGCTTCCGGGGCGTGCGTGCCCGGCGTCCTGCCAGGAGCCCTGCGAGGCGGTGTGCGTCGAGTCCGCTGACGACGGCGTCGGCCGGGTACGTGCCGGCGGACGTCACCACGCGCCGGCGGCCGATCCGCTCGGCGGCCTCGGAAGTCCGGATCTCGACGCCGGCATCCACCGCGAGCCGCTCGAGGGCGAGGACCAGCTCGTACACGCCGCCGCGGGGGATCCACACACCGTCGTGCGCCATGATGGCGGGCATGCTCGCGTACAGCGCGGGAGTCCGGGTGGGGCTGACGCCGGCATTGAGGGTGTGGATCGCGATGACCTCGCGGAGACCGTCGGGGAGCCAGTCAAGGCTGTCGAGGTAGCTCCGCGTCGTGAGCCGCGGACCGTACAGACCGCCGAGTCTCGCGAGCGCCGGGTAGGAGGCCTTCTCGAGCGGACCCGTGGTGAGCAGCCGGGACACGTCCCCGCCCAGGACTCCGTGGTCGGCGGCGAACCGCTCCCACGCCGCATGCCACGGGTGGCCCTCCGGCACGGGCAGCGTGCTCTCCTGGCCGCGGAAGTAGTAGGTACCCACGTCGGGAAGCCGCTCGAGACGGAGATCGGCGACGCCCGCGGCGGGCTCCCCCTCCGACGGACCGACGGCGTCGAGCAGGGTGAGCAGTTCCTGCCACACGCCGGGAAAGGTGAACAGCGACGGGCCTGTGTCCATGCGCTGGCCGTCCACCTGGATGCGCCGGCTCTTGCCCCCCACCGTGTCCGATGCTTCGAGGAGGGTGACGCTGTGGCCCGCGCGGCCCAGCAGCGCCGCGGCGGTGAGTCCACCGATACCGCCGCCGACGACGACCACCCGGCTCATCGGTACAGGCCCAGTGTGAGTGCGACGACGAGCTGGACGCCCGCGACCGTCCCCGCCACATAGGGGAAGGCGATCGAATAGCGGTAGAGCCGGTGGCCCGTCTCCGGCCGTGGGTCACGCCACAGCCCCCACAGGAGCCACCCGGCGATGAGCGCGTTCACGACGGCGACCGGGATGTTCACGAGGGCGAAGCAGAGGGTGGACAGGGCCCACCAGGCACCGCTCCACGCGACGACACCGCGCGGGCCCAGCCGCACCGCCGTCGTCGTGATCCCCACGCCCCTGTCCTCGTCGATGTCCTGCACGGCGTCATAGGTGTGCTTGGCCGCGCTCCAGGCCATCAGGCCGATCGCCGCAGCCCACACCGGGTCGGCGCCGAGCGCGTAGGGCACGATGACGAGCGGGAAGGCGTACGCCGCGTTGCTGATCGAGTCGAGGTAGGGCCGCGCCTTGAACCGCAGCGGCGGCGCGGAATAGAACACGAAGACGGCGGCATAGGCCGCGATCCAGCCAAGCGCCGCGGGCGGGAGCGTCACCGCGAACCACACGAGGAAGGGGACGTTCGTCAGGAGCACCGAGATCCAGATGGCGCGCACCTCGGACGCCCTGATCCGGGCGCCCTCCAGCGATCCCTTCCGGGGATTGAGGGCGTCGGTGTCCTGGTCGAAGATGTCGTTGACGCCGTAGATGAGCAGGTTGAACGGCAGCGTCAGCCAGAGCAGGAGTGCCAGGGCGTCCCACTGCCAGAAGGCGCCCGTGAGCCACATGCCGACGACGCCCGTGCCGAGCGTGTTGATCCAGAGAACCGGCCGGGAGATGTGGACCATGCGCAGCGCCGCTGGCGCAGTACCTGCCTCGGGCACGTCGGGTGTCCTCCTCGGACCTGCTGGGAGCGCAGCCGGGGTCGGAATCCGCGCGCTGGATGGCTCCAGCCTACGTGCTGGCACCGCGGCCGATCGTCCGCCGCCACCACCGCCCCTGCAGGTGCGCGCCTCGGGGCCTCCTGCTCGGCCCGGGGATGTGACGCAGTCGGCTCCGACGGGGCGGGTGTGTCTAGAATCATAGGCGGGCCCGACGGTGTGCTCCCGATGCACCATCCCTCCACTCGTCAAAGGAAACCCACGCCCCATGAAGATCGGAATCCTCACCAGCGGCGGCGACTGCCCCGGACTGAATGCCGTCATCCGCGGCGCAGTGCTCAAGGGCATCACGACGCACGACCAGGAGTTCGTGGGATTCCGGGACGGCTGGCGCGGCGTCGTCGAGGGCGACGTCGTCGACCTCCCCCGCCACGCGGTTCGAGGGATCTCCAAGCAGGGTGGCACCATCCTCGGGACCTCGCGCACCAATCCCTTCGAAGGTAACGGCGGCGCCGAGGCCATCAAGGCCAACCTCGATCGCCTGGGCATCGACGCCGTGATCGCGATCGGTGGCGAAGGCACCCTGGCGGCCGCGAAACGGCTCACAGACCTCGGCCTCAGGATCGTCGGGGTCCCCAAGACCGTGGACAACGACCTCGACGCCACCGACTACACGTTCGGATTCGACACCGCCGTGCAGATCGCCACCGAGGCGATCGACCGCCTGCGGACCACGGGCGAGTCCCACAGCCGCTGCATGATCGCCGAGGTCATGGGACGCCACGTCGGCTGGATCGCGCTCCACGCCGGCATGGCCTCCGGCGCCCACGCCATCCTGATCCCGGAGCAGCAGACCAGCATCGAGCAGATCGCGCAGTGGGTGTCGGACGCCAACGCGCGAGGCCGCGCACCGCTCGTCGTCGTCGCCGAGGGATTCGTCCCGTCGCACATGGAACAGGCGCACTCCGAGCGCGGCCTGGACACCTTCGGCCGCCCCCGCCTCGGCGGCATCGCCGATCAGCTCGCCCCCGAGCTCGAATCCCGGACGGGGATCGAGACGCGAGCCACCATCCTCGGCCACATCCAGCGCGGCGGCGTCCCGACGTCCTTCGACCGCGTCCTCGCGACACGCCTCGGCATGGCCGCCGTGGATTCGGTGAAGGAAGAACTCTGGGGCACGATGGTCTCGCTCAACGGCACCGAGATCGCCCACGTGGGCTTCGAAGCGGCGCTGGGCAACCTCAAGCGCGTGCCGCAGCACCGCTATGACGAAGCCGCGATCCTCTTCGGCTGAGCTCGATGGAACTCGATCCGGGAACCGTGGCAATCGTCCAACTCGCGTGGTCCAGGCTCCTGGGGCTCGACGACGACGCGCTCGCCGACGCGCCCGGGGGCTCCCGGGAACGGGAGCGCCTCTACAGCGTGGACGACGACGCCTCGGTGCTCACCTTCGTGACCCTCTTCGGGCGGGAGGTGCTCCGCGGGCCGCAGTGGGCGATCGACGCCGGGCGGACCCTGAGCGGCCTGGACCTCCGCAGCCATTCCACGCTGCTCACCCTCAGCCGTGACCACGGTGGCCGCGCCATCGGCGAGGCACAGCTGTACTTCTGCGACGACCTCCCCCGGTTCGACGGCCCGCCCGCCGTCGTCTCCAGTGATCCGGCCCTCGTCCGGGACCTCGAACGCCGGTGCCCGCCCGACGACGTCTCCGAGGCCGGACTGGGCGAGCTGGACCATCCCTTCGTCCTCCTCGAGGACGACGCCGCGGATGCCGGCCCAGGAGACTCCCCTGCCCGGGCTCCCCGGCCGCTCGCGGGCGCCGGGTACGACATCTGGGAAGGGATCCTCGCGCACACCGCGGTCATCACGCCGCCCGACGAGCGGCGGAAGGGCTACGCCCAGCGCCTGACCGCCGTCGTGGTCGAGGAAGCCATGGCGGCGGGACTCGTTCCGCAGTGGCGCGTCCGCACCGACAACACCGCCTCACAGCGGACGGCCCGACGCGCGGGCTTCGCCTTCGCGGGAACGCAGACCTCGGTGGCCCTCGGCTCCTGAGCGCTCACCCGGCGGACGGCACGCGCGGATGGTCATGCGGACGGGACCCGCCCACGGTGGGACGGCCGCAGCGTGTGCCGCATCGGCATCGGCCGGGCCGGACGCATCAGGCGAACAGGTCCAGGAGTTCCGCCCGACCGAACATCTCCGCGGCGGCACGGGCCGACGGCGTTCCGGCATCGGGATCGGCCCCCGCCGTGACGAGGAGCCGGGCGACCTCGGTGTGGCCCTTGAAGACGGCGCCGGCCAGGGGCGTCTGGCCGCGGTCGTTGGCCTGGTCCGCGTCGGCGCCCCGCTCCAGCAGGTCGCGGACGATCGCCGGGTGGCCGCTGTAGGCTGCGAGCATCAGCAGGCTGTCGCCCGCCGTATTGGTCAGCGTGTAGGGCACCCCGGCGTCGAGGTAGCGCGTCAGCGTCCCGGTGTCACCCTGGCGTGCGGCATCGAACAGCGCATGGGCCAGGGCGATCGCGGCGGCAGCGCCGTCGTTCCCGCCCGCGCCGTCCTCCCCGCTGCCGTCCAGGGTCATCGGGGCGACCTCAGGAAGCCGCTCGCGCGGCCGACGACCTGCCCGGCGTCCGGCGCAACGATGACCTCCTGGCCCGCGGCGTACACGTCCTCACCATCCTGGACGACGAGATCGGCCGTGGCGTCGACCGACCGCTTGAGCACGGCGAGCGCTATGGGGCCCATCTCGTAGTGGTGGCCCACGGAGGTCACCCTGCCCACCGTCCGTCCCTCACTGAGCACCGCGCTTCCCGCCTGCGGCAGGGTGTGCTGGCTGCCGTCGAGGTGAAGGAACGTGAGGCGGCGCGGAGGGTGCCCGAGATTGTGGACGCGCGCGATGGTCTCCTGGCCCTTGTAGCACCCCTTCGCGAGGTGGACCGCGGTGCGCATCAGGTCGAGTTCGTGCGGGATGGTCTTTTCATCGGTCTCGGACCCCGCACGCGGCCGCCAGGCGGCGATCCGTAGGGCCTCGGCGGCCAGCGACCCGGCCAGGGCCAGACCCGTCCGGTCGACGACGTCGCCCAGGGCCTCGCGCGGGACAAGGTACTCGAACCACGGACGCTCGCGGCCCGGATGGTTGCCGTCCTCGACGGTCGAGTACGCGTAGCCGCCGACGCCGATCGAGGGCCAGGGGTCCTGCCAGACGACGACGTCGTCCCCCAGCTCCGGCAGGGCCCTCGTGGCGCCGAGCACGGCCCATCGCTCCGTGACGTCGGCGATCTCGACCCGCAGCATGAACTTCATGCGCTCGAGCCACGCGGCGAGGGGCGCAGCCTCCCCGCCCTCCGTGACGAGCCATGCGGTGGCGCCGTCGTCGACGACGTGGATGGAGTACTCGATCCGCCCCTGTACGGTGAGCAGCAGCGTCTCGGAACTCCGCCCGGGCTCGAGCCCGAGGAGCAGCTGGGAGGACAGGGTGTTGAGCCAGCTCAACCTGTCCGGCCCGGCGACGGTGACCACTCCCCGGTGCGAGAGGTCCACCACTGCCTGACCGTCGGCCAGGAGGCGCTGCTCACGGAAGGGATCACCGTAGTGGGACGCGACGTCCGCGTCCGCTCCCCCACCTTCGACGGCACCGGGACGGGCAAGGAGCGGGCTGGGTGTGGTCATGACGATATAACGCCTTCCGGGCGGGCCTATTCCTGTGATGCGGGGATGCGGGGATGTCGGGATGCCGGCGGAGAGCGAGCCGGTCAGGAAGTCTTCTTCAGGATGGCGGAGGCGTGGGCCTCGAGAGCGTTGCCCTCCGCCGCAACGTCCCAGCGCCAGAAGAGGCTTCCCTCCACGAGGCCGAACAGCCGGGTGGCGGCGGTGTAGTCCTTGGAATGCTGCCCACGCATCACGAGATCCGTGCTGAGCTGGATCTGGGGACCCTTGATACTCCCGTAGTACAGCTCGGCGATGCCGCCGGGGTGCACGATCGTGGCCGTGATGTCGAACCCGCCCGCGTCGTTGCGGAACTGCTCGACCTCGTCCGCCGTCTTCAGCGCCGGCACGATGTCCGCGGGACTCAGGCCCGGGCCGACGTCCGAATCATTGAGCTTGCGCTCGAGGGACCAGAATCCGGTCTCGGCCGACAGCGGACGCAGCCTCGCGCCCTCCTCGTCGATCAGCCAGGACTCGGCGCTGTACTGCAGGTACGGAAGGCCGTTCTGGGAGAACACCACGCGCTGCGCGAACCGCTCCGACTCGGCCGTGCCCTCCCCCAGCATCCCCGTACCCTCCCAGGTTCCGAGGAGCCACGAGAGGGGGACGAGTTCGGGGGTCAGGTCGGTGGGCAGATCGATCGACATGGGTACTCCGAACCGATCGGCTACTTCTGGCCCTTGTACAGGCGCGTGATGACGAGGGCGGCGAAACCGGCCATGCCGAGACCGGCGACGACCAGCAGCGAGATGAAGAAGATTTCAAGGGCGAGGATGGACATGCTGCCATCCTAACGCGAGCGACCGACAGCGCCGCACGGGAGCCGCACCGCCCACCGGGGCTTGCGACATCTCGCAGCATCCACGGGCCGACGGGCTCAGGACAGGAAGAGCCTGTCGAGGAAGTAGACGACCGCCCCGAGGGCGAGGACGGGTGTGACCCCCGCCGAGACGGCCGCCAGGACGCCGAGGGGGGCTTCACGGCCCACGAGGAGGCGTCGCGTGCCCGCCAGCACCGCCCCGCAGGCGAGACCGACGACCGCGGCCGCCAGCGGCCGCACATCGGTGAACAGGAGCGCCCCCAGCGGACCCGCGAGTCCTGCGAGCACCACGGCGATCGGAGCTGTCAGCCGGTCCGGGAACGGCAGGAGGCACGCGAGGATCCCGACCAGGACACTGACGCCGGTCACGAGCAGGACGCCCGAGTCCGTGGCGTTGATCCCGAGCCTCTCGGCAGCCACCCAGCCGGACCCCATGCAGACGGCGACGACGCCGGAGCTCGCACCGAACGTCGATTCGAGCCGGTGGCTCTGCCCGGTCCCACGCAGCAGCTGGATCATGAAGATCGCACCGACACCGAGGGCCACCGACGCCGGGAACCAGGCGAGGAAGGACGACCCGGGCACCGTCGCGGCCAGGACGACGGCGAGCAGGGCACTGAGGCCGATGGCCGTCGACTGGCTCTTCCGGGCGGGGACCCGGAGGATGGCGGGCCATCCGATCGCCGCGAGGACGGCGAGGGCGCCGGTGACGACGGCGACCGCCGGCAGGGAGACGTACGAGGACCCCACGATCGCGCCTGCCGTCAGTACTGCAGCGCCCACCACTGTGCCCACACTCGTCCTCTTCACCCCAGCAATACTGCCCTACACGGGCCCCCGGCCGCTCCCGTCCAGGACGGACCGGACCGGAGCTCCGCGGTGGAACGGACACGGCGCAGGACCTGCGACGTGCGCCCCGTCACAGCCCTGCCGCTATACTTGACGAAATCTCGATTGACCCCGGCCTGTTCCAGGAGCGGGGCGCCGCTGCCCGATGATGCGCATTCCCGACCCGTGGAGGACTCATGCCGCACATCCTGATGCTGACCAACACCACAGGTTCGTCCGTGGAGATCCTGCCGGCGCTCGAACTGCTCAACCACCGGGTGCACATCCTCGCCGCCGAGCCCACCGCACTCCTCGAGACCGAACCCTGCGACGTGGTCCTCGTGGATGCCCGCAAGGACCTCGTGGGCGCACGGTCCCTCACCCAGTTGCTCAAGGCCACGGGGCTCAGTGCCCCTCTGGTCCTCGTCCTGACCGAGGGCGGCATGGCGGCCGTGGCGGCGAACTGGCTCGCGGACGACGTCGTGCTCGACACCGCCGGGCCCGCGGAGGTGGAGGCACGCCTTCGGCTCGTGATCGCGCGATCGGCGGCGGCCGGTGAGGAAGCCAGCTCCGAGATCCACGCCTCGGGTGTGGTCATCGACGAAGCGAGCTACACGGCAAGGGTCGGCGGGGAGCCGTTGAACCTGACCTACAAGGAGTTCGAGCTCCTGAAGTACCTCGCCCAGCATCCCGGACGCGTGTTCACCCGCGACCAGCTCCTGCACGAGGTCTGGGGCTACGACTACTACGGAGGAACCCGGACCGTCGACGTCCACGTGCGGCGCCTCCGGGCCAAACTGGGCGCCGATCACGAACAGCTGATCGGCACGGTGCGCAACGTCGGCTACCGCTTCACGCTCACGCGCCTGCCCGAGGACCGCAGTTCGGTCAACCAGGACGCCTGAGCGTTCCGCTTGCGGGACACACGAAAGCCCCTTCCACCGCCGGGTGGAAGGGGCTTTCGTGTGTCCCGCAAGCGGAACCTTGGTGGAGGACATACGGGTCGAACGTATCGCGGGCACCCCACTGGTGCATCCCCCTCGAGCAGATCACGACGTTACCGCACGGCCCGCCGACGGGCAAACCGGCGTTCGGCGGGCAGGGCTAGGCTGGGCGCATGACCGCCGCGCAGCAGATACCCACCTGGTCCGTCGACAGGATCGCCGGCGCTCCGGCGGCCGAGGTCCTCGAGGAGGTGCGCCGCCTCGCCGGCGCGGCCTCCGAGGCGGACGGCAATCCTCCCCTGTCCGAGCAGACCCTCGTCACCCTGCGCGCCAGGGACGTCGGCGAGCGCCTGCTCGTGTTCACCGCCCGATCCGCGGGTGAGACGGACAGCAACCTCTCCGGCGTCGCCGTGATCACGAGCGGCTCCGGTGAGGCCCCCGTCCTCGAGCTCGTCGTCGCCCCCGACTGCCGGGGTGAAGGAGTGGGCACCGCGCTGATCGACGCCGTCCTCGCCGAGGGCATCACGGATCTGCGGGGCTGGTCCCACGGCAACCACGCCGCCGCCGCCGTCCTCGCAGCCCGCTTCGGCTTCGCACCCGTACGGGAACTGTGGCGCATGCGGCTGACACGCGCCGCCGTCGAGGAATCGGTTCCGGCCCTCGAGCTGCCCGAGGGCGTCCTCCTGCGGTCCTTCGTGCGCGGGCAGGACGAGGAGGCCTGGCTCGCCGCCAACGCCGCCGCCTTCGTCCACCACCCCGAGCAGGGGGCCACCACACGCGACGACCTCGAGGCGCGCATGGACGAGGACTGGTTCGACGCGGACGGCTTCCTGCTCGCCGTGCGAGAGGCCGACGGGGCCCTCCTCGGCTTCCACTGGACGAAGGTGCACCCGGCCGCCAGAGGGCATGCGGCGATGGGCGAGGTGTACGTGGTCGGTGTCGCTCCGGAGGCCCAGGGCATGGGTCTCGGGAAGGCCCTGACGATCGCCGGGATCGAATACCTCCACGGGAAGGGGCTGCAGGCCATCATGCTGTACGTCGATGCGGACAACACGGCCGCCGTCGCGCTGTACCGCAGGCTGGGTTTCACGCGCTGGGACGTGGACGTCATGTACGCGGGCGAGGCGGCGCACCCCACCTTGTAAGGTAATTTCGAGACGTACCCGGCTGCTCTGCGCCGGGTACGAGACGATGCCCGCCCACGCTGCAGGAGACGCCATGGATTCACAGATCACACGCCGGGGTGCGTCGCTCTACGGCTCGTCCGAGACCGCTCCTGCACGGGCCACCCAGGATCGCATCGACATCCCCGAGTTCGCGCCCAGCCTCCTGCCGTCCGGGGAGATCCGCCCGGACCGGTTCCTGGACCGTGAGATCAGCTGGCTCGACTTCAATGCGCGCGTCCTCGAACTCGCGGAGGATCCGGACCTCTTCCTCCTGGAGCGCGTTAATTTCCTCTCCATCTTCGCGTCCAACCTCGACGAGTTCTTCATGGTCCGCGTCGCCGGCCTGAAGCGCCGCATCGCCACGGGACTCGCCGTCCCCTCGGCCGCCGGCCTGAGCCCCATCGAGCAGCTCGAGAAGATCATGCAGGACGGGTACCAGCTGCAGCAGCGCCACGCGGCCGTCTTCGCCGACCACATCCGGCCTGCGCTCGCGGACGAGCAGATCCACCTCACCACCTGGGAGGAACTCGACGAGCCGGCGCGCGCCGATCTGCACAAGATGTTCGCGGAGAAGGTCTTCCCGATCCTGACGCCCCTCGCGGTCGACCCGGCGCACCCCTTCCCCTACATCTCGGGTCTCTCCCTGAACCTCGCCGTCGTGGTCCGCAACCCCGTCAGCGAGAAAGAGCTCTTCGCGCGCGTCAAGGTGCCCGACCAGCTGCCGCGCCTCATGTCGGTGGACGGACCCCGGGCGGGCAACGTCGCCGGGCGCATCGCCCGATTCATCCCGCTCGAGGAAGTCATCGCCGTCCACCTGGACCAGCTGTTCCCCGGCATGGAGGTGCTGGAGCACCACCTCTTCCGTGTCACCCGCAACGAGGATCTCGAGGTGGAGGAGGACGACGCCGAGAACCTCCTGCAGGCCCTCGAGAAGGAGCTGCTGCGCCGCCGCTTCGGCCCACCCGTGCGCCTGGAAGTCACCACCGACATCAACCCGAGCATCCGCGCGCTGCTCTCGCGCGAGCTCGGCGTCGAGGAGGACGAGGTCTACAACCTCCCCGCCCCCCTGGACCTCCGCGGGCTCAGCGTCATCGCCGGGATCGATCGCGGCGACCTGCACTACCCGAAGCACGTGCCGCACACGAGCCGCTACCTCAATGAGAGCGAGACCTCGAAGGCCGCGAACGTCTTCGCCGCCATGCGCCGCCGGGACATCCTGCTGCACCACCCCTACGACTCCTTCTCGACGTCGGTCCAGGCGTTCCTGGAGCAGGCGGCCGCGGACCCGAAGGTGCAGGCCATCAAGCAGACGCTGTACCGCACCTCGGGTGACTCCCCGATCGTCGACGCCCTGATCGACGCCGCCGAGGCCGGCAAGCAGGTCCTGGCCCTCGTGGAGATCAAGGCCCGCTTCGACGAGCAGGCGAACATCTCCTGGGCCCGGAAGCTCGAGCAGGCCGGCGTGCACGTGGTCTACGGAATCGTGGGCCTCAAGACGCACTGCAAGCTCTCGCTCGTGGTGCGCCAGGAGATCGACGGGCTGCGGCGCTACTGCCACATCGGCACCGGCAACTACCACCCCCGCACGGCACGGTACTACGAGGACCTCGGCCTGCTCACCGCGAACGAGCAGGTGGGCCAGGATCTCTCCCGCCTGTTCAACCAGCTCTCCGGGTACGCTCCGAAGTCGACGTTCAAGCGGCTGCTCGTCGCGCCGCGCTCCGTGCGCTCCGGGTTGATCGACCGCATCGAGCGGGAGATCGCCAACAAGCAGGCCGGTCTCGCCGCGCGCGTGGTCATCAAGGTCAACTCGATGGTGGACGAGGCGATCATCGATTCGCTCTACCGGGCCTCGCAGGCCGGCGTCCAGGTCGACGTGATCGTCCGGGGCATCTGCTCGGTCCGCCCCGGCGTCCCGGGGCTCAGCGAGAACGTGACGGTGCGCTCGGTGCTCGGTCGGTTCCTCGAGCACTCCCGCGTGTTCGCGTTCGCGAACGGTGGCGACCCCGCCGTCTTCATCGGCTCCGCGGACATGATGCACCGCAACCTCGACCGCCGGGTGGAAGCACTCGTCCAGCTGAGCGCGGCCGAGGACATCTCCTACCTCATGAACCTCATGGACCGGTACATGAACCCCGGCGTCTCCAGCTGGCATCTCGACGAGACGGGGTGCTGGACCCGTCACCACAAGGACGACGACGGCGCGGCGCTCGAGGACATCCAGTCGTGGCTGCTCGCGTCCCGTGCCCGCCAGCGTGCGGTATCGCGCCGCTGATGGCATCGCCCACCAAAGACGCCGCTCCCACCGGCACCGAGGGCGGACGTGCCCCGGTGATCGCTGCCGGCACCCTCTGCTGGCGCATGGAGAAGGGCGCCCTCGAGGTCCTGATCATCCACCGGCCGCGGTACGGGGACTGGTCCTGGCCCAAGGGCAAGCTGGACCCCGGCGAGACCACGCCCGAGTGCGCGATCCGCGAGACCTTCGAGGAAGTGGGCCTGAGCGTCACACTCGGCATCCCCCTCGCTGTCATCACCTACCCGGTGGCGTCGGGCCGGAAGGTGGTGCACTACTGGGCGTCCCGGACGGAACGCCTCGTCCCGGTGCCCGACGGCAAGGAGGTGGACCGCACGCAGTGGGTCCCGCCGGAGCGGGCACGCGAGCTCCTGAGCAATCCGTCCGACGTCGAGCCCCTCGACGCCCTCGTCCGCGCCCACGCGGCGAAGGACCTGCAGACGTGGCCGCTGATCGTGGTGCGCCACGCAAAGGCGAAGCCGAGATCCTCCTGGAGCAGGGCGGAGGGTGAGCGTCCGCTCGCCGCGACGGGCCGTCGGCAGGCCGTCGCCGTGAGCCGCCTGCTGCAGGCCTGGAGCCCCGAGCGCGTGGTCAGCAGCCCGTGGGTGCGGTGCGTGCAGACCGTCTCCCCCTACGTGACGCAGCGCAGCGCGAAGCTGAAGCTCGTGGACGCCCTGACGGAGCACGACGCCACCCGGAAGCCCGGCCGCGCACGCACCGCCGTCGAGCGCGTCTTCGACAAGCGCCGGTCGGTGGCGCTCTGCACGCACCGGCCCGTGCTCCCCCTGGTGTTCTCGGTCCTTGCGAACCACATGACCAGCTCACTGCGTCGCGGGCTTCCCGTGGATGATCCATACCTCGCCCCTGGTGAAGCCGTGATCTGCCATGTCAGCAGCACGCACCACGGGCGGATCGTCTCGGTGGAGCAGTTCAGGGCGTACGACGACTGAACCAGGAGCTTGACGTCTCCGTCTTTGTATCAAACACTTGATACAAACAGATGGGGGACCAGCATGACGTACATCGAGGCCGCCGCGGTCAATCTGCTCGTGAGCACCATCGTGATCGCCCGCATCCTGTGGCTCGCGCACCGCAGCGGCGATCCTGATGCGCCGCCGCTGCGGCTGGCCCGCCGGCACGGGATGTGGGCCGCGCTGCTCGCGCTCCTCGCCGGAGGCGTGCTCGGGCAAACGCCGTTCGCGTTCCTCAGCGGGTACTGGACGGCTGACCAGGCCTCCCGGATCGCCGAGCCGCGAGTGCTGCAGGACCTCGCGCAGGCCGCCGGACCGTTCCTCGCCCTGGTGGGCGTCTACGTCCTCGCGCAGTACACGGGCCCGAGGCGCAGGAGCGACGTGCGGGTCGTCGACCTCGCGGTGCGGCGACTCCGGGACTACCTCCCGGTACGCCTCTGCGTGTTCACCGGGGTCCTCGCGCTCCTGGCCGCCGCGTCCATCGCGACCACCGCGGGTCTCCCCGCGATCGACCGCGAACCCGGCGCCGGCCAGGACGCCGCCATGACGCTCGTCGCGCGCGTGCCCGGGTACTACTTCGCCCTCGTCTCGGGCACGGCCTACCTGCTGCTCCTCCTCGGCACACTCTTCGCACTCGTCGTGATCGTGGCCCGGCCACGGGTCGGGACGCTGACCCACGTCGAGGACAGCATCATGCGCCGCGTGTTCATCAACCGCCTGCTCCGCACCATCGCCCTGGTCACCACCAGTGTCCTAAACGGGTGCCTCGAGTTCGCCGCACTCGGGCAGACGGACGCGTCCTGGGGTACGGCACGGTTCGTCCTGGCCGTCCTGTGGTTCGCCACCGTCGTCGTGGTGCTCGCCGCGCGTCCACGCTTCGAGCCCGCGGAGGTGGACCGGCAGGTGGATGCGCCGCTCCTCGCCCCCGAGGGTTCCCTGCGCAGAGCTGTTCTCGTGACGCTCAGCGGCCGTCGGCTCGGGTACGCCGCCTGGGCCCTCGGCATGGTTCCCCTCCTCCTCACGATCGGCGCGCCGATCGGAGGGCTCCTGAACCTCGTGGTGCTCTGTGCGGCCTACGTGCTCTTCCAGGTCGCGCAGCTGTGCGCCGAGCTGTTCCTCGCACAGAACCACGGCGAGAAACCCCAGCTGCACTGGAGCATCGCGCGCCGCCTTCCCGCCTCGCTCCTGCTCGTCGCGGTGCCGACGTGCGTCACCGTGGCCGGCGTGGCGTGGCTGGGCGGTTGGATCGCGACGCTGCCGGGTGCGTCGGCCGAGCTGCCGTTCTGGACGGCCGCCTACGCCCTCGTGCTCGGCGTGTCCCTGCTCGTGCTGCTCCTCGGGGCCTTCCGTCCGGCGATCAGGGAGGCCGTCGTGGAGGACGATCGCCGGCTGCGGGCGGCGTCTATCCGCCGCGCCCTCCTGATGCTCCAGTCGGCCATGCTCGCGCTCGCGGCGTTCCTCGTCTCGGACAACCGGTACGCGCTGGCCGCGGCGGTCGGCGACCGGACGGCCACCGGGCCGTACCCCGCGGACCAGGGCGAGTTCGCCGCCCTGATCCTGACGCTGATGCTCGGTGCCGTCCTCCTCGCCGTCCTGCCCGGCCGGAGGTTCCGCACGGCCCAGCCGGCGCCATCGACGGGCGCCGCGCCGTGAGTGCCGACCTCCGGCTGGATCTCTCCTCCCCGGTCCCGCCGTTCGAGCAGATCCGCGCCGGGATCGCCGGGCTCGTCCGCAGCGGCGTGCTGCTGCCCGGCGCGCGCCTGCCGACGGTCCGAAGCCTCGCCGCCGATCTCGGCGTCGCGGCCGGCACGGTGGCCCGCGCCTACCGTGAGCTCGAAGCCGCAGGGGTGGTCGAGGGGCACGGACGGCGCGGGACCACCGTCCGGCCCGCGCCGCCACGCGGTCCGGCGCCCCCGGACCTCACCGCCGCCGTCGCCCTCGCCGCGGCTCGCGCGAGGGCCGACGGCGTCCCGGTGGACGAGCTGGTGACGCTCGTCCGGCGGGCCTATCTCGACGACGTGCAGGTGTCGGGGCCCGCCTCGCCTCCGGCGCCGCCCCCCACGTCGACCCCGTCGCCGACTCCGTCCCGGACCGCGGCGAATTAGACTGGCCGGGTGAGCACTACCATCCCCACTCCGTACGAGGACCTGCTGCGCGACGTCATGGCCAACGGTGCAGCGAAGAGCGACAGGACAGGGACCGGCACGCGCAGTGTCTTCGGCCGGCAGCTGCGCTTCGACCTCGCCACGTCCTTCCCCCTGATCACCACCAAGCGGGTCCACTTCAAGTCCGTGGCGCTCGAACTGCTGTGGTTCCTGCGCGGCGACTCGAACGTGCGCTGGCTCCAGGAGCGCGGCGTGTCCATCTGGAACGAGTGGGCGGACGACGACGGCGAACTCGGCCCTGTCTACGGAGTCCAGTGGCGCTCGTGGCCCACGCCCGACGGCGGGCACATCGACCAGATCGCCCAGGTGGTCGAGGCGCTGAGGACCAACCCCGATTCCCGCCGGCACCTCGTCTCGGCGTGGAACGTCTCCGAGATCAAGGACATGGCCCTGCCACCGTGCCACGTGTTCTTCCAGTTCTACGTGACTCCCGGCGTCGACGGCGCCCCGGGGAGGCTCTCCTGCCAGCTGTACCAGCGCTCGGCGGACACGTTCCTGGGAGTCCCCTTCAACATCGCGTCCTACGCCCTGCTGACCCTGATGGTGGCTCAGCAGACCGGCCTCGAGCCCGGGGAATTCATCTGGACGGGCGGCGACGTGCACGTGTACGACAACCACGTGGAGCAGGTCGCCGAGCAGCTCTCCCGCGAGCCGTACCCGTACCCCCGGGTCGAGCTGACCCGGAAACCGGCGAGCATCTTCGACTACACCCTGGAGGACTTCGCCGTGCTCGACTACCGGCACCATCCCACCATCAAGGCACCGGTGGCGGTATGAGCACCGCGCGCGAGCCGGCGCCGACGCCGTCGCCCAGGACCCTGAGCGTCCCGGACGCCGTCGGCTCCCGGCCGGTGGTGGGCATGATCTGGGCCCAGACCGAGGACGGCGTGATCGGGAAGGACGGCGGCATCCCCTGGCATGTGCCCGAGGACCTGGCGCACTTCCGGGCGACGACCACCGGGCATCCCGTCATCATGGGGCGCCGTACCTGGGAATCGTTCCCCGAACGGTTCCGGCCCCTGCCCGACCGCACGAACATCGTCATCTCCCGCTCGGCCGGCGAGTTGCCGGGCGCCGTGGTCGTCCCCTCGCTTGAGACCGCGCTGGCCCTGGCTGCCGACAGTCCCGGTGCCGGGGAGATCTGGATCATCGGTGGGGGTCGCGTCTACGCCGACGGCATGGCCCACGCCAACGCCGCCCTCGTCACCGTCGTCGAATCCGCGGTCGAGGGTGACACCTTGGCGCCCGCCCTCGGCGCCGAGTGGTCGCTCGCCGCGCTGACCCCGGAGTCCGGCTGGCTGGAGTCGTCGAAGGGCCCGCGGTACCGGATCAGCCTCTGGACGAAGCAGGAGTAGATGCCCTCCGGGTCATAAAGCGGGCGCCCCCGCCCCGCCCGCCTAAACTGGACGGCATGACTTCAGCACCCGAGAGTTCCCCCCTGCCGACCGTCGGATTCGTCGGGTGGCGCGGCATGGTGGGTTCGGTCCTCATGCAGCGGCTCCAGGACGAGGGCGACTTCGCCCGGATCAACCCCGTCTTCTTCTCGACCTCCGCGGCCGGCGGAGCGGCGCCGACCTTCGCCGACGGCGCGGGCCCGCTCCAGGACGCCTACGACATCGAGACCCTCGCCACCCTCCCGATCATCGTGACGGCTCAGGGCGGCGACTACACCTCCGAGGTGTACCCCAAGCTGCGCGACGCCGGGTGGTCCGGGCTGTGGCTCGACGCCGCCTCGACGCTGCGCATGGAGCAGGACAGCGTGATCGTCCTCGACCCGGTCAACCGGTCGGCGATCGACGCCGGCCTCGCCAACGGCGTGCGGGACTTCGTCGGCGGCAACTGCACGGTCTCCTGCATGCTCATGGGCCTCGGCGGACTCTTCCGCCACGGCCTCGTGGAATGGGGCACCTCCATGACCTACCAGGCGGCCTCCGGCGGCGGCGCCCGGCACATGCGCGAGCTCCTCACGCAGTTCGGCGACCTGCACGGGACCGTGGCGATGAACCTGGACGACCCCGCCTCGGCCATCCTCGACATCGACCGGGCCATCCTCGCCAAGCAGCGACACCCGAGCCTGGAGGCCTCCCAGTTCGGCGTGCCGCTCGCCGGCTCCGTCATCCCGTGGATCGACAGCGACCTCGGCAACGGCGTCTCCCGCGAGGAGTGGAAGGCGGGCGCGGAGACCAACAAGATCCTCGGCACGGAATCCCGCATCCCGTTCGACGGACTGTGCGTCCGCGTGGGCGCCATGCGGTCGCACTCCCAGGCCCTGACCCTGAAGCTGACGGAGGACCTGCCCGTCAGCGAGATCGAGGCGATCATCGCGGCGGACAACGACTGGGTCCGGGTCATCCCGAACACGAAGGCGGACACACTGGCGTCCCTGACCCCGGTCGCCGCCACCGGGTCGCTGACCGTGCCCGTGGGGCGCATCCGCAAGCTCGAGATGGGGCCGGACTACATCAGCGCGTTCACGGTCGGCGACCAGCTGCTGTGGGGCGCGGCCGAGCCGCTCCGCCGGATGCTCATGATCGCCACCGGCAACCTCTAGTTACCCGGCACCTCTGCGGTGGCCGGCGACACCTGGTAGACAAGAGCCCTCGCGACGTCGTGGATCCGCACGTTGCTGTCGTTGGACATCTTCCGGAGGCGATCGAACGCCTCGTCGCCGGTGCACCGGTACCGACCCATGAGGATGCCTTTGGCCTGGTCGATGACGCCGCGCGAGATGAGCGCCTCCTGCAGTTGTTCCACCTCCCGCTGCGCCGACTGGTACAGGCTGGAGTGCGCCATCGCCGTCGTCGCGTAATGCACGAAGCGGCGGCCGGCCTCTGCCGAAGTCGCCGCCGACGGCTCCTTCAGGTACTCGAGAATCCTGACCAGGTCCTCCCGATGATCCGTCACGTCCTCCACCTGCTGCAGGAGCGCGACCAGCACGCCGTCCTGGAAAACCGGGATGTTGACGGGACTCCAGTACCGTTCGACGAAGACACCGTCCTCCGTGGGGTGCGGGATGTCGTATCGATGGACGTGCAGGACGTCGCGCTGTCCCGTGGAGATGACGCGTTCGAGGGAGCGCCGCATCGCGCGGGCGGGTGCGTCGTCGCTCTGCTGGGGATTCTCGACGAAGACCTCGAACGCCTGGCGTCCCACGAGCTCGTCCCGTTGCATACCCATGGACGATGCAAACATCGCATTGACATCAAGAATGACGAAATCGAGATCCATCAACGCCAGGCCCGAGGTCGAGGACTCGAACGCGCTGTCCCGGAGGGCTGCAACGCCCCCCTCCCGATGTATGACCTGCTGCTCGTCCACCCTCAGATCCTTCTCGCCCGGCTCTACCCCCGCGCACCGCCGGGCCGGCGGGCGCGCTACGTCAACACTCGATCCTAGCGACAACCGAGGACAGTTTCCCGACAGTCCCGGTCCTTGCCCCCTGGGCCAGGGAAAAGGTCGGTGGGCGGCGGCACCATGGGCGCATGGACCCCATGAATGCAGACACCGTCCTCCGGCGCTTCTTCGCCGCGAGCGGGCACATCCGGCATCCGGAGAGCCTGCTCAGGTACGAGCGGGTCCAGAGCCACCTCCGGACCTACCTCGAGGACGTGGCGGCCGAACGGCTGGGGCGGCCCGATCGGGCTCTGCTCGCCCTCGAGCGACAGTTCGACGACGGGACGCCCTACGCCCGGATCATGGGGGCGCCCGAACTGCTGCATGCGCTACCGGACTTCCTGGCTCCGCCCCAGCTCCTGCCGGACTTCCACGACCGCCTGGCCCAGATCAGTGCTACCTCGAGACTCGCCCAGTGGCTGTGCTCACGCCGGCTCGTCCAGCGGGAGGAGAGCTGGAACGACGTCGTCCTCACCCGGGCGGCGGCGGAACAGGCGCGGCGCTCCCCCGCCCTGTGACGGCCCGCGCCCGGGCTACAGCGAGCAGTTGACGAGCAACGGCTCCGCCTCGAGCCGGATACCGAATCGCTGGTCCACGCCGTCGCGCACGAGTCGCGCCACCGACAGCAGATCCGACGTGGACGCCCCGCCGCGGTTCGTCACCGCCAGCGTGTGCTTGGTGGAGAGGGACGCGCGGCCGCCGGCGGCAGCATGACCGTCGTCGTCCGAGAGGCCGAAGCCCTTCGAGAACCCGGCATGCTCGATCAGCCAGGCGGCGCTGAGCTTCACGCGCCCGCCCCCGGCTGCCGGGTAACGCGGAGCATCCCCCGGAAGACCGGCGGCCACGTCCTCGGAGACGATCGGGTTGGTGAAGAAGGACCCGGTGCTCCAGGTGTCGGGGTCGGGTGCGTCGAGGACCATGCCCTTGCCTGCCCGCAGGGTCAGGACCGCGCGGCGCACGTCGGTGGCGTAGGCGCGCGCACCGACCTCGATCCCCAGCGTCCTGGCCAGTTCCGCGTAGCGGACGGGCGCGCTCATGCGTCCGAGGCCGAGCTGGAACTGGACGGTCAGGACCACGTAGCGCGGGGAACCCTCGACTGTGCTCCGCTTGAGCAGCGAGTCGCGGTACCCGAATCCCAGCTCGAAATTGGTGAAGCTCCTGATGCTGCCCGTCTCGCGGTCGTAGGTGCGCACCGTCGCGATGGTCTGCGCCACGTCCGATCCGTAGGCGCCGACGTTCTGGACGGGTGTCGCGCCGGTCGACCCGGGGATCCCCGAGAGTGCCTCGAGCCCGGAGAACGCGTGCATCACGGTGTACTTCACGAGGTCGTCCCAGTCGTGTCCGGCCTGCACCGTGACCATGACGCCGCCGCAGCTCGCGTCGTCGTCGTCCACCGTGAAACCTGACGACGTGATGTGGAGAACCGTCCCGTCGAAGCCGTCGTCGCCGACGAGGACGTTGGAGCCCCCGCTGATGATGAGGAGCGGGCGTCCCTCGGCGTCGGCAGCGCGGACCGCGGCAATGATCTCCTGCTCCGTCGACGCCTCGATGAGCTCGCGCGCCCGCCCCCCCACGCGGGCGGTCGTCAGGTCGGCGAGGGGCGTGCCGGACACCGCGACGGGCGCCGTCATGCGAGCTTCACCACGGCCTGCGCCTTCACGAGGACCTTCTGTCCGGCGGACGTGACCGTGAGATCGATCCGCGCCGTCGACCGCTCGGTGTCGATCGCCCCGACCACTCCGGTCACCTCGACCACGGCACCCGGTTCACCCGGCTGCGCGGTGGTGTCCTCGACGACCACCGGCTTCGTGAAGCGCGTCTGGTAGTCGAGGATCGCGGCAGGATCCCCGCACCAGTCGGTCACCAGCTGGACCGAGGCGCCCATGGTGAACATCCCGTGCGCGATGACTCCCGGGAGGCCGACACCCTCCGCGAAGGACGGGTTCCAGTGGATGGGGTTGAGATCGCCGGACGCCCCCGCGTAGCGGACCAGGTCCTGGCGCGTGATCCCGACGGTGCGCGTACCGATCTGCAGCCCGACCTCGAGGGTGGCGAGTTCTACGGTCATGCTCACTGGTCCTCTCCGCGAACGAGCAGCGACGACGTCGTCGTGGCGGTGCGTACGCCGTCGACCGTGGAGATCTCGGCGCGTGTGGTGATCATGGCTCCGCCGCCCATCGCGCGGACCTGGTCCACGTGGAGTTCGGCGACCAGCTCGTCGCCGGCGACGATGGGGCGGTGGTGGACGAAGCGCTGGTCGGCGTGGACCACGCGCGAGAAGTCAATTCCGGCGCTCGGGTCACCGATCAGCTGTGCGTCCGCCCGCTGCGCCACGATGATCGCGAAGGTGGGCGGAGCCACCAGATCGGCATGGCCGAGGGCCTCCGCGGCGGCGACGTCGTAGTGCGCCGGATGCGTCGCCTTGACGGCCCGGGCGAAATCACGGATGGCCTCGCGTCCCACGGAGTAGCTGTCGCCTGCGGGATAGCTGCGTCCCTGCAGGCCTGGGTCGATGGTCAATGAATCCTCCGATGGAAGGGGGCGGGGGTACGGCGAAAGCAGAGGGTCAGGACGGCCCGGGTCAGCGCCGTGCCTTCAGACGACGGCGCATGTCGCGGGACCTCACGACCATACCGGCGAGATGGCATACCATGCCGGCCACGATGATCGGGATGGCCGTGAAGACCAGGGTCCGCTGGTCCGTCACCGCTCCGACCACCGCCACGAGGATGCCGAGGGCCGTGGTCACGAGGGCCGAGATCACCAGCTTGCGATAGAGGTCGGAGCCGGTCTCCCAGGGCGTGTTCAGCATGACCCGATTCTACCGCTGACCTCACCCCACAGGACGGCGGCAGGTCAGAAGAGGGATTCCTGCACGGCCGGGATCGGTGTGCGGAAGGCTCCGAAGCGCACACGCCGGCCCTTCAGCTGAGCCAGGTCGGCGATGAAGCGCAGATCCGTGCCGTCGAGGGCGACCAGCGCCGACGGTCCGAGGACGTGCTGCACCGTGAAGCCGTGCCGCCCTGTGGTCAGCGGCTGCGGATAGGGCTGGAGCGCCGCATGGCCGAGAACGGCCGACCAGGACGCGGGCGGCTCGAACTCCTCGCGCACCACCTCGTACCCGTCGATGCCGAGTCCACCTTCGAGCAGGCCGCGCGTCGCCAGGGCGAAACCGTCGTTCACGTGCTCGAGCCGTGCGGCCGCCAGCGGTGCACACAGCGCGGTCGCCTTGACCCCGGATCTCACGGCCTGCTGGAGACCGACAGCCCGGGTCACGCCGTCCTCGAGGACCCGCACCACCCGTCCGTCCGCGGCGTACGCCACGAACTGGGCCACGACGGCGCCCTGCTCCACGAGGCGGGCGTGCTTCCGTGGATGGGAGGCGGTGCCCACCTTGGTCGATCCGTCGGCGAAGGTCGCGACGTACAACCAGTGCGGCTGCTCGAGATAGCGCTTCAGCCCCGCGGGTGCGATCCCGGAACGGTGGAAGTCGTGCATGAACCGGACGTCGTCCTGCGCGAAGCATCGGCCGCACGGGGAGCCTCTCTCCGCCGGGGCCTGGTCCGCGCAGCGCACCCACGTGCGGTCGTCGCGGCCGTGCACGCGATGGAAGCCGAGGCAGAACCGTCCTTCATCCGCGACCTCGAAAGCGACCCGCGCGCCGGGTGTGAGCGGCAGGTCCGGTGCAGGGGCGTCGGCGGGCTCCCTGTCCTCCTGAACGGCGTGCAGGGACAGGACCGGGCCGGAGGAGCGCCAGGTCACGCCGCTGCTCAGGTACGTGGGGGTCACATGACCACCCTAGGTCCACCGCCGACGACACGATCAGGCAAGCACGTTCCTGAGGTCATAGGCAACCGGGAGGTCGAGCTGGTCGAAGGTGCACGAGCGTGCCTCGCGGTCCGGCCGCCAGCGCTCGAACTGGACCGTGTGCCGGAAGCGGTCACCTTCCATCTGGTCGTACCGCACCTCGACCACCCGACGCGGATGCAGTCTGACATAGGAGACGTCCTTTGCCGAGGCGAACCGGCTGCGCTCCGTGGCGCCCCGCTGGATCTCGCCGTCGTCATCCCGCAGCACATCCGGTTCCAGCTCCTCCACGAGTTCGAGCCTGCGCTTGGTGGAGAAGGCGGAAATGCCGCCCACGTTCCGCAGTTCACCGTCGACGTCGTACAGGCCGAGCAGGAGCGAACCGATGCCCTGACCCGATTTGTGGACGCGGTACCCGAGCACCACGGTGTCGGCGCTGCGGTGGTGCTTGATCTTCAGCATGCGGCGCTTGTTGGGTTCGTATGCGGCCGCCAGCGGCTTCGCGACGACGCCGTCGAGCCCCGCCCCTTCGAACTCGACGAGCCAGCGGCGGGCGAGCTCGACGTCCCGCGTGATCTGGGAAAGATGTACCCGGCCGCCGAACGATTCCCCGATGCCCTCGAGCGTGCGGCGCCGTTCCCGGAAGGGAAGGCCCGTGAGATCCGTCTGGTCGAGCGCGAGGAGGTCGAAGGCCACGAACGACGACGGCGTCTTGCCCGCGAGCAGGCGGACGCGGCTCTCGGCAGGATGGATGCGCTGGGACAGGGCCTCCCAATCGAGGCGCTCGGCACCCTGTTCACCCCGGCGGACGATGATCTCCCCGTCGACCACGCACCGCTCCGGCAAATGTTCGAGCAGGGTCTCGACGAGTTCCGGGAAGTAGCGGGTGAGCATCTTCGACCCGCGGCTGCCGATCTCGCAGCTTCCGCCGTCGATGCGCACGATCGCCCGAAAGCCGTCCCACTTCGGCTCGTAGACGAGCCCGCCCGGCACGCTGTCCTGGTTCGGTACGGCATCGACGGCCTTGGCGAGCATCGGCTGGAGGGGGAAGGGCAGGTCGGTCATGCCCTGATCCTGTCTCATCGGGAGTGGTTCCGGCCAGAGGGTGAAGCCGGCGGAAAGAAGGCGGTGCTGCGGACGCGAGGAAGTGGCGACCGGACTCGATCCGGCCGCCGTTCCCCGCATCCCTGCTGGAGGAACTCCTCAGGCGGTCTGGCCCTCGTGCGGGCCTTCCGCGATCTCCTCGAGCAGCTTGTCATTGAAGGCGTCGAGGTCACCGGGGTTGCGGCTCGTGACCAGTCCCTGGTCCACCACCACCTCCTCGTCGCTCCAGTTGGCCCCTGCGTTCTTCAAGTCGGTGGCGAGGGTGTGGTAGGACGTCAGGTCGCGGCCCTTGACCACACCCGCCTCGATCAGCAACCAGGGTCCGTGGCAGATCGAGGCCACCGGCTTGTGCTGTTCGAAGAAGGCGCGGGTGAACGCCTGGGCGTCGGCGTCGACTCGCAGGAAATCGGCGTTGACGACGCCGCCCGGCAGGACGAGGGCGTCGTAGTCGTCCGCAGTTGCGTCAGCGACTGCGAGGTCCACGTCGAAGGTTTCGCCCTTGTCCATGCCGTCGAAGCCCTGCAAAGTCCCCGTTTTCGGTGACACGAGCGTGGGGACGCCTCCCGCCTCCTTCACGGCGTTCCACGGGCTGGTGAGCTCGATCTGCTCCACTCCGTCCGTCAGCAGGAATGCGACTTTCTTGCCTGAGATGTCATGTGCGGGCATGCTGTTCTCCCTTGCGTAGAGCGTTGGCTGTCATACGGTCTCCAGCCTAGGAACCCCCGAAGTGATAAGCAAGCTGAGCATTTCCTGTTCCGACTGCTGCTTGGCGCCTCCGGGCGGGGCGTTCTACCGACCCGCGCCGAAGTGCCCTCCACGCTGCGGGCGCGCCCTGACGTGCATGCGTTCGCCCTGCCGGCCGAACAGACTGATGAACTCCACCGTCTTCCCGTCCGCGCTGGCGAACCAGTGGGGTGTATGGGTGTCGAACTCGGCGGCCTCACCCGGACCGAGGACGAAATCGTTGTCCCCCAGCACCAGGCGCAACGAACCGTTGAGGACGTAGAGCCACTCATAGCCCTCGTGGACCTGCAGGTCCGGCTCCGTACCGCGCGCATCACCTGCGAGGACCATCTTGAAGGCCTGCACGCCCCCCGGCCGGCGCGTCAGCGGGATCGCCGTATGGCCCTGGTGCTCGATGGGACGCAGGTGGATACGCGGATCCCCGGTGGGCGGCGCCCCGACGAGATCGTCGAGCGGGACGTCGTAGAGCTGGGCGATGGGCAGCAGCAGTTCCAGGTTCGGCCGGCGCTGACCGGCTTCCAGGCGGGACAGGGTGCTCACCGAGACACCCGATGCCGCGGACACCTCGGCGAGTGTCAGGTCGCGCTGTGTCCTGAGGGCTCGCAGCCGGGGGCCCACCGCGTCGAGTACGGCATCCAGTTCGAAGATCATCAGCCCATCTTGCCATATCGGCAAACTAACTTGCGGACATTCTCCGGCATGCCGATGCTGGAGACACACCCGCTACCCGAAGGAGACTTCCTTGCCACACACCGACGGCACCCTCCCTGCCCGCTACGACGTCGTCGTCATCGGAGGCGGCCCAGCGGGCCTGAGCGCCGCCGTCACGCTGGCTCGCGCGCAGCGATCTGTCCTCGTCATCGACGCCGGGGCGCCGCGCAACGCCCCCGCCCGGGGCGTGCACGGATTCCTCACACGCGAGGGCATGGACCCCCGCGCCCTCCTGGCAGCCGGGCGCGGGGAGGCGGAAGCGTACGGCGCCGTCGTCCTCGACGGCGAGGCAACCAGCCTCCGGCGGACGGCCGAAGGCTTCGGGGTGGAACTCGGCGACGGCCGCGCGGCGGCCGGCAGGCGGCTCCTCCTCGCCACGGGGCTCGAGGACGGACTTCCCGCCATCACCGGCTTGCGGGAACAGTGGGGCGCTGGCGTCGTGCACTGCCCCTACTGCCATGGCTACGAGATCCGCGGGCAACGGATCGGCATCCTCGGCACGGGCCCCCTGTCCGTCCACCAGGCCCTCCTCTTCCGGCAGTGGTCGGAGAAGATCACGCTCTTCCTCCACGACACGGTGGAGCCGACCGAGGAGGAGTGGGAGAAACTCGCCGCACGTTCCATCAGCGTGGTCGACGGCAGGGTGGTGTCCGTGGACCAGGCGGACGGCGTTCTGACAGGCGTCACGCTCGAGGACGGGGCACACATCGACCGCGATGCGCTGGCGGTCGGGACGCGGATGAATGCGCGCGGCGGCCTGCTCGAGGGCCTCGGACTCGACCTGCAGGATCATCCCACCGGAATGGGAAGCTTCATCGAACCCGGTCCCATGGGTTCCACGGCCGCCTCCGGCGTGTACGTCGCGGGCAATGTCTCGAATCTCTCGGCGCAGGTGATCGTCGCGGCCGCGGAGGGCACCATGGCGGGCGCGATGATCAACGCCCACCTGATCGAGGAGGAGACGGCCTGGGCCGTGGAAGGCCGCAGCGGACCGTTCTCCGCTGCGGGCGAGGCCGAGGTCTCGGAGCGCGTCCTTGGCAAGCGCCACCTCGGGCTGCATGATGGGGCGGTCACGCCCGCTCCCGGAACCGACACAACCACACCGACACCGATGCCGACGTTGGCATTGACGACGACGCCGGACGAAGGAGTGCACCATGCTCGTTGAATACACGCAGGAGTTCTGGGACGACCGCTACCGCCAGCGGAACCGCATCTGGAGCGGGAAGCCCAACCGGCACCTCGTCGCCGAGACAGCCCGACTGCCCCCCGGGAGGGCGCTCGACGTGGGCTGCGGTGAGGGAGCGGACGCTGCGTGGCTCGCGGAACAGGGCTGGAGCGTTCTCGGGATCGATGTGTCCGAGGTCGCTCTGGAGCGGGCGCATGCGCACTCGGCGGAACTCGATCCGTCGGTCGCTGCACGCCTGCACTGGAAGCAGGTGGACCTCCTCGCAGCGCCGGATCTGCCCCGTGACCTCGACCTCGTGTCGGCCCAGTTCCTGCACCTGCCCGAGCCGCAACGCTCACAGGTCTTCGCGGAGCTCGCGACCCTCGTGGCCGTCGGCGGAACGCTGCTGATCGTGGCACACGATCCGTCCGACCTCCACTCCGGGGTGGGGCGGCCGCACCAGGCCGACCTCTTCTTCACCGCGCCGGAGATCGCCGCCCTCCTGGACGATTCGTGGGACATCCGCGTCTGCGAATCCCGTCCGCGGGTGGAGCGGAGCGCTGACGGGCATGAGCACGCGATCAGCGACGCGGTCCTCCTGGCAATGCGCCGGAGTTGACGTCCGGGCGCTGTCGACGTCAGCAGGTCCGGAACACGTGGCCGGGCTCGCCCGCCGCGCGGAGTTCACGGTCGCGCACCACGGTCGACGCCGGTCGGTCGCCGGCGGCGCAGGGATCGTCCGCCGACGGTCCGGGGTACTCGACCGCCAGCACCGCATCGCCGTAGACCGCCGTGTAGGCGGCGCACTCGGCGAACTCGATGCACTGCTCGGCGATCGCGAAGTCGAACCCGACCCTCTCGAGTCCGGCAGCCTCCTCGGCTGCGTTCTTCTGGCCCACGAGTAGGCCGAGCGCGTGAGACTCCCGGAGCAGCACCTCCGCCAGCGCTACGTTGTCCGCGAGGGCGAGCCGGCCCTCCGACCGCCGGTAGGAGTCGAGATTGTCCAGCTCCACGGCGTCGAACCCCTGCTCCGCGCAGGTCCGTAGGACACGGACGGCCCGAGCAGCGATGGCCTGGCGTCGGGCCGCGGTCCCTGTGTCCAGCAGGTACTCGTCCGGCCACTCCGGATCCACCATCGGGGTGCCGTCCACCTCGAGGACCAGCCCGTCGGTCAGCCAGCCGGCCGCCTCGCCCGGCTGGCTCTGGAAGGCGTTGACGTAGCAGATCGAGTACAGCCCCTCCGCGGGTCCACTGTCCACGCTCCGCACGACGACGCCCACCCCCTCGTCGGGCTCGTAGGCCCCGCCGAGCTGATAGTCCCACGACACCCCGGCGGGGAAGGGCCGGGGATCGTCCTGCGGGGAACAGGCGACGGCAGATGTCGCGCCGAGCAGGAGGATCACCGCTACACGTGTCCACCGCCGGAGTATTCCCATTGAGCCACCGTAGCGCCGTCCGGAGCGAACCGGCGTCCGGCGCCCTCGGCCGGTCGGCGTGGGCTGACTGACCGGGCGCCGCCGACACCCCGACCGACGAGCGCCTGCGGTATCCGTCACGTGTGCGGCGCGCTGACGAGACAGTGATCGTCCTGCTGAACAAGTGGAATTTTGAGTAGTAATCGTCAGATATCGGGTACCGCTTACTCGTGTGCACGCCCGAAAGCTGGCCAATCATTGCATTGAGGTCCGACTGCTCGGACCACACCCTCCTTTCCCTGGTTATCAAGCCGGTCATCTCGGATGACCTTGCTAGCCAAAAGACCCATGCCAACTTCGTCGACGAAGTCCACTGCGTCGAGCGGCCGTCGGCGCTGCTCCCGATGCGGTGAGCCACTTTCCTCGAATGGGCATGCGCTCTTTCTGAAGGAGGCAGACGCGGGCGTGGGATTCGGCAGCGACCCCACGGCCATCAATCGCAAGGGAAACGCATTGGTCCTGATCAATAGTCTGCGCACGGGTCGCTCAGCTGACGCGGCAGTAGTCCGCGACGCACGTCCCCTCACTAACGCTTTCAGCCCTACGAGCTTCGACTGGCTGACCCCTCCCGACGACGAGGAGAAGTACTCCTACCTGCGAACGCCGCAGCATCGTTGGGTTTTTTGGGCTTCCGCCGGAGCCATGGCGGGGGTGGCAGCCAGCTTCGTCGGTCTTGCGACGCAGTCCTACTGGACGCTGGTCTTCCTGCTGCCATTGGTTCTACTTGTCGTCGAGCAGATCCTCAGTCTGTGGACCTCGACTTTTCGTCGGCGCGTGTCGATGGCAGACCACGCGTCCACCGTCGACCTGTGGAATCCCACGCGGATACCCAGCGTCGACGTCTTCCTTCCCACGTGCGGGGAGGACCTGGCGGTCCTCTCCAATACGGCTCATCACATCCGGAATCTGGTGTGGCCGGGCACGCTGGAGGTGCACGTTCTTGATGACGCCGCGCGCCAGGAGGTTCGCGATCTCGCGACGCGCAGCGGCTTCGAGTACAGAGCCCGCACCGGCAGCGACTTCAAGAAGGCCGGGAACCTCCAGGCTGCGTTCGAGGGCACGTCTTCCGATCACGTCGTCATCTTCGACGCGGACTTCGTGCCCCGGCCGGATTTCCTGCTGGAACTCGTGCCCTACATGGATGATTCCAGGGTCGGGATCGTCCAAAGCCCGCAGCATTTCTCCACCGACCGCTCGATGTCCTGGTTGGAGCGGTGCGCGGGCGCGACACAGGAACTTTTCTACCGGTTCATCCAACCCTCGCGCGACGCCGTAGGCGGAGCGATCTGCGTGGGTACATCGGCGGTCTATCGCCGTGAGGCTCTGGATGCAATCGGCGGCTTTCCGCTGATCGGTCACAGCGAAGATGTCTATACGGGCCTGCACATGCAGGAGCAGGGATACCAGCTCAGGTACGTGCCGACGCTCGTCTCACGGGGTCAGTCGCCGACGGACGTCGATTCCTTCATCGCCCAGCAATACCGATGGTGCGAGGGATCGATGTCGCTTGTGGCGTCGAACTCTTTCCACAACAGCGGTTCATTGACCCTTCGCCAGCGGGTCAGTTTCTGGGCCGGCTTCCTTTACTACATCAGCACGGCAACGGTTGCGCTTCTCGCGCCGATTCCCTTGTTGGTCATGGCGTTCCTGTTCGGCCAGAACGTCACTCCCCTGAACTCCCTCCCACTGCTGGGCGCAGTGGTTCTGTGGCTGATCGTACTGCCGGCGGTCTCGTTGGGCCGCTGGCGTCTGGAGGTGTTGCGCGTCCAGACCCTCTACGGCTTCGCCCATCTCTTCTGCATTGCCGACATGTTCCGCGGGCTGGTGTCCGAGTGGGTGCCGACCGGCAGCGTTGCCGCGCAGGTCCCCATCGGGCAGCGTGTGCGGTCCTTCATGGGCCCCTACATCCTGATCACCCAGACGATGACGCTGATGGGACTGGGATTGGGCGCCTATCGGTTCGGTATCGATCAGTTCTGGGCCACCATCGCCCTTTTCGCCCTCTCGGCCTATGTGTTCGTCCCTGTCGGGGTGCTGTCGATGGGCTGGGGTCGGGCGGCAGCCGCCGCCCATGAGCCTGCACGAAGGACGGAGGTAGCCCAGTGAGCACGACCATCGACTACCGCCCGACATGGCGAGCGGCGGCCGGATCCTTCCTACCACCGGCCAAACGTGCGGGGGCCGATCGCTACATCCGCCACATCCCAATCGCTCTGATTCTGCTGATCCAGGCGGTAGCGGCACTGCGGCTGACCAACACGGCCTTTCAGGACGAGGCGCTGTACCTCTACACCGGCGACTGGATCATGCAGTCCTGGATCGATCCGGAGGTCGTGGTGTCGACCAACCCCGACGCATTCTTCTCGGGAGCGCCGATGCTCTACCCCGTGTGGGCAGCATTCCTGAATCAGCTCGGCGGACTGGCCCTGGCCCGTTCGTTCTCCATGGTCTGTATGCTCAGCGCGACGGTAGCGATCTACTGGGGCACCAATGTGCTGTTTGATCACCATTCTCGTCCGCGAACTGCGGGCATCTTCTCCGCGTTCATCTTCGCCCTGTCAGCTCCTGTTATTTTTCTGTCGAACTTCGCCACGTTCGACGCGCCCAGTTTCGCTCTCATCGCCTGGGCGACGGCGCTCAGCATCTGGTCGAGCAAACGAAACCGCTCAGCCCTATGGGGAGTGGTGATCGGGACCCTGTGCTCCCTGGCTGTGCTGCTGAAATACTCCTCCGCCATCGATGTCCCGTTCGTGATGCTGCTCACCCTGGTCGTCGGTTGGGCCGTGCGGTCCACACGAGGCCGAGCGGTGGCGCGCGGGGCGATCGCAGGACTCACTGCCCTTGTGCTTTTGGTCGGTTCCGCGCTGACATGGGCCTCGACGCTGCTTGCCGGTCTTCGGATGACCACCACCGACCGGGCCGCGATCGTCGACGAGACGCCGGTCTTGGTTCTGGTCAGCCACGTCGGAGTCTGGGCTGGGATTGCATTCGCGCTCATGCTCGGCGGTGGGATCTACCTGATGCGCCGCCAGCCGATCCTGGCGATGTTGCTGCTCGCAGGGACGGTGACGGCCGCCGGTTACCAGATCTGGATGGGTGAGTCGGTGTCCCTGCACAAACACCTCGTGTTGGGGATGATCTTCGGCGCGCCGCTGGCAGGCGTCCTACTGGCGGCCCTGGTGCGGGCCGCGCGGCGCATCTCCGTCCTGCTCGTCGTGGTGGCTTGCTACGTCGCGCTCATGGGCGGGCTCATCCAGTCCGAGAAGCTTTTCGCAGTCTGGGTCGACACGTCGCCGCTCCATGAAACGGTCGAGTTCGCGGTCGATTCGATGCCACAGCTTTGCTCGCTGGTCGAGGTGCCCGAACCCCTGACCTACTCGTTGGGCGACAAGACCGATCCCTGGCAGTGGACCTCGACGTACGAAGGCTCGTTCTTCTACGATGACCCCCAGGACAAGGGGCAGGTCCTCCTCCAGGGACTTGAGGCTTACCAGCGAGCATTGGAGGACAACTACTTCCAACTGGTCGTCCTCGACGGCAGCACCACCATCGGCAGCCAGTTGCAGCCGGAAGCATCCGGTTTCATGCACACCGACACACTCACCGACCCCGACACCGGCCATATCTGGAAGATCTACCAGAGGTTCGATGACATCCCGCAGTCGACGTGCTCCACGCAGGACGCTCCCGCTGTCGCTCAGGGCGCTGCCGACTGAAGAACAGCTTCGCCGGATCGGACTCGGATCACTCCGCCAGCTGCAGACGGATCCATGAGCCGAACGCAAAAGAACCCCCCGGAATCTGAAGGACTCCGGGGGGTTCTTTTGTAGCGGTGCCGGGACTCGATCCCGGGACCTCACGATTATGAGTCGTGCGCTCTAACCAGCTGAGCTACACCGCCCCAAATGAGACTGCCCGCACCGACCTGGTGATCGTCACGGGCCCCTCATTCGCGAGCCCCCCACCGGAATCGATCCGGTGACCTCGTTCTTACCAAGAACGCGCTCTACCACTGAGCTAGGGGGGCAACAGCAAGAAACTTTACCAGTTCCCAACCGCTGGTGCGAAATCGTCGGACCCCCGGAAGGCGCCTCCCCGATTCCACCTCGGACCCGCGCTGGGCGCGGGTCCGACGGGGATCACACGATGCTTGCTACCACTGCTCGGACTGTGCGTTGGAGCGTCCTGCGCCCGCCCCTGCGCCCTTGCCGTGCCGGGGCTTCCGGCTGGCATCGCCCGAGAACCGGGTGTCACCGTCGCGCTTCGGGAAGTCCTTCTTGAAGGGCTTCTTGAACTCGCCCGCGCCGCGGTTACCCGAGGGCTTGCGGCCCTTGTCGAGCTCGAGGTGGATGAGCTCCCCACCGATACGGGTCCGGGAGAGGGCGCGCAGTTGGTCCTTCGACAGGTCGGCCGGAAGCTCGACGAGGCTGTGGTCCGCGCGGATGTCGATCCCACCGATCTGCGAGGAGGAGATTCCACCCTCGTTGGCGATGGCGCCGACGATCGAGCCGGGCATCACGCGCTGGCGACGTCCCACCGCGATGCGGTAGGTGGCGTTGCCCTCGGTGAGGGTGCGCGTCGGGCCGCGGGACCCGAAGGCATCCTTGCGACCCTCGGCGCGCTCGCGCTGGCCGGCGGGGGCCACGGGGATGTCCTGGACGAGGATCGGCTGGCCGCCCTGCGCCATGATGGCGAGTGCCGCAGCGATCTCGGCCGCCGGCACGTCGTGCTCGCGCTCGTAGTTCGCGATCAGGTCACGGAACAGCGAAACGTCCTCGGTGGCCAGCGTCTTGGTGATCTTCTCCGCGAACTTGTTCAGGCGCAGCTCGTTGATCTTGGCCGTGGAGGGCAGCTGCATCTGCTCGACCGGCTGGCGCGTGGCCTTCTCGATCGACCGGAGCAGGTACTTCTCCCGCGGGGTGATGAAGAGGATCGCGTCACCCGAGCGGCCCGCGCGGCCGGTGCGGCCGATGCGGTGCACGTAGGACTCGGTGTCGTGCGGGATGTCGTAGTTCACCACGAGCGAGATGCGGTCCACGTCGAGTCCACGGGCGGCGACGTCCGTGGCGACGAGGATGTCGATCTTGCCGTCGCGCAGGGCCTCGACCGTGCGCTCACGCTGCTGCTGGGGGATGTCTCCGTTGATGGCTGCAGCCGAGAAGCCCCGTGAACGCAACTTGTCCGCCAGGTCTTCGGTAGCCATCTTGGTGCGGACGAAGGCGATGATGCCGTCGTAGTCCTCCACCTCGAGGATGCGGGTCATCGCGTCCAGCTTGTGCGGGCCCATGACCTGCAGGTAGCGCTGGCGCGTGTTGGTGCCCGTCGTCGTCTTGCCCTTGACCGAGATCTCGGCGGGGTCGTTCAGGTACTTCTTGGCGATGCGGCGGATGGCCGGGGGCATGGTCGCGGAGAACAGGGCGACCTGCTTCTCGTCGGGCGTCGAGGAGAGGATCTTCTCGACGTCCTCGGCGAAGCCCATGCGCAGCATCTCATCAGCCTCGTCCAGGACCACGTACTCGAGGTTGGACAGGTCGAGCGAGCCCTTCTCGATGTGGTCGATGACGCGGCCCGGAGTGCCGACGACGACCTGCGCGCCACGACGGAGGCCGTTCAGCTGCGGGCCGTAGGGCGATCCACCGTAGACGGGGAGGACGGTGAAGCCCTCCATGTGCTTGGCGTAGGACGTGAACGCCTCGGCGACCTGGAGCGCGAGCTCGCGGGTCGGGGCGAGCACGAGGACCTGCGTGTTCTTGCTGGGGCCGCCGTTGATGTCGGCGAGCTCGGCCATCTTGGACAGCGCGGGGATGGCGAATGCTGCCGTCTTGCCGGTGCCGGTCTGGGCGAGGCCGACGACGTCGCGGCCTTCGAGCAGCGCGGGGATGGTCGCTGCCTGGATGGGTGAGGGCTTCTCGTAGCCGACGTCGGTGAGGGCGGCGAGGACGCGGCCGTCGAGGTTGAGGTCGGTGAAGCGGATGTCCACGCCGTCGTCCTCCGGCGCGGCGGCGGGAGCCGCAGCGGTCGCCTCGGTGACGGCTGATGGAGTGGTGTCGGTGATCTGCTCGGACAGGTTTTCAGGCACGGGAAGAATCCTCCAGGTAGGTGCCGGTCGGCCCTACGGGATGGAGCCCGGAGTGCCGAATGAACATAGAAATCCGGCACTGTTTCAATCCCGCGGCAGGACTTCTTGCCACACGTGGTTCTCTGCTCTCTCAGCAGTGATGTGTGACTTTTCTTCTAGCCGGCGCTCCCTGATGAATCTGCTCGTGAGTCTGTGCTCCGAGCCCCAACACAACCTATCCGGCCCGAAAGGGGCGGAAATAAAGGGAATACCGGTGTGGGGGATGTTTCAAGTCTACGGCATGCGGGCGCCCGCGGACGTCGCAGGGACGACGGCGGGAGGGTGACGTTCGGCACGTCAGGTGAGCGACGCCACTCTCAGGGCCTGCAGCGCGGCCTTCCGCACCTGCGGGGTGAGGCTGAGCGTCTTCGAGTCGGCGGCGCCGAGGAGGGACTGCGCCTGCTCCTCCGACAGACCGGCGTAGACCTGCGCAGCGGTGACCCCGTGCTCGGGGACATCTGTCACCCTGATGGTGTCCCCGGCCGAGACGGTCCCCTTCGTGACGACGCTCAGGTAGGTGCCCACGCGGTTGGCCTCGGCGAAACGCCTGACCCACGACCGCTCCCCCAGGTAGCGCGCGAAGTTGATGCACGGCGTACGCGGCATGGTCACCTCGAGCACCACCTCCTCGCCGATCCTCCAGCGCTCCCCGATGACCGCATGCGAGGCGTCGACGCCGGACACCCTCAGATTCTCCCCGAACAACCCCGGCGTGACCTCGCGTGCCAGTTCCGCCGACCAGAAGTCGGCGTCGTGCTGTGCGTAGGCGTAGACGGCCTTCGTGGGACCGCCGTGGTGCTTGCGGCTGGCCTGGACATCGCCGGTGAGCCCGAGGGTGTGGACCGTCACCGGCCCCTCGACCGGCCGCTTGTCGATCGCGGTGACACCCGTCGAGTCCTTGGTGGGCAGGAGCCCGTGGACGCGGCAGACGGCGAGGAGGGTTCCGGTGGTCATGGCGACCATCCTAGGCGTGCTGCAGCATGACCGGCGTCAGGGCTCGAACCTGTAGCCCATGCCGCTCTCGGTGACTAAGTAGCGGGGGGCGCCCGGGTCCGGTTCGAGCTTCTTGCGCAGCTGCGCCATGTACACGCGGAGGTACTGCACGTCCTTCGCGTAGGCAGGCCCCCAGACATCGAGCAGGAGCTGCTGCTGGGAGACGAGCTTCCCCGGGTGCGCGATCAGCCGGTCCACGATCTTCCATTCCGTCGGGGTGAGGCGGATGTCCCTGCCGTCCTTCACGACACGACGGGCGCCGGCGTCCAGGGTGAAGTCCGGCGTTTCCACGACCGGCGCGTCCGCCTCGACGGCAGCCCGCCGCGCCGCGGCCCGCAGCCGCGCGAGCAACTCGTCGAGCCCGAAGGGCTTGGTCACGAAGTCGTCCGCCCCTGCGTCCAGCGCATCCACCTTGTCCTGTGAGCCGTGGCGCGCCGACAGCACGATGATGTGGACCTGGGACCAGCCCCGGATCCTCCGGATGACGTCCACGCCGTCCAGGTCCGGCAGGCCGAGGTCCAGCACGATGATGTCGGGGTGGTGCTCGGATACGGCGGCGAGCGCGGTCTCGCCGTCCACCGCCGTCGCGCACTGGTAGCCGTGGGCGCGGAGGTTGATCTCGAGGGCGCGGAGGAGCTGCGGTTCGTCGTCGACCACCAGCACGCGCGTCACAGGTCCACCGCGCCGGTCGAGAGCGGGAGCCGGATCACGAGGGTCAGCCCGCCGCCGGGTGTCTGCTCGGCGTCGAGCACTCCGCCCATCACCTCCGTGAAGCCCTTGGCGACCGCGAGGCCGAGGCCCACACCCGCACCGGACGGTGCGTCGTCGAGGCGCTGGAACGGACGGAACATGGCCTCGACCTCGTCACGAGAGACTCCCCGCCCGTGGTCGACGACGCGCAGTTCGCTCGCCGGGTGACCGTTGATGAGGGCCCTGCCCGTACCGCCCACGGACGCCGTCACCTCGATCGCGGCGTCCGGCGCGTACTTGACGGCGTTCTCGACGATATTCGCGATCACCCGCTCCAGCAGCCCGGGATCCGCCTCGATCGCCGGGAGATTGGGTGGGATGGCGACACGCACGCGGTCCTCCGGGACGTTGGCGAGCGCGGGCCCGACGGCGTCGCCCCACCGCAGCGGCGTGCTGTGCACGGCGACGGCGTCACCCGAGATCCGCGACATGTCGAGCAGGTTGTTCACGAGGGCGTCCAGACGGTCGGAGTAGTCCTCGATCGTTTCGAGAAGCTCGTCCTCATCCTCCGGGGAGAAGGTGATATCGGGCTGGCGCAGGCTGCTGACCGCGAGTTTGATGCCGGCCAGAGGCGTCCGGAGGTCATGGGAGACGGATCTCAGGATCGCCGTGCGCATGACGTTTCCCTCGAGGAGGCGCCGGTTGGCACGCGTGCTCGCCAGGAGCTCCTGGCGTTGCAGCATGGAGCGGAGCTGGGCAGCGAACGCCCGCAGCAGGCTCCGCTCGCGCGTGGACAACGCCGTGCCGAACAGGGCGAGGAAGAAGTCGCCGTCCACCTGCTCCACCGCCGTCGCCCGACTGATCGTCCACGGATCGGCGCCGGAGGGTGCCCCCTTCCCGGTGCCGCCGTCGGGAGCCGGGCCGCGTACGGCCAGCGCCGTCCGTTCGACGTTGCGCCCGGGGCCCGCGGCGTCGGTCGCGGCCGTGGCGTCCGTCGCGGCCGTGGCGTCCGTCGCGGCCGTGGGGTGCGTCGCGGCCGCGGGGTCAGCAGGGGGCGTCGCGGCCGCGGGGTCCTCGAGGGCTGTCGTGTCCGCCGCATCCGGGGCCCGGGCGGTCGTCCCGGCGGCTTGCCGGAACAGCGCGACGGCGTCCGCGTCGAACTGCGTCTGCACATGCCGCAGGAATCCCAGCAGGGTGTCCTCCTCGGCCAGTGCGCCGCGCGCCAGCTCACCGAGCAGAACCGCCTCCTGCTGCGCCATCACCGCTTCCCTCGACCGCTGTGCGGACAGCCCGACGACGAGGGACACGGTCACCGCCACCGCGATGAAGATCAGCACCGTCGCAACGTTCTCCGCCTCGGAGATCTCGAGGGACCCGAACGGCTCGGTCGACGTGTAGTTGAGGATGATGCTGCTCCACAGCGCCGCCAGCAGCGCGGGCCAGAGCCCTCCGATCAGGGCGGCCGCGATGACCCCTGCGATCTGGAAGAGGACGTCCACGGCAAGAAGCGAACCGCCGACCGAGAACACTGCCAGTTCGAGCAGCGGGGGCAGCAGGAGTGCCACGACGCAGCCGGTTGCGACCCGCACGCGGCCGACCGGCGCCACGAGGGTCCGCCGCGACGCTGGACGCATCAGGTCTGCCGGGGGCCGGGGTCGGCGTCGTCGTTCATCGGCGCCCGTCCCGAGGCCGGACTGCCCGCGGGTGCGTGGACGCCGGGACGGCTCACCTCGTCGGGTGCATCGGTGGCGACGTCGTCCGCCGAACCGCCGCGGACATCCGTGCTCCTGGCAGCGGACGGTCCTCCCATCGCCGTCGCGGGCGCTTCAGTTCCTGCCCCGGGTGCTTCCGTCCCGCCCGCGTGCGCGAGTGCGCGGGAGAGCAGCACCCAGAAGGCAGTGACGGCGAGCGCGCAGAGCACGCCCGCGCTCGAGGCCACCAGCCAGCCGGTGGTCAACTGCGAGTTGAGGTCCTCGGCGCCGAGGAGCAGGCCGATGGTCTTGGGCGAGTAGACGAAGACGACCAGCGTCACGACGAAGAGCACCATGGCTGCACGCCGGTACGTCGTGAGCGCCGGCGGGAGGACCGCGGCCTGCCCCGCGAGGACCGCGAGGACGACGACGATCCAGACCCAGTGGTGGGACCACGAGATCGGGGAGATCAGCAGCATGAGCAGCGCGGTCATCGCCATCGGCAGGAAGCGGTCACCGCGCTGCTGCGCCGTCCGGATGATGTAGGTCGCCGCTGCAACGAGCAGGAGGGAGACGATCAACCAGGGGATGGTGGAGGGGAAGTCGGGGCCCATGACGTGCAGGATGGCGCCGCGGACGGAGAGGTTGTCCACATAACCCTCGCCGCCGATGCGGCCGGTGTCGCGGAGCATCTGCAGCCAGTACGTGGCGGACTCCGACGGCAGGAAGATGAAGCCGAGCGCGATCGTCCCTAAGAAGCCCGCCGCCATGGTGAACAGTTGCTTCCACTCGCCCCGCACGAGGAAGTACAGGCCGAACACGAGCGGCGTCAGCTTCACCCCGGCGGCGATCCCGGTCAGCAGGCCCGTGGGTACCCGGCGGTGCGGCCCGGAGAGCAGGTCGGCGGCGATCATCGCGAACAGGAGGATGTTGACCTGGGAGAAGGCCATCGTCTCGCGCCACGGCCCCAGCAGGCATACGAGCCCGGTCCCGACGATGGCGAGGGGCAGCGCGGAGGGGTGCGTGAGGACGCCGCGCAGGGACCGGAAGCCGCCGAGGTAGCGCGTGATGACCAGGGACGTCACGGCGGCGATGACCACCGAGAGGCCGACGAAGAGCATGGCGCCGGTCTCGGCACTCACGAGGGTCAGGGCCGTGAATGTGAGCGCGGCGAACGGCGGGTAGGTGAACAGGAGCGAGCCCTCGCCCTCTCCGAACAATCGCGTGTAGAGCGAGCCGTCGCCGTCGACCACGGACTGTCCGCCCATCCGGTACACGCGGTAGTCGAGTCCGATGAAGTCGGCCCATGCGAACGCCCACACCACGAGAGCGGCGGCGACAATCACCGCGGCGACGATGCCGGCCGCCCGCGCCGCTGCCGGGGTACTGCGCTCGCTCATGCTCGCCTTTCGAAGAACCGTGGGTGGAGCCGGACCCGTGGATTCCCGGGCACGGCTCGTCCAGTGTAGGCACGGCCCCTCGCATGCCGCGTCCATGCCGCTAGGGTGGAAATCACCCCCTCCCCGTGCGAAAGGTCCATCCACCGATGTCCTCCACCAGCGGCACGTCCGCCTCCGCTCCAGCCGGCAGCCCCATCACCGCCATCACCAACGCGCATGTCGTCCCGATCGACGGCGATCCGTTCGATGGCACCGTCGTCGTCGAGGGCGGTCGCATCGCTGCTCTCGGGGCCTCGGTCTCCGTGCCCGACGGCGCGACCGTGGTCGACGCGGGCGGGAAGTGGCTGCTGCCCGGCTTCGTCGACGCGCATGTACACCTCGGCACGCACGAGGAGGGTGAGGGCGCCGCCGGTGATGACACCAACGAGATGACGGACCCGAACACCGCCGGTGTCCGCGCGATCGACGCCATCAACCCCTACGACCCCGGGTTCGACGACGCGCTCGCGGGCGGCGTGACCACGGTGAACGTCAACCCCGGCTCGGGCAACCCCATCGGCGGGCTCGCCGTCGCCATCCACACGCACGGACGCTATCTCGAGGAGATGGTGCTCCGCTCCCCCAGCGGCCTGAAGTCGGCGCTCGGCGAGAACCCGAAGCGCGTCTACGGGGGCAAGGGCAAGACGCCGTCGACGCGCCTCGGCACCGCGCTCGTGATCCGTGAGGCGTTCATGAAGGCGCAGAACTACATGGGCAAGGCCGACGAGAACGCCCGCGATCCGCACCTCGAAGCCCTCGCCATGGTGCTGCGCCGCGAGATCCCCTGGCGCCAGCACGCCCACCGCGCCGACGACATCGCGACCGCGATCCGCATCGCCGACGAGTTCGGGTACGACCTCGTGCTCGACCACGGCACCGAGGCACACCTGCTCGCGGACGTCCTCGCGGAACGCGGCACGCCCGTGCTGATCGGACCCCTGTTCACCACGAAGTCCAAGGTGGAACTGCGCGGCCGCTCGATCGCGAACCCCGGCAAGCTCGCGAAGGCCGGCGTCGAGATCTCGATCATCACCGACCATCCGGTCATCCCGATCAACTTCCTCGTGCACCAGGCCACGCTCGCCATCAAGGAGGGACTGGACCGCGAGACGGCCCTGCGCTCGATCACGATCAACCCCGCGAAGGTCCTCGGCCTCGCCGACCGACTGGGCTCGCTCGCCGTCGGGAAGGACGCGGACCTGGTGCTGTGGAGCGGCGATCCCCTCGACGTCATGCAGCGCGCCCTGCAGGTCTGGATCGGTGGCACGGAGGTCTACTCGTACGACACCGGGACGCACAGCGCCACCGTTGCCCCGCGCGTCTAGGCCGACGTCGGTGGCGACTCCCCTGCCGCCGCGGCCGTTCACGCTGCGCGCTGCGCTCATCCTGTGGCTCGTCATCTCGGTGCTCCTGGGCGTCGCGGCGGGGACCTTCATCACCTTTGCGACGCTGCAGGACTCCGACCGGGCCGGTTTCATCGGGCTCGGGACGCTGTTCGGAGCGCTCGCCATCCTGCAGCTGCTCCTCCTGCTGCCGCTTCGGCGGGGCAGGAGGAGCGCGCGTGAACTGCTCAGCACGGTCGGCATCATCGTCGGGGTCCCCATCCTCGTGCGGGGCACCCCGGGGCTGTCCCTCGTCGCGGGGGCCATGCTGGTCGCGGTCCTGCTCATGTGGCTGCCGCAGAGCAGCGACTACTTCCAGCTGACGCAGCCGAGGGCGAAGAAGCGGCTCCGGCTGCCCGGCTCCCGCTAGTCGGGCTCGGGGCCTCCTCTGCCGTCGTCGTTCTCGCGTCGCGGGTTCCTGGAGGCCCGCTGTCGCTGTCGGCCGCTTTCCTGAGTCCGTCCCGCGCAGCAGGGCGTCTACTGCGTCTTCGTGCTCGCGCTTCTGGCGCCCCAGGGCGTGTCGGCCTGCGACACGCCGGGTAGGACGCCGTTGCCGCCGGAAGCGCGCGCCCGACGCCGCAGCCCCGGCCCCGCACCCAGCCGCAGGACCCGGAAACGCGAAGGGCCCCTCCGAGCGGAGGGGCCCTTCAGCTGCGAACGGGGTCAGCGCAGTGCCGAGATGGCCTGCTCGAGGTCGCCGATCAGGTCTTCGAGGTCCTCGATGCCGACCGACAGCCGGATCAGGTTCTCGGGGACCGCGAGCTCGGTGCCCTTCACGGAGGCGTGGGTCATATCCGACGGGTAGTTCATCAGTGACTCGATGCCGCCCAGCGATTCCGCCAGGATGAACACCGTCGTGTTCTCGGCGACCTTCTTCGCTGCCTCGGCGCCACCTGTGAACGTCACGGAGATCATGCCGCCGAAGTCCTTCATCTGCGCGGCGGCGAGATCGTGGCCCGGGTGCTCGGGCAGGCCCGGGTAGTACACGCGCTCCACCTCGTCCTGCTCCTGCAGCCACCGGGCGATCGCCGTCGCGTTCGAGGAGTGGCGGTCCATGCGGACGCCCAGCGTCTTCAGGCCGCGCGTCGTCAGCCAGGCCTCCATCGGGGCGGACACCGCGCCGACGGCGAACTGCACGAAGCCGATCTTCTCGGCCAGCTCGTCGTCGTTCACGACGACGGCACCGCCGCTGGCGTCGGAGTGCCCGCCGATGTACTTGGTGGTGGAGTGCACGACGACGTCGGCGCCGAAGGTCAGCGGCTGCTGCAGGTACGGCGAGGCGAAGGTGTTGTCGACCACGAGCAGTGCCCCGGCGTCGTGCGCCAGCTGCGCCGTCACAGCGATGTCGGTGATCTTCATCATCGGGTTGGAGGGCGTCTCGACCCACACCATCTTCGTGTTGTTCGCCGCGATCGCGGCCTGCACGGCGCCGGGATCCGCCATGTCGACGGCGGAATTGGTGATGCCCCACTGCGACAGCACGCGGTCGATCAGGCGGTAGGTGCCGCCGTAGGCGTCGTTCCCGAGGACGATGTGGTCTCCGGGACGAAGCGCTCCACGGATGAGCGCGTCCTCTGCCGCAAGGCCGGAGGAGAAGCTGAAGGCGTGCTTGCCTCCTTCGAGTGCCGCGATCTGCACCTGGAGTGCATCCCTGGTGGGGTTGCCTCCGCGACCGTACTCGTAGCCGCCGCGCAGCTGGCCGATGCCGTCCTGCGCGAACGTGGTGGTCTGGTACAGCGGCGGGATCACCGCTCCCGTGATGGGATCGGGGGTCTGGCCGGCGTGGACGGCTCGGGTGTTGAAGCCCTGGGCGTCAGAGTGCGTCACGATGCTCCTACGGATTAGGGGTTTATTTGCTCATGTAGGTCAGCAAGTCGTGGCGCGTAAGAATTCCCACGGGCGACCCGACGAACGTGACCATCAGCGTGTCGTTGTCCTGCAGCCGGTCACGTGCCGTGCCGACGGACTCGAGCGAGCCGATCAGCGGCAGCCTCGCGTCCATGTGCTGGGAGATCGTGTCCGTCAGCTTCGCCTCGCCGTGGAAGATCTTCGCCGTCAGGGATCTCTCGTCGACGGACCCGAGGACCTCGCCCATCTTCACGGGCGGCTCCTGCGACAGGACAGGGATGCTGGAGACGCCGTACTCGTCCATGATCGAGATGACGTCGCGCACCGTCTCGGTGGGGTGCGTGTGAACGAGCTCCGGCAGGGAGCCGCTCTTGGAACGCAGCACCTCGCCCACGCTGGCGTCGTCGCCGCTGTCCATGAAGCCGTAGGACTTCATCCAGTCGTCGTTGAAGATCTTCCCGAGGTAGCCGCGGCCGCCGTCGGGCAGGAGGACCACGACGACGTCGTCCGCCGTCAGGTCCCTGGCCACGCGAAGTGCCGCGACAACAGCCATGCCGCAGGAGCCGCCGACGAGCAGGCCCTCCTCACGGGCGAGTCGCCGGGTCATCTCGAAGCTCTCCGCGTCGGTGACGGCGTGGATCTCGTCGGGGACGGTCGGATCGTAGGAGCCGGGCCACATGTCCTCGCCGACGCCCTCGACGAAGTAGGGGCGGCCCGTGCCGCCCGAGTAGATGGAGCCGTCAGGGTCCGCGCCGATGATGCGCACTGGTCCGCTTTCGCGGTCGGCGGAGACCTCCTTGAGGTACCGTCCGGTGCCGGTGATGGTGCCGCCGGTGCCGACGCCGGTGACGAAGTGGGTGAGCCTGCCGTCGGTGTCGTTCCAGATCTCAGGACCGGTGGTCTCGTAGTGGCTGAGGGGGCCGTTCTGGTTGGAGAACTGGTCCGGCTTGTAGGCGCCGGGGATCTCGCGGACGAGGCGGTCGGAGACGCCGTAGTAGGACTGCGGGCTGTCCGGAGCGACGGCGGTCGGGGTGACGACGACCTCGGCGCCATAGGCCTTCAGGACGTTGCGCTTGTCCTCGCCCACCTTGTCCGGCACCACGAAGACGCACTTGTAGCCGCGCTGCTGCGCGACGAGGGCGAGGCCCACCCCGGTGTTGCCGGAGGTCGGTTCGACGATGGTGCCGCCGGGCTTGATCTTCCCCTCGGCTTCGGCGGCGTCGATGATCTTGGCCGCGATGCGGTCCTTCACCGACCCGCCCGGGTTGAGGTACTCGACCTTGGCGAGGACGGTGGCTGCGATGCCCTCGGTGACCGAGTTGAGCTTGACCAGCGGGGTGTTGCCGATCAGATCGACGATGGAATTGGCGTACTTCATGGTTATAAAGTTACCGGCTGGCCGGCCCACCTCCGCGCCGCCGTTACGTCACGGGACGCGAGCAGGCGCACGACCCGGCGGTGCTCCCGGGGCCACATGCCATACTGACCGGCGGAATGGAGACCGCCTGTGAACGTTCGGAGTGCCTCCCGGGCGATCCTGCCGGGCCTGGCCGTGCTGTGTGTCCTGTCGGGGCTGCTGCCCGGTCCTGATCTCGCGGAGCTCTGGGCCCGGATCTGGCCGATCCTGCTGTTCGTGACGTCCATGACCGTGGTCACCGACCTGCTCTTCACCGCCGGGGTCTTCGAGCGCGTGATCGGTGCCTCCGCGCGCCTGGCGCGCGGCCGCACCTTCGCGCTGTGGCTCGTGACGGTTCTCCTCGCCGTCGTCTGTACGGTGTTCTTCTCGCTGGACACGACGGCGGTGCTCCTCACGCCGCTCGTGGTGCTCCTCGCCCGGCGCACCGGGCTGCCGCCGCTTCCCTTCGCCGTGACGATCGTGTGGCTCGCCAACACCGCCTCCCTGCTGCTGCCGGTGTCCAACCTCACCAATCTGCTGGTGCAGGAGCGCCTGGGTATCAGTCCGGTGGCCTTCGCGGGCCTCGTGTGGGCGCCGGCGATCGTCGGGATCGCGGTCCCGTGCGCCGTCGTGTTCCTGATCTTCCGGCGCCGGCTCACGGGGCGGTTCTCCCCTGCCCCCGCACGCCCCGTCGACGATCCCGTCCTGCTGCGAGCGGGTTATGTCGTGCTCGCCCTGCTCCTCCCGGCGCTCGTCAGCGGCGTCCCGGTGGCCCTGAGCGCCACCGTCGCCGCCGTCGCGCTGGTGTGCCTGTTCGCCGTACGACGGCGCAGCGCACTCACGCTGCGGCTGATACCGGCAAATCCCCTCCTGCTCGCTCTCAGTCTCTTCGTGCTCGTCACCGCGGCCCACGCACAGGGACTGGACGCATTCCTCGCCCCCGCCGCGGGACACGGCGAGGACGTCGGGAGCCTCCTGCAGCTCGCCCTCGCGGGTGCCGCCGGCGCCAACGCCGTCAACAACCTGCCCGCCTATCTAGCGCTCGAGCCGTCGGGGACGTCCCCGCTCCGGCTCGCCGCCCTGCTGATCGGCGTCAACCTGGGACCGTTGATCACTCCCTGGGGTTCCCTCGCCACGCTGCTCTGGGCCGAGCGGCTCCGGTCGCTGGGCATCACGATCCGCTGGGTGCCCTTCGCCCTGGCAGGACTGCTCGTCACCGCCCTGATGCTGCCGGCCGCCGTTGCCGTGCTGTCCTGGGCCGGTGGCTGAGCCTACGCTGGGATGATCAGCAGCCTGTCGACAAGGAGCACCAGCCATGCCCACCACCTATCGCATCGCGGTCATCGCCGGGGACGGCATCGGCAAGGAGGTGGTCCCGGAGGGCCTGCGTGCATTGCGGGCCGCCGCTGACCGGTACGGCTTCGAGGTGGACGCCGTGGAGTTCGGCTACGCCAGCGCGGAGTACTACCTCGAGCACGGGCAGATGCTGCCCGACGGTTGGTTCGAGGAACTGCGCGGGTTCGACGCCATCTTCTTCGGCGCGGTGGGCTGGCCCGACGTCGTCCCCGACCACGTGTCGTTGTGGGGCAGTCTCCTGCAGTTCCGCCGCCACTTCGACCAGTACGTGAATCTCCGGCCGGTCCGGCTGCTCCCGGGCATCACGAGCCCGCTCGCGGGCCGGGAACCGGGCGACGTCGACTTCTGGGTGGTCCGCGAGAACACCGAGGGCGAATACTCGAGCGTGGGCGGCAGGATGTTCGAGGGCACCAGCCGGGAGACCGTCATCCAGGACACCGTCATGACCCGCACCGGGGTGGACCGGATTCTGAAGTACGCCTTCGAGCTCGCGCAGAAGCGGGAGAAGAAGCACCTCACCTCCGCGACGAAGAGCAACGGCATCTCGATCACCATGCCCTACTGGGACGAGCGCGTGGAGGCCATGGCCGCGCACTACGACGGCGTCCGGGTGGACAAGTTCCACATCGACATCCTCTGCGCCAACTTCGTGCTGCACCCGGACTGGTTCGACGTCGTCGTGGCGAGCAATCTCTTCGGCGACATCCTCTCCGACCTCGGCCCCGCCTGCACCGGGACCATCGGGGTGGCTCCGAGCGGCAACATCAACCCGGACCGCACCTTCCCGAGCCTCTTCGAGCCGGTCCACGGATCGGCGCCGGATATCGCGGGCAAGGGCATCGCGAACCCCGTGGGTCAGATCTGGAGCGCATCGATGATGCTCGACCACCTCGGCGAGACCGAGGCCGCGGCCGGCATCCTCGCCGCGATCGAGTCGACGCTCGCGACCGGCGGTGACACCCTGACGCGCGATCTCGGCGGGACGGGGACGACGGCGTCACTCGGCGAGAGCATCGCGCGCACCATCGCGGGATAGGCCCGCCCGGCCCGCCGTGGCGCCCGGACCAGCGGTGTGACCGTGGCACGATGGACGCATGAGCATCGCCCCCGCCGTCGTCCCGTCGGACGCGCACACGACGGAGTGGGTGCCGGCCGGCCCCTACGACCTCGCGCGGACCATCGGCACGCTGCAGTGCGGGGCGCACGACCCGAGCTTCCTCGTCCAGGGGCCCGATCATTGGCTGGCCTTCCGCACCGTGGAGGGCCCCGTCACCCTGTTGCTCCGACAGCGCGGTTCCCTCACCGAGAGCCGCGTCCGGGCGACGGCGTGGGGTCCCGGAGCGGTCCCGGCCCTCGCCGCCCTGCCCCGGCTGCTCGGAGCCGACGACGACTGGAGTGCGTTCGACACCGCGGACTTCCGCGCGACCCTCCCGGAGCTGGCTCGGAAGGGCAGATACCTGAACCCGGGCCTGCGCCTGCCGGCATCGGGCCGCATGCTCGACACCGTGGCCCGGGTCATCCTCGAGCAGAAGGTCACCGGGATCGAGGCCAAGCGCGCGTGGCGCTACCTGCTCACGAGATACGGTGACGCAGCGCCCGGAGCGGGCGAGGTGGCACCTGCCGGGCTGCGGCTCCCGCCCACCGCCGGGCAGTGGCGCCGGGTCCCGTCCTGGGACTGGCACAAGGCCGGGGTGGATTCCAAGCGGTCCTCGACCATTCTCCGGTGCGCCCTGGTGGCGAGCGGCCTCGAGCGCCTCGCCGCGCTCCCCGGGGGCGACGCCGTCCGCTCAGGGCTGCGGTCCGTTCCGGGGATCGGCGTGTGGACCGTTGCGGAAGTGGTGCAACGGACGCACGGCTGCCCCGACTCCATCTCCGTGGGTGACTATCATCTCGCCGCGTACGTCGGTGCGGCGCTCACAGGCCGCAGGACGGACGACGCGGGGATGATCGAACTCCTGAAGCCGTGGCAGGGGCAGCGGCAGCGCGTGGTCCGGTCGCTGTACTCGAGCGGCTTCAGGAAGCCGACGTTCGGCCCGCGCCTCTCACCCGAGGACCACCGCAGCCGGTAGCGGCTGCCATGGGGCGAGGCGCGGATGCGCGGCGCACCCGTGCCGCCGCTAGGGTGGGAAGCATGAGCCGACCCGTAGACGTCACCGCAGTATTCACCCCGCTCGACGGCGAGTTCTTCCGTGTGAAACTCGCCCTCGATATCGCCATCGAACAGGTGGTGCAGGAGCCGGGATGCATCCAGTACGAGATCACCGATGCGCAGGAGGACCGGATCACCCTGACCGAGCAGTGGGAGTCGACCGAACTCCTCGACGCGCACCTTCGCGGTGCCGCCGTCCAGGACCTCGGCGAGTCGCTGAGCGCCCTGCTGGCCAAGCCCGCCGAGGTGGTCCGCTCGGATCAGCAGACCTGAGGTCCGACTGCCTTCTGCCTGCCTTCCGATCAGAAGCAGAGAAACCCCGCACTCGAGGAGTGCGGGGTTTCGTCGTCTCTGTGGTTGCTACTCGCTGGGCGCGGTGCCGCCCGGCTCCTGCTGCTGGGCGATCTGCTCGTGCACGGCCTTCATGTCCAGGCTCTTGACGGCGTCGACCAGTTCGCCGAACTGGGAGGCGTTCAGGGCTCCGGGCTGTGAGAACACGAGTACCTTCTCGCGGAACGCCATGAGCGTGGGGATCGACGTGATGCCCGCGGCCGCGGCGAGGGACTGCTCGGCCTCGGTGTCCACCTTCGCGAAGGTGACATCCTCGTGCTGCTGCGACACGGAATCGTACACGGGCGCGAACTGCTTGCACGGTCCGCACCACTCGGCCCAGAAATCGACGAACACGATGTCGTTGCCCTCGATGGTTTCCGGGAAGCTTGCCTCGGTGATATTGATTGTCGACATCCTTCTAGGCTAGCGAGGGCCGCGGACTATGTCAGGCCTGTTCGCTACCGATGAAGATTCCCCACTCCCACGGAGGCCCGCATGACCACCGACCCCTACGACCTTGCCCGGTTCGTCGACGCGCAGGACGCCCACGGCACCTACGACCAGGCCCTCACCGAGCTACGCGCAGGCCACAAGACAGGGCACTGGATGTGGTTCGTCTTCCCGCAGATCGCCGGGCTGGGAAGCAGCCCCACCTCGCGCCGCTACGCCATCTCCTCGCTGGCCGAAGCGATCGACTACCTGGAGCACCCCGTCCTCGGCCCGCGGCTCCTCGAGTGTGTTCACGCTGTGCTCGCTGTGGAGGAGAACGACCCCGTTGCCGTCCTCGGAGGGATCGATGCCCGCAAATTGCAGTCGTCCATGACGCTCTTCGACCGTGCAGCGCCGCAGGAGCCGTGGTTCAGGGCCGTTCTCGACCGCTTCTACGACGGCAAGGAGGATTCGGCGACGACGTCGATCCTCGCTGAGTGACGCCGTCGTTCGCTGCAGGGTCCCTCCCGCCCCTACTCGCCGACCTCCGCAGCATGCGTCAGGGACGCCCTGCCGATGAAGACCACGGCGGCCGCTACGAGCACCATGACAGCCGCGACCGCGTAGGTGGTCTGCGGGTTGTAGAGCTCGGCCAGCGTCGTCGCAGCGAAGGGAGCGAGTGCACCGCCCAGCCAGCGGACGAAGTTGTAGCCGGCCGACGCGACGGGGCGGGGCGCGTCCGAGACGCCCATGGCCAGCTCGGTGTAGAGCGTGTTGTTGACGCCGAGCAGGGCGCCCGAGACGATCACGAGCACGACGACGGCCGTCACCGAACGCTCGGCAGCGAGGGTCAGCCCCACGAGGACGAGCGCGAGGGCACCGAGTGTCAGGAGCAGGACGCGCGTGGTGCCGAGCCGCCGCTGCAGCAGGGGTGCCACCAGGACCGAGAAGACGGCGACCATGAGACCCCAGCCGAAGAACACCGCCCCGATCCCGTAGGCGTCCATGCCCAGGACGAACGGGGTGAACGCGAGGATGGTGAAGAAGCCGTGGTTGTAGAACAGGGCGCTGGACGCCGTGGTCCGCAGGCCGCGGTGGCCGAGGGCGCGGAGAGGGTCACGCAGCGAGGTCTTCGTGGCGGGAGCAGGCGTCGCCGGCAGCAGGATGGTGAGCGCGATGAAGGCCGCGGCCATCAGGGCCGCCGTACCGAAGAACGGCGCACGCCACTGCCACCCGCCGAGGAGGGCACCGAGCAGCGGACCGAGCGAGATGCCGAGGCCGAGCGCGGCCTCGTACAGGATGATCGCCGTCGCCGTTCCACCGCTGGCGACGCCCAGGATCACGGCGAGCGCCGTCGCCACGAACAGGGCGTTGCCGAGCCCCCATCCGGCGCGGAAACCGACGAGGGTGGCGACGTCGCCCGACAGTCCGGCGAGCGAGGCGAACACGACGATCAGGCCGAGCCCCAGCAGCAGCGTCTTCTTCCCGCCGACGCGGGACGAGATGACACCCGTGACCAGCATGGCGACCGCCGTCACGAGGAAGTAGCTCGTGAACAGGAGCGACACCTGGCTGGGCGAGGCGTCGAGGTTCTCGGCGATGGCGGGGAGGATCGGATCCACGAGCCCGATGCCCATGAAGGCGAAGACGGCGGCGAGGGCCGTCGCCCAGACGGCCTTCGGCTGGCGGAAGAAGGACTGCTTCTCCTCGCTCAGCACGGGGTCGGGGGTGGCATGCGTGGTCACGGCGGGTACTCCTCTGCGGTGGAGGTCGGGTCGCGCACGCGGCGTCCCTCAGGTCGGCGGCGCGCGATGTTGCTCAGATGATGTTGCTCAGACGACGTGGTTCAGCTTCTCGATGACCGGCAGCGCGGCGGCGAGCCGCGCGCGGTCGTCGTCGTCGAGCTGGGCCAGGAGGGTCGCGACGCGCTCGTTCCGGAGCCGGCTGGCGTCCTCCCAGGCCGACCGTCCCCGCTCCGTGAGCTGGACCAGAACCGCCCGGGAGTCGGTGGGGTCCTGCCCGCGGCTGACGAGCCCGGCCTGCTCGAGCTTGATGATCTGCTCCGTGGCGGACGGCACCCTGATCCCGAGGTTCGCCGCGACGCGACTCACCCGGATCGGTTGCTCGGCAGCCATGCTGAGCGTACTCATCTGCGTGGTGGTGATCTCGGCCTCGCCGTCCATCGAGCGGCTGAGATACACCGCGTGCCGCAGGGTGGTCCGGAAGGACTGCGCGAGGGCGAGCAGTTGAGGATCCGTCGAGGAGGTCATAGTTAGGTAGCCTAACATTACGTCGGCGCGAATGATAATCGGCGCCTGCCCGCGTCGCGGGTTAGCGTGGCAGGTGCCGACCACGGAGGGGAATCCATGAACGACGCCGCACGTCACGGCATCACCGACCCGCTGGGCTTCCTCGCCGGCTCCTGGACCGCGCAGCGGCGTCTGCTGGATCGGGCCGCCGGTGTCGCCGGAACATTCGCGGGGACCACCACCTTCACTCCCGATCACGAGGAAGGCCTGCAGTGGGCCGAGCAGGGCACTGTGCGGTGGCCGTCCTTCGAGGGACCGGCGTCGCGCTCCTACCGGGTTCTGAGGACTACCGGGGCGGCCATCGAGGTGCGGTTCGAGGACGGGCGGGTGCTCTGCTGCCTGGATCTCACGACCGGAGGAGCCCGCGACGAGCACGCGTGCGACCCGGACACCTACCGGGTGGATTTCGCCGTCCGGAGCAGTGATCGCATCGAGTACTGCTGGGACGTGACGGGACCCGCCAAGGACTTCCTGCTCACCACAACGCTGACCCGGGTGAGGACACGGGCAAAGGTGGGTCCGCACAGCCTGTAGCACCACGCCTGGGAGTCCTCGGACGTCCGACGACCGGAGGTCAGGCCCTCGACCGGCGGAACCGGGACCGGCGTACCCGGTCCCGCGGCCGCCGCTTCAGCGCGGGCAGTTCGAACAGCAGGTTGACGGACGCGTGCTTCCTCGTCGAGTAGACCCAGGCCAGCCCGAGCGGGATCCCGACCCCGACGAGCAGGAGCACCGGCAGGAGGTACCACGCCTCCGTCAACCCGACGGCGTCGGCGAGTGCGAGCCCGATCATGATCGGGCCGAGATGCGCCACGTAGAAGACGATCGAGTATCGTCCGACGAACTCCAGCGCCGCCGTCACCCGGTTCTCCGCCAGTCGCGGGAATGCCCAGCAGAGCACGGCGAGCCCGCCGGCGACGCCCCACACGTATTCAGCCCGGTACAGCACCTCCTGGCCCCCCAGGTTGAGTACGCCCACGGCAGCGGCTGCTCCCGCGCCCAGCACGACGACCCATGGCCGGGTGAGCACCCGGGCCGTGCGCTGCGGGTTCGCGGCGCACCAGGCGCCGAAGAAGAAGAAGGCGGCGAGGAAGGCCATCGTCTCCGGACGGCTCGCGTCCGGGAGGATGAAGGAGATCGCGAGTCCGACGGCGGCGACGGCCAGCGGCGGTACGCGCTGCAGGGGGTAGGCGATCACGTAGAAGACGAGGATGAACCACAGGTACCAGAGGTAGGTCGGCGAGAGGTAGAGGATTTGGATCACAGACGCGGGCGTGAGATCCCCACTCGCAGCGAGGATGATGACGGACCAGAGCAGGTAGGGCCACGCCACCATCGAGGCCTTCCCGGCGAAGTACTCCCGCCCCGGCTTCGCGACGGACTTCGGGAGCAGCATCCCGGACAGGAACATGAGGACCGGCATACGGAACGGTTCGAGGAACAGGTTGACCCCATCGACCGCCGGCGTCGGCCCGACGGCGACCCGCACGGCCTCGCCGGCATGGAGCACGACGACGAGAAGGATGGCGACGCCGCGCAGGCTGTCGAGCCACCCGATGCGTGTCTCCGTGCTGGTGGTGATCCTGCCCTCCCCTGACATTCCACATCCACTGTAGGCAGGTGCACCGACACTTCGTCGACGAGGATCTGGGCGGGGGTCGACTCGGCCGGACCGCGCCGACACTGTACCCTGCGGTCGGCCGGGAGATCCCCGAAGCGGGTCGCGCAGGACCGACTTACCCTTGGAGCAGAGATACCGACCGCGGAGGAAACGCTTGGCTACCCTCGACAGACCAGCGCAGACGGGCGCAGCCACCCGCTCCGGCGCCATCGACGCCCTTCGAGTGGTCGCGGTGGTCGGAATCGTCGCGGGCCACGTCTGGTCCGGCCCCCTCGTGGATGCGTGGCTCTACACCTGGCACGTGCCGGCTTTCTTCCTGCTCTCCGGATACCTGTGGAAGACGCGTGAACCCGGGGCCCGCGGGGCAGTCAGGGCGGAGGCCGGGAAGCGGCTGCGGACCATCATGGTCCCCTACGCCGCCTGGCTGGCGGTGACCCTGCTGATCCACGTCGTCATGCTGAACGTCCGCGATCAGTTCCAGCCGGAGGCGGTGATCCTGCCGGTGGTCGGTGGCTCCCTCAACGCAGGACCGTTCGGTGCCTACTGGTTCATGCCGGCCCTGTTCCTCTCGGCCGTCGCCTTCCGGGCGCTGGAAGTGGTGCCCCTTGCCCTGCGGATCACGACCATCATCGCGATCACGGCCACCCTCTATCCGGTGGGCCAGGACCTCGCGCTGCTTCCCCTGTCCGTCGGAGTCTCCGGCGGGGCCCTGATCTTCATGCTGGCAGGGCAGGGGCTGCGCCACATACGTGCCAGGGTGAGGTGGCCCATACGCGTCGGAGCCCTGTGTCTCCTGACGGGCCTGGTACCCACGCTCATCGGACGGCCCGCTTCCCTGGACATCAAGTACGGCGAGTTCGGTACCCCCGTCCTCGGCATCGTCGCTGCCGTCCTGATCTCCTCCGGTCTGCTGCTGATCCTCGAGGGCGTGTTCACCCGTCTTCCGGCCGCGGTCCATGCGGTCTCCACGAGCCTCGCCGCCGGGTGCCTGATGGTGGTGCTGACACACACCTATGTTCTCTGGCTGCTCGAGATCCCGGAGGAGGAGCGACCCTTCTGGGTGCTCCTCCTCGCTCTCGCCGTACCCTGGGGAATCGCCCTCGTCCTCCACCGGACACCGCTCTCCCGCGTGCTCCTCGGAACACCGCGGGCCGGCAGGATCGGAGCGAGCCGGCCCTCGCCGTCACGCGCAGCCGGCAACCCGGCGTGACCCGCTCCTGCGATCAGGCTCTCGTGATGGTGAGCTGCATCGGTGCGCACTTGTCCGCGTAGCGGATCAGTGCGGCCTTCTCCTTCGTGTCCACGCTCATGCCCCAGCGGGCTTTCACGGTGGTCCACTGCGCCACGTACAGGCAGACGTTGGCCGGTGGGACCCAGGCCTCGGGCCCCTTGGCCTGCTTCTGCTGGTTCAGGAGGGTGGTCTGTGCGTTCAGCGTTCCCGAGTACCCGCGGTCGTTGTAGAAGGCGACGCGACGTGCCTGCGTCCACCTCCTGGCACCGGACCCCCATGCCTCCACCACCGGCACGGTGTGGTCGATCTGGACCGTTTTCGCTGACGTGTGGACACGATTGTCCCAGCTCGTGACCCAGCGACCGGTCGCGACGGTGCAGCGCTTCGCCGTCGTGAAGGTCGGAGTCACCCTGCTCTCCGTGATCAGCACCTCGGCCCGCGTAGCCTGGCAATCCTTGTCCTGATCGATCCAGTCGCCGAAATAGCGGTCGCGGTCGTATCCCGCGTTGTTCTGGGTCGCCACCGGCAGTGCGCGCACGGCGGCGCGGAGGTTCGTCGTGTAGGTGGCGCCTGCCTCCACCGGCGCTGCGATCGTCGTGACCAGGAGTCCTGCAAGAAGGGCCGAAACGAGCCCGTGTCTGATATTCATGTCATCCCCAGAATGATGTGCACCCCCTGCGGGCGCGGGTTCATCGTTCCACGCGCCCCACGATGCGGAGGGTTCGCGGGCCAAAGCTCAGCAGAAACTGAGCGAAAGAGCAGGGTGACCGGGCTGCAGTACCACGCATCCCCGCCACGGGTCGACAGCGTCCGCTCCCATGATGCTCCGAGGTGGCTGCCGTATAACTGGTTCTGGTCTCGTCAACGAGAGGTGAGAGGACTGGTATCAATGATGAACATCCTGCGCAGGGCCTCGATTGCCGTCAGAAGGATTACGAGACAGATGCGCTACGAATTCAAGGTGCTTGCCGGACCGGACGAGTTCGAATTCTGAGTCCGGGCCGCGTATGAGCCCCTCAGGGCTTGAACGCGAAAGGCCGGTACCTCCCCTAGTTCTAGCGGAGGTACCGGCCTTTCCTTGCTGTGGCAGATGAGGGATTCGAAACCTTTTGGCGGTGCAGGTCTGGATCAAAAACCTCGGAATTGCGCGGATCTTCATCACTAAAAATCCTCGTCAATCACCCGGCTTCCGGGTCAAATGTTGCCAAAATGTTGCCGAATAAAATCGAGCTGTAACTCTACTTGCGCGGTCCGTGATGCGTGGATCGACCCCTAGCTCGTGCGTACTGCGATCACAGCGCGTCTAGGTTGACCCGTCACGAGATTGACCCGCTAATCTGAGCGCCGTGGCGCTGTCATCACTCAATGCGTCTAACCAAGCGGGGTGTTAGCGGGTATCAAATCTTCGCCCGCTCGTAGGCTGACACGATCCACCGTTTCGGCGCCTTCGAGGGTGGGCTCGGAGTGATAGAGACCTGCCATGGCGTCTTCAGGTTCGACCTGAAAAGCTTCGTTTGTTGAATTCGGAAGGTACAGCGAAAACGGCCAATTTTCATCCGTGGCGCATGCATGGCAAACATCGATGATCTTTGACGCACTGATAGCGCTGCCATTCATTGCGGAAACAGCTTCATTCACCGCGTCTCTCGATTCTCGGTCAATGGCAAAAATGGGGTATTCCCTAGCTCGCCAAACGCCTTTCAAGACGTGTGCTCCGCGAAACACAAAATCCTTTGTCGTGTGAGTTTCGAATCCTACTTTTTGGCCCGCCGCCGAGTGAGCGGCCAAGCTGATAGCCCAAGCAACCTCAACCGAAAGCGTGAAGTATCTGCGGCTCGAATGTCCGAAGATTCGGAATCCAGTATCAACACTTGGGCCAAAATAGTCGTAAAGGTACTTTGTTGGCGCCCGCTGGCCGGACAGGGCCTTGGCGTTCTGATGAACTACCGGCTCGTCGGATTGGCCCTCCCCGGGGTCAATAGGCACTGTTGACTCACTGTCCGGCCCTGGGAAGGTAGCAATGAAGGCTCCTCCTTTGAGGGCTAGCTTCCGATCGATGAGAACCTGCTTTTCGTACTCATCGATGGCGCGAATCCAGACGCGGACCGCGCGACTGACCGCGGCTTCATCCCCGACGAGGACTTCGAAGATTAGTTCGTCGCCCACTGCCTTCCAGAGGCGGAAGGCAGTTTGCCCTCCGTCAATCTCAGCCTGTACCCGATTTGCCTCATGAATAAACTGGGGAAATTCCCAGTAGAAACTGAGGAAGATCTTCTGCCAGCCGGGCTCTGTTTGTTTGAAGTGTGTAGAGCCGACAAGATCGCAAGACACAAAAAGTTTGGATTTTGGAATGCTGTGTTTAGATGCCAATTTACAGTCCAAGCACCTGCGCTCGAACCTCTGCTGCTCGCGGAGATACTCCGAAGATCTGGCTCAAGGCCCACCAGTCCCGCCCACAGCGACTGAACGCCGCCTTGAAAAAGTCTTCCGGCATGAGAAGCGAGGCGGCAAAGACGTTAGCCTGCGTTTCGCCGCGATTACTTTCGCCGCGCCAAAAGCTTTTCGGCGTTGTCATTCCAGGTTGAAGATAGTGGAGAAAGTAGTGCCCCAGTTCGTGCGCAATCGTAAATCGGTCTCGACGATTAGAAGTCATCGGCGGAAGATGAACGAGGAAATCGCCCTGACCGTGAACCGTCAGTGCTTCCTGGGCGAAGAACGACTCCGATACATCGACGCGCCCGCCTAGAACCTCAACCAGGCGCGTGACGTCTGCCTGTCCTTCGTTGGAGTAGATCCCGTGGTGTCTTCCCACTCGCTCCGCATACTCGGAGATCCCGTGGTTGGATAACGGGGATTCCGTGAGCGTGCGTTCCACAACTGGCCCCTTTCCCTTAGGCACTCACTCTATGGCACCGCGCCGACGATACTAGGTGAGTTCAGTCTCTCGCGCGCACGAGTCGCGCGTGGGAGGCCAGTGTGCGGCTAACCTCCCACGCTGGTGACTCAAGCCACGGAAGATAGTTGGGCGACTGCGAATGATGCCGGCCGCGCGATCACGGGCACGAAGCGGCCCTCGACGCGTAGGACGGTCTGGTTCAGGTGGTCGAGCTTGAAGGGGTTCCACTGCAGACGGGTTCCGCCACGGTTTGCGAGCCCAATGGTGGAGGCGTCAAAAGCCCCGACGACTGCCCTCCCGACGCCTACGGACGGCGCGAGCTGCACCGGGACGCCCCAGAGGGACGGTTGGCCTGCTCTGGTGGGCGTGCCGTCCAGGAGGAAGCTCTGGTCAGTGATCTTCGTCGTTTCGATCTCCTCCCAGTCGTCCGGGTGGAGCACGATAGCGGTTGGCTGTGTGCCCTCGCTCTGGATGCGACCGACTGCTCGGCGCAGGGTCAGGAGCTTGTCCGTAACGAACGCCTGGACCTTCACGCCGGACAGGCCCAGGAGCCCGGTAACGGGTTCGCCGTTCTCGTCCGTGCCTCCGTTGAGGAGAAGGTCATCGAGGCCCAGAGCCATCCCATACAGCATCTCGAACTCGATGATCTGAGCGAACTTCCCGAAGGACTCGAGATACTGGTTCGGCACTTCGGCCAGGTGCGCGACGGTGGCGAAAGCGTCGGTGACGCCCTCAAACGAGAGCGACGAATTGGGCTTCTCCGCGCCGCGCGCGACCGTCGCGGCGGCGAGGGTGCGCCCGATCTGGCGGAGATAGGACACCCCGTCGCCATCCTCACCGTTGGCGGGGAAGATCGTCACCAGGTTGCTGAGGAGATAGTTCGACTGGGACATAGTGGCTACGCCCTGGTGCACGGGGACGGTGACGCTGCCACCTGTAGCTGTAACGGCCTTGAAGGAGCCGGTGCCGGCCTTCTCCTGGACCTCGGCCATGATGGACTTCGCGGATGTGCTCGACGCGCCTCCACCGAGGGAAACGGCCTTCGTGCCAGCCGAGTCTGTGCCGAGGTCGTCGGAGACCATCGACTTCAGTGCCTCGCGTGCGCCGTCCTCAGACTCGATGGCCTTGCTCAGTTCCTCGACCTCGGTCCGGATTGCCTGCGACCGGGTGACGTCCTCCGAGGCAAGCCCGCCGGTGCCGGCTGCTTTCTCCATGAGGGTCCGAGCCTCGGCCAGTAGTGCTTTACGACGATCTCGCTTGCTCATGACAAATCCTGTTCTGGCGACGCCGAAGGGGGCGTGCCGATAAGTGAAGGGTGCGTTGAGGAGTAGCCGGCGGAGTCAGTGGGCACCCATGCGATTAGGTGCGCGCTCTACGCGGAGCTATCCGTGTGAACGGCAGATCGGTTCGGCTAGCTCAGGCGGACTCCAGAGGCGGCGGGCCTCGGATGGAGTTAGAGCGCCGGCAGATCGGCTACGTTCAGATTAACAGCCCGCTGCGTCGTTTTCAGCGGTATCGAGCATTCTGATTACTCCCTGGAAGAACACGGACGGATCGGCGCCCTCCGGAAGCGCGTGCGCGATCATTCCGCTGAGCCCATAGAGCACGCCTGGGATCGATGCCGGGTCGTTGAGCAGCGATTGGATCATCTCGTGCGTTCCCGTGTCATCGCCTGCCAGTACGAGGCGGGCCAGTGCAACCGCGTCCCTTGCGGTGCTGAACTGGGTGGTCGTGGGGGTGGGGTCGGTGCTCATGGTCAGTCCTCTTTCGTGTGGTTGTGGGTGTCGCAGAGGTTGGTGGAGGGTGAGCCCTCGAAGATGGCGCCGCAGACGTCGCAGAGGCGGGTCCACGTTTGCGCCGGAGCGACGAGCCGGCGTCGCGCGCTCTGACAGCCTCGGCAGAACTGCGATACCGCGCGATGGCGCAGGGTCTTCCCGCAGCCTGCGCACGGCTGCTTCGGATGATGCTCGGCGCAGTACTTCGGCGCAGCTCCCCGTCGAGCCCTTACAGGCACGGTGGTCCCACAGACAGAGCAGGGTGCCGTCCGTGGTCCTGGCTCCGGCGTGGGCTGAGCCCGGGTCTGTTTCGCGGCTTCCTTGTGGCGCCGGCTACAAAACTTCGCGCGATCACTCATGCCCTCTAGCTGTACTGCCCAGGGAGGTTGGTTAGCCGGGTGATGGGTGGTTTGCCTCCGATGGCGGTGTGGGGCCTGTGGTGATTGTATTCGTGGAGCCAGCCCGGTAGTGCTGCCCGGCGGGCTGATTCGCTGGT
>NZ_VHIM01000029.1 GCF_006494655.1 Arthrobacter agilis | reverse complement strand
CCGTGAACGGACTCATCGAACTCCACCGCCGCGTCGCCCGAGGATTCCGCAACCGAGACAACTACCGCCTACGCATGCTCCTCATCGGCGGCGGACTCAGCCACTCCCACCTCAAGTAAGAAGAGCCACTAAACTCCTCGGTATGGCCCGTAAGAAGCAGCTCAGCAGTGAACCTGAGTGGACAGCTCGCGATGAAGCGTTGTGGTCAACGGCCGAGATGGGCGTCTTGTTACGGCAGAATCGCCTCAAGCAACGGCAGCGGATGTCAGTTCCGTTTGCCATGCACCATGCCTCGGATGAAACCCCTTATGCACATGGTCCGTTCCGGCTGCTGTCTCTTCAAGCAGCCGGCGATGGAAGCTACGTGCATAACGGGCTCTTCTTACTTGAGGTGGGAGTGGCTGAGTCCGCCGCCGATGAGGAGCATGCGTAGGCGGTAGTTGTCTCGGTTGCGGAATCCTCGGGCGACGCGGCGGTGGAGTTCGATGAGTCCGTTCA
>NZ_VHIM01000028.1 GCF_006494655.1 Arthrobacter agilis | reverse complement strand
ACGGACGGCTCGAGCACCTCCGCGGATCAGCCCTCGGCTTCCGAAACCTCACCCACTACATCGCCCGCAGCCTCCTCGAATCAGGCGGCTTCAGACCCCAACTGCACTCTTATTTACGATGAGCCGGTTATTCCAGCGAATCCATCTGGGCAGGCTCATCATCTCGGTTGGGATAGCCGCCCGCGAGGCTGCGCGGTGAGCTGCCACCCGGCATCGGGTGGAACAGAACCGAGCGTGCGCGTTTTTATGCGGCATACTCCTACCGCACTTCTCGCATTCTCGGACCGTTTTCACACCTTCATTCTACCTTGCGTAACGCTTTTTACCGCGTAATCGAGGGTTTCTATCCCGCCAGCGTTCATGAACGAAAGCCAGCCAGGAAGAGTATCTACAGCATGACGACGCAAGGTCGGGTAGGAAGGGCTAAGTGGCTCTTCCTAATTGAGAGTGCGGGCGGGGTGCTGGCGGCTTGAGTGGGGTGGGCGCGTCGGAGGCGGGATAGAGGTCGAGGCCTTCCGATGATGGAAGTTCTCACACTGCCCACCCGAAAGACCTCGACGTGCTC
>NZ_VHIM01000027.1 GCF_006494655.1 Arthrobacter agilis | reverse complement strand
CAACGGACGGCTCGAGCACCTCCGCGGATCAGCCCTCGGCTTCCGAAACCTCACCCACTACATCGCCCGCAGCCTCCTCGAATCAGGCGGCTTCAGACCCCAACTGCACTCTTATTTACGATGAGCCCCTCTTCTTCCTAAAACCTTTCTTGCGAAAATCACCAACGTGATGTCCGTGCTGCTGGTTCTCCTTCTTGGCGCCGGAGCACAGGGGGCCGCTGCCGCCCCCCTGGTGATTTCTTCGATCATCACTCAGACGACCGCCGCAGCACCCACGGGACTTGCCTCACCGTCTCAGGAGCTGACGAGCGTGAAGCTCAGTTGGAACGCGTGGAACAATGCGCCGCGGTACCGCGTCCAGTTCTCCACGAAGCCGGACATGTCTGGCGCCACGTACTACCGGTACGGCACTACCAGTGCGACCATCACGGGCCTGACCAAGGACACCACGTACTACTTCCGCGTGCGAGCGCTCGCGGCCGACAATTCGACCGCGCTCAGCTCCTACTCGGACGCCGTCAAGGTGAGCACGAAAACCGACTCACCGTTTCCCACTGCCCTGAAGGTCACGGCGCAAGGCGAGTTCGGTATCAAACTGGCCTGGAACGCCTGGAACAACGCACCGCGCTACCGCGTCCAGTTCTCCACGAAGCCCGACATGTCCGGCGCCACCTACTACCGCTACACCACCACCGCCGCTGACAT
>NZ_VHIM01000026.1 GCF_006494655.1 Arthrobacter agilis | reverse complement strand
AACGGACTCATCGAACTCCACCGCCGCGTCGCCCGAGGATTCCGCAACCGAGACAACTACCGCCTACGCATGCTCCTCATCGGCGGCGGACTCAGCCACTCCCACCTCAAGTAAGAAGAGCCGGATAACGGGACGATCACCCGGTAGCGCGGAGCCTCAGCAGTGGCGCTGAACGTCGTATGGGCTACCGCAGCGTGATTGCCTAGCTCCGCCCATAGCCGTAGGAGGAAGTCCTCTGCCGGGTGATCGACGTCGAGAGTAAGCGCGCTGCGCTGAACCACTGTGTCTTTCTTCCGGTGGCGCAAACCATCGCCGCGCAATTCGCCGAAGACGTATCCGAACGCCGTTTCCTTCGAGCTTGCAGGTTTGCCACTCAGCAGATCGAGGAAGTCATTCCAGCTGATTGTCTGCTGCTGCCAATTGGCAGCCTTCGGCCCGGCCGTCGCGGCAATGGCGATATTCAGTAAGTGGCTAGCGGCAACCGAGCTCGTCGAAGTACAATTGTTAGTGTTGAGATTCTTTGCCGTCCGGTTACCCTCCGGGCGGCTTTCTCGTGTTGGTGGCTTCACCTCTCGCGGCCTCCCGCAAGCAAGGATGCGATTTTAGCGGCCTGCGAGGGTGACAGTGGGGGTGCTTTTGCGGCTCTTCATACTTGAGGTGGGAGCGCTGAGCGACACGCCGTGAGCACCTGACTCCGAAATGAGGTCGAGACCTTCCAAGATCGGCAGTGACTAAGCCGCTCAATCCGGAAGGCCTCGACAATG
>NZ_VHIM01000025.1 GCF_006494655.1 Arthrobacter agilis | reverse complement strand
GCGAGTTCGGTATCAAACTGGCCTGGAACGCCTGGAACAACGCACCGCGCTACCGCGTCCAGTTCTCCACGAAGCCCGACATGTCCGGCGCCACCTACTACCGCTACACCACCACCGCCGCTGACATCCGTGGACTCACCCCCAACACCACCTACTACTTCCGGGTCTCCGCCATCACCGCCGACGGAACCGCCAGCCTCAGCCCCTACTCCACCGCCATCACCGCCAAAACCACCGCCGCCGCCCCCACATCGACGCCCGCACCGACCGGCCTGAAATTCACCGAGCAGAGCGAGTTCGGTATCAAACTGGCCTGGAACGCCTGGAACAACGCACCGCGCTACCGCGTCCAGTTCTCCACGAAGCCCGACATGTCCGGCGCCACCTACTACCGCTACACCACCACCGCCGCTGACATCCGTGGACTCACCCCCAACACCACCTACTACTTCCGGGTCTCCGCCATCACCGCCGACGGAACCGCCAGCCTCAGCCCCTACTCCACCGCCATCACCGCCAAAACCACCGCCGCCGCCCCCACATCGACGCCCGCACCGACCGGCCTGAAATTCACCGAGCAGAGCGAGTTCGGTATCAAACTGGCCTGGAACGCCTGGAACAACGCACCGCGCTACCGCGTCCAATTCTCCACGAAGCCCGACATGTCCGGCGCCACCTACTACCGCTACACCACCACCGCCGCTGACATCCGTGGACTCACCCCCAACACCACCTACTACTTCCGGGTCTCCGCCATCACCGCCGACGGAACCGCCAGCCTCAGCCCCTACTCCACCGCCATCACCGCCAAAACCACCGCCGCCGCCCCCACATCGACGCCCGCACCGACCGGCCT
>NZ_VHIM01000024.1 GCF_006494655.1 Arthrobacter agilis | reverse complement strand
GAGGTCTTTCGGGTGGGCAGTGTGAGAACTTCCATCATCGGAAGGCCTCGACCTCTATCCCGCCTCCGACGCGCCCACCCCACTCAAGCCGCCAGCACCCCGCCCGCACTCTCAATTACGAAGAGCCTACAATCCCCTAAATCAAACCCTTCATGAAAAACGGCATATCTCAACCTGATGGTCTAGACGCAGTTGGGTTTAGACAAAGGGCGGGTCACGGAGATACCCACTCAGGTCAACCGATGCCACCTCAGACATCCAACCCATCGCCACCAATTCGATGTCGCCCGTGCAATAAGTGGATATTGGCAACTAGCTGACGATCGGCCGGAACTGAAAGGCCGCAAACTTCGCAAGCTATCCTTCGTAGTTGAGAAACCAGCTTGTGGCGCAAAGCTGGCCCAGCCCTCCACCTATTGCGGACACATGTCCGGCAGCATTCGACGCAGTAATTCGTAGGACCTGTCATTCAGTACCCTGAATGGGGCCCAATGGAGCGGTTTAACGAACCCTTGAGATGCCCAAATTTCCACCGCGTTTCCGGTTTCTTGTTCGCAAATACGCATCATTTCCTCAAGACTATTCGAAGCTCGCAGGTGCCTCCATCGCCCTGCGTCCTCGGGACTCAGGGCGACTAGATTCGCGAGCATTCTTACATTTTGGATGCCGCCTCGTCCGTCTTCGAGTTCGGCGCGAGTGAATAGGACTCCATGCCGATTGAACGAAGCGGGCAACAATTCCCCGGACAGAAGAGATCTAGCCTGGCTCCGACGAAGGATCAGATCAAAACCGATGGTTATGGGGCTCTTCATACTTGAGGTGGGAGCGCTGAGCGACACGCCGTGAGCACCTGACTCCGAAATGAGGTCGAGACCTTCCAAGATCGGCAGTGACTAAGCCGCTCAATCCGGAAGGCCTCGACAATGT
>NZ_VHIM01000023.1 GCF_006494655.1 Arthrobacter agilis | reverse complement strand
TGTACTGCCCAGGGAGGTTGGTTAGCCGGGTGATGGGTGGTTTGCCTCCGATGGCGGTGTGGGGCCTGTGGTGATTGTATTCGTGGAGCCAGCCCGGTAGTGCTGCCCGGCGGGCTGATTCGCTGGTGTAGTGGCGGCTGAAGGCCCAACCGTCGGCGAGGGTGCGGTGGAAGCGCTCGATCTTTCCATTCGTCTGGGGTCGGTAAGGTCTCGTCTTCTTGGCTTTGATACCCAGGCTGGCGCAGGTCTCACGCCACAAACGCGACTTGTAAGCCGAGCCGTTATCGGACAAGACCCGCTGGACGGTGATGCCGCGGGCGGCGAACCAGGACACAGCGCGTTGGAGGACTCCGATAGCGGTAGCGGCGGTTTCGTCGGCGTGGATCTCCGCGTACGCGACCCGGGAGTGATCATCGATGACGGTGTGCACGAACGCGGTGCCCATCAGCGGGCCGCGGTACTTGTTGCGGGCTTTGTCCGGGGTGCTGGCCCGGTTCCGGTCGCCTTGCTGCCGACCGACGTACCGCCAGCCGCCGCCGTCGGGGATGTTGCCGAGTTTCTTCACATCGACGTGGATCAGGTCTCCGGGCTTCTCGTGTTCGTACCGGCGTACCGGTTCTCCGGTGCGGACATCGACGTGATGCAGCCGGTTTAGCCGGCACCGGGTCAGCACGGCGTGGACGGTGGAGGCCGGCATACCCAGGCGAGCCCCGATGCCGACCGGTCCCATGCGTTTCTTCCACCGCAGATGCACGACCTTTCGCACCCTGCTGGGAGGGGTTTTCCTCGGGCTGTGGTGCGGGCGTGAGGACCGGTCCTGCATACCCGCCCTGCCCATGGCCGCGTACCGGTCGGCCCATCTCTTCGCGGTCGGCCAGGACACGTGGAAGAACACCGCGGCATGCGCGACCGGCCACCCGTCATCGACGATGAGCCTACCGATCCGCAAACGTTGAATCGGAGTCAGTGCAGCATTAGCGTGAGACACGAGGACCTCCTGATCGAAAACCGGAACCTAGACAGCTCCACTCTCGATCGGAGGTCCTCCTCGCGTCCAGAACCTACGACGCGTCCTCACACATCAACCAACGTCCCTGG
>NZ_VHIM01000022.1 GCF_006494655.1 Arthrobacter agilis | reverse complement strand
GGCTCATCGTAAATAAGAGTGCAGTTGGGGTCTGAAGCCGCCTGATTCGAGGAGGCTGCGGGCGATGTAGTGGGTGAGGTTTCGGAAGCCGAGGGCTGATCCGCGGAGGTGCTCGAGCCGTCCGTTGATGGCCTCCGTCGGACCATTCGATGTGCCGGGGCGGTCAAAGAACGCGAGGACGTCAGTGGCACGTTGTTTCAGGGTCCGGCCGATCCGGCGGATCTCGACCAGGGCGGACGGCACGCCGCTGGTGACGGAATTGATGAGGGTCTGCATCAGCTGTTTGCCGCGGGTCTTGTTCGGTTCTCGGTACGCGGCGACGATCCGCTGATAGATTCCCCAGGTCGCCTCGACTTCGACGTGATCCTCGGTCGCGAAGACAGCATTCAGGCGTGCGTTCTGCTTATCGGTGAGGAGGTCCGCGCCGGTATGCAGTGTCCGTCGGGCCCGGTAGAGCGGGTCCCCGGCTCTACCGCGGTGGCCTGTCGTGGCTTGTTGGACGCGTTGCCGGCACCGGTCGAGCCCGTCCCCGGCTAAACGGACGACATGGAACGGGTCCATGACCGGGACCGCGTCCGGGAGCTCTTCCGTGGTTGCGGTCTTGAAGCCGGTGAATCCGTCCATGGCAACCACCTCGATGTCGTCCCGCCACGCCTGCGGTCGGCTGGTGAGCCAGTCCTTGAACACCTGCTTGGACCGGCCTTCGACCATGTCCAGCAACCGTGCCGGCCCCGTCTTCTCGCGGATCGGGGTGAGATCGATGATCACGGTCACGTATTTGTCGCCCCGGCGGGTATGACGCCAGACATGCTCATCGACGCCGATCGCGGCGACCCCGTCGAACCGATGAGGGTCATCGATCAGCCGGCGTTTTCCCTCGGCCAGGACCGCACTGTTCGCGGTATGCCAGGACACCCCCAGACCTGCTGCGACCCGGGACACGGTCAAGTGATCGAGGACGATTCCCTCCAGTGCCCATCGGAGTCCGCGGCGGGAGATCTTCGCTCTCTGCTCGGCGGCTTTCGAGGTGTCCTGCCGCCACGTGCGCCCGCACCCGGTGCACCGGTAGCGGCGCACCCTCACCAGCAGCGTGGTCGGCCGGTGACCGAACGGTTCGTGAGCGAGCTGGCGGGTGATCGTGTCTCGCGGTACGCCTTCAGCGCCGCACTTCCGGCACCACGGATCAGCGTGGTGGACGCGGCATTCGAGCACCGCTCGATCAGGGCCAACATGCTGGCCGATGGCTTCGAGACCGAGTTCGTCGAGCCGGCAGAACGTGGTGAGGTCAGGGGCAGCGAAGGTAGCGTGGAGCACGTCGAGGTCTTTCGGGTGGGCAGTGTGAGAACTTCCATCATCGGAAGGCCTCGACCTCTATCCCGCCTCCGACGCGCCCACCCCACTCAAGCCGCCAGCACCCCGCCCGCACTCTCAATTA
>NZ_VHIM01000021.1 GCF_006494655.1 Arthrobacter agilis | reverse complement strand
GGCTCTTCTTACTTGAGGTGGGAGTGGCTGAGTCCGCCGCCGATGAGGAGCATGCGTAGGCGGTAGTTGTCTCGGTTGCGGAATCCTCGGGCGACGCGGCGGTGGAGTTCGATGAGTCCGTTCACGGCTTCGGTGCCACCGTTGTTGGAGCGGTCGGTCGTGAAGTACGCCAGGAACGCGTCCCGCCAGCGTTTGAGGGTGCGGCCGAGGCGGGCGATTTCGGGGATCGGGCATGTCGGGAACGCTACGAGGATCTGCTCGGCGATTCTCCGGCCCTCGGCCGGGTTGGGGTGACGGTAGGCGGAGCGGAGTTGTTGAGCGCAGGACCAGGCGACATAGACGGCCAGGTGTGCGTCCTCGTTGGATGCGATCGCGGTGTCGAAGCGTTCCCGTTGTTTGTCGGTAAGCTTCTCGGCGCCGGCGCGCAGGAGATTCTGGATCCCGTAGAGCGGGTCGCCCTTACGGCCTCGGTGGCCGAGGGTTTTTTGCTGGATCCGGCGCCGACACTCATCAACGGCGTGGGTGCCGAGCTTGACGACATGGAACGCGTCGAGGACAGCGACGGCGTCCTCGAGGTTGTCATCGATCGCGCTCTTGTAGCCCTGGAACGGATCCAGGGCTGCGACTTTCACCCCGGCGCGGAAGTCCTCGCCGCGTTCGGTGAGCCAGTCGGCGTAAGCCTTCCCCGAGCGGCCCGGGACGAGGTCCAGTAGCCGTGCGCGGACGTGTCCGTGCCGGTCGCGGGTCAGATCGACCATGCCGGTGAGCTCTTTGGGGCCGCGCCCGCCCTCACCGATCGGTTTGGTCGAGACGTGATGCCAGATGTGCTCATCGACGCCCAGGGATGCGACATTCTCGAACCGTGCCGGATCGGCGGCCATGACCTCGAGCAATGGTCGGATGGATCGCCAGATGGTGCGCCACGTCGTCCCGAGCTGACGTGCCAGGCCAGCCACGCTGGCGTGCTCGCGGCGCAACTGCCTGATCGCCCACCAACAGGCCCGCGTCGTGAGCAACGCCCGCGGGCCAGCAAGGTTGAGGTCTTGCTCGGTGAATGAGCGTGCCGGGCAGTGCTCCTCGGCGCAACGCCACGTCCGTTTCCGCCACACCACCTGGACGGGCCGCCCGAAGCAGGGCACATCGATGAGCTTCACCTCCCGGCGCCCGTGACTGCGGGCAACGACGCCGCATAAGGAGCAGCCTGCCGGCCCGGCAGGGGATTCGATGACCGCCCGGATAACGCCGGCGTGTTCGCTGACGTCGATGACGTGGAATCCCTCCAAACCCACCAGCAGATCGCACCGAGAGCAATAACACGAGGGCTGAGAACGTGGGCGCGCGCGGACGCACGACGTAGGCTCGGACATTGTCGAGGCCTTCCGGATTGAGCGGCTTAGTCACTGCCGATCTTGGAAGGTCTCGACCTCATTTCGGAGTCAGGTGCTCACGGCGTGTCGCTCAGCGCTCCCACCTCAAGTATGAAGAGCC
>NZ_VHIM01000020.1 GCF_006494655.1 Arthrobacter agilis | reverse complement strand
AAGCTGGGAATTTAAGCCCCAGTAAACGGCGGTGGTAACTATAACCATCCTAAGGTAGCGAAATTCCTTGTCGGGTAAGTTCCGACCTGCACGAATGGAGTAACGACTTCCCCGCTGTCTCAACCATAAACTCGGCGAAATTGCAGTACGAGTAAAGATGCTCGTTACGCGCAGCAGGACGGAAAGACCCCGAGACCTTCACTATAGTTTGGTATTGGTGTTCGGTGTGGCTTGTGTAGGATAGGTGGGAGACTGTGAAGCGTGGACGCTAGTTCGCGTGGAGTCATCGTTGAAATACCACTCTGGTCACTCTGGATATCTAACTTCGGCCCGTAATCCGGGTCAGGGACAGTGCCTGATGGGTAGTTTAACTGGGGCGGTTGCCTCCTAAAAAGTAACGGAGGCGCCCAAAGGTTCCCTCAGCCTGGTTGGCAATCAGGTGGCGAGTGTAAGTGCACAAGGGAGCTTGACTGTGAGAGAGACATCTCAAGCAGGGACGAAAGTCGGGACTAGTGATCCGGCGGCACATTGTGGAATGGCCGTCGCTCAACGGATAAAAGGTACCTCGGGGATAACAGGCTGATCTTGCCCAAGAGTCCATATCGACGGCATGGTTTGGCACCTCGATGTCGGCTCGTCGCATCCTGGGGCTGGAGTAGGTCCCAAGGGTTGGGCTGTTCGCCCATTAAAGCGGTACGCGAGCTGGGTTTAGAACGTCGTGAGACAGTTCGGTCCCTATCCGCTGCGCGCGCAGGAAATTTGAGAAGGGCTGTCCTTAGTACGAGAGGACCGGGACGGACGAACCTCTGGTGTGTCAGTTGTACTGCCAAGTGCACCGCTGATTAGCTACGTTCGGATGGGATAACCGCTGAAAGCATCTAAGCGGGAAGCCTGCTTCAAGATGAGATTTCCATACACCTAGAGTGTGAGAGGCCCCCAGCCAGACCACTGGGTTGATAGGCCGGATGTGGAAGCAGGGACTAAAGACCTGTGAAGCTGACCGGTACTAATAAGCCGATAACTTACACCACACACCCACCCCATACCGGTGGAACCCCTGCCCCCGGGCAGGAAACCCCCGGTATGACACACGGGTGAGTGAAGATCAAACATGCTACGCGTCCACTATGCGGTTCCCAACCAACAACGAGGAACCACCACACAACTCAATACACGGCCGACACCACACCCACCCCACGGTGGGAACGGACACCTGTCAGCCACCCTGTAACCACAGACTTACCACCACCGACACCCCCACCCACCGCACCAGCGGAACCCGGGGGACACCGGACAGGACGGTAAAACGAGTTACGGCGGTCATAGCGTGGGGGAAACGCCCGGTCCCATTCCGAACCCGGAAGCTAAGACCCACAGCGCCGATGGTACTGCACCCGAGAGAGTGTGGGAGAGTAGGACACCGCCGGACAACCATTAGGCTGAGGCCCCACACCACCAGGTGCGGGGCCTCACCCCTTTAACCACCCACCC
>NZ_VHIM01000001.1 GCF_006494655.1 Arthrobacter agilis | reverse complement strand
CTAAGACCCACAGCGCCGATGGTACTGCACCCGAGAGAGTGTGGGAGAGTAGGACACCGCCGGACAACCATTAGGCTGAGGCCCCACACCACCAGGTGCGGGGCCTCACCCCTTTAACCACCCACCCACCCACTGAGCCGGCAGCACCCGGATGGCACTCCACACCCAATCCAGCGCGGGGAGGCTGAACCAGCACCCCCAACCACTCACACCCGCCACGCAACGGTAGGGTCGGTGCATGAGCGACTTGTTCTCCCACCCCGCCGAGCCGGATACCGATGCAGCTGACCGGCCTGCACTGACAGCGTCCGTGATGGTGCCCGCCCCGGTGGACCACGCATGGGCGGGCCTCACCGAGCATCTCCATCTCTGGTGGCCCGCCGATCAGCTCAGTCGATGGGGAGAAGGAAGCTTCTTCGATCTGGAGGACAGCGCTCTCGTGGAGACTTCCGAACAGGACGACGAGAATGTCTGGGGGGAGAGGGCGGACGGTGTCCCCGGGCAGTGGCTGGAGCTGACCTGGCGCCATGTGGGAGTTGATCTGATGACGCTGGTTCGCCTCGAGATGGGACCCGCTGAGCAAGCAGGGCCGATGCCTCGCGGGGATGGGGGGCGGGACGGCAAAGAGCAGGTCGCGGCAGTGATTGATCGCCAGGAGGGCGGGGCTGACGCGACGTCGCTGGTCCTCACTCACGGCGGCTGGCTGAAATCGGATCCCAGCGACCTGTACCGGTTCTATGAAGAATTCTGGCCCGTCGCGCTGGGCCGCTATCGGCGCTTCATGGGCGGCTCGTGATGCAGGCGGAGGCCCTCGCCGTGCTGAGCGAGGCACATCCCGGAGCGGTTTCGACCAGCCAGGAGGATCTGGCGATGTATTCGCAGGATCAGGGGCCCGTCGTCGAAACGGTGAGTCCCGTGGCAGTTGTGCGCCCACGCTCTGTCGACGAGGTGCAGGCCGTCCTGCGGTGGGCGACGGCACACCGTGTTTCGATCGTCACCCGCGGGGCTGGATCGGGACTGTCGGGAGGGGCCAACGCCACTCCGGGCAGCGTGATCCTCTCTCTCGAGCGGTTGAATCGCATCATCTCGGTCGATCCGGACGATGAGACGGCTGTGGTCGAGCCGGGAGTTGTCAACGCGGACCTGAACGCTGCGGTCGCGGAGTACGGGCTCATGTACGCACCGGATCCGGCGAGCTACCGATGGTCGACCATCGGAGGGAACGTAGCCACGAACGCCGGAGGATTGCGGTGTGCGAAGTACGGCGTCACGCGTGACTCGGTGCTCGCCCTGGAGGTGGTGCTTGCCGATGGCACTCTGATCACAACAGGACACCGTACGTTCAAAGGCGTGGCCGGGTACGATCTCACGGCCCTGATGACAGGCTCGGAGGGAACACTCGGCGTGGTGGTCGGCATCACCGTCCGCCTGCGGTACCTGCCGCGGGACATTCGCACGCTCGCAGCCTACTTCGATGATTTCCCGCAGGCGGCGGCGGGTGTGCTCGCGATCGGGCGGGCACGGGTCCAACCGGCCATCCTCGAGCTTCTCGACGGCAGGACGCTCGAAGCGCTCGACGGCGCACACGGCTCCGATCTGCGGTCGCACGGCGGATCGCTGTTGCTCGTTCAGACGGATGGCTTCGGTGCTGCTGCGGAGGCCCAGGCCATCCGCGACGTCCTCGTGGGGCTCGGGGCTCAGGTCAGCGACGAGGGATCGGAGGAGGCCGACCGACTGGTGGACCTCCGTCGCCACAGCCGGGGGGACGCGGTCGAGGACGTCTATAGGGTCGGCGAGGATGTGGCGGTGCCCAAGTCGCAGCTCGTCCACTACGTTGCGGCGCTGGAAACGATGGCCGCGCGGCACGGCGTCCACCTGAAGGTGGTCGCTCACGCTGGGGACGGCAATCTGCATCCCACGTTCTGGGTGCAGCGGAGTGACGGTCCGCAGGCCGAGGAACGTCTCGAGCAGGCCCTCGATGAATCAGTCCGCTCGGCGCTTGCTCTCGGTGGCACCATCACGGGTGAACACGGCGTGGGACAGTACAAGCGACGGTGGCTGGGCTGGGAGCAGGCTGTCGAGGTCCTCGACCTGCAGCGCCGGATCAAGCAGGTGTTCGACCCGCTCGATATCCTCAACCCTGGAAAAGCCATCGTCTCCTGATCGTTGTCCGGGAGTGCCAGGAGGCCTCCTCTGCCCGATGATAATGTTCTGGAAACTGCCGGATCTACCGGCACTTCCACCACCACGATGGGGAGCGCCATGTCTGACAACAATCCAGGATCGCAGGGCGGGTCGCCCGACGGCCAGAACCAGCCGCAGTACGGCCAGAACTCGCCCGACGGTCAGAGCCAGCCGCAGTACGGTCAGAGCTTGCCCGACGGTCAGAGCCAGCCGCAGTACGGCCAGAGCTTGCCCGACGGTCAGAGCCAGCCGCAGTACGGTCAGAGCTTGCCCGACGGTCAGAGCCAGCCGCAGTACGGCCAGCAGAGCGCATCGCCGTACGGCCAGCAGTCGCAGTCCCCATACGGTCACCAGGGCGGCAACAACTACCCGGGCAATCAGGGTTACCAGGGACAGGTCGCGGAGAACCCCGGGAGAACGCTCGGAATCGTAGGCTTCATCCTCGCCATCGTGATCGCGCCGGTGGGTCTGATCATTAGCATCGTGGCGTTCGTGAAGTCGCGGAAGGCCAGGATGGGCAACGGGTTCGCCCTCGCCGGCATCATCATCGGTGTTCTCTTCACGATCGGCCTGATCCTCATTGTCGGGCTCATCGCTGCGGCCGCTCCACTCATCCAGGAAGTGGCTCAAGCGTGCGAAGGTGTCGCCTCCGGTGGGACTGTCACCGTCCAGGGGCAGACGGTTACCTGCCCCTGATCGGCACGAACTGAAGGGCCGGCAGCCGATGGCTGTCGGCCCTTCGTCATGGCGGACTAGTTGTCGCCGTACTCCGAGTCCTCATCGATGCCGATGGTCCTGGAATCGGCCGTCAGCATGATCTCCGCCTCGTCACGGCGGTGCCGCAGCTCGTTGTCGAGGTAGGACTGCACGGCTTCGGCCATCGGCACGTTCCGGTCCTCACGCTCGGACATGTACCAGCGGTGCTCCAGGACCTCGTGCACCACCTCGGCGGGTTCGAGTTTCCCACTCAGTTCGCGCGGCACGGCGCGCACGATCGGTTCGAATACCTCGTTCACCCACAGGTGGGCACTGAACTCCTCGTCGAGCGTCGGATTGTTGTCCGCGCGGTAGGCGTCCATGTCGTTGAGCAGGCGGCGGGCCTGGTTCTCCTGGGCGTCGAGCCCGGTCAGCCGCAGCAGTCTGCGGCTGTGGTGCCCGGCGTCGACCACCTTCGGCTGGAGCTGGATCTGCGTGCCGTTTGCCGCCGTCTTGATCACGTACTCCTCGACGTCGAAGCCGAGTTCGTTGAGGCGGCGGATGCGGGCGCTGACGCGCCAGCGTTCCCCGAGCTCGAAGGACTCCTTCTCCGTCAGCTCCATCCACAGCCTGCGGTAGCTGTCCATGATCAGCTCACTGGTCGCGAGGGGGTCGACCTTCTCCTCGATCAGTCCGCCCTCGGCGAGGTCCATCAGCTCGCCGGCGATGTTCACACGGGCGATCTCGAGATCGTACTCGCGCTGCCCGGTCGAGAGTTCCGGGTACAGCTCGCCGGTCTCCGCGTCGACGAGGTACGCGGCGAAGGATCCCGCGTCACGGCGGAACAGGGTGTTGGAGAGCGAGACGTCCCCCCAGTAGAAGCCGATGAGGTGGAGGCGTACGAGGAGGAGTGCCTGCGCATCGATCAGGCGGGTGAGCGTGTCGCGGCGAAGTGTCTGGGAGAAGAGCGCGCGGTAGGGCAGAGAAAACTTCAGGTGCCGGGTGACGAGCACGGGGTCGAGTTCCTCGCCGTCCTGTGTGGTGCGTCCGGAGATGACGGCGACCGGTTCGACGCAGGGCACATCCAGCCGCTGCAGCTTGCGCAGCATGTGGTACTCGTGGCGGGCGATGTGCTCGCTGGTCTCCTTGACGGCGATCACCGAGCCGCCCAGGTGCGCGAAGCGCACGATGTGCCGGGAGATGCCGCGGGGAAGAGCGGCGAGGGCGCTCGCGGGCCACTGCTCCAGCGCCACGTGCCAGGGAAGATCCAGCAGTTCGGGGTCGGTGGCCGCCGCCGTGATGTTCAGCGAGCCGAAGCTCGGGCTCTCGGCGGAGGCAGGGCGCATCCGCGGGAGCTTGCCCGCCTGGTCGTAGTCGGTCGGCTCGTCATGCCACTGTGCGTTCGAGGTCTCGGTCATCGTGCTGCCTCCGGGTCGGGGCGGGAAGGGGCCTGCATCAAGGGTAGATGCCGTCAACGACGACGGTGGCGCCCGCCAGGCTTCCAGAGGATGCCCGGTGGACGCCACCGTCGTCGTGCGTGGTGCTGAACCCGAGTGGGGCTAGACCGAATCGGCCAGGCGGAGGCCGTTCTGGGTGTCGAAGAGGTGCACGTGGCCCTGCTCGGGACGGACGTAGACGGTGTCGCCCTTCATCGGTGGGCGGCGACCATCGACGCGGACCACCATGTCGTGGTCCTTGCCGTCCAGCGTGGTGTGGCCGTAGATGTAGGCGTCGGCGCCGAGTTCCTCGACGACGTCGACCTCGACCTGCAGGCCCGCTCCGTTGTCCGCGAGCTTGAGATCCTCGGGGCGGACACCCAGCGTCACGGTGTTGCCGGCTGCCGCGTCGAGGACGCTCCCGGGGACCGGGTAGACGATCCCGCCGAAGATGACACCGCCGTCGGTCACGGGCAGCTCGAGGAGGTTCATCGCGGGCGAGCCGATGAAGCCGGCCACGAAGACGTTCTTGGGGCGCTCGTACAGGTTGCGGGGGGTGTCGACCTGCTGGAGGATGCCGTCCTTGAGGACCGCGACGCGATCACCCATGGTCATGGCCTCGACCTGATCGTGGGTGACGTAGACCGTGGTGACCCCGAGGCGGCGGGTCAGCGACGCGATCTGCGTACGGGTCTGCACGCGGAGCTTGGCGTCCAGGTTGGAGAGGGGCTCATCCATGAGGAACACCTGGGGGTTACGCACGATGGCGCGACCCATGGCGACGCGCTGGCGCTGCCCACCCGAGAGAGCCTTCGGCTTGCGGTCGAGGTAGTCCTCGAGGTCGAGGAGCTTTGCCGCCTCGCGGACACGCTCGGCGCGCTCCTCCTTGGAGACACCCGCGATCTTCAGGGCGAAGCCCATGTTGTCGGCGACCGACATGTGCGGGTAGAGGGCGTAGTTCTGGAAGACCATCGCGATGTCGCGATCCTTCGGCGGGACGTCCGTCACGTCGCGGTCGCCGATGAGGATGCGTCCGGAGTTCACGTCCTCGAGGCCGGCGAGCATGCGCAGCGAGGTGGACTTGCCGCAACCTGAGGGGCCGACGAGGACGAGGAACTCGCCGTCGGCGATATCGATGTCGAGCTTGTCGACGGCGGGCTTCTCCGTGCCCGGGTACAGGCGCGTGGCCTGGTCAAACGTTACCGTTGCCATGGTGTTGATTCCTTTTCACGGGCAGGTACGTGCCCGACGATCCGTAGTGAATGGAAAATATTCAGTTGTTCGCGTGGCCGATCAGCAGTACCGGTGACGTTGGTCACGCCCCCGTAGTATGACACGTTAGTTTGCGGGGTGCACCTGGGTGCGGAGCGAGACCAGTTCGGAGAGCACCTCCGAGAAGTCCTCCGGGGAGGCCACGGTGAACCGGGCGGCGGTCCCTCCCGGACCAACCCGGATGCCGACGTCGTCCGGGAGGAGCGTCCGGAGCGCATGTTCGTCGGTGACGTCGTCGCCCGCGAAAAGGACCGCCGTGGCGCCCGTGGTCTCGCGGAGGAGGGCCAGTCCCTGGCCTTTGTCCGCCTTGATGACGGAGATCTCGAGGACGCGTTTGCCGTCGGTGATGCTGAGGTCGGCGAGGTCTTCGAGGCCCGCACGTGCTGCTGCCACCGCCGAGTCGGCGACGTCGTCGGTCGCCGTTCTCGTATGGAGGACGACCCCGGCGGGCTTGAACTCGATCCGGGTGCCCGGGTGGGCCGCGATCGTGCGCTCGACGACGTCGACGGCGCGCGCCAGCAACCCGGCCTGCTCCGGCGTCAGGGCGAGGGGAGCGCCGTCCGGCCCGGTCCAGGTCTCCGCCCCGTGGCTGCCGATCATCATCATGTCCTCGGGCGGTTCGGCCACCACCCGCAGGCTGTCGAGGGCGCGGCCGGAGATCAGCGCCGTCGTGGTGCCGGGAAGCGCGGCGAGGGCCCGCAGGGCGGTACCCGACGCAGGGAGGGCCCGCGCGTCCTCGGCGCGTTCGACCAGCGGGGCGAGCGTCCCGTCGAAGTCGAGGGCGACCAGCAGGTGGGGCGTGGCGGCGAGTGTCGCGAGGGCCGCGCGCAGGTCCGGATTAAGCGCCATGCTCGGGGCTTCCCGCGTGCAGTGCGTTGAGGAAGGCCTGGGACCAGCGCTCGACGTCGTTGTGGACCACCTGGCGCCGCATAAGCCGCATGCGCCGCATGGCCTCGGTCTTCGGCATGGAGATCGCCGAGACGATGGCGCTCTTCAGTCCGTCGATGTCGTGCGGGTTGACGAGGATCGCCTGGCGCAGGGTGTCGGCGGCACCCGCGAACTCGCTGAGGACCAGCATGCCCGTGTTGCCGGTGCGGGCCGCCACGTACTCCTTGGCGACGAGGTTCATGCCGTCCCGCAGGGCGGTGACCAGCATGACATCGGCGGCCAGATACAGGGCCACCATCTCCTCGACCGGGTAGCTGTGGTGCAGATAGCGGATCGCCGTGTTCTTCATGGTGTCGTGCGTGCCGTTGATCCGGCCGACCGCGCCCTCGATGTCCTCCCGAAGAATGCGGTACTGCTCCACGCGCTCGCGGCTCGGGCTCGCGACCTGGATGAGAGCGGCGTCCTCGACCGTGATGGCGCCGTCCTCCAGCAGTTCACCGTAGGCCTTGAGCCGGTGACCGATGCCCTTGGTGTAGTCCAGGCGGTCGACACCGAGCAGGATGTGCTGAGGATCGCCCAGCTCCCGCCGGATCTCCCGGGACCGCTCGATCACGTCCGGGCGCTGCGCGAGTTCCGTGATCGACGCCGTGTCGATCGAGATGGGGAACGCCTCGGCACGGGAGGCGTACGCGGGGACGCCGTCGTCGCCCTCAGGGACCTGCACCTGCTGCGCCTTGATGGTGTAGCCCTTGAAGCGGCGGACGCAGCGCAGGAAGTTGCTCGCATCGCTCGGACGCTGGAAGCCGATGAGGTCGGCTCCGAGGAGACCCTCGATGACCTGTCGCCGCCAGGGGAGTTGCGCGTAGATCTCCAGCGGAGGGAACGGGATGTGGTTGAAGAAGCCGATCTTGAGGTCCGGTCGCGCCTGCCGCAGCATCTTGGGGACCAGCTGCAGCTGGTAGTCCTGCACCCAGACCGTCGCGCCCTCCGCAGCAACGGACGCCGTCGCCTGCGCGAAGCGTTCGTTGACCCTGCGGTAGGAGTCCCACCAGGTGCGGTGGAACTCGGGGGAAGCGATGACGTCGTGGTACAGCGGCCAGAGGGTCGCGTTCGAGAAGCCCTCGTAGTACAGCTCCACCTCCTCCGCGCTCAGAGGGACCGGGACGAGGCGCATGTTCGCCTCGTCGAAGGGTTCGAGTGTCTCGTCGGGGGCGCCGTGCCAGCCCACCCAGGCGCCGTCGGCCTTCGCCATCACCGGGGCCAGGGCGGTCACCAGCCCGCCGGGCGAGCGCCGCCAGGAACTCTCGCCGTGCTCGTCGACCACGCGGTCCACGGCGAGCCGGTTGGAGACCACGATGAAGTCGAAGTCCCCGAAGGAGCCGTCCGCGGAGAAGGAGGACTTCACGCCGGGCGTGGTGGAAGGCTGTGCTGCGCTCAAAACTGGCTCCATCGCAGTAGTGGGGTCTCGCTCCCGACTCTAGCCGGTCGCGCCGTCACCGGGTGGGAGTGGGGCCGCGTGGGGATCGCGCAGGTCGGATCGATACACTGGGCCCCCGTACAGCCGACGAAGAGGACCGATGGCGCCCGCTCCCGCACGCAAGCCGACGAAAGCAGAACGTACTGCAGCAGCCCGCGACCGCGAGAAGGCCGCACGCGAGGAGCAGCAGCGCAGGGAGCGCCGTCACGGACTGCTCGCCAAGTGGGGTGTCGTCCTGGCGGCCCTGATCGTCGTCGCCCTGATCGCTGTCGTGGTGGTCAACAACGTGCGCGGCCAGATCCCCGACGCCGGGCCCGCGCCGCAAGGCGGCAACGCCCAGGGCGGCGTGACCCTGCTGTCCACCACGCAGACGGCCCCCACCGGCACGGATTCGGTGGATACCGCGTCCCTGCCTGCCGAGCCCGCGGCGGAGGGGACGGTGCCGGACGGGATCACCCAGGTGTCCAGTGGGCCCCTGCAGGTGGTCGCGTACGTCGACGTCAACTGCGTGCACTGCGCGGACTTCGAGGCGCAGCATGCCGACCGGATCGGCGCGTGGCTCGACGCCGGTGAGATCACCTTCGAGTACCGCACGGTCGCCTTCCTCGATCGCGCCAGCCGCACCGACTACTCATCGCGGGGTGCCAATGCCGCGGCCTGCGTGGCCGACTCCGCTCCCGGCGCCTACCTCGACTTCAACCAGCGGCTGTTCGCGCACTACGAGCAGGGCGAGCTCGACGACGAGGGGCTGGTGGCGCTCGCCGACGAAGCGGGCGCGGGGGACATCTCAGCCTGCGTGGAGGACGGCACCTACCGACCGTTCGTCAAGTACACGACGGCAGCAGCCCAGGCAGCGGCGGTCGGCGGCACGCCGACCGTCTATGTCGACGGCGCACTGGTGCCCGACGCCGTCGCCGACTTCGACACGGCGGTCCAGGAGCAGCTGGACGCGCAGGGCTGATTTCCCGCAGTGCCGGTGCTGGGCTAACCTTGGTGTGCGCTCGCCGTACCTCCGCATGGGGGACGGCCGGCGCCGGCTGGCCGGGCCAGCACGCCTCCTTAGCTCAGTTGGCCAGAGCACCGCTCTTGTAAAGCGGGGGTCGTCGGTTCGAATCCGACAGGGGGCTCCACGATCCCGACGCGGTCCGTCCGCCGCTGGACGCCCGCACCCGGCACGTCGGCAACCTCAGGCCACAGCGGTCTCAGGCCGAGGTGCGGTCCGCCTTCTCGGCCGCCTTGCGCGCCGCCCGTGCTCTGTCCCGCTGGAGATCACGGCGGAATTTCTCCTCGTCCACCGCCGTGTTCCGGCTCATGCCCATCACCCAGACCACGATCAGCACGACGGCGAGGAGCCAGACGGCGATGCCGGCGCCGATGACGAGAGCTAGCTGCAGGACAGTCATGGTGCTCCTCTCGTCACGGGACAGCGGGCTTCGCGCCGTTGCGGTGCTCCATTGTCCCAGAGTGGGGTCCCGCTGTCAGTCACCGTGCCGGCCGCGCCCTATCCTCGCTGGTCCGGGCCCTGCGCCTCCACCTGCTCGGCCTCCCGTTCCTCCGTCTGCCCCACGCTCGTCGTCGTACCCGGCTCCATGCCGTCCAGCTCCCGCCAACCGCCCGTGCGGTAGGCGGGCGTGGCCGTCGCGAGGACCACCAGCGTGAGGGACACCGCTGCCAGCATGACGCACACCATGGCCACCGAGTCCCCGCCGAGCAGGCCGACGAAGGGGCTCACCAGGCCCGCTACGCCGGACTGCAGGGCCCCGATCACCGCCGCAGCGGTTCCCGCCATGTGCCCATAGTGGTGCAGTGCCAGCACGGAGGCGTTGGCGGGGATCATTCCCTGCGTCCCGAGGACCAGCCAGAGCCCGGCCACGAACCCGACGATCCCCCCGAAACCGGTCAGCACGATCGCGAGGAGGATGAGGGCGCAGACCATCTGCACGACGGCGGCCACCCGCAGGATGCGGATCGGTGCAGCGCGACGCACCAGCGCTGCGTTGAGCTGTGCGGACCCGACGATCGCCACTCCGTTGAGGGCGAAGACGGCGGCGAATTGTGCCTGGCTCAGCCCGTACTGGTCCTGGAGTACGAAGGGCGACCCGACCACGTAGCTCATGATCACGGCGAGCCCCAGACCGGGGATGACGGCGAGGGCCATGAAGTGGCGGTCGCGGAGCAGGGACGCATAGCCGCCGGCCACCTGCCGCGGGCGGCCGGGACGGCGCTGCTCGCGGGGCAGCGATTCCGGCATGAAGCGCCAGACGATCAGCACGAGAGCCAGCCCGATCAGGGCGAGGGCGTAGAAGACGGCCCGCCACTGCCATGCCCCTGCAATGGCCTGACCGATGGTGGGTGCGAACAGCGGGGCCACGCCGATGACGAGCATGAGGCGTGAGAGCAGCCGTGCGGCGTCTGATCCCACGAAGCGGTCCCGGATGACGGCGATCGCCACCACCGACGCCGCGGCGTTGAAGAATCCCTGGGTTATCCGGAGTCCGATCAGTGTGCCGATGTCGGGCGTGATGGAGCAAAGAAGGGAGGTCACGACGTGCAGAGAGATGCCGATGAGCAGGGGCAGCCGGCGGCCGAAGCGGTCGGAGAAGGGGCCGATCACGAGCTGGCCCACGCCGGCACCCAGGAGCATCCCGGACATGGTGAACTGCGCTGCCGCCTGCGTGGCCCCGAGATCCTCGGCGACCACGGGCAGGGAGGGGAGGTACATGTCCGTGGTGACGGCGGGCAGTGCCGCGAGGGCTCCGAGCATCAGTATCCAGCCGATGGTCGAGCGTCTGTCCGTGGTGCTCCGGGGTGTGGTCTTCGCGGTACTCACCCCTCAACCGTAGGCAATCGATCGACCGAACGAACAGATCTGCAGGACACCCGGCGCAACGGCCGGAAGTGTGGACACCGGAGCGGAGCGCGGATCAGCGCGGATCAGCGCGGATCAGCGCGGCGGCAGCCGGTGCGTGGCCACGGTCAGCGTCCCGGCGTCGATGACGGCCGTGAGGAACGTGCAGAACGGTTGGCGGCGGCGGTCCGTGGGGGAGCCGGGGTTGAGGAGCCGGAGGCCCGAGGGTGCGGTGGTGTCCCAAGGGATGTGGCTGTGGCCGAAGACGAGGACATCGGTATCGGGGTACAGCGCGGCCATCCGTGCCTCCCTGCCCTGACTCTGTCCGGTCTCGTGGACCACGCCGAGGCGCACGCCGTCCAGCTCGGCCCTCGCGACCAGGGGGAGGCGCGCCCGGAGATCGGCGCCGTCGTTGTTTCCGTAGCAGGCGATGAGCCGCCGTGCCCGTGCCTCGAGCTCGTCCAGCAGCGGTGCTTCCGTCCAGTCGCCCGCGTGGACGACGACGTCGGAGGCCTCGACAGCGGCCCACACCGCGGAGGGCAGGGCTCGTGCCCGCCTGGGCAGGTGAGTGTCCGCGAGGATCGTCAGTGAGAGCGACATGGTGCCATTCTGCCCGTCGGCTGTCCCCGCTGCCGGCGTACCCGGTCCGGTGACACGGTGCCCGATCCTGTGCCATGCTTTCATCAGCACACTTACCAATCGGCGGTCACCGCCGCAAGGAGGCACCCAATGCAGATCGACAAGTCACAGATCATCGACCTCCTGAAGAGCCAGGGCAAGGACGATCGCGCGGACGAGGCCCAGTCTGCGTTGCCGGACACGGTTGATCCCGAGCAGCACGCGGACCTCCTGGCGAAGTTCGGCATCAACCCCCAGGACCTGCTCGGGAAGATCCCGGGCCTCGGGGGCTTCGGGGGCTAGCCCCGGCGGGTAGACCCATGGGGGCGGAGCGGACGACGGCGGAGACGGTGGTCATCACGGGCGCGTCCAGCGGGATCGGGCGGGCCACGGCGCGGCTCTTCGCCGCGGACGGTGCTCAGCTCGTGCTCGCGGGGCGGGACGCCGCCACGTTGGAGCCCGTCGGTGCGGAATGCCGCGCCAGGGGAGCCACGGTGATCACCGTGCCCACCGATGTCTCCTCGGAAGCGGAGGTCGACGCTCTCGCCGACGCGGCGGTGGAGCGCTTCGGGGACATCGACGTCTGGGTGGGCAACGCCTCGCTGTACAGCTTCGGCACCTTCGAGCAGACGCCGTCCGCGGTGTTCGACCGACTGATCGCCGTCAACCTCCAGGGTCAGGTCTACGGGGCACGCGCGGCACTTCGCGTCTTCCGCCGACAGGGGCGCGGTGTCCTCGTATCGGTCGCGTCGCTCTATTCGAGGATCAGTTCTCCGCTCGTCGGCCCCTATGTCACGAGCAAGTTCGGTCTGCTCGGCTTCCTCGAGGTACTCCGCATGGAATTGCGCAACGATCCGGCCATCCATGTGTGCGCCGTCCTTCCCGCGACCATCGACACACCCATCCACCAGCACGCGGCGAACCACACGGGCAGGAGGGTCAGGCCCCTGCCTCCCGTGACCGATCCGGTGCGGGTGGCCCGCGCCATCGTCCGGGTCTCGCGGAGCCCCCGCCGCCTCACGCAGGTGGGCCGCGTGCAGTCGCTGGCCGTGTACGGCCGGGCCGTCGCCCCGGCGGCCTACGAGGCCGTCCTCGCCCGCGTCTACCCTGCCCTCGCGCTCACCGGAGACCGCGCGCCCGCGACGGACGGCAATCTGTCCGTGGCCGATCGCTCGGAGACGGGAGTCACGGGAGGCTGGCGACGGCTCGCCTGGCTGCGCCGCCTGCCACGCAGGTGACGCCGGTGAGTGGAGGCGCTGTCCCGCTCACCATGCGCGCCCGCTGCTGTCAATGTGAGCGACACGATAGGCGGCGGGGTCGGGTCATCCGGTCCGGGCCCCGATGATGGAGGCATGGATCAATGGCAGGGTCTCCTCGCACAGTGCGCCCGGAGCATGGGCTTCGACCGCGAGCCGAGGCGCGCAGCCTACGCGCTCGGGGGCGTAGGGCTGTTCTGGGCCGTCGGGTTGCTCGGTGGACTCCCCCGGATACTGCATGTCGTCTCCTCACCGATGACCGCCCTCGTGCTGCTCTACCTCATGCTGGTCGTCGTTGCCCTGTCCTTCGTCGTCGCCGCGGCCGCGGTCCTGCATCTCGGCAGGCAGGCCGCCGGAAGGCGCCGGCGCTAGGCGCCCTCCGGCAGGCCCGCCTCAGCGCCTGACGACGACGTGCTCGTTCGGGACGCAGTGCGTCATGGTCAACCCGGTCACGTCCCGGGGGCCGTTCTTCCCCAGGTTCTCGAGCCGGGCCAGTTCCTCCTCCGAGAGTGTCTGGCTCGCGAGCGGCGACAGATCCTTCACCTCGTCGAGGCCGATGCCGAGGCCCTCCCCGACGCGCGCGCCCAGCTCATCGTCCACCAGGTAGAAGTGCCACACCATGCGTTCCTGGACCGAGCGTGCCGCCTGCCCGATCAGGGTCACGAAATTCCCCACGAGATCGTCCTTCTCCCACTGCTCGAGCAGCTGGTAGCGCTGGCCCGCCTGGAGATAGTCGTTGGTGAGTGGGATGCGCGTGCGCGTCAGGCGACCACGGATCTCGGGGCCCTGCTCGTCGTGCGTCGGATACTCACCCTCCCTCAGCCCGCCGGTGATGGAGGGCTCATAGTTGACGTGGGGGTTCTGATCCGGCGCGAGGTCCGTCGCGAAGGACATCTGGCCGCCCCGCTGGTTCGTGTGCACGGAGGCGTTCTTCGCAGAGTTCACGGGCAGCTGCAGGTAGTTGGGGCCCACGCGGTACCGCTGTGCATCGCTGTAGCTGAAGGTCCGGCCCACGAGCATCTTGTCGTCGGAGAAATCGAGCCCGTCGACCAGCACGCCGGTGCCGAACGACAACTGCTCGTTCTCGTTGTGGTGATCCGCCACGTTCCGGGTCAGCGTCATGGTGCCCACCAGCTTCGGCTCGAAGTCCTGCTCCGGCCAGGTCTTCGTGTCGTCGAGTGGGTCGAAGTCGAGTTCCGGGTGGTCGCCGTCCTCCATGAGCTGCACGTACAGGTCCCACTTCGGGTACTCGCCGCGTTCGATGGCCTCGTAGAGGTCCTTCGACGCATGCCCGAGATCCGTGGCCTGGATGGCGGCGGCGTCCTCCTCGGTGAGGCTCCTCACGCCCTGGTGCGGCTGCCAGGTGTACTTCACGAGCTTCGTCCCGCCGCCGGCGTCCACCCACTTGTAGGTGTTCACGCCGAACCCCTGCATGTGGCGGTAGTCCGCGGGGATACCGCGGGGGCTGAACAGGTTCACGAGCATGTGCATGGACTCCGGCGTCTGCGACATGAAGTCGAAGATGCGCGCCGGTTCCTGGCGGAAGGTGACGGGGTCCGGCTTCAGGGAGTGGATGACATCAGGGAACTTGATGGCGTCACGGATGAAGAACACCGCGAGGTTGTTGCCCACCAGGTCCCAGTTGCCGTCCTCGGTGTAGAACTTGACGGCGAACCCGCGGGGGTCCCGAGCGGCCTCCGAGGAATCACGGCCGCCGATGACGGTCGAGAAGCGGATGGCGACGTCGGTCCTCTTGCCCGGCTCGGAGAAGAGCTTCGCGCGGGTGTAGGTGGCGATCGGCTCGTCACCCCACCTGCCCGTCGCCTCGAATTCGCCGTAGGCCACCGCACCGCGGGCATGGACCACGCGCTCGGGGATGCGCTCGCGGTCGAAGTGGCTGATCTTCTCGAGGAACTGGTAGTTCTCCAGCGTGGCGGGGCCGCGGGCGCCGACCGTGCGGGAGTTCTGGTTGTCGAAGACCTGGTGGCCCTGGCGGTTGGTCAGGACGGCGCGGTCGTCACCCTCGGCGGGTGGTTGGCTGGCGACATCGGTCATGGCATTCTCCTTACGTCGGGCCCTGGTTCTCGCGGATGCGGGGTGGCCCGGAGGTCCCCGCATCCGTCGTTCACCCGCTGCCCGGGCAGCGGGTGAACAGCAACCTCGGTGGTCGCCTATCCGGCCTCGATGTCCGCGTAGCGCTTCAGCAGCCTGCCCGCGCTGCTGTCCGGCTCGGACGCGAGGGCGCCGCGCATGACATCGAGTTTCGCTGCTCCTGCGGGGAAGGGCGGCAGGAGTGGCACATTCGGGTCCGTCACCACGTCGAGGACGAACGGGCGGTCGGAGGAGAAGGCCTGATGCCAGGCATCGGCGAGCCGCTCCGGGTCCTGGACCCGCACGCCATCGAGCCCGAGCAGCCGCCCGTAGGCAGCGGCGTCGACGTCCGGCAGCGCCTGACTGTCCACGAACCGCGGCTCACCCTCCATCTCGCGCTGTTCCCAGGAGACCTCGGCGAGATCACGGTTGGTGAGGACGCAGACGACGAAGCGCGGGTCCGCCCAGCCCTTCCACAACCGGGAGACGGTGATGAGTTCCGCGAGCCCCGCCATCTGCAGGGCGCCGTCGCCCACGAGGACGACGACGGGCCGGTCCGGGCGGGCGAGTTTCGCGGCGATCCCGTAGGAGACGCCCGCCCCCATGCAGCCCAGCGTGCTCGAGAGGTGTGCGGGCACACCCCGCGGCAGGCGCAGTTGGCGGGCGTACCAGTACACGCAGCTGCCGACGTCCACGGCCACCTGGGCGTCCTCCGGCAACACACTGTTCAGCTCGTGCACCACGCGTTCGGGATTCACCGGATCGGCCGGCGTCATCGCACGCTCCAGGGCGATCCGGTGCCACCGCTCCACCTCCTGCTCGACCTCGGTGCGGTAGTCCTGCTCCTGCCGGCCGTGCAGGAGCAGGAGCAGGGCCGCAAGCGCTGCGGCGGCATCGCCGTGGAGGGCCACCTCGATCGGGTACCGGTTCCCGATCGCTTTCGGATCGATGTCGATCTGCACGGCCCGGGCCTGCCCGGGAGCCGGGTAGTACTCGGTCCATGGATCGTTCGATCCGATGATCAGCAGGGTGTCGCACGTGTCCATGAGGTAGGCGCTCGCCGTGGTGCCGAGATGGCCCATGGTGCCGGTCGAGAAGGGTAACGACTCGTCGACGTACGGCTTGCCGAGAAGGCTCGTGGTGATGCCTGCCCCGAGCCGTTCGGCGACGGCGACCACTTCCTGTTGCGCGTGCGCAGCCCCCTGACCGACGAGGAGGGCGATCCTGCGTCCTGCATTGAGGACGGCGGCGGCGTCGCGGAGGTCCTCCTCGCGTGGCGCGACGGACCCGAGGGACCAGACGGGCGAGGACGGCACGACGCCGTGTTCGTGGGGCGTCGCGGGCGTGGCCTCCTGCTGGAGATCGTGCGGCAGGATCACGACGGCGGGTGACCGCGTGGCCAGCGCGGCCTTGAACGCACGATCCAGGACCATGGGCAGCTGCTCGGCATCGGTGACCTGCTGGAGGAACTCCGAGGCGACGTCCTTGAACAGGGCCGGCAGGTCGATCTCCTGCTGGTACGCCGATCCGAGCACCGTCCGGCTCTGCTGTCCGACCAGGGCGACGACCGGCACGCTGTCCATCCGCGCGTCGTACAGTCCGTTGAGCAGGTGGACCGCGCCGGGCCCCTGCGTCGCCGTCACCACTCCTACTCCACCCGCGTACTTGGCGTGCGCCACCGCCATGAAGGCGGCGGCCTCCTCGTGGCGGGCCTGCACGAACTCCGGGCTCCCCGCTCCACCCGCGTACTTGGCGTGCGCCACCGCCATGAAGGCGGCGGCCTCCTCGTGGCGGGCCTGCACGAACTCCGGGCTCCCCGCCCTGCGCAGGGCGCCCAGGAGGGGGTTGATGCCGTCACCGCTGTAGCCGAAGACCCTGTCCACGCGCCAGGACGCCAGGCGGCGCACCACGAGGTCGGCGACCGACCCCGAGGGCTCCCGGTCGTCCGTGCGGGTGCCTTCGGCTGCGTCCGTCATCGCTCAGGCCGCCGTCGGTGCGTCGGGTCCGGTCGGCCAGCGCAGGAGGGCCGCGATCGGCCGCTCCTGGAGTGCACCGGAGGGGTATATCGTCGCCTCCGCGTCGGTGAGGGCTGCCGCCCGGAGCAGGGCAGCTACGGCCGGCACCTCTCCCAGCACGACTGCTCCCGCGGTCTCGGTCTCGGACGCCGCGACCCAGGGAGCGGCGTCGAGCGCGAGGAGCGTCTCCCCGTCCCAGGCCGTCGCCTCGAGGAGAAGGGACTCGACCTGGGCCTGCTGCAGCGCCGTGACGACGGCGCCGCGGCCGACGGCGGACGTGCGCGTACCCTGGCCCTCCTTCTCGGCCAGGCGCGCCAGCAGGGTCTGCTGGCGCTCGGCCATGGTGCGGGCCACGAGGGCCTGTACCTGCTCGTTGAACATCTCCTCGTCGGCGCCGTCGGCCCGGGTGTTGCTCTCGATGATGCCGAGCTTCGCGGCCGACTCCTGGGAGACCTCATCGGCCACGAGCTGCCGCGCCCGGATGTCGCCGGCCACCACGATCAACTGTGCGTCGTGCTCCGCGGCGATGCGGTCGATCTCGGAGGCGACCTCACGCGAGTTCATCTTCCACACCTTCTCCGCGTGCTGCTGCCGGTTCCGCTGGGACCAGCCACCACTGCCGAGCTTCCGGGTGTGCATCGTGTCACCCTCGATGTCGGAGGCAGGGGCCCCCGAGGTGATGTGCTGCTCGTCGCCGTCGGCATACTGCAGGTAGATCTCGCCGCCATGGTGTCCCACCTCCGCCACGAGGTAGGCGAAGTCCTCCGGGCTGTGGCGGACCAGCGGTGTCAGATCCGGGATGGGCCCCGTCGCGGTGACCGTGAGGCCGACGAGGTCGCCGGAGAGGAATTCGTCGACGACCGCCGTCCCGTCGTTCACGAGGAGATAGCGTGTCACGGGGTCCGGCAGGCCCTTCGCCGTGCGCGCGAGCGCGGTGACGGCCGCCTCGATGTCCCCGGGCGGCGCATCCGCGGCCTTCATCTCCTGGGCGATGCTGCGGGGAAGGATCTCATCGCTCGCCAGGCCGTCCACGGTACCGGTGCTGCCATCCACGTAGATGGTGGTCCAGGGACCGGGCCGTTCGAACAGATGGGCGTGGTCTTTGAGTACGTGCGTCACGAAGGATCCCCTGTCTTGTCATGGCGGCGGCCGGCGCCGCATTTACTAAGGACCCTTATGGTCTATCACCCCGGCCGCGCCGTGAGAAGGTCCGCGACGAGCGGCGCCGGGCTTGAAATTGCCTCGTTGCGCATGGGTGGCGATTGGTAGCGTGGACAGCATGCTGACAGTTCCCGAGAAATTCCCGCCCGCGTACGTCCGTTATCTCGAGGCCCAGGACGAGGGTTTCGCCGAAACGGTCCTGATGGTCATGAAACAGTCGGTCGCCGAGGGCAAGCACGGCATCCTCATCAGCGACCAGGCGCTCGATCGCGGCGCCGAGACATCCGAGGAGGTCCCGTTCGGAGAGGTCGTCGAGGGGACCCGCTGAACGGCTGCCCGTCGTCCGAGGGGTCTGGTGAAAAAACGACGGAAGCGCCGGCCAGGGGGCCGGCGCTTCCGTCGTTCTGCGTGCGGTGGGCTGCTGCTAGCTGCCTGCCCCGTCCGTATCGTCGGGGTCCGCGCCTTCGGCAGGCGCTTCGGGGTGCACGCGGATGTCTTCCGTGTCGGCGCTCCGGTCGCCCTCGGCAGGCGCCTCGGCGTGGATGCGGTCGTCGTCGCTCGGCTGCTCTGACATGCACTCGTCCTTTCGGTTCGAGGGAAAGTAACCTCCCTTAGTGTCAGTCTACGGACCTGCGTGCCGAGGCATAACCCGGCAATGAGCGCGTGACCCCGGCTCATCAGCATGCTTACCATCGGGGCATGACGACGCAGGACACGGCCGTGGTGCGGCGCCCGCTCGAGCGGGGAGAGCTGCTCGGGGCGACGGCGATGGGGCTCGCGTCCCTGGCTGCGGGGCTGGGCGCTCACGCACTTGCAGGGGGAGCGGTGCCTGGTCTCGCCGTCCTCGGTGGACTCGCCGCCCTCGGCGTCCTGGCCGCCGTCCTCGTGACCCGGTGCAGGCTGCCGGGCTGGGCGCTGCTGCTCCTGCTGGGACTTGCGCAGCAACTCCTCCACTGGCTCCTCGGCGGACTGGCCGGCGGTCCGTCGTCCGCCGCTCCCGGCGTGTCCGGCCATCACGTCGAGGCCCCGCCGGTGGGCGTCGCCGGCTCCACGGGTCATTCGCCCGAGGCAATGCTGATGCTGCACACCCACCTCGCCGCGGCGCTCCTCCTGGGCTGGCTGGTCCTGCGGCACCGGGCGCTCCTGCACTGGGTGCGCTCCCGGAGGCGGTCCGGGGACGCGATCGTTCACGGACCGCGGGATGATCTCCACGCGCGAGCTCACGGGGCCCGGAACGGGAAGGCGCCCCCGTCGAATGACGGGAGCGCCTTCCTGCAGGTAGACATCACCTAGTTGGCGTTCGCGGTCCCGTCGTAGAACGGGTAGTCGGTGTAGCCCTCCGCGCCGGTCGAGTAGAACGTCGCCGCATTCGGCTCGTTCTCGGGGAGGTTCTCACGCCAGCGGCGGGCGAGATCCGGATTCGCGATGGCGGGACGGCCGACGACGACGGCATCGCCCACGCCGTCCTCGAGGATCGCGATGGCTTCCTCGCGGTTGGTGATGACGCCGAAGCCGCTGTTGATCAGCATGGGCCCGCCGAAGCGCTTCCTGAGGTCCTGAACGAGCTCGCCCGTCGGTTCGGCGTGCAGCACGCTGAGGTAGGCGAGGCCGAGCGGAGCGAGCGCGTCCACGAGTGTTCCGTAGGTGGCATGCACATCGGCTGCCTCGGTCTCGAGGGCATCCTGGATGTTGTGGGCCGGCGAGACGCGCAGTCCCACCTTGTCCGCTCCCACCTCGGCAGCCACGGCGCGGACCAGCTCGATCACGAACCGGGCGCGCTTCTCCGGCGATCCTCCGAAGGCGTCGTCACGCTGGTTGGACTCGGGGGAGAGGAACTCGTGCAGGAGATAGCCGTTGGCGCCGTGCAGTTCCACGCCGTCGAATCCCGCGACGTCGATCGCCCTGCGCGAGGCAGTGACGAACTCCTCGATGATCCCGGGCAGTTCCTCGGTGGTGAGTGCGTGCGGCACGGGGTACGGCTGCTTGCCTGTGCTCGTGCGCGTGGTGCCGTCGATGGCGATGGCGCTCGGCGCCACGACCTCGTAGCCGCCATTGGTGTCGGCGTGGGTCACGCGGCCTGCATGCATGACCTGGGCCACGATGCGGCCGCCGTCGTCGTGGACGGCGTCGGTGACGCGCTTCCAGCCCGCGAGCTGCTCGTCCTCGACGAGGCCGGGTTGCCCGGGGAAGCCCTGGCCCGCGTGGCTCGGGTAGGTGCCCTCGCTGACGATCAGTCCCAGCGACGCGCGCTGACGGTAGTGCTCCACGACGATGTCGCCCGGGATCCCGGCGTCTCCGGAGCGCACCCGGGTGAGGGGGGCCATCACGACGCGGTTGGGGAGTTCGAGCGTACCGAGGGTGAGGGGGGAGAACAGCTTCACGTGGTCCTGCTTCCTGACGGGGGTGGGTCCTACTGATCAGGAACCGGCTACCGCAGGAGGCTATTCCTCATGTGCTGCTCGTCACGCCGCCCACCGTGGGTCCTGCCCGGCCGCACTCGCCTGGGTGGATCGCCCCCGGCCGGTGGTGTGGGACCGGGCGCGGTGGGACACTGTGCGTGTTCCCGCGGCTCGGCGGGACGCGAGGATTCGGCGGGCGATGACGATGCGACATGGGTGAGATCCGCATGAACACGGCACCCGGACGGTGGGTGCTCCTCGCGACGGTCCTCGGCTCCGGGATTGCGGGAATCGACGCGACCGTGGTGAACGTGGCCCTGCCGACCATCGGGGCCGACCTCGGAACGGACTTCGCCGCCCTGCAGTGGATCGTGACCGGCTACACCCTGACGCTCGCCTCGTTCATCCTGCTCGGCGGCTCCCTCGGGGACAGGTTCGGCCGGCGCCGGATCTTCGTCATCGGTGTGATCTGGTTCGCCGTGGCGTCGCTGCTCTGCGGCATGGCGCCCGACGCAGGGCTGCTCATCGCCGCGCGGGCCCTGCAGGGTGTTGGGGGCGCGTTGCTGACGCCCGGGAGCCTGGCCATCATCCAGGCCGCGTTCTCGGGAGAGGATCGCGCGCGGGCCATCGGTGCGTGGTCGGGGCTCGGCGGGGTGGCGACGGCGATCGGTCCCTTCCTCGGCGGATGGCTGGTGGAGAGCGTCTCCTGGCGCTGGATCTTCCTCCTCAACGTGCCCATCGCCGCTGCCGTCGTGTGGATCGCGCTACGGCACGTGCCCGAGACGCGGGATGCGGACGCGACCGGCCGGCTCGACGTCGCGGGAGCGGTCCTCGGAGCGCTCGCCCTGGCCGGCACCACCTATGCCCTGATCGAGGCACCCACGCAGGGAGCCGGCTCCCCGGCCGTCGTCGGATCGGGCGTCCTCGGGCTCGCCGCCGCCGCGGCCTTCCTTCTCGTGGAAGGGCGCTCCGGGCATCCGATGATGCCCCTGCGGATCTTCGCGAACCGCCAGTTCAGTGCGGCGAACGCCGTCACCTTCCTCATCTACGCGGTGTTCGGTGGCATCTTCTTCCTGCTCGTCGTCCACCTCCAGGTGGTCTCGGGCTTCAGCCCCGTCGCCGCCGGGATCGCGATGCTGCCGATCACCGCCCTGATGCTGGTGCTCTCCCCGCGAGCGGGCGCGCTGAGCGCACGGATCGGACCGCGGGGACCGATGGCAGTCGGACCCCTGCTGTGCGCGGTGGCACTCGTGCTCATGCTGCGCATCGGTCCCGGTGCCTCCTATCTCATCGACGTCCTTCCGTCGGTGCTCGTCCTCGGGCTCGGGCTGTCCCTCCTCGTCGCGCCCCTGACGTCCACGGCGCTCTCTGCGGTACCGGAGCGGCAGGCGGGCCTCGCCTCCGGGGTGAACAACGCGGTGGCCCGGGCCGCGGGCCTGATCGCGATCGCCGTCCTGCCCGCGGCCGCCGGGCTCACCGGCGACGCCTACACCGATCCCCCCGTGTTCGCGGCAGGATTCGACACCGCCTGCATCATCGGGGCGGTGGTGCTGGTCGTCGGAGGCATGCTCGCCGCGCTGACCATCCGGAACCCCCGGGTCGCGGAGAATGAGTATCCCAGCCACTGTGCCGTCGACGGTCCGCCGGCGGCGCCCGGAGCGCTGCACGCCTCGAGGACGATTCCGGACGCACCGTGAGCTCGGCCGTGGAGTGAGCCCGATCGGTCAGCGCGTCCGGCCGCGGAGACGCCGGAGCCCCGGACAGGTGACCTGTCCGGGGCTCCGTCTGAACCGGGTGCGGCGTCGCTAGCTGACGTCCTCCTGGTCCATCCCGCTCAGCGGTGAGCCGCCGCGGTTGGCGGGGTCGTCGCTGGCGTCGACGTCGTCGTCGTCCATCATGCCGAAATCGACGTCGGCGGCCGCCTCGCCGAGCATCGGCTCATCCGGAGGAACCTGCTCCTCACCGTGCTCGTAGCGGGCCTCGGCGGTCTCGTCGCGGAGCGTCTGGTCGCTGAGGACCCCCTCCTCGCCGACGCCGGACACGCCGTTCTCGTCGTCGCCGCTCTCGGTCACGGTGGGCTCGTCCTGCAGGAGCGGATCCTCCTGCCAGCGGTCCGGGTTCAGCTCCGCCGCGTCCTCGTAGGCGTCCGGCTGGCCCTCGAGGACCGGGTCGAAGGCCTCGGGTGCGAGCGAATCGTTCGGCACCTCGGGGTCCTCGCCCACGATGGTCAGTTCCTCGTCGGGAAGGTTCTCAGTCATGTTCTCTGCCTTTCGTCGGTGCTGCGCAGCGTTCAAGCATCAGCCTAGCGAAGTCATCAGCCTGCTGATGAATTCCGTCGGGGTGGACCGGGGTGGGGCTGGCCCCCGGATACCCCTCCCGGGACGGGTCACACGTGGTCGCGCCAGCTGTGCTGCGGATCGAACCCGAGGACGCGACGTGCCTTCGTGATCGACAGGAGGGTCTCGTGCTCGCCCACCTCGCGCGTCACCTCGACACCGGGGAACACCTCGGCGGCCAGATCGGCGCTCGGGCGGCTCATCACGGTGTCCGCCGCCGCGATGATGAAGCGGTCGAACCCCGGCGCCGCGTTCTGCAGGGCGCGGTCCACCGCCTGGGCGCCGTCCCGCCCGTCGATGTAGCCCCACAGGTTCCACTTGCGCGCGGTCGCATCGGCGTCGAAGGACGGGAACTCGGCATAATCGGCCGGATCCATGACGTTGGAGAAGCGGAGAGCCGTGATGCTCAGTTCGGGGTCCCAGCGGGTCAGTTCGATCGCGAGCTGTTCCTCCAGGTGCTTGACGAGCGAGTAGGTGCTCTCGGGCCGGGCCGGGTACTCCTCGTCCACCGGGATGTACGGCGGTGGCGTGTCGAACGGGAGGCCCAGCACCGTCTCGCTGGAGGCGTAGACGATCCGCTTGATGCCGGCTCTCCGGCACGCCTGGAACACGTTGTACGTGGCCGTCATGTTGTTGTGGAACGTCGCGGCGTCCGCCTGGAGCCCGGGCGCCGGGATGGCACCGAGGTGCACCACGGCGTCCAGCGTGTCGTACTTGTCGTCGACGCCCTGGAAGGCGTCGGCGACCTGGCCGTAGTCGCGCAGGTCGATCCGGAGGAAGGACGCGCTGCGCTCGCCGTACTGGTCCAGCTCGACGACGGTGTGCCCGGCCTCGCGGAGACCCCGCACCACGCTGCGGCCGAGCTTGCCGTTGGAGCCGGTGACGGCGACCGTGAGCGGCGCCATCAGGCGGGCCGCTGCTCGGGCGAGACCGTCTTCGCGACATCGGTCTCGGCGAGGTCGCCGATCGCGTCGTCGATGGCCTTCATGACGTCGTCCTCGAGCGTGACGCCCGCGGCGACGGCGTTCGATTCCACCTGCTCGGGGCGCGATGCCCCGATGATCGCCGAGGCGACGTTCTTGTTCTGCAGCACCCAGGCGATAGCGAGCTGCGCCATGGTCAGGCCTACGCCGTCGGCGATCGGGGCGAGCTTCTGGACGCCGGTGAGGACGTCGTCGTCCATCCAGCGCTTGATCATGTCGGCGCCGCCCTTGTCGTCCGAAGCCCGTGTGCCCTGCTCGGGTTGCTGTCCGGGCTTGTACTTGCCCGTGAGCACACCCTGCGCCACCGGCGACCAGACGATCTGTGACAGGCCCAGTTCCTCCGAGGTCGGCACGACCTCACCGTCGATGACGCGCCACAGCATCGAGTACTGCGGCTGGTTGGAGATGAGCTGGAAGCCGAGGTCCTTGGCGAGCGCGTGCCCGTCGCGGATCTGCTGGGCAGTCCACTCGCTCACGCCGATGTAGAGGGCCTTGCCCTGGCGCACGATGTCCGCGAAGGCCTGCATGGTCTCCTCGAGGGGAGTCTCGTGGTCGTGCCGGTGTGCCTGGTAGAGGTCCACGTAGTCGGTCTGCAGGCGCTGCAGCGAGCCGTCGATCGACTCCATGATGTGCTTGCGGGAGAGCCCGACGTCGTTGTGTCCCTTGGGGCCGGTGGGCCCCCAGACCTTCGTGAAGATCTCCAGGGACTGGCGGCGCTCACCCTTCAGCGCCTCCCCGAGGACGGTCTCCGCGGCCGTGTTCGCGTAGACGTCGGCGGTGTCGAAGGTGGTGATCCCGACGTCGAGCGCTGCCCGCACGCACTGCGTCGCGACGTCGTTCTCCACCTGCGATCCGTGCGTGAGCCAGTTGCCGTACGTGATTTCCGAAATCTTGAAGCCGCTGTTTCCGAGGTATCTGAAGTCCATGGTCCCGATGCTAACCACCCTGAGCATCCGAGTACAGGGAGGTCCGTTTCCTGGGGCAACTTCCATGGCACGGCGCAGGGGCGGTACCGTGCAGCCGCTAGACTTGACCGCGACCTTGCCGTTGCAGCCGACCAGTGAATGAGGAATCGTGGCCCACTTCAGCGCTCGTTTCGCTACCGGGACGGAGCAGCAGAACTGGGATTCGCTCGTCACCGGGAACCCCGGCGGGGGCAACATGCTCCAGTCCAGGGCATTCGCCGAGGTGAAGTCCCACCACGGCTGGCGGCCCCGGTTCGTCGTCCTGGAGGGACCCGACTACACGAGCCACGCTTTGGTCCTGGAGAAGAAGGTGCCCGTCGTCGGAGCGCTGTGGTACCTCATCAAGGGTCCCGCCGTGACGGACCCCGGCCACGTGCCCGCCGCGGCGCAGGCCGTCGCCGAGCTCGCGCGCCGTGAGAGGCACAACGTGTTCGCGATCAAGGTGGAGCCCGACCTCGTCGACACCCCCGAGCTGCGCGAGACGTTCCGTGTCGCCGGACTGGTGAAGACCTTCAACCTGCAGCCCAATGACAGCACGGCCCTCCTCGACACCACGCCGGAGTCCAACCAGTTGCTGCGCACGCTGCATTCGCGGGGCCGGAACGCGGTCCGGCGGGCCATCCGTGAAGGCGTCGAGGTGCAGCGGATGGAACCGACGGAGGACACCTTCCGCGCGATGTACGCGCTGATGTCGCACATCGAGGATCGCTCCGCGGCCCGTATGCGGTCCTTCGAGTACTACAGCCGCTTCTGGCAGAATTTCGTGGACGCCGGTCAGGGACGCTTCTACTTCGTCCACGAGGACGGGCAGCCCTCCGTGGGCGCCTTCGTCGTCAACTACGGCTCCAAGGGCACCTACAAGGACGGCGGATCGCGCCCGGGGCGCTCGCAGTACGGGGACTCGCACCTGGTGCAGTGGACCGCCATCAACGATCTCAAGGACGAGTTCGGCATCGTGGAGTACGACTTCTGCGGCACTCCGCCGAGCGACAGGCTCAAGGACACGGACCATCCGCATCATGGCCTGGGGCTGTTCAAGACGAGTTTCACGAAGACTGTGACGGACTATGCCGGCTGCTTCGACCTCGTGGTCAGCGGCTGGAAGTATCGTGTGTGGAACACGATCGCCGAGCGCGTGGCCCGCCAGATCCACTGGCGACGCACGCACCAGCCGTTCTACTGAGGAATGCCGCGGATCGCCGCGGGAGAGCACGCATGAAAGGCGGCTGTGAAAGACGGTTCCACTCCCGGGGACGGCCGATCGCCCTCCACCAACCCTTCGCCCGTGGCCGAGGCCCTGCCGCTCATCCAGCGCCCCTTCGATCCACCCGAGGACCAGAAGAAGAAGCTGGGGAGCAGCAGGAAACGGCGTCCCCCCGCCTCTCCTGACGCCCCGTCGGGACGCTCCGCGGCCGAGCCGAAGACGCCCCGCCAGAGCCGCCAGCGCCAGCCCGCTCCGCGCCCCACGGATGCCCTGCCCACCACTCCCCAGAAAGTGCCGGCATCCAGCCGCCCCAATGCGGCCGCCCGCAGCATGCTGCGCCGGCTCGTGCAGGGGGAGGCGCCGCCCACGCAGGCCATGAGCATCGTGGAGCGGCTCGCGGGAAGTCCGTACGCTAATCCGACCATCCAGGCCGGAGGTCCCGACGCCAGTGCGCGCAAGGCCCTCGACTTCGCCCTGAACCTCGCCGAGACGATGTTCCGGTACGGCGCGGGTGCCCTCGAGGTCGAGACCAGCATCATCGCTGTCACCGCAGCCTTCGGTCTCGAGAACATCGAGGTGGACATCACCAACCAGTCGGTGGTGCTCAACTACTCGGCGAAGGACCAGACGCCCACCACGGTGCTCCGGGTCGTCCGGTCGTGGACCAACAACTACGCCGGTCTCACGGCCATCCACCGCCTCGTCTCGGACATCGCCGACGGCGGCGTCTCCCGGACCGAGGCTGCCCAGCGGCTCGACGAGATCACGCACCGCCCCAAACCCTTCCCCCGCTGGATGGTCACGGCGGCCTTCGGCATCTTCTCGGCGGCGATCGTGGCCTTCGTGGGAGGGACACCGCTCGGTTCACTCATCGGCTTCGTCAGTTGCATCCTGGTGGACCTGGTGAGCCGGAAGCTGGGCGAGTGGCGCGTTCCGGAGTTCTTCTCGGTGGCGACGAGCTCTGCGCTGGTCACCCTCATCGCCCTCCTCTTCTGGTGGTTGGAGGTCCCCATCTCGCCCGCGCTCGTGGTGGTGGGCGGCATCCTCCTGCTCCTGCCGACCGGGCGGCTGGTCTCAGCGACCCAGGATGCGATCAACGGCTTCCCCGTCACGGCGGCGGGCCGGTTCCTCTCGGCGGTCCTCATCTTCGCCGCCCTGGTGGCGGGGATCGCGGTCGCCCTCGTCGCAGGGGCCGCCCTGGGCATCCCGCCCCTCGAGGTCATCGAATCGTCGGGATCGCAGTACCCGTGGCCCGCGGTGGCCGTCCTGACCTTCGTGGCCGTGGCCATGATCTGCATCGCCGAGCAGACGGACGTGAAGCTGGTCATCCCGACGTCCCTCGTGGCCGTTGCCGGGTACCTCCTGCTCGTGAGCGCCACGGCCGCGGGCGTGGGGTACCGTCTGGCTCCCGCGCTCGCCGCGATCCTCATCGGAGCCCTGTCCCGAGTCGTCGCGCTCCGGCTGGGAGCGCCGCAACTCGTGGTCGCGGTGCCCGCCGTGCTGTTCCTCTACCCCGGGCTGACGATCTTCCGCTCCATGTACATGCTGACCCTCGATGCCGAGGTGGTCAACGACGGCGCACTCGGGCTGTTCAACGCCCTGACCGTGGTCCTGGCGATCGCCGCCGGAGTGGTGCTCGGTGACAATGTCGCGAGGCCCTTCACGCGCAAGCTCAGTTCCAACGAACGGCAGCGGAACAGGCGCCGCTGATGCGGACGACCGCGCGTGCTGCCCCGGCTGGGCGAACTAGGGGGTGCGGACGACGGCGGACGTCCTCGCCCACTCGATCGGGTCAGCTCCCTGCTCGGCGAGCAGGCTGTTGACGCGGGTGAACGGCCGTGAGCCGAAGAACCCCCTCGACGCCGACAACGGGCTGGGATGCGCGGATTCGATGGTCGGTGTGGCGCCCAGGAGCGGCTTGAGCCGCTGGGCGTCCTTGCCCCACAGCACGGCGACGAGCGGGCCGCCCCTGGCGACGAGTGCGCGGACGGCGGCGTCGGTGACCTGTTCCCAGCCGAGTCCGCGATGCGATGCGGCCTCGCCGGCGCGCACCGTCAGGACCCGGTTCAGCAGGAGTACCCCCTGCGCGGCCCAGCCGGAAAGATCTCCGGATGCGGGGACGGCGGCGCCAGTGTCGGAGGAGAGTTCCCGGTAGATGTTGGCAAGGCTCCGGGGGACGGGACGCACGGCCGGATGCACGGAAAAGCTCAACCCCACGGCATGCCCCACGGTGGGGTAGGGGTCCTGCCCCACGATGACCACCCGCACCTCTGCGAGGCGAGTGGTGAAGGCGCGGAGGATGTCGTGGGAGTCGGGCAGGACACGCGCTCCGCGAGCGAGATCTGCGGCCAGGGCGGTGGCCAGTGCGTGCAGCACGGGTTGCAGCGGCTCGAGTGCCGGCACCCAGTCCGGCGCGACGAGATCAGCGACGCCGGCAGGGGCCGCGAAGGGGAAGACGGATTCGTCGGCGGAGGACGTCGGTGCCCCGGCGGCGGGGGTGACGGGAAGGTCGAAGAGTGCGCCGTCGTCGTGGGTCATGCCTCCATTCTGACCTGCCCGGCGGTGGCGTCCTGCGCGAATGACAGGCATGTAATTCTTCTCTACCATGGGGTGACACCCGAGCTGGAGATGGAAGGCGGTAGCAGGTATGGCAGAGGCACGACGACAGGCGGACAGCCCCCACCCCGCACCGGATGCCCGCCTGACCCTGACCGACCGCGAGCAGCGCATGCTCGCCCTCGAACGCGAGTGGTGGAAGTACTCGGGAGCCAAGGAACAGGCCATCCGCGATCTCTTCACGCTGTCCGCGACGCACTATTACCAGCTGCTGAACGCGCTGATCGACACGGAAGCGGCGCTCGCGCATGATCCCATGCTCGTGAAGCGGCTGCGTCGCCTCCGGTCCACACGCCAGAAGGTCCGGTCGGCACGGCGCCTCGGCGCGGACATCTAGCAGTACCGCATGCAGGACCCGCATCCGGACGAGCCCACGTCATGACTGACCACCCGAGGGACGAGTTCGACGCGGTCCCCGAGACATCGGACCGCCAGGGCGTGCATCGGGAGCACCTCGATCCTGCTCGCTCCAGCGGTCTGGGGCTGAAGATCACGGTCGGCGTCCTCGCGCTCCTGATCGTCCTCGGTGTCTTCTTCCTGCTCCCTCGGCTCGGCCTCTTCGGAGGGAACGACACGGGTCCGGGTGCCGCCCCCGCCTCGAGCACGACGCCGGGTCCGTCCGCGGATGCCCTGGCTCCGGACCCGACGGGCGGTGCGTCAGGGGGCCCCGCGGCGTCGGCACCCGACAGTGATCCCGGAGTGGCATCCGCCACGGCGACCGATGCCGGGAACGACGCGGGGGACGATCCGGACCGCGACCAGACCGTCAACGTGCTCAACGGCACCGGCGCTCCCGGCCTCGCGACCGTCGCGGCGGAGCGTCTGGCCACCGCCGGATGGACGGCTGCGCTGCCCGGGAACTGGGCCGGAGCGCCGCTCGACTCCTCCGTGGTCTTCTACAACGGGGAGGCGCAACGCGAGGCCGCCGAGTCCGTCGCGGCGGACCTCGACATCGCGACCGTGGTCGAGAGCCCGGACGTCTCTCCGGACATCTCGGTGGTGCTGGGCCCCGACTTCGAGTAGCCGCAGGTGCGACGGCGGGCCTTCAGATCGAACGGGAACCGGATCGGCCTCGGGACCCGGCATCGGTGCACGCACGTGCTCAGTCCTTGAGGGGAATGCCCTTCGCGTCCCGTTGGAACTGCTCCGATCCCACCAGGATCATGATGCCCTCGATCAGTCCCCAGATTCCGGCGGCGATCGCGCTCAGACCGAAGGTGAGGAACGCGCCCACGGTGGACATGAGGATCAGGATGACGCCGATCGTGGTGAAACCGAGGTAGAAGCGGTGGATGCCGAGCGATCCCAGCAGGATCCCGAGGACACCGGCCACCACCCGGGACTTCTGGGGAGCGTAGGGCCGGCCGGAGGGGCCCTGAGCGAACCCACCCTGCCCGTAGGGGGCCGGCTGGTACGGGCCTGGCTGGTACGAGCCCGGCTGGTACGGGCCCTGCTGGTACGAGCCCGGCTGGTACGGGCCTTGCTGGTACGAGCCCGGCTGGTAGGGGCCCGGCTGGGACGGGCCCGGACCGTGCCCGTTCTGCGGGTACCCGTACGGCGGGTGGTCAGCCGGGCCGATACCCTCGCCCGAGGGCAGAGGCCCCGACGGCCGGTCGTGCCGGGTGCCGGCATCCGCCCGTGGTGGGGCAGCGGGGGAGGATGCGGGTTCCTCACCAGGGGCGCTGCCCGCCGCTCCCTGCACGTCGTCTTTCCCGTTGTCCGGACCGGATGCTGACGTCGACACGATGCCTCCTGTTGCTCGATGTCCGCCCAACCTATGCCCTGCGAGAAATCGGCGCCATGGTTGGGGCTCCCGTCCCCTCACCACGGCCTGCCGAGCCCGTCTTCGTGGTCCCCCCGACTCCCCTCAGCAGGTTGCACTCGGGGGGTGGGAGTGCTAATTATGGAGTTAGCACTCGCGCGCGCAGACTGCTAAAGCTGCGCGTGGCGGGTGAAGCAGGCAAACCTCTGTGGTGGGGGTGTCGCCCTGGTCGTGAAAGAGATCGTCCAGGTGATACCCGGCCGTCGCGGGCACCACACGCAGGCAAGCATTCAAGTGCTGAAATGCAACCGTCCCGAAAGGACCTACGCCGTTATGGCCAAGATCATTTCTTTTGATGAAGAGGCCCGCCGCGGCCTCGAGCGAGGCCTCAATATCCTCGCTGATGCCGTCAAGGTAACGCTCGGCCCGCGTGGCCGCAATGTCGTCCTCGAGAAGAAGTGGGGCGCCCCCACCATCACGAACGACGGCGTCTCAATCGCCAAGGAGATCGAGCTCGACGACCCGTTCGAGAAGATCGGCGCGGAGCTCGTCAAGGAAGTTGCCAAGAAGACGGACGACGTCGCAGGCGACGGAACCACCACCGCCACGGTGCTCGCCCAGGCGCTCGTCAAGGAAGGCCTGCGCAACGTCGCGGCCGGAGCGGACCCCCTGAGCCTCAAGCGCGGCATCGAGAAGGCCGTCAAGGCCGTCACCGATGAGCTGCTCGCCTCCGCCAAGGAGATCGAGACCAAGGAGCAGATCGCTGCCACCGCCTCCATCTCGGCCGGTGACAAGCAGATCGGTGACCTGATCGCCGAGGCCCTCGACAAGGTGGGCAAGGAAGGCGTCATCACCGTCGAGGAGTCGAACACCTTCGGCCTCGAGCTCGAACTCACCGAGGGCATGCGCTTCGACAAGGGTTATATCTCGGGCTACTTCGTCACGGACGCCGAGCGCCAGGAGACGGTCCTCGAGGACCCGTACATCCTGATCGTCAACTCGAAGATCAGCAACGTCAAGGACCTCGTCGCGGTCCTCGAGAAGGTCATGCAGTCCGGCAAGCCGCTGCTGATCATCGCCGAGGACATCGAAGGCGAAGCCCTCGCGACCCTCGTGGTCAACAAGATCCGCGGCACCTTCAAGTCCGTCGCCGTCAAGGCCCCGGGCTTCGGTGACCGTCGCAAGGCGCAGCTCGCCGACATCGCCATCCTCACGGGCGGCCAGGTCATCGCCGAGGAGGTCGGCCTCAAGCTCGAGACCGCGACCCTCGACCTGCTGGGTACCGCCCGCAAGGTCGTCGTGACCAAGGACGAGACCACGATCGTCGAGGGAGCCGGCGACGCCGACGCCATCGCCGGCCGCGTGGCCCAGATCCGCGCGGAGATCGACAACTCCGATTCCGACTACGACCGTGAGAAGCTGCAGGAGCGCCTGGCCAAGCTGGCCGGTGGCGTTGCAGTCATCAAGGCCGGAGCGGCCACGGAGGTCGAGCTCAAGGAGCGCAAGCACCGCATCGAGGACGCCGTCCGCAACGCGAAGGCTGCCGTCGAAGAGGGCATCGTCGCCGGTGGCGGCGTGGCCCTCATCCAGGCCGGCGCCAAGGCGTTCGCCAACCTCGAGCTCACGGGTGACGAGGCGACCGGCGCGAACATCGTGCGCGTCGCCATCGACGCCCCGCTCAAGCAGATCGCCTTCAACGCCGGCCTCGAGCCCGGCGTCGTGGTCGACAAGGTCCGCGGCCTGCCCGCCGGTCACGGCCTCAACGCCGCAACCGGCGAGTACGAGGACCTGCTGGCCGCCGGCGTCAATGACCCCGTGAAGGTCACCCGCTCGGCCCTGCAGAACGCGGCGTCGATCGCCGGCCTGTTCCTCACCACCGAGGCCGTCGTGGCCGACAAGCCGGAGAAGGCAGCGCCTGCCGGTGGCGGCGGGGACGACATGGGCGGCATGGGCGGGATGGGCGGCTTCTAGCCTCCCCCCGCATCGATCGCACCACCTGCACAGCAGAAGAGGGCGGCACCCCTGACCGGGGGTGCCGCCCTCTTCTTCGTCCTGACTGTCACACGGGAACGGGGCAGGACACGGGCTAGGCTCGGCGCCCGGCAGGGCGTTCGCCGTCCTGCGGCGATCGGCAGGTGTCAGCTCATGAACATACGCGCGTTGCTCTGCTCCGCTTCCGCGTACTGCTGCGTCGCGACGGTGAGCGCCTGGTTGATGCCGGTGAGCGACTCCTCGACCTGCTGCTGCGTGGCCCTCCATTGCACGATGAGCTGCTGGAAGTTCGACGCGGCCTGGCCCGTCCACAGACCCTCCAGTTCACGGAGCCCCGCCTGCATCGAATCGACCTCCGCCTGAAGCCGCGAGATGGTGCCCTGGACCTGGCTGCTCTTGGCCGCGAGGCTGTCGGTGTCTACGTTGAAGAATGCCATTGCTGTCTCCCCTGGGATCGATCGCACGTGCTGTGACCCCTCGACGGTAGGTGAGGATGCGGGGCGGTCAGCCGTCGTCGCGGCCTTTGTGGACAACCGGCTGTGCGGCTGGACGCTGTGGAGGCACGATGCCGTTCACCGGCGCGGATGCTCCGCGGGACGCACCTGCGTCGTCGCCGTCCTGCTGGTCGGCCGGGATGTGGGGCAGCCGTATCGACAGCGTCGCACCGCCGCCCTGGGTCTCCTCGAGCCGTACGCTGCCGTCGTGCTGGGCCACCAGGGCAGCGACGATCGCGAGGCCGAGGCCCGTGCCGCCGGTCTCGCGGTACCGTGACGAGTCCGCGCGGTAGAACCGCTCGAAGACCTTGGCCGCATCGGCATCGGAGATGCCCGGCCCGTGGTCGCGCACCTCCAGCACGGAATCGCTGTGGCCGTGCAGCACGGGTGCCACTCCCACGGCGATCTCGATCGGCGTGCCCTCGGGCGTGTACCGCAGCGCATTCGTCATCAGGTTGGCGATCACCTGGCGGAGCCTGGCTTCGTCACCCCGTGTCGGGGCAGGGCGCGGGGTTCCGCCGTCGAGCCCGATCACGGTGATCGAGCGGTCCGGCGCGGTCGCGCGGGCATCGAACGCCGCGTCATGGCCGAGAACCTTGAGATCCACCGGCTTGACCTCGAGCGGGCGCTGTTCGTCGATGCGCGCCAGCGTCAGGAGGTCCTCCACCAGTTGGCCCATGCGGATCGCCTCGCTCTCGATCCGGCCCATGGCCGCCGCGACGTCCTCGTCCTTCTGCAGCGCACCGTGCCGATAGAGCTCGGAATAGCCGCGGATGGTGACGAGTGGAGTGCGCAGCTCATGCGACGCGTCCGCGACGAACCTCCGCATCTTGGTCTCCGAGGCGGTGCGCGCGGCGAAGGCACGCTCGATGTGGGCGAGCATCGCGTTGAGCGATCGGGAGAGCCGCCCGATCTCCGTGGCCGGCCTTTCCACGGCGACGCGGCGCGTGAGGTCCCCGGCGGCGATGCCTGCCGCCGTGCGCTCGACGCGTGCGAGCGGGGCGAACTGACGCGTCACGGTGATGAAGGCGATGAGCGATGCAAGGGTCGTGGTCACGAGACCCGACGTGAAGATGATCTCCGTGGCCTCCTGCAGGGAATCGTTCACGGTCTTCAGCGGGGACGCTATGGCGAAGAATCCGTCATTGGCGCGGAACGAGTACACCTGGACCCGCCAACCCGGGCCCGTCGGGTCGGTGCTCGGTACGTTCAGGCCAGAGCTCTGGAGCTCGAGGATCCGTTCCCTCGTCAGGCCGCTGAGATCGGGCAGGTCGGGAGCGCCGTCGAGCTGGTTGGTGCCGGTCACCTGGCCGCTGCCGTCCAGGACGGCCGCGTAGTACCTGAGGACCGAGCTGTCGCCCTGGGGATTCGTGTAGAAGTTCCTCGACACGTTCTGCACATTGTTGCTGAGGTCCTGGTCCACGCGATCGATCAGACCGTCGCGGAGCAGCGAGACAGTGGCGAGCCCCGTGATGCCCACCGTGACGATCATGAGCAGCATGATGATCGCCACGAGCTGGGACCGGAGGGACGCCGCGTTCCACCGCTTGATCACGAGGGGCCCGCGCTACCGCTTGTCGGCGGTACGGAGCAGGTAGCCCACGCCGCGCTTGGTCTGGATGAGTGCGGCGGCGTCGGGGTTCCTGTCGATCTTGCGCCGCAGGTAGGAGATGTAGGACTCGACGATCGAGGCGTCGCCGTTGAAGTCGTACTCCCAGACATGATCGAGGATCTGTGCCTTCGACAGGACGCGGTTCGGGTTCATCATCAGGTAGCGCAGCAGCTTGAACTCGGTGGGGGAGAGGTCGATGACCTCACCTCCGCGGCGGACCTCGTGGGCGTCGTCGTCGAGTTCGAGGTCGTCGACGCGGATCACGGCGTCGTCGTCCTCGAGCGGATGGGTGCGGCGCAGGACCGCACGGATCCGGGCCACGACCTCGTCGAGGCTGAAGGGCTTGGTGACGTAGTCGTCGCCGCCGACCGTGAGCCCGGTGACCTTGTCGTCCGTGTCATCGCGAGCGGTCAGGAAGACGACCGGGAAGTGCCGGCCCGCGGCGCGCAGGCGCCGCGTGACCGTGAACCCGTCCATGTCGGGGAGCATGACGTCGAGGACCGCGAGGTCCGGGTTGTGCAGCTCCGCGGCGGCGAGGGCGTCACGGCCGTTGCCGGCCGCGACCACTTCGAAACCTGCGAAACGCAGCGAGGTGGAAAGGAGCTCGCGGATATTGGGTTCGTCATCCACGACGAGCAGTTTTGCTTCGGGGCCTGTTTTCTTCACCCCACCAGTATCCGCACGTTCTCTGTGAGTTCGCTGGGTCGGCCCTGAGAGTGGCCTGGTCAGTCGCTGGGCCCGGTCTCGCCGATCGACGCCGCATCGAGGATCCGGTAGGCATAGCCCTGCTCTGCCAGGAATCGTTGGCGTTTCGCAGCGAAGTCCTGGTCGAGGGTGTCGCGGGCGACGACGGTGTAGAAGCGTGCGGCACGACCATCCGCCTTCGGCCGCAGCAGGCGGCCGAGCCGCTGGGCCTCCTCCTGACGGGAACCGAACGAGCCGGAGACCTGGACGGCCACCGAGGCCTCCGGCAGGTCGATGGAGAAGTTCGCGACCTTGGAGACCACGAGGACGTGGATCTCGCCGGCCCGGAACGCATCGAACAGGCGCTGGCGCTCCTTCACGGTCGTCTCACCCTTGATGACGGGTGCGTCGAGCCGCGCGGCGAGGTCGTCGAGCTGGTCGATGTACTGCCCGATCACGAGCAGTTGCTCGCCCCTGTGCGACGCGACCAGTTTCTCCACCACGTCGGACTTCGTGTCCGACGTCGCACACAGACGGTACTTGTCGCCGTCCTCGGCCATCGCATAGGCGACGCGCTCGTCACGTGGCAGGTCCACCCGCACCTCGACGCAGTCCGCGGGCGCGATGTAGCCCTGCGCCTCGATGTCCTTCCAGGGGGCGTCGTAGCGCTTGGGCCCGATGAGGGAGAACACCTCGCCCTCGCGGCCGTCCTCGCGCACGAGCGTGGCGGTGAGGCCTAGCCGGCGGCGCGCCTGTAGATCGGCGGTCATCTTGAAGATCGGCGCGGGGAGCAGATGCACCTCGTCGTAGACGATCAGGCCCCAGTCGTTGGCGTCGAGGAGTTCGAGGTGCGGGTACAGCCCGCCCCGCTTCGTCGTGAGCACCTGGTACGTCGCGATGGTGACGGGACGGACCTCCTTGACGGCGCCCGAGTACTCCCCGATCTCCTCCTCCGTGAGCGAGGTCCGCTTGAGCAGCTCATCCTTCCACTGCCGGGCGGAGACGGTGTTGGTCACGAGGATCAGGGTGGTGGTCTGGCTCGTGGCCATCGCGGCAGCGCCGACCAGTGTCTTGCCGGCACCGCAGGGCAGGACGACGACGCCCGAGCCGCCGGACCAGAAGTTCTCGACGGCGAGCTGCTGGTAGGGGCGCAGCGTCCACCCGTCCTCGTCCAGCGCGATGGGGTGCGGCGTTCCGTCCACGTAGCCGGCGAAGTCCTCCGCGGGCCAGCCGAGCTTCAGGAGCAGCTGCTTGAGCTGCCCGCGCTGCGAGGAGTGGACGACGACGGTCTCGCCGTCGATCCTCGGGCCGAGGAGGGGCTGGATCTTCTTCGCGTGCAGCACCTCCTCGAGGACGGGGTAGTCGGTGGTGCGCAGGACCAGCCCGTGCTGCGGGTCCTTCTCGAGGCGCAGCCGCCCGTACCGCGACATGGTGTCCTCGATGTCGATGAGGAGCGCGTGCGGCACGGGGAAGCGCGAATACTTCAGCAGGGTGTCGAGGACCCGCTCCGCGTCCAGCCCGGCCGCCCGCGCGTTCCACAGGCCCAGCGGCGTGAGGCGGTAACTGTGCACGTGCTCGGGGGCGCGTTCGAGTTCCGCGAACGCCGCGATGGCGTGCCGCGCCTCCGTGGCCTGCTCGTGGTCCACCTCGAGCAGGATGGTCTTGTCGCTCTGGACGATCAGCGGTCCGTCAACCATCAGCGGGGCTCCCTTCGAGGATCTCCACGTCCATGACGCGGTGTACGGATACGACTCTCTCCACCTGCTTGTCCGGGTCGAACACGCGCAGGCGCCCACCCGATACCGAGAGGGGAACAAGGATCTGGCGAACGTGATTCCCCTCGCTGTCCGCCGTGCCGAGCCGGATGCTGCTGTGTGAGCGGATGGCGGCACGCAGGGTCTCGAGGCCCAGCAGAGGTCCGTCGGACCCGATCTGCCGGTCGCTGGGGCCGGTCCGCGCGGATCGGAGGACGGCCAGTTGCGCGGTGATCTCCTCCTCGGCGACAGCCCATGTGGTGGGCTGCGATCGCAGCTGGTCCGGCGGCAGGCGGGCCGCGGTCCCTGCATCCCCCGTCTCCCGGACCGACATCGTCCGGGCACCCTCTCCCGCCGGCGTATCGGGTGCGGGGGTGAAGCCGAGGTCCCGGAGGAGTGCGGTCAGTTCCTGGGGGGAGGCGGGGGAGACGAGGACGGTGGGTGCCACCTGGACGACGCCGAGCACGGACGCCCGTGGGTCGGCCAGGACGGCGGCGGTCACGGCGTCGTCGTCCGTCCGGACGTAGCTGCCGGCACGACCGACGCGGAGGCGCCCGTACCGGGATGCCGTGTCCTCGACCAGGTAGGTGAGGGCCTGAGGAACCTCGGTGGCCGAGTGCGTGCTCAGGAACGCCAGGATGGAGGCGGCGTCCTCGCCCGCATCGAGCGCTGACCGCACGGAATCGGCGGAGAAACGGTAGGTGGTGGCCGGTCCCTGGCCTTCGGGCGTGGACATGCGCAGGAGCCCGCGCGCCACCTCGGGCTGCAGGTAGCCGGGGGCGACGGCGGTGAGGTCCGCCTGGAGGACGACGTGGGCCACAGGGTCCGGCAGTGCCTCGCGGACGTGGCGGGCGGCGTCCTCGAGCTGGTCGCCGGCGACGAGGCGCCCGGCATCGGTGAGCGATCCGCCGCCGGTCAGGCCCAGCGCCGCGGCCTCGAGGAGCATGCCGGGGAGCAGCCGCGCGAAGCGCCGCTGCAGGCGGGGCTGGTACCAGGACGCGAGGTCGACGACGGACCGGTCGGCCAGGACGGGCAGCGCCTCGGGGGCGGCATCGGGGCCGGTCAGGTGCACGGCGGCCTGGAGGAGCCTCCGGCGCACCGTCGGCGCGTCGGGACGCGACGCCTCCGCGGCCAGCGCGTTCACCGCGCTGCCGTCCGGCAACCGGGACCCGATGAGCGCCGGCGCCCGGTCCAGGGCGAGCCACCCTTCGACGAGGAGGAGCCACTGCGCGTCGCGGTCCAGCGACTCCCAGACCTGCAGGCGTGCGGCCTTCCAGCGCGAATCGTCGGGATCGAGGGCGAGAAGGCCCACCGATGCGGCGAGCTCCAGCAGCCAGACGGCCTCGGCATCACTGCTCTGCAGGGCCTCCCGGACGCGCCTCACCTCGCGCACGCCCACCCCGCCGGAGCGCAGGGTGGCCACGGGAACGGCGGCGACGATCCCGAGGAGGGTCGTCATGAGCCTCAGGGTCTCCGCGATGGCGCCGAACGCGGCATTGTCGCGCAGTGCTGCGCGCGTTGTCCGTTCGACGACGACGGGTGGTTCGAGCGCGAGGGTGGGGAAGACCGCGTGGCCCCGCAGGGCCATCCCGACGCCCCGCGGGAGCTCCACGTGCAGGGCGTCGAGTGGCGCGAGCAGACCCCTGTCGAGCAGCCAGCGGACCGCGGGCGAGGCGCCGCCGTCGCTTCCTGTCGCCGTCGTGCCCACAGGGGTCTCCCGGAGGCGGTCGAGGAGGCCCTGGACGCCGTCCGGCGCCTCCGCCAGCACCCGGTCCCACGCGTCGGCGTCGGCCGCGACCGCGTCGACGAGCCCCGCTGCGGCGGCGGACGTGAGTGCCTCCGTGCGTGCGGCGGGTGCGACGAGAGGCACAGCGGTGATCAGTGCAGGGCCGTAGCGCGGGATGGATCGGGCAAGCGTACGGAAGGAGCGGCCCAGCCCGGCCGGATACGGGCCCAGGGCGTCGGTCAGGGCGCCGACGGGAAGGATGCCGTCCTCCGACTCCACGACGAGCGCCTTCCCGACGAGGTCCTCGACGATCCGGTCGGCATCCGCCGCTACCGTCGCACCGAGGGCTGCCAGCAGCCGCGGGCGGGAGACCGGGAGGCCGTCGTCGTCCGTCAGGATCGCGACGGCCTCGAGCACCTGGAGATGCGGCCGGGTGGCGTTGTCGAGCGCACGTTGCAGGCTCACGCGGGTGGAGGCCCGCGCTGCGAGCGCGGAGAAGTCGGGCACCGCGGGGAGGATGAGGTCGGGCCGGACGGAGAGCAGGCGGCGCAGGTCGTCATCGCTCCGGCGGGCCAGCTGATCGGCCAGTGCTCGGATTGCGGACATCACGCCTAGATTACCCGCCACCCCCGACACCCCGGATGGCCCTCATCCAGTGGGAGCCCGGAGTGTGGGGGCGTGCAGGGCGCGGCGGGTCAGGTCCGACGGCGGCCGATGACCGACCACACGACCAGGGCCACCATCAGGAGGAAGGCGGTGGGGAGGCAGAAATAGCTGGCCAGGACGAAGCCGGGCCACACCGTGCCCTGCACGAACGCCGTGGCGAGGATGGCTGCCAGGGACAGCAGCCCGACGATCGCGAAGGCGACCGCAAGGATCATCACGATCAACCGACCACGCCCGGGTCGCTCCGCGGGGTCGTGCGGGCGTCGCCCGGTGTCGTCGCGCCGAGGGGGATAGGAGGCCGGGTCGTCAGGGATCATAGCCGTCCCAGACTACAAGAATCTCGGCAGGGCGCAGGGCCGTGACCCTATATCCTAGGAGACACGGACTTACCCGGCGGCGGCAGTGCAGCACGCATCTCCAGCACCAGTGTCATGGAGCCGGGACCATCACCGCAGACGCCTTCGCGTCCGGTTCAGCCAAGAAGAGGTAGACGACGTGCCGATCGGCAAAGTGAAGTGGTTCGACGTGGACAAGGGCTTCGGTTTTGTGGCCACGGACGACGGCAAGGAAGTGTTCCTACATGCCTCGGCGCTGCCCGCCGGCGTGAGCGAGGTGAAGGTCGGCACCAAGCTGGAGTTCGGCGTCGCCGACGGCCGCCGCGGGCTGCAGGCCCTCTCCGCGCGAATCCTCGAGCAGGCGCCGTCGGTGGCGAAGGCGACCCGCAAGAGCGCCGACGACATGGCGGTCATCACCGAGGACCTCATCAAGCTGCTCGACGCCGTCTCGAACGGCCTGCGCAAGGGTCGCTACCCGGAGAAGTCCCACGCGACGAAGGTGGCCGCGGTGCTCAGGGCCGTCGCCGACGACCTCGACGCGTAGGCTTCGACCATGACCCAGACCAGCCCGGAGACTGCCCACGGCGAAGCGCCGACCGGGACCGGCATGCTCCCGACCGATGACGCCGCCCTCTCCGAGGCGTCCGCGCCCCAGCGCTCGGACCCGCCGAAGCGGCCCCGCGCGGCCCGGCGAATCCCGACCTCGGACTCGGTGCTCGAGGGTGCCGTGGAGCGAGCCCGGGAGGCGATCCTCGAGGGCGCCGCCGAGGCGCGGGTGGGACGCCATGTCTCGGCGGTGATCGAGGGAGAGCGCCTCGTCACCCACCGCTTCGAAGCCTTCGTGCCCGGGTACGGCGGCTGGCAGTGGTACGCGACGGTCGCACGCGTGGCCCGGAGCAAGGAGGTCACGATCTGCGAGGTCGGCCTGCTGCCCTCCGACGCGGCACTCCTGGCTCCCGAATGGCTGCCCTGGTCCGAGCGGGTGCGCCCGGAGGACTCCCAGGAGGACGACGCCCCGTCGGCGGACGACGCCCCGTCAGCGGACGCCGCCCCGTCGGCGGACGCCGCATCGTCCGCCGGACGCCCCGGGGACGACGCCCCGACGGACAACGCTGACCCGGTCGCCGACACAGCCGGTGCAGGGATCGACGAGGCAGCCGACACCCGTTCCGACGGCGCGGAAGACCCCGACGCCGAGTGATCGGTCGGGGGCGTCGGGACGGACAGGGGAGCGCATGAGCACTTTCCGGTCTCTCGGCATCCACAACTACAGGCTCTGGTTCATCGGGGCCCTGATCTCCAACATCGGCACCTGGATGCAGCGCACCGCGCAGGACTGGCTGGTGTACGACATCCTGACGCCGCAGAACGCCTCGGCCCTGGGCATCGTCATGGCACTCCAGCTGGGTCCGCAGCTCGTGATCGCGCCCTGGGCGGGCCTCATCGCGGATACCGTGGACCGGCGGAAGCTCCTGGCGGTGACGCAGGTCGCCATGGCGCTGCTGGGTGTGGGGCTCGGCCTCATGGTCATCCTCGACGTCGCCGTCCTGTGGCACGTCTACGCGTTCGCCCTGGCACTCGGTGTGGTCTCCGCGTTCGACGCTCCTGCCCGGCAGGCCTTCGTCTCCGAACTCGTACGCGATGACTACCTGCCGAACGCCGTCGCCCTCAACAGTGCCTCCTTCAACGGGGCCCGGCTGATCGGTCCGGCCGTGGCCGGGCTCCTCACCGCAGGAGTGGGGCCGGGCTGGGTGTTCATGATCAACGCCCTCACCTTCGGCGCCATGGTCTACGTCCTCCTCGCCATGCGCCGCTCGGAACTGAACCCGCAACCGCGGCAGGCCCGGGGCAAGGGGCGCATCCGCGCCGGCTTCCGGTACGTCCGTCAGCGTCCGGACCTCATGATGGTCATGCTCGCCATCTTCATCGTCGGGACGTTCGGGCTCAACTTCGCCGTGTTCATCGCGGCCATGGCGCGTACCGAGTTCGGCCAAGGCGCCGGGGTCTTCGGAGTCCTCTCCTCGGTGATGGCCGTTGGCTCGGTGGCCGGTGCGCTCCTGTCCGCACGCCGCGAGCGTCCGCGCCTGCGATTCATCTTCGGAGCATCCGCCGCCTTCGGTGTCGCGTGCCTGCTGGCGGCACTGGCCCCCACCCTCTGGCTGTTCGGGCTGGCGCTGGTGCCCGTGGGACTGTTCGCGCTCACCCTGATGACCAGCGCCAACGCCTACGTGCAGACGACCACCGACCCGACCATGCGCGGGCGGGTGATGGCCCTCTACTTCGCGATCTTCCTCGGCGGAACACCCCTCGGAGCGCCCGTGGTGGGGTGGGTCTCCGACATGTTCGGTCCGCGGTGGAGCCTCGGCGTCGCTGCCGCGTCAGGAATCATCGCCGCCGCGGCGGGGATCTTCTGGGCGTGGAAGTACCACGAGGTCAGGCTGCGCTACGACCGCACGGCGCCCCGCCGGCTCCGCCTGGACCACGAGCCCGGCGCCGCGGGCAGCAGTCGCTGACGGCGGCCCCGGCTCCCTCAGAGGAGCTGTTCCACCACGTGATCGATGCAGGCGATGAGGGCCGAGACGTCGTCCGGCTCGATCGCGACGAAGGTGGCGATGCGCAACTGGTTGCGGCCGAGCTTGCGGTACGGCTCGACGTCGACGATCCCGTGGGAGCGCAGGACAGCGGCGATGCGTGCGGCGTCGACACCCTCGTCGAAGTCCACGGTGACGATGACGTTCGAGCGGTCCTCGGGGCGAGCGACGTAGGGGCTCGCCACCGGTGAGGCCTCCGCCCAGCGGTAGAGGCGGCCGGCGGAATCCGCCGTGCGTGCCGCGGCGAACGGGAGGCCGCCCTGCGCGTTCAGCCACTGCACCTGCGCGTCGAGTGTCACGAGGGTGGAGAGGGACGGGGTGTTGTAGGTCTGGTTCAGCCGGGAGTTGTCGATCGCTGTCTGCAGGTTCAGGAAGTCGGGGACCCAGCGGTCACCGGCGGCGATCCGTGCTGCCCGCTCGAGGGCCGCGGGGGAGAAGAGGCCCAACCACAGCCCGCCGTCGGACGCGAAATTCTTCTGCGGTGCGAAGTAGTAGACGTCCGCCTGGGAGACGTCGACGTCGAGCCCACCTGCGGCCGATGTCGCGTCGACGAGTACCAGGGCGCCGTCGTCCGCTCCCTGCACCCTCCGCACAGGTGCAGCGACGCCCGTGGAGGTCTCGTTCTGCGGCCAGGCATAGGTGTCGATCCCGGTCTCCGCGACTGCCTCCGGCCGGGTGCCGGGCGGCGCGGTGATCACGGAGGAATCGTCGAGGAACGGCGCCTTCGTCGTGGCCGCGGCGAACTTCGAGCCGAATTCCCCGAACGAGAGATGCTGGGCCTTCGCCTCCACGAGTCCGAAGGTCGCGACGTCCCAGAACGCCGTCGAGCCGCCTACACCGAGAACCACCTCGTACCCGTCCGGTGCGTCGAAGAACGTCCCGAGACCCTCGCGCACGCGCCCCACGAGGTTCCGCACGGGAGCCTGGCGGTGGGATGTCCCGAGCAGCGCCGGTCCGGCCGCGACCAGGGCGTCCAGCTGTTCCCTGCGCACCTTCGAGGGACCGGCGCCGAAGCGGCCGTCCGCGGGCAGCAGGTGATCGGGGATGCGGAGTGTTTCGCTCATGGGTTCTCCAGCTGGTCGGCGGCGGGTACGGCCCTCATTCTGCCCCAGCGACCGGCGGCCCTCCATTTGTGAACGGTTCGCGCCGCGTGCGCCGGGCGGCGTCGTCCATCAGGGAGATCCGACCCACGTCCTCCACGCTTCCCGAGGTTCACTCATGCGTTAACCTTGGGAAGCGTGGGGTGAACCGGCTGCTGTCACGGGGCGCCACGCCCCTCGACCGGCGTGAGGCATGTCCGGCCGCGCACCCGCACCGCACCAAGGAGCTGACCCCGCATGACGGATCTCATCGACACCACCGAGATGTACCTGCGGACCATCCTCGAGCTCGAGGAGGAGAACATCGTGGCATTGCGGGCGCGCATCGCGGAGCGCCTGCGCCACTCGGGACCCACTGTCTCCCAGACCATCGGACGCATGGAGCGGGACGGCCTCGTCGTGGTGTCCGGGGATCGACACCTCGAACTCACCGAACTGGGCCGGCACCGCGCGACCGGCGTGATGCGCAAGCATCGCCTCGCGGAGCGCCTGTTGAGTGACGTGATCGGACTCGACTGGGCCTACGTGCACGACGAGGCCTGCCGCTGGGAGCACGTCATGAGCGAGCGGGTGGAGCGGCGGCTGTACGAACTGCTCGGGAAGCCGTCCGAATCGCCCTACGGGAACCCGATCCCGGGCCTCGAGGCCATCGGAGGCGTGCGGTCGGAGCTGTTCACGGACGGCGTGGTGACACTGCTCGCAGCCATGGGGACGTATTCCCCGGACAGCAGCGTCACGCTGGTCCGTCTCGCGGAGCCCATCCAGGTGGACCCGGAGCTCCTCACGCAGCTGGACGAAGGGGGGCTCCGCCCGGGAGCGCAGCTCTCGCTGGAATCCGTGGGCGGATACGTGTCCGTACGGGTGCCCGGCGTCGAGGGAGCGCTCGAACTTCCGCCGGAGGTCGCCTCGCACGTCTTCGTCGCCGTCGCGGCCTGAGGCGGCCGGTTCACCTCGCCGCGCGGCACTGCATGACGGGGTCCGTTACACTGCGCGGCCGGTTCACCAGGCCGCGCGGCATGCCGGGCGACGGCGCTCACGCCTCGAACGGCGGGGCCCGCGAGCAGCGCCGTCACCATAAACACACCGTTCCGTGATCGGAACGTGACATAAGGCTGGTTCTGGGATAGCCTTCATCCCGTGCCACCGTCGCTCTAGATCCGGCACCCTCCGCGCAAATTGCCTAGCTCTGCCATTGCCGGAGGTCCGTTCGCACCATCGCATGGCAGAGGCGGGGGAACCAATTTTCGGGTCTCGATCCAGAGATCCTCGGGGTTAAGTCGCTGTTCACGCAGCGGCCGGGTGACTCCCATCCGAATCCGACAGCTCACCTCGCAGGCGTTGGGAGAGGTAATCCAACGTGTCCACCAGCTCTTCGCTGGGTCGCCACCGCGCGCCCCAGACCCGCAGTCCGCTGACGGCGCTCTCCGCCGCAGCAGCCTCCAACGCCGGATCGGTCGGGCGCCAGGCCGCGGTCGTCGTCGCCGCCTCCGGGCTGGTACTCACGGCAGGCCTGCCGGCCCACGGGGTCACCACCGCCGAGCGCGAGGTGCAGTCGTCCACAGCGACGATCAGCCGCGTCGCCGCCGTCGAGATCACGGTTCCGGCCACAGCCACCGTCGCCTTCGAGCGGGAAGCCGTCGCCGTCACCCCGGCTGCATCGGTGAAGATCGCTCCGATCGCGAAGGCTCCGGCCGCGGAAGCACCCGTCGCGGAAGCCCCCGTCGCAGAGGCCGCGTCCGTGGAGGCAGCGGTCGTCGAGGCCGCTCCCGTCGCTGAGATCGCCCCCGTTGTGGAGGTGGCCGCCGTCGAGGTAGCCATCGCTCCCGCTCCGGCAGCCATCGCTCCCGCTCCGGTGGCCATTGCTGCCCCCGCGCCGGTAGCCCCCGCTGCTCCCGCGCCGGTGGCGCCTGCTGCTGCCGTCGCGGCAGCTCCGGCCCCTGCGGCTCCCGCTCCTGTTGCGCCTGCCCCCGTCCAGTCCTCGGGTGTCGCAGCGGGTCTCGTCGCCTCCGCGTACGGCCAGATCGGTGTCGCGCAGGATTGCACGGCGATGGTCGAGAAGGCCCTGCGCTCCGTCGGCAAGACCGTCGGCGATCTGGCTCCCGGTCAGTTCTTCCAGTTCGGCGACGTCGTGGGATCACCCGCGGCGGGCGATCTCGTCATCACACCCGGTCACGTCGCGATCTACGTCGGCAACGGCCAGGTCATCAGCGGTGGCCTCAACGGCATGAACACCGGCCTTCACGCCCTGTCCGACCTTCCCGGCGCCAGCTTCGTCCGCGTCCGCTAGAACCCCACGGAGATAACACCATGACTTCACGCGCCACCATCGCACGCCACCGGGCAGACGCGCAGAACGCTGCCGGACTCTCAGCCCTCGCCAAGGCCGTCACCACCAACGCGGGCGGGATGGGCCGCCAGGCCGCCGTCATCGCCGCTGCATCCGGCCTCATCCTGACCAGCGGTGTCGCAGCCAACGCCGCGGACCTCCAGCCCCAGCGCGATGTCGCCACCTCCAACATCACGGTGACCGCGACCCGCACGGCCGTCGTCGCCTCGACCACGCCGGTGGTCTCCTTCAACAAGACAGCCGTGAAAGTCAAGGCCAAGCCCGTCGTCGCGAAGCCCAAGCTCGCAGCCGTGCAGCCTGCACCCGTGGTCGAAGCCCCCGTGGAAGCTCCTGTTGCCGCCGTCGTGGAGGTGTCCGCTCCCGTCGCGGCAGCCGCCGTCGCAGAGGTGCCGGCCCCCGTTCAAGCACCGGCACCCGTTGCGGCAGCGCCCGTGGTCGCAGCACCTGCGCCCGTCGCCACCGCCGTCGTCGCAGCCCCGGTCGCAGCGCCGGCCCCGGTCGCTGCTCCCGCGCCCGCCAAGTTCGCCGCTCCTGTGCCCGCCAAGGTCGTCGCTCCCGCTCCGGCCGTTTCGTCCGGTGTCGCCGCCACCATCGCCGCCGCGGCGAAGGGCCAGCTCGGCGTGACGCAGGACTGCACCCGGCTCGCCAGCAACGCCCTCGCCGCCGCGGGGATCAACTTCCACGGCTGGCCGGCCGGTTACCTCTCCCTCGGTCGGACCGTCAGCGCCGGAGAAGCCATCCCGGGTGACCTCATCTACTACGCCGACGGCGGCATGGGCATGGCCCACATCGCTGTCTACATCGGCGGCGGCCAGGCCGTGCACGGTGGCTTCAACGGCAACTCCACGGTGATCGCACCGGCCGAACTCGGTTCCGGCGGCGTCTACATCCGCGTGGGCGGCTGACCAGTACCCGAACCATCCGCAGGTGCGAAAGGGACCGGCGCTCGGCGTCGGTCCCTTTCGCGTCCCGGCGCCGAGAGGGCGAGTACCAGCAGAACCCGCGCCGTGCGACACGTGCCCACCCGGCTGCGCGCCGATTAGCCCCCGCCGGGTCTCCGGCTTACCCTTGCAGTGATAATCCGAAGCACGTCTCCCAGTGACCCGGGATGGCAACCGGCGCGGGGAGCAGTAGCAACGAGGCCCTTCGTATGCGCACTCTTGTTCTGAATGCAGGGTATGAACCACTGGCGGTCGTCACGTTCCGCCGGGCGCTGGTGCTTGTTCTCACGGGCAAGGCGAGTGTGGTCGCCGAGGACGACGAACCGATCGTCGGGCCCTCGGAGATCCTCGGGCGGCCATCGGTGATCCTGCTGAACCGGTACGTGAAGATCCCGTACCGCCATGACGTGGCCGCGACCCGGCGCGGTGTCCTCCGCCGTGACAACCACCTGTGTGCCTACTGCGGCCGGACGGCGTCCACCATCGATCACGTCATGCCGCGTTCGAGGGGCGGCGCGGACACCTGGGAGAACCTGGTGGCGTGCTGCCTCACCCTGCAACAACGCCAAGGGGGACAAGACCCTGGGCAGCCTGGGCTGGTCCCTGCGCGTCGTGCCCCTGCCGCCGCGGGGTCCCCAGTGGCAGATCAGGGAGTTGGAGAAGCCTGCGCCGCAGTGGAGCGAGTTCCTCACGGAGAGGGCTGCGTGAGCGAGCCCGGACCGCGGTTCGATGCCGTCGTCCTCGCCGGAGGCCGGTCCTCGCGTCTCGGCGGCGTGCCGAAGGCGGGCCTCCTCCTCGACGGCGAGACGCTGCTCCACCGGACGTGCGCGGTCCTCGACCAGGCAGCACGGATCGTGGTCGTGGGACCCGTGCCGGGCGGTATCGCAGCGTCCCTGCCGGGCACGCCGTCCTTCGTGCGCGAGGAGCCGCCGTTCGCGGGGCCCGCCGCGGCCGTCGTCGCGGGGTTCGCAGCCCTCGACCCGGGGCGATCGCCTTGGTGCGCCGTGGTCGCGTGTGACATGCCCCGCCTGGGAGAGCTTCTTCCGCTGCTGCTGGCGGAGGCCTCGGCGGACACGCGTGCGTCTCTCGTCGCGGTCGACGACGGACGCGACCAACCGCTCGCGGCGCTCTACCGCTCCGCGGACCTCGCCGCGTCCATCGGCGCCGTCCTCGCACGCGGGTCCGCTGACAATCTCTCGATGCGCAGCCTCCTTGCTACTGTGAGGAGCAGACCGGTCCCGGTTCCGCGGGGCACGACGTACGACGTCGACACCTGGAACGATGCACGAGCGCTGGGCGTCGACGTCCCCTAGCACCACCCGGAGGACCCCCATGGACGATCGCCAGAAGCTCCTGCACGACTGGACGGAGAAGCTGCTCGCCGCCTTCGAGATCGACGGGACGCGCGTGGACATCGACGCCGTCCTCGATCTCGCCGGCAAGGCGGCGCACGGCGTCGTCCGGCCGGCGGCACCGCTCACCACGTTCGTGGTCGGCTATGCCGCAGGGCTCGCGGTGGGCAGTGGGCAGGCAGAGGAACGCGTGGCCATGGACTCGGCCATGTCCGTCGCCGACACCCTGTGCACTGAGGCCGCGACGGACGGCGGCACCGAATGAGCGAGGCCCTCATCCCTGCGCAGGACGTCGACTGGCGGACCGCCCGGACGCTCGCGTACCGTGCCGGACGGGCACTGCCGTTCCACACCGTTCCCCTCGCGGACGCCCTGGGGCAGACGCTGGCCGAACCCGTGTACCCGCTCCAGCCCATCCCGCACTACGCCTCGTCCGCGATGGACGGCTGGGCGGTCAACGGGGAGGCCCCGTGGCGGCTCGTCAGCCATGCCGCACCCGAGGAACACCCCCGAGGGCGGCCGTCGCCGCACGCCGACTCCGGAGAGGTCGCCCTCGCACCGGGGGAAGCCACCTTCATCCTCACGGGCGGGGTGGTCCCGCAGAACGCCGTCGGTATCCTGCGGACCGAGCACGGCGCCGTCCGCGGTGACCTGCTGGACCGCAACGGCTCCGCCCGACCCGATGAACCCGCCCTGCACGAGCACGTCCGTCCCGCGGGGGAGGAGGCCGAGCAGGGCATCATCGCCATCCCCGCCGGCGTCGTCCTGAACCCGGCCCAGATCGCCCTCGCCGCGGTCTGTGGGCACGATACCTTGACGGTCCTCAGGTCGCCGCGCGTGTCCCTGCTGATGACGGGTGACGAGGTGATCGACCACGGCCTCCCGCACGCGGGCCAGGTGCGGGACACCTTCGGCCCGCAACTGCCCGGGTTCGTGGCGATGCTCGGCGGCCACGTGGACGTGGCGGGCCGTGCCAAGGACGATCTCGACGACGTCGTCGCGGCCATCAGTGCCGAGGCGACCGACGAGTTCTCCCTTGCCAGGGCCTCGGGCGACGTCCTGATCACCACGGGCGGCACCGGGGGCTCCTCGGCCGACCACATCCGGCGGGCCCTCACGGAACTGGGCGCGGAACTCATCATCGACGGCATCGCGATGAGACCCGGGCACCCGACCCTGCTGGCACGCCTGGCCGACGGCCGTTTCCTCGTGGGCCTCCCGGGCAATCCGTTGGCCGCGATGATGGCGATGCTCACCGTCGCCGCGCCCCTGCTGGCCGGCCTGCGCGGTGCGGGCCTCGACGAACCGGAGCCGGTGACGAGCGCGGAGGCCTTCGAACCCCTGCACGGCAGGAGCCGCCTCGTCCCCTACCGGCTCGAGTCCGGACACGCCGTGCCGAGTTCGCACCAGCGCTCGGGCATGCTGCGGGGGCTGGCCGCGGCCGACGGCGTCCTCGTGGTGCCCGCGGAGGGGTGTGCGGCGGGCGACTCCGTACCCGGGCTGTCCCTCCCCTGGCTGGCCTGACGGCGGAGCGCCGGTCGGAGGGCGCGCCTGGCGCCCTCCGACCGGTCAGCCCGCTCGTTCGACTCTGATGATCACGGACTTCGACGTCGGCGTGCCGCTGATGTCGGCCGTCGAGTCGAGCGGCACGAGGACGTTCGTCTCCGGGTAGTACGCTGCCGCACACCCCTTCGGCGTCGAGTAGGCGACCACACGGAAGTCCTCGGCGCGGCGCTCGACGCCGTCGGACCACTCGGAGACCAGGTGCACCATGTCGCCGTCGTCGAGCCCGGCCTCCGCGATGTCCTCGGGGCTGAGGAAGACGACGCGGCGACCGTTGTGGATGCCGCGGTAGCGGTCGTCCTTGCCGTAGATCGTGGTGTTGTACTGGTCGTGCGAGCGCAGGGTCTGCAGGATGAGCCTGCCCGCGGGGACCTTCGGGTACTCCAGTGTGTTGGCCGAGAAGTTCGCCTTGCCCGTCGCGGTGGTGAAGGTGCGGCTGTCGCGTGGGCCGTTCGGCAGCACGAAGCCACCGGGCTTGTCGATGCGGTCCTCGAAGTCGTCGAAGCCCGGCACCACGGCGCTGATGTGCTGCCGGATGACGCGGTAGTCCGCCTGCGCGGCCTTCCAGTCCAGCTGCGGGGCGTTGCTGCGGAACGGGCTGTCCTCCCGGGCGAACAGGCGGTCACCCAGGTCGCAGACGATGGCGATCTCCGACCGCATCTCGGAGCTCGAGGGCTTCAGGCGGCCCGTCGAGGCGTGCACCGCGCTCATGGAGTCCTCGACGGTGACACGCTGGTCGCCGCCCGATTGCGTGTCCCTGTCCGTGCGGCCGAGGGCAGGGAGGATCAGGGCGCGCGTCCCGGTGACGAGGTGCGAGCGGTTCAGCTTGGTCGAGACCTGCACGGTCAGGCGCGTGTTCCGCAGCGCCTGTTCCGTGACGTTCGTGTCCGGTGTCGCGCGGACGAAGTTGCCGCCCATGCCCATGAAGACCCGCGCCTTGCCGTCGCGCATCGCCCGGATGGCGGCAACGGTGTCGAAGCCGTGCCGGCGGGGGGAAGCGAAGTGGAAGCGCTGGTCGAGGGCGTCGTGGAACGCCTCGGGCATGCGCTCGAAGATCCCCATGGTGCGGTCGCCCTGCACGTTGGAGTGGCCGCGCACCGGGCAGACCCCGGCTCCGGGCTTGCCGACGTTGCCCTGCAGCAGCAGGACGTTCACGACGTCGCGCAGGGTGGACACCGAGTGCTTGTGCTGCGTCAGGCCCATCGCCCAGCAGACGATCGTGCCGGGCGAGGCGATCATGCGGTCGCCGACCTTCGTGATCTCGGCCTTGGAGATGCCGCTCGCCGTCGTGATCTCCTCCCAGCTGGTCTCCCGGAGGCTCGCGAGGTAGTCCTCGAGCCCGAGGGTGTGCTCGGCGATGAAGTCGTGGTCGAACACCGTGCCGGTGGCTTCCTCCCGCTCGAGGAGGTGCTTGCCGAGGCCGCGGAACAGGGCCTGGTCCCCGCCGATGCGGATCTGCAGGAAGTCGTCCGCCAGGGCCGTGCCGCCACCGAAGCGCGTGCCGAGCAGGCCCATGGGGTTCTGCGGGTTCTCGAAGCGCATGAGCCCGGCCTCGGGGAGCGGGTTGATGGCCACGATGGCCCCGCCGTTCTTCTTGGCCTTCTCGAGCGAGGTCAGCATGCGGGGGTGGTTGGTGCCGGGATTCTGGCCGGCGATGATGATCAGCGGCGCGGTGTCGAGGTCCAGCAGGGACACCGTCCCCTTCCCGACGCCGAGTGTCTCGTTCAGCGCCGATCCTGAGGACTCGTGGCACATGTTCGAGCAGTCGGGCAGATTATTGGTGCCGATACCGCGCACCATCAGCTGATACAGGAAGGCGGCCTCGTTCGAGGTGCGTCCGGAGGTGTAGAAGACGGCCTCGTCGGGGCTGTCGAGGGCCGCGAGCTCGTCGACGATGACCTGGTTCGCCTCGTCCCAGGACACGGCGCGGTAGTGGGTTCCGCCGTCGTCGAGCAGCATGGGGTGCGTGAGGCGCCCCTGCTGGCCGAGCCAGTAGTCGTCCCGTCCCATGAGGTCCTCGACGGAGTGCTCGGCGAAGAACGACGGCGGGACGGTGCGGCGCGTGGCCTCCTCGGCGACGGCCTTGGCGCCGTTCTCGCAGAACTCGGCCGTGTGGCGCTTGTCGCCCTCGGGCCAGGCGCAGCCCATGCAGTCGAAGCCCTTGACCTGGTTCACGGCGAGGAGGGTCTGTGCGCTGCGCACGGGGCCCATCTGGTCCATGGAGATCTTCAGCGAATTGATGACGGCGGGTAGGCCTACTGCCCGCGTCTTCCGCGCCCCCACCGTCAGCTGTGCTTCGTCGATATTGTCCTTGGGGGCCTTCGTTGCCACGCTATCCACATCCTCGTGTCGACGTCGACCCGCCGGCAAAGTGTCCGGGGTCAACTAACCTCATCATAGGGCCGAAGTGAGGAGAGCCGGATGAACAGGGTCACGCAGCGCCGCCGCATCACCAAGTTCCGGATCGGGGCGCAGACCGGACGCCGTGAGGATGTCCTGGCAGGGGAGGAGCCCCTGGAAATCAGGCTCGGTGGGAGTGCCTTCACCGTCACCATGCGCACGCCGGGCGACGACTTCGACCTGGTGGCGGGTTTCCTCGTCTCCGAGGGGGTGGTGTGGGAACCGGGCCAGTTGCCGAGCCTGCGCTACTGCGCGGGAGTGGACGACAACGGCCAGCAGACGTTCAACGTGGTCGAGGCGCAGCTTCGGCCCGGCGTCGAGCTTCCCGACACCGCAATGGAGCGCCATGTCTACACCTCGAGCTCGTGCGGCATCTGCGGGACGGCGTCCATCGACGCCGTCCGGAAGTCCTCCAGATTCGACCTCCATGAGGACACCGCGTCCGTGGACCTCGGGATCCTCGCGTCGCTGCCGGACCGTCTGCGCGAGCACCAGAAGCTGTTCGACCGCACCGGCGGCGTGCATGCTGCCGGGCTCTTCACCGCCGAGGGTGACCTCCTGTGCCTGCGGGAGGACGTGGGACGCCACAACGCCGTCGACAAGGTGGTGGGCTGGGCCCTGCGCGAGGGCATGCTCCCCCTGCGGGGCACCATCCTGCAGGTCTCGGGCCGGGCGTCCTTCGAGCTCGTGCAGAAGGCGCAGCTCGCGGGCATCCCGGTGCTCGCTGCTGTCAGCGCGCCGTCGTCGCTCGCCGCGGACCTGGCCGACGACGCCGGGCTGACCCTCGTGGGCTTCAGCCGTGGGACCTCGCTGAACTGCTACTCGCACCCGGACCGCATCGCCGCCTGAGCAGACCGCCTGATCGAGCCGCCCGCAGCCCCGACCGCGACTGACCTCGGCGATGGTGCGGCGTCGTGCGGCGTTGCTGCGGTGATCCGGCGGCGGGTGCGGCGTGGTGCACCGTTGCTGCGGTGATCCGGCGACGGGTGCGGCGTCGTGCACGCGGTTCACCGGCAGAAGGCGTGTCGCGGGGCAACACGCCGCGGAACTCTCCCCGCGCGGCTCCAAGGACGTGCACGACGCCGCGGCAACCGGACGGTTCTGACGCGCGACGCCGGCTGGGCCGCGGCATCGGGACGGTTCTGACGCGCGACGTCGGCTGGGACGGGACGCGGGATGGTTCTGACGCGCGATGTCGGCGGGGGATCCCGAGGGGTCCCGGACGGGGGTCGGCCTGGGCCCTAGAACGGGTTGAGCAGGCGCTGCACGAAGCGGCGCGTGCGCTCCTCACGGGGGTTGCGCAGCACCTGGTCGGGATGCCCGTGCTCGACGACGACCCCGCCGTCCATGAACACCACCTCGTCCGCGACCTCCCGCGCGAAGGCCAGCTCATGGGTCACGATCACCATGGTCCATTTCTCCTCCGCGAGCTCCTTGATGACGGTCAGCACCTCTCCCACGAGCTCGGGGTCCAGGGCCGACGTCGGCTCGTCGAAGAGCAGCAGATCCGGCCGGAGTGCCAGCGCGCGGACGATCCCGACGCGCTGCTGCTGCCCGCCCGAGAGGTTGAAGGGGTGGTCGTCGCGCTTCTCGGCGAGGCCCACGCGCTCCAGGAGTCGCTCGGCGTCGACGACGGCCTCCCTGCGGGGGCGTTTCTGCACCTGGACCGGGCCCTCGATGATGTTCTCCAGCACTGTCATGTGCGGGAAGAGGTTGTAGTTCTGGAACACCATGGCGCTGCGGTCGCGGAGGGCGAGCGCTTCCTTCTTCGCGACCTTCGTGCCGAAGTCCACGTCCGGTCCGCCGCGGAAGGCGACCGTGCCGCCGTCGGGTGTCTCGAGTCCGTTGAGGCACCGCAGCACGGTGGTCTTGCCGGAGCCGGACGGGCCCACGAGCGCGAGGACCTGCCCGTCGGCGAGGTCGAGACCGATGGAGGACAGCACCCGGTTGTCCCCGAAGGATTTCTGCAGACCGGTGACTCTCAGGAGGGGATCAGCGGGAGACATAGCGGTCCAATCGCTTCTCGAGTGCGGACTGGCCGCCGGACAGGACGAGGCAGAACACCCAGTAGATCGCCGCGGCCTCGATGTAGATCAGGAGGAACTGCTGCGAGAAGGAAGCGATCTGCTGGGCTTCGCGGAACAGCTCACCCACGAGGATCAGCGAGGCCAGGGAGGTGTCCTTCACGAGGCTGATGAACGTGTTGGACAGGGGAGGCACGGAGACCCGGGCCGCCTGGGGGAGGATCACACGGCGTAGCGTCAGGGCGCGCGACATCCCGATGGTGTGCCCGGCTTCCCACTGCCCCTTCGGCACGGAGAGGATGGCGGCGCGCAGGATCTCCGCCGCGTAGCCCGCCACGTTGAGCGAGAAGGCGATGATGGCGCTGGGCCACGGATCGATGGTCGCCCCGATGGAGGGGAGCCCGTAGAAGATGACGAACAGCTGCACGAGCAGCGGCGTGCCGCGGATCACGGACACGTAGGCCCGGGCGACGGCGGAGAGGACCGGCTGTCCGCTGATACGCATGAGCGCGACCACGAGGGCCAGCGCCAGGCCGAGGGCGAACGAGGCGAGGGACAGCGGGATGGTGCCCATCAGCCCGCCCGAGAGCATGGGCCAGAAGGACGTGCGCACCAGTTCCCAGTCCATCAGTCAGCCCCTCCGGCCCCGGCGCCCCTGCCGTGCGGGACGCGTCGTCGTCCCCAGCCTAGTGATCCGATCACTCGCTGACGTCGGAGCCGAAGTACTTCTGCGAGATCTCCGCGAGGGTGCCGTCGGCGCGCAGCTCCTCGAGGGCGCTGTCGATGGCGTCGACGAGCTCGGTGCTGCCCTTGCGGACGGCCACGGCGCTCTGCGAGTTCTCCTCGGTGGTGGCCGCGATCTTGATGTTCTCGTTGCTGTTGTTCTTCTGGTAGTCCAGGTAGGTCAGCTCGTCGTTGATGGTGGCATCGACGCGCCCCTGCTCGAGGAGCGTGACGGACTGTGCCCAGCCCTCGACCGGCTCCACGTTGGCGCCGCTCTCCTTCGCCAGGTCGTTCCAGTTGCTGGTCAGCGACTGCGCCGTCGTCTTGCCGTCGAGGTCCTCGAACGAGGAGATGTCGTCGTTGTCCGCGGTCGTGACGATCACGCCGGAGCTGACCGTGTACGGCTCGGAGAAGTCGTAGGACTCCTTGCGCTCGTCCGTGATGCTCACCTGATTGGCGATGACGTCGAAACGTCCCGCCTCGAGGCCGGCGAAGATCGCGTCCCACTGCGTCTCCTCGAACTCCGCCTCCACGCCCATCTTCTCCGCGACGGCGGTGATGACCTCGACGTCGTACCCCGTCAGCGCGCCACTTCCGCCCTCGTGGAAGCTGAAGGGGCGGTAGGTGCCCTCGGTGCCGACGGTCAGGACACCCGAGTCCTGGATCTCCTGCAGGGAGGAGGGGGCGGCGGACTCGCCGGACGCAGGGGTCGACGACGAGCCACAGCCGGCGAGGGCGAGGGTGAGTGCGGCGGCGGCACCGAGGACGGACAGGCTGTGCTTCATGGGGGCATTCCTTCGATTGCGATGGCGGGCAGGCCCGGTGGGGAAATAAGCGGGGCGTCCTCCGGCTTGAAGCCGGGGGATGCTCCCTCGGCCCCACCGGGACCGGACGTGAACACTACTGAGGTGAACACCGGAGCATGCACTTATTGTTCCGAAGTGTTGCGGCGGGGGTCCAGAACACCGGCGCCTAAGCTGGGACTGGCATCCATGGAAGGAATGGCTATGAGCATGGAAGGCGCGGCCTGGAGCTCGCTGTACAAGATCTCGACCGCCCGGAACGGCAAGCACGGATTCTCGAAGGAATCGGTGCGCCGGATCTTCACGTTCGCCGTGCCCTACCGCTCCAAGCTGGTGTTCTTCGTCCTCCTGTCCGTCGCGGGCGCCTTCCTCGCGGTGGCGACGCCCGTACTGGCCGGACAGGTGGTGGACGTGATCGTGGCGCAGGGCGAGGTCCGCACGGTGGTGTGGCTCGCCGTCGTGATCGCGATGGTCGCCGTCGCGGATGCCGCGGTGTCCCTCGTGACCCGCTGGTTCTCCGCGAGGATCGGCGAGGGCGTGATCCTCGACCTGCGGACCGCCGTGTTCAACCACGTGCAGCGGATGCCGATCGCCTTCTTCACCCGGACCCGCACCGGAGCGCTCGTCAGCCGCCTGAACAACGACGTCATCGGCGCCCAGCAGGCCTTCAGCGGGACGCTGTCCGGAGTGGTCACCAACCTCGTGGCGCTGATCCTCACGCTCGCGGTCATGCTGAGCACCTCCTGGCTCGTCACGGTGCTCGCCGTGATCATGCTGCCCATCTTCCTCATCCCCGCCCGTCGCATGGGCAGCCGCCTCGCCGCCCTCCGCCGCGAGGCCGCGGACCACAACTCGGCCATGAGCACGCAGATGACCGAGCGGTTCTCCGCGCCCGGGGCCACCCTGGTGAAACTGTTCGGCAGGCCGGACGAGGAGGCCGAGGAGTTCCGCCTGCGCGCCGCACGCGTGCGGGACATCGGGGTGCGCACGGCGATGCTGCAGTTCGTGTTCTTCACGGCCCTCATGCTGGTCTCCGCCCTCGCGCTGGCCCTCGTCTACGGACTCGGCGGGTTCCTCGCGCTGAGGGGCCAGCTCGATACGGGCGAGGTCGTCACGCTCGCTCTCCTGCTCACGCGCCTCTACGCCCCGCTGACCAGCCTCGCCAATGCGCGCGTGGAGATCATGAGCGCCATCGTGAGCTTCGAGCGCGTCTTCGAGGTGCTCGATCTCGAGCCGCTCATCCAGGAGAAGGACGACGCCGCGAGCGTGCCGGCGGGTCCCGTCGCCGTCGAGTTCGACGACGTGCGTTTCGCCTACCCGTCCGCCGACAAGGTGTCACTGGCGTCGCTCGAGGAGGTCGCGACGCTCGACACCCGAGGCGGCGAGGAGGTCCTCCACGGCATCTCCTTCCGCATCGAGCCCGGTCAGACCGTGGCCCTCGTGGGCACCTCGGGCGCGGGGAAGTCCACCATCGCCCAGCTGCTGGCCCGCCTGTACGACGTCGACGGCGGTGCGGTGCGCCTCGCCGGTGCCGATGTGCGCGACGTGACCTTCGCGTCGATGCGGCAGACGCTCGGCATGGTGACACAGGACGGACACCTGTTCCACGAGACCATCCTCTCCAACCTCCGGCTGGCCCGCCCGGATGCGTCGGAGGACGAGGTGTGGGACGCCGTGCGGCGCGCCCGCCTCGAACAGCTCGTCCGGTCCCTGCCCGATCAGCTGGACACCATGGTGGGGGAGCGCGGCTATCGGCTTTCCGGCGGTGAGCGCCAGCGGATGACCATCGCGCGCCTGCTGCTCGCACAACCGCGCGTCGTCATCCTCGACGAGGCGACGGCGGCGCTCGATTCCACGTCGGAAGCAGCGGTGCAGGCGGCGCTCAGCGAGGCGCTCGAGGGCCGCACGGCGATGGTGATCGCGCACCGGCTCTCGACGATCCGCAGCGCGGACATGATCCTCGTCATCGAGGACGGGAACATCGTGGAGCGCGGTTCGCACGACGAGCTGCTCGCGCTCGCCGGGCGGTACGAGGAACTGCACCGCACCCAGTTCGCGGTGCAGAAGAACGTCGCGGCCGACGAGGAGACCGGGGCGCTGAGCGGCGCCTGAGGAGGGTCGCTCCCGCTCACTCGAGCGGGCTTCCGCGGCTCCGAGGACGGATGTCAGGCGCGCTGGCCCCTGCGCGCCAGCAGGGCCGGCACCACGAAGTCCGTCAGGAGCGGGGCCAGGTCGTGCCGCAGCGGGGCCACGTCGAGATCGAGCCAGTCCAGCTCCTCGATCTCGGCGCCGATGATCGGCGGGCCGGGAAGCGGGCACAGGAACACGGTGGCGATGAGCAGGGTGTCCGCCTCGTTGGCCGCCGGGCCGCGCCACCTGCCGAGCGGTTCGAGATCCCCGACGGTCGCCGCGAGGCCCAGCTCCTCGAACAGTTCGCGGACGCCTGCCTGTGCGGCGTCCTCCCCGGGTTCGGGCTTGCCGCCGGGCTGCATGAAGAGGGAGGTCCCGCGCTTCCGCACGAGCACCAGGCGCCCGCGGGCATCGAGCAGGCACAGGGCTGTCACCGTGATGCTGGGCCCCGAGCCGGCCATGCGTTCCCTCCGAGACGAGGGGAGGACGGGCGCCGGCCCGCCCTCCCCGTCATCCGGTGTCGGACACCGGGCCGTGGTGCCCCTGGCCGGAATCGAACCGACGACCTTCCCTTTAGGAGAGGGACGCTCTATCCTACTGAGCTACAGAGGCGCGCCACCGGTGGATCACCGATGCGGCGGTCCTAGCTTACCCGGTCCGCGTGGCCCCGTTCGCGCCCGTCGCGCCGTCGGCGCCCGCGGGTGCTCCCGTCGCCGGAGTCCCGGTGAGCTGACCTCGTGTGCGCAGTCGTCGTGGCAGGAACACGGAGGTGGCACCGGCCACGAGGCTCACCGCGAGCAGTACCCAGCGCAGCACGGTGAGTGTGGAGGCCAGCGCCACGGCTCCCGGCTCGGGCGCCGCCTGGGCGAGCATCGCATCGATGGCCACGTTCTCCCACAGGTCGACGACGACGAACAGCAGGACCGGGCTCCATAGCAGCCAGCGCAGCCATCGCCGCCCGGTGTTCAGCTGCACCAGGAGCAGCCAGGCGAACGCGAAGATCAGCGGGAACAGGGTGCCGGCCGTCTTGTGGAGATAGCTGAGCTGCCCGCGGGCGTCGTCGTCCATGGCCGCACGCAGGCCTTCCACGTGCGCCACGTCGTAACCGCCGATCAGGGAATCGGGCATCGGGAGGCCGTCGGAGAGCTGCGTCATCTGGCCGAGGGTCAGCAGGTGGAAGTACCAGAACAGGAAGAGGGCGGCCACCGCCGCCGCGATGAACACGAGGGTGCCGTTGCTCTTCTGGCCGGAGCCCGGGCGGGGAGGAGCGGGCGTGGGTGCGCCTGCGGCGTACTTGCGTGCAATCTGAGCCCTTGTCTTTGCCACCCTCCCAGTATGGGCGACATGTGCATGTCCCATGGCCGCCTGTGAACGCCATGTGAACTGCGTTGCGATCAGATGACGTTCGGCGCGTGTGGCGGCATTGTGATTGCCTTCACACCGAAAAAGCTGTTCATTAGGGGGATGCCAATACATACCGCTCTACCCATGACAACAGTCACCGAGGATGTCGGGTGGCTCGCTGCCATCGACGAGGCGATCAACAACGCCTTCGCACGACCCACGGAGATTTTCTCCAACATCGTGTTCTTCCCGATCACGATCGGCGACGTCAGCTTCCCCGCGGTCGTCGCCTGGCTCATCCTTGCCGGGATCATCTTCACGATCTACTTCGGAGTGCCCCAGCTCCGCGGCCTGCGGGTCGGATACGAAGTGGTGCGTGGGCGTTACTCCTCCAAGGACGATCCGGGCGAGGTCCCCCACTTCCAGGCCCTCACCTCCGCACTCTCCGGCACCGTCGGTCTCGGCAACATCGCCGGCGTCGGTGCGGCCATGGCCCTCGGTGGCCCGGGCGCCACGTTCTGGATGATCTTCGCGGGCCTGATCGGCATGGCGACCAAGTTCGCGGAGTGCACCCTCGGCGTGAAGTACCGCGAGGTCCACGAGGACGGCACCATCAGTGGTGGTCCGTTCAAGTACCTTCCGATCGCCTTCCAAAAGATGGGCAGCATTCCGGCGAAGATCCTCACCGGCATCTTCGCCGTCGCGATCCTGATCTTCGGCGTGGCCGGCGGCAACATGTTCCAGGCGAACCAGACCTTCGCCCAGGTGCAGAACGTGACCGGCGGAGCGGACGGCTTCCTCGGCAGCGCAGGCGCCGCACTCATCTTCGGTCTGGTCCTCGCGTTCCTGGTCGCCATCGTGATCCTGGGCGGCATCAAGTCCATCGGTGCCACGACCTCCCGCCTGGTCCCCGCCATGGGCGGCGTCTACGTCCTGGCATGCCTGTTCGTCATCCTCGTCAACATCGAACAGGTGCCCGGCGCCTTCGGAGCGATCATCAGTGGCGCCTTCAACCCGCAGGGAATCGCCGGCGGCATCCTCGGCGTCCTGATCGTCGGCTTCCAGCGTGCCTCCTTCTCCAACGAGGCCGGCGTCGGTTCCGCGGCCATCGCCCACTCGGCGGTCAAGACCCGTCGCCCGGTCAGTGAGGGCTTCGTGGCCCTCTACGAGCCGCTCGTGGACACCGTGCTCATCTGCACCATGACGGCGCTGGCCATCATCATCGCCGGTGCTCCGAGCCTGCAGGCGGGCATCGACCAGGTCCAGGGCGGCGGCGATACGCCCGACGGCGTGATCCTCACCTCCGACGCCTTCGCCACGGTGATCCCCTGGTTCCCGATCGTCCTCGCTATCGCTGTCATCCTGTTCGCGTACTCGACCCTCATCACCTGGTCCTACTACGGCCTTAAGGCGTGGGAGTACCTGTTCGGTCGCGGCAAGACGGCGGAGATCACCTACAAGATCGTGTTCCTCTTCTTCACGGTGGCCGGGTGCGTCCTGACCTTCAGCCAGGTCATCGCCTTCGCGGATGCCGCACTGTTCGTCTGTGCGTTCATCAACCTGCTCGGCGTGTACTTCCTGCTCCCCGTCATCAAGCGGGAGATGCGCGAGTACCTCGCCGACCGCAAGAGCGGCAAGCTCCTCATCCTCGGCATCGAGAAGGACGAGCTCCAGAGCGAGAAGTAGCAGCACCCCCTCGCTGATCGACTGCCCCCGCCGGGACCCCGGCGGGGGCAGTCGTCTTTTCCGGCACCGGCACCGGCACCGGCACCGGCACCGGCACCGCCACCGGCGACTGTCGGGGGCACGGCCTAGACTTGACGGCATCATGGACATGCTTTTCGATCCCTACGTCTCCCCGCCCACGCCCGCCGAGAAGAAGCGTGCCCGCGAAGCTGCGATGGGGAATGAGGCGACGCCCGCCGTCCGAGGGTCCGCTGAATCGGGGGATCCCGCGGCCGCCCACCTGCCGTCGAGGGCGGGCGTGGACGAGGTGCGTGCGCGGGAGCTGCTCGTCGGGCTCAACATGCAGCAGGAAGAGGCGGTGAAGCACGGCGGCTCGCCGCTCCTGATCGTCGCGGGCGCAGGGTCCGGCAAGACGCGCGTGCTGAGCCACCGGATCGCCTACCTGCTCGCCACGGGCCGTTCACACCCCGGGCAGATCCTCGCGATCACCTTCACGAACAAGGCGGCGGCCGAGATGCGCGAGCGCATCGAGGGGCTGATCGGCGACGTCGCGAAACGCATGTGGATCTCCACGTTCCACTCCTCGTGCGTGCGGATCCTGCGTCGCGAGGCGGCGTCGGTGGGGCTGAACTCGAACTTCTCGATCTACGACTCCGCGGACACCCTGCGCCTCATCACCCTGGTGGCCAAGGGCCTGGACCTCGACCCGAAGAAGGTCCCGCCGAAGGCCATCCAGCACAAGATCTCGGCACTGAAGAACGAACTCGTCGACGAGGAGTCCTTCGCCTCCACCGTCAACCTCGCGGACCCGTTCGAACAGGCCGTCGCCGAGGTCTACACGGGCTATGCCCAGCGCATGCGCCAGGCCAACGCCATGGACTTCGACGACCTCATCGCACAGACCGTCTACATGTTCAGGGCCTTCCCCGGAGTGGCGGACTACTACCGGCGCCGTTTCCGCCACGTCCTCGTGGACGAGTACCAGGACACCAACCATGCGCAGTACTCCCTGGTCCGCGAGATCGTCGGTGTGCCGGGCGAATCGACGGAGGATCCCGCGGAGCTGACGGTGGTGGGTGACTCCGACCAGTCGATCTACGCGTTCCGTGGCGCCGACGTACGGAACATCGTCGAGTTCGAGAACGACTACCCGAGTGCACGCACGATCCTGCTCGAGCAGAACTACCGCTCCACCCAGAACATCCTCAGTGCGGCCAACGCGGTGATCTCCCGCAACCCGAACCGGCCGGAGAAGCGCCTCTGGACGGCCGAGGGCAGCGGCGAGAAGATCGTCGGATACGTCGGCGAGAACGAACACGAGGAAGCTCGTTTCATCTCGGAGGAGATCGACAGGCTCCAGGACGAGGAGAACCTGCGCCCCGGCGACGTGGCCGTCTTCTACCGGACCAACGCGCAGTCCCGGTCCATCGAGGAGATCCTGCTGCGCGTCGGCCTGCCGTACAAGGTGGTGGGCGGCACACGCTTCTACGAGCGGAAGGAGATCAAGGACGCCCTCGCGTACCTGCGGGTGCTGGTGAACTCCGACGACGTCGTGAACCTGCGGCGCATCCTGAACGAGCCCAAGCGCGGCATCGGCGACCGCGCCGAGTACGCTCTCGCCGCCCTCAGCGAGCGTGAGCGCATCAGCTTCATGCAAGCCCTCCGGCGCGCGGACCAGGCGCCCGGCATGGCCACGCGCTCGGTCAACGCGGTCGCGGGGTTCGTCAAGCTCGTCGACGACCTCGCGGAGGTGGCCGCTGGTTCCGGTGCGTCCGCCGCCCTGGAAGCGGTGCTGGAGCAGACGGGCTACCTCGAGCAGCTGCGTATCAGCAACGACCCGCAGGACGAGTCACGCGTGGAGAACCTCGCCGAACTCGTGGCCGTGGTGCGCGAGTTCGAGCGGGACAATCCCGAGGGCACGCTGGGGGACTTCCTCGAGCAGGTGTCCCTCGTGGCCGATGCCGACCAGATCCCCGACGCCCCCGACGGGTCCGCCGCCGACGTGCAGCGCGCCGTCGAGGAGGCGCGCCGGCAGGGTGTCGTCACGCTCATGACGCTGCACACGGCGAAGGGCCTCGAGTTCCCCGTCGTGTTCCTCACCGGCATGGAGCAGGGCATCTTCCCGCACCAGCGGTCGGCCACCGATCCGAAGGAGCTCGCGGAGGAACGCCGCCTCGCGTACGTGGGCCTCACCCGGGCCCGCCAGCGCCTCTACATCACCCGGTCCGAGGTGCGCAGCATGTGGGGCCAGAGCCAGTACAACCCCGCGAGCCAGTTCGTCAGCGAGATCCCGGAGGAGCTCATCCACTGGAAGCGGGAGGGTGCTGCGAAACCGGCCTGGTCCGGCGGCGGGGGGAGCAGCAGCGGTCCCCGCTTCAGCGGGTCCTACTGGGGTGCCAGCGGTGGCGGATTCTCCGGTGGCGGTGCTCCGGCCGCCGCGAAGGCGATCGGTCGGGTGCAGCCGCAGAAGGAGGTCGTCTCGGTGTCCGTCGGCGACCATGTCAACCACGCGAGCTTCGGCAACGGTACGGTGCTGGCCGTCGAGGGTGCGGGGGACAAGACGGTCGCGAAGGTGCGGTTCGATGTCGGCGAGAAGCGGCTCCTGCTGCGCTACGCGCCGCTGACGAAGGTGGCCTGAAGGCCCGGAACACGGGGCCCGGGGCGCTACCAGCAGAACCTCGATTTCTACAAAAGATAGAACTGTGGCCTTACTCACTAAACGGATAGTCTGGAAAAGGCCTCAGGCCCGAGGGGGCTAAAGTTCCCTCTTGTAAACCTACTTCGACGTAGAAGGACTCTAGCCCGTGGACCTGTTCGAATATCAGGCGCGCGATCTCTTTGAGGCACACGGGGTTCCCGTGCTCGCCGGCATCGTGGCGCACACCCCAGAAGAAGCAAAGGCGGCAGCCGAGAAGATCGGCGGCGTCGTCGTCGTCAAGGCCCAGGTCAAGGTCGGCGGTCGCGGCAAGGCGGGCGGCGTCAAGGTCGCCAAGACCCCCGACGAGGCCTTCTCCTACGCTTCGGACATCCTCGGGATGGACATCAAGGGGCACACGGTCCACAAGGTGATGATCGCGCAGGGCGCGGACATCACCGAGGAGTTCTACTTCTCCGTCCTGCTCGACCGGTCCAACCGCAACTACCTGGCCATGTGCTCGGTGGAGGGCGGCGTCGAGATCGAGCAGCTCGCCGTCGAACGCCCCGACGCGCTGGCACGCATCGCCGTCGACCCCGGCACCGGGATCGACCAGGCGAAGGCGGAGGAGATCGTCGACGCCGCCGGGTTCGCGCCCGAGCTGCGTGATGGTGTCATCCACACCATCCTGAAGCTGTGGGACGTCTTCGTGAAGGAGGACGCCACCCTCGTGGAGGTCAACCCGCTCGTCAAGACGGGCGCCGGTGACATCCTCGCCCTCGACGGCAAGGTCACGATCGACGAGAACGCCGAGTTCCGCCACGCAGACCACGCCGCGCTCGAGGACAAAAACGCCGCCGATCCCCTCGAGGCGAAGGCCAAGGAGAACGACCTCAACTACGTCAAGCTCGACGGCGAGGTCGGCATCATCGGCAACGGTGCCGGGCTGGTCATGTCCACGCTCGACGTCGTCGCCTACGCAGGCGAGGCACACGGCAACGTGAAGCCCGCGAACTTCCTCGACATCGGCGGCGGAGCGTCCGCCGAGGTCATGGCCGCGGGTCTCGACGTCATCCTCAACGACGCCCAGGTGAAGAGCGTCTTCGTCAACGTCTTCGGCGGGATCACCGCCTGCGACGCCGTCGCCAACGGCATCGTGAAGGCCCTCGAAATGCTGGGCGACGAGGCCAACAAGCCCCTCGTGGTGCGCCTCGACGGCAACAACGTCGAGGACGGACGCCGCATCCTCGCCGAGGCCAACCACCCGCTGGTGACCCTCGCCGACACCATGGACGAAGGCGCCGACAAGGCCGCCGCGCTGGCCTACGGAAAGTAAGGGAACACCCGTGTCTATCTACCTCAACAAGGACTCGAAGGTCATCGTCCAGGGCATCACCGGCGGCGAGGGCACCAAGCACACCGCCCTCATGCTGAAGGCCGGCACCCAGGTGGTCGGCGGCGTCAACGCACGCAAGGCCGGCACCAGCGTCACCCACGGTGACGTCACCCTGCCCGTGTACGGCACGGTCGAGGAAGCGATGAAGGAGACCGGCGCCGACGTGTCGATCGTCTTCGTTCCGCCGGCGTTCACCAAGGACGCCGTCGTCGAGGCCATCGAGGCAGGTATCGGCCTCGTCGTCGTCATCACCGAGGGTGTCCCCGTCCAGGACTCCGCCTCGTTCTGGGCGCTCGCCCAGTCGAAGGTCGACGCCGACGGCCACCAGGTCACCCGGATCATCGGCCCGAACTGCCCCGGCATCATCACTCCGGGCGAGTCCCTCGTGGGCATCACCCCGGCGAACATCACCGGCAAGGGGGGCGTGGGCCTCGTCTCGAAGTCCGGCACCCTGACCTACCAGATGATGTTCGAGCTCCGTGATCTCGGCTTCTCCACGGCGATCGGTATCGGCGGCGATCCCGTGGTCGGCACCACGCACATCGATGCCCTCGCGGCGTTCGAGGCGGACCCCGAGACCAAGGCGATCGTGATGATCGGTGAGATCGGTGGCGACGCCGAGGAGCGCGCGGCCGAGTTCATCAAGGCCAACGTGACGAAGCCCGTGGTCGGGTACGTGGCCGGGTTCACCGCGCCCGAGGGCAAGACGATGGGCCACGCAGGCGCGATCGTCTCCGGCTCGGCCGGCACGGCGCAGGCGAAGAAGGAGGCCCTCGAGGCCGCCGGTGTGAAGGTCGGCAAGACGCCGTCCGAGACCGCGAAGCTCCTGCGCGAGGTCTACGCGACACTCTGATCCCTGCCCGACGACGAGCCTCCCCCGCGACTGCGGGGGAGGCTTTTCGCTGTCCGGCTATCAGTCCCCGCTGTGCGGCCACCAGCACGCCCCGACGGTGGGGGGTGCCGGTGGCCAGCTTGTAGGGTGGCGGTTGGGGGACCACCGATCGCGTCAGGCAAGCTTCCAGGAGGACGACATGCGCGCCACCATCATCCACGGGCCAGGGGACATCCGCGTCGAGGACCGTGACTATCCGAGCATCATCCGGTCGACGGACGCCGTCGTCAGGGTCACGGCGTCCTGCGTGTGCGGGTCGGACCTGTGGCCGTACCGTGGCGTCCGCCCCACCAAGGAACCGAAGGCCATCGGCCACGAGTTCGTCGGGGTCGTCGAATCGATCGGCGAGGACGTCCGCGACCTGTCGGTCGGCGACTTCGTGATCGCGCCCTTCGTCGACAGCTGCGGGCACTGCCCCCAGTGCCTCAACGGTGTCACGGTCGCCTGCGACCACCTCGCCGGCTGGGGCAGCAACGACGAGCACGGCGACTTCCTGCAGGGCGGCCAGGGCGAGGCCGTCCGGGTGCCGCAGGCGGACGGGACGCTGCGGAAGGTCGAGGGCGTCACCGAGCCCGACGCCGCCCTGACGGCCAGCCTGCTCACCCTCTCCGATGTCATGTCGACCGGTCACCACGCCGCCGTGTCCGCGAACGTCGGTCCCGGGAGCACCGTCGTCGTGGTCGGCGACGGCGCTGTGGGCCTGTGCGGCGTGCTGGCCGCGAAGCGCCTGGGCGCGGCGCGGATCATCGCCATGTCCCGTCACGAGGACCGGCAGGCGCTAGCCCGAGAGTTCGGTGCCACGGACATCGTGGCCGAGCGCGGCGACGAGGGCGTGGAGAAGGTCCGTGAGCTGCTCGGGGGAGTCCTCGCCGATTCCGTCCTCGAGTGCGTGGGGACCAAGGAATCGATGGACCAGGCGCTCCGCAGCACCCGGCCGGGCGGCAACCTGGGCTTCGTGGGGGTTCCCGCGGGAGGTCCGGAACTGCCGATCGGCGTGCTGTTCGCGAAGAACATCACGGTGGGCGGCGGCATGGCTCCGGCACACACCTACATCCCGGAACTCCTGAAGGACGTGCTGGACGGCACGATCAACCCCGGCCGCGTGTTCGACGTCGAGATGCCACTCGAGGACGCCGCGGAAGCGTACAGGGCCATGGACGAGCGCCGGGCCATCAAGGTGCTGCTCAAGCCCTGACGGACGGGGCGGGGCCGGGGAACGGGCAGAATGAGGGCATGACACCCACTCCCTATCTCATCGCGCGCGAGCGCCTCATCGATGCGCCGGCAGAGCGCATCTTCGAGGTGCTCGCGACACCGGCCCTGCACAGCGTGATCGACGGCTCGGGCACCGTACGCGGTGAACAGCCGAACGGCCCGACCCGGCTGTCCCTCGGGGCGAGGTTCGGCATGGACATGAGCATGGGGACGTCCTACCGGATCCTCAATCGCGTGGTCGAGTTCGAGGAGGGCCGCCGTATCGCGTGGCGGCACTTCTCGGCCCACGTGTGGCGCTACACGCTCGAGCCGCGCGGCGGGCAGACCCTCGTGCGCGAGGAGTGGGACGGCCGGGCCGTCCGGTGGCGGTTCGTCTTCCGCCTGACCGGTTTCACCCGCCGGCACCCCGCGAGCATCGAGGCCACGCTCGCCAAGCTCGAGGACTACGTGCTCCAGGACCGCCGCTAGCCGACCGAGGTGCCGAACAGCAGTCCCAGCGCGTAGGTGACGGCGGCCGCGCCCATGCCGATGGCGAGTTGACGCAGGGCGAGGCGGAGGGGGGAGGCCCCGGACAACAGGGCGACGACGGCGCCGGTCGCCAGCAGGGCCAGACCCACGAGGGCGCAGGCGACGACGACCGCCGAGAGGCCGCTCATCCCCAGGAGATAGGGCAGGACCGGGATGATCGCGCCCGAGGCGAAGAAGCAGAAGCTCGACGCCGCCGCGCCGAGGCCCGTGCCCACGGCCTCGTGCTGATCGACGGCCTCGTCCTCCTCCGGCTGGAGCGAGAAACTCGGATCGCAGTCGCACGTGTACAGGCCCAGCCGTTCGGCGGCGCGGTGTTCGGCCGCCGCCGGGGTCATGCCCCGTGCCCGGTAGACCAGGACGAGCTCGTTCGCCGCGATGTCCAGTTCCTTGGCGGCGGTCAGCGTGATCTGTGTGGGTCGTGTGGCCGACAGGAGTTCGCGCTGCGACCGGACCGACACGTACTCTCCCGCGCCCATGGACAGTGCTCCGGCCAGCAGCCCGGCCAGTCCGCTGAACAGGATGAAGGAGGTGGAGACGCCCGTGGCGCCGATGCCCATGACGAGGGCCAGGTTGCTGACCAGGCCGTCGTTCGCCCCGAAGACCGCTGCCCGGAAATTCCCGGAGAGTCTGTTGCGCCCTCGGGTGGCGAGGCCGCGCACCACTTCCTCGTGGATCTGCTCGTCCGCCACCATGGCGCTCGTGGCAGAGGGATCGGTGCCGTAGGGGGAGCGGCCCTCCGCACGCTGTGCGAGGGCCAGGACGAAGACGGAGCCGAACCGCCGGGCGAGGACGCCGAGGATGCGGTTGCGCAGCGATGGGCGGAGCGGCCGGCCGACGTCGTTGCCGAGGAGGGCCAGCCAGTGGGCCTCGTGGCGCCCCTCCGCCTCGGCGAGCCCGAGGAGGATCTCCCGCTCCTCGCCCGTCCTCCGGTGGGCCAGGTCGCGGTAGGTCGCCGCCTCACCCCGCTCGTCGGCGAGGTACTGGCGCCAGCGTCGGATGTCCTGGCGGGAGGGACCCTGGCCGCCGCTAGGGACCGACGACGGGTCAGGGGTGGGGTCGGGCATGGATTCCTGGCTGTTCACGGGGTGTACTCCGGTTGTTCGGGTGCGTGCGCTCCCGTCCCGAAGCTGGAGCTCCGGCCGGGGATCGCAGGTGCGTCATCTCGGCCGAAGGTCTCGCTCGCCGGCTGAGCCGGTGGATTGCCGGGCACCCTCGGTGCCAGTATGTCGACAAGCCGCACATCCAGCGGATGCGGAGCTACTCCCCTTCGCCCGACCATCCTACCGGAGCGCCGGAGCGCCGGAGCGCCGGAGCGCCGGAGCGCCGGAGCATCGGCGGGCCGGGGTGCGCGCGCGACGGTGAGGCGCCGCGCTTCGGGTACCGTGTCGTTCCGACGCGCGATAGAGTCGGACGGACGACAGGAAGCAGGCTTATGAATCTGGCAGGCCGACCCTGGCTGGCGAGTTATGCGCCGGGGGTGCCCCGCACCTTCGTCGTACCCGAGGGCAGTCTTCCGGATCTCCTCGAGGACTCCGTACGGACCTACCGCTCGGCCGTCGCGCTCGAGTTCTTCGGAGCACCGACCACCTACCGGGAGCTGGGCGCCGCCGTCGACCGCGCCGCGGCGGGCCTGCGTGCCCTCGGGGTGACGGCGGGGGACCGCGTGGCGCTCGTGCTGCCCAACTGCCCGCAGCACATCATCGCGTTCTATGCGGTACTGCGCCTCGGCGCGATCGTGGTCGAGCACAATCCGCTGTACACGGACCGGGAGCTGCGGCACCAGTTCGAGGACCACGGGGCGAAGGTCGCGATCGTGTGGGATCGCGTGGTGCCCCGGATCCAGCGGCTTCCCGAGGACATCCGGGTCACGGCCGTGGTGACGGTGGACCTCATCAGCGCCATGCCCGCATCGCGTCGGCTCGCCCTCACGCTGCCCGTGCGCCGCGCGCGCGATGCGCGGAAGGCGCTGACCACGACGGAGAAGCTGACCGGACCCCGAAGGACGGTGCGTTGGCAGGAGCTGCTCCGGCACAAACCCCTCACGCGCAGGCACCCCCGACCCGCGGCCACGGACACCGCCGTCCTGCAGTACACGAGCGGCACCACCGGCATCCCCAAAGGAGCGGTGCTCACGCACCGTAACCTCCTGGCCAACGCCGCCCAGGGCCGGGCATGGGTGCCCGGGCTGGAGACCGGCCGTGAGACGGTCTACGCCGTCCTGCCCATGTTCCACGCGTACGGCCTGACCCTGTGCCTCACCTTCGCGATGAGCATCGGGGCCAAGCTCGTGCTGTTCCCCCGCTTCGACGTGGGCCTGGTACTCGATGCCGTGAAGAAGAGTCCGCCCACGTTCCTGCCCGCCGTCCCACCGATCTACGAGCGGCTCGCCGCTGCGGCTGACGAACGGGGCGTGGACCTCACCAGCATCAGGTTCGCGATCTCCGGCGCCATGAACCTCCCGCAGTCGACGGTGGAGACCTGGGAAGCAGCGACGGGGGGCTACCTCATCGAGGGATACGGACTCACCGAGACCTCGCCCGTCGCTGCAGGCAACCCGATCGGGCCCACCCGGCGTCCCGGGACGGTCGGCGTCCCGTTCCCCGGCACGGATGTCCGCATCGTGGACCCGGACGAGCCCTCGACCGACCGATCGCCCGGCGAGCCGGGCGAGCTCCTCATCCGTGGGCCGCAGGTGTTCCAGGGCTACTGGCGCAGGCCGGACGAGACACACGCCGCGCTGATCGACGGCGAGTGGTTCCGGACCGGCGACATCGTACGGATGGACGACGACGGTTTCCTGACCATCGTGGACCGCATCAAGGAACTCATCATCACGGGTGGCTTCAACGTGGCGCCGAGCGAGGTGGAGGACGTCCTGAAGACCCATCCGAGTGTCCGCGACGCGGCCGTGGTGGGCCTTCCCGGACGCGGCGGCGGCGAGGACGTGACCGCCGTCGTCGTGCTCTCCGAGGGGGCGATCCTCGACGTCGAGGATGTACGGTCCCGGTGTCGCGATGCACTCGCCGCCTACAAGGTCCCGCGCACCATCGTCCAGGTCGAGGACCTGCCACGATCCCTGATCGGCAAGATCCTCCGACGCGAGGTGCGCACGCAACTGCTCAACGATGGCCCCCGTGCCGAAGGAAGTGACAGACGATGACCCGATCCCAGTATCCGGGGGCGGACACCCCCGCTCGACAGGACCCATGGCGAGACAGCCTGGGGAAAGCCGGCACCAGGGCTGCCCAGGTGCTCCTGCTCCTGGTGCTCGCCGTGGTGGCCGTCTATGCGCTCATCCAGGTGAGGCTCGTGGTCATCCCGATGCTTCTGGCCCTGATCCTGGCCGCGGCGATCGGTCCGTTCGTCAACTGGTTGCGCCGGAAGGGGTGGAATGCGTCCCTGGCCACCGCGGTCTCCTTCCTGCTCCTCCTGCTGATCTTCGGTGGTCTCATCACGGGGATCGTCTTCGCCGTGATGGGTCAGGCGGACGAGCTGGCGACCAGCGCGACCGAAGGCTTCGACAAGCTCTACGCCTTCGTGCAGAACGGACCCATCCCGGTCGACGACGCGCAGATCCAGCAGGCCCGTGACTGGGTGGTGGACTTCGCCACGAGCAGCACCGTGGGTGCCGGGGCGATCTCGGGGCTCAGTGCCGCCGGTAACTTCGTGGCCGGAGCGCTGCTCATGGTGGTCATCCTGTTCTTCTTCCTGAAGGACGGCGAGAAGATCTGGGCCTTCATGCTGCGCGCGTTCAAGGGCAAGCGGCTCGTGAAGGCGCGTCGGGTGGGCTACAGCAGCATGGCCGTCCTCGGCGGGTACGTGCGCGGAACCGCGATCGTGGCGCTGGTCGACTCGCTGTTCATCGGTCTCGCCCTGTTCTTCCTCGATGTCCCGCTCGCACTGCCGCTGGCCGCGATCGTCTTCGTCGGTGCCTTCGTCCCGCTCGTCGGCGCCACGCTCGCCGGGGTGCTCGCCGCCCTGATCGCCCTCGTGGCCAACGGGCCGTTCGTGGCGCTCCTGGTCGTGATCGCCGTCATCGTGGTCAACCAGCTCGAGGGCAACTTCCTCCAGCCCGTGGTGATGGGCCGCACGCTGCAGGTCCACGCGCTCGTCATCCTGGTTGCCCTCACGGCCGGGACCATCCTCGCCGGCATCATCGGCGCCATCCTCTCCGTGCCGGTGGCCGCCGTCGGCTGGGCCGCGATCAAGGCCTGGAACGAGGAGCGGGACGAGGACATCACGGACGAGGAGGTGGAGGACGCCGAGCGGCGCACGGCGCTCGACGAGACCGGTCACGGCCTCAGCTCCACACCCAAGCACGAGCATGCCGAGAAGGAGGAGGCGGCCGCCGTCGCCGTCGCGGAAGCCGATGAGCGTCCCGGCACGCAGGAGCGGCGCGTCGAGGGGTACGACACCGACGGAAAGGACACCGGCTCTGACTCCGGGCACGATGCAGGCGCTGCCGCTGCCGCTGACGTGCACGACGCCGACACCGGCACCGGCACTGCCGCTGACGTGCCGGACACCGGCGCGCGTCGTGGCCGGAGGAGCCGGCGATGGGGTCGTAGCGGATCATCCCCGGCCGAGGACTGATCGGCCTCCCGCGGGACCGGCACGCGCAGTGCGGTCCCGCGGGCCGGGAGCTCAGTGCATCGACTCCTGGGGGGTGTCCTCGGGCACATCGCCGGCCACGCGGCGGTCCCAGGCATCCATCACCCGGGGGTCCGTGGGCCGGGTCATGAGCGAGACGGCCACGTACACGATCAGCGACGCCGCCAGGCCGAAGTAGATCGGTTCGTTGGCGTAGATGCCGTCGTAGCGTGCCTCGGCCGTGATCTCGAGGAAGGCCATGACCGCGAGCGTGACCACGGTGCCGGCGGCCATCGAAGCCCCCGCGCCGATCCCGTTGCCGCGGCGCCAGACGAGGCCACCGAGAATCGCGATGAGGAGTCCGCCAACGAGGATGTCGTAGGCGATGGTGAGTGCGGCGACCACGTCCTGCACGATCACGGCGAGGGCGATCGTCACGAGCCCAAGGCCGAGGACCCACCAGCGGCTCGACGCGACGTCATGGTCCTCGGTCACCTGCTCCCGACCGTCGACGACGCTCGTGGCGCGTCGCCCTCCACGGGACCAGCCCGCCACGAACGGGACGACGTCGGTGCGGGCCACGGTCGCTGCCGCGATGAGGGCCCCGGACGCCGTGGACATCATGGCTGCCACCGCGGCGGCGAGCACGAGCCCGCCCACGCCGATCGGCAGGACGTTGAGCGCGACATCCGCGTAGACATCGTCCCGCGACTCGATCGCGGGCAGGATGACGCTCGCGCTCATGCCGATGACGGCCCCGGCCACGCCGTAGAGGATGCAGTAGACGCCGGCGGCGGAGCCGCCCCAGCGGGCGATCTCCGGCGTCCGCGCTGTGAAGACGCGCTGCCAGATGTCCTGGCCGATCAGCAGCCCGAGCGTGTAGACGACGAAGTAGGTGATGATGCTCTGCGCGCCGATGCCCGTGATGCTAAAGAACTCGGTTCCCGCGCGCTCGCGGATCCCGTCGAAGCCGCCGGCGGCCTGGAGCGAGAAGGGCAGCATCAGGGCGAAGACGCCGATGGTCTTGATGACGAACTGCGCCATGTCGGCCAGCGTGATGGACCACATCCCGCCGATCGTGGAGTAGACCAGGACGATCGCGCCGCCGACGGCGATCGATGCCGCCCGGTCCCACCCGAACAGGACCACGAAGATGGTGGCGTAGGCGCCCGTCGAAGTGGCGCAGAGCATGAGGGTGTAGGCGAGCATCACGATCCCGGACACGCGCGTGGCCCGGTGGCCGTAGCGCAGGGTGAGCATCTGCGAGACGGTGTAGATCTTGAGACGCTGGATGGTGGGGGCGAAGAGCAGGCTCAGCAGCAGCACGCCCGTGCCGATCGCCACGACGAGCCACATCCCGGAGATGCCGTACTGGTAGCCGAGGCCCACACCGCCCACGGTCGAGGCGCCGCCGAGCACGACGGCGGCCATGGTGCCGGTGTAGAGGAGCGGGCCGAGGCGTCGGCCGGCGACGAGGTAGTCGCTGGCGTTCCGGGTGCGGGATTTGCCCCACCAGCCGAAGCCGAGCATGGCGGCCAGGTAGACCACCACGATCGCGATGTTGAGTGCCTGCATGAGGGGGCCCTTCGTTCGATAGCGATTGGATGCCTAGCAGGCAACCGTTGTTGCCCAGTAAGCTACTCGTGACGCGAGTCACGCGTCAATCGTGGCAGGCCGATGTGTCGCCCTCGTGATGGCGGTGTGACGGATATGCTTCCTGAGATGCCCTGCCCCGGGACGCTGTAGGAGAGGACACGCATGAAGGCCCTGCCCGTCGAGCCCACCAACGCTCCCGTTGCGATCGGATCGAGGATCCGCGCCGCGCGGCAGGCCCAGCGCATGACGATCGAGCAGGTCGCCGGCTCCACGGGGCTGACCAAGGGATTCCTCAGCAGGGTGGAGCGTGATCTCACCTCCCCGTCGGTCGCGTCCCTCGTGACACTGTGCCAGGTGCTGTCCATCTCCATCGGGGATCTCTTCCTGGTCCCGGAGACGCACCTGACGAGGCTCGGGGACGCGCCCGGGATCAGCCTCGGGGGGCAGGGGATCAACGAGAGGCTCGTGACCGCGCGGTCCGAGCGCAGGCTGCAGATGATCCGCGCCGTCGTCGAGCCCCACGGCAGGGGGGAGGACGAGCTGTATTCGGTGGACTGCGAGGTGGAAACCCTGCACGTCGTCTCGGGGCGCTTCGTCCTGATCTTCCCGAACGACCGGTACGAGCTGGCAGCAGGTGACACCGTGACCTTCCCGGGGCGTGAGCCCCACACCTGGCTCAGCCCCGACGACTCCGAGGCCGTGGTGCTGTGGACGCTCGTGCCGGCGGCGTCGGGCACGTAGCGGCGGCTCAGCCCACGTGCACCCAGGGCCGCCGGGTCACGTCGGGTTCGGCCGCCCGCAGGACCTCCCGGGTCACCGGTGCGATCTCGCCCTCGCCCGTGAAGAGGAACTTGAAGAGATTGGCCACGGGATCCCCCTCCGTCCACCGGAAGTAGACGTGCGGCATGAGACCCGTGATGTCGCGGATGTGCAGCATGACCGCCGCGATGGTGTTGGGCACGTTGGAGCTGTGGACCTCGAGGACGCGGTAGCCGTGGCGGACCACGCCCCGCACCCGCAGTTCGGTCTCGAAATCGGAGGAATCGTCCACCGTCACCTCGATGAAGAGCGGCCGGGCCGTGCCGGGGAAGTGCGAGACGGCGCAGGCGTGCTGCAGCTTGTGGCGGTACGCCGAACTGCTGAGCCGCTTCGGCTCGTGCGCGATCAGCAGGATGTCGCCGTCGTCCTGGGAACTGACGAAGGACAGCGCCGCCTCGTCCAGCCTGATGCTCGTGGCGCGGAGCTCGAACGCGCGGCGTGATCGGGAGATGAAGGAGATCACGATGATGCCCAGGATGAAGCACGCGGCGATCCTGAGGCCGTCTGGACGCTCGATCATGTTGACGGCCGTCGTCAGCACGAAGACCACGGTGGCGGTCCCGAAGCCGATCGTCAGGCCCCGCTGGTTCCTGCGGTGCGCAGAGAGCGTGACGGCGACGGACGCCGAGGTGATGAGGGCGAGGACCCCGGTGGCGTAGGCGCCACCCTGTGCTTCGACGTCGGCCTTGAAGAATACGGTGACGACGACGGCGATGAGGGTGATGACCAGCACGAGGGGCCGCACGGCCTTGGCCCAGGCAGGTGCCATGCCGTAGCGCGGCAGGTACCGGGGCACGAGATTGAGCAGGCCCGTCATGGCCGATGCCCCGGCGAACCACAGGATCCCGATGGTCGAGAGGTCGTAGGCGGTGCCGAAGCCGTCGCCGAGGTACCGGTGGGCGAGGTAGGCGAGGGCCCTGCCGTTCGCCGGTCCGCCCTCCTCGAAGGCTGCCGCCGGGATGAGCAGCGTGGTGACGATGCTCGAGGTGACGAGGAAGCCGCTCATGATGAGCGCCGCGGTGGTCAGGAGCCGGTGCGCGCCCACGATGCGTCCTGCTGGATCCTGCTCGGTGTCGCCGGGCTTCCCCTCGATCTGGGGCATGACGACGACGCCGGTCTCGAAGCCGGAGAGCCCGAGGGCCAGGCGCGGGAACACCAGGACGGCGAGGCCGAGCATGACCAGCGGATTGCCGTGCTGCGTGGTCAGGGCCGTCCACCAGCCGTGCACGAGACCGCCGTTCCCCACGATCTGGACGGCGGAGACCAAGATGACGCAGAGGTTCAGCAGGAGGAAGATCGCGACGAGCCCCGCGGCGATCCCGATGGCCTCGCGGAAGCCGCGCAGGAACACGCCCGAGAGCAGGCCCAGGAACACCACCGTGAGGAGGATCTCCTGGCCCTGGAGCCAGGCGGGAGCGAAGGGGTTCTCGATGAGGTGCGCACTGGCATCCGCGGCCGAGAGCGTCATTGTGATGAGGAAACTCGTCGCGGCGAAGCCGAGCAGGACCAGCACGAAGACCTTGCCGCGCCACTTGGGCAGCAGCTTCTCGAGCATCGCGATGGAGCCCTCCCCGCGCGGGCTCTCCGACGCCACCCGTTTGTAGACGGGCAGCGCGCCGAACAGCGTCACGGCGACGAGGATCAGGGTCGCCAGGGGAGAGAGGACGCCGGCGGCCGCGGCGGCGATGGCCGGCTGGTACCCGAGAGTGGAGAAATAGTCGACGCCGGTCAGGCACATCACTTTCCACCAGGGCTGGGTGCGGGCCTTCTCCGGCTGGTGCACGGCCGGTTGGCTGGACTCGTTGAGGAGCCAGCGTTCGAGGCGTGTCCTGGCCCGGACGCGTGATGCGGCGGGGGACTGGAGGCGTACGGAGGAGCTCACCGCATCACAGTAGGACCGCCGCGAGGGCGTAACGCCGCTCTTAACGGAATCTTGATGGCGCGGGTGTCCGGACCGCACCGGGTGTCAGGGTCGGACGGGAACCTTGACCCCACTGGGCGCCGGGAATAGCCTTGGGAAAACCTTTTGATGCATATTGGGCAACTCCGCGGGTGCGGGCCCGGATGGGATGGAGATCGTGGAAGAACTGCGCGTCACGGGAGGCGGCCACCTCGGGCCCATCGACTCCTCCCGCATTCCCCGCTACGCAGGGGCGGCGACCTTCGCGAGGCTGCCCCGCCTCGACCAGGTGGACCGGACGGACATCGCCGTCGTGGGTGTCCCCTTCGACTCCGGTGTCTCCTACCGCCCGGGCGCTCGCTTCGGCGGCAACCACATCCGCGAGGCCTCGCGGCTCCTGCGCCCCTACAACCCGGCGCTCGACGTCTCGCCGTTCGAGCGTGTCCAGGTGGCCGACGCGGGCGACATGGCCGTGAATCCCTTCAACATCAACGAGGCCATCGAGACGGTGCAGCAGAACGCGCTGGACCTCACGGCCGACGGCGCCCGCCTCGTGACGCTCGGTGGCGACCACACCATCGCCCTGCCGCTCCTCCGGGCCGCCGCCGAGCGCGCGGGCTCACCCGTCGCGATGCTGCACTTCGACGCGCACCTCGACACCTGGGACACCTACTTCGGCGCCGAGTACACGCACGGCACGCCGTTCCGTCGCGCGGTCGAGGAGGGCATCCTCGACACCGAGGCCATCTCCCACGTGGGTACCAGGGGCCCGCTCTACGGGGTGCGCGACCTGGAGGACGACCGCCGTTTCGGCTTCGGCATCGTCACGTCCTCAGACGTCTACCGCCAGGGCGTCGATGAGATCGTCGACAAGCTGCGCACGCGCATCGGCACCCGTCCGCTCTACGTCTCCGTCGACATCGACGTCCTCGATCCCGCGCACGCCCCGGGTACCGGAACCCCCGAGGCCGGCGGCATCACGAGCCGCGAGCTGCTGGAGATCCTCCGCGGGCTCCGGGGCCTGAACCTCGTCGGCGCCGACGTCGTCGAGGTGGCTCCCGCCTACGACCACGCCGAGATCACGGGCGTGGCCGCTTCCCACGTGGCGTACGACCTCGTCACGCTCATGGCCGACACCCTGACGCCCGACACCCCCACCCCGATCGTCGAGGAGCACTGATGGACATCACCGCAGGCGCAGCATCCGCCCCGCCCATGCACCTCACCGGACAGCGGAACGGCGGCGATCTCGTGGTCGAGACGCTGACAGCCCTCGGCGCGACGACGGTCTTCGGTATCCCCGGACAGCACGCCCTCGGGCTGTTCGACGCCCTCTCCCGCTCCGAGCTCCGCTTCGTCTCCTCGCGCGTCGAGAACAACTCCGCGTTCGCAGCGGACGGCTTCTCGCGGGCCACGGGCGACGTCGGCGTGCTCTTCCTCTCCACCGGACCGGGGGCGCTCACCTCGCTCGCCGGCCTGCAGGAGGCCTATGCGACGGGCGTACCGATGGTCGTCGTCGCCAGCCAGATCCCGCTCGAGGGCCTCGGCGCCCGACGGAAGGGGATGCTGCACCAGCTCGACGACCAGAAGGCCTCGGCGGCCAACGTCACCAAGAGCCAGCGCCTCATCCAGCACGCCTCCGGTATTCCTTCGGCCATCCAGGACGCGTGGACGGAGGCCGTCTCCTCGCCGCAGGGGCCCGTGTGGGTGGAGGTGCCGCAGAACGTGCTGCTCGATCCTGTGCTGGTGCCGCAGGTCGAGGACGCCCTCGCAGAACCCTTCGACAATCCGCCCCGCATCGAGCTCACCCGGGAGGCCGTCGCCTGGCTCAGGGACTCGAAGCGGCCGGCGATCGTCGCGGGCGGGGGGACGCGCCGTGGCCGGGCCGAGTCCTGGCTGCTGTCCATCGCCGAGAAGCTCGGCGCGCCCGTGGTCTGCTCACCCGGTGGCAACGGCGCCTTCCCGTGGACGCACGAGCTGTCCCTGCAGTCGTGGGTGGAGGACCGCCACGTGACCGAGGTGCTCGAGGACGCCGATGTCCTCCTGGTGGTCGGCTCGTCCCTCGGCGAGGTCACCTCCAACTACTTCACCCTGGAGCCGCGCGGGCGCATCATCCAGATCGATGCCGAACCCCGCGTGCTCGAATCGAACCGCCCGGCGCTCGGCATCAGGGCCGATGCCGGCCAGGCGCTCGCCGCCCTCGACGAGGCACTCGAGCCCCTGCCGCGGGACCGTGAGCCGGGCTACGACGCCGTGACGCTGGTCGCCGGGACGCTCGCCAAGGTGGCGGCGCGGCTCGAGGGCCAGGACCTCGGCAAGGAGCTCGCCTTCCTGCGGGACATCCATGAGGCCGTACCGGCGGACATGCAGACGTTCTGGGACATGACCATCTCCGCGTACTGGGCATGGAGCTGCTGGGACGCCCGCGACGGTCAGTTCCACTCCGCGCAGGGGGCGGGCGGGCTCGGGTTCGGGTTCCCCGGTGCCATCGGTGGTGCCGTGGGGCTCGAGTCGCGGGGGCTCCCGGCCAGGGTGCTCGCGGTCTCCGGCGACGGTTCTGCCATGTACTCGATCGCGGAACTCGCCACGGCCCGCCAGCACGACATCCCGGTCACGTGGCTGATCGTCGACGACGGCGGCTACGGCATCCTCCGCGAATACATGGAGGGGGCTTTCGGCAAGGCGACGGCGACGGAACTCGCGCGGCCCGATTTCGTGGCGCTCGCTGAATCCTTCGGGGTGCCGGCCCGGCGCGTGGCACCGGAGGGGATCGGCGAGGCGCTGCGCGAAAGCCTCGCCGGCGAGGGCCCGAACGTCGTGGTGGTGGAGGCGCTGATCCGGTTGTTCGCCCCCACCCATCTTGATCAGTAGGCTTTCCTTTTCTGCCGGGGGGTGAGAGTGTCGGAGGCACTGCTCGACATCCCCACCCGAGGAAGGAACGCCATGGCATTCAGCAAGGGCGACAAGATCACCTGGAACACGCCGCAGGGCGAGACCGAAGGCACGATCGTGGAGAAGCACGAGAAGGAGTTCACCTTCGACGACCAGAAGTTCAACGCGTCGAAGGACGAGCCCTACTACACGGTGGAGAGCTCGAAGTCCGGCAAGCAGGCTGCGCACAAGAAAAGTGCGCTGTCGAAGAAGTAGCCCGCACCGGCACACCGACGGACGGGACATAGCAGGCAGGGTGGCGGATGCCGCCCTGCCTGCTACCTCAGTGGGTCGTGGCCCCAGTTCATGAGGGAGTAGCGCCATCTGGAGGACTCGATGTCCTCCTTCGACGGTTCCTGCGCCAGATGGCGGTGCACGTAGCCGACGACCTTGTGCATGTGACTGACGTCGTCGGCCGTGAGGTCGTCCCGCTTCGTTCCCAGGATCTCGATGATCCGCTTGCCGGAGCGGTGCCCCACGGACTCGCCTGCATCGGATTCCTTCTGCCCCACGGACCGGGACTCCTCCGTGTCGAGCCACGATGTCAGCTGCGAGGCGCTCATGTTGACGGCCTCCTTCCATGCTGGCCAGATCTCGTCGAGGTTCTTCGTGGAGTCGGTCATGGATCGCCTGCCTTCCGTATCAAATGAGGGGCGAGATTCCCAGCCGACGGCGGCCGGGGACCTCCCGATAGCTTAATCCTAAGCATGCTGATAGATGTAGAGGGTAGGTCGAACCAAAACGTCTAAGGAGCTTCACATCATGGCAGGAAACCTTTTGGCACGATCAGCCCACGATCTCGGCGCAGCAGCCTGGTTCGGCGGAACCCTGATGGGCGCCGTCGGCCTGAACGGTGCGACCGGCAAGGCGAAGGACCCGAAGGAGCGCACGCGCCTCTCCGCGCTCGGCTGGGCCAAGTGGACCCCCGTGCAGGTCGCCGCGTTCGCCGTCCACGCCGCCGGCGGCATCGGCCTGATCCTCGGCAACAAGGGCCGCGTCGCGGCGCAGGACTCGGTGGGCTCCAACACGGTCTGGAAGTCGATCGTCACGCTCGCCGGTATGGCACTCTCGCTCTACTCCGGCATGCTCGGCAAGAAGGTCGGTGAACTGTCCGAACAGGGCGGTGACGGCGCGACCGAGCCACGTCCCGGTGCCAGCGACGAACTGGCCAAGGCCCAGTCGCAGCTCAAGACCACGCAGTGGCTGCTGCCCCTCATCAGCGGCATCGTCGTCGTGATGGGCGCGAAGCAGGGCGAGATGCAGCGCCCCACGAACGTCAAGAAGGGCCTGCTCAAGAAGTAGTCCCCGGACACCGGAAACCCCCGCACCCTGACGTCCACCTCGCGGACGACGTCGGCGGTAGCGGGGGTTTTCGCGTCGGGGAGCCGGTGCTTCCGCCGGCCCCACGGGTCCCTACTGCATGGTGAAGGCGCGCGCCACGCCGGCATGCACGGAGTCGTTCCGGATGAGCGCTGCGAGGATCGCGTTCCGCGGACGCATCAGCGGGGCGGGCAGGGGGCGCCCGAGTGCCATGTTGAGGTGTGCCTTGCGCCGCGCGAGGGCGGCCTGCGCGCGGCGATCCCTCTCGTACAGCGCGAGCCGTGCTGCGACGTCGTCGCCGTCCCTGAGTGACGCCGCGATGATCGGCACGAGCCGGGCGGCGTCCAGCCAGCCGAGGTTCATGCCCTGCCCGCCGATGGGGGAGATCTCGTGTGCGGCGTCGCCCACGAGAACGGTGCGGCCCGAGACGAAGCGCTCGGCCAGGCGTGACTGCACCCCGAACGCGCTCAGCATCGAGTTGGTCCCCGGGTCCACGTCCACGCCCGTCCGCGCACGGATCAGATCCGTCAGGTCCTCGGCCGTCGGGCGCTCGACGGGACAGCCCAGACGCACGACCCAGCGCCGGATGCCGTCGGGCAGGGGGAAGGACTCGACGATCCCGTCGGTCTCCAGATAGAGCACGGCGTCGTCGCCGTCGCCGGTCTCGTCCTGGAAGTCGCCCATCACGTAGCAGTCCGGGTACCGCCTCGAGGGCGCGCGGATGCCGGCATCGTCCCGTATGGAACTCCGGGCGCCGTCCGCGGCGACCACGAGCTTCGCGCGGAGGACGGCGTCCCTGCCGTGCGCGCGGGTCACCGCGAGGACGTGGTCTCCGGCGTCGTGCGTGGTGACCACCGCGACGTCGCGCTGCAGCGTGCCCGGGAAGTCCTGCTCGAGGCGCCGTTCGAGGATCTCCTCGGTGACGGCCTGTGGCACGGCCAGGACATATCTCTCCTCACCCGGCAGGGTCGAGAAGGACACCGTGCCGACGTGGCGTCCGCCGCTGCGCGCCACACCATCGCGGATGCGGACTCCCCGTGATCGCAGCTCGTCCGCGATGCCGCCGGCCTCCAGTGCCCTGAGCGCGGGGGGATGGATGCCGATGGCGCGGGAATGGCTGCTGCGCTCGGCGCGCCGCTCGAGGACGACGGCGTGGAGTCCGGCCTGGCGCAGCAGCAGGGCCGTGTAGAGCCCGACGGGTCCGCCGCCGACGACGATCACGTCATGCATCCCGCACGACCCCGTTCCCGGCGCGCCGGAGGACGAGCAGGTTGATGAACGGCGCGGCCGTCCGCACGGACCACCCATGCCGCTTTCCGGCGGCTCGGCGCAGTTCGTCGGGCGTGTAGCTCCGTCGGATCGAGGTGAGGCCGTCCTCGCGGATGTACGATCCCGGCATCGGCAGGGTGCCGACCGAGAACAGGCCGTACCCGAGCGGATGGCGGGCAATGTCGCTGTGGACGGCGACGCGGTGCGTAAGCCGCTCCGTGTCCGCCAGGAGTCCGTCGAATTCCGCCCGGTCGAGGTGGTGCAGCACATGGTTGGAGACGACGGCGTCGAACACCGCTCCCTCGGCCACCAGGTCGGAGCTGAGCGCCCGGCGGAAGGTGAGGCCCGGTCGGGCGGGTTTCGACGTCGCATAGGTGTGTGCACGCTCGTCCGGGTCGATCCCGGTGACCTCCACCTCCAGCCCGTCGAGGTGCGCCCACTGCGCGAGTGCCCGCGGGAGATCGCCGCCACCCGACCCGATATCGAGGAGGGTGTTGGTGCGGTCCGTCGAGAAGGCGGGCCGCAGCAGGGACGTGTAGGTGCGGCGCCATCCCGAGACCACCGCGTTGACGAGGCCGAACTGTGCATAGGTGCGGTCGAGCCTGGCAGGGTCGCAGTCCGGGCGGTCCATCTGCTCGACGGCGGTGGGGTCACGCTCCGCGAGGAAGCCCCATGGGCTCATGCGCCTGCCCGGGCGAGGACGGGTTCGAGATCCGCGGGCACGGTGCGGGCCGTGGGAACCGCCGCGGCGCCGTCGGTGTGCTGCGCGGCGTCGTCGGGGGTTGCCCCGATCCGGGTGAGCAGCGCGGTCTCCACGGTGAGCCCGGGCCCGAACGCCATGGAGCAGATCCGGTTGTTGCCGTCCGTGGCGGGCTGCTCGAGGATGTTCTTGAGCACGAACATCACGGTGGCGCTGCTCATGTTGCCGTAGTCGCGCAGCGTCTCGCGCGCGGGGACCAGTTGGTGTTCCGAGAGGCCCAGCTTGGCCTCGACCTTGTCGAGGATGCTGCGCCCGCCCGGGTGGATGGCCCAGTGCTCGATCTCGGAGTAGTCGAGCCCCTGCAGCGAGGCGTCGCGTGCCAGCAGGGGTTCGAGGGCTCCGATGATGTGCTCGTCGATGATGTGCGGGACATAGGTCCCGAGGACCATCTCGAAGCCCTCGTCGCCGATGTTCCAGGCCATCGACTCCTCGCCGACCGGCGTGAGGACCGTCTCGAAGTGGTCAAGGCTCAGGGCGGGGCCGTCCAGGGGCAGGTCCCGTGCGCTGATGATCGCTGCGGCGGCCCCGTCCGCGAAGAGGGAGGAGCCGACGATGGTGTCGGGGTTGTTCGAGGACCGGACGTGCAGCGAGCACAGTTCCGCGGAGATCACCAGCACGACGGCGTCCGGATCGGCCTCGCAGAACGCCTTGGCCGAGCGCAGTGCGGGGAAGGCCGCGTAGCAGCCCATGAATCCGAGGTGGTAACGCTGCACGGAGGGCTCGAGGCCCAGGGCACGCACCACCTTGTAGTCCGGGCCGGGCGCGAAGAACCCGGTGCAGGAGACGGTCACCACGTGGGTCACGTCGGAGGCGTCGATGCCGGTGGCGGCGTCGAGCGCCTTCTGCGCGGCCTCGACGAAGAGTTTGGTGCCCTCCTCCGCGTAGACCTCGTTGCGTGTCTTGGTGCTGGGGGTGAGGATCCGCATGTCCTTCTGGTCGAAGAACACGGGATTCTCGAAGGCTTCGGTGACCGTCAGTTCCTTCACCGCGGTGTAGCGCGTCTCGATGCCCGAGGAGTCGAAGGCCGCTCCGACGAGCCGCTGCCCGAGGCGGGTCAGGCCGGGCTGGGCCGCGAAGACGTCGCGGACCTGCGGCTGCACCATCACGGTCTCGGGAACAGCTGTTTCTAGGGACCTCAGGATCACTGTCATACGTCCATTACTAGAGGACTAACGCGACAAACACAATGACAGTAGGCTTAGTATTCGGCCATCATCGTCAGGAGCATCATGGGCAACGATCCGTCAGGCACGCTCGACCAGGAGGACCCCCGCGGTCCCGACGTCGACGTCTCCACGTCACTGCAGGAGTACCCCGGGTACACCGAGCGCATGGACCCCCGGCCGGACCACGGCGAGGACAGCTACTCGGGGACAGGCCGCCTCACCGGTCGGAAGGCCTTCATCACGGGCGGTGACTCCGGCATCGGCCGGGCCGTTGCCCTCGCCTTCGCACGCGAGGGGGCCGACGTCGCCATCGGGTACCTTCCGGAGGAAGAGGAGGACGGCGCAAGTTGCCTCGAACTGATCCGCGCCGAGGGTCGAATCGCCCTCGCCGTGCCGGGAGACCTGAGGGACCAGTCCTACGCCGAAGCGGCGGTCCGCCGGGTCCTCGACCACCTCGGTGGCCTGGACATCCTGGTCAACAACGCCGGCTTCCACATCGCGCAGCCGAACGGTCTGCCGGACATCGACGCGGACCAGCTGCGGCGGACGTTCGAGACCAACGTGTACGGCACCATCTGGCTGACCCAGGCGGCGCTGCCGCACTTGTCCGACGGCGCCTCGATCATCAACACCACCTCGGTGCAGGGGTACCATCCGTCCACCAGCCTGATGGACTACGCCGCGACCAAGGCCGCGCTCAACAATCTGACCTTCAGTCTCGCGGGAATCCTGGGGGAGCGGGGCATCCGGGTCAACGCCGTGGCGCCCGGGCCCATCTGGACGCCGCTCCAGCCTGCGACGACCAGCAGTGAGAAGCTCGAATCCTTCGGTGAGGGAACCCCTCTGGGCCGCATGGGCCAGCCCGCCGAGTTGGCCGGCGCCTATGTGTTCCTGGCCTCCAACGACGCGCGCTATGTCTCCGGCGAGATCCTCGGCGTGACCGGCGGCAAGCCGCTCGCCTGATCGATGCTGCTCGGACACGGCGGCCCGGGCACCAAGCCGCGCCGTCGTGTGCGACGAATCACAGCTATCGCCGCCGGAGAAGTGCCGTCCGACGGCTGGCCGAGACGAACGGGCTGTTCAGTGACACCGAAGACCTCTGCGATCCGGGGCCGTGCCGGCCTCCTCGCCATCGCGCTCACGGCGTCCCTCGCCCTGGCCGCCTGCGGCGGCGTCGAGGAGAATCCGCTCGGCGTCAACACGCCCGCCGATACATCCCCGGGGCCGGGCGAAGCGGCGATGCCGGAGGACGGCACGCGGGCAGCTCCCGTGGGAGCCGATCTCGGCGACGATCCGCTGGACATCGGGCTCGACGGCGCCGAGCTGTGTGGCGTCCAGCCCGACGACAGCCGCCTCCGCTACACCGTCATGCTCCACAACCCCACGCTCGAGACCTTCACTTTCGGTGAGATGGCGCTCGGGAATCCGCAGGACCTGGACGTCATCTCCTCGATGGTGCAGACGGCCAACCGGGAAGGTCATCACCACCCTGCCGCGGGCGATGACGCGCACGAGGAGCACTCCGCAGCGCCGAGCCCCACGGCGTCGCCGGAGCCGATCGGCCCGCCGGAGCCCGCCGAGGGCTACCAGTTCGTCCCCGATGCGCACGTCAACATCATCGTCACGGTGGAGCTCGCCGAGGGTGCCACGCACGGCAGTGCCGACAACATCCTCGTGGCGTTCTCCTCGCCGGACCGCGACTACTCGGTGGCGCACAACCTCAAGATCGACGTCGACGCGACGTCCTGTCAGGGCTAGGAACGACGAGGCACCCGCTCCGCCAGACTGTTGGCTGGGGTGCGGGTGCCGCGTGGGGTTCTGCGGAGGGGGCGTGCCCCTCGGTCAGGCAGAGAGCTCGGGAGCCGTGAATCAGGCCGGGAGCTGAAGGACGTGACCGGTGAAGATCAGGTCCGCGTGGATGACGGTGTCGGCGTTCGCTGCGAACAGCGCCTGCCAGCCACCCTCGATGCCGAGCTTGGTGGCGATGCCGCTGAGGGTGTCACCGGACTGGATGGTGTAGGTCTCGCCGCTCAGGGTGACGGGAGCCTGGGCAACCGGTGCCTGGACGGCGGGTGCCTCGACCACGGGAGCCTGGGCGACGGGTGCCGGGGCGACGGGTGCCGGGGCGACCGGTGCCTGGGCGACGGGTGCCTGGGCAACAGGGGCCTGCTGCACGGGAACCTGCTGGACCTGCAGCTGGGCGGGTGCCTGCCGGACCTGGACGGGAGCAGCCTGGGCGGGGACGCCACCCGGGTTGGCGGCGCTGTTCAGACCGAGCTTCGCGGAGCACGCGGGCCATGCTCCCCAGCCCTGGCCGGCGAGGACGTTCTCGGCCACGGCGATCTGCTGCTCGCGGCTGGCGTTCTGGGGGAGTCCCTGGCCGCCGAAGCCGGCCCAGGTGGAGGGAGTGAACTGCAGTCCACCGGAGAAACCGTTGCCGGTGTTGATGCCCCAGTTGCCGCCGCTCTCGCACTGAGCGAGGGCGTCCCAGTCGCTGGCGGGTGCTGCGTTCGCAGCGCCTGCTGCGGCGCCGAGGCCGAGGCCGGTGAGCGCTACTGCTGCGAATCCGCGACGCGCGGTCGTGCTGAAGGTGTGTGTATTCATGGGGTTACGATGCTCCGAGAGGCCACCCGCACTAGGTCCGTCCCCGGACTTCTTCGCGCCGCTGCTCACCTTGACGGTTTAGAGGTCATGGTTCGGCAGCCGCCTGTCGAGCAACGAGCGGTGGAGGACGGCGCCGGGCATTCACAGCTGCTCGATGATCGGCAGCCTTTTCGCTTCCCCGGACGGGGAACTACCTCAACGGTAGGGTAATTTTCATTCGTTGCCAAACCGGTACGGCGCGCCGCTTGACTTTGCTGGCGGAAAAGGAATCGGAAGTGGCCGAATCGACGGGTTTATGCCACACTTCCATTCCTTTCGGTCATGGCACAGGCAAAGGGGCCCGGATCCACCCGGATCCGGGTCCCCTCACCTGATCGAGCCGCCGGGGCTGCGAATCAGGCTGCTACGTAGCCGTGCGGGTCCAGGACGTACTTCGTCGCGGCTCCGGCGTCGAACTCCTCGTAACCACGCGGTGCCTCCTCCAGGCCGATCGGCTTCGCGTTGACGGCCTTCGCGATGGAGACGCGGTCATGCAGGATCGCCATCATGAGCCCGCGGTTGTACTTCATCACCGGACACTGGCCGGTGGTGAAGGACAGCGATTTGGCCCATCCGGTGCCCAGGCTGATCGAGAGCGACCCCACCTTCGCGGCATCGTCGCCCGCGCCGGGGTCGCTCGTGACGTAGAGCCCGGGGATGCCCAGGGCGCCGCCGGCAGCCGTGATGTCCATGAGCGAGTTCAGCACCGTGGCCGGCGCCTCGGCCGCGGATCCGGAACCGTGCCCACGTGCCTCGAACCCGACGGCGTCGACTCCGCAGTCGACCTCGGGAACGCCGAGCAGCTGCTCGATCTGGTCGCGGGGATCGCCCTTGGACACGTCCACCGTCTCGCAGCCGAAGCTCCGTGCCTGCGCCAGCCGGCCCTCGTTGAGGTCGCCGACGATGACGACGGCCGCACCGAGCAGTTGCGCCGACACAGCGGCGGCCAAGCCGACCGGACCGGCACCTGCGATGTACACGGTGGACCCGACACCGACCCCGGCGGTCACTGCGCCGTGGAATCCGGTGGGGAAGATGTCCGAGAGCATGGTCAGGTCGAGGATCTTCTCCAGCGCCTGGTCGCGGTCCGGGAACTTCAGCAGGTTCCAGTCGGCGTAGGGGACCAGGACGTACTCGGCCTGGCCGCCGACCCAGCCGCCCATGTCGACGTAGCCGTAGGCGCTGCCCGGTCGGTCCGGGTTCACATTGAGGCAGATGCCGGTCTTGCGTTCCTTGCAGTTGCGGCATCGGCCGCAGGCGATGTTGAAGGGGACGGAGCAGATGTCGCCCTTCTTGATGAATTCGACGTCGCGTCCCACCTCCACGACCTCGCCGGTGATCTCATGGCCCAGCACGAGGTCGGAGGGAGCCGACGTCCGCCCTCGCACCATGTGCTGATCCGAACCGCAGATATTGGTGGTGACGGTCTTGAGGATCACACCGTGGTGCACTGATCGGCCGACGTTGGCGGGATTCACCCCCGGCCCGTCCTTGAGTTCGAATGTGGGGTAGTCGATGTCGATGACCTCGACCTTCCCCGGTCCCTTGTACGCAACAGCTCTGTTACCGCTCATGGAACGTCCTTCTTCCGTGTGTGCTCACACCCGGTGTACCCGGGTGCCCGACGCGCGGTGCACCGATGGAGTGCGCAGCCGCCGGTGCCGCCGACGCTACAGGTGCGGGGGTTGCACCAACGTTGCACTCGCCCTGCACCGACCCTGCACCGACCCTTCAGGGTCGGTGCATCGACGCCCTGGTGGCGACTCCTTGTCCGTTCGGGGCATCCGGGGGAGGCTGGGGCCATGACAGAGACCGTCCTGATCACCGGCGCGACCTCCGGCATCGGAGCTGAGTTCGCGCGCCAGTACGCCGCTCGCGGCGACGACCTCGTGCTGGTGGCGCGGGCTCCCGGCCCGCTCGACGAGGTGGCACGCGAGCTCCGTGGCCGGTGGGGGATCGGCATCGAGACGATCGCCGCGGACCTGCTCGACGACGAGGGACTGGGTCGGGTCCTCGCGCGGCTGCGGGCGGCCGCCGGCGGGGGACCACCCACCAGGGGGCCCGGTCCTGTCGGCGGGCGGGGACCAGGGACTCCCGGTGCGGCTCCGGTCACCGTCCTCGTGAACAACGCCGGATACGGGCTGGTGAAGCCCTTCGCGGACAACGCGCTCGAGGACGAGATCCGGCACCTCCGCATCCACGTCGAAGTTCCGCTGGCCCTGGCCCACGCCGCCCTGCAGTCGATGCGCCCACGGCGGGTCGGGACGATCCTCACGGTGGCCAGCGTGGCCGGATTCACTCCTCGAGGTACCTACGGTGCGGCGAAGGCAGCGATGATCAGCTTCAGCAGGTGGGCGAACCTGACGTACGGGCCGGAAGGAATCCGCGTGACAGCCGTCTGCCCGGGCTTCGTGCACACCCAGTTCCACCAGCGCATGGGGGCCGACAAGAGCAGCGTTCCGGGGCCCCTCTGGCTCGACGCGGCGCTCGTGGTCCGCGAGGCGATCCGCGACGCCGCGGCGGGCAAGGCCGTGTCGGTGCCGAGCGCCCGGTACAAGCTCATCACGGCACTGGCGAGGGTGGCGCCGTCGCCCCTCGTGGCGCGGCTGGCGCGTCGCGGCCGGTAGTGCCCCGCGCTGCCCGCCGATCCGACCGATCCGGCCCGGCCCGGAGGTCGGCGGTCCGAGACGAACCGGCCCGGGCCGGAGGTCGGCGGGCCCGACCGATCCGGCCGGGCCCGGCCGGATCAGCCCGCAGCCCCGCCGCTGTCCCAGCGCTCAGGTTCCGCTGCAGCCTCTTCCGGGTGGCCGTCCTCCTCGGGATTGTCCGGCGTGCCGTCGCCGTTGTAGGCGGCCGGGACCGTGCCGGCGCTGTGCGTGCCCTGCTCGTCGCGGATGCTCGCAGCATGGTGATCGGCGCTTCCCGCTCCCGGATCGAGGACGTCCTCTCGGCGGTCCGCCTCCGGGCGGCCGTCGTCGCCCTGCTGGTCGGCGCCCTCGTGCGTTGCCGGCGCGCCGTCGTCCGATCCGGGCGCGACGTCGTTCCCTGTGTCGTCCTTCGCCCTGGTGTCCTTCGCCCCGGTGTCCTGTGCCTCCTCGTCGCGCGGCGGGATGGGTACCGCCGGGCCGAGGGGGTGGTCCGCGGGAAGGGCGGCGCCGTCCGGGTGCCCTGCGCTGCTGCTCGACTCGGTCATGATGCTCCTTCTGCGTCCTGCCCGTCGCGGCAGGGTGGTCGGAATCGGGATGGCACGGGGAAGACTACGTGAGCGGGCCTCCGCCTGCCGCAGTGTGTCGCCGCTGTCCAGTACCCGGCGGCGGTCGGATCGGGGCGTGGACGGAACGATCAATAAGTATGCTTAGGGCAAGGAATCGCAGAGTGGCGATCACCTTACAAGGAGGCAGGACGATGGCAGGGTACTTCAAACTGGTGGATGCGCACGACGATGGTTTCCGCGTGAAGCTGACGGCGCCGGACGGCACGCTCGTCGCGGTCTCCACGTTCTATGCGTCGAAGGAAGAAGCCATCGCCGGGATCGAGCTGATCCGCGAGATCGCCGGAACGGGCCCAGTGGTGGATCACAGTCGCACCGAGTCGCTGCACCAGGACGAATTGCTCCTCGGGCTACAGGGTGCCGGGAGTGGCGACGGAGCCGTGCCGCGCGATGCCTGAGAGGCTCCGAAACTCGGTGTACGACTGTATACAGTGACGGGAATCGTGGAATAGGATGGAGGTATTCCACAATCTCTCTGAAGGGAGCCGACGTCATGACGACCGCGGACTCATTCGGCGCGAAGGGCGTACTCGATGTCGCCGGCGCTGACTACGAAATTTTCAGGCTCAGTGCCGTCGATGGCGCGGAGAACCTCCCGTTCAGCCTCAAGGTGCTTCTCGAGAACCTGCTCCGCACCGAGGACGGTGCGAACATCACCGCGGACCACGTCCGCGCCCTCGCGCAGTGGGATGCCGCGGCGGAGCCCAGCACCGAGATCCAGTTCACGCCCGCACGCGTGATCATGCAGGACTTCACCGGCGTCCCCTGCGTCGTCGACCTCGCCACGATGCGTGAGGCTGTCGCCGATCTCGGGGGAGACCCGAAGCGCGTCAACCCGTTGGCGCCTGCCGAGATGGTCATCGACCACTCCGTGCAGATCGACGCCTTCGGCAACGCCGGGGCCCTCGAGCGCAACATGGAGATCGAGTACCAGCGCAACGGCGAGCGCTACCAGTTCCTGCGCTGGGGCCAGACCGCGTTCGACGACTTCAAGGTCGTCCCGCCGGGCATGGGGATCGTCCACCAGGTCAACCTGGAGTACCTGGCCCGCACCGTCATGACCCGCGAGATCGACGGCGTCCTCCGTGCGTACCCCGACACCTGCGTCGGCACCGACTCGCACACCACCATGGTCAACGGCCTCGGGGTGCTCGGCTGGGGCGTCGGCGGCATCGAGGCCGAGGCAGCGATGCTCGGCCAGCCCGTCTCCATGCTCATCCCGCGCGTGGTCGGCTTCAAGCTCACCGGCGAGATCCCCGCCGGTGCCACGGCCACCGACGTGGTGCTCACCATCACGCAGATGCTGCGCAAGCACGGCGTGGTCGGCAAGTTCGTGGAGTTCTACGGTGAGGGTGTGGCCTCCGTGCCGCTCGCGAACCGCGCCACCATCGGCAACATGAGCCCGGAGTTCGGCTCCACCGCCGCCATGTTCCCCATCGATGACGTCACCCTCGACTACCTGCGCCTGACCGGCCGTCCCGCCGAGAACGTCGCGCTCGTCGAGGCGTACGCGAAGGAACAGGGCCTCTGGCACGATCCCTCGCGTGAGATCCGCTTCTCCGAGTACCTCGAGCTGGACCTCTCCACCGTCGTGCCCTCGATCGCCGGCCCCAAGCGTCCGCAGGACCGCGTGGAGCTCAGTAAGTCCAAGGGCCAGTTCCGGGAGGACCTGCGGAACTACTCCACCGATCCCGACCTCGACTTCGCCCCCGGCGGGACGGTCGACGAGTCCTCGCAGGAGAGCTTCCCGGCGTCCGACTCGCCGAGCTTCACCCCGGGCACCGCAGAGTCCGTCACCGACGAGAACAACCGGCCCCGCGAGACCGTCGACGCCGGCGCTGCCGGAAGCACACGTCCGTCGAAGAAGGTCGCGGTCACCATGAAGGACGGACGCGAGTTCGAGCTGGACCACGGCGCGGTCAGCATCGCGTCGATCACCTCCTGCACCAACACGTCCAACCCGTCGGTCATGCTCGCCGCCGCCGTGCTGGCGCGCAACGCCGTCGAGAAGGGCCTCGTCTCCAAGCCATGGGTCAAGACGTCCGTGGCTCCCGGCTCCAAGGTCGTCACCGACTACTACGAGAAGTCCGGTCTGATCCCGTACCTCGAGAAGCTCGGCTTCTTCACGGTCGGCTACGGCTGCGCGACCTGCATCGGCAACTCCGGCCCGCTCGAGGACGAGATCTCGCAGGCCATCCAGGACAACGACCTCGCCGTCACCGCCGTCCTGTCCGGCAACCGCAACTTCGAGGGCCGCATCAACCCGGACGTGAAGATGAACTACCTGGCCTCCCCGCCGCTGGTGGTCGCCTACGCCCTCGCCGGGACCATGGACTTCGACTTCGACAACGAGCCCCTCGGCCAGGACGAGTCCGGTACGGACGTGTTCCTGAAGGACATCTGGCCCAACCCGGTCGAGGTCCAGCAGGTCATCGACGCGTCGATCGACGAGGACATGTTCACGTCGAGCTACCGGACGATCTTCGAGGGCGACGAGCGCTGGCAGTCCCTGCCGACGCCCGCCGGCGACACGTTCGCCTGGGACCCGGAGTCCACCTACGTGCGGAAGCCCCCGTACTTCGAGGGCATGCAGCGCGAGGCGAGCCCCGTCGAGGACATCGACGGCGCCCGCGTGCTCCTGAAGCTCGGCGATTCCGTCACCACCGACCACATCTCACCCGCGGGTTCCTTCAAGTCGGACACCCCGGCCGGCCGGTACCTCACCGAGAAGGGCGTGCAGCGCAAGGACTTCAACTCCTACGGCTCGCGCCGTGGCAACCACGAGGTCATGATCCGCGGCACGTTCGCGAACATCCGCATCAAGAACCAGCTCCTCGACGGTGTCGAGGGCGGGTTCACGCGGGACTTCTCGCAGGCCGACGCCCCGCAGGCCGCGGTGTACGACGCCGCGGAGAACTACCGCGCCGCGGGCACCCCGCTCGTGGTCCTCGCCGGCAAGGAGTACGGCTCGGGCTCGTCGCGTGACTGGGCGGCCAAGGGTACCGCGCTGCTGGGCGTCAAGGCCGTCATCGCCGAGAGCTACGAGCGCATCCACCGCTCGAACCTCATCGGCATGGGCGTGCTGCCCCTGCAGTACCCCGCAGGGGAGAACGCAGAATCGCTGGGGCTCACGGGCACGGAGACCTTCGCCGTCTCCGGTGTCACCGAGCTCAACGAGGGTCGCACGCCGGGCACGCTCCACGTGACCGCGACGCCGGCCGACGGCGGCAGCGCCGTCGAGTTCGACGCCGTCCTGCGGATCGATACGCCGGGCGAGGCGGACTACTACCGCAACGGCGGCATCCTGCAGTACGTGCTGCGCCAGCTCGCCAGCTAGCGTCCGTGCGGAACGGGCCGGGAGCGCGAGTTCCCGGCCCGGGCCGTCGCCAGGGCGGGGGACTCGTAGTCCTCGGTCCCGCTCCCACCCCAACCTTCCAGCCGACCCGAGGGGGCGCCATGGCCGAGTCCGTCGAACTGTCGGCGCGCGTGGACGGCGACGCCATCTTCCGGGTGCTCCGCAGCGAGATCCTCGCCGGTGTCCATCCGCCCGGGACGGCCCTGCGTGAAGTGGTCATCTCGGAGCGTTTCGGCGTCTCCCGCACGCCGGTGCGCGAAGCGCTCAGCAGGCTGCAGCACGAGCGCCTGCTCGAGCGCGCCGCGCGGGGGCTCCAGGTGCCCCAGATCGACCCGCAGGAGGTCATCCAGATCTACGACCTGCGCGTGATGCTCGAGGAGGAGGCCGCCGGACAGGCCGCACTCAACCGGGGGACCGCGGACCTCATGCGCCTCGAGGCGCTGCTGGAACGCGACCGTGCCGTCGTCGACCCGGACGACACCACCAAGGTGACCAACAATCTCGAGTTCCACACCTCACTCTGGGCGGCCGCCCGGAACCCCGTCCTCATGGACCTGCTGCAGCGGCTCTCCACGCACCTCATCCACACACCCCGCTCGACGCTCTCGGTGGGCGACCGGTGGCAGGAGGTGCTGCTGGAGCACGAGGCCCTCATCAGCGCCATCACCGAGCGGCGCAGCGATGACGCGAGGGCCATCGCCCGGACCCACATGGAGACCGCGCGCACCCTCCGCCTGCAGCTGCTCCGCACCACGGCGGCGGACTGACCGTGGGCGATGCCCGCCGCCGCCTCCTGCTCGACGTCGACACCGGGATCGACGACGCCGTGGCGCTCATGTACCTGCTGGCCACCCCGGGGGTCTCCGTCGAGGCCATCACCTGCACCGCCGGCAATGTCGGAGCCCGCCAAGTGGCACTCAACAACCTCGCGCTCCTCGACCTGTGCGGGCACGCCGGCGTGGAGGTGGCGATCGGGAGCGAGGTGCCGCTGCAGGTTCCCCTCGTCACCACGGAGGAGACGCACGGCGACCAGGGCATCGGCTACGCCGAACTGCCTCCGCCCCGCGGCCACATCTCCACGCGCCACGCCGTCGACGTCTGGCTCGAAGCCGTCCGCTGCCACCCCGGGCAGATCACCGGCGTCGTCACCGGTCCGCTGACCAACCTGGCGCTCGCCATCCGCGCCGAACCCCAGCTCCCCCAGCTGCTGAAGGGCCTCGTGATCATGGGCGGCTCCTTCAACTACCCGGGGAACACGACGCCGGTCGCCGAGTGGAACACGCACGTGGACCCGCACGCGGCGCGGGAGGTGTACGCGGCCTGCGAGGGCCTGCCGTTCGAGAAGCTGCCGGTCGTCTGCGCACTGGAGACCACGGAACGGATCGAATGCACGCCCGCACATGTCGACGCCGTCGCCCGGGCCGCCGGCGCGGAGCCGGAGGTGCTCGACCCGGGCGAGCGGGACGGGACGCGCAGCCGCAGCTCCAACGCCGTCGTCGCCTGCCTGTCGGACGCCCTCCGCTTCTACATGGAGTTCCACCGGTCGTACGACCAGGGCTACATCGCGCACCTGCACGATCTCTTCGCGGCCATGGTGGCCACGGGCGAGGCGACCTTCGACGAGCGGCTCGCCACCGTCGACGTCGAGACCGGGTCACCGCTGACCATCGGGCAGACCGTCGCCGACGTCGCCGGGATGTGGAAGAGGCAGCCGAACGCGCGGATCGTCTCGGGCAACCACCCCGAGGAGGTGTTCGCGCTGATGGTCCGGCGGCTTGCGGACCTGGCGCGGATGCACGGCTGACCCCTCCCGCCGTGTGCGCCCCGGCTCGGCCTGCCAGACCCGCGGGAGCGCCCCCGCGGGTCTGACCGCCCGGCGCGGCGCGCCCACCCGGCCGGTACACTGGGACCGGCCCGCGCTGCTGCGCTGGCCGCGCCGAGGTGACATGAGGTGCTTCCCCCCGCCGTCGCGCCCAAGGACTATCGTGAGCTCTCCGCTGACCCTTCCCCCCGAGCCCGCTGCCCAGCGATCCCGCAGCCTGCTCCTCGTTCTCGGCGGAGCATTGATCGTCGCCACCTACGTCTTCCTGGTGACCGTCCAGCCCACCGAGATCGCGGGCGGCATGGGCAGTGCCGCATCGCTCGTCTCGCTCGTCGGGTTCCTGGGCGGTGGAGCCCTCCTGGTCGGCGGCATCCTGCCGATGCTCACCACCAGCTCGCTCGTCGTGATCCCGCTGGGTATCGCCCTCAACATCGCCATCGGGCAGATCGCCGGATCGCTCGGGATGCAGATCTACCTCGACGCCATCGGCACGGTCCTCGTCGCCGTCCTCGCAGGCCCGGCCGCCGGTGCCGCGACGGGGGCGCTCAGCAACGCGCTCTGGGGTCTCTTCAACCCGTTCGCGCTGCCGTTCGCCGCGGGGGCCGCGCTGATCGGCCTGCTCGCGGGGCTGGCCGCGAAGCACGGCGCCTTCCGCCGCGTGTACTTCGCGCCCGTGGCAGGGCTCGTCGTCGGTGCGATCGGCGGGATCGTCGCGGCTCCCGTGGCGGTCTTCATGTTCGGCGCGGCCGGGACGTTCGGCACCAATGCGATCATCGCCGTGTTCCGGTCGATGGGGGACAAGCTGCTGGTCGCGGCCACGAAGCAGGGGCTGCTCTCGGACTCGCTCGACAAGATCGTCGTCTTCGTCGTCGTTGCCCTGATCGTCTACGCGCTCCCGCAGCGGGCCGTCCGCCAGTTCCCCTTCGCGCGGACCCACAGGGTGCTGGGCGAGCGGAGCGGCGGCCGCGCCACGACGCCGGCCGGAGCCGACACCGCCGCTCGCTGACCCATGCCGCGCCGCAGGACCCTCAACCCGCTCACGGAGCTGCTCGGCGCCGTCCTGCTGGTGGTCCTCGTCCTCGTGGTGAATCGCTGGGAGTTCTCCCTGGCGGTGCTGCTGCTCGTCGTCGTCCCCGCGGTGCTCGTGTCCGGACAGCCCCGCCGGATCGGCGTCGCGATCGTCCTCGTCGCAGGGCCGCTGCTGCTCTCCTCCGTCCTCCTCCACGGGCTGTTCTTCCCGGAGGGCCGCGTGGTGCTGCTCGATCTCGGACCGGCCCGGGTCACCCAGGAGGGCCTGGTCTTCGCGGCCCTCATGGGACTGCGGATGAGTGTCTTCACGGGCGTCCTCCTGACCACCGCCATGACGCTCGACCTCCCCGATCTCATCGCGACCATGACGCACCGCGGCTGGAACCGGAAACTCGTGTTCATCATCGGCTCCGCCCTCGGACTCCTCCCCCACGTCGCCCTGCGCGCGCGGCAGATCACCCGTGCGCAGCAGGCACGCGGTCTCGTGGTCGGGCGCGGACCGCTCTCACGCCTCCGCGCGCTCCTGATGGTGACGACGCCGCTGGTCATCGGTCTCCTCGTGGACGCCTCGGAGCGCAACCACATGCTCGAGGCCCGTGGGTTCTCCTCCTCCGGGCCCCGGACGAGCTATCTGCCCGACACCGACACGGCGGCCCAGCGGACCGGGCGACGCGTCGCGACCGTCGCGGTGCTCCTCTTCGCCGCCGCGTGGCTCGTGATCGGGGCGGTCGCATGATCACGGTGCGGAGCGAGTCCTTCACCTACGACGACGGCGTGCCGCTGCTCTCGGGCGTCCAGCTGGCGGTGGGGGCGGGTGAGTACGTGGTGGTGGCCGGGGCATCGGGTTCGGGCAAGACGACGCTGGCGCGTCTGCTCGCGGGGCTCGTCGGCTCAGACGCCGGGTGCCGCTTCAGGGGATCGATCACCCTCGCGGGGGAGACCGTCCGCTTCGACGGATCACCGGCCGATCCCAGGATCGACCGCGCCGCATGGAGCGCAGCCGTGGCCTTCGTGTCCCAGGGCGCGTGGGGTCAGCTGTCGATGATGTCGGCAACCGTCGCCGAGGAGATCGCCTTCGGGCCCTCGAACCGGGGAGTCCCGACCGAGGAGCTGCGCCGGTCGGTGCACGACGTCGCGGCATCGCTCAGGCTGACGTCCCTGCTCGGCCGCGACCCGCGGCGCCTGTCCGGTGGCCAACTGCAGCGCACCATCATCGCCGCGGCCGTGGTGCAGCGACCCCGCGTCCTGGTACTCGACGAGCCCTTCCATGGGTTGGACGAGGACTCCGCCGCCGAGGTGGCTGCCGCGCTGGATGCCCTGCGCGGAGCGGGAACCGCCGTGGTGGTCTGCGACGCGATGCTTCCGCGGTCGGGGCCGGCCGATGCCCGTGTGCTGGCCCTCGCCGAGGGACACCCGGTGTTCTCGGGCCTGCTCACCGAGGCCCGGTGGGCGGGCTTGCGGCGGTACGGTATCGGCACGGCGGGGGACCCGCCCGGTCTGCCGGACGGCCTGGGCTCCCGCACGGGGGGCCTGGGCTCCCACCCGGACGACGGCGAGCCGACCGACCACGCAGGGGTCCGCCCGCAGGACTCGCCGACCGGTGCCGGAGCGGCGACCCCGTCCCCGGTGGTGCTGACCGACGTCGGCTTCCACCATCCGACCGGCGCCGGGGAGAGCGCGCCCACCAGCGACACCAGGAGCGACAGCGACACCGGACCGGCGGGCGCCGGTCTGTCCGGTATCACCCTGACCGTCCGGGCGGGGGAGATCGTGGCGGTCCGCGGGCCCAACGGGTCGGGGAAGACCACGCTGCTGCAGCACCTCAACGGCCTGCACCGGGCGGACACCGGCACGGTGTCCGTCCTCGGGCAGCAGATCCGCCGTCAGCCGACGGGCACGTTCGCGGGCGACGTCGGTTACTTGTTCCAGGACACGGACCAGCAATTGTTCGAGCGCACGGTCCTGCGGGAGGTGGCGTACGGTCCGCTGGCCGCCGGCGTGCGGCGTTCCGAGGCGCTGCGACGCGCCGCGGACGCCCTCGACGTCGTCGGGCTGGGATTCGTCCGTGAGCTCCATCCGTACGAACTGGGGTTCGTGCAGCGGCGGCTCGTGGCGCTCGCGTCGATCATCGCCACGGGCTCCACGGTGTGGGTTCTCGACGAGCCGACCGGTGGCCTCGACGAGTCCGCGCGGACGGGCCTCGCCCGCCTCCTGCGCCGCCACGCGCGGAGCGGCGGAGCCGTGGTCATGGCGACGCACGACGCCGCCTTCGCGACCGCCGTCGCCCACCGCACCATCTGGCTGGACGGAGGAAGGCTCGTGCCCGACGATCCGGGGACGGATGGACGGATGGACGGACGGACGGTGGAGGCGGAGCCCGCTGACCGGAGACGGGGCCTAGGGTGGGGGCATGGACGAACCGCGGGAGAGGCACAGGACAGTCAGGACGGCCGGAGCTGAGCTGGCCGTGTTCGAGTACGGTGTGGAGCCGCGCGCGGGAGAACCCAGCCTGGTCCTCCTGCACGGCTATCCCGACGATCACCGCGTCTTCCTCCCCGTCATCAGGCAGCTGGCGGCAACCCACCATATCGTCACCTTCGATACGCGCAACGCCGGTCGGTCACGGGCGCTCGAGGGTGCGGGGTTCCTGCTCGCGGAGCTCGTGGAGGACGTGTTCGCCGTCCTCGCCGACGTCGACACGCCGGGTGGTGTGCGGCTGATCGGCCACGACTGGGGCTCGATCCAGGGGTGGGCCGTGGTCCAGGACCCGAGGTCGGACGGCGCGGTCCTCGACTACACGAGTATCTCGGGGCCGGATCTCCGCCACTTCTCGCACTGGCTGCGCGGGCGGCTGCGGACACCGCGGTCCGCGGCCCAGGGGCTGGCCCAGCTCCTGCGCAGCTGGTACGTCGGGGCGTTCCAGCTCCCGGTGCTGCCCGAGCTCCTCTGGCGGCACGTGCTGACCCGCAGATACGAGTTCGCGGCACGGAGGAACGTCGGCTCGGACCCCGTCCGCGGTCTCGCGCTGTACCGGGCCAACATGTTCATGGCGGCGAAACCGCCACCCCGCCGTCGGATCACCGTCCCCGTCCACGTGATCGTGCCCCTCCGGGACCCGTTCCTGTCCCCGCACCTCGTCGACGGGCTGGAGGAGTGGGTGGAGCGTCTGACCGTGACGAGCGTTCCCGGCGGCCACTGGTGGATCGCCTCGCAGCCACGGGTCTTCGCGCAGCTCCTCGACCCGGCGCTCCGCGCGGACGACGGCGCCTGAGCCTCAGGCCTCGAGAAGCCCCCGGATGTCGTCGGCCGTGAGGGCGGAGCTGAACACGGCGTCGTCGTCCATCACGGACGTGAACAGCTTGGCCTTCTGTTCCTTGAGCTTCATGACCTTCTCCTCGATGGTCCCCTTCGACACCATGCGGTAGACCATGACGTTCTTGGTCTGCCCGATGCGGTGCGTGCGGTCCACGGCCTGCGCCTCCGAGGCGGGGTTCCACCAGGGATCCAGCAGGAAGCAGTAGTCGGCCTCGGTCAGGTTGAGGCCGAAGCCGCCGGCCTTCAGGCTGATGAGGAAGACCGGGGCCGTGCCGTCCTTGAACCCGTCGATGACCTCGCCGCGGCTGCGCGTCGATCCGTCGAGGTAGGCGTACGGGATGCCGCGGGCGTCGAGCTGCTCGGCGGCCTTCTTGAGGTAGGACGTGAACTGGCTGAAGACGAGTGCCCGGTGGCCCTCGGCGATGATGCCGTCGAGGTTCTCGAACAGGACCTCCAGTTTCGCGGACGGGACGCCCTCGTGCTCGGGGTCCACCAGGGAGGCGTCCAGGCTCAGCATGCGCAGCAGCGTCAGCGACCGGAACACGATCATCCGGTTGCGGTTCATGTCCTCGATCAGCCCGAGGAGTTTCTGCCGTTCACGCTGGAGGTAGGTCTCGTAGATGTGCCGGTGGTCCGGATGCAGCTCCACCTCGAGGACCTGCTCCTGCTTGGGCGGCAGATCGGAGGCCACGGCTTCCTTGGTGCGGCGCATCATGAGCGGGCGGATGCGCTTGCGGAGCCGGACGAGCGGCCGGTTGTCGCCGATCTTCTCGATCGGGGTGCGATAGTCCTCGGTGAACTTCCGCGCCGAGGGGAACAGTCCGGGCGCCACGATGTTGAACAGCGACCACAGCTCCATGAGGTTGTTCTCCATGGGTGTGCCCGTGATCGCCAGCTTGAACGGCGCGTCGAAGTCCTTGGCCGCCTGGTGCACCTTGGCTGCCCGGTTCTTGACGAACTGGGCTTCGTCGAGCACCAGTCCGGACCAGGAGAGCTCCTGGTAGGCGGCGAAGTCCAGGCGGAAGAGCGTGTACGAGGTGAGGACGACGTCGGCGTCGCCCACCTGGTCGCGGATAGACGAGCCGGCTGCGCCCTGCGTATCGGTGATGGCCACGACCTTGAGGCCGGGGGCGAAGCGGTGCGTCTCGTTGGACCAGTTCGGCACCACGGAGGTCGGGGCGACGACGAGGAACGGGGCCGCGAGGCCCGTGGTCTCCTTCGCGTGCGCCATGAGCGCCAGGGCCTGCAGGGTCTTGCCGAGTCCCATGTCATCGGCGAGGACGCCGCCGAGCTGGTGGCGCCACAGGAAGGCGAGCCAGCTGAAGCCCTCCGCCTGGTAGGGGCGCATCTCCGCGACGAGTCCCGCGGGCGGCGGAGTCGCTGCGACATCGGTGAGCTCGAGCAGACCGCTCACGGCGTCGCGCCAGGACTGCGCCTGCTCGGTCTCCTCCGCGAGATCCTCGAAGTCCGCCCAGAGCCCCGCCTGGTAGCGGCTGATCTGGAGGGTGGAGTCGGGGTCCCACTCGCTGAGCGCCCTGGCTTCCTCGATGAGCTCCCGCAGCTGGTCGAAGACGGGCTGCTCGAGGGACATGAACGTGTTGTCGACGAGCTTCAGCTTCTTGCGGCCCTGGGCGAGGGCGCGGAAGATCGAGTCGAAGGGAATGGTGCGGCCGCTCACGGTGACCATGACGCCGAGGTCGAACCAGTCGCGGTTGTCCGTCTCGACCGTGCTGATCCGCAGCGTCGGCGTGTCCGTCAGCTCCCGGAAGTCGGGCTTCTCGCCGACGACGTCGACGCGCACGCCGGGCAGCTCGGTGAGCTTCGGCAGGACGTCCTCGACGAACTCGACGGCGTTCATGTCCTCGAGCTTGATGCTCCTGATGGGCAGGGGGGAGAGGACCTCGCGCGCAGCGAGTGCCAGCGCATCCTCGGCCCCGGCATCGCGATAGCCGTCGTCGCTTCCCGGGCCACCCCTGCGGAAGGGCCTCCGCTGCACCGCGTCGCCGAGCGGGTAGTCGAAGTGCCAGTCGAGGGACACCGCTCCGTCGGCACCGTAGGCGGTGGTCACCACGAGGACGGGCGGCTGGATCTCGGGCAGGTCCACGCTGCCGTCGCTGCTGTCCACCTCGATGGACTGCCGCAGCCTCGGGTAGTACTCCTGCAGGAACAGGGACGTCTCCTCCTCGGGCACCACGACGGGACGGCCGCGCTGCAGGAGCTCGATGTCCTTGGCCGTGAGCCGGCGGGACGTCGGGGCGAGGGTGACGGTGTCGTCCGGGGCTACGGTGTAGACGCCGTGCGTGCTGATGACGTGCGCCGAGTCCGATGGGTGCGGTTGCCCGTCGATATCGAGCGCCGGGCAGAGCTGCAGTGAGCCGTCCTCGGTCCGGGCCGCATCGAGCTTGAGCGTGGCCTGGGCGGCGAGTTCGACGGTGACGGACTTCTTGGAGCCGACGAAGGCGATGCCGAGGCGCTGTGCCTCGTCCAGCAGCTGCCACAGGAGCGGGTTGCTGAAGTCGTCGAGGTACAGCCAGGAGTCGTTGTTGCCGAAGTACGTGACACCCGTCCCGCGGTGCAGGGCGGGGAACTGGGAGAACCACCGGTGCTGGTCCGGGTCGAGGGTGAGCCCGTAGGTCTGGTAGCTGATGCTGCCCCAGGACAGATTGTTCTTGATCCACTTCCCCTTGCCGTTCTGGCTGACGGGGCGGACGCCGAGGCGCGTGTTGAGCGTGCGCTGGCCCTGGCGTTCGGCGGCGGAACCCCATCGCTGGACGGCCACCTCGGGAGTGCGCAGTTCGAACTGCAGGCCGAGCTGGGTGAGGGGGGCAGCCGCCCCGGCAGCCGGCGCATCGTCCGATGACAGGAGATCGGTGAGCGAGGCCTGCCAGCCGTCAGGCACCTCGGAGCGGGGAGCGGGACGTGCGCCGAGTTCGCGCTCGTGCTGGGCGAGCAGGTTCTCGGTGTTGCTCTGCAGTGCGGTCGCGGCGACGTGTTTGCAGTCCGCGCCGATCGGGCAGCTGCAGAAGTTCTCGAGCGGCCGGAACCGTCCGTCCCCCTTCACCCCGAGTCGGAGCTTGGTCCGGTAGTCGTTCGGCGCGCTGCCACGGACCCTGCCGGTGAGCAGCTTGGCATCGCCGTCCCAGGCGAGCGAGCTGACGGCGCCGTCCTTCGCGTAGGTCTGCCCCCGCTGGAAGGCTGCACCGCCCACGATCCGGATGATGTCCGTGACATCGACCATGGGGTGGCTGGAAGTGGGCATAATTCCATGCTCTCACGCGGCGGTGACGCTCACTTCCCTGCCGCCTGCCCTGTTCGCTCCCGGCTGTCCAGCGCTCGGCCCGGGCCGGGGACCGGTTCTGCCTGCCCTACTGTTGACACGGGGGGATGACCAGCCGCGTGGCGGTGAAACGAGAAGGACGAGCGTGTTCGAACCAGAAAGCATCATCTACGCGGCAGCCGGTCTCGCCGTCTTCGCCGCGGCCCTCCTGCCCCGGCTGCTCATGCGGGCTCCCGTGTCCATGCCGATGGTGTTCTTCGGGGCAGGCATCCTCATCTTCAGCTTCGCGCCCGATCTCCCCGACCCCGATCCCATCGCCTACAGCGACGTGACCATCCACCTGAGCGAGGTGTGCGTCATCATCTCGCTCATGGGTGCCGGCCTGGCGCTGGACCGCAGGCTGGGCTGGAAGCGGTGGTCCACCACGTGGCGGCTGCTCGGCATCGCGATGCCGCTGTGCATCCTCGGACTGACGCTGATGGGCATGTGGGTCCTGGGGCTCGGAGTGGCCTCGGCTCTCCTCATCGCCGCGGCGCTCGCACCGACGGACCCCGTCCTCGCGTCCGAGGTCCAGGTCGGGGAGCCGTCGGAGTCGGAGGAGGACCTGGAGTCCGAGGACGAGGTGCGCTTCGGGCTGACCTCCGAAGCCGGGCTCAATGACGGACTCGCCTTCCCGTTCGTCTACCTCGCGATCCTGCTGAGCACCGTGGGGCTCGCTCCCTCCGCGTGGTTCCCGGAGTGGATCCTGCTCGACGTCCTGTGGCGCATGACCATCGGCTGCGCCTTCGGGTTCGGCATGGGCAAACTGCTGGGCCGCATCTTCTTCCGCACGCCGCTCAGGAGCGTGCGCCTCGCCAACTACTCGGAGGGCTTCGTGGCGCTGGCGGCGACCTTCCTGACGTACGGCGTCACCGAGGCCGTGGAGGGGTACGGCTTCATCGCCGTCTTCGTGTGCGCCCTGACCATCCGCTCGGGCGAGCAGACCCACGGCTACCACGGGGTGCTGCACAGCTACATCGAGCAGCTCGAACGGCTGCTGACGATCGTGGTGCTCGTCCTCCTCGGGGGAGCCGTGGCACGCGGCCTCTTCGAAGGGCTGCGCCCCCTGGAGGTGGTGGTGGCGGTCGCGTTCATCCTGCTGGTGCGGCCCGTCTTCGCCTGGCTGAGCCTCGCCCGTACCCGCACGGGGCCACGCGAGCGCGGCGTCATCGCCTTCTTCGGCGTGCGCGGCATCGGGTCGGTCTACTACCTCAGCTACGCCCTCTCGAAGGGGGAGTTCGCGGCCGACGCCGCCACCCTCTGGCGCATCGGCGCGCTCGTGATCGTGATGTCTATCGTGATCCACGGCATCACCGCGGCGCCCGTGATCAACGCGCTGGACCGCGCACGGCAGCGCAAGGCGCGCGACGACGGCGACGAGGCACTCGCCTCCGTCACCCCCGTCTGACCGGTCGGATCCGCTGACCCGCCCACCCGTCCGGGTCAGGGTCGTGCGGGCCTGCGTTCCAGGGCCGAGCGCACCAGCAGCCCGCCGACCAGCGCCCAGAACGCTCCGCCGATCCCGAGGATCGAGAGTCCGGACGCCGCGAGGAGGAACGTCACGGCACCGCTCATCCGCCCGCCGGGATCGGAGAACGACGCCGTGACAGCCGCCGCCATCGTGCTGATCAGGGCCAGGCCCGCGACCGCCTCGACGAGCCCGGCCGGTGCGGCGCCGACGATCACGACCAGTGCTCCGGACGCGCCCGCGAGGACCAGGTAGGCGATCCCGGCCGTGAGCGCGGCGATCCACCGGCGGTCGCGATCGGGGCCGGCGCCGTCCCCTGCGGCGAGGGCCGCCGACAGCGCCGCGAGGTTCACGGCATGGCCGCCGAAGGGTGCGACCACGGCGGTCCCCACACCCGTGACGGCCAGTGACGACCGCCACGGGGCGCGGTAGCCGAAGGAGGACAGCACGGCGACGCCCGGCAGATTCTGCGAGGCCATCGTGACCACGTACAGCGGCAGGGCTATCCCGATGACGGCGGCGGGCTCGAGGACCGGCACGGTGACCGACAGGGAGGGTGCGAGCGTTCCCGCTGCGATCACGGTGCCGTTGAGGGCGAACTGCACGCCGATGACGGCGAGCGCCGCGGCCAGGGCGAGCGGGACGGCCCATCGGGGTGTCACCGCCGAGGCCGCGAGCCAGACGAGGATCACCGGGAGCACGAGCAAGGGGATGGTGCCGAGCGACTGGAACGGCGCGAGGCAGAGGGGCAGCAGCACACCCGCGAGCATCGCCTGCGCGAGGTGCCGGGGAATGCTGGCGACGAGCCGGCCCAGCGCGGGGACGACGCCGGTCAGTGCTATCAGGACCCCCGTCGCGGCGAAGGCGCCGACCGCTGCCGGCCACCCGCCCTCGGGGATCGCCGCTCCCGCCAGCAGCGCCGCGCCGGGCGTGGACCAGGAGAGCGTGACGGGGATGCGGTACCGCAGGGCCAGCAGGACGATTCCGAGGCCGACGACGGCGGTCAGTGCCAGGAGCCCGGACGCCGCCTGCTCGGGCGTGGCGCCCGTGGCGCGCAGCCCTGCGAGCACCACGGCGAAGGACGAGGTGAACCCGACGAGGGCTGTGACGATACCCGCGAGTACGGGTTCGGCGATGCCTGGCCTTGCCGTCGTGGCGGAATGCACGGGTCTCCTGTCCTGCCGTCCGGCGAACCGCCGATCGGGTACCAAAAGTGTTCTGTTTATGGAACGGCCAGCGTAGGATGCTGGCATGCCCGAGGACAACCCCCCGCCGGATGTGTCGCCGAGGGCCGCCGTCGCCCGGCGGATCGCGGCTCTCCGGCACGCGCGCGGTCTGTCGCTGACCGCGCTCGCAGCGCGTGCAGGCATAGGCAAGGGCACGCTCTCGGAACTGGAGTCCGGAACGCGGAACCCGACCCTGGAGACGCTCTATGCGCTCGCCGGCCCGCTCGGGGTCCCGCTCACGGGCCTCGTCGGCGACGAGGCGGGGCGCAGTGTCTCCGACGGCGTCGTCGACGCCCACCTGCTCTCGGTCCGCACGCACGACGACGGCGGGACGACGGAGGTCTTCTGGCTCACCCTGGCGCCGGGTGGCACGCGGATCTCCCCGGCGCACCGTCCCGGCACGGTGGAGCACTTCCGGGTGGTCCGGGGGCGGGGACATGCGGGGGAGCGGGGCGCGGAGCAGGGCCTCGGCCCGGGCGAGGCGCATTCCTGGCCAGGGGACACCGTGCACACCTACGGTTCCGAGGAGGGAGCCGAGGGGGTCCTCGTCATCGAGACACCCGGCGATGTTCCGGGGCCGTCCTAGCGGGCGACCGGCCGCCGGCCGATGTGACGCGCCTCAGCCAGCGGCGTGCCTCGGGTGACAGGTGTGCTCGGGTGGCGGCGTGTCTCAGGCGGTCCCGGCCTGCTCCAGGCGCCGCTGGATGACCTCGAGCTCGTCGCTCAGGGCCTGCAGGCGGGCGCCGTTCTGCTCGACGGCGAGTTCCCGGACCAGGAGGTCCTGGCGCGCGCGGAGGGCTGCCTCGGACACGTGGCCACTGCCCGGGCTGTCACCGCCCGGGGTCTGGCTGCTCGGATCATCACTGCTCGGATCATCACTGTTCGGATCATCATGGTTCGGCTGGTCACTGGAAGGCATGGTTCCAGTCAAGCAGACCGGCGCCGCCACCGGGGTGGTCGCGCTACAGGGGCGTGACGTAGGCGCCGGTGATACCGCCGTCCACCAGGAACTGGCTGGCCGTGATGAAGGACGAATCGTCCGAGGCGAGGAACGCGACGGCGGCGGCCAGCTCGTCGGGCTCGGCGAAGCGTCCCAGCGGTACGTGCACGAGGCGCCGCTGGGCCTTCTCGGCGTCGCTGGCGAACAGCTCCCGCAGGAGGGGGGTGTTGACCGGCCCCGGACACAGTGCATTGACCCGGATGCCCTGCCGTGCGAACTCGACGCCCAGCTCGCGGCTCATCGAGAGCACACCGCCCTTCGACGCGGAGTAGGAGATCTGGGACGTCGCAGCGCCGAGCACGGCCACGAAGGACGCCGTGTTGATGATCGAGCCCTTCCCCTGCGCCTGCATGTAGGGGATCACGTACTTGCAGCAGTAGTACACGCTCGTCAGGTTGACCTCCTGGACCCGGCGCCAGGCCTCGATGCCCGTGTCGAGGATCGAGGCGTCGTCCTCGGGTGAGATCCCCGCGTTGTTGAACGCGATGTCGATGGAGCCGAAGGTCTCCTGCGCGAAGGCGAACATGGCCTGCACGTCGCCCGCGCTCGTGACGTCCGCGCGGAAGAACCGGCCGCCGATCCCCGCGGCGAGGTCGTTGCCGGTCCCGTCGGGGCAGATGTCGGCGATCACCACGCGGGCACCCTCGTGCGCCAGCCGCCGAGCGGTGGCGAGGCCGATGCCCGAGGCGCCTCCCGTGATGACGGCGGTGCGGTCCCGCAGCCGGTTGGTGACGAGTCCGTCGTAGGGCAGGTCGGTCATCGATGCTCCTGGAGGGGAAGTGGAAGAAGTGGAAGGAGTGGAAGGGGACGAGTTCGGGGAGGTGCGGTGGAGCGGGCGCGGCGCCGCTCAGGGGTCGGTCGCGATGAACACGTTCTTGGTCTCGCTGAAGGAATCGAGGGCGTCGGGCCCCAGCTCGCGCCCTAGCCCCGACTGTTTGAAGCCTCCGAACGGTGTCGAGTACCGCACCGAGGAGTGCGAGTTGACCGACAGGTTCCCGGCGTCGATGGCTCGTGAGACCCGGAGGGCACGGCCCACGTCGCGCGTCCAGATGGAGCCGGAGAGGCCGTAGTCGGACTCGTTGGCGATGCGCACGGCGTCGGCCTCGTCCTCGAACGGGACCACGCAGACCACCGGGCCGAAGATCTCGTCGGTGAACGCCGCTGATCGGGGGTCGGCGGGCGTGATGACGCTGGGCGGGAACCAGAAACCCGGGCCGGCGGGTGCGGTGCCCTGGGCGACGACGTCGGCCCTCGCGGTGCCGTCGTCGTCGTACACGAAGCGTGAGACCGAGGTGCGCTGGCCGGCGGAGATCAGCGGGCCCATGGCCGTGTCCTCCTGCCGGGGATCCCCCACGCGCACGGCCGTGACGGCCGTCGCGATGCGGGACAGGACGTCCTCGTACACGGATCGCTGCACGAGGACGCGGGACCTGGCGCAGCAGTCCTGGCCGGCGTTGTCGAAGGCGCCGTCGGGGACGGCCGCGGCGGCCCTCTCGAGGTCGGCGTCCGCGAAGATGACGTTGGCGCTCTTGCCGCCGAGTTCCAGGGTGACGCGTTTGACCTGGTCCGCGCAGCCGGCCATGATCTGCTTGCCGACCGCCGTGGAGCCCGTGAAGACGACCTTCCGCACGGCCGGGTGCGTGACGAAGCGTGCCCCGACGATCGAGCCCTTGCCGGGCAGCACGGTGAGGACCCCCTCGGGGATGCCTGCCTCGAGCGCCAGCTCCCCGAGCCGCAGGGCCGTCAGGGGAGTGAGTTCGGCGGGCTTCAGGACCACGGTGTTGCCGGCCGCGAGGGCGGGGGCGAATCCCCAGCCTGCGATCGGCATGGGGAAGTTCCACGGCACGATGATCCCCACGACGCCGAGGGGTTCGTGGAAGGTGACGTCGATGCCGCCCGCCACGGGGATCTGCCGGCCGAAGTGGCGTTCCGGTGCCGCCGAGTAGTAGGTGAGGACGTCGCGCACATTGCCGGCCTCCCAGCGCGCATTGCCGATGGTGTGGCCCGCGTTGGCGACCTCGAGCGCCGCGAGGGCCTCGATCTCGGCGTCGACGGCCGCGGCGAACCTGCGCAGCAGCAGCGCGCGATCGGCGGGAGCCACGCCGCGCCAGGCGGGGAAGGCGCGGGCCGCCCGGTCGATGGCGGCGTCCGTCTCGGCGAGGCCGGCCATGGGCACGGTGGCGATGGTCTCCTCGGTGGCGGGGTTGACGACGTCGTAGGTGGAACTCATGAGGCTCTCCTTTCCCGCGGGGCGCGGTGCAGTGCGTGGGTCCGGGCGGCGTCGACGAATCCTCCGAAGAGGCGCCGGTCCTGGCCGTTCTCCTCCGGGTGGAACTGCACGCCGAGGGCCCAGCCCGCGCCGGAGCGGGGCGCGAGCTCGACGGCCTCGATGGTGCCGTCGTCCGCGACGGCCGTGACGCACAGGGTCTCGGCGATCCGGTCCAGCCCCTGGTGGTGGTAGCACGGGCTTGAGGCGTGCTTGCCGAGCAGTTGCCGCGCGATGGTCCCGGGTTCCGTGGTGAAGTCCACGGAACCGAAGACTCCCGGGGCGGGCTGGTACCGGGAGGCATCGCGGCGTACCTCGGGGAGGTGCTGGTGCAGGGTCCCGCCGAGCGCCACATTGAGGATCTGCGCACCCCGGCAGATGGCGAAGAGGGGTAGGCCCTGCGCCAGGGCGGAGCGCGTGAGGGCGAGGTCGTGCTGGTCCCGCTCGGGCTGGCTCACGGTGGTCGGGTGCGGCTCGGCGCCGTAGTGGGACGGATCCACGTCCACCCCACCGATCACGATCAGACCGTCCAGCACATCGAGGACCCCGGTGTCGGTGCCCACGGGTGGCAGCAGGAGGGGCGTTCCCCCGGCCTCGATGACGGCGCGCACGTAGGCGCCCGGGACGATCGCGGCGGTGTCCTCCCAGACGCCCCAGCGGGCGGATTGCCAGTAGGTGGTCAGCCCGACTCGCGGCCGGTGGGCCGTCCGGGGAGCCTCCGCGGTGCCCGTCCTAGTGCCGCTCAAACCCGCGCCGCACTTCCCAGTCGGTGACGGCGGCGTTGAACTGGGCCAGCTCGACGTCGGCGTAGTGCGTGTAGTGCTGCACCACCTCCTCGCCGAACACCTCGAGGGCGATCGCCGATCCCGCGAACAGGTCCCGCGCCTCCTTCATGGTGGCCGGTACGTGCTCGGCGTCGGACAGGTAGGCGTTCCCGTCCATCCTCGGCGGTAGCTCGAGTTCGTGCTCGACGCCGTACAGCCCGCCCGCGAGCATCGCCGCGAGGGCGAGGTACGGGTTGGCGTCCGCGCCCGGCAGCCTGTTCTCCAGTCGCGCGGAGGATCCGTGTCCGACGAGCCGGACCGAGCAGGTGCGGTTGTCGAGGCCCCAGGCGACGGCCGTCGGCGCGAAGGAGCCCTCGGCGAAGCGCTTGTAGGAGTTGATGTTCGGGGCGTAGAACAGGGTGAACTCCCGCATGGTCGCGAGAACCCCGGCGATGAAGTGGTCGTAGAGCGGCGTCCGTGCGTTCGTCTCCTCGTCCCAGAAGACGAGGCCGCCGTCGTCGCCCCGGAGCGACATGTGGATGTGGCAGGAGGAACCCTCGCGCTCGTTCGGCTTCGCCATGAACGTCACGGACTGCCCGCGCTGCGAGGCCATCTCCTTGGCGGAGAGCTTGTACACGCTGTGGTTGTCGGCGGTGACCACCACGTCGTCGTACTTGAAGGCGATCTCGTGCTGGCCGAAATTGCACTCGCCCTTGGCCGATTCCACCACCATGCCCGCCTGGTACATGGCGTTGCGGATGTCGCGCAGGAGCGGTTCCACCCGGAGCGAGCCGAGGATCGAGTAGTCGACGTTGTACTGGTTGGCGGGCACGAGGTCGCGGTAGTGCTTCAGGCCCGCCGCCTCGAAGGAGTCGTTGTAGACGATGAACTCGAGCTCGGTACCGGAGAACGCCTGCATCCCTAGCGCGGCGGCCTTGGCGGACTGGGCCTTCAGGAGGCTCCGCGGGGCCACCGGGACGGGGTCCCCCGTGGTGAAGGAGAGATCGGTCTGGATCATCACCGTGCCCTCGCGGTAGGGCAGGCGCCGGATGGTGTCGAGGTCCAGGTCGAACACCATGTCGCCGTAGCCGGTCTCCCAGCTGGACATCGCGTACCCGTCCACGGTGTTCATGTCGGTGTCGACCGCGAGCAGGTAGTTGCAGCCTTCCGTGCCGTGTCCGAGCACCGTGTCGAGGAAGAAGCGGCCGTGGATCACCTTGCCCTGCAGCCTGCCCTGCATGTCGGTGAAGGCCAGGACAACGGAGTCGACCCCGCCCGACTCGATGGCGGAGGTGAGCTGCTCGACGGTGAGCATTCGTTCGTTGCGCGGATGAGGCTGCATGGTTCTCTTTCCGGTGATCGGACGGTTCGGTGGGGCGGGGTGCGGGCGGTCAGGTGAGGTTCGAGCCCTCCTGCTCCAGCAGGGCGAATTCCTCCTCGGGGGCGCTCGCGACGAGGTGGTGGCGGCTGTAGAACCAGAAGTACGCGAGTGCCGCCAGGAAGACGACGGCGGTGATCGAGGCCGCGAGGATGTCCACGAAGAAGGTGGCCACGAGGGCGATCACCGCCAGCACCAGGGCGATGCCGGTGGTCACCACACCTCCCGGGGTGCGGTAGCCGCGCTCCAGATCCGGTTCCCGCACGCGCAGCAGGATGTGCGAGAGGTTGAGCAGCACGTAGGACACGGTGGCGCCGAAGACGGCGATGTTGATGAGCAGCCCGCCGTTGCCGGTGAGCGCCGCGAGCAGGAAACCGATGGTCCCGGGGACCAGCAGGGCCACCCACGGTGTGTGGCGCTTCGACGTCAGCGAGAGGAAGCGCGGGAGGTAGCCGGCCCGGGACAGGGCGAAGAGCTGCCGGGAGTACGCGTAGACGATGGAGAAGAAGCTGGCCACGAGGCCGGCGAGACCCGCGTAGTTCACGAAGTCAGCGAGCGCGGAGTCGCCTCCCGCGGCAGCCCGCAGCGCCTCGGGCAGGGGTGAGTCGGAGCTGCCCATCGCCTCGGAGCCGGCGGCTCCCGGCACCAGGACGAGCATGAGCGCCCCGAAGACCAGCAGCAGCAGCATGGCCACGATGATGCCGCGTGGCATGTCCCGCTTCGGATCGTTGGACTCCTCGGCGGCCAGCGGCACGCCCTCGATGGCGAGGAAGAACCAGATCCCGAACACCAGGGCGGCCAGGACGCCGGAGAAGCCGTAGGGCAGGAAGGCCGAGGAGCCCGCGGAGCCGTCGGGCACGATGTCGAAGAGGTTCGCCGAGTCGAAGTGCGGCACGAGGCCGACGACGGTGGCGATCAGGGCGACGACGGCCACGATCGTGATCCCGAAGATCAGCTTCAGGGCCTCGCCCACCCCGTACAGGTGGATCCCGATGAAGATGACGTAGGTGGCGAGGTAGACGGGCCAGGAGTTCGTCATGCCGAACAGGCCGAGTGCTTCGATGTAGCCCCCGATGAAGGTCGCGATGGCGGCGGGGGCGACGGCGTACTCGATGAGGACGGCCATGCCCGTGGCGAAGCCGCCGAGCGGGCCGAGGGCGCGCCGGGCGAACCCGTACCCCGCACCCGCCGTCGGAAGCGTGGAGGACATCTCGGCCAGGCCGAACACCATGCACGTGTACATGATGCCCATCAGGATGAAGGCGATCAGCAGTCCGCCCCACCCGCCTTCGGCGAGCCCGAGGTTCCAGCCGGAGAAGTCACCGGAGATGACATAGGCGACGCCGAGGCCGGCAAGGAGGACCCACCCGGCGGCCCCGCTCTTGAGGCTTCGCTGCCTGAGGTACTTGTCGTCGACGCTGGTGTAGTCGATGTTCCTGCGTGCCACGTGTGCTCCTTGGTTGGACGGCCGATTGGAGAACGGGTGCTGCGGACGCAATGGAGTGAAATCAGTCCATTGAGTGCCCCCATGGTGGGCGTCCGCGATCCGTTCGTCAAGGGTTCGCCCGCCGGCATCCCATGACGCCCGTGGCCCCGGGGTGTCCACCCGTCCGTAAGCTGGGAGCATGAACGGCCCCCCGGACCCGGCCTTCCGGCTGATCCAGCCGGCTCGCCGGGGCAATGCCTTCGAGGAGACGGTCCAGCGACTCCTGCACGCCATCAAGCTGGGTGTCTTCCCGGCGGGGTCGCGGCTCCCACCCGAGCGTGACCTCGCCGACCATCTCGGCGTGTCGCGGTCGACCCTGCGGGAGGGCCTCGCCGATCTGCAGACGGCCGGGTACCTCACCATCCAGCGGGGCCGCTACGGCGGCGCGGTGGTCAGTGCGGAACTCCCGGGCAGGGAGGGCGGAGCGATGTTCCGCCCGGAACGCGCGGAGCTGGAGGACGTCCTGACCTTCAGGGCCGTCGTCGAGCCCGGAGCTGCCCGCCTGGCGGCGCTCGCCGTCCAGGGGGAGGCGGCGCATGGCGCGCTCCTCGCCTCGCTCCATGCGGTGACCGGGGCGGAGGCCGCCCACTACCGGCCGCTCGATGCGCGCCTGCACCTTGCACTCGCGGAACTGTCGGGGTCGCGCTCGCTGACGCTGGCCGTCGCGCAGGCCAGGTCCCGCACCAACGACATGCTGGACCGGATTCCCTTCCTGCCCGTCAACATCGCCCACTCGAACCGCCAGCACGCGGTCATCGTCCGGGCCGTGCTGACCGGGGATGCGCAGCGCGCCGAGGCGGAGATGGCCGCCCATCTCGAGGGCACCGCAGCGCTCCTGCGCGGATTCCTCCTCGACGAGGCCGGCCCGCTCTAGGTGTCCTGCCCGGGGACGCCTCCTCCCCCGCCACGTGACCCGGGAGGACCGCGGAAATAGATGCGCCCGGGCAACCGTTCCCTCCAGAGGTCGCAGTTCGAACCATCGCGGCAGGCACGCACCGAGAGGCACCCACATGACCGTCCCCCTGTCCATCCTGGATCTCGCGCAGGTAGCCGAGGGCTCCACCCCGGCGGAGACCTTCGCCTCGAGCGTCCTCCTCGCCCAGCATGCAGAGGCATGGGGCTACCGACGTATCTGGTACGCGGAGCATCACAACATGGGGAGCATCGCGTCCTCCGCGACCAGCGTCCTGATTGCCCATGTCGCAGCGCACACGTCGACCATCCGGCTCGGATCCGGGGGCGTCATGCTGCCCAACCACTCGCCGCTCACCATCGCGGAACAGTTCGGCACCCTGGAGAGCCTCCACCCCGGACGGATCGACCTCGGGCTCGGACGGGCGCCCGGCAGCGACCAGATCACCGCCCGCGCGCTGCGCCGGGACCCCATGTCGGCGGAGAGCTTCCCACAGGACGTCCTCGAACTCCAGGGCTATCTCACGGGGGAGACCCGGGTCCCGGGCGTGCAGGCGACGCCGGGGAAGGGGACCGACGTTCCCCTGTACATCCTCGGGTCATCGCTCTTCGGTGCGCGCCTCGCCGCCGCCCTCGGCCTCCCGTTCGCCTTCGCGTCGCACTTCGCTCCGCAGGCACTGATGGACGCGGCCGCCATCTACCGCCGGGAGTTCAAGCCCTCGGCGCAGTCCGCGACACCGCACTTCATCGCCGGGGTCAACGTCATCGCGGCGGACAGCGCGAACGACGCCCACCACGAGTTCCACGAGGCCATGCTGCGGCGCGTCACGCTCCTCCTCGGCCGCGGCCAGACCTTCACGCGCGAGGAGTCGGAGGCCATCCTGGCGTCCCCCGGAGGCCAGCAGATGAGCGAGATGGCGCGCTACAGCGCCGTCGGGACGCCCGACGTCGTCCGCGACTACCTGGAGCGTTTCACCGCCCAGGTGGAGGCCGACGAACTGATCGTCGCGACCCAGGCCGGCACCACCGAAGCATGGCTGCGGTCCTTCGAACTGCTGGCCGGAGCCATGCATCCGGTCGCGGCCTGAGCCGGTCCGGAGGTCACAGAAACAAGAACCTTCGGCTTCCTGCTTGCCATTACCCCGCAAGGTTTGGTTAAGTGGGTGTCGGTTGTAGTGTTGCGCATTTGTATTTCACGCGGTGTGGCCCTCTCGGGACAGGCCGCGTCTCTGAAAAAGCGGACAAGCACGCCGCGACTGGGGCGTTCCGAAAGTCGGAGCGCGTCTGAATTTCAGAAGGATAAAACAAAAATGGCAACAGGTACCGTGAAGTGGTTCAACGCTGAAAAGGGCTTTGGATTCATTGCTCCCGACGACGGAAGCGCAGATGTGTTCGCACACTTCTCCGCCATCAACGCAAGCGGCTACCGCTCGCTTGATGAGAACCAGAAGGTCAGCTTCGACACCGAGCAGGGCCCCAAGGGTCCTCAGGCGTCGAACATCCAGCCCCTCTAAGGCTCGGATCTTCCACTAGATCTTTTCGAAAGAAGCAGGTCGGACCCCGGTCCGGCCTGCTTCTTCGTTAAGCCCTCCCGCCCGGAGCCCCGCAGAGCCCGATGAAGGCGCCGAGTTCCTCGAGGGCGGCGGGTGTGGGCGGCATGTGGTGCGTCAGGCGGGGAGAGCGGATGATCACGGCGCGCCACTGCGCCCGCGACACCGCGACATTGACCCTGTTCCGGTTCAGGAGGAAACCGATGCCCCTCGGCGCTTCCGCAGCGGATGAGGCAGCCATGCTGACGATCACCACGGCAGCCTGCTGGCCCTGGAAGCTGTCCACCGTTCCCACCCGGACGCCGGGGTAGCCGCCCGCGGCGAGGGACTGCTGGACGAGGTGTACCTGGGCGTTGTAGGCGGCGACCACGAGCAGGTCGTCCTGGCGGAGCGGCCGTGTCGGCGCTCCCGGCCCCGGCGTCCACGGCAGGCCGAGGTGGGCCTCCACCTGGCGGACCACCTCTGCCGCCTCCTCCCTCGACGAGGTGGCGTTGCCCTCGTGCTCGACGACCACGCACGCTATCCCTGCAGGGACTCCGTCCAGCTGGCGTGCGGCCGCCGCGGGGGTGGGGCCGAGCCGGCCGTCGTAGGCGAAACGGGAGACGGCCGCGCACAGCTCGGGGTGCATGCGCCAGGTGTCCGCGAGGAAGTACCCGAACGCCGCACCCAGCGTGGCGTGCCCCGCCGAGAGCCAGCCCAACGCTGATTCGTCCACCGGTTCCGGATGAGTCCCCTGGGTGACCTGCGGCAGCTGCTGGGGATCTCCCAGGAGGAGCAGCCTGCTGGCTACGCGCGTGACCGCCAGCGTGTTCGCAAGGGAGAACTGGCCCGCCTCGTCGATGACCAGCAGGTCCAGCGACCCTGCCGGGACGTTCCTGCCCGTCATGGTCCAGGCGGTGCCGCCGATGAGGCAGCCCGCCCCGCCCGATGCCAGGCGCGCCACATCGGCGTCGGACCGCAACGCCCACGGCAGTGTCGCCGCCGCGTTCTTCGGCTTCTTCGCCACGGAGGCTGCCGGTACGCCCGCCTCGACGGCCCGGCACAGCAGGTTCTCGACGACCGCGTGGGACTGGGCAACCACGCCGATCTTCCAGCCGCGCTGCACGAGCCGGGCGATGACCTCCGCGCCCACGTGGGTCTTGCCCGTTCCCGGAGGGCCCTGGACCGCGAGATAGGAGTCCGACAGGCGAAGGAGGGCGGCGGTGATGGCATCGGCGTACCCGCCCTCCTGCGCGGGGACCGGGGGCAGGGGATCCGGGCCCTCGAGGCGCGGGGGTGTGCGCTGCAGCAGGTCGAGCGCCGGCGCCGGGGGGATCCGGGGCAGGGCCCGGCCCACGGAGGCTGCCAGGTCGGCCAGGGCAGCCTGCAGGGACGCCGTCATGATCGGCTGGTCGGGAGCCAGGGCCACCGGGACGGCTGCGCGCTCCACCGCTCCCCGCTTCAGCTTCTCCCGCAGGATCGCCGTCGTGAGCCCGTCCTCGTCCTCGGTGAGCTCTGCCACCTCGATCCCGAACCAGCCACCGCGGCCCAGGCCACCGCTGTCCGTGCTGTCGGCGCCCTCGGGTGCGGGGGCGTCGTAGATCGCGAAGTGGGTCCCGCCGACCCTGACGTCCGAACCCGCCTCGAGCCCCGCGGTGACCCGGAGCGTCCGGACAGGATTGGAGCGCGTGGTCGGCCGGGCCCAGTCCTCGACGACCTCCACCGTACGGAAGGACATGACGTCCCTCGACTGCTCCCACTCCTCGGCGGGCGCGGCCAGGCGGTCGAAATGCGCCCACCAGAACTGCTTGCGCTCGCGCCGGTGATAGCCGACGGCGGCAGCGACCAGTGCGATCGCGCGCGCGCCGGGTTCCGCTGCAGCAGCGGGCGGCAGGCCCAGCAGATAGTCCTGCAGGACTGCTTCCTCCGGCGCTTCGTCGGCCCCGGCTCCAGCCGCCGCTCCCGGTAGGGCTGCAGGAACCGCGACCGGTGCGGTCGCAGGAACCGGAGGAATACCCGGAGGGGCCGCGGCGTCGGGGGAGGAGCCCCCCGCGTCGGGGTGTGGCGCCAGTCCGAGGAGCCAGTCCCGCAGGCGCAGGGTGGACAGGCAGTCGTACCGGTTGTAGTCGCCGATCCCCGCGAGGAGCTCCGCGGCAGCGCCGGCGTCGCCCGCGTCGCGTGCAGCGCAGTAGGCGGCGTAGGCGACCACCGAGGCGCCGGCATCGGTGACGTCGCCCGAGCGCAGGGTGCTCCCCATGTACAGGGGTTCGAGTTTCTTGATGCTGTAGGACCGCTCCGAGATGCGCAGGCTGTGCCGCACGGTGTCGTACAGGTCCACCAGCACACCCTCGCGCAGCAGTGTGTCCACGGCCTCCTCGCCGATCACGTGGATGAGGGACAGGCGCCGGAGTGCACTCTTCTCGTAGGCCGCGTAGTGGTAGATGTGCAGGTCCGGGTACTGCCGGCGCCGTTCGGCCACGTAGTCGAGGAACTGCACCAGCGCCGTGCGCTCCTCGGCACGGCTGTGCGCCCAGAACGGCCTGAACGGCGGCTCCGTGTCCTGCCCGGCGGGCGGCTGCTCGACGACGCCGAACAGGTACTCCAGACCCCAGCCGCCGTCGAGCGGGTCCTGCCAGAGCGGATCCCCCTCGAAGTCGAAAAAGATGTCCCCGGGACTGGGTGCGGGGAGGGTTCCGAGCGTGTGCTGCGGGAGCACCCGGTAGGAGACGGTGTGCTCCGTGCCGTCCTCGTCCTGGTACGTCACCCCGCCGTCCACCTCGCCCAGGCCGACCTGGAGGCGTGCCTGGTCCTGCAGGCGTGCGAGCGCCTGGTCCTCCGTCCGCGACGGCATGGCTGCCAGCTGGTCGATCGTCGTGATCCCGGCGCGGTGCAGCTTCGCCCGGCGGTCACCGGTCATCGACGCGACGAGCAGGAGGTCCCGCGTGGCGTCCACCTGCTCGGCGCAGTAGTCGCACCGGCCGCAGGCGGTGACCCGCGGATCGCCCCAGAGCACCGGCGACGGCGAGCCCCGGTGCGCATCCACGAGGTCGAGGAAACGCCCGCGGCGTTCCCTGAAGACCGGGAGCAGGTCCGTCAGGCTGTGTGTGCTCCTCGAGCGGTCTCCGAGCACGAGCGTGACCTCGGGCGACGTCGGGATGCCCGCCGCCTGCAGTTGGTCCCCGTAGGCGGCGAGTTGCAGCAGCGCGCCGACCTTGGCATGCCGGGCGAGCTTCGTGTCCCACACCGCGTACGCACCGTCCGGCTGCCGTACGAGGAAGTCCGAGCGGCCATGGAACACGCCGTCGAAGAACGCCGCCTGGAAGACCACGGACGCCCCCGACCGGAGGGCGACGAGGGACTCCTCGTGCTTGCCCGCGAGGGTCGCGCGGTCCATCGCTGCCGCGGGGTCGACGTCGTACACGCCCTTCGGGTTGTCCGGCGACCACGGCCCGTGCCGGGCGACGAGCTCGTCGAGGATCCTGTGCTCGTGGAGATCGCCCAGGACGGCGGCGCGCTGCAGCATCTCGTCCGGGGTGAAGGACGCACGGGGTGTCCGGCCTAGCTTCTCGTCCAGGATCCGCAGGAGGCGGTAGCCGCACTCGGACGCCGTGACGAGATCGGTCGCGGAGAACACCAGGTCCGGTCGGGCGGAGCTGCCCGCGTCGTCGAGCAGGAACATGCGCTGCACACCTTTCATCGGGAGGGGTCAGTGCGTCACCCACCTCCGACACCTGTGACGGAGATCTCACAACTGCTGCGTGCGGATCCGTCCGGCCGGGACGACTTACCTGTGCAGGACGCAGACGAACGCAACGACAGTAAAGGATACGCATCATGGTTGAGACCGCCACCGCCCAGAAGTCCACCTCCGGCTCCGAGTCCCCGGCACCGGTCCGCAAGGGCCCGCTGCAGACCGAGCAGGGCAGCACCACCATCGCCGAGACAGTCGTGCAGAAGCTCGCCGGTGTCGCGACGCGCGAGGTGCCGGGCGTGTTCGCCATGGGCAACGCGGCCCGCCGCGCCTTCAACCAGATCACCGAGCGCATCCCCGGTTCGCAGACGAACGTGAGCGGTGGGGTGAGCGTGGAGAAGGGCGAGCGCCAGGCCGCCATCGACGTCAGCATCGTCGTCGAGTACGGCAGCTCGATCGTCGAGGTCAGCGAGAACATCCGCCGCAACGTCGTCAACTCGGTCGAGCGCGCCACGGGCCTCGAGGTCCTCGAGGTCAACGTCAATGTGACCGACGTGCACCTCCCGGGTGACGACGACGGCAACGAGCCCTCGGCGAGCGGTACCGAGCTCGAGTAACGCACCGGACACCGATCGTGCGGCGGGCAGGTCCCGCCGCACGGCGCCGGCCCCGCCGTGCGCACCGCCAGCCCACCAGACAGGACAGCATCATGTCGCGCAGCACCATCGGATTATTCGTAGGACTCCTGCTGGGGATCGTCGCCGTGTTCGGCGGATTCCTCCAGTTCATCGCGGTCGTCGTCTTCGCGACCCTGGGCCTGCTCGTCGGCCGCTACCTGGACGGCAGGCTCGACGTCCAGGACCTGCTGGGCCGTCGCAGTTCGAAGGGCTGAGCGCCATGAGTACGTGGACGGGCCCCGCACCCGATTCCCCTGCGCCCGGTTCCCCCGCGCCCGATTCCCCCCTGTACGGGGGCACCCCGCACGGCGATCCCTCGTCGAGGGGGACCCTCGTGCTGAAGGAGAAGGTCCTGCAGAAGATCGCCGGCCAGGCCGCAGCCGAACTGCCGTTCGTCGGCGGACGCAGCGGTGGGGTCCTCGGACTCGGAGCCACCGGTGACCTCGACGCCCGCCCGCAGGCCGACGTCGACCTCGACGGCAGCACGGCCTTCGTCTCACTGACCGTCACCATGCTCTATCCGACACCCCTGCGCGCGGGCACCGAGCAGCTGCGGGCCCACGTCACCGAGACCCTGGAACGCACGACGCCCGTGCACGTGGGCCGCATCGACGTCACCATCGCGTCACTCGAGACCGGCTCGGCCGGGAAGGGAAGGAGACTCGAATGAGCAGCACTCCGAAGCAGGACCTGAGGCGCCGTCCGAGCCGCACCGTGCCCGCCACCCTGACCTCGCTGGTGCTCGTCCTCGTCGGAGCCGCACTCGCGTGGACCGGCATCGCGGGCCTCGGCGGCGACACCTCGCCGGCCGAGGGATCGCTGGCGGCGGCCTCCGGTCTCACCTGGGGATCGACGGCGGTGTCCGTGATCGTCGGCGCGCTCCTCCTGGCCGGGCTGGTCCTCCTCCTCGCGGCCCTCCTGCCCGGGCGTCGCACACTGCTGACGGCCGGGACCACGTGGGACGGGACCGAGGGAACCACCACGGTGATCAGTCGGTCCGCCGTCGAGCGGTTGGCCGCGGCGCGCGCCTGCGGGATCGACGGCGTCTCGTCCGCGGGCAGCCGCCTCAGGGGTTCCCGTCTGCGGGTCTCGATCACCACCCACCTCAGGAGCACGGCGGACCTGCAGGACGCCGTCGGCCGGGCCGTCCAGTCGTCCGTGGACGACCTCGGGCTTATGCCCGCGCCGAGGGTCGGCACCCATGCCCGGACGGAGCACGATGACTGACCCGCACCCGCACCCGCAGACCCCGTTGCCCGCCCCGGAAAGGACACGACCATGAGGCAGACCCCCGGCCGGCTCAACCGTGGCTGGCTCGCCGTCGTCGGCATCGTGCTCATCCTCGGTGCTGCCGCACTCTTCGCGGCCACCGCAGGCCTCCTCGACGACATCCTCCAGGGCGCACCGGCACCCGAGAGCGGGAGCCCGCTGCTCGACGTCGACCCCGCGGCCACCGCAGCGGCTCCCGCCCTTCTCGGCGGAGCCGCAGGCGCCGGGATCCTCCTCGCGCTGCTGGGGCTGGCGTGGCTCGCCGCGCAGGTGCCCCGACGTCGCCGGACCCGCACGTACCGCCTCCAGGGCGCCGAGGACAACGGGCTCGTGAGCGTGAATCCTGCACTCCTCGAGGCGGCGCTCAACGCGGATATCGAGACACTGCCCGGGGTCGCGAAGTCGAGGAGCGTGCTGCGCGGCAGTGCATCGGCTCCGGAGGTCACCCTCCGGACGACGCTGCACCACCGCGCAGCCATCGCGGACGTCGTAGGCTCCATCAGGGGCGGGGCCGTCGAGCGGCTCGCCGCCTCGCTCGAGGCCGAGCCCCGCAGCGTCGCCATCATCATCGACGTCACGACGTCGGCGTCGAAGGCCAGGAACGTTACGCAGTAACGCCGTCCCCGGGCCCACCCGGGAACGAGGAACACCAGCAATCGAAGGGAAGGACCTGCACATGAGCTTCATCGACAAGGCGAAGAACAAGGCCGAGGAACTGTCGGGCAAGGCCAAGGAGGCCGTGGGGGACGCCACGGACAACCAGGACCTCCAGGCGGAGGGCCAGGCGGACCAGGCCTCGGCCACCACCCGGCAGGCCGGCGAGAACGTCAAGGACGCGGCGTCGAACGTCAAGGATGCCTTCAAGGGCTGATCCCGTGCGCACAGGGCCCCGGAGCGCACCGCTCCGGGGCCCTGTGCTGTCCGTGGGGCGGGCGGACACGAGCCGGGGTGGAAGAATTGGTCCCACCGACCCCGATCCAGGAGCTCCCCATGAACCCCCGCACGCTGTTCCGCATCGTCGCCGTGGCAGAGGCGGTGACCTGGGCCTTCCTGCTGCTGGGCATGTTCCTCAAGTACGTCACGCGGACCACGGAGGCGCTGGTGCCGCCGGCGGGAGCGGTGCACGGGTTCGTGTTCCTCTGCTTCGTGGCCGCCACGCTCTTCATCTGGATCAACCAGCGCTGGTCCGTGACCACCGGGGTGCTCGGCCTCGCCTCGGCGATCATCCCGTTCGCCACGGTGCCCTTCGAACGGTGGATCGAGCGCCGGGGATGGCTGGCCGGTACCTGGCGCCTCGCGCCGGGCGCGGAGGCACCGCGGAACCCTGCCGAGCACGTCCAGGCGTGGGTGCTGCGGAGCCCGCTCGTCGCGCTGGTCGTCGCCGTCGTGGGGATCTCCGTCATCTTCTCCGTCCTGCTCCTCGTCGGCCCTCCCGTGTCGGCGAGCTGAGCGCGCCATGCCCGATCTCTCAGGGACCACCGACGACGAACGGTTCTTCCTCCACAGCGGACGCCGCTGGCGCAAGACCGATCCTTCCCTGCCCGATGTCGTCAGGGCGCGCCTGATGTCCCACCTCGGGCGTGGCCGGTCGGGGGTGCGGACCAGTGCTAAGGGCGACGACGGCGCAGCACTGCCGCGTGCCCGGCGCACCGTCCAGCTCGCCAAGGAGGGTCTCGGCGAACGCGGGACACCCTGGTGGGACCAGACTCCCGCCGAGCGCACCGCCCGCTGGACCGCTGCCCTCGACGAACTCGACGCCCTGCATCCGAAACGGCCGGAGCGATCGGATTCCCGCTCCCGGAAGCACCCGGGCGATGCCTGAGCATCCGTCCGATGCCGCCCTGCGAGCGGAGATCCTGAGGATCGCGGAGCAGCGCGGGCCGGACAAGACGCTCTGTCCCTCGGACGCCGCCCGCAGTATCGGCGGGGAGTCCTGGCGCGATCTGATGCCGGCGGCCCGGCGGATCGCCTTCGAGCTAACGGGGGAGGGTCGGGTGGATGTCACGCAGCACGGTGAGCCGGTGGAGCCCGACGCGCGCGGACCCATCCGCATCCGTCGGCGGGTGCCGCGCGGATCCGTGTGACCGCGTCGGATCCGTGACGCGACGACGGCGGTACCCCTGCGGGTGCCGCCGTCGTCGTTCCCGGCTCGCCGCGCTCCCGCGCCGGGAGCGCCGGAGGTACCGGAGCACGTGCGGCGCCCTTCCGCCTGGCCTACCGGCGGGCGAGCTCCGGGTGGTGGAGTTCGGTGACATCGGGGTGGGCGCGGACGCGCCCCTTCAGGACGTTCGATCCGTAGGAGGACAGCATGGGGTTCTCGGGGTCGTCGGAGATGCCGCGTGCGGCGGCCCGCAGGTCGTCCGTCAGGGGGACCGGTTCGATCACGGCGTCCAGGCGGGGCGACCAGAAGAACGGGACGGCGTACCGGTCCACGCCCGGCGCCGGGGCGGTGACGCGGTGGATGGTGGCTGCGAGGTAGCCCTCGGTGGCCACCTCCAGCATCTCGCCGAGATTCACCACGAGGGCGCCCGGGATCGGCGTCACGGGGACCCACTGCTCCGTCCCGTGGGGGAGAACCTCGAGCCCGCCCACCTCGTCCTGCAGCAGCAGGGTCACGAAGCCGTAGTCGGCGTGCGAGCCGACGCCCTGCGAACCGGCGCCTTCGACGACGCCGCCCACGTAGTGCACGAGCTTCGCCATCCACGCGGGCGACCCCTCGAAGGGCTCGGCGAAGTGGTCCTCGGGCAGGTGCAGGGCGACGGCGATGGCAGCGAGCAGTTCCGCGCCGACGCGGGACATGAGGGACGCCCATTCCATGGCCCGGGTCTCGAGGTCGGGCAGCGAGGTGCGGGGCCACAGGTTCGGGCCCTGCAGGAGCCAGTAGGGCTCGTCCGCGGGATAGTCGGTGACGGGCGCGCGCTCGGGGGAGAAGTCGATCTGCTCGCGCGCATCCGGGCGGCCTCGGGTGATCTCCGTCCCGAGCCCTGCGTAGCCACGGAAGTGCGGTGAGGTGCGGTTGTGGATCGCGAGGCGTTCCTCGAGCGGCAGGGCGAAGAACCGGCGGGTCACATCGAAGAGGTCCTCCACCTGATCGGGCGCGGCGCCGTAGTTGACGATGTGGAAGAAGCCGACGGTGTGGGCGGCGTCGCGCAGGTCGTCGATGAACTCCGGGGTGAAGGAGCCATCGGCGGACCGCGCGGTACTGAGGTCGAGTGTGGGGATCTGCCCCGGTGTGTGCTGCATGCGCAGGAGATTACGCCTCGGCCGGAGACGCGCCCGCGTTTGCGTTACGCCGTATTGCGCTGCTCGTCGTCCCGCCCCTGGCCGCCGAGGCCGGCCAGCGCGCGCACCACCCGGAGGCCGCCGTCGGACCCCGGCCAGTGGTGCTGCAGCGTGTCCGGGCCCGCGGCGCGCACCACCGCCCGGAGGACGACGGCAATCAGCACGAGGTCGTCGGCGTATCCCACGACGGGCAGGAAATCCGGGACGAGGTCGATCGGCAGGACGAGGTAGACGGCGAGTGCCAGGAGCAGCAGGCGGCTTCCGCGGGGCAGTGCGCGGTCCGCGGCGAGCCGCCGGACGAGCCGGAGGATGTCCGGGCCGAGGCGCAGCGCATCGGTCAGCGAGAGGACGTCCGGGTGGCGCCGGGCATAGACCGCGAGGCCGAGGAGGAAGATCACGTAGGCCAGCGCGAGCGCGACGACGAGCTGCAGGGCGGGGTGCCAGGCCATGCCGGTCACGGCGCCAGGGCCGCGCGGAGCACCGCCGAGATGCTTCCCGTGATCTGGTCCTCGGTCACGGCGTCCGGGTCCGCGGCGCACTCCACGGCCATACCGTTGATCGTGGCCAGCAGGATGGTGGCGAACACCGTGTAGTGCTCCGGATCGGACGGGGCGCCGAAGGCGGAGGCCCGTTCGGCCAGCGTGGCGGCGAGCAGGGAGCGGCGATTGCGCCGGTGTGTGCGGAAGACCGCACCGACCTCCGGATCACGCCCCGCCTGCAGGGCGAACTCCACGACGAGCGAGTGCCACCGCTGTTCCCGGATGACGCCGCGGGCGAGGTAGCGGGCCGTGTGGTCGACGGTCTCGTCGAGGGAGGTCAGGTGGTCGAGCTGGCTGAGGACATCGGCCGCGGTGTCCAGGAGCCGCTCACCGAGCAGCGTGGCGAACAGCTCCTGCTTCGAGTCGAAGTTCGAGTAGACCGCACCCTTCGTGTAGCCGGCGCGTTCGGCGATGGTATCGAGGCGCGCGGCGACGTAGCCGATCTCCTCGAACACCTCGCGTGCGGCGACGAGCAGCCCCGCGCGCACGTCTTCCCGGCGCGGTCGGCGGCGCGGCCGGCCGGCCGTGGTGTCCGGACTGTCCTTCTGGGTCGTCATTTGCCCTCCTGCGATTACGATACCATTGGTATTGAATACTCAAAGTATTGAAATCGAAGGACGCCATGACCCTCTTCCCCCTCGCCCACCGGCCGGAACTCCGCCCGGACGCGACGGCCGCCGTCGTCGCCGACGGCCTCACCCTGCAGGCCGGGAAGCGCACCGTCTTCGAGGGCGTGTCGTTCGGCGTCCCCTCCGGCGTCCTCGCGGTCCTCCCCGGCCAGTCCGGCACGGGGAGGACCGCCCTGGCGCTCGCGCTCGCCGGTCGGCTCGCGCCCTCGGCTGGCCGGCTCTCGGTGCTCGGTCGCGATCTGCCGCGCGGTGCCGGTGCGGTCCGTCGACGCGTCGGGATCGCGGGCAACCCCACGGTGGCACCGCTCGACGAGACCCTCACCGTGCGGCACCATGTGGCCGAGGCGCTCACGCTCGCCGGCCCCTGGTGGAAACCCTCCGCCTCGCACCGGCAGGTCGACCGGACGATCTCCGCGGCCAATGACCTGCTCGGCGCCCTCGAGGACGCCTTCGGCGACGATCCCGCTGCCACCTCCCTCCGCCAGGCCAGGCTGCATCGGGGCGAGCTGATCCGCGACGCGGCACCGGTCGCGCGTTTCACCCTCAGCCTGCTCCTCGCGCTCGTCCCGTCTCCCGACATGCTCGTCGTCGACGACGTCGATCAGCTCCGCACCGTCGGCGAGCGGCGCGCAGCCTGGGCAGCGCTCCTCACGGTCGAGCGCACGGCGAGGGCGGGATCGGGTCCCCTGACAGTCATCGCCACCTGCCAGGACCGGCGCGAGCTCGACGACGTCCTGGACACGACGCACCGGGTGAGCGCCCTGCCCCTGCGGCCCGTCGTCGTCCAGGCCCTCGGGCCGGAGCCCGCCCCGGCAACGCATGTCACCCCGCCCGTTCCGGCCACTCCGGCCACTCCGGCCACTCCGGCCACTCTGCCCGTTCCGGCCACTCCGGCCACGTCCGCCCTCTCCCCGGCACCGACCCCAGAAACCAGGTAACGCGTGTTCTCCCTGATCCGCACGGAACTCTCCCGCTTCCGCATCTCCCTCCTGTCGAGGGCTGCGCTGATCGTCATCGCCGTCATCCCCGCGCTCTACGGCGGCCTCTACCTCGCCGCGAACTGGGACCCGACGGGCAACCTCGACCAGCTGGCGGCCGCCGTCGTGAACGAGGACCGGCCTGCCACCAGCACCGGGCCGGACGGCGCCGAGGCAGAGGTCTCGGCCGGCCAGGACCTGGCCGACTCCCTGACCTCCTCGGACGACGCCGGCTTCACCTGGGTCGAGGTGACGCGGACCGAGGCGGAGGAGGGCCTCCAGGACGGCACCTACGCCGCGACGCTCGACATCCCCGCCGACTTCTCCGCGCAGCTCACGTCACTCGGCGGGGAAGCTCCCACGAAGGCGCTGCTCGACATCACGACGGACGACGCCGACAGTTTCATCGTGGGCCAGGTGGGCAACACCGTCGCAGCGAATCTCCAGCGCCAGGTCCGGTCGGGCGCCACCGAGGACTACCTCGACAGCATCTACCTGGGCTTCTCGTCGCTGCACGGGCAGCTGACCGAGGCAGGGGAGGGTGCCGGACAGATCGCCGACGGCGCCCGCAGCGCGGACGAGGGCTCGGCGTCCCTCGTCGTCGGTCTCGGGGACATCGTGGACGGCACGTCCCGGTTGTCCTCCGGCAGTGCGCAGGTGGCCGCCGGAGCCACGGATCTCGCAACCGGATCGGGGGAGCTCGCCGGCGGGCTGGACCAGCTCGACGCCGCGACGGCGGACCTCGTGCCGCAGTCGCAGCAGCTCGCCGACGGTGCAGCCGCGGCATCCGCCGGGGCCGCGACCCTCCGCGACGGCACGGCACAGCTGGCCACCGGATCTCAGTCTGTCGCGGACGGCGCATCGGCCCTTGCCGCGTCCGCCTCGGCCTTGGTCGAGGGCTCGCGGCAGGTCGCCGACGGCGTCGGGCAGGTGGGGGCGGGAGCGGGGGCGCTGAACGACGGCGCCGCACAGCTCCGGACCGGTGCGGACCAGGCGGCCGCCGGCTCGCGGTCCGTGGCCGACGGGCTGGCCCGGCTCAGCACCGACTACGCGTCGCTCACCGACGCAGAGCGGCTCGCAGCCCTGCAGCAGCTGAGCATCGGAGCGGAGCAGGCAGCGGCCGGCTCGGAGCAGGTGGCCGCCGGCACCGGGACCGTCGTGTCGTCGGCAGCCGATCTCGCCGCGGGCGCGGCAACAGCGGCGGCCGGTGCATCAGCCGCCGCCGACGGCGCGGACAGCGTGGCGACGGGTGCCGGGCAGCTCTCGGCAGGGGCTGCGGACGCCTCGACCGGAGCCACGAACGTCTCGGAGGGTGCCGCGGAGCTCGCCGCCGGGCTGGGGCAGCTCCAGGCCGGCACCGCGACGCTCGCCCAGAACACCCCGGGTCTGCGCGGGGGCATCGTCTCGGCGTCGGACGGGGCCGGTACCCTCGCGGCCGGCGCCTCCACGCTCAGTGCGGGTGCGGCCGACGTCGCCGGCGGCGCCTCGGCGCTGGTCGACGGATCGGGCAGGGCGTACGACGGCGCCGCCCGGCTCGAGGACGGACTCGGCTCCCTCTCCAGCGGCTCGCAGGACCTCGCCCGGCAGCTGGGCGAGGGCGCCGACCAGGTCCCCGACTACGACGACGCGCAGCGATCGGCGCTGACCGGCGTCGGGGCCGAGCCCGTGTCGATCGAGCGGACACACGCGCACGGCGTGGACGCCTACGGCGAGGGCATGGCTCCGTACTTCATCCCGCTGGCGCTCTGGGTGGGCGGGATCGTGACCTACACGGTCCTTCGTGCCGTCTCACCGCGCGCGCTCGCGTCCTCGGCGGCTTCCTGGCGTGTCTCGGCCGCCGGCTACCTCCAGGGTGCGCTGTTCGCCGTGCTCCAGGCCGGCGTCCTGCTCGCGGTCCTGCTGGTCGGTGTCGGACTGTCCAGTCCGCACCCGGTGGCCCTGGTCGCGTTCACGATCCTCACCGCTCTCGTGTTCACCGCCATCCACCAGGCGCTCGTCGGACTGCTCGGCGGGGTGGGGCGGCTCGTGGCGCTCGTCCTGCTGATGCTGCAGCTGACCTCCGCGGGTGGAACCTATCCGGTGGCGACGGAACCGGGGTTCTTCCAGTTCCTCAGCCCGCTGCTCCCCATGACCCACGCCGTCACGGGGCTACGGCACCTGATAGCGGGCGGCGACACGGGCATCGTGTGGCTGTCGGCTGTCCAGCTGCTCATCTTCTTCGTCCTGGCGGCGGGGCTGTCCGTGTACGCCTCGCACCGCCGCAGGTCGTGGACCCTGGAGAAGCTCCACCCGAGCCTCTCGATCTGAGCACGTCCGCCCACCGGGGAACGGTCGATCTGCGCCCGGGCGCCGGAACTTATAGGTTGGGGGAACAGCTCCGAGCAGATCCTCCACCAGGAAGGCACCATCCCATGATCTTCATCGTCGTCAAGTTCACCGTGAAGCCCGAGTGGAGCGATCGGTGGATCGACCTCACCCGCGACTTCACGGAGGCAACGCGCCGGGAACCCGGCAATCTCTGGTTCGACTGGTCCCGCAGCGTCGAGGAGCCGAACCGGTTCGTGCTCATCGAAGCCTTCGAGGACGACGCCGCCGAAGCGCACGTCAACAGCGACCACTTCTCGCAGGCCATGCAGGACATGCCGCAGGCCCTGGTGGAGACGCCGGAGATCATCAGCGAGCGGATCGCCGCGGAGGGCTGGGGACGCATGGGAGAGCTGACGGTCGAGTAGCAGGTCGTGTAGCAGGTCGCCGTCGCGCCGTCGGTAGCCGCCGGCTGACGGCACCGGCACGCGTTCGTCAGCAGGTGGTCGTCGTCAGGTCGGCGCTGGGACGGCGTGAGCAGGTGGTCGTCGTCAGGCGGCGCGCACCGGACGGGCGGGAAGCGGTTGCTCGAGGATGAAGTCGTCCTCGAACCTGTCACCGAGGAGGAAACGCTTGGTTCCCACCCTGCGGAAGCCGGACTTCTCGTAGAACCGGAGGGCGCGGGTGTTCTCCTGGTTCACGCCGAGCCAGGCGCCGGGCAGCCCGGTCGTGGCGGCGAGCTCGAGCGTCGCGGCCATGAGCGCGTTCGCGGACCCGCGGCCGTGCTGTTCGGGATGCACATAGAACTTGCTGAGCTCCGCGACCGGTGCGAGCGAGAGCGATGCCAGGACGTGAGTGTCCGTGGGCTGGTCCAGGACCAGCATGCTCCAGCCCATGACCCGTCCCTCCTCCCGGAGGCAGAGGATGGTGTGGCCGGGACGCGCCATGGTGTCGATGAAGCGGTCGGCTGTGAAGTGCGTGGCTATGTGGCGTTCGATGTCCCCGGGCAGGGAGTCGGCAGGGCAGGCGAGGGGGAAGGAGACGGCGGCGCAGGCAGCCAGGCCCGCGGCGTCGTCGGGCGTGGCCGCCGAGATGTCGATGTTCATCTCCATAATCTAGAACGGACGACGGCAGGACGCAGACCCGAGGCCCGCGTCCTGCCGTCGTTTCCGTCTCCGAGGCGATCAGTCGAAGACGGGCTCGCCGTCGCGGGTGAGCTGCCAGTTCTCCTCGAAGAAGGTCGACGGATCGATCGTCTCCTCGGTGATCAGGTAGTCGATCAGGAGCTGGCGGATCTCGGTGGTCTGGTTCACGAGGACCGGCGCCGTGGCGATGTGGGGGAAGTTGCCGCCGCCGGACTGCCGGTAGTTGTTCGTCGCCACCGCGAACCGCTGGGCCGGATCGATCGGTGCCCCGGCGTAGGTCAGATCGGTGATCCGCTGGCCCACCGGCTTGCTGATGTCGATGTCGTAGGAGACGCCGGACATCATGTCGTAGTTGTAGTCAGGGGTGCCGTCGGCATTGGTGAGGGTCGCGGGATCGACCGGGGCACCGGGGTCCGTCCGGGTGAAGTACCTTGCCGAGTATTCGAGGTAGTCCTTGACCTGCGCGCCGGTCATCTCGACCCCGAAGAGCGTGTTGGGGAAGACGTACAGCCCGGCCACGTCGCGGATGGTCACGGGGCCCTCGGGGATCACCGCGGCACGGTTGAAGGGGGCCACGATGGACAGGACCGGGAGATCGGCGTTCGGTGTGCCCTCGAGGGCCTTGGCCACGGCACCGGCCTGCACCTCGTTGACGAAGTCCATGACGGCCGTGTCGCGGAAGCGTGCATCGGCTGCGGACATGGTCTCGGTGGCGGTGCCGATCGCGGTGTTCACGTAGTCGATGACCCGCTGGTGCTGCTCCGAGATCAGCGTGGAGATCACGGGATCGGCGGGAACGGTGTTGGCGTTCAGCAGTTCCGACCTCGCGGAGGTCACGTCCCACTGGCCCCGCACCTTGGTGAGCTCGAAGTCCATGACGGACAGGCGCATGCCCCAGTTCTTCGGTTCGGTCAGCAGGACGCTCTCGCCCGTCTGCTCGTTGGTCACGAAGCGTTCGGGGATCTCCTGGTGGGCGTGGCCCACGAGGACCGCGTCGATGCCCGGGACCTGTTCGGCGAGTTCGGTCGACGCGTTCTCCGTCGGCAGGTCGCCGCCGTAGGAGGAGGTGCCCGAGGTGCCGGAGTGCGAACTGACGACGACGACGTCGGCGCCGGCCGCCTTCATCTCGGGGACGTACTTGCGCGCCTGTTCCACGATGCCGGGGAAGCGGAGCTCGCCCTCGACGTTGTTCTTGTCCCAGATGGCCACCCCTGGGTTCGTCAGCCCGAGGATGCCCACCCTGATGGGCTTCTGTCCCGTCACCTTCACGGTCTTGATCACGTAGGGGGTGAACGCCGCTGCTCCGGAGTCCCAGTCGACCACGTTGGCGCCGAGCAGGGGGAAGTCCAGCTGATCCTCGAAGGTGCGAAGCAGGGGGAGGCCGTAGTTGAACTCGTGGTTCCCGAGTGCCGCGGCATCGTAGCCCATGGCGTTCATGGCGGCCGCCATCGGGTGCGACTCGCCGGTCTCGTCGACGGGCTGCACGTTGGCGAAGTAGTCCGTGAGGGACGTGCCCTGGATGGTGTCGCCGGCGTCGATCAGCACGGTCGACCCGGCCCCGCGGTCCGCCCGTACCTGATTGATCAGTCCCGAGACCTTGGCGAGCCCGACGTCGTTGTGCGCGGCGTCGTCGTACTCGGCGTTCGTGAAGTAGTCCCAGTTCTCGATGTAGCCGTGGAGGTCGCTGGTACCCATGACGGTGATGGTGGCCGTCCGGTCCTTGGGCCCGGTGCCACCGCCGGGTGCGGCGGTGGCGGCGGGCGCCAGTGCGATGGCTGCTGCGCAGCCGATGGTGACCGCCGCGATACTGCGACGGCGACCCTTGGTGAAACGTTCAGACACGTGAAATCAGCTCCTGGTGTGATGCGGTGGCGACAGCCTATCGGTGACCGATGACACACTGATGACGTCCGATGTCGCGCGGGTGAACGCGCGGCATCCACCGTCGGGTGCTGTGCCCTGCGGGGACCGAGGAGCGGCACGTGAGGAGCAGCAGTGGCGGAAGCAGGGCAGGACGCGTACGGGGAGGACATTCTGGGGGAGGGCTACGGCGTCCGGACGCTGCCGCTCCGCCCCGACGTGGAAGGGGAGGTCGTCGCGACGCTCGTCCGTCGTCGGGCGCCGGGCGGATCCCGCCGGGCCGTGCTCTACGTGCACGGCTTCGTCGACTACTTCTTCCAGACCAATCTCGCCGACGCCTGGCTCGCGGCCGGCTACGACTTCTACGCCCTGGACCTGCGGAAGTACGGACGGTCCCTCCGGGAGCACCAGACGCCGAACTACACGGAGTCCCTCGAGGACTACGACGAGGAGCTCGACGCCGCGGCGAAGCTCATCCGCGAGGACGAGGACCACGATGTGCTCGTCGTCATGGGGCATTCGACGGGCGGTCTCATCACCTCGCTGTGGGCGCATCGTCGCCGAGGCCAGGGCGTCGTGGACGCCCTGGCCCTCAACAGCCCGTGGTTCGACCTGAACGCAAGCCTGTTCCAGCGCACGCTGGGCACTGCCGCGGTGCTCAGGATCGGGATCGTGCGCCCCCGGCGGGTGGTAGGGAAGCTCGGCTCGGCCTACGGGCACTTCCTGCACCGGGAGACCGGCGGGGACTGGGACTACGATCTGGCCTGGAAACCGCATGGCGGATATCCGGTGGTGGCGGGGTGGCTGGCCGCGGTGCGCCGCGGCCACGCAGAACTCAATCGAGGCCTCGCCATCGACTGTCCGGTCCTGGTCGCGTGCTCCGATGCGACGTCGAACCCGGTGAAGGAGCCCGGCCGGATCTCGTCGACGGACGTGGTGCTCGACGTCGGGCACATCGCAGCCCGGGCCCCCCGTCTCGGACGGCTCGTCACCCTGGTCCGCATCCGTGGTGGCATCCACGATCTCGCCCTCTCGCCCGAACCCGCCCGTTCGGAGTTCTTCGCCGAGCTGGAGCGCTGGCGGGAGGCCTACGTGCCGAAGGGCCGCACCGAGCCCTGACCGGCGAAGAAGCTGTGTTGATCGCGCGGTGGACGATCACGCCGGCGTGCCTCTCGCGGGCGCGCTGCGCCGCGCGGGCAGCTGCGGCGGCGATCAGGCGTGGCGGCGGGTGGCGAGGAGGTCGGCGAAGGCCTGTTCCTCGCACAGGGCGGAGTGAGCGAGGGTGAAGACGCGTGCGTCGGATCGGAGCTGGCCGATCAGGGTGGGCGCGATCCCGGTGTCCTGGGGGTCGAGCTCGAGCAGCTGGCCCGCGGTCGCATGGATACGTGCCGCTCCGGCCACGGCCGCGTCGGCGTGCAGCTTCCGGACGGTCTGCTGCCACTGACCGGGGTGCGGAGCGCGGAATGCCTGCTCGATCGCGATGATGCGCTCGTCCAGCATGTCGGCGAACCGCGAGATGAAGGACGTTGCGGCTCGGGTGGAGCCGGTCTCGGCCACGAGCCGGGAGAAGGCCGCCTTGTCCATGATGGGCTGCACTTCACGTCCTTTCACACTGCTGCTCCGACCCGGGCGGGGGACAGCCGGAGGGGCGCTTCCTGATTCCCCCCGGAGTACCAGTCTTACTGGCGAACATGAAGCTGGAGCGGAGAGAACCTCGGGGTTGTCTCAAGAGAACCGTAGGGAAGTGAGCACAGCTCCTCCAGGAGGGGGGATTGCCGTTAGGCTGCGGGCCGGACGTCCGCGTCCCGACGAGCATCGATTTGAGGTCCGACCCCCGATGGAGCAGCAGCTCCTAGCTCGGCTCCGCCTCGACCCGTCCTACGAAGTCCCGTACCAGGGCGTCGAACTCCTCCTCCCGTTCGATCTGCGGCATGTGCCCGCAGCGTTCGAACAGGTGGAACTCGGCGTGCGGGAAGACCTTCCGGGCGTGGTCGAGATGGGAGGCCGGCAGCACGCGGTCCTCGTCCCCCCACACCACGAGCGTGGGCTTGTGCTGCGCAGCGACGGTGCGCAGCAGCCCGGTGCGCCAGCGGCGGCGCACTCCGCGGAACGTGCCGAGATGCCGGGCGACGGCGAGCAGGACGTCGTCGTGCACCGGGTTGCCGCCGACCTGCTGGGCGTGGTCGAGGCGCTCCTCGGTGACGTACTTCTTGTCGTAGAACAGGGCGCGCTCGGTGCGGTACGCGGCCTTGCGGGACTTGTCCTTCATGAGGCGCCTGCCGAGCGGGCCGATCGCGAGCAGCCGCAGCGCGATGGTCACTTCCTTGCCGAAGCCGGCGCTGTTCACGAGCACGAGGCTCCGCACGCGCGCCGGTTCGAGGGCGCTGATCTTCATGGCGACGGCCCCGCCGAGCGAATTGCCCACCACGTGCAGCGGCCGGTGCTCGCCGAGGGTATCGAGGGCCGCGATGACGAAGCGGGCCATCGACTCCATCGAGTAGCGCCCCTCGGTCCGCTCCGACAGCCCGAATCCGGGCAGGTCCACGCTGATGACGCGGTGATCCGTTGCCAGCCGCCCGTAGAGCCCTTCCCAGTCCTCCAGGCTGCGTCCGATGCCGTGGATCAGCAGCACGGGCGGCCTGGTCCTCGCACCCGTGTCGCGGTAGCGGACCCGCACGCCGTCGACCACCAGCATGCCGTCGTCGTGCGCCGCGGGCCGCTCCACCTCGGCCCCACTCACCGGCGGACCTTCCGGGCGAGCCGGGCGAGCTTCGTGGCGCGGCGCTCGAGGGTGCCGAAGGACATGGGTGCGACGCGGGCCACGACGTCGGGGATCTTCGCGCTGAGGCCGATCAGCAGGCGGGGCTTCCGGGCCTTGACGGCCTCGAGCATGAGCTCCGCGGCCTTGTCCGCGGGGAAGGTGAGGAGCTTGTTGAACTCGTCCTTGGCCTTTTTCACGTCGACGTCGCTGAGGTTTCCGCCGATCCGCGCGTTCAGCGCGATGCCGGTCCGGATGCCGCCCGGGTGCACCGAGGTGATGCCGATGCCGCGCGGCAGCAGCTCGTTGCGGAGCGCTTCCGTGAAGCCGCGGAGCGCGAACTTGCTGGAGGAGTAGGCGGTCTGGCCCGCGGGTCCCACCAGGCCGAACAGGCTCGAGACGTTGACGATGTGGCCGCCCGGCGTGATCCGCGGCAGCAGGTGGTGGGTCAGGAGGACGGGCGCGTGGAAGTTGATGGCCAGCACCCAGTCGAAGTCGGCCATGCTGATCTGGTCGAAGCGACCGGCCAGGGCCACTCCCGCGTTGTTGATCAGCAGGTCGATGCGCTCGGTCGCCTGGAGCAGATCGGCGGCCAGAGTCTCGACGGCGTCCCGTTCAGCAAGATCCGCGACGAAGGTGGTCACCCGGCTGCCCGGGTAGGTGGACCGGATGGAGGAGGCGACGGCGTCGAGCTTCTCCGCGTCACGATCGACGAGCAGCACCGTGCTGCCGCGTTCGGCGAGGCCGCGCGCGAGGTGCTCGCCCATGCCTCCCGCAGCTCCGGTGACGACGGCGGTGGCGCCGGTGAACTGGAAGGGCTGGATGCTCACGCGTGGATCTCCTGGAGGTCGGGTGCGGGGGTGTCGCTGGATGGGACGGGGGTATCGAACACCATGTTCTTCGAGAGGCTGCCGCGCAGGGCCGTCGGGGCGTCGAGCAGATAGTTCTGCCGCATGATCCACGGCTGGCGGTCGCCCTGCTTCGGGAAGGCGGAGACGGCGCGCTGCACGTACCCGGAGGTCAGGTCGAGGATGGGACGTGCGGTCATGTCGCCGTCGACCGCCGGGGCGGCGTAGCGGTGGCCGTGCCGGTCCAGGTAGCGGATGAGGCGGCAGACGTAGCGCGAGCTGAGATCGGCCCGCAGCGTCCAGGAGGCGTTGGTGTAGCCGACGCACAGCGCGAGGTTGGGTACGCCGCTGACCATCAGCCCGCGGTACACCCACGAATCGCCGAGGTTCACCTCCCTGCCGTCCACAGTGAACGTCGCGCCGCCGAGCGGCAGCATCGAGAGGCCGGTGGCGGTGACGACGACGTCGGCCTCGAGTTCCTGCCCCGATGCGAGGCGGATGCCGGTCGGGGTGAAGGTGTCGATGGTGTCCGTGACCACGGATGCCGCGCCGGATTTGAGGGCCTTGAAGAGGTCGGCGCTCGGTGCGACGCAGAGCCGCTGGTCCCAGGGGTTGTATGCCGGGGTGAAGTTCTCCCGGACCGACGCCTCGTCGCCGAGGATCCGCTCGGTCTGGGTGCGGATGAGCTTCTTGGCCAACTCGGGCCGGCGCCGGCAGAGCTGGTAGAAGGCCTGGGTGAACAGGACGTTCTTGGCGCGGGCCACGTGGTGGGCCGCTCCTGCGGGGAGGCGGCGGCGGACGGCGTCGGAGAACTTGTCGCGGCTCGGGACCGCCGTGACGTAGGTGGGGGAGCGCTGCAGCATCGTCACATGTCCGGCCTCCTTCGCCATGGAGGGGACGAGGGTGACGGCGGTGGCGCCACTGCCGATCACCACGACCCTCTTCCCCGCGTAGTCCAGCTCCTCGGGCCAGAACTGCGGGCGGACGATCTCACCCGTGAAGGACTCGATGCCGGGGAAGGAGGGCTCGTACCCGCGGTCGTAGTCGTAGTAGCCGCTGCAGAGATAGAGGAAGCCGCAGGTGAGCCGGCGGCGCTCGGTGGCGCCGACGTCGTCCGTCACCTCCAGCTCGAGGGTCCAGCGGGCGTCCTCCGAGGACCACGCGGCACTGATCAGCTTGGTGCGGAAGCGGATGCGCTCGCGGATGCGGGGGTCGTCGGCGGTGTCGCGGATGTAGGAGAGGATGGACGACCCGTCGGCGATCGCCTTGGCCTCGGTCCACGGGCGGAAGGGGTACCCGAGCGTGAACATGTCACTGTCGGATCGGACGCCGGGGTAGCGGAAGAGATCCCAGGTGCCGCCGATGGCGCTGCGCGCCTCGAGGACGGCGAAGCTCTTGCCGGGGAGGCCTGTGGAGACGCGGTAGGCGGCGCCGATGCCGGAGAGGCCTGCGCCGACGATGACGACGTCGAGGTGCTCGAGTGCTGTGTCCATCCCTCCATCATTCCGTCTGGCACCATGCGCCGCTTGACTTGCGGCGACAGGTATTTACCCTTGGACGACATGGGCTCCGTCATCCGATCCGCCGGCATGCGCGGCTTCCGCGACGTCGTCGAGCAGTTGGGGGGTGACGCCGAAGCACTCGCCGCCCGCTTCAGGGTGCCGCTCGACGCGCTCGACGGCGACGACGTCCTCGTCTCCGACATCGCGATGGCACGACTCCTCGAGGGAGCGGCTCGGACCCTGCCGTGTCCCGATCTGGGGCTCCGCATCTCCGAGTATCAGGACATCGGCATCCTCGGCCCGCTCGCCGTCGCCGTCCAGAACTCGCCGACCGTCGGGGCCGCCCTCGAGTGCGCGTCGCAGTTCCTGTTCCTCCACAGTCCAGTGCTGCGCTTCACCATCGTGGCGGACCCGGAGGGCCGCGCGGGCGACGTCGGCCTCTGCTACGGGTCCTCCGACGGGACGCCACCGCGCCAGGCCACCGATGCGATCCTCGCCTTCTCGCACCGCATGATCCACTTCCTCCTCGACGGCCCGTACGGGCTCCACTCGGTCCACCTCTCGCACCTGCCCAAGGCGCCCGCCTCCCGGTACACCGAATTCTTCGGCGCCGAGGTGCGCTTCGGGCAGCCCACCTCGCTGCTCCGGGTGCCGCGGAGCCTCCTCGACCGCCCGCTCGCCGGCGTCGACGACACCCTGCGCGAGATCGCCCTCGACTACCTCCACACACACTTCCCGGAGCCGGGGCGTGTGGTCGCGCCGCAGGTGCGGACGGCGATCGATCGCATGCTCGGGACATCACCGCCGCGTATCGGCTCCGCTGCCCGCCTCCTCGGCATGCACGCCCGGACGCTGCAGCGACGGCTCGCCGCGGAGGGGCTCACGTTCGAGAGCCTGCTCGACGACGCCCGCCGGGACGCCGCACTCCGATTGCTCACCCGCACGGACCTGCCGCTGCAGCAGGTCGCGGGGCTCGTGGGGCTGTCCGAGCAGTCGGCGCTCACGCGGTGTGTCCGCCGCTGGTACGGCACGACGCCGAGCGGGGTGCGGGCAGGAGGCGCGGGCGGCGCGGAGGCGTTGCAGGGTCCCACCTAGACTGGCAGCAAGGACGTGGGCCGGTGAGGGGGAGCGGTGGCAGGGATCACGAGCGCCGATGTGGCCCGCGAGAGCGGTGTCTCACGCACCACGGTCAGCTACGTGCTGACCGGACGCGACGGCGTGAACATCTCGGAGGAGACGCGCCGCCGGGTCCGCGAGACCGCCGTGCGGCTGGGGTACGCGCCGTCGGCCGCTGCCCGGGCCCTGCGGACCGGGCGGAGCGATCTGGTGCTGTGCATCCTGCCGGACTGGCCCGTGGGGCCCGTCATCGAGACGCTGCTGGACGAGCTGGCCGACGAACTCTCGGGCCGTGGCCTGTCCGTCCTGGTGCATCACGGGCGCGGTGCGCGGTCACTCACCGATCTCTGGCGGACCGTCACACCCCGTGCCGTCATCGGGTTCGCGCCCTTCGCCGATCACGATCTGCTGGCCATGCGGCAGGCGGGCATCCAGGTACTCGGGACGCTCGGCGAGGACGACCAGCCCGATCCCGCCCTGCCCTCGGAGAGTCAGCTGCGGATCGGCGGACTGCAGGCAGGGCACCTTGGCCGCCGGCGCGGCAGGATCGGGTACGCCTGGCCTACCGACTCCCGGCTCGAGGTCTTCGCCCGCGACCGCCTCCTCGGCGTACGGCGGGCCTGCACGGAGCTCGGCCTTCCCGAGCCCGTCGTCCGTCCGGTCGGGCTCGACGTCGACGCCGCTGCGGTTGCCGTACGAGCCTGGCGCGGGCAGGAGGTCACCGGTGTTGCCGCCTACAACGACGACGTCGCGCTCGCGGTCCTGGCAGGGCTCCGGGCGGAGGGGCTGTCCTGCCCCGAGGGCTGCGCGGTGATCGGGGTCGACGACGTCCCCGCGGCCAGGCTGGCGGCACCGGCGCTGACGACGGTCTCGCAATCCATCGAGGTGCAGGCGCGCTATCTCGCGGCCCTCGTGCTGGCAGATCTCGACGGGGCGGAGGACAAACCCGTGCATCCGGGGCACGGCTTGCACGTCGTGGAGCGCGATTCGGCCTGAGGCGCTGTCCGATATGCGGGGACACACAGGCGGCCAAGCCGATCCGGCTGCACCGCCACAGGGGTGACACCGTCCGCCTGCCGCGCGCAGCAGGGAGGGTCGGGGCCTTCGTGGCCTCGACCCTCCCGTTCAGTCACCGACGGCTTCCCAGGACTACGGGTAGCGCACCAGGTAGCTCGGTATGCCGGTGTTCGCGTTGCTCACCGGAGCACCGGTGTCGTTGACCACGTGGTCGATCGTCCCGGCACCGAGATTGACGGTGAGGACGTGATTCAGTACCACGCCGGGCGTGTCCGGCACCTCGAACCCGCGGGTGGCGTGGATGGTGGGGTCCACATTGGTGAAGATGTACGAGCCGCCGCCCCACAGCGTGTGCTGCTCGACGTCGTCGGCCACCTTGTAGCCGGCCCAGCCGAGGACGCCGTCGTGCTGCCATGCCGCCTGGTTGGGCGGGTCGTAGGGGAGCTCGTTCTGGAAGAAGACCGTACGGCCGCGCTCGCCGTTCCAGATGACGTTGTACTCCTGGTAGTGCTCCACGAAGAGGCCTGTCGCGGTGACGTCGTCGCCGTTCACGATCACTCCGTTGCGGCCCGTGCTGACGTCCCAGCCGAAGGAACCCTCGTTGCCGTGGTCGGCGCGCCACACCCAGATGTGGTCGATCAGGACGTTGTCACTGTTGATCTCCAGGCTGACATCGGCCTTCCCCACGTGCGGACCGCCGATGCGGAAGTAGACGTCGCTGAGCGTCGTCGGGTTGGCCGGGTCGTTCTTCTTCGAGCCGTTGTTGCCGTTCTTCGTCCCGACCTGCAGCAGGACGGGCGAGTTGACCGTCCCGCCGTCGATCGTGACGCCGGCGATCACGACGCCGGGTACGTCGGCGACGCGCATCGGCACGGCACCGTCCACGGCAGTCAGGGTGGCATGCCCGAGGCCGAGGACCACGGTGTCCGCCCGCTTCACCCGGATGGTGTCGGCGATGTCGTACACCCCCGGTGTGAGCAGGAGGTGCTTGCCGCGGGCGAGGGCGTTGTTGATGGCCTGCACGGAATCCCCGGGGCGGGCCACGAAGAACTCGGACAGGGGGATGGTACGGCCGGCGGTCGGGCCCTCACCCCAGGAGATGCCGCGGGAGTTCACCTGTGCGAACGGTACCCGCACGCTGTAGGTCCCTGCGCTGTCTGTGAAGAGGTACGGCTTCTCGCGGCTGACCGGGGTCTCGTCGAGTGTCGTGTAGGGCGGGTCGGGGAACGCCTCGTCGGTCGGGGCTCCCTCGGTTCCCGAGAACACGGCGTTCCAGACGCCGTTGGACCAGCTGCCGATCTCCGCGTTGCGTGTGAGCCACTGCTGCTGGGATCCGTTGACGACGTCGCCGGCCTTCGAATCGGCGAGGTAGCCACCGCTCGCGAACTGAGGTCCGGCGGTGCAGTAGTCCATGAGCGAGAGGGTGCCGCCCGTGACGTTCACGCGCCGCAGGGAGACGGCCTGCGAGACGGCCCAGAAATTCGCGGTCGCCCGGCAGCCGTCCTGGCCCGCGCCGTTGACCTGCAGCGTGAGGTTGGAGAGCGTCCGCCAGAAGTTGTTGAGCGCGATGCAGTTGCTCGTGCCGTTGTCCTCGAGGCAGCGGTTGTAGACCTCGATCTTGCCGTTGATGGTCACATCCGAGGGTGAGGCGCCGAGTCCTGCGACCTCGGTGTAGTAGCCCACCTTGAACTGCAGGGGCTGCGCGTCGGTGCCGTACGTGCCGGGCAGGAACAGGAGTGCCTGGCGTTCCGTGCCCATCTCGTTGTCGATCTGGCGGGCGTTGACGGCGTCCACGGTCGCCTGGATCTCACTGACCGGCATGCTCGGATCGAACACGGTCACGTTGGGCCCGAAGTCGGGCGACGACGCCGGCGGTGCCTTCTTCGCTGCGACCGGAACGGCCTGCGCCGGTGCCTGGGCGAGGGCGAGGGGTGGGGAAGCCATGGCCGGTGCTCCCGTGCTGGTGGCCAGGAGCACCGAGGCTCCGAGCAGCGCTGCCAGCCGGGTGCGTCCGGTCCTGGTGGGGCGGGGGATTGTCATGCTGAACGGTTCCTCTCCGTCGAGGTGGTCCTGCCGGGTGATTCTCCTGAGGGTGCGGCGGTGACGTAGTGAATCGTGTCACCCGCCGGAAAGAAGTACATCCCCGGACCGGCCCGAAGTCAAGGAACACCAAAAGCGAGCCCGTGGAAGCCCTCCATTGAACATCCCTGTGGCCGGTGGTAGAGCTTGTGGGAGCGTTGCCGGGTACCGACGGGCAGCGCGGAACGCGTCCCGACCGCCCCGACCCGAGGAGACACGATGGCAACCCCCGACGACGAAGAGCGCACACTCAGCGAGTGGAGCCGGACGCTGGCACAGGCCCTGCAGGTCCTCGACCTCGAGGTGGACCACCCGCGGATCGTCGAAGTCGCCGAGCGCTCCTCGCAGCACCTGACCCAGCACGCGGGTGCGATCAGCGCCTTCATGATCGGTTATGCGGCGGGCTCGGTGACCACGGATGGCCGGGAGGAAGCGAGCGCAGCCGTCGAGAAGGCTGTCAAGACAGTCCTGACGATCATCCGGAAGGACGAGGAAACCCAGGAGGAAGAGGGCTGGACCGGCACGGCGCAGTAGCGCCGGGCATCCGCGGCGTCAGCCCTCGCGGACCTCGCGGTGGGAATCGGCCTCTGCCGCATCGTCCGCCGCATCTCCTGCAGCCGAGGGGGCGTCGCGCAGTGCCTGCCGACGGTCCAGTTCTTCCCGCAGGTCGTGGTGGCGGCCCTCGGTCTCGGCATCGCTCCCGCCGTCGAGGATGTACTGGCTGTCCCGTGAACGGTGGTTCCTGCTGTTCAGGATGTCCAGGTCATCCCGGTCGATGGTCGTCAGGTCCTCGGGGAAGTCCTTGCCCGGGTCCAACCTGCTGTCGTCACTCATGTACTGCCTCATTCGCGTACTGATCACCTGATTGCCCCGCTGCTTGAGGCGAGATCGACAGTACCGTACGGATGCCGGTTCCTCCGTGGACCCGGACGGAAGTCGGGCCGTCGTGCGGGCTCAGGCTGCGGCGGCTTCCGTCGTCCGGGTGCTCGTGGGCCGGGTGAGCGTCCAGGCGAGCAGGACGGCGACGAGCACGGCCGCCGCGAGGCCCAGGCCCGAATAGCCCATCAGGACGAGTGCCGGACCCGCGAGTGCACCTCCGACGGCACCGGCCAGGTTCATCAGCAGATCGGACGTGCCCTGGACCGGTGCGCGCTCGCCGACATCGACGGCGCCGGCGAGCAGTGTCGAGGCGGAGACCACACTCGCGGACCAGCCGAGGCCGAGCAGGATCAGGCTCAGGGTTACGAAGGCCTCCGACTCCGAGCCCTGCCACGCTATCAGCAGCGCAGCCAGGAGGAAGATCTGCCCGAGGAGGATCCCCCGGAGCTTGCCCGCGCGGTCGGCGATCCACCCGAACACGGGCGACAGCGCGTACATGCCGGCCACGTGCAGGCTGATCGTCAGTCCCACCACGGACAATCCAGCCCCGTGATCGTGCAGGTGCACGGGCGTCATGGACATCAGGGACACCATCGCCGCGTGGCTGACCATGAGGGTCGCGACGGCGAACCGGGCGCTCGGATTGCCGGCGAGGATCGTGAGGCCACGGCGCCCACCCGGCGGCCGGGCGTCGTCGGGGAGAGCGGCTGCCTGGCGCTGCAGTGCCGTCAGGAGGGGGTCGGGCCTCAGCCCCAGCGAATACACGAGGGCCGCCGCGACCTGCGCGACGGCGGTGAACACGAAGCCCCCGCTCAGTGCCGGGATGCCGAGGTAGCCCGCGACCACCTGGCCCGGCTCGAAGAGATTGGGGCCGAGTACTGCTCCGATGGTGGTCGACCACACCACGAGGGAGAGGCTCCGCCCGCGGGTCCCCTCGGTGGCGAGGTCCGTTGCCGCGAAGCGCGCCTGGAGTCCCGTCGCCGATCCGGAGCCCAGCAGCACCAGGGCGACGAGCAGGAGCGGGAACAGTGAGAGGGAGGCCGCGGTGATGGCGAGCAGCGCCCCACAGCAGGCGACGACGGAGCCCGTGGCGAGGGAGACGCGCCTGCCCCTGCGCTGCGCGAGACCGGCCAGTGGTACGGCTGCGGCAGCCGCGCCCAGGGTGGCCATGGTCGCCGCCATGCCGGACCAGGCGCTGGAGCCGGAGGTCTCCGCTGCGAGCAGGGCACCGAGTGAGAGCGTGGCGCCGGCTCCGAGTCCGCCGAGGATCTGGGCGACGACGAGGACCCGGACCACGTGACGCTGCACGAGGTCGGCCCCCGGACCCGCCGGGCCCGGGTCTGCCTGCCGCCGGTCCGCGTGCTGGTCCTGCTGCCGCATCCGCGTGTCCCTCCTGGTCGCCGTGATCGGAGCAGTCTATCCGCGCTGCTGCTCCCGGCCACGGCCCGGGTCCACGCGTTTCAGCGGCCGGTCAGGCGTTGATCCCCTCCCGATCCCCGGCGGGCGTCCGCTCCGGGAAGCCGTCGGGCTCGGGCTGCTGCGCCACCGCCGCGGAATCGTGCTGCGACGGTGCCGTGTGCGTGCTCGGCTCGAAACGGACGATGATCTGCTTCGAGGTAGGGGTGTTGCTGCCCTGGGCCACCTGCTCGAGCGGCACCAGGACATTCGCCTCCGGGTAGTAGGACGCCGCGCACCCACGGGCCGTCGGGTACGAGACCACACGGAAGGCGCGGAGGACGCGGTCCACGCCGTCGTCGTACACCCCGTGGATGTCCACGTTCTGGCCGTCCTCCAGGCCCAGCTCGATGATGTCCTTGGGGTTGATGAACACCACGTGCCGGCCCTTCTTCACGCCGCGATAGCGATCGTTGAAGCCGTAGATGGTGGTGTTCCACTGATCGTGCGAGCGCAGCGACTGCAGGATCAGGGTGCCCTCCGGGCGTACCAGGTACTCGAGGTCGTTGACGGTCAGCACCGCCTTGCCCGTGGGGGTGTGGAAGGTGCGCGAGTCACGCGGCCCGTTGGGCAGGATGAACCCGCCCTCCTGGCGGATCTTCCTGTTGTAGTCGTCGCAACCCTCGACCACCCGGGAGATGTGCTCGCGGATGAGATCGTAGTCGTGCTCGAAGGCCTCCCAGTCGGCGTCGATCTTCCCGTCGATGGTGGCGCGTGCCAGCCGGCTGATGATCGCGACCTCGGACAGGAGATTCTCGGACACGGGTTCCACGCTGCCCCACGAGGGGTGGACGGCGCAGACGGTGTCCTCGACCGAGACGAACTGCACGCCGGTGGCCTGGCGATCGATCTCGGTGCGGCCCTTGCAAGGCAGGATCAGGGCTTCCTTGCCGGTCACGAGGTGCGAGCGGTTGAGCTTGATGGAGATCTGCACGGTCAGGTCGGTATTCTCGAACGCCTTCTCCGCCACCTGGGTGTCGGAGATGGCCGAGACCAGGTTCCCGCCGAGGGCCACGAAGGCCTTGACCTCGCCGTCGCGCATGCGCCGGATGGTCTCCACGGAGTCGGCGCCGTGCTCGCGCGGCGGTTCGAACCCGAACTCCTTGCCGAGTGCGTCCATGAACGTGGGAGGCATCTGCTCCCAGATCCCCATGGTCCGGTCTCCCTGCACGTTGCTGTGTCCGCGGATGGGGGAGGCTCCGGCGCCCCGCTTGCCCATGTTGCCGCGAAGGAGCAGGAGGTTGATCATCTCCTTGATGGTCGCGACGCCCTTCTTCTGCTGGGTGATGCCCATGGCCCAGGTGATGATCACCTTGTCCGCGGCGATGTAGCGGGCCGCGAGTTCGTCGATCTCCTCGGACCGCAGCCCGGTGGCCTCGAGGATCGTGTCCTCGTCGAGCGTCAGGAGGTAGTCCCGGAGTTCGTCGAGCCCCTCGCAGTACTCGTCGAGGAATGCCTGGTCCAGCACGGTGCCGGGGTTCCTGGCCTCGGCCTCGAAGACACGCTTGGACACGCCCTGCAGCAGCGCCATGTCCCCGCCGAGCCGCACCTGGATGAACTGGTCCGCTATCTCGATGCCCTTGCCGGCGACGCCGCGCACCTTCTGCGGGTTCTTGTACCGCTTGAGGCCTGCCTCGGGGAGCGGGTTCACGGCCACGATCTGGCCGCCGGTCTCCTTGCACGCCTCCAGCTCGGTGAGCATGCGCGGGTGGTTGGTGCCCGGGTTCTGCCCCATGATGATGATCAGGTCCGCGTCCGCGTAGTCGTCGAAGGTGACGGTCGCCTTGCCGATCCCGATGGTCTGGCCCATGGCCCAGCCGGAGGACTCGTGGCACATGTTCGAGCAGTCGGGCAGGTTGTTGGTGCCGTAGCCGCGGGCGAACAGCTGGTACAGGAACGCGGCCTCGTTGGAGGAGCGCCCGCTGGTGTAGAAGGCGGCTTCATCGGGGGAGTCCAGGCTCTTCAGCTTGTCCCCGACGATCCCGAAGGCCTCGTCCCAGCTCACCGGCCGGTAGTGGTCTTCGCCGGCGGGTTTGTAGAGGGGTTCCGTGAGCCGCCCCTGCATCCCCAGCCAGTACTCCGAGCGCTGGCGGAGCTCGGAGATGGAGTGCTCCGCCCAGAAATCGGACTCGATGATCACCGGCGCCGCTTCCCAGGTGACAGCCTTGGCGCCGTTCTCGCAGAACTCGAAGGTCTTGCGCTTGTGCGGATCGGGCCAGGCGCAGCTCGGGCAGTCGAAGCCGTCCTTCTGGTTCATCTTGAGGACGGTCCTGGCAGTCCGCTCCACACCCATGTGCTCGACGGCGGGTTTCATGGAGTAGTAGACGCCAGGGATGCCGGCCGCCCAGTCCTTCGGGTGGTCCTCGACCTTGAGGTCCTTCTCGTCGGCTTCCTCGACACGGGGTTGCTTGCGTTTCATGGCGAACGTCCTCTTCCATGGCCCGGGTGCGGCCGCTTCGTCGGCAGATGATCCATCTGCCTCGGGTATCAGCTTCGTGTATCAGGCCTACAGGGGAGTTGCGTCTGCTGCAAGCCTCGCGTGAGGAGAGACCCCTGTTTGACGCGCTGAACCTCCCGACGAGCACAATGGGCGGGACGGTTTTACTTAGTTGACCTAACGAAACGACAGGTCTACAGTTACTTAGAGCAACGAACTATTCGAACCGGGAGTCCCTGATGTCAGTAGCGCAGCACACCGCTGCAGAGCTGGTGCACCACATCTTCGATCTGCAGCGGGCCCTCCGGGGGGTCACTGCGGCGGGGATGAAGTACTCCGACCTGGGCCCCGCCCACACGGGGGTGCTCTTCTTCATCGGGGAGGGGGCCCCGATGCGGGCCTCGGCCCTGGCCGGCAAGCTCGGCATCGGCCCCTCCGCCCTCAGCCGCCAATTGGCGGACCTCGAGCAGTTCGGGTTCGTGGTCCGCTCGGCGGATCCCATGGACGGCAGGGCCTGCCTGCTCTCGCTCTCGGACGCCGGTGAGCGGTACCTCGCGGAGACCTACGAGCGGCGGGCCGAGACCCTGCGGGAGATCCTGTCCGACTGGACGGAGAGCGAGGCGGAGGCGGCGTCGTCCTCCGTCCAGCACCTGACCGAGGCGTTCCGGACGGCAGCGGCACACACCGCACAGGCGCACAGCACCAGCAGTACCCACAGCACGGGCAACGACGGCCGTCACCACTCGGACCCTGCGTCCCAGATCATGAAGGAAGAACGTTGATGGCCAGCCAATCCACCAAGCCAAGGATTTCGGAGGCCGCAGAGGAGCCCTCTGCGAAGCCCTCCCACCACTCCACGAGCGAGCCCATGAGCCACAAGCAGATCCTGCAGGCGCTCACGGGCCTGCTGGCGGGTCTGTTCACTGCGATCCTCAGCAGCACCATCGTCGCGAACGCCCTGCCCACCATCATGAGCGACCTCAACGGTTCCCAGACGGACTTCGCCTGGGTCATCACCGCGGCACTGCTCGCCAACGCGGCCACCACCCCCATCTGGGGCAAGTTCGCCGACCTGTTCGACAAGAAGATGCTGGTGCAGGTCAGCATCGTGATCTTCGTCCTGGGGTCGGTGCTCGCGGGCTTCGCGCAGACCATCCCGCTGCTGCTGACGGCCCGCGTGATCCAGGGTGTCGCGATGGGCGGCCTCACCGCGCTCGCGCAGGCGATCATCGGCACCATCATCGCGCCGCGTGAGCGCGGCCGGTACTCCGGCTACATGGGCGGTGTCATGGCCGTCGCGACGGCGGGTGGACCGCTCCTCGGCGGATTCATCGTCGACTCGCCGCTCGGCTGGCGCTGGACCTTCTTCGTCTGCGTCCCCCTGGCGATCATCGCGCTCGTGCTCCTGCAGCTCACCCTGAAGCTCCCCGACACACGCCGCAAGGCGCGGATCGACTGGCTCGGCTCCATCCTCCTGACGGCCGGCGTGAGCCTGCTCCTCATCTGGGTCTCGTTCGCGGGCAAGGAGGGCTACTACGCATGGTTCTCACGTGAGAGCGCCCTCATGGTGGGCGGCAGCGTCATCCTCCTCGCACTCCTGCTGGTGGTCGAGTCGAAGGTCGCCGAGCCGATCATCCCCCTCAAGATCATCTCCCAGCGCACCACGGCCCTGGCGATCATCGCCTCGATCGCCGTCGGCATCGCCCTGTTCGCCAGCTCGAGCTACCTCGGCCAGTACTACCAGGTGGCACGCGGCGCCACGCCCACCGAGGCGGGCCTGCTGACCCTCCCGATGATCGCGGGCAACCTGCTGGGCTCCATCGGGGCCGGTCTGCTCGTCACCCGGTTCGGCAAGTGGAAGCGCTACCTCGTCGCAGGGTCGCTCTTCCTCATCGCCGGCCTCGGCCTCGCGGGCACCATCGACCACCTGACCGAACTCTGGCTCGTGGGCATCTACACCTTCGTCTTCGGACTGGGACTCGGCCTCATGCTGCAGAACCTGGTGCTTGCCGTCCAGAACACCGTCGCCGTGAAGGACATCGGCTCCGCCAGTGCGTCGGTCGCGTTCTTCCGCTCCATGGGCGGTGCTGCGGGTGTCGCCGTCCTGGGTGCCATCCTCGGGACCCAGGTCTCGAACAAGACCACCGAGGGCCTGGCTGCGGCCGGTATCCCGACCACCGGTGGGGCGGCGGGCGGAAGCCTGGACCTCGTGGACCTGCCGGCGCCGATCGCGGACATCGTGCGTGCCGCCTACGGTGACAGCACGGCCCTCATCTTCACCATCACCGCCGTCATCGCCGTGCTGGGCCTGGTGTGCGTGCTCTTCATCAAGGAGACGGCGCTGCGTCGCACGGTCGACTTCGCCCAGGCCGCTCCCGCGGGGCCGGCGGCGTCGCTGTCACCCGCCGCCACGGGCGGGATGCCCGCCGTCGCCGGAGGGACCGCCGAGACGTCCGAGGGCGCCACGCTCACGGCGAGGAACGAGGCGCAGGACGGCGGGACGTCCGGTCCCGACGACGCCGCGGATGCCGGACGGGGGAGCGGAACCCGTAGCGAGGACGAGTCCGATGTCGTCGCGGTGCAGCCCTCCCGCGGAAGGCACAGTGCTGGTCCGGTGTCCATCCTGAAGTCCGACATCGAGCGCGTGACGCAGGAGCTGTCCGAGCTCGACATCGACCTCGCGAGCCGGGCAGGAGCGGACCGCTAGATCCTCCGCACCGAGCAGACAGGCCACCGGTCACCCGGTGGCCTGTCTGCGTTCTTCACCCAGGCGGAAGGCGACTCCCGTAGGCCACGGTGCGCTGCCGCACAAGCTCCGCCTGCGGCGCACCCGGAGGTTGTCGGCCTCCGTCACGACTCCTAGCGTGGACACCGATCGACCGACCGAAGCCCCTCCCACGGCCCCGGGTCGTGGACAGTGAAGGAGTACATCGCGTGAAAGCACTCGTATGGCACGGCGAAGGCGATATCCGCCTCGACACCGTCGACGACCCCTCGATCCTCGATCCGAACGACGCGATCGTGCGGATCACCCGCAGCGCCATCTGCGGGACCGACCTGCACTTCATCCGCGGCACGATGGCAGGCATGAAGGAAGGCACCATCCTCGGTCACGAGGCTGTCGGGGAGGTGACGGAGGTGGGGTCGGCCGTCCGGCGATTCGCACCCGGAGACCGGGTCGTCATCTCCTCCACGATGTCCTGCGGCGTCTGCTGGCAGTGCCGGGCAGGGCACACCGCGCAGTGCGACACGGCCAATCCGAACGGCCCGCAGGCAGGAACGTGCTTCTTCGGGGGGCCCACCACCACGGGGCCCGTCGACGGGCTCCAGGCCGAGTACGCGCGCATCCCGTGGGCGTCGAACACCCTGACGGCCCTGCCGGACAACGTCAGTGACGAGCAGGCCATCCTCCTCTCGGACATCTTCCCGACCGCGTGGTTCGGCGCCCAGCTGGCCGGTGTGCAGCGCGGTGACACCGTGGCCGTCTACGGAGCCGGGCCCGTGGGTCAGTTCGCCATCGCCTCCGCGTTCCGCCAGGGCGCCTCGCGCGTCTTCGCGGTCGACGGGATCGACACCCGGCTGGTCCTCGCCCTCGACCAGAACGCCGAGGTCATCAACTTCAATCGCGAGGACCCGGTCCAGGCCATCATGGAGGCCACGCTCGGGATCGGCGTCGACGCCGTCATCGATGCCGTCGGCGTCGATGCCCAGCGCCCCGCGTCCGGCCCGGCAGCGGCGGACAGCGAGCAGCAGGCGGACGAGTTCGCACAGGAGGTCGCGCAGGTGGCTCCGACCACGAACATCCAGGGCGAGAACTGGGTGCCGGGCAATGCTCCGTCGCAGGTGTCGCAGTGGAGCATCGAGACCGTCAGGAAGTACGGGCGCATCGGCATCATCGGCGTCTACAGCCCGGCCATGATGTCCTACCCGATCGGTCAGGCGATGAACAAGAACCTCACCATCCGGATGGGCAACTGCGATCACCGCTCGGTGACGCCGCCGCTCCTGGACCTCGTCGCCTCGGGCGTCTTCGATCCCACCCGGTTCATCACGCAGCACGAGCCCATCACCGATGTTGTGGACGCGTACCTCACGTTCGACCGCCGCGAGGAGGGATGGCTCAAGACCGTCCTGACCACGGGGTGACCCTGGCGCTGCTCCACGGAGGCCATCGGGATGTCCCGGTGGCCTTCGTGCTGCGGTGTGGATCGGCGGGTTTGTCCTCCGCCACCACAAACCCCTTGTCGACCTGCCGGATGTGACGTAGCGTACAGAGGACCGGTCGTCGAAACGTTTAGACGATGTCGAGCCGCACCGGCACCAGCCCGTCCTTCCCGCAGACATCGGAGTCAGCATGGCGAACATCCACGACGTAGCACGCGTCGCCGGTGTGTCCATCAGCACCGTCTCCTACGCCCTGAGCGGGAAGCGACCCATCGGGGAGAAGACGCGCCTGCGCATCGACGAGGCGGTGCGCGAGCTCGACTACATGCCGAACGCCGCCGGCCGCATGCTCGGCGGGACGCGGACCCGGATCTTCGCGCTCACCGCTCCGCTGCGGAACGACACCTACGCCCCCGCGCACATGGCCTTCGTCCTCGCCGTCGTCACCGCGGCGCGCGCCCACGACTACGACGTGCTCCTGCTGACGGAGGACGAGGCGACGGGCGGCCTCCGCCGGGTGTCCTCGAGCCGGCTCGTGGACGGCATCATCGTCCTCGACGTCTCCGTGAACGACGAGCGCGCGGACCTGGTCCGCTCGCTCGGGGTTCCCGCGGCACTCATCGGCGTACCGGGCAATGCCGAGGGACTCGTCTGCGTGGACCTCGATTTCGAGGCCGCTGCAGCGCTGGCCGTCGACCGCCTCGTGGATGCGGGCCATACCTCGCTCGCGCTGCTCGGGCATCCCCGGGCGGTCTACGAGCGTGGCTCCAACTTCCCCATGCGGTTCCGGGACGGCTTCCTGGCCCGGGCCGCGGAGCGGGGTGTCCCTGCCGTCTTCACCATGGTGGAGAAGGATTCACCCCAGATCCGCGCCGCGCTCGGCGGTGTCCTCGACGGGGCTCCCGGCGGTGCTGAGGGCGCGGCGACCGACAGTGTTCACCGCGGGGCGACCGGCGGTGTTCACAACGGTGCTCCCGGTAGCGCGCATGCACCGACCGGCATCGTGGTCCACGCGGAGGAGGGCGTGCACAAGGTCATCCTCGAGGAGATTGCGCACCGCGGACTCTCCATCCCCGCGGATCTCTCCGTGATCGCCGGCGTGCCGACCTTCGACACCTCCTCCTTCACACCCGCCCTCGATTCCATTCCGCTGATCCCGGTGGATTCCTGTGTCCGCGCCGTCGAACTGGCTGTCCAGCAGCTCGACGGCACCGTCGAACCGCGCGTCGAGCTCGTCGCGCCGAAATACCGCGACCACGGTTCGGTCGCGGCACCCCGTCCGGGCTCCTAGCGCCGGACTCCTGTCCCTCCACCAGCACCATCCCGACGCGCGGTAGCACAGCCCGCAGTCGAAACGTTTCGATATTCGCCAGTGACCGCTGGCGACCACTACAAGGGAGTAGGCCATGAAGAGAAGCAGACTGATCCTCGGTGCAGCCGTCACCGCAGCAGCACTCGCCCTGTCCGGATGTTCGGGCTCCGGCTCCGACGAGGCGGCCGGGGGTGAGGGGGACACCCTCAAGCTCTGGCACTTCGAGAGCGAGACCAGTGCCATGGGCATCGCCTGGGAGGAGGCCATCCGGGTCTTCGAGGAGGAGACCGGAGCAACGGTCGAGTTCGAGGAGCGCAGCTTCGAACAGATCCGCTCCACCGCGAGCCAGGTACTCAACTCCAACGAGGCGCCCGACCTCCTGGAGTACAACAAGGGCAACGCCACCGCGGGGCTGCTGTCCAGCCAGGGCCTGCTGACCAACATGGACGACGCCGTCGACGAGTACGGCTGGGACGACAAGCTCGCGCCGTCGCTGCAGACCACCGCCCGGTACGACGAGCGCGGGATCATGGGCTCGGGAAGCTGGTTCGGGGTCCCGAACTACGGCGAGTTCGTCGAGGTGTACTACAACGAGGACATGTTCGCCGAGGCGGGCCTCGAGGTCCCGACCACGCTCGACGAGTTCGAGGACGTGCTGCAGGCGTTCACCGACGACGGCGTGACACCCCTGGCGGAATCGGCCGCCGAGTACCCGCTCGGCCAGCTCTGGTACCAGCTCGCGCTGACCCAGGCGGATCGCGGATGGGTCGAGGACTACCAGCTGTACAGCAACCCCGTCGACTGGCAGGGCGAGGAGGTCTCGTTCGCCACGGAGACCGTGAAGGACTGGACGGACAAGGGCTACATCTCGACCAACGCCACGGGCTCGACGGCGGAGGACGCGGGGACCGCGTTCATCAACGGGACCAACCCGATCTTCTTCTCGGGCAGCTGGTGGCACAACCGGTTCACCACCGAGATCACCGACTTCGAATGGGGTACCTTCCTCTTCCCCGAGGCCGAACTGGCGCCCGGATCTGCGGGCAACATGTGGGTGGTCCCGGAGAAGGCGGCCAACAAGGAGCTGGCCTACGAGTTCATCGACATCACCATGCGTCCCGAGATCCAGAACCTGATCGGCAACAACGGCGGCGTCCCGGTCGCGGCCGATCCGGCGGACATCACCGACGAGAAGAGCTCGGAACTGATCGCCAACTTCAATGAGCTCACCGAGAAGGACGGCATCGCCTTCTACCCGGACTGGCCCACGCCCACGTTCTACGACGAGCTGAATGCCGGCTTGCAGGAACTCCTGAACGGGACGACGACGCCCGCCGAGTTCCAGGAGCAGGTGGGCGAGCAGTACCAGAGCGGCGTCGACGACATCGTCGGCTAGCCCCACCCCGAACGTGCCGCCGGACCGGGCTCGGCCCGGCGGCACGCTCGGCCGATCATCCACCCGTCCATCCACCCGACCAGCCACTTATGGAAGGTGCACGCCCATGGCGATCGCAACCCGGTCGAAGGAGCGCGCCCGGCGTTCCGTCCCCACCAGCCTGATCCCCGGCTCCAGCCGCAACGCGTTCTGGTTGTACCTGCTGCCCGGCCTCGCCCTGCTCACGCTCATCATCGTCGTCCCGCTCCTGTGGAACGTCTACCTGACCTTCACCTCCTACCGGGGCATCAGGCCGCCGGAGTTCATCGGCCTCGACAACTGGGTGGAACTGTTCGGGGACACCACGTTCTGGACCTCCTTCCGGAACTCCGTCGCCATGATCATCGCGATGGTGGTGGTACCCACCGTGGTGGGCCTGGTGCTCGCCGCGATGCTCTTCGACCTGATCGGCCGCAAGTTCGGCGGCCGCATGGCGAGCTTCCTCCGCGCCACCTACTACCTCCCGCAGATCCTGCCCGGTGTCATCGCGGCGATCGTGATCGGCTGGATCCTCCGGCCCGAGAACGGGGCGCTCAACCAGGTGCTCGCCGCCGTCGGACTCGGCGGGCTGCAGGGGAACTGGCTGGGCAGCCCGGACACGGCCCTGCCCAGCATCATGGTCATCATGGTCTGGGTGCAGCTCGGGTACCCGGTGGTCATCTTCATGGCGGCCCTGCAGCGTGTCGATCCCGAGCTCTACGAAGCGGCGGAGCTCGACGGCGCCAACTGGTTCCAGCGGTTCCGCGCGATCACCGTGAGCATCATCCGCCCGGAGATCTTCGTGGTCACCCTGACCCGCGCCATCGCCGCGCTCAAGGTCTTCGGGCCCGTCTACGCGCTGACCGGCGGCGGTCCGGGCACCTCGACGATAGTCCCGGCCTACTACGCCTACAGCGAGTTCTTCCAGTCCCAGCAGGTGGGCTACGGAGCGACCATCGCGACCGCGCTCACGGCGGTCATCGCCGTCGTCAGCATCATCTTCGTCCTCGTGCAGACGAGGCTCGAGCGCAGTGAGGAGGCACGCTGATGGCCATCACCGACACCCCTGCCGGGAGCACCGCCCGCGAGGCCCTGAAGGAACCGCCCAGGAAGCGACCGCGCGGCGGTCGGGCCCGGAAGACGGCAGGTGACTGGCTGATCCTCGGGATCGCCGTCCTGATCGGGCTGCTCATCGCGGTCCCGTTCCTGCTCATCCTCGCCAACTCGTTCAAATCGCCCACGGACTATGCGACCGGCGGGCCGCTCTCCCTCCCGTCGTCGCTCTACTTCGACGGCATCACGGCGTTCTGGGAGCGAGTCGACTTCCCCCAGAAGCTCTGGAACAGCTTCTTCATCAGTTCGGTGGTGGCTGTACTCGCCGTCGGGATCTCGATGTTCAACGCCTTCGCCCTCGGGATCGGGCGGGTGCGCGGCCGTACCTGGCTGGTGCTGCTGATCCTGCTCGCGAACATGCTGCCGCAGGAGGTGCTGCTGTACCCGCTGTACTTCATGTTCCGCGCGGTGGGCCTCTACGACAACGTGTGGGCGGTGATCATCATCTTCACGGTCATCCAGAGCGCCTTCGGTACCTACCTGCTCGCCTCGGTGTACGGAACGTTCCCGAAGGAACTGCTGGAGGCCGCATCCCTCGACGGCGCGAACCGCTGGCAGATCCTCTGGCGCGTGGTGTTCCCGATCTCCAGGCCCACGCTGAGCGTGCTGCTCATCTTCTTCTTCATCTGGACGTGGAACGAGTTCCTGATCCCGCTGACGTTCCTCGTGGGCAACGACAACCAGACCGTCCCCGTGGCCATCACCGTCCTCCAGGGCGACCGCCTCATGGACGTCACGACCACGAGCGCCTCCGCCCTCCTCGGGCTCCTCCCCACGCTCATCTTCTTCCTCATCTTCCAGCGCACCCTCACCCGGGGCATCACGGCAGGAGCAGTCAAGTAACCATGAAATTCACCGACGGATTCTGGCATGTCCGCCCCGGCGTCGACGCGCAGTACGCGCAGGAGGCCTACGACGTGGAGGCGGTGGGCAGCAGCCTGGTGGTCTCCGCGCCGACCAAGGTCATCGAGCGGCGGGGCGACACCCTCAACCGCGCGCTGCTGACCGTCACCCTGAGCAGTCCGCTGGAGGGCGTGATCGGCGTCCGCATCGAGAACCACCGCGGCGACACCCCGCACCGCGGGTTCGACCTCGTCGGTGCGGAGGAGAGTACGAGCACCACGGCCACCGCGGACGACGACGGCGGCGTCCTGACCGCCGGGTCCCTCACCGCACGGATCACGCGCGGGGCGCCCTGGAACCTCACCTTCGAGGCCGGCGGCCGCACGCTCACCTCGAGCGGCCACAAGTCGGTGGGACGCATGGGGCTCGCACCCGACGCGCCCGTCACCACCGAGCCGGCGGGGGTCACGGGTGTCACGGAGACCGGCCGGGCGCCGTCGTCGTCCTACCTGCACTCCCAGCTCTCGCTGGGCGTCGGCGAACTGGTGTACGGGCTGGGGGAGCGCTTCGGTCCGTTCGTGAAGAACGGGCAGACGGTGGACATCTGGAACGCCGACGGCGGCACCTCCAGCGAGCAGTCCTACAAGAACATCCCGTTCTACCTGACCAACCGGGGGTACGGCGTGTTCGTGAACCACCCCGAGCACGTGTCCTTCGAGGTGGGGTCCGAGACCGTGGAGCGCGTCCAGTTCTCGGTACCCGGCGAGACGCTCGAGTACTTCGTGATCCACGGGCCGACGCCGGCGGACATCCTCGAGCGGTACACGCGCCTCACGGGCCGGCCGGCGCAGGTACCGGCGTGGTCCTACGGCCTGTGGCTGTCCACGAGCTTCACCACCGACTATGACGAGCAGACGGTCTCCCATTTCGTGGACGGCATGGCAGAGCGCGAGCTGCCGCTGAGCGTCTTCCACTTCGACTGCTTCTGGATGCGCGAGTTCAACTGGTCGGACTTCGAATGGGACGCCCGGGTGTTCCCGGACCCCGAGGGCATGCTCGCGCGGCTCCATGATCGCGGCCTGCGCGTCAGCGCATGGATCAACCCGTACATCGGCCAGCGCTCGGGTCTCTTCGACGAGGCCGCACGCGCAGGCTATCTGGTCCGGCGCCACGACGGCACGGTGTGGCAGTGGGATCTGTGGCAGGCAGGCATGGGGCTGGTGGACTTCACCAACCCGGAGGCCACGGCCTGGTTCCAGGACAAGATCCGCACGCTGCTCGGGCAGGGCGTGGATGCCATCAAGACGGACTTCGGGGAGCGCATACCGCTCGGCGTGCGCTGGCACGACGGCACGCCGGACGCCACCATGCACAACCTCTACCCGCAGCTGTACAACCGGGCGGTGTTCGACGTCCTCGAGGAAGTCCGCGGGCCCGGCGAGGCCGTCCTGTTCGCGCGGTCCGCGACCGCCGGAGGCCAGCAGATGCCCGTGCACTGGGGCGGCGACAACTCGTCCTCCTTCGAATCGATGGCGGAGACCCTGCGCGGCGGGCTCTCGCTCGCGCTGAGCGGCTTCGGGTACTGGAGCCATGACATCGGCGGGTTCGAGGGCTCGCCGGACCCGGCCGTGTTCAAGCGCTGGCTGGCGTTCGGGCTGCTCTCCAGCCACTCCCGCCTGCACGGCTCCACGAGCTATCGGGTGCCATGGGCCTTCGACACCGGTGAGGAGCCTGCGGGCCAGAGTGCCGTGGACGTCACGAGGACCTTCGCGCGCCTCAAGCTGTCCCTCATGCCGTACCTGTACGCGGTCGGGCTCGAAGCGCATACGCGCGGCACTCCGTTCATGCGGCCGATGCAGCTCGCGTTCCCCGCGGATCCCGCTGTCGCCCATTTGGACCGCCAGTACCTGCTGGGTGCCGATCTCCTCGTCGCGCCGGTCTTCTCGGCCGACGGCGTGGTGGAGTACTACCTCCCGGCGGGCCGGTGGACGCAACTGCTCACGGGCGAGGTGGTGGACGGCGGCGGCTGGCGACGCGAGGTGCACGGCTTCGACTCGCTGCCCCTCTGGGTGCGGGAGGGTGCGGTGCTCGTCACGGGCAGCACGTCCGACCGGCCCGACTACGACTACCTGGAGGACCCCCTCGTCACGGTCTACCCGGGTGCGGCCGACGGCGCGGTGGTGCGCGTGACGACGCCGGGCGGATCCTCGGGGGAGTTCCGGGTGGCACGGTCCGGGAACGGGTATCGGGTCTCGGGTCCGTCGGGTGTGGCCTTCCGGGCGCGCCTGGCCGGGGGTGCGGAGGTCGCATCCGACGACGGGACCGCGGAGCTGACCTAGGAGTCCCTTCGATACGGGCGCCCGATTTCGCGTCGGGCGCCCGACGTCACCCCGCGCGCCCGACCTCCCGCCGGGCGCCCGCGCCGGCCTCGCGCGGGCGGCCAGTAGCATCGAGGGGTGAAACCCTTCCTTCTCCTGGCCACCCGTGCCGAGGACTTCGCCGCCGATGCGGAGTACCGCAGCTTCCTCCGGTACGGCGGGCTCGCGGAGGGCGAGCTCCGGCGCATCCGCCTCGAGTCCGGGCCGATGCCCGAGCTGGAGCTCGCGGACTACTCGGGTATCTTCCTCGGGGGGAGTCCCTTCAACTCGTCGGATCCGGAGGAGTCGAAGAGCGACGTGCAGGTGCGGGTGGAGCACGAGCTCGGTGGGCTGCTGGACCGCGTGGTGCCCGAGGACTTCCCGTTCTTCGGGGCGTGCTACGGCGTCGGGACGCTCGGCCGGCACCAGGGTGCGGTCGTCGACACCACCTATGCCGAGCCGATCGGCGCCGTCGAGGTCACGCTGACCGACGACGGCGCAGTCGATCCGCTGCTGGCCGGGCTGCCGCCGTCGTTCGCCGCCTACGTGGGGCACAAGGAGGCGTGTGCCGCGCTGCCGCCCTCCGCCGTCCTGCTGGCCTCCTCCGCCACGTGTCCGGTGCAGATGTTCCGCGTGGGGCAGAACGTCTACGCCACGCAGTTCCACCCCGAACTCGACGTCGAGGCGCTCGTGGGGCGGATCAGCACGTACCGCCACGCCGGCTACTTCCCGCCCGAGCAGGCCGACGAGTACATGGCGCGTGCCCGCGCGACGACCGTCGACCAGCCCGAGGCCATCCTGCGGGCTTTCGTGGCCCGGTACGCCCGGAGCTGACCCGCCGGTGCCTGGTGCACCCGTGTACGCCGGCGCCGCCATGGTGTTCAATGACCCCTACCGGGACGGCGGCCACCCGTCCGTGCTGCGGCCCACCCCGGTACCGATCGAGGCGGATCGGGTTCGGCAGGCGGTCCTGCCCGTCCGCGCCCGCCTCGGAGTACAGGCGGGCGGCTTCGGCCAGATGATGCGCTGCCTGGCGGGGAGATTCCAGGGCGAGGTAGTACTGGCCCATGCACACTTCCAGATCGGTCAGCGACTCGAAATCGAGCGCATCCCGTTGCGCGCCGACCAGCCCCAGCAGTTCGCCCGCGACGACCAGCTCGAGCGTCAGGACAGCGAACTTCGCCTGAGCCAGGGTGAGCTCGAGCCGCTGGACATCCGTCCCGACGATGGCGAAGCCGCGGTCCGCCTTCTTGAGCGACTGCGACACGACGTCGTCCGATAGACCAGCATGCATCTGGTGCAGAGCACTTGCGCGGTGGAACGCCGCCCACGCTTCCAAATCGGCCTGCGGGAGGAGCAGCTTCGACGCCAGCGCATGGTGCGCACGCCCGGTGTCCGTGTCTCCGCGACGGAAGGCGACGTTGCCGATCGCCCAGGCCCCGCGGGCGAGCAGGAGCGACGGGACGGACGGTGCGTCCTCCTGGAGGTCGAGAGCCGTGGCTGTCTCCCACGCGTCGTCGAGGGCGCCGCTGAGACTGAGGGCCGCAATGAGGATGAAGCCGGCCTGCAGCCGGGCCGACGAGGGCTTCGGCAGGCTCTCCGCCGCTGCCACCGCCTCCCGGGCCAGCTCGATCGCTTCCTGAAGCCGGCCCGTACTCCGCGCGATCGTGGACAGCCGACCGAGGACGACGGACTTCAGCCCCGGTGAGGCGACCATCAGGGACGACGAATCCATGCGCAGGAGCACAGCTTCCGCCTCCTCGAGGCGACGGCGGGCGATCAGCGACTGGGCCTGCAGCATCGACATGTCCCACCACGCGGGCCCGTTCCGCTGCTCGAAGGCGAGGCTCGCGGCGTACTCGGCCTCCGATGCCGCGAGGGCGTCGTCCTGCATGTCCCGTGCGTAGTTGGCCGCGAACATGGCCTCCGTCAGCGCGGGCTGATCATCGGCCGACGGCGGCTCGACCCACCAGTTCAGGGTCTGCACGTCCATGCCGAGGCGCGCGGAGAAGTGACGGACCATGTCCGGGGTGGGCTGTCGTTGGCCTCGCTCCAGGAGCGAGATGAAGTGCGTGGAGTACGCGTCGGCTCCGAGTTCCGCCTGTGTCAGGCCCTTCGCGGTGCGCGCACGGCGCAGCATGTCTCCGAACCTCATGATTCACAGTCCCCCCCCGGCAGATTCCGGTGACAAGCTCCGCGAGGGGAGTTCGACCGGTTGCCCTCTTGTCTAACAGATGGTCCCGACAAAAGGGAAAACGGGGTGCAGAGGTGTCAGACGATCCGTCCGAGGTAGGTCGAGAAACCCGCGGGCACACGCCCCACGGTGCGGGACGACGTCGTCACCTCCAGCGCTCCGGAGGCCGTCCAGTCGACGCCTGCACCCCGCGCGCGGCGGACGAGATCCACGTCCTCGTCCTGCTCGAGCGCCCCGAATCCGCCGACCTCGCCATAGGTGCTCCCGCGGATGCCGAGGTTTGCGCCATGGACGTGCGGGTGTCCGTCCCGCGGCGTGTAGGCGTCCGACCACCGCTGCATCCGCTCGGCGTTGTCCGCCGTCAGCGTGGGACGCACCGTTCCGAGAACGAGATCATGGCGACTGCCCAGCCCGTGATGTCCCACCAACCAGTCCCGCGGGACGAGGGTGTCGGCGTCGGTGTTCGCGATCCACGTTCGGGCCGGGAGGCACCGCGACCGCGCGAGAGCGAACCGCACGCCCACATCGCGCGCCGCACCCACGGACCCGAACGAGCCGGAGATCACGGAGACCCCCGGCGCGCGCCGCGCCACGCGCTCCGACCCATCGGTGCAGCGATCCAGGACCACCGTCACGGAGACGAGGACCCGCGGGACGGTGCGCAAGAGGCGGACACGGGCGGTGTCGAGCGCTGCGAGGCAGGCGGGCAGCCAGTCCTCCTCGTCGCGGGCGGGCACGACGACGGCCACCTGCCCTGGGATCACAGCAGGCCCTCACGGCGCGCCACGGAGTGGGCCGGCGCGGGCACGAAGACCTCCAGGAGGAAGTCCTCCTCGGTATGCAGGGCGAGCGTGTGCAGCCCCGAGTGGTCGCGGACGCGCTCGTGCACCGTGTCGCCGTCGAGCTCCCAGCCCTCGATCGGGTGACGCCAGTGGCAGAGGACCACCACGCCGTCGTCGTCGAGGGAGGCCAGCATGAGGCGGATGACCTGGTCCAGCTGCTCGGAGGAGAGGAAGTATCCGGTCTCGGACAGGACGATCAGGTCGAAGGGGCCGTCCTCGCGGGGCCAGTCGCGGGGGACCGTGGCGAGCCGGGCCGATGCGGCCACGTCCATGATCAGCGCCTCGTTGGTGCGTCGCACCGCCGTCTCGCTCGTGTCGAGGGCCAGGAGGTTGTCCGACACCGCGGCGAGGTCCTTCGTCAGCGCACCGACGGAGCATCCGATCTCGAGGGTCCGGCAGAATCTCGGACGGGGCAGGCAGGCGAGGGTCAGGGCGCGTTTCCGTTGCTCGTAGAATCGCTCGGCCACGTCCCACGGGTCCGCTTTCGCGCTGTGCAGCCGCTCGAAGGTCGAGCCGGCACCGGTGACGAAGAAGGCCTCGAACGTGCGGTCGAAATGCTCCAGCATGGCGGGTGTCAGGAGTACCTCGTCGCCCGGCGCGTCGGACAGCGGCAGCGTCTGGGAGACATGGGTGGCCAGCGCGGATTCCTTGCGCGAGTGCTCCTCGGCGTCGAGCGGGTGGAGCGCGAGGCCTGCGAGCTCCTCCGCCTGCTCCTCCGCCGTTCCCCAGTGCCACAGCCAGATGGGGTATTCGAGCAGGGTGATGGTGCGTTCCGTGCAGACATCCGCGGCGGCGCGGCCCACGGTGTCGTGGTCGGTGTGCCCGTCGTGACGCCACGGTGCGGCCACCAGCGTGCGGACGTCCTCGCTGTCGGCGAGCTCGCGCTCCAGGACCGCGACGACGTCCTCGTGCAGCACCCTGCCATCCGGCATGCCTTCGAAGCAGACCCGTGCCGCGGGCGCCAGGACCAGGACGGCGTCGGTCACCTCGGCGCGCCTCAGCTCTGCGAGGCGATCGGGCGAGTGCGTGGGGGAGGAGGGATGTGAGGCCTCCCCGTCGGTGAGGACGACGACGTCGCAGCGCACCCCGGCGCGCGCGAGCTTGGCGAGGAGGCCGCCCGCGCCGAGTGTCTCGTCGTCCGGATGCGCGGCGAGGAGGAGGAAGCGAGCGGGCAGACGCCCGTCGAACAGTTCCTCGATCTGGAGGTCCACGGCGTCACTGTCCTGCTGCCAGGTGCGCCAGTGGCTCTCCGGCGTCCCCTCGGCATCGTGCGAGAAGCTCACCACACGCCACCGCTTCCTGGTTCGAGGTCGAGGTCGAGGACGCGCCGGCCCAGGCCGGCGTCGTCGCGTTCGGCATGGTGCTGACGGAGGTAGAGGTGCAGATCCGCCACCCGGCCGGCGTGGCGGTCGTCGAAGACCAGGGGTGCGGGGCCGAGCCCGTGTGCGGCGGCCTCGAGCACGAGTTCGGCGCAGCGGAAGGCGGTGGCCCTGACCCGGGCGGCGAGCAGTGCACCATCCTGGCCGCCCGCGCGTCCTGCGTCCACGGCGTCGGCGGCATCGGCGAGCACGGTCCGCGTCTCGTGCAGGGCGGCGTCCACCCGGCCGAGGTGCAGCAGCGCGATCTGGTCGGGTTCGCGTCGCCGCGCGGCCGCCAGCAGGGTGCGGGCGATCCCGAGTGCGCCCCCGTACCAGCAGGCCGCGACGCCGATCCCGCCCCAGGCGAAGCCGTCGCGTGCGAGATACCAGTTCGTGCCGCCGACCGGTGTGGCCGGAACGGCGTCGAAGTGCACAGGGCAGCTCGTGACCGTCGGGAGGCCACGGCTCACCCAGTGATCCGGGGGGTCCATGGTGATCCCGGGGACGCGTAGATCGACGGCGAAAGCGCGGCGTGCGCCGTCGCCCACGTGGGCCGTGACGATCGCCCCGTCGAGGTGGTCCGCGAGCGAGCACCACGGCTTGGTGCCGGTGAGCGTCCAGGTGCCGTTCCCCGCCTCGGTGGCCACGAGGGCGACGTCCGGCCCTTCGGCTGCGAAGACTCCCCACGTCCCGCCGCCGGGGAACGCGGGTGTCTCGGAGGATGTCGCGGAGGGCGCTCCGGGCGACGCGCGGAAGAACGGCCCGGAGGGCGTCCCCGGAAGCGCCTCGGCCTGGGCGAGGATGGCGAGGGCATCGAGGTGCGGTTCGACGACGCGGGCCACCGTGAGATCGGCTGCTGCGAGGGTGCTGAGGAGCTGCCAGGCGACCGACGTCCGGCCGGACCCGGGCAGGGGGACGGCGTCACCGAGTTCGATCGCCAGGTTGAGCGCGGCCGGCAGGGACGCCCTGGCGGCATCGACCCGATCCGTGAGGAACTGCAGGGAACGCTCCGCGCCGGCGGCCTCTGCCGGCTCGCGGGTCAGCGTCACGGGAGGGAGATTTTCGCGGTCAGGACACCGGTGCGCAACATATTCGAAGTGTACTGAGGTTTCCGGAATGTGCTTGCGCGGATCTCTCTCCGGGTGCAGGCCCTCCGGAACGGCAGCGGACCGGGAGGAGCAGGATCGGGATCCTCCCGGCTGCCCTCAGGCCTCCGGCGGCAGGGCCTCGTGGTGTTCCTTGCCCTTGGTGCGGCGGTCCTCCTTCATCTCCGCCTCGAAGAGGTGACGCTTGCCGTCGGCGAGGGAATCGCGCGCGTCCTTCTCGAAGGACTTGAACTCGGAGTAGTAGTGGTCGTCGTAGTCCTCCACGATCTGGAAGGTCCAGCGGCCCTCGATGACGTTGCGACCGATGATCTCGGACGCCAGCCGGTCCGCGACGTCGGTGTGGCCCGCCTTGCGGAACAGCTCCTCAGCCTCGGACAGGTTGAGGTCCGCCTTGCCGGTCAGGCGGTGGAAGCCGTAGAGGTAGCCGCGGGCGTGCTCCACCACCTCGAGGGCTTCGGAGAGTTTCCCCAGGGCCTCGACGGTGAGATCGGAGACGCCCTCGGGGCGCTGGTGGTGTGCATCGGGACCAGGGGTATCGGGAGTTGCCATACGACGTACCGTACCCACCGGCACCGACCATTAGACAGGGGTCTCTCGCCCGGAGCCGGGCCCTGACCGGGAACCCGCGGGTGCGGTAAGGCCCCTGGCCGGGACGCGGGCGGGCTAGCCGAGTTCCGGCTTCGCGATCACCGCGATGTCGTAGTCCCCGAGGCCCGCGCGCTGGGCCTCCGTCAGAGACTGCAGCAGCGCCGTGACCGCCGGGAGTGGGTCGGGGGTGGAGCGCAGCATGAGACGGGCGTCCTTGGCCAGGAGGTCGGCCGAGAACTGGGTGTCATCGAAGGTGCCCGCCGTGATGACGGCTCCCTTCATGCCGGCGATCACGCCGAGGCCCGTACCCGAGAGGAGGTCCAGGACCACTTCGGCGTCGAGCCCGTTGGCCGTGCCGAGGCGCAGCGCCTCGATGAGTCCCTGCAGGGTGACGCCGAGCGCCAGGTTCGCGAGCAGCTTGCCCGTCGCCGCGTCCGACGGGGTTGCCACACGGCGCAGGCGCTCCTCATCCGCCCACAGCGCGGCGAGGGGCTCGACGACGTCGACATCCGCGTCCGAGCCACCGAGCAGAACGCCGAGGGTGCCCGCCCGCGCGGGTGCGAGGCTGCCGATGACGGGTCCATGCACGTACCGCACGCCGGCTGCCGTGGCGTAGTCGGCGAACTCGCGCGCGTCCTCGGGCGAGACCGTGGTGACGTCGAACCAGACGGCTTCGGCCGGGATCTCCAACCCGGACAGCACCACCTCGCGCACGGTGTCCGGTCCGAACAGCACGGTCATGACGACGTCGGCCTCGCGGACGGCGTCCTCGCGTGAGTCCGCCCGGTGCGCTCCGGCGTCCACGAGGCGCTGCGCGGCGGCGGGAGTACGGTTCCAGGCCGTGAGTTCGTGGCCTGCGCGGAGCAGGTGCACTCCGAGCTCGTGTCCCATGCGTCCTACGCCGAGCAGTGTGATCTTCATGAAGTCCTCCGGATGGTCTTTCGTGTGGGGGAAGCTGGTCCGACCAGCAGGGGCGGGCGGAGCCGGTCAGTCGGCGCTGACCTGGTGGCGGAAGGTGTCCCGCCGGGTGTGGAGGTCCCAGAGGATTCCGGCGAGGACCGCGGGGTCCTTCTCCGGGTCTCCCTCGATGATGCGGCCGCCGATGATGAGCTGCGACACCTGGATCCCCTCCTCGCCGAGGACCTCGTTGAGCAGCTGCGCGTAGGCGGCCTGCCCGGCGAACGCGACCGAGGTGCCGGTCACGGCACGGCCCGGCTTCACCGCGGATCCTCCGTTGACGAAGAGGATGGTCCCGCGGTTCTCGCCGAGGAAACGCATACCGGGCACCACCTGGTGGACGGCGGCCACGGGCCCGTAGATCGAGAACTCGATGGGCCCCTTGAGGTCGGCCGGCGTGGTCTCGAGGACCGGTCGCATGAAGTCCTTCTGCGGCAGGGGGCTGTACTGGAGTACCTCGATGGGGCCGAGTGTCTCGGTGGCTGCCTCGAGCGCTGCGGCGATGGACTCGGGGTCGCGGACGTCGGCGGCGAAGCCTCGGGCGTGGATGCCCTCCTTGCCCAGGTCCTCGGCCAGGGCGTCGAGCTTGCCCTGGCTGCGGGAGATGAGGGCCACTGACATCCCCTCGGCTCCGAAACGCCGTGCCACGGCGGCGCCGAGGCCGCGTCCTGCTCCGATGATCGCAATAGTTGTCATGTGGGTGCAATCGATCAGGGGGCTGAATAATTCCGGGTGCGCGCGTGCGCGGGTGCGCCGGTACGCCGGTACGCCGGTGCGCCGGGTCCTCTGTTGTTCCTGGACCGCTCAGGGTACCCGGGAGGGTGGCACGATGGACGCCCGGGCTCTGAGTTCGGCCTGCAGGACGTGCAGTCGAGGTTCGTAGTCGTGCGCTCCGATGCGGGACGCCACCTGCTCGACGGCGAGTCGGCCCATCTCGTCCACCGGCTGGGCGATCATCGTGAGCGGCGGCTGCATGACGGTCGCCCAGCTCGTGTCGTCGAACCCGACGAGTGAGACGTCCTCAGGGTAGGAGAGTCCGAGGCTCTGCACCGCGCGGATAGCGCCGATGAGTGCCTCGGCCTCCGTCGCGAAGAGCGCCGTGGGGGGATGCGCCGACCGCAGCATGGCGGAAGCCGCCTGCACTGCCTCCTCCTCCGTCTTCGCCCCGGTCGTGACGAGGTCCGGTTCATAGGGGATCCCGGCGTCCTGCAGGGCATCCAGATAGCCGCGCAGGCGCTCCGCGTCGCTCCACAGGCTGCGGGTGTTGACGGTCAGGAGGCTATCCAGTGTGTCGATCGGGGCATCCGTGGTGGGTCCCCACAGGAAGCCGATCCGCCGGTGCCCGGCCTCGACGAGCGTCCGCGTGACGCGCCGCGCCTCAGCCCGATTGTCGACGACGACGGCGTCGAGGAGCAGGCCTGGAACCAGGCGGTCGATCAGGACCACCGGTGTGCCGCGACGCGTCGCCTCGGTGAGGTGTTCGGCTTCGGTCGCGCCGACGGCGGCCGACGAGACGACGATGCCGTCCACCTGCTTGTCCAGGAGCACCCCGACGGCGTGGCGCTCGGCCTCCAGGTCCTCATAGGTGCTGATGACGATGACATCGAGGTTCCGCGCGCTTGCCGCATCCGAGGCCCCGCGGATCAGGCCGGAAAAGAAGGTGTTGCCGATGTCCGCCACGACGATGCCGAGGGAATTGGTGACTCCCGTGGTCATGCTGCGCGCAAGGATGTTGGACCGGTACCCGAGGCGCTCGGCTGCGGCAAGGACGCGTTCCCGGGCTACGGCGCTCACCGAACCGTAGCCCCCGAGCGTCCGTGCCGCCGTCGCCCGGCCGACACCCGCTTCTGCCGCGACGTCGGAGATCGTGGGGGCGCTGCTGGAAGGATGCTCGGACGCCATGGGCTAATGGTAACGAGGGAGCAGGGCCGCCGGCCCGGTCAGGGCAGCCCGTGCGGCGTCCGGGTCCGCCTCGGAGAACGGACGGCCGCGACCGAATGCCCCTTCGACCGTGCATTGCCGGGCAGAGTACCGGGCGCCTCTCCTCATCGCGGCGGCGACGTCGGCGGCGTCCGGACGGTGGTCCCTCGACCACCCGGCCTGGAGCAGGTGGAGGAGGAAGGCGGTGAGGTAGGCGTCTCCGCACCCCATGGTGTCGACGATCGACGACGCTGCCACGTGGTCCGCGCCGTCCTCGTGGAACGTGCTCCCATCGAGGAAGAGGGCGCCGTCGGTGCCTCGCGTGGCGAGTGCGGCCCCCGCGCCGTGCCGGATCGCAGCGAGGAGCAGGTCCCGGGAATCCCGGTAGCTCAGATCCGCACAGGAGAACTGTGCCAGGTCCACGGAGGGGCACACGGCGGCGAGGTAATCATCCGTCCGGCGGTCGTCGTCCGACGAGAAATCGAAGCTCAGGCGGGCGACGGCGGAGTGCAGGACCGGAAGGTGTTCCTCGATACCGGAGTAGACGCTGGAGTGCGCGACGTCGAATCCCGACAGGTAGTCCACGTCCTTTCCGGACGGGCGGAATGGCTCTGCGAGCGTGACACCTCCGCCGTTCCAGTCGAGGAAGCGGCGCTCGCCGTCCTGGAGGTGGATGTTGGTCCAGCCACTCGGTCCGTGCCGCGTGATCGAGCGTGAGATGTCGACGGACTCGGCGACGAGGGATTCCTTGAGGTGGTCGCCGAAGCTGTCGTCCCCGAACACTCCGAGGTAGGCCGACTCGGCCCCGAGACGACGGGCGAACACGGAGAAGTTGACGCTGTTGCCGCCGGGATATGACCTGCGGCGGTCGATGAAGCGGTCGATGATGTTGTCGCCGTAGCCGAGAACGCGCATGGGTGCCTTGCTGCTCGAGGGAGGGGCCACCGGCCGGGCGTCGTGCGCCCGGCCGGTGGCGAGGGGATCGCCGTCGGCTCAGTACTCGACGACGCGGTAGTACCGGCGCAGGTCGAGCGAGTGGTCGCGCTGCTTCTCGAGGTGTTTGCTGATCCGGCTGGTGATCGTGTCCATCACCAGCGGGCCCAACAAGCCCCGGAATTCGTCGTCGATACCCTCGAGCGGGTAGTCCGCGGTGTCCAGGACCGTCGTGGCCTGAGAATACTTCTCCGAGAACCTGACGACGCGCTCCATGAGGGGGCGGGTCTCGTCCTCGCCGACGAACAGCAGGACGCTGGTATCGGGTTCGATCAGTTCGAGGGAGCCGTGGAAGAACTCGGCACCGTGCACCCGGGTGGTGTGCAGCCACTGCATCTCCTCGAGGATGCACATGGAGTAGAGGTAGGCGTGTCCCCAGAGATTGCCGCTGCCCACCACGAAGTGAAAGTTCGTCTCCCTGTGCCGTTCCGCGAACGCCTCCGCCAGCGGTTCGGCCTGGCGGGCGACGCCGACCAAGGCCGCGGGTACGGCCGGCAGCTGCTCCACGAGCTTGTCGTACCCGGCGAACTCACCGCGTTCCGACAGGAACCGCGTGGTGAAGAGCAACAGACCGAGGTCGAAGGGCCACGCGTCGGGCTCGGTGATGAGCGCGTGGTCCACGGCCTTCGCGATCGGGCTGTCCGTGATGCCGGTGAAGCCGACCGTGCGGACGCCACGCGCCTTGCAGTACTCGATGCACGCGATGACATCCTCGGTGGTGCCCGACGCGGACGTGAACACTGCCACCGCACGCTCGTTGAGGAGCGCGTCCCCGGAAAGGACGAGTTCCGCGGCGATGGCCGAGCGCACGGGAACGGTGGTGTTCCGGCGCATCAGGTGCTCGTAGGGCCACATCGCCGCATAGGTGCCTCCCGATCCGACGAGAAACACCGCTTCGACGTCGGACAGTCCCGAGACGACGTCTTCTATGCGCGGCTGCAGGGCCAGGAAACTCTGTGCACGTTTGAGGAACTGGTCCTCATCGAATTTCAACATATCGATCCCTTCGAAAGCGGCAATGGCGACCGGTTTGATACCGGTATCACCGGCACATCGTTGCACGACGGATTCGCGGGAGTCAATCACTCCCGCGAGCAGGTGAACCTGCCACGAAGAGTTTCCTGATGATGTCTGCCTTGCTCTGGTACCGGTATCATTTCTGCGCTACTGTGATCCGCACCACGCGGAAGTGCAGGCCCATCGGGCACCTGCCGTCCACCCGCAGCAGAGGCTTCCGGGCAGGTCCCGGTCAAAGAAGGAGGCTCGGCCATGAAGAACATCCGACGGGGAGTATGCGCGGTGGCAGCCGCAGCAGTCATGGGACTCACGGCGTGCGGAGGCGGGACCGATGTCGAAGCGGCCGACCTCACGGCCACGCCGGAGTACGAGGGGACTTTGTCGATCCTGACGAAGTTCGGCGGCGAGCCGCTCTCGCCCTATTTCGAGGACCTCGCGGCCGAGTACACGTCCCTGCATCCGGAGGTGGACTTCGAAATAATCCAGGAGACGGATCAGAGCGTCAAGGACAAGACGAAGACCCTGGTGGCCTCCTCCGCACTGCCGGACATCTACTTCTCGTGGACAGGCGACTACGCCGACAAGTTCATCGAGGGCGGATTGGCCACCGATCTCAGCGCCGTTCTCTCACCCGACACCGAATGGGGTTCGACCTTCGGGCAGGCGTCGCTGGATGCGTTCGCCGAGGACGGGAAGTACTACGCCGTCCCCCTGTACAACAACGGGAAGTTCATGGGCTACAACAAGAGCATCTTCGACGAGGCCGGCGTCGCTGTCCCCACCACGTTCGAGGAGCTGATCGCCGCCTGTCCGAAGCTCGAAGCTCAGGGTGTGGAGCCGCTGGCCTTCGGGAACAAGGACGGCTGGCCCGGTCTGCACGTCCTCCAGCAGCTCTTCGCCTACAACGTGCCCCAGGACGTCCTCGAAAAGGACTTCGTGCCGGCGACGGCCAGCTGGGACCACCCGGGGTACGTGAAGTCCCTCGAGGAGTTCCAGACCCTGGTGCAGGAGTGCACGGGTACGGGGACAGACTCCAACGGTGTCCTGTATTCGACGGCCCAGCAGGCGCAGTCCGCCGGCAAGGCTGCCATGTACTTCCAGGAGATCCTGGAATTCGACTCCGTGGTCACCGACTCCTCCGAGATCACTGCGGACGACTTCGGGATCTTCGCACTGCCGGCGCCGGAGGGCGCCGAGGGCGATGCCGCAGCCCTCGAGGGCTCTCCGGAGGGGCTGATGGTCAACGCGCGGTCCCCACGCCAGGCGCTCGCCGTCGACTTCCTCAGGTTCGCGACCAGCAAGGCCAACGCCGAGACGCTGGCCGGAGCGCCGTTCAGCCAGCCGAGCACGATCGTGGGCGCCGTCTCCGCATCGACGGCGAGCCCCGCCGTCGTCGAAGGAGTCTCGCAACTCAACGAGGCGAGCTATCTGCTCGGGTGGCTCGACGCCGTGACCGTCCCCGAGGTCGCCGACGCGTGGCTCGCCGGTGGCGAGGCTCTCGTCTCCGGTTCCGAGACTCCTGAAGAGGTCCTGGGCAATGTCCGCGCCGCTTCAGACAGCGCCGAGTAGCACCGCTGCCGCCGCATCCCTGCTTTCTCCGACCGGAGCAGCAGGGGTGCGGCGGCAGCGCAGACCGCGCGGCTGGGTCTGGGTGGTGCCCGCGCTCCTCGTGCTGGGTGTCTTCGTCTACCTGCCCCTGCTCCAGAACCTGCAGTACAGCGTCATGAAGTGGGACATCTATGGTGGGGGCTCCTCCTTCATCGGGTTGGCGAACTACGAGAAGCTGGCCGGTGATCCCGTGTTCTGGCGAGCTCTGGCCAACAACGTGGCCTATGCCGCGGTCTCCCTGCTCTGCCAGGTCTTCGGCGCCCTGCTTCTCGCCGCGCTCGTGGAAAGCATGCGGTCCGAGCGGTGGCGTCGCGCGCTGCGGGCCATCTACTTCGTGCCGTCCGCCATCTCCCTCACCGTCGCGGGCCTGCTGTTCTACTTCGTCTACGAGCCGGAACTGGGCATCCTGAACGCGTTCCTGCGAGGAGTGGGGCTGGAGTCGCTGACGCAGGCGTGGCTGGGGCAGGAGGGCACGGCCATCTGGGCCGTCATCGCGATGAGCCAGTGGCAGGGCTTCGGCTATTCCACGCTGCTGTTCGCGATCGCCATCCAGCGGATCCCGCAGGATCTCTACGACGCCGCGTCGCTCGACGGGATCGGCCCGGTCAGGCGGTTCCTCCAGGTCACCGTCCCGCTCACTCGCGAGATGACCGGACTCATGATCATCGTCACGCTCTCCGGCGCCTTCCAGGTCTTCAACGAGGTCATGGTGATGACCAGCGGTGGCCCCAACAACTCCAGCCAGGTCCTGGTGTCGTGGCTCTACCGCATGGGCTTCGGACGCAACGACTTCGGCTACGCAGCGGCCATCGCGACGGTGATCTTCGTCCTGACCCTGGGCGTGGCACTCGTGCAACTGGCCATCACACGCAAGAGGAGAGTCGAATGGTGACCCGAACGGGTGTCCTCGGTGTCGTCGCAAGGACCTTCGTCGCGTCGTTCCTGCTGGCCCTCGCCGTCGTCGTGATCTATCCGCTGCTCTGGATGGTCCTGAACGGCTTCAAGACCAATACCGAGCTGTTCGGCAACCCCTTCGCGCTGCCGCTGCAGCTCACCTGGGAAAACTACGCGAAGGCCTGGAACCGCGGCGTCAGCAGCTACCTGATGACCAGCATCCTCGTGACCGTCACCGCGACCATCGCCACCGTGTTCATCAGCGCCTGGGCCGCGTACGGACTCACGCGCATGCAGATTCCCTTCAGCCGCACGGTTTTGGCCCTGATTCTCGGGGGTCTCATGCTCGCTCCCGCCGTCGCGCTGATACCGCTCGTCAGGATGTTCCAGGCGCTCGGTCTCTACAACACGTTCTGGGCGCTCCTGATCCTCTACGTGGCGTTCCGGATCCCGTTCACCACCTTCCTGATCCGCGCCTACATGGTGGATCTGCCGGTCGAGATCGAAGAGGCGGCAGCAGTGGACGGGGCCGGCAAGGCGAGGGCGTTCTGGAGCATCGTGCTCCCCATGTGCAAACCAATCCTCGTGTCCAGCGTGATCCTGAATATCCTCTTCACCTGGAACGAGTATTTGTTCGCCATGGTGTTCACCAGCGGGGGAGACCTGCAGACGCTGCCGATCGGGCTGACGAACCTGATGAGCAAGCACGGGACCGAATACCCCGTGGTGTTCGCCGGCATGACGATCGCCGCCATCCCGGTGATCCTGCTGTTCTTCCTCACGCAGAAGTACTTCGTGCGCGGGCTCGCCGACGGCGTCGGGAAGTAGCGCACTGCCTGCGCGGGCGCGTCAGGGCACCACCACACCGAAGGGCGTACCGACGATGGCCGGGAGGAAGGTGACCGATACGGTCTGAACCAGCGCGATGATACCGAGGACCAGGCCGGCCGTGCCCAGTGCGCGCACTCCGCCGTGGACCGCCACCGCCGGACTGCCGAGACCGATGGCCGCCACGATGACGCTCGCGAGGGCGATCGCGAGGCTGCCGGGCACCAGGGGCGAGACCGCCAGGGCGACGACCCCGAGGCAGAAGCCGACGATGGTGAGAACGGTGCCGGCGCGGGAATCCGGAACCGGACCGCGGGCCGGTGGCGCGACGCGCCGTCCGGTCCAGCCGCGGCCGTCCCAGTAGTGCTCGACGCCCGCGTGGCTCGGGGCGGGACTCGTCGTGTCCCCATCGTTCGGACCCGTATACCAGCCCGGCTCCGGAGCGTCCCCGGGAGCGCCGCCGACCGTGCCCGGGAACGTCTCCTGCCACAGGCGGGCACGACGACGCTACGCGGACGGCCCGGCGGGGAACTGCAACTCGTCGAGGGCCGCGGTGACGCGGGCCGCCGCGTCTCCCGACTCGTCGCCGGCGGCTGCGTGGGCCAGACGCAGGGACTCGGGCCGGGTGAAGCCGGCGTCCTCGAGTCGCTGCTGGAAGTAGGTGCTGCGGTGCTCGGCGCTGAGGTCCATCCCCACAGGCTAGGGCCGGAGTGGCCTGCCGTACAGGTGGTGGGAGCCGTGCCTCAGCGCACGGTTCCGAGGATGGTCCGCTGGATGGCGACGGCGGCGGCCCCGCGCGCCCACGGGGCGAAGTCGGAGGGCCGGCGGCTGAGCCGCAGGGGCGATGCCTCGGGATCGCGGTGCTCGCGCACGGTGTCCTCGAGGGTGGCCGAGGCGAGCTCGGCGACGTCCATGCCCTCACCGGAGAGGACGACGAGGTCCACCATCGTCAGGTTCGCGACCGCGGAGACCAGCACGCCGAGTGCCCGCCCCGCCTCACGCACCAGTCCGCCGGCGACGGCGTGCCCGTCGGCCGCGAGCGCGAGGATGTCGGCGTAGGGCAGCTCCCCGCCCGTGGCTGCCGCGAAGTGGGAGCGGATGGCAGGAATGGTCAGGATGGCCGAGGCGCAGCCGCGGTGGCCCTGCCTGCACCGCGGTCCCAGCGGATCGATGGGGTAGTGGCCCACCAGGCCCAGGCCGGCGTCGGGCGGCGCGATGACGATGTCATTGATGACCAGCCCGTACCCCACACCCGCGCCGACGGTCAGCACGGCGAAGTCGGTCTCGCCGCGTCCCGCGCCGAACCACTGCTCCGCGATGGTGAGCGCCACGACGTCGTTCTCCACGACCACCGGAAGTCCGGTGCGCTGCTCGAGGAGGTCCGCGAACGGCACCTCCCGCCAGCCGAGGAACGGTGCGCGCAGCACCGCGGTACCCCCGCCGACCTTGCCGCCGATGCTGACCCCGATACCACTGAACTGATCCAGCGGGCCGAGATCGGCGACGGCGGCCATGATGGCATCGAGGACCTCGTCCACGCCGTGACCCGCGAGCGCCCGCTCGCTGGACCCGATCACGGTGCATGTGAGGTCCGTGGCCACGGCGGCGGCGGAGTCTCCGGAGAGCTTGATGCCGACGAACCGGTGCGCATCCGGACTCACTTCGAGGGGGCGCACGGGACGGCCGACGGCGGCCGTGCCGGGCTCCTCGGATTCCCGCAGCACGCCGGCGTCGAGCAGGGGCTTGCTGAGCCGGGTGAGACTCGCGACCGAGAGCCCCAGCCGGACGGCGAGGTCACCCCGGGAGATGGGCCCGCTGATGAGCACCTCCCGCGCGAGCGCACGGGCTGAACTGTGGGGGGAAAGGGTCGCAAGTGCTTCCACCGCTACCCACCTCCTTCCTCGTCGACTGATTGACACGCCTATTATTTCTATCGTAAAAAGAATGAGGACGCACAGGTGGTTCCCGCCAGGAACCGGTGGCGTCCAGCTCCTGCCCACCATCGAAAGGGACACCGTCTCCGTGACCTCCACCGTCAGCCCCGACGTCGTATCCGCCGAGGACGCCACGGCGGAACTCGCCCCCGCAGCCCTCGACGAGCGCATGCAGGACCCGAACTGGTGGCGCCAGGCCGCCGTCTACCAGATCTATCCGCGCAGCTTCGCCGACTCCGACGGCGACGGCATCGGCGACCTCAAGGGCATCACCTCGCGCATCCCGTACCTGCGGTCCCTCGGCGTCGACGCCGTGTGGCTCAGCCCCTTCTACCCGTCGGCGCTCGCCGACGGCGGGTACGACGTCGACAACTACCGCGACGTGGACCCGAAGCTCGGGACGCTCGACGACTTCGACGAGATGATCGCCGCCCTGCACGACGCCGGGATCAAGCTCATCGCGGACATCGTCCCCAACCACACCTCCAACCGGCACGCCTGGTTCCGCGAGGCCCTGGCCTCGCCCAAGGGGTCGGCGGCACGCGACCGCTACATCTTCCGCGACGGCAAGGGGCCCGACGGCTCCGAGGCGCCCTCGGACTGGGAGTCCGTGTTCGGCGGACCCGCCTGGGAGCGCACCGAGGACGGGCAGTGGTACATGCACATCTTCGCCCGCGAACAGCCGGACCTGAACTGGGACAACCGCGAGGTCCGTGACGACTTCCTCACGACACTCCGCTTCTGGTCGGATCGCGGCGTGGACGGCTTCCGCGTGGACGTCGCACACGCCCTCACCAAGGACATGAGCGAGCCCCTGCCGTCACGGGCCAAGCTCGGTCCCGAGGGCGGGAACCACAACGGCAAGCACCCGTTCTGGGACCGCGACGAGGTGCACGAGGTCTTCGCCGAGTGGCGCCAGGTGTTCAACGAGTACACCCCGCCCCGGACGGCCGTCGCCGAGGCGTGGGTCCACGCCGACCGCCGCGCCCGGTACGCGAGCCCCGAGGGGCTCGGCCAGGCGTTCAACTTCGACCTGCTGCAGGCCGACTGGAACCCGCACCAGTTCCGCGACATCATCACGAAGAACCTCACCGAGGCAACCTCCTCCGGGGCGTCGTCGACCTGGGTCTTCTCGAACCACGACGTCGTCCGGCACGCCACGCGGTACGGCCTGCCCTCGGCGGGACCGGACAGCACGGCGGCGGAGAACGGCAGGGGCTGGCTGATGAGCGGCGGCCAGGAGCCCGCCCTCGACCACCGGCTCGGGGAGCGTCGTGCCCGCGCCGTCTCTCAGCTCATGCTCGCGCTGCCCGGGTCCGCCTACCTCTACCAGGGCGAGGAGCTGGGCCTGCACGAGGTCGCCGAGATCTCGGACGAGGACCGCCAGGACCCCACCTTCTTCCGCAACACGGGCGTGGACGTGGGCCGTGACGGCTGCCGCGTGCCCCTGCCGTGGACGAAGGACGGCGCGTCCTTCGGGTTCGGCTTCAGCGGTTCGCACCTGCCGCAGCCGGCGTGGTTCGGCGAGTACGCCGTCGAGGTGCAGGAGGGCGATCCCTCCTCCCACCTCAGCTTCTACCGGCGCGCACTCGAACTGCGGCGCGAGCTGCAGGGCGACGAGGACTTCAGCTGGGTCGAGGAGCCGTCCGCCGAGGTGCTGCACTTCACGCGTCCCAGCGGCTGGCACAGCATCACCAACTTCGGGTCGACGCCGGTGGAGCTGCCCGCGGCCCAGGTGCTGCTCTGCAGCTCGCCGCTCGAGGACGGGAAGCTGCCGGCCGACACGACGGCCTGGCTGATCTAGCCACGCTGATCTAGCCACCACCGCGGATGACGGCGGATCACCCTCCCCGGGGTGGTCCGCCGTCGTCGTTGCGTGCGCGCTGCCGCGGGTCTGACGCGCCGCGCCGGGTTGTCAGAGCCGCGGTACCGCCCCCGCGGGTCTGACGCGCCGAGCCGCGTGTACACCCCGGGGGAGGGTGTTCGTCGGCGGGGGAATCGGTTGAACCCGCAGCGGCGCCGTTGGAATACTGGAGACAGACCGGGAACGACGGCGGGAGGGCAGCGGCATCAGCAGGTCCAGCGAGCACGAGGAGCGCCTGCGGAAGGCGGCCCAGTACCGGGCTGCGCGCGACGGCGGCGACGCAGCGGACGCGATGGCCGAACTCGACCGGCAGAACGACGACGCCGACGCGACGAGCGGCGAGATGGCACCACTCCGCGAGGGCGAGGACGAAGCGAAGCGCGCGCGCCTGATCGTGGACCGGGCCATCGCGCGGGGAGAGTTCGAGAACCTGGCGCTGGCCGGCAAGCCCATCCCCGGGCTCGGTGAGGCGCACGACCCCGACTGGTGGGTCAAGGGACTCATCCAGCGCGAGAACATCACCGGGCTCGGCCCGCGCGCCATCCTGCTGCGGACCGAGGATGCGGAGCTGGACGACCGCCTGGACCGCCAGTACACCGAGAAGCAGGTGCGGGAGGTCCTCGAGGACTTCAACTACCGCGTGATCGACGCCCGCCGGCAACTGCTCGGCGGCCCGCCCGTGGTCACCAGGCTCCGCGACGTCGACGCCGAGGTGGAGCGGTGGCGCGAGCGACGCGAGGCGTCCCGGCGGGCTGCCGAAGCCGCCGCACCGCCCGCCCCGGCGAGGGTCCCCTTCTGGCGGCGGGTCTGGCGGGGAAGCACCTAGTTCGGGATCACGGAGAAGAGGAACTTCCGCTTCACCATCACCCAGATGACCAGCGTCACGACGGCGTGGAGGAGCAGGCCCTGCCAGACGCTCGTCCGGTCCAGTCCCGGCAGATTGCCCACGGCCAGCACGAAGAACACGTGCACGATGAACACGTAGAGACTCGACTGCCCGAGCGGGATGTAGAGCCACCCGACGACGGCGTGCAGCGGCTTCCAGAAGCAGGTCAGGATCACATGGGCTGCAACCACGAAGAACGCGAGGTCGATCAGGCGGCCCGGCTGCAGGAAGACCCTGACGTAGCCGGCGTCGTACAGGCCCTCGTAGAAGCCCCGGGGAATGAACGGGAGCTCGAGGCGGTAGGTGGCGTCGAGCCAGAGGAGTGCCAGTCCGAGAGCGTAGACGCCGAGCAGCGCCCCGATCAGGAACTTGCCCCAGTTCCGGCTCAGGGTGTCGATGACGCGCCGTCGGTAGTAGCCGAGAACAACGCCGTGCACGAAGATGACCTGCCAGGTCAGCAGCGGGAAGACGTCCTGGAACTGCGCGTCAACGACCCGCACGTGGTAGACGCTGTCGATTCCGTACAGCGCCCAGCTGGCGGCCAGCAGCACCCACCACAGCTTCTTCCGCAGCAGCTCCACGAGCAGCGGTACCGCGAGGGTGAGCACCACGAAGAGGCCCATGATGTTGAAGGTCCACGGGCCCATGGTGAGCAGCAGGAGGTCGCGGATCGCATAGCCGGGCGGCGGGTAGTCGAACAGGCGTGCGGCGTTGGGGTAGAGGTCGTACACCCGGCCTGCGGCGTCCGCGCCGTTGCCGCCCGTGCCGCGGTCGGTGAACGTGGTGATGACGGAGGCATCGATGAACGGGACGAGCGAGAGCAGGTACACCGCGATCACGACGCCGAGTGCGGTCAGGTAGAGCCGCACCGACCGCTTCACGCTGCCCTTGAGCGCTGCTGCGGAGCCGAGCCTGCGGATCGCGATCGGGTACACCATCCCCATGACCACGCCGGACAGCATGACGAACAGCTCCGCGCCGGTGATCGCCCCCACGATGTTGCGGGCGAGGAAGGACCACGGCCCGGCGAGTTCGATGTGGACGACGACGACGTAGGTGATGATCCAGCCGCGCAGCAGGTCGATGCGGAGGTCACGCGGATCCTGCTCGCTCGGGTAACGCCACTGCGGCCGGAATGCCCGTGCGAGACCGGCCAGGAGCAGGAGAACGAACAGCCCCACGACGGACGCCACCATCCAGTCCATCGCGGTGAGGGGAGTGGCCGGTGCCCAGACCTGGGACGTCGACCGGTTGGCATCCGCCTGGCGGACGACGTCGGTGACAGGGCCGAGGCGCACGTCCGCGGCGTCCAGCGTGTCCTGCAGCGCCGCCGTCGTCGTACCGTCCCCGGTGAGACCCCAGTCGACGGTGTGACCGTCGGCTTCGGGCTCCATGCGGGATGCCTCCAGCCAGGCGATCATGCCGATCTCCGGGTACTCCGCGGCGAGGGCGGGATCGAACAGCTGGTCGAGCCAGGCGCCCTTGATCTCCGCCTCCGTGGCGCTGCCAGGATCCTCCGGGTCGTACAGGGCCGCGGTCTGCACCAGGACCCGCTGGTCCCGGTCCGCCCCGTACTCCCGGGCGAAATCGATGCGGGGAGCCCCGGGTGCTATGCCGTAGGTCCCGGCGAGCTGGTCGGCGAACTTGTCGGCTTCGGGAACCACCGAGGTGATGATGGCACCCGAGTACTCCCGCGTGCCGTCCGCGCTCGTCGTCGCCCCCCGCTCGTAACTGCCGAAGTGGTACATCGACAGGCCCACCCAGTCCACGGCGTCGTCGCCCGGGTAGTAGGGCGCGTAGGGGTCGTCACCGCGGTCGATCAGGCCGTTGCCGTTCGTGTCGAGGGAGGCGACGCTCCCGGCTTCGAGGCCCTCCACCGCCCCGTACGCCTCGGTGAACGGATATCCGGCCGCGTACGACGGCGCCCACACCATCGCGGCGCCCGGCACGCGCTCGTGGACGACGTCGGCAACCTCGACGAAGGCGTCCACGTAGGCATCCGGCTGCTGTCCCCAGCTGAGCCAGGTGCCGTTCATCTCCGGCGCGAAGCGCACGAAGAAGGCCGTCCTGAACTCGTCGCCGAGGCGCTCCAGTGTGTCGGCCAGCCGTCCGGCGTCGTCCGCGGTGAGGTCTGCCAGGGGGACGGACGGCTCGAGGGAGACGACGGCGATGGCCCCGAGCGGGGCCTCCTGGCGGGCGAGATCGAGGAGGTCCCGTTCGGCGGCCGCATCGAGCGGGTACCCGACCGGCCGGCTGAAGAACGACGGCGTGATCCCGGCCCGGTCCGCGTAGGCGCGGGCATTGTCCGCGGACCAGTCGAGCTCCGGACCGAAGTAGCGCCCCTCGGCGAGGGCTGTCGGGTCCTGGACGGGCGGCTGGTCCGACTCCACCGTGGTGGTCGGGAGGCCGACGGTCAGGGCGTGGGCCGGGGCGCCGCCGGCGAGGAGGGCGGCCACGAACACCAGCAGCAGGATCAGGGCCCGCAGGGCGCCGGCCGCCCGGGCCGGTGCTGTCGGCGTCACGCCCCGGCGTCCTGCCGTGCCTTCGCCTTCGAGATGTCCGCCTGGTAGTGCTCGAACCCGCGGTAGCGCACGGCCTCGATGATGACGCTGAAGATGACGAGGTCGAAGGCCACCCAGACCAGGTTCACCGAGGTGCCGAGGATGTCCGCCTGTCCCACGATCATCCGGACGACGCCGACCACGGCGGCCGCGACGAGCAGGCCCATGGCCCAGAGCTGCGGCTTCACGAGATCCCACCGGAGCGTGCTGTCCTGCTGCAGGGTCTTCGGTGTCACGGCGAAGTCGAGGCTGCGGCCCAGGTACACGTTGCCGAAGGCCGAGGTGATCGAGCGGATCCAGACGGGGAACAGGGCCAGGGAGTACTGCTGGCCGCGCCAGGTCCTGACCCCCTTGCCCACCACGGCGAACAGGAGCTGGTTCACCAGCAGGAAGGGGATCAGCCGGACGAAGAACTCCGTGCTGATGGAGTTCACCGGGAGAATGCCGAAGGTCAGGTAGATGATCGGCGCCGCGATGTAGACGAGGGCGGCGAAGCCGGAGAGGTAGCTCCACATGGTGGCGCCGTACATGAGCTTCTGCGCGATGGTGAGGCCCTTCTGCGCGAAGGGATTCTCACGGAACATCACCTGGATGGTGCCCTGCGCCCAGCGGAGGCGCTGGGTCAGCATCGAGTTGAGGTCCTCGGGTGCCAGGCCGTCGGCGAGCTTCTCGTGGTGGTAGGCCGATTCCCAGCCGAGGGAGTGGAGCCGCATGCACGTCGCCATGTCCTCCGTGACGGAGATCGTCGCCATGGGCATGACGGCCATCGCCTCGCACCCGCGGTCGGCATTGACGGATTCGATGAGGAGGCGGACGGCGTCGATCGCCGCGAGCGGGGACCAGGAGCGCTGCGCCAACTGGTCGAGGGCGCTGTCGTCGACGACGGCGAGACCGGGGGTGCTCGCCGAGGCGTCCTGCAGACCCTCCTCGAGCCCCTCGATACCGAGGTCCGCGAGGGAGGCCAGGTCCTCGTGGAAGGCCGCGATGTCCGCAGCCACGAGGGTCCGGGTGACCGCGGCGACGCGCTGCTGGAACTCGTAGGTGACTTCGGAGATGCCGTGGCCCTTCTGCAGGCGGCGGCGCACCCTGCGCAGGTCCTTCGCCACGATGTCCAGGGCGTCGCTGATGCGCTCGTTCCCGGGCCCGAGGTTCCTGCCGGCCTTCGCCAGGACCTTGTCCGACGTCTTCAGTGCCTTGTGCAGGGCGAGTTCTATCTCGGTGACGTAGCGCGTCACGCCGAGCTGCATGAGCGCCTCGCGGCGGATGATCGCGTTGGAGCCGCAGAAGAAGGCGGCGTTCCAGCCGTCCTTGCCCTGCTGGATCGGTCCGTAGAACAGGGGGGCCTGGCTGCCGAGGGGATCGGAGTCCGGAACGTTGATGAAGACCTGCGGGGTCTGGACCAGCGCCATCTTCTCGTTCGTGAAGTAGCCCAGCGTGCGGTGCAGGATCTGCGGATCGGGAATCTGGTCCGCGTCGAGGATCACGAGGAACTCGCCGTCGGTGGACATCAGCGCGTTGTTGAGGTTGCCCGCCTTGGCGTGGCGCGGCATGTCCTTCCAGTCGGCGGAGCGGGTGATCCAGCCGATCCCCTCGGCGTCCGCGGCGGCGCGGACCTCCGCCCGGTTCCCGTCGTCGAGGATCCACGTCCTGTGCGGGTACTCGATGGCTTTCGCTGCACGTGCGGTGGTCAGCACCAGGTCGAGGGGCTCGTTGTAGGTGGTGATGAAGACGTCCACGGTGAGGCCCTCGGGCGCCGGTGGCGGCGTGCGCTTCTTCAGCCGCCACACGGTGAAGCCGAACAGCAGGGAATCGATCAGGGAGTAGGTCTCGGCCAGCACCAGGGGGATGGCGATCCACCAGGCGTCCCAGTTGATCGACCACAGCCACCGCCAGACGATGTAGTTCAGGCCGAGCACGGCCGTCACCAGCACGATCGACCGGATAAGCAGGGTGCGCCCTCCGGCGGACTCCTCCCGTGGGGAGAGCACGCCGTCGAGGGAAGGGTCCTGCGGCGACATCGTCCCCATGCTCCAGCCACTCTCCATCTCCTGCGTCCGCGCTCAACGGCGCGGCTTCGGTGACTTGTGTGCGCCGGGACGGCTGCACTGAGACGCTCACCGGGTCGCGAGGGACCATGCAGTACGGGAACCAAGCTACCCGAGGTTGCGCGCCTGGCCGCGCCCTGACGGGGCCTGTGTCATTTATTGAGCACAATTTGAGCTTTCCCACAGCCGTGCCACGAGTGCGGGCGGCAGCGCGTGCTTCCGGAGCGGTGCCCGCGGACCGCCCGCGGGCACCCGGGCCTACATCTCGGCGTAGCGCCTGGCCTGTCCGAGGGCCTCCCGCAGGGCATCGGCCGTCAGCCGGGGGCCATAGGCCGCCGTGTCCCGCTGGAACCGCCACCCCTCCGCGAGGGAGCCCGCATCCACGGTGTCGAAGCCGAACTCGTCGAGCAGCTCGATGACGGCCTGCTTGGCGTCGGAGTCGTCACCGGCGATCGGAAGGGCGCGGCGCCCGGCGGACCCGGCAGGTGTGCCATCGGTGGTCAGCTGGGCAAAGTGGATGTTGTTGAAGGCCTTCACCACCGAGGACCCGGGCAGGTGGTTCTGCACCAGCTCGCTCGTGGTGGTGCTCTCGTCGTCGAGCTCGGGGATGTGCCCGTCACGCTCCGGGTAGTAGTTGCACGTGTCGATGACGAGCTTGCCGGCGAGGGGCTGCACCGGCACGGAGCCACGGTCCTTCAGTGGGATGGTGACGACGACGACGTCGCCCTGCGTCGCCGCATCCTCCACCGTGCCGGCCCGGGCGCCGTCGCCGACTTCCGCGACGAGGTCCTGGAGTGTCTCCGGGCCGCGCGAATTGCTCATGATCACCCGGTAGCCGCGGGCGACGGCGAGGCGCGCGAGCTGGTTGCCGATGTTGCCGCTGCCGATGAAGCCGATGGTGCTGCGCGGTGGCTGGTCCTGCGATGTCTCTGTCTGCTGCGTCGTGTTCTCGGTCATTCCCTGCACAACCGTCCCGGGCCGCGGATATTCCTTCCGGGCGGGTCCTCAGTCCCGTGAGCCGTCCGTCCAGACGTAGAACTTCTCCGGACGCCCGGCCGAGCCGTACTGCGGGACGATCCGCGCCTGACCCCTCGACACGAGGAACTCGAGGTAGCGCCGCGCGCTCACGCGGGCCATGCCGAGGCGGTCGGCGACGTCGGACGCCGAGGTCCCGCGCCCGAGGCCGCGGAGGTCCAGCATCACGGCGTCGAGCGTCGGCGCCGAGAGTCCCTTGGGCGTCGCGATCGTGGCCGTGCCGGTACCCGGGACCGCACCGGTCCCCGTGGCCGACGTCGTGCGCAGCAACTGGTCGATACGACCCTGGTCGAGGGTGGCGGCGCCGTCGGTGGCATGCGCGTCGAGGTCACGCCGGTACGCGATGTAGTGGTCCAGCCGCTGGTTGAGCACGGCCGCACTGAACGGCTTCACGAGATAGTGCAGGACACCCCCGGCGACGGCGGCCCGCACGGTGTCGAGCTCGCGGGCCGCCGTGATCGCGATGACGTCCAGCGGCTCGCCGGGCCGGTTCCGCAACGCCCGCAGCACGTCGATGCCCGTCATGTCCGGCAGGTGGATGTCGAGGAGGACGAGCCGTGGACGGAGCTGGTCGGCGAGTTCGAGGGCCCGCGCGCCGGTATGGGCGGCGCCGACGACGTCGAACGCGCCGTGGGCGAGGAGGAACCCCGTGTGGATGCCGGCCACCTCGTGGTCGTCGTCGACGACGAGTGTGGGGATCGGGGCGGCGCCCGCTGCCGGGCTCACGGCACCTGCAGGGTGGATCGGGGCGCCTCGACGAGCGAGGGTGCCAGCCAGACGGTGAACTCGGCGCCGCCGAGCTCGGCGTCGTCCACGGCGACGTGACCGGAACGCCGCCGCGCGATCCGGTCCACCAGTGCCAGGCCGAACCCGCGTGTCCCCGTATGGCCGCCGTCCTTCGTCGAGTAGCCGGAGGAGAAGATGCCGTCCACGTCCTCCTGCGGCACGCCGGGTCCGTTGTCCGAGACCTCGATGCGCACGCCGTCGGGGCCGGTGTGCAGGAGCACGGCGATGGCCCCGTCGGTCCGCCCGCTCGCCGTGACGGCCTCCATCGCGTTGTCGATGAGGATGCCGAGCACCGTGACGACGTCGGTGGTGCCGTCCGGTTCGAGCGTCGAGGTGTCATCGATGGAGAGCGTGATGCCCTTCTCGGAGGCGATGGTGCTCTTGGTCATGAGCAGGCTCGCGGCGTCCGGGTCCTGGATGCCCGGCGCGATGGTCCCCGACACCAGCGAACCGCCGTGGCCGGAGCGCGAGATGAAGTCCACCGCCTGCTCCGTGCGGCCGAGCTCGAGCAACCCGGAGATGGTGTGCATGCGGTTGGCGAACTCGTGGGCCTGCGCTCGCAGGGCCTGCGTGGCGTCACGCTCGCCGTCGAGGTCGGTGAGCAGCTGGTAGAGCTCCGTGCGATCGCGGAGGATCATGACGCGGCCCACCCGGGTGCCGTCGACCGTCGCATCCGACGTACGGGCGAGGAGCACGCGCTCGCCGGAGAGCACCGTCTCGTCCGTGTCCGCGGGGTCGGTGAGGAGACGCGCGAGGGCGGGCTCCATGACGTCGTCGGCGCGTTGACCGGTCGCGGCGTCGTCGAGGTCCAGGAGGCGCTTGGCCTCGTCGTTGACCAGGGCGATCCGGTGGTCCTCGTCGACCGCGACCATGCCCTCGCTGATGCCGTGGATCATGGCGTCGCGTGTCTCGAGGAGGGAGGCGATCTGCTCGGGTTCGAGCCGGTAGATCCGGCGCCACACGAGCCGGGAGATCCAGATGGCGCCGGCGGACCCGACCAGGGCGGCGACGATCAGCCAGGCCAGGAGGCGGGGGAGGTCCTCGTAGAGATCGGCGTCCAGCTCGGATTCGAGGGTGCCCACCGACGCGGTGCCGATGATGTCGCCGTCGTCACCGTGGATCGGTACCTTCACGCGCCACGACTCACCCAGCGTGCCGGTCTGCGTGCCCACGAAGATCGCGCCGGAGAGCGGGATCGACGGATCGGTGGAGACGAGTTGCCCGATGAGGTCCGGATTGGGGTGGGAGTACCGGATGCCGTCCGCGTCCGTGACCACCACGTAGGTGACGCCCGTGGACTGCCGGATGAGATCGGCAATGGGCTGGATGGCGGCGCTCGGATCCGCCTGGTCGAAGGCCTCGACCACCGAGGGCAGCTGTGCCACCGACTGCGCGACGCCGACCATGCGGTCCTCGTACTGCTCGCGGATCTGCAGGCGCTGCATCGTGACGGCGGTGGACCCGGCGACGGCGACGATGACGAGCACGATGGCCAGCTGCAGGAAGAACAGCTGCGATCGAAGCGACATCGTCCTGATCATCCGTCCAGTGTGACACGCTGCGGCGCGTCACACGCGGGGCGGAGGGCGGTGGGGGACGGGTCGGTCCGTGACCACAAAGACCAATACGAGCACTACGACCGCATGCTTTACCGCCTCTCCACGGGCTTCCTACCCTGAGGACAGCAGTGGTGACCCGCATCACATCTCGCAGGGCCTCCTGCACCCCATCTCAAGGAAGAGAACATCATGACGATCGATCGCACAACGGCGCGCCGTTCGACCCTCACCGGCCTCGCCCTCGTCTCCGCCCTCGCACTCTCGGCATGCGGCTCCATGACGGAGAGCACCACCGCGGGCGAGGCGGAAGGCAGCATCGAGAAACTCAACATCGTGGTCCCCGCCGATCCCGGTGGAGGATGGGACCAGACCGGCCGTGCGATGGAAACCACCATGACGGAGAACGACCTCGTGGGCCGTGCATCGGTGGTCAACGTGGGCGGCGCCGGTGGCACGAACGGACTCGCGCAGCTCGCCACCGAGACCGATCCCGACACCCTCATGGTCATGGGATACGTCATGGTCGGGGCGGTCGAGACCAACAACGCCGCCAACCGCATCGAGGACACGACGCCGATCGCGCGCCTCACCGAGGAACCTCTGGTGATCGTGGTGCCGGAGAGCTCGCCGTACGAGACCATCGAGGATCTCCTCGACGACATCGAGGCCAAGGGCCAAGGCGTCTCCATCACCGGCGGCTCCGCCGGCGGGGCGGACCACATTCTCGCCGGCTCCGTCCTCAAGGAAGCCGGCATCACGCCCGACAAGCTCAACTACATCCCCTACTCCGGTGGGGGCGAATCCCTCGCAGCCCTCCTCGGCAACAAGGTGAACGCAGGCATCTCGGGTGTCGGCGAGTACGCCGAGCAGGTCAACTCCGGCAAGCTGCGCGCCCTCGCCGTGTCCGGTGAGGAAGCCGCCCCCCAGCTCCCCGACACCCCCACCCTCACCGACGAGGGCATCGACCTGGTGCTCACCAACTGGCGCGGCGTCGTCGCCCCCGGGAACATCGACGAGGCACAGGCCGAGAAGCTGACGCAGCTCGTCACCGACCTGCACGACACGGACACCTGGCAGACCACCCTCGAGGAGAACAACTGGTCGGACGCTTTCCTGGCGGGCGACGAGTTCGACGCCTTCCTCGAGGAGGACATCGCCAGCGTCAAGACGACCCTCACCGACATCGGACTGCTCTAGGCCATGAGTACCTCTGTCCAGAACGCGCCCGGGAGCGGCACGGCCGCCGCTCCCGGTAAGCCGATCGGTGAGCTGATCTTCGCGCTCCTGATCGTCAGCCTCGGCGTCGTCGGATTCGTGGCGGGCGCGGGTATCCAGACGCCGCCGTCGGCCAGCGACATCGGCCCCCGCGCCTTCCCGTTCGCAGTGTCCGCCATGCTCGTGGTGGTCGGCGCTGGCCTGGTTCTCCAGGTCCTCCGCGGCCGGCGCGGGGCGGCAGACGAGGGAGAGGACGTGGACCTCGACGCGACGACCGACTGGCTGACCGTCGTCAAGCTCGCCGGGTTCGTCCTGCTGCACGCCTTCCTGATCGTGCCGCTCGGGTGGCCGATCGCGGCGGCGATCCTCTTCTTCGGTGCCGCCTGGTCACTCGGAGCCCGTCCCTGGTGGCGGAACCTCGTCATCGCGATCGTCCTGGCGCTCGTCCTGCAGTTCGTCTTCGGCGGGTTGCTCGGGGTCTCCCTCCCTCCCGGCTTCCTCGAAGGGCTCGGTGTTTTCGGTGGATAACTTCTTCCTGCTCATGGAGGGCTTCGCCACGGCGATGCAACCCATGTACCTGCTCTACGCGCTCGGCGGCGTGCTGGTCGGCACCGCCGTCGGTGTGCTGCCGGGTATCGGTCCAGCCATGACCGTGGCCCTGCTCATGCCCATCACCTACAGCCTGGAGCCGACAGCGGCGATCATCGTCTTCGCCGGTATCTACTACGGCGGTATGTACGGCGGGTCGACGACGTCGATCCTGCTGAACACTCCCGGGGAATCGGCGTCGATCGTCACGGCCCTCGAGGGCAACAAGATGGCGAAGGCCGGCAGGGGAGCGGCGGCACTGGCCACCGCGGCCGTCGGCTCGTTCGTGGCCGGCACCATCGCCACCGTGCTGCTGAGCTTCGTGGCGCCATACGTGGCGGCCTTCGCCGTGCAGATCGGTCCCGTGGAGTACGTGGCCCTCATGGTGGTCGCGTTCCTCACGGTCGGCGCCCTGCTGGGATCGTCCGTGCTCCGCGGCCTCGCATCGCTCGGCCTCGGACTGTTCATCGCACTGGTCGGCTTCGACTCCCTCACGGCGCAGCAGCGTTACACCTTCGGCAGCCCCTTCCTTGCGGATGGGATCGACGTCGTCCTCGTGGCGGTGGCGCTGTTCGCGGTCGGCGAGGCACTGTACGTCGGGTCCCGCCTTCGCCACGGTCCCATCAAGGTGATCCCCGTGACGGGCGGCTGGACGAGCTGGCTGCGCAAGGACGATCTCCGCCGTTCCTGGCGGCCCTGGCTGCGCGGTACCTTCATCGGCTTCCCGGTCGGGACCATCCCGGCGGGCGGGGCCGACGTCGCGACCTTCCTGTCCTACGCCTCGGAGCGCAAGCTCGCGAAGGGCGAGAACAAGAAGCAGTTCGGCAAGGGCGCCATCGAGGGCGTCGCCGGTCCGGAGGCGGCCAACAACGCAGCGGCCGCCGGCGTGCTCGTGCCGCTGCTGACGCTCGGCATCCCGACGACGGCCACCGCAGCCATGATGCTCGTCGCGTTCCAGCGGTACCAGATACCCGTGGGCCCGCAGCTCTTCGAGTCGAACAGTGCGCTGGTGTGGGCACTCATCGCGAGCCTGTACGTCGGTAACCTGATGCTGCTGGTGCTCAACCTGCCCCTCGTCGGCATCTGGGTCAAGATCCTCCAGATCCCGCGGCCCTACCTGTACGCGGGCATCCTGGTGTTCGCCGTGCTGGGCGCCTTCTCGGTGAACTTCACCCCGATCGACGTGATCATCCTGCTGATCGTCGGCATCCTCGGGTTCTTCATGCGCCGCTTCGGCTACCCGATCGCGCCGATGGTGGTGGGCCTCATCCTGGGGCCGATCTTCGAGAGCCAGCTGCGGCGGTCCCTCGCGATCTCGCAAGGAGACCCCGTGGCGCTGGTGCAGTCGCCGGTCGCCGCGACCATCTACGTGGTCCTCATCGTGATCTTCGCCCTGTCCATGTTCCTCAAGCGCCGGCAGCGTCAGTTCGAGTCGATGGTGGCTGAGAACGCGGACGCTCCCGACGTCGTCCGCGCGTCGGCCGCCGAGCCGGAGACCGCCGTCGTCCCGACGGCGCCGCGTACCCCCGACTCCCGAGAGGACACCGACCGATGAGCAGCATCGTGGTGGGCTACGTGCCCAATGCCCTGGGCGAGGCCGCCGTCGCGCAGGCTGTGGAGGAGGCGCGACGGCGTGATGCCGAGCTCGTGGTCATCAACACCACGCGTGCGGACCGCCTCGTCAATCCGGCCTACGCCGACGACGCCGACGTCTCGAAGCTCGAAGGAATGCTCCGGTCGACGGGGGTGGCCTATTCGATCAGGCACAGCATCTCCGAGGCGACGGCCGCCGAGGAGGTTGTCGATGTCGCGCAAGAGCTCGACGCCGAGTTGATCGTCATCGGCCTGCGCCACCGCACGCCCGTGGGCAAACTGATCATGGGCTCGACGGCGCAGACCATCCTGCTCTCGGCACGCTGCAACGTGTTGGCGGTCAAGCTGCCCTGACGGCTGCGCCGACGACGGCGATTGACGTGTTTCGAGGATGGGCCGTGCCACCAGGTGCGGCCCATCTGCGCGTTCGCGAGTCGACCGCAGGACTTCGTGGGCGGGGCAGGACGCGTCCCGCGGTGGCTCAGCGAGGTGTCGAGGCGGGCACTACCTCGAGCCCCGCTCCGAGCGATTCCCACGGGCGGGATGAATCTGCCGTGCAGCGGTCCGGACCCGCGTCGTGGCGCTGAGGTTCGAGGCTTCGACGAGCGGTACCTCACGCTTCGGCGGTTCGTCACGGTTTCAGCAATACGTCGGGCTTCGGCGGTGAGCTCCACTGCATGGACCTGGAGACCGGCCCGGGCCTGGAGACCGGCCCGGACCTGGAGACCAGCCCGGACCCGGACCCGGACCCGGGCACGGGCGTGGCCTCGGGCATCGACATGGACCTGGGTTTCGACGAGGGTCGGAAGATGCCCCGATCGATCACGCCGCAGGTGGATGGTGCCTCGTTCACGACCGCCTCCAGCCCGGACGTCCAATCAAGCAAACTCACGGCGGTCGTTCCGGGAAGCGGTGGGGCGATGGAGATATAGGTGTGGCCGGTTGGTGTCCGTACTTCGACCGCATGTCTCCCCGAGGGACAGGCCCTGCTGGACCATCCCGGGGCTTCCTTCACGTTATTGCAGGTCTGGCACAGACCCTGACCGCCGTCGGCGCTGGTCGACGCAGAGATGCGCCACGGCACGATGTGGTCGAAGTGTCTGATGGGGGCATCGCAGTACGGTGTTCGGCACGTGGTGTCCCGTATCGCGATGAACCTCCGGAGGCCGGGAGGGAAAAGCCGGGCACGAGAGTCCATCGCTACCAGTCGCCCGGTTTCGGGGGCGGTGTACAGCCTTCGCAGCCACACGCCCCACTGCGTCCGGTGGTTGTCTGTGCCCGGCCCGCTCGGTAGGACCGACGCGGCCTCGGCCTTACGGTCCGCTCCCGGTGCAACATCGCGGTGACCCTGGTTCGCCGGTGCCCACGCTTCACGGAACGGCTGTGCGGGAGCTCCCGAGGGTGACGGGACAGCCTCTCGGTGCGCGGTGCCCCTGGCGGTCAGAAGATCCCTTGCGTACTGGGCCGGAACAGGCCCATAGCCGGAGAGGTCAGCGGCCTCGCTGTCGGCCGCGAGGAAGGTGCGGTCGGTCATGACCAAGTGGACGTCGACGCGGCCGTAGCCCTGCTCGGACCCGGTCACACGCTCCACAAGGGTGTCCGCCATGATCTGCCCCCGCCCCCGGCCCCCACCGGTGCCCGTGCCGATCTGCGCGTCGGCGTGACGGGACAGGGCTGCCAGCGCGCCGACAGCCTGAGCGGCGGGCAGCAGGGCGGTGAGATAGGCCATCGTGTCAGGCGCCGGCCGGCAGCTCACGTGCCGCTCACCTGCTGCCTTGCGAGCCCTCGCTACAGCGGCACTGGGCTCCAGCCGATACGCGATCGTGCGGGCGCTGTTCTTCAGGCGCTGGGTCCCCACGCCGTCGAGCGCGCCGGTGTCGGCGGACAGTTCACTGTCCACCGCCTGCCTGTTCACGGACTCGAGGCAGATCGTCTCGCGGACGAGGACTGTCGCCCTCCACTCACTCAGCAGCCCGGACTGCAGCGCAGCCAGCGTATGGGGCATGTCCGTCACGAGTGTGCGGGCCAGGCCGAGGAGCCGAGAGCCCTGATGGGGAGATTCCGCCGAGCCAGGGCTATCTCGGCTGCGACGCCGCGTCCACGCTGCTCGGCGGGGAGGCCGGCTGCAGCCTCTGCACGGCGCCTCGAGGTGTCCAGTGCCATCGCCACCCGCACCTGAGCTGCCGCGATCGCAGACTTGAGATCTTCGAGAGCCGTCAACTGCGAGATGAGCGCCTGCTCCTCGCTCTCGTTCGGATGTGCACCGGAGTTCTCCCTCAGGCAGGGGTCGGAGCTCTCGGCCGGACGTACGCAGGAGCTCACTCGGGCCCGTGCTTCGGGACTCTTTCGCTGACCCCCGCGGTAGCCATCGGCGCACCCGCGGCATGAGGAGTCCTGTGCCAGGGCGGCGGCGCTTGGCTGCCCGGACAGCGCGGTCATGGGCTGCGAGAAACTGTGCGGATCAACGGGGGCCGACAGCGGCTCCACCATCGCCCCCGTCTCTCCGCCGATCGGGCGGGCAGACGCGAACGGGAAGAGTTCCTGCGCCAGCGAGTGGATCCAGGACCGCACTCGTGCGGCATCAACCCGGGCCTCACCGCAGGGTCGTCCTCCCTGGGTGAGGACGTCGTAGGCTGCATCCGATTGGTCGTTCATACGTACTATTGTCCTCGTCCTGAATTCGTACATACGTACGGTGATGTGCTATGTGGACAACTCGGACAGGGCGTGTCGTCCGCCATCGGTCGAATATGGTGCAGGACGAGGAGCCCCATCATCACTCCAGGTCCCGCCGCTCCCGCACGGTGGACCTTGGTCGGCTTCGATTGGTCCTCTGGATCTCATCAGCGAGCGCCAGCCGCCCCCTCAGCACCCCTCCTAGGTGTGGCATTACTCACACCACCGTTGCCGTGCGGTCGGAGGCCCGGGAACCGACCTAGTACCAGCAGGACGGGTTCTACCGCCCCCTCAAGGCCCGTCCTGCCCCGGATGCTTCTGCAAATGTTCGGCAAAGCTTCTGCCGTCCGGCCACCGGAGGCCGCCTGGGCTTGAGGTGGAGCAGGCAAGATAGAGGTATCCGTCGCTACGAACGGGAACTGGTCTCACCCATCGAGCGGAACCACGCTTTGCCTTCTCCCTCGCCCCTAGGGGCGTCCACTACGCCGGTCTCGCCGACGGTCGTCCCGCCCAGCCGCGAGTCGGAGCGCCAACGCCTCCGCTCCCTGCTCCGTACCGGCCTCCTCGATTCGCCGGAGGAGGAGCGGTTCAATCACCTCACCCGGGAGGCGCAGACCCGCTTCGGTGTTCACACGGCGATCATCTCCTTCATCTCCGAGGACCGTCAGTTCCTCAAGTCCTTCGTGGGTGACCTGCCCCGCAACATCCCCCGCGAGCTGGCCTTCTGCAACACCACCATCGGGCAGGAGGAGACCCTGGTGGTGCCGGACATGCGAACGGATGCGCGCTTCAGATCCCATCCCTTCGTGGTGCAGGACCCCTTTGTCCGCTTCTATGCAGGCGTGCCGCTCCGCGGGCCCAGCGGCTGGTTCGTCGGCAGCCTGTGCCTCGTCGGCACCAGTCCCCGCGACCTCAGCGCCGAGGAACGAGGGCACCTCCGCAGGCTGGCCGCCCTCGCCGAGATCGAGGTCAACACAGGAGCGTAAGGGTCGACGCGGTTCCGCCGGGCTGAAACGAGCCCCGACGGACCGGGGACGCGGCTGTGCTCGGCGCTGCGCGCGGGAATGCACAGGCGCCCCTGACGCACCAGATCCCGCGGCCGTTCTCGGTACTGCGCGCGGAAGGCGCGCTCGCCCCCGACGCACAGGAGAGCGGCCTTGCGCGCGGGAATGCGCAGGCGCCTCCGAGCGCTGCACCGTGCATGAAGAAGATCGGATTCCTGTCCTTCGGCCACTATCAGGACGTGCAGGGCTCGCGTGTCCCCACAGCCCGTGAGGCGTTGGTGCAGGCCGTCGAGCTGGCGGTGGCTGCCGAGGAACTCGGCGTCGACGGAGCCTACATGCGTGTGCACCACTTCGCGCCCCAGTACTCTGCGCCGTTCCCGCTGCTCGCGGCGATGGCTGCACGCACGAGCACCATCGAGCTGGGCACCGGCGTGATCGACATGCGCTATGAGAATCCCCTGTACATGGCAGAGGAAGCTGCCGTCACCGATCTCATCAGTAACGGTCGGCTGCAACTGGGCATCAGCCGGGGTTCACCCGAGACTGCACTCGACGGCTCGCGCTCGTTCGGCTACCTGCCGGACGAGGGGTCCACGGACGCCGACCTCGCCCGCGACAAGGCAGCGTTGTTCAGGCGCGCCATCGCCGGCCAGGGCGTCGCTGATCCGAATCCGCGCATGACGCGCAGCGCCGATCGCCTGTCGATCGATCCGCTCTCGCCCGGACTGGACGAGCGCATCTGGTGGGGCTCGGGCACGCGGGCAACCGCCCGGTGGGCAGGGGAGCAGGGCATGAACCTGATGAGCTCCACCCTGCTCACAGAGGATACGGGCGTGCCCTTCGACGAACTGCAGGCGGAGCAGATCGATCTTTTCCGCAAGGCCTGGGCAGAGGCAGGGCATGCCGGGACGCCGCGGGTGTCCGTGAGCCGCAGCATCCTGCCGATCGTCAGTGAGGCGGACGAGTACTACTTCGGTCTGCAGGCGCAGCGGGGATCCCACGATCAGGTGGGAATTCTCGACGGAGCCCGATCACGCTTCGGCAAGAGCTACGTCGGTGCGCCGGACGTCCTGGCGGAGCAGCTCGCCGCTGATGCGGCGGTGCAGTCCGCGGACACGGTGCTGGTGACCATACCGAACCAGCTCGGTGTCGACTTCAATGCGGCGCTTCTCGAGAACATCGTGACGCTGGTTGGACCGGCAGCCGGCCTCAGGTAGCTCGCCGGCGTCGGTCCGTGCCACCGCGTCAGGGCCTGGGTTTCATCCTGTGATGCAGCCGTGACCGGCTGTTACCCGGAAGTGGACGGGTGCTGACAGGGAAGGGTCACCGACGCGAGCCGGTGCCGATCAGGCGTCCCGTCGAACCATTCTCCTGCCGACGAAAGAGCTCGCGCAGGGTGTGCAGTTCCTCGTCGCACCGCCTGATGTCGCCGACCGCGCGGGCCAGTTCCCACGCGGCGCCGTCGCGCTCGTCCTCGCTGCGCCGCGAGTCCGCGAACACCTCCGCGCAGTCGCAGCGCAGGGAGAGCATGGTGTCGAGGAGTTGCGCGCGTGAGTCCTCGAGGGAGCGGAGGAGCCGGAGGTCCGGTACCGGACCGTTGTTCTCGGAGTACATGGGAGACCTCACCGGCGCTGTGTGCGCCGGTCCTTCCAGCACGGGCTGTGCTTCGGTGCGAATGGTTGTGCGCCGGAGCGCCGTTGCCCCAGCGTAAGCAGCCGGGCCACGGAAACGACAGACCGCCGCTCCGGGAAGGAACCGGGGCGCGTCGAATAGTTATCAGTCCGCGATCTCCCGCCAACGACGGGTCCTGCACCGAGGCGGGCTTCCGTTGTGGTCGTGCGTCCGGTAGCGTCAAGAACTAAGCATGCTGACTATTTTCGTCGGTAGAGCACGTGGCTAGCCCGAGGAGACGCAGTGAAGCAGGCCCAGCGACGGCTGATGCTCGAGGCGATGAGCCGGTGCGGCCTGACCCCTGGTCAGGTCTGGCTGCACTATTGCGGCAATGGCGGGCGCGCCTCCGAGGCTCACCTCGCGCTGTTCCTGCAGGGCGCCGAATCGCTGACGGAACTCGAGCGGGATATCCTCGCTCACGCGATCAACGAGATGCTGTGGGACAGGCGGCACGAGAGCATGGTGCCGTACGCCACGACCCCGGCGGCGCAGGCACTCGAAGGGCCCCGGATCAGCGCGGCCGCGGCCTGGCTGCTCACGGATACGGAAGCAGAGGACGAGCGGCTCAGGTCGCTGTCCTCGACGGGCCTGATGCACTCGGGCCCGGCGACCGTCCTCGACGAGCTCGTGAGCGAGGCACGAGCAGCCTTCGACGTCAGTTCGGCGACCGTCTCCCTCATCGACGCGGACAGCCAGTATCTCAAGGCCGCCAGGGGTCCCTTGCCCCGTCATGCGCCGCGACGCGAGGCATTCTGTGACGAAGCGATCAGGACGGCCGCGACGTTCGTCATCACCGACACGCGCCGGGACCCCCGGTTCGCGAACCATCCGCTCGTGGTGCAGGAGCCGTACCTACGCTTCTACGCCGCACACCCCCTGAGGGGGCCCGGTGGGTGGAACATCGGCGCATTCTGCATCCTCGACCAGCGCCCGCACGCCTTCCCTGCAGCCGAGCGGCTCACGTTCCGCCGCTTCGCCCGCCGAGCGCAGCAGGAGATCTCCCGCTCACGGCATACGGAGGAGACACGCCACCGGAGCGCGGAGCGGAACTGAGACGGGCGCGGGGGAGCGGCTCAGGCCTCCACCGGTCCGGGTCCCTCGGTCAGCTCGCGTGCGATGTCCGCGATCGACCGTCCGCCGTCCTCCGCGCGTGCGACCAGCTCACGGAACGCACTGCGATCGTCGATCCCGAGTTGCGCCATCAGGATGCCCTTGGCCATCCCGATGCGGTCGCGCACCTGCAGGGCGGCCGTCAGTTCGGTTCTGATCTGCTGCGGTGTCTCGGTGGTCTGGACATGGCTCAACAGTGCCGCGGCGGGCACGGCGAACCGCAGGAGTGCCCGTTCGGTGGCTTCGTCGAAGGCGTACGCCCTGGTCGAGTAGACCTTCATGGCTCCGATGGTGGTACGCCCCTGGATGAGGGGCACGCTCTGGCAGGAGCGTACGGACATCGACGCGGCTGCGGCTGCCCATCGCGGCCAGCGCTGATCCACCGCCTCCGTGTCGTCGGTCCTGACAGGAGCCGAGGTGGACCACGCGCTGAGGCAGGGGCCCTCGGACAGCTCGTACTGGAGTTCATCGGCACGACGAACCAGGGTGTCGGTGGCCCCGGTACTCGTCCTTCTGCCGTGGTGGATGAGTGAGACACCGGCCCCGGTGGCGCCGGGGATGAGGTCCCGGGCAGCTTCGGCGAGCAGATCGACGGCGTGCTGCACCGTTTCTTCGGTGAGGAGAAGGCCGCGTACGCGGCCGAAAACTACGGCGAGTTCGTTGAGATTGGGCTCAGAGTCCACGGGAGGCCTCGACATGTCCTGGCGCCGGTCATACCGGCTGTCATCGGCGCCCACTTCTAGACCCGGTTCAAGATAGTCAACTCCTGGAGTGGTGGCAAATCGCTGCGCCGGGGGGAGGCCGCCGGTGAGGCCGTTGCGGAGTGTTACGCCGAAGTTGCCCGCTTCCGTGACGTCTGGTCCTCCGGCCGACCCGTGACTAGCATGGGAGGAAGTTGTTCAGCAGCAAGCAGCTTTGGTGTTCGTCGTGCTCCCCGTCGGAGCACGTTCCGGGGGTGGTGCGCAATGACCGATCGGCTCGTCCTCGACACCCCGTGCGATATCAGGGACATCCTGGTGGACCTGGCGGTTGTGGGTACCGGTCTGGGCGCCTTCCTCGAGGGTCTTGCGGCACTCGCGTCCTCGATAACCCGCATGGAGGCGTGCAGGACCCTCGCGAGCGTCACGCTCCTCAGGCCACGCAGGCACCCCGCGGTGGCCGGGTCCAGTCGCACGGCCCGGCGGCTCGCAGACCTCCAACAACGGTTCGACGACGGTCCCGGTGTCCGGGCGGCGCAGTCTCGCAAGACGGTGGTGGTGGACGACCTCGAGATGGATCCCGGCTTCCCTCTGTGCCGATCGGTGCTGGCAGGCAGTGGAATCCGTTCGGTGCTCAGTGTTCCCGTCGACACGGGCGGGCTCGAGCGGGCCACGGTCACCTACTTCTCGCGGAACTCCGGTGCCTTCGGGAAGGACGCCGTCCTTGCGTCCGAGGAGTTCGCACGCGCCGTGTCCACACCGCTGAAACTCGCGCTTCGCGTGGCACGGCTGACGGAGAAGGTCGAGAACCTGACGGCAGCCATGGAGTCACGGACCACCATCGATCTCGCCGCCGGAGTCGTCATGGCGCAGAACCGCTGCAGTCAGGATGACGCGATCGAGATCCTGCGGGCGGCGTCGAGTGCACGCAACCTCAAGCTCCGCGATCTCGCGGGGAACGTGCTCAGGAGCACGGTCGACGCGCCGGTCAGCACGCATTTCGACTAGCGCGGGCCGGGGTCAGTGCTTCTCGGCGTCGGCGATGGAGGTGATCACCCGTTCGGCCACCACCCGCAGTTTGAGGTTCCGGCTGTTCGATGCCCGCTGCAGGATGGTCAGTGCCTCCGCATGGGAGCAGGAGTTCTGGAACATGATGATGCCGATCGCCGTATTGATGGTCTGGCGTGACTCCAGGGCTGCCTCGAGGTCGTGTCGCTCGTCATCCGCGGCCGCCGCCCGCGCAGCAAAGGTCAGAGAGGACGACGCCGCCTCGGCGAGCGCTTCGGCCGCGGCGATGGCTCCGGGATCGAAGGAGGAGGGCACTGTCGAGTAGAGATTGAGCGCGGCGCGACCGCTGTCCCCGAGGGCGAAGGACACACCGAGAATGGACCGGATGGGAGTGGCCCGCACCTTGCGGAGATAGGTGGGCCAGCGCGGGTCCGTCATGGTGTCGGCGCAGTAGACGGACAGTCTCCTTTCCGCAGCTTCCAGGCACGGGCCCTCGTGGGAACGGTTCTGGAACTCGTCGGCCGTCCGCGCGAGCTCGTCGCTGGTCGCGAGCGTCCCGGCCTTCTTCAGACGGACCAGCGTGACGGCGCACGAGACCTCGCTGGTGACGGACAATCTGCGTGCGGCCATGACGGCGAGCTCGTCCAGGAACTCCTGGAAACCTTCGGCCCCGGTCAGCAGTGCGAAGAGCTGATCATTGACCTCTGTCAGTACTTCCTGCTCGGTCACGAAGAGTCCCTCGGGCTTGGATGGGTGGCGCTGACGCACGTCACTCTACGCCGTCGTCAGGGACGATCAGTGCTCCAGCCCGTCGAGGACCGCCTGGGCCGCCTGTTCCTCCTTCCTCGCACGCTCGAGCGTCTCCTCGGCGGCGGTCGCCTCCCGCTGTCCGTTCACCGACGCGGACTCCACCTCGGCGAGTTCCCTCCGCAGACCTTCGAGCCGTTCCTCGAGGTCCTCGATCGACGCCGTCAGGCCGTCGCGCCGCACACGGAGCCGCTCTGCCGCTCGGTGCTGCTGCCTGCCGGCTTCCTCCGCGTCCTCCCGCCGGGTCCGCGCGGCGTCGACGCGCTTCTCGGCGTCGCGGAGCCGCTCAACTTCCGCGGCTTCCTCCGCCGTCCGGGTGCCTGCCCTGCGGGTGTCCCCAGCCGAACGGGCGCCGTCCCGGCGGGTGTCCCCAGCCGGACGGGCGCCGTCGCCCACCGGCTCAGACGCCGCCGGCCGGTCTGCCTCCGGAGGGTGAGGGCCGCCCACAGCGCCCGCCAGGTCGACGGCGTCCCACCCGGTGGCCTCCAGCGTCCGCACGAGCCGCCCCGTCAGGACGGCGCCGGCAGCGGAGGGATCGGCCAGGGCCGCCCGCAGGGTCTGTTCCACACCGGGCAGGGCGGCCCGGCCGACGTCGTGCCCTGCCTCCGCCGCGGCCTCGAGCGACTGACCGGCGACGGCGGCGAGGAGCCGCTGCCGCTGCTGACCGAGTGCGTGGAGCTGGGCACGGTCGAGACCGTCCTGCGCCTCCCGCAGGGAGGCTCCGAGCTCGAGCACCTGCTCCACCTCGTCGCGCCTGCGCGTCACCAGCATGTTGACGAGCCAGGCGGCGGACGACGGCTTCGGCAGGGCCTTCAGAGCACGCGCGAGTTCCGTCTCGCCGGCCGCCGTCGCCTCCTTGGCCGCCGCGTTCCGCGCTCCGACGAAGGCGTCCAGGGGCAGTGCGTAGAGGGCTGCGGCCCTGTCCTCGAGGTCCACGGTGCGCCCCGCCTTCCCGGTGGTCTGGTGGTCTGGTGGCCCCGCTAGGGTGCGAGGTCCTCCAACGGTGCCATGGGCAACGCGATCCAGCCTTCCCGGCGCGCCTGCTCCCGGAACCCGGCCGGAACGGGATGGGTCAGTCCCAGCGCATGGGCCCGGGCCGCGAGCGCCGCGATGACGGCGTCGAAGGTGTCGTCGGAGGACACGAGGAGGGCCCGGTCCGCGCTCGTGAGGCGAAGCCAGGGCGCACGATCCTGCAGGGACTCCAGGAGGGCCGCGCGGATGCCGGCGTCGTTCTTGTAGCCCCTCGTCCCGAAACCCCAGCCGCGGAGCGTGGCGGAGGGATAGACCTCGACGGCCGTTCCTCCCCCGGACCGGTCCACGGGGGCTCCGAGGGCGTCGCCGATCTCGTCGAGCAGCACGGCGCAGTGCATGGCGGTCAGGCCGAGCCGGTCCGTCGCCACGCTGAGGGGCCAGCGGCCGGTGATCTCGCGCGTGGCCCGGTCGGTGGCACGGTAGGACAGGCGCCGACGCCATGCCAGTCCCTGGTCCCCGGAGGCCTCCACCCGCTGACACGAAGAGTGGCGCGTGACGAAGGAGACGAAGTCGTCCGGCCAGCCGAAGGCGCAGTCGATCCCGAGCTTCCCCACGGTCGGCGCCACCGCGGCGATCTCGGTGTCCGTCACCCCCAGGCCGACGTCGACCGTGACCGGGACCGCCGACCAGTCGAGGACGGCGAGGGCCGTACCCTTCGTCTCGGCGGCGAGGTCCACTCCGGCTGTGAGCATCCGGCGATTATAGGCAGCGGCAGCGGTACCCGCCACACGCATCGGCAGGTGCGGTGGGGGCGGGGCGCGGAGTCAGATGGATGGACCCTTGCATCTTTGATCCAGGAGAGGACCCCGTGTACACCTCGGTCGCAGACCAGACCACCGACCAGCTCGGCGGGCCGCTCAGCGTGCTCGTGCGGCAGAAGCGCGACCACGTGCGGCTGAACGGGCTCATCGGACAGCTCAGGGGCACCACGGGGGAGGATCAGGCCGCCGTGCTCCTCGCCGTCTACCGCCTCGTGTTCCCGCACGCCTTCGCCGAGGAATCCGTCCTCTGGCCCGTGATGCGGCGTGTCCTCCCGGACGGAGGGGAGCTCACCCTCGCGGTGGAGCGCGAACACCAGGAGGTCAACGAGCTGGTGCAGAAGCTCGAGGGCCTCGACGACGGTACGCCGGAGCGGGCCGACGTGCTCGGACGGCTCAGCGAAGTGCTCGACGACGACGTCCGGGACGAGGAGGACGCCCTGTTCCCGCGCCTTCAGGAGCGTGTGTCCCGGCGCGAGCTGCAGGTGCTCGGTGTGCTGTGGGAAGCCGTTCGACTCGTCGCGCCCACCCGTGCCCATCCCGTGGTGGCCCGGCGGCCGCCGGGCAACGTGGTGGCCGCGCTGCCGCTCTCCGTGCTGGATCGGGGACGCGACGTGCTGGACCGCGTCCTGCTGTCGGCGCCGGAGCGGCTGGTGCCGGCACTCCACCGTGTCAGCTCTGCGCTCGCCGGGGCGTCGCACGCCGTCGAACTGCTGCCGATCATGCGATCAGGAGAGCATTCCTCCACCCGGCTCGTGGCGGGACGGCCGCCCGTATCCTGGGGTGCGGCGCTGGTCGCTGCCGCAGCGGGCTCCCTGGTGCGCGCGGAGGTGGTCGGGATCGCGCGGAGGCGGCGCCGCGATTCGGGCTAGTCCCCGATGCTCGCTCCGTCCAGTGCGCACGGCGAGGCCGAACCGGTGGCGCTCGGGGGAGGCGGGGTGTGTACTGGCCCTCAGGGCCGGAGAGATGGTCCGCGCGCAGTACGCCGACCAGGAAGAGAGGACAACCGATGGACGCACGATGCCCCAGGTGCGGTTCCGCCCTGATCGAGGTCGCCGAGGACCAATGGCCCGCCGAAGGGCCGGTTCCTGCGGGGACGCTCGCCGTCTTCCAGTGCGAGCAGAACCACCGCGTGACCGTCGGGGAGACCCAGGTCTCGGCCTGACGGTCAGCCTGCCGCTGCTGCGTCGTCGATGATGCGGGTCAGCTCGTCCCGCAGTGCGGTGGCCTCGTCGACCGTGATCTCGAGCAGCTGGTCCTGCTCCACCCACCCGATACCGATCATCGGCTTCCCGTGCTCGTCCGTCGAGCGTGCCAGCCCGACGGCGAGCGCCCTGCCATGGGTCCGCGTCACGTCTCCGACGATCAGTTCGCCGCCGTCGTCCTCTGCTACCGCCATGCTGCCCTCCCGGTCCGGTCCGCCTCGTACTCCTGCTCCATGCTAGGCGCGGCGGGACGGCTCGTGTCCACTGTTTCGGAGCCACGCGGGGTTCTACCGGAGCAGGTGGCGTCAGTCGGCGCCGGCCGGACGCACGGCCAGATTGGGGTGGAGGAGCTCGAAGCCCTCGTCGGCCAGGTCGTTGCGATCGATGTCGTCCGGCAGCAGCACCGCGGTCACCCTGCTGTCGCGGATGGTGGCACCCACCTCGCCACGCGTGAGCGGAGCGCACTCGAGGCCCACGCCGATACCCTCCTCGACGAGCAGGCAGACGGTGTCCTCCGTGCCCGTTCCGGCAACGGGCCGTGCGACGAAGTACTCCACGCCGTCGCGCTCGGCGAGGAAGCGCGTGCTCTCGAGGTCAACGCCGTCGAGATCGGTGCGGATGGTCAGCTGGTCCTGTTCCGTCTGTTCCTGCTCGAGCACCCCGAGCACGGGTCCCGCGCACCCGGCGAGTCCGAGGAGCACGAGGGCGCCCGCAACCAGGACGAGCGGGCGGACGAGCGGTCGGCGCATGGATCTCCTGGCGGGAACGCGGGGGGCTGGTGGTTCTCCCAGCCTAGCGAAGCGCACCAACCTAGGCTGGGAGCATGGAATCCACGCATCAGCTGTCGGGCCGCACCGTCGTCGTGACCGGGGTCAGCCGCCGCAGGGGCATCGGGTTCGCGGTCGCCTCGCGTCTCGCGGACATGGGCGCATCCCTGTACCTGCACCACTACTCCCGGCACGACTCGGAGCAACCGTGGGGTGCCGATCGCATCGAGGACGTCGTGGACGCCGTGCGCCGTCGTCAGGTCCCTGGCGCTTCGCTGGCCCACGGCAGCATCGACCTCTCGAACCCCGACGGCGCCGAACAGCTCATCCGGGAGGCGCGCGCGGCGTCGGGCCACCTCGACGGACTGGTCTGCAACCATGCGCGGTCCGGCAGCGACGGGAGGCTCGGTGAGATCTCGTGGCGCGAGCTCGACGCCCACTGGCAGGTCAACGCACGGTCCACCCTCCTGGCGACGAAGTATTTCGCCGAGCAGCACGACGGCAGGGAGGGCGGACGGGTCATCTGGATGACGTCCGGGCAGCACGCGGGGCCCATGCCCACGGAGATCGCCTACGCGGCGTCGAAGGCGGTGCTGGCGGGACTGACGGCATCCGTCGCCGACGACCTGGTCGAGCAGGGCATCCTCCTCAACACCGTCAACCCCGGGCCGGTGAACACGGGCTATCTGGACGCGGCGACCGCCGACCGGTCTCCCGAGATCCTCGACGCCGTGCTCGCGCACTTTCCCGGCGGGCGTTTCGGTGAGCCCGACGACCCCGCGCGGCTCATCGCCTGGCTGGTGAGCGACGAGGGTCGGTGGATGGTGGGGCAGGTGCTCAGTTCCGAGGGAGGATTCCGGCGATGGTGACAGCCAGCCCGGGCCGCTGCCGGAATGGTCCGGCAAGGCCGGTTCCCGACCATCAGCGGATACCGCTGCGAGCCAGCCCTTGCACGAAGTACTTCTGGAACGCGAGGAACATGACGACGATCGGCAGGATCGAGATGAGTGCCAGGGCCATGATGGCCCCGTAGTCCGCCCCGTACTGACCACGCAGGTACAGCAGGCCGATGGGTAGCGTGAAGAGCTGACTGTCCTTGAGGGCGATCAGCGGCCACGCGAAATCGTTCCATTGGTACATCACGGTCAGGAGCATCAGGACGGCGATGAGCGGCTTGCACAGTGGCAGCACGATCTGGAAGAAGATCCGCAGTGTTCCCGCGCCGTCCATCTTCGCGGCCTCCATCAGCTCGTCGGGAATGGCGATGATGAACTGCCGGGCCAGGAAGATCCCGAAGGCCGAGGCCGCCGAGGGGAAGATGACGGCCCAGAAGGTGCCGTAGATACCGAGTTCGGTGACGAGCCGGAACTGCGCCACCATGAGTACCTGCACGGGCACCATCATCGTGCTGAGCACCAGCAGGAACACCGCTCCCTTGCCCTTGAAGTCCAGCTTCGCGAAGGCGTAGCCGGCGAGCAGGTTCACCGACACGGTGAGCACCGTGACGATCGACGTGATGACCAGGGAATTGCCGAACCAGGTGGCGGCCGGGAAGTTGTCGAAGATGGTGCGGAAGTTCTCGAGGGTCCAGGTGGACGGCCAGATGTTCAGGTCACGGTTGACGACGTCGGAGCTCGGCGAGAAGGCGATGGTGATCATCCAGTACAGCGGGAACATCATCACGAGGCCCACCGCGATCGCCGTCACGAGCCGCGCGATCGACGAGGCGCGCTGGGCGCGGGACACCTTCTTCACGCGGGGCACGAAGGCGGGCCCGCCGTCGCCGCCGTCGGAGGCCGTCGCACTGCCACCCCGGGCTGTCACTGGATGAGCCATCGTGTTCCTTGTCTGGTGCTGGTGCTGGTGCTGGTGCTGGAGGGAGCTACCCGACATCGTCCCGGGATCGGTTGCCCTTCCACTGGACGGCCGTGAAGATCAGTGTGATCAGGAAGATGACGATCCCGATGGCCGCTGCGTAGCTCTGGTCCCTCGTCACGAAGCCGTTCTCGTACGCGTAGGTGACGAGTACCGAGGTCGACCTCCCGGGCCCCCCGCCGGTCATCACGAAGATCGTGTCGAAGACCTGGAACGAGTAGATGACGTTCATGATCAGGAGGAAGAACGTGGACGGCCCCACGAGCGGCACGGTGAGGTAGCGGAACTGCTGCCAGCTGCTCGCACCTTCGAGGCGCGCGGCCTCGTACAGCTCGGGGGAGATGCTCTGGAGCCCGGCGAGGTAGATGACCATGTTGAAGCCGACCCGGATCCACAGCGTCACCAGGATGATGGAGGCGAACGCCGCCGTGCCCTGCGACTGCCAGGGGATGGTGGCGAGCCCGCCCTCGCGCAGCAGCTTGTTGAGGATCCCCGTGACTTCGTCGAACAGCAGCACGCCCATGAGGGCGGTCGCGATCCCCGAGATGACCATGGGCAGGTAGACCAGGGTGCGGAAGATCCGGCGGCCGGGAAGTACGGAGTTCATCAGCACGGCGAGACCCAGCCCGAGGGCCAGGCTCAACGGGACGGTGATGACGGTGAACACCGCGGTGTTGAGGGCCGACTGCCAGAAGGTGGGGTCCGTCACGAGACGCTGGTAGTTCGCGAGCCCCACCCAGCCGCTCGCCCCGAAACCGTTCGACTCCTGGAAACTGATGAGCAGCGCCCAGCCCAGCGGGAGGAAGAGGAAGACGCCGAGCAGGATCAGGTTCGGGCCGAGGAACCCCGCCGCGGCACAGGTGGAACGCTGCCGCGCCGGTGCCCGGCCGGCACCGGCGGTGTAGGTCCGCGCCGGGAAGGCCGGCGGGTCACCGCCTTCGTCGGCTGCCTCGCCGGTCGACTCCTCGCGCGCCGAGGTGTCGGCGGACATCAGCCGGCGGCCTCGTCGACGGCTGCCGCGATGTTCGCCAGGGTTTCCTCCACCGGCCGGCCCTGCGTGAAGGCGGCCTCGAGCTCGTCGCGGAGCTTCGGGTTGATGGTCGCCATGGCAGGGGAGGTGAGCTGTTCGACGTCGGACGGCTCCAGCGTGGTCGCCTGCTCGACGAAGATGCCCGCGATGTCCGGCCGGGTCTGGTAGTCCAGTTCGGTACCGACCAGGCTGTTCAGCGTTGGAAGCTCCATGGCGCGCGCGCAGAAGTCGGACATCTGATCCGGTCGGGTCATGAACTTCAGGAACTCCGCCGCCAGCTCGGGGTTGCGGGCGTTCTTCGTGGCCACGAGGGCGTTGCCGCCCAGGTCGCAGGCACCGCGTTCGTCACGCGGCAGATAGGTGGCGCTCCACTCGAAGTCCGTGATGTTCTCGTCGAGACCGGGAAGCACGAAATTGCCGACGAAGGCCATCGCGGTGGTGCCGGCCGAGAAGGCATCGTCGGCGTAGGTCGAGGACTTGACGGAACTGCTCGGCGGCACGAGGCCGTCGGTGAAGAAGCCCTGCGTGAACTCGAGTGCTTTCCTGCCGGCGTCGGACTCGATCGCGGAACCCGTGAGGTCCTCGTCGAAGAGCCTGCCGCCGGCCTGGAACAGCCAGCTCAGCCAGCGGGTGGAGCCTCCGAGTTGCCAGTTGTACACGAAGGGGTAGAGATCGCCCGGGATGGAGCCGCGCAGCTGTTCGGCCACCTGTCGGAACTCGTCCCAGGTCCAGGCGGAGGCAAGGCTGTCCGGCACGTTCGTGATTCCGGCCTGCTCGAAGAGGTCCGTGCGGTAGACGAGCGCCGAAGTGTCCGTCTGGTGGGGGACGCCGTAGGGCTTCCCGTCATACTGCACGGCCTGCCACATGGCAGGGAGGAATTCCTCGGCGGCTGCGGTGTCGACGTAGCTGCTGAGGTCCAGCAGCTGGTCCTGGCTGCTGTAGGCGCCGATGGTGCCGTAGTCCACCCGGAAGAGGTCCGGCGCGGTGCCCGCCTGCAGCTGGGCATCGATGTTGGTGAAGATCTGCTCGTAGGGCACGAGATTGAGTTGGACGTCGACGCCGGAGTTGGCTGCCTTGAAGGCATCGATGCCGCGACGGAAGCCCTCCTCCTCGGCAGGGCTGCCCCACGTGGTGAAGGTGAGGGTGTTCTGACCACCGTCACCACCGTCACCACCGCCGCCTCCGTTGCCACCACCGCCCGAGAAACCGGCGCAGCCGTTGAGTGCTGCCGCGGCCGCGAGGAAGCCTGCTCCGCCGAGGATCTGCCGTCTGGAAATGGTCATCGTCATGCCTTCCGCGTGAAGTTGGTCACAACGTACAACACGCCTCCGACATCACACGCCCCCTTGTCGGGCACGGGTCGCTGCGCTATGCGCCCGCGCCGGTCCGCTCGAACACCACTCGCCCGCCGACCACGGTCAGATCGACACGCGTGGCGTGCAGGGCCGCGGCCGGATCCCCGACCGGATCCCCGACCGGATCGGTGGACAGCACTGCCACATCAGCCCGCGCCGCAGGACGAGGTCAGCCGGCATCGGGCTGCCCGCCGATCGGAGGCTGCGGGAGCACAGGCGTCCGGCTAGAACCCGACGAGCGGATGCGGGACGTAGTGCTCCTCGAGCGCGCGGACCTCGTCTTCGGTGAGCTCGAGATCCAGGGATGCGATCGCGTCCTCGAGATGCTTCGGCTTCCCGACGCCGACGATGGGCGCGGAGACCACGGGGTTCCGTGACACCCAGGCGAGGGCCACCTGCGCCCGCGGGACGCCGCGATCGTCCGCGACCGCGCCGACGGCGTCCGAGACGCGGCGGTCGGAGTCGAGCGTCCCGTACAGGGTCTTGCCGAACTGGTCGGACTCGGAGCGCGAGGTCGTCTCGTCCCACGGTCGCGTGAGCTTCCCGCGGGCGAGGGGGCTCCACGGGAGGACCCCGATACCCTGGTCCGCGCAGAGCCCGTACATCTCGCGCTCCTCCTCGCGGTTGATCAGGTTGTAGTGGTCCTGCATGGAGACGAAGGACGTCCAGCCGTTGATGCGCTGCAGGTACAGGGCCTTGGAGAACTGCCACGCATACATGGACGATGCGCCGAGATAGCGCACCTTGCCGGCCTTCACGACGTCGTGCAGCACCTCGAGGGTCTCCTCGAGCGGAGTGGCCGGGTCGAATCGGTGGATCTGGTAGAGATCCACGTAGTCCGTGCCGAGGCGCCGGAGGCTGTTGTCGAGTTCCGCCAGGATCGCCTTGCGGGACAGGCCCGCGCCGTTGGGTCCCTCGTGCATGCGCCCGTGGACCTTCGTGGCGATGACGATGTCCTCCCGGCGCGTGAACTCGGCCAGCGCACGGCCCACGATCTCCTCGCTCGAGCCGTCCGAGTAGACGTTGGCGGTGTCGAAGAACGTGATGCCGGCGTCGACGGCTGCCCGGATGAGGGGCCTGCTCTCGTCTTCCGGCAGCGTCCACGCGTGGTTCCCGCGGTCCGGCTCGCCGTAGCTCATGCAGCCGAGGGCGATCGGGGAGATGTCGAGGCCTGTGGAGCCGAGTTTCACGGAGCGCATGGGTCACTTTCTGCCGACGTCGGGGATGTTTCTCCACCCTAGTCCCGGGAGTGCCACCCCGATAAGGGCGGGTCGCTTCCCCCGCGGAGCTCCTGCTGTGCCGGACCTCAGGGTGACGGGCACGGTGGCGGAGATCACGCATCGCGCCGACGCGCAGGCCACATCCTGCCGGGGCCGGCACTCCCGACTAGGGCAGGATGGCTATGTGACAGAACCCGACGCCGGCCCGCCGGACACGCCGCAGCCGCCCCGACGCCGCCCGCCCCGACGTCGACAGCCCGCGCCGCAGGCACCCGAGCCGCACGCGCCCGAGCCGCACGCCCCCGAGCCGCACCCATCCGAGCCGCACGGCTCCACCGTGGCCCGACGATTCCGTCCCCGTGCGTTCGCCGACGGCCTGAGGGTGAGCGCCGCCTGGACCGGACGCAGCATCGTGGTCCTCGCCGGGCTCGTGATCGTCTGGTACCTCACGAAGGCGCTGTGGTCGATCGTGCTGCCCACGCTGTTCGCGCTCCTCCTCGCCTCCGTCCTCTGGCCCCTCAACAGGCTCCTGCGCCGCATCCTCCCGAAGATCCTCGCGGCCCTGCTCACGCTCTTCGGGTTCCTCGGTGCGGTAGTCGGCATCGGTGCCCTGACCATTCCCTCGATTGCCGGCGGGATCACGGAGCTGTCCGGTCTGGCGCGCGACAACATCATGGACCTCACCGACTTCGTCACCGGGCCGCCCCTGAACCTGGAGGTACCGGACCTCGACCGCGTGGTGGCGACCGGACTCGAGCAGCTGCAGTCGAATGCCGGCAACATCGTCAGCGGCATCACGGCCGGGCTGAGCGAACTGACCTCGGGCACGATCGTCGTGGTGCTGACGCTCGTCTTCACCTTCTTCTGCCTCAAGGACGGCGACCGCTTCCTGCCCTGGGCCGGACGCTGGACCAACTCGAGCACCTTCCAGCACGCGGCGCGGGTGGCGGAGAACAGCTGGCGGACGCTGTCCTCCTACATCTTCGCTCAGGCCACGGTGGCCATGGTGGACGCCGTGTTCATCGGTCTGGGGCTCGTGCTGCTGGACATCCCGCTCGCCATCCCCCTCGCAGTGCTCGTCTTCTTCGCCGGGTTCATCCCGGTGGTGGGCGCCGTCGTCTCCGGACTCATCGCCACGCTCGTGGCCTTCCTCGCCTACGGCTGGGTGACGGCGCTGATCGTGCTGGGCATCGTCATCCTGGTGCAGCAGCTCGAGAGCAACTTCATCCAGCCCCTGCTCGTCGGTCGGACGCTCGAGATCCACCCGGCCGTCGTCCTCGCCTCGGTCACCGCGGGCGGCACGCTCTTCGGCATCGTCGGGGCCTTCCTCGCGGTCCCGGCGACGGCCGTGGCCATCGTGGTGCTGAGGTACCTGCGCGATCTCTCCATCGAGAACCGGCCCGAGACAGGCGTTGCCTCGGCACCCCGCGCCGAGCAGCCCGATGGCTGAGCGGCCGGTCGTCGCCGTTCTCGAGGGGTCCCGCCCGGTGCGTGGCCTCGGGCGGGTGGCCGAGCTCGCCGAGGTGCGGACCGTGCAGGCCGCCGAGCTCCACCGGGCGCTCGACGGCGCCGACGTGCTGTACCTCTGGGACTATTTCTCGGGAGCCCTGCCCGCGGCGTGGCACGCCGCCGGGTCGCTCCGGTGGCTGCACGTGGCGGCCGCAGGAGTGGACAGGCTCCTGTTCCCGGAGCTGGTGGCGTCGAACGTCGTGGTGACCAACGCCCACGGCATCTTCGACCAGCCGATGGCCGAGTACGTGCTCGCCGGGATGCTCCACGCGGCCAAGGGGTTCGGCCCGCTCCGCGACCGGCAGAACGAGGGCATTTGGGCCTGGCGGGAGGGCAGGAACATCGCCGGGACGCGCGCGTTGATCGTGGGGACCGGCAGCATCGGCCGCCACACCGCGCGGCTGCTCCGCGCGGTGGGCGTGCAGGTCGAGGGCGTGGGCCGTACCGCGCGGGAGCACGACGCCGACTTCGGGCGCGTCCATTCGTCGTCGGCGCTGAAACGGCTGGTCGGCGACGTCGACTGGCTCGTGCTCCTCGCACCCCTGACCCCGGCCACCGAGAACCTCGTGCACGCGGGGGTGATCGATGCCCTGCCACCCACCGCGGTGCTCGTCAACGCGGGGCGAGGGCGGCTCCTGGACGAGCAGGCCCTCGTCCGGCGACTCACCGCGGGCACGCTGGCCGGGGCCGTGCTCGACACGTTCGCCGTCGAACCCCTGCCCGCCGCGCACCCGCTGTGGTCTCTGCCCTCGGTGCTCGTGACCCCGCACCTGGCGAGCAACGCCGACTCCTGGCTGGACGACCTCGCCGCGCAGTTCGAACGGAACTTCCTGCTGTGGATCGCGGGGGAGCAGCTGCCCGGCGTGGTCGACAAGGACCTCGGGTACGTCCCGTCCGGAACGGCCTAGGCTCCCCGGGCTCCGCCACGTCCGGAACTCCACCGCCACGGGCCCGGCGGCGGGAACGAAGATTGGCGCGGGCCCCTCGGCGGGTGGGAGACTGGGCGCTGCCGCAACCCCCGCAGACCAGGAGCAATCCCGTGCGCATCCGCCTGCCCCGCCCGGAAACCCGCAACACCTCCCGCTGGGTCTGGCTGTTCTTCGCGGCGGTCCACCTCGGCTTCCTCGCCCGCCTGCTGCCGTTCATCATCGGTGGGGGAGTGCTCAGTGACATCCGCTTCTACCGCGAGTGGGCCTACAGCGCCCTGAACGACGGCGTGTGGGAGGGCATCGACACGGCGTGGGTCTACCCCGTCGGGGCGCTCGCCCCGATGGTCCTCGCGACGGCCTTCGGTCCCCACCTCTACCAGCTGGCGTGGTTCGTGCTTTTCGCCGGGCTCAACGCCCTCGGGACGGCGGCACTGCTGCGGCGCGGCACGCCGTCGTCGTACACCGCGGCGTACTGGTGGCTCACCGCGACGGCCCTGCTGGGCCCGGTAGCCGTCGGCAGGATCGACGGCCTGACCGCACCGCTCGTCATCACGGGGATCCTCCTCGTCGCCGCGCGCCCCTTCATCGCCTCGCTGCTGCTCAGCGCCGCCACGTGGATGAAGGTCTGGCCTGCGGCGGTCGTGCTCGCCGCGCTCGTCGCCGTCCGCGGAGGGCGGCTGAGGATCCTCGGCGCGGGTGTCGCGCTGACCGCAGGGATCGCCGCCGTGGTCGCTGCCTTCGGTGACCTCCGGAACCTCACGGGCTTCCTCACCGCCCAGGGCGCCCGCGGAATGCAGCTCGAGGCGCCGCTCAGCACGCCCGGCGTGTGGCAGGCGATCACGGGATCCTCCGGCGCCTACTTCTTCGAGGACGAGGTGATCAACACCATGGAGGTGCGCGGCGCGCTGAGCGGGGTCGTGGGGGACCTCATGACGCCGCTCCTGGTCCTCACCGTCGCCGCGGTGGCCGTGTTCCTCGCCGTCGCCCTCCACCGCGGGGCTGCACCGGCCGGCCTGCTCGCCACCGGATCGCTGGCGCTCGTGGCCACGCTCGTGGTGTTCAACAAGGTGGGCTCTCCGCAGTTCATGCTGTGGATCGCAGCAGTCGTCGCGGCGGGCCTGGTCCTGGACAGCGCCGCCGAGTGGCGGTACCCGGCCCTGGCGATGCTGGCCACCGCGGCCCTGACCACGCTCGTCTACCCGGTGTTCTACGACGCCCTGCGGTACGAGCTCGAACCGGCCGTCGCCGTCCTGCTCACGCTGCGCAACCTGCTCGTGGTGAGCATCTTCGTCTGGTCCCTGGTGCGCCTCGGCCGCCTGGCGGTCCGGGGTCGCCCCGCGCCGGCGCAGCCGTCCGTCACGGGTGCCTGACGCCCTTCCCGGCGAGCACCGCGCGATAGCCCTCCCGATAGGTCGGGTAGGTGAACGAGAAGCCGGTGGAGCGCAGGCGCCCGCTGTCTACGCGGCGCGCGCCACCCCGGGCCGGGCCGCCCGACCCGTCCGCGAGGGGCGGCTCCGGCAGATCGAGTTCGGCGGCCAGGAACCGCAGGACCTCGCCCAGGTCGACGGGCAGTTCGTCGCTGCCGAGGTAGATCCGCTCGGGCGTGGGGACCTCCGTGACGAGGTGCACGATCGCAGCCGCGGCGTCGTCCCGATGGATGCGGTTGGTCCACTGCACCTGCGGTGGCAGTGCCGCGCTGCCGCCCGTCACCTGGTCGATCAGGCGTGTGCGCCCCGGGCCGTAGATGCCCGACAGGCGCAGGACCGTTCCACGGTCCGTCCGCCCGAGGAGGACGTCCTCGGCCTCCTTGACCAGCCGCGCGGTCGGCGCCGGGTTCTCCGCCGGCGAGTCCTCCGTGACCCAGGCGCCGTCGGCGTCCCCGTAGACGGCGGTGGAGGAGACGAAGAGGATGCGGCGCGGCACGACGCCGTCGCGCTCGAGGGCGTCCAGCACATTGGCGGTCGCGTCCACGTAGGCGCTGCGGTACGCGTCCTCGGTCCTGGCGCCCGCGGCGGTCGCGATGACGACGACGTCGGTGTCCGCAGGGACCGGCGGCAGGGACCGGGTGAGGTCCGCCGCCACGCCTTCGATGCCAGCCGGGAGGCGCCCAGGGGAGCGGCGCCAGCCGACCACGCGCTCACCGCGGGCCGCAAAACGCAGGCCCACCTCGGTGCCGAGATCGCCGCAGCCCGCTATCAGTATGGTCATCGCCCGTCCGTCCTCCTGCTGCCGGTGGCCCCGCGGGCCACGTCCGTCCGTCAGTCTAGGGCCGGAGCGGCGCCGTAGACTGGCGGGCGGCGACGCCCGGGGTGGGCCGAGCGCGCAACAGCAGCGAGGGGGAAGCATGGGACGGGTGATCTCGGTGGAGGACAGCGTGGTGATCGCGCAGTCGCCGCAGGTGCTCTACGGCATGGTCAGTGACGTGACGAGGATGGGCGAGTGGAGCCCGGAGAACAGGGGAGCCGTGCTGGCCTCGCCGCACGAGGGCGTGCGAGTGGGCGCGGTCTTCGACGGCGCAAACACGCGCGGTCGCGTCAGCTGGACGACGCGCTGCACGGTGACCGCCGCGGATCCGGGGCGCGAGTTCGCCTTCCGCGTCCACGCCATCGGAAGCCCGACCCGGCGACTCCCGGCGAGGATCGCCACCTGGCGCTACACCTTCGAGGAGCACGACGGCGGCACGCTCGTCACCGAGGCTTGGACGGACGACAGGCGCTGGCACGACGCCGCCGCCCGGGCCTTCGACTACCTCGCCACGGGCGGGTCCACCATCGCGGCGTTCCAGCGCGGGAACATCCTGCGGACGCTGCGGACGCTGAAGGCGGCGGCGGAGACCGATACCGGACGCTGAGGGGCGGTGGGGGTGAGGGTCGGGCGAAGCCGCTAGTCGCGGACGCGGACCGCGGTCTCCCGCAGGTACAGGTCCACCCGCGTGTACGCGTCACGGGTCAGGGCCTTCCACAGCTCGACGGCGAGGGGCGGATCCTCCTGCTCGATGCTCCGGATCGCCTGTGCCGTGAGGACCTTCACATGGACGTCCTCGAGGGCCTTCACCGTGGTCTCCTGCCGGTCGTCGCTGCCGAGGGCCAGTTCCCCGAAGGTCATGCCCGCGCTGAGGGTCGTGAGCTTCAGGCGCTCGCCGGACGGCCCGGGGACCGAGGTGACGATCTTCCCGGAGAGGATGAAGAAGACGCCCCCGAAGTTCTGGCCGACACGCCGCACCACGTGGCCCTTCTCGTAGGTGCGGTCCTCCATGCGGAGCGTCAGGGCCTCGACCGATTCCGGGGACAGCGGACTCAGTGCGGGACACTGGGCGACCTCCACCTCGGACGGGAGGATCAGGTCCCGCCCGTAGCGCGTGATCAGTTCGTTCTCGCAGTACTCCACGGCGGCGGTGCGGGTGTCGAAGGTCGGGACGGCCCGGTCCACGTCCCTGAAGGTCTCCGCGAGGGTCCCCTCGCCGTCGATCAGCACGAGATCGCGGTCGACGGTGGCGAGGTTCTCCCGCACCTCTCCCAGCAGGCGGAGCGACACGTCCGCCACCTCGTCGACCCGGCGGAGGTCGAGGATCACGAAGTCGATGTCGTCGTCGAGGCTGCTCAGCGCACGGACCATCGATTCCGTCCCGGCGAACAGCAGGTCACCGTTGAGCTCGATCACCACGGCGCGGTGTCCCTGGTCGCGGAGCACCTCCATCGCCTCGTCCGTGCGCCGGATACCGGACGGGGCCGCCGTGATGTCGTACGTGGCGCGGATGGCCGAGCGCCCGGCGCGCGCGGCCCGGACGAAGTGCAGTTCCATGTCGCGGGACAGGCGCTGGCTGGTCGCGATACCGCGCACGCTGCTGCCGTGCTCGTCCAGGGGCGGGGAGTAGACGGCCAGCCCCACCTGGCCGGGGAGGACGGCGATGGTGCCGCCTCCCACGCCGCTCTTCGCCGGCATGCCGACGGTGCTGATCCAGGACCCGGCGTCGTCGTACATGCCGCACGTGGTCATGACGGACAGTACGCGCTCGACCGCGAGGAGATCCATGGCCTCGACGCCGGTGAGCGGGTTGCGTCCCGAGTTCGCGAGGGTGGCGGCCATGACGGAGAGGTCCATGCAGTTGACCATGACCGAGCACTGCCGGAAGTAGTCCTCCACGACCGGCGTGGGATCGTCTTCGATGATGTCGAAGGACCGGAGGAGGTAGGCAAGGGCACGGTTCCGATGGCCGTGCTCGAGTTCGGAGCGGAACACCTCCTCGTTGACGCCGAGCTGTCGCCCGGCGAACTGGGAGTAGGAGTTCACGATGCGCTTGAAGCGCCTGTTCCCGCCGCGGGACTGCACGAGCGACGTGGCCGTGAGGGCTCCGGCGTTGATCATGGCGTTGGACGGGCGGCCCGTCCCCTCGGCGAGGGAGATCTCGTTGAAGGAATCGCCCGACGGCTCGACGTCGACCTTCGCGTCCACCGCGTCCATCCCGAGATCCGTCAGGGCGAGGCCGTAGGTGAAGGGCTTCGAGATCGACTGGATGGTGAATTCCTCGCGGGTGTCCCCGACCTCGTACATGTAGCCGTCCACCGTGGTCAGGCAGATGCCGAAGTTGTCCGGGTTCACGTTGGCCATGGCCGGGATGGTGCTGTGCACCTTGCCGTCACGCAACTCCGAGATCTCCCGGTGGATGGTCCTGAGGTACGTCTCGATCGGCGATTCCATGTATCCCACCCTACGGGCGGAGCGCACGGGTCCCGTCCCTCGTCAGCGCGTGCGCAGGGTGTGCCGGATCGAGAGCACGAAGAGCTGGACGACGGCGGTGGCCGCGCCGAGGAGGATCAGGGCCGGGGCGAGCATCACCGTGTAGTTGAACCACGGACTGCTGTAGTAGGTGGTGGAAGCGATCACCTCGGCACGCTCCGCGTACAGCATGGGCGCCGAGACGAAGAACACGCCGAGTGCCACGAGGACGGCCGAGACCACCCACAACCAGACATCGAAGGGGTTCCCCTGCCGGGGCGCGGGCTCGTGCTGCGTCTCGGGCTCGGCACCCACCTCCCGGATGACGGAGGACCCGGCCGGGGCGTCGTCGGGGCGGTCCGCGTGCTGCTGGACGGGGAAGCGGGCCGGCTCCGCCACAGCGGCCCGCACTCCCGGTTCGGCCGCGCCGCCGCGCTGGTAGATGCCGTCGTAGCGCGTGTCGTAAATGCCCTGCATGCGGTCGCTGCTCATGACGCTGCCTCCCCCTGGACTGACGATGCTCCCCAGTAAAGCACGGGCCTACGCGTTCCGCCCCGCCGTCACCGGCGTTCCGCCAGCCGCTCGAGGAGGCGCTCCTCGGCGTCGTGCCCGGGCGCTATCCCGCTCGGGATCCGCAGCAGGAAGACGATCCCGAGGACCCACCACAGACCGAAGAGGATCCAGGGCGGCGGAGTGAGCGCCGCCGGCATGCCCGGGAGGTACAGGCTGAGCAGGGCCACGCACAGGACCACCGCCACCCAGCCGATCACCACGCCTCCGTTACCCGCCCCGCCGATGCGCAGCGGACGGTCCATGCCGGGATCGCGGCGGCGCAGGATCACGAAGACCAGCGACACGAGGATGTAGGCCAGCACGATGCTCGGCGCCCCGGAGTCCACGAGCCAGCCGAGCATCTGCGTTCCGAAGAAGGGGGCGGCGAAGGAGAGGGCCCCGATGAAGATGAGGGCGTTCACCGGGGTGCGGTAGCGGGGATGGAGCACACCGAACCACCGCGGCAGCATGCCGGACCGCGACATGGAGTACATGAGCCGGGAGGCACCGAGCAGGAGCGAGTTCCAGGAGGTCAGGATGCCCGCGATCCCTCCGGCGATCAGGACCTTCGCCATGGCGTCGGAGCCGAACATCGCTCCCATCGCGTCCGCGGTGGCGATGTCCGCGGCCGCGAGATCGGCGGCCGGCATGGCGGCGGACGTGGTCAGGATCGTCATCACGTACCAGATGGTGGCGAGGATGACGGCGACCACCACGAGCCGGCCGATCTGCCGTGCGGGGATGTCGACCTCCTCCGCCGATTGCGGGATGACGTCGAAGCCGACGAACAGGAACGGCACCACGACGAGGACCGCGAAGAACCCCGCCGAACCGCCCGTGAAGAACGGCTGCATGTTCGTGGTGGAACCGCCCGTGAAGCTGCCGAGGATCAGCAGGAACACGACCACGAAGGACTGCGCCGAGCCCGCGATCTTGACGCCCCGGATGTTGACGAGCGTGATGACGACGGCGGCGACAGCGCCCACGAGGGCCCAGGTGAGGTGCACCTGATCGCCGGCGACCGTCCAGAGCGGGACCTGGCTGAGGTTCGGGAAGATGTACTCGGCGGTGCGGGGGAGGGCGACCGCCTCGAAGGCCACGATGGTCACGTAGCCGCCGGTGATCGCCCAGGAACCCACGAAGGACCAGCGCGGTCCCATACCGCGCAGCAGGAAGTTGTGCTCGCCGCCGGCCTTGGGCATCGCCGCCGTGAGCTCCGCGTAGGTGAGACCGACGACCCCCATGATGACGCCGCCCGTCACCATCGCCAGGACGGCGCCGCCCGTGCCCGCGGACGCGATCCAGCCTCCCGTGAGGACGACCCAGCCGAACCCGATCATCGCCCCGAAGCCCAGCGCCAGGGCGTCCCAGTTGCCGAGGACCTTCAGGAGTGAGGCGTCCTGTCCGTTTCCTGCGCCTCGCGTGCTGTTCCTGGTCGACATGGCGGCTCCATCCTGTGTGGTCGGCTCCCGGTCGGGGTTGGTCCACTGTAGGGGATGCCCTGCGTGGGGAGAACAGTTCGGCCGCGTATGTCGATGCACGGCTCGCCCGTGACGCCGGCAGGTGTTCCGACACCCCCGGGTGATGGAATGAGGGAAGGCCCGTGACGGGCGGAACAGACCATGATTGGACGGACACCATGCCAGCGCGATCCCCCCGCAGTTCGACGATCGGGCCACGGCTGTCCCTGCAGGCGCCGCGCGGACTGGAGTGGCGAGCCGAGCCGCAGTTGCTGGACGGCGAGCACCGCGAAGCCGAGCACTACGAGCGGACAGTGTTCGACGGCGCCGAGCTCGGCGGCATCACACTCCAGGAGTGCCTGCTCGAGGGTGTGTCCCTGAACGACACCGAGTTGAGGGGTGCTCGCTTCATCGAGTGCTCCTTCGAGGACCTCTTCGCCCCGGTCTTCCGGGCCTCCCGCAGCAGCTGGCGCGAGACCGCACTGCACAGCACACGCTGGGGCTCCGCGGAGCTGTACGACAGCCGGCTCGACGGCGTCCACCTGGACGGCGGCAAGCTCGACTACGTGAACCTCCGCGGTGCCCGGCTCACCGACGTCCTCGTCAGTGGCTGCATCATCGGCGAACTCGACCTGAGCGGGGTCACGGCCACCCGCGTGGCGCTCCGCGACTGCACGGTCGGGACTCTGACGCTCGATGGCGCACGGCTGAAGGACGTGGACTTGCGCTCCAGCAGCTTCCGCGGGATCCACGGACTCGACGGGCTGCGCGGTGCGACCATCGACGACCAGCAGCTGCAACTACTGGCGCCGTTCCTGGCGGAGAGCATGGGTCTCCGCGTCGAGGGGTGAGCCGAGGCCCCTGCGGCATTCGGCGTCCCGGTCTGCCGTACGGAGCGTTTCGGGGTTGACCGCAGGTGTTCCTCGGTGGAGGGTGATGGGATCATCGGCAGCACGACGCAGGAGGACATCATCCCTGACCCGAGCCTCGATCCCGGCGCCACGGGGGCGTTCGACGCCGCCTTCACCATCATCCTGGTGCTCGTGCTGGCCGTCTTCGTCTTCGTGATCGTGTCCATCGTCCGCAATGCCGGGCGGGCCCGGAGAGCGGGACACGATCCCCTTACCCTCCAGACCGATCTGGCCGTGCGTGCTCTCGACAGCGAGATGCTCGGCCCCCGACGATCCACGGCGGACAGGCTCGCCGAACTCCAGTCACTGCACGAGGACGGCACCATCACGGCGGACGAACTCGCTGCGGCCCGGGGGCGGATCCTGGGCGGGAGCAGCGACCGCTAGGTCTACTCTCCAGGCGTACTGTCCGGGGACGTCCCGGCGGGGAAGCCGGGACCGGCGGGGTAGCCCGGGCCTGAGGGGTAGCCCGGCCCTGACGGGTGGGCGGGCCCCGCGGGGTGCCGATCCGAGGAGTGGTCCGCTTCCCGAATGGCGGAGGGAGCAGCGGAGGGGGCGCGGGACGGGAGTGCGCGGTCCGCCCGGGGAGCAGCTGATGGTGCGTGCGACGGGGCATGCTCGGGAGGAGTGCCGACGGCATGAGCGCCGCCGGGAGGAATGTCGGAAAACGGCGCGTCAGCCCGTGGAGGGCCGGACCGGTCCGGCCGACCGTCCTGCCGACCGTTCTGCTGGACGGCGGTGGGGGACGGCCCCGGGCTCGGGGACGGACCCGCCGCCGGGCCGCCCCCGGGGGTGGTTCCCGGGTACGCCCCGGTTCCCGGAGTGCTGTAGCGGACGTCGTCGTACTGGGTGGGGTCCCACCCGAGGGGGTCGTTCGTCCGGCCGCCACGTCCTACCGCGTAGGCCGGTGGCTGCCCCTGCACCCCTGCCGTCTCCTGCGGAGCCGGAGCGCCCGTGCGCGTGCGGTCGATGCCGCGGCGATCGGCCAGGCGGACGATGACCACGGCCGTCACCGCAGTGGTCAGCACCGAGACGACGAGGCCGCCCGCCGACCCCTCGGTGGCGTTGACGTCCACGAGTCCGAACGCGCCGAGAGCGAAGATGGTCATGTTGTTGATCGCATGCACGGCGATTGCCGCCTCCAGCCCACCCGTCCGCCAGGTGATCCAGCCCGCGAAGACGGCGAAGATCGCGACGTCGGCCTGCCCGAGCGGGTCGTAGAGGTGGCCCAGCACGAAGAGGGGGACCGGCAGCAGGATGGCGAAGGCCGGATGCTTCAGCCAGCCTCCGATCACCTGCATCAGGAAGCCGCGGAAGACGTACTCCTCTGCGGCGGCCTGGAACGGGACCGCGAGGATGGTCAGCGCGAGCAGGACCAGCAGCACCGAGGTGTCCGGCCGGCCCGGTAGCTCGGCCGCGGGCTGCCCCGGGAGGAAGAGCTCGATCACGCTCGAGACGCCCAGGCTCACGCCGAAGACCACGACCGCGGCGATCACGCAGACACCCAGCCAGCGCCAGCGGATTCGCCCGGCCACCGACGACAGCATCCCGATGGGTCGCGGCCCGGTGATCAGGGTGGCGAGCGCGAGGGCCGGGATCAGAATGATCAAGGATGCCAGGGTGAAGGCGAAGATCACCGGATCGCTCAGATCGATCGCTTCGGCGGCGTCCAGGTAGGGCTGGACGTCGGCGGACGTCGCCAGGACAGCGACCACGGCCACGAGCAGCAGGATGACCGTGAAGGCCAGGTAGAACGCGACCCCGAGGAGGGCGGTGAGGAGGGGCTTCCACCACCGGTACTGCGGCCACGAGCGGGCGAGGCGGTGGAATGCGTACTGCTGGTCTGCCGGGTCCATGCTTCTACCGTAGTGCGGTTTCCGCGGCGCTCTCCTCCGCCTCCTGCCGGAGGTCCCGGCGGTGCCGCAGATGCCCGAGGAGGGTGACGACGGCGGACAGGAGCGCCGACACCGCGATGCCGAGCCACAGGTCCACCTTGAGGGTGAGTGCCCCTGCGACGGCGCCGGCCAGGATGAGGGCGATGGCCGAGAAGCGCCGCGCCCAGAAGGGACTCTTGCCCCCCGCGAGCCGGGAGTCCGAGGCGAGCCCGGTGATGGTCGAGGTGACGACGACGGTGGTGATCTCGGCGACCTTGAGGCGCTTGGCCGTCGCGGCCTGGATGCCCATCATGGTGGCCAGGCCCGACGTCGTGATGCTGCCGAGGATCTCCTCCGCATGGACGTCGACGAGGGCCACGTAGACGGCGAGCGCGGTGAGGCCGAGAGTGACGGTCAGGAGCGAGCTCGAGGTATGACCGGACCACCCCACCGGTCCTTTCCTCAGCACGCGACCCGCCAGGGCCGCCCCCACCATGAAGAAGGCGAGCGCGAGGGCCGGCCGCAGGATCGGGAGGTCGGCTCCGCCCGCGAAGGCCATGCCCAGGAGGACGACGTTGCCCGTCATGTTGCCGGTGAAGACGCGGTCGAGCCCGAGATAGCCGACGGCGTCGATCACCCCGGTGGAGAACGTGAGGACGAGCATGAGCCAGAGATGGAGGCGGTCCGTCGCCACCCGGTACTTCTTCACCATGATTTCCTCCGGCAACGACCTTGAAATGAATGTATACGAAGCCTATCGTCGGAGCAGCCATTGTATTCAATTCCGGAAGTGACCCCGATGACGTACACGCCCCCTCCCTCGTTCACCACGCGGCCCACCCTGCAGGGCACCTTCGGTATGAGTGCGTCGACGCACTGGCTCGCGACGGCGTCAGCCCAGGCCGTGCTCGAACGCGGCGGCAACGCGTTCGACGCCGCGGTCGCCGGGGCCTTCGTCCTGCACGTCGTCGAGCCGCACCTCAACGGTCCCGGCGGGGACATGACCGGCGTCTTCGCGACCGCGGGGGAGCCGGGCAGGCCCGTGGTCCTCATGGGCCAGGGGCCGGCACCCGCGGCCGCCACCCGGGAGCACTACCTCGCCGAGGGACTCGAACTCGTGCCCGGCGCCGGAGCGCTCGCCGCGGCGGTCCCCGCCGCCGTCGACGCCTGGCTCGTGCTTCTGCGGGACCACGGCACCTGGGAACTGGAGGACGTGCTCGCCTTCGCCATCGGGTACGCCCGTGACGGCCACCCGATCGTCGGCCGGGTCGGTGCGACCATCGCCGCCGTCGCCGAGCTGTTCACCGAGCACTGGCCCACCTCGGCAGCACTGTGGCTGCCCGAGGGCAAGCCGCCTCGTGAGGGGGACGTCGTCCGCAACGAGGCGTACGCGCGGGTCCTGGACTCGCTGGTCGGCGCCACAGTGGGGGGCGGCACGCGGGAGGAGCGCATCGACGCGGCCCGGCTCGAGTGGCGTACGGGCCTCGTGGCGCAGGCCGCGGCGGAGTTCGTGCGGACCCCGCACCGGCACTCCTCCGGGCTCGACCACGCCGGCGTGATCACCGTAGAGGACTTCGCGGGCTTCGAGGCGGGCTACGAGGAGGCGACGACGCTCGAGTTCCGCGGGTACACCATCGCCAAGACCGGCCCGTGGGGCCAGGGGCCGGCCCTGCTGCAGACCCTCGCCATCCTCGACGGGTTCGACGACGAGCACCTCGACCCATCGACGGCCCTCGGCGCCCACACCATCCTCGAGGCGCAGAAGCTCGCCATCGCCGACCGCGAGGCCTACTACGGCGACGCCGACGTGCCGATGGAACACCTGCTCTCGCCGGAGTACGCTGCCGAACGGCGCGCGTTGATCACCGACGCGGCCTCGCACGACTTCCGGCCGGGGGCCGTCCCCGGGTTCACGCCCTTCACGCCGCCGCTGCGTACCGGCTACACGCCGCCCGCCCTCGCGGACGGCAGCGGCTTCGCCGGGGTCGGGGAGCCCACGGTGTCCCGCAGCGGTGAGACGCGCGGCGACACGTGCCACATCGACGTCGTCGACGCGCATGGCAACATGGTCTCCGCGACGCCGAGCGGCGGCTGGCTGCAGTCCTCGCCGACCATCCCCGAGCTCGGATTCTGCCTCGGCTCGCGGCTGCAGATGACCTGGCTCGAGGAGGGCGGGCCGTCCACCCTCGAGGCAGGCAGACGCCCCCGCACCACGCTCACGCCGACGCTCATCCTGAAGGACGGCAGGCCCGTCGTCGCGCTCGGTTCTCCCGGCGGCGACCAGCAGGACCAGTGGCAGCTGCTCTACATCCTCCGCACCATCGTGGGCGGCTACACGCCGCAACAGGCCATCGACGCACCGTCCCTGCACACCACGTCCATCCCCGGGTCCTTCTGGCCGCGCACCTGGGAGCCGGGCGGCGCCGTCGTGGAGGACCGGCTGGGCGAGGACGTGATCGCGGACCTCGAACGCCGGGGCCACGTCGTCACCCGGGCGGGGGACTGGTCGCTCGGCCGCCTCTCCTCTGTCACGAAGGACCACGAGACAGGCGTGCTCTCCGCCGCCGCGAACCCGCGCGGAGCGCAGGGCTATGCTGCAGGGCGCTGACGGCGGGACCGTGAGCGGGATCGCAAGTGGCACCGCGTCTCCCCGCGCGGAGTCCACGACACGAGCTCCCGACGCCGTCCGGGGTGCAGCGCTTGCGGCCTGAGCAGGATGCCGCGGCCCCGCAGCGCGTTCTCGACGCGATCCGGCGCGACATCATCCGCGGTTCCCTGCTGCCGGGCGTCCGGGTGACGGAGGCGGCTCTGGCCACGAAGTACGGTGTCTCGCGCGTCCCCGTGCGGGAGGCGCTGCGGGCGCTCGAGGCCGAGGGGTTCGTCGACTCGAGGCCCTACGCCGGGTCCACCGTGGCGGCGATCCCCCTCGAGGACGCCGAGGACCTCTTCGCCGTGCGTGGCGTCATCGAATCCACCATCGCCCGCCGGGCTGCCCGCCGCGCCGCTGCGCAGTTCGCCGCGGACGCCCCCGACCCGGGATGGTGGTCGGCCAGGCGGGGGCTCGCGGAGATCCTCGACGACGGTGACCGCGCCGTGTCCGCCGACGACCTCACCGAGCTCCCCGACCTCAACATCCGCTTCCACCTCGGTGTCGCGGAGCTGAGCGGCAGTTCCTCGCTCGCAGCTCTGCTCCGCCAGATCTCGGGCAAGATCGAGTGGCTGTATGCGGCCGACGTCGATCACCGCGGCAAGCAGTCGTGGGGCGAGCACCGGCTGGTCATGGCGGCCATCGATGCCGGGAGCGAGGCGGAGGCCGAACGCCTCATGGCCCGCCATGTGGAGGCCTCGCAGCGTGGCTACATGGAGCGTTTCTCGTCGCTCCGGGAGTCCGGGCCTACAGGAAGGGACGCAACGGGGCGAGGATGAGCTCGCTCGCGCGCGCCACCACGTGCCGGCTGTCCCACTCCTCCTGGGTCAGGACCCGGCTGTTGGAGGAGTCGACGTCGAAGATCCGCTCCATGGTCTTCGCAAGGGCACGATCGAAGATCTCGAGGTTGATCTCGTAGTTGCCGGTCAGGCTCAGGCGGTCGATGTTCGCGGTGCCCACGGTGCTCCACTCGCCGTCGATGGTTGCTGTCTTCGCATGGATCATCGAGTGCTGGTACAGCAGGATCTGCACGCCCGCGCTGATGAGCGACGAGTAGAAACCGCGGGAGAGCCAGTCGGAGACCACATGGTTGGAGTCCTCGGGCAGGATCACGCGGACGTCCACGCCGCGGCGGCTGGCCCGCAGCAGCGCGTCGAGGATCTGCCGGTCGGGGATGAAGTAGGCGGTGGTGATGAAGATGTGGTGCTGCGCGCGGTTGATCGCGTCGAGATAGACACCGCGGATGGGGAACACGAGATAGGCCGGGATGTTGTTCACCGCACGGATACGGGGCTCCCAGAAGGTCGCACTGAGATCGGGGAGCTCGGGCCTGCGGGGGATGGCCCGGAGATTCCAGAAGCTGGCGAAGGCCTCGCGGAGCTCCCAGACGGACGGCCCGCGGATCTCCAGGTGGGTGTCACGCCATTTCGTCGCGTACAGCGATCCGATGTTGTAGCCGCCCACGAAGCCCACCTCGTCGTCGACCACGAGGACCTTGCGGTGGTCGAAACCCGTTCCGCGGATGTTCGTGAACACGATGGACGGGCGCAGGACGGGGAAGCGGTACGCGTTCACCAGGGGGTGCCAGGAGTAGAAGAACGGATTGACCACGAGATTGGCGAAGCCGTCGTAGATCACGAAGACCTTCACGCCGCGCTCGGCGGCCCGGTTCACGGCATCACGGAAACGCGCGCCGACCTCATCGCCCTTCCAGATGTACGTCTCGAGGAGTACCTGGTGCTCGGCGCGGTCGATCGCCGCGATCATCGCGTCGAAGAGGTCCTCGCCGTACGTGTAGACGGTGGTGTCGGTCTCGGCGATCCTCGTGTGGAACGTCCCCGGCTGGGGGAAGCCAGGGCGCTTGCGGCGCTGGCGCTTCTGGTAGGCGTCCACGGCGACCAGGCCACCGATCACGACAGCCTGCGCCGAGAACAGACCGAGAGCGGCCCGTCTCACCGTGACGCCGGCGTACCCCATGATCGTCTTCTGCGTGAACCAGCCCATGGGCCCAGCGTATCCCCTCGTCAGCACGGGTTCGGTGGCCGCCGGACTAGTGCCCGCCGACCTCGAGGGCCTGCGCGACAGCGGTGTCCACACCCGCACGCCAGGGGAATCCGTGGCCCGGCAGTACCGTCCTCGCCGACGTCGCCCGCAGCGCCTCGAGGGACCGGAGGGCGGTCGCGGTGTCCGCCGTCGCCGCGCGGGCCACCACCTGCGGACCCGGATGGCCGGTGTACGGATCGAGGGTCACGAGGGCGTCACCGCTGACCACCGCGTCGCGATCCGGGAAGTGCAGACCGCAGTGGCCTTTCGTGTGCCCGGGCGTCGGGACGAGCCGGGGGGCGCCGGGCAGCGCCGCGGCCGCCTCGGGCGTGAGGGGGAGGGTGTCCGCCACGCCCCTGACGGCCAGCGCGCCCGCCGCGGTCATCCGGGCGAGCCCCGGGATGGCACGGGGGTAGCGGAGCGGGTACAGGAGGGGTGTCCGCTCCCGCTCGTAGCTGTAGGGGTGCGCGGCCAGGTGGGCGTCGTCCGGGTGGCAGTACACGGGGATCCCGTGCCGCGACCGAAGGTACTCGGCCGTTCCCACATGGTCGAAGTGCCCGTGGGTCAGGACCACCGCCCTGATGTCCTCGACCGATCGGCCGATCCGCTGGAGGGCCTCCCGCAGCAGGCCCCTGGAGCGCGGCAGGCCGGTGTCCACCAGCAGCACGCCGTCGTCGTCCTCCACGAGGTAGACGTTGGTCCTCGCATGCTCCACGAAGTGGATACCCGGTGCCATGTCCGTCCTGATCATGCGTCTGCCTCCCGCGCGCCGTGCCTGCCGTGTCCTCGTGGATGCATCCTCTGCGCTTTCGACCCTAGGCACGCCGCGCGGCGGCAACAAGCGAATCCTCCCGGCCCCGCGGGGTTCCCATATCCCGGCCCCGTCGCTACGTTGAGGATGAGCCGACGCCCGGTCCGGGACGGGTCGGCGATACGGTGGGGTGATCAGCGCGGTGCAGGACGACGGCGCGACCCCCGGATGCGCCCGTGCATCCGGCGGCCGCACCCGGGAGGTTTCGGGATGACGACGGGCATGAGCCAGCAGGAGCAGCAGCGACGGACGTGCGCGGCCTTCCGCTCGACGGCGCTGTCCACCTACGAGTTGTGGCTCCGGTACTTCAGCCTCGGCGGCAATGCCGGCGAGGAGGAGATCGACGCCTACCTTTACAGTTCCCTGCTCCTGCCGCCCTTCGACCGCGACATCCTCGCCCTGGCGGTCAACGAGTTCATCGCGGACCAGCCGCCCCTGCCCCGCGCACCCTACGGCGGCATGGAGGGTCCACATCGGAAGGAGCCGGGCGGGCACCCGGGCGGGACCGGGCGCCAGTGCGGGGAGCGCGACGGCCCGGACAGCCCGGCCCGCCCGGAGTGACCGGGCCGGCCATGGGAGTCCGGGCTACAGGAGGGTCTGCTGCCCGTCGGGCGCGGACGGGACATCCGCCCCGGCATCCGGCAGGGGCTCGATGAGCTCCGGACCGTCGTTGCGGACGGAGCCCACCCGCGGGCCGACGAGGCGTGGAACCAGCTGCGGGTCGGGGATCGCGTCGAGCAGTTCCTGGACCACCGGACGGGATGCGTTCCGGGGATCCAGCCAGTCGCTCCGCAGCCCGGGCGGCACGATCACGGGCGTGCGGTCGTGGATCTCGCCCAGGGTGTCGCTCGCGGGACGGGTGATGATGCTGCAGCTGACCACCCAGCTGCCCCTGGGCTGTTCCTCGGTGGCCGTGGCCGGGTCCCGCCAGAACTCGTAGATCGCGGCGAAACCGAGGTGGGCGGCGTCCTGCCCGTGCAGGTAGATCGGGGTCTTCGAGCCGTCGTCGTTCTTCCGCCATTCGTAGTAGCCGTCCGCGGGGACGAGCCCGCGGCGCTTGAGGGCCGCCGACCGGAAGGACGGCTTCTCCAGCAGGGTCTCGCTGCGTGCGTTGATCATGCGCGAGCCCACGGAGGCGGACGTGGCCCAGGAGGGGATGAGGCCCCAGCGTGCCGGTTCGAGCCGTCGGGTCAGTTCCCCGGTGTCCGGGTCCAGCCGTTCGACGACGAGCTGCACGGTGTCGGTCGGCGCCACGTTCCAGGACGGCCGGACCTCGTCGCCGACCGACTCGTCCACTTCGAAGGCGTCGATCAGGTCGGCCCTGTTGCCGGCGATCACGAACCGTCCGCACATGGCTCCGCATCCCCTCCGGTGGGACCTACTTCTTCTTGCGGTCCAGCAGGAGGGAGAGCGCGATCCCGACCATCCAGATGTCCTTCGCCACGGCCGTGCCCTCCTGGGTGGGCCGGATGCCGTCCTCCTCGGTGAGGCCCGGCGTGCGGAGGTACATGGTGATCATGCCCACCGAGAACGCGAGCAGCCCCAGCCCGGCGAGCCTGCTCGGCACGAAGGGGGCGAGCAGTGCGGACCCGAGGGCGATCTCGGACGCCGCGAGGGCCTTGCCGAACTGCTGTGGCTCGATCTGGCTGACCTGGGGGATGGCCCTGGCCGCCATCGACTGCAGGTAGCCTGCGGTGCCCTCGTCCAGGGCGGTCTTGCCCAGGCCGGAATTGAGGATGAACGCTCCCGTTGCAAGACGCAGGGGGATGTGGCTGGGGCGGAAACCCATGGTGGTGCCTTTCGATGAAGGAGAACTGGTCCGTTGCCGAGCCTACGGGGGCCGTCTGCAGGCCGCTAGTCCTGGTCCGCGGCATCCATGACGCGGGGCAGATCGGCGGGCGCCACGATCGCGCAGAGCTGCACCCGGACCTCGGCGCCGGCAGCCCGCTCGCCTAGGGTGGTCCTCACCGTGTGCGCGACGCGACGCACCAGGGACGGGCCGGGATGGTCCGAGGTGCCCGCGAAGCGCACATGCACCACGAGGACACCGGCCTCCTCCCGCAGGCCCGCCAGCCCTTCGCCGTCGGTCGCCAGGATGCGGGAGCGGCCGGCGCTGAGGACCGAGCGGAGAGCGGAGTGCGGTGGGTACAGGCCCACCACGCCCTCCACTGCCGCAACGGCGGCCTCGATCTCCCGTGCGAGGCCGACGGTGTCCGGGCTCACGGGTGCTCCTCCAGGCCTGGCCCCGGGGCGGTCCCCTGCCCGTCCTGGACGATGTCGGCCACGGTGATGTCCACACCGTCGAGGTGCAGCTCCGTGTGCAGGCCGAACACCTCGCCGACACTGGTCCGGAGGGCGTCGACGAGCGCCGGCAGGCGATACCCGTGCAGGGCCGTGACGCTCAGCTCCACGCGGGTCGGCGCGCCCGGTCGGGTGATGTCGCCGTGCAGGCGGCACTTGCCGATGGTCACGCCGTCGATCGCGTCACCTGCGCTGCGGATGAGGGCGACGACGGCGCCTTCGGTCTCCGACAGGCCGTCGTCGGGGTTCTCTGACGCCACCGGGATCGATCTGCCCGCGCGTGTCTCCAGCCGCAGGTTGGACAGGATGTCCTGGAGCCAGCCGTCGGACGCCGCAGCAGCCTGCGTGTCCTCCTCGGCGAGCCTCCGTGTCAGGTCGCCGAGGACGCGCAGGCTCGCCAGGCCGGCCTGGCACTGCGGGCACTGGCCGAAGTGCGCGGCGTAGGGGGACGAGCCCGTCTCGAGGTACTCGCCCAGTTCCTCGAGGGAATGGCCGCAGTCGTCGGCGGGGGAGTCGGCGCGGGCCGGGCGCGGGGCGTCCGTGCCGTTCGTCTCGTCGGTCATCGCCACCCCTCCATGTCCTTCATCAGGGTAGCGCGGGCCCGCGCGAGGCGTCCCCGGACGCTTTCACTGCTGATGCGCAGCTGCTCCGCGATCTCCTCGTAGGACAGCCCGCCCATCTCCTTGAGCACCCAGCACTGGCGCTGCTCGGCGGGGAGGGCCTCGAGCGACCGCGCGAGCGAGTCGAGTCCGGAGCCGGCGATGGTGGCGCTCTCCGGAGTGGGGCGGTGATCGGGCACCCCGGCCAGGGTGTCCGCGTCGGCGTGCTCGCGCCGCCGCCGGACGATGTCGATGCTCCGCCGCCCGCAGATCCGCATGAGCCAGGACTTCACCACGGAGCCGTCCCGCAGATCGGCGAGGTGGTCCCAGGCGTGGATCAGGGTCTCCTGGACGGCGTCGTCGGCATCCGCCGTCGAGCCCGTCAGGCGCATCGCGTAACCCCGCATCATCGGGCCGTAGCGCCGGGCGAGGACTTCGAAGGCCGCCGTGTCGCCGTCGGTCGCGCGCTCGCAGAGGACGACGTCGGGCAGCGCGTCGAGCCCGACGTCCCGTGGCGGAGGGGTCATGCCGGGCAACCTCCTCGACCGTCGTTGCGCTGCGCGCCGTCTGCTCAGTGAACAGCACATCGGGGGAAGCTCAAACTCGGATCAGGGGATCCGGGCATGTTTCCGGAATGTTTCTCGACCTGCCGCGGGGAGTTCACGAACTTCCCCGCCTCCTCTGGTTTGATGACAGACAGCTAGCGCGACCCCATCGGCTATCGGAGTAGGTTTCATGGTCCCCCGGACAGCAGAACACCCCCGGCATCAGCACTTCATCCTGCACATGAGCGACACGCACCTGCTCGGTGGGGAGGGCCCCCTCTACGGGGCGGTGGACAGCGAGCTGCGCCTGCAGGAGGTGTTCGAGGATCTCGAGGCGTCCGGAGTGCGCCCGCAGGCGATCGTGTTCACCGGGGACCTCGCGGACAAGGGCGAGCCGGGTGCCTACGCGAAGCTCCGGGCCATCGTGGACCCCGCAGCGGCCAGGCTCGGTGCCACGGTCATCTGGGCGATGGGGAACCACGACGACAGGGCTGCCTTCCGCGAGGGCCTGCTCGACGAAACACCGACGCCCGCGCAGGCGGCCGCACCGGTGGACGCCGTCCACTTCGTCGACGGGCTCCGGATCATCACGCTGGACTCGACCGTCCCCGGCCACCACCACGGGGAGGTCTCCCTCGAGCAGCTCCGCTGGCTCGAGCACGAGCTCGCGGTTCCCGCCCCGCACGGCACCATCCTCGCGCTGCACCACCCGCCCGTCCCCAGCGTCCAGGATCTCGCCGTCCTCGTGGAACTGCGCGACCAACGCTCGCTGGCCGACGTCGTCCGTGGCTCCGACGTCCGCACCATCCTCGCCGGGCACCTGCACTACTCGACGACCGCGATGTTCGCGGGCGTGCCCGTCTCGGTGGCGAGCGCCACCTGCTACACACAGGATCTCCTGTTCGACGGCGGCGGGTCGCGCGGCCGCGACGGCGCGCAGTCCTACAACCTCGTGCACGTGTACGAGGAGACGATCGTCCACTCGGTGGTGCCGGCCGGCCGGCACGCCTCGGTGGGCGAGGTGGTCCCGCGTGAGGAGACGCGGCGCCGGCTGGAGGCGCACGGCGTGGTCATCGCCGACGGGACGAGGTCCCGCGTGCTGACGTCCGCCTGATCGGCGGGAGGCGCGCCTCGGGGGTCCCGCACCTGCAGGGGAGCTCGCGCGTCAGGCCAGCGACTCGGGCAGCCCGACGCTGAACAGCGTCCGCGGGTCCTGCAGCAGGGCCGACGGGTGGATGTCCGAGCGCCGCACGCAGCCGTGCAGCCGCGCGCGGCGGACGAGGCCGTCCTCGTGCATCAGGACGGGCCCGAGCTGCCCGGCACGGAAGTGCTCGCCCCCGGGGTCCGCGATGGCGACGGCGTCGCCGTCCTGCACGGTCTCCTCGAACACCCGGAGCTGGCGCTCCCATTTCGGTGCCGCACGTCCGCCGGGCGGATCGGGCGGCATGAGGAGCGTCGTGGCGTCGTCGCCGTCGGACGGGAGGGCAGACGCCCGCCACACCCACAGGCGTCTGCCCTCCGGTTCAGCGGGGATGCGCTCCTCCTCCGGCTCCGGCCAGACGTACGGCAGGTCCTCCGGGACGCCGGGGAATCTGTCGCGATAGACCTCCGGCGCCTTCTGGACCAGGTTGGAGCGGTGGCTCAGGTGCAGTGCCGGGTCGCCGAGCCAGGGTGGCATCGGCACCGCGGCCGTGTCGAGGACCTCGGGAGCGAACTCGAGGATCTGGCGGTGGGTCGAGTCGGCATGACCGCGCGAGACCCACTCCGAGACCATGGCGAGCCCGTAGACCGTCAGTGCCGGTACGTACCCCATCCACATGCGGATGGCCGGGTGCTGCCGCCACCCGTAGTCGGGGATGACGAGCGCGCGCAGTACCTGCAGGGTCTCGACCCGCTGCTTGCCCAGCCGCGCCTGATCGAGGACGCGCGCGCTCGCCTCGAAGTCCGGGTACGGCAGGAAGGTCTGCATGGCGCCAGTTTTGCACGCGACGCCGAGACGGGCAGGGCGCCTAGATCTCCCAGGGGGCCTTGACCGGGAAGTACTTCTCGAGGAAGTCGGTGACGAGCCGAGCGCGCTCCTCCGCCGGCACCTCGGGGAAACTGCCGTCGTTCAGGCAGAAGAAATCGTGATTGCGCTTGTCGAGCATCTTGTTGAGGCTCTTCAGGCCGGAACGCTGCGTGGTGTCGACGTACGCGACGCGGGCCGATTCCTGTGTGACGGCACGCCCGGTCAGGAGCGCGTAGTAGTGGTAGAGGGAATTGGTCACCGAGATGTTGTCCTTGGCCCGGAAGCGGGATGCGGCCGTGGCCGCGAACTCCGCTGCGAACTCGTTCTCCATCTCGAGCAGGACGCTCTTCCGCAGCGGTGCGGCGGTGTGCTCCAGGTGGCGCGTCGTGATGCGTCCGAAGCGCTCGTGCAGGAGTCGACGGTTGACGCGGGCTGCGTTCTCGAACCCGCTGCGCTCCGGGTCGTTGTCGCCGAGGCCGATCCGCGTGTCAGCCTCGATGAACTTCGTGACGCCGCCGGGGGAGAAGAACATGTCCGGTGCCACGGGCCGGCCGAAGAACATGTCGTCGTTCGAGTAGAGGAAGTACTCGGAGAGGCCGGGGATGTGCTGCAGCTGGGCCTCGACGGCCTGCGAGTTGTGTGTGGGAAGGACGGATGGGTCCCTGAAGTGTTCCTCGGACGGGACGAAGGTGACGGAGGGGTGGTCCGCGAGCCATGCCGGGCGGTCCGAGTCGGTGGCGATGAAGATGCGACGGACCCAGGGCGCGAACATGTAGACCGAGCGCAGCGCGTACTTGAGTTCGTCGATCTGGCGGAAGCGGGCCTCGTGGTCGTCGCCCTCGCCCACCACCACGCCCTGCATGCGTGCTGCCCGGGCTGCCTGGTACTCGGGGCTGCTGCCGTCCACCCAGGAGAAGACGAGGTCGATGTCGAAGTCGATGTCCGTCGCGTGGTCGGCGAACATGTTGTCGATCGTGGGCCAGGTGTGGCCGTGGCGCTCCACCTCGCCGCGCACCACTTCGGCGGCGGGCAGGGTGCGGCGGGTCAGGGAGTTCTCCACGGGGAGCTCGATGGCCGTGTCACCGAGCGACCAGAGCTCGATCTGCACACCGGCGGAGGGGCCGTACGCGAGCCCGCCGAGCGGCTCGATGCGTGGCCGGAAGAGCCGGAAGATCCGTGCCTTGCCGCTCTTGGAGAGCTCGCCGTCGCTCACGAGCAGGGTGGTGCGGCGCTTCGTGTCCACGGTGCGGGAGTAGAACGGCTCGTCCCGGCAGGCCTCCACGAGCGCCGTGCGCAGCCGGTCGCGATCGGCGAGATCGACCGCGATGACCGGACGCTGGTCGTTGCCGCGGACCAGGAGGAAGTCGATCCCGGCGTCGTCGAGCGCCGCGCGGATGAACAGCAGATCCTCGACCATGGCCTGGTGCGGGGTGCGGTCCGAGTTGACGAGGGTGAAGCGACGCTTGACCGTCGTGATGTCGGATCGTCCTTCGAAACGGGCTACCGCCGCGCGAGACGCCGACTCGAGGATCTCGGCTTCATTCTCCGGCTCGGGTGCACCGAAATAAATGTCGTGTTGGGCAGCAGTGTCTGTAATCGGAACCTCCGGGAGTGGTTTTGCTCTCATGATAGGGCCTGACGAGGATCCCCGACGGCAAAGGGGCACCTTACCGCTCCTGGGCGCACACAGTCCAGACCCGGCACCGGATCAGGGGATTCACCGGCTGCCGCGCGCTGCGGAATCCGTCCCCGGTCAGTAGGTGCGGTACAGCTCGCCGACGGGTACCTCGGCGGTGAGGCGGTTGTCCGGCCCGGGAAGCGGGCAGGCCCACTGCTCGTCGTAGGCGCAGGACGGGTTGTAGGCGAAGTTGAGGTCCACCACGAGGCTCCCCGGGGTCCGTCCCTCGCCCAGGTGTGCGCCCTTCACCGTGTCCAGGACGTAGCGCCCGCCACCGTACGTGCCGCCGGGAGTGCCCGCGGTCGCGTCCCGCAGCGGCAGGAAGAGGCCACCGCCGTAGGAGGCGAGCTTCCAGAGCGCCAGGGTCCCGAGTCCGGGCAGCACCAGGGTGCCGAGGCGCCGGAAGGGGACGACGCCGTCCGTCCCGGTCGCGACGTCCATCACCTCGCCCGCGCCGGCGTCGTCCACCGCGACCTCGAAGCGGAACGTGGGATCGTACGCCGCGACCTCGAGACCCGTGAAGCCCGTGCGTGCCCCGGCGTGCAGGGCCGAGGCCGGATGGTCGCGGAGGAGATCGTTGCGTCCCCGCTGCCACAGGCCGTGGGCGGCTTCGGGCGAGTCCTCGGCCGCGCACCGGCGGACGTCCTCGTAGAGACCGAAGACGCGGCGCCGCCAGTCCGCCGTCGCGAGTGTCGTGGTGAGTGCCGTCATGGTGTCAGGCTACCGGCGTCGGGGTGTCACAGGGGCTCCTGGCAGGGAAGAAGTTGTTGCCCGGGCGTACTGTGGCTCGGGTGACCCTGGGCATCTTCTGCATCGTGCTGGCCTCCATCCTCGTGGGGGCCGTTGCGCAGCGCATCGCGGGCCTCGGGTTCGCCCTCCTGATCGCGCCCTTCCTCGTGATCATCCTCGGCCCCCACGAGGGTGTCCTCCTGGTCAACATCTGCGGTGTGGTGTCCTCGTCGATCATCGTGGGCAGGGTCTGGAAGGACATCGACTGGAGCATGTTCCGGTGGCTGGTGGTGCCCTCCCTCTTCGGTTCGGTCCCCGGGTCCTTCCTCGCGGTCGCCGTCCCCTCCGCGCCCCTGTCCGTCACGGTGGGCTCGGTGGTGCTCGTGGCGCTCACCGTCTCCCTCATGCTGCAGCGTTCTGCCGTGGTGGTCCGGGGCAGCGTGCCGAAGGTGGTGGCCGGCTTCACCGCAGGCGTCACGAATTCCATGGCCGGCGTGGGCGGTCCGGCGGTCAGCGCCTACGCGCTCCTCTCGCGCTGGCCGCAGCGTCCCTTCGCGGCGACCCTGCAGCCATTCTTCGTCTGCATCGGCTCGGTCACGCTCGTCGTGAAGTTGCTCCTCGACCCGTCGCAGGCACCCGTCCTCGCAGCGTGGATGTGGGTGGCCATCGGTGTCGCCATCGTCGCCGGGATCTTCACCGGCGAGAAGCTCTCACGCTTCGTCCGCGACGACCAGGCCCGCCTGTTCGTGATCGTGATCGCCTTCATCGGTGCCGGCCTCGCCGTGGTCAAGGGACTCGTCGACATCCTGGGCTGACGCGCCGCCGTGCACCGGGCGGGCGCCCCTTCCGTCCGGGCGACCGGCAGGGACGGAGGGCCTGCCCGGACGCGTCGCTCGCCGTCGTCGGTGCGAGCCGGTGGCACCATGGAGGTGATGAAACTCCCCAGCAAGCCCCGTGCCCTTCCCATGCCCCTGTGGCTGCAGGGAGTGGTGGAACTCGGGCAGGCCGCCGTGATCTCGGCCCTCCTCGTCCTGCTCCCCGTCGCCGCGGTCTGGCTGACGGGCGGCTTCGCGGACCGCACCCCGGAGTCAGCCGCACGCCTCGCGGGCCAGGGCTGGCTCGTGATGCACGGCGTGCCACTGGTGCTGCAGTTCCCGCCGGGAGTCGCCGGTGAGGAGCCCGCGTCCGGCGTCCTGCACGTCATCCCGCTCGGCCTGGTGCTCATACCGCTGCTGCTCGCGTGGCGGGCCGGTCGGCGGCTCGCGCGGGCCTCCTACACGGACCAGCTCTGGCAGGCCCTGCTCGGGGCCCTCGTGACGTACGCCCTGATCGGCGCGGGTATCGCCTATCTCTCCGTCACGGCGGATGCGTCCGCGCACGTCGTCACCGGAGCGCTCGTCCCCCCCGTGTCCGCCGGTATCGGGCTCATCACCGGGGCCTACCGGGAAGCGGGGGCCTGGAGCCGCCTCGTCGGCGTGGATTTCGCGGCCTGGGTGGGGCGGACCAGCCAGCATTCCCGCTGGGCGGGGTCCTACGCCTGGTCGGTCCTCCGGTCGGGCTTCCTCGCGGTACTGGTGGCGCTGTCCCTCTCGGCGGTCCTGCTCGCGGTGGCCATCGGCCTGAACTGGGCGGGCATCGCGGCCATCTACGAGCGGCTCGACGGCGGGATCGCCGGCGCCTCGGTGGTGACCCTGTTCCAGCTGGGGCTCCTGCCCAACCTGGCGGTCTGGACCATGTCGTGGTCCTCGGGGGCGGGCTTCGCCCTCGGGACGGGTAGCTCCCTCACACCCCTCGGCAGCGCCGTCGGGCCCCTGCCCGCCCTGCCGATCTTCGGCGCACTCCCCGCGGGGACCCTCGAGTACGGGTACGCTGCCCTCGCCATCCCGGTCCTCGCCGGGCTGCTCGCAGGGTGGTGGTTCTTCCGGGAGGGCGAGAACCACCTCGACGAGTGGCTCGTCCTCCACAGCCCGCGCCGGTGGCTGACCTGGACGGCCTCCACGTTCTCCCTGGCCGTGCTGATCGGGCTGGCGGCAGGGCTCGGCGGGGCGTTCACGGCCCTCGTGTCCCGGGCGTCCGTGGGACTCGGGCGATTCACGGACCTCGGTCCGGACCCGCTGGTCGTGGGCGGCTGGCTCGCGCTCGAAGTCGCCGTCGGCGCCGTCCTCGGGCACGCCGTCGGGCCCCTGCTGGAACGGGACCCCAGCCGCCGCTGAGGCCCTGAGACAGAGGCCATGACCCAGAGGCACTGACAGAGAGCAGCTAGCCGAGCCCGTCGAGTCGGGTCAGCCCGTCCCGGCAGTCGCTCTCGGCCCTGAGCGTCAGGGCGCGCGCCATGCAGTCCTCGTAGGTCTTGGTGACCGGCCAGAGGAGCACCGAGGCGCCCGTGCCGACCGCGAGGAAGAGGGCTCCCACCAGCCCGATCGAGGTGGTCAGGACCACGAGCCGCGGCATCTTCGCGGCGAGGGCCTTCACCAGGGCCACCACGCCGGCGGTCAGGGCGAACAGTGACAGGACGAGCGCAATGACCTTCCACGGCAGTACGAGGCCGGTGGTCAGCAGTGCTCCGACCAGTGCCAGCAGGAAGAGCCTCAGCCACCGCCGCGCGGACGCCGCCGCACGGGTGCGCCCGTCCTCGCCACGGCCCGGACCATCGGTCCGTCCGCGCCCGGCGTCCACTGGTCCGGTATCCCGCTGAGTCATCGTGTGTCCGTCGGCATGGTTCAACCCTAGGCGAGGACAGACCCTAAGGTTGAGCCATGCGCATCGTGGTCCTCGTCTCCGGTACCGGCTCCAACCTGCAGGCCGTGATGGACGCCGTCGAGGACGGCTCCCTGCCCGTCACCATCGCGGCCGTCGGCGCGGACCGGCCAGGCACCGGCGGAGTCCGGCGCGCCGCAGCGGCCGGGATCGAGACCTTCGAGGTGGACTTCCGAGCGTTCGCGGACCGCGCCGCGTGGAACCGGGCGCTGACGGAGGCCGCAGCCGCCCACGAGCCGGACTACGTGGTGTCCTCGGGGTTCATGCGCATCCTCGACCAGCAGTTCCTCGACCGGTTCCCCGACCGCTACCTCAACACCCACCCGGCGCTCCTGCCGAGCTTCCCCGGCGCGCACGGCGTCCGGGACGCGCTCGCGTACGGCGTCAAGGTGACCGGCTGCACCGTCATGATCGCGGACGCCGGCGTGGACACCGGACCCATCCTCGCCCAGGCGGCCGTGGAGGTGCGGCCGGACGACACCGAGGACAGCCTGCACGAGCGCATCAAGATCGAGGAGCGGCGGCTCCTGATCGAGACCCTGCAGAACCTCGCCGCACGGCTCCTGCCCGCCTCCGGCACTGCGGACGCGTGATGTCCCTCGTTGCCAACGCCGTCTACGTGGACGGGAAGAAGCGCATCGACCCCGACACGCTCGAGACGACGTTCGAGCTGATGCGGACCAGCGGCGGCATGGGCTGGATCGGGCTGTACCGGCCGTCCGCCGAGGAGATCAGCGCCGTGGCGGCCGAGTTCGGCCTGCACCCCCTCGCCGTGGAGGACGCCACCAACGGCCACCAGCGCGCCAAGCTGGAACGCTACGGCGAGACGCTCTTCCTCGTCCTGCGCCCCGCCCGCTACCTCGACGTCGAGGAGAAGGTGGAGTTCGGTGAGCTGCACCTCTTCATCGGTCACGACTTCGTGGTGACCATCCGGCACGCCGAGTCACCGGACCTCGGGATCGTCCGGCGCAGGCTCGAAGCGGATCCGGAGTTGCTCGGCACCGGTCCGCAGGCCGTGCTCTACGCCCTGCTGGACCAGGTGGTGGACGAGTACGAGCCGGTGGTGCTGGGCCTCGAGAACGACATCGACGAGATCGAGAATGAACTCTTCGGCGGTGCCCCCGACGTCTCGCGGCGCATCTACGAGCTGCACCGCGAGGTCATCCAGTTCCAGCGGGCCACGCAGCCGCTGCAGACCATGATGGAGTCCCTCCTCCGGGGGTCCGAGAAGTACCAGCTGGAGGCGGAGCTGAGCCGCAACCTGCGCGACGTGCAGGATCACGTGATCCGCGTCGTCGAGCGCGTGAACACCTTCCGCGCCCTCCTGCAGAACGCGTTGACGGTGCACTCGACCCTGGTGGCGCAGCGGCAGAACGAGGAGATGACGCGCCTCACCGAGACCTCCCTGTCGCAGGGGGAGGAGGTCAAGCGCATCTCCTCCTGGGCGGCCATCCTCTTCGCCCCGACCCTCATCGCCTCGATCTACGGCATGAACTTCGACGTCATGCCGGAACTGCACTGGGCGATCGGCTACCCCTTCGCGCTGCTGCTCATGCTCGGCATGGGGGTCGGCCTCTGGTGGACCTTCCGGCGCAACGACTGGCTGTAGTGGTCCGGCAACGGCGGCCGGGACCTCGGGGTCCCGGCCGCCGCCGTCCGGAGCGGCCGCGCGTCAGCGCGTGCCGATCACCTTCGTCCGGTGGTCGTAGACGAAGGTGATCGCGCCACCGGGGTGGTTCAGCACGATGTTTGCGCCGTCGGGCGCTCCGCCCGCCCCGTAGTTCTCGGTCCATGCCCGGTTCAGCGCGGCCTTGTACTCGTAGCTCCCGGCGGGCAGGTCCTGCACCTCGAGGAGCCACGCCTGCGAGGCGTCGTCGAACGTCATCTGGGCCGCGTCGCAGGCGGGGTCCCAGTCACCGCCGCAGCCGAGCTCGGAATCGAGGCTCCCGGCGACGGCCACGGTGCCGGGCTGGTCGACGATGGAGCCGACGGTCACGGTTCTCACGTCGCTGACGGACGTGCCGAGGACCGCACGGTAGCGGACCTGCGTGCCGTCGGCGAGCTCCAGTGCGGTGAGATCGTCCACGGCGCTGTACGTCGGTGAGGACTCGTCCGTCCCGATGGCGGTCCAGGTGCCGCCCGCGACGCTGCGTTCCAGCGTGACGGCGTAGTCGGACCGTTCGGGGCTCACGGTGGCCGTCACGTCGACGGCGCCCTGCACCTGGGTGCCCTCGGCCGGGAGCCCCATGGTGGGCTTCGGGGCGGGGACGGCGGCCGACGCCGTCGCGGACGTCCGGGAGTGGCGACCGTTGTCGAGCACCACGGCCCGGTACTCGACGGCCGTGCCCGCCGGCAGGGCGCTGGTGTCGTGGTAGACGCTGTAGGGCGCGTTGTCGTCCGTGCCGATGCCCGTCCACTCCGCGCCGGCCGTCCGGGCCTCGAACGTGACCTCGTAGAACGAGGACCCGGCGACGTCCGCCGCGATCCTCATGCGCCCGTTGTCCTCGGCCGCGGGGGTCGGGGCCTGCAGCGAGACGGCCGGCGCGGCCTTCGAGGGGGGGACCCGGCCCGAGAGTTCGTAGACCACGGTCGAGAGGGCCGGGACCGTCACGGTGAGGGTCCCGTCGGCCGCCGACTTCGCCCGCTGCGACGCGTCCCCGTAGACGAGGCCGAAGCTCCGCTTGGCGGCGTAGGTCGGGATGGCGGCCGTCTGCGGTTCGGTGCTGTTGTTGAGCGCCACCACGTACTCGCGCTGATCAGTCGCATCGGTGCGGGAGAACGCATAGATGCCCGGTCCCTCCGACGCGTAGCGGTGCTGGTGGGCGCCGTTCCGGAGGGCAGGGTGCTCGGCGGTCACCCCGGCCAGGGACGCAATGCCCCGGTACAGCGGATGATCGACGTCGAAGGTGTCCTCGGCATGGGTCGCATCGGTGCCGAGGAGGTCGTCGTCGAGGTAGTCCGGGACCTGGCTGGCGAAGAGGGTCTGCCGTGCGTCCTGGTCGCCGCCCGGCCCGGTGAAGCCCTGTTCGTCGCCGTAGTAGATCACCGGGTTGCCGCGCGAGAAGTACATCAGCTCGTGGGCGAGCGTGTCCCGTGCCAGCAGTTCGTCGTCGGACGCGCCCGGATTGTCCGCCGTGATGAAGCCGCCGATCCGCCCCATGTCGTGGTTCCCGAGGAACGTCGGCAGGCTGTAGGCGTTGGAATCGGCGTCGGTGTACCAGTCGTCGCCCGCGAAGAAGGTCTCGAGCTCCGAGGCGGGGGCTCCCTGGGAGGCGTAGCCGCGCGCAGCTGCCTGGAAGGGGAAGTCGAGGACGGACTGCATCCGGTTGCGGGTGGTGAACTGCGAGGTGAAGGCCTTGCTGGTGTCGAAGACCTCGCCGAACATGAAGAACTCGTCCTTGCCCTGCGCCCGGGCGTAGGAGAGCACCTCGGGACCGAACTGCTGCCAGAACTCGTCATTGACGTGCTTCATGGTGTCGATCCGGAAACCGTCCACACCGAAGTCGGCGATCCACGTCTTGTAGATGTCGATCATGCCGTCGACGACTCTCGGGTGTTCGGTGAAGAGGTCGTCGAGACCGAAGAAGTCGCCGTAGAAGGAGTCCTCGCCGGCGAAGGTCGTGTCACCGCGGTTGTGGTAGAGCGTGGGATCGTTCAGCCAGTCCGGGACCTTGAGGTCCCGGTCCGCCGCGGGGACCACCGGGACGTAGGGGAAGGACGTCGCCGCATCCAGCTCCGGGAAGGCCCCGGTGCCGGCGACGTCGCGGTCGTCGAAGGCGTTCCCCTCGGCGTCCCGGTACGGTTCCTCGTCCTTGGAGACGTACGGTGCGCGCTCGCCGGCGTCGTACGCGATCACGTCGGCGGTGTGGTTCGTGATGATGTCGAAGTAGACCTTCATGCCGCGCGCGTGGGCCGCGTCGATCAGGGTCCGCAGGTCCTCGTTGGTCCCGAGGTGCGGGTCGATCTGCGTGAAGTCGGTGATCCAGTAGCCGTGGTAGCCGGCGGAGTTGTCCTCCGGCTGGACCGCACGGTTCTTGAAGCTCGGGGTGAGCCAGATCGACGTGGTGCCCATGCCCTGGATGTAGTCCAGCTCCTGCAGCAGCCCGGCCAGGTCACCGCCGTTGTAGTAGCCCTTGCTCGTGGGGTCGAACCCGGACACCGACGGATCGGGGCCCAGCCCGCCGTCGTCGTTCGCCGGGTCGCCGTTCTGGAAGCGGTCCGCCATGACGAAGTAGAAGTTCTCGTCGGTCACGGCCGAGCGGAGCGAATGCTTCGCCGTCGTCGGTGGGGCGGACCCGGGCTTGTCGGGGCCGGCATGCGCGGGCAGGGAGGTCATGGAACCGGCGACAAGGGCGGTCAGCACGACGACGGTGGCGTGGCGGGGTCTCACAGGGTCTCCTTCGTGGGGTCGAACCAGCGTGTCCCACGGCACGGAGCGAGTCAATGACTCGACGCAAATTGCGTGAAAACTTTCTGAGGGCTCCGACGCGATAAGGTGTCCTCAGGCTACTTTCTGCCCTCTCCCCATCGTCAGGATCACCATGAATCTCACGCGCATCGCAGCCGGTGCGGCCGTCACGCTACTGGCTCTCACCGGCTGCGCCGGCACGTCCGAGCAGGCCCCCGCCACTCCGGCGGACACGACTCCGTCACCCGCGAGCTCCTCCGCCCCGGCGGCGAACATCGAGCGCCCCGCCACGAACGACCTCGTGGACGATGCGTCCCCGGAGGGTGCCCGGGCCTTCCTCTACCACTACTTCGAGCTGAAGGCCTACGTCCTGCAGACCGGCGACGCCGCGGCACTGGTGGAGCTCACCGACGGCGCCGAGGCCGAGGAGGCCGAGGCCGCCCGCCTGCAGGCGGTGTACGACGACGGCGGGTGGGTGCTGGGCGGCCAGCCCAAGGTGAAGAACGTCCTCCTCACCACGCCCGAGGACGAGATCGCCGAGGGCGTCGACGTCACCGCCGTGATCCCCGTGAACCCCGATGCCTACACCGAGTTCTCGGCGGACGGTGCGATCACGGAGCAGCGGCCCTTCTCGCCGGACGGCACCGTCTACAGCGCGACCGTGCGGTACTCCGACGGCGCCTGGAAGCTCGCGTCGCTCGAGGAGACGCCGGACGCCGAGCTGCCGGAGGCCTGAGTCGACCTGCGACAGGGCGCCACCCGTGCGGGTGGCGCCCTGTCGCAGGTCAGGGGCTTCTGGGCAGCCTGCAGGTCAGCTCCTGCCGACCTCCCGCAGGTCAGGGGGCGTGGACCGCGTGGAGGTCAGGGTCGTTGACCACGTGCAGGTCTGCTCCTGCCGACCTCCCGACGGTCAGGGACCGTGGCGCGTATCAGCGGAGCTTCGCCGCCCGTGTCTCCGGAGCGTTGAACGCCATGAACACGACCGCGAGCACCACCAGCGCGCCGATGAGGGCGAACGTGAGCGGCAGGCCGAGGTAGGGCCACAGGAGGCTGCCGAAGATCAGCGGTACGAGGCCCGCGCCGATGCGCGAAATGGTGGACGCCCAGCCGAACCCGCTGCCGCGGAGTTCGGTCGGATACAGCTCGGACACATAGGTGTAGAGCACGGGGATGGCGATCTGCACCACGAAGCCGAAGGCCAGCAGCCACGCGGTCGCGACGGCGGGCAGGTCGAGCGTCAGGGCGAAGACCACGAGCAGCACCGCGGACCCCGGACCCGTGATGGCCAGCAGCCACTTCCGGCCCACGCGCTCCACCAGCAGGGCTGCCGCGACGACGCCGAGGAAACCCACACCGGTCATGAACGTGGTGGTGATGAACGCGACGGACTGTGCATAGCCGGAGGCGATGAGGATGCGCGGCATCCAGGTCAGGGCGCCGTAGTACACGAGGAGGATCGTCAGGAAGAGGCTCCAGGCCGTGAGGGTGATGCGCCAGTTGAAGCGCCACAGGCCCGTCAGCTGACCCGAGATGCTGCCGAGCGAGAGCTTCGGCGTCTCTTCCGGCTCGGGCAGGCGCCAGGCCCGCTGCTCGCCCCCGGTCCGTGCGACCAGACCGTCGATCACCGCCCGCGCCTCCTCGCCACGGCCGCGTTGCACGAGGTAGAGCGGAGACTCCGGGACGCCGCGCCGCACCCAGAAGACCAGCAGCGCGGGAAGCACCATGACGAGCATCGCGTACCGCCAGTCGCCGGTCTGCGCGACGACAAGCGTCGTCACCACTCCGCAGAGGAACGCACCGACGGGCCACCAGGCGTCCATGGCCGTCAGGACACGGCCGCGCTGCCGGCGCGGCGTGAATTCGCCGACGAGGGCGTAGTCGACCGGGATGCACCCACCCAGCCCGAAACCTGCCAGGAAGCGGAAGACGCAGAACCATACGATGTCGGGGGAGAAGGCCCCGAGGACCGTGAAGATCGAGAAGACCAGGAGGGTGAGCGTGAACGCCTTCTTCCGGCCGATGAGATCCGCGACCGATCCCCAGACGAAGGCCCCGACCGCCATGCCGATCAGGTTCGACGTCGCGATCCAGGCGGCCTGCCCGGGCACCAGGCCCCAGTCCGCGATCAGCAGCGGGATCAGGTAGGCGTTCAGGGTGACGTCCCAGGCGTCGAACATGAAGCCGAGGCCGCCGATGAGGAAGATCTTCCCCTGGACCTTCCAGCGCCAGGGGAGGTCCTGGACCACCTGGTCGCCGGTGGGGAGCTGTGTGTTGATGCTCATGATGCCTTCGTGGAGGGGCCGGTACTCCCGGAAACTGTACCGCCGCCGGTGGGAGCGGCCGCCGGCGGCCGACGTCGTTCCCTGCCCGGCGTGGGTGCCGTCCGTCCCCGCGGCCGGGCCGAGAGGACAGAAATGACCGGCGACGGCCCCCTCCACCGGTTATTTCTGTCCTCTCGACGACGTTCATTGCGCCAACCCTGTGGAGAACGTCCTCGGCTCCGGTGCGCGGGCACACGATGGGTCGATGCCGACCGACCCCTACGCCACGGCCCTGCTGAACCTGGCCTTGAAGCGGTGCTTCTCCGTGGAGGCTGCCCGTGACCTCGGTATCCCCGCCCGGGTGCTCCGCCGCGCCCGCTACCGGCGGGCAACACGGAGCCTCCGTGTCCTCGACGCTGCACCCGCCGACCTGTCCGACGTCGTCGCCTGCCTCGGATCGCTGACGCCGGGCACGGTCGCGAGCCACCAGACGGCTGCGGTCCTGTGGGGGCTGCCGCTCCCACTCCGATCGGCGGATGGACTGCTGCACCTCACCCGATCGACGGGATGCTCGAGGCCGCGCAGGTCCGGCGTCGTGGGCCATGTCTCGAGGCTGGGCGCGGGCGACGTCGTCACGGCGTACGGGGTGCCGCTCACCTCGCCCGAACGCACCTGGTGCGACCTGGCCGCGACGCTCTCACGTCCGGAACTCGTTGCGCTGGGTGACGCGCTGCTTCGCCGATGGGATGCTCCACGACGGCCCGCGGCCATCAACGAACCGGACCCTCTCAGCAGCGTCGAGGCGCTGGCGGCAGCCCCGGCCCGGAGATCGGGCGCGCGGGGTGCGGCCACCGCGCGTGCAGCGCTGCCGCTGCTCCGGTCGGGAGTCGACTCGGCGCCGGAGAGCCTGCTCCGGCTGCTCATCGTCGATGCGGGCCTGCCCGAACCGGAGGTGAACCAGTGGATCCTGGACAGCGCCGGGCGCCGGGTGTCGCGACCGGATCTGCAGTACCGCGCGCGGCGCATCGCGCTCGAGTACGAAGGCGAGCACCACCTCACCGACCCTCGCCAGTGGGCGCGGGACATCGAGCGGGACGACCGCCTGCGGGCACTCGGCTGGATCGTGCTGCGCTTCACGAAGAGGCATCTGGGGGCCGGCCGTGACGACGGGTTGGCGCGGATTCGGCACGCTCTGGCGCTCCGTCCCTGACCGGCCTGGGACGAGAGGACAGAAAAAACCGGAAGATGACGCGTTCGCCGGTTATTTCTGTCCTCTCGAGGCCCGAGCCGGCCCCCGCATCGGACGCCTATAGACTTGTGGCCGACCCCCAGCGGAGCAAAATGACGGAGATCTGCGTGAGCCTGACCCACCTTGACCGTGTCCCCATCCGCCGAGCCCTGATCTCGGTGTTCGACAAGACCGGTCTGGAGGAACTGGCGCAGGGCCTGCACCGCGCCGGCGTCGCCATCGTGTCCACCGGGTCGACGGCGCAGCGCATCGCCGCCGCGGGCGTCCCGGTCACCGAGGTCTCCGAGGTCACCGGCTTCTCCGAGACCCTCGACGGGCGGGTGAAGACCCTGCACCCCAAGGTCCACGCCGGCATCCTCGCCGACCGTCGCCGCCAGGAGCACATCGACCAGCTGGCCGAGCTCGACATCGAGGCATTCGACCTCGTCGTCGTCAATCTGTACCCCTTCGTGGAGACCGTGCGTTCGGGTGCCGAACCGGACGCCGTCGTCGAGCAGATCGACATCGGCGGCCCGGCCATGGTCCGCTCGGCGGCCAAGAACCACCCGTCCGTCGCCATCGTGGTGGACCCGGCGCGCTACGCGGACGTCGTCGACGCAGCCGCCGAGGGTGGCTTCGACCTCGTGGCACGGCGCCGGCTGGCGGCACTCGCCTTCGCCCACACCGCGGCGTACGACACCGCCGTCGCCGCCTGGACAGCGGAGCAGTTCGAGACGGACGACGGCGCCTTCGCCTTCCCCGGCTACGCGGGCCTCGCCCTCGAGCGTTCCGAGGTGCTGCGCTACGGCGAGAACCCGCACCAGCAGGCCGCGCTCTACGTGGAGAAGGGCGCGACACCGGGCATCGCCCAGGCGGACCAGCTCCACGGCAAGTCCATGAGCTACAACAACTTCGTGGACGCGGATGCCGCCCTCCGGGCTGCCTTCGACTTCGACGAGCCCGCCGTCGCGATCATCAAGCACGCCAACCCGTGCGGTGTCGCCGTCGGCTCCGCGGACGCGGCGGACCCGATCGCGGACGCCCACGCGAAGGCGCACGCCTGCGACCCCGTCTCCGCCTTCGGCGGCGTGATCGCCGCGAACCGCGAAGTCACCGCGGGCATGGCGGCGACCGTCAGGGACATCTTCACGGAGGTCGTCATCGCCCCCTCGTTCTCGGCCGAAGCGGTGGAGATCCTCACGCAGAAGAAGAACATCCGCCTCCTGACGCTCCCCGAGGGCTACGGGCGCAATCCCGTCGAGTTCCGGCAGGTGTCCGGGGGAGTGCTCATGCAGGTCGCGGACACGCTCGACGCCGACGGCGACGACCCCTCCGGCTGGACCCTGGCCGCGGGTGAGGCCGCCGACGCCGCCACCCTCGCGGATCTCGCCTTCGCCTGGAAGGCCTGCCGCGCCGCGAAGTCCAACGCCATCCTGCTCGCGTCCGACGGCGCGTCCGTGGGCGTGGGCATGGGGCAGGTCAACCGGGTGGATTCCTGCCGCCTCGCCGTGGAGCGCGCCAACTCCCTCGCCGACTCCGAGCGTGCGCGCGGCGCCGTCGCCGCATCCGATGCCTTCTTCCCCTTCGCGGACGGTCTGCAGATCCTGCTCGACGCCGGAGTGCGCGCCATCGTCCAGCCCGGTGGGTCGGTGCGCGACCAGGAGGTCATCGACGCCGCGAATGCCGCCGGCGCCACGCTCTACCTGACCGGAGCCCGCCACTTCTTCCACTGATCGTCAGCACGGGAAGGCCGTCCCGAGGACGGCCGGCAGCCCGCGCTCCACAGCCCGTCAACGCCGTCGTTCCGGGGTACGCACCGTTAGGTGTTGGCGGAAGGACCTCGGTAAGTTAGAGCCGATGGGCTAGCCCCAACCGACCACAGACCGCAGAACCACCAGGGAGACGCCACCCATGGCCAAGATCATCTACACCCACACCGACGAAGCGCCCATGCTGGCCACCTACTCGTTCCTGCCGATCATCGAGGCGTTCGCGTCCACGGCGGGCGTGGAGGTCGAGACCCGGGACATCTCGCTGTCCGGACGCATCATCGCGCTCTTCACCGACCGCCTCCCCGCCGACCAGCAGATGGCCGACGCGCTCGCCGAACTGGGCGCCCTGGCGAAGACGCCGGACGCCAACATCATCAAGCTGCCGAACATCAGTGCGTCGATCCCGCAGCTCAAGGCGGCCATCGCGGAGCTGCAGGGCCAGGGCTACGCGATCCCCGACTACCCCGACCACCCCTCCTCCGACGAGGAGAGGGACGTCCGTGCGCGCTACGACAAGGTCAAGGGCAGTGCCGTCAACCCGGTGCTGCGCGAAGGCAACTCCGACCGCCGCGCACCGGCGTCCGTCAAGAACTACGCGCGCCAGAACCCGCACAGCATGGGCGCGTGGACGCCCGAGTCGAAGACCAACGTGGCGCACATGACGAGCGACGACTTCCGCTCGAACGAGCAGTCGGTCGTCATCCCCGCCGACACCACCGTGAGCATCCAGCACGTCGACGCCGAGGGCAACGTCACGGAGCTCAAGGGCTCCTTCCCGGTGCTCGCCGGCGAGGTGCTCGACGGCACGGTGCTGCGGGCCGACGCCCTGAACGCCTTCCTCAAGGCCCAGGTCGCGAGGGCCAAGGACGAGGGTGTGCTGTTCTCGGCGCACCTCAAGGCCACGATGATGAAGGTCTCGGACCCCATCATCTTCGGCCACGTGGTCCGTGCCTTCCTCCCCGAGCTCTTCGAGACGTACGGCGAGCAGCTCTCGAAGGCCGGGCTGAGCCCCAACAACGGTCTCGCCTCGATCATCGGCGGCCTCGACAAGCTGCCCGAGGACGTCCGCGAGGGTGTCCGGCAGGCCATCGCCCAGGGCATGGAGGACGGCCCCGCGATCGCGATGGTCGATTCCGACAAGGGCATCACCAATCTGCACGTCCCGAGCGACGTCATCGTGGACGCCTCCATGCCTGCCATGATCCGGACCTCGGGCCACATGTGGGGGCCCGACGGCGAGGAAGCGGACACGCTCGCCGTCATCCCCGACAGCAGCTACGCCGGCATCTACCAGGTGGTCATCGACGACTGCCGCGCGCACGGTGCCTTCGACCCGACCACGATGGGCACCGTCCCCAACGTGGGCCTCATGGCCCAGGCCGCCGAGGAGTACGGCAGCCACGACAAGACCTTCGAGATCCCCGCGGACGGCAAGGTGCAGGTCGTCGATGCCGACGGCGCTGTGCTGATCGAGCACGACGTCGCCCCCGGGGACATCTGGCGCGCGTGCCAGACCAAGGACGCCGCCATCCTCGACTGGGTGAAGCTCGCGATGACCCGCGCACGGGCCTCGGCGACGCCCGCCGTGTTCTGGCTCGACGAAGGCCGCGCGCACGACGCCAACCTCATCGCGAAGGTCAAGGAGTACCTGGCGGAGCACGGCACCGACGACGTCACGCTCGAGATCATGACGCCGGTCGACGCCACGGCGTTCACCCTCAAGCGCATCCGCGAGGGCGCCGACACCATCTCGGTGACGGGCAACGTGCTCCGTGACTACCTCACGGACCTGTTCCCGATCCTCGAGCTGGGAACGAGCGCCAAGATGCTGTCCGTGGTGCCGCTGATGAACGGCGGAGGCCTCTTCGAGACCGGCGCCGGCGGGTCGGCCCCCAAGCACGTGCAGCAGCTCGTTCGGGAGAACCACCTCCGCTGGGACAGCCTGGGCGAGTTCCTCGCCCTCGCCGTCAGCTTCGAACACCTGGCCACGACGACGGGGAACAAGCGCGCGCAGATCCTCGCCGACACGCTGGACCGGGCGACGGGGACGTTCCTGCTCGAGAACAAGTCGCCGAGCCGCCGCGTGGGCGAGATCGACAACAGGGGGAGCCACTACTTCCTCGCGCGCTACTGGGCCGAGGAGCTGGCGAGGCAGGAGCAGGACGCGGAACTGGCCGAGAGCTTCGCGCGCGTCGCCGAGGCACTCACGGGCAACGAGGACGCCATCGTGTCCGAACTGCTCGCCGTCCAGGGTCAGCCCGCGGACATCGGGGGCTACTTCCACCCGGACGTCATTAAGGTCAGCCGGGTGATGCGTCCCTCGGCCACGCTGTCCGAGGTGCTGGACATCCTCGCCGTCTAGCCGTACCGCAGCAGAAAGCCGACGGCCCGCGGAAGCGGTCCGTCGGCTTTCTGCGTCGCGGCGACCCGCGCCGGGTCGGCTCAGGCGTCGTTGGCGTACCGCAGCCCGATCTGGGCGCGGACGCCGTCGAGCAGGCGCATGGTCCTCACCGTGTCCGCGACCGGCATGGTCGGGCTCTCCGTGAGTCCCGCCTGGATGCAGCGCGTCACCTCGCGCAGCTCGTACGTGTAGCCGGCTCCGACCTGCTCGAAGTGCTCCACACGCGGGTCGCCCTGGCCCGTGCTGACGGTCAGCTCCTTCGGATTGTGGAGGGGACCGCCGCCGGTCTTCAGCCAGCCCTTCGACCCGCTGACGGTGGCCTGCCCCGGGCAGGAGGCGATGAACGAGGACGACAGCTGCGCATAGGCGCCGTGCTCGTACGTCAGCGTGACGGCGGTCTGGAGGTCGACGCCGTCGTCGTTCAGGGTGCCGACGGCCGAGACGGAATCCGGGAAGCCGAGTGAGCCGAGCGCCCACGTGAGGGGATAGACGGTGAGATCCAGCAGGGCGCCGCCGCCGGCGGCCGGATCCCACAGGCGGCTCGTCGGATCGTCCGGAGCGGAGAAGCCGAGATCGGCCTGGATCCAGCGGACGTCCCCCAGGTCGCCGGAGTGGATGATCTCCCACGCACGATTGACGCTCGGCAGGAACCGCGTCCAGACCGCTTCCATCAGGAACAGGCCCCGGTCGGCAGCCAGCGCGGCCAGCTCCTCCGCCTCGGCCGCATTGATGGTGAACGGCTTCTCGCAGAGCACGTGCTTGCCGCCGATCAGGGCCGCCTTCGCCACGTCGTAGTGCTGGCCGTGCGGCGTGGTGATGTAGACGACGTCCACCTCGGGATCGTCGACCAGCCGCTGGTAGCCGTCCACGCCGCCGTCGTTCCCGTAGCTCGTCGCGAAGCCGAAGCGCTCGGCGAAGGCCGCGGCGCTCTCGGTGCTCCGGGAGCTCACGGCGTGGAGGACGGCGTCCTCGAGCAGGGCGATGTCCGCCGTGACCTTGGAGGCTATCCCGCCGGTGGCGATCACGCCCCACTTCAGGGCGCGGCCCGTGGCGGCGATCGGGCTGGGGGCCCCCGGCTCGGCGCAGGGGGGAACGGCTATGCGTGTCTGTGGGTTCATCCACCCATCCTTGCCGCTGCCCGGGGCCGCGTCCACCGACCACACGAGCATGTCCCTGCTCCGTCGTCGTGGGGCCGGCGCTCCGGAGTGGTCCCGTGCCGCCCGCGGCGAGGCGTACCGGACCCGTCACACACGACGTGCCCCGACCGAGGTCGGGGCACGTCGTCAGTGCTGGGTGGAGCGGTGTGCGGGTGCGGCTACTTCGTGATCTCGGACAGCGTGGGATCGTCGGCGTAGGCGTCGGCGGCGTTCTCCTCGGTCACGATCTGGGGCTCGAGCAGGTAGGCGGGAACGGTCTTCACGCCGTTGTCGTAGGAGTCGGTGTCGTTGACCTCGATCTCCTCACAGGCGCCCAGACCCTCGACCATGGTGATGGTGTGCTCCACCAGGTCGCGGGTGTCCTTGTTGATGGTGGAGTACTGCTCGCCGGCCACGATCGACTTGACCGACTCGACCTCGGAGTCCTGGCCCGTGACGACGGGGATGTCCTTGCCTGCGGCCTTCACCGAGGTGAGGACGGCGCGGGCCAGGGTGTCGTTGGGGGACAGCACGCCATCGAGGTCCTCCGAGGCGTAGTTGCCACTCAGGAGCGTATCCGCACGCTTCTGCGCGTTCTCGGCCTTCCAGCCCTGGGTAACGGCCTGGTCGAAGGCCGTCTGGCCCGAGACGACGTTCAGCGTGCCGTCGTCAATCTTGGGCTGCAGCACGCTCATGGCTCCGTCGAAGAAAACCTGAGCGTTGGCATCGTCGGGCGAGCCGGCGAACAGCTCGATGTTGTACGGTGCCTCGCCCTTGCGCTCGGCGAGACCGTCGAGGAGGGCCTGGCCCTGGAGCTCGCCGACCTTGAAGTTGTCGTAGGCCACGTAGTAGTCGACGTTCTCCGTGTTGGTCAGGAGGCGGTCGTAGGCGAGGACGGTGATGCCGGCGTCCTTGGCCTGCTGCAGCTGGTTGCCCAGCTGGGCGCCGTCGATGGCGCCGACGACGAGGACCTCGACGCCGTTGGTGATCATGGCGTTGATCTGTGCCTGCTGCTCCGACACGCCGCCGTTCGCGAACTGGACGGAGGGCTCGTAGCCGGCGTCGGAGAGTCCTTCGTTGAACAGCTGCTCGGCCAGGACCCAGTTCTCCGAGGTCTTCTGGGGAAGGGCGACACCGATGGCTGCACCGTCCTCGAAGCCTTCGCAGGTGCTTGCGGCCGCGGTGCCGGTATCGGTGCCGGTGTCGGTGCCGGCGTCTTCGCGGCCGCAGGACGTCAGCGCCAGTGCTGAGATTGCAGTCAGGGCTGCAAGGGACTTTGCGAAATTACGCATTGCATTCTCTTTCGTCGGGTGTTTCTGATGGGACGGAGGACGGATCAGACATCATGGGAGATCTTTTCCTTGGTACCGACAGGCTGCTCTGTCTGGCTCGATCCGTACGGGGTCGGGTCGGGCTTCGAGCGGCTGCCGAAGTTGCGGGTCAGGAGGCCGGTGATGGAGGGCTTTCCCTGGCTCTTGTTGTAGACGTCGAACGCGACGGCGATCAGTAGCACGAGGCCCTTGATGATCTGGGTCATGTCCGCGCCGATGCCCATGAGCTGGAGGCCGTTGTTGAGGACGGCCATCACCAGGCCGCCGATCACGGAGCCGATGACGGTGCCGACACCGCCGGTCACCGCTGCGCCGCCGATGAAGACGGCGGCGATCGCGTCGAGTTCCCAGCCGACGCCGTCGAACGGGCCCGATGCCGTGGAGCGGCCGACGAAGATCATGCCGGCGAGCGAGGCGAGGATGGACATGTTCATCATGACCATGAAGTTGACCCGCTTGCTCTGCACACCGGAGAGTTCGGCCGCGTGGCGGTTGCCGCCGACGGCGTAGACGTGGCGGCCGAGGACGGTCTTGTTCGAGACGAACGCGAAGATGATGACGAGCACCGCGAGGATCAGCCCCGGGATCGGGAACGAGGTACCCGGGCGGCCCGTGGCGAACAGCGACGTCACGTAGAGGATCGCGGCCGAGAGGAGGACGAGCTTGGCCACGGAGACCCACAGCGGCGGCAGCTGGGAGCCGAGCTGCGCGGCCTTCCGGCGGCTCCTGAACTCCTGGTAGACGAAGAAGGCCACCGCGAGCAGCCCGAGGAGGACCGTGAGGTTGTTGTAGCCGGTCACGGGGCCCACCTCGGGGAGGTAGCCGGCGCCGATGTACTGGAAGGCCTGCGGGACGGGGATGGTGTTCGACTCGCCGACGTACTGGTTCGCACCGCGGAACAGGAGCATGCCGGCGAGCGTCACGATGAAGGCCGGTATGCCGACGTAGGCCACCCAGAACCCCTGCCAGGCGCCGATCAGGGCTCCGAGCAGGAGGCCGACGACGATGCCGAGGTACCAGGGGATACCCCAGTCGCGGATCACGATGGCGACGACGACCCCCGAGAAGGCGGCGACCGACCCGACCGAGAGATCGATGTGCCCGGCGATGATGACGAGCACCATGCCGATGGCGAGGATCAGGATGTACGCGTTGCCGTTGAACAGGTTGATGACGTTCGTCGGCGTGAGGGTGTTGCCGCCGGTCTGCCACTGGAAGAAGAGAATCAGGGCGATCAGCGCGAAGATCATCCCGAACTGTCGGGTGTTGCCGCCGAACATTTGCTTGAGGGAATTCATGATGTCTTTCCTAGTGATTCGGTCAGGCAGATTTTCTGCTGGCGGTCATGAGTTTCATCAGGGCTTCCTGACTGGCGTCCTCGCGGGCCACTTCGCCCGTGATGGAGCCCTCGAAGATGGTGTAGATGCGGTCGGAGAGGCCGAGGAGTTCGGGCAGTTCCGAGGAGATCACGATGACTCCCTTGCCCTGGTCCGCGAGCTTCTGGATGATCCCGTAGATCTCGTACTTGGCCCCGACGTCGATACCGCGGGTCGGTTCGTCGAGGATGAGCAGTTCCGGGTCGGTGAACATCCACTTGGCGAGCACCACCTTCTGCTGGTTGCCTCCGGAGAGCTTGGAGACCCCCTCGTTGACGCTCGGCGTCTTGGTCCTCAATGACGTGCGGTACTCCTCCGCCACGCGGTACTCCTCGTCGTCGTCGACGACGAGACCGTGCGTGATCTTCCTGAGGTTCGCTGACACCGTGGTGCTCTTGATGTCGTCGAGCAGGTTCAGGCCGAGCGACTTGCGGTCCTCGGTCACGTAGGCGAGGCCGGCGTTGATGGCCTGCGGCACGGTGCGCAGCGTCACCTCGCGGCCGTCGATGAGGATCTGGCCGGACTTGAACGTGCCGTACGAGCGTCCGAAGACCGATCGGGCGAGTTCGGTGCGTCCGGCGCCCATGAGGCCGGCGAACCCGACGATCTCGCCGCGGCGGACGTGGAAGTTCGAGTTCTTGCACACGAGGCGGTCGGGGATGTTGGGGTGGCCGACGGTCCAGTTCCGCACCTCGAAGAAGGTCTCACCGATGGTCGGCGTGTGGTCGGGGAAGCGGGATTCGAGGGACCGCCCCACCATGCCGCGGATGATGCGGTCCTCGTCGACGCCGTCGTTCGCGACGTGGAGCGTCTCGATCGACCTGCCGTCCCGGATGATGGTGATCGAATCCGCGATCTGCTCGATCTCGTTGAGCTTGTGGGAGATCATGATGCACGAGATCCCCTTGGAGCGCAGGCCCGCCATGAGGTCCAGCAGGTGCTGCGAATCGGACTCGTTGAGCGCGGCCGTGGGCTCGTCGAGGATGAGCAGCTTGACCGACTTGTTGAGGGCCTTCGCGATCTCGACGAGCTGCTGCTTGCCGACACCGATGTCCTTGACCTTGGTTACCGGGTCCTCGCTGAGACCCACCCGGGCCATGAGCTCGAGCGTCGTGCGGTTGACGTAGTCCCAGTCGATGACGCCGAACCGCGTGGGTTCATTGCCGAGGAAGATGTTCTCGGCGATGGACAGCTCGGGAATCAGGGCGAGTTCCTGGTGGATGATCACGATGCCCGCGGCCTCGCTGGAGCGGATGTCCTTGAACTGGACCTCCTTCCCCTGGAAGAAGATCTGGCCGGAGTAGTCACCGTAGGGGTAGAGACCGGAGAGCACCTTCATGAGGGTCGATTTGCCCGCACCGTTCTCGCCGCAGATGGCGTGGATCTCGCCGGCCTGGACCTCGATGGAGACATCGGCGAGGGCTTTGACCCCCGGGAACTCCTTGGTGATCGAGCGCATCTCGAGGATGGTGTGGTTGTTCATGGGGCCTCCCGCGTGACGGCGTTGTCGTGATGCAGGCTCAACTTCGGCCCGAAAGAATTGAACACGGTGATGTGCCTTGTCTGAACACGGTGATGTGCCTTGTCGTCAACAGTTGAACACAAAACACCGGGAAAACAGAGGAAATATTTAGGCGGTGACGGCAAGCGCGGGCGACAACCCGGGCTGCGCCAGAACGACGGCGGCGGCGCCGAGCGCCTCGGCGCGGTCGCCGAGGGAGGACATGCAGACACTCGTGGTCTCCCCGATGATCGGCACCGCGTGGCGCGCCAGGCCGCGGCGGACGGGCTCCAGAAGGATCTCGCCGAGGCTCGTCAGCGGCCCCCGATCACGATGGTCTCCGGGTTGATGAGATTGGCCATGTGCGCCAGCGCGCGCCCGATGGCCGTTCCGGCGTCGTCGATCACGCGCAGCGTGGCCGTGTCACCGGTCAGGGCCCAGTCGATGATCTGCCGGGTGTCCACCGGCTCTCCGGCATCCCGTCCCCGATGGCCCAGGAGGTCGATCATCGTGGACGTCGAGGCCACCGTCTCGAGGCAGCCCCGATTGCCGCACCGGCAGATCGCGCCCTGCTCGTTGATGGTGGTGTGGCCCAGTTCCCCGGTCACGCCCACGTTGCCGTAGTACAGGGTCCCGTTCAGCACCAGGCCCGAGCCGATCCCGGAGGCGACCTTCATGAACATCAGGTTGTCCACCGCGCCGTGGGGTCCCCAGGTCACCTGCGCCAGCGCGCCCAGATTCGCGTCGTTGTCGATGAGCACGGGCACCTGCAGCTGTTCGCTGAAAGTCTCGTGGATGTTGATCCCGACCCACTCGGGGAGGATCGCGCCCTGGACCACGGTTCCTGTGCGCCGGTCGATGGGTCCGGGGATGCCGATGCCCGCTCCGAGCAGGGCGCTGCGCGGGATGCCCCCGCTCTCGAGCAGGGTGTCGAGCAGTTCCGACGCCGCCGTCAGGCCGTCCATGGCGCTGTGGCCGAGGGGCAGGGCCACCGCGGCCTCCTGGAGGACGCGGTAGGTGGGGGTCGCGAGGACCACGCGGAGATGCCGCCGACCGATGTCGATGCCGGCGGCAACCTGTCCCGTCTCGTTGAGGATTACGGAGAGCGCACGCCGGCCGGAGCTGGTGGTGGGTGCGGTGCTGACGATCCCCGTCGAGGCCATGACCTTCACGATGTTGGAGACCGTCGCGGTGGACAGGCCTGTCTGACGCGAGAGCTCGGCCTGCGTCTGGGGCCCGCCGCTCATGAGGGCCGCGATGACCCGCTGCTGGTTCCGCTCGCGGAGCGCGGACTGGGAGCCCGGCTTCGGAAGCGAGGCACTCGGATTGGGCCTCGCCATCGAGGGGGATTCTGCGGGCATGGTGACAAGAGTGCCGCAGCCGCCGCTTGTAGTCAAGAAGTTAACGCTCGAGGTATTCCTCGGAAAGGCTCCGATAGCGCTCGGCGTTCTCGAGGATGGCCGCGACCTCGTCGTCGCCCAGGGTCTTCCGGACCTTGGCGGGCACCCCGGCGACCAGGGAGCGGGGCGGTACCGCGGTCCCTTCGAGCACGACGGCGCCCGCGGCCACGAGGGAGCCCGCGCCGATCACGGCGCCGTTCATGACTGTCGCGCTCATACCGATGAGGCAATCGTCCTCGACCGTGCAGCCGTGCACCACGGCGCCGTGCCCGACGGTCACGCGCGCGCCGATGCGCGCGGGGAAGCCCGGATCGGCGTGCACCACCACGTTGTCCTGCAGATTGGTGCCCTCACCGACCGTGATGGTGGAGGTGTCGGCGCGGAGGGTGGCGCCGAAGAAGACGCCGGCGTGCTCGCCGATCGTCACCTCGCCGATGAGGGAGGCAGTGGGTGCGATGAAGGCAGAACCGGCGATACGCGGGGTCCTGCCGCGGAAGGTGTGGATGGCCATGGCGCCAGCCTAGGCGAGACCCCTGGTGCGCGGGTGAGCCCCAGGGGATCAGTTGAAGACGATGGTCCGCCGGCCGTCGAGGAGGACGCGCCGTTCGGCGTGCCACTGCACGGCCTGCACGAGGGCCCGCCCCTCGAGTTCCCGCCCGATCGCCGTCAGCTGCTCGGCCGTCCGCGCGTGGTCCACGCGGATGACCTCCTGCTCGATGATCGGCCCCTCGTCGAGGGCCCCCGTGACGTAGTGGGCCGTTGCGCCGATCAGTTTCACACCGCGGGCATGGGCCTGGTGGTAGGGGCGGGCGCCCTTGAAGGACGGCAGGAACGAGTGGTGGATGTTGATGGCCCGTCCCAGGAGGTCCTCGCAGAGCCGGTCGCTGAGGATCTGCATGTAGCGCGCCAGGACCACGAGCTCGATGTCGTGCTGCTGCATCAGCGCCCGCAGGGCGTCCTCGGCGTCGTCCTTGGTCTCGGGGGTGACCGGGATGTGGTGGAACTCGATGCCGTAGAACGCGGCGAGGTCCTCGAGGTCGCGGTGGTTCGACACGATGACGGGGATGTCGATGGCGAGGGTGCCCGAGCGGTGCTGGAAGAGCAGGTCGTTCAGGCAGTGCGCCGCCTTCGACACCATGATGAGCGTCCGGGTGCGCCTGGTGGCCCCGGTGAGCGACCACTCCATGCCGAACTCCGCCCCGACCGGACCCAGCGCCGCGCGAAGCTCCTCCGCCGACGCGTCCGTGGTCAGCGCGACCCGCATGAAGAAGGTGCCCGTGTCGGGGCTCCCGTACTGCTGCGACTCCGTGATGTTCGCTCCCGCACCGACGAGGGCGCCGGAGACTCCGTGCACGATCCCCGGCCGGTCCGGGCAGGAGAGCGTCAGGGAGTAGGACGGGGACGGGGAGGAAGCAGCGGCTGAGGTCACCTACGCCAGATTACCGGCCGGTTCCGTGTGTGACGCGCCCGCTCGGAGTGCCGCGACGGCCGCGACCGCCGCCGCCCGCCCGGCCCGCGAGGCGCCGAGGGTCGAGGCCGAGGCGCCGTAGCCGACGAGCAGGAGGCGGGGCTCCCTCACCACACGGACGCCGTCCATGAGGACGCCGCCGCCCGGCTCGCGCAGGCGCAGCGGCGCCAGGTGGTCGAGTGCGGCGCGGAATCCGGTCGCCCAGAGAACGGCGTCGATCGGCTCCTCCGAGCCGTCCGCGAAGACGGCCGAGTGCTCGTGCAGCTCCGCCAGGGGGCCGCGCGAGACCAGGATCCCGGCGTCGATCCCGGCCTGGTACTGCGGTGTGAGCGGCAGCCCGGTGGCCGATACGACGCTTCCCGGGGGGAGACCTGCGCTGGTCCTCGCCGTCACCCCGGCCTCGACCTCGCGTCCCCACTCCGGGTCGAAGGCACGGCGCGTGAACGACGGCGGCCGGCGCGTGGACCAGAGCGGGAGCGCCCCGGCGTCGTGCAGCTGGAGCATGAACTGGACCGCCGAGGTGCCACCGCCCACCACGAGAACCCGCCGGCCGCGGAATTCGGCGGCCGACCGGTAGTCGTGCGTGTGGAGCTGGCGGCCTGCGAAGACGTCGCGGCCACGGTAGTAGGGCCAGTACGGCCGGTCCCACGTGCCGGTCGCACTCACGACGACGTCCGCGATCCAGGTGCCGGCGGTCGTGGTGACGCGCAGCGGCCCACTCGCACCCGCGAGGGCGGCCTCGCGCCCGCCCTCGGACTCCACCCTCGTCACCCCGACCGGGCGGTGCACGGGAAGCCCGAATCGGTGCTCGTACTCGCCGTAGTAACGGGAGACGACGTCGGCGGCCGGTTCGGTCGGATCCGGCGTGCCGAGCCGCAGGCCCGGAAGATCGTGCAGGGCGTGCGCGGCGTCGAACGTGAGGGCGGGCCAGCGGTGGAGCCAGGCGCCACCCGGCGCGGGATTGGCATCGAGGACGACGACGTCCCGGTGCGCCTCCAGTCCCCGACGGAGCAGGTGATAGGCGGTACTGAGCCCTGCCTGACCGGCGCCGATCACCACGACGCGCACCCGCCGCGCGGGCCCGCCGTCCTGCTGATCCTGTGCTGCCACGCCCATCGGGCACACCTTCCTCGAGCGGGGTCGGGAGCCGGTCGCCCGTCCCTCCTGCGGAACGGCCGACGGGCGGTTGCTATTCCGGTGATGCTCTCCGGCGAGCGGGAGGCCACGGGCACAACGAGCTCGCCGGCGTGCGGGCGTCACTGCGCGACGGCGTGCAGGGCGTCACCGCGTGGCGGCGTGCGCTCGCGTCACCGCGTGGCGGGTGCGCTCGCCGAGCCGCTAGCATGGGAGCGTCGCGACTGGCGTAGGGTGGGCAACCACCAGGAAGCGGCGCGGAGCCCTGACCGCCCTCCGGGAAGGTCCGGAACTCCCAGTGCAGACCACGGATCGCACGCCTGGGCCGCGGGTCACGTTCCATGAGCGGCCGGGGCAGGACGAACGATCCGGCGACCGCCCGCGACTCACGTTGACCTCGTGCGAGACCCAGAGAAGGATCCACCGATGACCACTTCCCCCACGGCTCCATCCCACAACGCGGCAGACTCCGTCACCAACGCGCCGCTGTCCGAGGTGGACCCGGAGATCGCCGCCGTCCTCCGGGACGAACTCGCGCGCCAGCGCGACACCCTCGAGATGATCGCGTCGGAGAACTTCGCACCGCGCGCCGTCCTCGAGGCCCAGGGCAGCGTGCTGACCAACAAGTACGCCGAGGGATACCCGGGGCGTCGCTACTACGGCGGCTGCGAGCACGTCGACGTGGCCGAGAATCTCGCGATCGAGCGCGTCAAGGCGCTGTTCGGCGCGGAGTTCGCGAACGTCCAGCCCCACTCCGGCGCCCAGGCGAACGCCGCCGCGCTCTCGGCGATGATCAAGCCCGGCGAGAAGATCATGGGCCTGTCCCTCGCACACGGCGGCCATCTCACCCACGGCATGAAGCTCAACTTCTCCGGCAAGCTCTACGAGGTCGCGGCCTACGGCGTCGAGGAGGACACCCACCGCCTGGACATGGACCGCGTGCGTGCGCAGGCCGTCGCCGAGAAGCCCCAGGTACTGATCGCGGGCTGGTCCGCCTACCCCCGCCAGCTCGACTTCGCGGCCTTCCGTTCGATCGCCGACGAGGTCGGCGCGCTGCTCTGGACGGACATGGCGCACTTCGCGGGCCTCGTCGCCGCGGGCGTGCATCCCAGCCCCGTCCCGCACTCCGACGTCGTCACCTCGACCGTCCACAAGACGCTCGCCGGACCCCGCTCCGGCGTCATCCTGGCCAAGCAGGAGTGGGCCAAGAAGCTCAACTCGAGCGTGTTCCCGGGCCAGCAGGGTGGCCCGCTCATGCACGTGATCGCCGGCAAGGCGACGGCCTTCAAGATCGCCGGTTCCGCGGAGTTCAGGGAGCGCCAGGAGCGCGTCCTCGAGGGCGCCCGCATCATCGCGGAGCGCCTCACCGGCGCCGATGTCGCCGAGCACGGGGTCTCGGTCCTCACCGGCGGCACGGATGTGCACCTCGTCCTCGTGGATCTCCGCAACTCCTCGCTCGACGGCCAGCAGGCGGAGGACGTGCTGCACTCCGTGGGCATCACGGTCAACCGGAACGCCGTGCCGTTCGACCCCCGCCCGCCGATGGTCACATCGGGTCTGCGCATCGGGACGCCGGCACTCGCGACGCGCGGCTTCGGTGCCGCGGAGTTCACGGAGGTCGGCGAGATCATCGCCGCCGCCCTGAAGCCGTCGCCCGACGTCCAGGCCCTCCGGGCGCGCGTCTCGGCGCTTGCGGCGGACTTCCCGCTGTACCCGGGCCAGGAGGAATGGTAGGCCCCCTGCCGCCCGGCGCCCTCACCTCGAGGGCGGCAGCGGATCGGACCTTCGACATACCGACCGAGGAATGCTGCTTCACCGGCTGCTGCGACCGCGGCAAGGCATTCCTGCTCGACCAGCTCGACGAGCGAGCAGACAAGGACTCCCATGACCAACGCCCGCATCCTTGACGGCAAGGCGACAGCAGCCCGCATCAAGGAGGAACTGACCGAACGCGTGAGCGCCCTGCGTGCGCGCGGGGTGACCCCGGGGCTGGGCACCGTCCTGGTCGGTGACGATCCCGGAAGCCACTCCTACGTGGCCGGCAAGCATCGCGACTGCGCGCAGGTCGGTATCACCTCCGTGCGGCGGGATCTCCCGGAGACCGTCACGCAGGCCGAGCTCGAGGCCGTCGTCGACGAGCTGAACGCCGATCCCGACACCACCGGGTACATCGTGCAGCTTCCGCTCCCCGCGCACATCGACACGAACGCGATCCTCGAGCGCATCGACCCGGCCAAGGATGCCGACGGCCTCCACCCGACGAACCTCGGCAAGCTGGTCCTCAACGTCAACGGGCCGATGGATTCGCCGCTGCCGTGCACGCCCCACGGCATCGTCGAGCTGCTGCTCCGGCACGACGTCGCGCTGAAGGGCCTCGACGTTCTCGTCGTCGGGCGTGGCGTCACGGTCGGCCGCCCGCTCGGACTCCTCCTGACGCGCAAGCAGATCAACGCGACGGTGACGCTGGCGCACACCGGCACGGTGGACCTCGCGGACCACCTCGGTCGGGCCGACGTCGTCGTCGCTGCCGCGGGCATCCCGCACATGATCGGTGCCGCCGAGCTCAAGCCCGGCGCGATCGTCCTCGACGTCGGCGTGAGTCGTGTCGAGGACCCGGAGACGGGCAGGGCGACGCTCACGGGCGACGTCGATCCGGCCGCCGCGGCCGTGGCCGGGTGGCTCTCGCCCAACCCCGGGGGAGTGGGACCGATGACGCGCGCCATGCTGCTGGCCAACGTGGTCGAGGCCGCCGAGCGCGCGGCCTCCGCCTAGACCGTCCCGAGAACACCCATTGGCTTCTGCCAATGGGTGTTCTCGCCTAGGCTGGGCGGGTGCCCACACTTCCCGCCGGTCCGCCGGTCATCTCCGCCAGCCGGCTCAGCAAGCACTACGGCGATTTCAAGGCCGTCGACGGCATCTCCTTCGACGTCCCGGCGGGTGAGTCCTTCGGCCTGCTGGGACCGAACGGCGCCGGGAAGTCCACCACCATGCGCATGATCGGCGGCGTGTCCCAGCGCACCTCCGGGCAGCTCACCATCATGGGGCTCGACCCCGAGGAGCACGGGCCGGAGGTCCGGGCACATCTCGGCGTGGTCCCTCAGCAGGACAACCTCGACGAGGAGCTGAAGGTCCGCGACAACCTCATCGTCTACGGTCGCTACTTCGGTCTGCCGATGAGCTACCTGAAGGCCAAGGCGGACGAGCTGCTCGAGTTCGCGCAGCTCACCGACAAGGCGTCCGCCAGGGTGGACGCGCTCTCCGGCGGGATGAAGCGCCGGCTGACCATCGCGCGGTCGCTCATCAACGAGCCCCGGATCCTCCTCCTGGACGAGCCCACCACGGGGCTCGACCCCCAGGCGCGACACATCCTGTGGGACAGGCTCTTCCGGCTCAAGGAGTCCGGTGTGACGCTGATCCTCACCACGCACTACATGGACGAGGCCGAGCAGCTGTGCGACCGCCTGGTGGTCGTCGACAAGGGCCGGATCATGGCCGAGGGATCGCCAGCGCAGCTCATCCGCGAACACTCCACGCGGGAGGTGCTGGAACTCCGCTTCGGGTCCGAACGCAACACCACCGTCGCGGGAGACCTGCAGGGCATCGGCGACCGCCTCGAGCCCCTGCCCGACCGGGTCCTGATCTACGCGCACGACGGCGAGGCGACGCTGGAGCAGGTGACGTCGCGCGGTCTGCGTCCCATCACGTCCCTCGTACGGCGCTCGTCGCTCGAGGACGTCTTTCTCCGCCTGACAGGGAGGAGCCTCGTTGACTGACGCCACGCCCAGCACCGAGGAGGCAGCCGCACCGCCGTACCGGCTCTCCGCGCACAAGCCGGAGGTCTCGGCGCGCCGGGCCCGTACGTTCGGCTCCTGGTACTACGCCGAGCACGTCCTGCGATCCATGAACAGCTACAAGTGGACCCTGCTCGCCTCGAGCGTCGGCACGCCGGTCATGTACCTCTTCGCGATGGGCATCGGCCTGGCCACCCTCGTCGACCGGAACTCGGAGGGCGCCTTCGGAGGTGTCAGCTACCTCGCCTTCATCGCGCCGGCGCTGCTCGCATCGGCGACGATCATGACGGCCGCCACGGAGTTCACCTATCCCGTGATGGACGGCTTCAAGTGGAGGCGGGTCTACTACGGACCGCATGCCTCGCCGCTGAACACCGACCAGATCGTGCAGGGGCACATCATCGCGGTCAGCACGCGGCTGACCGTCACCACCATCATCTACTTCCTGATCGTCGCCGCGTTCGGGGCGTCGCCCTCCGCCACCGGCGTCGTCGCCGTCCCGGTCGCCGTGCTGTGCGGACTCGCCTTCGGGCTCCCGCTCATGGCGTACTCGGCGAGCGTGGAGGAGGACAAGGGACAGTTCGCGCTCGTGATGCGCTTCATCGTCACGCCGCTCTTCCTGTTCTCCGGGACGTTCTTCCCGCTCGACACGCTCCCGGTGTTCCTCCGCTGGATCGGGTGGATCTCGCCGCTGTGGCACGGCACCGAACTCGGCCGTGCCCTGACCTACGGTCACGAGGTCCCCCTCTGGCTCGCCGTCGTGCACGTCCTGTACCTCGTGCTCCTGGCGGCCGGCGGGCTGCGGCTGGCCCGCTCGGTCTACGCGCGGAGGCTGGGGAAGTGAGTGCGCAGCTGACCGCCGAGGACTACGCGCTGAAGGGTTCGAAGCGCCCGCTGGCCGCGCTCTACTCGCGCAACGCGCGGGCCGTCATCGCGCGGGGACTGCTCGCGACGCGCAGCAGCAACTGGCTGGTCATGGTGTCGGGTTTCTTCGAGCCCGTCCTGTACCTGGTCTCGATGGGTGTGGGGCTCGGCGCGCTCGTGGGCTCCGTCGACGGGCCCGACGGGCAGCCCATCAGCTACGCCGCCTACATCGCGCCGGCTCTCCTCGCCGTGTCCGCCATGAACGGGGCGGTCTACGACAGCACCTGGAACGTCTTCTTCAAGATGAACTTCGCCAAGCTCTACCAGGGGATGCTCTACACCTCGCTCGGTCCGCTGGACGTCGCGATCGGCGAGATCTTCCTGGCGCTCCTCCGCGGCGCCCTGTACGCCACGGGCTTCACAGCCGTCATGGCCGTCATGGGGCTCATCACCACACCGCTCGCCCTGCTGATGGTGCCGGCGTCCGTGCTGATCGCCTTCGGGTTCGCGTCCTTCGGCATGGGCATCACCAGCTTCATGAAGACCTTCCAGCAGATGGAATGGGTCAACTTCGTGATGCTGCCGATGTTCCTCTTCTCGGCGACGTTCTACCCGCTGAGCGTCTACCCGCAGGGCGTCCAGTGGTTCATCCAGGCCCTGCCGCTGTGGCACGGCGTCGAACTGCTGCGCCAGATCAGCGTCGCGTCCTTTTCTCCCGCGACGATCGTGCACCTCGGCTACTTCGTCGTGATGATCGCGGTGGGGATGCTGCTCACGACCTCGCGCCTACGGACGCTGTTCCTCAGCTAGAGCGGGCGGCAGGAACGGCGGACCCGTGCCGCGGCGGCGCGATCACCGGTCCGCGTGGCCGGACCGGCACCGCCGCACGTCAGAGGACCAGGGTCGCGTACACCACGTAGTTGTCGTCGAACTCCCCGGTGTCGGGGTTGTAGCCGTCGCAGGTGATCAGGCGGAGCTCGGATCCCGGGGTGTTGCCGTACACGGTGAGCGTGGGAAAGTCGTCCTTCTGGTACTGCTCGCCGCGCTGGACCTCGAACGTGGCCGTGGACCCGTCCGCGCGGAGCACGTCGACGCGGTCTCCCGCCGCCAGGGCCCGTAGATCCGCGAAGACGCCCTTCCCGCCGTCGGTGGCGTTCACGTGGCCGAGCAGCACCGCGGGGCCGCGGTCGCCGGGCGTGGGGGACTGGTTGTACCAGCCGGCCGGGGCACCGGGACCGTCGGGCGGCACCTCGAGGCTCTGGTTCTCGCGGAGGCCGAGGCTCAGCAGGTCGGATCGCACCCCGACCGAGGGGATCACGAGCGTGACCGGCGCGGAGGCGGCGAGGACGTCGGGCTGGGGGGAAGCAGCGGGCGACGGCGCCGCGGCAGGGGCCGACGACGGTGTCCCGGCGGGGACCGGCGAAGCCGTCGCGGAGGGGGCGGCCGTCGTCGGCCCTTCTGCCGTGGCGGAAGGCGCGGCGGTGACGGAGGCCGAGGCGGCGACGGAGGGCGCAGCGGAGGTGGCGTCCGGTGACCCGCACCCCGCGAGGAGGAAAAGGGCGGCCACCGCCGGGGCCGTGAAGCCCAAGCGGTGGCCGTTTGCTCTACTGATCATGGTGCAGGATCAGGATTATGCGGTGTGGGCTGCGCGGCGGCGCACTGCGTAGGTTCCGCCGGCTGCTGCTGCGAGGACCAGACCGCCACCGAGGGCGATCATGCCCGCGGTGTTGGAGGAGGACTCGGTGGCAACACCGGTGTCAGCTCCGCCGTACGGCATGGCGCCCATCTGGGTCTGCACGAGCGTGCCGCACAGTGCAGGCGACGTGGCGCCGAGAGGCAGGTCGGGGTTCAGGTCGCTGGGCGAGTTGAAGGCCTCGGCCGAACCGGTGGAGGTTGCGGGGTCGAGCCCGTGGACGACGACGACGGCGGTACCGGCGGCGAGTGACTTCTGGGTGTCCTCGTCGATCGTGATGGTGCGGTTGATCGAGTAGGTTCCGCCCTGTCCGCCGAGGGCGAGGTTCAGGCCCTCGGCCGGCGTGGTGGCGCCGGAGGTGGTCAGGGTGGTCTGGATGCCGCCGTAGCCGGGAGCGCCCTCGGAGACGCTGATGATGCCGTCGCCGTTCGCGTCGTCGGCGGGAGTCGGGCAGACACCGGCGGCGCCGCCGTGGATGTGCTGGACGTGGGGGTACGGCGCGTCCATGAAGGTCTGGGCGAGCCCGGAGACCTGCAGGTTGACCGTCGCCTGGTCGCCGGCGACGTCGAGGGTGATGGTTCCGGTACCCGTGGTGCCGTTGAGCTGGCCCAGGGTCGAGGAGTAGGAGCCGTCGTGGGCTGCCATGGCGGGCGAGCCGGCGAGGGCGACGGCGCTGATGGCCAGGGCCGGTACTGCGATGAGACGCATCTTCTTGTTCATGGGGTACTCCTCCAGTGTGCGAATGAAGCGCACCGTGGGGCGCGCGTGACTGTACTTCGGGGTGACCGGCATCACGGATGGGGCCGGATGGGAAAAACCTTCGAACTCCCTGACAGTTCGCCCGCGGTGGAAGGAGCAGGGGGTGCCGGCACGATACGGGAGAATGGACCCATGCAGTCTCTAGGGAGCGATGGGCGGCCTGCGGGCCGGGGTGTCAGTATGCGCATGGGCAGTGCCGGGATGGCGGTGATGCTGGTGGTGTTCCTCGTCGCCGTGGTGTTCGCCGCCAACCAGAACGACGTGATCGGATGGCTCGTGGTCATCATCTCGCTCGGGTGGCTGCTCATCTTCACCTACGTGGTGCTGAGTCTCAGGGGTGCTGCACGCAAGGCAGCAGAACGGCTACAGGCCCACGGCGGTTTCGGTGCGGCAGGGTCGCAGGGCACGGCGCCGGTCGCCGTGGACCGCGCGCGGGACCTGAAGCTCGATCACAGCTTCAAGATCGTGCAGGTGCAGGTCGGCGTGGTGCGCGAGTATCTCGGCACGGACGAGGGGATGGTGGAGCGCGCCCTCGAGACCATCGAGATCACCTCGCACAACGCGCGATCCATGATGAAGACCTCCGGCGAAGGGCCCGTCGAGGGCACCGTCGTCGACTGATCGTCGCGGCCCGCCAGGATGATGCGACATGCCCTGCGGGGTAAGGTTGATCGAGTGAGTCCGGCATCGAACCCCCCGCGGAAACCCCTGCGCATCGCCTCCGTCAATGTCAACGGAATCCGCGCCGCCTACAAGCGCGGCATGCAGCAGTGGCTGGACGGCCGGGACGTCGACATCCTCTGCCTCCAGGAGGTGCGCGCGCCCGACGCCGTGGTGCGGGACCTCCTCGGGGACGAGTGGTCCATCCTCCACACCGAGGCCGAGGCGAAGGGCCGGGCCGGCGTCGCGATCGCGTCCCGCATCGAGCCGACGGCCACGCGCACCACGATCGGCGACAGCTACTTCGACACCGCCGGCCGCTGGGTCGAGGCCGATTTCGACGTCAACGGTGCCACCCTGACCGTCGTCAGCGCCTACGTCCACTCGGGTGAGGTCGGCACACAGAAGCAGGACGACAAATATCGCTTCCTCGACGCGATGGCCACGCGGCTTCCCCAGCTCAGGGAGGCCTCCGACCACGCCGTGGTCATGGGGGACCTCAATGTCGGCCACACGCAGCGCGACATCCGGAACTGGAAGGGCAACCTGAAGAACGCCGGGTTCCTGCCGGAGGAGCGGGCCTACTTCGACCGGTTTTTCTCGGAGGAGTGCGGCTTCGTCGACGTCGCACGGCACCTCGCCGGCGACGTCGACGGCCCGTACACCTGGTGGTCCTGGCGGGGCAAGGCATTCGACAACGACACCGGCTGGCGCATCGACTACCAGCTGGCCACGCAGGCACTCGCGGAGAGCGCGGCACGAGCGGACGTCGACCGGGCCCCGAGCTGGGACACCCGGTTCTCCGACCACGCCCCGCTCGTCGTCGACTACCAGATCTAGGACCATCATGACCACCCCGACCAGTTCACCGGCCACTTCAGCGACCGGCTCCGCGACAGCTCCCACGACCGGGCGGCGGCAGCGCATCCTCTCGGGGATGCAGCCGTCCGCGGGGTCGCTCCACCTCGGGAACTACCTCGGGGCGCTCGTGCACTGGGTGCGCCTGCAGGAGACCTACGACGCCGTCTTCTTCATCCCGGACCTGCACGCGATCACCGTTCCGCAGGATCCCGCCGAACTGGCCCAGCGCACCCGGACCACGGCCGCCCAGTACATCGCCGGGGGAGTCGATCCGGAGCGGGCCACGCTCTTCGTGCAGTCCCACGTCCCCGAACACGCGCAACTGGCCTGGGTGCTGAACTGCCTGACCGGTTTCGGCGAGGCATCGCGCATGACGCAGTTCAAGGACAAGTCCTCCAAGCAGGGATCGGACTCCGCCAGCGTGGGCCTGTTCACCTATCCCATCCTCCAGGCCGCGGACATCCTCCTCTACCAGCCGGACGGCGTTCCGGTCGGGGAGGACCAGCGCCAGCACGTGGAGCTCAGCCGCGACCTGGCGCAGCGCTTCAACTCGCGGTTCGGTGAGACCTTCGTCGTGCCGAAGCCCTTCATCCAGAAGGACAGCGCGAAGATCTACGACCTCCAGAACCCGACAGCCAAGATGTCGAAGTCGGCGTCGTCCGCGGCGGGGCTCGTCAACCTCCTGGACGATCCCAAGGTCTCGGCGAAACGCATCAGATCGGCGGTCACCGACGACGGGTCGGAGATCAGGTTCGACCGCGCGGCCAAGCCCGGCATCTCCAACCTGCTCGCCATCTTCTCCTCCCTGACCGGCAGGACCGTCGAGGACCTCGAAGCCGCGTACGAGGGGCGGATGTACGGCCACCTGAAGGTCGATCTCGCAGCGGCGGTGGCCGACACCCTCGGTCCCGTGCGGGTCCGCGCCGAGGAACTGCTGTCCGACCCGGCAGAACTCGACCGGCTGCTGGCCCTCGGCGCTGCCAAGGCACGGGATCTGGCAGCTCCCACGCTGGCTGCTGTCTACGAGCGTGTCGGTTTCCTGCCGGTGGCCGGAGCCCGCTGAACCATGTGCTCCTCCTCGCTCCACTCCAGTCCGACGGCGGCAGTCCCGTCGCCGAGCGGACCGGGAGGGAGCTGCGTGGGCATCACCATTCCGATCCCCGATCCGCTCGCGGGACTGCTCGAGGCGTGGCGGGCGTCGTTCGGCGACCCGATGGCTGCCGTGGTCCCGCCGCACATCACACTGATCACGACGACGCCGGCGTCCGACTGGGACGCCACCATCGCCCATGTGCGGACCGTCGCGGGTGGGCAACGACCCTTCACGGTGCGGTTGTTCGGCACGGGGTCCTTCCGCCCCGTCTCACCCGTGGTGTTCCTCCGGATCGTCGACGGCTTCGACGAGTGCGTGGAGCTCCATTCCCGACTCCAGACAGGACCGCTCGACCGCGACCTCGACTTCCCCTTCCACCCGCACGTCACAGTGGCCCATGATGTGTCCGAGGCCGGCATGGATGCTGCCATCGACGAACTGCGGTCCTTCGAGGCCTCGTTCGACGTACGCTCGATGGGACTGTACGAGCATGTCCCATCGGGCCTCTGGAAGCTGAGGGAGGAGCTGCACTTTGGCGAGGACACTGACGGCTCCGAAGCCGCCCGAGATTGACCGGCCGTCCCCGGCGAGTCTTCCGGACCTGCGCCGCAAGGCCATCGACGCCCAGGTCCGCACTGGGCGCCTGACACGCTCGGGGGTCGGCGGGATCGAGCTGCTGTTCGCCCGGACCGACCTGGTGCTGTCCCGTCTCAATCTCCTGCGACCCGTGCGGGTCCTCCAGCTCTACGTCCAGCGGCGCGGGCCGCTCATGGCGGCGGGCCTGGCGTACCGGCTGTTCTTCGCGATCGCGGCCCTGCTGGTCGTGGGCTTCGCGACACTCGGCATCGTGATCGCCGGGAACGACGTGCTACGGGACATCGCGATCGATGCTCTCGACCGGTCCGTCCCGGGCCTGATCAAGATCCCGGGGGAGCAGGAGGGCCTGCTCACCGCGACCGCGCTCTTCTCCGCGACGAGCGGCCTGGGGTGGGCGATCGTGGTGTCCGCGGCCGTCATGGTGGTGACATCCCTCGGCTGGATCGGCGGGATGCGACAGGCGATGCGGGGAATCTTCGCGCTCCGACCGGTCGCGGTCCATCCGGTCCTGCTCCGGATGCGGGATCTCGGGACGCTCCTGGTGCTCGGGGTCATCATGCTGGTCACCACGGCGCTCGGCGTGGTCGCGAACAACACGCTGGGAGCCGTGCTGTCCTTCCTGGATCTCGAGGGCGTGAGTCAGGTGCTGACGCAGGGGGCCGGATTCCTGCTGATGATCATCCTGGACACCCTCGTGGCCGTGGTGCTGCTCCGCTCGGCCTCGGAGATCGACATGCCGCGGTCCATCCTGCTGCAGGGCGCCATGATCGCGGGTCTTGGAAGCACGCTGCTGCGGACCTTCTCGACCCAGATCCTCGGCAGCTTCAGCAATCCACTGCTGCTCTCGTTCGCCGTGATCCTCGCCCTGTTCATCTGGTTCTTCCTCCTCAGCCAGGTGTATCTCGTCGCGACGGCATGGTGTGCCGTGGCCTCGGCCGACGAGGAGGTGGCTCAGCAGCGGCGGCACCGGGCCAAGGCGGGAACGCTGAGGCAGCGGAGCCGCCGGGGGACCCAGACCTGATCCCGACCCCGACATGACGAAGGGCGGCTCGTCGTGGAACGGGCCGCCCTTCGTCGTATCAGGGTCTGCGTGCTGCAGGACCCAGCCGGGGTGGTGGAGCTCAGACCTTGCGGGTCAGGATGGCCTGCTTGACCTCGGAGATGGCCTTGGTCACCTGGATGCCGCGCGGGCAGGCCTCGGAGCAGTTGAAGGTGGTCCGGCAGCGCCAGACGCCCTCCTTGTCGTTGAGGATCTCCAGGCGCATGTCGCCCGCATCATCACGCGAGTCGAAGATGAAGCGGTGCGCGTTCACGATCGCAGCAGGGCCGAAGTACTGGCCGTCGGTCCAGAACACGGGGCAGGACGACGTGCATGCGGCACACAGGATGCACTTGGTGGTGTCGTCGTACCGTTCGCGCTCCTCGGAGGACTGCAGGCGCTCCTTGGTGGGCTCGTGACCCTTGCTGATCAGGAACGGCATGATCTCCCGGTAGGACTGGAAGAACGGCTCCATGTCCACGATCAGGTCCTTCTCCACCGGCAGGCCCTTGATCGGTTCCACGAGGATGGGCTTGGATGTGTCGAGATCCTTGAGCAGGGTCTTGCAGGCCAGGCGGTTGCGACCGTTGATGCGCATGGCATCCGATCCGCAGACGCCGTGCGCGCAGGAGCGGCGGAACGAGACGGTGCCGTCGTGCTCCCACTTCACCTTGTGCAGTGCATCCAGCACACGGTCCGTGCCGTACATGGTCAGCTGCCACTCGTCCCAGTGGGCGTCGTCGGACACCTCGGGGTTGTAGCGGCGGACCTTCAGGGTGATGTCGAAGGTGGGGATCTCTCCGCCGCCACCGACACCGGGTGCGAGCTCGACCTTGGAGGCCGGCTCCTTCTCCATCGTTTCAGTGCTCATCAGTACTTACGCTCCATGGGCTGGTATCGGGTGAAGATTACCGGTTTGGTCTCAAGGCGCACGCCGCTCGTCCGAACAGCGCTGGGATCCTTGTAGGCCATGGAATGGGTCATGAAATTCTCGTCGTCACGCTCGGGGAAGTCCTCCCGGAAGTGTCCGCCGCGCGACTCCTTCCGGTGCAGGGCCGCCGCCGTCATGACCTTCGCCATGTCGAGCAGGAAGCCGAGCTCCACCGCCTCGAGCAGGTCCAGGTTGAAGCGTTTGCCCTTGTCCTGCACCGTGATCCGGGTGTACCGCTCCTCGAGCGAGTCGATGACGCTCAGCGCCTCGAGGAGGGTCTCCTCCGTCCGGAACACCTGGACGTTGGCGTCCATGATGTCCTGGAGCTCCTTGCGGATCAGTGCGACCCGCTCGCCGCCCTCCGAGCTCCGCGCGCGGTCGAGCAGTTCCTCGGTCTCCGCGGTGGGGTTCTCGGGGATCTCCACGAAATCGGCCGTCAGGGCGTATTCGGCGGCGGCGATGCCTGCCCGCTTGCCGAACACGTTGATGTCGAGGAGCGAGTTCGTGCCGAGCCGGTTGGACCCGTGGACCGATACGCAGGCCACCTCACCGGCGGCGTACAGGCCGGGTACCACGGTGTCGTTGTCCGCGAGGACCTCCGCCTTGATGTTGGTCGGGATGCCGCCCATCGCGTAGTGCGCCGTGGGGAACACGGGGACCGGCTCGGTGTAGGGCTCCACACCGAGATACGTGCGGGCGAACTCCGTGATGTCGGGAAGCTTCGCGTCGATGTGCGCGGGCTCGAGGTGCGTGAGGTCGAGCAGGACGTAGTCCTTGTTCGGCCCGGCTCCGCGTCCCTCACGGACCTCGTTGGCCATCGAGCGCGCCACGATGTCGCGCGGTGCCAGGTCCTTGATGGTCGGTGCGTAACGCTCCATGAAGCGCTCGCCCTCCGAGTTGCGCAGGATCGCGCCCTCGCCACGGGCCGCTTCGGAGAGGAGGATACCGAGGCCGGCCAGGCCGGTCGGATGGAACTGGAAGAACTCCATGTCCTCGAGGGGGATGCCGCGACGGAACGCGATGCCCATGCCGTCACCGGTGAGGGTGTGCGCGTTCGAGGTGGTCTTGTAGACCTTGCCGACACCGCCCGAGGCGAACACGATCGACTTGGCCTGGAAGATGTGGAGTTCGCCCGAGGCGAGGTCGTACGAGACCACGCCGGCAGCGCGCTTCTCGATCCGCGTCTCGCCGTCGACCGTGACTTCCTGGTCGACCATGAGCAGGTCGAGCACGTAGTACTCGTTGTAGAACTCGACGTTGTGCTTCACGCAGTTCTGGTACAGGGTCTGCAGGATCATGTGACCCGTGCGGTCGGCGGCGTAGCAGGAGCGGCGGACCGGTGCCTTACCGTGGTCACGCGTGTGTCCGCCGAAGCGCCGCTGATCGATCCGGCCCTCGGGCGTCCGGTTGAACGGCAGGCCCATCTTCTCCAGGTCCAGCACGGCCTCGATGGCTTCCTTCGCCATGACCTCGGCCGCGTCCTGGTCCACGAGGTAGTCGCCGCCCTTGACGGTGTCGAAGGTGTGCCACTCCCAGTTGTCCTCTTCGACGTTGGCGAGGGCCGCGCACATCCCGCCCTGCGCCGCGCCCGTGTGGGAACGGGTGGGGTAGAGCTTCGTCAGGACGGCGGTGCGGGCCCGCTGCCCCGACTCGATGGCTGCGCGCATTCCCGCGCCACCCGCGCCGACGATGACGACGTCGTACTTGTGGACCTGCATGCTGGTCGCTCTTTCTGTTGAAACCGGTGGGGGTGCACGGTGGGCCCGGAGCCACTCCATGCGGTCGTGCCGCGCTGCGGCAGGTGTTACGGGGCGGGGCAGTAGTCCGCGACGTGGGCGACGCCGTTGACGACGGGGCAGGGATCGAAGGTGAAGATCACGAGGGTGCCGAGCACGACGATCACGACGGTCGAGGTGTACAGGACACCCTTGAGCCACATGCGGGTGCTGTTCTTCTCGGCGTAGTCGTTGATGATCACCCGGATGCCGTTCGTCCCGTGCAGCATCGCGAGCCACAGCATCGTCAGGTCCCAGATCTGCCAGACGGGACTGGCCCACTTACCGGCCACGAAGCCGAAGTCGATGCCACTGATGCCGTCACCGGCCACCAGGTTCACATACAGGTGGACGAAGATCAGGACCACGAGGATGGCGCCGGAGATGCGCATGAAGAGCCATGCGATCATCTCGAAGTTGCCGCGGGAGCCCTGGGTGCGTGAGTAGCCCGGCGCCACACGGCCGGAACGGGGGCTTTCAATGGTTGGGGTAGCCATGGGTACTAACCTCCGAAGACGTGCGAGAGATGGCGGATCGAGAAGGCGATCATGACGACCGCCCAGAGGCCTACGACGCTCCAGAGCATCTGGCGGTGGTACTTGGGGCCCTTCTTCCAGAAGTCCACCAGGATGACGCGGATGCCGTTGAAGGCGTGGAAGACGATCGCTGCCACGAGGCCCAGCTCTCCCAGGCCCATGATGGGGTTCTTGTAGGAGGCGATCACCGCGTCATAGGCTTCCGGCGAGACGCGCACGAGCGACGTGTCCAGCACGTGGACCAGGAGGAAGAAGAAGATCACCACTCCGGTGATGCGGTGTGCCACCCAGGACCATTGGCCTTCCCGGCCGCGGTAAAGGGTGCCCGCTGGTGTCAGCGACTTAGTCAGTGTCTTCGGCATTGAAATTACCTCCCTGCATCGCATGGGCGTTAGCGCGATATACGCAGGGATTACGCCGGTGCGACAGCACTCTTCTGATAAGAATAATCTAGGCCGGTGACACTTCCGGTTCAATTTAGGGGCCCCTCACCTGTGACCTTGTTAACACCCCTGTTAACCCCTCTGTCACGCCTCCGCTGACACCCGCGTCGGCCCAGGTGCGGGTGCGACGGTTCCGGGCGGCCACCGTGCGTCGGTTACCGTGGAACGGATGAGTACCGAGAGGGCGGCAGCCCACACCCCTGACGCCGTGCTGGAGCGCTTCTACGGCGTGATTCCCGCGGGAGGCACCGGCACGCGCCTCTGGCCGCTGTCCCGTGCAGCAGCTCCGAAGTTCCTGCACGACCTCACCGGTTCCGGCAGCACGCTGATCCGCGCCACCTACGACCGCCTCCGACCGCTCTGCGGCGGGCGCACCATGGTGGTGACCGGGATCGTGCACCGCCGCGCGGTGCTGGAGCAGCTCCCCGAGATCGAGGACCTCGATCTGGTCCTGGAATCGGAGCCGAAGGACTCCGGCGCCGCGATCGGGCTCGCGGCCGCCATCCTGCACCAGCGCGACCCGCGCATCATCATGGGCTCCTTCGCCGCCGACCAGGTGATCTCCCCGGTCGAGGTGTTCCAGGACGCCGTGCGCGAAGCCATCCACACGGCGGCGCAGGGGTACATCGTCACCATCGGGATCGAGCCCACGCACCCCTCCACGGGGTTCGGGTACATCCGGGCGGGTGAGCCCCTCGCCATCGAGGGTGCACCCAGCGCGCACGCCGTCATCGAGTTCGTCGAGAAGCCCTCACAGGAGGTCGCGGACGGCTACATGGAGAGCGGCAACTACTCGTGGAACGCCGGCATGTTCGTGGCGCCGGTCGACCTCATGCTCAAGCATCTCTCCGCGAACGAGCCCGAGCTCTACGCGGGGCTCATGGAGATCGCCGAGGCGTGGGACACCCCGCAGCGCGTCGAGGTGGCACGCCGCGTCTGGCCGACCCTTCCCAAGATCGCCATCGACTATGCAGTGGCGGAGCCGGCCGCCGCAGCCGGTGACGTCGCCATGATCCCCGGCGCCTTCAGCTGGGACGACGTCGGGGACTTCGCGGCGATCGGCCGCCTCAACCCCGCCGAGGAGAACAGCGAACTGACGGTGATGGGCGAGGGCGCCCGCGTCTTCTCCGAGAACGCCTCCGGCATCGTGGTCTCGGACACCAAGCGCGTCATCGCGCTCATCGGCATCGACGACGTCGTCATCGTCGACACGCCCGACGCGCTCCTCGTGACCACCAAGGAGCACGCGCAGGAGGTCAAGAAGGCCGTCGAGCGCCTCCGGGCCAGCGGCGACACCGACGTCCTCTGACCGTCGGCGGCAACCGGGCCGCGCGATCGGGGACCGGTGCGTGACGCGGCCGACGCCGGTCATGCGGGTCCGGGCGGCGGGGATCGGTAGGGTGAGGGAGTGGAAAAGTCCAGCCTCCAGAGCCCTCCTGCCTCCCGGGTAGCGGCGTCCCTCACCCCGCTGCTCCCGGAACTGACCTCGATCCGCCGTGACATCCACCGCCACCCCGAGCTCTCCTACAAGGAACAGCGCACCACCGACCTGATCGTGGCGAGGCTCGAGCAGGCGGGGCTCCGTCCGCAGCGGCTCGAGGGAACCGGGGCGTTCGTGGACATCGGCAGCGGGCCGCTCCGGCTCGGGCTCCGGGCCGACATCGACGCCCTGCCCATCATGGAGGAGACCGGGCTGGACTTCCGCTCGGCCTCGCCCGGCGTCACGCACGCCTGCGGGCACGACATCCACACGACGGTGATGCTCGGCGTCGCACTCGTGCTCGCTGATCTCCATGCCACCACACCGTTGCCCGGCACCGTCCGCATCATCTTCCAGCCCGCCGAGGAGATGATGCCCGGTGGGGCCCTCGACGTGATCGCCCAGGGCGTGCTGGTCGGGCTGCCGCGCATCCTCGCGCTGCACTGCGACCCCAGGATCGACGTCGGACTCGTGGGAACGCGCATCGGCGCCATCACCTCGGCATCGGACACCATCCGGGTGGAGCTGAGCGGGCGGGGCGGCCACACCTCACGCCCCCACCTCACCGAGGACCTGGTCTTCGCCCTGGCCACCATCGCGGTGAACGTCCCGGCCGTCCTGTCCCGCCGTATCGACGTGCGCAGCGCCGTCTCCGTCGTCTGGGGGCAGATCCACGCGGGCTCCGCTCCGAACGCCATCCCCGCTCACGGCTTCATGTCCGGCACCCTGCGCTGTCTCGACGGCGAGGCCTGGGAATCCGCGGGGGAGATGCTCGACCGCGCCGTCCGCGAGGTCGCTGCTCCCTTCGGTGTCGACGTCAAGCTCGAGCACATCCGTGGCGTTCCCCCCGTGGTCAACCAGGAGGCGGAAACGGGTCTGCTGGAGGCTGCCGCGCGCGCGGAGCTCGGTGCGGGCGCCGTCGTCCTGACCCCGCAGTCGATGGGTGGGGAGGATTTCGCGTGGATGACGCAGGAGGTTCCGGGAGCCATGATGCGCCTCGGGACGCGCACCCCGCAGGGTGAGACGTTCGACCTGCACCGGGGGGACTACGCGCCCGACGAGCGCGCCATCGGCTACGGCATCCGTGTGATGACAGCTGCGGCCCTCCAGGCGGTGCTCGGCGGCCAACGCTGAGCGGGCAACGCGCCCCTCCGGGGTTGCGGGCCCCTCCCCTCTGCCTGCTCAGCACCCTGCGCATAACGAATGCCGAACGATCGGGCACGGCGGACCGGTCGAATAGTGTTCCGCATCACTTGGCCCTTAGGATGTTCGCATACGTGCTGCACCGACGGTGTCGCGGCGCCACGGTCTTCAGTGAAAACAGAGCCTCGGATCAATCGTGACCCGTGATGGACACTCACTGGTATTCGTCCCCGTGGCGCATTTCTTTCCTGGAGGCATTTTGAAGAACTCACTGCGCAAGCTTTCGCGCGGAACCGGCCTGTCCGCCGCCGTCCTCGGCGTCTCGGCCCTCGTCCTCTCCGGCTGCGGTGCGCCGCCCGCCGAGGAGGCACCCGCAGCAGGCGGCGCCAGCGCCGCCGCGGCCACCGACTACCTGGGCTGCATCGTCTCCGACTCCGGTGGATTCGACGACCGCTCGTTCAACCAGTCCAGCTACGAGGGACTGAAGCAGGCCGAGACGGACCTCGGGATCGAGACCAACCAGGCCGAGTCACAGGCGGAGACCGACTTCGGCCCGAACGTCGACAGCATGGTCCAGGGCGGCTGCAACCTGATCGTGACGGTCGGCTTCCTGCTCGCCGACACCACCAAGGAGTCCGCGGAGGCCAACCCCGAGACGAACTTCGCGATCGTCGACGACAACTCGATCGACCTGCCCAACGTGAAGCCCATCATCTACGACACGGCCCAGGCCGCGTTCCTCGCGGGCTACGCGGCCGCGGCGACGACCGAGACCGGGAAGGTCGCCACCTACGGCGGCATCAACATCCCGACGGTCACCATCTTCATGGACGGCTTCGCCGAGGGTGTCGCCTACTTCAACGAGGAGACGGGCGGCGACGTCGAGCTCCTCGGCTGGGACAAGGAGAGCCAGAACGGCACCTTCGTCGGCAACTTCGAGGATCAGGCCGCAGGCAAGACCAACACCCAGAACTTCATCAACGAGGGTGCCGACATCATCATGCCGGTCGCCGGTCCGGTCGGTTCGGGCACGCTCGACGCCGTCGTCGAGGCCAACGAGGGTGGCAAGGACGTCAAGGCCATCTGGGTCGACTCGGACGGCTACGAGACCGCGGGCAAGGCCGAGGAGTTCATCCTCACCTCCGTCATGAAGCTCATGGGCGACGCCGTCGAGGACGTCATCAGCACGGACGTCGAGGGCAACTTCGACAACACGCCGTACGTCGGCACCCTGGAGAACGGCGGCGTCGCGCTGGCGCCGTTCCACGACCAGGAGGCCAACGTCCCCGCCGATCTGCAGACCACGCTCGACGAGCTGAAGGAACAGATCATCTCGGGCGAGATCTCGGTCGATTCGGCCGCCAGCCCCCAGTAGCAGGAACGTTCCACCGAACCGCCTTCCTCCCGCGGAACCACGCCGGGGGGAAGGCGGTTTGCGTTTGCCCCGGCTGCGTGCCCCGAAGCCGCAGCCGGTATCCTTTCCGTGCATTCCCCGGAGGTCCCTCCGGGAGAGCACCAGAACAGAACAGAACAGGCTGGTTGGGTTGTGAAACTCGAACTGATCGGCATCACGAAGCGCTTCGGATCGCTCGTGGCCAACGATTCCATCGATCTCGTCGTGGAGCCGGGCCAGGTCCACAGCCTGCTCGGTGAGAACGGTGCAGGGAAGTCCACGCTGATGAACGTCCTCTACGGTCTCTACGACCCGTCGGAGGGCGAGATCCTCGTCAATGACAAGCCGGTGACCTTCAAGGGCCCCGGCGACGCGATGGCCTCGGGCATCGGCATGGTGCACCAGCACTTCATGCTCGTCCCGGTGTTCACCGTCGCCGAGAACGTGGCCCTCGGCAACGAAGCCACGAAGGCCGGCGGCATGCTGGACCTCCAGGAGACGCGCACGCGGATCCGCCAGATCTCCGACCAGTACGGGTTCGACGTCGATCCCGACGCCGTGGTCGAGGACCTCCCGGTGGGCGTGCAGCAGCGGGTCGAGATCATCAAGGCCCTGGTACGCGACGCCGAGGTGCTCATCCTCGATGAGCCCACGGCCGTGCTGACGCCCAAGGAGACCGATGAACTGCTCGGCATCATGGCGCAGCTCAAGGCGGACGGGAAGTCGATCGTCTTCATCTCGCACAAGCTGCGCGAGGTCAAGGCGGTCTCCGACGTCATCACCGTGATCCGCCGCGGCAAGGTGGTCGGGACCGCCGATCCCGACGCGCCGACCACCGAACTCGCCTCGCTCATGGTCGGGCGGTCGGTCAGCCTGACCCTCGACAAGCAGCCCGCGACGCCCGGGGCGGTGACGTTCTCGGTGCGCGACCTGACGGTCCAGGCCGCCAACGGACAGCGCGTGGTGGACGGACTCAGCTTCGATGTCGCGGAAGGCGAGATCCTCGCCATCGCCGGCGTCCAGGGCAACGGCCAGACCGAGCTGACCGAGGCGATCATGGGCCTCCAGGACCACGTCACCGGGTCGATCTCGCTCGGTGGGGACGAACTCGTGGGACGCCGCGTCAAGGACGTCATCCGGGCGGGCGTGGGCTTCGTACCCGAGGACCGCAGTGTGGAGGGCCTCGTCGGCACCTTCTCGGTCGCGGAGAACCTCATCCTCAACCGCTACGACGGCGCCCCGTTCGCCAAGGGACTGTCCATGTCCCAGGCCGCGATCGCGCGGAACGCGGACGAGAAGATCGCGGAGTACGACGTGCGGACGCAGTCCGCGTCGGCTCCCGCGGGCACCCTGTCGGGCGGCAACCAGCAGAAGGTCGTCATGGCCCGCGAGTTCTCGCGGCCACTCAAACTGTTCATCGCCTCCCAGCCCACCCGCGGTGTGGACGTCGGCTCCATCGAGTTCCTGCACCGCCGCATCGTGGCGGAGCGTGACAGCGGCACCCCGGTGATCATCGTCTCCACCGAACTCGACGAGGTCCTCGAACTCGCCGACCGGATCGCCGTGCTCTACCGCGGCCGCCTGATGGGGATCGTGCCCGGCACGGTCTCCCGGGACGTCCTCGGGCTGATGATGGCAGGCATGTCCGGCGACGAAGCACTCGCCCAGGCACACGACGTTCAAGGAGGAGACCTGTGACCCCGCAGGAGGAGAAGCCGGAGATCCCGGCACACGGCAGGGGAGAGAACCTCACCCGCGGGAATGCGAAGGACGCCGCACGGCAGGACGAGGTCCGCCTCGAGAACGCGGCCGAGACGGCCGACGGCGAGCTTCCACCGCCCGCCGCCGCGGCGACGACCGCGGCCCCCGGCACCGGTCCAGCGCCCGAGGCGCCGCTCCTGCAGCGCATCATGACGGGGAACGCCCTCGTCGCGGTCCTGTCCGTCGTCCTGTCCCTGATCCTCGGCGGTCTGCTCATCGCGGTCACGGATCCCGAGGTCGCCAGGGCGTCGTCCTACTTCTTCAGTCGTCCGCAGGACACCCTCGGCGCGGCCTGGTCCGCGGCCTCCAGCGCGTACATCGCCCTGTTCCAGGGATCGGTGATCAACGTCGGGGGAGGATCGTTCACCCGCGTGATCTATCCGCTCACGCAGACGCTGACTGTCGCGACACCGCTCATCTGCGCGGGGCTGGGCGTTGCGCTGGCCTTCCGCGCCGGCCTGTTCAACATCGGCGCCCAGGGCCAGATCCTCATCGGGGCGACCTTCGCAGCCTGGGTGGGCTTCACCCTTCACCTTCCTGCAGGGCTCCACCTGCTCCTCGTGATCCTCGCCGGCATGGTGGGCGGAGCGATCTGGGCGGGCCTCGTCGGGGTCCTCAAGGCGCGCACCGGCGCGCACGAGGTCATCCTCACGATCATGTTCAACTACATCGCGACGAACCTGGTGCTCTACTTCCTCAGCACGCCGGCCTTCCAGCGGCCCGGCTCCACGAACCCGATCAGCCCGCAACTCGATGCGACGGCGATCTACCCGCCGCTGCTCGGCTCGGCCTTCCGCCTGCACTGGGGCTTCGTCGTCGCCGTCGTCGCAACCGTGTTCGTCTGGTGGCTGCTCAACCGCTCCACCGTGGGCTTCGAGCTGCGCGCCGTCGGCGCGAACCCGAGCGCCGCCCGGACCGCGGGAGTGAGCGTCAGCAAGGGCTACATCCTCGCGATGGCGATCGCCGGGGCACTCGCCGGCCTCGCCGGCGTGGCCCAGGTGTCCGGGACCGAGAAGGTGCTGACCTCCGGCGTGGCCGCGAGCTTCGGCTTCGACGCGATCACGGTGGCGCTGCTCGGCCGCTCCTCGCCCTGGGGCACCTTCGCCGCGGGCATCCTCTTCGGTGCCTTCCGTGCCGGAGGCGTGACCATGCAGGCCTCCACGGGCACCAGCATCGACATCGTCCTCGTGGTGCAGTCCCTGATCGTCCTCTTCATCGCGGCTCCTCCGCTCATCCGGGCGGTCTTCCGCCTCCCGGCACCCGGCGCCGCGCGCACAGCCAAGGCCGGTCCCACCACTCCCACGCCAGCCTCGACCGGAGCAGCAGCATGAGTACAGCCACCGAAGCACCAGCGTCCGTGAGCACGGCCGGCACCACCGGCGTGCGGAGTTGGCGGAACGCCATCATCCTCTCCGTCGTCGCCCTCTTCTCCCTGCTCGTGTTCGCGCTCGGGGCACCCGGCAACGACGTCACCTTCAGGCTCTCGGAGCAGAGCGACCGCTTCGTCCTGCCCCCGATCGTCGTGTCCGCACCGGTCATCGGGTGGGTCGCAGCGCTCGCCATGGTCGCGCTCGCCGTGCTCGCCGTCCTGCACACGCGCTCGGGCCGGAAGGTGCCCCGGTGGGTGCTGGCGGTGTTCGCCCTCCTGTTCCTCATCGCCTTCCTGACCTGGGTGGTCGGCAGCGCCCGGACTCCGAACGTCGCCCTCTACGGGCTCCTCGCGGGCTCCGTGACCCTCGCGGTGCCGCTGATCTTCGGCTCCCTCTCGGGCGTGCTGTGCGAACGCTCCGGCGTGGTCAACATCGCGATCGAGGGGCAGCTGCTGTTCGGGGCCTTCGCGGCGGCCGTGGCGGCGTCGCTCTCCGGGAGCGCGATCGTGGGGCTCGTCGCGGCGGCCGTCGCCGGGGTCCTCGTCTCGCTCGTCCTCGCGATCTTCAGCATCCGCTACGTCGTCAACCAGGTGATCGTCGGGGTCGTGCTGAACGTGCTGGTCTCCGGGCTCACGGGCTTCCTGTTCTCCGCGGTCCTCACCGAGGACTCGGAGCGCTGGAACTCGCCGCCGCGCCTGCCCGTCATCGAGATACCGCTGCTCGCGGACATCCCGGTGATCGGTCCCATCCTCTTCGCGCAGACCATCGTCGGCTATCTCATGTACGTCGCGGTGGCTGTCATCTACGTGGCGCTCTACCACTCGCGCTGGGGACTGCGCACGCGTGCCGTGGGCGAGCACCCGAAGGCGGCGGACACGCTCGGCGTCAACGTCAACCGCATGCGGTTCATGAACGTGCTGCTCGCCGGCGTCGTCGCGGGTATCGGAGGGTCCTTCTTCACGCTCGTCGCCGTGTCCGGCTTCGGCCGCGACATGACCGCGGGCCAGGGCTACATCGCGCTGGCAGCCCTCATCTTCGGGCGCTGGAACCCCATCGGAGCCTTCTTCGCCGCGCTGCTGTTCGGCTTCGCGACCAACCTCTCGAACGTCCTGAGCCTGCTCGGCACCCCGGTGCCGGACCAGTTCCTCCGCATGCTGCCGTACGTTGTCACGGTGTTCGCGGTCGCAGGTCTCGTGGGCCGTTCACGCGCGCCGGGAGCCAGCGGCATCCCGTACATCAAGGGCTAGGAGGTCCGCATGACACAGCACGACGACATCCCCTGGGACGAGCTCGCCGCCACGGCGAAGGAGGCCATGCAGAAGGCCTACGTCCCCTACTCCACGTACCCCGTGGGTGCTGCGGCCCTGCTCGACGACGGCCGGATCATCTCCGGCTGCAACGTGGAGAACGCCTCCTACGGCCTGACGCTGTGCGCCGAGTGTGCGCTCGTGAGCGCCCTCGCGATGAGCGGGGGCGGGCGGATCCGCGCCTTCAGCTGCGTGGACGGCGCCGGCACAACGCTGATGCCGTGCGGCCGGTGCCGCCAGCTGCTGTACGAGTTCCGCGCGCCGGACATGGTGCTCATGACCGTCAGCGGCATCCGCACCATGGACGAGGTCCTGCCGGACGCCTTCGGGCCGCAGCACCTCGCCTGACCCGGCAGGAGCACCGCCCGCGCGGCGCTCCTGCCCCGCACCGTACCCTTCCCCTTTTCCCTCCCGACACCCCTGCGAGGACACCTCATGACCGAAGCCTTCGACGCCGTCGACATCATCCGTACCAAGCGCGACCGCGGCACGCTCACCCCCGAGCAGATCGACTGGACCATCGACGCCTACACGCGCGGTGCCATCGCGGACGAGCAGATGTCCGCCCTGAACATGGCGATCCTGCTCAACGGCATGGACCGTGCGGAGATCTCGCGCTGGACCGCCGCGATGATCGCCTCGGGGGAGCGCATGGATTTCTCCTCGCTCGGCCGTCCGACCAGCGACAAGCACTCGACCGGTGGCGTGGGCGACAAGATCACGTTGCCCCTGGCCCCGCTCGTCGCGGTCTTCGGCGTGGCCGTCCCGCAGCTGTCGGGTCGCGGTCTCGGGCACACCGGCGGCACCCTGGACAAGCTCGAGAGCATCCCCGGCTGGCAGGCGCACCTCAGCAACGAGGACATGATGCGTCAGCTCTCCGAGGTCGGCGCGGTCATCTGCGCTGCCGGTACCGGGCTCGCACCCGCCGACAAGAAGCTCTACGCCCTGCGGGACGTCACCGGGACGGTCGAGGCCATCCCACTGATCGCGTCCTCGATCATGAGCAAGAAGATCGCCGAGGGCACCGGCTCGCTCGTCCTCGACGTGAAGGTGGGCAGCGGTGCGTTCATGAAGAGCGTGGAGCAGGCCCGCGAACTCGCCGAGACGATGGTGGCGCTCGGCAAGGATGCCGGGGTGAACACGGTGGCGCTCCTGACCGACATGAGCACGCCCCTCGGCCTCACCGCCGGCAACGCCATCGAGGTCCAGGAGTCCGTCGAGGTCCTCGCCGGCGGCGGACCGGCCGACGTCGTGGAACTCACGGTGCGCCTCGCCGAGGAGATGCTCGCCTGTGCGGGGGTGCACGACGCCGATCCCGCTGCGGCCCTGAAGGACGGCCGCGCGATGGACGTGTGGAACCGGATGATCGAGGCGCAGGGCGGCGACCCGCGGGCCGCCCTCCCGGTCGCGAAGGAGTCCGAGGTGATCCTCGCCCCGGCCGACGGCGTCCTCGTGGGACTCGACGCTCTGGCCGTCGGTGTCGCTGCATGGCGCCTCGGTGCCGGGCGCGCCCGCAAGGAGGACCAGGTGCAGGCCGGAGCGGGTGTGCGCTTCCACGCGAAGCCGGGCGCGCACGTCCGGGCGGGGGAGCCGCTCATGACCCTGCTCACCGATACCCCGGACAAGTTCGACCGCGCGCGCGAGGCGCTGGCGGACGCCGTCGTGATCGCTCCCGCGGGCTCGCGCCCGGCCCATCAGCTCATCATCGACCGCATCGCCTAGCTGCACTGCCCGGGCCGCCTCGGAGCGCGCACCCTGAGGTCCCTCTCGGGGTTCTCCCCCGGGCGGCAGGGGTCGGCGCCCCGCCGGACTCATCCTCCGGGGTGAGTCCGGCGGTCGCCGATGTCGCCCGTGCGGGCGATGTCCCGCGACGGGCGGACCGGTAGCGTCGAGGACAGACGCGTGGCATCGCCGCGGTTCACCCGGAACCCCGCAGCCCGACGTCGCGCCCCTTCCGACGTCGTGCGGCACCCGTGCCGCGCCCGGTGCGTGGGGCGTCTGGATGGAGGAGCCCGCCCCATGGACGCGATCGCGAACACACTGAGCGGTTTCAGCGATTTCGTGCTCGCCGCAGCCGAGCAGCCCTGGGTGTACCTGCTGGTGCTCGTCTGCTGCGTGGTGGACGGCTTCTTCCCGCCCGTACCCAGCGAATCCGTGGTCGTCGGCCTCGCGTCCCTCGTCATCACGCAGGGCGTGCCGAACCCGTGGCTGCTGATCCTCGTCGCGGCACTGGGTGCGTTCCTCGGGGACAACATCGCGTACGCCATCGGCCGGGGCATCGGGACCACCCGGTGGCGGTGGATGAGGCGACCCCGGATGCAGCGGTCCTTCGTCTGGGCCGGCAGGGAACTCTCTAAGCGCGCCGCCTCCCTCATCCTGGTGGCGCGGTTCATCCCGATCGGCCGGGTCGCGGTGAACCTGACGGCGGGTGCCACGGGCTACTCGCGGCGTCGGTTCATCGCGCTGACCGCCCTCTCCGGAGCGGTGTGGGCCGGCTACTCGGTCGCCATCGGCGCTGTGGCCGGTAGCTGGTTCGAGCACAACCACCTCCTCGGGGTCGCGGTGGCGATCGGCATCGCCGTCGTCATCGGGTTCGTGGTGGACCGCGTGATCGCCTTGGTCCGCGGGGCGACACCCCTGCAGTCCACCCTCGAGGACGACCTCGGGGACGCCCAGGACCAGCCCGCACCAGCCCGCGAGACGAGCCCGCCCTGAAGCGCATCGCGTAGGCTGGACAGCGTGACCCAGACCCAGAACCCCGCCAGTTCCGACGCCGCCATCGACATCCGGACCCTGCCGAAGATCTCCCTGCACGACCACCTCGACGGCGGCCTCCGCCCGTCGACGATCCTCGAGCTCGCCGCAGAGATCGGGCACGAGTTGCCCGCCCAGGACGCGGAGTCGCTCGATGCCTGGTTCCGCGAATCGGCGGATTCCGGCTCACTGGAGCGCTACCTGGAAACTTTCGACCACACCATCGCCGTGATGCAGACCCGCGACGGACTCATCAGGGTGGCGCGCGAGTTCGTGGAGGACCTGTCCCTGGATGGCGTCGTGTATGGAGAGGTGCGCTGGGCCCCCGAACAGCACACGCAGCAGGGCCTGTCCCTCGACGAGGCCGTCGAGGCGGTGCAGGAGGGCCTCGACTCAGGAGCGGCGGCGTGCATCGCCGCCGGACGCGTCATCCAGGTGGGTCAGCTCATCACCGCCATGCGGCACGCGGACCGCGGGCAGGAGATCGCCGAGCTGGCCGTCCGCCATCGTGACAAGGGCGCCGTCGGGTTCGACATCGCAGGAGCGGAGAACGGCTTCCTGCCCTCCCGGTTCGCCGACGCCTTCACCTTCCTGGCCTCCGAGCAGTTCCCCGTGACCGTCCACGCCGGCGAAGCCGCCGGCCTCGACAGCATCCAGGACGCACTCGTGTCCGGACGTGCACTGCGCATCGGCCACGGCGTGCGCATCGCGGAGGACATCGAGATCGAGGAGTCGGAGGACGAGCAGGCGGCCGATGGCGAGGAGGTCGGCGTTGCGAACCTCGGGCGCCTCGCGTCGTGGGTCCGCGACCGCGGCATCCCGCTCGAGCTGTGCCCGTCGTCTAACCTGCAGACCGGGGCCATCGAAGCCTTCGGCACCACGATCGACGCCCACCCGTTCGATCTGCTGTACCAGCTGGGATTCAAGGTCACCGTCAACACCGACAACCGCCTCATGAGCGGCGTGACCCTCACGGGCGAGTTCGAGCTCCTCGTCGACACCTTCGGCTACGACCTCGGCGACCTGCTCGAGCTCACCCTGAACGCCGTGGATGCCGCGTTCCTCCCGCTCGAGGACCGGGAGGCGCTCGCCGAGCACATCGCTGCGAGCTTCGACGCCGCCGTGCAGCAGGCCTCCGCCTGACCGACGCCGTGATGCCGTCAGCGGGACCGCCGCCGGGCGCAGCGGGCGGGACGCCCGGTGCTGCTCTCGACCGCCTGGTCGAGGTGGTGGGCCTGCTCCGACGGCACTGCCCGTGGACGGCCGCCCTCACCCACGATGCGCTCCTCCGCTATCTCGTGGAGGAGACCTACGAGCTGTACGAGGCGGTCGACGACGTCGTGCGGGCGGACGATCCTCCGCCCGCACTCCTCGAGGAGCTGCAGGGGGAACTGGGCGACGTCCTGTACCAGGTGGTGCTCCACGCCCAGCTGGCGTCCGAGAGCGGTGCCTTCGGTCTCGCTGATGTCGCCGGCGGACTGACCGCGAAGCTCGTGCGGCGCAATCCGCACGTGTTCGCTCCGGACGGCAGCGCACTGGTGGAAGCCGGTGGGCCGCCGGCGTCCCTGGACGAGATCGTGGAGACCTGGCACGCCGTCAAGCGCCGCGAGAAACCCGCGCGACGCTCACCGTTCGACGGCATCCCCCGCCATCTCCCGGCGCTCGCGCTCGCGGCCACGACGCTGCAGCGTGCAGGTGCGCCGCTGGGCGGAGCGGCGGATGGCACGGCGGCCGGCACGGAGGATGGTACGGGCGGAGACGTCCCCGCACGGCGCGACCGGGAGGCAGACGGACGCATCGGAGCGGCCCCGATGGCGGAGGCGCGGATCGGCCGGGCGCTGCTCGAGCTCACCCGACAGTCGCTTCTGGCAGGCGTCGACCCCGAGCGTGCACTGAGGCGGGCGGTCCTCGAGTTCCAGGAGCAGGATGCCGCGGGGGACGGGTCCGCCGGCACACACCGGGCCGGTTGAGCCGGCCGCACGCCGGGCTGCGTGAGTCGGGCACCGATGGGCCCGGTCGAGCGCCGTGGGCAGTGCCGCGTCACATCGCGGCCCGGTACCGGACGCGCGGCACCTCCGTGAACTAGGCTGGGAGCAACACCTCCGTTGCTCTGACAAAGACGTCCCAACACGATGTGAATTCCTGATCTCCAACGAAGAGGAGCAAATCCATGGCCATCATCGATGCCATCCACGCGAGGGAAATCCTCGACTCCCGCGGCAACCCCACCGTCGAGGTCGAGGTCCTGCTCGACGACGACACCTTCGGCCGGGCGGCCGTCCCCTCCGGTGCATCCACCGGCGCCTTCGAGGCCAACGAGCGCCGCGACGGCGAGAAGGACCGCTACCTCGGGAAGGGCGTCCTGCAGGCCGTCGAAGCCGTGATCGAGCAGATCCAGCCCGCACTCCTCGGCTTCGACGCCGCGGACCAGCGTGCCATCGACCAGGCGATGATCGACCTGGACGGCACCGAGAACAAGTCGAACCTCGGCGCCAACGCAATGCTCGGTGTCTCCCTGGCCATCGCACGGGCCGCGGCCGAGTCCTCGGCCCTTCCCCTCTACCGCTACCTCGGTGGCCCGAACGCGCACGTTCTGCCGGTGCCGCTGATGAACATCCTCAACGGAGGCTCGCACGCCGATTCCGACGTCGACATCCAGGAGTTCATGATCGTGCCGCTCGGCGCCCAGACGTACTCCGAGGGCCTGCGCTGGGGTGTCGAGGTGTACCACGAGCTCAAGTCCGTCCTGAAGGAGAAGGGCCTCGCGACGGGCCTCGGCGACGAGGGTGGCTTCGCACCGAACCTCCCCTCCAACCGTGACGCCCTCGACCTGATCACCACCGCCGTCGAGCGCGCCGGCTACACGCCCGGGACCGACATCGCGTTCGCCCTGGACGTGGCCGCGTCCGAGTTCTACACGGACGGCGCCTACCAGTTCGAGGGGAAGTCCCTCAGCACCGAGGAGATGAGCGCGTACTACGTGGAGCTCGTCCGTGACTACCCGCTGGTCTCCATCGAGGATCCCCTCGACGAGGACGACTGGGAGGGCTGGAAGCACCTGACCGACGCCATCGGGGACAAGGTGCAGCTGGTCGGCGACGACCTCTTCGTCACCAACCCGGTCCGGCTCGCCAAGGGCATCGAGAACCAGACGGCCAACTCGCTGCTGGTGAAGGTCAACCAGATCGGAACGCTCACCGAGACGCTGGACGCCATCTCGATGGCGCAGCGCGCCGGGTACACGACGATCACCTCGCACCGGTCCGGTGAGACCGAGGACACCACGATCGCCGACATCTGCGTCGCCACCAACGCCGGCCAGATCAAGACGGGTGCGCCTGCACGCAGCGAGCGCGTGGCCAAGTACAACCAGTTGCTGCGCATCGAGGAAGAGCTCGACGACGCCGCACGCTACGCCGGTCGGAGTGCCTTCCCGCGTTTCACGGCGTAGGTGAATCGCCGCTGATCAGGCGGGCGGTTACCCTCGTTAAACGGGATCCGCGAGGAACCCGACGTGAATCGAAGCATGTGCATTGACGAGGAGCTCCATGACCGCCCGCCGCCCCAACGTGCCGCGAGCCGGCCGTCCCACGCCCCAGGCGGAGGAACGGTCGGCCCCCGGGACGACCCCGGGCCAGACACCGCCCCGCGGTCCGGGCCAGCAGGCCACGAACCACGGATCGACGGCAGCCCCTGCCGGTCAGGGACGCGGCGCGGGAGCGCCCCGCAGACCCGGCGCTCCCCGCACGCCGGCTGCCCCCCGCACACCGGCTCCCCTTCGCGCGGCCGGGCCCTCGGCCACGAAGGACCCCCGCACATCCGTGCGGCCCCCACGCGACCAGGCGGCTCAGGATCCGGCTCAGCCGGCCGCGCCTTCCGCGGCGCGGGCGGCCGAGCGTTCGTACCTCGCCCGCAGCATCCGCAGGGGACGGCTGGGGTCGAAGCGCGCGGAATCCCCGATCGAGCCGGCCGAGGACGCCACCCCCATCCCGGCGAAGACCTTCTCCGGACGCATGCTGGCCCTCGCTGTCGTGCTCATCGCGGTGATCGTGCTGCTCGCGCCGTCGGTCAGCCGCTACGTGCAGCAGCAGTCCGAGCTCGATGCCCTGCGCGCCGACATCGCCCGGCAGCAGGAACAGCAGGCCGATTACACCGACGAGCTGGCGCGCTGGGACGACCCGGCCTTCGTGAAGCAGCAGGCCCGCGAACGCATCTTCCTCGTGATGCCCGGCGAGACCCGCTACCTCGTGAAGGGGAGCGAGGGGATCGAGCAGGGCACGGGTGAGGGCTCGGCGGCGCAGCCGGAGGATCTGCCGTGGGTCGACTCGCTCTGGAACTCGGTGGAGCGCGCGGCGACCGACTGACCGATCGCCGCTGCGAAGGCCGGACGGCGACCGACACACCGACGCCCGTCGGGTGTCCCAGGAAGGAACAGTGTGACCCAGCAGGAACAGCACCCCGAAGGGGCGCTCGAGGAGCAGGACCCTCGAAAGCCCAGCGAGCGGGATGTCGACGTCCTCAGCCGCCAGCTCGGCCGCCCGGTGCGCGACGTCGTCGAGATCGGCGCACGGTGTGTGTGCGGCAACCCCCTGGTCGCCACCACGGCGCCCCGCCTCTCCAACGGCATACCCTTCCCCACCACCTACTATCTCAGCCACCCCGTGATCACGGCGGCGGTGTCGCGGCTCGAGGCCGACGGGGTCATGACCGAGATGACGGACCGCCTCGGCGTGGACGCCGGGCTCGCCGCGCGCTACAGGGCCGCGCACGAGGACTATCTCGCTGCCCGGCGCGCCGTGGGTGAGCGGGCGGGAACGGGCGAAGTCCCCGAGATCGACGGCGTGTCCGCAGGCGGCATGCCCACCCGCGTCAAGTGCCTCCACGTGCTGGTGGGCCATGCGCTCGCGGCCGGCCCGGGCGTCAATCCCCTCGGCGACGAGGCGATCGAGCGGATCGCGCCCTGGTGGACGCCGCAGCACTGCTCCTGCGACGGAGCCTGGGACACGACCGGACAGGCTCCCGACGCGGACCTCAGTCGACACACGCGGACGCAGGGTCTCAGCCCCGAGGACCTCGAGGCGAAGCGCGCAGCACGGCGTCGGTCGGCGCCGGAGGCTGCTGCCGGCCCGGCGTCGCCCGCACCACCCACCCACGAGGAGACGTAATGCGCACAGCTGCCATCGACTGCGGCACCAATTCCATCCGCCTGCTCATCGCAGATATCGAGGACGGGCTCCTGACGGATGTCGTCCGCCTCATGCGGGTGGTGCGACTCGGCGAAGGCGTGGACGCGACCGGCCGGCTGTCCGACGCTGCGCTCGAACGGACCTTCACCGCCGCCGAGGAGTACGCAGCGCTCATCCGTGAGCACGGCGCTCCGCCCGTGCGCTTCGTCGCGACGTCGGCGACGCGCGACGCCGAGAACCGCCAGGTCTTCGTCGACGGCATCCGGGAGCGTCTCGGCGTGGAGCCGGAGGTCATCTCGGGCGACGAGGAAGCACGGTTGTCCTTCGACGGGGCCGTCAGCGTGCTGGCCGCGGCCGACGGCGAGACCGTGCTCGTGATCGATCTGGGCGGCGGCAGCACCGAGTTCGTCACGGGTACCACGGACGGCCTGATCGCCGCCCGCAGCACCGACATGGGGTGCGTCCGCTACACGGAGCGCTTCCTGCAGGACGATCCGCCGAGCCCCGCGCAGATCGAGGCGATGACCGCGGAAGTGGGGCGCCTGATGGACGAGGCCGCGGCGGAGGTGCCGCTCGAGCGGACCACCCGCATCATCGGCGTGGCCGGCAGCGTCACGACCGTGACGGCACACGCACTGGACCTGCCGGAGTACCAGCCGGAACGGATCCACGGAGCGGAACTGCCCGTGTCCGTGATCCGCTCGGCGGCCCTGGACCTGCTGCACCGTTCCCGCGACGCGAGAGCGTCCCTGCCCTACATGCATCCGGGGCGCGTCGACGTCATCGGCGCCGGAGCGCTGATCTGGACCTCCATCCTGGAACGTGTGGCTGCCGTGACGGGCGGTCGCATCACCACGGCGGTCACGAGCGAGCACGACATCCTCGACGGGATCGCGCTCAGTGTCGCGGCCCGGAGCGGCTGAGCCGGTGGCCGGACGGGAGCGGGCCGTCAGGCTGATCGTCCCGACCCTGGCTGGGATCGCGTCGCTCGCCCTGGCACTGCCCTTCGCGGTTCCGGCCGTTGCGGACGACATACGGGGCAGTGAGTACTGGCTCGAGGACTACGGCATCACGGAGGCGTGGAAGACCACGCAGGGTGAGGGTGTCACCGTCGCGGTGATCGACAGCGGCGTGGACGGCACGCACCCCGACCTCGCGGGCGCCGTCATCGCGGGTACGGATGTCTCGGGTGCCGGGGACCCCGACGGCCAGCGCGGGCTCGGGGAGGTGCCGGGCCACGGCACGCTGGTCTCCACGCTGCTGGCCGGCCGCGGGCACACCGCCGACGCGGAACCCGGAGCGGGTTCCACGGGCGGGCCGGACGAGGCGGACGCCACCGTCAGCCCTGCCCCGACGTCGCCCGCCGATCCCCTCAGCGCCGTCGGGAAAGGGCCGGACGGAATCGTCGGCGTCGCCCCGAAGGCCGACCTCCTCGCCATCTCCGTGTGGATCGAGGGCCCGGGGAGCGGACCGAACCCGGCGGGCATCGCGGTGGACGAGCAGGTGCCGCGGGCAGTCCACTGGGCCGTGGACAACGGCGCCGACGTCATCAACATGTCCCTGGGCAGCACCAGCACCGAGTGGCCCGAGAGCTGGGACGAGGCGTTCCTCTACGCGGAGGAGAACGACGTCGTCATCGTCGCCGCCGCGGGCAACCGGGCGGGCGGCCTGACGCAGGTCGGCGCGCCCGCGACCATCCCGGGAGTGCTCGCGGTCGCGGGACTCGACCGCGACGGCCAGGCGAGCGCCGAGGCGTCCTCGGAGGGAATCAGCATCGCGGTGGCAGCACCGTCCGAGAACCTGGTCGGCGGCCTGCCCGGAGGCCTGTACGCCGACTGGTCCGGAACGTCCGGCGCGGCACCGCTCGTGTCGGGAGTCGCCGCGCTCATCAGATCGCGCTACCCCGATCTCACCGCGGAGGAGGTGGTGAACCGCATCGTCGACACCGCCAGGGACGCCGGAGCCCCCGGCTTCGATACCCTCTACGGCTACGGCGTCCTCGATGTCGCCGCCGCGGTGAACAGCGACATCGAGGTTCCCCAGGAGAGCCGGCTCGGGAGCATGGCGGACTGGATCCAGCTGTACCGTCGGGGGAGCGCGCCGCCTGCGACACCACCGGCGGCACCCGATCCCGCCCCGCAGCCCGTGCTGACCGCGCCCGCCCCGCCCCGGGCCGTGGAACCGGAGGACACGACGGTCCTCCCGTCAGCGGTGGTGCTCGGCTTCGGTGGCCTGATGCTCGTCGTGATCGTGGCCGGAGGAACCCACGTGCACCGGGTCCGGAAGCGGACGCAGTAGTTCCCACAGGACGCTCCCGCACTCATCCGAGCAGGAGGTTCAGGAGCCCGCGGGGAGCCCGCCGGGGCCCGGCGGCGGGGTGAACGAGCAGGGCCCGCTACGGGTTCCGCCGTCGCCCCCGAGCTAGTGAAGATTTTCACAAAGTCCGGTAGCATCGGGACCATGGCATCCATACCTCATCTCTCGGACCGCCCGCGCATCCTCGTCGTCGGCGGAGGCTACGTAGGCCTCTACGTGGCACACAGGCTCCAAAAGCAGGTCAAGGACCACGGCGGCATCGTCACGCTGGTGGATCCCCTGCCCTACATGACCTACCAGCCCTTCCTCCCCGAGGTCGCTGCGGGAAGCATCGAACCGAGACACGCGATCGTCTCCCACCGCAAGCACCTGAAGAAGACCGAACTCATCTCCGGGAAGGTCACCTCGATCGACCACGCCGGACGCACGGCCACCATCGAGCCGGCGGGCGGCGGCGAATCCTTCGAGCTCGCGTACACCGACGTGGTCGTGTCCGCGGGTTCCATCACCCGCACCTTCCCCATCGACGGCCTGAAGGACGAGGGCATCGGCCTGAAGACCATCGAGGAAGCCGTGGCCCTGCGGGACCAGATGTTCGAGCGCATCGAGACGGCGTCCGTGCTGCCCGAGGGACCTGAGCGCGACCGCGCCCTGACGTTCGTGGTGGTCGGTGGAGGCTTCGCCGGCATCGAGACCATCACCGAGATGGAGGACGCCGCACGCGACGCCGTCAAGGCCAACGCGCGCCTCACCCGCTCCGACCTGCGCTTCGTCCTCGTCGAGGCCATGGGCCGCATCATGCCCGAGGTCACGGCCGAGCAGGCCGAGTGGGTCGTCAGCCACCTCCGCTCCCGCCAGATCGAGGTGCTCCTGAACACCTCCCTGTCCAGCGCCGTCGACGGCACCCTCAAGCTCATCAACATGCCGGACAAGACCCCGGCCGACGAGTTCGCCACGGACACCCTCATCTGGACCGCGGGTGTGCAGGCCAATCCGGTGGTCCGTTCGACGGACTTCCCGATCGACGAGCGCGGCCGGGTCCGGGCCACGCCCGAGCTCCGCATCACGGGCGACGACGGTCCCATCGACCATGCCTGGACCGCCGGCGACGTCGCTGCCGTCCCCGACCTGACCGGTGGGGGAGTCGGAGGCTTCTGCGTGCCGAACGCCCAGCACGCCGTGCGCCAGGCCAAGCTCCTCGCCGCCAACATCCTCGCCACCAACTACGGCGTGGGCGAGGTCAAGGAGTACCGCCACACGAACCTCGGAGCCGTTGCGGGCTTCGGTCAGTTCAAGGGTGTCGCGAACATCATGGGCTTCGGCATGAAGGGCCTCCCGGCCTGGCTCGCGCACCGCGGCTACCACGGCTTCGCGATGCCGATGTACGAACGCAAGGCGCGCGTGATCATCAACTGGAGCATGAGCTTCCTCTTCGGCCGCGACCTCGCGCCGCTCTCGGACCTCAAGGAGCCCCGCCGCCAGTTCCGCGAGGCGGCCACGCCGCCCCCGAAGAAGGACACGGCACTGCAGAGCCAGCCCCCCACGCCCGCGGGCAAGGCGGCAGGGGCCAAGGCGTCGGCCTGACGCCTTCCGCTCCACTCGGATCGAACGACGGCGGCCCCCGATCGGGGGCCGCCGTCGTGCTGTCCGGACTCCCGGGGGACAGGTCTCGCGATAGGCTGGCACGGTGCTGGCCCCAGTAGCCCAATGGCAGAGGCACCAGACTTAAAATCTGTTCAGTCAGGGTTCGAGTCCCTGCTGGGGCACTCGCCTCGCCCGGCGCCTCTGCTCGCGCGTCCTGCCGGGCTCGAAGGGCAGTGGGCTGATCGATGTCTCCTGTCAAGACTGCCGAGAGCTGCCTGTGACGAGCGTTACAAGGATGTAACCCGATTCCCTTATCTCGGACACAAAATTGGATTAGCTTTTCCTACAAGCCAGGAACACCTGGCAACACGCATCAAAGGCAGCAAGAGCCTTTCGGTCGAGGAGACTAATTAATGACTGCAACACGCAACTCGGCGTGGTTCGGCGCCGGGGACACTGCCCCGCGTGCGGCCAAGATCGCTGCCCTGGGCCTCGGGATCGCGCTCTTCGCCTCCGGCTGCGGTGGCGGCGGAAACACCGGCGACGAAGGTGACGGCGGAGACGGCGGCACCACCGAGACCACGCAGGCGGCAGCCGCGTCGGGCCTGGCGTGCCCCGAGGGTGAAGGCGGCGTCGGTGAGGAGCAGGGCGAGAAGGGTGACCCCGACGCTGTTCCGGCGAGCACCACCACGAGCCCCGAGCCGCTCAAGCTCGGTTCCATCCTGCCGACCACCGGTACCCTCGCCTTCCTCGGCCCGCCCGAGATCGCAGGCGTCAACCTCGCCGTCGAGGAAGTCAATGCGGCAGGCGGCGTCCTCGGCCAGGACATCTCCATCACCCACCGCGACTCGGGTGACACGACCACCGACATCGCCACGCAGTCCGTCACGGATCTGCTGTCGCAGGATGTCAGCGCCATCATCGGCGCAGCATCCTCGGGTGTCTCGAAGACCGTCATCAACCAGATCACCGGCGCGGGCGTCGTGCAGTTCTCACCCGCCAACACCTCGCCCGAGTTCACGGACTGGGACGACAAGGGCCTCTACTGGCGCACCGCTCCCTCCGACGTCCTGCAGGGCCGCACACTCGGCAACTACATCATGACCTGTGGTGCCCAGACGGTCGGCATGATCACGCTGAACGACTCCTACGGAACCGGGCTCCAGAGCAACATCCAGGAGACGGTCGAGGCGGCAGGCGGCCAGGTCGTGGCGAACGAGATGTTCAACACCGGTGACTCGCAGTTCTCCAGCCAGGTGGACGCGATCGCCGCCGCTGCTCCGGACGCGATCGTGCTCATCAGCTTCGACGAGGCCAAGAGCATCGTCCCGCTGCTGGTGGCCAAGGGTATCGACGCCAGCACGCTGTTCATGGTCGACGGCAACACGACCGACTACAGCGCCGATCTCGATGCCGGCACCCTCGAAGGCGCGCAGGGCACCATCCCCGGCCCCTTCACCGGGACCGGATTCCAGGACGCGCTGGCCACGGTCGATCCCGACCTGACCAGCCTGGCCTACGCCGGCGAGAGCTACGACGCCGTCAACCTGATCTCGCTCGCCGCCGAGGCGGCAGGCAGCGTCGAGGGCAGTGCCATCGCCGAGGAGCTCGAGGGCGTCTCGAAGGACGGCACCAAGTGCTACGACTTCGCCGCCTGCGTCACGCTCCTGCGTGAGGGCGAGGACATCGACTACGACGGCATCTCCGGCCCCGTCTCCTTCGACGAGAACGGTGACCCGACGGAAGCCGCCATCGGCATCTACCAGTACGACGGCGACAACGTGCCGCAGCCCTACCGCTCGGAGGTCGGGCAGCTCTAGCCCGGGCCCGAACGGCCTGCCGGGACTGATCCGGTAGGCGGACAGATATACGCAGAGGCCCCGGCCGCCCCTCCCAGGAGGGCGTGGCCGGGGCCTCCGTCGTTCCGGCCGGCCACACGCGTCGGCGCGTGCAGTTCCCGGCGCGGGGTCGGCCCGCGGTCAGGAGTCTCCGGGAGGGCGTCTGGCGAGGGCATAGGAGGGCTCGCGGACCCTCCGGGACCACTCATAGGTCCCCGCTCCCGCGAGCGGGTGCAGGACGGCGTCGAAGCGCAGGTCCTCCTCGTCCCGGTCGGGACTCAGCGTGAGCGTCAGTGTGGCGAACTGTGCCCAGGGTCCCGTCGGGGTGGCGAAGTGCAGGCTCAGCTGCCACACGGATCCGCCCACCGCGTGCTCGACGCCGCGGAGGGAGGCGGGGAGTCCCGCGGGCGCCCGTGTCCGGGCCCCCAGCAGGACGGGTCCGTTCTCGCCACGGTAGGGCATCACGGTGCTCAGCGGGGCCCGCGAGAGGCTGATCCTCGGCACCAGGACGAAGCGACCCGGAATGCCCCAGCCCGTGGAGGACAGGAGGATGTCGGAGACGGTGGAGGGCGGGGCGCCATCGGCCCGGTGGTGCACGCGCACCGCCAGCCCGACGACGTCGGGCAGTCCGTCCGGTAGGCCGACCGACCGGGAGACGCGCGCCGTGACCGGATATGCCGCGGGCCGGTCGAGCCAGGAGATCCCGCTCGGCTCACCGTGCCCGTGCACCACGACCTCGCCGTCGAGCCTCAGTCCGCGCGGGTGGATCGGACGGTGCGGCCGGACCTGCCGGATGCCGCGGAACACCGTCTCGAACCCCACGCCGATCGCACTGCTGATGAACCCTGCCATGGTCCGGCGTCCTCTCCCGATGGTGCGATAGCGCTGTGCCACCGTATCCGGCGTCGAACGCCGAAGGGCGGAACCGTCTCCGGTTCCGCCTTCCTTGCATTCTCGGCGCAGGTCAGGTCGAGCGACGTCCGAGCGCCCTGCCGGCGCTGGTCCCGACCTTCCGGTTCAGGCTGTGTCCGCGAGCGTGCCCAGGTAGAGCTGGATGACCTTCGGATCCTTCATGAGTTCCCGACCGGTGCCCGTGTAGGCGTCCTTGCCCTGGTCCAGCACATAGGCGCGGTCGCAGATCTGCAGGCAGCGGCGCGCGTTCTGCTCCACCATGATCACCGACACACCGGCCCTGTTGATCTCGTGCACGCGCAGGAACGTCTCGTCCTGTTTCACGGGGGAGAGGCCGGCGGACGGTTCGTCGAGGAGCAGCACCGCCGGATCCATCATGAGCGCCCGTCCCATCGCGACCATCTGTCGTTCGCCGCCCGACAGCGAGCCGGCGCGCTGCGCCTTCCGCTTCCCCAGTTCGGGGAAGAGCCCGGCCACGAAGTCGAAGCGCTCCTTGAAGTCCTTGGGCCGCTGGTACATGCCCATCTGGAGGTTCTCCTCGATGGTCAACGTCGCGAAGACGTTGTTGTTCTGCGGCACGAAGCCCACGCCGCGGCTGACGAGCCGGTTCGCCTTAAGGCCCGTGAGATCCTGGCCGCGCACCACGACGGTGCCGGAGTGGACCTTCACCAGGCCGAACATGGCCTTGAGGAGCGTCGACTTGCCCGCCCCGTTCGGGCCGATGATGCCGATCAGCTCACCGCGGCGGGCCTCGATGCTGCACCCGTTCAGGATGTTGACGCCCGGCAGGTAGCCCGCCACCAGATCCGTGACCTTGACGACCGAGTCGCCCTCGAACGCTTCCTCAGTCATTACTTCGTCTCCTCGTCCGTCTGGGTGGTGGGTGCGGCGTGGGCGCCACCGACCTCGCTGACCCCTCGCCCGAGGACCCCCTCGCGCTCGGTGCCGAGCACCGACTCCTTGTCGTGGGCGAGCTCCTCCTCGAGCCGGTCGTAGCCCGTCGAGTCCCCGAGGTCCACGTCGTGGTGGGCTCCCAGGTAGGCGTCGATCACCGCCTGGTCCTTCATCACGATGTCCGGCGGTCCCTCGGCGACGACCTTGCCCTCGGCCATGACGACCACCCAGTCCGCGATGTGGCGGACCATGTGCATGTCGTGCTCCACGAAGAGGACGGTCATGCCCTCGGACTTGAGGTTCTTGATGTGGTCGAGGAGGGACTGCGTGAGGGCCGGGTTCACACCCGCCATCGGCTCGTCGAGCATGACCAGCCGGGGGCGCACCATGAGTGCGCGCGCCATCTCGAGGAGCTTCCGCTGGCCGCCGGAGAGGGACGCGGCGTAGTCGTCGCGCTTGGTGTCGAGCTTGAACTTGGCCAGCAGCACCTCCGCCTGCTGCGTGATCTCCCGTTCACGTCCGCCCCAGATGCCCTTGAAGAGTGCGCGGGCGAGGCTTTCACCCGGCTGGTCCGTGGCCCCGAGGCGCATGTTCTCCATGACGGTGAGCTTGCCATGACCTTGGTCAGCTGGAAGGTGCGCACCATGCCCATGCGTGCCACCTTGTGCGAGGCAACCTTCGCAAGCGGAGTGCCGTCGAACTCCCAGTCCCCGCTGTTCGGCACGTCGAAGCCGGTGAGCAGGTTGAAGAGCGTCGTCTTCCCGGCACCGTTGGGACCGATGAGGGCGGTGATCTTGTGGCGCGGGATCTCGAGGTGCTCGACGTCGACGGCGTTGATGCCCCCGAACGTGCGCGTCACGTTGCGGGCGATCACGATGGGGTCCCGCTTGCTACACCCGGGGCCGGTCTCGCCCGTGGTGATGGGCTGCGTGTCCGTCATGTGGTCGGCGGCCGTGGCACCGCCCTCACCCGTGGTCCCCGCGGGGGCGTCCACCGGCGTCTCCGCCGCGTGCGCGCCGCCGGCGGACCGGTCGGCGCCGGCGCCGACCGGTGTCTCGGGCAGTTCGGACTGATTGCTGTGGTTGCCGGTCATGCGAACGCCAGCTCCTTCTTGTTACCCAGGACGCCCTGCGGCCTGAAGACCATGAGCAGCATCAGGGCCACACCCACGAGGATGTAGCGCAGCTGACCCGCCTGTGAGTTGGACAGGAACGTGATGGCCCCGATCTCGATGGCGCCGTACAGCAGTCCCTGGGTCAGGGACAGGACCACCCAGAAGATCATCGCGCCGATGACCGGGCCGAGGACCGTCGCCATGCCGCCGAGGAGGAGGCAGGTGTAGAGGAAGAACGTCAGCTCGGTCGCATAGTTGGCGGGCTGGACGGCACCACGGGGGAGGGTGAAGATGATGCCCGCGAGCGATCCGAGGACGCCTCCGATCACGAGGGCCTGCATCTTGTAGGCGTACACGTTCTTGCCGAGCGACCGCACCGCGTTCTCGTCCTCGCGGATGCCCTTGAGCACACGGCCCCAGGGGCTGCGCATGAGGAGCCAGACGACCAGGCAGGCCAGGATCACGACGGTCCAGCCGACGATCCGGATCCACAGGTCGCGCTCGTTCATGGCGAGCGGACCGACGTTGTAGGTGCCGACGGGGAAGGGGTTGAGGCCGAAGAAGCCGCCCTCGAAGGCCGCGAGGCCGTTCGCGGAGCCGGTGATGTCGGTGAGCCCGTTGGTGGTCACGATGTACCGGATGATCTCGGCGGCCGCGATGGTGACGATGGCCAGGTAATCGGCCCGCAGGCGGAGCGTCGGGATGCCGAGGACGATCGCGAAGACCACCGAGGCCAGCATGGCGATCAGTACGGCCACGGGCAGCGGGGCGTTGAAGGTGAGCGTCGAGATGGCGTAGCCGTACGCGCCGACCGCCATGAAACCGGCCTGGCCGAAGTTCAGGAGGCCCGAGTAGCCGAAGTGGACGGCGAGGCCGAGCGCGGCAAGGGCGTAGGCCGCCGTCGTCGGGCTGATCAGCTCGCCGAAGGCGTTGATGAGGATGTTTCCGATGTCCATGGGGAGCCCCTAACCTATGCGCTCTCGGCGGCCGAGGATACCCTGCGGCCGGACCAGGAGAACGAGAATCAAGATCAGCAGAGCTCCGACGTACTTGAGGTCTGCCTCGAGCCAGATCGTGGAGATCTCCACGAAGAGTCCGACGATGATGGAGCCGACGAGGGCGCCGAAGACCGTGCCCAGTCCGCCGAGCGTGACGCCGGCGAAGATGAGCAGCAGGATCTGCTGGCCCATGTTGTAGGACACGCCCGGGCGGTAGTAGGCCCAGAGGATGCCGCCGAGTGCGGCCAGCATGCCGCCGATGACCCAGACGATCCGGATGACGCGGTCCACGTCGATGCCGGAGGCGGCGGCGAGAGCGGGATTGTCCGCGACGGCGCGCGTCGCCTTGCCGATCCGGGTGCGCAGCAGCAGGAACGCCACGATCAGGATGATCACGAGGCTCACGATCAGGGATGTGAGGTTGTTGCGCGAGATCGAGACCGACCCGAAGTCGATGATCTCGCTCTGCGAACCCGGCAGCTGCTGTGTGGCACCGCCGAAGAAGAACTGGATGATGTAGCGGAGCGCGAGCGCGAGGCCGATGCTCACGATCATCATGGGCACGAGACCCGTGCCCCGGCGCCGCAGCGGCTTCCAGAGCCCGGCATCCTGGACGTAGCCGAGGAGGCCGCCGCCGATCACGGCCAGCACGATCGCGACCGCGATGGGGAGTCCCATCCCGGCGAAGGCGAAGGCGAGGACCGCGCCCAGGGTCACCATCTCGCCGTGGGCGAAGTTGGTGAGGCCCGTGGTGCCGAAGATGAGGGACAGCCCGACGGCACTCAGGGCGAGGAGCAGGCCGAAGCTGAAGCCGGCCAGGGCCCGTTCCGCGAGGGTGTCGAGGAACGAGGTCTGCTGCGTCACGATGCCCTCGCCGAAGAGGAACAGCGTCGTGGCGCTCGACGTGTTGGCGAAGGTCACCTCCCGCGGATTCTGCTGGCCCTCGGCGAGTGCGATGCCCTCGGGCAGCGTGTCCTCGTCGATGGCGACCTCGTAGGTGCCCTGCTCCGGGACGCCGATACCCCAGGCGCCGTTGGCGCCCGACGTGGTTTCTCCCTCGAACCCGTTGCCGGTGGCCGTGACGGTCACGCCGGCGATCGGCCCGTCGACGCCGCGCAGGACGCCACCGATCCGATTGTCGAACTCCTGGGCCTGGACGGCGGTGGCGTTGTGCGCCTGGACCGTGGCGTGATTCGCCTGTGCGGGCGGCTGCGGGGACGCCTGCGCTGCAGGGCTGCCGAGCAGCACGATGCTCAGGAGGCCGAGGATCAGGAGCAACGACCTCCTGATCCATGCAGGCGTCGATAAGGTGATCAAGATGGGGACCTCCACGGTGGGGGCAGGCCCGGCGCCTCGCCGGGATCAACTGATGTGACGAGTGTCACGGGCGTGGGCCTTATGTTACTAGCGGCATGTTTCGGCTTTTCGCAAAAGCCTCGCGGGCAGGTAGCAATTCGATAACGAAAGTTTTACCAAGGCCCCTGTCTGTTGTGTTTCAGCCGTCCTGATGGGCGGCCGGCACCGGAGGACAGGGAACGATTCGGCGGCCTCTTCGTTCGAATTGGTAGGGTTGCACGAACAATCAGCCCCCTATTGGAGGAATGAACTCACCATGGCACTTGGCGGTAATCCGGTCTTCAACGGCAAGACCTTCCGTTCCGCTACCCGGGGAAACCAGTCCTCGGGACTCGGGACGGCGACCTATGCGGGGACGGGGGTCGCGAACCAGCAGCAGCTGGAGCACATGTACAACCAGCCGTCGGCCGGCCCGGCGCAGACGGGACGCATGACGTTCGACGACGTGATCGTCAAGACGCTGCTGTGCCTCGGGGTGGTCCTCGTGGGAGCCGCGATCCCCGCCTTCGTCCTGCCTGGCCTCGCCCTCCCGCTCATGGTGATCGGTGCCCTCGGTGGCTTCGTGCTCGGCCTCGTCAACGCCTTCCGGCGCGAGCCGTCGCCCGCGCTGATCCTCGCCTACGCGGCGCTCGAGGGACTCTTCGTCGGCGGCATCACGATGTACCTCGAGGCCCGGTTCCCCGGCATCGCGCTGCAGGCCGTCCTCGGCACGCTCGTGGTCTTCGGCGTCACGCTCGCCCTGTTCAAGAGCGGCAAGGTCCGCGCGACGCCCAAGGCGATGAAATTCTTCATGATCGCCATCATCAGCTACGCAGCCTTCTCCCTGGTGAACCTCGGGCTCATGCTGTTCGGTGCCACGGAGGGCATGTTCGGGCTTCGCAGCTCGGCCATCCCCGGCACCGAGGGCATGTTCGGATTCGAGAACGGCATTCCGTTCGGCCTCGTCATTGGACTGTTCGCGATCTGCCTCGCGGCCTTCTCCCTCATCATCGACTTCACGTCGATCAGCGAGGGCGTCCGCCAGGGCGCTCCGCAGAAATACTCCTGGACCGCGGCCTTCGGCCTCACCGTCACGCTCATCTGGCTGTACGTCGAGATCCTTCGCCTCCTCGCGATTCTCCGCGGCAGCGACTGATCCCGCCCCGCCGGCACGTCGCGCGCCGGCCTCTCCTCCTCCGGGGGGTGACCCAGAAGGACCCGCAACCAGCCGGTTGCGGGTCCTTCTGTCTGTCCTGGTTCCGGAACCACAACCGAGGCGGAGGAGGCGGCGTCAGGCGGTGCGTGCGGCCCCGGCGCCGGGCAGTACACCGAAGATCACGGGCGCCCGGAACCCGGCAGAGGCGAAGGCGCCCTCCACGGACGAGCGCACGGCCGCGGCGTCGTCCGCCCTGACCAGGGCGATCGCGGCTCCGCCGAAGCCACCGCCCGTCATCCGTGCGCCGATGGCCCCGGCGTCGAGCGCCGCGTCCACCGCGGTGTCGAGTTCCGCGCAGGAGATCTCGAAGTCGTCCCGCATCGAGGCGTGGCTGGCCACCAGCAGCGACCCGAGATCGGCCGGGCCGCCACTCGTCAGGACCCGGACGGCGTCCTCGACGCGGGCGTTCTCCGTGACGATGTGGCGGACGCGCCGGAAGGTCTCCTCGTCGAGGACTCCTGCGGCCTCGGCGAGGTCCTTGACCGAGAGATCGCGGAGCGCCGGGACGCCCATGAGTTCCGCCCCCAGTTCGCAGGAGCGCCGGCGTGCCGCGTAGCCGCCGGTGGAGTGCGCGTGGCTCACGCGGGTGTCGATCACCAGGAGCTCCAGCCCCGCCCCCTCGAGGTCCAGGGGCACCAGGCGGGAATCGCCGGACCGGCAGTCGAGGAAGACGGCGTGTCCCACCTCGCCCAGCAGGGAGGCCGACTGGTCCATGATGCCCGTCGGAGCGCCCACCATGCGGTTCTCGGCCAGCTGCCCGATCGTTGCGAGTTCACGGAGCGAGACGCCGAGTTCTCCGAGATCGTTGACCGCCGCCGCCACGGAGCACTCGAGCGCCGCGGAGGAGGAGAGGCCCGCGCCGACGGGTACCGACGAGTCCACCAGGAGATCCAGTCCCGGACAGCGGTGTCCGGCCTGCTCCATGGCCCAGAGCACACCGATCGGGTAGGCCGCCCAGCCCTGGACCCCGCCCTCCTCGAGGGTGTCCAGGTCCGCCGTCACGGGAGCCTCATCGGGCGCGAAGGTCGACGCCACGCGCACGAGGCGGTCCTGGCGCACGGCCGCCGCGACGGTGGTGGACTGGTTGATCGCGAACGGGAGGACGAAGCCGTCGTTGTAGTCGGTGTGCTCGCCGATCAGGTTGACGCGACCCGGAGCGGACCACAGGCCGTCCGGTTCGGTGCCGAAGCGCTCGGTGAAGGCCGCTGCGAGGTCGAGGGGCGTGGCGTTCATGCCTGGTCCTTCCGGGTGGTTGCTGAGGGGGCGTCGGGCGTCGTCGCGGCACCGGACGTACCGGCGGTACGGGCAGTACCGGCCGCGCGGAGAGCCTCGGCCACCTTTTCCGGCGTGGTGTCGTTGATGAAGGCACCCATTGCGGCTTCGGAGCCGGCGAGGAACTTCAACTTGTCGGCCGCGCGGCGGGGGGAGGTCACCTGGAGGTGGAGGTAGCTGGCCGGCCGCAGGACGTCGTCGAGCGGCGCCTGCTGCCAGGCGGCGATGTACGGCGTCGGCGTGGGGTAGAGGGCGTCGAACCGGCCGAGCAGGTCGAGGTACACCGTGGTGAGCTCGTCGCGCTCCTCGCCCGTCAGCGCGGCGATATCCGGGACCTGGCGGTGCGGGACGAGATGTACCTCCAGCGGCCAGCGGGCCGCGAACGGGACGAAGGCGCTGAAGTGCTCGCCCTCGATCACCATGCGGTCACCCGCGGACCGCTCGGCAGCCAGGGCATGGCCCATCAGTGTCCGGGTTCCGCCGGAGGCCTCGAAGAACTCGTGGGCACGCGCTGCGAGGGTCGCCGCGCGTGGCGGGATGAACGGGTAGGCGTAGATCTGGCCGTGGGGGTGGAGCAGGGTGACGCCGATGTCCGCGCCGCGGTTCTCGAAGCAGAACACCTGCTTGATGCCCGGCATGGCGGACAGCGCCTCGGTGCGGTGGGCCCAGGCGTCAATCACGGTACGCGCGCGCTCGGGAGGCAGGGAACCGAAGGACCCCTCGTGTGCGGAGTCGAAGGCGACCACCTCGCACCGGCCGAACGCCGTCGTCGTCGTGCCCCACTCCGGGGCGGAGGGCAACTCGCCGAGGTCCGGACCGAAGGAGGAGAAGCGGTTCTCGAACACCACCACCTCGTAGTCGGACGCGGGCACCTCGGAGAGGTTGGCCGGTGTCGTCGGGCACAGGGGGCACTGGTCCGCCGGAGGCAGGTGGGTGCGGGACTGCCGGTGCGCGGCGACGGCGATCCACTCGCCCGACAGCGCATCGTACCTCGCCGTGCCCGCGGGTCCTCGAGGGGGGAGCCCGCGGGCGTCCCGCACCGCCTCCGGATCGCGGTGCCGGGCTGCGCTCGCTTCGTCGGCGTCGAAGTAGATGAGCTCGCGCCCGTCGGACAGCAGGGTGGGGGTGATGAGGGTCATCGGCGTTCTTCCAGGTGGGGGTCGGGGTCGGGATCGCAGAGAATCCGGCTCAGCGCGGCGTAGTCCGCGCCGGGTGGCCGGTCGGTGACGAGGGCGGCAACGGCGTCGAGGGTCGTCACGCGGGCGAGGCTCACGACGCCGATCTTGAAGGTGTCCGCCAGCACCACGAGCTGACCGCACGTCCGGGCGAAGGCGCGGTTCGTGTCCGCTTCCGCGAGGTTCGGCGTGGTGATGCCGGCCGATGCGTCGACGCCGTGCGCCCCCATGAGGCAGAGGTCGGCCCGGAGCGACGTGATGGTCGCGGTGGCGAGGGGCCCCACCAGGGCCTTGGAGGGCGTCAGCTGGCCTCCGGACACCAGGACCTCCGGGGTGTCGTCGGAGGGCGAGGCGGCGTCCAGCCGGTGCAGTTCGTCAGCGAGGGGCAGGGAATTGGTGATGACGGTCAGCCCGGGGACACGGCGGAGCAGCGGTGCCAACGCGAACGTCGTGGTGCCGCCCGTAATGGAGACGGTCATGCCCGGGGCCAGCAGGGTCATGGCGGTCGCGGCGATGCGCTGCTTGGCGTCCGCCGCGCGGATCCGGTTGGCGTCGAAGCCCGCTTCGACGGAGCTGAGGCTGCCAGGGCGGACGGCGCCCCCGTGGACCCGCACGAGCGATCCGCGCACCTCCAGGGCATCGATGTCCCGGCGCACGGTCATCTCGGAGACCTCGAGCTCCGCGGCGAGGTCGCTGACGCGGACGGCAGGGCGGTCGGCCAGACGGTCGAGGATGGCCGCGTGCCGTTCGGCTGCGAGCATCGGGCGTCCTTCCCGGTCGGTCGTGGTGGGGTGTGGCAGGGACTACTCGAACTTGTTCTCACTGAATCAAACAAAACCTATCACGAGGCCCTCTGCCAAGGTATGCTTCCGCAGGAACCGGTGCGACCTCCGGCGGTAGCATCGAGCCCATGACATCGGAGACGCCGGGTGCTGCCGGCACCCCTGCCCCCCGCCGGCCCGCGAGCGGCATCAACCACACGCTCCGGGCAGGCGCCGCGACGGTCGTCGTCGCGAGTCTCGCCGCCGCCCTGCGCTCCTACGAGCACGACGGCGTGGGCCTCACCGAGACCTGGGGGGACGGCGACATCCCCGCGGGCGGCGCCGGAATGCTCCTCGCCCCGTGGCCCAATCGGGTGGCCGGCGGCCGATGGCTCCTGCACGGGAAGGAGCAGCAGCTCGACATCACGGAACCCTCCACCGGGAACGCGAGCCACGGTCTGCTGAGGAACACCGGGTACCGGGCCATCGAGGAGGCAGGCGACCGCGTGGTCCTCGAGGCCGAGGTCTTCCCGCAGCACGGCTATCCCTTCCACCTGCTGCACCGGGCCCGGTACCACCTGACGGAGCAGCAGCTGACCGTGACGCAGGAGGTCGTCAACGCCTCCACCGAACCAGCCCCCTTCGCCCTGGGCGCACATCCCTATCTCAAGATCTCGGACGTGCCCACGGAGGACCTCACCCTGACGGTCCTCGCCGACGCCATGTTCGAGACCGACGACCGCTCCATCCCGACGGACAGGGTGGCGGTCTCCGGCCAGCACGACCTGCGCCGCGGCCGACGGATCGGTGACATCCGGTTCGACACGGCCTTCACGGGGCTGCACGAGGTCGGCGGCCGCTACGAGCACGTCCTGTCCGCTCCGGACGGTCGTCGGGTGACGCTCTGGGCCGACTCCTCCTTCTCCTACGCCCACGTCTACGTGAACACGAACTATCCGGGCGTGCAGAAAGCCGTCGCCATCGAACCGATGACCGCTCCCGCGAACGCGCTGAACTCGGGCGAGGGCCTGCGCTGGCTCGAACCGGGTGCCTCGTTCTCGGCGGAATGGGGGATACTCCCGGGTCTCGGATAGCAGACGCCCCACCCTTCTATGGGAAGATTGGCCCATGCAGCGTCTCCCCGGAGCGAAACCTCGGCGCGCCCTCCAGCGTGCCGTGAGCAGGAGTGCCGCCGCCCTGTCGAGTCCGCTGCCCGAGCAACCCCGGGCCCCGCTGGCGAGGCCCCGGCCGCAGGATCGGGGGGACGTCCCCTTCGCCCTGCGTGTGGCCGCCTCGTGGTCCTGGCGCCTGGGGCTGGTGATCGTCGTCGGTGGTGCGCTCGTCTACCTGCTGAGCACGGTGTCGCTCCTCGTCATCCCCCTCATGATCGCGGGTCTGCTGGCCGCCCTGCTCATGCCCATCAAGGACGTCCTCCGACGTGGCATGCCCAACGGCCTCGCCGTCGCCGGGACGCTCCTCGGCTTCCTCGGCGTCGTCGCGGGCGCACTCATGCTCGTGGGGAGCCAGCTGGCCCTGGGCTTCACCAGCCTCTGGGGGCAGGCTCGGGCGGGTATCCAGCAGATGCTGGACTGGCTGGCCCAGGGGCCGCTGCAACTCACCACGTCGCAGATCGACCAGTACCTCCAGGACCTCGGTGACGCGGCGCAGAACAACAGCGCATCGATCCTGAGCGGAGCTCTCTCCTTCGGGAGCACGGCCGGGCACGTGGCCGCGGGGACCCTGCTGACCGTGTTCGCCCTCATCTTCTTCCTGCTCGACGGTGGCCGGATCTGGCGCTTCCTGGTCGGCCTCACTCCCGTGCGGGCGCGGGCGGCCGTGGACGGAGCCGGTCGCCGTGGCTGGACGTCCATGGCCAGCTACGTCCGCGTGCAGATGCTCGTCGCGGGGGTCGATGCCATCGGTATCGGCCTCGGCGCCTTCATCATCGGCGTGCCGCTGGCCCTGCCGCTCGGCGTCCTCGTGTTCCTCGGTTCCTTCATCCCCATCGTGGGTGCCCTCGCCACCGGTTCCGTCGCGGTGCTGCTCGCCCTGGTGGCGAACGGCTGGGTGAACGCCCTGATCATGCTCGCGATCGTGCTGCTGGTCCAGCAGGTCGAGGGACACATCCTGCAGCCGCTCATCATGGGCCCAGCCGTGGCGCTCCATCCGCTCGCCGTCGTCCTGGCCGTGGCCGGCGGCACACTCCTCGCGGGGATCCCCGGGGCTCTCTTCTCCGTCCCGATCCTCGCGGTGCTCAACACGTCCGTGCGCTACATCGCGCAGCGCGCCTGGGAGTACGATCCCGTCGTCGCGCGAGCAGGATGGCCGCGCGGGGGAGGGTCGGGCATTAGCGGGCCGGCGACGGCGGAGCAGGCAGCTCCGCCATCGCCGGCCAGCACCCCGGACACTCACGCCGCCTCCGCGGCGCCGACCCTCCAGGAAGAGATCTCCCCGTGACCGAGCAGACCGTAGTACCCGGCACCCGTCCGACCACCTCCACCACCCCCGCACCGTCCACAGACCTGGCGACGTCGGTCGCCGACATCGCCGACCTCGCCGATCAGGCGCTCCCGGTGACCCTCGCGGACGTCGAGGCCGCGCATCGCACGCTCGACGGCGTGATCGCGCGCACGCCGATCGAACAGTCACGAGCCCTCGGCCGCCTGACCGGCTCCGCCGTGTCGTTCAAGTGCGAGAATCTCCAGCGCGCGGGGTCCTTCAAGGTGCGGGGCGCGTACAACCGGATGGCGAAGCTGAGCGAGGCGGAGCGCGCCCGGGGGGTCGTCGCGGCCTCCGCCGGCAATCACGCGCAGGGCGTCGCCGTGGCAGCGGCCCGCCTCGGGATCTCCGCCCGCATCTACATGCCACTCGGCGTGGCACTGCCGAAGCTGGCCGCCACGCGGGGCCACGGCGCGGAGGTCATCCTCCACGGGCACAACGTCGACGAGGCGCTCGCCGAGGCCAAGCGCTACGCCGACAGTACCGGGGCGGTCTTCGTCCATCCGTTCGACAACGTGGACGTCGTGGCGGGGCAGGGGACACTCGGCCTCGAGATCCTCGAACAGGTGCCGGACGTCGACACCATCCTCATGGGAGTCGGCGGCGGCGGACTGCTGGCGGGAGTGGCCGTGGCGGTCAAGGCGAAGGCCAGGGAGCTGGGCCGCGAGATCCGGATCATCGGGGTCCAGGCCGAGAACGCCGCGGCGTACCCGCCGTCCCTCGCCGCCGATGCCCTGGTACCGCTGACCAAGGTGTCCACCATCGCGGACGGTATCGCCGTCGGACGGCCGGGTCAGCTGCCGTTCTCGATCATCCGCGAACTCGTCGACGACGTCGTCACGGTCAGCGAGGACTCCCTCGCGCGCGCACTCATCTTCCTCCTCGAGCGTTCCAAGATGGTCGTCGAGCCCGCGGGCGCGGTGGGCGTCGCGGCGCTGCTGGACGGCAAGCTGACGGAGAACGGCGCCGATCCCGGCAACACCGTGGTGGTGCTCTCCGGCGGCAACATCGACCCGATGCTGATGCTCAAGGTGATCCAGCGCGGACTCGCGGCGGCGGGTCGCTTCCTCGTGGTGCGGATGCTGCTCGACGACCGCCCCGGCTCACTGGCCACGATCTCCCGGATCATCGCCGAATCGGACGCGAACGTGACCGGCGTGGATCACACGCGGGTGGGCGGCTCGATCAGCATGGGCGATGTCGCCATCACCATCAACATGGAGACCAAGGGCGACGAGCACTGCGAACAGGTCCTCAGCAACCTGCGCGCCGAGGGCTTCCAGCCGGTGGTCATCCAGGGCTGACGGCCGTCCGTGATGAGTCCCCTTGCGCACCGGGCCCAGGCCGGTCTGATCACGGTCGTGGGACTCGTTGCCCTGATGTGGGCGGTGTTCCTCCTGAACGCGCTGCTCGGCAACACTCTGGTCGCGTCGCTGGGCATCGATCCCCGCCGCGTGGACGGGCTCGACGGCGTGGTCTTCGCGCCGCTCCTGCACAGCGGGGCGGAGCACCTGGTCAGCAACTCGCTGCCCCTCCTGGTGCTCGGCTTCGTGGCCTTCCTCGACGGCGCCCGGCGCTTCGCGGTGGCCCTCGGCGTCAGCTGGGCGGCGTCCGGCGTCGGGACGTGGCTCTTCGGCGGGGGGCTCACCATCGGGGCGTCGGGCGTGGTGTTCGGGCTGTTCACCTACCTGATTACCCGTGGGTTCTACAACCGCGACTGGCGTCAGATCCTCCTCGCCGTCGTGCTCTTCGCCGCCTACGGGTCCATCCTGTGGGGGGTCCTGCCCACGGTGGGCTCGAACATCTCGTGGCAGGCGCACCTGTTCGGGGCGCTCGGCGGCGTGCTGGCTGCCTTCCTGCTCAAACGCAGGCGGTCCGCCCCCGTGGGGACGGACCGCCGGAGATCGGGTCGGGACCTCTGATCGTGCGTCAGCCCGCGTAGGGCGTGGCCGAGATGATCTCGACGGTGATCTGCTTGCCGTTCGGGGCGGTGTAGCTGACGGTGTCGCCGGCCTTGGTGCCCTGGATGGCAGCTCCCAGCGGCGACTTCTCGCTGTACACGTCGATGTCGGTGTCACCTGCCACCTCGCGGCTTCCGAGCAGGAAGTTCTCGACGTCGCCGGCGATCTTCGCGGACACCATCATGCCGGGCTCGACGACGCCGTTGTCGGCGGGAGCCTCGCCCACGTGGGCGTCGTTGAGGAGCTGGGTCAGCTGGCGGATGCGGGCCTCGGCCTTGCCTTGCTCCTCCTTGGCGGCGTGGTAGCCCCCGTTCTCCTTGAGGTCACCCTCGGAACGGGCCTGCTCGATACGGGCGACGATCTCCGTGCGGCCGGGTCCTGACAGGTGCTCCAGTTCGCTCTTGAGGCGGTCGTAGGACTCCTGCGTGAGCCAGGCGGCGGATGCGCTGTTGGTGGACACGGGTATCTCCTTAGGTACTGCCTGCCCCTCGCGGGGTGTGGCTCATGGTCAGCTCGACGGCCTGATGGGCGGCATCACCACCGACAAGCAAACACCCCGCCTCGATGGACCGGATGACGATCCGCCGGTGAAGCGGGGCGATACGTATCAGACCATTCTAAAGGGGAGGGCAGGATTACCCAACCGGGCGTGGGCGGCGGAGGGTCAGTCCTCGACGATCCAGCAGGCGTTCACTCCGCCAGACACGGCGGGGGAGTCGGTCCGCACCTCCGTGCGGTGCGCCGTCGTACCACCGGCGTTCGCGCCGTCGTCGGCGGGGCCGATGGTCACGACGCGCCAGCCCACCACCGCGTAGTTCTCGCTGAGTGCCTGCACGGCACACTGGGCCGTGGCCGAGCGGTCCTTCGTCACCTCGAAGTCGACGCTCGTGCGACCGTCGGAGGCGATGGAGAAGCCGACGTCCTTGGACGAGACCGGAGGGCTCCCGGAGGTGACGGCCACGGCGGCGACGGCCGCGACAGCGACGGTGAGCGCCGCGATCACCAGCATCCGCGCGCGACCCAGGGGCTTCTTCGGCTTGGGGGAGCCGTAGCGATTGGCTACTCTGGGTGGTGGCGTGGAGGAGGAACTCACGCTCCCATTTTACCGCCCATCGGCGGCGTCCCATGTCTACCGCCCAGCAACCCCGGGCGCCCCCCGCAAAGCCAGGAGCACGTGTTGCCAACCCATGACCCAGCCCGCACGTCCCGCGAGGGTTTCCGCCTCCTCGCCGTGCACGCACACCCCGACGACGAATCCAGCAAGGGTGCGGCCATGATGGCGAGCTACGTCGCAGCGGGCGCCGAGGTCATGGTGGCCACCTGCACGGGCGGGGAGCGCGGCGACATCCTCAATGCGGCGATGAATGAGAACTCCCACGGCAAGCGCGACCTCCCGGGCCTGCGCAGGGTGGAGATGGCGAACGCCGTCGCCGAGCTCGGCGTGCAGCAGCGCTGGCTCGGGTTCACCGACTCGGGGCTGCCGGAGGGAGATCCGCTGCCCGACCTCCCGTTCGGGTGCTTCGCCCTGCAGCCCCTCGAGCGGGCGTCGGCTCCCCTCGTGAAGCTCGTGCGCGAGTTCCGCCCGCACGTGATCATCAGCTACGACGAGAACGGGGGCTACCCGCACCCCGACCACATCATGGCCCACCGCGTCGCCGTCGAGGCCTTCGAGGCCGCCGCCGATCCCGGCCGCTACCCCGGCACCGGAGAGGCGTGGAGCGTCGCGAAGCTCTACTACGACCGCGCCTTCAACCCCGAGCGCTTCCGCGCGCTGCACTTCGCGCTCGAGGAGGCCGGCCTGCAGTCCCCGTACGCCGAACGGCTCGCCCAGTGGCTGGAATCCGACGCGGAAGGCCACCAGCCTCCCGCGCCGGCGCATGCGACCACCACGCAGATCGATTGCGGCGACTACTTCGGCCAGCGAGAGAGGGCACTCCTGGCCCACCGGACACAGGTGGATCCGGAGGGATTCTTCTTCGCCGTGTCCGTGGAGATGCAGCAGAAGGTCTGGCCGTGGGAGGACTACTCGCTCATCTCCTCCCGCGTCGAGTCGAACGTACCCGAGGACGACTTCTTCGCCGGGATCACCGCGACCCGCTGACCTCCTCGTGACGCGGCATTTCTATGCCGCGTAGAATCGGAGGGCTGTGGCGGCTTCCCGCCTCCACACAGAGCCCAGAAAGTGGTGCCCCGTGCTCCTTGCCCTCAGCCTCCCCGCGGCCGTCACGCCCTCGGGGGACCCGACGCTCCGCCCGGATCTGGACCCGGCGTCGGTGACACCGGGGACACTGGGTTTCCTCGCGACCCTCTTCATCGTCGTGATCGTGATCTTCCTCATCCGGGACATGGTGAAGCGCGTCCGGCGTGTCCGCTATGCGGCCGAGGTGGAGCAGGCCCGTGCGGCACGCGAGGAGCACATCGGGGGCGGATCGGCGGCGGAGAGCGATCCCGGGGGCGGGACGGACCGGGTGGGCGGCGACGCGGCGCATCGTGATCGGCCGACGCCCGGCGGGAAGCACGGCCCGGACAACCGCTGACCCGTCAGCGCTGAACCGGGTCGAGGACGGCCAGCATGATCGCGACGAAGTGTGCGGCGAAGGCGGCCACGGTGAAGGCGTGGAACAGTTCGTGGAACCCGAACACGCGCAGCGAGAAGTTGGGGCGTTTGATCCCGTAGAACACGGCACCCGCGATGTAGAGGGCTCCTCCCACGCAGATGAGGACGCCGGCCGCCGGATCGGCCGCGAAGAAGTCCGGCATGTAGAACACCGAACCGAGGCCCAGGGCCACATAGACGGGCACGTAGAGCCAGCGTGGGGCGTTGACCCACAAATTACGGAAGAGCACCCCCGCGATGGCGCCACCCCAGATGATCCACAGCAGCGTCTCGGCCTTCCCACGTTCCAGGAGGGCCCACGCGAGCGGCGTGTAGGAGCCTGCGATCACGAGCATGATGTTGGTGTGATCGAGCCGCTTGAGGACCACCCGGACGCCCTCGCTCCAATTCCCGCGATGATAGACCGCGCTGATCCCGAAGAGCAGGATGCCGGTCAGCGCATAGACGGCGGACGCGATGCGGAGTCCTGCGGTCGGGGCGAGTGCTACGAGTACGATCCCCGCCGCGACGGCCAGCGGCGTCGCCGCAGCGTGGATCCATCCCCGCCACAGCGGTTTGGCGGCCATGGCGTCGGCGAGCGGTCCCGCCACGGAATGGACGGCGTTCTCGAGTGTCGTGTCGCGGCCGGCGTCGGAATCCGGACGGCCTGGGACAGGGGCCGTGGAGCGCGGGGTCATGCCGGGATTCTAGCGCACGGACACGCAGCGCTACCGGCGGCTAACCCGTCCCCGACGTCGTCCCCCGGGACACGACCGGCACCCATGAGCGAGCCGCGTCCGGCCCGCCCCGGGATGGCAGCGGCGTTGCCAGGCTCCTGCCGGTACGGTAGGACAGGAGAGCGGGTGCAGCGTCCCGCCGGGAGCATGCTCCGGCCTGGCCGGAGCCGGAGCAGGGGAGGGCAGTCGCGCGTGGCATGGACGTTCCCCGAGGTCGGCTACAGCTTCTACGAGCGCAGGCTGCAGCGCAATCTCGCCCCTGAGCGGATCCCCCATCACATCGGCGTGATGGTCGACGGCAACCGGCGGTGGGCCAAGCTCGCCGGAGCGCCCACCAGCCACGGACACCAGGCGGGCGCGGACAAGATCCACGAGTTCCTCGGCTGGTGCGAGGAACTCGGCGTGCAGGTCGTGACGCTGTACATGCTGTCGACGGACAACATGGGCCGTCCGCAGGAGGAGATCGACCAACTCCTCGACATCATCGCCAACACCCTCGATCGGTTGGGCGAGAGCAACCGGGTGCGGGTTCAGCCCGTCGGCGCGCTGGATCTCCTCCCCGAGGACCTCAGTGCGAAGCTCGTCAGCCTGGCCGGCTCCACGGCCCGGATCGACGGCCTCCATGTGAACGTCGCAGTGGGCTACGGGGGCCGGCGCGAGATCGTCGACGCCGTCAAGGAGCTCATGAGGGACGCCGCGTCCCGGGGGACATCGCTCGAGACGCTCGCGGAACAGCTCACCGACCAGCACATCTCCTCGTTCCTCTACACCCGCGGCCAGCAGGACCCCGACCTGGTGATCCGGACGTCCGGTGAGCAGCGGCTGTCCGGTTTCCTCATGTGGCAGAGCGCCTACAGCGAGTTCTACTTCTGCGAGGCGCTCTGGCCCGATTTCCGCCGCGTCGACTTCCTGCGGGCGTTGCGGGACTTCGGCCGCCGGCAGCGACGCTTCGGCGCCTGAGAGTTCATCAGCCCTTCACATCCGACACGCGGAACGAGACCTGCGTCACGACGTGCAACGGCGTAGGGTCGAGCCATCGACGGGCTCCAGACCCGCCGATGGAAGGCCGCTGATGACGCCGACGGTGCTGCGAGGCATCCCGTACGAGTCGGGGAGGCCGCGCCCGGCCTCCAGGCCGGATCGCCCCACCCCACCCCTACGACGTCGGGGTGTGCGCACCCCGGAGCGGAGTTCACGTGGCACCAACGAACACTTCCCGGCAGGACACCGGTCGCATCTCCGGCGCACCCGCGCACGACGGAACGGCTGACACCCCCGGCCCCTCGGCGTCCGGTCGTCGCAGCTATGTCGTCGACACGTCGGTCCTGCTGTCGGACCCCCGGGCCATCCTGCGCTTCGCCGAGCACGAGGTGATCCTGCCCGTCGTGGTCATCACGGAGCTCGAGGGCAAGCGGCATGACCCCGAGCTGGGGTACTTCGCGCGGAAGGCCTTGAGGCTGCTCGACGATCTGCGGGTGGAGAACGGCGGTCTCGACACCGCGGTCCCGCTGGGCGACGACGGCGGAACGCTGCGCGTCGAGTTGAACCACGTCTCCACCGAGGTGCTGCCGGTGGGCTTCAGGAGCGGGGACAACGACTCCCGTATCCTGGCCGTGGCGAAGAACCTCGCCGTCGAGGGGCGCGACGTCACCGTGGTCTCCAAGGACCTCCCCCTGCGCGTCAAGGCCTCGGCGATGGGTCTGCGGGCCGACGAGTACCGCAACGAGTTCGTGAAGGACTCGGGGTGGACCGGGGTGGCCGAACTCGACGCGACGGTCGAGGAGATCGACGCGCTGTACGGCCACGAAGCCGTCTTCACCCCGGCCGGCGCCGAGCAACCCGTGAACACCGGCGTGATCATGCTCTCGCCGCGCGGATCGGCCCTGGGCCGTGTCGGCGCCGACAAGCAAATCCGGCTGGTCCGGGGCGACCGCGATGTGTTCGGCCTGCACGGCCGCTCCGCCGAGCAGCGGCTCGCGATCGATCTGCTGATGGACCCCGAGGTGGGGATCGTGTCCCTCGGTGGTCGGGCGGGAACGGGGAAGTCGGCGCTGGCACTGTGCGCCGGGCTGGAGGCGGTCCTCGAGCGCAGGGAGCACCGCAAGGTGGTGGTCTTCCGCCCGCTCTACGCCGTCGGCGGGCAGGAGCTCGGCTACCTCCCCGGGAGCGAGAACGAGAAGATGAACCCGTGGGCCGAGGCCGTCTTCGACACGCTCGGGGCGCTCGTGTCACAGGAGGTCGTCGAGGAGGTCATGGATCGCGGGATGCTCGAGGTGCTGCCCCTCACGCACATCCGGGGCCGGAGCCTCCACGACTCCTTCGTGATCGTCGACGAGGCACAATCACTCGAGAAGAACGTGCTGCTCACCGTGATGAGCCGCATCGGGCAGAAGTCCAGGATCGTCCTGACGCACGATGTGGCGCAGCGGGACAACCTGCGCGTGGGACGGTACGACGGCATCGCGGCGGTCGTGGAGACGCTCAAGGGACACCCGCTGTTCGGGCACGTCACGCTGACGCGGTCCGAGCGCTCGCCGATCGCGGCGCTCGTGACCGATCTCCTCGAAAGCGCGGAGCTCTAGGGGCGCAGGCAGGACGGCGTGGTCGCCTGCCCGACGGCGCCGTCCACAGGCGCGTGGGCCCCGGGGCGACGGCGGCGGCGGTCCCGTAGCGTGGAGGCGTGATCGCCGTACTCGTCGGATACCTGGGGGAGCAGCCCGTCCCGTTCGGGTTGCTCGCGCTGGCCCTGGCGGGCTTCCTGATCGTCGGCGCCAGACTGAGCGTCATCGACTGGCGGTCGCACCGCCTGCCGGACCGCATCGTCCTGCCGTCCTATCCCGCAGCCCTCGTCGTCCTCGGCACCGCCGGAGCAGGTGCCGGCGACTGGGACCGGGTTCTCGGCATGCTCGCGGGCGGAGCGGTGCTCTGGCTCGCGTTCGCAGCGCTGCACCTGCTGTACCGGCAGGGACTGGGCTTCGGCGACGTCAAGCTGGCCGGGTTGCTGGGCCTCTACCTCGGCTTCGCGGGCTGGGCGCAGGTGTGGTGGGGTCCGTTCCTCGCCCTCGTCCTCGGCGGCGTCTGGAGTGTCGTCCTGGTCGCGGCGGGCAGGGCGACACTGCGCTCGTCCTTCGCGTTCGGCCCGTTCCTCATCGCCGGTGCGGCGCTCGCCCTCGCGGTACCCTGACAAGCGTGCCCACACCAGACTTCGTCCTCGCCCTCCGCCGCAAGATCGGTCATGACCCGCTGTGGCTGCCGGGTGTGGGAGGCGTGGTGTTCGACGGCGAGGGCCGCGTGCTCCTCGGGCAGCGGGCCGATACCGGGGCCTGGACGATCATCACCGGGATGGTGGAGCCGGGTGAGGAACCCGCCGTCGCCCTGCGCCGCGAGATCGAGGAGGAGACCGGCGTCGTCGTCGAGGTCGAGGACCTGCTGGCGACCGGCGTCGTGGGTCCCGTCACCTTCCCGAACGGCGACGTGTGCACGTTCCTGAATCTTGATTTCCGGTGCCGCTGGGTCAGCGGGACCGCCCGCGTGAACGACGACGAGTCGCTCGACGTGCGGTGGTTCCCCGTCGACGACCTGCCGGAGCTGAACGCGCGCCACCTCGCCCTCGTGCAGGGAGCCGGGACCTTCGACGGCGTCACCCGGTTCGTGTCCTGAGCGGCGGCCGACGCGACGAAGGCCGGCACTCCGTCGAGTGCCGGCCTTCGGGCCGGGCCAGCGCAGGGGCTGGACCGGATCAGGCGTTGGAGCGTGCAGTTCCGCCCGCGCGGGCGGCGGCAGGTCCGTCGTCCGGCGCAGCGCTCCCGGCGCCGTCGACCGAACCGGCCCCCGGCGTCCCACCGGACACCCTCCCGGACGCCCGCTCGCGCTCGAGACGCACCGCCTCCTCGCCGCCGATGGCCTCGCCGCGAGCGACCATGCCGGAGGTAGCCGAGAGCGGGACCTCGCGCAGCAGGAGGGCGAGGACGAGGGCGATCACGAGGAACGGCGCGAGGTAGAGGAACACCGGGGCCAGGGAATCGGCGTAGTCGCTCACCACGGCGTCGCGGACCTGGTCCGGGAGGGCGTTCAGCGTCGCGGGATCGAGGGTCGAGGTCGCCTCGCCGGCGGCCTCCGGGCTCGCTCCGAAGGTGGAGAACGTGCTGTTCAGTCGCTCGGAGAGCCGGCTCGTGAAGATCGCACCGAAGACGGCGACCCCGAGCGAGGCGCCGACCTCCCGGAAGTAGTTGTTGGTACTGGTCGCGACACCCACCATGGTCGGGGCCACCGAGTTCTGCACCACGAGGACGATCACCTGCATGATGAGGCCGAGCCCTGCACCGAAGAAGAACAGCATGGTGCAGATGATCCAGATGGGCGTGGTCGCGGTGAGCGTCGACATCCAGACGAGCGTGGCGAGCGTCAGGGAGACGCCGATGATCGGGTACTTGCGGTACCTGCCCGAGCGTGAGATCGCGAGACCCGAATAGATGGACGTACCCATGAGCCCCACGATCATCGGAACGAGGAGCAGCCCCGAGACGGCGGCCGAGGTGCCGGATGCCATCTGCAGGAAGGTGGGCATGAAGGCGAGGGCGGCGAACATGCCGAGACCCAGCGTGAGGCCGATCCCGGTGCTCGTCACGAAGGTCCGGTTGCGGAAGAGCCCGAGCGGGATGATCGGGTCCTCTGCCCGGCGCTCCGCCATGACGAAGGCGACCGCGGCGAGGACCATGCCGATGCCGAAGGCCCACGTCAGCGGGGAGGTCCAGCCCTCGGCGGCGTCCCCGCCGAAGTCGGTGAAGAAGATGAGGCACGTGGTCGCCAGGGACAGCAGGACGACGCCGGGGAGGTCGATGCGCTTCGTGGCCTTCTTCGAGGGGAGGCGCAGCGTGAACCAGGCGATGGCGAACGCGGCGATCCCGACGGGGATGTTGATGTAGAACGCCCAGTTCCAGGTCAGGTGGTCCACGAAGTAGCCGCCGAGCAGCGGACCGGCGACGGCGCTCAGGCCGAAGATGCCGCCGAGCGGGCCCATGTACTTCCCGCGCTCGTTGGCGGGGACGATGTCGGCGATGATGGCCTGCGAGAGGATCATGAGCCCGCCGCCGCCGAGGCCCTGGATGGCACGGAAGACGACGAACACCCAGAAATCGGTGGCGAAGGCGCACCCGATGGAGGCGATCGTGAACAGGGCGATGGCGAAGAGGAAGAGGTTCCGGCGGCCGAGGACGTCACCGAACTTCCCGTAGATGGGCATCACGATCGTCGTGGCGAGCAGGTAGGCCGTGGTGATCCACACCTGGTGCTCCACCCCGCCGAGCTGCCCCACGATGGTGGGCATCGCGGTGGAGACGATCGTCTGGTCGAGGCTCGAGAGCAGCATCCCGGCGATGAGTGCCGAGAAGATGATCCAGATGCGTTTCTGCGTCAGGAGGAGCGGGCCGTCCGGCACCGTCGTCGTACTCATGGGGTGTCCTGGTTCTGAGAGTCGGGGAGGGTGTCGGGGAATGTGGCGGGGGAGGAGGTGGGGGGTCCGGCGGTCCGCCTGTCGGTCGGCGGGCTGTCCGGGGAGAAGAGGTACCGCAGCGCGTCGATGTTCCTGCGGATGACCTGCGGGTAGGACAGCTCGTTGCCGTCCTCGAAGAACTCGTCGAGGGACCTGCGGGCCAGGCCACCCAGCACGATGGTGGCCACCCGCGGGGCCGGATGACCGGCGGGCAGCGCCTCCCGCTCGCGGATCAGGCCGGTGAGGAGCTGCGACTTGGACTCCGCGCGGGCGAACATCTTCGCGAGGAGCTGGGGCTCGCGGTGGAGGACGGCGGACATCGCCTCGTACTCGTCGCGCGACATCGCCATCCTGCTGCCGAACTCGGCGAAGAGATCGGCGAGTGCGTCGAGCAGGGGCCGGGGCGGGGACGCCGAGCCGGACTCGACGAAGGCGTCGAGAACCTCCTGGGGCAGGTCCTCGTCGGAGGACCCGAGCACGGCGTCCTCCTTGGCGGGGAAGTAGTTGAAGAACGTCCGGCGGGAGATCCCGACGTCGTCGCACACCTGTTCGACCGTGAAGCCGCTCAGTCCGTGTGCGAGGGTCAGGCGTCGGGCGGTCGACACGATCGAGGATCGGGTCTGGCGGCGCTTGCGCTCCCGCAGACCGAGATCCTCGGTATTTGCACTCTCCATCACGAAGTACATAATTGCACTCGCCAGAGTAAAGTGCAATTTAGGTCCGAGGAACAGAAAGGGCGCACCGACCAGCGGTGCGCCCTTTCCCGGGGGCCGGAAGAACCTCCCGGTCAGCCCTGCGGCGGCCGCGTCATCGACAGCACGTCGAGGGCGGAGTCCAGCTGCTCCTCCGTGAGCTCGCCGCGCTCCACGAAGCCGAGGGCGACGACGGCCTCGCGCACCGTCAGGCCCTCGGCCACGGCCTTCTTGGCGATCTTCGCGGCGTTCTCGTAGCCGATGTACTTGTTCAGCGGTGTCACGATCGAGGGCGACGCCTCGGCGAGGAAGCGGGCGCGCTCGACATTCGCGGTGATGCCATCGATCATGCGGTCGGCGGACACGCGCGTCGACGTGCTGAGCAGCCGGATCGACTCGAGGACGTTGCGGGCGATCACCGGGATGCCGACGTTGAGCTCGAAGGCGCCGTTGGTCCCGGACCAGGCGACGGTGGCGTCATTGCCCACGACCTGCGCGCAGACCATGATGACGGCTTCGGCGATGACGGGATTGACCTTGCCCGGCATGATCGACGAGCCGGGCTGCAGATCGGGGAGGGAGATCTCGCCCAGGCCGGTGTTCGGACCGGACCCGAGCCAGCGGAGGTCGTTGTGGATCTTGGTGAGCGAGACGGCGATCGTCCTCAGCATGCCCGAGATCTCCACGAGCGCATCGCGGTTCGCCTGCGCCTCGAAGTGGTCCCGTGCCTCGGTCAGCGGAAGCCCGGTGTCCTCGGCGAGCAGTTCGATCACGCGGGCGGAGAAGCCGGCCGGCGTGTTGATGCCGGTGCCGACGGCCGTCCCGCCGAGCGGCACCTCCGCGACGCGCGCCAGCGATGCGTGGATGCGCTCGATGCCGTAGCGCACCTGGGCGGCGTAGCCACCGAACTCCTGGCCGAGGGTCACGGGGGTGGCGTCCATGAGGTGGGTGCGGCCGGACTTCACCACGGTGCTGAACTCCGTGGCCTTGCGTTCGAGGGACTCGGCGAGGTGGGTCAGAGCCGGGACGAGGTCCTTGACGAGTGCCGATGTCGCCGCGACGTGGACGGAGGTCGGGAAGACGTCGTTGGAGGACTGCGAGGCGTTCACGTGATCGTTGGGGTGCACCGACGTCGAGCTGCCCGCCGCCTCGAGCGCCCGGCTCGCAAGGGTCGCGATGACCTCGTTGGCGTTCATGTTCGACGACGTCCCGGAGCCGGTCTGGTAGATGTCCACCGGGAAGTCGCCGTCGTACAGGCCGGAGGCGACGTCCTCTGCCGCCGCCTCGATGGCCCGCGCGCGCTCCTCGTCGAGGACGCCGAGCTCTGCGTTGGCCGTGGCCGCGGCCTTCTTGATCCTGGCCAGCGCCTCGATGTGCGCGCGCTCGAGGGTGGTGCCGGAGATCGGGAAGTTCTCGACGGCGCGCTGCGTCTGGGCCCGGTACAGGGCCTTCGCCGGCACGCGGACCTCGCCCATGGTGTCGTGCTCGATGCGGTACTCGGCGTCCCGTGCGGGCTCCGTGCCCGGCGTCGCGCCGGTCGGGGAGCTGGGATCAGGGCTGGCTGCAGGCGTGGGAGTCATGCCGCAATTCTCGCCGTTCGCGCTACAGTGCGCCAAATCCCGAGACGAGCACGGCCTTGCCCTCGTCGAGGCGGTAGGACACGCCGATGACGGCGACCTCCCCGCGCTCCACGGCGTCCGCGATGACGCGCGAACTGTCCACGAGCCGCCGGGAGGTCTGGCGGGTGTGCTCGATGACCGTGGTGTTGACGTCGGTGACCCCGGCGCGGCGCGCGGTGAGGACCGACGGCGTGATGCGCTCCACGAGGTCGCGGAGGAACCCGATGGGCATGTCGCCCGTGTCGATGGCGTTCATCGTGGCCGTCACGGCGCCGCAGCTGTCGTGGCCGAGCACCACGATGAGGGGGACGCCGAGCACGCTGACGCTGTACTCGAGCGAGCCGAGGACGGCGTCGTCGATGACCTGTCCGGCCGTCCGCACCACGAAGACGTCGCCGAGGCCGAGGTCGAAGATGATCTCGGCGGCCAGCCGGGAGTCGGAGCAGCCGAAGATCACGGCGAAGGGGTTCTGGTTGTTCACGAGGGCCGTGCGACGGGAGGCATCCTGGTTGGGATGGGACACGTCCGAGGCGACGAAGCGGTCGTTGCCCTGCTGGAGGCGGGACCATGCGGCGGCAGGAGTCAGTTGCTGGGTCACGCGCCCACTGTACTGTCCGCCGTCGTCCGCGGCCTGCTCAGGCCCCGTCCGTGTCCGAAGATGACAGCCGCTCGGCCTCCTCGACGGCGTTCTGCCGGACGTCCTCGATCACCGCTTCGCCCATGGTGTCGAACTCGGCCAGGGACGCCCCACCGTTCAGGATGACGGTCGAACCGTCGATCTCGGAGCTCAGCACTGTGTCCCCGTTGGCGGCGTCGAGCAGGTCCCAGTCGATGCCCCCGATGGTCCGGCTGCCGGAGACCTGTGCATCCCCGATGCGCTGGGCGGTCCAGGTGGGATTGGCGTCGTCGGTCTGCGTGAGCTGGATGAAGCCGGTGTCCGCCGTGAGGAAGCCGACCTCCCAGAAGTCCACGTCGTCGCTCCTGCCGGTGACCCAGCGCGCATAGTTGGAGGACCAGCCCTCGGGCAGTTCGGGTGAGGCCGGAAGGTAGCCGGCGTCCCCGGCGGCCTGCCGGGCCACCGTCGGCACGTCGATGTCCCGCTGGTAGGTCTCGGCGGTGTGGGTCGGGTTGAGGAAGTAGACGGGCAGGACGACGGCGAGGGTGGCGCCCGTGGCGATGAGCATGCCCCGCGCGGACGAACTCGCGCGTTTGGCCTGGTTGGGCGTGAGGGTGATGGGCGGGGCGTCGTCGTTCAGTTCGGCCTCGAGGCGCGCGTCCTCGTCCGCCTGCCGCGTGCCGCTGCCGGCGTCGTGCCCTGCCTGCGGGCCGTCCGCGGTCGCGCGGGGATCCCGTTCTTCGCCCTGAGTGCTCACCCCTCCATTTTCGCTGATGCGCGGCGCCCTGCCTAACCGGCGGGAGTGCCGGGGCGCCGGGGCGCTGACACATCCACGGCCGGGAGGACACCCTCCGCCTATGATGACAGGACGGAACAGGCACGCCCGCGCGCTGCCGAGCCACCTTCGACGATGAGGATAGACGTGTCCAAGAACGCGACCAATGCCCAGTATTCGACGCTGTCACCGGCCCTGGCCGTCGGGGACGACGAACCGGACCGCAACCTCGCCCTGGAACTCGTCCGCGTGACCGAGGCCGCCGCCATCGCCGGCGGGCACTGGGTGGGGTTCGGGGACAAGAACCTCGCGGACGGCGCTGCGGTGGATGCCATGCGTTCGCTCCTGCAGACCGTGCACTTCAACGGGATCGTGGTCATCGGCGAGGGCGAGAAGGACGAAGCTCCCATGCTCTTCAACGGCGAGCGGGTCGGTGACGGCAGCGGACCCGAGTGCGACGTCGCCGTCGACCCGATCGACGGCACCCGCCTGACCGCCCTGGGTATCAACAACGCACTCGCGGTCCTCGCGGTCGCCGAGCGCGGCTCCATGTTCGACCCCTCCGCCGTGTTCTACATGGAGAAGCTCGTCACCGGTCCCGAGGCCGCCGACATGGTGGACCTGCGCCTGCCCGTCAAGCAGAACCTGCACCTCATAGCGAAGGCGAGCAACAAGAAGGTCAGCCAGCTCAACGTCATGATCCTGGACCGCGATCGGCACAAGCCCCTCGTCGAGGAGATCAGGGCCGCCGGTGCGCGCACGAAGTTCATCATGGACGGCGACGTGGCGGGTGCCATCGCCGCGGCGCGCGAGGGGACCGACGTCGACGCCCTCATGGGTATCGGCGGCACGCCCGAGGGCATCGTGGCAGCATGCGCCATCAAGTCCCTCGGCGGCGTCATCCAGGGCAGGCTCTGGCCCACGAGCGACGACGAGAAGCAGAAGGCCCTCGACGCCGGCCACGACCTGGATCGCGTGCTCTCCACCAACGACCTCGTCACGAGCGATAACTGCTACTTCGCCGCCACCGGCATCACCGACGGCGACCTCCTGCGCGGCGTGCGCTACAGCAAGGACAAGGTCCTCACCCAGTCGATGGTCATGCGCTCCAAGTCCGGCACCATCCGCACGGTCGACGGCGAGCACCAGGCCCACAAGTGGGAGACGTACGCCCGCGTGCGGGACTAGGGCGCGGCCCGCGCCGGGACGGTTGCGGCTGCGCTCCGCTATAGGCTGATCGGATGAGCCTTTCCGTGACGCCCTGTTCCGACCGCGACCTGTGGGACGCCACCGTCGACCGCCTCGGGGGCCACCCCCAGCAGCTGTGGGGCTGGGGCCGGACAAAGGCCGACCACGGCTGGAGCGCCGACCGGGTGCTGATCGCGGAGGACGGCGTGGTGATCGCTGCCGCGCAACTGGTGCTGAAGAAGCTGCCGGTTCCGCTGCGCAGCCTGGCCTACGTGCCGCGCGGGCCCGTGACGGCGGAAGGGCGCGGCGTCGAGGTCCTCGGGGCTCTCGCCGGATACGTGCGGGCGGCGCACCGCTCCGTCGCCCTGTCCATCGAGCCGGACTGGGACGCGGGCTCGGACGTCGTCCGCTCGCTGGCGGCTGCCGGCTGGAGGCAGAGCGACAACACCATCCTCATCGGTCGGACGCTCATCCTGGATCTGTCGCGGTCGGAGGACGACCTGCTCGCCGACATGTCCAAGAAGCACCGCCAGTACATCAGGAAGTCGGGCCGGGAAGGCCTCGAGGTGCGCCGCGTGCAGCGCAGCGAGCTCGCCGACTGCCTCGCCGTGTACCGGGTGACGGCGGACCGCGCCGGGTTCGGCATCCACGAGGATTCCTACTATCTCGACATCTTCGACCACCTCGGTGATGCCTCTCCCGTGTACGCCGCGTTCCAGGGTGCGGACGTCGTCGCGTTCCTCTGGCTCTCGGCCAGCGCGTCGACGAGCTTCGAGCTCTACGGCGGCATGACCGACGAGGGGGAGCGCCTGCGCGCCAACTACGCGCTCAAGTGGTTCGCGATCCAGGAGATGAAGGGTCGCGGTGTCGTCCGGTACGACTTCAACGGTCTGCTGAACGACGGCGTCTCGAAGTTCAAGATGGGCTGGGCGAAGCACGAGGACCAGCTCGCGGGAACGTGGGACCTGCCGCTCTCGCGGTTCTACCCCGTGTTCAGCCGTGCCCTCCCGCTCGCCAAGCGGGGCATGCAGGTCGCCCGTCGGCAGGGTGCACGCGGCGTGGGTCTCCTGCGGCGGGTGCGGCGCGGCTGACCACTAGAGCCCCGGCGTCGCCCCGCCGACCGTGACGGCGAAGGCTAGGACCGGACCGTCGGTGGCTCCGTGGGTGTCGGCGGCCGGACGCACGACGAGCGGCGCTTCCGATGCCGCCACGAAGGCGCTGCCGCCGCGCGGGACCGACAGGGTGGAGTTCGGGGTGTCCAGGAGGATCGGCCCGCTCACCGCGAGGACGACCACGGGACCGTTCTGCACCACGGGGATGTGCGCCGGCGTGAGGCTCTCCGCGGTCGGCAGGGCGGCGCGGCCGTCACCCTGGCCGGCCGGGGTCCCGGAGGGGCCGGCAGCCGGGTCGGACAGCAGGATCCGCTGGAGCTGGAACTCCTCGAAGGGCGGTCGGTAGAGCTCCTGGTCCAGCAGCGTGTACTCGGCGACGAGGGGGGGCGGCGCGATCGGCTCGAAGACGACGGTGGAGAGCAGCTCCGTCGTGTCCACGTGCTTGGGCGTGAGACCGCCGCGGAGCACGTTGTCGGAGGAGGCCATGACCTCGATGCCGAGACCGCTCAGGTAGGCGTGGATGTTGCCCGCCGGAAGGTAGAGAGCCTCACCCGGATGCAGTGAGACGCGGTTGAGGAGCAGCGCCACGAGGACACCGGGATCCCCCGGATACTGGCCGGAGAGCTCGATGACCGTCCGCAGGTCGCGCTCGAGGGCGTCGTCGTGCCGGCCGGGGGCGGGAGCGCCCTCGCCGGCGAGGGTCGTGCCGCCGGAGAGGCCCGCGGCGATCCTCTCGATCTCGCTGACGGCCGCGGGTGACGCCTCGAGCAGCACCGTGAAGGCCGACCGCAGGAGGTCCTGCTGCCCACCCGCGAGGACGGCCGACACCGCGTCGAGGAGCTGGTGGGACGGTGTGCCCGGTTCTGCCCCGGACGCGAGGACGGCGAACGTCCGCTGCGCCTCGGCGGGTGGGCGGAAGCCGCACAGGGCCTGGAACGGCGACATCGCGTAGATCATCTCGGGTTTGTGGTTGCGGTCCCGGTAGTTGCGGTGCGGGGCGTCACGCGGCACGCCTGCGCGCTCCTCGGCGTCGAATCCGGCCCCGGCCTGGTCGAGGCTCGGGTGCACCTGGAGCGAGAGCGCGGACCCCGCGGCGAGCACCTTCAGCAGGAAGGGGAGCCGGCCGTCGTAGCGCGTGGCGATCTCCTCGCCGAGGAACCCGTCCGGATCGCCCGCGATGAGGTCGTGCAGGGGGCGGCGCGCACCGTCGGCGGTGACGGCCAGCGAAGGGGAGTCCGGGTGGGCGCCGATCCACAGCTCGGCCTCGGGCGAACCCGAGGGCTCGCGTCCGAGCAGGTCGGCGATGGCCCGCTCCGAACCCCAGGCATAGGGGCGGAGGATCGTCTCGAGGAGGTACATCGTGCGTCTGCCCTTCAGCTCATGGGACTGCGAGGGTACCGATCGGCGGGCCGTCGGTACGGGGGTGGGACCGGATCATGCCGGTGAGCATTCGCCGTTGTCGGCGAGGAGATCGCCGAGGGTCAGGTCGTCGCCGATGGTGGCGAGTTCCTGGAGGTACTCCTCCGTGATGCCGTCGTCCGTGGTCTGCGCCGGCACGTGCACCACGAGGCCCGCGCGCTCCAGGGGCAGCACGCCGGCCGATGAGGGATCGGCGCCCCCGTCGGCGAACATGTCCTGGACGCGGCTGTGGATGACGTCGAAGTCGGGGTAGGTCACGAAGTTGTCGGCCGGCGTGCCGAAGTCGGGGTAGGTCACGAAGTTGTCGGCCGGCGTGCCGAAGTCGGGGGGGCCGATGGTCAGGCGGCGGGTCTCCTGCCCCTGGGCCTTGAGGCCGAGGTCCACGAAACTGCCCAGTTGGTCCTGCGGGATGTCCGTCTCGACGATCTGCGTGCCGGCGGCGGCGATGGACTGGAACCGCGTGAGCACGGTTGCGGGGTCCAGCTGCGCGATCATCGCCTGCTGCACGCACTGCTGCCGCGCAATGCGGTGGTAGTCCGTGACGAACTCACGGGAACGGGCGTACCACAGGGCATGGTAGCCGTCGAGCGTCTGCACGCCCGGCTTGATCCACCCGTCCGGTGGATAGTGGCGGATGGGATCGGTTCCCGGGATCTCGCCGGCCGTGATGGGAACCCAGCCGCCCGCGTCGATCCTGATGCCGCCCATGGCGTTGACGAGCTGTTCGAAGCCCGCCATGTCCACCAGGAGATAGGCCTGTACCTCGATGCCGAGTATGCCGCTCGCCGCATCCATCATGGCTTCGGCGCCCGGATCGGCGGAATCGGGGTAGAGGTCCGCGTAGTTCTGCGCCACCTCGGGGTAGAGGCTGTTGATGATGCAGGGGTCCCCGCAGTTGTACCCGTCCGGATACACCTCCCACAGCGGGGAATCCTCGGAGAACGGCGCGTTCTGGAAGTTGCGCGGAATGCTGAAGGTGACCGTGCTGCCCGTTGTCGCGTCGACGCTGATGACCGAGATGCTGTCCGGTCGGCGCCCCGTGCGATCCTCCCCGGCGTCGCCACCCATGAGCAGGAAGTTGTAGCGGCCGTCCACGGGATCGAAGGCGGGCCCGGACTGGAAGATGGACCCGACGGTGGACCGGCCCACGCCCAGGATGTAGGCACCGTAGGCGAGGGACCCGCTGGTGAGCACCATGAGGAGAGCGAGAGTGCCCGCGACGACCGGCCTCGCACCGCGGTCCAGCAGCGGGATGCGGATGAGGCGCAGCGTGTTGAGGAACAGCATGCCCCAGCCGAGTGCGGCGCCGAGCAGCGCCAGGATGAGCAGGAGCGACCACCAGCGATGCGTCAGGACTCCGACGACGAGCGTGCGGTCGGTCAGCGCCGCAACGAGTCCGAGGAGCACGAGAGCCCAGCAGCCGAAGGTGGTGCGGAGCGCCCGGCGACCCAGCCGGCGGTCACCGGCGACGACCTGCGCGGAACCGGGGAGCACGAGGGTCAGACCGAGGAGGACGAAGGCGCGCTTGGTGCGGACGGCCGGGGGCGCGGATTCGGGATACCGCACCGGATCGATCAGGCCCGTGGTCCTGCGTTCCTCGCTGCCGTGGATCCGCGTGCCGCTCATCATGCGTCAGGACCTGCGGCGACGCGTTCCCGGAGCGCCTGGCCCTTGCCCTCGGCGGTGACCCGGAGGGCGTCCGCGAACTCGACGAGCCGGCCCCGCAGGGTCCGCGCCTGCTCGTCGGTGCCGGCGGCCAGCATGCGTACGGCGAGGAGCCCGGCATTCCGGGCACCACCGATCGAGACGGTCGCCACGGGGATGCCCGCCGGCATCTGCACGATCGACAGCAGCGAATCCATGCCGTCGAGGTGGCGAAGCGGCACGGGGACGCCGATGACCGGTAGGGGAGTGATGGCTGCCAGCATGCCGGGCAGGTGTGCTGCGCCGCCCGCACCCGCGATGATGACGCGCAGTCCGCGCTCGTGCGCGGTGCGGCCGTACTCCATCATGGCCTCGGGCATGCGGTGGGCGGAGACGACGTCGGCCTCGAACGGTACGTCGAACTCGGCGAGGGCCGCTGCTGCAGCCTCCATCACCGGCCAGTCCGAGTCGGAGCCCATCACGAGGCCCACCTGCGCATTCGTCACTGCGACCCCTTCGGTCGATCCTGGTCGGTGGAGGGTGGCACCGTGCCGTCGCGCAGGAGCACGGCCACCCGGGTGGCCCTCGTACGGACGGTCTCGAGCGACTCGTCCCCGATGGCGATCGAGTTCACGTGCCCGATCTTGCGGCCTGGACGCACGTCCTTGCCATAGACGTGCACTTTAGCGGACGGTCCTGAGGACAGCGCCCCGGGATAGGCGCCGAAGAGATCTGCGTTCGCCCCGCCGAGGATGTTCTTCATCACGGCGTACCGCGCCACCGGAGCGGTGGAACCCAGGGGGAGGTCGAGGACGGCGCGGAGGTGCTGCTCGAACTGGCCGGTCAGCGAGCCGTCCATGGTCCAGTGGCCCGAGTTGTGCGGGCGCATCGCGAGTTCGTTGACGAGGTAGCCGGCGGCGGAGCCCGGCACCTCGAACAGCTCCACGGCCATGACCCCGGTGACGCCGAGCTGATCGGCGAGCTTCAGGGCGGCCTTGGTGACCGCGGCCGCGATGTCCGGGGCGAGCTCCGGAGCGGGCGCGATGACCTCGTCACACACACTGTCCACCTGGATGGATTCGACGACGGGCCAGGCAGCGGCCTCACCCGAGGGGCGGCGGGCCACGAGGACGGAGAGCTCGCGGCTGAACGGCACGAATTCCTCGACGAGCAGCTCCCCGCCGGTGAACCAGGACTCCGCGTCGGCCAGTGCCGCGGGATTACGCAGCACCAGGACACCCTTGCCGTCGTACCCGCCACGCGGTGTCTTGAGGACCACCGGCCAGCCGGTGTCCTTCGCGAAGGCCGCGACATCGTCCGTCCCGGTCACGGCGCGCCAGGCCGGGTTGGGCAGGCCGAGGGCCTCCACGGCACGGCGCATGACCAGCTTGTCCTGCGCGTGCAGGAGGGCGGCGGGGGAGGGATGGACGGCTACTCCCTCCCGCTCGAGTTCCTCGAGCAGGCCTCCGGGAACGTGCTCGTGGTCGAAGGTGACGACGTCCACCCCGGCGGCGAACGCGCGCAGCGTCGCCCGGTCCCGGTAGTCGCCGACCTCCGCGTGCGCCACGGCGGCCACCGCGGACACATCGGGGCCCTCCGCGAGTACGCGGAGTTCGAAGCCGAGTTCGATGGCGGGGCCGGCCATCATGCGGGCCAGCTGGCCTCCGCCGATCACACCTATCACGGGAAAAGTCACCATCACAGGGTACCGAAGCGACACCCGACCGCCCCCATCGAGGGGTCGGCCTGCGGCAGGCAGGCGACCGCCAGGTCAGCCGAAGGTCGGCGGCAGGTCAGCTGCAGATCACCGGCAGATCACCGGCAGGGCACCGCAGGCGGCCGCTTCCCGGCGTCGCTGCGCCGCTCGGGTCGTGCCCGCCGGCTCGGGCTCTCCGGGCGAATTCCCAGGACCGTCCGGGTCAGCGGTCAGGGAATTCGAGCTACGAGGGTGGCATCGTGGCCGTAAAATGAGGGAAACACGCCATGCAAGGGTCAGCCTGGGTGGTCCACTCCTCTGGCCCGCGTCGCGGTTCGTCCTGCAAGCGCCGGGGATGCCACCCGGCCCGCACGGTGTTCGGCACCCGATCGTGGAGGTAAGCAGTGGCAGGAATCATGGAGCGCGTCAGGGGCCTCGCGTCCCTTTTCTGGCGCGAAGTGGCGAAATTCGGTGCCGTGGGCGGCGTGGCCTTCGTCATAGACAACGGTCTCTACTGGTACCTCATCCACGGGCCCATGAGCGGCAGCGAGGTCAAGGCCCGCTTCGTGTCCGCGGGCGTCGCGACCGTCTTCGCCTGGGTGGCCAACCGCTACTGGACCTTCCGCCGCCGGCGTCAGCCGAATGCGGCCCGTGAGTTGGTCATGTTCGTCTTCATCAATGTGATCGGCATGGGGATCGCCGCAGGATGCGTCGCGGTCGCCAAGTACGGATTCTCCGTGGAGAACACCAGGACCATCTTCCTGGTCGGCATCTTCGGCACCGTGCTCGCGACCCTCGTCCGCTTCGTCGCCTACCGCTTCTGGGTCTTCAACGTGGAGCTCGACGCCGAGCCCGAGTTCAGCCACGACCAGGAGCTGCTGCATCGTCGTGGAGCGGGCCGGCACGAGACGTCGCCCGGGGCAGGCGGGCGACGCCGACCCCGTCAGGCGGGAACCAGCCGGCCAGTGACGCGCTCGCCGGAGATCATGCGCTGCGTCACGGCCACGCCCTCCCCGACGATCAGCAGCGACGCGTCCTCCCGCCAGGCCACGAGCGCCGCGCCGAGGACCGTCGGCAGATCCGCCGCAGGATCCACCAGGAACGTTTCCGGGCCGGCGGCAGATGTGCTCGCCGGCATCTCCTCGCCGGGGGCCGCTGCATGCATCGCTCCCGCACCCGTGGCTGCGGGGGCGACGAGTCCCACGAGATCGTCGGCCCGCCCGGCCGCGCCCGCAGCGGACACGAGCAGCGCGTTGCCGTCCGCTGCGGGTGCGCCGTCGTAGACATCGCCGTGGGAGCGCACCTCGGCCGCGAAGTCCACGGCCCCGGCAGGTAGCGTGCCCTCCCAGCGCATCGCGAGGGACCCGAGAGCCACACACACGAGCAGGCGCGGGGGATCGATCCTCTCGGTCGCGGTGGAGGAGAAGACGATGTCCGCCGGTTCGCCGGCCCCGCCGTCCGGCACGAGGACGGCGCCCACCTGCCAGCACGCGAAGGCGAGAGCCAGCGTCTTCCAGTGGACGGGCAGGTCGAGCGCCACCCGCGTGCCCTTGGCGGCGTCGAGTTCGTCGACGAGGAGGTTCGCCGATTTCGCCACCCAGTTGTCGAAGACGCGTCCCGAGAGTTCTATGCGACCGTCCGGTCCGTGCCAGACGAGGCGTGGCGAGGAGGAGCCCACCGATCTCATGCGGGCGAGGATCGCGGCGGGTGGCGTGACAGGTGACTGGGGCACGGGTCCTTCTCTCGGTGGAACGGGCCGGGCGACGCGCCGACGAAGACAGGTAGTCGACGCGGCGTGGCGCTCGTGATTGTCTTCCAGCGACTCTATAAGATCCCCTCCGCCGCTTGACGGGATGGACTTACACCCGTGTAATTAGTCATCGGATTTGTTCCAGCAGCGGGGCGCGAGGGTCGACCCATGCTGATGTTGGAACGGCAACACCGGGAAGGCTGACCATGGGGCAGGCAGAGCGCACACAGGAACGACCAGACATCGCAGCACAGGCTTCGGCCCGCTACGGCTCGAGGGGCGTCCCGGCGGACTGGTTCCTCGACCCGGCGGATCCGTCGGCTGCCGACCGGTATCGCGAGGGGACCCGACTGTCGCTCGAGGACCAGGCAACGGCTTTCCTGACGGCCCACGAGGCGCTCGTCGACCTGCCCGATGTCGAGGAGGGACCGAGCAGTCTGCTCGTCCTCCCGCGGCTGGACCCCGACGCATCCGAGCTCGCGGGCGTGCAGGAAGTGACACGCAGTCTCTCGGCACCGCCGGCGCAGCCTGCATGGATCGGTCTGCCGATCGCCCCCGGGAACATCGACGACGACGGCGAATTGTCCTGGCAGGCCGATTCCCTCTGCGCCCAGACCGACCCCGAGGCCTTCTTCCCGGAGAAGGGCGGCTCCACGCGGGACGCGAAGAAGGTCTGCGGCTCCTGCATGGTCCGCTCCGAGTGCCTCGAGTACGCGCTGGAGAACGACGAGCGATTCGGGATCTGGGGTGGCCTCTCCGAGCGCGAGCGCCGCAGATTGCGGAAGCGAGCGGTCTGATCCAGCAGAACGTCCGCGTCACTGCCGTTGTCGTAGCCCACAACGGTGCACGGTATCTTCCCGCCACGCTGGAAGCCCTCCGACGCCAGACCCGCCCGGCTGACTTCTGCGTCGGTGTCGACACCGGGTCCACGGACGATTCCGCCGAGATCCTGCAGCATCACCTCGCGATCGGCAGTCCGGTGGTGGGAGCTCCCGCGCGAGCGGGGTTCGGCGCTGCCGTGCAGACGGCCGTCGCGGAGATCCTCCCGCTCGGCTCCTCCGACCAGGCTGCCGCCGGTGACTGGCTCTGGCTCCTGCACGACGACGCCGCGCCCGAGCCGGAGGCGCTGTCGGAGCTGCTCCACGCGGTCGAGCGGGCGCCCTCCGTCACGGTGGCCGGGACGAAACAGGTCGCCTGGGAGAACCCCCGCGAACTCGTGGACGTCGGACTCTCGATCAGCCGGTGGGCGGAGCGGCTCACGCTGATCGACGTCGACGAGCACGACCAGGGGCAGTACGACGCGCGGAGCGACGTGTTCGCGGTCAATTCGGCCGGGATGCTGGTGCGGCGGGACGTCTGGGACGACCTCGGGGGTTTCGATCCCGCGCTGCACGGCGTCGGCGACGACATCGACCTCTGCTGGCGGAACCGACTCGCCGGGAACCGTGTGGTGGTGGTTCCTCGCGCGGTCGTTCGTCACGCGGTCCCCGGGCCGCACCCGGTGTCCACTCCGCGGGCGGCACGCTCCGCCGAGGTGTACCTAAGACTCAAGCATGCGCCCGCCTGGCAGGTACCCCTCCTCGCCGTCGGCGCGCTGCTCGGCGGGGTGGGTCGCCTGCTGCTCGGCCTGCTGGCCAAGGACCCCGCGCACGGCACGGGCCAGTTCCTCGGCAGCTTCACCGGCGCGCTGCGGCCCTTCCGGCTCTGGCAGTCCCGCCGCTCCGCGTCGCGCAGCAGGCAGCGTCCACGCTCCATCGTCCGGCCGCTCGTCACCCCGCGACGGGAGGTGTGGTCGCACCGCAGATCGGTGCTCGACGCCTTCACCTCGCGCGGTGCCACGGGCGGGCCGCTCGGCTCGCAGGCGGTCGAGGAGTACGTCCCCTCCGGAGACAACCACGACGACTTCGTGGCCCTGACGGTCCCCGCCCGTCTCTGGGTCGGCGTCGGTGCCGTTGCGGCCGTCGTCCTTCTGCTGTCCGCGGCCCTCGTCGGCCTGCATCGCCTGATCGGCGCCGAGGCGCTGTCCGGTGGCGCACTCATCCCCGTCGCCGGCACACCGGGAGCCGGCTGGGACAGTGCGACCTCCTGGTGGAGTCCGCTCGGTACCGGATTCGCAGCCCACGGCAGTCCCTTCGCCTTCGTGCTCTGGCTGCTGTCCGTCGTCGGCCTCGGGTCCGGGAACAGCGCCGTGGTGGTGGTCGTCGTCTGCGCGCTGCCGCTCGCCGGTCTGTCCGCCTGGTTCGCCGCCGGCGCGCTGACACGCTCGCGCGGGCTGCGGCTCTGGGCCGCCCTTGCCTGGGGCGCTGCGCCCGCGTTGCAGGTGGCGCTGGGCTCAGGCCGGCTCGGCGCCCTGATCGCGCACATCCTGCTTCCCCTGGCGCTGCTCGGCGCGGTGCGGGCCGTCGGAGGCGCCCTGGGATCGCGCTCCGTGCCGGCCGGCATCATCACGCCGGGCGTCGGCGGGGCCAGGAGCTGGACGGCGGCGGCCGCCAGCGGTCTCGTCCTCGCCCTCGTGACCGCAGCCGCCCCCTCGCTCCTCCCATACGTCGTGGTGGCGCTCGCCGTCGCACTCGTCGCCGGCCGGCGGCGGGCGAGGACGCTGTGGTGGGCCCTCCTCCCTGTCCTCGCCCTCCACCTGCCCTTCCTGCTCTCCGCCGTGCGCACCCCGCGCGGCCTCCTCGGGGATCCCGGTCTGCCCACGGCCTTCAGCCCGGCGGCATCGTGGCAGCAGCTGCTCGGGTTCCCCGTCGCGTTCGATCCGCTGGTACCGCTGACCACCACCCAGGCGCTGGGCCAGGGACCGTGGGCGCTCGTCGCCGCCCTCGTCATCGGCGGTCCCCTGGTCCTGCTCGCCGTGACGGCCCTGTTCCTGCCCCGGGGACGGTCAGCCGCCGTGCGGGTGTTCTGGCTCCTCGCCGCCGCCGCACTCCTGCTGGGCGCAGCCGCCTCGCTCCTGCCGGTTGCCACGGCGTCCACCTCCCTCGTCACCCCGTTCACCGGTCCCATCGTCTCCGTCATCACCCTCTGCCTGCTGGCGGCCGCACTGTCCGGGCTGCCGGGACGCACGGAAGCAGCCCCGGAGTTCCCGGGACCGCGTGCGCGCCTGCGGGTCCTCCGTGTGGCAGGCGGCGCAGTTCTCGCCCTCGGGCCCCTGGTGAGCCTAGGGCTGTGGGTCACTCCTGAGCTCTCCGATCCTCCGGCCGTGGCCGCCGAACCGTTCGTGCTCCCGGGAAGCGCCGTCGAGGAAGCGCCGGAAGCTGCTCCTGCCACCTCGTTCGGTACCGCGGTGGAGCTCTCCGCCGCAGCGGCGAGGCCGCTTCCGGCGACGGCTGCGGACCGCGGCTCGGGACCCGACGGTATACGGACCCTGGTGATCTCGGTCGACGACGCGGACAACGTGAGCGCTTCCCTCGTACGCGGCGCGGGAACCACGCTCGATGCGCTGAATCCGCTGTACGCGGCAAGCCGGCTCCAGCCCGGGACGCCCGTCATGCGGCAGGAGGACGGGGAGTCGACCCGCATGCTCCGCACCGGCGTCGCCGTCATCGTCGGCGCCACCGGGGCTGACCCGCGCCCTGACCTGCGGGAGCTCGGCGTCGGCTTCGTGGTGTTGCGGCAGGCCGAGGCAGCGGGAGATTTCCTCAGCGCACGGATCGATTCCGTGCCCGGTCTCGTCCCCGTCGGGGACACCGACGCCGGCCGCCTCTGGCGCGTGGTACCCGCCACCCTCGACAACGGCACGGAGGACGCCGGCGGCAGGACCGCCCGCGTCCGTGTGCTCGACGCCGAGGGCCGGACCGAGGCGACGGTCCCCTCCGAGGGTGTCAGCGCAGCCGGGCCCGTGCCGGCCGGGGACGAGGGCCGCCTGCTCGTGCTCGCCGAGGAGGCGGACCCCGGGTGGCAGGCGAGCCTGGACGGGATGCGCCTCGGGGCGGCATCGGACGGCTGGCAGCAGGCCTTCTCCCTTCCCAGCCGCGGAGGAACCGTCCAGGTCTCCTACGTCAGCCCCTACGAGCCCTGGTCGGAGGCCGTGCAGGTGATCGTCCTCGGGCTCACGCTGCTCCTGGCCATCCCCCTCCCGTCGAAGCCCCGGGTGGCACGCCCCGGGGGAGTCGGTCGGGGGCGGCACACGGGTCGATCCGCGCGAGCTGACGCGCCCGCCCGGAACCTCGTCCCGGCGGAGCGGATCCAGCCAGAGGAACGACCACTCATCGGAACCAGCGGAAGACGCACGACGTGAGGTGGGGACGCGGGCACAAGGCTTCGGCGGAGGGGACATCGACGCAGGCGGGCGTTGCCGGTGCCGCCCAGGACGCCGTCGCGTCCGGCTCGCAGGGCGGATCCGCCGACGCGCCGCCGGCGGACGCAGGGATCGCAGCCCGCGCCGTGGCCCGCGACAGAGCCGCCGGTACCGGGGCGGGAATCGGGCGACGCCGACTCCGGATGGTGGCGGGCGCCGCGACCGGCGTCCTCCTCGTCGCCGGGACAGCAGCCATCGCCTCCGGGGCCGTGCCCAGGACCGCGCCGGCGGCCGGGGACGGCGTCTCCGTGCCGACGGCTGCCGTCCCCGCGGGTGACTACACGGCGGTCTGCCCGGCACCACCGCGCCTGCTCGAGGCCGCGGTTGAGGGATCGGATCCCGCGTTCAGTCCGGCGTCCGCGTCCGCGCGCACACGGGTGTCCGGCATGGTTCTCAGTGATCTCAGCGGCTCCCTCACCGGCAGCGGGCTGCTGCCCGTCGGCAGCGACGAGCCGCTGGCGTTGCTCCAGGCGTTCGCGCCCGAGGCATCGCTCGCCGGTGAGGAGCCCGCCAGCAGCGGCACCGACGGACTCACCACCCGTACAGCGGGGGTGGCGCGTGGCGTTGCCGTCGATGCCGCATCGCTCTTCCGGGCCCAGCCCCAGGGCGGGCTCACACCCGTGGCCGCCGCGACGGTCGGTTACACGGCCACCGATGGCGATCTCCGTGGCCTCGCCGCGACCGGGTGCCAGGTGCCGTCGAGTGATCTCTGGCTGCTCGGGGCGTCCACCTCGCTCGGACAGACATCCATCCTCACGCTCACCAACCCGACCGGCACTCCCGCGACCGTGGTGCTCGAGCTGTACGGACCGGACGGCCGGATCGAGGCCGCCGGTCTGCGTGATCAGCTGGTTGCTCCCGGGGCGACCCGGCAGATCGTCCTGGCGGGCCTCGCCGGGGAACAGGAGCAGGTGGGCATCCGGGTGCGCAGCGACGGCGGGCGCATCGCCGCCTTCGTCCAGCAGAGTGTGCTGCGCGGCCTGACCCCCGGGGGCGTCGAGGTGCTGTCCCCGGGGGCGATGCCCGGCGTCACGCAGGTGGTGCCCGGCGTCGTGATCCAGGACGCCGCCACGGCCCGGAGCGTTCGGGAGCAGAAGGGGTACGACGCCGCGTCTCCCGAGCTCCAGGTGCTGGTGCCGGGCTCCAGCGACGCCGTCCTGGACATCAGCGTCTACGGAGCGGGTGGCGAGGTCGAGCTTCCGGACGGCGGTGTGGCGACGGCGACCGCGGGCGCCGTGACGCCCATCTCCCTGGCCGGCTTGCCGGAAGGGAACTACACCGTCGCGGTGACCTCCGACGTCTCGGTCGTCGCCTCCGCGCGCGTCACCCGGGGGCTCGACGACGGCAAGCCGGTCGACCTGGCGGGAGCCCCGTCCACCGTGCGTCTCGGCAGCGACCACGCCATCGCCCTCGCCGAAGGCGTCGACACCTCGATCGTGCTCGGAGCGCCTTCGGGTCGCGCCGAGGTCAGCCTGACCCCCGTCTCCCCGAAGGGGGTCCTCGGGGAACCGCTGATGATCGGCATTGCGGGCGGTACGTCGGTGACCGTGCCGGCGTCGTCGTTCGAGGGCGCTCCGGCTGCCGTGATCGTCGACGCCACGGGAGACCCCGTGTACGGAGCCCAGACCCTGACCCTCGGGGGCAGGACCGCCGGGATCTCCGTCGTGGGCATCGTCGCGGGGGCCACCGGGCCGCAGTCCATCCCGGTGGATCTTGGATACTAGCCTGTACGCCGTACGCCGTACGCCGTACGGCGTGCGCCCGGCGCTCCCGGCGTCAGGCCTGCGAGCGGCCGTACGCCGGGTCCACGGCTTCCGGAGCGAGGCCCATCAGCTCCGCCGTCTGTTCCACGACGACGTCGTGCACGAGTTCGTTGACCGGCATGAGCGCCCGCGCCGCCATGAGAACCGGATGGCGGTAGATCGTGATGACGGCGGGATGTCCGGGCAGGGCCGGGGTGCAGGAGCCGAGCAGGTCCCTCATGGCCTGCGGCGTCAGCTCCTCGAGACCGTCGGGGATCTCCTGGACCACGATCTGCAGGTCCTGGATCTTCTCGCCCCACAGGCGTTCGAGCCGCTGCGCGGATTCCATCACCCAGTCGTCGAACTGCTCCGACCTCGATCGCGCACCCGGCAGGTGCGGCGGCAGCAGCTCGCCCCGCATCCCGCGACCGTGACGGTTCCGTCGCCGCTCGTAGAACGACCGCGACCGTCCGCCGGAGGACGACGACCCGGTCAGGTCGACCGTGAAACTGGAAGCATCGTGCATGGGACGACTCTAAGCCTTCCGCCCGGCCGCCGCACGCCGGATCGTCGAAGTCCCGCCGGCCCTCCCCGACGCACTGCCGAACGGGCCCGGATGGCGGCTTCCGGGGGCTCCGCCCGGTAGGCTTGCGGATCGTGGGATCACTCCGTCAATGCTCCAGATCAGCCTGCCAGCGGCCGGCGGTAGCCACGCTCACCTATGTCTACGGCGACTCCACGGCCGTCCTCGGACCCCTGGCCACGTACGCCGAGCCGCACACCTACGATCTCTGCGCCGTCCACGCGGAACGGCTGACCGTCCCCCGGGGCTGGGAAGTGGTGCGCCTCACGCTTCCCGACGCGGTACCCGAGCACAACTCCGACGACCTCCTGGCGCTCGCCGATGCCGTCCGGGAAGCCGCGGCCGAGCCCGCGCCGGAGCAGGCGCCTCCCGCGCAGCGTGGCAGCCGGGCGCCCATGGAACCGCCGGCCGGCGCCGGCCCCCGCCGGGGGCACCTGCGAATCCTGCGCGACCCCTGACAGGCGCTTCGGCAACCCCTCGGAAAAGCCCACCGATTCAGGGTGCACAGGGCCCCCACGGTAGACTGGGGCAGGTAGCCCACCCCCCGAGCGAAAGCTGATCCATGGCGAATCTCCCAGTACAGCTGCTCGACGTCCTCCGCTGCCCCGTCACCGGCGCGAAGCTCACGCAGGACGGCATCGTGCTGACGTCGTCGTCCCCGGGGCCCGACGGCGAGACGCTCACCTATGGACTCGACGAAGGCATCCCGGTGCTCCTCCGCGCCGAACCATCCGATGGTGCTGCCCGCGCCTGACCGCACCTCGGTGCGCGCCGACAGCGCAGCACGGCCCCGCACACGTCCGAACCACAGCTAGGAACAGCAGATCATGACGTTCGACCACAAAGTTGCAGACCTCTCGCTCGCCGAGGCGGGGCGGCACCAGATCCGGCTCGCGGAGCACGAGATGCCGGGGCTGATGGCCTTGCGTGAGGAGTACGCGGACGCGCAGCCTCTCGCCGGCGCCCGCATCGCAGGCTCCCTCCACATGACCGTCCAGACGGCCGTCCTCATCGAGACGCTGACCGCCCTCGGCGCCGAGGTCCGCTGGGCATCCTGCAACATCTTCTCCACGCAGGACGAGGCCGCGGCGGCCGTCGTGGTCGGAGCGGGGACCGTCGACGAGCCCGCAGGCGTCCCCGTCTTCGCGTGGAAGAACGAGACCCTCGAGGACTACTGGTGGACCGCCACGCAGATCCTCACCTGGCCCGGCCAGGCCGAGGGGCTCGGCCCCAACATGATCCTCGACGACGGCGGGGACGCCACCATGCTGGTCCACAAGGGTGCCGAGTTCGAGGCGCTCGGCTCCGTGCCGGCGAACCCCGAGGAGGGCGACGCCGACTACTCGCACGAGTACACGGTCTTCCTCGACACCCTCCGTTCCACGATCGGTACCGAACCGCAGAAGTGGACCACGATCGCCGCCGGCATCAAGGGTGTCACCGAGGAGACGACGACGGGCGTCCACCGCCTCTACCAGCTCGCGGCACAGGGCAAGCTCCTGTTCCCGGCGATCAACGTCAACGACTCCGTCACCAAGTCGAAGTTCGACAACAAGTACGGCATCCGCCACTCGCTGCCGGACGGCCTCAACCGCGCCACGGACGTGCTGATCGGTGGCAAGGTCGCCGTCGTCTGCGGGTACGGCGACGTCGGCAAGGGCGCGGCCGAAGCGCTGCGGGGCCAGGGCGCCCGCGTCATCGTCACGGAGATCGACCCGATCTGCGCGCTGCAGGCCGCCATGGACGGCTACCAGGTGACCACGCTCGAGAAGGTGCTCGACCAGGGAGACCTCTTCATCACCACCACCGGCAACAAGGACGTCATCATGGCGCGCCACATGGCCGGCATGAAGCACCAGGCCATCGTCGGGAACATCGGCCACTTCGACAACGAGATCGACATCGCCGGCCTCGCCCGCATCCCGGGCGTCGAGAAGATCGAGATCAAGCCGCAGGTCCACGAGTGGGTCATTCCCGCGAACGGGGCCGAGGGCGTCGCCCAGCACTCCGTCATCATGCTGTCCGAGGGGCGCCTCCTGAACCTCGGCAACGCCACGGGACACCCCTCGTTCGTCATGAGCAACTCGTTCGCGAACCAGACGATCGCCCAGATCGAGCTCTACACGAAGTTCGAGCAGGACGACGCCGAGGGCAACCGCGAGTACGAGAACGAGGTCTACGTCCTGCCCAAGATCCTCGACGAGAAGGTGGCGCGCCTGCACCTGGACGCCCTCGGCCTCGAACTCACCGAGCTGAGCAAGGGCCAGGCGGAGTACCTCGACATCGACGTGGCCGGGCCGTACAAGTCGGACCAGTACCGCTACTAGGCCCGAGCGGTCGGGCCGCTGCCCGCTCCGCAAGGAGTCCGGGCAGCGGCCGAATCGTTGTGGAATCGGCTTCGTGCCTGCGGTTCGTGGGCTGCGCCGTCCCGTAACATCGCTCACGGGCAGCAACACCAAGGGGCTGGAGGCATGCGGATGAAGCAGGAGTCGAGCGCAGCCGCGCCGCGCCGGAAGGGCTGGACGATCGCAGCCATCGGCACCGCGGCCATCGTCGTCGTCGCCGGAGGAGTAGGGATCGCCACGGCGTCACCGTGGGAGAACCAGGCGCAGGAACCGGCGACGTCGTCGCCCGCAGCGGCGCCCCGGCCTGCCACCTCGGCGAGCGAAGCCCCCGAACCGACGCCGAGACCGACGCCGATCAGGACTGCGCCGGCCGAGGACTACTCCGTGGGGCTGATGCCCACGAACGGGGCCTTCGGCGTCAACCCGGCTACCGCGGCCGCGGTCACGGTGACAGGGGCCACGCTGGACGCCGTCGAGCTCGTGCCCCGCGCGGGCGGCACGGCGGTTGCGGGCGAGCTGTCCGACGACGGTACGGCCTGGACGGCGACCGAGCGCCTCGCGTTCAACACCGAGTATGTCCTCTCCTATGCCGCGCGCGACTCCGCGGGACAGGACCGGAGCGGGACCTCGACCTTCTCGACCGTCGAGCCTGCCAACGAGGCCGACGCCGCCATGTTCCCACTCGACGGCAGCACCGTGGGGACGGGCCAGCCGCTCGAATTCACCTTCAGCGAGCCGGTCGTGGATCGCGACGCCGTGGAGGGAGCCATCACGGTCACGAGCACCAGCGGCCAGCCCGGCGCGTTCTACTGGCTGACGGACACGACGGTGCGCTACCGGCCGGAGACGTTCTGGGCTCCGAACAGCACCATCACGGTGGACGTCGATCTCTTCGGCGTGGACTACGGCAACGGGATGATCGGTAACTTCGACCGGACCATGACCGTCCAGACCCACAACACGCGCCTCGCCGTCGTCGACAACGCGACGAAGACGATGGAGGTCTATCTGGACGGGAAGCTCGACCGCACCTTCCCCGTGACCCTCGGGACGGACGAATGGCCCTCGACCGAGGGGTACATGGTGGTCATGGAGCACTACGAGTCCACCCGATTCAGGGCCGAGTCGATCGGACTCGAGCCGGGGGACCCCGCCTACTACCCGCCGACCGTCGTCAACCATGCCAGTCGGCTCAGCAACGGTGGAGCCTTCGTCCACGAGGCCCTTCCTGCGGCGCAGGTGGCACTCGGCAACGTCAACGTCTCGCACGGCTGCATCGGTATGTCCCCCGAGGGTGCCGAGTACTTCTACAACACCTTCGGCCCCGGTGACGTGGTGCAGATCCTCAACACCGACTACGGGCCCATGTACGTCTGGGACGGTTTCGGCGACTGGAACGTCCCCTGGACCGAGTGGGTCAATCAGCCGTAGGTATTAGCCACGGCGGCATCGGAACGGTCCGCGCGCTAGCTGAACGGCAGCGTGTGCACCCTTCTCGCCGTCGCCTCGGTCCGTTCCCGCTGGCGCATCATGGAGGAATAGTCCCGATCCCTGCGCGCCGCGATGACGGCGTGCACGAACTCCTCCGGATGGGTGTCCGTGGGCGGTGCGGGGGAGACGTGGTGGCTGGCCTCGGCGGCGAGGTCCAGGGCGAGCGTGTGCCGTGCCAGCGGTGTCAGTTTCGGGGCCTGGGACAGGAACTGGGACATGCGGCGCGCGAGCGCATCCGGCAGACGCCCGATGTCGGCGGTTTCGGACCACTGCCGCAGTCCCGGCGGCATGACGGCCAGCGCCCGCGGCCTCGCGACCACGCGTTCCCGCATGGCGTAGGTTCCCGCCAGGAGGTCCCCGAGGCGCTTGGACCGCTCGTTGAACAGCGAGACGAGGAACGCGAGGGAGCCGCCGAGCAGGTAGATCTCGAGGATCGCGAGCATGCCGCGGATGAAGGCATGCCGGAAGCGGATGGCTCCGCCGTCGTCGCGCACGATCCGCAGCCCCATGACGAGACGGCCCAGCGACTTCCCGCGGGTGAGGGTCTCCACTGTCACCGGGACGACGACGAGGACCAGGACGACCAGCACGAGCAGGAGGGCGGTGGTCAGGGCTTCGTCGAGGACCCCGCCGAAGACATCGCCGAAGACATCGCCGACCAGGAGGACGAGCAGCACGGTCAGGACGATCTGCGCGACGATGTCGATGATGATGCTCAGGCCCCGCGCGGCGAAGCCTGCCGGTTTGAGCTCGAGGACGACGGCCTCACCGGTGACGATCGAGCTCATCCGTTCTCCCCCTGTTCGACGACGGACCGGCTCGACGGTAGGCCGGCGCGCCTCCACCCAGCGTAGTGCCGGGCACGGCGTGTCCGGGCCCTCACGCTCCGCTTCGGCGCAGGTCCGTGTCGACGCGATCCGCACGTCCATCGGTCGGTCGCCGCCGCCTGCCGTGACTATAGGGTGAACGCATGGATGTGGATGCTTTCATCGCCGTGCATCGCGGGGACTGGCAACGGCTGGACGACCTCGTTCGACGGCGGCGCCTCGACGGCGCGGAGTCGGACGAACTGCTGGTGCTCTATCAGCGCGTCTCCACCCATCTGTCCATCATCCGCTCGGTGGACCCCGAGAGCGCACTGTCCGGGGCACTGTCCACGCGCCTCTCGCGGGCGCGCACGCGCTTCACCGGCGCACGCTCCAATGTCATGGAGGACATGGCCCAGTTCTTCGTGCTCTCCCTTCCCGCCGCCTTCTACCGCATCCGCTGGCTGACGGTCGCCGTCGGGCTCCTTTTCGTCGCCGTGGCATGGCTCTATGCCTCCTGGGTGACGAGCACGCCGGGCGCCATCCCGGCGCTCGGTACGGACGAGGAGCTGCGCGCCTTCGTGGAGGAGGACTTCGTCGACTACTACTCGGAGAACCCCGCGGCGTCCTTCGCCGGGCTGGTCTGGACGAACAACGCGTGGATCGCCCTGCAGGCCGTCGCCTTCGGCGTCACAGGCATCTGGCCCGCGTTCATCCTGTACCAGAACGCGCAGGGGATCGGACTGGTGGCCGGCATGATGGCCTCCTACGACCGCCTCGACGTCTTCTTCGTCTACATCCTGCCGCACGGCTTTATGGAACTCACCGCCATCTTCATCGCGACCGCCGCGGGGCTCCGCATCTTCTGGGCGTGGGTGGCGCCCGGACGGCGGTCCCGCTCCGTGGCCCTGGCCGAGGAGGGGCGCGCCCTGATCACAGTCGCCCTGGGACTGGTGCTGGTACTCCTCGTCTCGGGTCTGGTGGAGGGCTTCGTCACCCCGAGCGGGCTGCCGCCCTGGCTGCGCCTGACCATCGGTTTCCTGGTGTTCGCCGCCTATTGGATCTACACCCTGGTGCTCGGCCGGCGTGCCGTGGCCGCCGGGCACCGAGGGGACCTCGACGTCGTCGACCGCGGACACTCGGACATCACCGCCTGAGCGGCAGCATCATCGCGTGACGACCGGGTCTCCGGGGAGTCGCCGAGCCGGGTGCAGCCCGTGCGGGTATGGTCGGAAGACGCCGGGCAGGCACCGGTGTGCAGCTGATGAGGAGATAGCGCGTGGTACACAAAGACAGCGACCGTCCGACCACCGGGGACGACTCCCCTCGCGACGGGGAGCAGCCGTTCGGGGGCCAGGCAGTCCCCGCCGATGCCGCTGATGATTCCGCCGGTTCGTCTGATTCATTTGATCCATCGTCCCGCGCCGGCGAGGCGGCTGGTGGTTCCACTGATGACGGTTTCACCGCTGATGGTCCCACCGCGGAAGAGCCGACCGCGGACGAGCGAACCGCTGATGAGCGCGAGGGCGTCCCCGGGAGTGGAGCGCACGCGGTAACGGCGGACGGCCCGCAGCCGGAAACCGGGCTCCTCGCTGCACCTTCGGCGGCCGACTCCTCCAACGAGCCGGCCCACTCGTCCGATGAGCCGGCCGACTCCTCCCACGAGCCGGTCCACTCCGCCGAGGACGGCCATCACGGCAGTACGCCGCAGGCACCGGATTCCGTGGGGAGGACCGCCGCCGGCGGCCCCGCCGGCGGCGTGCCGGCAGGAGCCGCTGCTGCAGGAGCATCGGACAGGCGGTCGTCGGACGGCGTCGTCGCGTCCCGCGAAAGCGCAGCGCCCGCCCGCGAGCCCGCGACCGACACGGGAGCCCTCTCGGTGCGTCCGTCGGACGAGGACGTGGCCCGGCGGGCTGCCGTGCGGGACAACGCGTTCTCGGCGAAGCCCGCGCCGGCACGGTTCCTTCAGGTCGTCGTCGCGCTCTTCTTCCCGGTCATCGTGGTCGCGGCTGCGGTGCGTGCCGTGGCGACGTCGTCGTTCCTGTGGTTCGAGTACCACCGGCCCGGTTTCCCGGCCGATCAGTTCGGATTTTCGCTGGACGATCGCATGACGTACGGCTCCTATGCGCTGGACTACGTCCTGAACTTCGCGCCACCGCGCTACCTGGGCGGGCTGGTGACGCCCGAGGGTGAGCCGCTGTTCCTCGACTCGGAGGTCGGGCACATGGCGGACGTGAAGGGCGTCCTCGGTCTGTCCTTCTTCATCGCGCTGGTGCTCTTCGTCCTCGCCGTGCTCTCGTGCATCTACCTCGCCCGGCGCTACAAGGGCGGCATCAGGCGTGCCCTGTTCGCGGGGGCCGTGCTGACGCTGGTGGGTATGGTCGCGCTCACGGTGCTCGCCGTCATCGGCTGGGAGACCTTCTTCACCCAGGTGCACGCGCTGTTCTTCGCCGACGGAACCTGGACCTTCCGGGTGGACGACACCCTGATCCGGCTCTTCCCCGAGCAGTTCTGGACCGACTCCGCGATCACCATCGCGGTGCTGGTGCTGGGCGCGACCATCCTCACGCTGATCGCCACCTGGCCGACGAAGGCGCGGCGTGAGCGGTCGATGCTGGCGCAGGAAGCCGCCGAGGTCCGCTACCGCAGGGCGCTGGAGGCCTCCTAGCACTCCTTCGATCCGGGACGCGCCGAGCCGGGCTGCCAGACCCGGTGGGGCGCTACCGCGGGTCTGACACGCTGCCGCGGGTCTGCAGTGCGGGCCTCGCCGACTGCCGCGAGTATGACGCGCTGCCGCGGGTTTGACGCGCCGAGCCGGGCTGCCAGACCCGGCGGGGGTCTGCCGCGGGTTTGACGCGCCGAGCCGGGCTGCCAGACCCGGCGGGGGTCTGCCGCGGGTCTGACGCGCCGAGCCGGGCTGCCAGACCCGGCGGGGGTCTGCCGCGGGTCTGACGCGCCGAGCCGGGCTGCCACCGGCGGGAGGGTCAGCGCCTCCCGTAGAGCTCGTCGAGCGCCGCCGCGTGGTCGGCGACGACGGCGGACCGTTTCAGCTTCAGCGTCGGCGTCAGGTGCCCGGACTCCACCGTGAACTCGACGTCGAGAACCGTGAACCGGCGGATCTGTTCCGCGCGGGACACCGTCGCGTTGGCGGTGTCGACCGCCGTCTGCAGCTCGGCCAGGACATCGGCGTCCCGCGCCGCCTGCCCGATGGTCAGACCCGGTTTCGCGTGCGCGGCACTCCACGGCGCCAGTGCCTCCCGGTCGAGGCTGAGGAGCGCGCCGATGAACGGCCTGCCCTCGCCCACGACCACGGCCTGCGACACGAGCGGGCTCTCGCGCAGCTTCTCCTCGAGGGGGCCGGGCGCGACGTTCTTGCCGCCGGCCGTCACCAGGAGATCCTTCTTGCGGCCCGTGATCGTGAGGAAGCCGTCCTCGTCGAGGGTGCCGAGGTCGCCCGTGCGGAAGTAGCCGTCGGCGGTGAAGGCCTCGGCGGTCGCGGACTCGTTGCGGTGGTACCCGGCGAAGATGCTTGTTCCCCGGGCCAGCACCTCGCCGTCGTCGTCGAGCCTGATGCTCGTGCCGGGCATCGGGATGCCGACGGAGCCCACCCGGGTGAGCGCCACGGTGTTCACGGTGCACGGCGCGGTGCTCTCGGTGAGGCCGTAGCCCTCCTGGATCATGATGCCCGCCCCGCGGAAGAAGTGGGCGAGGTGCGGGCTCAGCGGACTGGCGCCAGACACGGTGTAGGTGACCTCGCCGCCGAACACGGCGCGAAGCCGCGGGTACACGAGGCGATCGAACAGGGAGTGTGCGGCGCGCAGGGCGGGGGAGGGCCCCCGGCCGCCGCGTCCCCTCGCGTCGACGGCGCGGGAGTAGGCGACGGCGGTGCGCTCGGCGGCGCCGAAGAGGCGGCCCTTGCCGGCGTCGGCCGCGCGCTGTCCGGCGGTCGCGTGGATCTTCTCGAAGATGCGCGGCACGGCCAGGAGAAAGGTCGGGCGGAACGTCTGGAGGTCCTCGAGCAGCTGCGATGCGGAGCCGGAATGCGCGAGCGTGATGCCGCCGGTGAAGCAGACCACCTGGACCGCGCGTGCGAGGACGTGCGCCAGGGGAAGGAACATCAGGGTGCGCGCGTTCTCCTGCTTCAGGAACTCGGGCAGGAAGTCGAGGGTGTTGACCGCGAAGAACGCGAAGTTGGCGTGCGTGATGACGCAGCCCTTCGGGCGGCCCGTGGTGCCCGAGGTGTACACGATGGACGCGGCGTCGGCGAGCACACGCGAGGTGCGGGCAGCCGCCAGCCGCTCGTCGGTGACGTCAGCACCGGCGTCCTCGAGGGAGGCGAGGGTCGAGACCCCCTCCTGGGGAGCGCGCGTCAGGAGGACGACGGCGGTCGTGTCGAGGCGGCCGGCGCGGCCTGCGGCGTCGAGGACGATCTCCGCCTTGCCGGCATTCTCGACGAGCACGACGCCGGGCTGGGCGTCCTCGAGGATCCAGGCCACCTGGTGCGCGGAGGACGTCTCGTAGATGGGCACGGTGACGGCGCCGGCGAACCAGATGGCGACGTCGGCGAGGGTCCACTCGTACCGCGTCGCGGACAGGACGGCGACGGCGTCGCCGGGACGGACCCCCTGGGCGATGAGGCCCTTCGCGAGAGCCGAGACCTGCTGCAGGAAGGCTGCCGCGGAGAGGTCCTTCCAGCCACTCCCGGACCGCAGGGCGTACAGCGCCCGCTGCGGATCGGCGTCGTGCGTCCGGAGGAGGAGGTCCGTGATGTTGCTGGTGGACGGGAGGTCGACCAGGAGTTCCGTGATGGCTTCGCGCACCGGTGCTCGCTTTCGTTCCGAGGGATTCGTGAGCCGGACTAGATCCAGCTCGGCAGCCACATGCGCATGCGCCACTGCTCGTAGGGGATGATCTCGGCCGTCCAGATGGGCAGGAAGTAGGCCGAGAGCGCGACGGCGGCAGCCAGGAAGATCCCCACCAGCACGATACCCCGGCGTCTCCGCCCCCGGCTCGCGTCGGGGCGGCCCAGCACGAGGCCGAGGGAGTACACGAGCGAGAGGACGAGGTACGGCTCGAACGCCACAGCGTAGAAGTAGAACGTGGTGCGCTCCGGGTAGAGGAACCAGGGGAGGTAGCCTGCGGCGACACCCGTCAGGATCACTGCGGCTCGCCAGTCGCGGCGCCCGATCCAGCAGAACAGGAGGACGAGCAGCGAGAGTGCGGCGCTCCACCAGATGAGGGGATTGCCGAGCACGGTCACGGCCTGCGAGCAGGCGTCGGTTCCGCAGCCGGAGGGCTTCTCGTAGTAGAACGACGTGGGCCGCCCCATCACGAGCCAGGACCAGGCGCTGGCTTCGTAGGGGTGGTCGGAGCCGAGCCCCTGGTGGAAGGTGTAGGCGCTCCGGTGGTATTCGGCCAGCGACCGCAGCGCCTCCGGGAGCCATCCCCAGGAGTCCGACGGGTTCTGCTCCGCCCACGCCCGGTCATAGGCGTCCTCGGAGAGGAACCAGCCTGTCCACGTCGCGAGGTACGTCAGCAGCGCCACGGGGACGACGGCGACGAAGGCGAGCAGGCCGTCCTTCACGGCGCCGCCCAGGACCCAGTGGTGCACGCCGGCGATGCGCCGGGCACTCATGTCCCAGGCGACGGTCAGCAGGCCGAAGGCTGCGATGAACGGCAGCGCCGACCATTTGGTGCCGAGCGCCAGCCCCAGGCAGACGCCTGCAGCCAGCCGCCACGGCCGGAGCCCGAGGAACGGACCGTAGGCCAGGGCCGATGTCGAGGGGATGCCGCCGTCGCCCCTGTCCGCGAGCCGTGCGAGCCGGCGGGCCAGCCGACGGCGGCCGTCGTCGCGATCGAGCAGGAGCGCTGCGAAGGACGCGAGGAGCCAGAAACTCAGGAAGATGTCGAGCAGGGACGTCCGGGACTCGACGAGGTGATGGCCGTCGATCGCAAGGAGGAGCCCGGCCGCCGCGCCCAGGAGGGGCGAGCCGAACAGGCGCTGGGCGACGAACGCGAGCAGCAGGACCGAGAGCGTGCCCACGAGGGCGGCGGAGAAGCGCCAGCCGAAGCTGTTGTCCGAGCCGAAGAGCAGCATCCCGAAGGCGATCATCCACTTGCCGACCGGCGGATGCACCACGTAGTTGGGCGTGTCCAGCAGGACATCCGGGGTGCCGGCGTTGAACGAGTCGTTGGCGTCCTCGGGCCATTCCCGCTCGTAGCCCGACTGCAGCATCGAGTAGGCGTCCTTGACGTAGTACGTCTCGTCGAACACGAGCGAGCCCGGCTCGCCGAGCCGTACGAAGCGCAGGAGCCCGCCGATCACGGCCATCGCGAGGGGGAGGATCCAGCGAAGTGGGCCGCCCGGCGATGCCGCGCCGAGCAGGCGGAGAGTGAGGGCGTCGAGCGAGAAGGCGCGGCCGGGCGGGAGGATCCAGAAACCGCCGTCGCCGGGGACGCTCCCTCGCGGTCGGACGGCGGTGTGGCTCACCCTGTCATGCTACCGGCGGTGCCGGGCAGGACCGGGCAGCCGGACCGGCCGTGACAGCTAGGCTTGAGCCGTGAATCAGCCAGACGACACCACGCCCACGGACCTGCCCGGCGGAGCCCACCCCGAAAGCACCGGGCGCGCGACCCCGCCCGACGTCGAGGACGACACGATGGACGGGACCGTGGAGCGGCCTGAGGCGCGACCCCCGATCCCCGCCTACCGCGGAACGGCCGGTGACGGCAGCGGCCGCGGCCGGATCGTCCTCGCCGCGACCCCTATCGGCAACATGGGCGACGCCACCGAGCGTCTGGTCGGGCTGCTCGCCACGGCCGACGTCGTCGCGGCCGAGGACACGCGCCGCCTGCACCGGCTGGTCCAGGCCCTCGGCGTGACGGTCACGGGCCGGGTCATCAGCTACCACGAGCACAACGAGGCCGAGCGCACCCCCGAACTCCTCGACCTCGTGCGCGACGGCGCCACGCTGCTCATGGTGACCGACGCCGGCATGCCGTCGGTCTCCGATCCCGGCTACCGCCTCGTGGAGGCGGCCGTGGCCGAGGGCCTCGACCTGACCGCGGTACCGGGGGCGTCCGCGGTGCTCGCCGCTCTCGCGCTCTCGGGCCTGCCGACGGACAGGTTCTGTTTCGAGGGTTTCCTGCCGCGCAAGCCGGGGGTCCGCTCGGGCCGGCTCGCCGACCTCGCCGCCGAGCGGCGCACCATGGTGTTCTTCGAGGCTCCCCACCGCCTGGAACCGATGCTGCGCTCCCTGCAGCAGGCCTTCGGCTCCGAGCGTCCCGCAGCGGTGGCACGCGAACTGACAAAGGTGCACGAGCAGGTGGTCCGGGGCTCGCTCCTGGAGCTGCTGCAGTGGGCGCAGGCCGTCGAGGTGCGCGGCGAGATCGCCGTCGTGGTCGCCGGCGCGCCGGACACCCCTCCCACCCGGCCGGAGGACCACGTGGCCCAGGTGACATCGCTGATCGAGAGCGGGATGAGGCTCAAGGACGCCGTTGCCGCGGTCGCGGCCAACAGCCAGGTGAGCAAGCGCGAGCTGTACGCCGCGGTGATCGCCGCCCGCTGACGCGCTGTGCATTCGTCCAGCAGCAGTACGGATCCGCCGTGCACCCTGCAGTGGACACTCGTTCGCGCAGCGGATTAGCGTGACGTGGAAAGTACCCGCGGGACCGCGTCCCGCCACCGTCGCGAAGGAGCTCAGCATGGCTGTCACAGCCGACCAGGAGAAGGCCGTCCTCGAGAAGGTCCCCACGGGCCTGCTGATCGGTGGTGACTGGCGGCCGTCGTCGTCCGGGGCCACCTTCGACGTCGAGGACCCGGCGACCGGCAGCACCCTGCTGACCCTCGCCGACGCGACGCCCGAGGACGGGATGGCCGCGCTCGACGCCGCCGTCGCCGCCCAGGCCGATTGGGCCCGCACCGCACCGCGCGAACGCGGGGAGATTCTCCGCCGGGCCTTCGACCTGGTCATCGCGCGCGCCGACGAGTTCGCGCTCCTCATGACCCTGGAGATGGGCAAGCCGCTGGCCGAAGCCCGCGGCGAGGTGACCTACGGTGCCGAGTTCCTCCGCTGGTTCTCGGAGGAGGCGGTCCGGGCCAACGGGCGCTACTCGATGGCACCGGACGGCAAGTCGAGGCTGCTCGTCAGCAAGAAGCCGGTGGGGCCGTGCCTGCTCATCACGCCGTGGAACTTCCCCCTCGCGATGGCCACGCGCAAGATCGCGCCGGCGATCGCCGCGGGCTGCACCATGGTGCTCAAGCCTGCCAACCTCACGCCCCTCACGTCGTCGCTGTTCGCGACCGTCCTCCAGGAGGCGGGCCTGCCGGCGGGTGTCCTCAACATCGTGAACACCACGACGGCGGGTGATGTCACCGGACCCCTCATCGAGGACCCGCGCCTGCGGAAGCTCTCTTTCACGGGTTCCACGCCCGTGGGTCGCAGCCTGCTGGCGGCGGCGTCGAAGAACGTGCTGCGGACGTCCATGGAACTCGGCGGCAACGCACCCTTCGTGGTGTTCGAGGACGCCGACCTCGACGCGGCCGTCGACGGCGCCATGCTCGCCAAGCTCCGCAACATGGGCGAGGCCTGCACGGCGGCCAACCGGTTCATCGTCCACGAGTCCGTGGCGGAGGAGTTCGCCACGGCACTCGCAGGGCGGATGGAGGCCATGACCCCCGCGCGCGGCACCGAGGAGTCCTCGAAGCTCGGGCCGCTGATCGACCGGAAGAGCCGTGACAAGGTGCACGACCTCGTCACCGCGGCGGTCGGGGACGGTGCACGCACCGTCACGGGTGGCGCGCCGGTCACGGGGGACGGCTACTTCTACCAGGCCACGGTCCTGACGGACGTCCCGCGGTCCGCGCGCATCATGCAGGAAGAGATCTTCGGGCCGGTAGCTCCCATCATCACCTTCAGCACCGAGGACGAGGCCGTGGAGCTGGCGAACGATACCGAGTACGGGCTCGTGGCCTACGTCTTCACCCGCGACCTCAACCGCGGACTGCGGATCGGTGAGCGGCTGGACACCGGCATGCTGGGCCTCAATGCAGGCGTCGTCTCCAACGCTGCCGCTCCCTTCGGCGGCGTCAAGCAGTCCGGTCTCGGCCGCGAGGGCGGAGCCGAGGGCATCGAGGAGTACCTCTACACGCAGTACGTGGGGATTGCGGACCCGTACGCCTCCTGACCGGCGGCCCCGGCGCCGGAGGCCGCCATCAGTGCCGACCGCCCGTGAACCGGTTGAGTAGCGACTGCGGGAAGAGGCGCGCACGGAGCCGGGTGGCCAGGGAACTGCTGCTGCGCAGGGCGCGGGTGACCGTGTCGACGTCCTGCCAGCGGGCAGCGGTGGCCGGTCGCGTCGACACGGTCACGGGCCGACCGCCCTGGTCCGCCCTGCCGGGGGCGGCGTCAGCCGCGGGCAGGCCCTGCTCCGCGTACTCCTCGTACTCGTAGGCCGTCCGCAGCCTCGCGAGGGAGCGGACGGGTTCGGCCGTGAGCTCGGCCGAAGCGGCGAGCCGTCCCGCGAAGATCCGCGGCGTATCCGTCGGCTCCAGCGGGTAGCCGTAGTCGCCGGCGATCTCGGTGGTCTCCGCCCACGCCGCGGTGGCCGCGCCCCCGATGCCAGCGGCGCCCTCGCGGCCGGCGGCGCTCTCGGTCAGCTGGACGGCGCGCCTCCGGGAGCGGGTGCGGGTGCCCCGGAGCAGGAGCGGGAGAAGCCCGAGGACAGCGATCCCCGCGAGGGCGAGCAGCCCCGTGAGGGGACGTGCGCCGTCGCGCCGGCCGAGAGCACCGGGACTCTCGGCCTCGTCCGTCGCCTCGGCCGAGGCGTCCGTGTCCCCGGACGGGTCCCGGATCCCGCCGGGATTCAGGGCGTCGCCGTCATCGGCGCGGGGTCCCACGGGTGAGAAGGCCTGCTGCGCGTACCCGGGCACCACGCCGCGCGACGGAGTCGGTTCGAACTGCACCCAGCCCACACCCTCGAAGTACAGTTCCGGCCAGGCGTGCGCATTGCGCGAGTCGACGACGAACTCGTTCAGCTCCGTGTCCTCGGGGCCGGCCTCGGTGCCGCCCGTGGGGCTGCCGGGCGTGTAGCCGACCGCCACCCTGCTGGGGATGCCGGCTGCGCGGGCCATGACCGCCATGGTCCCGGCATAGTGCACGCAGTACCCGGACTTGGACTCGAGGAATCGGGCCATCACATCCATGCTGCTGCCGTCGTACCCGCCGTCCACCGGTGCCTCGACGGAGTAGGTGAACTCCGGTCCGCGCAGATAGTTCTGGATGGCCAGCGCCTTGTCGTAGGGGTTAACGAAGGCGCCCGCGATCTCCTCCGTGCGCGTCCGGACGATCTCCGGGGTGTCGTTCGGCAGCTCGGTGAAGATCTCCGGGACGGCGTCGGGGTCGGACGGCCCGATGGCGCCGAGCCCCTCGCGCGTGAGGCTCGCGGAGCGGCTCTCCACCACGTACTCCTGACGCGCGGTGGAGCCGCCGTCGGTCGCGAGGACCGAGAGATTGGACGGATCCCACGCCCAGGTGCCCCTGAGGTTCGAGACGCCCACCGGAGCATAGGGCGAGAGCAGCCACGGGCTCGCGTAGCTCTGCGTGGTGATCTCGGTGAACACGGTGGTGCGGGCGGGAGCGTCGGCCGGTACGCCGAGTTCGGTGCCGAGCTCCGCGACACCCGTCTCCCGGTCGTTGATCCGCTGGTTCGGTTCCCAGCGCCGGCCGCCGAAGTCCTCCAGTGTCACGGCGCGCAGATAGACGGGTGTGCTCGAATTCGTCGCGTAGGTGATCCGCCCGAAGCCCGTCGGGTTCCGCAGGTCGTTCCCGAGCGTCACGGCCGGGTTGAGGCCGGTGGCGTTGCCCCACACGTTGAGCCGCGCGCCCTGCGGGAAGGCACCGGAGTTGAAGCCGGGCACGAACAGGGGCAGGATCACCGTCACGGCGAGTGCGGCCGCGCCGATGATCGCGCTCCTGCCCGCGAAACCCGACGATGCGCGCGCGCCGCCCGACGCGATGCGGTTCTCGCGCCACTGGGCGACGGCGAGGAGCAGCAGGAAGGCCAGCACGGTGACGACGAAGGCGAACATGCCCACGCCGTCGGGCTTCACGATCGCGGGCGAGACCATGACCAGAACCAGAGCGAATCCGCTGGCGGCGGGCATCCTCATGCTCGTGGAGAAGGTGTCGACGACGATCGCGACGAGCCCCAGCGCTGCGCAGATCACCAGGAAGATGCCCGCGCTGGGGAGGACCGGCGCCACCTGCGAGACCACCGTCTCCTCCGCCTGCCCTAGGAGGCGCTGCAGCTCGAGCGAGCTCCCCGGGCCCGGTACGAGGCCCAGGATGCTCTCGCGCGGGAAGAACTGGGCGGTGAGGGAGCCGACGAGCGCGAGCACGCCCACCAGGGCGGTGATCAGACTGTTCAGCCGGAGGGTCCGGCTCACCGCCATCGCCAGGAGCACGGGGACGAGCGTCCGGAGGGTGGGCAGCAGCCACGCCCACGGCTCGACCACGCCGTTCAGGCTGGTCGCGGCAGCGAGCACCGCGAGGAGCGCGGCCCCGGTCACGGCCCAGTGCCAGGGAGCGGCGACGGCGCTGCGGGAGGCCGGTGAGCGCTCCTGCGGAGGGGCAGGCGCCGGACGGGACAGGGTCGAGGTCATGCGGTTCCCCTGGAGGTGGTGTCATGGGCGGTGCGGGACGTTCCCGCGGACTGCCCGCCGCCGGGCGCGGACGACGACGTCGACGCGCCGCCCACCATGCTCTCCAGCCCGGCCCACACGGCGGGGAGGGACGCTGCGGCGGAAGCTGCCGAGGCATGCCAGCCGGCGTTCCGGAGGATCTCGAGCTGGCGCCGGGCATCGGCGGGCCGCTCGCAGACGAGGATCGCGTAGGACACGGAGCCGTAGTCGGAGGCCGATGCCAGGGAGCGCGCCTCCTCGAGGGTGATCATGCCGAGCAGGGCTATGAGCGGGCCGCGGTGACGGGTGGCGACGAGCTTGTCCAGGAGATCGTCGCCGAAGGCGGCGTGCGGCGCGGCCTGTGCCGTCTCCGCCGTCGTCCGACGGACGCGGCGTGCCGCGGACCGTGCCGCCTCGCCGGCCCGCACCACGGTGCTGCCCGCATGCTCCTCGGCCTGCCCGCGCCGGCCCGACTCGGGAGCGAGCTCCAAAGCCGCGAGGCCCTCGGCGATGCCCGCCACGGCTCCCGGACCGTGGTGCTCCTCCTCGGTGGGGAAGGGCGCCGACGGGGAGTGCAGCAGTGCGGGTGCGCCCTGCTGGTCGAGGAAGCGCAGGGCGTAGTTCCGTTCCAGCAGGTGGGCGCTGACGGACATCACGGCTGTGACGGCCCACTCGAAGGTGGGGGAGGTGGAGAGCCCGCTGCCGTCCGTCCCGAACGCTGCGCTGAAGCCCGTGTTGAAACTGTGATGGCGCTGGTCCATCAGCAGCGTGGCCTGTGGCGTCGTGACGGATTCCTCCTGCCGCACCATGAGTTCGCTGTGGCGGGCCGTGGCCGCCCAGTGCACCCGGCGCATCGAGTCGCCATGCCGGTACTCGCGTGTCATGACGTCGTCATCGCTGGGATTCGCCTGACGGCGCGTGGCCGCCAGTCCGTCGTTGCCGCGGGAGCCGGACAGCGCGGTGGCCAGGAGGTCCACGGGGCCGGAGTGACCACGAGGGCGTCGGTGGCGCCGAGCTCGTGGCGGGACATGCCGAGGCCGAAGGGGTCGGTGAACTCGGCCGTCACGGGGCCGATGTCGTAGACCCCGCGGGAGGCCGACCTCAACCGGTACTCGTACAGGGAGACGCCGTCGCGCGTGGGGTTGCGGGACGGATAGGTGAAGTGCGGTGCCTGCCCGAAGCGGGAGGGGAGCCGCTCCTCCATCGAGATGCTGGCGCCGCCCGCCACGGAGGCCGTCAGGGACAGCGTGACCGTCGTCGTCGAGCCGATCTCCATCGACTGCGGCTGGAAGCGGCGGCTCACGGTGAAGTTGGGCTTCACGATCCGGAGGACGACGATCGAGGCGAGGGGCAGGGCCACCAGGAGGATGCCCACGTAGAGGAGGTCGCGGCGCCCGAGCACCTGAGCCGCCAGCAGGGCGACGACGGCGGTGAGGACGAAGCCCCAGCCGCGCGCGGTGAGGATTCGCGAGGGGAGTCTGTCGAGAAGGGCCATCGGGTATCCGTCGCGGGTCAGGGGAGGAGGACTCGAGCGGTCATCGTCGCTGCGCCTCGCGGGCCACGGGCACCCGGGACAGGACATCCGCGACGATGGTCGAGGCGGTGTCCCCGGCACTGGTGGCCTTGCGGTCGAGCAGGAGGCGGTGAGCGAGGACGGCGTCGGCGATGGCGGCGACGTCGTCCGGAAGGACGAAGTCGCGCCCCTCGAGCGCCGCGCCGGCCTTCGCCGCCCGGAGGAGCTGGAGCAGCGAGCGGGGGCTGGCGCCGAGTCGCAGCCTCGGATGCTCGCGCGTCGCCCGGCCGAGCGCCACCGTGTAGTCCTTGACGGCGGGCGAGACGTAGACGCCGCGGACCTGCCGCATCATGCCGGCGATGTCCGAGACGCTCGCCACCGGCCGGATGACCTCGAGGGGGTTCACCGACTGGTGGGACTCGAGCATGTCCGCCTCGGCGCGCGCATCCGGGTAGCCCATGGAGATGCGGGCCATGAAGCGGTCGCGCTGCGCCTCCGGCAGCGGATACGTGCCCTCCATCTCGATGGGGTTCTGCGTGGCCACCACCATGAAGGGGTCGCCGAGCACGTGCGTGTGACCGTCCACGGTGACCTGGTGCTCCTCCATGCACTCGAGCAGGGAGGACTGCGTCTTCGCCGACGCGCGGTTGATCTCGTCACCGATCACGATGTTCGCGAACACGGGACCCGGCCGGAACTCGAAGCGCCGCGAGTCCTGGTTGAAGATCGAGACGCCCGTGACGTCCGACGGAAGGAGATCGGGGGTGAACTGGATGCGGTTGACGGAGCAGTCGATGGTCCGAGCCAGGGTCTTGGCGAGCATCGTCTTGCCGACGCCGGGCACGTCCTCGAGGAGCAGATGGCCCTGGGCCAGCAGCACCGTCAGGGCGAGGCGCGCGGCGTCGGGCTTGCCGTCGATCACGGTCTCGATGGACCGGAGGATCCTCGTGCTGATGTCGTGGAAATCCGCTCCGGGGCCGTCCGGGCCTGCCGATCGCAGATCCGCTGGAACCTCGGCGATGTTGTGCTGGACGTCCATGGGCACCTTCCATGCGTGCGGCTGACGCATCGGGACGCGGCGACTGCCGGGTCTCGACACGCAGGGAGCGGCCGCGAACTCTCCGACGCGGGGCAGGACAGACCGGGCTGAATGAATCAACAGATTACTAGGTCAACTTGTGCTCCGGGAGATAAGTTCCGCCCGCTGGCTAGGCTGGGTGCATGTGTTCCCGTCCACTCCCGACCCGCGCAGGGTTCCAGCCCGGTGAGACCCCGCCGGCTTTCCGTGAGCCGCAGCCGGTTCCACCCGGAGGGTCCGGACCCGCGGATGACGACGGCGCTGCCGCGGCGCGGCGGCGGAAGGGCGGCTTCCCGGCCTTGCCGGAGCCCTTGGCCGTACCCGTGATCGACAATCACACGCACTTCGACATCGGGGACGGCCCTGCGCCGGACGTCCACGTGACGCTGACCGACGCGCTGGACGCCGCCGCCGCCGCAGGTGTCAGGGCCGCCGTGCAGGTAGGGACGGACCTCGCCTCGTCGCGCTTCACGGCGGCCGTCGTCGAGCAGGACGCCCGCCTCCTCGGGGCCGTGGCGCTCCACCCCAACGACGCCCCCTTGCTCGCCGGCGCGGGCGCTCTCGAGGACGCCCTGGCGGAGATCGAGCAGCTGGCAGCGGGACCGCGCGTGCGGGCGCTCGGCGAGACCGGCCTGGACTATTTCCGCACGGGGGAGGACGGACGGGGAAGCCAGCTCACCTCCTTCCGCAGCCACATCGACATCGCCAAGCGGCTCGGCAAGGCACTGCAGATCCATGACCGCGACGCGCACGACGACGTCGTGTCCACCTTGCTCGGCGACGGTGCGCCGGAACGCGTGGTGCTGCACTGCTTCTCCGGCGACGCCGGACTGGCGCGGATCTGCAACGAGCACGGGTGGTACATGTCTTTCGCCGGGACCGTCACCTTCAAGAACGCCGCCGACCTCCGGGAAGCGCTGCTCGTCGCGGATCCGGCGCTGGTGCTCGTCGAGACGGACGCGCCGTTCCTCACGCCGCACCCGCACCGGGGCCGCCCGAACGCCAGCTATGTCATGCCCGTCACGGTCCGCGCCATGGCGGCCGTCCTCGAGACGGACGTCGACGCCCTCTGCGTACGGCTGAACACCAATACCGAAGCGGTGTACGGACGCTGGGACGTGGAGTGACGGCCCTGCCGGCCTCCGGGTTCGGGTAGTCGTGCGGCCGGACCGAGTAACCGGTCCTGCAACTCGGGTGGAGCGCACTCGTGCCCGCCGGAACCGTGCCTCCGTACTGTCATGGCAGGGAGCGTTGCCCGCCCGTCATCGACCGCGGCCGGCACGCCCCGGCGCTGATCCCTTCTCCTGAGACCGGAAGGGACGGCGCACCGGCAGCCCGATCTTCTAGCGAGGAGGCTGCCTCCGAGCGGGTCGGCGGCGCCGGGAACCCTCCTGAGACCAGGGTTCCCCTCGGGCGCCGCCGATTCCCTCCCGCGGTGACCGCTTCCTTGTCACTGCCCGCGTTGTCACTGCCCCTGACCGCCGGCCCGATACGATGACACGGTGACCATGCCCCCCGCCGCCGGACCGCCCGCACCCCTCTTCGGAGCCGCAGACATCCGGCGACTCGCGGCTGACGTCGACATCCGTCCCACGAAGACCCTCGGCCAGAACTTCGTGATCGACGGCAACACCATCCGCAGGATCGTCGCGTCCGCGAAACTCGGGACGGACGAGACCGTGCTCGAGGTGGGCCCCGGGCTCGGATCGCTGACCCTCGGACTGCTGGACGCCGCCGAGCGCGTGGTCGCCGTCGAGATCGACCCCGTCCTCGCACGCAAGCTGCCGGACACCATCGCTGCCTGGCGACCGGACCGCGCGGCTGCGCTCGACGTCGTGCTCGAGGACGCGCTGCGCGTCACCGCGCTGCCGCACGAGCCCACCGCGCTCGTCGCCAACCTCCCGTACAACGTCGCCGTCCCCGTGGTGCTGAACCTCCTCGAGCGCTTCCCGTCGCTGCGGCACGGACTCGTCATGGTGCAGGACGAGGTGGCGGATCGCCTCGCCGCGCCGCCCGGTTCACGGACCTACGGCGTCCCGTCCGTGAAGGCCGCCTGGTACACGAGCATGGCAAAGGCCGGCGTGATCGGCATGAACGTGTTCTGGCCTGCACCCAAGATCGCGTCGGGCCTCGTGCGCTTCACGCGGCGCGAGCCACCGGTCACGACGGCCACGCGCGAGCAGGTCTTCGCCGTCATCGACGCCGCCTTCGCCCAGCGCCGCAAGACGCTCCGCGCCGCGCTCGCCGGGTGGGCGGGGTCACCGGTCCTCGCCGAGCAGGCGCTGCGGGCCGCCGGCGTGGACCCCACCGCCCGCGGCGAGGTGCTCGACGTCACCGCGTTCGCGAGGATCGCCGAGGCCCGCGTCGACGTGTCCGGGGCTTCCGGAGACGCACCCGCGGGGCACTGAGCGGTGGGCTAGGTTGGTGGGTATGGTCTCGGGCAGAACGATCGACAGACGCACCGACGTCTCCCGCGCACGCTCCGTACGCGTCACCGCGCCGGGCAAGATCAACGTCTCCCTGAAGGTCGGGCCGCCGCGCGAGGACGGCTACCACGGCATCGCGAGCGTGTTCCTCGCCGTGTCGCTCTACGAGGAGGTCACCGCGACCGAGACGGCCGGCGGCATCAGTGTCACCGTGAACGGCCAGGGCACCCTCAACCTGCCCGCCGCGAGCATCCCCCTCGACAGCTCCAACCTCGCTGTCCGTGCAGCGGAACTGCTGGCCGAGGTGAGTCCGGGACACTCCGGCGTGCACCTCGACATCACCAAGCGCGTGCCCATCGCGGGCGGCATGGGCGGCGGGTCCGCGGATGCCGCAGCGGCACTCCTCGCCTGCGACGCACTGTGGGGCAGTGGCTTCTCCCGGGACGAACTGGCCAAGATCGCCGTCGACCTCGGTGCGGACGTGCCGTTCGCGCTCGTGGGCGGTACCGCCGTCGGGCTCGGCGTGGGGGACCTGCTGACGCCCGCCATCTCGAAGACGCCCCTGCACCTGGTCCTCGTGACCTCCGACTACGGGCTGTCCACCCCCGAGGTGTACCGCACGCTCGACGCCCTCCGCCTGCGGAACGGTGTGGAGCCCGATGCGCAGCCGGAGATCGACCCGGCCATCCTCGGCGCCATGCGTGCGGGGGACGCGCTCGCGCTGGCACCCCTCCTGCACAACGACCTGCAGGAGGCGGCGCTGGAACTCGCACCGGCCCTGGGCGATATCCTTGAGACCGGAAGGGCCGCCGGCGCACTGGCCGGAATAGTCTCCGGATCAGGTCCCACGGTCGCCTTCCTCGCACAGAATCCCGCCCACGCGGCCGAACTCGAGACGCTCCTCACCCACGAGGGGCTGCAGGCCACCTCCGTCCAGGGCCCGGCCCACGGGGCGCGCATCACCGCGGATCACGCGGGCTGACCCCGCAGCACCCGCCCAACCGAAAGCAGTATCTTCTTGGCACACCTCCTCGGCGCCGAAAGCCTCAGCGTCGCCTTCGTCACCCGCACCATCCTCGACACCGTGTCCCTCGGACTCGAGGACGGCGACCGCATCGGCATGGTGGGGCGCAACGGCGACGGCAAGTCCACCCTGATGCGTCTCCTCGCGCAGCGCAGCGTCCCGGATTCCGGCCGCGTGACCAAGCGGCGCGACGTCTCCGTGGGCTATCTCGACCAGTCGGACGTGCTCGACGGCGACCTCGAGGTGGGCCGCGCGATCGTGGGCGACCAGGCGGACCACGAGTGGGCGTCGAACCCGAAGATCCGCGACGTGATGGGCGGCCTCGTCTCCGAGGTCGACTGGCACGCCCGCGTGTCCTCCCTCTCCGGGGGGCAGAAGCGCCGCGTCGCGCTCGCGAAGCTCCTCATCGGGGACGACGACGTCATCATGCTCGACGAGCCCACCAACCACCTCGACGTCGAGGGCGTGGCCTGGCTCGCGAAGCACCTGAAGCAGCGGTGGCGTCCCACCGAGGGCGGATTGCTCGTGGTCACCCACGACCGGTGGTTCCTGGACGAGATCTGCAACCACACGTGGGAGGTGCACGACGCCGTCGTCGACGACTTCGACGGTGGCTACGCTGCCTACGTGCTGGCCCGCGCCGAGCGGGACCGCATGGCGTCCGTCGTCGAGTCCAAGCGCGTGCAGCTCGTCAAGAAGGAACTCGCCTGGCTGCGCCGCGGCGCGCCCGCCCGTACCGCGAAGCCCAAGTTCCGCATCGAGGCGGCGAACGAGCTGATCGCCGACGTCCCGGAGCCCCGCGACTCGCTGGCCCTCAGCAAGATGGCCATGTCCCGGCTGGGCAAGGACGTGCTGGACCTCGAGGACGTGAGCCTCGCGATCACCGACGGCGAAGGCCAGGACCGGACGCTGTTCGACCGGATAACCCTGCAGCTCGCGCCGGGCCAGCGACTCGGGCTCGTCGGCGTCAACGGCTCGGGCAAGACCACGCTCCTGCGCCTGCTCAACGGCGAGCTGCAGCCGACCGCGGGCAAGGTCAAGAAGGGCAAGACGGTCCAGACCGCCGTGCTGTCCCAGGAGGTCCGCGAGCTCGACGACGTCAGCGACATGAGGGTCATCGAGGTGATCGAGTCGGAGAAGCGCGTGTTCGCGGTGGGCGGCAAGGAGGTCTCCGCCAGCCAGCTCGTGGAGCAGCTCGGATTCACCAACGAGAAGCAGTGGACCCGGGTCAGCGAGCTGTCCGGCGGCGAGCGGCGACGCCTCCAGCTGCTGCGCCTCCTCGTCGGCGAGCCCAACGTCCTCATGCTGGATGAGCCCACCAACGACCTCGACACGGACACGCTCTCGGCGATCGAGGACGTGCTGGACGGCTGGCCGGGCACGCTCGTGGTCGTGTCCCACGACCGCTACCTGCTCGAGCGCGTCACCGACTCGCAGATGGCACTGCTCGGCGACGGTCGTCTCCGCGATCTGCCCGGCGGCGTGGACCAGTACCTCGAGCTGCGGAACGCGGCCGGCCCGATGACCGCGACCGGCAGCGCGGCATCCCCTGCGATCAGCGGCGGGTCCACCGGAACCTCGTCCGAGGCGGACCTGCGGCAGGCCCGCAAGGACCTCGCGCGGATCGAGCGGCAGATCACCAAGGTGGACGCCCAGAAGAACAAGGTCCAGGCACAGATGGAGGAAGCCGGCGCCCGGGCCGACGCCGACTTCGAGCACATCGCGGGCCTGAACGGACGCCTGGCGGAGCTGCAGTCCGAGATCGACGACCTCGAGGGGCAGTGGATGGGGGCCGCGGAGATCCTGGGCGAGTGACGTACCGTCCCGACGGGTGCTGCCAGCATGTCCGGCAGGTTTCCGCTGGACGGACGCGGTGTTAATTCTCGCTGGTGGGCCGGAGGAGCCCGTGGGCGATTCGGGTAGTCGGTTTCCGCAGGGGGCGCCTCAGGCGCCGATGGAACGCATCGGGACATCGTCGTTGCACTGATGACCCGCGCCGAAATCCCGCGCCTGGTGAAACTGCAGGTCAGGTGATGGTCGACCGGTTCCGCACGCGCTGCCGGCCCAACGTGTGCGTCACGCGCACTCCTCGGTCGACTACCTGCGTGTGCCATGGGCGGAGTCGGGGTGGCTCCGTGTCATGCGAGAGCGAGCGAGTAGACCCGCGTAATGACGGGCCGCTTTTCGAGTAGCTGCCGAATCGTTGCACCGTCCTAACCTCGAAGGGAAGGGGCCTGATGATCAGCCAGGTCCCGGAGCAATGCCGATCCGCAGATCTCGTGTGGGTCCCCGTCGCTCCGACGCCCGCAGACGTGCGAACCGACTCCCGTTCCCGCCGCCAAGGACACCCATGGACCAGATTGCGTTCACCGCGAACTCCCCCTCCCTTCTCGATGTGAGCCTCGACGTGCTCGAGGGCCGCCTCTCTGCGTGGCTCTCCGGGTTCGACAGGACGGACATCAGCGCCTTCTGGGCCGAGATCTCGCCCTACTTCCCGGTCGCTGTCGCCGGCGCCATCGTGTGGGGCCTGTGGCTCTACCGGTTCATCCTCTCGCACAGGGCAAAGCCGATCGTGACGAACTACCGGACGACGACGTCGGTGGTGGTGCCCTCCTTCCACGAGGACCCGGACATCCTCATGAGCGCACTTGAGTCCTGGCGTTCCCAGCGGCCCGACGAGATCATCATCGTGCTCGACGTCGCGGACCTCGACGCCTACGCCCGGATCGAGGCCCTCCGGGACGCCACCATCAGGCCCATCCTGTTCCATCATGTGGGCAAGCGGTCCGCGCTCGGTGCGGGCATCCGCCTGGCACAGTACGACATCCTCGTCCTGACCGATTCGGATACCTGGTGGCAGGACGACCTGCTGCAGAACGTCCAGATGCCGTTCATCGATCCGCTCGTGGGAGCCGTCGGGACCCACCAGACCGTCTACAAACGCGAGACCAGTGTGTGGCGCCGTGTCGCGGACTGGCTCGTCAACCTCCGATATCTCGACTACGTCCCGGCCATGGGTGCTGCCGGTGCCGTGCCCTGCATCTCGGGCCGCACCGCCGTCTACCGGCGTTCGGCCGTCCTACCCGTCCTCGAGCACCTGGAGAACGAGTACTTCCTCGGGAAGCGGTGCATCTCGGGGGACGACGGGCGCCTGACGTGGCTGGTCCTGGCCTCCGGGTACAGGACCGTCCACCAGTCGACGGCACGAGCGCTGTCGATGTTCCCTGCGAGCTTCAGAGCCTTCGTGAAGCAGCGGATCCGGTGGAGCCGCAATTCCTACCGCTGCTATCTCACGGCGATCGGCACCGGGTGGTTGTGGCGCGTCCCGTTCATCACCAAGGTGACCGTGCTCCAGATCCTGCTGACCCCCGTGACCATGGGCCTGACCATGTTCTACCTGCTCTTCAACCGGCTCGACTTCACGGTGCTCGGCGTCGCGGCGGCCCTGAGCTGGCTGCTGCTCGGCCGCGGTATCCGCGGAATCTCACATCTCCGGCGGCACCCGAAGGACATCCTGATCCTCCCCGTGCTCGCCTTCGCCGTCATCCTGGTCGCGCTTCCCATCAAGCTGTACGCCTTCGCCACCATGAACAAGCAGGGCTGGCTCACGCGCCACGCGGACCAGATCGGCGGGGACGGGCAGGACGCCGTCAGCCTCGAACCGAAGACCGACGCCGCAGACCATGTGCTCGAGGGTGCGCCCCAGGATGCGCGGGAGGCCGTCGCATGACCAGTCACAGACCCCTGCTCCTCGGCATCGTCGCATTCCTCGTCGTCGCCCTCGTAGGCGTGGCCTTCGTCGCCGCCGGCAGCATCTGGCGGGAGTCCGAGGTGGACGCCGTGGGACGCAACGAGATCGCGGCGAACGGCAACGTCCAGGGGGAGCTCTACCCCGGCGATCCCCGCAGCGAGGCGCGCATCGTCGCGAGCGAGGAGGAACGCCTGGTGTACGTCCGGACCATCGCGTCCGCCGCGCGGTGGCGCGTCGACGGTCTCGAGGGCCCCTACCGCCTGCAGACCGGCGCAACCACCACGCTCGTCCTGCCGGCGAAGGTCGTCCCCTACACCACGGCCGACCTGCTTCGGCTGGCGCCCGAGACGTTCACGGAGCTCGCGTCCTCGACCTTCGTGCTGACGGAGAACGTCGTGGTTCTTCCGGGTGCCACCCTGTCGCTCGCGGGGAAGGAGGGTACGACGCTGCGGATGCAGAGCGACGAGGACTCCTTCGTGTCCATCGTGACCCTCGGCGGCTCGCTCTCGATGGCCGGCACACCCGCGTCCGACCTCGAGATCACCAGCTGGGACGGTTCGGGGGCGGACTCCGACACGTCAGACGGTCGGGCCTACATCCGCGTCATCGGGGGGCACGCATCCTTCGCCCACACCACGGCCTCCTCGCTGGGGTTCTGGAGTGGCAACACCGGAGGCCTCGCCCTGACCGGGACCGACACACCCGGCACGTTCGCGGACGCGTCCGGTCCTGCACCCGATGCCGTCGCTCCCGCCGGCGCACGGCTGCTCCCGGAGGAAGACCTCGAGTCCCTCGCGGACCAGACCGATTCCGACTACAGCGTCGTCACCGCCGGTATCGACAGCCTCACCGTCCGCGACAACGCGTTCGGGCTGTTCGTCACCAACGCCCGGGACATCGCCATCCGCGACACCGTGATCAGCGGCAGCCTCGTCGACGGACTGGTGCTGCATCGTTCGGTCACCGATGCCACCATCACCAGGACGACGTCGTCGGACAATGCCGTGGACGGCATCACGGTGGGGCGCTCGAGCACGCGCGTGGAGCTCGATCGCGTGACGGCGAACGGCAACGGACGCAACGGCATCTCACTCGACGGTCAGCCCCTCGCGGACGGACCGAACGCCGTGGGTACCGCGGTCGTCACCTACGGCGGCAACCGCGTCGTCAGGAGCACGCTCGCCGACAACGGACGGTACGGAGTCGAGGTCAGCGGCGGAGAGAACCTCCAGCTCACCGGCAACATCATCCGGGGCAACGAGGTGGGGGTCGTCGTCAACTACGGTGCCGAGCGGGTCCGCGTGGTCGACAACGAGATCCGTGACCAGCGGACCCAGGGCATCGCCGTGCGCGAGCGCGGAGCGCAGGCCGACATCCGGAGGAACACCATCACCGGCGGCGACACCGGGGTCTACGTGCGGGACGCCACGGCGTCGGTCACCGCCAACACCATGAGATCGCTCTCCGGCCACGGGGTGTCGCTCCTCGGGAGTGTCCCTGACACGAGAGTCACGGGCAACGACGTCGGTGGCTACGGCACCGTTGCCATCTGGGACGAGAGGTCCACCGGCGCGGAGGTCGAGGCGAACGAGTTGTTGGACTGGCATCCTGCGCCCACCCTCCACAGCGTGATGACGTCCGTCTTCCAGCCCCTCACCTTCGTATGGTTGATCCTCGGGATGCTCCTGCTCGGGACGGCCTTCACCCGCAGGCGCCATCTCCGCGTCCGCACCATCCGCAACCCCTACGAGGAACGCGTTCCGCTCACCGCCCTCACCCGCGGAATCGTCCGCATCGACGACATCAGGGCCCGATGAACCGCCGCGGCAGGCTCATCGCCCTCACCCTCGCTGTCGTTGCCTTCGCCGCTGCCGTCGTCGTCGTGATCGTCGCCCTGCAGATGACCGGCGGCGGCGATAGGTCGGCGAACCAGGAACAGGCCCCCCGGACCGGCCGGACAGAGGCCCCTCCGGCGGCGCCCGCTCCCACGGCGACCTCTGCGGAGTGCCCCGAGCCGACCGTCCGGGTGGCCACCGGCACCGACCTCGAGAACGCACTCCACTCCGCGCGGCCCGGCGATGTCATCGGCCTCGCTGCAGGGACCTACACCGGTAACTTCACCGCCACCGCGGATGGTACGGCCGAGCAGCCGATCGTGCTCTGCGGTGACGCGGACAGCATCCTCGACGGCGGCACCACCGATGACGGCTATGTCCTCCACCTCGAGAACTCCTCCCACTGGGTGCTGCAGGGCTTCGCGGTCCGCAACGGCCAAAAAGGGGTCATGGTGGACCAGAGCACCAACACCCTCATCCAGGGCCTCTCCGTCACCACCATCGGCGACGAGGCGATCCACCTGCGGAAGTTCAGCACCGACAACCGCGTCGTCGGGAACACGATCAGCGACACGGGTCTGCGCAAGCCCAAGTTCGGCGAGGGGATCTACATCGGCACCGCCGAGAGCAACTGGTGCGACATCAGCAACTGCGAACCCGACCGGAGCGATCGCAACGCGATCGAGGGCAACACCATCTTCGGGACCACATCCGAGAACGTGGACATCAAGGAGGGGACCTCGGACGGAGTGCTGCGTGCCAACAGCTTCGACGGGTCCGGCATCGTCGAGGCCGACTCCTGGGTGGACGTGAAGGGACGCGGGTGGGTGATCGAGGACAACACGGGAGCCGATTCTCCGCTCGACGGTTTCCAGACCCACGAGATCGTGGACGGCTGGGGTACCGACAACGTCTTCCGTGACAACGTCGCGCAGGTCAACGGACCAGGACTCGGCTACTCGCTGAAACCCGTCCGCGGCAACGTCGTCGACTGCAGCAACACGGCCTCCGACGCCGGAGAAGGCCTGTCCAACGAACCCTGCTCCTCCGGCTGACCTCCGACTCCCTTCTTCCCATCCGCCGCACGTCCTAACCGCGATACGCCCTACCCAAAACCGCGACACCACCCACCAGAAAGAGGATCCCCGATGAGTACTTCATCCGCAGCAAAACCGGCAATCGTCCACCCCGCGCCGCGTATCACCGTCATCGGCACCGGCTACCTCGGTGCGACGCACGCGGTGTGCATGGCGATCATGGGCTTCGACGTCCTCGGCGTCGACGTCGACCTTCGCAAGATCGATCTGCTCAGGGCGGGCAGGGTGCCGTTCTTCGAGCCGGGCCTACCGGAGAAGCTCGAGGAGGCTCTTGCCTCGGGCCGCCTGCGCTTCACCACGGACTTCGACGAGGCCGCAGCCTTCGGGGACGTCCACTTCGTGTGCGTCGGCACTCCGCAGGCGGCGGACTCCTCCGCGGCCGATCTGACCTACGTGGACGCCGCCTTCACGGCTCTCGCTACGCGGATCGACCGGAAGGCGCTGCTGGTGGGGAAGTCGACGGTCCCGATCGGTACCGCCGCGCGTCTCACCGCGATGGTGCAGTCGATCTCACCGCTCGGTGGCGAACTCGAGCTCGCCTGGAACCCCGAGTTCCTCCGCGAGGGCTTCGCGGTCCAGGACACGCTCTTCCCCGACCGGCTCGTCTTCGGCGTGAGTTCACCGTGGGCGGAGCAGCAGCTGCGCCGGGTCTTCGCGCCGATCCTCGACCGCGCCACCCCTGTGATCGTGGCGGACCTCGCCACCTCGGAACTCGTCAAGGTGGCCGCCAACTCCTTCCTGGCCACGAAAATCTCCTTCATCAACGCGATGGCCGAGATCTGCGAGGCCACGGGCGCCGACGTCAACCATCTGGCGAAAGCCCTCAGTCTGGACGACCGCATCGGTGGTCGCTTCCTGAAGCCAGGTCTGGGCTTCGGCGGCGGATGCCTGCCCAAGGACATCCGGGCGTTCAAGTATCGGGCCGAGGAACTCGGGGTCGGGCAGGCCGTCGGCTTCCTCGGCGAGGTCGACTCGATCAACAACCGCAGGCGCGTCCGTACCGTGGACCTCATTCGCGAGCTGACCGGCGGCAGCCTGGCAGGCGTCCGCGTCGCCGCCCTGGGCGCAGCCTTCAAACCCAACTCCGACGACGTGCGTGACGCACCCGCGCTCGACGTCGCCCGTCTGCTGTACCTCGAGGGCGCCATCGTCTCCGTGTACGATCCCGAGGCGAACGCCAACGCCCACCGCGCGTATCCCGATCTCAACTACGTGGGATCCCTGGTGGAGGCGGTCGAGCAGGCCGACGTCGTCGCGCTGCTCACAGAGTGGTCCGAGTTCAGGGACGCCGATCCGGACGCCCTCGGGGCGCTTGTCAGCCACCGTCGGATCCTCGACGGCCGCCATGCCCTGAATTCCGACGATTACACATCGAAGGGGTGGCAGTACCGGGCTCTCGGACGTCCCGCGCAGGCAACGACGGTGGAGCTCGCGACCGACATCCGCGACGAAGTGCCCACGCTCGCCGTGTAGGCGGGCCTGTGGTACCAGGGCGAGGATCGGGAAGGGGAAGTACCCCGTTCGATCCTCGCCCGCTCGGCCCGACCCGGGACGGCTAGCGGCAGGCGATGTTGCTGAGGCCCTTCGCCGCGCCGCTCGCCTTGCACGCGATGACCGTGCCGAGGGATGCCGACTGCACCCAGACCTCGTGGCCGGGGACGCCGCCCTGCACCGTGTTGCCCCGGAAGACGGTGCCGGTACCCCAGCCTGCCAGGACGGAATGCACCTGGAAAGCGTCCAGCCTGGTGCCGAAGCCGGTGTTGTTCTCGATGCGGTACCCGTTCCCTTTCACATCCACCCAGGAGTCCGCGTAATTGGCTCCCGAGGTGCCGGAGTTGGAGAAGCTGTTGCCGGTGATGAGACCACCCGTGGTGCCCTCCTTGATGTCGATGCCCTCGGCCTAGGTGTTGACGATCCGGTTGCCGCTCACCGTGATGCGGTCCGAGCGGTCCGGGACGCCTCCGGTCCAGTTGCTCTTGGCGCTGCCGAGGTAGATCCCCTCGCCGTACTCGGGTTGCTTGAGACCGGTGTCGTGGATCACGGAGTCACGGATTCCGCCGTCGCTGCTGCCGGTGCGGAAATGGACGGCTTCCGCACCGATGGTTCCGATGTCCACGGAGGTGATGACGGTGTTCCTCGAGCCATCCAGGACGATGCCCTTGGCTGAGGAGGAGACGGAGAGGCCGGTGATGCGCCAGTTCGAACCCGTGACGTGGAGTCCGTAGCCCGACGAGGTGGACCCCGAGGAGAGAATGGCTGCCCGCGAGCCGCGCAGGGTGATGGGTGCCGCCGTCGTTCCCGAGGCCGAGGCCGTGAAGCTACCGATGTAGCGGCCGTCGGCGAGGTCGATGACCTGGCCGGGCCGCGCGGTGCGCAGGGCGGAGGTGAGCGCTGCGGCCGTCGATACTCGGACGACGCCTGCCGGCGCGGGGGCTGGTGCGGGTGCCGGCGCGGGGGCGGGTGCAGCGGGCTTGCCGACGGGTCGTGGTGCGGGCGGCGCGACGGTGAAGGCCGTCACGGTCTCCTGACGTCCCGACGGTGTTTCCCATCGCGCGCTGAGTTTGTGCGGGCCGGATCCGGTCGAGATCGGCCAGGAATAGGGTGCGCGCAGGTCCTGACCGAGGTACGTGCCGTCGAGCTTGAACTTCACTTTCGAGCCGGAGGGGGCGTTCACCGTCGCTGTGAAGACGCCGTCCGGCTGGGACGTGCCGGCCAGCGCGGATCCGTCCGCGAGGATGACGGGGACGGTGGCCGCCGTGGCAGGACCGGCGACGGCGGACAGGGCGAGGGCCGCGATTGCCGCGCTCGTCACGGAGCGCACGACCAGTGCGCGCAGCAGAGGGGAGGAGGACATCCGGAATACTTTCTGAAGAGACCCGCCCGCGCTTCACGGGCCAGTGCAGTGAGGCTAGCCCGCGCGGGCAGTCCCAGTCCCCGGGAGCCTCCGGTCCTTGCGAGAAACTCCGCTTCCTTCGCCAATGCTTCCACTTCCTTGCGTCGTCGCCGACCTCCACCGACGGGGTCACACGATCCGCGGCCCCGCGCGTGCGGAGGCCGATGGGCGAGGCGTGGTGGCGCTCCCCGGGAAGGGCCGGTAGGTCGCCGATGCCAGTGGGGCATGGCAAACTAGATGATCGTGCGCAGGTGCCCCCTCGCCGGGGGCGGACTGCCGCACGGTCCGCCCTGGTGTAATGGCAGCACCCCAGCCTTTGGAGCTGTGGAGTATAGGTTCGAATCCTATGGGCGGAACGGCGCAAGCCCCGGACGCGATCTCCCGTGAGGGAGACCGACCGGCCCCGACACCACAGGTAGGAGTGCCCTCTTCGTGAGCCCCCAGAGTGCAGAGAGCACGACGACGTCGCAGCGCCCCGCGGACCGGCCGGCGGCGGTCATCGTCCTCGCGGCCGGTGCGGGCACCCGCATGAAGTCCCGTACGCCGAAGATCCTCCACACCCTCGGCGGGCGGTCGATGATCGGCCACGCGCTCGCCGCGGCGAGGGGGCTCGAACCCCACGACCTCGCCGTCGTCGTCCGCCACGAGCGGGACCTCGTCGCCGGTCATGTCGCGGGTATCGATCCGCAGGCGCTGCTGGTGGACCAGGACGACGTCCCCGGTACGGGACGCGCGGTCCAGGTGGCCCTCGATGCGCTCGACGCGCAGCGGGGGACGGTCGAGGGCACCGTCGTCGTCACCTACGGCGATGTGCCGCTCCTCGAAGCCGCGACCCTGACAGCGCTCGTCGAGACGCACACGCGCGAGCACAACGCGGTCACGGTCCTCACGGCGGAGCTCGACGACGCGACCGGGTACGGACGGATCGTCCGGGCCGACGACGGCACGGTGGTCGGCATCGTGGAGCACAAGGACGCGACAGACGCCCAGCGCTCGATCCGCGAGGTCAACTCCGGCATCTACGCGTTCGACGCGGCGGTCCTTCGTGACGGACTCGGCCGGATCGATGCCGGCAACGCGCAGGGCGAGCTCTATCTGACCGACGTCCTCGGTATCGCGCGGAACCACGGTGGCCGCGTGGCAGGGCTCGTCGTCGAGGATCGCTGGCAGGTCGAGGGCGCGAACGACCGCGTGCAGCTCGCCCACCTCGGCGCGGAACTGAACCGCAGGGTCCTCGAGCGGTGGATGCGGGCGGGAGTCAGCATCGCGGATCCCGCGAGCACGTGGATCGAGGTCTCCGTGCAGCTGGACGAGGACGTGACGCTTCTTCCCGGCACCCAGTTGTGCGGCACCACGACCGTGGCACGCGACGCCGTCGTCGGCCCGGACACCACGCTGACGGACGTCGCCGTGGGGGAGGGGGCCCACGTGGTCCGCACCCACGGCAGTGGTGCGCGGATCGGCAGCGGCGCCAGCGTCGGCCCGTTCACGTATCTGCGGCCCGGCACCGTCCTCGGTGAGGACGGCAAGATCGGCGCGTTCTACGAGACCAAGAACGTGACCGTGGGCCGTGGCTCGAAACTCTCCCACCTCGGGTACGCCGGCGACGCGGAGATCGGCGAGTACACGAACATCGGGTGCGGCAACATCACCGCCAACTACGACGGCGTCGACAAGCACCGCACCGTGATCGGTTCGCACGTCCGCACGAGCTCCAACACGGTCTTCGTGGCGCCGGTGCAGGTCGGTGACGGCGCCTACACGGGGGCCGGAGCCGTGATCCGCAAGGACGTCCCGGCGGGTGCGCTCGGCCTCAGCGTCGTCGCGCAGCGCAACATCCCGGACTGGACCGCCGAGAAGCGGCCCGGCACCGGCTCGGATGCTGCCGCACGGGCCGCGACACCAGGGACCGCAACACCCCAGATCCCCCCAGCAGAACCCCAGGAACCACAGGAAAGCGGTCAGTCATGAGCGAGATCACGGCACGCGGCGAGAAAAAACTGGTCCTCGCGTCCGGGCGTGCACACCCCGAACTGGCCGAGGAGATCGCCTCCTGGCTGGGCACCGAGCTCCTGCCGGTCTCGGCCTACGATTTCGCCAATGGGGAGATCTACGTCCGTTCGGGTGAGAGCGTCCGCGGGACTGACGTCTTCGTCATCCAGGCGCACCCCGCTCCGCTGAACAACTGGCTCATGGAGCAGCTGATCATGGTGGACTCCCTCAAGCGCGCGTCCGCGAAGCGGATCACCGTGGTCTCCCCCTTCTATCCCTATGCCCGCCAGGACAAGAAGGGCCGCGGGCGCGAGCCCATCTCCGCCCGGCTGGTCGCCGACCTGTACAAGACGGCGGGAGCCAACCGCCTGATGTCCGTGGATCTCCACACCTCGCAGATCCAGGGCTTCTTCGACGGTCCCGTGGACCACCTCATGGCCATTCCCCTCCTCGCCGACTACATCCGCACGAGGGTCGACGCCGACAACGTCACGGTGGTGTCGCCGGACACGGGACGCGTGCGCGTGGCCGAGCAGTGGGCCGAGCGGCTCGGCGGAGCCCCGCTCGCGTTCGTGCACAAGAGCCGCGACCTCACGGTGCCCAACCAGGCTGTCTCCAAGCAGGTCGTCGGGCAGGTCGAGGGTCGCACCTGCGTCCTCATCGACGACATGATCGACACGGGCGGGACCATCTCCGGCGCCGTCCAGGTGTTGAAGAACGCGGGGGCGAAGGACGTCATCATCGCCGCGACGCACGCCGTGTTCTCCGACCCCGCGGCGCGACGCCTCGCCGAGTCCGGGGCGCGCGAGGTCGTGGTGACCAACACGCTGCCCATCCCGTCGGAGAAGCGCTTCCCGCAACTGACGGTCCTGTCGATCGCACCGCTCATCGCGCGGGCCATCCGCGAGGTGTTCGACGACGGCTCGGTGACGAGCCTGTTCGACGGCAACGCCTGACACTCCGCAGCACGCTCCCCGGCGCGCCGACAGGTAGCGTCCTGCGCGGATACGAGTAGTCCGCGCGGGCGCTACGTGGAGAATGCACGTAGGAGCACTGATGAATCCGTAGCGGCCACTCGTGCCGCCGGCTGCTTCCCTTCCTAGGCTTCGTCAAGAAGCCTTTCACTAGCTGGGAAGAAGTAGGTCTCCATGCGGTCTCACAATGCTGCGTATGCCAGTCCACCCGCGGCCCCGGTGCAGCCGGCACGGTCCGCGGTACCGCGGGCCATCCCCGTAGTGCCCTCGGCGCACTTCGTCGGGCGGACGGCGGAGCTCGAGGCCCTGATCCGCGTGGCCCGCCGGCCGGGCTCGGTCGGCGTCGCGGTCATCGGCGCCCCGGGCTTGGGGAAGACAACCCTGCTGAACGAGGCCCACCGGGTGCTCGCACATGCCTACATCATCCGCATCAGGGGACGGCGTGCCTTCGCGTCCGTGCCCTACCACGCGCTGGATCTGCTGCTTCCCGGCCTGTCCGAGCGGGTCATTCACCCGGCTCTCGCCTTCTCTGCCATCTCCGATCGCGTGCGGGCGAACGCCGCCGGTCGCAGGGTCGTCTTCTCGATCGATGATGCCGAGCACCTGGACCCGGCCTCGTCCACCCTGATCGGCCAGTTCGTCAGCGGCAATTCGGCGTCGGTGATCCTGACGGCCTCCGACTTCGCCCGGGTGGACCCGGTGTTCATGGGTCTGTGGCGCGCGAGCTCCCTCGGGCGGCTGGACCTGGCCCCCCTGACCTTCCGGGAGGCCGGGTCCTTCGTCCGGGCGGAACTCGGCGCACCGGTGAGCCGGGAGGCCGTCCAGGCGCTGTGGTCCGCAGGCGGAGGCAACCCCCAGGCCATCCGCGCCGCGCTGACGACCTTCGTGCAGGGCGGCGTCCTCGCCCGTCGTGGGTCCAGCTGGGTGCTCCTGCCCGGCAGGCGTGTCATCGGACGCGAGGCGGTCGAGGCGTCCCCCCTGCTGGAATGCCTCACCCGTGCGCAGCGGCGCGTGGTCGACCTGGTGGCGCTGGCGGGGTCCCTCCGGTGGCGTGATCTCGCCCAGCTGGCCGACACCAGGGATCTCGACGCCCTGCAGGACGCCGGCGTCATCGTGATCGAGGCCGGCGTCGAACCCCGCGTGTCCCTCGCGGCAGCACATTTGGCGGAGGCTCTCGCGGACACGCTGGCCGTCGACGAGGCCCGGGAACTCCACCGGCTCCTCCTGACCCGTCCCGCTGCGGCTGCGGACGTCGCCGCCCGTCCTGCGCACCATGTCCGGTGGCTCGTGCGGGCCGGCCTGCCCGTGAGCGAGGCCAGCGGTCTCGCCGCAGCTGCCGCCCTGAACGACAAGGGTCGGCACGCGGACGCCGACGCCCTCATCACCTCGCTCCCCGGGCTGGTGGATTCCTATCCCGTGGTCCTGCAGTCCATGGTCGCATCGCTCGGTCAGGGCCATCTCAGGGGTGCGACGGCCTCCTCGGCCCGCCTCCTGCAGGCGACGGGCCTCCTGACCATCGAGTGCTCGACCGCGCATCTGCTCGAGGTAGCCCGGCTCCGTCGGCTCCAGTTCCTCGATCGACTCTCGGAGCCGCTCGATCGCGCGCTCGCGCAGCTGGCCCTGTGCCGGGAGCGTGCCGAGAATTCCGGCGACGCGGCCCGACTCCCGGCCCTGCTGAGGCTGCAGCGCCGCGTCGAGATCGGCCAGGCCGACCTCGCATCCTTCGAGGGCCGGTACGGCTCGGTCCTCACGATCCTCGAGGGCATGTCGAAGGGCAGCGATCCCCGCGCGTCCGGGCGCGAGGAGCATGAGGCGCGGATCTCGACGCAGGCGCTCCTCGTGGAAGCCCTCGCCCTTCAGGACCAGCAGGATGCTGCCCTGGAGCAGGCGCTGGTGCTGGCCCGCGAGCTGCGACACGCCGACGTGTCGCGCCGGGTGGTGGACGAGGCGCTGACCCGCGTCGAGGCGGCTTTCCTCGTCGTCGGACGCTGGGAGGACGCCGTGCGCATCCTCGAGGGGTTGGGCGACTCGCCGGATACGTCCTCGCCCCGGCGCGGTCCTCTCGCCGAGGTGGCGGACGCCCTCGCTCTCATCGCCCAGGATCGCGCGCGGGAAGCGGTCGATCTTCTCGATCCTGTCGTGGAACAGCTCAGGATCGCGGATGCGCAGGGGCTGCTGCCGCTCGCTGCCGCCGTCCGCTCCTACGGCCAGGCCCTCACGCGTCCCCGTGATTCCGGGGCGGGCGGGGTGCTCGAGCCGGAATCGGGGCAGGGCTCCGCCTGGATCATCCGGAGGGCCGCCCGCCACTATCGGCTCCTCGCCTCCTCGCTCACGAACCCCGAGGAGACCGCGAGGGAGCTGCAGGAACGTGCCGCGATGGACCTCGGCCGGGGTGTCAAGGTCCTGGCGCTGACCACACTGACCTCCTGTGTGCGGTTGGGTCACCTCGAGGCGGTGGAGCAGCTCGCGGCGGTGGCCGGCACCCTCGAGGGGCCCCTCGCCCGGATGGGTCAGCTCCTCGCCCGCGCACTGACGGTCCGCGACGCCCACTTCTTCATCGCCGGCATGGAGGCCGCTGCCGCGACCCAGGACTACCGGCTGGTCCTCGACTTCTCCCGCCTCGGCTGCGAGGCGACCTCGCGTCGCGACGACCGGGCGGGCCTGCGGGCCATCCAGCGGCGGACCCGGGAAGTGCTGCCGGTGCGGCTGCGCGGTGGTGACACCGTGGCCGGGCTCGAACTCCTGACCGCCCGGGAACGGGAGATCGCGGAACTCGCCGCCGCGGGCAGCAGCAACCGGGCCATCGCCGAACGCATGTTCGTGTCCGTCCGCACGGTCGAGGGCCATCTCTACCAGGTGTACACGAAGGTGAAGGTCAGGACGCGTGCCGAACTCGCCGAGGTCCTCCCGCCGGGCGGCCGGCCGTGATGTTCTCCGCCCTCTCGGGGACCGTGCCGCTGGTGGGGCGCAGCGAGCTGCTCGGCACCCTCGAGGAGATCCTGCGCAGGGGAGAGGTGTACGGAGCCTGCGTCCACGGAGCGACCGGCACGGGCAAGAGTGCGATGGCACGTCACCTCCTCACCCTGCTGCAGGGTGAGTTCGTCCCGTTCCTCGTGACGCCGGCACCCACGCTGGGCAGTATTCCCTACGGTGCCCTCACGCCCTTCCTCCTGGACGCGACCGCTGAGGACATGGCGTCCCCCCTGTCCGTCCTCCGCAGGGTCCTGGCGTTCTTCCGGACCCGCGCGGGCGGTCGGCCCGTCATCGTCCTGGTGGATGATGCGCACCTGCTCGACGACGACAGCAGTCACCTGCTCTCGCAACTCGCGACGTCCCGTATCGTGCGGCTCGCCGCCTTCACCCGCACGACGCCCTCCAGCTCCGACGAGTTGGCCTCCCTGTGTCGCGACGGGCTCCTCGAGAGATTCGAGGTAGGGCCCCTCGACTATGCGGAGGCGCACGAATTATGCGTCCGGGTCCTCGGCGCGGGAGTGGTCCGCGGGACGAGCGATTGGTTCTGCGACGAAGCCTCCGGGAATCCCCTGTTCCTGAAGGCCGTCCTCGACGAGGCCCTGCTCACCGGGAGCCTGAGCAAGCCCGAGGGTATCTGGACCGTCGCTCCGCGCACGGTGACGGTTCCCCGAGCGCTCGAGGACCTCGTCCGCGCCACCCGGCTCGAACTGGATGGGTCCGAGCAGGTGGCTTTCGACGTCGTCGCACTGAACGGCATGGTGGCCTTCGCCGACCTCGCCACCATCAGCAGTGAACCCGCGGTGGCCGGGCTCATGAACAGGGGGTTGATCCGGAGCGTGCCCGATCATCCCGCTTTCGCCCAGCACACCTCGTCGCTGTACGCGAGGATCACACGCGGTCTCACTCCCATGGGGCGGAGCGTGTCCCTCTTCAGGCTTCTCACGGAGAGGACTGCCCCCGCCCTCCCGGTGCCGCCCCCGGCGCGGATCCAGCACGGTCTCTGGAGCCTCGACTGCGGGATGCCCCTCCCGGACGAGGCCCTGCTGGAGTTGTCCCGTGTCGCCCTGACCCTGCCCGACCCGGCAGCAGCACTGCAGCTGGCCGGCGCCGTCCGGTCGCGCGTCGCCGCCTCGCTCTGCCGGGCCGAGGCGCTCCTGGAACTCGCGGACGTCGAGAGGGCCCGTCAGGTCTCCACCGGGCTGCTCGAGGCGGCCGCCTCGCCGGATGAGGTGACCGCCGCGGGGGTCCTCGAGGCTCGGCTCCTGCTGGCGGAGGGACGGGGCGCCCAGGTCATGGAAAGCGCCCTGGTCCGCTGGGGGCACGCGCTGCGCACGCTCGGGTCGGCGGACCCGGACGCGGTGACGCGCAGCGAGGACGCCCTGACCGTGACCCGGGCGTCCGTCCTGAATCTCGCAGGACGCTATTCCGAGGCCGTGGACGCGCTCCAGCCGTTCCTCGCCGTCAAGGGTGGCACAGCGCGCGTCGTGGTGGAGGCCAGGATCCTCCTCGCGGAAGCCCTGGGAGGTCTGGGGCGCAGTTCCGAGGCGCTCCAGCAGAGCGAGCGCGCCCTGGCCGGCATGGTGGCGGCGCCCGCACCGGATCTGTACCGGCAGGGCTTCCTGCGCCGGCTGGCCCTCCTTGTGCACTCGGGGGATTTCCGCGGCGCGGAACGAGTGCTGAGGGGCTACGACCCCGGTGCGCCCCGGGACTATGCCTTCGTGGGCGGCCCCCTCACCGTGCTCGACGCAGCGATCGATGTGGGGCGCGGACGCTTCGGCAGCGCCCTGGCCACACTCAGACCCGCGCTCGCTTCACTGCGGACCTCCGACCGGGACGGGATGCTCCCCTATGCCCTCGGCCTGGCGGCCTGGGCAGGAGCGGCTCTCGACGAGGGTGCTCTCGTCCGGGAGTACTGCAGGGAACTCGACGACGTCGAGCACGGGGGCGGTCGGCAGTACGCACTCCTGGCGCGCGGGTTCTGCGCCGCGGCGCGCCACCTGCTCGGCCCCGACTCCGGAACCCCGGCGCTGGTGGATCTCGCGGAAGAAGCACGCGGGCACGGATGGCCCGGCTGCGAGAAGACCATCCTGGAGCTCGCCATGTGGCTCGGGGACGATCGCTGCGCCTCCCGGCTCGCTGAGGTGGCCGCCAGCCTGGAGGGCCCGGAGGCAGCGGTCGTCCACGCCTACGCCTCCGCCGCCGTTGCCGGTGACGCCGACACGATGGCGGCTGCCAGCGACCGCGCGGAGATGCTCGAGAAATACCCCCTGGCGACGGACGCTGGACGGCGAGCTGTCGCCCTGTTCGCGGAGGCCGGCGACGTCCGGTCGCAGCGGACGCTCGCCGGAGCGGTCCGCCGCCGGCGCGCACTCGTGGACGGGGGAGTTCCGGTGGAGGCGGCGACCGTGGAGCCCGCGGCGCCGCTGACCGCACGGGAACGGGAGATCGCCCTGCTCGCGCTGCACGGATCATCGAACCGGGAGATAGCCGACCGCCTCACGGTGTCCACGCGTACCGTCGAGGGCCACCTCTACCGCATCTACGCGAAGCTGGGCATCAGTCGACGCGAGGAACTGACGCCCGAGCTCGGACCCCTGTTGGAGACCGGCTGAAGGCACGGCGCACGAGCGTGCACGTGGCAGGTACCCGGTCGCGTCGATATGAGTAGTGTTCGGGCCCGTTAGGGTCTTCACTACTCGTGATCGGACGGGGCGACCGTCCTAGAGTGGTGTTCGTTGGACAGGATCGAGCAATGAGACCGAGCGACATGGCTCCCTGGACTTCCCCTCAGACTGGGTCGGCGGCGTAGGAGTTCTCTTGAGACCAGGACTTCGTCCCCAGCCGCCGCCGACCCTCAGAACACACTATCGGCCACTGTGCGATTCGGGCAGAGCGGAAGATAACGAATAGACCCCCGATCTGCGGAGCGGGGGTCTATTCCTGTTCCGGGCCGGTTCCAGCCGCGGCGGGTCCTCCTCCGGCGCCAGGTACCCGCTAAGGGGGCAGGAGACGGGCCACGAGAACCCGGAGGCGTCCGGCGGGAGGCCACCTCACTGGTCAGCGTCGTCGTTCCGCTCGGAGCAGGAGCCATGCGACAGTCGTCCCGATCAGCGCGCCCGACGTGTTTGCCAGCACGTCCCACCCGGAAGCAACCCGCTGCGGCAACAGCACGAGTTGCGTCAGTTCGACGCCGCACGAGAGGCCGAACCTCACAACCGGTCCGAGCCATCGCCAGCCGCGGGGCATCAGGATGAAGAAGAAGAGGCCGAGGGGGACGAACATCACGATGTTCGCCGTGAATTCGACGAACGCGTAGTCGAACCAGGCGGGAAAGCCCAGTCGCTGCAGGCCCGCCAGGACGCGTCGGAGCCCGCTACCGACGCCGCGGTCCGCCGGGAACGGAGAGAGCACGATCAGCGCCGCCGCCACGAGCCACAGCAGGCACAGGGCGAGCGTGATCCGCCGGCGGCGGGGCGAGGGCAGGGGCGCGGTGGTCACGAGGAGCCCTTCACGGCGGAACGGACGGCGACGATGGTGACGTGCGCAGGACAGCCACCAGTATCGCGGATGCGCCGGGGCGCGGCCAGTGCGGTAGCATTGTTCGCGATGCCTAGGCGAGGGAGCGGCCAGCAGGACGTCGGAGATGATCCGGATGTGCTGGCGAACTCCGTGATCGACGGTGGCTAGCGAAGTTTCCCGGTCTGCTCTCCTGCAGCGCGGGCGGTTTCCTGGACCGGCCCGATACGCGTTCCTCCCGCCCCGGCAACGTACCCGGTGGTACCCGCACCCGCGGCTGCCGCACTCGTTGACCCAAGGAGACACCATGTCCGAGCAGAAGCTCGCCGCACACGTCCGCACCGAATTCGGCAAGGGCGCAGCCCGCCAGGCCCGCCGCGCCAACATGATCCCCGCGGTCATCTACGGTCACGGCGCGGATCCGATCCATGTCCTGCTGCCTGCCAAGGCCACCACCCTCGCGGTGCGCACGCCCAACGCCCTGCTGACGCTCGACGTCGACGGCGAGGACCACCTGGCCCTCGTCAAGGACATCCAGCGCAACGCCATCAAGCAGATCGTGGAGCACCTGGACCTCCTGACCGTTCGCCGCGGCGAGAAGGTCGAGGTCGATGTCACCATCCACGTCGAGGGCGAGCCGACCCCCGACACCACCTGGAACCTCGAGACCACCACCCTGCTGGTCGAGGCAGAGGCCACGCACCTCCCCGAGACCCTCACCGTGACCATCGAGGGCCGCGGGATCGGCGAGCACATCTACGCCGCGGACGTCGTCCTCCCGCAGGGCGTCAGCCTGGTCACCGATCCGGAGACGCTGGTCGTCAACCTCATGGCGCCCGTGGTCCAGGACCTCGGCGAGACCGAGGAGACCGAGGTCGATCCTGAGGCGACCTCCGAAGGTGCGACGGCTCCTGACGCCGACAAGGACGCCGTCATCACCGACGCCGACGAGCAGTAGGCAGGAACCGCACGGTGTCCACTGACACCTGGCTCGTAGCCGGGCTCGGGAATCCCGGGCCCGGCTACGCCGGCAACAGACACAACGTGGGCCAGATGGTCCTCGATCTGCTGGCCACGCGCGTGGGCGGCCGCTTCACCTCCGCGAAGGCGCAGGCCGTCACGCTGGAGGGCAGACTCGGCATCGGTGGGCCGCGCGTCGTCCTGGCCAAGCCCCTGACGTACATGAACCTCACCGGCGGCCCGGTGGGTGCGCTGGCCCGTTTCCACGGCATCGATCCGGATCACGTCATCGCCGTGCACGACGAGATCGACATCCCCTTCAACACGCTGAAGCTGAAGCTGGGTGGCGGAGAGGGTGGACACAACGGCCTGCGCGACATCAGCAGGGCCCTCGGTACCAAGGACTACCACCGCGTGCGGGTCGGGGTGGGACGCCCACCCGGACGCCAGGATCCCGCCGATTTCGTCCTCAAGGACTTCAGCGCCGCGGAGAAGAAGGACCTGCCGTTCCTCCTCGACGACGCCGCCGATGCCGTCGAGCAGCTGATCACCGCGGGACTCCTGGAGACGCAGCAGCGCTTCCACCCGGCGAAGTAGGGCGCGGCGACGGGAAGCGTTGACACCGGCTCGTTCCGCGCCGGCCTGCCGCCCGACGCGGGTGGCTACCTGTAATGTGGCTGCTCTAGGACGAGCGCTATGGGGCGAAACTTGATGCAATGGAGGAAACGGGCGGGTGACTGCGCGGCTGACCCGTCGGTGATCGACCGGGTCACGGCCCGGCACAGGCGTGCCCCGTGACGGTCGTCGACGGCCGGTGGCCCTTCGTGGGACGGGACGCCGAGGTCGCCGAGGTCGCCCGGATCTTCTCCGAGGAGGGCGCGAGCGGCGTCGTCCTGATCGGGGCATCGGGGCTCGGCAAGACCTTGATCGCCCAGCGGGTGATCAATGCCGTGTCATCCCAGTACGACCATCTCTACCTGCGTGGTTCATCGACCCACGCGACCACTCCCTACGGGGCGCTGAACGTCCTCATCGCAGAACTCGACGAGGCAACAGCCGCGTGCCCCCTCCTGGTCCTCAACGCGCTCCAGCGCCGCTTCGAGGTGCAGGGCGGCCGGCCGACGCTGATGCACATCGACGGCGTGCGAAACATCGACGAGCTCTCGGCGACGGTCATCGCCCACCTGGCCCGTGTGGGTGCGGTCCGCCTGCTCATCACCTGCGAGGAGATCCTCGATGCGCCGGGCGAGTTCTTCGACCTCTGGAAGGACGGCGTCCTGAAGCGGGTCGACCTCGAACCGTTGAGCCCTGACGCCGCCATGGAGATGCTCGCGACCGCCCTCGGAGCGCCGGTCTCCCGCTCCGCCTCGCAGGAGCTCTGGCTGGCGAGTGGGGGGAATCCCCGCTACCTCCAGCTGGCGGCCAAGGCCGACGTCGCATCCGGTCATCTCTTTCTCCTGGATGGCGTCTGGGTGTCCAGGGACAGCCCGCGGCTCGGCTCGGGACGTTCCGACACGGACTGGACCGCAGGCAAGCTCGCGGCACTCGACGGCGAGGACCGCGCGCTGCTCGAGGTCCTCGCCGTCGCGGGGCATCTCCCCGTGGCCGTCGCCCTCCAGGTGGCCGCGCCCGAGTCCCTCGACCGCTTCCAGCACGAGGGCCTGCTCGGGATCGGTCCCGAGGACAGGCCCATGGTCGGATTGGCCTACCAGGTGCTGGCGGACGTGGTCCGTGCCCAGCTGCTCTCGGGCGCCGGTCGACGCGCCCTCGAGGAGGTGGCCCAGCTCCGGCACGAGCCGTCGATCCCTGCAGCGAGCTGTACCGCGCTCGCCCGGTGGACGATGGATCAGGGCGCAACCCTCGAGGTCGACGAACTCACGCTGCTCGCCCGGATCGCGAACGACCACCGGATCGACGGAGCCGCCGAACGCTTCCTTCGAGCCGTCCCGCCGGGGCGGGAGACATGCGCAACGGAGACCGAACGCGCGCGTCGGCTCTGGCTCGACGGCCGGACCGGCGAGGCGCTCGACGCCGTCGACGCGATCATCGCAGCGTCGTCGGACGACACCCCGCTCCCCGACTGGGTGGAGATCCGTCTCCTCGCCGCGAGGCTGAGCATACGGACCCACGGCCGCGAACAGGACGCAGCAGCACACCTTCAGGACGTCAGGGGCCGGCTCGCGTCAGCGGACGCGCACGCGGTCGGTGAGCTGCTCGACAGGGCCGATCTCCTGCGGCTGGAGCTGGACTTCTTCGAGGGTGAACTGGAAGCCCTCCGCGAGCACGGCGCAGCCGTGCTGAGCGGCCGGTCGGATGAATCGGCGTGGAGCGCCGGCGTGCGCGGCCTCGTCGGCGTCGCGCAGGCGATGACGGGCTCGCCGGAGGCCGGTCTCAGCGCTGTCCGCACCGTCGCGGCTCGCCTCGAGACGTCGGGTGCGGGCACGCTGGACCAGGAGGCCGCGTCCGTCCGACTCTTCGGCGCGCTGCTCGTCTCGGGCCGCTGGGGCGAGGGACTCGCTCTCGCCCGGGCACGCAGCGACCAGCCGGGAGCGCTGGTCTTCGGCGGTTCCTCCGCCGAGTTCGCCGAAGGACTGCTGCTCGCGTTCCTCGGCCGCAGCAGGAAGGCGCTGGTCAAGCTCACGCCGGCCATCAGCCAGTTCCGCATGCGGGACCGCCATGGACTGCTGCCCCTCGCCGAGGCAGCGGCCGCCTATGCCCACGCGCTCGAGAACGACGCCGAGACGGCCGAGGACCACCTCCGCGCCATCGACCTCTCCAGTCAGCGGTATCCATGGCATCTCCGCGAGGCGGTCCAGTACTTCACCCTGCTCACCGAGGCGTGGCTGGATACTCCGGAGGTCGTCGTCACCGAGTTCGTCGAGCGGGCCGCCGACCTCGGCAGCAGGGGGTACCGGGGGGTCGAGCTCTTCTTCCTCTCCCAGGCCGTCCAGCTCGGTCGTCACGACGTCGCGGAATCGCTCGCTGCCTCGGCATCGGCGACCGACGGCCACTTCGCGCGACTGGTGGAATCATTCGCGAAGGCGCTGTCGTCCCAGGACCCCCGCGCCCTGAAGGAAGTGGCCAGGGCGGCTCTCGACAGCGACAACTACACCCTGGCCGGCGACATCGCCGCGCTCAGCGTGGAACACCTCGGTCCCACCGACGATCCGATGATCAGGGTGCACGCGGAGCAGATCCTCAGGAGGACCTCGACCCCTGCCCGCCGTCACGTGCGGCGGAAGCTGCTCAGCGAACGCGAGCGAGCCATCGCGCGGCTCGTGGCCCAGGGCGTCGCCAACAAGGACATCGCCCAGCAGGAGCACATCTCGCCCAGGACGGTCGAGGGGCACGTGCATCAGGTCATGACCAAACTCGGCCTCTCGAGCCGGAAACAACTCTCCCTGATCTTCGGACAGCAGCCGTGACCACCAGCGGTACCCGCTCGGCACTGGTGGGGCGCGACCGCCTCATCGAGGACGTTCGTGCAGCGCTCAGCGACCCCGCCGGGTTCGGCGCGATGCTCGTGGGGGAAGCCGGTGTCGGGAAGACCGCCGTGGCGCGCGCCGTCGTCGGACGTCTGCACTGGACGGCCCCGGTGCTGAGGGTGACCGGCGGCAGTTCGTTGCGCGCCATCCCCTTCGGCGCCCTGGCACCCTACCTGCACACGCTGTCCGTGACGGACGCCGATTCCCCCGTGGCGGTCCTCCGAGCCGTCATGGGGCATCTCGCCGCAGAGGGATCGAACCGTCCGGGCCGCCTCCCGCTGATCATCGTCGAAGATGCCCACGAGCTGGACGACAGCTCCACCTCGCTCCTCACGCAACTGATCAGTGCCCGCCGGGCCAAGGCACTGGTCCTGATCCGCACGTCGCCCAACGTCCCCGCGGAGTTCGGGACACTGGGCGCGGACGGTCTGCTGGCACGCTTCGATCTCCAGCCGCTCGACACCGACCAGGTGGCGCTGGTGTGCGCGCAGGTCCTCGGCGGGCCGGTACTGACGGGGACCTCGCTCGCGCTCGCCCTGCTCACCGGTGGCAATCCGCTGTTCCTGCGCACATTCCTCGAGCAGGCGAGGTCCGCGGGGCAACTCCGCAGCAGGAACGGTATCTGGCGCTTCGACGGAGACCGGTCGACGGTGCACCTGCGGATGGGCGACCTCGTCCGCGCTCGCTTCCGGTCACGAAGCAGCGACGACCACCGGGCGCTCGAACTCGTGGCGCTCGCGGAGCCGATCCCGCTCTCGGCAGTGACAGGCTGCGTCGATCCGGCCACCCTGCAGGCGCTGCTCGACGAACGCCTGCTCGCCGTGAGCCCCGACCAGGACGTTCGTCTGGCGTATCCGGTGTACGGCGATGTCCTCCGGGGGCAGGTCCCCGCTGCACGCAGGATCACGATCTGTCGACGGCTGCTGGAGGTCACGGACGAGGAGCCGGCCTCGTCGGAGGGATTCCTGCGCAGGGTCTCCTGGGGCCTCGAGACCGGCTCTCCGCCGGATGACCTGACACTCCTGCGAGCCGCCGCCGTGGCGAACGACCTCCGTGATCACGACCTCGCACTCCGTGCGGCCGGCGCCGTCTCGGCGCCCGGCTTCCGCGGGCGGGTGCTCATCGAAACCGCTCGCGCCCACATGGGTCGGGGCACGGTGGACTACGCGCACGAACTCGTCGACGAGGTTCTGCGACACTGTGGAGACCTGCAGGTCGCGAGGGACGCAACGCGGCTGTCCTTCGACCTCAAACTTCTGTCGGGTGCCTCCACCGCGGACCTCAGGGCTGACGTGGCCCGTTGGCGTTCCCTGATCACCGAGCTCGCACGGCCGGACGAGGCTTCTCCGACGGGCCAGGATCCGGCCGGCGACCAGCTGGGCTGCGCGGTCCTCGAGTGTCATGTCCTCATCCTCGAGGGCAGGTACGACGGCGTCGAGGAGACCCTGCGCGGCGTCTCCGAAGCACCGGGAGCCCCGGAGGAGACCCGCGCAGCGTCCCTGCTCCTGCTCGCCGAACTCCTCAGCAGCACCGGACGGGGGGAGGAGGGCAGGAGCTGTTCCGCGGAGGCCCTGGACCTCACCGACCGCGCCGGCGTGCAGCTGCTCACCCTGCGCGAGCGCGCCGTGGCCCGCCACGCGGTCATCCTCACGGGTCTCGGCCGGACGGCGGAGGCGGGCGACGTCCTCCGCTCCCACGCGCAGCTGCACCCGCTCACCATGCTGAACTTCGCCGGCTGGGGCGACGTCGTGGCCGGCATGACGGCCCTCCGGGCGGCACAGAACAGGCAGGCCCGCGATCGGTTCGTCCTGGCACTCGAAGCCCTGACGGACATCGACACCAGCCAGGTACGGACGCTCCTGGTCGGGTTGGCGGCCTATGCATCGGCACGTGCCGGCGACACGAGCCGGGCGCGGACACTGATCGAGGAGTTCGAGCACACGCCGCAGCGCGGGTCGCGCTCGATGCATCTGGGCGGCAGTATCTTCACCACGGCCGCCGCAAGCATCCTGGGGGATGCGCCCGCCGGACGCGAGGACCTGCTGCGCCTCGCATCCGTTGCCGAGAAGAACCAGATGAAGGAGCTGGCCGCGACAGCACTGAAGCTCTCCCTGCTCCTGGGTGATACCAACGCGATCACCCCGATGATCCGGGTGCTCGCCCAGTACGAAGGCCGGGAAGCGGCGACGCTCCTGGAGTACCTCAGGGCTGCGCAGGCCAGGAATGCCGAGGGGATGATCCTGGCGGCGAGCCGCGCCGGCGAGGACGGTGACGTGGCCTTCGAGTTTGCCGGCCTGTCACTCGCGCAGCAGTATGCCGGCGGTCAGTCGGCCGGTCGACGCAATCGCGCCGTCCAGCGCCGGCTCGTGGTTCTCGGCGAGCAACGTGAAGGCCCGGAAGCACAGTCGCTCACGTCCGCGTCCTCCGGCACGGGTGCAGCGCAACTCACTCCCACCGAACGCGCGATCGCGGCCCTCGTCAAGGAGGGCTATTCCAACCGCGACATCGCCGAGAAGAAGAACGTGTCGGTGCGGACCGTCGAGGGCCACCTGTACCGGATCTTCGCGAAGCTCGGCGTCAATCGCCGCGAGGACCTCCGCGACTCCTGACACGACTACCTACGTAGGACCTTAGGCCCGACCGTGGTGCCCACGAGTAGCGGGCGCGTAGTCCTCGCGTAAGCACTGCGTGAACAACAGGTAACCCGTACTCGTGTGCGTCATGACACCCATCCCTAGGATTTCCACAAGAGCTTTGGCAACAAAGCTGGGGAAATTTTGAAGAATTGGGTCTCACTCATGGGTCGTCCATCCTGCGGCACTCGCCTCTATCTACAGGTAGGCACTCACCAACACTTCCTCCCCGGATCGGGGGGCACCGACCGCTCCGTCGTGCCCGCCCGGATCTCCTGTTTCGCGACGGCAGCAACGGCCGCCACCACGAAGCACCCACGATCGGAGCCGGCGATGTCAGGACCTTCTGAGACCAAGGTCCGTCCCCAGCCGTCGTCGGCTCCCCAGAAGTACGACCGGAGCGTCGGAATCGACGACGCCGGTGCAACACCCGAAGGGGGATCGATATGACCCAGCTGCACAGCGCTCTCGGAAGCGTCGTCGCCACGAAGGGCATCGCCGCCGCGCACCAGCCGCTGTCGACGTCCGGCACCGCCTGGAGGCGTCGATACCGACTGTCGCTCCTCGCGACGGACTCCGTGCTGATCCTCGGCATCCTCCTGCTCACCGTCAATCTGCTGACCCTCGAGGCGAGCGTCGCGAGGATCGCAGACGTCCTCGGCCTCGGGGGAGCGATCGCCGCGGGCTGGATCTGTGCCATGTCGGTGTTCCGCACCCGGGATCCGCGCCTCATCGGAACGGGTGCAGGGGAGTACAAGCGGGTGGTACGGGCCAGTATCGCGACGTTCGCGGTCGCGGCCGTCCTGGTCGTCCTCCTGAACCTCGACCATTTCCGCGGCCTGCTGGTCCTCGCCCTGCCATCCGGGACGCTGCTCCTGCTGTCGAGCCGGTGGATGTGGCGCCAGTGGCTGCTGCGCCAGAGCCGCCTCGGCCACTACCTGTCGAAGGTCGTCGTGGTGGGGCGGCCGGCAGACGTCCGCTACGTCACGGCACAGCTCGCGAAGAAGTCCGGCGCCGCGTACGCGGTGGTCGGTGCGGTCTACGAGGGCAAGACGAACCCGGCTGCGCTCCGGACCGGGGACCGTCTCGTCCCCGTCGTGAGCGGACTGCGGAAGATCGAGGATTTCGTCGCCCACACAGGTGCCGACGCGGTCATCGTCGCCGGTCACCTCCGCAAGGGCAGCTCCTACATCCGCGAACTCGGATGGCGGCTCGAGGGCTCGTCGACCGAGCTGGTCCTGGCCTCGGCCCTCACCAATGTGGCAGGACCCCGCATCACGATGCGTCCCGTCGAGGGTCTTCCCCTGATGCACGTGGAGCTCCCGCAGTTCACCGGCGGGCGGCACCTCATGAAGCGTGCGCTCGACGTCGCGGTGTCCGCGGCAGCCCTGCTCGTCCTGGCGCCGCTCTTCCTGGCGCTGACCATCGCGATCCGCCGGGACACACCGGGGAAGGCTTTCTTCGTCCAGGAGCGTGCGGGAAAGGACTCGGCCGTCTTCAGGATGTTCAAGTTCCGATCCATGGTCACGACGGCGGAGGACGAACTCGAACTGCTCAAGGAACAGAACCAGGGCAACGGCGTCCTCTTCAAGCTGCGGGAGGACCCGCGGGTCACACGGGTCGGCGCGGTCATCCGCAAATACTCGCTCGACGAGCTGCCGCAGTTCTGGAACGTCCTCCGGGGCGACATGTCGCTGGTCGGACCGCGACCGCCACTCTTCAGCGAGGTCTCCGGTTACGAGGAGCACACGCGCCGACGGCTCCTGATCAAACCGGGGCTCACGGGCCTCTGGCAGGTCAGCGGCCGCTCCGACCTCGACTGGGAGGAAAGCGTGCGACTCGATCTGTACTACGTGGAGAACTGGTCGGTCACCGGAGACCTGATCATCATGTGGCGGACCTTCAAGGTCATGCTCAAACCCGTCGGCGCCTACTGATGCGCACCGACCAGTCCTCGTCCGATCTCTCCGCGCCGGCGGACGCTCCCGCATCGCACCCCGGCAGCAAAGGAAGCTCCATGGGAATCCGTATCGGTTATGCAGCCGGCGCCTTCGATCTGTTCCACGTCGGTCACCTCAACCTCCTCCGGCATGCGAAGAGCGAGTGCGACTTCCTGATCGCCGGGGTCGTCTCGGACGAACTGCTCCAGAAGAACAAGGGCAGGACCCCGGTGATCCCCCTCATCGAGCGACTGGAGATCGTGCAGAGCGTCCAGTTCGTGGATCGCGCCGTCGCCGAGACCGAGCCGACCAAGCTCGACATGTGGAAGCAACTGGGATTCAACGTCTTCTTCAAGGGAGATGACTGGAAAGGCACGCCCCAGGGTCTCGCCCTCGAGGAGACCTTCGGCAGGGTGGGCGTCGAGGTCGTCTACTTCCCCTACACCGTCCACACCTCGAGTACCTTCCTCCGGCGGACCCTGGAGCTCCTCAACGCTCCTGCGGTCCACGAAGCCGCCCGCTGAACCAACACACACCGTGCAGGGCTCCCTCCCGGGGGAGTCCGCACACCACGTCTGGGAGCCCGCCATGCATCAGTTGTCTCACTCGAAGCCCCTCCGAATAGCCCTCGTCGGCACGCGCGGCGTCCCTGCCCGCTACGGGGGCTTCGAGACAGCGGTCGAGGAGGTGGGTCAACGTCTGGCCGCCCTCGGGCACGACGTCGTCGTCTACTGCAGGACGACCGAAGGCGCCGAGGCCGAGACCGAGTACAAGGGCATGCGGCTGGTGCATCTACCGGCACTCAAGAAGCGGTCACTCGAGACGCTGAGCCACACGGGCCTGTCGGCAGGACATCTGTTCTTCCGGCGCCCGGATGTCGCGATCGTCTTCAACTCCGCGAACTCGCCCTGGCTGCCGGTCCTGCGTGCGGCGGGCATCCCGGTGGCGACGCACGTCGACGGCCTCGAGTGGAAGCGCGCCAAATGGGGAACCGTGGGGAAGCGCTACTACCGGGTGGCCGAATCCCTCGCGGTCCGATGGTCGGACGCCCTCATCGCTGATGCCGCCGGCATCCAGGACTACTACCGCGCCGAGTTCGGCGTGGAGAGCACCTATCTTGCCTACGGTGCCCCCATCCTCGAGGGCGGAGCCTCGGACCGACTCGCGGAGATGGATCTCGAGCCGGGTCGGTACCACCTCGTGGTCGCCCGCTTCGAGCCGGAGAACCATGTCCACGTGATCGTCGAGGGGTATGTGAGGAGCGAGGCCACGCTTCCACTCGTGGTCGTGGGGTTAGCGCCCTACGCGGACGAGTACACACGGCGGATCGAGTCGCTGGGGGACCGGCGGGTGCGCTTCGTCGGAGGGATCTGGGACCAGGAGTTGCTGGACCAGCTCTACGCCAACGCGCGGATCTACTGGCACGGTCATTCGGTGGGTGGCACGAACCCGTCGCTGCTGCGCGCCATGGGAGCCGGCGTCGCGACGAATGCGTTCGACGTGAACTTCAACCGTGAGGTGCTCGGGAGCAACGGCGAATACTTCTCGGGTCCCGCCGACATCCCCGACCTCGTGCATGCCTCGGAGGCGTCGGAGTCGGACACGGTTCTCAGGGGAAAGAAGTCCCAGACCGATGCCCTCGCCTACGACTGGGACCGCGTCGCCGAAGGCTACGAGCAGCTGTGCGCCGAGCTTGCAGGCCGGCGCGGAGCGAGGGGGCGCCGGTCGGGTGCCTTCCCGCTGGACCGAGCCGGCTCGTAGGCGCTCGATCAGCGCAACGAACTGCCGCCGTGCCCTCCCCGGCGATCCCGCGCGCCGCCGCCGGCGGGCGGGGCGCCACGATCCCTGAGCTGCGGGTGGTTCCGGGCTCCGATCCGCGCGACGACAGGTAGTTACTACTCGTGTATTGATGTGGCCCCGATTCTAGGCTGTCCACAGTTTGTTCGTCCTCTCGGGGCGCATCGAAAGATTGGTCTCACATGAACCGCAGTCACACGGCACACCGCCGCCCCGGCGTCCCACGCCGTCTCGCAGGAACCGTACTCGTCCTCCTGTCCTTCAGCGCGCTCGTCACCGGGTGCAGCGGCGGGCAGGACGAGGCCGGTGACGATCCGGCAGCGACTGCCTCCCCTGCTGCATCGGCGTCGGCGAGTCCCGCCGACCCGCAGCCCGGGCCGGACCCCGGTGAAACCGGCGGTCCGGCAGGGGGGCCGGCCTTCGAGCCTGCGTCGAGTGGACCACCGGAGGTGGACAGAGGTGAAGGATCGTCGCTCCGGCAGGAGTCCGTCGATCCTGTCACCTTCGCGGACGAGGCCACCTGGAGCGATGGACTGTCGGCCACGACCGGCGGCTTCGCCCGGGGGACGATCACGGCGACCGGGGTCGGGGCGGTCACGGGGGCCGACTACGTCGCCATCGACGTCGACGTGAAGAACCTCTCCGACGAGGAGATCCCCCTCGACTCCGTGGTGGCGACGCTCCTCGTCGGGGACGAGGCACTGCCCGCAGCTCCGGCCTACGACGTCGAGGCAGCCGCGGACCTCTCGGGGACCCTTGCACCCGGAGACACGGCCACCGGCACCTACGTGTTCCAGGTCGGCCAGGACATCGGCGCGGCCACCTTCTACCTCGACGTGGACGGCGACCACGCCGTCGCCACCTTCAGCGGCAGCTTCGAATGAGGCAGCGCATCGCGCGGCTCCTGCCGGCCGGACTCGCAGCGCTCGCCCCCTGCACCCAGGCCATCGGGAGCATGCTCCTGATCCTCGTGGCGAGCAGAAGCATCGATCTCGCGGGAGTCGGCCTGTTCAGCCTCCTCTACGGGATCTTCGTGCTGGGGTCAGGCCTGGTCAGCGGTTTCGTCGGTGACAGCATGACCGTGCTCGACCGTCGGGACCCGGCGGTCAGGGGAGCGCTCGAGGTGTGGTTCCTCCTGCTGGCCACGTCCATCTCGGTGGTCGTCGCTGTCGCGAGCTTCGTCGCCGGCTTCACGGGTCCCGCAGGGTCGGTGATCGTCGGCCTGGCCGCCTTCGCCTTCATCGGCGAGGAGATCGTGCGGCGCCACCACATGATCACGCTGAGCTTCGGTCGGGTCACCCTGGTGGACGTCACGATGATCCTCGGCTCGGCCGTCCTCCTCCTGGTCGCGGCGCGTGACGGACTGGAGATGATCGACTTCATCCTTGCCGTCCTGGTGGGCCAGACGGCCGGAGCCCTCGCCGGGCTCCTCGCTCTGCCCCGGGCAGAGCGGTATCTCGTGCCCCTTCGCAGGGCCGCCCTCCGCCGGGTGGCGGCGTTCGGTGTGTGGCGCGCCGCCCAGCAGGGTCTGCGGCCGGCGCTCCTTGCGAGCATCCGCTTCGTCGTCATCGTCGTCGTCGGTCTCGCCGCGGCCGGAGAACTCGAGATCGCCCGCGTCTACGCGGCACCCGGGCTCCTCCTGGTCGGAGGGTTCTCCTCATTCCTGTTCTCCTCCTACGCCCGCGACTCCTCACGGCCCCTGCACGAGCTGCTCCGTCGCGCGGATCGTGCAGTGGTCGCCCTGACCGTGTTCACCGTCGTCGGATCGACCGCGGCGCTCCTCCTGCTGCCGGTGGCCGGTCCGCTGCTCACCGGGCGGGCACCCGATCCGCTGGCCGTGACCGGATGGCTGTGCCTGGCCCTCGGGATCGGCCTCAGCATCCCCTACGGCTCGCTCGCAGCCGTGCGGGGCAAGGCATCCACGGTGTTCGCCGTCCGGTTGACGGAGACCGTCCTGTCGCTGGCTCTGGCCACCGCGGCGGTCGCGGTGTCCGGCTCCTTCGTCCTCGCGCCCCTGTGCGCCGCGGCCGGCTCGCTCGCCGGGGCCGCCTTCCTTCGTCTTTTCGTCCTCGCATCACCCATGCATACCGAGTACCCGTCCACCCCATCCTCCGCTCCGCAGAAAAGGCGGTCTGAGACGCATGTCTGAGCCCAGAGCACCACGTAACGTCCACTCCCGTCCCTGGCTCGTGTCGCGTGTGGCGAAGGCCATCGCCACGTTTTCCGTCAGCGTGGTCCTCGCCTCATCCTTCGCTGCTCTGCCGGCGCAGGCCGTCGATCCGGTCGTCGCGCCCGTCCCCGCGACGCTCCCGACGACGGTCAGCGCCGACTCGCTCGTCGCCCCCCAGATCAACGGCGTGGTCTGGTCGACCGCCGTCGACGGCAACATCGCCTACGCGGTCGGCAGTTTCACGCGCGCCCGGCCGTCGGGGGTGGCCGTCGGCGGTGCCGGGGAGGTCGTCCGGAACAACGCCATGGCCTTCAACATCGATACGGGAGCCATCCTCGCGTGGAACCCGAATCTCAACGCGCAGGCCCGGGCCATCGAACTGACGAGTGACCGGAAGCAGCTCTTCATCGGAGGGGACTTCACCACGGTCAGCGGTCAGGCGCGCAGCAAGATCGCGGCGTTCACGACCGCGACAGGTGCGCTGGACCCGACGTTCAAGTCCTCCGCGTCGGGGAGTGTCTACGGGATCGCCGTGACGGGTGACCGGGTGTTCTTCGGCGGATCCTTCGCGAACGCAGGAGGGTCCTCGCGCTCGAACGTCGCCGCCGTCGCCCGCACCACGGGCGCTCTCCTGCCGTGGGCACCGGACGCCACCGGCATGGTGCAGTCCATCGTCGCTGCCCCGGACAACAGCCGCGTCGTCCTCGGCGGGCGTTTCCAGCAGCTGAACGGTGCCCGCCAGATCGGCGTCGGCGCCGTCGACGGCGTCTCCGGAGCGAACCAGGCCTGGTCGAGCACGCCGATCCCGGCGGCCGCGGGCACCAGTTCCTCATGGGTGACGCAGATGGTCCTTCGCGACGGGGTCGTGTACGCAGGCGCCAATGGGGACGGAGGCCACTGGTTCGACGGACGCTTCGCCGCTGATTTCGCGACGGGTGACCTCATCTGGCTCGACAACTGCTACGGGTCCACGAGCGACGTCTCGGTCATGGGGGACATCATGTATTTCGTCTCCCACGCGCACGACTGCGCATCTGTCGGGAGCTTCCCCGAGGAGAACCCGCAGATCTGGCGGCGGCTGATGGGGAACACGACCTACGCGACGGGCACCGACCAGGCGCCGCCGGGCAGCAACAGCCTCTACTCGGGCCAGCCCACCCCCACCCAGCTCCACTGGTACCCGTCGATCAATACGGGCTTCTACACGAACCAGTACCAGGGCGGCTGGGCGATGGACAACAACGGCACGAAGGTCGTGGTCGGCGGGGAATTCACCACCGTCAACGGAGTGGCCCAGCAGGGTCTCGCCGTCTTCGGGCCGAGGACCGTCGCACCGAACAAGATCCGTCCGGAGTACACGACGGCCCTCAAGCCGACCGCCGTCTCCCTGGAGGCCGGATCGGTCCGCGTCGCCTGGCCCACCACGTGGGACTACGACGACGAGAAGCTCACCTACGAACTCCTGCGAGACAACAGCCTCACCGCGATCACGACGATCACCGAGCCCTCGAGCTGGTGGAAGGTCAAGACCCTGGGGTACTTCGACACCTCGCGCACCGCAGGAGCGACCCACACCTACCGGGTCCGGGTCAAGGATGCGGCCGGCAACGAGTACATCGGTCCGAGGTCGGACCCCGTGACGGTGGGAGCGGGAACCCGCAGTGCCTATGCCGACCTCATCGCGAAGGACGGCGCTTCGGCGTACTTCCCCCTGAACGAACAGTCCGGCAGCTCCTTCGTCGACAACATCGGCTTCAACGATGCGGTCGCCGGCACAGGGCTGACCCGCGGCGTGGAGGGCTTCATGCCGTCCACCACCACGACCCGTTTCGACGGGACGGCCGGCGCGTTCGGAGCGACCAGCACGGTCGAGCCCGGGCCCGACACCTTCACGGTCGAGGCGTGGATCCGCACGGAGTCGACGAAGGGCGGCAAGATCATCGGATTCGGCAACGCGAAGACCGGTGACTCCAGCAAGAATGATCGGCACGTCTACATGTCGAACGACGGCCGCATCACCTTCGGCGTGTACAACGGGGCGACGTCGACCCTCCGCACCGCCGGGGCGTACAACGATGGCAAGTGGCACCTGATTACAGCGTCGATGGGCGCGGACGGCATGACGCTGTACGTCGACGGGCTGCGCGAGGCGGCTCGGGCCGACGTCACCGCCGGACAGGTATACCGCGGGTATTGGAGGATCGGCGGGGACAACCTGAATGGGTGGCCCAACTCGCCCAGCTCCAGCCGGTTCGCCGGTGACATCGACGAAGTGGCGCTCTACCCTGCTGTCCTGGACCGTCGTGTGGTGCTCAACCACTTCACGGCGAGCGGCCGGACCGCGGCAGTGCCCGCGCCGGCCACCGATGCCTACGGCAAAGCCGTCGATGCGGACGATCCGGCCCTGTTCTGGCGCCTCGACGACTCGGGCTCCGGGAACGCTGCCGATTCCTCCACCTCGCGGACCGAAGGACTGGTGGGCGGCAACGTCACCCGCGAGGCCACCGGCGTCGTGAAGGGTGTCGCCACGAAGGCGTTCGCCTTCGACGGCACCAGTGGCATGACGGCTGCAACGAAGTCCACGGACAACCCCCGGGTCTACTCCGTCGAGGCCTGGTTCAAGACGGACACCCGCCGCGGCGGGAAGATCATCGGCTTCGGCAACGCCAACACGGGCCTGTCCGGCAGCTACGACCGCCACGTGTACATGGAGGATTCGGGCAAGCTGATCTTCGGGACCTACACGGGCCAGACCAACACCATCCAGACGGCGGCGACCTACAACGACAACGAGTGGCACCACGTGGTGGCCAGCCAATCGGCGGCAGGCATGAAGCTCTACGTCGACGGCGCGATCGTCGGTACGAATCCGCAGACCGGAGCGCAGGCCTACACCGGCTTCTGGCGGATCGGCGGGGACCGCACCTGGGGCTCCAGCAGCGCCTTCTTCGCGGGATCCATCGATGAGATCGCCGTGTATCCGCAGGAGCTGTCCGGGGAGAGGGTGAAGGCGCACTACGAGATCGTCGTCCCGCCGAACAAGCTCCCGGTCTCCGCGTTCACCTCGGAGGTCGATGACCTCAACGTCGTGCTCGACGGCAACGGCAGCAGCGACCCGGACGGAACCGTCACCGGATGGTCCTGGTCCTTCGGGGACGGGACGACGGCGGAGGGAGCGCGCGTCCAGCACGCCTACCCGAAGGCAGGCTCCTACGAGGTGTCACTCACCGTGACGGACAACCGCGGAGGGAAGGCGACCACCACGAAGACCGTCTCGGCCTCGGCGCCGAACGTCCTTCCCGTCGCCGACCTCCAGGCCACGCAAACCGGCCTCTCCGTCGCGTTCGGCGCCTCCGGGTCGAAGGATCCCGACGGCTCCATCGCGTCGTACAGCTGGGACTTCGGGGACGGCGCGACGGCGGACGGCCCGACGTCGACCCACCTGTTCGGACGCGACGGGACCTACACGGTGACCCTGGTGGTCGTCGACGACCGTGGCGGCCGGACCAGTACCGAGCGCCGGATCCAGGTGAGCAACGCGGCACCCGTCGCAACGTTCGACACGACGAGCACGGGTCTGGACGGGCGCTTCGACGCGAGCGGGTCGACGGATTCCGACGGCTCGATCACGGCATACGGCTGGGACTTCGGGGACGGCTCGACCGGCACCGGTGCCGTTGCCGACCACCGGTTCGCGGCCTCCGGCTCCTACGAGGTCACGCTGACGGTGACGGACGACAAGGGGCTGACCGGCCGGTTCGCCTCGACCGTGGATGTCACCCGGGTCAACCAGTCGCCGACGGCAGGTTTCCAGGTCTCGACGACCGATCTCCGCGTCACGGTGGACGGCTCCGAGACGACCGACGCCGACGGCACGATCGCCGGCTACGCCTGGACGTTCGGGGACGGGGCGACGGCGACGGGGCGGACCGCACAGCACGCCTACGCCGCCGCCGGTTCCTACGAGGTGACGCTCACCGTGACGGACAACGACGGGGCGACGGCGAGCGTGACCAGGACGGTCACGGCGCAGGTAGCACCGCCGGCCAGCCCGACGGCCACGTTCTCCGTCCGCACCGACAACCTCTCCGCATCGTTCAGCGGTGCGGGAAGCACGAGCCCGAACGGGGCGATCTCGGATTACTCGTGGACCTTCGGTGACGGTACGACCGGCACCGGCGCCGAGCCGTCGCACGTCTACCGTGCTGCCGGCACGTACGACGTGACACTGACGGTCACGGACGGGCGTGGCGCGAAGGCCTCGACGACGCAATCCGTGTCGGTATCACCCCAGTTGCTCGCCGCGTTCGACGCGAGCACCCTCGGCCGGAAGCTGACAGTCGATGCCACGTCCTCCACGGGGACCGTCGCCGGCTACGCCTGGGACTTCGGGGACGGGACCAAAGGAGTCGGCGCGACGCCCACGCACCGGTTCGCTGCAGACGGCGCCTACAGCGTGGTCCTCACGGTGACGGATGCCGCCGGCCGAACGGCGACGACGGAGAAGACCGTCACGGTCGCCAACAGCCTGCCGACCAGTTCGTTCACCCCTGCGGTGTCCGGGCTGGACCTCACGGTCGACGCCGCCCGGTCCACGGACGTCGAATCCGCCGTGCTCTCGTACAGCTGGTCGTTCGGGGACGGGGCGACGGCCACAGGGAAGCTCGCGAGCCACACCTACGCCGCTGCCGGCACCTACACGGTCGCACTCGTCGTCCGCGACGAGGACGGCGGTGAGGCCCGGTCCGAGCAGCGTCTGATCGTCGAGGTGCCGGTCATCGAGCCGCGGGCGTTCGCGACCGACGCCTTCGCCAGGGTCCTCGGCTCGGGCTGGGGCAGCGCAGACGTCGGCGGGGCGTACTCCTACTCGGGCACGCTCGCCAACTTCTCGGTCGCCAACGGGAAGGGGCAGCTCCGCATGGGTTCCGCGGGTGCCGGACCCTCCGTCTACCTGAACTCGGTGTCCTCGACCGATACGGAGGTCCGTACGACCATCTCCCTGGACAAGGTGGCCACCGGGGGAGGGGTGCACCAGTCGTTCCTGGTGCGCGACGTGACCGGGGCGGGTGCTTACACGGCGAAACTGCAGTTCCAGCCGAATGGGTCGGTGACCGGTTTCCTGCTCCGCAAGGACACCATCCTCGTGAACCAGACGGTCATCTCCTCACTGGACTACACCCAGGGGAAGGAACTGGTGGTCAGGGCCCAGGCGGTCGGCACCTCGCCGACGGTCATCCGCATGAAGGTCTGGCCGGTCGGCACCGCGGAGCCGGCGAGCTGGCAGCTGTCCACGAGCGACGCGGCAGCCGACTTCCAGAAGCCGGGGCGTGCCGGCTTCACGTCCTACCTCTCGGGGTCCGCGACGAATGCCCCCGTGGTCGCGCGCTACGACGATGTGTGGGTCGGGGAGGCGCGTCCGTAGCCGCCCGCCGGCATCACCCGGCAGAATATCCGTTGGACGACAATTCGACGTCCGTACACACCGAAGGACTGACATGACCATGCGACCTGGGGCGCAACTGGAATTCCGCGAAGCACTGGACTCTCTCGCCAGCGCACAGAAGACATCGAAGGGAGCACCTGCATACTCGAGATACGTCAACAGGCGGCTGGGGAGGATCTTCGCGGCGGCGGCCTACTCCCGCAGGATGACACCGAATCAGGTCACCCTGATCAGCGCGGCAGCCACCGTGTCAGGACTGGCCGTGCTGGTCCTGACGGATCCGACCACCGGGACTGCCGTCCTGGTGGCCGCGCTGCTCGCGCTCGGCTATGCCCTGGACTCCGCCGACGGCCAGCTCGCGCGGCTGACCGGGACGGGTTCCTCCGCCGGGGAGTGGCTGGACCACACCGTGGACGCCTTCAAGGAGGGCAGCATCCACCTGTGCATCCTCATCTGCTGGTGGCGGTACCTCGATGTCGACACGGCGTGGCTGATCGTGCCGCTCGTGTTCCAGGTGCTGGGCACCGTGCACTTCTTCTCGTCCCTGCTGATGGATCAGTTGCGCAGGGCGCACCGGTCCGCAACGGGGTCGGTACCCGGGAAGACGTCGTCGTCGCTCCTGTACTCCCTGGCCGTCCTCCCCACCGATTTCGGCCTGCTGTGCGTGCTGTTCGTCCTCCTGCTCGTTCCTCCGGTATTCATCGGCGCCTACAGCCTGCTCATGCTCGCCAATCTCGCCTTCCTGGTGCTGGCCCTGCCCAAGTGGTACCGCGAGGTGAAGACATGGAGCTGAACGATTACGGACGCATCTTCCGGCGCCGCTGGCGCCTCATCGCCGTCTCGACGCTGATCGGGCTCCTGCTCGCAGCCCTCGTCACGGGACTCTCCGGGCGCACCTACGAGGCCGAGGCGAATCTCTTCATCCGGGCCGACTCGGATTCGAGTTCGAGCTTCGAGAATTCGCAGTTCGTCCTGCAGCGGGTGAAGTCGTACCCGGAGCTCGTCTACAGTCCCCAGGTGCTCACGCCCGTCCTGCAGGAGCTTGACTCGGCCCTGACACTGACAGAGCTGAGGGACCGGGTGGGCGCGAGCAATCCGGCGGAGACGGTCTTCGTCGATGTGACGGCCACCGCTCCGACGCCCGAGGAGGCCGCTACGCTCGCCAACCTGGTGGCCGAGAACCTGCGGGACGTCATCCGGCAGCTGGAGGGCGGGGACACGGCGCGCAATGCAGCGGTTGAAGCGTTCGTCACCGTTCCTGCCGTGGCCCCCGCCTCCGCGACGTCACCCAACACCGCGCTGAATCTCGCCATGGGGCTGCTCGCGGGGCTTTCCCTGGGGCTCATCGCCGCTCTCCTCCTGGGGAGCGGGTACCGCAGGATCCGGGGCGACGGCGATCTGCCCCGTTCGGTCGATGTCGAGGTGCTGGGCTCCGTGGCCGGTGGCGTGACCACCAGGGGTGGCCTCTCCCAGGAAACGGCGCTTCAGTACCGCGAGCTGATGACCGCGCTCCTCACCCGGCGTGGCGGGCAGCTCCCCAAGCTCCTCATGGTGACGGCTGTCGGGCGGCCGAACGAGACGTCGAACGCGTTCAGCCATCAGTTCGCATCCTTCATCGGTGATTCCGGTGCGCGTACCTGCCTCCTCGACGCGACGACTCCGGGGACGCCATCCGGTGACCCCGGAAGTGGCGGAAGCGCCCGGGAGATCGGGTTCACCGACGTCCTCGTGGGGGATGCGACCCTCAACGACGTCGTCTCCGTGTCCGACGCCGGGGTCCACCAACTGCCGATCGGTACCTCCACCGAGCGGATCAGCCACTCCCGGGCGGCTCGCCAGGGCGCGAGTATCCTCAAGGAGATCGACGACGCCTTCGACGTGACGCTCGTGCGCACCTCCTACGACTCGCACCCGCTGACCACCTGGACCGTCGCCCCGGTCGCAGAGGCCACGCTGGTGCTGGTGTCCCATGGCACTGCGTCGGCGGACGTCGAGGACGCCCTGCGTGAACTCCGGGCGATCGGGGTGGAACCGCTCGGGATGGTCGTCGTCGGTGGGCCGCGGCGGTCGGGCGGCCGCACGCGGGGACGTGCACACCTGGTGGTCCGGACCCCTGGTCGTGCGTAAGGCGCAGTACCGTTCCGCAGGGGCAGTCGTCATCTGGATCGTCCTCATCGTCAGTGTCACGGCATGGCGCAAGGGCGTCTACTTCGAGGGTGCCTTCGACACCGTCGTGATCGCGAAGGCGGCGCTCCAGGCGCTCGCCGTCCTGATGGCGCTGGCCCTGCGACGGACCGCGCCGACCGTTCACCCCGTGGCCGGGGGCCCCCTGCTGGCAGTGCTCGCCGTCCTCGCGGTCTCCATGGTCGGTGCGCTCGACGCGGGGGCGCCGGCCGCCTCCGCCGTCCTCGCGGTGCGGGTGGTCCTCCTCGCTGCGACGGTGGTGCTGCTGGCGTCGTCCTTTCCGCGGAAGGATGTCCTCGGCCAGATGGTCATTGCGACCGGCGTCGTCGGGGCGGTCCTCACCGTCACGGGTATCGGCACGATCGCCGGGGGCGGGCGCCTGGCAGGGACCCTCCTGCCGATCAGCCCCAACGGCCTGATCGTCCTCTGCGCCATCCCCGCGCTTGCGGCGATCCACCGCGTGCTCTCGGGCCGCGCGACCGCCGGCGCCATCATCGCCGCGTGCTTCTTCTCGCTCGCCTGCATCGCGACCCAGTCACGGACGGCCCTGCTCGGCATGGCCCTGGCCGCCGTGGTCCTTCTCCTCGGGGCCCGGTCGCTCCAGCGCTTCGTCGCCGTCGTCCTCGTGGCCGCCGTCCCGGTGCTGTTCGCCGTCGTGACCTACACCGGCCTCGTCGGGACACTCCTGAACCGCGAGGGAGAAACCTCCAACTTCACGCTCAACTCGCGCACCATCGCCTGGGACGTGGTGCTGCAGACGCCGTTCGAGAGCCTGCAGAAGTGGGTCGGTGCCGGGCTCTCGGTCAAGACCGTGCACGTGAAGGGACAGTACTGGAACGATCAGGTCCTGGACTCGAGCTGGATCTCGGCACTCGCCCAGACCGGGCTGATCGGCACCGCAGTCCTCGCCGCCCTTGTCCTCGTGGTCCTCGTCCTCAATCTGAGGGGCGGGAGCCGTAACGCGCTGCCGATCGCTCTCCTCGTCTTCCTGCTGATCCGGTCGTTCCTCGAAACAGGGCTTCTCGACGCCAGCGTCACCTTCATGGTGTTCATCGCCCTCGCGGCCACGTTCGTCCCGCCGCGGCAGGCGCGCGATCAGGTAGGGGAACCGGCTGTACCGGCCGATCCGCTCCGCGTGTCAGTCCCCGACAGGTCCTACCACCAGGCTGTCTGAGGGTACGTGGAGCAGCCCGGCGATCCGGGCTGGGAGGGGCTGCGCGACGACGGCTGATCGCACGGTATCGGTGACACGGTAGGTGACCGGGTCCACGATGGCCTGTCCCGTGAGCTCCATGTCGTGCTTCGCCTGGCCGGTGGCGTTCCTGAACCGCCCGAGCGTGGTGAAGACCGCAGGGTCCTCCGCACCCCTCGACCAGATGACGAGCCAGTCGGGGCTCGATCCTGTGGCCCGGTGGAAGACGTTCCCTGCCGTGGTCACTCCCATGGCTTCCGCCGACAGCTCGTCCGAGAAGTCCTCGACACAGAGGAGGCAGTTCCCCGTGGTGCCCGTGAGGACGTTGTTGCGGATGTCCACGGGACCGTTGATCCAGGTCATCGACGGGTCGGGGAACGGCTGTCGGGGGTCGTGCCCCGGAGCCTGCGGGTCTGCCGCGCGCCGCGGGTCCTGCACCACGTTGATCGGACGGCCGTTGTCGACGAACGCGTTGTTCCAGATCCCGACGCCACTGGTGTTGTTGACCTTCAGTCCGTGCCCCTGGTTGTCGGCAACGATATTGTTCGCGATGAGGGCGCGAGCCGAGATCTCGACCGAGATCCCATGGCTCCTGTTCCCGATCACATCGTTCCCCGACGCCGTCAGGTCGAACACCGATTCGTCGAACCAGAGACCGGTCCCGTTGTTGTCCCTGAAGATGCTGTCCTGCACCTGTACGGACCGGGAGCGGCCGATCTTGAACCCTCCGGCTGCCGGCGAATGGTTGAAGCCCTCGGTGTTGTTGCCCGTCACCTCGAGATCGATCGCGGACAGGCCGTCCGCGTACGTCGCGGAGGCACCGAGCATGCCGTTCTCCCTCAGCGTGATTCCCCTGAGGCTGGCGTCCGTTCCGGATACCGCGAGTCCGGTTGTGGAGGTCTGCTCGATCACCACGTCCTCGACGGTGATGTTGCTGCTCTCGAGGGTCACGGCGGCCATGTGGGGTACGGAGGGGGAGAACCGTCGCACGCCGATCCCCTTGATCGCGGATCCGGGCGACTGGACGGAGATGGCCTTCGCCAGCGAGCTGGCCCTGACCTCCTTGCCGGCCGGGTCGGAACCCAGGACGAGGCGGTGACTCGTGTAGTCGACGAAGAAGGAGCCGGGGACCACGTCGTCGAGGCTCGGTACCTGGCGCTGGGACGTGCCATCGATCCACACCTGGTCCGGGTGCGAGGCCATGGGATGCTCGGCGTTGACGAAGGTCCAGCCCGGCGTCGTCCCGTCGGCGTTGCCCCACGAGTAGGTCGGACTCGCGTCGAACTCCTTCGTCCATCCCTCGACGGCGAATCGTCCTCCGTCGGGTTCGACGCCGGTGACCGGCATGCTTCCGTCGAGCCACACCTCCTCGTCCGGGAACGACTGCAGGGTGATGCGTTTGGTGGAGGGGATTTTGACCGCTTCGAGGTAGGTACCGCCCCGCAGCACGACGGTCTGCCCGCTCTCGGCCCGGGAGATGGCCTTCTTGATCGTCGCCAGCGGGGCTTCCTCGGTCCCGGGAGCGGTGTCGTTCCCGCCGACGGCGACGAAGATGGCATTGCTCGGCACCGGGAACACCGTGGTGCCCACGGGTTCCGCTCCCGAATTCGGGCGCTCTCCGGGGACGGAGCGTGTCTCGGAAGCGGTCAGGACGCCGAGCGTCCGTGCCAGCACGCTGTCCTGGCGGACGTTCCCCGCCATGCCCGCGACCACCACGCCGGTCCCGGAGATCTCCTGGACCTGGGCCGGCACGCAGCCCGAGACGACGACGGCCGAACTGAGGACGAGTGCGCCGAGACCGACGATCTGCCCGACACGTCGCCGTTGGTGTTCGATCATAGATTCCCTTTGGCACGCGATGATGCATCGTCGGACACGGACGGTGGCGGCAAAATGCCGACACCGAATTCTAGCCCGTGGGGCAAGGCCGTGGTACCCCTGCCGAGCGACCCGTCCGGGCTGGACAGGGTGCTGCCGGACGGGGCGAGGAGCGTCCCTGTTTATGATGAGGAACGTCGACGCGCGGAACGGTCTGCCGCGACGGTTCGACCCGCCCCTGCACGGCTAGCCGGAGGTCTCCATGGATTTGACTGGACAGACGATCGTCATCGCGCACCCCTCGTCGGACCTCTACGGTTCGGACAGGATGATGCTCGAAACCCTCGCCGGTCTGGTCGATACGGGCGCCGAGGTGCTCGTGGTCATGCCGGCCGAGGGCCCGCTGACCCCGCACGTCGTCGCACTCGGGGCACGAGCGGTCGTGCTGCAGACGCTGGTCCTGCGGAAGAACCTCCTCTCCGCCAGAGGGGCACTCTCGATCGTCCGCCAGAGTGTCAATTCGGTGTGGGCCATCACCACGTTCATCCGCCGCACCCGGCCCGACATCGTCTACGTGAACACCGTGAGCATGCCCTGGTGGCCCGTCGTCGCGCGGCTGATGCGTCGGCGCGTGCTGGTACACGTCCACGAGGCCGAGGGGCATGTACGCCCCGTCATCCGGCGCCTCCTCACGCTCCCCCTGGTCTTCGCGTCCGAGGTGATCGCCAACAGCCGCTACACGATCCGGGTCCTCGCCGAGTCCCTGCCGGGGCGCGCTGCCCGTGCCCGGCTCGTCTACAACGGAGTCGCAGGTCCGTCGTCCGGCTCCGACGCGCGGGACACCATCGCCGATCCGGCCCGGCTCGTCTACTTCGGCCGGATCTCGCACCGCAAGGGCGTCGACGTGGCGATCGATGCCGTCGCCGAGCTGGAGCGCCGCGGACGAGCGGTCCGCCTGGATGTCGTCGGAGCTGTGTTCGAGGGCAACGAGTGGTATGCGGAGGGCCTCACCGAGAAGATACGCGAGCAGGGTCTCCAGGGCACGATCGAGCTGCAGGGTTTCCGGGAGGACATCTGGGGGGCCGTCGAGGCGGCGGATATCGTCCTGATCCCGGCGCGGCTCGACGAGTCCTTCGGCAACACGGTGATCGAGGCCGTGCTCGCGGCACGGCCCGCCGTGGTGTCGGCGATGCCGGGCCTGGTCGAGGCCGGCGAGCACTACGCCAGCGTGCAGTTCGTGGAGCCGGATGATGCCGGCCGGCTCGCGACGGCCGTCGAGGTGATCGTCGACGACTGGTCGACCTGGCGCGAGCGGGCCCTCCGTGACCGGACACGCGCCCAGGCCCACCATGCTCCGCAGCGGTACAGGGACCAGATCGTCGCGGTGATCGCCGGACGGACGGCGGCCTCCTAGCGCGTGGTCCCCGTTAGGCTCCACTGGGATGCCGCAGGCACCACCCGGGTGGGAGGATTAGCACAGACAACCCTTGCGTTATCGCGCAAGGGGCAGCCGGCTGATTCGAGGAGCCCGAAGTGCCCGTGGTAGCAACACCCGCGACCCTCACGCCGTCCCACGCGGGGCTGACGGACGCCGAAGTGCACCGGATCCGCAACGACTTCCCGATCCTCGGCACCGACGTCGGCGGCACGCCGCTCGTCTACCTGGACTCGGGCGCCACCTCGCAGAACCCGACCAGCGTCATGGAGGCCGAGCAGGAGTTCTACGAACAGCGCAACGCCGCGGTGCATCGCGGTGCGCACTCCCTCGCGGTCGACGCGACGGACGCGTACGAGGACGCACGCGCCGCCGTCGCCCGCTTCATCGGCGCCCGCACGCGCGAGCTCGTCTGGACCTCCAATGCCACCGAGGGCATCAACCTCGTGGCCTATGCGATGTCCAACGCGTCCCTCGGGCGCGGAGGAGCTGCAGCGCAGCGCTTCGCGGTGGGCCCGGGGGACAGCATCGTGGTCACCGAGATGGAGCACCACGCCAACTTGATCCCCTGGCAGGAGCTCGCGGCGCGCACGGGGGCGGAGCTGCGCTTCATCCCCGTGGACGACGACGGCGCGCTGAGCCTCGAGGCCGCGGCCGCGGTGATCACGGGCACCACCAGGATCGTCGCCTTCTCGCACGCCTCGAACGTGCTGGGCACCATCAATCCCGTGCATGAACTCGTCGCACTGGCGCAGGACGTCGGGGCCCTGACGCTGCTGGACGCCTGCCAGTCGGTCCCGCACCTTCCCGTCGACGCGACGTCGCTCGACGTCGACTTCCTCGTGTTCTCGGGGCACAAGATGCTCGGTCCCACCGGGATCGGTGCCCTCTACGGCCGCGCCGAGCTGCTCGATGCCATGCCGCCCTTCCTGACCGGCGGTTCCATGATCACCACGGTGACCATGGAACGTGCCGAGTACCTCCCCGCCCCGAACCGCTTCGAGGCCGGCACGCAGCGTATCTCGCAGGCCGTGGCGCTCGGAGCGGCGGCCAACTACCTGTCGGAGACCGGGATGGACCGCATCGAGGCCTGGGAGGGCAGACTGGGCGCCCTGCTCGTCGAGGGGCTCTCGGCGATCGACGGCGTCCGGGTCCTCGGACCGGGTGCCGGAGTCCCGCGGATCGGCCTGGCCGCCTTCGACGTCGACGGTGTCCACGCCCACGACGTGGGCCAGTTCCTCGATGACAAGGGCATCGCGGTCCGGGTGGGCCACCACTGCGCGCAGCCCCTGCACCGGCGCCTTGGGCTCACCGCGAGCACCCGTGCGAGCACGTACCTCTACACCACGACGGACGAGGTGGAGGCCGTCCTGCAGGCCGTCGCGCAGGTCCGTCCTTTCTTCGGAGCACAGTGATGAGCGGCCTCGAGCAGCTGTACCAGCAGATCATCCTCGACCATGCCAAGGCGCGGCACGGCTCACCCCTGCAGCACTACGACGGCGACGGCCGCACGGGCGAGTCCCACCAGCTGAACCCGGTGTGCGGTGACGAGATCACCCTGCGCGCCGCGGTGGCGGACGGCCGCGTGGACGCGGTGAGCTGGGACGGTGCCGGATGCGCCATCTCCATGGCCTCGGCCTCCGTCCTGACGGATCTGGTGCAGGGCGTTCCGCGGGACGAGGCGATCACCCTCGTGGACGCGTTCCGCGAGGTCATGCGGTCCCGCGGGCGGATCGAGGCGGACGAGGAGGTCCTCGGCGATGCCGCGGCATTCTCCGGCGTCTCGCGCTTCCCGGCCCGCGTCAAGTGCGCCATGCTGGCTTGGGTGGCCCTCGAGGAATCGTTGCTGGCAGCGAACGCCTGAGCCGTCAGGCGTCGACCCGGCCGATCACGCCGTGCGTGACTCCGCAGGCTGCGGCAGCACGATCGTGAAACACGTCCCCCTGCCCGGTTCGCTCCGCACCGTGATGGATCCGCCGTGCTCGCTGACGATGCTCCGCGTGATCAGGAGCCCCAGCCCTACGCCCGGGACGGTCGAGGCGCGCGCGGACGGTGACCGGAAGAAGCGGTCGAACACCTGGTCCAGTTCCTCCGCCGCGATGCCGATGCCGGTGTCCTCGACACACACCGTGAGCCCTTCGTCCTCCATCGACGCGTCGAGCGTGATGCGTCCGCCGGGTCGGTTGTACTTCACGGCGTTGCTGAGCAGGTTGTCCAGGGCCTGCCCGAGCCGCACGGGATCGGCGACCGCGGTCAGCGACCGGGGTGCCCGGTTCACGAGGTGCAGGCCCGCGCGGGTCGCTCGGACAAGACCCGAGTCCGCGGCCTCCGCGAGGACCAGCCCGACGTCGGTCGGTTCGGGATTCACCGCGAAGGTCCCGGCGTTGATCGCCAGCAGGTCCTCGACGAGTTGCTCGAGCCGGACGGCGTTGCGCCGGGCCACCTCCAGGTAGTGCGTGACGTCCTCGGGCAGGCTCTCGGCGAGTTCGAGGCTCACTTCGAGGTACCCGAGGATCGACGTCAGCGGCGTCCGGAACTCGTGGGAGACGTTGGACAGGAAGTCGTCCTTCGCCTCGAGGGCCAGCAGGAGCTCGGTGACATCGTTGAAGGACACCACCGTCCCGGCGAACGTGCCGTCGTCGTCGTACATGGAGTGGGAGAAGACGCTGAGGGCACGCTGCGCGCGTCCGCTGCCGATCCACACCTGATCGCCGTGCAGGTCCTGCCCCTGCACCGCGCGGGCCACCGGCCGCTCCTGGGGCGGGACGGGTGTCTCCCTGTCCGCGCCGAAGATCAGCAGCTCGCTCTCGTTCGGGTCGGGATTGCCCGGGGGAGCGGCGGCCGCGTGGGAGTCCCGCTGGCGGGCGTTCATCAGGAGGTCGTTCCCGCGTTCGTCCAGCGCGAGCAGCCCCACGCCGACCGTGTCGAGGACGGTCCCGAGCAGGCGTTCCCGGCGTCGGCCGGCCTCCACGCTCTCGCGCAACGCCGACTGCGACGCCCTGAGTGCCTCCTGGCGCCGCCGGTTGTCCTTCGTGAGCTCGCTGACGAAGGCCGCGAGGCCCGTCATCATGACGGGCAGCAGGATCGGGTTCACCAGGGCGTCGAGGGTCATGCGGAGGTCGCCCAGGAAGAAGGGGAGCCAGATGATCACCAGGGAGGCGATGACGGCGGTACCGACGGCCGTCCGGGTGCGCACGCGCGACGCTGCCATCCACACCGTCGGGAACGCCGCGAGGAGACCGACGCCGGTCAGGCCCTCGCCTGCCGCGGCCCGGGCGACGGCGATGGCCACGAAGTCGGTCAGGGGTACCAGGGTGACCCAGCGGCTCGGGATGCGGTGCCAGGGCAGGACGAGGCAGGTGGCCAGGACGACGAGGTTCAGGGCCCAGCCGGCGACGAAGAGAGCCGGCGAGGCGAGGTTCGCCGTCCCGACGAGTCCGAGGACCACGGTGAGGGTGAAGGTGATGGTGAGCGCGAGCTCGCTGAGCACGATCCGGCGTCGGCGGCTCAGACTGCTGCCGGGGGCGGTTCGGGCGGGCGGAGTCGCGCGGCCGGTCACACCGGCCGGGGCGCGCGGCGCTGCCGGTCCCTTCCGGGCACCGTCTGCCCGTCCGTCCGTCTCTGGTCCCCCCGGATCCCCCATGGCTGGATACTAGTCCGGCTGGGTTCTAGTCGTCGCGCCGCTCGATGACGTCGCGCTGCTCGTAGACGTCGGGGATGCCGTTCTCGTCGTCGTCCGCCGTCTCCTCCTCCACGATGCGGCGGTAGTGCTTGTTGCGGAGCCGGAGGACCACACTGGAGAGCAGGGCGGCTGTGAGGGAGGCCGTGAGGATGGCCACCTTCGCGTGGTCGTCGTGCTCGCTGCCCGCACCGAAGCTGAGATCGTTGACCAGCAGGGAGACCGTGAAGCCCACACCGGCGAGCATGCCGACGCCCAGGATGTCCCACCAGCTCAGTCCCGGATCGAGGTTGGCCTTGGTGGTCCGGGTGAGGACGAAGGTGGTGAGCAGGACGCCGATCGGTTTGCCGAACACGAGGCCCAGGACGATGCCGATCAGGACGGGGTCTGTCAGGGCCGAGACGAAACCCTCCGCACCGCCGATGGCCACGCCGGCCGAGAAGAAGGCGAAGACGGGTACGGCGAAGCCCGTGGAGAGCGGCCTGAAGCGGTGCTCCAGGACCTCCGCGAGACCGGGCTTGTTCGGGCGGGGCAGGACGGGCTTGCCTCCGGACTTCCGCAGCACGGGGACACAGAATCCGAGCAGGACCCCTGCGACGGTCGCGTGGACGCCGGATGCGTGCATGAGCGCCCAGGTGGCGACGCCGAGCGGAAGGAGGATGAGCCACGGTCCACGCGTGGTGCTGCCGAAGAACTTGGGCCGGTGCTGCGCGAGGAGGGCGAAGAGTCCGAGGGGCAGCAGCATCCACAGCAGGAAGACGAGGCTCACGTCCTCCGAGTAGAAGAAGGCGATGATCGCGATGGCGATGAGGTCGTCGACCACGGCGAGCGTCAGCAGGAACACCCGGAGGGCGCCGGGCAGGTGCGAACTGATGACGGCCAGCACGGCCAGCGCGAAGGCGATGTCCGTGGCCGTGGGAATGGCCCACCCGCGCAGGGTGTCCGGCGACGAGAGGTTCACCGCCGTGTAGATGAGGGCGGGCACGACGACACCACCGAAGGCGGCTGCGACCGGCACGATGGCACGGTTGATCCGTCGGAGGTCCCCGGCGACGAATTCGCGTTTGAGCTCGAGCCCCGTGAGGAAGAAGAAGACCGCCAGCAGGCCGTCCGATGCCCACGAGCCGACGGAGAGCTTCAGGTGCCAGGGCTCGTAGCCGAATTCGAAATCACGGATGGCGAAGTACGACTCCGAGAACGGCGAGTTGGCCCAGAGGATGGCGAGCGCTGCTGCGATCAGGAGCAGGATGCCGCCCACCGTCTCCTTGCGGAGGATCTCCGTGATGCGCAGGTTCTCGGAGTAGCTCGAGCGCTGCAGGATCACGCGCCTCGAGCCGGACGCCGCGGGCGTTTCATCGTGGGCCATGGTGTTTCCTCGCGGATCTCGAACGTCGACGGAACTGGATGGGGACTACGGATCGGGGCCCGCAGGCTGCGTGTGCCTGCAGGCAGGGCGCCTCAGGCGAGCAGGGCGCGCACTCCGATGACGGCGGTCGCGGCGCCGAGGATCATCGACGTCGAGATCAGCATGATGTGCACGGTCAGGAACCGGGTGGCGGCTCCGTTCCCGTCACGTGAACGCGGGTCCTTGAGGATACGGCGCAGGAACGGTGGCCAGACGATGAGGGTCCAGACGCCGGCCAGGATCAGGATGAGGGCGAGCGGGGTGGGGAGCTGCATGATGTGCGGGGATCTTTCGGCTGGAGGGGGAGAGCGGCCGGCGGGGTCAGTGGTTCTCGAGCCAGGCGCGGGCTTCGGTGGCCTGGACGTTGAGCGCCTTGCCGATCATCGGTTCGGCCGCTCCGGCGATCTTCCCGCCGAGGAAGGGGATGGAGGACGTGACGTTCCCCTGGAGGTCGACGACGGTGGAGTCGCCCTGGCTGATCAGGCGCTGCACGGCGGCAACGGTCAGTGGGACGTTCGCCACCGTCATCCTGACGGTGGCCTCCCGCGAGCCGTCGGCCGCCGGGGCGCTCCACTCCTCGGTCTGGGTGACGGAGAGAGTCTCGCCCACGAACTTCCGTGCCATGTCCGGCAGGCGACGGGTGGGCATGGTGCGGACGGCCGTCACCGTGAACGCGCCGGAGGTGTCCCCGTCGACGGTGAGGGACTCGAGGGTGCCGCCCACGTACTCGCTCATGTGCCGGACGAACCCCTCATCGGTGAAGACGCCGAGCACGGTGGCGGCGTCGTAGGGGAGGGTGGTGGAAGCGTTCAGGGCCATGGTTCCTCCATGAGGTGGACGGTGCTGCAGGGTCAGGGTCTCGCAGCAATCCTACGGCCTGGGGCCCGGCGGGCAGGGGCCGCCGGGAGCCGCCCGAAGCGTCAGGGCCCCTTGGTAGTCTGATCAGGACCCCGGAGACGATTCGTCTTTCCGGGCTTTTGTGCTGTCCCAGCCCGGCAGCCGCGTCGACGCGCGGACCGGCTCGAGACGGCGGAACCGACGCCTGAGGAGCACCTGACAATGAGTCTGAACGGATTGCGCGCGGCACTGGCCAGCGATGCGTCCTACGCGCGCGTGCGGACCAACGCCTCGCGGTCCGTGGAGCAGCGCAGCCCCGATCTCGAGATCGGGGCACCCGCGGGCATGCGCGCCCCGCTGATCGCGGAGATGGTCGACGGGCTCGCGGTCGCCGGCCCCGGCGACGGACTGCCCGGCGGCGCCGCGGCTCCCGTGGTCCTCGCGATCACGGCGACCGGGCGGGAGGCCGAGGATCTGGCCCAGGCACTCCGCAGCTATCTTCCCGAAAGCGCCATCGAGGAGTTCCCGAGCTGGGAGACCCTCCCGCACGAGCGCCTCTCGCCCCGCTCGGACACCGTCGGTCGCCGGCTCTCTGTGCTCCGCCGGCTCGCCCACCCTGACGGCAACCCCGTCAGAGTCATCACGGCCCCCATCCGCGCGGTGGTCCAGCCCCTCGTCGCGGGCCTCGGCGAGCTGGAACCCGTCACGCTGAAGGTCGGCGACGAGATCGCCTTCTCCGACGTCGTGAAGGCGCTCGCCGACGCCGCCTACGCACGCGTCGACATGGTGACGCACCGCGGGGAGTTCGCCGTGCGCGGCGGCATCATCGATGTCTTCCCGCCCACCGAGGACCACCCGGTCCGCGTCGACTTCTTCGGTGACGAGGTGGACCAGATGCGCTGGTTCGCCGTCGCCGACCAGCGGTCGCTGACGACCGGCGAGCCGCCGGCAGCCCTCTACGCCCCGCCGTGCCGCGAGATCCTCATCACGCCGTCGGTCATGTCGCGCGCCGCGAAGCTGCAGTCGGAACTGCCCGCCGCCGCAGCCATGCTCGAGAAGATCGCGGGCGGGATCGCCGTCGAGGGCATGGAGTCCCTCGCCCCGGTCCTCGTCGATGCGATGGTCCCGTTCGCGGGCGAGCTGCCCGCCGGTTCCATCGCCGTCGTGATCGAACCCGAGAAGGTCCGTGCACGCGCCCACGACCTCGCGGCGACCAACGAGGAGTTCCTCGCCGCCGCGTGGTCCACGGCGTCCGACGGCGGTGCCGCGCCGCTCGATCTCAGCGAGGGGCTGGGCACCGATCTCCAGGAGGCGAGCTTCCGTTCGCTGACGGACACGCGGGCGACGGCGCTCGCGAACTCGGTCGCCTGGTGGGGGATCACCTCCTTCGGCGCCGACGAGGAGCTGACCGATGTGGACAGCTTCACCCTCCACGCCCGCGAGCCCCGCGGTTACCAGGGCGACGTCGCCGAGATGATGGACTTCATCGGTGGGCGCGTCCGCGACCAGTGGCGCGTGGTGGTCGCGACGGAAGGGCCAGGCCCGGCCCAGCGCCTCGCGGAACTCTTCCACGACAACGACATCCCCACGAGCCGCGTCGATTCCCTCGACGTCCCGCCGCAGGCCGGCATCATCGAGATCACGACGGCGTGCGCCGGCCGCGGATTCGTGGTGGACGGTCTCAAGCTCGGGCTGCTCACCGAGGCGGACCTGCTCGGGCGCACCAGTGCCTCCGGGACGCGCGACATGCGGAAGATGCCCTCCCGGCGCCGCAACGCCGTCGACCCCCTGCAGCTGAAGGACGGCGACTTCGTGGTGCACGAGCAGCACGGCGTGGCGCGCTTCGTCGAGCTGATGCAGCGCTCCACCGGGGCCGGACCCACGCGCACCACGCGCGAGTACCTCGTCCTCGAATACGCGCCGTCGAAGCGCGGTGCGCCCGGTGACCGGCTCTTCGTGCCCACCGACCAGCTCGACCAGGTGACCCGGTACGTCGGCGGCGATGCCCCTGCGCTCAGCAAGATGGGCGGGTCGGACTGGAGCAAGACCAAGAACCAGGCGCGCAAGGCGGTCAAGGAGATCGCGGGCGAGCTGATCCGGCTGTATTCGGCACGCATGGCCTCGCGGGGTCACGCCTTCGGCGCGGACACGCCGTGGCAGCGTGAGCTCGAGGAGGCGTTCCCCTACGTGGAGACCCCGGACCAGCTGACCACCATCAACGAGGTCAAGGCGGACATGGAGCGCGAGGTGCCGATGGACCGGCTCGTCTCGGGCGACGTCGGCTACGGCAAGACCGAGATCGCGGTGCGGGCGGCGTTCAAGGCGGTCCAGGACGGCAAGCAGGTGGCCGTCCTCGTGCCGACGACGCTCCTGGTGCAGCAGCACTTCGAGACCTTCTCGGAGCGGTTCTCCGGCTTCCCCGTCCGGGTCCGTGCCCTCTCGCGCTTCCAGACGGCGAAGGAGTCGCGCGAGACGGCGGAGGGACTCACCTCGGGGGCGGTCGACGTCGTCATCGGCACGCACCGCCTGCTGTCGAAGGAGATCTCCTTCAAGGATCTCGGCCTCGTGATCGTGGACGAGGAGCAGCGGTTCGGGGTGGAACACAAGGAAGCGCTGAAGAAGATGCGCACCAATGTCGACGTCCTCGCGATGAGCGCCACGCCCATCCCACGGACGCTCGAGATGTCCCTGACGGGCATCCGGGAGACCTCCACGCTGGCGACGCCGCCCGAGGAGCGCCACCCGGTGCTCACCTACGTGGGGCCGTACACCGACAAGCAGGCGTCCGCCGCCATCCGCCGTGAGCTGATGCGCGAGGGGCAGGTGTTCTTCGTGCACAACCGCGTCTCGTCGATCGACCGCACGGCCGCGCACCTGAAGGAACTCGTGCCGGAGGCACGGGTGGCCGTCGCGCACGGACAGATGACGGAGTCGCGCCTCGAGCAGATCATCGTCGACTTCTGGGAGAAGCGGTTCGACGTCCTCGTGTGCACGACGATCATCGAGACGGGTCTCGACATCTCCAACGCGAACACGCTGATCGTGGACCGGGCCGATTCCTACGGCCTCTCGCAGTTGCACCAGCTGCGTGGACGCGTGGGGCGAGGCCGGGAGCGGGCGTACGCCTACTTCCTCTACCCGTCCGAGAAGCCGCTCGGCGAAGTGGCGCTCGAGCGGCTGAAGGCCGTCGCGTCCCACAACGAACTCGGCGCGGGCATGCAGCTGGCGATGAAGGACCTCGAGATCCGCGGCGCCGGCAACCTGCTCGGCGGGGAGCAGTCCGGCCACATCCAGGGCGTCGGATTCGACCTCTACATCCGCCTGGTCGGGGAGGCCGTGGCGTCCTTCCGGGGCGAGGCGGAGGAGAAGGCGGCAGAGATGAAGATCGAGCTGCCCGTGAACGCGCACCTGCCGCACGATTACGTGCCGGGGGAGCGGCTGCGACTGGAGGCCTACCGCAAACTGGCGGCGGCCCTGACGGACGAGGCCATCGACGCGGTCGTCGCGGAACTCGAGGACCGCTACGGCGCGCCTCCGGCCGCCGTGGAGAACCTGATCGCCGTGGCGCGCTTCCGGGTCGCCGCACGCGCCCTCGGCCTGACCGATGTGGCGCTGCAGGGGAACTTCATCAAGTTCGCGCCGGCAGAACTGCCGGAATCGAAGCAGCTCAGGCTCGGCCGCATGTACCCTGGTGCGGCCGTCAAGCCCGCCATGAACGCCGTCCTGGTACCCAAGCCCAAGACGGCGCGGATCGGCGGACGCGACCTCGTGGACGCGGACATCCTCGCCTGGGCGAAGAACGTGCTGGACGCCGTCTTCACACCGTAGGCATCCGGCGCCGCACGAAGAAGAGGCCGTCCCCCCACGGGGACGGCCTCTTCATGTGTCAGGCTGCGTTGCAGCGCGTCGCTAGGAGCTGACGGCGGTGCCTTTTTCCTTCTTGTCCGTCCGGTTGCCCTCGGCGAGGTTGTACCCGGTGTCGGCCCGGCCCAGGATTCCCTGCGGGATGTAGAACACGAGGAAGGCGACGACGACGATCACGGCCATCGGCCACACGGTGTCCAGGGTCAGCCAGTTGAGCAGGTAGATGCTCAGCAGGAATGCGCCGAAGATCAGCCCGAAGACCACGATGTTCTCGACGAGGTGCCCCTTGCCGGCGTGGGCGGGGTGGTTCTCGGTGTCGGCCTGGTGTGACATCGGTGCTCCTTGCGGGGTCGGGAACTGCTCGTGCTGCGGTATCGATGCGCCGTCAGTAACCTGCGGCGCCCTGTTCTCCCTTAACGATAGCGACTCCGGAGCTCGCCCCGATACGCGTGGCTCCGCCGTCGATCATCGCGCGCGCGTCCTCGAGCGAGCGGACGCCGCCCGAGGCCTTCACCCCGAGGTCGGGCCCGACCGTCCTCCGCATGAGAGCCACGTCCTCGACCGTCGCACCGCCACCGTTGAAGCCCGTGGAGGTCTTCACGAAGTCGGCCCCTGCCTCGACGGCGGCCTCGCACGCAAGCACTTTCTGCTCGTCCGTCAGGAGCGAGGTCTCGATGATGACCTTGAGGATCGCGTCGTGTTCGTGGACGGCGTCGGCGACGGCGCGGATGTCCTGCACCAGCAGGTCCCTCTCCCCGGCACGGGCTGCGGCGATGTTGATGACCATGTCGATCTCGTCCGCGCCGTCGGCGACGGCGCCGCGGGCTTCCAGGACCTTGATCTCGGTGGTGGTGGCACCCAGGGGGAACCCGATCACGGAGCACGTGAGGACGTCGCTGTCCTTCACGGCCGTCCGGACGGTGCTGACCCAGACGGGATTCACGCAGACGGACTTGAACGAGTACTCGACGGCCTCGCGGCAGACCGTGAGGATCTGCTCACGGCTGGCCTCGGGCTTGAGGAGGGTGTGGTCGATGAAGGAGGCGAGGGATACGTCGGTAGGCATCCCCCCATCCTTCCATGCCCGGCCGGCTCCCGACCCGTGGACGGGTGGCTGGAGCAGGCCGTCCCGGCTCAGAGTCCGAGGGCCTCGCCGACGTCGCGTTTCACGGCGTCGAGCCGGGCGCGGGCCGTGGCCTTGGCAGCGTCGAGTTCGGCGGCCGAGCCCACCGGCTCGACGACCTCGAGGTAGCACTTGAGCTTCGGCTCGGTGCCGCTGGGCCGGATGATCACGCGTGTCTCGTCCTGCGTCAGGTAGAGCAGCCCATCCGTGGGCGGCAGCTGCGCGGAACCCTCCGCGAGATCCTCGGCGATGCTCACGGGTGAGGCCGCGAAGGACGACGGCGGGGTCTCGCGCAGCCGGTTCATCATGGCGCCGAGGAGGCCGAGGCTACCGACGCGCACGGACAGCTGGTCCGAGGCGTGCAGGCCGTGCACCAGGAAGGCGTCGTCGAGCAGATCGAAGAGGGTGCGACCCGCGGCTTTCGTCGCAGCCGCGAGTTCAGCGAGCAGGAGAGCCGCGGAGATCCCGTCCTTATCGCGCACGAGCTCGGGCGCCACGCAGTAACCGAGCGCCTCCTCGTACCCGAAGGACAGGCCGTGCACGCGGGCGATCCACTTGAACCCGGTGAGGGTCTGGGCGTGATCGATGCCGGACACGGCGGCGATCCGGCCGAGGAGGCGGGAGGAGACGATGGAGTTCGCGAAGACCTCGCGCACAGGCGCGCCGGATCCGCCGTCGCGCCGGGCACCCGAGAGGCGCGCGGCGAGATGCAGGCCGAGCAGCGTGCCCACCTCGTCACCCCGGAGCATGCGCCAGGCGCCCGTCGATGGTTCGTGCGCGGCGAGGGCCACGCGGTCGGCATCGGGGTCATTGGCGATCACGAGATCGGCCCCGGTCCGTTCGGCGAGCTCGAGGGCGAGGTCCAGGGCGCCCGGTTCCTCGGGATTGGGGAAGGCGACGGTGGGGAAGTCGGGGTCGGGCTCGGCCTGGCGTTCGACCATCCTGACGTCGCCGAAACCTGCGGTGGCGAGGACCGACTGCGCGGTCCGACCGCCCACACCGTGCAGCGGCGTCAGCACGATCGCGAGGTCGCGGTCGGTGAGGGCGGGGTCGGTGAGGGCGGCCACGACGGAGATGTAGTCGGTCTCGATGCTCGCGGGCAGGACGGTCCATCCCTCGGGGGCGAGCTCGATGTCTCCGCGGGCGCTGACGGCGTCGATCCGGGCCGCGATGCCGGCGTCGTGGGGTGCCACGATCTGCACGCCGCGCGCGTCCTCCTCCACGGAACGCCCGCCGAGGTAGACCTTGTACCCGTTGTCCTGCGGCGGGTTGTGGCTCGCGGTGACCATGATGCCGATCTCGCACTGCAGGGCGCGGATGGCGTAGGCCAGGACCGGCGTGGGCAGCTCACTCGGCATCAGGAACGTCTCGATGCCGGCAGCGGTGAAGATGGCGGCGGTCTCCTCCGCGAAGACCCGGGAATTGTGGCGTGCGTCGAAGCCGACGACGGCGCGGGGCACATAGGCCCCGCCCGCGAGGTCGAGGGCATGGGCGGCGACGCCGGCGGCCGCGCGGCGGACCACCACGCGGTTCATCCGGTTGGGGCCGGCTCCGAGTGCGGCGCGGAGCCCTGCGGTACCGAAGGCGAGGGGACCGGCGAAACGGTCCCGCAGGTCCTGTTCGGAGACCACCGCAGCGGCGCCGTCCTCCCGGACCTGAGCCACGAGTGCCCGCAGCTCCGCGGCGGTCTGCTCGTCGGGGTCGGCAGCGGCCCAGGCGTCGGCGGTGGCGAGGAGTGTCTCGAGGTCCGAGGTGGTCATGCTGGTCCCTTACGGTCTGTCATGAAACGGTCTGTCATCGAACGATCTGTTCTGGACGGCTGCCTGACGGGAGCCGATACTGCTTCGACACTGTTCCCCGCCTCGGAGCCGCCGGTACCCGCGGCGTCGCGTGTGCTCAGAGGGCGGCGACGATGTCGGCCAGCAGCCGCGAGATGCGCGGTCCTGCCGCCTGCCCTGCCTCCAGGACCTCGGCGTGGCTGAGGGGGACCGGGCTGATGCCCGCGGCGAGGTTGGTGACCAGGGAGATGCCGAAGACCTCCATACCGGCGTGGCGCGCTGCGATCGCCTCGAGTGCGGTGGACATGCCCACCAGGTCCGCGCCGATCCGCTTCGCGTACTGCACCTCGGCGGGGGTCTCGTAGTGGGGTCCCGTGAACTGGGCGTACACGCCCTCGTCCAGCGTCGGGTCGACGGTCCGCGCGATCTCGCGCAGTCGCACGGAGTAGAGATCGGTGAGATCCACGAACGTGGCTCCCTCGAGGGGGGAGGACGCCGTGAGATTGATGTGGTCGCTGATCAGCACCGGCGTGCCGGGCTGCCACTGTTCCTGCAGGCCGCCACAGCCGTTGGTGAGGATCATCGTCGTCGCACCTGCGGCAGCGGCCGTCCGGACACCGTGCACGACGGCGCGGACGCCCTTGCCCTCGTAGTAGTGCGTGCGGGCACCGAGGACGAGTGCGCGCTTGCCGTTGGGCGTGAGGACCGAGCGGACGGTTCCGGTGTGGCCGACGACGGCGGGGGCCGAGAACCCGGGGATCTCGGCGGCGTCGAGCGTGTGCGTGGTCTCGCCGATGAGTTCGGCGGCCTCGCCCCAGCCTGAGCCGAGGACGAGTGCGGTGTCGTGCCGGTCGATGCCGGTGGCTCGGGCGATGTGGCCGGCAGCGTCGCGGGCCAGGTCAAAGGGATCAGAAGTCACCGATACAACCTACCCTCTGCGGAATGCGCCCCACCACCGGTTTGCCCGTCCCACCGGTCCGCCCGTCCCGCCGGTTCGCCCGTCCCGCCGGTTCGCCCGTCCCGCCGGTCCGCCCGTCCCACCAGTCCCACCGTTCCGCCCGTCCCACCGGTCCGCCCGTCGGAGGAATTCGGGGCGACGACGGGCACGCGCGCGGCGCCGCGGGCATTTCGGGGTGTCGGTGGCATGGGCGATACTTGATGCGTGGCAAACCAACTCGACTTCAGTTCATTGCGCCTGGCGATCCTGGGTGGGGGGCCCGGCGGCTACGAGGCGGCCCTCGTCGCGGCATCGCTCGGTGCGAAGGTCACCATCGTGGAGCGACAGGGCCTCGGCGGGTCCGCGGTGCTCACCGATGTGGTGCCGTCCAAGACGCTCATTGCGACCGCGGACACCATGACGCGCTTCACCGACGCGAGCGGGCTGGGGGTTCGATTCTCTGCCGACAACAGCGTCTTCGCGGACCTGGACAAGGTGAACCAGCGGCTGTTGAAACTCGCCGTCGAACAGTCCTCGGACATCCGTGCCACCCTCGAGCGCCTCGGCGTCACCGTCGTCATCGGCTCCGGCCGGCTCCTCGACAACCATCGACTCGAGGTGACCTCCGACGAGGGCACGGACATCGTCGAGGCCGACGCCGTCCTCCTCGCCGTCGGCGCTACCCCGCGTGAGCTGCCCAGCGCCATGCCGGACGGCGAACGCATCTTCAACTGGACCCAGCTCTACAATCTCCGTGAGATCCCGGAGCACCTGATCGTGGTCGGCTCGGGTGTCACCGGGGCCGAATTCGCCAGTGCCTACAACGGCCTCGGGTCGAAGGTGACCCTCGTCTCGAGTCGCGACCGCGTGCTGCCAGGGGAGGACGCCGACGCAGCGGAGGTCCTCGAGGGCGTGTTCAAGGATCGTGGCATGACCGTGCTGTCCCAGTCCCGCGCGCAGTCCGTCGACCGCACGGATGACGGCGTGATCGTCCATCTCTCCGACGGCCGCAGCATCGAGGGCAGCCACTGTCTCGTGGCGGTCGGAGCCGTACCCAACACGGCCGGGATCGGGCTCGAGGAGGCGGGGGTGGCCGTTGGTGAATCCGGGCACATCCAGGTGGACGGCGTCTCCCGCACCACAGCTCCCAACGTGTACGCGGCCGGCGACTGCACGGGCGTCTTCGCCCTCGCCTCGGTGGCGGCCATGCAGGGCCGGATAGCCATCGCGCACCTGATGGGCGATTCGGTGAGTCCCATCAAGCTCAAGCAGGTGGCCTCGAACATCTTCACCTCGCCGGAGATCGCGACGGTCGGGGTCACGGAGGAGGACATCGCCTCGGGCCGCTACCAGGGCGACGTGGTGAAGCTCTCCCTGCACACGAACGCCCGCGCCAAGATGATGAACGTCAAGGACGGTTTCGTGAAGGTGATCTCGCGGAAGGGCTCGGGCACCGTCATCGGAGGTGTGGTGGTGGGCCCGCGGGCCTCGGAGCTGATTTTCCCGCTGGCGCTGGCCGTGACCAAGAAGCTGCACGTGGACGACGTGGCCAACACCTTCACCGTGTACCCGTCGCTGACCGGTTCCATCTCCGAGGCTGCCCGCCGCCTGCACGTCCATCTCTAGTCCAGGTCGCCGTGGGGGTCGGCTTCATCCAGTTCCCGGTGTCCACATGGTGGACGCGCTTATCCACCCTGTGGACACCGGTGGTCTGATGTCGGGGTACAACTGAAGCACGGATCCCGGGCTGCGCCGTCTTGAGCGGAGGCGGGCCCGGCATCCCGTCCGAGAAAGCCGAACCCCATGACCTCCTCGACCTCCGCTGCCTCGAGCGGCACCAAACCCCTGAACTCGCGGGGGAGGGTGATCTTCGCCAGCCTCATCGGCACCACGATCGAGTTCTACGACTTCTACATCTACGCGACGGCCGCCGTCCTGGTGTTCCCGGCGCTGTTCTTCCCCAACCAGACCTCGGCGAACCAGCTCCTCAGCTCGTTCGCGGTGTTCGGCGTCGCATTCGTCGCCCGGCCGCTGGGCTCGATCGTCTTCGGTCACTTCGGCGACAAGATCGGACGCAAGGCAACCCTCGTCGCGTCGCTGCTGACCATGGGGGTCGCGACGTTCCTGATCGGCGTGCTGCCTGCTGCCACCACCCCCGGGTGGGTCCTCATGGCGCCGCTGCTGCTCGTGGTGCTGAGGTTCCTGCAGGGGCTGGCGCTCGGCGGGGAATGGAGCGGTGCGGCCCTGCTCGCCACCGAGAATGCCCCCGAGGGCAAGCGGGCCATCTACGGGACCTTCCCCCAGCTCGGTGCGCCGATCGGCTTCATTCTCGCGAACCTGCTCTTCGTGTTCCTGAGCACCGTGCTCACTCCCGAGGAGTTCCTCGCGTGGGGGTGGCGGGTACCCTTCCTGCTGAGCGCCGTCATGGTGATCATCGGACTCTACGTTCGCCTCAAGCTCATCGAGAGCGCGTCCTTCCAGAAGGTGCAGAACGAGGGCAAGGTCGTGAAGGTGCCGCTCGGCACCACGTTCCGGCTGCACTGGCGGGGGCTGATCCTCGGCACCTTCATCATGTTCGCGACCTATGTGCTGTTCTACTTCATGACGGCATTCACCCTGACGTACGGCACTGCGCCGTCCAGCCTGGAGCAGGCGAGGGCCCGGGCCGAAGCGGCAGGGCGTGAGTTCACGGATCTCCAGGCATCCGAGTTCGTGCCGGGTCTCGGCATGGCACGTACGGACTTCCTGTGGATGCTGATCATCGGCGTGGTGTTCTTCGGGATCTTCACCCTCGTCTCCGGCCCGCTCGCCGAGCGCTTCGGCCGCCGCAGGATGCTTCTCGCCACAACCGTCGGCATCGCGGTCTTCGGGCTCCTCTGGGCGCCGCTGTTCTCCGCGGGGACCGCGGGCACCATGGCGTTGCTGATCATCGGCTTCATCCTCATGGGGCTGACCTTCGGTCCCATGGCGGCCGTCCTGCCGGAGCTCTTCCCCTCGAACGTCCGCTACACAGGGTCCGCCGTGGCCTACAACGTGTCGAGCATGATCGGGGCGGCTCCGGCGTCCTTCATCGCGGTGGCACTGTGGCAGGCGGCGGGCGGCAGCACGGTGCTCGTGGGTGTGTACCTCACGGTCGCCGCCGTCGCCACGTTCATCGCCCTGATGCTCTCGCGGGAGACGCGCGACAACGACTACGAGAACAACGTGGGCTGATGTCCTGATCGGCACGATGACGGCGCTGCTCCCGCCCGGGTGCGGCGCCGTCATCGTTCCAGCCGCCGTCCGCCGAGCCGGTGCCGGCCCGCGATTCTTGTGCTGATGCCGGAGCCCACCCGTACACTGGAAGCAAAGCTGGCTTATTACATCACGCAGGTGTCGACCATGCGCGCCCGGAGCCGGTCCAGGGGTGACGGGAAGGCGGTGACATGGAGCAGCAGGTACTGGCCGAGCGGTACGCGTTGGGGGAGCGCGTCGGCACCGGCGGCATGGCCGACGTCTTCGTAGCCCGCGATGTCCGGCTCGACCGTGACGTAGCGGTCAAGCTGTTCAGGCCCGGAACCGCTGACGGGCTGGATCGTGGCTCGGCCGAGGCGAGGATGCTCGCGGGCCTGGACCATCCCGGTCTTGTCCGGGTCCTGGACATGGACAACGGGGACCACGGCGGTGACGGCGCCTACCTCGTCATGGAACTGATCCGCGGGTCCGATCTCGGTGTGCTGCTCCGTTCGGTGGGATCCATGCCCCGCGAGGAGGCGCGCACCATGGCGCTGGACATCACGCGGACGCTGGACTACATCCACGGCAGGGGTATCGTCCACCGCGACATCAAACCATCCAACATCCTGACGCGCGACGCCGACCCGGACAGCGGGGTCTTCCGCTTCCTGCTCACCGATTTCGGGATTGCACGGTTCTTCGACGGTGGGCGCATGACGGCCACCGGCCAGGTGATCGGCAGTGCCGCGTACTTCAGCCCCGAGCAGGCCCGGGGCGACGATGTGGGGCAGGCAAGCGACATCTACTCGCTCGCACTGGTGCTGATCGAGGCGTTGACCGGCGAGCGGGCGTTCCCCGGTACGGGTGTCGAGAGTGCTCTGGCGCGGTTACACCGTGCTCCGTCCATTCCCCACGCCGCCGGGCCGGGGCTGTCGGAGCTCCTGGTGTCGATGACTCTCGACCAGCCGGACGACCGACCGGACGCCGGAGCCGTGCTCTCGGCGCTCATCGCGATGGGCGTGCAGCCTGCGGAGCCGGGGACGCGGACGGCTTCACCTGCTGATGACGGTTGCGGCCCAGAAGCACATGAGGACTCGCACCACCCAGGGTCCGGCGCTCGCGAGACCAGCTACACCCAGCCCAGCTACACCCAGCCCAACTACCCGGTCTCGAGCGGTCCCGATCCCGATCCCGACGATCGTGTGACCGCGCTCCTCGAGGCCGCCCCCGCGAGGACCCGCGTCACCCGCTCACTGGCTGACGACGGCTCCGCGGACACGCGGGAGGAACCGAGTGCACGCACCGCGCGGCTCGCTGGCACGCGGAATCCGGGTGAGGTCCACGCGGAGTCCGATGGCGGTCGTGGGCTGACAGTGAACGAGCCCGACGGCCGGAGTCCTCACGTGATGCCCGACGGCTCGATCGAGGAAGCGCCCGACGGGAAGGACGGCCCGGGCGGATCCGGGCCGGGACGGCGACGCGGCGAGACAGCGGGCACGTCCTCGACCCTCCGGGGGCCGGCGCCCGAAGAGCGGCGCGCGACACCGGATGCACCGCGACGCGATCCCGCGCGACCGGACCGGTCGCGCCCCTCCGGCAGGCGAAACCGACGGGTACTTACGTGGCTCCTGGCGCTCCTCGGCGTCGTCCTGCTCGCGGCCGGTGTGTGGGTCTTCACCACACTGTCGCAGGGGGACGCGGACCCCACGATCGAACCCTTGCCGAGCGTGCCGGGCGAGCCCGGCGAGAGATTGCAGGAACTCTACGAAAGTGTGCAGCCATGACGACGCCTTTTCCTTATCGCGTGCCGCTCCTGGTCGGCGCAGCCGTCCTCCTGGCGGGCTGCGGGGCCGAATCGATCGACGCGGCGACCGCGGCGGATCTCCAGAGCGAGGTGAGGACGATAGCGGCAACTGCTGCGGCGGGCGATTCGGGTGCCGCCATCGCCCTCGCCGAGCGGCTCAAGGGCGAGGTGGACGACGCACGGGCGGCGGGCACCGTGAACGAGGACAGGGCCACGATGATCGGCATGAGGATCGACGCGGTGATCGCCTCGCTCGATGCCGACGACGCCGGCCCGTCCGATCCATCGGATCCTACCGCGGTCCCGTCCGAATCGGCATCCTCACCCGCAGGAGCTGATCCAGATCCTGCGCCCGTCGAGCCCGTGCCGGTTCCCGAACCCTCCACCGATCCCGCGCCCGCTCCGGCGCCCGTGCCCGTGCCCGCTCCGGCTGTGCCGGACGACGACGCGGACGACGGCGCGGGGGACGACGGCGAGGGGGACGACGCCGAGGAGACCGGGGACGACGACGGTGCCGACGGCGACGGGACCGGTGACGAGGGGAACTCCGGTAGCCCTGGCAACTCAGGCGGTAACGGGCAGGGCAACGGACCGGGCAGCAACTCCGGTGGTAACGGGCAGGGCAACGGGCCGGGCAACAACTCCGGCAACAATTCTGGCGGTAACGGGCAGGGCAACGGGCCGGGCAACAACTCCGGCAACAATTCCGGCGGTAACGGGCAGGGCAACGGGTAGGGCGCCGACGTCCGGCAGCAACGGGTCGGCCCGCCATCCCGGCGGCAGCCCCAGCGGTGATGGTCAGGGCGCTTTCTCCTGACCGATCGGCAGGAGCTGCAGCTGCCGGAGTTGCGCCGAAGGAGGCACAGGCTGGCCCAGCCCGGCCTCGGCGAGATGCAGACCAGATACTTCTCCACGATCGGCGTCTCGTGCTGACCGCAGTGGTTAACCGCGGGTGCGAAAGCCTGCTGATCGCGGCGGCCGGCGGGGTGCCAGAGGCTGTTCACCGCAGCGGGTAACCGCGGGAAGCGAAAGCCTGCTGAAAAGGACCGCCCGCGGCCGGGGCTGCCGCTCAGTCCTTGATGGTGGCGATCACGGAACCTGCGGAGACGGTGTCCCCGGGAGAAGCAGACAGGCCCGACAGGGTCCCGGCCTTGTGCGCTGTGAGGGGCTGTTCCATCTTCATGGCTTCCAGCACGACGATGAGATCGCCTTCGGCAACGGCGTCGCCGTCTGCCACGGCGACCTTCACGATGGTGCCCTGCATCGGCGACGTCAGTTCATCCCCGCTGACCGCGGCTTTCCCTGCGCGGGCACGGGAGGACTTCTTGGACTTGGTCGCCGTCGGCGCCCTGCCGTTCGACGTCGCCCCCAGCCCGCCGGGCAGCACGACCTCGAGGCGGCGCCCCCCGACCTCGACCGTGACGCGCTGGCGAACATCCTCCTCGGGAGCAGGCTCCGCGGGGCCCTTCCAGGGCTCGATGGTGTTGGTGAAGTCCGTCTCGATCCAGCGCGTGTGTACCGAGAAGGGGCCGCTCTCAGGGGCGAAAGCCGGGTCCGCGACGACGGCGGCATGGAAGGGGAGCACGGTCGGCATTCCCTCGATCACCATCTCGCCGATGGCGCGTCGTGCGCGCTGGAGGGCCTGCTCGCGGGTGGCGCCGGAGATGATGAGCTTGGCGAGCATGGAGTCGAAATTTCCGCCGATGACCTCTCCGGCCTCGATGCCGGAATCAACGCGGACGCCGGGCCCTGACGGCAGGGTGAAGGTCTGCACGGTGCCGGGCGCCGGCATGAAACCACGCCCGGCGTCCTCGCCGTTGATGCGGAACTCGAAGGAGTGGCCGCGCACTGCCGGATCGCCGTAGCCGAGTTCTTCGCCGCGTGCGATACGGAACTGCTCCCGCACGAGGTCGAGACCGGTGACTTCCTCGGAGACCGGGTGTTCGACCTGCAGTCGCGTGTTGACCTCGAGGAAGGAGATGGTGCCGTCCTGGCCCACGAGGAATTCGCAGGTTCCCGCCCCCTGGTATCCCGCTTCGCGGAGAATCGCCTTCGACGCTTCGTAGAGTCGGGTGTTCTGCTCGTCGGACAGGAAGGGTGCCGGTGCCTCCTCCACGAGTTTCTGATTGCGGCGCTGGAGGGAGCAGTCGCGCGTCGAGACGACGACGACACTGCCGTGCGCGTCCGCGAGGCACTGCGTCTCGACGTGGCGGGGAGCATCGAGGAAGCGTTCCACGAAGCATTCCCCACGGCCGAATGCGGCTGTCGCCTCGCGTACCGCCGAGTCGAAGAGCTCCGGGATCTCCTCGTGGCTGCGGACCACCTTGATGCCGCGTCCGCCACCGCCGAAGGCTGCCTTGATGGCGAGGGGCAACCCGAACTCTTCTGCGAAGTCGATGACCTCCTGGACGGATTCGACGGGGTCCTTGGTCCCGGGGACCAGGGGGGCGCCGACGCGCTCGGCGATGTGGCGCGCCTGCACCTTGTCGCCGAGCTGCGCGATCGATGCGGGCGATGGACCGATCCAGGTGATGCCGGCGTCGATCACACGTTGCGCGAAGTCCGCGTTCTCGGAGAGGAATCCGTAGCCGGGGTGGATGGCATCGGCGCCGCTTCGCTGCGCAGCGTCGAGGATGCGGTCCATGACGAGGTAGGACTCCGCTGCGGTCTCACCGCCGAGCGCGAAAGCCTCGTCGGCCATCCGTACGTGAAGGGCGTCGCGGTCGGGCTCGGCGTAGACGGCGACCGATGCGATGCCCTCGTCCCGCGCAGCCCGGATGACCCGAACGGCAATCTCCCCGCGATTCGCGACCAGGACCTTCGTCACCCGCTGATGCCGAGCGCCGGCCCCCGCGTCCGCGCTGCCGGAGCTGGTGGTGCTGCTGGACGTGGGCTGTGCGGCGGGCGCGAGGGGGGACTGGCTCATGGGGGTACGGACTCCTTCTTCTCAGATCGGAGCCTAACCCGCTTTAGTGGCTTCCGCCCATGGATCGTGCCGAAAGGGAGTGTTGTGCGGCGATCCTTTGTAGGGAACCTACAACTCCGACATCCCCGCCCACAGGGCCGTGATCGGCACGTCGGCGGCCCGGAGGAGGGAGCGGAGCGTGGAGATGCTGAGCCCGACGACGGCGTGCGGGTCACCGTCCACGCGCTCGATGAAAGCGCCGCCGAGGCCGTCGATGGTGAAGGACCCTGCGCACTGCAGGGGTTCGCCGCTCGCCACGTACTCGTGCACCTCGTCGTCGGTCATGGTCCCGAAATGCACGGTCGCGGAGGAGACCGCTCCGATGGTGGCGCCCGAGCCGCCGTCGCGCGTGTCCACCAGCCAGTGGCCCGTGTGGAGGACGCCGGAGCGCCCGCGCATGCGGCTGATGCGCTCGATGGCGACCGTCGGCTCGTAGGGCTTGCCGTGCGCCTCGCCGTCGAACTCGAAGACGGAGTCACAGCCGACCACCAAGGCGCCGTCCGCCTCCTCGAGGGACGCTACCGCTTCTGCCTTGGCGCGTGCCAGGAGGAGGGACGTGTCATGGGGATCGATGGCGCCGTAGGCGGCGACGACGGCTGGTTCGTCGACGTCGGACACGAGGACGGAATGCCGTATCCCTGCCTCGGCGAGCAGTTTCGTGCGGGCGGGTGACTTGGACGCGAGGATCAGGCGGGCGGTCATACCCCAAGCCTAGGTCCCGCTGTTGCCACGGGTGCGATAGAGGCGGGCACCGCGGCGCCCGCCAGTCGCGGTGCTGCGGTGCACCGCGACTGGCGAGGAACCTCACCAGTAGTGCGCGACGTCGACCACCACCCTCGATCCGACGCCCGGCCCGGGCAGGACGAACACGCGGACGGGAAGACGGGCCCTGACGCCGAGGCCGAGCGTCGTCTGCCCCTCGAAGCTCCCCGCGAGGGCGACCTGCCGGAAGGTGGAGTAGCCCGCCACATTCGCGAGTTCCGCGCGATTGGTGGGCGAGTAGGTCGCCCTGCCTGCGGTGTCGTAGATGGGAGCGAGGACGGTCACGGAGATCCGTGCGCCACCCCGGAGGGGAACGGGCGCTCCGGATCCGGGCCGGGCCACCTGGTTCACATATGCCACGCGGTACCCGGAAACGGGGCCGCGGGTGTCGATGACGAGGCGGTCGAAGCACGTGTGCCGACCGGACCGTACGTCGGTGATGGGAGCGGAGGAGTAGGCGGGGGCGGTCTTGGCCGTGGAACCCCACGTGATGCCGCAGTATGCGGCGGATGCCGGCGGTGCCCCTGCGAGGCCGAGGCCTGCGGTGAGGGCAAGGGCGGCGAGTGTGGCGGGGATTTTCCCCGTCATGCGCGATTGGTTCATGGCGCACCACCTTGTCGAGCTGGATAGGTGCTCCCATGGTCCACCCCTGCGGCAGGAAAAGCGCCGTCGAGCCCCTGAACGGCGCCGAATCGTTAGCCGGAACGGCACGGCCCGCCCTGGTGTTCCAGGACGGGCCGTCTCAGAGCTCGAATGGGGTGTACCGGTGGGTGGTGGCCGAGGTCAGCGAACCACCGAGATGCCGTCGTTCGAGGCGCCGTCGCTGGACGCGGCGGCGTCGAGCACGCTGTCATCGGCGAAGGGGTCGCCGGTGCGCTGTGCGTCGTAGAGCGTCGTGTCCAGAATCCCCTCACGCTTGGCCACGATCGTCGGGATGAGCGCCTGGCCCGCTACGTTCACCGCGGTGCGGCCCATGTCCAGGATCGGGTCGACGGCGAGGAGCAGTCCGACGCCGGCCAGGGGGAGTCCCAGCGTGGAGAGCGTCAGGGTGAGCATGACGACGGCGCCCGTGGTCCCGGCGGTCGCTGCGGAGCCGAGGACGGAGACGAGGGCGATCAGTAGGTACTGCGTCAGTGTCAGGTCGATGCCGAAGAACTGTGCGACGAAGATCGCCGAGATGGCCGGGTAGATGGCCGCGCAGCCGTCCATCTTCGTGGTCGCACCGAGGGGTACTGCGAAGGAGGCGTAGCCGCGGGGGACGCCGAGATTGCGTTCGGCGATGCGCTGCGTGAGGGGGAGCGTGCCCACGGAGGAGCGGGAGACGAAGGCGAGCTGGATGGCGGGCCATGCGCCCGAGAAGTACTGCTTCACCGAGAGACCGTGCGCCTTGATCAGCACCGGGTACACGGCGAAGAGAACGAGTGCCAGACCCACGTAGATGGCGAGGGTGAACTTGCCGAGCGAGCCGATGGTGTCCCACCCGTAGACGGCGACGGCGTTGCCGATGAGCCCGACGGTGCCGAGAGGCGCGATCCGGATGATCCACCAGAGTACTTTCTGGATGACGGCCAGTGCGGAGGCGTTGAACGTGAGGAACGGCTCGGCCGCTTTGCCCACCTTGAGGGCGGCGATGCCGACGGCGACGGCTACCACGAGGATCTGCAGCACGTTGAAACTCAGCGAGGTGGTGACATCACCGGATTCCGCCACCCGGGAGGACGCCTGGATGCCGAGGAAGTTCGCGGGGATCAGGCCGGTGAGGAACGCCGTCCAGCTCCCGGTGCTGCCGGTGTACTCGTCGGGCTGAGCCGCGTCCGTGCCGGAGCCCGGCTGGAACACGACTCCCAGGACGATGCCGATGAGCACCGAGATGAGGGCGGTGATGGCGAACCAGAGCAGGGTCTGGCCCGCGAGACGAGCGGCGTTGTTGACGGCACGCAGGTTGGCGATCGAGCTGACCACGGCCGTGAAGATGAGGGGTACGACGGCGGCGCGCAGCAGGGCCACGTAGCTCGAACCGAGTGTGGCGAGCGTGGTGCCGAGGGCGTTGGGCGTCTCGGCAGTATGACCCGTGTTCTTCGCGAGAAGGCCGAGTATAAGGCCCACGAGGAGCGCTGCGATGATCTGCGGACCGAAGGAGGTAGCCCAGCGGGGCAGCCTGCGCCGGGAGGGCGGGGAAGTGATGTCTGTAGGCACGCCCGAAACACTAGGGGGCGCTTATACCGACGCGAAGCGGGAGTTGCGAAATGTTACGCACGGCGCCGTCGTCGTCGGTCCGTGTCCTGCCTTTCCGGCCCGACATGGCGGGGAGACCACGACGGGCGGGGAATATTCCCCGCCCGTCTGTGACGAATGTCTATCGTCAGCCCACCAGCGCGCGCCGGAGCGTGTCCAGTCCGACCGAGCCGAGATTGAGAGCTCGGGTGTGGAAGGCCCGTAGGTCGAAGTCGTCTCCCTCGCGAGCGCGGACCTCGTCGCGTACCTGCTCCCAGAGTCGCTGGCCGATCTTGTAGGACGGCGCCTGGCCGGGCCAGCCGAGGTAGCGGGTGAACTCGAAGTTGAGCTGCCCTTCACTGATGGCGATGTTCTTCCTGAGGAAGGCGTAGCCCTTGTCCGGGTCCCATATGCCCTCGCCCCACCGCTCGGGCACGTCGAGCTCCAGGTGGACCCCGATGTCGAACACCACGCGTGCGGCCCGCATGCGCTGCGCGTCGAGCATGCCGAGGCGGTCTCCCGGGTCGGAGAGGAATCCGAGTTCCTGCATGAGGCGCTCGGCGTAGAGCGCCCAGCCCTCGCCCTGTCCGGAGACCCAGATGCCGTTGCGTCGCCAGGGGTTCAGGAGGGCGCGCTGATACGTGGCGGTCGCGATCTGCAGGTGATGCCCCGGGATGCCCTCGTGATAGACGGTGGTGGTTTCCTTCCACGTGGTGAAGGAGTCCTCGCCCTCGGGTACCGACCACCACATGCGTCCGGGGCGGGAGAAGTCGTCGCTGGGCCCCGTGTAGTAGATGCCGCCCTCGTTTGTCGGTGCGATACGGCATTCGAGCTGCCGCATGACGTCAGGGACATCGAAGTGGACGCCGGCCATCGCCTCCACCGCCTTGTCGGAGAGGTCCTGCATCCAGGCCTGCAGGGCATCGGTGCCGTGCAGCTGGCGGGCCGGGTCCTCGTCGAGGATGCGCATGGCTTCCTCGACACTGGCGCCCTCTCGGATCTCGTTGGCGACGGCCTCCTGCTCGGCGATCACGCGATCGAGTTCCTCGACGCCCCACTGGTACGTCTCCTCGAGATCGACGGCGGAGCCGAGGAAGCGGCGCGACATCAGGGCGTAGTGCTCGCGGCCGACGGCGTCCTTCTCCGGGGCCGTGGGCAGGAGATCCTCGCGCAGGAAGTCGGCGAGGCTCGAGTACGCGCTTCGGGCCGCTTCGGCGCCTGAGTGCAACTGCTGCTGGAGGGTTTCGGGCAACTCGCCTCCGTCCGCTGCGGTCGTGGAACCGAGCGTGTCGAAGAATCCGCCGTCCTCGGCATACCTGCTTGCCTGCTCGACCACAATCAGGACCTGACGCCGTGCTGCCACGAGGCCGCGTTCGCGGCCCGCGCGCAGGGACGAGACATAGCCGTCGATCGCGCCCGGGATGTTGGCCATACGGCCGGCGATGTGTCCCCACTGATCGGCCGTCGCTGTGGGCATCAGATCGAAGATTGCGCGGATGCTCTGTGCGGGGCAGGCGATGTTGTTGAGCTCGGAGTAGTCGAGCCCGGCGTCATGGATTTCCAGGTCGAGGCCGAGGCGTTCGCGCATGGCGTCCAGGGTCACCGCGTCGACGTCGTCGGACGGTTCCAGGTCGTCGAGGCGGAGCAGGGCCTCGCGTGTGGCTTCCGCGAGGGCCTCCAGGCCTGCAGGCGAGTAGTCCCGGGACTCCGTCTCGTGACCGGGCAGTCCCAGCTCGGTGGCGAAGTCGGGCATGAGTTCGATCAGGGTCTCGTAGTACGAGGTCGCGACGGCGTCGATCGCTGTAGGCTGGCGGGCCGGCTGATCGGAGGGCTTCTCGGTGGCTTCGGTGTTCAGGTGCTCACCGGGGACAGGGGCTGGGGTGTCTTGAGTCACGCTCCTGAGCCTATCGCCCGACAGTTGCCGGAGGCCACAGTCTTGGAGTCGCTGTCTTGAGGTCACGGTGTGGACCGCGCCTCCTTGATGCCACTGCCGTGAGGTCACCCCTCGAAGGCGATGTCTCTTGGCGCAGTCTCGAGGTTACTTTCGGTGTCGGTGTCGGTATCGTCATGGGGTCGTCCGGCGGCATTCATCAGGCAGGCCGGCTCTTGCTCCTCCCCGTCCTGCCCGGCCGAGGTGAACCGCAACGCGCCCCACCGTTTCTGCCGGTCCGCTTCACGAATCCGTTGTCTGTGGACAACCCTCGATGCCAAGAGGCCTCACCGCTATGCTGAGCCCATCGTGTCGACGGCGTTGGTGAGGGGTTCACAATGCGGCAAAGTGGTCGACGTCCGAAGCTGGGGCGTAGTGCGTCGCTGGTGGCTGGCGCGGCCGTCGCACTTGCGGTGCTGACAGCTTGCCAGGGCGACCCCGATCCTTCGGCTTCTGAGACCAGTGCGGTACCAACTCCCTCAGCTGCTTCGTCGAGCGTGCCGTCGTCTTCCTCGGCAACTCCGGAGCCGTCTCCCGCTTCATCGCTCGGCCCCGCGGCCCATCTGCCCGTCCCGGTGAAGCCGGCACTCGCCGATGAGAACTCAGCCGAAGGGCTCGAGGCTTTCACGGAGTACTGGTTCGAACTGTTCTCGTACGGATACGAGACGAACGACTGGTTGATTTACGACGAGCTTACCGATGCGGGCTGCCGGACGTGTGCCAACCTCTCAGGGCAGGTGAGAAAGCTTTATGCGGAGGAGGGTTGGATTGAGGGCGGGAACGTTGATTTGATCTCGCATGATACTGAGTTCACAGAAAACACTAGTGGTTCGGTGAATTCATTTGTAGACGTGCAGCAAGATGAGTTGATTTATTATGATTCAAATGGTCAGGAGATAAATCGATCGGAAGCATTGCCGCCTACTATCAATGTCACCATAGCCTTGTGGGAAGAGGGCAGCTGGATCATGCTCGATTTTGGCTCTCCTGAAGGTGCCTAGAAATGACTAGGCGACCAATATCTGGTTCGCGGCTGCTGATTCTTCTGATGCCCCTATCCACGCTCAGCGCGGGACCAGCGTCTGCAGATACTCGAGAGGTAGTTGCCGGATTCACTGACGACGGCTTGGTGAATGCAGGCAGTGCCACCAGAACAGAGAGGCCAGCGAGAGGTCCGGTTAATGAACAATCTGAGTTTGCTCCGATTGCCGGTCCGGTTGGCCTTCCCGTCGACGATGGGATCGCGTACACCTACGTTCGGGCTTGCACGACCGGAGCGGGCAATGCTTTGGACCCAGGGGAGTGCCCTCGCGTCGATGCGCGATGCGATGCCCAGGACGACGGGGTGCTGGTCAATTGGATCGAAGTGAACAACAACGTGCAGCCCGCTTCACAGACCCCGACAGGTAGATCCTCGTGTATGTATCCAGGCGCTCCACCGGAGCCTCCCGTAGAGGGCGCGGCGGCAGAACCCGAGGAGGCTCCCGTGATCGTCACTCTCGAGGAGTTCCAGAAGCAGCCGGTACTCGCTGCCTCGATCGTGTCGCAGCCGTTGAACTTCGGCCTGAGGAATGCCCACTCCAACGTCTACGCAGAGGCGTTGGAGCAGGAATTCACCTTCGACTTCCAGGACGCAACCATCGTCCTGAAGGCACGGCCCGTCTCCTACCAGTGGAACTACGGCGACGGAACCAGTGTGACAACGCTCGTCCCGGGCGGCCCTGTAGCAGGGAACGCCTTCGACACGCAGACTGCGACGAGTCATCAGTACACGCAGACAGGCGACTTCGAGTTGTCCTTGACGACGTACTTCGCAGGTGATTATTCCGTAGATGGTGGGCCCTTCCAACCGGTCGCAGGGGAGGCGGCCGTGACGTCCGAGCCGCACCTGATGAGTATCTGGCGGACGCAGGGGCGGAGCGTCAGTCAGAACTGCATCGAGAACCCGGACGGTATCGGTTGCGGAGCCCCTTCCCGCTGACGGGCCAGCACCCGACGGGGAGATAGTCCCACCGAAGCTCTCGTTCGGTGATCGTCCTGAAGCTGAGCGTCGGCGGCTCCCGGCACGCCGCAGGGAAGCAAGACACCGAGCAGCGCGATGGTGCGGACCAGAAGATACTGACGAAGCGTCATCCCAATCTGGGTTCCAACGCGCTCCTATAGCGCGCCCCGGCCGGGGAGATCGCGCTGAGGACGCCGTCGCCCTCCTGTTCGTAATGCCACACGCCTTCCGTCTTCAGCATGTGATGCTTGCGGCAAAGGTGGGCCAGATTGTCATGGGAAGTCGGCCCTTCATGGGACCAGGGCGTGGTGTGGTCCAACTCGCAACGGGATGCGGCCACGGAGCAGCCGGGGTGACGGCAGGTGCGATCGCGAACCTGCAACCACCTCTTGAGATCAGCCGGAACGGAATAGCTGGTGCGCCCGACACTGAGCACGGCGCCTGTCTCGGGGTGCGTCAGCAGTCTCGTGAAGGACGGGGCATGAGCTGCAAGACGTCTGGCGATGTCCGCCGGGATGGGACCGTACCCTTCGAGATCTGCGGGCGCGTCGTCGACCCCGAGCAGAGTGAGAACCGGAACGGTGACATTGATGTGCGCTCGCACGGGGGAGCGATACCGTGGGGCACCCTCGGGACAAGCTGCGCTTTCGCCGACGGGGCCTCCGACTGATCCAGCGCCAGGGGCGATCTCGGCTTGTTGGCAGGGCTGCCCGAACTCGGGTGCCCGCTGGCGACGCGCGATCGACTTGCTCATCGGTTCGCCCACTACTGACGCATGAAGCCCGTCGTCGAGCAGTAGGTCGGTGAGGACATCGGTGCGGAGCTGAGCGACATTGCGTCGTTCGGCTGGTGCCTGCAGCCCGCGGGCCTCTCGCGTCAGACGGGCGTCGATAGCTGCTGCGTCCGCAGCTTCGAGAAGTACGTGAAGCCAAGCCATGGCATCGTCTGTCGGCTCGATCTCGACGCGACGTTCCAGAGTCGCGGCGCGGCACCGTGCCTCAAGAGCCTCAGGGTGGACGTCCGCTCGAAGTTTCCGCGCCCGATACGCCATACGTGGCACGGTCGTCCCGATCGCGATGGGCAGGAGCTTTTCCTCAAGGCGTACCGCAGTTCCGGCCGGCAGACCCGCATATTCATGGACCAGTGCTGTGGCATGCGACCAGGAGATGGCTCCGGTTCTCAAAGCGTCGAGAGTCCGGGGATGGTGATTGACCAGGACTGCCGCATGTTGAACGAGCCTGTGGGCGGAACGCTCAGTGATGCGTAGGAGGCATGCCACTTCGCTGGCGGTGGCAGTGTCCGCGAAATTTGTTCGAGCCCGTCCTGATCGGGGCCTCTGGAAGAATCCCCTGTCGATGAAGTGATTCTCGAACATCTCACGTAACTGCTCGGTGGTGTCGGCAATCTCTGCGTCGATCCGGGATTTCTCAACGTTCAGAGAATGAAGGCGTGCAGAAATCTCCCGTAGCTCTTTCGCGTGATCCTCGCTGGTGCCCATGTGTTTATTATCCGCCCTGCCACCGACAATTCAGGGGTGATCGGGAGAAATCTCTACGCCCCGGTTCCCCTTGATCGGGTTGGTATTCGGACGGTGTCGGATTGCCGGGAGATGGGTATCCACGCTGCTGATGTGTGCAGGCTCCGGGCGGACCCAGCGGGATACGGATTCGATTATCACAACGCACTGCACCGGTCGGATACATCCATTAAGAATGGCTCAGGACCGTTCGGCGCGGCGGCGGATTCAAGCGATTCGTGACCTGATCGTGCTCCGCCTATCCATCCCTCGAGGCCGCCCGAGGGCTTACGGTGATGCGCAGGTCGAGAGAACACGCCACGTCGAGGAGCCGATGCAACCCATGGCAGTCGAAGACACACTGCGGTCGAGAAATCCCGGCGTGCGGACAGGTGCCGCCCACCGCGCGGACGGTGCGACGGCCGCCCGCAGCGAACCCCGATCGCCCCGCCGGGCCGCACGGTCCCATGCACTGGCGGCGGCCATCGCGGCGGGCGGACTCCTCCTCCTCACAGCCTGCGGTGCTTCACCTCCCGAGCAGGAGGCAGCGCAGGTCGAGCGGGTCGTCGTGCGAGCGGGGCAGTACCCGGACGCCGAGGAGGCGATCCTTCGGTCATCCTTCCGGATCGGGGCAGCGCTCACGGCAGATCCGACGGCCAATCAGGTGACCAGTCCCCTCAGCGTGCTGTACGCCCTCTCGATGCTCCGTGCGGGAGCCGGCACGACGACGGCGGCCGAGATGGATGCGGTCCTCGGCCTACCTGTCGGCCACCGGGACGAAGCGATGAATGCTCTCCTTGTCGAAGTTCAGCAATTCGACGGCGATCCGGGCGACGTGGACGACGACGACCCGTCACGAACCCCGTTGCTCCACCTGGCGAACGGGGTGTTCGTGGCCGAATCGGGCATGGTGGGGGAGCCGTTCCTCGAGGTACTCGCCCAGCACTACGGCTCAGGGGTCTATCCCGTCGATTTCGGCGAATCCTCGACCGCAGACCGGATCGATGCCTGGATATCGAAGGAGACCGGCGGCCGGGTCGAGAAGGCGCCGCTGCCCCTCGACAGGGATACCGTGCTCTCCTTGCTCACGACCGTGTACTTCGCCGCAGGCTGGGAGCAACCCTTCGAGCACATGGCGACGGAGGACGCTACCTTCACCCTTGCCGACGGCACCGCCGCCGACGTTCCGACCATGCACGCGACCCCGACCGTTCGCTATGCGCGGGGCGAGAACTGGACCGGAATCGACCTGCCCTACGGCGAGGGCTTCTTCATGAGGCTCGTCCTACCCGACGCCGGTGTCGCGCCGGCTTGGACGGAGGAAGGGTTATCGGACATCGCTGCAGTACTGGACGATGCCGAAGCGCAGCCGGTCGACCTCGCACTTCCGTCCTGGGATCATGCCTACGGTCAGGACCTGATACCCGTCCTGACCGCGCTGGGGCTCGAGGAGTCTCTCGGTCCCGCCCCCGATTTCGACGCCATCATCCCACGCGCCGTCATCACGGGAGCCGGGCAGTCCTCCACGATCACCGTCGCAGAAAAGGGCACGGTCGCCGCAGCTGTCACGCAGATCACGATGGCCGAGACGGCGGCGCCGATGACACCTGAGCTGAGTATCGCCTTCGACAGGCCGTTCGGCTACCAGATCATCCACGAGGACACGGGTCTGCCGATATTCCTCGGCACGGTGACCGATCCACGGCCTTGAGGCCGAGGGTCAGCGGCCGCTCCGCCTCCACGAGCCCGGCCCGGGACTCGGGCCGAGCCGCAGCATCGTACGACGCAGCCAGGATCTGCCCTGGTGCTGCGACTCGTCGGCGCCTTCCGAGCCCTGCAGGGCGACGACGACGGCGGTGAGGGCAGCCAGTTCCTCGTCCGTGGGGCTGCCGGAGACCACGGACAGGACGCTGCCGGAATCTTCAGCACCTGCGGGGTGTGCGGGAGGCGTGGGCAACGCAGGAGGCAGGGGGGACACCGGGAGCACAGGTGACACAGGGGACACAGGGGACACAGTGCGAGAGTCCTGCGTCCCCGCGAGAGGATCGGAGTCCTGCGCGGTACCGGATCGCCCGAAGCGGGAATCCGCGAGGTTCCCGCGCTCCACGCCGTCGTTCCCGCCCTGCTCGCCGCTCACAGCGGGATGTTCCCGTGCTTCTTGGCCGGGTTCGACGCCCGCTTGTCCCGGAGCGCGCGGAGCCCGCGAACGATCTGCAGGCGCGTCTCGGACGGCGCGATCACGGCGTCCACATATCCCAGTTCGGCAGCCTGGTAGGGGTTCAGCAGTTCCTCCTCGTACTGCTGCACGACGTCGGCGCGAGTGCCCTCGACGTCGCCCCCCGCCTCGGCCACGGCCTTCAGCTGCCCGCGGTACAGGATGTTGACGGCACCCTGGGCCCCCATCACGCCGATCTGTGCCGTGGGCCACGCGAGATTCAGGTCCGCGCCGAGCTTCTTCGAACCCATGACGATGTACGCACCGCCGTAAGCCTTCCGCGTGATGACCGTCAGCTTCGGCACCGTGGCCTCCGCGTAGGCGTAGAGCAGCTTGGCCCCGCGCCGGATGATCCCCTGGAACTCCTGGTCCTTGCCGGGCAGGAAGCCCGGGACATCCACGAGGGTGAGGATCGGGACGTTGAAGGCGTCGCAGTGCCGGACGAAACGCGCCGCCTTCTCCGAAGCATTGATGTCGAGGGTTCCTGCGAACTGCAACGGTTGGTTCGCGACGATCCCGATGGTGTGGCCCTCCACCCGCGCGTACCCGGTGACCACGTTGGGGGCATACAGTGCCTGCATCTCCAGGAAGTGACCGTCGTCGACGACGGCGTCGATCACCGCGTGCATGTCGTACGGCTGGTTCGCGGCGTCCGGGATCAGCTCGTCGAGCGCCAGGTCCTCGTCCGTCACCTCGGGCTCCTCGACGAACTCCGTCAGCGGAGCCTCGGCGAGGTTGTTCGAGGGAAGGAAGTCCAGGAGTTCACGGACGAATCCGATGGCATCAGCCTCGTCGGTCGCAAGGTAGGCAGAGGTGCCCGTCGTCGTGTTGTGCTGGCGGGCGCCTCCGAGGGTCTCCATGTCCACGTCCTCGCCCGTCACCGTCTTGATGACGTCGGGCCCCGTGATGAACATGTGCGATGTCTTGTCCACCATGACCACGAAGTCAGTGAGGGCAGGGGAGTAGGCCGCACCGCCGGCACATGGGCCCATGATCAGCGAGATCTGCGGGACCACGCCCGAGGCGTGCACGTTGTTCCGGAAGATGTCGGCGAACATCGCCAGCGAGGCAACACCCTCCTGGATGCGTGCGCCGCCGCCATCGTTGATGCCGATGACGGGACAGCCGTTCCGGAGCGCGAACTCCTGCACCTTCACGATCTTCTCCCCGTTGACCTGGCTCAGCGAACCGCCGTACACCGAGAAGTCCTGGCTGTAGACCGCGATCAGGCGCCCGTCCACCGTGGCGTATCCGGAGACCACGCCGTCGCCCAGCGGCTTCTTCTTCTCCATGCCGAACGAGGTGGAGCGGTGGACGGCGAGGGCATCGAACTCCACGAAGGAATCCTCGTCCACCAGCAGGTCGATGCGTTCGCGCGCCGTGTTCTTGCCGCGGGCGTGTTGCTTCTCGACGGCCTCCGGGCCCGACGGCTGCTCGGAGAGTGCCTTGCGCCTCCGGAAATCGGCGAGCTTCCCGGCCGTCGTGGTGAGGTCGGGCTGCAGATCCTGGTGCATTGGTACTCCGGTCGGCGGATGGACAGGGCGGACGCCATGCGGTCCTCGGCCTGACTGGAGGTATCCGACAACGCGCGGCGCAATTCCCCCAGTCTAGTGAGCATCCCGGGGTGCACCGTTGTAGGACGTCTACAGTTTCGCGCCGCACTCCTTAGCTGTGCGCTCGATGTTACCGACCAGTAACAACGGGGCGTCGTGAGCCTGTATCCGACGTCGGGTTGCTTATGGTGGACGCATGACTGCACGCAATGAAGCTCAGGAATCAGCGGCCAACGCCACCCGCCCCGGCAGCGCCGCATCACTCGCGGGATGCACCATCATCATGTCCGGCGGTAGCCGCGGCATCGGACTCGCGATCGCCCTTCGGGCCGCCCGCGACGGAGCGAACGTCGCCATCATGGCCAAGACCGGCGAACCGCACCCCAAGCTCGAAGGAACTGTCCACACGGCCGCGGAGCGGATCGAGGCAGCGGGCGGCAAGGCGCTGGCCGTCGTCGGCGACGTCAGGAACGACGACGACGTCCGCGCCGCCGTGGACGCCACCGTCAACCGGTTCGGCGGCATCGACATCGTGGTCAACAACGCCTCGGCCATCGACCTGTCCGTCACCGCCGATGTGGACATGAAGAAGTACGACCTCATGGCGGACATCAACGTGCGCGGCACGTTCATGCTGAGCAAGTTCGCCCTCGACGCACTCAAGCAGTCGCCGAACCCCCACATCCTCACGCTCTCCCCGCCGTTGAACCTCGACCCGGTGTGGGCCGGCAGGCACCTCGCGTACACCATGGCGAAATACGGCATGAGCCTGACAACCCTGGGCCTCGCGGAAGAACTGAAGGGCGACGGCGTCGCCGTGAACTCGCTGTGGCCCGCCACCCTGATCGACACCGCCGCCATCCGCAACATGCCCGGCGGTACCCGCATGGTGCAGGCCGCCAGGAGCGCGGAGATCGTCGCCGACGCCGCGCACGCCGTCCTCGTCCGCGCGGCCAGGAGCTGCACCGGCAACTTCTACACCGACGAGCAGGTGCTGCGCGAGGAAGGCGTCACGGACCTCACCGGCTACAGTCTGGGAGCCCGCGAGGACGAGCTGGTCCCCGACATCTTCCTCTGAGTCCGGTTTCTCCGGGCCCGTGCTCCGGTCGCGTGGGTACCCGGCCGGATAGGATCAATGGCATGTCCTCCCGCTACTCAAATCTCGAGCGCCCGGGCCTCGACCTCGGTGCCCTGAGGACAGCCCTGTGCATGCCCGCCGGGCCGTTCGCCCGCCTCGACATCGTGGACAGGACCGGCTCCACCAACACCGACCTCGTGGAACATGCCGAACGCGAGGGCACTGGCTGGCCCGATCTCAGCGTCCTCGGCGCCGAGGTGCAGACGGCCGGGCGCGGTCGGCTGGATCGCAGCTGGGTGGCGCCCGAACGCTCGTCCCTCTTCGTCAGTGTGCTCCTGCGACCCTTCAATCGCCACGGACGGCCCGTGCCCACGACCGCCTACTCCTGGTTCTCCCTCCTGGCCGCACTGGCGCTCGCCGAGAGCGTGGAGGACCGCACGGAGATCTCTCCCCAGCTCAAGTGGCCCAACGACGTGATCGTGGACGGCCGCAAGCTCGCAGGGGTGCTGGCCCAGTTCGTTCCCGGCGCCGGCGCGGAGCCGCCCGCCGTCGTCGTCGGAATCGGACTGAACGTCAGCCTGACCGATGACGAACTGCCCGTGCCGACCGCCACGAGCCTGCTGCTCGAGTATGCCGGGACGACCGACCGGAACATCCTGCTCAAGTCCTTCCTCCGCACCTTCGCCGACCACTACCGTGCTTTCTGCGATGTCGACGGCGACGCCGGCGCCGCGTGGGACAGCGGACCGTCCCTCCTCCGCCGGATCGAGGAGCGCATGGCGACCCTGGGCCAGGACGTCCGTGCGGAACTGCCGGGCGGGTCCCTGACCGGCAGGGCGCTGAGCCTCGATGCGCAGGGCGCACTCGTCATCCGCGACGACGACGGCGAGCGCCATACCGTCTCGGCCGGCGACGTCGTACACCTGCGCCCCCAGGCCTAGCCATGCGGGTCAGGCTGCTGCCGGGGGAGCGCGTGATCGTGCGTACGCGGGCCAATCCGCTGCCGCTCGTCGGACCGATGATCGCGGGCTTCCTGCTGCTCGCCCTTGGAGGCTTCGGGCTGGGCTTCCTCTCCCGGGCCGATCTGCCGGGTCTCGGGGAGTGGCAGCCCGTCCTCCTGCTGGTGGTGCTCGCGGCGGTGGTCTTCCTGCTGGCGCGCATCGTCGCGCGTCCGCTGGTCCACTGGGCGGGCAACCGCTACGTCCTCACGAGCATGCGCCTCATCCACCGGTCCGGCACCGCACGGCGATCGGAGCACCAGATCAATCTCTCGGCCATCTCGCAGCTGCAGACGGACCAGACCCTGATGCAGCGGCTGGTCGGCAGCGGGACGATCGTGGCGGATCTCGGGTACGACCGCGCCCACACCTACCGTGACATCCCACGCATGGCAACCTTCAAGGAGTACGTGGTGCAGGCGATCAGCGACCTCCCGCTGACCCGCATGTTCGATGGTGTAGACATGGAAATTGATCCGCAGTACGCCCGAGGGGCGACGGCGGGAGCCCAGCAGCGCTGGCCCCGCCACGAGGTGCGGCCCGAGCAGGAATGGAGGAGTGAGCAGCCGTGATCTCCGAGGACCGCCGCGCATCCGTCCCGACCGACACGACCGCAGGCCAGGACGCGTCCGCTGCCGCGACGGGCGCCACCGCTCAGGACGACGACGCCCCCGATGCCGCGGCGTCGACGGCGTCCAAAGCGGTGTGGCAGCTCCAGCCGGACATGGCGGCGGACGCAGCGGGGGACGACGCCGAGGGCGGCGCCCTGCACCACGGAGCCGGACCCGGCCCGATCGAGCTGAACCGCGAAACCATCCGCCGGCTCGAACGGGAACTGCTCGGGGCGGAGCGGACGCTGAAGCGCCGCGACATCGCCGTCGGGGCGGGGGTCTCCCTGCTGTCGGCACGCAAGCTGTGGCGGGCCATGGGCTTCCCGAACATCGGCGACGACGACATCGCGTTCACCGAGAAGGACCTCGAGGCACTCATCACCATCATCGAGATGGTGCGGCAGGAGCAGCTCACCGAGGACGCCGCCATCTCGATCACCCGGGCCGTGGGCCAGATGACCGACCGCATGGTGGTGTGGCAGATCGAGGCGATCGTCGAGGAGATGGTGGCCCAGCGCGGCCTCTCCGACGCCGACGCCAGGAAGACCCTCGTCTCCGAACTGCCGGACCTCATCGAGCCGCTCGAGAAGACCCTCGTGTACGCCTGGCGCCGGCAGATGAACGCGGGCGTGCAGCGGCTCGCCCTCCGAGCGGAATCCGGTCTCGCCTCCAGCGAGGCAGGGCGTGGCGGCGACGAGCAGGATGCGCCGCTGCCGCTCGCACGCGCCGTCGGCTTCGCCGACCTCGTCTCCTACACGAGCCTCTCCCGCCAGATGAACGAGCGCACCCTCGCGCAACTGGTGCAGCGCTTCGAGAACAAGAGCGCGGAGATCATCTCCGTGGGCGGCGGCCGTCTCGTGAAGACCATCGGTGACGAGGTGCTCTACATCGCCGAATCACCGGAGGCGGGAGCAGAGATCTCGCTCGCCCTCGCCAAGGCGTTCACGGAGGACGAGTTCCTTCCCTCGGCACGGTGTTCCCTCGTATGGGGTCGGGTGCTCTCGCGGCTCGGCGACATCTACGGGCCGACCGTCAATCTCGCCGCCCGGCTCACCGCGCTGGCAGAACCCGGCGAGGTACTGGTGGACGGGGTCACCGCAGCAACACTGGACTCCAACGAGAAGTTCGTCCTCACACCCCACGAATCACGCCAGGTGCGGGGATTCGGCGAGGTACGGCCCGTGACGCTCGCGCGCGGCACCGGAACAGGAATAGTCCTCGACTGACGGGCGCGTGCCCGGCGTCCGTGCCGCCGCAAGGGCCGGACCGAACTCGCAGGTCCCCGCGCTCGGCCGGCCAGAGGGCAGAATGGGGACATGACAGACACCCGTGCCTGCCCCGCCGCGTCCGGCCCCGGTCCCGAGTTCCTCGGACCGGACTCCCACCGGGAGCTGCCATGAGCGAGCCGCGGGCGCACGGCGCACACGCCGTCGACCTCAGGTCGGAGGCCGGTGAGCCGACTGCATCGACCGGCCAGGACGCTGCCACCGGAACCTCCGATGCCACCCGGCCTGCGAGCCGTCCGGCGCCGGGGCTCGACCTCGAGCTGGCCGTCGGATTCGGGACGGACCGGGGCCTGCGACGCGAGTTGAACGAGGACTCCTTCATCGCCATGCAACCCGTGTTCGCCGTCGCCGACGGCATGGGTGGGCATGAGGCCGGTGAAGTGGCCAGCAGCATCTGCGTCCGCACGCTGGGGGCCAGTGGCATCATCGGTACGCGCACGCCGCCGTTCACCGCCGGCGACCTCGAGGAGCTCATCCGTGAGGCGGACCAGCGCATCCGCAGCGAGGCCGATGGTCATGCAGGCACCACGCTCACCGGCGTCGTGCTCGTCGAGGAGTCCGGCGCGCCCCACTGGCTGTTCTTCAATGTCGGGGATTCCCGGACGTACCGGCTCAGTAACGGCACCTTCGGACAGATCTCGGTGGACCACTCCGAGGTGCAGGAGCTCGTGGACACGGGGCGCATCACCGAGGAGCAGGCCCGTACACATCCGCGACGGCATGTCGTGACGCGAGCGCTCGGCACGGGCGACGACGCCGAGGCGGACTTCTGGCTCATGCCCGTCGAGGAGGGCGACCGCCTTCTGCTCTGCTCCGACGGACTGAGCGGTGAGATCACCGACGAGGGCATCTGCACCATCCTCAGTACGGTCGAGGATCCGCAGGAGGCCTCGGACGAGCTCATCGCGGCTGCCCTCCGATCCGGGGCGCGCGACAACGTCACCGTGATCGTCGTCGATGCCACGGCAGCTCCCGACCAGGATGCCGACAGAGCTGCCGACCGGCATGCCGACCGGGCTGCGGTGCCTCGCGCCGGGCTTTTCGCAGCCGACGGCGGAAGCTGACGTGGCGGTAGGAGCATGAGCGTCGATTCCGCAACGACCCCGACCACGCGCCCGAGAGCGACAGTCGGCGTCCGGACACTCGATGCCCGTCCCCGGTGCACGCCCACGCCGGCAGCCAAGGAGCCCGCGCCGGCAGCCAAGGAGATGGTGTCGTGCGTGTGAGTGTCGCAGTGCCCCGACTCATGGAACCCGACGGCGCTGACTCTGCCGAACAGTGGTTCGACGCCGCAGCGCACACGCCCGTGACCACCTTCCTCGAGCAGTGTGGACTGCCGCTGCACTTCGTGGACGGCACCGGGCTGTGGGCCGTCACACTCGGCGAGTCCGCTCGCGTCGAGGCCGTCGTGCGCCAGGCCCCCGCTCCGGACGGACGGGGTTCCGTCCCGGAGGTGCTGTACGCCGTGGACCGCGCGCTGGACCACTTCACGGCGGACGACGGCGCCGTCCACGTGGTGTTCAGGTCCGTGCCGGGGCCGCTGGCGGAGGTGGTGGAGAGCGCGAAGACCGGTCGTTTCTGGACAAGGCCGCGCACCGAGGGCGAGGTGGGGAACGATCGGGTGGCCCACGCCGTCGCGCAGTTCGCGGAGCGACCCGACCAGCGGACCATGATCGAGGTGCTCCGTGCCTGCCTGACGGGCGAGCTGCTGCTCGACGTGACCGGATCCGACGCGGCCTCGCCCGTCCTGCGTGGATTCGTCGGAGCGAACGGCCTGACGGCGCTGGGTGTGTTCACGGCTCAGGCGGACCTCGCACGATTCGTCGCCGGTCAGCCGGACGCCGCGGGGGAGCCGCAGTCCCTGGCGATGCCGGGTGCCTCGGCGTTGCAGACCGCGCTGAAGGACACGGGAGCGGACTGGGTCTATGTGAATCCGGCGGGTCCTACCTGTGCGCTGGCGCGCCCCGATCTCGAGTTCGCCCTGCAGGGTCCGCCCAATCATGCCCTCCGGGAGGCGATCCTGCGCCAGGGATCGCAGCAGGAGCTGTTCACGGCGATGCTGGGTGACTCACGCGTGTTCCTCGGCGAGGTCGAGCGTGATGGGAGGAAGCAGCCGATCACCGTGAGCGGGGGCGGAGCCGGTTCGACCGTGACGCAGCTGGCCGTCTTCACCTCTGCGGCCGAGGTCGCGGCCCATGATCCTGCCGCAGCGGTACGAGCGTTCACGCCTGGTCGGGTGGCGCAGCTGGTGTTCGATCAGCGGCTGGGTGGGATGCTGATCGACCCGGCTGGCCCGTCGGCGTCCGTCGGATCCTTCCAGATCTGGCATCTCCTCGGCACTCCATCCCTCGAGAGAGGCTGAGGGCCGGCCGGTAGCCCGGCACAGGAGGGTAGGGCAAGATGGGAAAGTGACCCCAGAACCTGACAGCGCGCCGGGAGAGACCCCCACCGCAGAGCAGCCCGCACCTCCCAGCGACCAGCTCCGCGAGGAGTACGCGCAGCTCGCCGAGGCGATCCGTGCGCACCGCATCGCCTATTACCAGGACGCGGCCCCCACGGTCTCCGACGCCGAGTTCGACGCCCTGTTCCGGCGACTGGAGGAACTCGAGGCTCTCCACCCGGAGCTCGTGTCCAACGACTCGCCGACCCAGGAGGTGGGCGGCGAGGTCTCCTCCGCGTTCACGCCCGTGGACCACCTCGCCCGCATGTACAGTCTCGAGGACGTCTTCTCCCTCGACGAGCTGAAGGTCTGGCTGGACCGCGCCGCGGCCGGCGTGGAGCAGCGCAACCCCGGTGCGGCCATCGAGTGGCTCACCGAACTGAAGATCGACGGCCTCGCGGTCAACCTCCTCTACCGCAACGGCGAGCTCGTCCGCGCCGCGACCCGCGGCGACGGCGTCACCGGCGAGGACATCACGCACAACGTCCTCACCATCTCATCGGTCCCGAAGCACCTTGCCGGTAGCGACCACCCCGAGGAGGTGGAGATCCGCGGCGAGGTGTTCTTCCCGACGAAGGAGTTCGGCCAGCTCAACGAGCGCATGGTGGCAGCGGGCAAGGCTCCCTTCGCCAATCCGCGCAACGCAGCGGCCGGTTCGCTCCGGCAGAAGGATCCGGCCATGACGGCCGAACGTCCACTGGACATGTACGTGCACGGCATCGGTGCCAGAACGGGTCTGTCCGCCGAGACCCAGTCCGGGACCTACGAGCTCCTGAAGGAATGGGGGCTGCCGACGTCGCCGTACTACAGGGTGCTGAAGGACCAGGACGAGGTCGTCGCGTTCATCGAGCACTACGGCGACCATCGCCACGACCTCCTGCACGAGATCGACGGCATCGTGGTGAAGGTGGACAGTTTCGCGCTCCAGCGCGCCCTCGGCCACACCTCCCGGGTACCCCGCTGGTCGGTGGCGTACAAGTACCCGCCGGAGGAGGTGAACACCAGGCTGCTGGACATCCTCGTCAACGTCGGCCGCACCGGTCGCGTGACACCGTTCGGCCTCATGGAGCCCGTCAAGGTCGCGGGGTCCACCGTCGGCATGGCCACCCTGCACAACCAGGAGGTCGTGAAGGCCAAGGGCGTCATGATCGGTGACATCGTGGTGCTGCGGAAGGCCGGCGACGTCATTCCGGAGATCGTGGGCCCGGTGATGGCCCTGCGGGATCCCGTCTCTGTGCGGGCGTTCGTCATGCCCACGGAGTGCCCGTCCTGCGGAACCCCCCTCCAGCCGGCCAAGGAGGGCGACGTCGACATCCGCTGCCCCAACGCCCGCTCCTGCCCGTCGCAGCTGCGTGAGCGCGTCTTCCACCTCGCGGGTCGCGGGGCCTTCGACATCGAGGCCCTCGGCTGGGAGGCAGCCATCGCGCTGACGCAGCCCGCCGAGCCCGAGCTGCCGCCGATCACCACCGAAGCCGACATCTTCGACCTCACGCCCGAGAAGCTCGCCGACGTGCGGATCGAGCGTGACAAGAAGGTCAAGGGCGTGGTGACGGACCGCGAACTCGTCCCGTACTTCTACTCGAAGGGCACGGCGAAGAAAGCGTCCGAGCCGAGCGCCACCACCCGCAAGCTCTTCACCGAGCTCGAGAAGGCCAAGAACCAACCGCTCTGGCGCGTCCTCGTCGCGCTGTCCATCCGGCATGTCGGCCCGACGGCGTCCCGCGCCCTCGCCACGGCCTTCGGGTCCATGGACCGGATCCGTGCCGCGAGCGAGGAGGAACTCGCGAACGTCGACGGCGTGGGCCCCACGATCGCAGCAGCCCTCACCGAGTGGTTCGCCGAGGAGTGGCACCGCGAGATCGTGGAGCGGTGGGCCGCGGCGGGTGTGCGCATGGAGGACGAGATCGACGCGAACACGCCCCGGACGCTCGAGGGCCTCACCGTCGTCGTCACCGGATCGCTCGAGCGGTACAACCGCGACGAAGCCAAGGAAGCCATCATCACGCGAGGCGGCAAGGCTGCCGGCTCGGTCTCCAAGAACACCAGTTATGTGGTGGCCGGCGAGAACGCGGGCACCAAGCTGGAGAAGGCGGAGACGCTCGGCGTGACAGTGCTGGACGAGGACGGCTTCGTCCAGCTGCTTGAGCTGGGCCCGGCCGGCGTCACAGGCGCAGATACCGGTACAAGCACAGATACAGGCACAGGTACCGGCACAGGCACAGCCCCAGATACCGCGACCACGGTGACGACGTGACGATGGTGACGACGTGACGACGCGGCCGGCGGAGCCGCTGCTCGAGCCGGGCTCCATCCAGTCCCTCCTGCACCTCGCCCGGCAGGCTGCCGCTGCGGGAGCCGCGGTTCTCGGGCACCGCGGCTCTGCGGCCGTCGATGCGAGCAGCAAGAGCTCGGACAGCGACTGGGTGACGGCGTTCGACCTCGCGGCTGAGCGAGCCGTCCGTGGGGTCATCGCCGATTCACGGCCACACGACGTCATCACGGGCGAGGAACTGGGCACCACGGTTCCGGCGGGGCCGTCCACGGGCGCCGACCGGGTCCGCTGGTCCATCGATCCGCTCGACGGCACCACCAACTTCATCCGCGGGATCCTCTACTACGCCACCTCGGTGGCCGTGGCCGACGCCGCCGGTACCTGGCTCGCCGGCGTCGTGCACGCCCCTGCCCTCCGCCGGGTGTACTGGGCGTCGCGCGGCGGCGGCGCCTGGCTGAGCGACGACGGTTCGGTGCGGCGCCTCTCCGGCCCTGACGCGGACCGTGGCCGCTTGCTCGCCACCGGCTTCTCCTACGACCCCGCGACGCGCTCGGAGCAGGTGGGCGAGCTCGGAGGCCTCCTCTCCGGGTTCGGCGACCTGCGCCGGCTCGGATCAGCCGCGCTGGACCTCTGCCTCGTGGCGGACGGCACGCTCGACGCCTTCGTGGAACGCGGCCTGAACGAGCACGACCTAGCGGCCGGAGCACTGATCGCCGAGGAAGCCGGGGTGGCCGTTCGTCGCCCGGATCTCACGCCCATGCTCGACGGCGGTCCGGGCGAAGCCGAACGCCTCGCTGCCGTCACGGTGGCCGGGCCCGCCGAGCTGGTCGCCGCCGTCACAAGTACCTCCGCCCGCTCCATCGACGGGCCGTCATGACCGCGCCGTCGTGGCAGAAGATCTTCTCGACGCTCGCCGGTGAACGGTCCCGCGAGCTGTACGCTCGGGCCGTCCTCGGGCAGCCACTCGACGCGACACCGAAGGAGGTGCAGCGTCTCACCGATGCGGGTCTCCTCACGGCGGACGGCGAGGTCGACGGGCGCCTGTTCACCGCCGTCCTCGCGGCCGCGGCCCCCGGGACACCGAAGGGCGTGGACCGGTTCTTCCGGGACGGGAGGATCGACGGCCTGCCGCGCGCGGGCCAGGACCGGGCCGATCTGCTCGCGCACCTCGCCGACCGGCTGCTGCCCGCCGGGGAGGAGATCAGCGAGCCCGAGGTCAATCGCCTCCTCGGGACCGTCACCCGTGACGTCCCCACCCTGCGCCGCGCACTCGTGGACTCCGGCCTCGTGGAGCGGTACCCGGACGGGACCGGCTACCGACGTGTGATCGAGGCGTCCTGAGGGGTGCCGGGTTGCCGGCTGCCGATCGGCGGCGGCCATGGCGTGGTGGGGAGCACTGCACCCGCGCGATCAGGCGCGTGGCGAACGGCACCGGGTTCCGCTCCAGCCCTGTGGTTCCGTCCCGAGTGCCGCGGCCGGCCTGCGGCGAATGCCCTGGTTCCCGCGGCGCAGGTCAGGTGGTGGGACCCGCCCCCTCGTCGCTGCTGTACCCGGACTTCGCCAGGCGACGGAGGCCGCCTCGAGGGGGTACGGCGACCGGCACGGGCCAGCGGGGCTGAAGATCGTCGCCGAGCGTCACACCACGGATCTTCCTGTGCACCAGGGGGACGATCCAGTCGTTGACCCAGCGGCGCTGCGCGCGTTCCCACTGCAGGAGGGACCGCGGCGGAGGAGGCTGCCGGTCCAGCAGCTTCATGGAGTGCTCGACCCCGAGGATGCCGAGGACCCGGGACGCCAGGTACTTGTGTCCGGCCTTGGACATGTGCAGACGGTCCGGCGCCCACAGCCGCGCGTCGCGATACGCCTCGAAGCGCCAATAGTCCACCAGGACGGCGTCGTACCGGGCGGCGATGCCGCGGACGCCCTCGTTGTAGACATGGTTCCGTCTCCGGAAGACCCGCAGCGCCGGGGTGACCTCGATGTCGTACCCCGTGAAGAGGAGGAGGGTGGCGCCCGTGGACGAGAGCGCAGCGACCATCTCCTCGTACTGCCGGAGCACCTCCGTGATGTTCGTCCTGGCGTCGAGGACGTCGTTGCCGCCGGCATAGAGGGTGACCAGGGTGGGCTTCATGGCCAGGGCCGGCTCCAGTTGTTCGGCCGCGATCTGCCTCAGGCGTTTGCTGCGAATCGCCAGATTCGCGTACTCCCACCCGGAGCGGTCCTTCGCCAGCGTGTCCGCGACGCGGTCGGCCCAGCCGCGCACACCATTCGGAAGGTGCTTGTGAGGATCCCCCACGCCTTCGGTGAAGGAATCTCCGAGTGCCACGTAGCGGCCCGCCGGGAGGGTCATGTCCGCATCAGACCGCCGCAGCGGCGCTCGCGGTGCCCGCCGCTCGTCGGCCGGAGTGCCGGCCGGCTGCGAGCAGCGCCGCAAGACCCGGCTCGAAGAAGGGCACCCTGCCGCCGGACAGCTGGTGGACCTTGTCCTGGTCCGTGTCGACCGCGGTGACCACATGCCCCAGCGAGGACAGCGCGGCCGCGTCCACGGCCCCGAGGTAGCCGCAACCGATAACAGACATCTTCATGGTGTCTCCCGTGATCGCAGGCGAAGCAGGGCGTGGTCGGACATCGTTTCTTCGTAGTGCTGGATCAGTGACTCGCAGAGCACGGGCCCTGTCCGTCCCTGCACGCTGGCGAAGGCAGCCTGCGCGAAGGCGGCACGCTTGGCGTCGTCACCCACGAGGTCGACGACACGGCTGCGCAGCTGCGCCAGGTCTCCCGGTCGGTACAGCCACCCTGTCCTCGATGAATCCACGAGGTCGAGCGGGCCACCCCGCCCCGTGGCCACGACCGGAACCCCCGATGCCATGGCCTCCTGGATGGTCTGGCAGAAGGTCTCGAGCTCACCTGGATGGATGAAGAGGTCCAGGCTGGCGACGGCGACAGCCAAGTCCTCCCCGCCGAGGAAGCCGGTGAAGTGGGCGCCGGGCAGGGCGGACTCGAGCGCCGGCCGAAGCGGCCCATCACCGATGATGACCAGGCGGGTGTTGTCGATGCCGTCGAGAACCCGCAGGTCATGGACCTGTTTCTCGGTAGCCAGGCGGCCGACGTAGCCGAGCAGCTGCACACCATCGGGGGCGATCCCGGCCCGGAAGGCGCGACTCCGCCTGCCGGGATGGAACCGGGAGGTGTCCACTCCGCGTCGCCACAGCCTGATGTTGGGGATGCCGCGCGCCTCCAGTTGACGGACGGCCGATGTCGAGGGTGCGAGGGTGCGGTCCGCGCTGCAGTGGATGTGCTCGACCCGCTGCCAGGCCCAGCCCTCCAGCAGGGGCAGCCCGTACCGTGCCAGGTATCCCGGGACGTCGGTCTGGTAGACCGCCACGACGGGAAGGCCGAGGTCGGCGGCCGCGCGCGATGCGCGCCAGCCGAGTTCGAACGGGGAGGCGAGGTGGACGATGTCGGGTGCGAAGTCGGCGAGGATGCGTCGCACCCTGGCGACCCCACCGACGGCCAACCGAACGCTGCTGTAGCCGGCCAGGGGAACCGATGTCAGCCGTTCCACGCGAATGGCGTGATCCAGTCCGGACTCCTCCGTGTGCGGGCTGGACGGCGCAATCACCAGCACGTCGTCCCCGCGGTCGGTGAAATGGTCGAGCATCCTCTGAATCGAATGGGTGACCCCGTTCACGGTGGGCAGGAACGTCTCGGCGACGATTGCGATCCTCACCCCCTCACCGTTCCACGCTGTATTGATCATCGGACGGCCGGGAGGCATCGGGTGATCGACGAGTCGGTGAACCGCGGGCATCGGAGCCCTCCGGAATCGTTGCGGGTGCAGGGCGGGTGCATCGAAGCAGGGTCCTGACCGGGACGCCGTCGACCCGGCCCGCGTGACAAAATGAACCGGTGATCACAGCACCATCCGGCAACGCCGTCTCCGACGCCCGCCTCACCATCCGCCCCGTCCGCACGGAGGACTACGACGACGTCCGTCGTATCACCCGCGACGCCTACCTCGAGGCCGGCTACTTCGCGGACGAGGCCCATCCCTACGTCGCGGTGCTCTCCGACATCGAGCACCGTGCCCAGCACGCCGAGGTGTGGGTGGCCGAGCGCGGCGGCGCCGTCGTCGGGTCCGTGGCCCTGACCTTCGCCGGCCAGCGGTACACGGACATCGCCGTCGAGGGTGAACTGGAGTTCCGGATGCTCGCCGTGGACCCTGCCATCCAGCGTGCCGGCGTCGGCCGCACGATGGTCGAACGGATCGTCGAGCATGCCCGCACGCTGCCGGGGATCGAGGCCGTCAGCCTGACCAGCGGCTCCGACATGGTCCGCGCCCACCGCCTCTACGAGTCCATGGGCTTCATCCGCGTCCCCGAGCGGGACTGGGAGGTCCCCAACGAGGACATCCTCCTGTGGGTCTTCCGGCTGCCCCTGTAACGCTCCACGACCCGCCGTCGTCCGTTGTGCCGCCCGGCCCCGCGTCTCTTCTCCACCCGTCCGTGGGGTGCCGGGCGCGCCGCGCGACAGCACTAGACTGGACGCAGAAACCCACCTCCGACTTCCAGGGGAGATCCATGGCTGAGATCAACCGGGACGACGTCGCGCACCTCGCGAAGCTCGCCCACATCGACATGACCGACGAGGAGCTCGACCGCATGGCCGGGGAACTCGCCGTGATCGTCGACTCCATCAAGACCGTGAGCGAGGTGGCGGGCGACGACGTCCCCGCGACCAGCCACCCGATCCCGCTGAGCAACGTGTTCCGTGAGGATGTCGTGGGGGACACCCTCAGCAACGAGGAGGCGCTGCTCGGCGCACCCGACAACGCCGACGGACGCTTCAAGGTCCCCGCGATCCTGGACGGGGAGTAACCCATGGCAGATCTGATCCACCTCTCCGCCGACGCCCTCGCGCAGAAGCTCGCCGCGAAGGAGGTCTCCGCCGTCGAGGCGACGCAGGCCTACCTCGACCGCATCGACGCCGTCGACGGCGCCATCAACGCCTTTCTCCACGTCAACACGGAGGAGGCGCTCCTCGTCGCGGCCGAGGTGGACAAGGCCCGGGCCGACGGCGATGCCCTGCACCCGCTGGCCGGCGTCCCGATCGCGGTGAAGGACCTCATCGTGACGCGAGGTCAGCCCACCACGGCCGGCTCGAAGATCCTCGAGGGGTGGCAGAGCCCCTACGACGCGACCGTGGTGAAGAAGCTCCGAGCTGCGAAGATGCCCATCCTCGGCAAGACGAACCTCGACGAGTTCGCCATGGGCTCCTCGACCGAGCACTCCGCGTACGGGCCCACCCGCAACCCGTGGGACCTGGACCGCATCCCCGGTGGATCCGGTGGTGGCTCCGCCGCCGCCGTCGCCGCCTTCGAGGCGCCCCTGGCCCTCGGCACCGACACCGGTGGCTCGATCCGCCAGCCCGGCGCCGTCACCGGGACCGTCGGCGTGAAGCCCACCTACGGCGGCGTCTCCCGCTACGGGGCCATCGCCATGGCATCGTCGCTCGACCAGATCGGTCCCGTGTCCCGCACCGTCCTCGACAGTGCCCTGCTGCACGAGGTCATCGGCGGACACGATCCCCACGATTCGACGTCGCTCACCGATCCCGTCGGCGCGCTCGTCGAGGCCGCCCGCCTGGGCCAGGTCGAGGGCATGCGCATCGGCGTCATCAAGGAACTGCAGGGCGAGGGCTACCAGGCCGGCGTCCTCACGCGCTTCCACGAGTCGCTCGACCTGCTGCGCTCCGCCGGTGCCGAGATCGTCGAGGTCTCCTGCCCCAACTTCCGCTACGCACTCGAGGCGTACTACCTCATCATGCCGTCCGAGGCCTCCAGCAACCTGGCCAAGTACGACGGCGTCCGCTTCGGCCTGCGCGTGGTGCCCGACGGCGCCCCGACCATCGAGCGCGTCATGGGCGCCACCCGCGCTGCCGGCTTCGGCGACGAGGTGAAGCGGCGCATCATCCTCGGCACCTACGCGCTGAGCGCCGGCTACTACGACGCCTACTACGGGTCGGCGCAGAAGGTCCGCACGCTCATCCAGCGGGACTTCGCCGCCGCGTTCGAGCAGGCCGACGTGCTCATCTCGCCGACGGCGCCGACCACGGCGTTCAAGCTGGGGGAGAAGCTCGACGATCCGCTGGCCATGTACCTGAACGACGTCGCCACCATCCCTGCGAACATGGCCGGCGTCCCCGGGCTGTCACTGCCCGGTGGACTCGCGGACGAGGACGGGCTCCCCGTGGGCATCCAGCTCCTCGCGCCGGCGCGGCAGGACGCTCGGCTCTACCGCGTGGGCGCCGTGCTCGAATCATTGCTCGAAGAGAGCTGGGGCGGGCCGCTGCTGGCCAAGGCTCCGGCCATTCCAGGGATTGCAGGTGGAAAGTAATGACTGCTGGTACCGATGAGGTCCTCTCCTTCGACGAGGCCATGGAGAAGTACGACCCGGTGCTCGGGTTCGAGGTCCACGTGGAGCTCAACACGAAGACCAAGATGTTCTCCTCCGCGCCGAACGCCTTCGGCGACGTCCCCAACACCAACGTGACTCCGGTGGACCTCGGCCTGCCCGGCGTCCTGCCCGTGGTCAACGGGGTGGCCGTGGAATCCGCCATCAAGATCGGGCTCGCGCTGAACTGCAGCATCGCCGAGAAGTGCTACTTCGCCCGGAAGAACTACTTCTACCCGGACACCCCGAAGAACTTCCAGACCTCCCAGTTCGAGGACCCGATCGCCCACGACGGGTTCCTCGACATCGAGCTCACCGACGGCACGGTGTTCAGGGTGGAGATCGAGCGCGCCCACATGGAGGAGGACGCCGGCAAGCTGACCCACATGGGCGGATCCACGGGCCGCATCCAGGGTGCCGAGTTCTCCCTCGTGGACTACAACCGCGCGGGCGTGCCGCTGATCGAGATCGTCACCAAGCCGATCGAGGGGGCCGGGTCGCGCGCCCCGGAACTCGCGAAGGCCTACGTCGCGGCGATCCGCGAGATCGTCAAGAACCTCGGTGTCTCCGATGCCCGCATGGAACGCGGCAACGTGCGCTGCGATGCGAACGTCTCCCTCCGCCCGCATGGACGTGAGACGTTCGGCACCCGTACCGAGACGAAGAACGTGAACTCGCTGCGTGCCGTCGAGCACGCCGTCCGGTACGAGATCCAGCGCCACGCCGCCGTCCTCGACACCGGGACGCCGATCCTCCAGGAGACGCGGCACTGGCACGAGGACACCCGGTCCACGACGTCGGGACGCCCCAAGTCCGACGCCGACGACTACCGCTACTTCCCCGAGCCGGACCTCGTGCCCGTCGTCACGAACGAGGCGTGGATCGAGAAGCTCCGCGCCGAACTCCCCGAGCCGCCCGCCGAGCGACGCAAGCGCCTGCAGGCCGACTGGGGCTACTCCGACGCCGAGTTCCGCGACGTCGTCAACGCGGGCGTCATGTCCTCGATCGAGGACACCATCGCTGCCGGCGTCAGCGCCGCCGTCGCCCGCAAGTGGTGGATGGGCGAGATCTCCCGCCGCGCCAAGCTGGCCGACGTCGAGCCCGCCGAGCTGGGTGTCAGCCCCGAACTGATCGTCGAACTCAACGCGCTCATCGAGTCGGGGAAGATCAACGACAAGCTCTCCCGCGACGTGCTCGACGGCGTCCTCGCCGGGGAGGGTACGCCCGCCGAGGTGGTCGAGAAGCGCGGCCTGGCCGTGGTCTCCGACGACGGACCGCTGCTCGAGGCGATCGACGGCGCCCTTGCGGCCCAGCCCGACGTCGCGGACAAGATCCGGGGCGGCAAGGTGCAGGCCGTCGGCGCGATCGTGGGCGGTGTCATGAAGGCCACCCGCGGGCAGGCCGACGCCGGACGCGTGCGCGAACTCATCCTGGAGCGCCTCGGCGTCGAGGGCTAGCTTTCGGCTCAGGTGCGGCTCGGGCCGCCGGGCCCGCGCTGTCCGCCCGGCTCGGCGCGTCAGACCCGGTGTGAAGGTACACCGGGTCTGACGCGTTGCCGCGGCTTTGGCTCCAGGAGGTTTTGATGGCGGTGATGCCCGAGGCGGAGGTCACGGTCGAGCCGGGGCTGGTCGTCGCGCTGCTGCGCGCGCAGGCGCCGGACCTGGCGCACCTGCCCGTGCGTCTCGCGGGCGGTGGATGGGACAACACGCTCTTCCGGTTGGGAAAGGACCTCGTGGTGCGCCTGCCCAGGCGCAAAATCGCCGAGCCCCTGATGGTCGCCGAGCAGCAGTGGCTGCCCGGTCTTGCAGCTGACCTGTCCGTACCGACGTCGGCACCGGTTCGGATCGGCCAGCCGGGTTCGACCTATCCGTGGCATTGGTCCGTGAGCCGGTGGATCGACGGCATCAGCGGAGTCTCCGTACCCCGGCGGGATCGCGCATCCGCAGCCGTCCCGCTCGCACGGTTCCTCGCAGAGTTCCATCGCCCTGCCCCGGCCGACGCCCCGGTCAGTCCCGTTGGCCGCGGTGGCCCGCTCGAGGCACGCGACGACGTCGTGCGTGCGCGGCTCGCGGTACTGGGCACGCCGGCCTCGCCGCGCCTGCTCGAGGTGTGGGAGCATTCGGTTGCAGCTCCGGCATTCGCGGACCCGCCCCTGTGGCTGCACGGCGATCTGCATGCGGCGAACACCGTGCTGGGCCCGGACGGAGGCTTGGCCGGCGTCGTCGACTTCGGCGACCTGTGCGCCGGTGACCCTGCAACCGACCTCGCGGCGGCGTGGCTGCACTTCGACGCATCCGGCCGGTCGGCCTTCCGGGCAGAGGTGGAGCGCCATCGGCCGACGGACGCGGCGACCTGGGACCGTGCCCGAGGCTGGGCCGTGAGCATGGGCAGTGCGCTGGCGGCGTCGTCGGACGATGCACCGGCGATGCTCGAGCTCGGGCGCGGGATCCTGGCGGAAGTCCTCCGCGACTGACCCCGGCCCCGGCAGCCCGGCTCGGCGGGTCAGAGCCGCGGGGGCGGTCCACCGGCCCTGGCAGCCCGGCTCGGCGGGTCAGAGCCGCAGGGGCGGTCCACCGGCCCTGGCAGCCCGCCGCGGCTCTGCGTCCGCACGGCGCTGATAGTGTTGTTGCGGGCAGATCCCGCCCAGCACTCGTCCCGCTCGGAACACCCGGCCCACCCCGCCGGGGACCTCAGCGGCATGGAAGGACTGTCCAGTGAAGGCGCTGTACACAACCGGAGCCCCCGGCTTCGAGCTCGTCGACCGTCCCGAACCCGAAGCAGGGTTCGGCGAGGTCAAGATCCGCGTCATCACGACCGGCATCTGCGGGACGGACCTCCACATCGAGAGCTGGGACGCCTGGGCGCAGGGCATGATCTCGGCGCCGCTCATCCCCGGCCACGAGTTCTACGGCGAGGTCGTCGCGCTCGGCGAGGGCATCCGCGACGTCCGCATCGGAGACCGTGTCTCCGGCGAGGGCCATATCGTCTGCGGTATCTGCCGCAACTGCCGCGCAGGTCGCCGCCAGATGTGCATCCGCACCTCGAGCGTCGGCGTGCAGCGCGACGGCGCGTTCGCCGAGTTCGTCGTCGTCCCCGAGACCAACGTCTGGGTGCACGACGCGACCATCACCCCCGAACTCGGCGCCGTCTTCGACCCCTTCGGCAACGCCGTGCACACCGCGCTGAGCTTCCCGCTCGTCGGCGAGGACGTCCTCATCACCGGCGCCGGACCGATCGGCCTCATGGCGGTCGCGGTCGCCCGCCACGCCGGGGCGCGGAAGATCGCGATCACCGATGTCTCCGCCCCGCGACTGGAGCTCGCGCGCGGCGTCGGCGCTGACCTCGCCATCGACGTCAGCCGCACGCGCGTCGCAGATGCCCAGCGCGAACTCGGCATGAAGGAGGGCTTCGACATCGGGATGGAGATGTCCGGGTACGCCACCGCCCTGCCCGAGATGATCGACAACATGAACCACGGCGGCCGGATAGCGATGCTGGGTCTGCCGTCCGGCCCCATCTCGATCGACTGGGGCAAGGTGGTCACGCACATGCTCACCCTCAAGGGCATCTACGGCCGCGAGATGTTCGAGACCTGGTATGCGATGAGCGCCATGCTGCAGTCCAACGCGACGCTGCGCGAGGCCGTCTCCTCGGTGGTCACCGATTGCCTGCCCGCCGGCGAATGGCAGCAGGGTTTCAGAACAGCGCGCGACGGCGCGAGCGGCAAAGTGGTCCTCGACTGGACCACCTTCTAGGGAGGCAGGAACACCATGTACTCAGCAGTCCGCGACCAGCTCGCCGGAGAGCTCGACGAGATTCGCCACGCAGGCCTCTTCAAGCACGAGCGCCGGATCTCCTCCCCGCAATCCAGCTCCATCACGGCCGGGGCGCTCGACGCCGCGGATGCGAGGGTGCTCAATTTCTGCGCGAACAACTACCTGGGCCTCGCCGACCACCCGGACATCATCGCCTCCGCGAAGACCGCGCTCGACGAGCGTGGCTTCGGCATGGCGTCCGTCCGCTTCATCTGCGGCACCCAGGACCTCCACCTGGAGCTCGAGGCCCGGGTCTCGCAGTTCCTCGGCACCGAGGACACCATCCTGTTCTCCTCCTGCTTCGACGCGAACGGCGGGGTCTTCGAGTCCCTGCTCGGCGCGGAGGACGCCGTGATCTCCGATTCCCTCAACCACGCGTCGATCATCGACGGCATCCGGCTCTCCAAGGCCCAGCGCTTCCGCTACGCGAATCGCGATCTGGCCGATCTCGAGACGAAGCTCCAGGAGGCTGCCGGTGCCCGACGCCGCCTGATCGTCACGGACGGGGTCTTCTCCATGGACGGCTACCTCGCACCGCTCGAGGCGATCTGCGACCTCGCCGAGCGCTACGACGCGATGGTCATGGTGGACGACTCCCATGCCGTCGGCTTCATGGGCCCGACGGGCGCAGGAACCCCCGAGCACGCCGGTGTGGCGCACCGCGTCGACATCTTCACCGGCACCTTCGGCAAGGCGCTCGGAGGCGCGTCCGGCGGGTACGTCGCGGCCCGCGCCGAGATCGTCGCCCTCCTGCGCCAGCGCGCCCGCCCGTATCTCTTCTCCAACTCACTCGCGCCGTCCATCGTCGCCGCGACTCTCACCGCACTGGATCTCGTGCAGAACAGCGGGGAGCTCCGCGAGACCCTCACCGCGAATGCGGCACTCTTCCGGCGCCGGATGAGCGAGGAGGGCTTCGAGCTGCTCGACGGCGAACACGCGATCATCCCGGTGATGTTCGGTGACGCGGTGCTCGCCGCGCGCACCGCCGATGCCATGCTCACGCACGGTGTCTTCGTCACGGCGTTCAGCTACCCCGTGGTGCCGAAGGGTGCCGCGCGCATCCGGGTGCAGCTCTCCGCGGCCCACACGGACGAGGACATCGAGGCGTGCGTCCAGGCGTTCATCGCGGCACGATCCGACGTCGCGGCCGCAGCGGACGAGACGGCGGACGCCGCGAAACACACGGCGGACACAGCGGGCGCAGCGGACGACTCGGCGGACGCCGGTGCTCCCGGTGCCCACGTGGGTCGCGCCTAGTCCTCCTCCACAGGCTCCGGCGCGGGCCGCGGCTGGGGGACCGTGCACCTAGGATGACGGCATGAGCTCCCTCGAGTGCGACGTCCTGATTATCGGGGGCGGGATCGCCGGCCTCTCCCTCGCATCGGCGCTCGCGCCGTTCTCCAACGTGGTCCTCGTCGAGTCCGAGGGCTCGCTCGGCTACCACACGTCGTCGCGCTCCGCCCGCCAGCTCATCCCCAGCTACGGGCCCGAGCCCGTGCTTGATCTCACCCGCCGCACGCTCGCCCTGCTCGACGGCGTCCAGTCCTCCACCGGCCTGCCGCTCACCGTCCCGAGATCCTTCCTGCTGATCGGTTCGGACGCCGACGTCGACGCGAAGGCCAGTGCGTCCATGCGCCGCATCAGCCCTGCGGAGGCCCTCGCACTGTGTCCGCAGCTCCGCCCCGAGGCGTTCGACGCCGCGGCCATCGACACGGAGTGTGTCGGGACGGACACCGACCTGCTTTTGGACTACCACCGCCGCCGCGCGAGCGACGACGGCGTCATCATCCTGACGGCTGCACCCGTGACGTCAGCGCGGTACGACGGCGCGGGCTGGAGTGTCCGCGCCGGCTACCGCCTCATCACGGCGGAGGTCGTCGTGAACGCCGCCGGTGCCTGGGCCGACGGGGTCGCCGATCTGTGCGGCGTCGCACCCCAGGGGCTCGTGCCGTTCCGGCGGACGGCGGCGATCGTGAGCGCCACCCACGCGCCGCCCGTCGGGACGCCCATGGTGGCCGCTGCCGACGACTCCTTCTACTACCGGCCGGATCGGGAGGGTGTCCTCATCTCGCCCTGCGAGGTGGAGCGCGCCGAGCCGGGCGATGCCCAGCCGCATCCGGGAGACGTCGAGCGACTGATCGAGCACCTGGCGACCGTGGCGGATCTCGGCGTCACCGGCATCACGCGCGCCTGGACCGGTCTGCGCACGGAACGTGCCTCCGGCCTGCCCGTCGTGGGATTCGACGCCGGCCACCCGGGGTTCTTCTGGCTCGCGGGGCAGGGCGGGTACGGGTTCCAGACGTCATCGGGCATGGCCGAACTCGCGACCGTCCTGCTCACGGGTGCGGACCCCGAGGATCTCGGCGCAGACTCCGTCCGGATCCAGGCCGCGGCGCAGGCTCTCCGGGCGTCGTGACGAGGCGGCGGGGAGCACCCCGGCGCGCCCCGGCGACGCCCTCGGCGAACGGACGCCCGACCAGGCCGCCCGCGTCGGGAGACGGGGGTGCGCAGGTCTAGGATGAGCGCATGAACGTCATCGAAACACGCCTTCCCGGCATCGGAGTGCGGCGCGAGATCGTCACGGGCTCCGGTCGAAGGGTGGGAATCGTCGCGCAGCGCGACGGTGATCTGGACCTCATCATCTCGAAGGCCGGCGACCCCGATGCCTGTGTCGCCTCGATCCCGCTGACGCCGGACGAGGCAGCCACCATCGGCAACCTCCTCGGCTCCCGGCAGCTCGTCGCCCAGCTCACGGAGGAACACCGGGACCTGCCGGGGGTCTCCACCCGCCAGTTCATGATCGAGCGGGGTTCCCCCTTCGACGGGCACCGGCTCGCCGACACGCGGATGCGCTCGCGCTCCGGAGCGTCCCTCGTGGCCGTCCTGCGCGCGGGCCAGGTCCAGGCGTCGCCGACGCCCGACTTCACCCTCGCCTCCGGCGACCTGCTGGTGGTGGTGGGCACGTCCGAGGGCCTCGACGCCGCAGCGGACATCCTGCGCAACGGCTGAGCCGCCCGTGCACACAACCGCCCTGACCCTGATCGAACTCGGCGCCATCCTCCTGTTCCTCGGTGTCCTCGGGCGGCTCGCCGGGCGGATCGGTCTCTCGCCGATTCCGTTGTACCTGATCGGGGGGCTGTTCTTCGGCCAGGGCGGTTTCATCGAACTCCAGGGCGTGATCGAGTTCAGCGAGGTGGCCAGCGAGATCGGCGTGGTCCTGCTCCTGCTGATGCTCGGCCTCGAGTACACCGCGAAGGAACTCGTGACCGGCCTTCGCCAGTCATGGCTCGCGGGGATCGTCGACTTCGTGCTCAATTTCACGCCCGGCGCCCTCGTCGCGGTGATCCTGGGCTGGGGACCGGTCGCCGCCCTGGTGATGGGCGGCGTGACCTATATCTCCTCGTCGGGCATCGCCGCGAAGGTGATCAGCGACCTCGGGAGGCTCGGCAACCGTGAGACCCCCGCTGTGCTCGCGATCCTCGTGTTCGAGGACCTCGCGATGGCCGTCTACCTGCCCGTGCTGACAGCCGTGCTGGCGGGCCTCAGCTTCGCCGGTGGACTCGGTACGGTCGGCATCTCCCTGCTCGTGGTGACACTCGTCCTCGTGATCGCGCTCCGCTGGGGCAACGTCGTGTCGGCCGTCGTCGACAGCTCCGACCGCGAGGTGTTCCTCCTGACGCTGATCGGCGCTGCGCTCCTCGTCGCCGGGCTTGCGTCCGCGCTTCAGGTCTCCGCCGCCGTCGGGGCGTTTCTCCTCGGCATCGCCATCTCGGGAGCGACGGCCGAGAACGCCGCCCGGGTCCTCGAGCCGCTGCGGGATCTGTTCGCAGCGATCTTCTTCGTGGTCTTCGGTCTCAACACCGATCCCATGTCGATCCCGCCCGTGCTCGGCTTCGCCCTGCTCCTCGCGCTCGTCACCGCGGTGACGAAGATCGCGACCGGCTGGTGGGCTGCCGGGCGGCAGGGCATCGGGCGGCTCGGCCGGGCACGTGCCGGGACCGCGCTGGTGGCCCGTGGCGAGTTCTCGATCGTCATCGCGGGTCTCGCGGTCGCGTCGGGGGCCGTGGTCGCCGACCTCGCGGCGCTCGCCACCACCTACGTGCTGCTCATGGCCGTGCTGGGTCCTGTGCTCGCCCGCGTCGCCGAGCCGGCCATGGGGCTGGTCGACCGCCTGGCAGGACGACGCCGGGAGGGGGGCACCCTCCGCCTCCCGCGGGCGGACGGTGCCTCACCCGAAGGCCTGTAGGGGCGTCCTGCAGGCCTGTCAGTCCTCGAGGATCTGCCCGATCGGCTCACGCTTCTCCGCCTGGAAGGTGTCCTCCTCGCGCCCGTACGCCCAGTAACCGGAGAGCGAGACCTGGCTGCGCGGGAGGCCGCGTTCCGTGAACAGCACGTCCCTCAGTGCCTTCATGGCACCCCGCTCGCCGTGCACGAAGGCGTCGACCCGGCCCTCGGGCCACGGACCGGTGGAGACCGCGTCCGCCAGCAGCGTCGTCGTGCCGGCGGGCAGGCCGTTCCGCAGCAGCCAGTGCAGATCGAGACCCGCCGGGGCGTCGAGGGAGATGATCTCCGCGGGACTGTCCACCTCGAGGTACGCGTGTCCGACGGCGGTGGGCGGCAGGGCTTCGATGCCGGCGGCGATCGCGGGCAGGGCGGAGTCGTCGCCGACGAACAGGTGCCAGGCGGCGTGGGGATCCGGCGACCACTTGCCGGAGGGACCCATGAGGACCAGGGGATCCCCCGGCTTCGCGGCTGCCGCCCACGGGCCGGCGATCCCGGCGTCACCGTGCACCACGAAGTCGATCGCGAGGCGCTGTGCATCGCGATCGAGCCAGCGGATGGTGTAGGTGCGCTTCACGGGGCGGTCCTCCGCGGGGAGTTCCTGCTTGAGCGCCGCGAGGTCGTAGGGCGGAACGAGCCCGAGGTCGGGCCGGGCGAACAGCAGCTTCGCGTACATGTCCGTCGCGTCGCACTCCTGGAGGTCCGCGAAACCCGGACCGCCGGCGACCACCCGTACCAGGTGCGGGCTCAGCCAGAACGTCTCCACGACCGTGAGCACGGCCTGCGGGCGCGGCGGCTTGCGGGCGGACCCGGGGGCGGGGGCGGGGGAGGACATGGAGCAGGGCTTCTTTCTCGAGGGGGCTCAGCCCACCCTAACAAGCCCTACCGGAGGGCAGCTGGGAGGCCCTTCCCGGCCGCCCTGAGCAGCGATCCGTCGTCCACGAGCACGCGCGCGGCCTCGATTTCCGGTGCGAGGTAGCGGTCCGTGCCCGGCCCCTGGACGTCCTGCCGCAACCGCGCACGGACCGCGCTGATGGGAGCTGAGCTGCGCAGGCCCCGCTCCACGGCAGGGTCCGCCGCACGGGGTGCACCGTCGACGGCGCCGTTCGTCGAGCCGTCGGCCCCGCCGTCGCGCATGTCGAGTGCGCGCGCTGCGGTGAGGATCTCGATGGCGAGCACGCGCGTGAGCCCGTCGAGGGCCCTGCGCAGCTTCAGGCCGGCGGCCCACCCCATGGAGACGTGGTCCTCCTGCATGGCGGAGGACGGGATGGAATCGACGGACGCCGGGTTGGCGAGCCGCTTGAGCTCGGACACGATGCCCGCCTGCGTGTACTGCGCGATCATGTGGCCGGAATCGACGCCCGGATCATCGGCGAGGAAGGCGTTGAGGCCGTGACTTCGGGCCTTGTCGAGGAAGCGGTCGGTGCGCCGCTCGCTCATCGACGCGACGTCGGCCACCGCGATGGCGAGGAAGTCCAGCACATACCCGACGGGAGCTCCGTGGAAGTTCCCGTTCGACTCGATCCGGCCGTCGGGTGTGACGACCGGGTTGTCGATGGCGGCCCCGAGTTCGATGGCGGCCACCGATTCCGCGTGCGCGAGCGTCGCGCGGGCCGCACCGTGCACCTGCGGCGCGCACCGCAGCGAGTAGGCGTCCTGCACCCGCGTGAAGCGGTGCCGGCCTGTCTCGGAGGTCAGCTGCTCCGCGATCAGCGGCGATCCGTCGAGGAGGGAGCGGATGGCGGTGGCGGAGGCGACCTGCCCGGGGTGCGGGCGCAGCGCGTGGAGGTCCTCGGCGAACACGGCGTCCGTGCCCAGCAGGCCTTCGACGCTCATGGCGGCGGCGAGGTCCGCCGTCGCCAGCAGCCTGTGCAGGTCCGCCGAGGCGAGGACCAGCATGCCCAGCATGCCGTCCGTCCCGTTGATGAGGGCCAGGCCCTCCTTCTCCCGGAGTTCCACCGGCGGGATGCCCGCGGCGGCCAGGGCGACGGCGGCGGGGACGAGGGCTCCGTGGGCGTCGCGCACGTCTCCCTCGCCCATGAGTGCCAGGGCCACATGGGACAGCGGCGCGAGGTCCCCGGAACAGCCGAGGGACCCGTATTCACCGATGACGGGCGTGATGCCGGCGTTCAGCAGCGCCGCATAGCTGGTCCCGATCACGGGACGCACTCCGGTGCGGCCGGTCGCGAGCGTGGAGAGCCGGTTGAGCATCAGCCCGCGGACCACTTCGCGATCCACCTCCGCGCCGGAGGACGCCGCATGGCTGCGGATCAGGCTGCGCTGCAGCTGGGAGCGCTGGTCCAGCGGAATGTGTTTCGTCGCCAGCGCGCCGAAGCCGGTCGAGACGCCGTAGTGGGGTGTGCCGTCGTCCACCAGCGCCTCGATGACGGCACGCGATGCCGCCATGGCTGCGAGCGCATCGGGATGCAGCTCGACCGGCGCGCCGTCGCGCGCCACGGCGACGACGTCGGCGGGGGACAGGGCGCCGGTGCCCACGGTCACGCTCTGCTGCTGCACGATCTTCCTCGATTCCCGCGGCGGGGCCGCTCTTGCCATGGAGTGAAAAGGACGTTTCAATAAGTGAAATCTACAGCGTCGCCGAATGCAAGGAGGGGAGCATGGCCGAATCGTCCACCCGCACCGTGGAGCGTGCGCTCGTGCTGCTCGGAGCGGTATGCGACGCCGGGTCCATCCCGCTCGCCGACGCGGCCCGGGAAACCGGCCTCTCGGCGTCGACGGCGCTGCGGCTGCTGCGCACCCTCGAGGGCACCGGCTTCGTCCGCCGTGACGCAGCCGGTGCCTACCGCCCCGGCCTCCGGGTGGTCCAGCTCGGAGTGCAGGCCCTCGCCCACGAATCGCTCGTCTCGCTCGCCGAGCCGGCTCTCGAGCGCCTCGTCGCCCTGACCGGGGAGTCCGCCTACCTCAGCGTCCCCTCCCATGACGGCGAGGGTATCTACCTCGCCATGCGCGAGGGCACCCACTCCGTCCGCCACGCCAGCTGGGTGGGACGCAGCATCCCCCTGGACGGCACCGCCGTGGGCGCGGTCCTCCGCGGGGAAGAACCAGCGGCCGGCTTCGTCGTCGTCCGGAACGGGATCGAGGCGGACATCACGGCCATCGCGGCCCCGGTGTCCCCGGGCGGCCAGGTGGTCGCGGCGATCAGCGTCGTCATCCCCAGCTATCGCATCACTCCCGCGGGCACCCGGCGCATCGGGGCACTCGTCGCGGCCGAGGCCGATGCCCTGCTCGCCCACATCCCGTCCGCCCCCGCCGGACAGGACCTGACAGGAGAACCAGCATGACCGGCAGCCCGACGACCCCCACGCACGATCCCTCCCGCTCCATCCGCGCCGCCCGCGGCACGCAGCTCACCGCGAAGAGCTGGCAGACAGAAGCGCCCCTGCGCATGCTGATGAACAACCTCGACCCCGAGGTCGCCGAACGCCCCGAGGACCTCGTCGTCTACGGCGGTACCGGGCGCGCGGCGCGCAGCTGGGAGGCCTACGACGCGATCGTCCGGACCCTCGAGACGCTCGACGACGACGAGACCCTGCTCGTGCAGTCCGGCAAGCCCGTCGGCGTCTTCCGCACCAACCCCTGGGCCCCCCGGGTGCTGCTAGCGAACTCGAACCTCGTCGGTGACTGGGCCACCTGGCCGGAGTTCCGCCGCCTCGAGGCCGAGGGCCTCATGATGTACGGGCAGATGACCGCGGGGTCCTGGATCTACATCGGCACCCAGGGCATCCTGCAGGGCACGTACGAGACCTTCTCCGCCATCGCCCGGAAGCGTTTCGGTGGCACGCTCGCCGGCACCCTGACGCTCACGGGCGGCTGCGGCGGCATGGGTGGGGCGCAACCCCTGGCCGTCACCCTCAACGGCGGCGCCGTCCTGATCGTCGAGGTGAGCGAGGCACGCCTCCGCCGCCGCGTGGCCAAGCGGTACCTGGACACCGTGGCAGACACGCTCGACGACGCCGTCGAGCAGGTCCTCGCTGCGAAACGCGAGAAGCGTGCGCTGTCCGTCGGCGTCGTCGGAAACGCCGCCGCCGTCTTCCCCGAACTGCTGCGCCGCGGGCTCGACGTCGACATCGTGACCGACCAGACCTCCGCGCATGATCCGCTGAGTTACCTGCCGGACGGGATCGCTCCCGACGAATGGGAGCGCGAGGCCTCCGCCGATCCGGATGGCTTCACCAAGAAGGCGCAGGTGTCCATGGCCCTGCACGTCGAAGCGATGGTCGGCTTCCTGGACGCCGGAGCGGAGGTGTTCGACTACGGCAACTCCATCCGCGACGAGGCCCGCAAGGGCGGCTACGGCCGCGCCTTCGACGTCCCCGGGTTCGTCCCCGCCTACATCCGGCCGCTGTTCTGCGAGGGGCTCGGTCCGTTCCGCTGGGTCGCGCTCTCCGGGGACCCGGCGGACATCGCCGTCACCGACGCGGCGCTCAAGGAGCTCTTCCCGGACAACGGGGACCTGCACCGCTGGCTCGACGCCGCCGCGGACCATGTCGAGTTCGAGGGCCTGCCGGCGCGCATCTGCTGGCTCGGGTACGGCGACCGCGCGAAGGCCGGTCTGCTGTTCAACCGCCTGGTGGCCGAGGGCAGGGTGTCCGCGCCCATCGTCATCGGACGCGACCACCTCGACTCGGGGTCCGTCGCCTCGCCCTACCGCGAGACGGAGGCGATGGCGGACGGCTCGGACGCCGTCGCCGACTGGCCGCTGCTCAACGCCCTGCTGACGACGTCGTCCGGTGCCACCTGGGTCTCCATTCACCACGGCGGTGGGGTGGGCATCGGCCGCTCCATCCACGCGGGTCAGGTCTCCGTGGCCGACGGCACGGAGCTTGCGGCGCAGAAGCTCGAACGGCTCCTCACCAACGATCCCGGCATGGGTGTCATCCGCCACGTCGACGCCGGGTACGAGAGGGCGCGCGAGGTGGCCGCCGAGCGCGGTGTCCGCATCCCCATGGAATCCTGAAGCAGGCCGAACGCCCGCCACTCCACCCGATCGGAAGGTACCCACCGTGCAGACCGTCTCCTCCGTCCTCGACTCCATCAGCGATGTCGGCCGCGACGCCTCCCGCGGCGGCTACTCCCGCGGTGTCTTCACGCACGCCGAGCTGTCGCTGCGTGAGTGGTTCTCGGCCGAAGCGACCGCCCGCGGGCTCGCCGTGGAGACGGACCGCAACGGCATCCTGTGGGCCTGGTGGGACGCGACGGACACCCGCGACGGCGCCCTCGTCACGGGAAGCCATCTCGACTCCGTGCCGGGCGGCGGCGCGTTCGACGGCCCGCTCGGCGTCGCCTCCGCGCTCGTCGCCGTCGACCTGCTGCGCGGAAGGGGTGTGCAGCCGAACCGGTCGCTCGCCGTCGCGGTCTTCCCCGAGGAGGAGGGCTCGCGGTTCGGTGTGTCCTGCCTCGGCTCCCGCCTGCTCACCGGCACGCTCGACCCGGATCACGTGCGGTCGCTGGTGGACGCCGACGGCACGACCTTCGCCGACGCAGCCCGGTCCGCGGGGATCGATGTCGACCACCTCGGGCGCGACGAGGAAGCCGCGCGCCGCATCGGGGATTTCGTCGAGCTCCATGTCGAGCAGGGGCGCGGGCTGATCGACCTGGACTCCGCCGTCGCCATCGGGTCCACCATGCTGGGCCACGGCCGCTGGCGCCTGTCCGTCACCGGCCAGGGCAACCACGCCGGCACCACCCTCATGGCCGATCGCGCCGACCCCATGATCGCCGCCGCCCAGGTGGTCCTCGCGGCCCGGAGGATCGCGGCCGAGCAGGACGGCGCGCGCGCCACCGTCGGGCGGCTCCAGCCCATCCCCGGCGGCACCAACGTCATCGCCTCCCGCGTGGATCTCTGGCTCGACGTCCGTCACGAGGATGATGCCATCACCGCCCAGCTGATCGAGAAGATCCATGGCCAGGCCCAGAAGATCTGTGCCTTCGAGGGCTGCCGCGCCGCCCTGACCGAGGAGTCCCGCAGCAGCACCGTGCACTTCGACGGAGCCCTGCAGCGGACGCTCTCCAACGCCCTCGGCACCTCCTTCCCCGGAGCGCCCACCCTGCCCACGGGCGCCGGGCACGACGCCGGGATCCTCGGTACCATCGCGCCGACGGCCATGCTCTTCGTGCGGAACCCGACAGGCATCAGCCACTCGCCCGAGGAGTTCGTGGAGCGCGATGACGCTGACGCCGGGGCCACGGCGCTCGCCGACGTCCTCCAAGACCTGCTGTGACGCAGGGCGCCGATCAGCCTCCGGTCGGGTCCCGAGTGCCGGGCCCGGCCGTCCGAGCCGTCTGGTGCGAGTCCGCCTGGCTCGACGCGGTGGGCGTGTGCGACGCAGTGCGGGTCGAGGTCGACGCCGAGGGGTACGTGACCGGGGTGCTGCCGGGTGTGCCGGTGCAGGAGGGCGACGTGGTCCTCCACGGCGTCGTCTTTCCCGCAGCGGCCAACGCCCACTCGCATGCGTTCCACCGGGCACTGCGCGGCCGGACACACGCGCAGGGTGGGACGTTCTGGACGTGGCGGGAGACGATGTACCGTGCGGCGGGTGCCCTGAGCCCGACGCTCTACGAGGAGCTCGCCACCGCCGTCTACGCCGAGATGATCGTGGCCGGCTGGACGAGCGTCGCCGAGTTCCACTACGTCCACCACCGCCCCGACGGGACCCCGTACGGCCAGGGGACCGGGGGGCCCCACGCCATGGAACTCGCCCTCGCCCGCGCTGCTGTCCGCGCCGGCATCCGGCTCACGCTGCTCGATACGTGCTATCTCGCCGGCGGCTTCGGGCAACCGCCCGAGGACGGACAGCGCCGGTTCTCCGACGGCACGGCCGAGCGCTGGCTCGAGCGGCTCGGCGCGTTGCGCGAGACCGTCGCCGCTCAGTACCCCGAGCATCAGGTGTCGGTCGGCGCGGCACTGCACTCGGTCCGCGCCGTCCCCGAACGGGACCTCGCCGTGATCGCCGGCGGCCTGCCGGAGGGGCTGCCGCTCCACATCCACCTCTCCGAGCAGCCCGCCGAGAACGAGGACTGCCTCCGGGCCACCGGCCTGACCCCCGCGGGCCTGCTGCGCCGACACGGACTCGTGGACGAGCGCCTGTCGGTCGTCCACGCCACCCATGCCACCGACGAGGACATCGGCCTCCTCGGTGACGCGCACGCCGCCGTCGTCCTGTGCCCCACGACGGAGGCGGACCTCGCCGACGGGCTCGGCCCGGCCGAACCGTTCCGCCTGGCCGGGGCCACGCTCGCCCTCGGCACCGACCAGCACGCCGTCGTCGACCCCTGGCTGGAGATGCGGGCCCTCGAGCACGGCGAACGGCTTCGCACGGGGCGGCGCGGCCACTTCGACCCGCGGCTCCTGCACGGCATCGCGTCGTCGGGCGGCGCGAGGGCGCAGGGGCGCCGCGGCGGAGGCCTCGGTCCGGGTTCCGCTGCCGATCTCATGGCCATCGACCCCCACACCGTCCGCACGGCCGGCTCCGCCCGGGACCAGCTCGCCTACACGGCGACGGCCCAGGACGTGACGGCCGTCGTCGTCGGGGGAGTGCTGATGGCCCGGAACGGCGTCCACACGGCGCTCGGCGATCCGGCGGCCCTCCTGGTCGCCGCCATCGCCCGGCTGGACGCGGCGGCGGTCGCCCGCGATAAACCGGGACGCCCCGGGTCGCAGGACACCCGGGCCTGGGAGCGCCCCTGATGTCCACACTCGTCACGCACATCGGCGAACTCCTCACGCAGGACGGCGACGGCACCGTCCTGCGGGACGCGGCCGTGGTCCTCGAGGGCGAACGGATCAGCTGGATCGGACCCGCGACGAACGCTCCGCCCGCCGACGAGGCGTACGACGCCGGCGGGCGCGCGGCCCTTCCCGGCTGGGTGGACAGCCACACACACCTCGTCTTCGCCGGGGACCGGACGGCCGAGTTCGAGGCGCGCATGGCGGGGGAGGCCTACGCCGCGGGCGGCATCGCCGTCACGGTCGAGGCGACCCGCGCGGCCACCGACTACGACCTCACGCGCCTCCTGCTGGCCCGCGTCGCCGAAGCCGCCGCCGGGGGGACCACCTACCTCGAGACGAAGACGGGCTACGGGCTCGACGTCGGCCACGAGGCCCGAAGCGCCCGCCTCGCGGCCGGGGTCGTCGACGAGGTCACCTACCTCGGCGCGCACCTCGTGCCGGGCGGCTGGGACCCGGAGGAGTACACCGACCTCGTCTGCGGTCCCATGCTCGACGCCGTCCGCCCGTACGTCCGCTGGGCCGACGTGTTCTGCGAGACCGGCGCGTTCACCACGGAGCAGTCACGCCGGGTCCTCGCGGCCTGTGCAGCGGCCGGCCTCGGCCTGCGCGTCCACGGCAACCAGCTCGGCCCGGGCGACGGCATGGCGCTCGCCGTCGAGTTCGGCGCCGCCAGCGTGGACCACGTGAACCACGTCTCCGACGGCGACATCGACGCGCTCGCCGGAACCTGGGACGGATCGGGCACCGTGCCGGGCACCGTCGCCACCTGCCTGCCGGCCTGCGACCTCTCGACGCGCCAGCCCTTTCCGCCCGCGCGCCGACTCCTGGCGGCCGGTGTGCCGCTGGCCCTGGCCAGCAACTGCAATCCGGGAACGTCCTTCACGAGTTCCATGGCCTTCTGCGTGGCCACCGCGGTCCTGCAGATGGGCCTGACGGTCCACGAGGCCGTCCGCGCCGCCACCTACGGGGGTGCGCTCGCCCTCCGCCGGGCCACGGGCGACGACGCCGACGGACGCCGGGCGGTCGGCTCGCTCGCCGTCGGGCACCGTGCGGACCTGCAGGTGCTCGACGCGCCGTCCGCCACGCATCTGGCCTACCGTCCCGGGATGCCGCTCGTCCGTGCGGTCTGGAGGGCGGGCATGCGCGTTCGGTAGCTGGACGGCCGGCCAGCTCGGGGCGTCACGGGCTGTGACCTGGGAATCTCCAGCAAGCGCTGGGAGGATAGCGCCATGCACGCCGAACCCGTTCCTTCAGCACGCTCCCAGACCGGTTCCCAGCGCAGCACCCCGGGCGGCTCCCCGCCCGGCGAGGCGGACAGCGCGCCAGGACCTGTGGGCGATCACTCCGGACCGCCGGGCGGCGCCCCTGCGCCGGCACGCCGTCTCACCGCTGAACTGCTCATCGTCCTCGGCCTGTCCCTGGGCCAGTCCGGCGTCTACGCGATCGTGAACCTCGCCGAGAAGCTGACGCGCGGCCCGCTCTCCGGACAGACCACCACGCTGAACCCGGTACTGAACGATCGCCAGTACTTCGATCTCACGTACCAGCTCCTGAACATCGCCTTCGCCCTGGTACCGGTGGTCCTGGTCCTGTTCCTCCTCAGCGGACACGGCGTCTCCGCCTTCCGGCGCCTCGGCTTCACGTTCGAGCAGCCGCTGCGGACGGTCGGGTTCGGGTTCGGGCTCGCCGCGATCATCGGTGTCGGCACCCTCGGCGTCTACGCAGGAGGCAGGGCGCTCGGCATCACCACGGCGATCGTCCCCGCGGCGCTCGACGCCTACTGGTGGACCATCCCGGTGCTCGTGCTGTCCGCCGTGCGCCACGCGATACTGGAGGAAATCATCGTGGTGGGATACCTCGTCATCCGGCTCCGGGAGCTCGGCTGGTCGACGCCCGCCATCATCCTGACCAGCGCCCTGCTCCGTGGCAGCTACCACCTCTACCAGGGGTTCGGACCGTTCATCGGCAACGTCCTGATGGGGCTGCTCTTCGCCTGGTTCTACACCCGCACACGCCGCGTCATGCCGCTCGTGATCGCCCACGCGCTCATCGACATCACCGGCTTCGTCGGATTCGCGCTGATCGGGCCCGCCATCGGCATCGGCGGCTGACCGAAGGAAGGCTTGCCTTCGTCTCTTTGCGCACTCCGAACATGACTAAATTATTCGGCAGGTACAGGCTTACGCTGACGTCACCCGGTATTCGAACGGCGGCTCCGACCGGCGCCGCACCGGCCCAGCCAGGAGGAATCATGAGCAGCGCCCCCAGCGTCACGAGTGTCTCGGAGTGCAGTGTCCACAACTGCTCGTTCAACCACGACGGCTGCACCGCCGTCGCGATCACCGTGTCGGGGAGCGAGGAACATGCCTCCTGCGCCACGTTCATCGACACCTCCGTCAGCGGCGGGCTGCCGAAGATGCTGGCGCACGTCGGTGCGTGCCAGCGGTCGGAGTGCAGTCACAACAACGATCTCCTGTGCACCGCACCCGCGGTGAAGGTCGGGCCGGGTGCCGAGGCCGCCGACTGCCTCACCTACACGCACGCCTGACCGGACGCTCGTCGAAGAGCCCCGAACGCGCGTAACCCCGAACGCACGGAGGACCGGACGCCAGTCCGGTCCTCCGTGCGTGCTCGGTGCCCTGCGGGTCAGATCTCGATGCGCCCCTCGGCGGTCTCGAACGTGACGGACATGATGCCCGGGGTGCCGTTGGGAGCGATCCACTGGACCTGGACGCCGTCGAGCGTCTCCTCCACGTCCGTGCCGAGCCACTCGGTGACGCGCTCGGACGAGCCGGCGATGGTCAGGCAATCGAGCTTGACGGAGGCCGGACGCGCCTTGGACGGGTGCAGCTCCTCGGTGCCCTCGTCCCAGCGGAGGAGGTAGGGGACCTGTGGGTCCGCGATGAGGCCCTTGATGCCGATCTGCTGCCAGGTCAGTTCCTGGCCGTCCGGGAACTTGCGATTGCCGGGAACGGCGCTGCGTCCGAGGCGCTCCTCGAACGGGCCGAGATCCTCCACGGCGACGCACCAGCCCATCCAGCCTCCGCCCGCTTCGGACCGGGCTCGGACGGCCTGGCCGAACGGCGCCTTGTCCGACGCCGGGTGGTTCAGTACCTCCACGACCTCGAGGTACTGCGCATTGGCGAGCGGGAAGATCATGTTCCGGGTACCGAAGCGGGGGTGCGCACCGCCCTTCACGGGTTCCACTCCCAGCTTGGCCGAGATCCTCTCGGCGGTCGCGGTGAGTCCGTCGGGTTCGCAGGCATAAGAGACGTGGTCCAGGCGCATGCGGTTATTTTGGCACTAAGTGATGCACGTCTCGACTAAGGGTGGCCTTACCCGCCCGAGGCCCTCCGTGCGGCTCGGACGAGGGATTGCACACTCCATCCCCGCGCGCTTCACGCTGTGTCATACGGGTTGCCGGATCCGCCGTCATGCGTTTTCATGAGGGGAGGTCATGAGTGCCAGCACGAAGCCCCGGCTTGCTGGCCGGCAACCCTCCAACCGCGGTGGGGTGCCCCGGGTGAAGACCAGGTTCGGCGCCGCCTCGGCGCCGTTCAAGCGCGGGTTCCTGCGGGACCCGGTCTCCTGGAACGGCGATCACCGGCCGGAGCACCGGACACTGCAGGGCCCCTTCGAACAGGGAGCACCATGTCCGACGATTGGTCCTTTGAAACTCGCCAGATCCACGCCGGCCAGACGCCGGATTCCACCACGGGGGCGCGGGCGCTCCCCATCTACCAAACGTCGTCCTTCGTCTTCCCGAGCGCCGAGAGCGCCGCGAACCGCTTCTCGCTGACGGAACTGGCGCCCATCTACACGCGCATCGGCAACCCGACCCAGGAAGCGGTCGAGACCCGCATCGCGAGTCTCGAAGGTGGTGTGGGCGCCCTGCTGCTCGCATCCGGCCAGGCGGCCAGCACCTTCGCGGTCCTGAACATCGCGGAAGCGGGCGATCACATCGTGGCGAGCCCCAGCCTCTACGGCGGCACGTACAACCTCTTCCGACACTCCCTGAAGAAGTTCGGCATCGAGACGACCTTCGTCGAGGATCCGGACGACCTCGAGCAGTGGCGTGCGGCCGTCAGGCCCAACACGAAGCTGTTCTTCGGGGAGGTGGTCTCCAACCCCCGGCAGGACGTGCTGGACCTCGAGGGCATCAGCGGCGTCGCCCACGACCAGGGGCTCCCGCTGATCGTCGACAACACGCTGGCCACGCCGTACCTGATCCGTCCGATCGAGTGGGGCGCGGACATCGTGGTGCACTCCGCCACCAAGTACCTCGGCGGGCACGGCACCGCGATCGCCGGCGTGGTCGTGGATTCGGGCAACTTCGACTTCGCGCAGTATCCCGAGCGCTTCCCCGGCTTCAACACACCGGACGAGAGCTACCACGGGCTCGTCTACGCCCGCGACCTTGGGGTCGGCGGTGCCCTCGGCGCCAACCTCGCGTACATCCTGAAGGCCCGTGTCCAGCTCCTGCGGGATCTCGGGGCCGCCGTCTCGCCCTTCAACGCCTTCCTCATCGGACAGGGTCTCGAGACGCTGAGTCTCCGGGTGGAACGCCACGTGCAGAACGCACAGGCGGTCGCCGAGTGGCTCGAAGGGCATGACGACGTCGAGCGCGTCGCGTATGCGGGACTGCCCTCCAGCCCGTGGTACGAGCGCGGCAGGAAGTACGGGCGGATCGGCACGGGGGCGATCGTCAGTTTCGACATCGCCGGAGGGCTCGAGGCCGGCAAGCGCTTCGTCGACGGCCTCGAGCTGCACTCGCACGTGGCGAACGTGGGCGACGTCCGGTCGCTCGTCATCCACCCGGCGTCCACGACCCACAGCCAGCTGGGAGCGGAGGCGCAGCTCACCGCCGGCGTCCGCCCGGGTCTGGTCCGACTGTCGGTGGGGCTGGAGAACATCACCGACATCCTCGCCGATCTCGATGCAGGCTTCCGGGCCGCCAAAGGAGCCTGACCCGTCGTGACCACCTACCCGCCAGCGCGACTGCACCCCGGGAACGCGTCCGTCCCCTCGCAGGACGGGCTACTGCGCGTCGCGCCCATCGGACCGTTGGCCCTCGAGACCGGGGGCCGGCTGCCGGAGGCGCAGCTAGCCTTCGAGACATGGGGCCGGCTGAACGCCGATGCGTCGAACGCCGTCCTGGTGCAGCACGCCCTCACGGGCAGTTCCCATGTGGCGCGGGGGGACTCGCAGGAGGACGGCTGGTGGGACTCGCTCGTCGGTCCCGGGCGGACGGTGGACACGGACCGCTTTTTCGTGGTGTCGATCAACATGGTGGGGGGCTGCTACGGCTCGACGGGGCCCGCCAGCCTCGCCCCGGACGGCGCACCCTGGGGCTCCCGGTTCCCGTTCATCACCATCCGGGACTCCGTGCGCGCGGAGGCGCTGCTCGCGGATCTGCTCGGCATCGACCGCTGGCATTCGGTGCTCGGCGGCTCGATGGGTGGGGCACGGGCCCTTGAATGGGCGCTCATGTACCCGGAGCGCGTGGCGCGGTGCGCCGTCGTGGCCTCGACTGCCGCCAGCTCGGCCGAACAGATAGCGTTCGCCCAGGCGCAGATGCAGGCCATCCGGCTCGACCCCGCCTACCGCGGGGGAGACTACTACGACGGTCCGCATCCGGAGGCGGGCCTCGGCATCGCCCGCCGCATAGCCCACATCACCTACCGCTCCGAACCGGAGTTCGAGGCGCGCTTCGCCCGGGCCGAGCAGGATGCGGAGCAGCCGCTCGGTGCGGTTGTGCCGGCACTCCGGGGCCGGTATCAGATGGAGAGCTACCTCGACCACCAGGCGGAGAAGCTCGTGGACCGGTTCGACGCGAACAGCTATGTGATCCTCACCGAAGCGCTCATGAGCCATGACGCGGCGCGGGGCCGGGGGAGCCTCGACGCCGCGCTGGGCTCGGCATCGGCGGAGTTCTTCATCGCCGCGGTGGACTCCGACCGGCTGTACGTCCCCGGGCAGTCGCATCGCCTTGCGGCGGGACTGCCCGGGGACGTGCCGGTCCACATGATCAGCTCGCCCGTGGGACACGACGCCTTCCTCACGCAGATCCACCAGCTCGACCCGCAGCTGCACAGTGCGTTCTACGGTAGGTAGAAGTCATCCCATGACAGCTGTTGGGTTTCTTCGCGCCTGCACCTAGGCTGGGAGCTAAGCCTGCTTATCGATTCTCGGCAGGCAAGCCGGGGGCCCCGTCCCTGGCGTACGACACCCGAAGGACGAAGAGGAGCTGTTCATGGAACTGAGCACCATTGGCTGGAACCAGGAAGCACGCGACAAAATCCTGCTCGACGCCGACCGCGCACTGCAGGGTGCGGTGAAGGAAGCCGTGGAGACGATGGACGGCAAGACCCGTGACGAGGTCTACGAATTCCTCTTCCAGAAGCTGCAGCCGCAGTTCGTCGACTTCAAGCCCGGGCCCGATCTCGGCGCGTGTGCGGACGCCGTCGCCAACGGCGAGGTCTCGCTCGAGAGCTGACGCACGCTGCCTCCCGGCGGTCCAGGGCGATCCCGAGGAGAATGCCATCGCAGATCGCAGATCGCAGATCGCAGACGGCCGGCCGGCGAACAGTCCTGCCGGCCGTCGCTGCGCCGGAGGACCGACCCCCGGGCAGTACCTAGTCGGCGGCGCCCGGCGGCATGCCCGGTCCGAAGATCGGTGCGGGTTCGAGTCGCTTGGCCGTGACGCCGTCGCCCGACGACCGGTGGCGGAGGCGGCGCAGGACCCAGGGCACGAAGTACTCGCGCGCCCAGACGAGATCCTCCGCACGGGCGGCACGCCACGTCCGGGCGGGCAGGTCCTTCGGCTGCAGCGGCTCGAGCGTGTGCCGGACGGCGAGGGTGTCGAGCACCATGGCGGCGATCGTGTGATGGCCCAACGGTGAGAAGTGCAGGCGGTCGCTGGACCACATCTGGGGATTGAGCAGTTGCCGCAGGGCCCACATGTCCGCGATCACCGCCTCGTGGCGGGTCGCGATCGTGCGCAGGTTCTCGTTGTAGATCGCGGTCTTCGAGCGGATGCTGCCGAGTACGGTCTCGCGGACATCGGGGCCGGTGAAAAGGACCACGGTGGCGCCCGTGCCCGTGAGGGTCACGACGACGTCGTCGAGCTTGGCCGCCAATACGTCGGGATCTCCCCCCGGACGCAGGAGATCGTTGCCGCCGGCGGAGATGGTGACCAGATCGGGGCGGAGGGAGATGGCAGGTTCGACCTGCTGGTCGATGATCTGCTGCAGGAGCCTCCCGCGCACCGCGAGGTTGGCATACGCGAAGTCGGACTGGCCACGCGAGAGCTCCTCCGCCACGCGGTCCGCCCACCCGCGATTGCCGCCGATGCTGTCGGGGTTCGGATCACCGATCCCTTCCGTGAAGGAGTCCCCGAGGGCCGCGTAACGGTGCCACGGGTGGGGCTCCGAGTTGAGGCTCGGATCGATCATCGGGCCGTTGGGGATGTCGTCGCTGCTGTGGGGGACGGGGATCTCGGCATTCGTAGGACTCACCCGACCATTGTTCCCGCTGCTCCCGCCGCGCGGCCAGTCCTCCGGCATGCAGCAGCCGACGGCGCCGTGACAGGATGGATGGCATGACTGAAACCGCCCGCGGCGCAGCTGCGTCCTCCGCCCGATCCTGGGACCCCGTGGTCCTCTGGTCGAAGCCCGAGTCGGAGCGGGCGGGCACACCCCTGCTCGTCCTCTTCCACGGCTACATGGCCAACGAGGAAGACCTCATGGGGCTCACGGACCACCTGCCCGCCGACTTCACGGTGGCAGCGGTGCGCGCCCCGCGTCCCGTGGGCCCCGGGTTTTCCTGGTTCCCCCTGGCTCGTGAGCCGGACTACTCCATGCAGCACGTGGTCGACAGCGTCTCCGACGTGGTCGCCTGGCTGGACTCGGTCAAGGACCAGCACACCGGTGTCAGCATCCTGGGCTTCTCTCAGGGCATGGCGGTGGCAACAACGCTGCTACGACACCGCCCCACGGACTTCACCTGCGTGGTCGGGCTCTCCGGCTTCGCCGTCCCGGCGGAGGACCACGCCTTCTTCCGTGACGACGAGGCCGCACGGAATCCCACGCCGTTCTTCTGGGGCCGCGACCAGGAGGACCAGGTCATCACGCCCGAGATGATCGAGTTCAGCCACGCGTGGCTCACGACGCACACGACGCTCACCAAGATCCTCTACTCGAACATGTTCCACAGCATCAACCTGCAGGAACTCACGCACGTCCGCGAGTACCTCACCATGACGGTGCTCGGGCGGCGCTGACCCCGCTCCCGCTCAGCCCTGCGTGATCCGCACGGTCTCGCCGTTCACGCTGACGGTGTCCCCGGGGTGCAGTTGCCGGCCGCGGCGTTCCTCGATCTCACCGTTCACCTGGACGAGTCCGTTGTCGATCAGGGCCTTCGCCTCCACGCCGTCCTCGGCGAGGGAGGCGAGCTTCAGCAGCTGGCCCAGCCGGATCATGTCGTCCCGGATGGGCAGGTCAGCGGGGGAGTGGTCGGTCATGCGTCCATTCTGCCGGATACCACCGGACTAGGCTGTACAGGTGTCCGATGCACCCCTGCTGTCGCCAGCCATCAGCTTCCCGCTCGCCCTCGCTGCAGGACTGGCCATTCCCGTCCAGGGGCGCATCAACGGTGCGCTCGGCAGCCTCCTCTCGGACGGGATCGCCGCCGCACTGATCAGCTTCAGCACCGGCCTGGTGGTGATGATCGTGATCACCCTGGCCGTCCCGTCCGCCCGGGCCGGAGCCCTGCAGATCATCCCGTCCGTCCGCGAGCGCCGCTTTCCGCCGTTCTACGTGGCGGCCGGGGCCATCGGAGCCTTCTTCGTCTTCACCCAGTCCCTCACCATCGGCATCATCGGTGTCGCCCTCTTCACCGTGGCGGCCGTCATGGGGCAGTCGCTGAGCGGACTCCTCGTGGATCGGGCAGGCATCGGCCCGGGCGGCAAGCGGTCGGTCACCGCGATGCGCGTGATCGGCGTCGTCCTGACCGTCCTGTCCGTCGTCTGGGCCGTCTCCCCCCGGTTCGGGGGTGCGGGCGAGGTGTCCGGGTGGCTCCTGCCCGTCCTCCTGCCGGTCGCCGGAGGAGTGCTGCTGAGCTTCCAGCAGGCCATGAACGGTACCGCCTCGCTCCACTACGGCACGCCTCTCGCCGCCACGCTCATGAACTTCGTCGCGGGCACCGTGGTCCTCCTGATCGCCTGGCTGATCAAGCTGGCCGTCGCGGGGCCCGGCAATCCCCTCCCCTCCGAGTGGTGGTACTACCTCGGCGGCCCCATGGGCTGCATCTTCATCGCCCTCGGCGCCCTGCTGGTCCGCAGTCTGGGTGTCCTGCTCACGGGGCTGTGCATGATCGGGGGGCAGCTCATCGGGTCCCTGCTGCTCGACCTCGTGGTTCCCGCCCCCGGCACCATCGTCGCGTTCGCGACCGTCGCGGGTACGCTGCTCACCCTCGGCGCCATCATCCTCACCACCCTGCCCTGGCCCCGGCGCGCCCGCCCCGCCACCTGACGCACACGGTGCCGGCGGTGTCCGCAGCCCGGAGGGCGGCAGCGCGAACCCGCTAGGCTTGCCTGGTAGCTCTGCCGGCCCCGCACGGGCCGGAGCGCGAGCACCACGAGACCCCCACCGGCGGACCGCACCCAGCGGCCTGCACAGAACTGGAGAAGAACCCCATGGCAGCAGCCAAGTCAGCACTCGATCCCATCATCTCCCTCGCCAAGCGGCGCGGCTTCGTCTTCCAGTCGGGGGAGATCTACGGCGGGTCGCGCTCGGCGTGGGACTACGGACCCCTCGGGGCCGAGTTCAAGGAGAACATCAAGCGTCAGTGGTGGCAGACGATGGTGCGCGGACGGGAGGACGTCGTCGGCCTCGATTCCGCCGTGATCCTGCCCCGCCAGGTGTGGGAGGCGTCGGGCCATGTCGACGTCTTCAGCGACCCCCTCGTGGAGTGCCTGTCCTGCCACAAGCGCTACCGTGCCGACCACCTCGAGGAGGAGTTCGAGGAGAAGAAGGGTCGCGCGCCGGAGAACGGCCTCAAGGACATCACCTGCGCGAACTGCGGCACCAAGGGCCAGTGGACCGAGCCGCAGGAGTTCTCCGGCCTGCTGAAGACCTTCCTCGGCCCGGTAGCGTCGGAGGAGGGCATGCACTACCTGCGCCCGGAGACGGCACAGGGGATCTTCGTGAACTTCAACAACGTGCTGACGACGGCACGCAAGAAGCCTCCCTTCGGCATCGGCCAGATCGGCAAGAGTTTCCGCAACGAGATCACGCCGGGCAACTTCATCTTCCGTACCCGCGAGTTCGAGCAGATGGAGATGGAGTTCTTCGTCGAGCCCGGGACGGACGAGGAATGGCACCGCTACTGGATCGACCAGCGGTTCGCCTGGTACACGGACCTGGGGATCAACCCGGACAACCTGCGCCTCTTCGAGCATCCCCTCGAGAAGCTGAGCCACTACTCCAAGGGCACCACGGACATCGAGTACCGCTTCGGCTTCTCCGGTTCCGAATGGGGTGAGCTCGAGGGGATCGCGAACCGCACCGACTTCGACCTCTCGACCCACTCGAAGCACTCGGGTACGGACCTCGGCTACTTCAACCAGGCCACCAACGAGCGCTTCACCCCCTACGTGATCGAGCCGGCCGCGGGCCTGACGCGCTCCTTCATGGCGTTCCTCGTGGACTCCTACACCGAGGACGAGGCGCCGAACGCGAAGGGCGGGGTGGACAAGCGCACCGTCCTGAAGCTGGACCCGCGGCTGGCTCCCGTCAAGGCCGCGGTGCTGCCGCTCAGCCGGAACGAGGACCTGTCCCCGAAGGCCAAGGACCTCGCGGCGCAGTTGCGCAAGGGCTGGAACATCGACTTCGACGATGCCGGAGCCATCGGCCGACGCTACCGGCGCCAGGACGAGATCGGGACCCCGTTCTGCATCACCGTGGACTTCGACACGCTCGAGGACCAGGCCGTCACCATCCGGGAGCGGGACAGCATGGCGCAGGAGCGGGTAGCCCTCGACCAGGTGCAGGGGTACCTCGCTGCACGCCTGATCGGAGCCTGATGGCCCTCGACTACCGCGCCTGGCAGGAGGGCGACGACCTCGAGCTCATCCAGTTGTGGGGCGGCCCCGAGTCCGCGACGTCGGAGCAGTTCCGCGGGTCCTTCCGACCGCCGTCGGACCAGCCCTGGAACCGCTGCATCACCGTGGTGGACCAGGGGATCCCCGTCGCGGCGGGCTGCGTGTACGGTGCGGCGCTCCACCCGGACCGGCTCTGGTGCTACATCGAGGTCGCCGGGGACCACCGGCGGGCAGGTATCGGGTCCACGCTCCTCACGATGCTGCAGCATGAGGCCGCCGCATCCCCGACGGGCATCACGGCCCTCCGGTCGAAGGTGACCCCGGGGACCACCGGGGCCTCGTTCGCGGAGGCCACGGGCTTCGGCGCGCTGCAGCGCTCGCGGCTCGTCGTCGTCGGGCCCGGCGCCCTCGCCGCACCGGCCTTCGACGACACCGCCGGCCCCCAGCTCGAGGAAGCCGCGACCGGGTCCGTGGAACTCACGCGCTCGCTCGCCGCGTTCTACGCATCGGTGCACGGCTGGGATCGTGCAGACATCAGTCTGGGCCGGGCCCAGCAGCTCTTCCTGGGTGACGCCAGCGGTGCCGGCGGGGCGATCGTGCTCCGCGACCGGCCGAAGGCGGACGGCGGCGCCATCGCGGCCTTCGCCGTCAGCTACACGCAGGCGCGCACCGACGATCCCGCGGACGTGCTGCTCGGCTACGACACCACGCTACCGCCGGAGGAGCAGCAGGCGGCGGTAGCGACGATGATCGCGATGCTGGTGCACCAGTACCCCATCCAGCTCGAGGTGGACGACTCCATGGAGTCGCTCGTCGCCGTCGTGGAGCCGCTGCTCGCCACGGGTTCCGCCCAGCTCGCGGGGCCGGAGACACTGGTCGTGGCGACGGCCTGACACCGGGCAGGGGAGGGCCGTGCCCGGGACGGCCCGGCGGCGGCCTCAGCCCCGGCTGTGCCGTCCGGCCTTCTTGTCGGCGACGTCCGCCGCGTCACGCTCCGCCTCCGTCATGGCCCCGCCACCCAGGTGCGCCGGCATCCACCAGGCACCCGCGGCCGGCGCCACGGGGAAGTCGGCGATGCACTCCTCGATGCCCTGCTGCAGTTCCCGCCGCAGCCTCTCGGTCTCCTCGGTCACGTCGAGCCCCTGTCCGGGCTGGATGGCGGGGCCGATGTGCAGCCGGACGGGTGACTTCCAGGCGCGCCTGACGGAGAACCCTTGCCCCCGGGTCAGGAGGCGGTGGGCGCCCCAGACGCTGATGGGGATCACGGGGACTCCGGCCTCCGCGGCGAGCCGCACCGCCCCGGTCTTGAGTGCCCGGACCGTGTAACTCCGCGACACGCCCGCCTCCGGCAGGATCGCGACGTACTCGCCGGCCCGCAGCTTCTCGAGGGCGTCGTCGTAGGCCTCCGCTCCGGCGGACCGATCGGTGATGACGTGGCCGAGCCCGTGGACGAAGGGACTCACGAACCAGTGCTCCGCAGCGCGTTTCGAGATCATGTACCGGGCCTGGATGCGCGCGTGGTTCCACAGGACCAGCTCGGCGAAGGCGAAATCGAGATAGCCGAAGTGGGTGATCGCGACGACGGCGCCGTGGCCGGACACAGCTCGACGTGAGCGCCCGTTCAGTGGATCCGAGGCCGGCAGGTTCTCCGTGCCGGTGACCGTCACGGGCAGGCGGAGCGCGGCGAAGACCGCCTTGCCGGCGTACACCACCGAACGGTACATGCGGTCGCTCTGCCGCGGCTTCCATCCCATGCTCAGATCCCTCTTCCTGCTCTCGGCGGCAGCGGGAAGAACCCGCTCGTGCTCTCGATGTACTCTTTGTACCCCGGCCGGTCGGACATCCGCCTCTCCGTCAGCGGTTTCCCGGTCCTATTGGCGAGGGCCCAGTACATCAGGGCGGGGGACAAGACGGTCAGAACCCCCGGCCAGGAGTCGGCCGCGACGAGGAAGAGGCCCGTCCAGACCATGGCGTCGCCGAAATAGTTGGGATGGCGCGTATACCGCCACAGCCCCGTGTCCAGGACCGTCCCGCGCCGGGCGGGATCGTTCTTGAAGGAGGCGAGTTGCTGGTCGCCGACGCTCTCGAAGAACAGTCCGACGGCCCACACCACAGCTCCTGCCCAGGCCAGCGGTCCGAGCGGGGCGGTGCTGAACATCGCGACCTGGATGGGGAGCGAGACGAAGAGCATCACGCCGGCCTGCGGAAGGTAGACCCTGCGGAGGGCGAGGACGGCCGCCGACCCGCGGGGGTCCGCGAGCATCTCCGCATAGCGCGGGTCCTCCTCGCCACCCCGGGACCGCCAGCCGATGAAGCCCGCGAGCCGGAGCCCCCAGGCCGCGACCAGGACCAGCACAAGGACGCGACGGCCGCCATCGCCCGCCCCGCTGGAGGCGAGGAAGGTGATCACGGCGACCACGACGAAACCGAGTCCCCACGCGACGTCGATGACCGAGTGCCGCTTCTGCGCCGTGGCGACGGCGAAGGTCACAGCCATCAGCACGGAGACCGCGATGATCGACAGCCCGAGGCCGGTGAGGAACGAGGGAAGCGGGAAGTCGGTCATGGGCACCTTCGGTGGGGTCGGACGGAAGCGGAGCGCGGGTGATGACGGGACAGGTGAGCCGGCGGCCTCATCGGGAGCGCCTGCGGCGACGGTTCCCGCACTCAGGCGGTGATGCCGAGCGGATCGTGCGCGCTGTAGAGCGCGTCCGACGGCGCGAGAGCCCGCGGGTCGACGGCGGCGCCCGTGTCCTCGGCGAAGTGGCGCAGCAGGAAGGACGTGCTCAGGCGATGCCAGACGGGCACGGAGCGGAGCATGAAGTGGCCGGCGCCGAGCATCCGGACGTAGTGCACGTCCGTGGCGACGCCCTGCGCGCGCCGCGCGAACGAGAGCGACGACGTCGGGCTGGTCCAACGATCGGTGTCGCCGTGCATGATCAGGATGCTCCGCCCGCGAACGGACTCCACGGGGCTGGAGGGCTCGAGCCAGGGGGCGAGGGCCGCGACGGCGCGGATCCGCGGGTGGTCTGCGGCGAGCAGTGCGGTGAGCCCGCCCATCGAGTGGCCCAGGAGGTAGACCGGAAGCGTCGGATGTTGGGTGCTGATGCGGTCGAGGGCCCAGCGTGCGTCCTGCAGCGCTGACCTGTCCGCTCCGTTCCAGCCGCGCACCCGGTTGAGGAGGCTCCACACCGCGAGCCCTTCGCCCCCACCGCCGGCGGTGAGCCTGGCCGCGAAGGGCCGCATGCGCAGGGGGCTCAGGTGCAGGGGCCGCGCGGGTTCGACACTGTCCGCCCGCCCGCCGTGCAGGACGAGGGCCACGCCGCGGACGCCCACGGACGCGCCGCCCACCCGGACCGCGGGTTCCCGGTCCCGTGCCGGGACTGGTGCCTGTGCTGCCATGACCTGCCTCTCCTCGCCCCGCAGGGCTTCCCGTTCCTCGCTGCCATCCTGCGTACAATCGCTGACTGGGCCGCGTCACCATGCTGACCGGCGCCGTTCCACACCGACCGACACCGACCGACGCCCGACGACACCGATCGATGCACCCGACGTCGTACCCGATGACACGCCGACCCTAGGACGACCGTGGGCCACAGCCACCTGCACGCCACGACCTCCGCGAACGCCACCGGAGATTCGGAGCCGTCGGCTTCCACGATTGCCACGCGGCGCCGGGCCACCGTCCTCCTGTCGATCATTCTGGTACCGCTCGGCGTCGTGACCCTCATCGCCATGGTGCTGCTGTGGCCGAGCGGCGACCGCGGGTCGATCTCCGTCGCGAACCCCTATGCGACGGCGGAGGGCGTCAGGTTCGACGTCGGCACCGTCCGGGAGGTCGGCGAGGCCGATTGCCCCTCGTCGCAGCCGACCGTGGCTGCCGGCGGTCCGGCGCAGACCTGCACCATCGCCTACACGCGTCCGGCGCAGGGCGGCGATCTCGTCCCCGTGGAGGTCACGCCCGAGCTCGCGCAGACCGACGCCGTGCAGGCCGGCGACCGGATCCGCTACCTCGACCTGTCCGCCGTCATGCAGGGGGGCGCTGCGCCCTTCGTCTTCGTGGACTTCGTCCGTTCCGTCCCCATCGTCGCGCTCGCTGCCGTCTACGCCGTCGTCGTGATCGCCGTCGCGCGCTGGCGGGGGCTCAGGGCCATCATCGGGCTCGTGGGGGCGCTCGTGATCCTCGCCCAGTTCATCCTGCCCGGACTCGTCGAGGGCGCACCGCCCCTGCTGCTGGGGCTCGTGGGGTCCATCGCCATCATGTACGGCGTGCTCTACTTCGCCCACGGCGTCTCGGCGCGGACGTCGACGGCGCTCCTGGGCACCGTCTTCGGGCTGGGCGTCACAGCACTCCTCGCCGCCTGGGCCACCGACGCCGCCCATCTGACGGGCGTGGGGAACGAGAACGCCTACGCCCTGGTCAACGCCTCGGACCAGCTCTCCATCTCCTCGATCATCCTGTGCGGCCTCATCATCTCGGGGCTGGGCGTACTGAACGACGTCACGATCACGCAGTCGTCGTCGGTCTGGGAACTGTACGAGCTCGCGCCCCACACCTCGGGCCGGCGGTTGTTCGCGTCCGCGATGCGCATCGGCCGCGACCACATCGCCTCCACCGTCTACACCATCGCCTTCGCCTACGCGGGCGCGGCCCTGCCGATCCTGATCCTCGTCTCGCTCTACGACCGCGCGCTCCTCGACACGCTGACGAGCGGTGAGCTCGCGGAGGAGGTGGTGCGCACACTCGTCGGCTCGATCGGCCTGGTCCTGGCCATTCCGCTCACCACCCTGATCGCGGTCCTCGTGGTCAAGGCGGTGGGTCCCGGCGCCGTCTCCCGAGGCCGAGGTCCCGGTCGCGGTGAGGCACAGCACGACGACGGCCCCGACGCCGGCCCGATGCCCGTCGTCCCCGCCGTCCTGGCCTCCGAACGACCAGCTACCCTCGCGCCCGGCGAGCGGCTCGTGGCCCTCGGGGAGCCCCGGACGCTGCGCGCCCGACCGGCCCCGCCGGTGCGTCCGCTCCCGATGTCCCCGACGTCCCCGACGTCCCCGCGGATCGACGGGCAGGAGAGATGACGGCCGGCTGGCGCAAGGAGTCCGCTGCGAAGCGCGCGCGCAGGGCCGCCGTCGGGTCCGGCCGACCGGAGGAGGACGGATTTGCGGGCCCTTGCGACAATGGAGGGGTGACTGCAGTTTCGACCCGCCCCGCCCCGTCCGGTGACGCCGGCCCCACAGATCCGGTCCCCGCCACGGCGGACACGGCCCTCAAACTCGATCTCCCGCCCCTGACGCTCGGGAACATCACGGTCGACACCCCCGTGATCCTCGCCCCGATGGCGGGCATCACGAACAAGGCCTTCCGCCGGCTCTGCCGCGAGTACGGTGGCGGGCTCTACGTCTCCGAGATGGTCACGTCGCGGGCCCTGGTGGAGCGCAGCCCCGAGTCCATGCGCATCATCTCGCACGACGACGACGAGCGGGTCCGATCGGTTCAGTTGTACGGCGTGGACCCGACGACGGTGGGCGCGGCGATCCGCCTGCTGGTCGAGGAGGACCGGGCGGACCACATCGACCTCAACTTCGGCTGCCCCGTCCCGAAGGTCACCCGCAAGGGCGGGGGAGCGGCCCTGCCCTGGAAGCTCGATCTCTTCACCGGGATCGTGCAGACCGCGGTCAGGGAAGCGTCGAAGGGCGGCGTGCCGCTGACCATCAAGATGCGCAAGGGGATCGACGAGGACCACCTGACGTTCCGCGAGGCGGGGAAGATCGCGCGCGACAGCGGGGTCGCCGCCATCGCCCTCCACGGCCGGACCGCGTCGCAGTTCTACTCCGGTCAGGCCGACTGGAATGCGATCGCCGAGCTCCGTGAGTCTCTGCCCGACATCCCCGTGCTCGGCAACGGCGACATCTGGAGTGCCGAGGACGCCGTACGCATGGTGCAGCAGACCGGCGTCGACGGCGTCGTGATCGGTCGTGGCTGCCAGGGGCGGCCGTGGCTCTTTGGGGACCTCATGAACGCCTTCGAGGGCAGCGCCACGCGCCATCGTCCCGGCCTCGGGCAGGTCGCCGACACCGTCTACCGGCACGCAGAGCTCCTCGTCGAGACCTTCGGCAGCGAGATGATGGGCCTGCGCGACATCCGCAAGCACATGGCCTGGTACTTCAAGGGCTATGTGGTGGGCGGGGACCTGCGGGCACGACTGGCCACCGTGCCCACGCTCGAGGTGCTCCGCGGACTCCTCGCCGAGCTGGACAAGGAATCGCCGTACCCCGGCCAGGACGCGGAGGGTCCCCGTGGCCGCGCCGGTTCGCCCAAGAAGACCGCCCTGCCCGAGCGCTGGCTCGAGGGACGCGTGCTCAACGAGGCGCAGCAGGCGGACATCGCCGCGGCCGAGGTCGATGTCTCCGGCGGCTGACCGGTCCTCCACACCCGCCGATCCCGTGGGCACATCCCCGCTTCCCTGCGCTAGAAAGGCACCATGAGCCTCCCCGAACTGTCCGCCACCACCGGCTACGCCGCCGCGGACACCGAGCGCTGGGTCGAGGAGCCACCGAAGAGCTCCCACCGCACCGACTTCGAGCGGGACCGGGCGCGCGTGCTGCATTCCTCCGCGCTCCGCCGGCTGGGCGCGAAGACGCAGGTCGTCGCCCCCGACACCGACGACTTCGTCCGCACCCGCCTGACACACTCGCTCGAAGTGGCGCAGGTGGGCCGCGAACTCGGCCGGACCCTCGGGTGCGATCCGGACATCGTCGATACCGCGTGCCTGGCGCACGACCTCGGACATCCGCCCTTCGGGCACAACGGTGAATCGGCGCTCAACGACATCGCGCACGGGATCGGCGGTTTCGAGGGCAACGCGCAGACCCTGCGCCTCCTCACGCGGCTGGAACCGAAGGTCCTGCAGGCCGAGGGCGGACCGGCCGGGCTCAACCTGACCCGGGCGAGCCTCGACGCCTCATGCAAGTACCCGTGGACGGCTGCAGCGGCGCCCGTGCTGGGCGGCCGGCGCACCACCAAGTTCGGCGCGTACGACGACGACCGCCCGGTGTTCGACTGGTTGCGGGACGGTGCGCCCGAGGGCCGCTCGTGCATCGAGGCCCAGGTGATGGACCTCGCCGACGACATCTCTTACTCGGTACACGACGTCGAGGACGCGATCGTCGCCGGACACCTGCAGCTGAAATGGATGGACAGCGCGGACGCCCGCGCCCGCGTGGTCGGCTACACGCAGCAGTGGTACCTGCCGGGCAGCGATCCGGCCGCTGTCGACGCCGCGCTGTCCCGGCTCGAGCGGACGCCCGTCTGGGTGCGTGAGGCGGACGGGACGCGGCGGTCCATGGCCGCGCTGAAGAACATGACCAGCCAGCTGATCGGCCGCTTCTGCCTCAGCGCCATGCAGTCCACGCGCTCCATCTACGGACCGGACCCCCTGACGCGCTACAACGCCGAGATGGTGGTGCCCGAGGAGACCGTCATGGAGATCGCCGTCATGAAGGGACTGGCCACGACCTACGTCATGACCACGGACCACCGCCAGCCGCTGTACGAGCGGCAGCGCGAGATCCTCGCATCGCTCGTGGCCCAGATCCACGCCGACGGCGACCGTTACCTCGAGCCGATGTTCGCCGCCGACTGGCGCGAGGCCCACGACGACGCCGCCCGCCTGCGCGTAGTCGTCGACCAGGTGGCCTCCCTCACGGACGCCTCGGCGCTCGGCCTCCACGAGCGGATCGTCGGCCCCGTCCCCTCGCTCTGGTAGGGCCGGAGCCGACTGTCGGTGGGGCGGGCATAAACTGGGTCCCATGGCCGGACTCATCAAGCGCGAAGACATCGATGAGGTACGCCAGCGGACCGACATCAAAGAGGTCGTCGAGGCGTACGTGACCCTGAAGTCCGCGGGGATCGGTTCGTGGAAGGGGCTCTGCCCGTTCCACGACGAGCGCTCGCCGTCGTTCCACGTCCGCCCGCAGATGGGGTCCTACCACTGCTTCGGGTGCGGCGAGGGCGGGGACGTCATCTCCTTCGTGCAGAAGCAGGACCACACCTCCTTCAGCGAGACCGTGGAGAAGCTCGCGGCCCGCATCGGTTTCGAACTTCACTACGAGGACGGCGGCACCGGGCCGCGCCGCGAGGACGTGGGCAAGCGCCGGCGGCTCCTGGACGCGCACAAGGTCGCCGCCGAGTTCTTCCGGGACCAGCTCCTCACCCAGGGTGCAGGGACCGCCCGCCAGTTCCTGCAGGAACGCGGGTTCGACCGCGACGCCGCCGCCCATTTCGGCGTGGGCTACGCCCCCCAGGGCTGGGACTCGCTGCTGAACCACCTGACGGGTCGCGGCTTCACCCTCGACGAGCTCAAGCTCACCGGTATGTTCAGCGCGTCGTCGAGCAATCCAGGCCGCTTCTACGACCGCTTCCGCGGCCGCCTGATCTGGCCCATCCGCGACATCACGGGAGACACCGTGGGCTTCGGTGCCCGGAAGCTCTACGAGGACGACCAGGGGCCAAAGTACCTCAACACGCCCGAGACCTCCCTCTACAAGAAGTCGCAGGTGCTGTACGGGATCGACCTCGCCAAGAAGGAGATCGCGAAGAACCGGCAGCTCGTCGTCGTGGAGGGCTACACCGACGTCATGGCGTGCCACCTTGCGGGCGTCGGGACCGCCGTCGCGACCTGTGGCACCGCGTTCGGTACCGACCACATCAAGATAGCCCGCAGGCTCCTCTCCGACGATGGCACCGGCGGAGAGGTGATCTTCACGTTCGACGGCGACGCCGCGGGTCAGAAGGCCGCGCTCCGGGCCTTCGAGGAGGATCAGCGGTTCACCGCGCAGACCTACGTGGCGGTCGAGGCCTCCGGCGCAGATCCGTGCGAGCTGCGGCAGACCCGGGGTGACGACGCCGTGCAGGCGCTCATCAAGGATCGCCGTCCCCTGTTCGAGTTCGCGATCAAGGCATCCTTCGACTCGTTCGACCTCTCCTCGGGGGAGGGCCAGGTCAAGGCGCTGCGCCATGCCGCGCCGATCGTGGCGCAGATTCGCGACGTGTCCCTCCGCTCCACGTACACGCGGGAGCTGTCGCGCTGGCTGGGGATGCAGTACGTCGGAGAGGACCAGGTGGCGCGCGCGGTGTCCGCCGCTGCCCGGCGCGAGGCAGGCGGCGGTCAGGCATCCGGCGGGCGGCCGGGACAGTCCTCGGCCGAGCAGGGGCGGCAGGGCGGACCCCAGGCCGGCCAGGCAGTACCGGCCGGCGATGAGCCGTTCTACGAGCGACCCGACCCGCGGGATCCGATCGCCCGCATGGAACGCGAGGCCCTCGAGGTGGTGCTGCAGCAGCCGACGCTGCTGACCGCTACGCAGTGGGAGAGCTTCTCCACGTCACGCTTCAGCACCTCGGTCTACGAGGCACTGCATGCCGCCGTCATCGCCGCGGGAGCCGCGGGTACGGAACTGTCCAGGTGGGTCGAGTCGGTACGCGAGGGGGTTCCCGATGTCCTGCGCCCCCTCGTCAGCGAACTCGCCGTCCGGCCGCTGCCCGCCAAGGACGCCGACGCCATGGTGCTCTACTGCCGGGACATCCTCAACCGCCTCACGGAACTGCGCATCACGCAGCAGAAGGCGGACAAGCTCGGGCAGCTCCAGCGCATGGACCCGGCCGCGGACCCGACGCTCTACAACCAGCTGCAGCGCGACCTCATGGAGCTCGAGATGCAGCGGCGCCTGCTCCGCGAGGACTGAGCCCGCGCCGATTTCACATCGCCCCGGCAGATCTGTAGAGTTATACCTGCGCATTCCTCCGTAGCTCAATTGGCAGAGCATTCGACTGTTAATCGAAGGGTTACTGGTTCAAGTCCAGTCGGAGGAGCAAAAATACCCCTGATCGGTGGAGACACCGGTCAGGGGTATTGCTTTTGGTCAGTGGTCCGGGCGACGGCACCCCCGGAAGGCTGTCGGTGCGCGGGCGTAGGCTGAGCCCATGGACACTGACAGCACGGACGGCACGCTCATCCTGGTCACCGGCGCCACCGGCTACATCGGCGGCCGTCTCGTCACGAAACTGGTCGCCGAGGGACGCCGGGTCCGGGTCATCGTCCGGTCCCCCCAGAAGCTCAAGGATGTCCCGTGGGCCGGATCCGTGGAGATCGTCCAGGGCGACCTGCAGGACGGCGACACCATGCGGGAGGTCTCCCGGGGCGTGGACACGCTCTACTACCTCGTGCACTCGATGGGCTCCGGTCGGGACTTCGACACCCGCGAGGCTGCCATTGCCACCACAGTGTCCGAGGCCGCCACGGAGGCCGGCATCCGCCGCATCGTCTACCTCGGCGGGCTGCATCCCGAGGGAGTCGAGCTCTCCACCCACATGCGCTCCCGGACCCAGGTGGGCAAGATCCTCATCGACTCGGGTACGCCCACCATTGCGTTCCAGGCCGGCGTGGTCATCGGGTCCGGGTCGGCGTCCTTCGAGATGATCCGCCACCTCTCGGACGTCCTGCCGGTCATGCCTGCTCCCAAGTGGGTGCTCAACCACATCGAACCCATCGCTGTCCGGGACGTGATCCACTACCTCGTCGGCGCGCTCGATCTCCCGGACACCCTGAACCGGACGTTCGACATCGGCTCGCGGGAGGTCCTCACGTACGCCGAGATGATGAACCAGTACGCCGAGGCGGCCGGGCTGCCACGCCGCAAAATCCTCGCGCTACCGGTGCTCACGCCCCGCCTCGCCGGGCACTGGGTCAATCTCGTCACCCCGATTCCCCGGGCCATGGCGATGCCGCTCATCGAATCCCTGCAGCATGACGCCGTGACCTCGGAGCACGACATCGACGAGCACATCGCCGTGCCCGAGGGCGGACTGACCGGGTACCGTCGCTCCGTGGACCTCGCGCTCGGCAAGATGCGCGGGGGAGAGGTGGAGACCAGCTGGGCCGGCGCCTCGCAGATCGACACCGAGGCCGACCCCCTGCCGTCGGACCCCCAGTGGGCGGGCCACACGGTCTTCACCGACGTGCAGACCTACAGCTCGACGGCGTCCCCCCAGAAGCTGTGGAGCGTCGTCGAGGGGATCGGCGGAGAGAACGGATGGTATTCCTGGCCCGTGGGCTGGGCCGCCCGCGGGTGGATGGACAAGCTGGCCGGTGGTGTGGGCCTGCGCCGCGGACGCCGCGACGCGAAGGAGCTGCTGACGGGGGAGGCCCTGGACTTCTGGCGGGTCGAGGAACTCGTCCGCGGCGAACGGCTCAGGCTCCGTGCGGAGATGAAGGTGCCCGGCCGCGCCTGGCTCGAATTCATGGTGGAACCGGACGGTTCCGGCAGCTCCTACTACCAGCGGGCGGTGTTCTTCCCGCAGGGGCTCTCGGGCCGGTTGTACTGGCTCGCCGTCCTGCCCTTCCACGGGTTCATCTTCAAGTCCATGGCGCGGAACATCGCCAGGACGGCGGAGGCCCTTCCCACGGACGCGGAGCCGGCTCCCGCGACCTGAGCCCGAGCCACAACCTGAGCCTGAGCCCGAGTCCGAGTCCGGGTCCTAGTGTCAGCCCGAGTCCTAGTGTCAGCCCAATCCTGAGTCGGGGCGCGGGCAGGAGGATGCTGCCGGCGGCCTGGTGCTCGGGGACGCCGTCAGTGCAGCGCGGGGACCGTCCGCGGACGGACGACCGTCCAGAGGAACACGATGGCGAGGGCGATGCAGGAGGCCATCACCAGCGCCATGGGGGTGGAGGACTCGATGCCCTCTCCGAGCAGGCCGACGAGCGGGGAGATCACACCGGCTGTGCCGAAGGTGGCCGCACCAAGGAGTGACGCCGCGGTTCCCGCCTGCGCGCCGTTGTTGATGAGCGCCAGGACCTGCACACAGGGGAAGATGAAGCCCGTCGCCATGATGTAGAACCACAGCGGGACCGCCGTACCCCAGAAGCCCAGCCCGAGCTGGTCGAAGGCCACGATCAGCAGCGCCATGACGAGCTGCACCACCGTGGCGCAGGCGATGACCCACTGCGGGCCGAGGCGCCGGAGCACGCGTGAGCTGATCTGCACGCCGGCGACGATCCCCAGCGAGTTGATCGCGAACAGCACCCCGTACTGCTGTTCGCTGAGGCGGTAGGGCCCCTGGAAGAGGAACGGGGAGGCCGAGAGGTAGGAGAACAGTCCGGAGAAGTTCATTCCGCCGACCAGCAGGATGCCGATGAAGATGCGGTCGCCCAGGACGGCGCGGTACCGCTGGAGGACGGTCAGGCCCGACTGGCGCCGGTTCTCCTTCGGCAGCGTCTCGATGATGAACAGGGACACCGCGACGATCACCAGGACGCCGTAGCAGGCGAGAAACCAGAAGATACCCGGCCAGGGGAAGAGCAGCAGCAGCTGGGATCCGATGACGGGCGCGAAGATCGGGGCCATGCCGTTCACGAGCGCCATGTAGGACAGCATGCGCACGAGGGTGTAGCCCCCGAAGAGGTCCCGCACCATCGCCATGGCGACCACGCCACCACCCGCCGCACCGATGCCCTGCAGTACACGGAACAGCATCAGCATGCTGATGTCGTCCGAGGAGGCTGCGCCGATCGACGCACCGACGTGCAGGGTGGTCGCGAGGATCAGCGGAAGGCGACGACCGATCTTGTCGCTGAGCGGCCCCACCAGGAGCTGTCCGCTCGCGAAACCGATGATCGTGCCGGTCAGTGTCAGCTGGACGGCGGCTTCCGAGACCCCGAAGTCCGACTGCAGGGCGGGGAACGCCGGCAGGTAGAGATCGATCGTGAAGGGCCCGAGAGCCGTCAGCGTCCCGAGGATGAAGACGTAGATGATCTTCTCGCGCCGGGTCAGGGTATCGCCGGGGTGGGTGGGGGTGCTCAAGATACTGCCTATCGGGACGGTGCGGACGCCGGGGGCGGGTGGTGCGGAACGGCTACGGCGTGGAGACGAGGGTGGAGCGGAAGCGCTCCGGGCGGTGACCCCGGCGGCGCCGCCGCGATGCGCGCCGTGGACGGACCGGGAAGCATCGGGGATGCATCGACCGCGGCGGCGGCCCGGCAACGACGGCGGAGCGGCTCGCAAGAGGCACCGCGTCGACCCTGACGGGAGGAGTTGGTTGCTGGGGCGAATCAATAACCCCTCCATCCTACGACCCCCGTCAACCCTCCCTCACTGGAACCCGTTCCCGTGAACACTCGCGCTCGCAGGCCCTAAGCACCCTTCCGATTGACGTAGGGTGAGCAGACACGAAACGAGCAGGGGGAATGACACATGAGCGGGAACGACGCCGGCACGGAGACCGAGCAGTCTCCGAAGCATCTCGCGAGGGTCATCGGGATCACCGTCGCGGCCGCCGTCGGAGGGCTCCTGTTCGGGTTCGACACGGCGGTCATCAACGGTGCCGTCGATTCGATTCAGGCCGATTTCGACCTGTCCGCGAGCGTGCTCGGTTTCACCGTCGCGATCACGCTGCTCGGCTGCGCGGTCGGCGCGTGGTTCGCGGGCGGCCTGGCAGATCGCTGGGGCCGGAAGAAGGTCATGGTTGCTGCCGCGCTCCTGTTCGCGGTGAACTCGATCGGCTCCGCCTATGCGTTTTCCGAGTGGGATCTCATGGGCTGGCGGCTCGTGGGTGGCCTCGCGATCGGCATCGCCTCGGTGATCGTCCCGGGCTACATCGCCGAGATCGCGCCCTCGAAGTGGCGTGGGGGTCTCGCCTCCGTGCAGCAACTGGCCATCACGGTGGGCATCTTCGCGGCCCTGCTCTCGGACGCGTCCCTTGCCGGCGCCGCTGGTGGGGCCGGCGAGGAGTTCTGGTGGGGACTCTCCGCCTGGCGCTGGATGCTGCTGGTCGGCGTCGTACCCGCCGTCGTCTACGGGGTGCTGGCGCTGATCATCCCGGAGTCACCGCAGTTCCTCATCAGGGCAGGGCGGGACGAGGAGGCTGCGCGGGTCCTCTCGCGGGTCGCCGGAGTCCGCGACACCTCGGGCAAGATCATCCAGATCCGTGAGAGCTTCGAGCGGGAGGATCGCGCCAGCTACCGCGACCTCCGCGGTCCCGCCTTCGGACTGCAGCCGATCCTGTGGGTGGGCATGGCCATCGCCGCCCTGCAGCAGCTGGTCGGCATCAACGCGATCTTCTACTACTCCACCACGCTGTGGAAGTCCGTCGGGTTCAGCGAGAGCGATTCCTTCACGACGTCGGTCATCACGTCGGTGATCAACGTCGCCATGACCTTCGTGGCGATCTTCTTCGTGGACCGCGTGGGGCGGCGACGCCTGCTCCTCATCGGTTCGGTCGGCATGACCGTCGGTCTCCTCGCGGCGACCCTCGCCTTCCTGCAGGCGGAGGGCCAGGGGGAGAGCCTGACGCTGCCCGGCGCGTGGGGGCCGGTCGCCCTGGTCGGCGCTAATCTCTTCGTGATCTTCTTCGCGGCCACCTGGGGCCCGGTCATGTGGGTCACACTCGGCGAGATGTTCCCGAACCGGATCCGGTCGATCGCCCTCGGCGTCGCGACGATGGTCAACTGGGTGTTCAACTTCATCGTGACCCTCTCGTTCCCGTGGGTCAGCGAGAACCTCGGGCTCTGGATCATGTACGCCGCCTTCACCGTGTTCGCCGTGCTGTCCTTCGTCTTCGTGCGGGCCAAGCTGCCGGAATTCACGGGCAAGGACCTCGAGGACAATGCGACGGTCACCTCGTCCTGACGGGCCCGCGAGGCGAAGGTCGTCGACGGTACCGGATCGGGGCCGGACGGACGCCCGCCGGAACGGTCGGAACCGAGCGTCGCGCCCGATGGTAATTTTGGTTCAGCGAATGTCCAGCAAGACCACAGACGAATGGAGGCAGGGCCTATGAACAGCTCGGCTAGTATGCGCGGCAAGCGGTCCACAGGTTCGATCTCCCTGTTCGGGCTCATCAAGCTCCTGGCGCGCCTGACCCCGCGCCAGATCAGCGACGAAGTCTCGATCGCCCTGCAGCAGATGAAGCAGAAGGGGATCAAGGCAGGTATCGCGGCCGCGTTCCTCGTCGTGGCCCTCGTCTTCGTCCTCTTCTTCGCAGTCGCCCTCGTGGTGGCAGCCATCATGGGGCTCGCCGAGATCATGCCGGCCTGGCTCGCGGCCCTTCTCGTCGCCCTCCTGTTCCTGGTGATCGGCGGCATCCTCGCGCTGATCGGTGTGTCGCGCTTCAAGAAGCAGCTTCCCCTCGTCCCCGAGGATGCGATCCGGGGGATCCGCTACGACCTCGGTGTGCTGAAGGAGGGTCGCAGCTTCGACCCGGCGACCCTGGATGTGAAGAAGCCGAAGGAGGACAAGGGCGACAAGAAGTCCGACGCCGATGCGCAGGACACGAAGCCCAAGGAGCCGACGCCGTCCTACGAGGAACTGCGCGGCCGCTCGGGAGAGCGCCGGACGCACATCGCGGAGGTCAGGGACTCCCTCGGCGCGCGCGTGGACGTCAAGGCCCGCCTGGAAGGCGCGAAGCACCGCTCACAGGACGCCAACAGCCGGAAGGTCGCGTCCGGTGGTCGTGGTACCGGTGCGTCGACCGACGGCAGCGGCGAGCGTGTGGCCGCCGTCGCCGTCCGTCGCGAGGTCCCGCTCAACACCACTCTCGCCGACCGCTGGAAGCCGCTGAGTGTTCTCGGTGCGTCCGTCGCGGCAATGCTCGTGATGCTGCGCAGGCTGCTCAGCAAGTAGCCTCCCCGGCTCCGATCGCGCTGGCGGTCCCTCGCCCGACGTCCTTCCGCAGCACGCCGCGGAAGGCACGGGGGAGGGGCCGCCTGCCTGCATAATGGGGTGGGGAGGCACGGGTGATGAGACTGATCGGGGCGGGAGCACGGAGCGGCGGTGAGGTGGCCGAACTCGCGACGGCGTTGACCCTGCCCAACCTGATCACGGTTCTGCGCTTCCTCGGCGTCCCACTCTTCGTCTGGCTCATCACGCAGCAGGCGTACGGGGCAGCGGTCATCACCCTCGCGGTCATGGGCAGCACCGACTGGGTGGACGGATACGTAGCGCGCCGGCTCAACCAGGTCTCGGTCGTGGGGAAGTGGCTCGACCCCGTCGCGGACCGTACCGCCCTCATTGTGGTAGCCGTGACCTTCGTCTTCGCGGGTATCGCGCCGGCCTGGCTCGTCTGGACGATCGTCATCCCCGACGTCATCCTCATCATCAATGCCCTTGTCCTCTTTCGCGGCCCCCTGCACCTGCCGGTGATCACCGTCGGGAAGATCCGTACCGCCCTGCTCCTCGTCGGCGCCCCGCTACTCCTGCTGCACCGTGTGGAGGGCTACGAGCAGGAATGGTTGCTGATCCTCGCGGAGGCTGTGCTCGCCGCCGGGTGCGTCCTCCATCTGGTTGCGTTCGTCGCCTACTTCAGGGCGGCGCACCGCACGTACCGGCTGCAGCAGGCCGGGAAGCAGTCGTGCCCCTCCTAGCCATCGGGCTGGCGCTGCTCGGCGCCGTCTTCCTCGCGTTCGGAGCGCAGCGCCAGGGCAGTGCCGTCCGCGCGAACACGGGTGGGCTCAATCTCAGTTCGTCGGGCCTGATGCGGCTCCTTGCGAATCCCCGCTGGCTGTTCGGGCTCGCCCTGCTCGGCGCGGGCACCGCCCTCAACGTGGTGGCCCTGAGCCTGGCCAGCCTGACGGTCGTCCAGCCGATCGGGGCGATCGCGCTGGTCATCACGACGATCGTCAATTCCCGGGACCAGGGCATCCGGATCAACCGGCCGACCGTCGCCGCCATCACCGCGTGCGTGACGGGCAGCGCGGTCTTCGTCCTGCTCGCCGTCAATGTGACCCGGGAGAACCATGCGATCGACCCGGGGCAGGAACTGTCCGTGGTGTTCCTGCTGACGGCAGCCGTCGTGGTCTTCGGTTCGCTGGCGGTCCTGGGGAAGCACCGGCTCAACGCCTTCGCCTACATCCTCGGGGCGGGCGTGCTGTTCGGGTTCGTCGCGGTGCTGACGAAGATCGTGGCGGGGCATCTTCTCGATCCGAACGGCCGCTTCCTGCTGAACGTGCCGGTGCTGACGCTCGTGGCGCTCGTCGCCGCTGCAGCCCTCGGTTCCTGGTTCGTGCAGAGCGCCTACGCCACCGGCCCCCCGGATCTCGTCATCGCAGGGCTGACCGTGATCGACCCCATCATCGGCATCGCCGTGGGCATCACCATCCTCGACGAGCTCCAGCCGGATGTGCGGACGGTCACGGCGCTGGGAATGGGCGCGGCAGCCCTCGTTGCTATTGTTGGGGTCGTCGCGCTGTCCCGCCATCACCCGGACGTGGTGAAACGGCAGCGATGACGCACGTCCCGGCAGTTCCGACCAGCACACCGACGTAGGGGATCCACGCGTGAGTTACCCGGCTGACTACAAGCCTCTGACCATCCTGATCGCGGCGGACACCTATCCGCCCAACGTGAACGGTGCGGCGCAGTTCGGGTACCGGCTCGCCAAGGGGATGACCGGCCGGGGACATTCCGTCCATGTCCTCGCTCCCGGCGTGTCCAACGGCAGGAGCTACACGGAGCCCGGGGGCGACTGGACCGTGCACCGCCTCCGCTCGCACAGCGTCCCCACGCACGACTACTGGCGCATCTGCTATCCGTGGGAGATCAAGCGGGACATCAGCCTCCTGTTCGACCAGGTCCGGCCCGACGTCGTGCACATCCAGTGCCACTACATGGTCGGCGAGTACACACTGTACGAGGCCGTGAAGCGCGGCATCCGCGTGGTGGCGACCAACCACTTCATGCCGGAGAACCTCAATCCCTTCCTGCCCTTCCCCGCGTGGTTCAAGAAGGTCATCGCGAAGAACTCGTGGAAGGACATGGGCAAGGTGATGGGCAAGGCCGCCGCCGTTACGACGCCCACGCCGCTCGCCGCCAAGGCGATGCACGACCACGCCTTCCTGCGCGAGGTCCTGCCGGTCTCCAACGGGATCGATGCGGCGGCGTACGAGGTCCAGCCCGGCGAGGTGATCGAACCGCACGAGGACCCCACGGTGCTCTTCGTCGGACGCCTGGCGGAGGAGAAGCACGTGGACGTGCTCATCTCGGCCATCGCGCGAACCCCGGAGCACCTGCGGGTCCGGCTCGAGATCGTGGGCGGAGGGGAGGTCAAGGCCGCCCTCCAGGAGCTGGCCGCGCGGCTCGGAATCAGTGACCGCGTGAGCTTCCGTGGCCTGATCGACGACGACGAACTCCGCCTCAGCTACATCCGGGCCTCCCTCTTCTGCCAACCCGGCACGGCCGAGCTGCAGTCGCTCGTGACGCTGGAGGCGATGTCCGCATCGACGCCCGTCCTGCTCGCCAATGCGATGGCCCTGCCTCATCTGGTGTCCGACGGCGAGAACGGCTACCTGTTCACCCCCGGGGATTCCGAGGAACTGGGACGCCGCATCACCCAGATCCTCGAGCTCTCCCCGGACGAGCAGTCGGCGATGGGCGCAGCGAGCAGGGCCATGGTGGAGAAGCACGACATCCGCTCGACGCTCGAGACCTTCGAGGGCCTCTACTACGGAACGGCGACCACGGCCCGCCCGCCCGCGGATGACCGCACCCGGGCGGCCGGCTGAACAGGAGGGGCCCGTGCGGTCCTGGTGACCGCTGCCCGCCGGCGTCGGTCGCCCTCGCGCCGTCTGTCTACAATAGGACCTGCGTCCGCCCCACCGCCCGGGGAGGCGCAGATGGAGCAGATGCTCCTCGGGGCTGTAGCTCAGCTGGTTAGAGCAGCGGACTCATAATCCGTTTGTCCTGGGTTCAAGCCCCAGCAGCCCTACCCCTGTCCGGGGCAACGGCAGGTCGCGGTAGCCATGGCTGCCGAGGCGGCTTCGCGGCGGACATCAACGCGTCATCCCCTCGTCGGGGGTGGCGCGTTCGTCGTACCGGAGCGGGGACGCGGCGGGATGCCGTCCACTGGCGCCCTATATTACCGACGGGTAACATAGGGTCCAGCGCGGAATGCGCCCGCCGAGCATCTTGCGACGGCGAGTGACAGGGCCGGTCACCGAGGACCAGAGTGAGGTATCCCCATGAGCAAGACGACCATCGATATCAACAACCTGCCGTATGCCGACGGCGATTTCTATGCCTTCGAGGAACTGCTGTCCGACAAGGAGCGCTCCCGCCTCCAGGAGATCCGTTCGTGGCTCACCGCCGAGGTCCGTCCCCACGCCGTCGAATGGTGGAACCAGGGCTCCTTCCCGCAGGAGCTCATCCCGAGGATCGCCGAACTCGACCCCGTGAGCCCCGTCCACCGGCAGGGCTACTCGAACCTCTTCGCCGGCATCACGCACGCCGAATTCACCCGGGCGGACACCTCGATCGCCACCTTCCTCGGCGTCCACGACGGACTCTTCACCGGATCCATCGAGGCCCTCGCCTCCAAGGAGCAGCAGGAGGAATGGCTGCCCGACATCTATGCCCTGAGGAAGATCGGAGCCTTCGGACTGACCGAGCCCCTCGGCGGCTCGGACGTGGCCGGTGGAACGCGGACGACGGCGCAGCGCGACGGTGACACCTGGATCCTCAACGGCGCCAAGCGCTGGATCGGCAACGCGACCTTCTCCGACTGGGTCGTCATCTATGCCCGGGACGTGGAGGACAACCAGGTCAAGGGCTTCATGGTCGACACGACGACGCCCGGCTTCTCCTCCACCAAGATCGAGAACAAGATCGCCCTGCGCATCGTCGAGAATGCAGATATCGTCCTCGAGAACGTCGTGGTGTCGGACGATTTCCACCTCAAGGGCGCCAACAGCTTCAAGGACACCAACAAGGTGCTCAAGGTGACGCGCCTGGCTGTCGGCTGGCAGGCGGTGGGCCAGCAACTCGCGGCCTTCGATGTGGCACGCCGGTATGCCGTGGAGCGCGAGCAGTTCGGCCGCCCCATCGCCAGTTTCCAGCTCGTGCAGCAGCAACTGGTACAGATCCTCGGCAATGCGATGAGTTCGATGGGCATGATGGTCCGGCTGTCCCAGCTCGAGGACGCAGGGAAGGCAAAGGACGAGCAGTCCGCCCTCGCGAAGGCGTTCACGACGGCCCGGATGCGTGAGAGCGTGGCCGCTGGACGGAACATCCTCGGCGGAAACGGCATCGTGGCGGACTACGAGATGGCGAAGATCTTCTCCGATGCGGAGGCCGTGTACTCCTATGAGGGCACCCAGGAGATCAACACGCTGGTGGTAGGACGCTCGATCACGGGGATCGCCGCGTTCGTGTGACCCGGGCGGTCGGCGTCATGGCGCCGGCCGTCCCTCACCGAGGGGCAGGAGGACCGACGGGCGGCGATCGGAGACGAACCCCAGCGGGTCGACGTACTCGCCGTCGACCCGGACGCCCCAGTGGAGGCACGTGCGGATGCAGTGCGCGGAGGACGGCGACGGACCCGCTGCGGAGATGGAGCCGAGATGCTCGCCCCGCGCCACCCGCCGGCCCTTGGTGAGGTCGGTCTCCACCGGCTCGAAACTGCTGATGCGACCGTTGCCATGATCGATCGACAGGACGCCACGATCCACGACCCGGCCGGAGAAGAAGACCACCCCGTCCGCCGGGCTCGAGAACCCGTCCCCAGCTTCCGTCACTGCGAGGTCCATACCGCGATGGCCAGACTTCCAGTTCTGCGGAGGCTTCTGGAACCTGCGGAGTACGGACGGTGTCGGCGTGAGCGGCCAGGACCATTCCGGCACGAAGGGCTCCGATCGTCCGCGACGCTCCGATGATCGTGGCTGCGAGGGTTCCTGCGCCAGCCACGACGACTGTTGGTCCGACGACTGCTGCGACGACAGTTGCTCCGAGGACTGCTGCGACGACTGCTGCGTCGGGCCGGCCGCCGCAGGAGCCGGGGGCGACGTCGGGCCGACCGCCAGGGACAACGGCACCAGGACGAGTGCGACGATCCGCTGCGCCGACGAGGAGGGGGAGGATCTCATCCCCGCACTCTTCAGGATGCGTCACGGGAGGCGCACCGGGCGCCCGGCTATGTGGACAGGATGTCCACCGCGGAAGGCGCGGGAGGCGCGGGAGGCGCGGGAGGCGCGGGACGCCGGGAGACGGGCGTCGTTGCTCGGCTGCGGCGTCGTCCCCCGCCGGTGTCGAGGTCCGCCGGGCCGGGGGAGGAGTGTTGCTGTAGTACACTCGAACAAGCAGTCTGCTGCTCCCTCCACGTGGTGTCATCGTCATCGTCGTGGGTTGGGCGTTCCAGGCTGACTACGCGCGCCTGCGATTCGCTGCCGTCCACGGCAGTCGAAACTCCTCCCCTGCGGTCCGGCACAGTCCGGTGAGGGAGGGAGTGTCCGTTCCGAACGACCAGGCGCCAGGATGTGGCGTCCACCCCGGCCGTCACAGAGATAACCGTCAACAAGCCTCAGGCGGCGCACTGCGCTGGAGCCGAGGCTGAAGAAAGGCATGACATGCCAGTCGTCACCATGCGCCAGCTGCTCGACAGCGGCGTCCACTTCGGTCACCAGACCCGCCGTTGGAACCCGAAGATGAAGCGCTTCATCTTCACCGAGCGCAACGGCATCTACATCATCGACCTCCAGCAGTCGCTGGGCTACATCGACCGCGCCTACGAGTTCGTCAAGGCCACGGTCGCCCACGGCGGAACCGTCCTCTTCGTCGGCACCAAGAAGCAGGCACAGGAAGCTATCGCCGACCAGGCGACCCGCGTCGGCCAGCCCTACGTGAACCAGCGCTGGCTCGGTGGCATGCTCACCAACTTCCAGACGGTCTCCAAGCGCATCCAGCGCATGAAGGAACTCGAAGAGATCGACTTCGACGACGTCGCCGGCTCGGGCCACACCAAGAAGGAGCTCCTGCTCCTGAAGCGCGAGCTCACCAAGCTCCAGAGCAACCTCGGTGGTATCCGCAACCTGACGAAGGCCCCCTCGGTGGTCTGGGTCGTCGATACCAAGAAGGAGCACCTCGCGATCGACGAGGCGAAGAAGCTCAACATCCCCGTGGTAGCGATCCTCGACACCAACTGCGATCCCGACGAGGTCGACTTCCCGATCCCGGGCAACGACGACGCCATCCGCGCCGTCAACCTGCTGACCCGTGTCATCGCGGACGCCGTTGCAGAGGGTCTCATGGCTCGCCACAACCGTTCGGGCAACGGCGAGGCCGCTGCTGACGAGCCCATGGCCGAGTGGGAGCGTGAACTGCTCCAGGGCAGCTCCGACGCACCTGCCGCCGAGCCGGCAGCGGAGACGGCAGCTCCTGAGGCCGCAGCAGCGGAGACTGCGGCTCCCGAGGCCGCAGCCGCCGAGGCGCCCGCCGGTCTGCAGGCACCCATCGCGGAAGAGGTTCCCGACGCGGTAGCTCCCGTGACGGAAGCCGCCGGCGACTCCAAGTAGTCCACTGTGCGGAAGGGGTGTGGGTAGAACCACGCCCCTTCCGCATGTTCTGCAGGTGGTCACCGTGTGACGCCTGCGCCGGGGGCCGATGCCCCCGAAGCTCTTCGTAGATCCACATCACCTTAGGAGTGCACATGGCAAATTTCACTGCCGCTGACATCAAGGCCCTGCGCGAGCGCACCGGCGCCGGCATGATGGACGTCAAGAAGGCCCTCGACGAAGCCAATGGCGACGCCGACAAGGCCCTCGAACTGATCCGCATCAAGGGTCTCAAGGGTGCGACGAAGCGCGAGGGACGCTCCACCGCCGAGGGCCTCGTTGCCGCGCGTGTCGACGGCAACGTCGGCGTCATGGTCGAGGTCAACTGCGAGACCGACTTCGTCGCGAAGGCCGCGCCGTTCATCGACTTCTCGAACAAGGTGCTCGCCGCTGCCATCGAGTCCGGTGCCACCGACGTCGAGAGCCTGCTCGCGTTCCAGCTGGAGGGCAAGCCCGTCTCCGAGCACGTCATCGAGGCCGGAGCTCTGCTCGGCGAGAAGGTCGACGTCCGCCGGATCGCGCGTGTCGAGGGCCAGATCGTCGACGCCTACCTGCACAAGACGTCCAAGGACCTCCCCGCCCAGGTCGGCGTGCTCTTCGCCGTCGAGGGTTCGGGAGACGCCGCTGTCCAGACCGCACACGACGTCGCTGTGCACATCGCTGCATACTCGCCGACCTACCTGACCCGCGAGGACGTCCCCGCCGAGCTCGTCGAGTCGGAGCGCCGCATCGCCGACGAGACCGCCCGCGCCGAGGGCAAGCCCGAGCAGGCGCTCACCAAGATCGTCGAGGGGCGCCTCACGGGGTTCTTCAAGGAGGGCGTCCTCGTGGACCAGGCCTTCGCGAAGGACGCCAAGAAGTCCGTCGCCGCGGTTCTGACCGAGGCGAACGCCACGGCCACCGCCTTCGCGCGGTTCCGCGTCGGAGCGTAGGCTTCCGGCCGTACAGCACCAGCACGGAAGGGCGGCCGCCATCGAGGTGGCCGCCCTTCGCTGCGTCCGGGAGGCGCCCCGTATCCTGTAACGGGTCCGGCAACATCCCACACCCCCGCACAACCGGCCGTCCGACCAGGACAGGCCCGAAGAACTACGCCCGGGAGGCACTTCATGGACACCACACCCACCGTTCACGCGGGTGGCACCGAGGGCCGTCGGCGGGTACTCCTCAAGCTCTCCGGAGAGGTTTTCGGCGGGGGTAAGCTCGGCGTCGATCCCGAGACCGTCCGCTCCGTCGCGAAGCAGATCGCCGCCACCATCGGCGACGTCGAGGTGGCGATCGTGGTCGGCGGAGGGAACTTCTTCCGCGGAGCCGAACTGTCCCAGAGCGGCATGGACCGTTCGCGTGCCGACTACATGGGCATGCTGGGCACCGTCATGAACTGCCTGGCCCTCCAGGACTTCCTCGAGCAGGCAGGCGTCGAGACGCGCGTGCAGAGCGCCATCACCATGGGGCAGGTCGCCGAGGCCTACATCCCGCGGCGCGCCATCCGGCACCTGGAGAAGGGCCGCGTCGTCATCTTCGGTGCCGGGGCCGGCCTGCCCTATTTCTCCACCGACACCGTCGCCGCCCAGCGCGCCCTCGAGGTGCACGCGGACGAGGTGCTGATGGCCAAGAGCGGCGTGGACGGCGTCTACACGGCCGATCCGCACAAGGATCCGACGGCTGAGAAGCTCGAGACACTGTCCTACGACGACGCGCTGCGGCGCGACATCCGCGTCATGGACCAGACCGCCATGACCATGTGCAAGGACAACAACCTGACCATGGTGGTATTCGGCATGGAGGGCGAGGGCAACGTCACCCGCGCCATCCGCGGTGAGAAGCTCGGAACGATCGTCACGGCCTAGCCGCTCCCGACGATCAGGGCAACGGGCGCTCCGCATGCGCCGGGACGCCGAACACGCTTGAACTAGGATTGACCACTGGAACGGTTGCCGTGCAGCCGACTGCAGAGCGAAGGAGACATTGTGATCGAAGAGACCATGCTGGAAGCCACCGACAAGATGGACAAGGCCGTGGAGGTTGCAAAGGACGATTTCGCGACTGTCCGCACGGGCCGTGCCAACGCCTCGCTGTTCTCGAAGGTCGTGGTCATGTACTACGGCGCTCCCACGCCGCTGCAGCAGCTCGCGTCCTTCCAGAACCCCGAGGCACGCACGCTGCTCATCACACCGTTCGACCGCAGTGCGCTGAACGACATCGAGCGGGCGCTGCGCGACTCGGATCTCGGTGCGAATCCTTCCAATGACGGCAACGTGATCCGCGTGGTCCTGCCCGAGCTGACGCAGGAGCGCCGCAAGGAATACGTGAAGCTCGTCAAGACGAAGGCCGAGGACGCCAAGATCTCGATCCGGAACGTCCGCCGCAAGGCGAAGGACGGCATCGACAAGGCGGTCAAGGACGGCGACGCCGGCGAGGACGAGGGCTCGCGCGCCGAGAAGGAACTCGACGCCGCAACGAAGGCCCGTGTCGACCTGATCGACGATCTGCTGAAGCGCAAGGAAGCTGAGCTGCTCGAGGTCTGATGGCAGACCTCGACCCTCCCGGCACGGACCACGAGCGTGAGCCCGGGCCCGTTGTCGGGACACAGCTTGGCAGGCCGACCGATCCCGGGACCGCGGCGGACGCCGGGGCGGCCCCGGCGTCCGCCGCCTCCCGTCGGGAGTCCCGTGACGCACGGCGGCTGACCCACGGCCTCTTCCGGCGTCGACGGCCCATCAGGGAACCGGGCGCCCCGTCCCGTGCGGGCCGCAATCTGCCCGCTGCGATCGGCGTCGGTGCCGGGCTCCTGCTCCCGGTCCTCGTCGGGCTGCTGTTCTTCCCGATCATCTTCGTCGGGATCGTGACACTCTTCGCCGCGGTCGGGGTGTGGGAGATCAGCCGTGCGCTGGAACTCCGTCGGATCCGCGTCCCGCTGGTGCCGGCGATGGCCGGCACACTGCTGCTGCCCTTCTCCGCGTACTTCGGCGGAGCGGAAGGCCTCGCCGCCGCCGTCGTCGTCGCCGTCCTGGCTGTCTTCCTGTGGCGCGCTGTCGATCCCGCACCCGATGCTGCCAAGAGCCTGATGGCCGGGACCTTCACTGTTCTCTGGGTGCCGTTCATGCTCAGCTTCGCCATGCTGCTGATGCGGGCGGAGGGCGGAAGGCTCGTCATCGTCACCCTGCTCCTGCTGGTCGTCGCGAACGACACGTTCGGCTACCTGATCGGTGCGTTCTTCGGCAAGCACGCCATGGCGCCGAAGATCAGCCCGAAGAAATCCTGGGAGGGCTTCGGCGGGTCGATCGGCGGCGCCTTCGTGGTCGGGGGCCTCTGCGCCGTCCTCCTCCTCGGCCAGCCGCTGTGGCTCGGACTTGTCCTCGCGGTCGCGATCGTCGCCTCGGCGACGGCGGGAGATCTCGCGGAATCGATGATCAAGCGGGAGCTCGGAGTGAAGGACATGGGGAACCTGCTGCCGGGCCATGGAGGGGTCATGGACCGGCTCGATTCGATCGTCCTCGCCTGCCCGGTGGCCTATCTGCTGTCCGCTACATTGGTTCCGGGACTGCTCTGACCGCCGGTCCGCGGCGCGCGTCCCCGGGGCCATCGGCTCCCGCACGGTCTCACAGGGTTCCAGCGAAAAGGACTTCACCGATGGACGAGGCTCGCCCGAGCAGCTCTCCCTTCACGCGCGTCAAGTGGGGGGAGTACGGCTATGACCCGCGCCAGGTCGACCGGTTCCTGGACACCGCAGGCGGGCACGACGACGCGGGGCACCCGGGCAGCGTCCCGATCACGAGCAACGAGGTGCGCGCGGTCGCCTTCAACCCGGTGAAGGGCGGGTACGAGCCCCCGGCCGTGGACGCCGCGCTCGACCGGCTGGAGGACGCCCTCGCGCAGCGTGAGCGCGACCACCTGATCGCGGCCGAGGGAGAGGACGCCTGGCTCCGGCGCATCGGCAGGAGCGCCGCCGTGCTCCGAAGGAGGCTGCACCGGCCGGCGGGAGAGAGGTTCCGCCGGCCCTCGCGGAAGAACAGCACGAGCTACGACGTCGGCGACGTGGACCGGCTGTGCGACGACCTGGTCCGCTATCTCGAGCAGGACCTCCCCCTGAGCGTGGACGTGGTGCGCCGCGCCGTGTTCCGGGAGGCCCGGGGCGCCGAGGGCTACGAGGAGCACCAGGTCGATGTGTTCCTGGACCGTGTCGTGGAGTTGATGGCCGGGATCGACTGATCCCGGTGACCGGCCTCGGGCGGTGTCACGGGTGCCGGTCGGCGCCGTCGCTCCGGCGCGGCTCCGGGGTGTGGAGCCGGGCGAGGACGCGCGAGGCGGAGGCCGGGCGCCGCCCAGACGTAGCCCGTGACACGAGGACCATGGTGACGAACGCCGTCGGCACACTCCAGAGGGCCGGCTGGCCGAGCCACACCCAATGGTTGCCGCCGTCGCCCAGGAGCGCGGTGGCCGCGATGGCCCCGCCGCACAGGACGGCCCCCACGAGCATCCCTGCGATGGCTCCGGCGTCGGTGAGACCCCGCCACCAGATGCCGAGCAGCAGCAGCGGGCAGATGGTCGACGCCGTGAAGGCGAAGACGGAACCGACACTGCCCGCCAGCGCGAGGCTGTCCGTCAGCAGTGCGACGACGAGCGGCACCAGTGCGGACAGGAGCGCTGCCCGACGGAAACCCCTCACGCTGCCCTGGAAGAACTCCTGGCTCACCACACCAGCGAGGGACACCACCAGCCCGCTCGTCGTCGAGAGGAACGCGGCGAACGCGCCCGCCGTCACGAGGGCCGAGAGGAGATCGCCCGCCGTGCCGTCGAAGATGCGGCCCGGCAGGAGCAGGACCGTGGCGTCCGCGGCCCCTTCCGCTGCGAGTTCCGGCGTATGGATGCGACCGAGAATCCCGTACACGGTGGGGAAGAGGTAGAAGACCGACAGCAGGCCGAGGACGATCAGCGTGGTTCGGCGCGCGGACGCGCCGTCGGGATTGGTGTAGAACCGCACGAGGATGTGCGGGAGTCCGAGCGTGCCGAAGAGGAGCGCGATGACCAGGGAGATGGTGCCGTAGAGCGAGGCATCCGCCGTCGTGTTGAGATCGGCGGTGAAGGCGCTCCCGCCGCCGGTGACCGGTGCGCCGTCGGAGCCGAGACGGACGAGGATGAAGACCACGGGTATCGCGAGGGCCGTCAGCTTGAGCCAGTACTGGAAGGCCTGGACGAAGGTGATGGAGCGCATCCCGCCCGTCACCACGCTCAGGGTCACGACGACGACGACGGCGAGGGGTCCCACCCAGTTCGGCAGGCCCGTGGTGATCCGCACCGTCAGGGCGGCTCCGTGCAGCTGCGGGACGATGTACAGCCAGCCCACCACGACGACGAGCATGCTGGTGACGCGCCGCACCGGGAGGGAATCCAGCCGGGCCTGCGCGAAATCCGGGATGGTGTAGGCGCCGGAGCGGCGCAGCGGTGCCGCGACGAACAGCAGCAGCATGAGGTACCCGGCCGTGTAGCCGATGGGGAACCACAGGGCGTCGACACCGGAGATGAGGATCAGGCCGGCCACACCGAGGAAGCTCGCCGCAGAGAGGTACTCGCCGCCGATCGCCGAGGCGTTCCACCAGGGCCGCACGGTACGCGAGGCCACGTAGAAGTCCCCGGTGGTCCGGGAGATGCGCAGGCCGTAGATCCCGATCAGGACCGTGCTCAGTGCCACGAGGGCCAGGGCGGAATAGCCCACCGCCGGGCTCAGCTCCAGCGCCCTGCTGCCGAGCGCCTCAGTCATCGTCCACGAGATCCTGGAAGCGCCGCTCGTTGCGGCCTGCACTGCGGACATAGAGGACGGCGCAGCTGATGACCAGGGGGTAGATGCCGAGGCCGAGGAGTAGCCAGGGAACGGGCACCGTGAGGATGGTGACGGCGTTGATGTCGGGGAACACCGCGAGCAGGACCGGTATCCCGATGAGGATGACGAGGAACCCCCCGGCCACCACGAGCGCGAGGCGCAGCTGCGACCGGATGAGGGACGCGACGAACAGCTGGCCCACCTCGGACTGCTCCGCCATCTCACGCGCGACGGGGAAGGACGCCCCCCGCACCCGTGCTGCCGTGCGTGGCGCCGTCACACGGACCCGGCGGGGTACGTCCGGTTCGTCGGGGGTCATGGCGTGCGGTCCCGGAGCATCCTGGCGCAACGCCCGCCCGGCTCGGCAGACCTCACCGGACGTCGTTCACAGGGCGGGACGACGGAACGCGACTCATCGGTCCGGCCCTCAGTGGCTCGGGCGGAGACGCGTGGCCTCGAGCTTGTCCCGCACATCGGGGAGGTGCCGGCGGCTGACGGGCAGCTCGGCATCGCCGACGAACACGCTGGCGCGTCCCGCTCCCATGTGCACCTTCCGCACCTGGTCCATCGCGACGAGGTAGGAGCGGTGCGTGCGGAGGAACCCCGCGTCCGCCCACTGGCGCTCCAGATCGTTGAGCGGGATGCGGATGAGGTAACTCGCCTCGGAGGTGTGCAGGCGTGCGTAGTCGCCCTGTGCCTGGACGTACCGGACGTCGTCGCGCCTGATCATGCGACTCACCCCGCCCTGGTCCACCGTGATGACCTCGGGCGCCGCGGTCGAGCCCTCCATCAGTTCGCAGACGCGCCGCACGGACTCCGCGAGCCGTTCCGTCCGCACGGGTTTCAGGAGATAGTCCACCGCGCGGAGGTCGAAGGCCTCGAGGGCACGATCCTCGTCGGCCGTCACGAAGACCACCGCGGGAGGGCGGCTGAAGCGGGAGATGACGCGCGCGATGTCCAGCCCGGACAGGGCGGGCATGTGGATGTCGAGGAAGAGGGCATCGACGGCGTGCTGCTCGAGGGCCCGGAGCGCCTCGGCTCCGCTCGATGCACGGTGGATGGTCCCGATCCGGGCGTCCTTGCCGAGCAGGAAGGCCAGCTCCTCGACGGCGGGGAGTTCGTCGTCGGCGACGATGACATTGACCATGCGTCCTAGGTTACGCGTCTCACGCCTGGTGATCCGGCTGCGACTTGGGCACGCGCAGCGTGATCAGCGTGCCGGCGCCGGGCGCGGTGTCGATGACGAGGCCGTGGTCGTCGCCGTAGACCTGCCGCAGACGCAGATCGACGTTCCGCAGCCCGACGTGGACGTCCTCCGTGTGGCCTGCGAGCACCGAGCGCAGGTGCTCGGGATCGATCCCGACGCCGTCGTCCTCGACCGTCACCTCGGCGAAAGCTCCGGCATCGTGCGCCGTGATGGTGATGTGCCCGCGGCCGTCCCGCGAATCGAGACCGTGGCGGACCGCGTTCTCGACGAGCGGCTGCAGGCTGAGGAACGGAATCACGGTACTGAGCACCTCCGGCCCGATCTCGAGGGTGACCTTCAGCCTGTCCCCGAAGCGTGCGCGCTCGAGCAGCAGGTACCGGTCGACGCTCCGCAGCTCCTCGGCGACCGTCGTGAAGTCACCGTGGCGGCGGAAGGAGTAGCGCGTGAAGTCCGCGAACTCGACGACGAGCTCGCGCGCTCGCTGCGGGTCGGTGTTGATGAAGGAGGCAATGGCGTTCAGCGAGTTGTAGATGAAGTGCGGGCTGATCTGCGCGCGCAGGGCCCTGACCTCCGCCTCGGCGAGCAGCCGGCGCGAGGAGCCCAGCTCGGCGAGTTCCACCTGGGTGGAGACCCAGCCGGCCAGCTCGTTGGTGGCCCGCACGAGGCCCGCGTTGACGTCACCTGCGAAGGCTCCGACGGTCCCGACCACGCGGTCGTCGGCCCGGACGGGGGAGAGGACGAGTTCCCCGAGGTCCGTCAGGTCCGCTGCCTCGAGCTTCTGCCGGCGGAAGATCTGGGTCCGTCCGCTCTCGAGGACCTGCCGGACGAGGGGCATGACCTCCGGAGGGACCCCGCGGCCACTGTCCCAGGCGAGCACGGCGTCGGTGTCGCTCATCATCAGGATGTCGCACCGCAGCAGGCCGCGGAGGTGCCGGCTCGCCCGGGCGGCGCCCGTGGGCGTCAGGCCCTCGCGCAGGTGCTCGGACGCCAGGGCCGCGGTGTGGAGTGTCGCGTAGGTGGCGCGATCGGCGTCGGAGCCGAGATCACGGTACGAGCGGGAGAAGCGGAAGCCGAGCGAGGCGACGACGGCGAGCGTGATGACGGCCACGGCGCACACCAGGGCGGTGTCGACGGCGGCGCTGAACATGGCACCACAGTAACCGTCCGGCGGCGCCTGCCTGACCGTCGGCACTGCCGTTCAGCGCGTCCGGCGACCGTTCACCGCACCTTGCCGCTCGCTCACCGACGCGTGACCGCGCCGCGCTGGTGAAGGGCGCCGGCGTCACGCACAGTGATGGGTGTCACACCGACGTGCCTCCCTGCGCGGCAAGGATGCCGCCGTCGCGGTCGGTGGGACGCCCGAGAAGGAGGAACCATGGGTTCGCACCCAGTAGAGCCGGACGCCGGCTCCGGTGCTGCCGTCGACTTCACCGAAGTCCAGCAGACCGAGCAGTTCAAGGAACTGCGCAAGCGCCACCGCAGCTTCGTCTTCCCCATGGCAGTGTTCTTCCTGCTCTGGTACTTCGCCTACGTGCTACTGGCGGACTACGCCCACGAGTTCATGGCAACGCCCGTGTTCGGCAACATCAACGTCGGCATCATCCTGGGACTGCTGCAGTTCGTCAGTACCTTCGCCATCACCATGTGGTACGTCAGCTACGCCAACCGGCGCCTCGACCCCATTGCCGCGAGTCTGCGCCATGAACTCGAGGAAGCAGCCCCTGAAGTATTCGTCGACCCGTCAGGTGGAAAGAAATGAGCATCATCACCGCAGCGGGTATCCGCGTCCCACTGCAGACAGCGGAGGCCACCAGTGTCGGCTCGCCCGTCCTGAACATCGCGATCTTCGGTCTGTTCGTCGCGATCACCCTCGTGATCGTCCTGCGGGCCAGCCGCAACAACAAGACCGCCGCCGATTACTACGCGGCCGGTCGCTCGTTCACGGGCGGCCAGAACGGCACCGCCATAGCCGGTGACTACCTCTCCGCGGCCTCGTTCCTCGGCATCGTCGGCGCGATCGCGATCAACGGCTACGACGGCTTCCTCTACTCCATCGGTTTCCTCGTGGCCTGGCTCGTGGCACTGCTCCTCGTCGCGGAACTCCTCCGCAACACGGGCAAGTTCACGATGGCGGACGTCCTCTCCTTCCGGCTCAAGCAACGGCCCGTGCGCATCGCAGCGGCGATCACCACGCTGGCGGTGTGCTTCTTCTACCTCCTGGCCCAGATGGCCGGTGCCGGCGGGCTCGTCTCGCTCCTGCTCGGCATCAACGACCGCCTCGGGCAGTCGATCGTCATCACAGTGGTCGGCGTGCTCATGATCATGTACGTGCTGATCGGCGGCATGAAGGGCACCACCTGGGTGCAGATCATCAAGGCCTGCCTGCTGATCGCCGGCGCATTCATCATGACCATCTGGGTCCTCGCGCTGCACGACTTCAACCTCTCGACGCTGCTGGGTGCCGCCATCGAGACCTCGGGCAACGCGGCCATCACGAGCCCCGGCCTGCAGTACGGCGTCAGCGCCACCACGCGGCTCGACTTCCTGTCCCTCGCGCTCGCCCTGGTCCTCGGGACGGCGGCCCTGCCCCACGTGCTCATGCGCTTCTACACCGTCCCCACGGCGAAGGAAGCCCGCCGCTCGGTGGTCTGGGCCATCTGGCTCATCGGGGCGTTCTACCTCTTCACGCTCGTCCTCGGCTACGGTGCGAGTGCCCTCATCGGCGCCGATCGCATCGCGGCCGCTCCCGGCGGCGTCAACTCGGCGGCACCGCTCCTCGCCTACGAGCTCGGCGGGTCGATCCTCCTCGGACTCATCTCCGCCGTCGCCTTCGCCACGATCCTGGCGGTGGTCGCAGGCCTCACCATCACCGCGGCGGCGTCCTTCGCGCACGACATCTACGCGAGCGTCATCCGGAAGGGCAAGGTCGACCCCGACGGCGAGGTCAAGGTGGCACGCCGCACGGTGATCGTGATCGGCCTCCTGTCGATCGTGGGCGGTATCGGAGCGCAGGGCCAGAACGTGGCCTTCCTCGTGGCCCTCGCCTTCGCGGTCGCTGCCAGTGCGAATCTGCCCACCATCCTCTACTCTCTGTTCTGGAAGAAGTTCAACACCCAGGGCGCCATCTGGAGCATGTACGGCGGGCTCGGCTCGGCGATCCTGCTGATCGCCCTCTCGCCCGTGGTGTCCGGCGGTGAGAAGTCGATGATCCAGGGAGCCGACTTCTCGATCTTCCCGCTCAGCAACCCCGGCATCGTCTCGATCCCGCTGGCCTTCTTCCTCGGCTGGCTGGGCACGGTCCTCTCCCGCACCACGGAGGATCCGATGAAGCAGGCAGAGATGGAGGTCCGCTCGCTGACCGGCGTCGGAGCCGAGAAGGCCACCGACCACTAGGCCGCGCGTCGTACGGAGGGGCCCGCTCACCGGATGTTGGGCGGCCCCTTTCGCGTCCCTGACGACGACCGCAGGTACGCCCGGTCGGACGGGCGGGCGGTGATACGGCCAGCGGCGATCGGCGTCGTGCACGGGCTCGCTCAGGTTCGTGCGGCTGTCGCGGAGTCGCGGACATCGTCGACGTCGTGGGCCGCGCGGAACCGTTCAATCGGTCCTTGCGGGCCGGGCGTTCCGGGCACACACTGAAGGTGGCCGCAAGGGTGCGGCCCTGCCGAAAGGGATTCCGATGAAACGCTTCGTCCTCGTCGCCGCGGCAACCGCGGCGTTCGCTCTCATCCCGTCGACCGCGGCCCTGGCAGAGCCTGCGTCCGCGACCGGGTGCCCTGCCAGCAACCAGGTCCTGATCGTCGCGCAACTCCTCGAGGAGGGCTACCGGCTTCCCGGGGTGATCGACTCCGAGGGCAACGCGAACGGACTGGTCTGCGGCAAGCCGCTGAACCCGGTGGTTCAGGAGTTGCAGTGTCCAGCGGTCGACTGCGCGGTGCCCGTCATCTACGGCTTCCGCGACGACTCCCTGACCCGGTAGCAGAGGGAACTCTTCGCCCTCGTCAGCTCGGGCCGGTCGGCATGCACGCGCGGGGCCGTCTGCCGTCCGTCGCCCACCCGATCGACGGTGGGGAGGCGCTGTGCGCTAGGACGGTGGGCGCGGTCCGCGTGCCAGGAGCGGCTCCACGCGGAAGGGGACGAGCTCGCCCATCGCAAGCGAGGTATCGCACCGTTCCACGCCGTCGCAGGCCAGGATCTTCCCGTTGATGCGGAAGAGGTCCTCGGCGTCGACGGCCACCACCCGCACCAGGATGTCGGCCTGGCCGGTCAGCCCGAACGCCTCGATGACCTCGGGTACGGCCGCGATGCTGTGCGTGATCGCCGCCAGTTTCTGCTGCTGGACGTGGACGTGGATGAACGCCGTCAGCGGGTAGCCGAGTGACACCGTGTTGATGCGGCGCTCGAAGGAGAGGAACACCGACTTCTTCTCCAGTTGCGCCATCCGTGCCTGCACCTGTTGCGGGAGAGCCCGAGCTTCTGGGCGAGGGCGACGACGGTGCGCCGCGGGTCCTTGGACATTGCCTGGAGGAGTCGCGTGTCCGTGAGGTCGAGGGGTTGCATAGTGCGCAACGCTAACACGAGCCCAACGACCGGAATAGGGCACTCTGCTCAGTGGACAAGGAATCGGTTGTGCCATCTGCGGCCTGTGAGTAGGGTCATATTCATTCCGGGTAAAGGCGCCCGGTGCCCTTTGGGCCTGCCGATCGCGGGGAAGGGGCCGTCTGATTAGCGGAGGTATCGTGCAATGAGCGAGGACGCCACCCGGCCGGGCCGAGGATCCACATCGGGGTCCGACCGGCAGGACACGAGGCCGCGAGCCATGAGCGGGACAGTCCTCCCCGGCCCGCTTCACGAGGCCGCGGACGAGCTCGTCCAACTCGTCGACCACCACGGCGTGCGTCACCCGCACGACCACTACGACGACCTCGTTGCCGACGTCGACGGCGCCGCCCTGCAGAAGCTGTACGAGGACATGGTGGTGGTGCGCCGCATCGACGCGGAGGCCACGGCTCTGCAGCGCCAGGGGGAACTGGCTCTCTGGCCGCCGCTCCTCGGGCAGGAGGCTGCGCAGATCGGCTCCGGCAGGGCACTGCGCTCGGACGACTTCGTGTTCTCCAGCTACCGCGAGAACGCCGTCGCTTACTGCCGGGGCGTCGACCTCGCCGACATCCTGCGTGTCTGGCGCGGCAACGCCTCGTCGGGCTGGGACCCCTACTCCATCAACATGGCGACACCGCAGGTCATCATCGGGGCACAGACCCTGCACGCCACGGGCTACGCCATGGGCATCATCAACGACGGCGCCGACTCCGCCGCCGTCACCTACTTCGGCGACGGTGCCACGAGCCAGGGTGACGTCAACGAGGCCATGGTCTTCGCTGCGAGCTACCAGGCGCCCGTCATCTTCTTCTGCCAGAACAACCACTGGGCCATCTCCGAGCCGGTGGGAGTACAGGCCCACGTCCCGATCGCACGAAGGGCGCCCGGTTTCGGCATCCCGTCCGTGCGGGTGGACGGCAACGACGTCCTCGCCTGCCTCGCCGTGACCCGCGAAGCACTCGCCCGCGCCCGATCGGGGGGAGGCCCCACCTTCATCGAGGCCGTCACCTACCGCATGGGGCCGCACACGACGGCGGACGACCCGACCAGGTACCGGGACGCCAACGAACTCGAGGACTGGAGCGCGCGCGACCCGCTCGCTCGCCTCGCAACGCTGCTCGACTCGCTGGGACTGCTCGACGCGACCTACTCCGACGCCGTGAGGGCGAAGGCCGACGCCGTGGCCGCGGAACTGCGCGAGGGTTGTCTGTCCATGCCGGAACCGGCGCCGTCGGACGTCTTCCGGCACGTCTACAGCGAGCCGAACTCCTGGCTGGACCGCCAGCAGGACCACTACGAGCGCTACCTCGCCTCCTTCGCCCAGACCTCCCAGGAAGGCTCCCGCTGATGTCCACCATGACCTTCGGCCGCGCGATCAACGCAGGCCTCCGCCGCGCGATGGATGACGACCCCAAGGTGATCCTCATGGGTGAGGACATCGGCAAGCTCGGTGGTGTTTTCCGCATCACCGACGGCCTGCAGAAGGACTTTGGCGCCCACCGCGTGCTCGACAGCCCCCTCGCGGAAGCCGCCATCATGGGTACCGCCGTGGGGATGGCCTATCGGGGGTACCGGCCCGTGGTCGAGATCCAGTTCGACGGCTTCATCTACCCGGCGTTCGACCAGATCGTCTGCCAGGTCGCCAAACTGCACTACCGCACGCAGGGCGCCGTGAAGATGCCCATCACCATCCGCGTGCCCTTCGGCGGCGGCATCGGCTCGCCCGAGCACCATTCGGAATCACCGGAGGCCTACTTCACGCACACCTCGGGGCTGCGCGTGGTCAGCGTCTCGAACCCGCAGGATGCCTACACGATGATCCAGCAGGCCATCGCCAGCGACGATCCGGTCCTGTACTTCGAACCCAAGCGCCGCTACCACGTCAAGGGTGAAGTGGATGAGGGGGCGATCCCGGCGTCGTCGGACATGGGAACGGCCCGCGTGGTCGCTCGTGGCACCGACGTCACCCTCGTGACCTACGGTCCCCTCGTGCCCACCGCCCGCGACGCCGCCATCGCGGCGTCCGACGACGGCATCTCGATCGAGGTGATCGACCTGCGGTCGCTCGCGCCGATCGACTTCGCGACGGTCGAGGCCTCGGTGCGGAAGACCGGCCGGCTCGTCATCACGCACGAGGCCGCGCAGTCCGGCGGGCTCGGCGCGGAGATCGCCGCCAGCATCACGGAGCGCTGCTTCGACTACCTCGAGCACGCGCCCGTGCGCGTCACGGGGTTCGACATCCCCTACCCGTACTCGAAACTCGAATTCCACCATCTCCCCGACCTCGACCGGATCCTCGACGGGGTGGACCGTGTACTCCGCCGACAGAACTCGCTGAGCGGCCTCGAGGGCCAGGGGGCGGCGCAATGACCGCGGCCACCCTGTCATCGGCCGGCACGTCGACCGGCATCCGGGAGTTCCGGCTGCCCGACCTCGGGGAAGGACTCACCGAGTCGGAGATCGTCCAGTGGCACATCGCCGAGGGCGACACCGTCGAGCTCAACCAGATCATCGCCGACGTCGAGACCGCCAAGGCCGTCGTCGAACTCCCCTCGCCGTACGCGGGCGTCGTCGTGACCCTGCACGAGGCCGCCGGGACCGTGGTCGACGTCGGTGCGACGATCGTCTCGTTCAGGGTGGGGAGCGAGTCCGGCGAGGTCTCGCCACCGCCCGAGGAGGAGGAGCCCGCCAAGCGTGAGCCGAACCTCGTGGGATACGGCGCAGCGGTTGAGAAGGGGGGCCGACCCCAGCGGCGCGCGCGCCACGCGACGCATGCCCCGGCCCCCGGCCCTGCGTCCACCAGGGAGGCTCCGCCCGCGACAGCACCCGAGCCAACTCCCGACCCTGCAGTCACCGGTGCAGACCGGCCCCGATCGACCCCTCCCGTCCGCAAGCTCGCGCGCGATCTCGGCGTCACGCTCGGCGCGGTGACGGGCACGGGGCCGAACGCACTGATCACGCGCGCGGACGTCCTCGCCGTGCTCGCGGACAGCCCGGACGGCCACAGCCCGAACGCAGACAGGCCGGACGCCGACCGTCCGGACGCCGACAGCCCTGCGGGGGCTGGCCCTGTCGCTGGGGACTCCGCCCCGGCGTCGGGCCCGGGCCCGTCCGTCCCGCCGCGCGCCGGTGTCCAGCGTGTCCCCATCCGGGGCATGCGCAAGCACACAGCCGCGGCCATGGTGGCGAGTGCCTTCACCGCTCCGCACGTCACGGAGTTCCTGACCATCGACGTCACGCCGACCATGGAGCTGCTCGCCGACCTGAGATCGAGCCGCGCCTTCGAAGGCACGAGGGTCACGCCGCTCACCATCGTCGCCAAGGCCGTGTGCATCGCGATAGCGCGCAATCCGACGCTCAACTCGTCCTGGGACGAGGCTGCGCAGGAGATCGTCCAGTACTCGGACGTGAACCTCGGGATCGCCGCCGCGACGCCGCGCGGGCTGCTGGTCCCGAACATCAAGGAAGCGCAGTCGCGCACGCTGGTCGACCTCGCTCGGGCGCTCGGGGCGCTGACCGAGACCGCGCGCGCCGGCAGGACCCCTCCCGCCGATCTCGCGGGCGGAACGGTCTCGATCACGAACATCGGTGTGTTCGGCATCGACGCCGGTACGCCGATCCTGAACCCGGGTGAGGCGGCCATCCTGGCGATGGGAGCTGTGCGCAGCATGCCGTGGGAGTACCAGGGTGCCGTCGCACTGCGGTCCGTGATGACGCTCAGCCTGTCCTTCGACCACCGGCTGGTCGACGGCGAGCAGGGCTCGCGCTTCCTGGCCGACGTCGGGACCATCCTGCGCAACCCCGCGATGGTCTTGACCATGGTCTAGGTCCAGGCGATACTCCTGGCGATGGTCCAGGTGCGGGGGCGGGGCCGCGGGGCTAGACCAGTTCGAGGATGAGCTCGCGCACCACAGCGCCGCGCGCCGGCGCGAAGCCCTGCGTCTCGCCGACCTGCTGGAAGCCCCAGCGCTCGAGGATGCGGATGGAGCTCACGTTGTCCGCCACGGCGCGGGCACGGATGGGCCGCTCGGTGACCTCGTCGAGGAACTGCCCGACGGCGGCGGTGGTGATGCCCTGACCCCACCGCGACCTGTCGATCCAGTAGCTGATCTCCGGCGCATCGCCGTCGTGGTAGGCCAGGATGCTGCCCACCACGTCGCCGTCGGACAGGATGGTGCGCACCGTGATCTTCCGATCATTGAGGATGTCCTGCCAGTGGTGGTCGAAGACCCCGCGGTCGGACGGGTTCTTCGCGCCGAAAGCCGCCATGTGGTTGGCACTGGGATCCAGCTGGTGCGAGAAGAACTCGTCGAGGTCGGTGGATTCCACGGGACGTAGCGTGATCACGGTGGCACTTTCAGTCGGCGGGGTCCGGCCACACTGCGTGACCGGAGCTTCTCGTGGTTCAGCGTACTAGGCGGCAGGGGATGCCGCAGGGACGCGCCACCCAGGCCAGGAGGGGCACCGGCTACCCGGCCGCGCAGCCCCGGTACCTGCGGGATCCGCCTCGAGTGGTTGTCCTCACACGGTCAGAGCTGCCCACGCCATGTCCTCCAGCAATTCACGCAGCGCGGCCAGGTCGCTGCCGGGGCCGGTGCCGTGCGCTGTGTGGGGCGTCGAGTTGATCAGACCGAACACGGCATGGACCCTGCGTCGCAGCAGCGGGCGCTCGGAATCCGGCTGGAAAGCCGCCAGTTCGTCGATCCAGACCTGGACGTAGCTGCGCTGGAGCGAGCGGACGGTGCGCTCGTCCTCGTCCGGCAGGGACCCGAGGTCGCGGTCCTGAACCCGGATCACGTCGGCGTGGCTCACCGCGAACTCGACCTGGAAACGGATCAGGGCCCGCAGTGCATCCTCCGGTGTGACGGCGGCGGCCGCGACGGCCCGGCCACCTTCGAGGAGGTCCTCGCTCACGCCGGTGAGCAGCGACGAGAGCACGGAGGGCTTCCCGGCGAAGTGTCGATACACGGCCGGACCGCTGACACCTGCGGCGGCGCCGAGGTCCTCGATGGACACGCCGTTGTAGCCGCGGACGGCGAAGAGATGTGCGGCGGCGTCGAGCAGGGCGGCGCGACGGCTCGCCTTGGCGATGCTCCGGCCGGTCATGCGGTCCTCGGTGGGCAGGGCCTCCATGCAATCCTCATCGTCCAGGGGTCTTTCCCTCATTCTGATGGACATTCAGGTTAATGACCACTAACCTGAATCGAGTTAGCGTCTGCTAACTGAATACTGCGCGAGGAAGTAGTCGATGGAGACTCTGACATCGAAGGTCGATCCGCTCTCACCGGCCTTCGCCGCGAACGCGAACGCCCAGCAGGAGCTGGTCGACGAGCTCCGCGCACGTCTCGCCGCGACGGCCCTCGGGGGTCCGCAGCGCTCCCGCGAACGTCACACGGCCCGCGGCAAACTGCTGCCGCGCGAACGCATCGATCAGCTGCTCGACGACGGCAGTCCGTTCCTCGAGATCGCGCCCCTCGCCGCGAACGGCATGTACGACGACGAGTGCCCGGGCGCCGGCGTGATCGCCGGGATCGGCCTGGTCCACGGCCGCCACGTCCTCGTGATCTCGAACGACGCCACGGTCAAGGGCGGCACCTACTACCCGATGACGGTCAAGAAGCACCTGCGCGCGCAGGAGATCGCGCTCGAGAACCACCTCCCGTGCGTGTACCTCGTGGACTCCGGCGGCGCTTTCCTTCCCCGCCAGGACGAGGTCTTCCCGGACCGCGACCACTTCGGCCGCATCTTCTACAACCAGGCCTCCATGTCCGCCCGCAAGATCCCGCAGATCGCGGCAGTGATGGGCAGCTGCACGGCCGGCGGGGCCTACGTCCCGGCGATGAGCGATGAGACCGTGATCGTGCGGAACCAGGGCACCATCTTCCTCGGCGGCCCGCCGCTCGTTAAGGCGGCGATCGGCGAGGTCGTGACCGCGGAGGAGCTCGGCGGGGGTGACGTGCACTCCCGGGTCTCCGGAGTCACCGACCACCTCGCCGAGAACGATCAGCACGCCCTCGAGATCGTGCGCGACATCATCTCGACGCTGCCGTCCACTCCGACCCTTCGCGCAGACGTGCCCGCCCCATCCGCGCAGACCCTCCGTGAGGGCGGGACCACGCCGGAGGAGCCCGCCGTCGCCCCCGAGGAGCTGTACGGCGCCGTCCCGACCGACGTCAACGCCGCCTACGACGCCAGGGAGGTCATCGCACGGATCGTCGACGGATCCCGCTTCCACGAATTCAAGCGCGAGTACGGCACCACGCTCGTCACCGGTTTCGCCGCCATCCACGGGCACCAGGTCGGGATCGTCGCCAACAACGGCGTGCTGTTCAGCGAGTCCGCACTCAAGGGCGCCCACTTCATCGAACTGTGCGATCAGCGTGGCATCCCGCTCGTCTTCCTCCAGAACCTCTCGGGCTTCATGGTCGGCAAGGACTACGAGGCGGGCGGCATCGCGAAGAACGGGGCCAAGATGGTCACCGCGGTGGCCACGTGCCGCGTCCCGAAATTGACTGTCGTCGTCGGCGGCTCCTTCGGCGCCGGGAACTACTCCATGTGCGGCCGGGCCTACTCACCGCGGTTCCTCTGGATGTGGCCGGCGAGCCGCATCTCCGTGATGGGCGGCAACCAGGCATCGTCCGTCCTCGCGACCGTCAAGCGGGACCAGCTGGAGGGCCGGGGGGAGCAGTGGTCCGCAGCGGACGAGGAATCATTCCGCGCTCCCATCCGCGACCAGTACGAGGCGCAGGGCAATCCGTACTACTCGACCGCACGGCTCTGGGACGACGGCGTGATCGATCCCGCGGACACCCGCACCGTCCTCGGACTGGCCCTCGACGTCTGCGCCGCAGCGCCCCTGCCCGATACCTCCTTCGGCCTCTTCCGGATGTGACCCCGATGACCTCTTCCACACACACCACCTCCCCAGCACACGGTCCCGCGCACGCCCCGGTAGGCTCCTGGCCCTTCGACACCGTGCTCATCGCCAATCGCGGCGAGATCGCGTGCCGCGTGATCCGCTCGGTCCACGCCCTCGGGCTCCGCGCCGTCGCGGTTCACAGCGACGCCGATGCAGGCGCCCGCCACGTCCTCGAGGCCGACGTCGCCGTCCGGATCGGGGGAGACGCGCCCACGGAGAGCTACCTCTCCATCCCCGCCATCGTGGAGGCCTGCCGCCGCACCGGCGCCGGCGCGGTGCATCCCGGCTACGGGTTCCTCAGCGAGAACGCGGCCTTCGCCGAGGCGCTCGATGCGGCGGGCATCGTCTTCATCGGTCCGTCGGTGCATGCCCTGGACATCATGGGCGACAAGATCCGCTCCAAGAACCACGTGGGCGGCTTCGACGTGCCCCTGGTGCCCGGCATCGCCGAACCGGGACTCACCGACGCGGCGCTGCTCGCCGCCGCAGACGATGTCGGCTTCCCCCTGCTCATCAAGCCGTCGGCCGGCGGTGGCGGCAAGGGCATGCACGCGGTCCACCGTGCCGAGGACCTCACCGACGCCCTCGCCACGGCACGCCGCGTCGCCGCACGGGCGTTCGGCGACGACACGCTGTTCCTGGAGCGGCTGGTCGAACGCCCGCGTCACATCGAGGTGCAGGTGCTGGCCGACCGCCACGGCAACGTCATCCACCTCGGCGAACGCGAGTGCTCCCTGCAACGGAGGCACCAGAAGGTCATCGAGGAGGCGCCGTCGTCCCTCCTCGACGAGGCGACGCGCCGCCGGATCGGCGAAGCGGCCTGCAGTGCCGCGCGGAGCGTCGACTACACGGGAGCGGGGACCGTGGAGTTCCTCGTCTCCGACGCGGCACCGGACGAGTTCTTCTTCATGGAGATGAACACGCGCCTCCAGGTGGAGCACCCTGTCACGGAGCTCGTCACCGGGGTGGACCTCGTCGCCTGGCAGATCCGCATCGCCGCGGGCGAGGAACTGTCACTGACGCAGGACGACGTCGTCCTCACCGGTCACGCCGTCGAGGCACGGGTGTACGCCGAGAACCCCGAAGCCGGATTCCTGCCCTCCACCGGGACCGTCCTGGCGCTCACCGAGCCCGCGGGCGACGGCGTCCGTGTCGACAGTTCCCTGCTGCCGCGCGGGACCGTGTCGTCGTCGTACGATCCGATGCTCGCCAAGGTGATCGCGTGGGGTCCGGACCGGCGCCAGGCACTCGATCGCCTGGACGCCGCGCTCGCGGACACCGTGGTGCTCGGGGTGGACACCAACATCGAGTACCTGCGCCTCCTGGTCACCGACGACGACGTCCGCGCCGGGCGGCTCGACACCACCATGATCGAGCGGAAGCTCCCCGGTCTCGCCTTCCGGCGCGCGACGGCCGAGGATCTCGCGCTCGCCGCCGTCCTCCTCGCCGGGTCCGACCCCGCGGTCGCGGGAGGCTCGCCCTGGCACCGCCGGGACGGTTTCCGGCTGGGGACCGCGAGGCCGCGGTCCATGGTCCTGGAGACCCGGGGCGCCACCGAGACGGTCCTGCTGCAGTCTGTCGGCGTGACGTGGGAGGCGACGGTGGGGGACGTCGTCGTCTCCGTCGTCGTCTCCGATGGCGTCGGTGCGAGCGGCGCCGTGACGATCGACGGCATCCGTTCGCGCCGCAGCGTCGCGGTCGACGGCGACACGGTCTGGCTCGGCGACGCCGGCTGGTCGGCCCGGGTGCGCCGCCTCACCCGACGCGACCTGCTCGAGAACTCCCTGTCGCGCATCAGCCGGGAGGAGGGTGCAGCGGACCCACTCGTCCGCAGTCCCATGCCGGGCACCGTCGTGTCCGTCGCGGTCGAGGACGGCGCCGTCGTCCGAGCCGGCGACGTCCTGCTCGCCGTCGAAGCCATGAAGATGGAACACCAGCTCACCGCCGCCGTCTCCGGCGTCGTCCACCTGTCCCTGAAGCCCGGGGATCTCGTCAGGGCCCAGCAGGTCGTCGCGACCATCGAGACCTCCACCAGTGAGACCTCCACCAGCGGTACGTCCACCATCGATACCAAGGTCCCGCCGACCGAGCAGCCAGCCAGCCCCGCAGACCATCCCACGGAAGGTAACGCAGCATGAATTTCGAACTGAGCGAGGAATACCAGGACCTCGTCGACACCGTCCGCGAATTCGCCGACGAGGTCGTGGCCCCGGTCTCCGCCAAGCACGACGCCGAGCACAGCTTCCCCTACGAGGTCGTGAAGCAGATGGGCGACATGGGGCTCTTCGGCCTGCCCTTCCCCGAGGAGTACGGGGGAATGGGCGGCGACTACTTCGCGCTGTGCCTCGCGCTCGAGCAGCTGGCGCGCGTGGACCAGTCCGTGGCCATCACCCTCGAGGCGGGCGTCTCGCTCGGCGCGATGCCCGTCTACCGGTTCGGCACCGAGGAACAGAAGCAGCAGTGGCTGCCGTCCCTCGCCTCGGGTGCGGCCCTCGGCGGATTCGGTCTGACGGAGTCCGAAGCGGGGTCGGACGCGTCCGGGACCAAGACGACGGCGAGGCTCGAGGAGAGCGCCGACGGCCAGGGTGAATCCGAGTGGGTCATCAACGGGACCAAGGAGTTCATCACGAACTCCGGCACCGACATCACCTCCCTCGTGACCGTCACCGCGGTGACCGGGACCTCCGAGCGGCCCGACGGCACCGTGAAGAAGGAGATCTCCACCATCCTGGTGCCCTCGGACACCCCCGGCTTCACCGCGGAGAAGGCCTACAACAAGGTGGGCTGGAACGCCTCGGACACGCATCCGCTGACCCTCAAGGACGTCCGCGTGCCCGAGGCCAACCTGCTCGGGACGCGCGGCCGCGGCTACGCCAACTTCCTGCAGATCCTCGACGAGGGCCGCATCGCCATCGCCGCACTCGCGACGGGCGCCGCGCAGGGCTGCGTGGAGCAGTCCATCCGGTACGCGGGGGAGCGCATGGCCTTCGGCAGCACCATCGGCGCCTACCAGTCCATCCAGTTCAAGATCGCCCGCATGCAGGTCCGCGCGCACACCGCACGCCTGGCCTACTACGACGCCGCCGCCCGTATGCTGGCCGGCAAACCGTTCAAGACCCAGGCGTCCATCGCGAAGCTCGTCGCGGGGGAGGCCGCGATGGACAACGCGCGCGACGCCACCCAGATCTTCGGCGGCTACGGTTTCATCAACGAGTTCGTGGTGTCCAGGCACTACCGTGACTCGAAGATCCTCGAGATCGGCGAGGGGACCACGGAGGTCCAGCTCATGCTGATCGCGAGGGAGCTCGGGCTCTAGCGCCCGGCACCGCCCGTCCGGGGAACGTCGAAGGAGAAGCAGTGATCAACAAGGTGGTTGGCAGCGCGGCCGAGGCCGTCGCGGACATCCCCGACGGTGCCTCGCTCGCCGTCGGCGGGTTCGGCCTGTGCGGGGTCCCGGTGACGCTCATCGACGCCGTGCATGCACAGGGCACGGCGGATCTCGAGACCGTCAGCAACAACTGCGGCGTGGACGGCTGGGGACTGGGCATCCTCCTGTCCGACCACCGGATCCGCCGGACGATCAGCTCCTACGTCGGCGAGAACAAGGAGTTCGCCCGCCAGTACCTCTCCGGGGAGCTCGAGGTGGAACTCACGCCGCAGGGCACGCTCGCCGAGAAGCTCCGGGCCGGCGGTGCGGGTATCCCCGCCTTCTACACGACGGCGGGCGTGGGGACCCAGGTCAGCGAGGGCGGGCTGCCCCAGCGGTACGACGCCGAGGGGAACGTCACGCAGGCGTCGAGGCCGAAGGAGGTGCGGTCCTTCGACGGGGTCGATCACGTCCTCGAGGAATCGCTGCGGCCCGACTACGCCCTCGTCCACGCCTGGAAGGGCGACCGGCACGGCAACCTCGTCTTCCACGCGACCGCCATGAACTTCAATCCGCTGTGCGCCCAGGCCGGTCGGATCACCATCGCCGAGGTGGAGGAGCTCGTGGAACCGGGGGAGCTCGACCCGGCACAGGTCCACACGCCCGGCATCTTCGTCCAGCGCGTCGTCCTCGCCCCCGGCGTGGAGAAGCGCGTCGAGAAGCGCACGGTCTCGCTGGCCGCCCCCACCTCAGCCGAAGGAGCCTGACCATGGCGCTCACCCGCAACGAGCTCGCGGCCAGGGTGGCCCTGGAGCTCGAGAACGGCCAGTACGTCAATCTCGGGATCGGCATGCCCACCCTCATCCCCAACTACATCCCCGAGGGTGTCGAGGTGGTGCTGCACTCGGAGAACGGCATCCTCGGGGTCGGGCCGTATCCGGCCGAGGACGCCGTGGATCCGGACCTCATCAACGCCGGCAAGGAGACCGTCACGGCCAACGCGGGCGCCGCCTTCTTCGACTCCGCGGCATCCTTCGGCATGATCCGCGGCGGCCACGTGGACGTCGCGGTGCTCGGCGCCATGGAGGTCGCGCAGAACGGCGACCTCGCGAACTGGATGGTCCCCGGCAAGATGGTCAAGGGCATGGGCGGCGCCATGGACCTCGTGTTCGGCGCCAAGCGGGTCATCGTCATGATGGAGCACGTGGACCGCGCCGGCCGCCCGAAGATCGTCGGATCGTGCTCCCTCCCGCTGACGGGCAAAGGCTGCGTCGACAGGATCGTCACGGACCTCGCCGTGATCGACGTCGAGGCGGACGGGCTCGTACTGCGGGAGACGGCGCCCGGTGTCGCGGTCGACGACGTCGTTGTCGCGACCGGCGCTCCGCTGCGGATCGCCCTCACGGACGCCGCGGCGTGACCGGTCAGGACGCCGCGTCCGGGGACCCGGCCGGCACAGCCTCCGACCGCCGCGTCATCGAGCAGCGGGGACTGTACCTCGACGAGCTCGAGGTGGGGGCCGTCTACGCCCACCGTCCGGGCCGCACCCTGACCGAGGCGGACAACGTCCTGTTCACGACACTCACCATGAACACGCAGGCCCTGCACCTCGATGCCGCCTGGTCCGAGGGCCAGCCGTTCGGGCAGCGGCTCGTCAACTCGATGCTGACGCTCGCGACGCTCGTCGGGCAGTCGGTCTCGCAGCTGACGCAGGGCACCATCGTGGCGCAACTGGGCCTGACCGACGTCGCCTTCCCGAAGCCCCTCTTCCACGGGGACACCCTGTACACGGAGACGGAGATCACCGGTGTCCGGCCGTCGTCGTCCCGTCCCGGCCAGGGCATCGCGACCATGACTCACACGGGCCGCAACCAGCACGGCGAGGTCGTGGCCACCGCCACCCGCTCGGTGCTCATGTGGTCCTCGACCGCCACCCGGGAGGGGCAGGCGTGAGCGGCATCCAGCTCGGTCCCGCCCTGCTCTTCTGCCCGGCCGACCGTCCGGAGCGCTACGAGAAGGCGGCGGAGCGCTCCGACATGGTCATCCTCGACCTCGAGGACGCCGTCGCCCCCGCCGCGAAGCCGGCCGCCCGGGAGGCGCTCGCCGCGTCCTCGCTCGACCCCGCCCGCACGGTCGTCCGGCTGAACGCCGTGGGCGCACCCGACTTCGCCGGCGATTGCGAGGCCGTCCGGCGCACCGGGTACCGCACCGTCATGCTCGCGAAGACGGAATCGCCGGAGGACGTCGACGCGGTGCGGTCGGCACTGGGCGACGTCGACGTGATCGCGCTCTGTGAGACGGCCAGGGGAGTGGTGAACGCCGTCGGCATCGCCCGGACCGACGGCGTCGTCGCCCTGATGTGGGGAGCCGAGGACCTCGTGGCCTCGCTCGGCGGGACATCGAGCCGTTCACCGGACGGCGCCTACCGCGCCGTCGCACTCCAGGCGCGCTCGCAGGTGCTCCTTGCCGCCGGCGCTGCGGACCGCGCGGGCATCGACGCCGTGTACGTCGACATCGCCGACACCGGGGGCCTCGCGCTGGAGGCCGACGACGCCGTCGCCTCGGGCTTCGCGGCCAAGGCGTGCATCCACCCGGCCCAGGTGCCGGTGATCCGCGCGGCCTTCGCACCGACCGATGCCGACATCCGGCACGCCCGGGCCGTGCTCGCCGCCGCGGAGGACGAGCGCGGGGTCTTCACGTACGACGGGCGCATGGTCGACGAGCCGATCCTCCGCCATGCCCGGAGCGTACTGGCCAGGGCAGCGGAGGGCTGAGTCCGTCCCGCTGCCGCCAGGCCCTCCTCAGAAGGGCGGTGGTGAATCCGCGTCGTCTACCACCTAGCGCAGGGGTATCGGCAGGCTGCGGGATACTGGACGCATGGATTTCAGCAACCCGAGCCGGGCGCACCGGCGCGTCACCATCCTCGGCTCCACCGGTTCCATCGGCACCCAGGCCCTCGATGTGATCGCGGCCGCCCCGGACCGGTTCAGTGTCGCGGGGCTCAGCGCGGGGGGCCGGAACCTGGACGTCCTCGCCCGCCAGGCGGTCGCGGTGCGGGCGCCGGTCGTCGGAGCGGCGTCCACCGCGGAGGCCGACCTCGAGCAGGCGATCGGCCGGGCCGCGGACGCAGCGGGCGTCAGCGGCTACGCACCCCGGCTGTTCGTCGGCGGGACGGCGGCGTCACGCGTCGCTGCATGGCCGGACGCCGACGTCGTCCTCAACGGCATCACGGGCTCCATCGGCCTCGAGCCCACCCTCGCGGCGCTCGCGGCGGGACATCTCCTCGCGCTCGCCAACAAGGAATCACTCATCGCCGGGGGAGCGCTCGTCCGCGCGGCGGCAGCGCCGGGTCAACTGGTCCCCGTGGACTCCGAGCACTCCGCGATCGCCCAGGCCCTGCGTGGCGGGACGGCGGACGAGGTGGACCGCCTCGTCCTCACGGCGTCGGGCGGGCCTTTCCGCGGTATGACGCGCGCGCAGCTGCAGCACGTCACGCCCGCGCAGGCCGTCGCGCATCCCACCTGGGACATGGGCCGCGTCATCAGCACGAACTCCGCCTCCATGGTGAACAAGGCGCTCGAGGTCATCGAGGCGCACCTGCTGTTCGACATCCCGCTGGAGCGGATCGACGTCGTCGTGCACCCGCAGTCCATGATCCACTCGATGGTCCAGTTCATCGACGGTTCCACTCTCGCGCAGGCGTCGCCTCCCGACATGCGCCTGCCCATCGCCCTCGGCATCGGCTGGCCCTTCCGCGTGCCCGGCTCGGCGCGGGCCTGCGACTGGGGCAGGCCCGCCGAATGGACGTTCGAGCCGCTCGACGAGGACGCCTTCCCCGCGATCAGGGAGGCCAAGCGGGCGGCAGCGGAGGGTGGCACGCGCATGGCGGTGTTCAATGCGGCCAACGAGGAGGCCGTCGATGCTTTTCACAGGGGCGCCCTAGGTTTCACTGACATCGTGGACACGGTGTCCGCCGTCGTCGACGAGCAGCGGAGCCGCGAGTCTGCCGGCCCGGCCGGTCCGCTGACCCTGGACGCCGTCCTCGAGGCGGAGCGGTGGGCACGCAGGAATGCCCGGGCCCGTTGTGGGGTCGGGGAGCAACCGGCCGGGGCGGCCGGTCCGGGAAGCCAGAAGGAAAAGCCGTGACTGTTCTGCTGTTCATCGTCGGAGTGCTCTTCGTCGTCGTCGGGATCCTGGTGTCGATCGCGCTGCACGAGGTGGGCCACCTGGTCCCTGCGAAGCTCTTCCGGGTGCGTGTCACCCAGTACATGGTCGGTTTCGGGAAGACCGTCTGGTCGCGGCGCCGCGGCGAGACCGAGTACGGGATCAAGGCGATCCCCGCCGGCGGGTACGTCTCGATGGTCGGCATGTTCCCGCCCGCGACGACGGAGGCGGGTGCCGTCCGCCAATCCAGCACGGGAGTCTTCCAGCAGCTGAGCAACGACGCCCGGCAGGCGGCCGCCGAGCAGTTGCAGCCCGGCGACGAGGACCGCGTCTTCTACCGGCTCCCCATCTGGAAGCGCATCGTCATCATGCTCGGCGGTCCCCTGATGAACCTGCTGATCGGGACCGTCCTCTTCGCCGTCCTGATCATGGGGTTCGGCACGTCGCAGCCCACCACCACGCTCGCCTCCGTCTCGGAGTGCGTGGTCCCGGCGAGTGTGCAGGCAGCGACGGGCCAGACCGAGTGCGCCCCGGCCGATCCGGCAGCCCCGGCATACGAGGCCGGGCTGCTGCCCGGTGACCGCATCGTGGCCTTCGACGGCCGCGAGGTCACCGACTGGGCCTCGTTCTCGAGCTGGATCCGCGACGCTGCCGGCCGGGAGGTGTCCATCAGCTACGTCCGCGACGGTCGGACCGTCGAGTCGACGATCACGCCACTCCTGACCGAGCGGCCCGTCGCCGACGAGGACGGCACGGCGATGCTGGACGACGACGGCACGGCCGTCACGCAGGAGGTGGGGTTCCTCGGGGTCGGCTCGACGCAGGAACTGGTCCCGCAGCCGGCCTCCGAGGTGCTGCCCGCGGTCGGCGATTCGCTGGTCCGCGTGACCGGTGTGGTCCTGAACCTGCCGCAGCGCCTCGTGGAGGTCGGGCAGGCAGCCTTCTCGGATGCTCCGCGGGACCCCGAGGGGCCCATCAGCGTGGTCGGTGTCGGTCGTATCGCGGGCGAGATCTCCGCCATGGAGGAGGTGCCACCGGCCTCCCGCGCCGCGACCCTCGTCGGCCTGGTGGCCGGTGTGAACCTGGCGCTGTTCGTCTTCAACCTGATCCCGCTGCTGCCGCTGGACGGCGGCCACGTCGCCGGCGCATTGTGGGAGGGACTACGCCGTGGCGTCGCCCGTGTCGTCGGACGACCGGATCCGGGCCCCTTCGACATGGCGAAGCTCCTACCGCTGACCTATGTCGTGGCCATCCTCCTCATGGGGATGGGCGCCCTGCTCATCTACGCGGACATCGTGAAGCCCGTCGATCTCTTCGGCTGATCGGTTGTAATTGCATATTCAACCTCATACGGTTGAATCATGTTCGTCCTGACCATCGACCAGATCGGCAGCCGCTCAGCAGCGGACCGCGTCCCGGACCTCCTGGAGCTACTGCGCGCGGTGCCCACCGTCCTGCCGTGGGAGCGCTCGGTCGGTGACGAGGCACAGGGTGTCGTCCAGGCGGCTTCCGATGTCGTCGACGCCGTTCTCCTCTGCCTGCGCGAGGGCGGTTGGTACGTGGGCGTCGGCATCGGGGAGGTCGAGCGTCCGTTCCCTCCGTCGCCGCGCGAGGGTCGGGGATCGGCCTTCGTGGCGGCCCGCACCGCCGTGGACCGGGCCAAGAGGATGGGGGAACGCGCACCCCTGGCGGTCGAAGGGCCCGACGGCGCGGCCGAGGCCGAGGGCGTGCTCGCGCTGCTCGGCCGCCACGTCATGGCCCGCTCCGAGGCCGAGTGGCGCATTCTCGATCTCCTCGAGCCCGGGGTGCGGGGCACCCAGACCGCCGTCGCCCGCTCTCTCGAGATCACTCCACAGGCCGTCAGCAAGGCGGTGGCGCGGGCCGCCTGGAACGAGGAACTCGCCGTGCGTCCCGCCGCCGCACGCCTGCTGACCTGGGCGGATACCGAGCCGGGGGCGGTGGGCTAGCTGCTGCAGCAGTTCGGGGGTGCCGTGCGGTAGACATAGGGAGCAGGATGTCGCCCGGCATCCTGCGGATCGTCGGGAGGGATGGCCGTGGACGCCGTGTGGATAGCCGTCGCACTGCTCGTGGCGGGCGGGCTCGGCTCGCCGGTCACCATGCTCGTCCTGCGTCTGGCGCGTTCGGTGGACACGGCCGAACGACGCCGGGCCGAGCCGCCGGAGCCGGCGGACCAGCCGCAGTTCGAACTCCCCGAGCCGCCCGCCGAACCACCCCGCGGAGGGGTGGACGCGCTGCCCCCCGGTGTGCTGCGCGGCGGACTGGTCATCGGGGTGCTGGAGCGCCTCGCCGTCACCGTCGCCGTTCTCGCGGGGCAACCGGTGGCGATCGCCTACGTCGTCGCGGTGAAGGCCCTCGGCCGCTACGCCGAACTGAAGGAGTCACCCGCCGCCTCGGAGCGCTTCATCATCGGGACTCTCGCGTCCCTGCTGTGGGCTTCGGGAGTGGCAGCCGTCATCAAGGTCTACGTGCTGTGATTCACGTAGGGTGATGCCCATGAGTATCTTCGCCGTCGAATACGTGTACAGCCCCGACCACGAGGAGCTGCGCGCAGAGCACCGGCCCGCGCACCGGCAGTGGCTGGAAGCCCAGGTGGAACAGGGCCGTGTCCTCGCCTCCGGTCCTTTCGCCGACGGCAGCGGTGCGCTCCTGGTGTTCTCCTCCGGGACCGAGGCTGACCTCAACCAGCTCGTGAGCGAGGATCCGTTCGCGCTGGTGGGTGCGATCTCGGCCGTGAAGACCACCGAGTGGACCCCGATCATCGGAGCCTTCCGCACCCTCGTGTGACAGCGGACCCGCGCCGATCGACACGCTGAGCAGCGACGCCACGGCGATGTGACGTGAGTCGCCGCAGGCGGACCGCGGCTCGGCCCGGGTGGATAATGAAGGAAAGAATCTCGTCAGACGAGCGGTTCCGGCCGCCAGCATGGAGGATGTTTTGACCTCGGTCAACCTAGGAATGCCAGCAGCACCGCCGCCCGTCCTCGCTCCCCGGCGCAAGACCCGCCAGATCAAGGTCGGGTCGGTGGGCGTGGGGTCCGATTCACCGATCAGCATCCAGTCGATGACCACCACGCCGACCACGGACATCAACGCGACGCTGCAGCAGATCGCGGAACTGACGGCCACCGGCTGCGACATCGTCCGCGTGGCGTGCCCGTCCGCTGACGACGCCGCGGCACTGCCGATCATCGCGAGGAAGTCCCAGATCCCGGTCATCGCGGACATCCACTTCCAGCCCAAGTACGTCTTCGCGGCGATCGACGCCGGATGCGCCGCGGTCCGCGTGAACCCGGGCAACATCCGGAAGTTCGACGACCAGGTCAAGCAGATCGCCGAGGCCGCGAAGGCGGCCGGTACCTCGATCCGCATCGGCGTAAACGCGGGCTCCCTGGACCCGCGCCTCATGGAGAAGTACGGGAAGGCCACGCCGGAGGCCCTCGTGGAATCCGCCGTCTGGGAAGCCTCGCTCTTCGAGGAGCACGACTTCCACGATTTCAAGATCTCGGTCAAGCACAACGACCCCGTGATCATGGTCCGGGCCTACGAGCTGCTCGCCGAACGCGGCGACTGGCCCCTTCACCTGGGCGTCACCGAGGCCGGCCCCGCGTTCCAGGGCACGATCAAATCCGCCACGGCCTTCGGTGCGCTTCTCGCCAAGGGAATCGGCGACACCATCCGCGTCTCGCTGTCGGCGCCGCCGGTCGAGGAGATCAAGGTGGGCAACCAGATCCTGCAGTCGCTCAACCTCCGCCCCCGCAAGCTCGAGATCGTCTCCTGCCCGTCGTGCGGCCGGGCACAGGTGGACGTCTACACGCTCGCCGAGGAGGTCACCGCCGGCCTCGAAGGCATGGAGGTGCCCCTGCGCGTCGCCGTCATGGGCTGTGTCGTCAACGGGCCGGGCGAGGCACGCGAGGCTGATCTCGGCGTGGCCTCCGGTAACGGCAAGGGCCAGATCTTCGTCAGGGGCGAGGTCATCAAGACAGTGCCCGAGGACCAGATCGTGGAGACGCTCATCGAGGAAGCGATGCGTCTCGCCGAGGAGATGGGGGAGGCTGATGGCGAAACTGCTGGCCAGGGTGGCCCCATGGTTACCGTTAGCTAGACCGCAGGCAGACCCGGAGGGGCCCTGGTCCTTCCGGGTGCTCGGTGAGGCCGACACGCGGGACCTCTGGGCGATCGTGAACGAGGATCCGGTGGCGAACGTCTTCGTGGCATCGCACCTCGAGACCGCGGGAAGCGCAGCGCCCTCCTTCGCCGGCGGCGAGATCGTCGGCATGTTCCGGCACAACGAGCTTCGCGCCGCCTGCTGGGCGGGGGTGAACCTCGTTCCCGTCGGCGTCACGGACGAGACCGGCGCGATCTTCGGTGACCACCTGGGCAGGTCCGGGCGGACGTTCTCGTCGATCTTCGGCCTCTCGGAGGGCGTCATGGATCTGTGGTCCACCCTGGAGGACTACAGCGGTGAGCCCTTCGACGTGCGGCCCAGCCAGCCGCTCATGACCATCGACAGGGATCCCCTGATAGCGCCGGCCGATGATCTCCGTTTCACCCGGCCCGACGAACTCGAGCGCCTGTTGCCGGCCTGCGCCTCGATGTTCGAGGAGGAGGTCGGCTACTCGCCGTTCATCGGCGGTTCCGACCACTACCGGCGCCGGGTGGCATCCCTCATCAACCGGAAGCACTCGCTGGCGGCGTTCGACCACGACGGCTCCGTGGTCTTCAAGGCGGAACTCGGAACGGTCTCCTCCCAGGCCGTCCAGGTGCAGGGAGTGTGGATGAACCCCGACCGTCGCGGCGAGGGACGCAGCGCCGCATACATGGCGGCCGTCGTCGTCGCCGCCCGCTCGGTGGCACCCACTGTGAGCCTGTACGTGAACTCCTACAACTCCCGTGCCATCGCGGCCTACAAGCGCGTGGGGTTCGACCAGGTGGACACCTTCGCGACCATCCTCTTCTGAGCCGCCGCGCCGGGCGGGCGTGGAGCGGTGCGGATCCGGCGATCCGCACCGGACCGACCGGCTAGATTGGTACCTGTTGTTCTCCCGCCCGACGGCGGCAAGACAGATGGCACTGCATCGCCCAGACGAACGGACACCCGCGTGGTCTTACGACTCTCGACCCTTTTCCTCCGCACCCTGCGTGAGGACCCCGCCGACGCCGAGGTGGAGAGCCACCGCCTCCTCCTGCGCGCCGGCTACATCCGCCGCGCGGCGCCCGGCATCTACAGCTGGCTCCCGCTGGGCCTGAAGGTCCTCGCCCGGGTCGAGGCCGTGGTCCGCGAGGAGATGGAGGCGATCGGAGCCCAGGAGGTCCACTTCCCGGCGCTGCTGCCCAAGGAGCCCTACGAGGCGACCAACCGCTGGACCGAGTACGGCGACGGCATCTTCCGGCTCAGGGACCGCAAGGGTGCGGACTACCTCCTGGCGCCCACGCACGAGGAGATGTTCACCCTGCTCGTGAAGGACCTGTACAGCTCCTACAAGGACCTCCCGGTCAGCCTGTTCCAGATCCAGACCAAGTACCGCGACGAGGCCAGGCCGCGCGCCGGCCTCCTGCGCGGCCGCGAATTCATCATGAAGGACTCCTACTCCTTCGACATCGACGATGCCGGCCTCGAGGGGAGCTACCAGCTCCATCGCGGCGCGTACCTGCGGATCTTCGAACGCCTCGGACTCGAGGTCATCCCGGTGACGGCGACGGCCGGTGCCATGGGCGGCTCGAAGAGCGAGGAGTTCCTCCACCCCACGCCGATCGGGGAGGACACCTTCGTCCGGTCCGCGGGCGGCTACACGGCCAACGTCGAAGCCGTCACCACGGTGGTTCCCGCCGACATCGACTACACCGGCGCGCCGGCCGCCGAGGTGCGGGACACCCCGGAGACACCCACCATCGCAACCCTCGTGGACCACGCGAACGCCGCGGCTCCCCGCGACGATCGTGCCTGGACAGCCGCCGACACCCTCAAGAACGTGGTGCTCGCCGCCGTGCTGCCCACGGGCGAGCGCGAGATCGTGGTCATCGGTGTTCCCGGTGACCGGTCCGTGGATCTCAAGCGGATCGAGGCGACCATCGCGGGCCACCTCGAGACGGGCGGCGAGGTCGTCGTCGAGCCGGCGGACGAGGAGGACCTGAAGAAGCATCCGGGTCTGGTGAAGGGCTACATCGGTCCGGGCCTCGCGCCCGACACCGCCGTCCTCGGTGCCGAGGCCTCGACCGGACTGCGCTACCTCGTGGACCCCAGGATCGTGAGCGGCACCTCGTGGATCACCGGCGCCAACGAGCACGGGCGGCACGTCTTCGGCCTCGTGGCCGGCCGGGACTTCACCTGGGACGGCACCATCGAGGCCGTCGAGGTGCGCGAGGGTGACGAGGCTCCCGACGGCTCCGGCCCGCTGGTCGCAGCCCGCGGTATCGAGATGGGCCACATCTTCCAGCTCGGACGGAAGTACGCCGAGGCCCTCGGGCTCAGGGTGCTGGATCAGAACGGCAAGCTCGCGACCGTCACCATGGGCTCCTACGGTGTCGGCGTCACCCGTGCCATCGCGGCTCTCGCCGAGTCCAATCGGGACGAGAGGGGCATCATCTGGCCCCGCAACGTCGCTCCGGCGGACGTGCACGTCGTGGCGACGGGGAAGGGCGCGGAGATCTTCGAGGCGGCCGAGAAGCTGGCCGCCGAGCTCGAGTCGGTCGGGCTGACGGTGCTCTACGACGACCGCCCCAAGGTGTCCCCGGGCGTGAAGTTCGGCGACGCCGAGCTGATCGGCGTGCCGACCATCGTGGTGGTCGGCCGTGGTCTCGCCGAGGGCGTCCTCGAGGTCAAGGACCGCCGCTCGGGTGAAGCGCAGAACGTCGCGGTGGACGACGCCGTCGCGTTCCTGCGCGGGATCACCGCACACTAGTCGCGATGCCGGTCTTGGCCTCGGGACTCGAGGAGCTGCACCTCGCCACGATCCTCCTGGTGCTCGTCGCCGGGTTCGCCGCGGGCTGGGTGGACGCCGTGGTCGGCGGGGGAGGCCTGCTACAGCTTCCGGCGCTCCTCCTGGTGCCGGGCATCACGCCCGTGGAGGCCCTGGCGACGAACAAGCTGGGCTCGATCTTCGGCACGACGACGAGCGCGATCACCTACTACCGGCGAGCCCATCCCGACCTGAGGACGGCGCTGCCGATGGCGGGGATCGCCCTGGTCGGGAGCTTCGGCGGTGCCATCCTCGCCGCGTCGCTGCCGTCCTCGGTGTTCAAGCCCATCATCGTCGTCGCCCTCATCGCCGTCGCGATCTTCACCGCGCTGAAGCCGTCCGTCGGGACCCTCACGCAGCTGCGCCACCAGGGCGCGCGCCACTACGGGACGGCCGGCGCGATCGGTCTCGTCATCGGCTTCTACGACGGCCTGATCGGGCCCGGCACGGGGTCCTTCCTGATCATCGCCATGGTGACGCTGCTCGGGTACAACTTCCTCGGGGCGAGCGCCAAGGCGAAGATCGTGAACATGGCGACCAACTTCGGCGCGCTCATGTTCTTCCTGCCCAACGGGTCCATCCTGTGGGGGCTGGGGCTCCTCCTCGGCGTGGCCAACATGGCCGGCGGCTACACCGGCTCGCGCATGGCGATCAGGCAGGGCAGCAGATTCATCAGGATCGTGTTCCTGGCGGTCGTCGGCGCGCTGATCATCAAGCTCGGCTACGACGTCTGGATCGAGAACGTGCGGCCCCTGGTCGGCCAGGTGTCCAGCTAGGTGTACTGCCCGGGGACAGGCAGGTCCCGGACCGGCGGCAGCCCGTCGACGGCCCGCCCGAGCACGGAGCCGGCCACCCAGAGGGAGCGCTGCGCTGCGCCGCCCTCACCCTGGCCGACGTAGAACAGCGCGTTCCTGACCTCCCGCACGATGGTCCAGTCCACCGCGCCCTGCTCGTCGAGCCCGGCGGCCGCTGCGAGAGCCGCGCAGTGCGCCCGCAGATGACCGGCGGGGTCCGCGGCGTCGAGTTCCTGCAGCCGGTTCCACAGCATGGGCGCGACGGCGTACTCCGCGTCGCCCACCATGGGCTTCGGGTCGATGGCCGTGAAGCGCTCGAGCTGGCCCGGCGAGCTGGGCAGCAGATTCCCGTAGTGCAGGTCCGTGTGGACGAGGACGTCGTGCTCGGACCGACGGCCCACGGTGCCCCGGGACTGGCAGACCTCGAGCGCTGCCTCCATGAGCCAGCGCGGGAACGGCCTGCCCAGTTCCTCCCAGCGGGCCGGCAGCGTGTCCGTCCACTGCTCGGCCTCGGAGGCGATGTGCGGGAAGGCGGCCCAGGGGGCGCTCGTGCCGGGGGTCAGCGAGAGGGCGCGCATCGCGGCAGCCCACGGTCCGGGCGTGGCGTCGAGCGGGACATCCTGCAGCGAAAGGTCGCCGTCGAGCCGGTCGAGCAGCAGCGCGAAATCAGGGCGTGCGACCGCGAGCAGTCGCACGGCCCCGTCACCGCCCCAGAGTTCCAGCGCATCGGGCTCGGACTCCGCCTCGTCGTGGGGGATGGTGAGTTTCAGCACCGCCTGCGCCTGGTCGGCGCGCCGCACCACGGGCACGACGACGGCACACTGGCCCGCCCACGCAGGGACACCCGGTTCCAGGTCGAGGTCGAGGTCCCACGCGGTGAGCTTCTCGTGGAGGAGGTCGCGCCATCCACGCACCCAGCGCGCACCGCCGGCGATGGTCCGCGCGCTCCCGATCAGCCGCGGCGGAAGGTCCGGATCGCTTCTGGTGTGCTGCTCCCGCCGCTCCTCAGTCATCGGGTCCGTCCGTCGGCGCGATCTCCGAGGCGTCCGAGGTGTTGCCTGAGGAGGCGGGTGCCGGATCGTGCACAGGAACGTCGGGCAGGGCCGGGAAGGCGGAGAGCGGTGTCCCTGCGTCGACGCTCCGCTGCACCGCCGCGTTGTAGGCGGCGACGGCCCAGGCACGCAGGTCCGGCGAGATCATCGGCACCAGTCCGCCGTAGAGTCCCGCGTGGGCCTCCTCGAGGTCCCGCAGGGCGGCTCCCGGGTCCGCCCTGAATCCGGGGTCGAGGGCGAACCCCGGGCGTGCGGGGGGAGCGGGCGCGCACAGGTCGTCGAGCTGCTCCGCCGCGGCTTCGGCTGCCGCCTCATGGGCGGCCGCACGGGCCAGTACGCCCGTGCGATCGGGGAGGAGGGCCGCCGCGACCTCGTAGCCGTACCGGGCGCCGTCCTCGGCGCCCTTCGCGTCCAGCAGCGCCTGCCGATCGGCAGCGGGGCCGATCGGAACGCCCTCGCACTCCTGCGGGGTGGGGTCACCGGTGCCGAGGGTCTGCCCGCGCCCGGAGGGTGCAGTGGGACGGCCGGCGGGCGCCGGGGGCGCCGCTCCGGGCTGGTCGGAGGTCAGCGGGATACCGGCGAAGATCCCGCGTCCGTCGCGGAGGTCCGCAACGGGGACGGCGTCCGCCGGCGGCAGGCCCGGATCCGTGCCCAGTGCGGCCGCGAGGACCAGCGCATGGCGCCACTGGTTGGCTCCCGCCGCCGCGAGGACACGCGCCGGGCCGGGATCGGCGGCGAGGGCGGCGCGCAGGCTGCCGAGCGCGCTGGTGCGGAGATCGGCCAGGACCTGCGTCGGGACCGCGGGAGCGGCAGGATCGGCTGCTGCTGAGGGGCCCGGGGGCGCGCCGGAGGTCACTGGCCCGGTGCCGGACCGACCGTCGCCGGTCCTCGCCGGTCCGCTCGCGTCCCCGGGCTCGGTCGTCGTCGCGCTCCTGCCCGGCAGGGCGACGGCGTCCGCCTGCGCCTCGAGATCGGTGGCGATGCCCGTCAGCGCGGCGGCGAGACCGGCGTCCGCCGTCGCCGCGGAGCGCGCCGCGTCAGCCAGGGAGCGGTACCGGTCCTCGGCGTCGAGCTGCGTCTGCTGGGAGTTCGTGTACACGGGGGTCCCGGCATCGGGCGTCCGGATACCGAGACCCACACCGATCACGAGCAGCAGTGCGATGAGGAGACCGAGGATGCGGACGGACCACCGGGCGGAGCGACGGAGCGCCCGGGAGGCAGCTCGGCGAGGGCTCGTGGGAGGAAGCGCCCCACGCCCACGTCCGCCGACCGTCCGCCCCCGTTCCATCACAGTTCCCGATGATGCCATGGAGTCCCCGTCCAGGCCCGGCCATACACCCGGCGCCGCGGAATGTCGGTACTCTTGGTGGACAACATCATCGAGTGGGAGGCAGCCATGGCGGTCCGGTCCGGGAACGAAAACAATGCCTCGACCCGCAGGACGGCCGTAGAAGCCCAACTGCAGGCCGAAGCACAGCGACTGAGGACCAGGCTGGAGCCCGTCGTCGAGCAGCACAACCTCTATCTCGAGGACGTCGACATCAAGGTGGCCGGCTCGCACCGGACGGTGCACGTCGTGGTGGATCTTCCCGAGGATGCCTCGGGAAGCGTGGGTCTCGATGTGATTTCGGCCATCTCCACCGACCTCTCGGCCGCGATGGACAGCGATCCCGAGGACGACGACCGCCCCTACAGTCTCGAGATCTCCTCGCCCGGCGTCTCCAGGCCACTGACGGAACCACGGCACTGGCGCCGCAACATCGGCCGCCTCGTCGAGGTCAAGCCGGTGAGCGGTGACACCCTCCTCGGGAGGCTCGAGGCGGTCACCGCGTCCGGTATCCGCCTCCTTCCGCAGCTGCCGGTGAAAAAGGGTATGAAACCCAAGCAGGGCGATCCGCTCACCCTCGATTTCGCGAAGATCCGCACGGGCACCGTCCAGGTCGAGTTCGCGCATCTCGACGACAACCACACAGACGACACAGATGGGGCCGAACCGGACACCTCCGGCGCCGTGCACCACGCGTAAGGAGATCCACATGGACATTGACATGAGCGCGCTGAGGCTTCTCGAGCGCGAACGCGAGATACCGCTCGACAAACTGATCCCGACGATCGAGCAGGCCCTGCTCGTCGCCTATCACCGCACGCCCGGAGCGCAGGAGACGGCCCGCGCGGAACTCGACCGCCGAAACGGCCACGTCACCATTTGGGCCACCGAGAAGGACGACGACGGCGCGCCCGCCGGCGAGTTCGACGACACCCCGAGCGGTTTCGGCAGGATCGCCGCGAGCACCGCCCGGCAGATCATCCTGCAGCGTCTGCGCGACGCGGAGGACGAGAACATCCTCGGGGAGTTCCGCGGGAAGGAGGGCGAACTCGTCGCGGGCATGATCCAGCAGGGCAACAATCCGCACATGATCCAGGTGAATCTCGGGTCGGTCGAGGCCGTCCTGCCCCCGCCCGAGCAGGTGCCCGGCGAGAAGTACCTGCACGGCACCCGGCTCCGTGCCTTCGTGGTGGACGTGCACCGTGGCATGAAGGGCCCCTCCATCACGCTGTCGCGGTCACACCCCGGCCTGGTCCGCAAACTCTTCGAGCTGGAGGTGCCCGAGATCGCCGACAGGACCGTCGAGATCGTGGCACTCGCCCGCGAGGCCGGGCACCGCACCAAGATCGCCGTCCGCGCCAACGTTCCCGGCGTCAACGCCAAGGGCGCCTGCATCGGCGAGATGGGCACCCGCGTCCGCGCCGTCATGAACGAGCTCCACGACGAGAAGATCGACATCGTCGACTACAACGACGACGCCGCGGCCTTCATCGCCAGCTCGCTGTCGCCCTCCCGCGTCACCTCCGTGACGATCACGGACGAGGCCACGCGGTCAGCCCGTGTCGTCGTGCCTGACTACCAGCTGTCCCTGGCGATCGGCAAGGAGGGACAGAACGCGCGCCTCGCCGCGAAGCTCACGGGCTGGCGCATCGACATCGTCTCGGACGCCGCCCAGCCCGCCCAGGCAGCGAAGGCCTGACCCGCCGGTCAGGCCGGCAGGGTCGAAAGGGGTAGAATGAAGGGGACTGATGTCGATCAGCGCCCGGAAGGATCCTCGGATCCGGTAGCGCCCGGGCTCCGCACGGAGGGCTCACACCCGACACGCACCTGCGTGGGGTGCCGCCGGCGAGACCATCAGTCGCACGTGATGCGGGTTGTTGCACGACCGATCGACGGACGAATCATCGCCGTCATCGATGAGCGGCGCCGGCTTTCCGGACGGGGTGCTTGGCTGCACCCCGACCCGGCATGCATGGAAACGGCCATCAAACGGAGAGCCTTCACCAGGGCTTTCCGCGGGCCGGTGGACGTTGCGCAACTGGCAGCGGACTTCCCGGCATACCTGGAGCGTCGAACAGGACGCCCCGATTCACCACCGTCCTCCCTGAAAGCGGGTCAGTACCCTCATGGAAACCCGATGAGAACCCAGCGATGAGTGCGCAACGATGACCAATCCGTTGCGCTCTGCACTCGATCTGCCGGCTGCGACAGCGGCTGGGATCAGCAGTAGGAAATAGACGGTTCGTGCCTGACTCGGTGCGGACCGAGACAGGAGAAATGTGGCCAAGGTCCGCGTACACGAGCTCGCGAAAGAGCTCGGTATAACCTCGAAAGACGCAGTTGCGAAACTGCAGGAACTGGGCGAATTCGTCCGTTCCGCATCATCGACCATCGAAGCCCCCGTCGTGAAGAAGCTTCGCGGCGCGTTCCCGGATGCCGGCAGCGCCAAGACCGCTGCACCCGCACCGTCGCGCCCCGCAGCCCCCACGCCGTCGGGCCCCAAGCCGGGCGCCTCCCAGCAGGCGCCGGAGGCTCCGGCGCCCGCGGCACCGACCGCCCCGGCGGCACCGACTGCTCCCGCACCGGCCGCACCCACTCCCGCGCAGCCGTCGCCGTTCTCCAACGCCGCGGCACCGGAGGCACCCGCGCAGGGCGCACCCGCTGCGGCGCAGCAGGGCGCTGCGGAGGATGCCTCGCCGTCGGCTCCCCGTCCGGCCACCCCGCCGGCAGCCCAGCCCGGCGGCACCACGCGCCCCTCGGGCGCCCGTCCCGGTGGGGCGCCCCGACCGGGCAACAACCCGTTCGCGCCCTCGCAGGGCATGGGGTCCCGCCGTGGCGACACGGACCGTCCCGAGCGCACCTCGCGTCCGGGCAACAACCCCTTCGCACCCTCGCAGGGGATGCCCCGGCCGGGTCGTCGTGACGACACCCCGCAGCGCCCCGCTGCCGGTGCAGGCGGCCCCCGCCCCGCAGCAGGCGCCGGCGGTCCCCGGCCCGCGGCCGGTGCGGGCGGTCCCCGTCCCGGTGCACCGCGGCCGGGTGCTCCCCGTCCCGGTGGTGCTCCAGGATCACGTCCCACTCCCGGCATGATGCCGAACCGCACCGAGCGGCCCGCAGCCCCTGGCCGCGGAGCCCCCGGTGCAGGTGCCGGCCCGCGCCGTGGACCCGGGGGAGCGCCCAACAGCCCCAGCGGAGCACCCGCAGGCGGCGGTTTCGGCAAGGGCGGCCGCGGACGCGGCGGCACCGCCGGTGCCTTCGGCAAGGGCGGCGCCGGACGCGGCAAGCAGCGCAAGTCGAAGCGTGCGAAGCGGCAGGAACTCGAGCAGATGTCGGCTCCGTCGCTGGGCGGCGTCAGCGTACCCCGTGGGGACGGCAACACCGTCGTCACGATGCGCCGCGGCTCGTCCATCACGGACTTCGCCGACAAGATCGAGGCGAACCCCGCAGCACTGGTGACCGTGCTCTTCCACCTCGGCGAGATGGCCACGGCCACCCAGTCGCTGGACGAGGACACCTTCGAGGTCCTGGGAACCGAGCTCGGCTACAAGATCCAGGTCGTGTCCCCCGAGGACGAGGAGCGCGAGCTCCTCAGCAGCTTCGACATCGACTTCGATGCGGAGCTCGAGGCCGAGGGTGACGATGATCTGGAGGCGCGTCCGCCGGTCGTCACGGTCATGGGCCACGTCGACCACGGTAAGACGCGACTGCTCGACGCCGTCCGCAACACCAAGGTCGTCGAGGGCGAGCACGGTGGGATCACCCAGCACATCGGTGCCTACCAGATCCAGCACGTCCACGAGGACACGACGCGCGCCATCACCTTCATCGACACCCCGGGCCACGAGGCGTTCACCGCCATGCGTGCCCGAGGTGCGAAGGTCACGGACATCGCCGTGCTCGTCGTCGCGGCGGATGACGGCGTCATGCCGCAGACCGTCGAGGCGCTGAACCACGCCCAGGCAGCCAACGTCCCGATCGTCGTCGCCGTCAACAAGATGGACAAGGAAGGCGCGAACCCGGACAAGGTCAAGGGCCAGCTCACCGAGTACGGCCTGGTCCCCGAGGAATACGGTGGCGACACCATGTTCGTCCACGTCTCCGCGCTCCAGGGCATGGGGATCGACGAGCTGCTCGAGGCCGTCCTGCTCACGGCGGATGCCGCCCTGGACATGCGGGCCAACCCGAACAAGGACGCCCGCGGCATCGCGATCGAGGCAAACCTCGACCGTGGCCGAGGCGCCGTCGCGACGGTGCTCGTGCAGTCCGGAACGCTGAACGTCGGCGACACGATCGTGGCCGGCACGGCCCACGGCCGTGTGCGTGCGATGTTCGACGAGAACGGCGACATCGTCACGAAGGCCGAGCCGTCCCGCCCGGTCCAGGTGCTGGGACTGTCCAACGTCCCCCGCGCCGGCGACACGTTCTTCGTCACGGACGACGAGCGCACCGCCCGGCAGATCGCCGAGAAGCGCGAGGCCGCGGACCGCAATGCGGCCCTCGCCAAGCGTCGCAAGCGCATCAGCCTCGAGGACTTCGACCAGGCCGTCGCCGACGGCAAGGTCGACACCCTCAACCTCATCCTCAAGGGTGACGTGTCGGGTGCCGTCGAGGCCCTGGAGGACTCGCTGCTCAAGATCGACGTCGGAGAAGGCGTGCAGCTGCGCGTCATTCACCGCGGCGTCGGTGCGATCACGCAGAACGACGTCAACCTGGCGACGGTCGACAACGCGATCATCATCGGGTTCAACGTCAAGCCGGCGGAACGCGTCGCCGACCTCGCCGAGCGCGAGGGCGTCGACATGCGCTTCTACTCGGTCATCTACGCTGCGATCGACGACATCGAGCTCGCCCTCAAGGGCATGCTCAAGCCGGAGTACGAGGAGGTGCAGCTCGGTACCGCAGAGGTCCGCGAGGTGTTCCGCTCCTCCAAGTTCGGCAACATCGCCGGTTCGATCGTCCGTTCGGGCATCATCCGGCGCAACTCGAGGGCACGTGTCCTGCGCGACGGCAAGGTCATCGGGGACAACCTCTCCGTCGACTCGCTCAAGCGGTTCAAGGACGACGCCACCGAGGTCCGCACGGACTTCGAGTGCGGTATCGGCCTGGGCTCGTTCAACGACGTCAAGGAAGGCGACACCATCGAGACCTTCGAGATGCGGGAGAAGCCCCGCGCCTAGCACGTAGGTCGGTCACAGGCGCCCCGGTCCACCGGGGCGCCTGTGCCATTCCCACCATCGGGACCGCAGGTCCGGTCCCCCCACCTCACCAGCTTCAGTAGGAGTATCAGCAATGGCAGATCCGGCCCGCGCGGCGCGTCTCGCGCAGCGCATCAAAGTCATCGTCGCCGAGGCACTGCGGCGCCGCGTGAAGGACCCTCGGCTGGAAGCCGTCACCATCACCGACGCCCGTGTCACCAACGACCTCCAGCACGCGACGCTGTACTACACGGTGCTGGGCGATCCCGAGGAGCAGCAGGCCACGCGGATGGCGCTGGAGTCCGCCCGCGGGGTGCTCCGGTCCGAAGTGGGCAAGAACATCACGGCCCGCCTCACCCCGACACTGGAGTTCGTGCCCGACGAGGTCCCGGTCAACGCGAGCCACCTCGAGGAACTGCTCCAGAAGGCTCGCGAGCGGGACGCCGAAGTGGCAGCGATCGCCCAGGGCGCCGACTTCGCCGGCGACGCCGACCCGTACCGCACCTCGGACGACGAGGACGAGGCACGCTGATCGCCGTCCCCTCCGTGACGGCCACGCAGCGCATCGCGGCGTAGCCGTCGCGGGCAGGCATCACCCGATAGGCAGTCGACCCCGGTCGGCTGCCTTTCGCGTGACAGGGCCCGTCGCAGCGAGGAGTGCGACACGCCATCCCGGTGGCGCGGCAGAAGGGTCAGGCGTGGGGCAGCCGTGTGTCAGGCGAGTCCCGGCGACGGGAGGCGGGACAGCCCCTCCACGAGCTCGTCGGTCCTGCCGCACAGGGCGATCCTCACCCAGCCCTCGCCCATCGAGCCGAACGCCGTCCCGGGCGCCAGGGCGACGCCGCGCTCAGCCAGGAACCTCTTCGTCCAGCCACGCACGTCGCCCCGCGTGGCGTGCGAGAGATCCGCCCAGAGGTAGAACGCCCCGCGCGCGTCGAGATAGTCGATGCCCAGGCGGTCGAGGACAGCCGTCGCCGCGTCGCGGTTGGACCGGTAGTGCGCGAGGGCCGTCGAGACGTACTCCTGGGGACCCGTAAGGGCCGCGAGACCCGCGTACTGGGCTGTCGCGGAGACGCAGGACACAGTGGCCTCCATGACGTTGCTGAGCAGGGCCTCCATCCCGGGAGGTGTCACCAGGGCCCCGATGCGCATCCCCGTCAGACCGTAGGTCTTGGACAGCGTGAGGGACGTGATGACGCGCGCCTCCCGGGCCTCGGGGACCGCCGCCGGCCCGCCGGCGTCGAACCGTGCCGGGCTGACGTGGGGCGTGTCGTAGGTGAAGGCCTCGTAGCACTCGTCGGAGATGATCCACAGGTCGTGTTCGTGGGCGAAGCGCACCAGCTCGCGTGTGAGGTCCTCACCGAAGACCGAGCCGAGCGGGTTGGAGGGCGAGTTGAGCATCAGGACCCTGGTCCGCGGGGTGAGGAGCCCCTGCAGGATCTCGATCCGTGGCTGGAACCCGTGCTCGGGAACCAGCGGGTACGGCACCGGTGTACCGCCCAGCAGTCCCACGGTCATGGCGAACGTCGGGTAGCCGGGGTCGGGGACGAGGACGTCGTCCCCCGGCGCGACGAGCGTGCTCAGCGCCAGATGCAGGCCCTGCTGCGCGCCGGCGACGACGAACACCCGGGACGGATCGTCATCCACCCCGGAGAGTCGAGCGAACCGGGCCGCGAAGGCGGCCCGGACAGGACCCAGTCCGGCGTTCGGCGTGTAGTTCGTGTCGTCGCGGTCGAGGGCCGCCATCCCTGCATCGAGTACGTGGCGGGCGACGGGGAAGGCCGGTTCGCCGATGCTGAGGACGATGGAATCGGGGACGGCCCACGCGGCCTGCGTGATCTCACGGATCTGGTTGACCGGGACACTGACCACATGGACTGGAGCGGAGGGCATACGCAGGATGCTATCGCGGGCGGGCCGCCGCCTCCGCGCAGCAGTCCTTCACGCACACCCGACGGCCTGCGGCGCCCGACGGCGTCCGGCCTGTGTGCGCCGCCGTGGACCATATACTGGGAGGCGTGAATTCCGGGCAGGTCCACTCAGGGCTGATCATCGTGGACAAGCCTCAGGGCTGGACGAGTCATGACGTCGTCGGGCGCCTGCGCCGGCTCGCCGGAACCCGGAAGGTCGGTCACGCCGGCACCCTCGACCCGATGGCAACCGGCGTCCTGGTCATCGGGATCAATCGTGCCACGCGCCTGCTGACCTTCATCGTGGGCACGTCGAAGACCTACACCGCCACGATCCGGCTGGGACAGTCCACCATCACGGACGACGCCGAGGGCGAGGTCACGGGTGGGAGTATCGCGGCTGCCGTGACCGAACAGGACATCCGGGACGCCGTCAGCGCCCTCACCGGGGAGATCCAGCAGGTGCCCAGCAGCGTCAGCGCCATCAAGGTGAAGGGGGAGCGGTCCTACGCCCGGGTGCGGTCGGGCGAGGAGGTCGACCTGCCGGCCCGACCCGTGACGGTCCACCGGTTCGAGATCCATGCGATCCGACGGGTCAGCAGCGGGCGCCTGCAGGATCTCGACGTCACCGTCGAGTGCAGTTCCGGTACGTACATCCGTGCACTCGCGAGAGATCTCGGCGCGGCACTCGGTGTCGGTGGGCACCTCACGGCGCTCCGCCGGACGCAGGTGGGCCCGTATGGCATCGAGCAGGCGAGCACCCTCGAGGAGCTCGCGGAGGATCTCCGTCTCCTCCCGCTCGACGACGCGGGCCGTGCGCTCTTCCCGGTCCGCGAGCTCAGCGCCACCGAGGCCGCAGACGTCTCGCACGGCCGCCGGATCGACCCGAGTGAACCGGCGGACCAGCCCGTCGCAGCCTTCGCCCCCGACGGCACCCTCGTGGCGCTGCTCGAGAATCGCGGTGCAGCGGCGCGCACGCTCCTGGTCTTCGCGCCCGGCGGCAAGGAGTAGCCATGGACCCCTTCTTCCTCATCGGCACCCTGGTATGTGCCGTCTCCGCCCTGCTCTGCATCGGCGCCGCCCTCCTGCGCCAGCCTCCGAACGACATCACGATCCTCTCGGTCGCGGCCGTCGAGCTGTTCCTCCTCGTCTACGGCGTGGGTGCGGTCATCAGGCAACTGACGTTCGAGCCGGTCCTCGGGGAGGCCTGGGAGTTCTGGGGGTACCTCCTGACCGCGCTGTTCGTGCCGATCGGTGCCTTCTGGTGGTCGATCGTCGAGAAGACCCGCTGGAGCAACTTCGTGCTGGCCGCCGCCGGGCTGACAGTGTTCGTGATGCTCTTCCGGATGGAGCAGATCTGGGACGGGGTGGCCGGGCTATGACCGAAGCACGAGATGACCAGGGGGCCGGTGCCGTCCGTGCCGGCGCAGCAGCGACGGCGTCGAGCAGATCCTCCGGGCCCGGGCGGCTCCTGATCGCCGTCTACGGCGTCTTCGCCCTGGCCGCGACGGCGCGGGCCGGATACCAGATCGCCACGAAGTTCGGTGAGGCTCCCGTGGCCTATCTGCTGTCCGCCGTCGCCGCGGTCGTCTACATCGTGGCGACGGTGTCGCTGGCACGCCCGGGAGCCCGCGCCTACCGTGTGTCCGTGGTGGCGGTGGCGACCGAGCTGATCGGGGTCGTCACGGTGGGGCTCCTCAGCATCGTGGACGCACAGGCGTTCCCCAGCGAGACGGTCTGGTCAGCCTTCGGGCGGGGGTACGGCTTCGTCCCGCTCGTGCTTCCTGTGCTCGGACTGCTTTGGCTGCGTCGCACCAGACCCGGTAGCGCCTCCGCCTGAGCGGCCCCCGCCCGCCTGAGAAGAGCCGCGGCCCGCCCTGTCGCGTGAGATCATGACGCTGAAGCACTCACCAGCGTCCAGGGAGCACCATGACCAGCAACAGCCCCGAGCACGACCCCTCCGTCCAGGCCGGCCGAACCACACCGTCCGACCAGCGCAGCAGCCGCGACGGGGCCGGGCGACCGGCCGGGACGCCCGCCGAGTCCGGGGCAGGTCCGGTCCAGCCGGTGGCGTCCTCCGGTCCGGCTCCCCGGGGTTCGACGTCGGGGCCCTCCGCGTCGCGGTCCTCGTCCGGGAGGCCCTCCTCGTCCGGGACGTCGTCGGACGCAGCAACGCGCACCACGTCGGGGCCGGCGTCCAAGCGGACGGGGACGAAGGATGCGTCGGGGAAGGGGACCAAGCAGGGCAAGGGTTCCTCCGGGGGAGACTGGAACGTGTTCCGCACGGTCGTCGTCCTGGTGGGTCTGGTCATCGCCGGTTTCGGCGCGTACTACCTCATCCTCGGCACCGCAGGCCTGCCCGACACCGAGGGCACTCCCGTGAACCCGACGCTCGAAAACCAGTTCAGGTTCTTCTCCGCCATGATGGTCGGCGTCGGTGCCGCGTTCATCACGATCGCCATCAAGTTCCAGTGGGCGAACATGCTCTGGCTCGTCTGCCTCATGGTCTTCGTCGGGGGTATCGGCCGCGTTCTGTCCTGGGCCTTCTCGGGAACACCCAACTACATCCTGATCGTCCTCATGGTCGTCGAACTCGCGTTCCCGCCCGCGCTGCTGGTCTGGCACAAGTACATCGCCAAGACGAGCGAACTCCGCCAGGAGTTCGCAGACCGCGGCTAGCACGAACCGCATCCTCGCAGGACCGCGGCGGCCGTGGGGCAGGCACGCGGGGCAGCGGGGCGGCCCGGTCGGCAATAATGGGAGCGGTGCCCGACCCGCCCGGTCCGAGGACAGGGGACGGGCCGCGATCATGAAGGAGATGCGTGTTCTACTGGAGAGACCTGGACAGTGTGCCCGAGGACTTCGGGCCGTCCGTCCTGACCCTCGGCAACTTCGACGGCGTGCATCGCGGGCACCAGCGCGTGCTGCAGCAGGTCGTCGACGCGGCGAGGGAGCGCGCCGCCGCGGCCGTCGTCGTCTCCTTCGACCCCCACCCGGCGCAGGTCCATCGGCCCGATTCCGCCCCGGAGCTGATCATGGGCCTCGCCGACCGCGTGGAGACCCTCGCCGAGACCGGTATCGACGCCCTTCTGATGATGCGGTACACCCTCGATCTCGCGGCCAATTCGCCCGAGGAATTCGTCGAGCGCGTCTTCGTCCGAGCGCTGAAGGCGCGGGCGGTGGTGATCGGGCACGACGTGCGGTTCGGAGCCGGCAACAGCGGAGACCTCGACACGATGCGCGAGCTCGGCCGGAAACTCGGGTTCGACGTGATCGCGATCGACGATTTCGGCGCGAGCTACCCCATCGAGGCCACCGATGCCGACGGCGACCGACGCTGCTCGTCGACCTGGGTCCGGGAAGCACTCGAGAACGGCGACGTCGGGACGTCCGCGCGCGTCCTCGGCCGATACCACCGCATGCGCGGTGAAGTGGTGCACGGCGCCGCCCGCGGACGTGAGCTCGGCTACCCAACGGCGAATCTCGCGGCGTCGTCGCAGGGCTACATCCCCGCGGACGGGATCTACGCCGGCTGGCTCGTGGACGAGGCCGGCACCCGCTGGCCGGCCGCCATCTCCGTGGGGTCGAACCCGACCTTCGACGGTGTCGACCGACAGGTCGAGGCACACGTGATCAACAGGCCGCCGGAGCGTGTGCAGGACTTCGACCTCTACGGTCAGGCCGTCGTCGTCGAGTTCGTCGAGCGCCTTCGCGGCCAGGTGGCCTACACGGGGCCGGAGGCTCTCATCGAGCAGATGAAGCTGGACGTGGATCGCGCGCGCGGACTGCTTTCGACAGAACATCAGGCCAGACGCTAAACTCGAGGAAGATCCGGCTGCAGTCCGTGGTGGCTGGATTTTTCTGTGTCGTCGCGCAAGCGACGCTCAGCACCTGTTCACGGTACAACTCTAGGAGTTACTCGTGGCCCTTGACGCCGCCATCAAGCAGGGAATCATCAAGGAATACGCTCTGGCCGAAGGTGACACCGGTTCACCCGAGGTGCAGATCGCGATGCTTTCCCGTCGAATCCTCGACCTGACCGAGCACCTGAAGATGCACAAGCACGACCACCACACGCGTCGTGGCCTGCTTCTTCTCGTGGGTCGCCGCCGTCGCCTGCTGGACTACCTGCGGGACACCGACATCACGCGTTACCGGTCGCTCATCGAGCGCCTGGGTCTGCGTCGATAAGTAGCATCTGAAGGCGGCGTCCTCTCCACGGAGAGGGGCCGCCTTCTTCGCTCACGATCACCTCGGGCCCCTCCGTCAGGGCCCGGCTCCGGTTCGCCGGAGGATCGCGACGGGCGGGACGACGTCCCGCACAGCAGTACCGACGCCACCTGCGCGAGCAGGGGCGGGCAACGCACAGCAGGAGCCAACCGGCACCGCGCATTCGCGGTCCTCGGTAGTGGTCTCCGGAACGCCACGACGGCCGTTCCGTGGATCTCGATCGAAGACCGGGTGCTTGTGGTCCGTCCATGAGGGACGAGACCACGACGGGTGCCGATTGCCTCCGACACCCATACAGACACAGAAACGGAGGTGACTCTCTTGGAGGGTCCCGAAATTGAATTCGCCGAAGCAGTGATCGACAACGGTCGCTTCGGCACACGCACCGTCCGCTTCGAGACCGGGCGTCTCGCCCAGCAGGCCGCAGGGTCCGCCATGGTCTACATCGACGAGGACACCGCGCTGCTCTCGGCCACCACGGCCGGCAAGCACCCGCGCGAGGGCTTCGACTTCTTCCCCCTGACGGTGGACGTCGAAGAGCGCATGTACGCCGCGGGCCGCATCCCGGGCTCGTTCTTCCGCCGTGAGGGCCGCCCCTCGACGGAGGCCATCCTGGCCTGCCGCCTCATGGACCGTCCGCTGCGCCCGGCCTTCGTGAAGGGTCTCCGCAACGAGGTCCAGGTGGTCGTGACCATCCTCGCGATCAACCCCGACGTGCGCTACGACGTCGTCGCCATCAACGCGGCGTCGATGTCCACGCAGCTCTCCGGCCTTCCCTTCTCGGGTCCGATCGGTGGCGTGCGTGTCGCACTCGTCTCCGACGGCAGCGGCAACGACCAGTGGATCGCCTTCCCGAAGCACTCCGAGCTCGAGAACTCGGTCTTCGACATGGTGGTCGCGGGTCGCATCGCCGGTGACGACGTCGCGATCATGATGGTCGAGGCAGAGGCAACCGACAACTCGTGGAACCTCATCAAGGAGAACGGAGCCACCGCCCCGACCGAGGAGATCGTCGCCGACGGCCTCGAGGCGGCCAAGCCCTTCATCCGCGCCCTGTGCGAGGCGCAGGCCGACCTCGCGTCGCGCGCCGCAAAGCCCACCGTCGAGTTCCCCGTGTTCCTGGACTACCAGGACGACGTCTACTCGGCCATCGAGTCCGCAGGCTCCGACAAGCTCGCGCAGGTCTTCCAGATCGCCGACAAGCAGGAGCGCGAGAGCGCCTCCGACGCCCTGAAGGCCGAGCTCCTGGACACCCTGGGCAGCCAGTTCGAGGGACGCGAAAAGGAACTGTCCGCAGCCTTCCGCTCGCTGACCAAGGCCGTCGTGCGCCAGCGCATCCTCAAGGACCAGGTCCGCATCGACGGCCGTGGCCTCAGCGACATCCGCAAGCTGACCGCCGAGGTCGAGGTGCTGCCGCGTGTCCACGGATCGGCGATCTTCGAGCGCGGCGAGACCCAGATCATGGGCGTCACCACGCTGAACATGCTCAAGATGGAGCAGCAGATCGACTCGCTGTCGCCCGTCACGCGCAAGCGCTACATGCACAACTACAACTTCCCGCCCTACTCCACCGGTGAGACCGGCCGCGTCGGTTCGCCGAAGCGCCGCGAGATCGGTCACGGAGCACTGGCGGAGCGGGCCCTCGTGCCCGTCCTGCCGACCCGCGAGGAGTTCCCCTACGCGATCCGCCAGGTCTCCGAGGCACTGAGCTCCAACGGCTCGACCTCGATGGGTTCGGTCTGCGCCTCGACGCTCTCCCTGCTCAACGCGGGTGTCCCGCTCCGCGCCCCGGTCGCCGGTATCGCCATGGGTCTCGTCTCCGACGAGGTCGACGGCCAGACCCGCTACGCGGCGCTGACGGACATCCTCGGAGCCGAGGATGCGTTCGGTGACATGGACTTCAAGGTCGCCGGTACCTCCGAGTTCGTCACGGCCATCCAGCTGGACACGAAGCTCGACGGCATCCCGGCGTCGGTCCTGGCCGCAGCCCTGAAGCAGGCCCGCGAGGCCCGCCTGCACATCCTGGGCGTGCTCCAGGCCGCGATCGACACCCCGGACGAGCTCTCCGAGTTCGCGCCGCGGATCATCTCGGTCAAGATCCCCGTGGACAAGATCGGCGAGGTCATCGGCCCCAAGGGCAAGATGATCAACCAGATCCAGGAGGACACCGGAGCCGACATCTCGATCGAGGACGACGGAACCGTCCTCATCGGTGCGACGAACGGTGAGTCGGCCGAAGCCGCGCGTGCCGCGGTCAACGCCATCGCGAACCCGCAGGTCCCCGAGATCGGCGAGCGCTACCTGGGGACGGTCGTCAAGACCACCACCTTCGGCGCCTTCGTCTCGCTGACCCCGGGCAAGGACGGCCTGCTGCACATCTCCGAGCTGCGCAAGCTCGCCGGTGGCAAGCGCGTCGACAACGTCGACGAGGTCGTGTCCGTGGGCCAGAAGGTCCAGGTCGAGATCACCAAGGTCGACGACCGCGGAAAGCTGTCCCTCTCGCCCGTGGTGGCGGACGAGGCCGGCGACTCCGAGGACGCCGGTATCGAGCTGCCCGAGGTCGCAGAGGCCAACTAGTCTCGTGATCCGCTCATCCTGAGCGCGCCGCACGGCCCCGACGCCCGCCGATCGATTCGGTCGGTGTCGGGGCCGTCTGGCTTTCCCGAACCATCAGAAAGACCCGGATGTCCCTGTCCTCCGTAGTGTCCCTTCCCCTGCTGCCCACCCCCGGTGATGCGCAGGGCTCCGACCATACCTTCGTGTCCGGCGACCCGGGCGGGAACGTCGTGCGGCGCACCGTCCTGCCCGGCGGCGTCCGGGTCCTCACCGAGGCCATGCCCGGGCAGCGCTCGGCGACGATCGGTTTCTGGGTGGGGGTCGGCTCCCGCGACGAGGCCGACGGGCAGCACGGCAGCACCCACTTCCTCGAGCATCTGCTCTTCAAGGGCACGGAGCGCCGGAGCGCCATGGACATCGCCTCGGCCTTCGACGAGGTGGGAGGTGAGTCCAATGCGGCCACGGCGAAGGAGAACACGTGCTACTACGCCCGGGTGCTCGACTCCGACCTCCCCATGGCCATCGACGTGATCGCCGACATGGTCACCTCGGCGGTGCTCGATCCCGAGGAACTCGAGCAGGAGCGCGATGTCATCCTCGAGGAGATCGCGATGGACAGCGACGATCCCGGGGACGTGGCCCACGAGAAGTTCGTCGAGCTCGTCCTGGGCGACCATCCCCTCGGCCGCCCGATCGGGGGGACCCCCGAGGCGATCCGGGCGGTGCCGCGCGCCTCCGTCCTCGCTCACTACCGGCAGTACTACGTGCCGTCTGAGCTCGTGGTCACCGCCGCCGGGGGTCTCGACCACGACGTCGTGTGCCGGCTGGTGCAGGAGGCGCTCGAGACGGCGGGCTGGTTGCTCGACGAGGGCGCACTGCCGGTTGCTCGCCGCTCGACGGCCACCACGCCCGTCCACGGCGTGACGGGGACGCACGTCATCCGCCGCGCCGTCGAACAGTCGAACATCCTCATCGGCTGCCCGTCCCTGACGGCGACCGACGAGCGCCGCTTCGCGATGAGCGTCCTGAATGCGGTGCTCGGCGGCGGGATGTCCTCACGGTTGTTCCAGGAGGTCCGCGAGAAGCGCGGACTCGTGTACTCGACCTACTCCTTCTCGGCCGCCTACGCCGATGCCGGGTACTTCGGCATGTACGCCGGGTGCTCGCCGGCGAAGACCGGGCAGGTGATCGGACTGCTCGGTGCTGAGCTGGACCGGCTCGCCGCCGACGGGATCGACGCGGAGGAGCTCCGCAAGGCCGTGGGACAACTCTCCGGCGGCCTGGTGATGGCGCTCGAGGACAGCAGTTCCCGCATGTCCCGCCTCGGCCGGTCCGAACTCGTATCGGGGGAGTTCGTCGATATGGACGCCTCACTCGACCGCATCAGATCCGTCACCGCCGAGGACGTCCAGGCGCTGGCCCGCGAACTGGCGGCGGCTCCTCGGACGATCGTCGTCGTCGGCCCGTTCGACACCGAGGCCGATTTCTCGGGCTAGGGGAGTGCTCGGCGTGCGGGGCCGCACGGATGCTCCGGTGGGATAGCGCCTGACCAGGCGCTATCCGCCGGCGAACGGCGGCAGGATGTCGAGGACGTCGTCGGGCCGGAGGACCGTCGCACGGTCCCGCAGGGCCACCTCGTTGAGCAGGAAGCTGCTGCGATCGAGGACCTTCCCGAGCGACGGCGACCCGGGAGTGGCCGGCCTTCGGCGCAGGTCGGTCAGCAGGTCCGTCAACGGACGTCCGGCAGGCAGGCGTTCCTGGTCCACACCCGAGGCGGCCTTCGCCGCTCCGAAGTACCGCACGAGCAGCTCAGCCACCGATGGCGCTCATCGATCGATCGGGCTGCACGAAGTCGTCGGCGCCGAGCCCCGTGTGTCCCATGCCGTGTGCCTTGGGCTTCAGCCACATCGCGTCGCGCCAGCGCTGCGCGATCGCGTCGTCGTCCGCGCCGGCACGGAGGAGGTCCCTGAGGTCCGTCTCCTCGCGCGAGAACAGGCAGCTCATGACCTTGCCCTCGGCGGTGACGCGAGTGCGCCGGCAGTCGGCGCAGAACGGTTCGGTGACGGAGGCGATGATGCCCACCGTCCCGAGGACGACGTCGGGCGTCTCCTGCGCCCGGACCTCCCAGCGCTCGGCCGGGGCACCGTCACGATTGCGTGGATCGGGGGTGAGGACGAAGCGCCGCTCGACGAGAGCGCGCATCTCGGCCGCCGTCACCATGCCCTCCTTGGTCCAGCCGTGGTCCGCGTCGAGGGGCATCTGCTCGATGAACCGGAGCTCGAAGCCTCGCGCTACCGCCCATTCGACGAGATCCGGCGCCTCGTGGTCGTTGATGCCGCGCATGAGGACGGCGTTGATCTTGACCAGACCGAGCCCGGCCTCTGCCGCAGCCTCGATCCCCTTCAGGACGCGGTCGAGGAAGGGGCGCCGGGTGAGCTGCGCGAAGGTCTCCGGGTGGAGGGAGTCCATGGACACGTTGATCCGGGTGAGGCCCGCCTCCTTGAGCTGCGCTGCCCTGCGGTCGAGGCCCAGTGCGTTGGTGGTCATGGAGATGGGCAGCTCGGGGTGGTTCGTCCGGATGTCCCGGATGATGTCCAGGAGGTCGGCCCGCACGAGCGGCTCACCTCCGGTGAGCCGGAGTTCCCTGATCCCCAGGCTGTCGACGCCGATGCGCACCAACCGGACGATCTCGCTGCGGGAGAGGACCTGATCCTTCTGCAGCCAGTTCAGGCCCTCCGCGGGCATGCAGTAGGTGCAGCGCAGATTGCATTTGTCGGTCAGTGACAGGCGCATGTCCGTGGCTTGCCGGCCGTTGGTGTCCAGCAGCCCAGCGACGACCGCTGCAGGGGCAGCACTCGGCATGCCCAGGTGGATTCCCATGAGTCGAGGGTACGCCCTCCGCGGGCCCCGCCCCTACGGCCGGCCCGAGGACGGCCGGGGCTTCCGTCGTGGCCGTCGACGCTGTAGGCGGGGCCGGGCACAGGGACGGGCTGGGGCCGTGGAGGGAACCCCGCGGGCCGGGAGCGCGTGTAGGGAGGGTACTGCTCCGCCCGGCACCGTGCCGCAGGGGCCGGGAGGGAGGGCGACGATGATGCGACGGCGTGCATGGGCGGGAATCTCGGGCGGCCTCGCCGTCGGCCTGGGCGTGATCGGCGGCGAGCTCACCGCGGCCGCGCTGAGCCCGTCGGTGACACCCGTCTCCGCCGTCGGCTCCGCGGTGATCGACGGTCTGCCCCCGGGAGTCAAGGACTGGGCCATCTCGTGGTTCGGGACCGCGGACAAGGCGGTCCTCCTCGCCACGATCGCCGTCCTGATCGCGGGCCTCGCCCTTGCGGCGGGTGCGTTCGAGGACCGGCGGGCCTACACCGGCAGGGCCGTGATCCTCGGATTCGGAGCCCTGGGAGCCCTGGCCGTCGCCTCGCGGCCCCAGGCATCCCTCGTGTCCTTCGCGGCACCCGTCGTCGCGACACTGGTGGCCGTGCTCGTCCTCGATGCACTCATCCGCGCCCTTGCCAGGTGGGTCGGCGTCGCCGGCGAGGACCTGCCGGCGCGTTCCTCCCCGGCGCGACGCCGCTTCCTCCAGGGGGCGGGGGCAGCAGCGGCGGTGGCTGTGGCAACGGGCGGCGCAGCGACGGCGGTCCGGACGTCGCAGACAGCCGTCACTCGCCGGCGGTCCGCCATCACGCTGCCCGCCCCCACCGAATCGGGGGCACCACCGCCCCCCGAAGGCTCCTTCATCCCGGACGGGGCGGAGCTCGACGTCGACGGGATCAGTGATCTCGTGACGGCCTCCGGCGACTTCTACCGCATCGACACCGCCCTCGTGGTCCCCGTCGTCGATCCCGGGGACTGGACCCTCAGGGTGACGGGCCTCGTCGAGCGCGAGATCGAGATCACCTTCGACGAACTACTCGCCGAACCGCTGGTCGAGCGGTACGTGACCCTGGCCTGCGTCTCCAACACAGTGGGCGGGGGCCTCACCGGCAACGCCCGCTGGCTCGGGTGGCCCGTGCGCGACCTCCTCGCGCGGGCCGGCATCCGTCCCGGCGCCGACATGGTGCTGTCCACGAGCGTCGACGGGTTCACCGCCGGCACACCCCTGGAGGCGCTCACGGATGCACGGGACTCACTGATCGCGGTCGGGATGAACGGAGCCCCGCTGCCGGTCGAGCACGGCTTCCCGGTGCGGCTCGTGGTGCCCGGCCTATTCGGCTTCGTCTCCGCGACGAAATGGGTCAGCGAGCTCAAGGTCACGCGGTATGCGGACGATGCGGCGTACTGGTCCACGCGCGGCTGGTCCGAGCGCGGCCCCGTCAAGACGTCCTCCCGCGTGGATGTCCCACGATCGAACGCGCGGGTCCCCGCGGGCGGCGTCGTCGTCGCCGGTGTCGCCTGGGCCCAGCACCGGGGGGTGGCCGCCGTGGACGTGCGGGCCGACGGCGGTCCGTGGCAGCGGGCCACCCTCGCCACCGCGATCTCCGCCGACACCTGGTGCCAGTACAGCATCACCCTCGATCTTGCCGCCGGGCCGCACACCGTCCAGTGCCGGGCCGTGGACCGCGACGGTCAGGCACAGTCCGAGGCCACCGTCGCCCCCGCGCCTGACGGGTCCGAGGGGCTCCACACGGTAACGTTCACCGTGACCTAGACCATCAACGCCTCCGACGCCTGGCTGCGCGGCCCGCGACCCGTCGCACTGCTCGTGGCCCCGGCGGCAGGCGGATGACCGGCACTGCGGAGGGCAATGATGAGAAGAACAGTGGCCGAGCACCGCGCCGCCGTCGCAGGCCTCCTTCGCTGGAGCAGCGGGTACGGCGGCGGTACCGCCGAGACCGTACCCCTGCGCAGGGCGCTCGGCCGGGCCCTCGCCGCGGACGTCACCGCACCGGTCAGCCTGCCGCCCTTCGACAACTCCCAGATGGACGGCTACGCCGTCCACGGCGCCGATCTCGGCGGTGGACGGGCTCTGACGGTGGTCGATCCCATCCCCGCCGGTGCGGTGCCCGCGGCGCTGGCAGAGGGAACAGCGGCACCGATCATGACCGGTGCCATGCTGCCCGCCGGCGGCGCCGCCGTCGTACCCATCGAACAGGCAGTCCCGCCGCAGTTCTACTCCGCGGCCGATCTGGCCCGTACTGCCGAAGCCCCCGTGACCGTCGGCCTCCCGGCCACCGAGCACGGCAGGTTCGTGCGGCGGGCCGGCAGCGACATCGCCGCGGGGGAGGCAGCGCTCGTCGCAGGCACGATCCTCGGACCCGCGCAGCTCGGGCTGCTGGCGGCCTGCGGCGTCGGAACCGTCCCGGTGCGGCCCCGTTTCCGCGTTCTCCTGCTGTCCACGGGGGACGAGGTGGCCGAACCCGGGGCGCCGCTCGCGCCCGGGACGATCTACGACGCCAACACGACCCTCCTCGAGGCCGCCCTGGTCGAGGCCGGTGCCGACGTCGAGCGTCACCGGCTCCTCGGTGACGACCCCGCCGTCCTCCAACGCGCCTTCGCCGCCATCACCGCGGGCAGCACGAACCTCGTGCTCAGTACCGGAGGCATCAGCCAGGGCGCCTACGAGGTGGTCAAGCAGGCGCTGGCCGGCAGCAGTGTGGAGTTCTCCTCGGTCGCGCTGCAGCCGGGCGGACCGCAGGCGCACGGGACCATCTCGGGAATTCCCTTCCTCGGGTTTCCCGGCAATCCCGTGAGTGCCATCGTCTCCTTCGAGATGTTCCTGCGGCCGGCACTCCAGCAGCTGACCGGGGTGCCGGCGCCCCGCCCGGACCTCGACGCCGTCCTGCTGGAGGCCCTCGACAGTCCCGCAGCCAAGCACCAGGTGCGGCGCGGACTGTTCCGCGGCGGGAAGGTGACGCTGGTCGGCGGACCGGACTCGCATCTCCTGCACGCCCTCGCCGCCTCCAACTGCCTCGTCCACGTGCCCGTGGGCGTGACCGCCCTGCAGGCGGGGGACACCGTGACGGTCACCCTGATCGGTCCCGTCCCAGCCGACCCGTTCGCCGTCGAGGACGTCCTCGTCCTGGACGACACCGGCGCCCGCCGACCTGATTGAATGGAATCCGCAGAAAGGACCTCCTCGTGAGAACACCAGCAGTCCCGGTCGACGGTCCGCCGCAGGGCCCGGCCCCCGGCCTGTCCCACGTCAGGGCGGACGGCACCGCCCAGATGGTCGACGTCTCGGGCAAGCAGCCGACCGTCCGCGAGGCGGTCGCCGAATCCACCCTGGAGACCACGGCCGACGTCGTCGCGCTCATCGCCGAGGGTGCCCTGCCGAAGGGTGACGCCCTCGCCGTCGCGAGGGTGGCCGGCATCATGGCCGCCAAGCAGACCTCCACGCTCATCCCGCTGTGCCATCCCCTCCCGATCTCGAAGGTGACCGTCGATTTCGAGCCCCGGGGCGGTTCGGTGCGGGTGGTGGCGCTGGTCCGGACCACGGCCCTGACGGGCGTCGAGATGGAGGCCCTGACGGCCGCCTCCGTCGCCGCGCTCACCCTCTACGACATGATCAAGGCCGTGGACAAGCGGGCCGTGATCAACGGGACGCGTGTGATGTCCAAGTCCGGTGGCAAGAGTGGGGACTGGACCGCATGACACCCCTGCGCGCCGCAGCGGTCGTCATCGCCTCCACCAGGGCTGCCGCCGGGACCTACGAGGACGAATGCGGCCCTGCCATCGCCGCCTGGCTCTACGACCACGGATTCGCTGTCGCGGACGCCGTCATCGTGCCCGACGGCGACGCGGTGGGTGCGGCCATCGGCCGGGCCCTCGAAGCACGCCCCGCCGTGCTCATCACGAGCGGCGGGACGGGCCTCAGCCCCGACGACGCCACCCCCGAGCAGACCGCCCCATACCTCACGCGCAGCCTCCCGGGGATCGTCGAGGCCATCCGCAGCGCCGGCGCAGCCACCATCCCGACGGCCGTCCTCAGCCGCGGGCTCGCAGGAACGGCCGGGACGACCTTCGTCCTCAACCTGCCCGGCTCGCCCGGCGGGGTGCGCGACGGGCTCGCCGTCCTCTCACCGCTCATCCACCACATCTGTTCGCAACTGGAAGGCACCAATGACCACCGGTGAAGTCGTCCACGCAGCCGTCGCGGACGCCCCGATCACGCCCGAGGAGGCCCATGCCGGAGTCGACGCACCGCACTGCGGCGCCGTGGTCGGTTTCAGCGGCGTGGTGCGCAACCACGACGGCGGACGTGACGTCTCGTCCCTGAGCTATTCCGCGCACCCCAGCGCGGAGCGCATCATCCGTGAGGTGGCCGAGGAGATCGCCGCCCGCCACGACGGCATCCGGATCTGGGTGGCGCACCGCGTGGGTCCGCTCGCGATCGGCGACCAGGCCCTCGTCGCCGCCGTCGGGGCGGCGCACCGCGGCGAGGCCTTCCGGGCCTGCTCGGACCTCGTGGACCTCGTGAAGGAGCGCGTGCCCATCTGGAAGGAGCAGTTCTTCGCCGACGGCAGCGTGGAATGGGTGGGCGCCGGGGCGTGACAGTAGGCTGGAGGGCATGACCGAACTCCTCCCCGTGGCCGTCCTGGGTGCTCGCGGCCGCATGGGAGCCGAGGCCGTGCGGTCCATCGGCGCCGCGGCCGACCTCGATCTCGTCGCGGCCCTCGGCCGCAGCGATCCCCTCGACACGCTGGTGTCCGCCGGTGCGGCCGTCGTCGTCGACCTCACCGTTCCCGACGCGACGGCGGACAACGTCCGCTTCGCCGTCGAGCACGGCATGCACGCCGTGGTCGGCACCACGGGCTGGACGGTGGAGCGCCTCGCGGACCTCCGGTCCCTGCTGGGCAGCACGCCGTCGACCGGCGTTCTGATCGCCCCGAACTTCGCCCTCGGCTCCGTCCTCGCCACGGCCTTCGCCGCGACGGCGGCACGCTACTTCGAATCGGTGGAGATCATCGAACTGCATCACCCCGACAAGGTGGATGCCCCCTCCGGCACGGCCGCGAGGACTGCGCAGCTCATCGCCGCCGAGCGTTCGGCCGCGGGGGTGCCCGACGCGCCGGACGCCACCCGCGACCAGCTCGACGGGGCGAGGGGCGCACGCGTGGACGGCGTGCCCGTGCACTCGGTGCGGCTGCGGGGACTCACGGCACACCAGGAGGTACTCCTCGGCGGTCCCGGCGAGCAGCTGACCATCCGCCACGACTCCTTCGACCGTGCCTCCTTCATGCCGGGTGTCCTCCTCGGTATCCGCTCGGTGTCGCATCACCCGGGCCTGACCGTCGGCCTCGACGGCTATCTCGACCTGCAGGCGGGCCCGCGCCCGTGAACGTCGTCGACTTCTACCGGACCCACCGGGTCAAGCTCGGCGTACTGCTGGTGACCACCCTGCTCGTCTTCTGGCTCGTGGTCGCCTTCCAGCGGAGCTTCCTGCTGCTCGGCGATCCCGAGCCCGTCGCCAAGGCCATCGGCGCCGGCTACCTCCTGCTGCCGTGCATCGGTGCCTGGGCGCTCATCCGCGAACTGTTCTTCGGCGCACAGACCCAGCGGATGGCACGGCAGCTCGACAGCGAGGGCGGACTGCCCGTCGACGATCTTCCGCGGACGCCCGCCGGTCGCATTGTCCGCTCTGCCGCCGACCAGGCCTTCCCCGCCTACCAGGCCGCGGTGGAAGCCGACCCGGACAATTGGCGCAGCTGGTTCAGGCTCTCCTGCGCGTACGACGCGGCCGGGGACCGCAAGCGTGCCCGACGTGCCATGCGTGACGCCGCCGCGCTCCACAAGCGGGGCGCGGGCGACACCACCGGAGGCTGAGCCGCCGCGCGGGGGTCCACGAGGTCAGCGTCTCGCGTCCGCCCGACCCTCGCGCGCCGCGTTGGCGGCCCCTGAGGTCAGGAGTTCCAGCGGACCCCGGGACCGGAACCGCTGGAAGAGGATCCCGATGGCCACCGCGGCGATCACCTGCAGCCAGAGGAGCTGGACGGGGTCGGGCAGCGGGACCAGCTGGTCGGCCCAGCTCATCACACAGACGTGCAGGCTGTAGAGCGTCAGCGTCATGGCGCCCGGCGCGGAGAGCGGCAGGAGAGCCTGCGGGTAGTGCCTCGTGAGGACGAGGCACAGGGCGATCACGGCGCCGGCGCACCCGGAGACGTGCACGAGGTCCAGCGTCGAGCCGGAGTGGGGCGCGCTGACCGCGAGCCACCACCACGAGCCGGACTGGTCGACACCCGCGAGTCCGACATCGAGCATCGCCTCCAGCGGATACCTCGCACCGTCGGGTGTCCGGAGGATCGCCGCCAGGCCCCCGCCGGGGCCGAGCAGCCAGGCGCTGAGCAGCCTGGCGCCGACCGCGGCGACGAGCCCGGCGCCGAGGAGGCCGAGCTGCACCGGCAGCCGTCGGAGATCGAGCCGCCCGATGGCCAGGCCCACCAGGATGAACCCGAGCCACTGCAGCACGGGATAATAGCCGGTGAGGAAGACATCCGCGGCGAGCGTCTGCGGGACGAGGAAGTGCTCGAAGATCGGGTTCGCGCCCAGGCTCGCGGGTTCGACGGCGGACGCGACGACAGGCCTCAGGAGGTAGGCCGCGGCGGGCGCCAGCACGAGCCAGCCCGCAGCCCACGCGGCCAGGGACCGCAGGCGGAGGCCCACGAACGGGAGAGCGACCAGGAAGAGCACGCCGTAGTGGAAGAGGATGATCGCGATGTTCGTCTCGACGCCGCCGAGGACCAGGCCGATCAGGGCGATGATCACCGCCCGGACGGCGATCCCCGAGCGGTCGGCGGACAGTGTGGCGTCCCGGTGGGGGGACCTGCCGCCGGTCAGCAGAGCCAGGCCGATACCGGCGACGACGGCGAAGAGGCCCGATGCGCGACCGGAGAAGAGCAGGGCCGTCCAGGAGGCATCGGAGGTGCCGGCGACGTAGAGCGGGAGGACGTGGGTGCTCATCATGCCGAAGAGCGCCACACCGCGGGCGGCATCGATCCCGGTCAACCGCCGGGCGGCGGGCTTCGTCTGCATCCAGCCATGGTCCCACAGGCATCCGGGCACTCCCGGGCGGACCCGGCAGGGCTGCAGGGCGGTGACTGCCCGTCCCCCCGGCAGCCGCCCGAGCGGGTAACGTTTTGTCCATGGCTGACACCCCCTCCCGCTCCCTTCCGTTCGGCACCCTCGTGGCCGCGATGGTCACGCCCTTCACCGCCGACGGCGCCGTCGACTTCGAGGCCACCGCAGCCCTCGCTGCCAGGCTAGTGGACGACGGCTGCGACGGGCTGGTGGTCTCGGGCACCACGGGGGAGACCTCGACGCTGGAGGACTCCGAGAAGGAGGACCTGTACCGCGTGGTGGCGGAGACCGTCGGGGACCGCGCCCGGGTGATCGCCGGTACCGGGACCAATCACACCTCGCACTCGATCGAGATGGCCCGGCGGGCCGAACGCGCGGGCGCCCACGCGCAACTCGTCGTGACGCCGTACTACAACAAGCCCACGCAGTCGGGTGTCCTGGCGCACTTCGACGCGGTCGCCGACGCGAGCGACCTGCCGATCATGATCTACGACATCCCGGGACGTTCCGGCATCCCCATCGCCACGGAGACCATGCTGCGCCTCGCGGAGAACCCGAAGATCGTCGCGCTGAAGGACGCGAAGGCCGATTTCGCCGCCGTCACCCGGGTCCTCGCGTCCACCGACCTCGACGTCTACTCGGGCGACGACGGTCTCACGCTGCCGTGGATGGCGGCGGGAGCCGTCGGCGTCGTCAGCGTCAGCGCCCACGTCGCGACCGCGGCCTTCCGCGCGCTCGTCGATGCCGCGGCCGCAGGGGACTTCGCCGAGGCGCGCCGCATCCACTTCCAGCTCGACCCCGTCATCCGCGCCGTGATGACCCACATCCCCGGTGCCGTCTCCGCCAAGCACATCCTGCACCTGCAGGGAGTCCTGCCGAACGACGTCGTGCGGCTGCCGCTCGTCGGAGCCGACGAGCACGAGATCGCCGCGCTCCGCGCGGATCTCGCCGAGGCGGGGTGGGAGCTTCCCCCCGTCGGTACGCGCAGTAGCACGGGCGCATGAGCGACACCGCCGGTGTCGGGCCCGCGCTGCGCACCCTGCCGCCGGCCCTCGAACCGGGCACCCTGCGCGTGGTCCCGCTCGGTGGGCTGGGGGAGATCGGCCGCAACATGGCGGTCTTCGAGATCGGCGGCAAACTCCTGATCGTCGACTGCGGTATCCTGTTCCCCGAGGAGACCCAGCCCGGCGTCGACCTGATCCTGCCCGATTTCTCCTACCTCGAGGACAGGCTCGACGACGTCGTCGGGCTGGTCCTGACGCATGGCCATGAGGACCACATCGGCGCGGTGCCGTACCTGCTGCGCCTCAAGGCCGACATCCCGGTCATCGGCTCGCAACTGACCCTTGCGCTCGTCGAGGCGAAGCTGCAGGAGCACCGCATCCGCCCCTATACCCTCACCGTGTCCGAAGGGCAGATCGAGCAGTTCGGCCCCTTCGAGTGCGAGTTCGTCGCCGTCAACCACTCGATCCCGGACGCCCTCGCGGTGTTCATCCGCACCGAGGCCGGCAACGTCCTGCACACTGGTGACTTCAAGATGGACCAGCTGCCGCTCGACGGCCGCATCACCGACCTGCGCGCCTTCGCCCGCCTCGGCGAGGAGGGGGTGGACCTGTTCATGGTCGATTCCACCAATGCGGACGTGCCCGGCTTCACGACCGCGGAACGCGAGATCGGGCCGGTGCTCGAGGCCCTCTTCGGCCAGGTCCGCAAGCGCATCATCGTCGCCTCCTTCTCCTCGCACGTGCACCGCGTGCAGCAGGTGCTCGACGCCGCGCACGCCCACGGGCGGCTCGTCTGCTTCGCCGGCCGGTCCATGGTCCGCAACATGGCCATCGCCGCGAAGCTCGGCTACCTCAAGGTGCCGGACGGCATCCTCGTGGACATCAAGAACGTCGACGACCTCCCTGACGACCGCGTGGTCCTCATGTCCACGGGCTCCCAGGGCGAGCCCATGGCCGCGCTCTCGCGGATGGCCAACGGAGACCACCGCATCACCGTCGGCAAGGGTGACACGGTGATCCTCGCGTCCTCACTCATCCCCGGGAACGAGAACGCCGTATACCGCGTCATCAACGGCCTGCTGAAGCTCGGCGCCGACGTCGTCCACAAGGGCAACGCCAAGGTGCACGTCTCCGGCCATGCCTCGGCGGGGGAGCTGCTCTACTGCTACAACATCCTCCGGCCGAAGAACGTCATGCCCGTGCACGGCGAGACACGTCACCTGATCGCGAACGGGAAGCTCGCCCAGCAGACCGGCGTCCCGGCCGCGAACGTGCTCCTGGCAGACGACGGCTCCGTGATCGATCTCGTGGACGGCCGGGCGCGCGTGGTCGGGGCCGTCGAATGCGGGTTCGTCTACGTGGACGGTTCCAGCGTCGGCGAGATCACCGACGCCGATCTCAAGGACCGCCGGATCCTCGGAGAGGAAGGCTTCATCTCCATCATCACCGTCGTGAACCGCACCACCGGGAAGATCGTCTCCGGTCCGGACATCCACGCGCGCGGGTTCGCCGAGGACGACTCCGTGTTCGACGAGATCACGCCGACGATCAACGCGGCCCTCGAAGAGGCGGTGATGAACAACAAGGACCACACCACCTACCAACTGCAGCAGGTGGTCCGACGCATCGTCGGGACCTGGGTGAACCGGCGGTACCGCCGCCGGCCGATGATCATCCCCGTGGTCCTCGAAGCCTGACCCCGGTCGGCGGGGCCGCTCGGTCCCGCCACCTCCAGGGAGCCCTCCGGAGGAGGAGATCCGACGATTCGGGGGGCGCGTCCGGTACCGTGAGGACCATGGCCACTCGAACGTCCCCTGCCCCGCGGGGCCAGCACCAGACCCGCAGCAAGGGAGCGTCCGCCGCTGCAGGAACGGGTCGCGGCAAGGCGCCCGCCAAGGATGCACAGCGAGCTCCGGCGAAGACGCGGCAGGTGCCGGTCTCCCCGGAACCCCAGCACGACGAGCGCCCGGCCTTCCCGCTGCGCGCCGTGCGCGCAGTCTGGATGGCGATGGCGCGCATCGCCGGCTCGGGGGTCCGCACCTTCGGTCACCAGGTCGACCCCGAGCGGGAGATCCGCCGTGACGGCACGGGATTCTTCCTGCTCCTGCTCGCCCTTGCCGTCGCCGCCGTCGAGTGGTGGGCCTTGACCGGCCTGCCCGCGGACATCGTGCACGCCGGCGCCGGCGGGACCTTCGGCTGGATGGCCCTGCTCCTGCCCTTCATGCTCGGCGTCGGCGCGGTGCGGCTCTTCCGCTACCCCGAGCGCCACCGGGCCAACAACCGCATCGCCATCGGGCAGCTCGTCGTCCTCTTCGCGGGCTCCGGGATCGCGCACCTCGTGGGCGGCAGGCCGGACCTCGCGGACGGCCTCGAGGCACTGTGGCGGGCCGGGGGAGTCGTGGGATTCCTCGTCGCCGGCCCGCTGAGCAGCATCCTCACGGCCTGGCCGGTCGCCGTCGTCCTGTCCGTCGCGATCTTCCTCGGTCTGCTGATCGTCACCGCGACCCCGTTCCGTCACATCCCGACGCGGCTCCGCGCCCTCTACGAGCACCTGATGGGCCAGGACCCGGATGCGGCGGACCACAGGCGCGAGGACGGCCACGACCAGAGCTACCTCTACGAGACGCACGGCGCCACGGCCGCAGCGGAACCGAGGAAGCGCAAGCGACTGTTCGGCAAGGACAAGGACCCACGCCCCACGGAGGGCGAGCACGGCGACGCGGACGGCTACGTCGGCGACGAGGCGTTCGAGCGCGCGGTCATCGAGGACGAGGAGCGCCGGGCGCGGGAGGCGGAGGCAGCCGTGCCCCCGGGCGTGCGCCGGCCCACGAAGCAGGAGCTCGCAGCGGAGGAGCTGAAGCGCTCGAGCGCTGCCCGGGTCCCGACACCCGAGTCGCGCGACCGTGCTCCCGAGGGCGCCACCGAGGCGATCGACGTCGTCCCGGCGGCAAAGGCCATGATCGTCCCGTCGACCCCGGTCCAGCCGCAGGCACCGCCGACACCCATCCCGCAGCGCACCGAGCAACTGCAGCTCGCGGGCGACGTCGCGTACACCCTGCCGCCGTCGGACTACCTGCCTGCCGGCACTCCGCCCAAGGAACGCTCCGAGGCGAACGACGCCGTCGTCGCCGCCCTGACACACACCATGGACCAGTTCAACGTGGATGCGAAGGTCACGGGCTTCTCCCGCGGCCCGACCGTCACGCGCTACGAGATCGAACTCGCTCCCGGCACCAAGGTGGAACGCGTCACGGCCCTCTCCAAGAACATCTCCTACGCCGTCGCCAGTTCGGACGTCCGGATCCTCTCGCCTATCCCGGGTAAGTCGGCGATCGGTATCGAGATCCCGAACACGGACCGCGAGACCGTCTCCCTCGGTGACGTCCTGCGGTCCGGCAATGCCCGGAAGACGGACCACCCGATGGTCATGGGTGTCGGGAAGGACGTCGAGGGAGGCTTCGTCGTCGCGAACCTCGCGAAGATGCCCCACCTCCTCGTCGCAGGAGCCACGGGCGCCGGAAAGTCGTCCTTCGTCAACTCCATGATCACGTCGATCCTCATGCGCTCCACGCCCGACGAGGTGCGCATGGTCATGGTGGATCCCAAACGCGTGGAGCTCACGGCGTACGAGGGCGTACCGCACCTCATCACCCCGATCATCACGAGCCCGAAGAAGGCGGCCGAGGCGCTGCAGTGGGTGGTCCGCGAGATGGACACGCGCTACGACGATCTCGCCAACTACGGCTTCAAGCACATCGACGACTTCAACAAGGCCGTGCGCAACGGGAAAGTCGTTCCGCCCGAGGGTTCCAAACGCGTCGTGCGGCCCTACCCGTATCTCCTCGTGATCGTGGACGAGCTCGCCGACCTCATGATGGTGGCCCCGCGCGACGTCGAGGATTCGATCGTGCGCATCACGCAGCTCGCGCGCGCGGCCGGCATCCACCTCGTGCTGGCCACGCAGCGTCCGTCGGTCGACGTCGTGACGGGCCTCATCAAGGCCAACGTGCCGTCCCGCATGGCGTTCGCGACCTCGTCGGTCACGGACTCGCGCGTGGTCCTCGACCAGCCGGGTGCCGAGAAGCTCATCGGCCAGGGTGATGCCCTGTTCCTGCCCATGGGCGCCTCGAAGCCCATGCGCGTGCAGGGCGCCTGGGTCACCGAGTCGGAGATCCATCGCGTGGTCGAGCACGTCAAGGGCCAGCTGCAGGCCGTCTACCGCGAGGACGTGGCCGTCGATGCCCCGAAGAAGCAGATCGACGACGACATCGGGGACGACCTCGACGTCCTCCTGCAGGCCACCGAGCTCGTGGTGACCACGCAGTTCGGCTCCACCTCCATGCTGCAGCGCAAGCTGCGGGTCGGCTTCGCGAAGGCGGGCAGGCTGATGGATCTGCTCGAGTCCCGCGGTGTCGTCGGGCCGTCCGAGGGTTCCAAGGCCCGCGACGTGCTGGTCAAACCTGATGACCTCGAGCCGGTGCTGGCCGCGATGCGCGGTGACGAGCCCGCAGCGCAGCCCGCTGCCGCGTCGGCCTCCGGCCAGCCGCCCATCGACCTCGTCGCCGACGACCTCGCCTCACGCGCCCAGGCCGTCGACTACCACGATGGTGCGGACGGCCCCGGTGCCGACGACGACGGCGACACCGACGCCTGGAACCTGACCGGCAGGTAGCCTGACACCGTGACCAGCTCTCCGACTCCGGCCGTGCCGGTGCTGAACATCGCGAACGTCCTCACGGTCGTGCGCATCCTCCTCGTCCCGTTCTTCATCTGGTTCCTCCTGCTCGACGACGGGAGGGCCGGCCTGTACCGGTGGCTGGCGGTCGCGACGTTCGTCATCGCCATCTACACGGACAAGCTCGACGGTGACCTCGCCCGGAGCAGGGGTCTCATCACCGACTTCGGGAAGATCGCCGACCCCATCGCGGACAAGCTGCTCATCGGCTCCGCGCTGATCCTGCTGTCCGTCCTCGGCGAGCTGTGGTGGTGGGTCACCCTCGTGATCCTCGTCAGGGAGCTCGGCATCACCCTGTTGCGTTTCGCCGTCATCCGGTACGGCGTCATGCCCGCCTCGCGCGGCGGGAAGCTCAAGACCGTGATCCAGACCGTGGCGATCCTGCTGTTCCTCGTGCCCCTGCAGGCCATCGCCGGCGCGTGGGCGTGGTGGCCGGCAGCCGTCGTGATGGCAGCGGCCGTGGTCATCACCGTCGTGACGGGCGTCGACTACGTCGTCCAGGCGCTCCGGCTCCGCGCGACCGCCCGACGGTGATGGGCGCGACGCACGCCGGGGAAGCGGTTGGCAGGCAGTGAACCGGGCCCGGACCACCGCCATCGCGGACGCCGCCGACGTCGTCGCCCTCGCCGTCAGGCTCGGGCTGACGGTGGCGACAGCCGAGTCCCTGACCGCCGGACTGGTGGCCTCGGCACTCGCCGATGTACCGGGCGCCTCGTCCGTGCTGCAGGGCGGCATAGTCGCCTACCAGGCGGACGTCAAGCACAAACTCCTCGACGTCGACGCGGAACTGCTCTCCAGCGCCGGCGCAGTCGATCCGCGGGTGGCAGCGGCCATGGCGGAGGGCGCACGCCGTGCCCTCGGGGCCGATATCGGTGTCGCGACCACAGGGGTCGCCGGGCCCACACCCCACCAGGGGAAAGCCGTGGGCACCGTCTTCACGGCGATCTCGACCGCCTCGCACACCGAGACCTACGCGCACCACTTCACCGGCGGTCGCGACGAGATTCGGAGAGCGAGCCGCGACGCCGTCCTCGTCGAGCTCCTCGAGGTACTCGGCCGGGGAACAAACACCCGACCGGACGAGTTATAAACACTGCCGGCCGTTGATAGGGTTGGCGACTAAGGCTCAAGCAGATCGGGCAGGTCATCATCATCGGGGCAGCCGTCCGCAGGGGCGCCGCATCTATGAGGGAGCAAGGCGAAACAGATGGTAAAGAAACAGATGGTAAAGCAGCCCGTATCCGTAAACGGCGTGGTCCGTTGGCGCGATGTGGGGTTGGCAGATGATGCACAACGCAAGCCCAAGGAGCGCAAAATGGTAGTTCTTTGCCATGAGATCGGCGACGTCCTCCGCGACGTCCGCCAGCGCCAGGGACGAACCCTGCGTGAGGTATCGCACAGTGCGAGGGTTTCCCTCGGATACCTCAGCGAGGTGGAGCGTGGACAGAAGGAAGCATCCTCTGAACTCCTCTCATCAATCTGCAGTGCACTCGAGGTGCCGCTCTCCTCGATGCTGCGGGAAGTCAGCGACCGCCTGGCAGAAGCAGAAGGCGTATCCATCCCGGATACCGTCCCCCAGGAGTTCTCCCGCGAATTTGGGGACGACCTGACCGACGAACTGAACGACGACTTCCGTCGGGGACTCGCGGCCACGAACCGCTAGTCACCCCACGACAAGGAAGGCCCGGCCCCGCAAGGGACCGGGCCTTCCTGCTGTCGACTACCAGTTGTCCTTGGTGTAGGTGCTGTTCAGCTGTGCGATCAGCGTGCCCAGCCGCGTGAGGTCCTCGACCTCCCAGTCCTCCATGAGCTGGTGGAACGCCTGTTTGCGGGCGGTCTGTGCGGCCACGAGCTGTCGCGTCCCGGCATCGGTCAGGGAGATGGACTGGGCCCGTCCGTCCAGCGGGTCCGCTTCCTTGCGCACCAGCCCGAGCTGTTCGAGCATCGCGATCTGACGGCTCACGGAGGGCTTCCCCACGCCGACGCTGGCCGCGATGTCCGTCAGGCGCATCGAGCCCTCGCGCTGGAGGATCACGAGCAAGCCGTAGGCAGCCGGTTCCATGTCCGGATGCACACGCCGGGCCACCTTGTAGGAATTCGACCGGGCCCTGCGCCACAGCATGCTCAACTGTTGCTCCAGGGCCTCGATGGCGGCGTCCGTATCGGCGTCGTCGCCGGGAGAGGGCATGAGGCCCGGGCCGGAGTCGGTAGTGCTCGGCTTCGCGTTCATGGGGCAATTGTAGGGTTCCGCGCGCCGGGTCCACCATGCGCCACCCTCCTGCAGGGCCTGCACCACCCCCGTCGGTGCCCTTCCCGCCGTCCGCCGGCGCCCTGTCCGCGGGGCGGAGCTCAGTCGGGGGACGCCATCCTGCGCGCGACCCCGAGTTGTGCGGACAATGGGGAGTGGCGGCCGAGCAGGAGCCGGAAGACGACGAGAACAGGAACACACCATGCGGTTGAGCGACTTCTGGCGATTGATGGACGACGAGTTCGGGGAGCGGTATTCGCGCACCCTGGCCCGCGACCTCGTCGTCGACGGGCTGGGTGACCGGACCGCGTCGGAGGCGCTGTCCTCGGGTGCGGACCCGAAGGCGGTCTGGGAGGCGGTATGCCGCGCGCAGGACGTCCCGCGCGAACGCTGGCTCGGGCGCGATGTGAAGCCGCACTGACACCCGCGGGAGCACGAGCCGAACACGCGCAGGTGACAGCGAATAATCGAATATCTGTTCGGTCGGGGATATGATGGGGCGTGAGGCGGAGCGCTCTTGTGCACATAGCGGCAGGCCCACCACAAACTGTCGGCGCAGCCCCATACAGTCGAGAAGAACACGTACACCGGCCGGATGGCCATGGATAACCGAGGTGAAGAATGGCCGCTCCAGACCGCGAGAAAGCACTTGAAGCAGCTCTCGCCCAGATCGACAAGCAGTATGGCAAAGGCTCCATCATGCGGCTCGGCGACGAGACCCGTGCGCCCATCGAGACCATCTCCACGAGCTCCATCGCCCTGGACGCCGCGCTGGGTATCGGTGGACTTCCCCGCGGCAGGGTCGTCGAGATCTACGGGCCCGAGTCCTCGGGCAAGACCACCGTGGCCCTGCATGCCGTCGCCAGCGCCCAGCGCAATGGTGGTATCGCCGCCTTCATCGATGCCGAGCACGCCCTGGACCCCGAGTACGCCAAGCGGCTCGGCGTCGACACGGATGCGCTCCTCGTCTCGCAGCCGGACACCGGCGAGCAGGCGCTGGAGATCATGGACATGCTCGTGGGCTCGGGTTCCATCGACATCGTCGTCATCGACTCGGTCGCGGCGCTCGTGCCGCGTGCCGAGATCGAGGGCGAGATGGGCGACAGCCACGTCGGCCTGCAGGCCCGTCTCATGAGCCAGGCGCTCCGCAAGATCACGGGACGCCTCAGCCAGACCAAGACCACGGCCATCTTCATCAACCAGCTGCGGGAGAAGATCGGTGTGTTCTTCGGCAGCCCCGAGACCACCACGGGTGGCAAGGCGCTGAAGTTCTACGCGTCGGTCCGCATCGACGTCCGCCGCATCGAGACGCTGAAGGAAGGCGTCAACCCCGTGGGCAACAGGACACGGGCGAAGATCGTCAAGAACAAGATGGCTCCGCCGTTCAAGCAGGCCGAATTCGACATCCTCTACGGTCACGGCATCTCCCGCGAGGGCGGGCTGATCGACGTCGGCGTGGAGAACGCCCTGGTCAAGAAGTCCGGTGCCTGGTTCACCTACGACGGCGACCAGCTGGGTCAGGGCAAGGAGAACGCCCGGAAGTTCCTGATCGACAACCCGGATCTCGCGGATGAGCTGGAGCAGAAGATCCGGGTCAAGCTGGGTATCGGTGTCCAGGTCGAGGAGCCCGAGGCGCCCAAGCTCAAGGCCGTCAGCGGCGAGTAACCGCCATGCCAGGAGACGCCGGTGCCGATTCCGTCGGCTGGGGAACGTCCTTCGATCGCTTCGGCACCGACAGCTCTGCCGCGTCCCCCGACACCGTGGACGAGCAGGCGAAGCCCACGCGCAAGGGGCTCCAGCGGTCGAGATCGGGGTTCGGCCCGACATCCTCCTTCGGCAAGCCCTCTCCCCGCCGCACCGGTGCCGGTGCGGCGGGGAGAGGAAGCGCCCGCGGGCGGACGTCGGAGGCGGGGCGGACGCAGCGCCGTGATCGGTCGGGCCCGGGTGCCCGGACCTTCGAGGATCCGTTCGGACCTGTGGTCGGGTCCTCTGCCGGCGACGCCGATCAGGGCGACGCTGCCGCCACCGACGACGGGCTGACCAGCGGCAGGAGTGGCGGGCGCGGCGGTACCGGACGGCGCTCGTCGACGACCCGACGGACAGGGGCGGGAGCCCGGGCCGGTCGGTCGGGTGCGGATGCCGAAGCCGGGTCCTCCGAGCCCCCAGCAGCGAAGAGTGACGAGGACTGGTCCTCGCTCGCCAGGGCGGTCGCGCTGCGCCAGCTGGCCCTGGGTGCCAGGAGCCGCCACCAGCTTCAGGGCAAGCTGACCGAGCGCGAGGTGCCCCCCGGCATAGCGTCCGCCCTCCTCGACCGCTTCGAGGAGGTGCAGCTCATCGACGATGCCGAGTTCGCCCGCATGTGGGTCCGCACGCGGGTCGCCGCGAAGGCGCTCTCGCGGTCGTCCCTGCGGCGGGAGCTGGCGGAGAAGGGCATCGCGGCTGACCTCGCCGAAGATGCTCTCGGTCAGCTCACCGACGAGGAGGAGCTCGAGCAGGCGCGCACTGTCATCCGGCGGAAGCTCCGCGGCAGCGTCGACCTGACCGACCGCGGGGTGCGTGACAAGGAGATTCGCCGCCTCGTCGGGGTGCTGGCGCGGAAGGGGTACAACCCGGGCAGTGCGTTCGCCATCGTCAAGGACGTCATCGCCGAGGCACGGACCTCGGCGGAAGCGGAGTGACCGCCCGCTGCCGCGATTGTGGGCGTCGGGGGCGCCGGTCGTACGCTTGACGGCGTGAGCATGACACTTCCCGTTCCCCTCGATGACGCCGGCAGCATGCGGACCCCGGCTTCTGCCGCCGAACCCCGCACCTACGAGGTACGCACCTTCGGCTGCCAGATGAACGTCCACGACTCCGAACGCATCTCCGGTCTCCTCGAGGACGCGGGGCTCCGCCGCATCGAGCACGGTCAGGCGGATGTCGTCGTCTTCAACACGTGCGCCGTGCGCGAGAACGCGGACAACAAGCTCTACGGGAACCTCGGCATGCTGAAGGCCATCAAGGAGACGCATCCCGGGATGCAGATCGCCGTGGGTGGCTGCCTCGCGCAGAAGGATCGGGACACCATCCTCGCGAAGGCTCCGTGGGTCGACGCCGTCTTCGGCACCCACAACATCGGTTCCCTGCCGGCACTGCTGGACCGGGCCCGGCACAATCAGGACGCGCAACTCGAGATCCTCGAGTCGCTCGACGTCTTCCCGTCGACGCTGCCGACCAGGCGCGAGTCCGTCTACGCGGGGTGGGTGTCCATCTCGGTGGGCTGCAACAACACCTGTACCTTCTGCATCGTCCCGTCGCTCCGGGGCAAGGAGCGGGACAGGCGCCCGGGCGAGATCCTCGCCGAGATCGAGGCGCTCGTCGCGGACGGCGCCGTCGAAGTGACCCTGCTGGGCCAGAACGTCAACTCCTACGGGGTCGAGTTCGGTGACCGGGGTGCGTTCGCGAAGCTCCTGCGTGCCTGCGGCACCATCGAGGGACTCGAACGCGTGCGTTTCACGAGCCCGCACCCGGCGGCGTTCACGGACGACGTCATCGACGCGATGGCGGAGACACCGAACGTCATGCCGCAGCTGCACATGCCGCTGCAGTCCGGCTCCGACCGCGTGCTCAAAGCCATGCGCCGCTCGTACCGGTCCTCGCGCTTCCTCGGCATCCTGGACCGCGTCCGGGAGCGTATGCCGGACGCCGCGATCTCCACCGACATCATCGTCGGCTTCCCGGGGGAGACCGACGAGGATTTCCAGGCCACCCTCGACGTCGTCGAGCAGTCCCGGTTCGCCACGGCGTTCACCTTCCAGTACTCGAAACGGCCGGGCACGCCGGCGGCCGACCTGCCGGACCAGCTCCCCAAGGCCGTGGTCCAGGAGCGCTTCGAACGATTGACCGCGCTCCAGGACCGGATCGCCCGCGAGGAGAATGCGCGGCAGGTCGGCAGGCTGGTGGAGGTGCTCGTCACCGACCAGCAGGGCCGGAAGGGGGGCGAGACCCATCGGCTGACCGGGCGGGCACGTGACCAGCGTCTGGTGCACTTCTCGGTGCCGCAGGGAGGGGAGGTGCCGCGGCCGGGCGACGTGGTGACGGTTCCCGTGACGGAAGCCGCGTCCTTCCACCTCCTGTCCGACCCGACGATCGCCGAGTACTCCCTCCGCCGATCGCGGGCGGGCGATGCGTGGGACAGGAGCCAGGCCGAATCGTGCGGTGTCCCGGCGCCGGCCGACGGGACGGTCCGCGGCGTGTCCCTCGGCATGCCGGCACTGCCCGTCCGCGGGAACGCCGGGTGACCCTGCCGGTCGTCGCCGTCGTCGGGCCGACGGGCGTGGGCAAGTCCGACCTCGCCGTCTCGCTGGCGGAGCAGCTGCGCGGTGAGATCATCAATGCCGATGCCCTCCAGCTCTACCGTGGAATGGACATCGGGACGGCGAAGCTCGACGTCGAGGCCCGGCGGGGGATCGAGCACCACCTCCTCGACGTGCTCGACGTGACGGACGAGGCGAGCGTGGCCGCCTATCAGGAGGATGCCCGTCGATGCATCGACGACATCCGCAGCCGCGGGCGGCTGCCCATCCTCGTCGGTGGCTCCGGGCTCTACCTCCGAGCGGTTCTCGATCGGCTGGAGTTCCCCCCGACCGACCCCACCGTGCGGGCCGGGCTGGAGGCGGAGCTGGCCGAGAGCGGCAGTCCTTCCTTCCGCGAGCGTCTCCGGCTGGTGGACCCGGTGTCCGCCGAGCGCATCACGGATGACCGCCGCCTTGTGCGCGCGCTGGAGGTCCACGCGATCACCGGCCGCCCCTTCAGCGCGTTCATGCCGACACGCGAGTACCATCGGCCCGCCGTGCAGATCGGCCTGGGCCTCGATCGCGAGATCCTGCGCGAGCGCCTCTCCGCCCGCGTCCACGCCATGGTCTCCGGCGGGCTCCGGCACGAGGTCGAGCAGCTCGCGGCGATCGGGCTGCGCGAGGGGCGGACGGCGTCCCGGGCCCTCGGTTACGCCCAGTTCCTTCAGGTCATCGACGGGACGATGACCGCGGCGGACGCCGTCGAGGACACGATCGGTGCGACGCGCAGGTTCGCCAAACGCCAGCTCACCTGGTTCCGCGGCGATTCCCGCGTGCGCTGGCTGGACGGGCGGATGCCGGGGCTCGCGGAGGCCGCCGTCGGCCTGGTCCACGGCCACGGGGACCTATCCTAGGACCGTGACCGAATCGCGCAGCACCACCCGTCCCACCCCGTCGTCGACCGGCGCCTCCGCACCGGCGGGGTTGTCCTTCACGAAGGGCCACGGCACCGGCAACGACTTCGTCCTGACGCTCGATCCCGAAGGTGTCGGTCCGACGGACCCGGCGTTCGTCGCACGGCTCTGCGACCGGCATCGGGGTATCGGCGCGGATGGTTACATCCGTGCCGTGCGATCGTCGGCGCTCCCCGAGGGTCGGGCCCTGCTGCAGACCGAACCCGCCGCGGAATGGTTCATGGACTACCGCAACGGAGACGGTTCGGTGTCCGAGATGTGCGGGAACGGGGTCCGGGTCTTCGCCCACTTCCTGCTCGCCGCGTCGGTGGCGGAGCTCCCGGAGGGCGGCGAATTGGCCATCGGGACGCGAGCCGGCGTCAAGCGCGTCACCCGGTCCGGGAGCGGCTACGCCGTGGACATGGGGCCGTGGGAGTTCATCATGCCCGAGGCCGCTGTCTCCCGCGGCATGGACTCGCTCGTCGACGTCGGCGGGCTGGACGTCGACCGCCCGGCGCTGTCCGTCAGCATGGGGAACCCGCACACCGTCGTGGCGCTGGCAGAGCGGGCGGAGCTGGATCTCGTGGAGTTGCACCGCGCGCCGGTCGTCGATCCGCCGCCCGTGCACGGGACCAACGTCGAGCTCGTGGTCCCGTCGGATCCGCTGATCGGGGCGGACGGGGTGGGCCGCCTCACCATGCGGGTCCATGAACGAGGCGTCGGGGAGACGCAGTCCTGCGGAACAGGCGCGTGCGCCGCTGCCGCCGCCACGCGCTTCTGGGCCGGACCGACCGCGCCGGCGCAGTGGCTCGTGACGGTGCCCGGCGGCGTCGTCGGCGTGACGTTCTTCGACGGCCCGGAGGGCCGCGAACACGTGCAGCTGAGCGGACCGGCCGTCCTCGTGGCCGACGGCACCCTCCTGCCGGGGTTCTGACCTCCGCCGGCCCGGCTCAGCGAGCCTCCCGGTTCACCTCGATGATGCGGAAGGACTTCGAGGTCTCGGCGCGCCGGACAGCGAAACCGCTGGGCAGTTCATCCCCGAGCCAGCGCTGCAGCGAGTCGGCTCCGAGGTTCTTCTGGACGACGAGCCATGCCCGACCGCCGGGAGCCAGGCGTGGGAGCCAGCGGAGCAGCAGTGCGTGGAGGTCCTGTTTGCCGATCCGGATCGGCGGATTCGACCAGATGGTGTCGAACTCCACAGCCGCATCCACCTCGTCCGGTAATGACGCCCTGACGTTCGTCAGGCCCAGACGCGTCGCGTTCTCCCGCGTGAGCGCGATGCACCGCTCGTTGATGTCGACCGCGTGCACGGTGGCCTCCGGCGCACGGAGCGCCATGGTCAGGGCGATCGGGCCCCAGCCGCTGCCGATGTCCAGCATCCGCCGGCCCTCGGGAGCGGGGACGCCGTCCAGCAGGATCCGCGTACCCTTGTCCACGCCGTCCGGGCTGAAGAGGCCCGACGACGTCACGAGGTCCCGCCGCTCCCCGGCGAGGACGACCGACAGCGGTCTGCGCGTGTCCGGTCCTGCCGGCTGCGCGCTGAAGTAGTGCTGGGATTCCATGAGGGAAAGCCTAGTGGGAGCCGACGGGCACGCTGCGCCGCCGCGGTTTCGCGCTGGGAGAAGCGGCTGCCTCCCCTCCGCCGAGGAGACGTAGAATTGATCTACCAACTTCTAGGGAGACTATGACCACGAACAACGGACCTTCCACCGGAGCCGACATGGGCCCGGAGGAAATCCAGGCCGTCATCGATCGAATCCTCGCCAGCGACGAAGCTGCCGCGGCCAAGACGCAGACCGGGACAACGCCGGAGCAGGGCGGCGCACCGACGGAGAAGACGTGGCGCTCACGCGCTCTCGCCCTGTCCAGCGAGGAGGAGCTGCACACGACGGACGGCGATCAGCAGGATCTCGCGGAGCGCCGCGCGCTGCGCCGGGTTGCCGGACTGTCGACGGAACTCGAGGACGTCACCGAGGTCGAGTACCGCCAGCTGCGGCTCGAGCGCGTCGTCCTCGCCGGACTCTGGAGTGAAGGGACGGCGCAGGACGCCGAGAACTCCCTCCAGGAACTGGCGGCCCTCGCCGAGACGGCAGGGTCCGAGGTCCTCGACGGAATCGTCCAGCGTCGGCTCAAACCGGACCCCGGGACGTTCCTCGGATCGGGCAAGGCACAGGAACTGAAGACGATCGTTCAGGCGACGGGAGCTGACACGGTGATCGTGGACAGCGAACTGTCGCCGTCACAGCGCCGCGGACTCGAGGACATCGTCAAGGTCAAGGTCATCGACCGGACGGCCCTGATCCTCGACATCTTCGCCCAGCACGCCAAGTCCCGCGAGGGCAAGGCGCAGGTCGAACTGGCTCAGCTGGAGTACCTGCTCCCGCGACTCCGCGGCTGGGGAGAGTCGATGTCACGTCAGGCGGGTGGCCAGGTCGGCAGCGCCAGCGCCGGCATGGGATCACGCGGTCCGGGTGAGACGAAGATCGAACTCGACCGACGCAAGATCCGCACCCGCATGGCGAAACTGCGCCGGGAGATTGCCGCGATGAAGCCCGCGCGGGACACCAAGCGGTCCAACCGCCGCCGGAACCAGGTGCCGTCGGTCGCTATCGCCGGGTACACGAACGCGGGCAAGTCCTCACTGCTAAACCGCCTCACGGACGCCGGAGTCCTCGTCGAGAACGCCCTGTTCGCGACGCTCGATCCGACGATCCGCAAGGCGGAGACTCCGGACGGCATCGGCTACACGCTCGCCGATACGGTCGGCTTCGTCCGATCGCTGCCCACCCAGCTGGTCGAGGCGTTCAGATCGACCCTGGAGGAGGTGGCGGACTCGGACCTCATCCTGCACGTCGTCGACGCTTCGCATCCGGACCCCGAGGGCCAGATCGCTGCGGTCCGCACCGTGCTGACCGAGGTCGACGCGCGGGACGTCCCCGAGATCATCGTGCTCAACAAGGCCGACGCGGCCGATCCGTTCGTCATCGAGCGGCTGCGCCAGCGGGAGCCGCGCACGGTCGTGGTGTCCGCACGGACCGGAGCCGGACTGACCGAACTCCGCCAGCTGATCAGCACGAGCATCCCGCGCCCCGGCGTGAAGCTCGATCTGATGGTGCCCTACGAGCACGGCGAGATCGTGAGCCGCCTCCACGAGGAGGACGCCGAGATCCTCGGTCTGGAGCACGTCGACGAGGGAACCCGCCTCGAAGTGATGGTCCGGGAAGGACTGGCAGCCGAGCTGGAGCCCTACGTCCGGCATGACTGACAGCACGCGGTCCGGCGCCGCCGTCGCGGCGCCGGACGCAGCGCGCGCCTCCCCGGAATCCCGCCACGCGCTCGAACTGCTCGACGCCGCCGTCGCTGCCATGGGTGGCGAGATGCGCGCCGGGCAGCACGAGATGGTCCGGCAGGTGAGCGAGGCGATCCACTCCGGCGACCATCTCCTCGTCCAGGCCGGCACCGGGACGGGCAAGTCGCTCGCCTACCTCGTGCCGCTCATCGCCCACGCCATGGACAGCGACCGCCCATCGGTCGTCTCCACGGCGACCCTCGCGCTGCAGGCCCAGATCGTCGGCCGCGATCTTCCCCGGCTCCTCGAAGCCGTCCGGCCGGCACTGACGCGCCCGGTCGATGTCGCGCTCCTCAAGGGGCGCTCGAACTATGCGTGCCTGCACAAGACCGGTGGCGGATTCCCGGAGGAGGACGCCCCGGACGCGCTCTTCAGTCTCGGCGAGGACGCCGCCCCGCATCCCACACCCGCCGTCGGTGCGGGAGGTGCCGCCTCCGCCCTCGGCCGGGAAGTCGTTCGGCTCCGCGAGTGGGTGGAGGAGACCGCGACGGGCGACCGCGACGACCTGGTGCCCGGAGTGAGCGATCGTGCCTGGCGGCAGGTCTCGGTCTCCAGCATGGAGTGCCTCGGCGCTGCCCGGTGTCCCGTCGCCCAGGAATGCTTCAGCGAGAAGGCCCGTGCCGCCGCCGCAGACGCCGACATCATCATCACGAACCACGCGATGCTCGCGATCAGCGCCTTCGAAGGCCTCGCCGTCCTGCCCGAGTACGACGTCGTCGTCATCGACGAGGCCCACGAGCTGCACGACCGCGTGACAGGAGCGGTCTCGGGGCAACTCTCCGCCTCGATGGTGAGCGCGGCCGCCACGGGTCTGCGGAGGCACGCATCCATCGCGACGACGGCCCTCGACTCCGCCGCGACCGCCTTCGAGGCGGCCTCCGAGCTGGTTCCCTCCGGACTCCTGCCGGGCGGCCTGCCGGAGGACCTCGAGCAGGCACTCGCCCAGGTCCGTGACGCAGCGCGCGCGGCGTTGTCGGATTCGAAAGCGGAGGGCAAGTCGGAGGCTGACGCCGATGGCGGGCGGCAGATGGCACGCTCGCGGGCGTCGCTCGTGTTCGAGCTCGCCGAGCGCATCCTCGCCGCCTCCGACCTCCGGGAGGTGGTCTGGGCATCCCGTCCCAGCAGCTTCACCCCTGGTTCCGGCTACGCTCCACCCGACGAGAGTGCCCCCGCCACCTTCAACGTCGCACCCCTCTCGGTAGCGGGCCGGTTGCGGGAAGGTCTCTTCGAGGACCACACGGTCATCCTCACCTCCGCGACGCTCGCGATCGGCTCGGAGTTCGGGCCCGTCGCGGGGTCCCTGGGACTCAGCGGCCCCGGTGCCCCTGCCTGGACGGGCATCGACGTCGGAAGTCCCTTCGACTATCCGCGGCAGGGCGTGCTGTATGTCGCGAAGGACCTGCCGAAACCGGAGCGAGGCAGCTCGGACGCGCAGCTCGCGGAACTCCTGACGCTCCTGCAGGCCTCCCGCGGAGGCGCGCTCGGTCTCTTCTCGTCGAAGCGGGCCGCGGAGGAGGCCGCGGAAGCACTGCGCCCGAAGGTCGACTTCGAGATCCTGTGCCAGGGCGAGTCCTCACTCGCCGCGCTGGTCACGCAATTCGCGGACGAGCCCGACACCTGCCTGTTCGGCACCATGTCGCTCTGGCAGGGCGTCGACGTCCCGGGGGCATCCTGCCGCCTCGTCGTGATCGACCGCATCCCGTTCCCCCGCCCCGACGACCCGCTGATGACCGCACGCACGAGGGACGTGGCCCGCAATGGAGGTAACGGATTCATGAGCGTCTCGGCCACGCACGCCGCCGTCCGCCTGGCACAGGGTGCGGGCCGCCTCATCCGCGCTGCAGGGGACCGTGGAGTGGTGGCGGTCCTGGACAGTCGGCTCGCCACGGCCCGCTACGGGGGATTCCTGCGATCGGCACTCCCGCCGTTCTGGGCCACGACGGACAGGGCGACCGTCACGGGAATCCTCGAGCGGCTCTCGGCGCGCTGACGCAGCAGAGGGAGGACGCCGGCGGTGCGCCCCTACAGGGCTCGCATGACGGAAACGACCTTGCCCATGATGCTCGCGTGATCTCCGAGGATCGGCTCGTACCGCGTGTTCTGCGGAAGGAGCCAGGTGTGTCCGTCGCGCTGCCGGAAGGTCTTGACCGTTGCTTCGTCGTCGAGAAGCGCGGCGACGATATCACCGTTCTGGGCATTCTGCTGGCGGCGGACCACGACCCAGTCGCCGTCGCAGATCGCCGCGTCGACCATCGAATCCCCCGAGACCCTGAGCATGAACAGGTCGCCGTGTCCGACGAGCTGGCGGGGGAGCGGCATGACATCCTCGACCACCTGGTCGGCGAGGATAGGCCCGCCGGCCGCGATCCTGCCGACCAGCGGCACGAGCGCCGTGTCGATGGGCCCCTGATGCTCGGTCGCGGAGCGGGAGCCCGCCGACGCGTCGTCGTCCGCCGTCGGATCGGGTGCGAGCGTCAGGGGCAGAAGGACCTCCATGGCGCGCGGTCGTTTCGGGTCCCGACGCACATATCCCAGCCGCTCCAGCTGCGCGAGCTGATGGGTGACGCTCGAGAGACTCGCCAGTCCCACGGCATCTCCGATCTCCCGCATGGACGGCGGATACCCGTTGTCGGCGATCGACCGCTGGATCGTCTCGAGGATCGTCAGCTGACGGGCCGTCAGTCCCTTCGACACCGACCGTCCCCGGGGCCTGCCGCGTCCGGCCGCCGCGGGCACGGTGGTCATGGGATCGGTGGCAGTGGGCGGGGCGTCGGCCGGGGCGGTGTTCGATTCCTGCCGTGCTGCCGGTCGTGAGTCCGTCACTGTGAGCCTTTCGCGTGGAGCTGCTTGCCCTGTCATGCCCGTCGACCGCGGCACCGGGGACCCGGAAGCCATTGTGTCAGTGGCGGATGGTTGCCTGAGGGTGTTCGACGGCGCGGTTCCGCGGATGCGACCGACCCGCTCGTCGATACCCTGTTCTGCCCACGCTAGGACAGACAGGGGCCGTTTTCAAACATATGTTCGAGCGAGTCTCGACAAGTGTCGTCGGTGAGTGCTAGAACTGGAGCTAGACGAATTAGTACACATGTTCGAACGGCGGATGCTGGTCGACATGAACATTCGAAGGGAAGAGGAATGACGATGACCGAAGTTCCAGTACTGCACGGCAGCTCGGCCCTGGGACGGCTCGCAGCCGACCGACCGGCGGGCCGGCTTCACCTCGTCCCCGCCCCGACCCGATCGGCACCGGTTGCAGCGCGGGGCGGTGGCGACCGCACCTCCACTGAGCGGAGTGCGGAGAAGCCGTTGACCCTCACCCGGCGCGGGCGGCTGCTGTTCGTGGGGATACCGGTCGCCCTCGGGGTTGCTGCCCTCATCCTGCTCGGCGCCTTCCTCACGTCCCAGGCGCAGGCCGGCGTGGAGATTCCGTCCACCTCCTCGGTGCTGGAGGTGAATGTCGTGGCAGGCGAGACCCTGTGGGATCTCGCGGTCCGGTATGCACCCGAGCGGGATCCGCGAGACGTCATCGCCGAGATGGTGGAGCTGAACAGCCTGCGGACCTCGGTGGTTCAGGCCGGTCAGAGCATCGCCATCCCGTCGGAGGGATGACATCGGCAGAACCCGTCGGAGGTGATCCTGCAACCCGAGGGGCGTCACCGGCCGTCACCGCGTCGCCAGGCTCGGGGGAGCCGGTCCGGGCAGCGGGCGGGGCGGTGGAGCATTCGGTCCCATCGAACTCGTCCAATAAACTGACGGGGTGCCATCTCCAACGGACGCCCTAGCCAACCTGCCGCTGCGCGACGATCTCGTAGGCCTTCACCCCTACGGAGCTCCGCAGCTGGACGTGCCGATCCTCCTCAATGTGAACGAGAACACGTTCGGCGTTCCGGCAGACGTGCACTCCGCGATCGTCGAGGCGGTGTCGGCCGCCACACAGGGCCTGAACCGTTACCCGGACAGGGAGTTCACGGAGTTGCGGGCGAATCTCGCCCGGTACCTGGGTCACGGACTGGGCCCTGATCAGCTGTGGGCCGCCAACGGATCGAACGAGGTCCTGCAGCAGGTGCTCCAGGCGTTCGGCGGACCCGGCCGCACCGCCATCGGCTTCCCGCCGACCTACTCCATGTACCCGCTGCTCGCCAGTGGCACGGGGACCCGCTACGTCACCGCACCCCGCGGTGCCGCCTTCTCCATGACGCCGGACGATACCGCCCGCGCGGTGCGGGAGTCAGGCGCTAACATCGTGTTCCTCTGTTCCCCGAACAATCCCACCGGCACCGCGCTGGAGCTCGGCGTGATCGAAGCGGCCTACGACGCCGGTGAGGACGCGCGGGCCATCATCGTCGTCGACGAGGCCTACGGCGAGTTCGCGCAGGAAGGAACGCCCAGTGCCCTGTCCCTGCTGCCGGGACGGCCGCGCCTCCTCGTCTCCCGGACCATGAGCAAGGCGTTCGCCCTCGCGGGTGCCCGGCTCGGCTATCTGGCTGCAGCACCCGAGATCTCGGATGCTCTCAGGCTGGTGCGCCTGCCCTACCACCTCTCCGCGATCACCCAGGCGGCTGCGAACGCCGCCCTGACGCATGCTGACACCCTGCTCTCCAATGTCGAGGCGATCAAGGTGCAGCGCGACCGCATCGTCGCGGAGCTCACGTCCCTCGGGTTGTCACCGGCGCCCTCGGACGCCAACTTCGTCTTCTTCTCGGGACTCGAGGATCCGCGGCGTATCTGGGAGGGTCTGCTCGCGGCCGGCGTACTGATCCGCGACGTCGGCATCCCGGGGTCGCTGCGCGTGACGGCCGGGACGGAGGAGGAGACCACCGTCTTCCTCTCCACGCTCAGGACGCTCCTGTAGCGGACGCGGCCCGCGCAGCCCGGCTCGTCTCCTAGACTTGATGCGTATGATCGGGCGCTTTCGCACCGACCACAACCCGCCCGATTCGTCGACCGGCTTCCGGAGATCCCGAAGCCCACAGAAGGACATCACATGACTGCAGAGGCAGCCCGCGCGCGCACAGCCCGGATCGAGCGCGTCACGAGTGAGTCGAGCGTGCTCGTGGAGCTCGACCTCGACGGGACGGGCGTGTCCGCCATCGACACGACCGTGCCGTTCTTCGATCACATGCTGACGGCCCTCTCCAAGCACTCGCTGATCGACCTCACCATCCGCTCCTCCGGCGACACCCACATCGACGTGCACCACACGGTCGAGGACACCGCCATCGCGATCGGCGAAGCGCTCCGGCTCGCGCTGGGGGACAAGGCGGGCATCCGCCGCTTCGGTGAGGCGACGGTCCCACTCGATGAGGCCCTCGCGAACGCTGTCGTGGACATCTCCGGCCGCCCTTTCCTCGTGCACGGTGGCGAGCCCGCGGGGCAGGAGTACCACCTGATCGGCGGCCACTTCACCGGGTCCCTGACGCGCCATGTGCTGGAAGCCGTGGCGCTGCACGCCCAGATCTGCCTCCACGTCACCGTCATCGCTGGTCGCGACCCCCACCACATCGTCGAAGCGCAGTTCAAGGCTCTCGCCCGGGCGCTTCGTGCGGCCGTCGAGCCCGATCCGCGGGTCGAGGGCATCCCGTCCACGAAGGGCGCCCTGTGACCGCCCGGACCGTCACCGTCCTCGATTACGGCTCGGGCAACGTCCGCTCCGTCGTACGGGCTCTCGAGCACGTGGGCGCACGGGTCGAGCTCAGCGCCAAGCCCGACGACGTGCTCACCGCGGACGGCCTCCTGGTACCCGGTGTCGGCGCCTTCCAGGCCGTGATGAAGGGCCTCAAGGAGGTCGACGCCCTCCGCATGATCGGGCGACGGGTCGCCGGTGGCCGGCCGGTGCTCGGAATCTGCGTCGGGCTGCAGGTGCTGTTCGATGAAGGCGTCGAGCACGGTGTGCGCACGCCGGGCATGGGCGAATGGCCGGGTGTCGTCGAGCGGCTCAGGGCTGACGTGGTGCCCCACATGGGCTGGAACACCGTCGATGCGCCGCAGGACTCCGTCCTGTTCGACGGCATCCGCGACGAGCGGTTCTACTTCGTGCACTCCTACGGCGTGCAGGACTGGTCCTTCGACGTGACCCAGCCGGCCATGAAGCCTCCGCAGGTGACGTGGTCCGACCACGGTGGGCCGTTCATCGCAGCCGTCGAGAACGGTCCGCTCAGTGCCACGCAGTTCCACCCGGAGAAATCGGGGGATGCGGGCGCTCAGCTCCTGCGGAACTGGATCGAGGGCCTGCGGTGACCGCATGGTGAGCCTCGTCCTCATGGGGGTCGCGGGCCTCCTGATCGGCGGCGCGTTCTCGCTGCGCGGCCAGGAGTTCCCCCGCTGGGTCTGGATCGCCTTCCTCGTCCTCGCCGGGCTCTCGCTCGTCGCCGCCTATCTCTTCACCCTGCCCGGCGACTGACCGGCTACCCGACCACCCGACACAGCGGTTCCCCCGCACGTCCGAAAGCAGGAACACCCTGATGAGCCCCCTCTCCGAATCACCCACGCTCGAACTCCTCCCCGCGGTGGACGTCGCCGATGGAAAGGCCGTCCGTCTCGTCCAGGGAGAAGCGGGCAGCGAGACCAGCTACGGCGACCCGCTCGACGCCGCCCTCGCCTGGCAGGAAGCCGGCGCCGAGTGGGTGCACCTCGTGGATCTCGACGCCGCCTTCGGGCGCGGGTCGAACAAGGATCTGCTGGAGCGCGTCGTGCGGCATCTCGATGTCAAGGTCGAGCTGTCGGGCGGGATCCGGGACGACGCGTCACTGGACGCAGCACTGGAACTCGGTGCCACGCGCGTGAACCTCGGTACTGCCGCCCTCGAGAACCCCGAATGGACCCAGCTCGCCATCGCCCGGTACGGGGATGCCATCGCCGTCGGCCTCGATGTCCGCGGCACCACGCTGGCGGCCCGCGGCTGGACCGAGGAGGGCGGTGACCTCTGGGAGGTCCTGCAGCGCCTCGAGGACGCCGGCTGCTCGCGGTACGTCGTCACCGACGTCACGAAGGACGGGACCCTTCGCGGCCCCAACATCCAACTGCTCGAGGAGGTTCTCGCGAGGACCACGCGACCCGTGGTCGCATCCGGCGGGATCTCCAGCCTCGACGACATCGCGGCCCTGCGGGAACTCGTGCCACGTGGGCTGGAGGGAGCCATTGTGGGAAAGGCGCTCTACGCCGGCGCGTTCACGCTTCCCCAGGCCCTCGACGTGGCGGGAATGCCCGGCGCGGACGCGTGACGGAGCGGCAGCTTCCCGCACATATCGCAGCAGCCCTGGCGGGACGGCCGACCAGGGGCCCGGGAGGCAACACGGCCGATTCCGCCGGGCAACCATGGGCGGGCCGGGACCTGTCCGGCCCCGAGAATCCGCTCCACGCCTTCGACGACGACGACGGCAGGGCGGACCCACGCCTCACGACCGCGGTGGCGGGACTCCTGGCGCAGCCGACCGACGAGCCGCTCGGGGACCACAGCGCCTTGGATCAGGCGGGTCGGCCGGGCTCGGGGGAGCGGGGGATCGTTGCCGCCCTGACGACGGCGCGGGTCTTCATCCCGATCGTCGCGCAGCTGGGTGTCGCGGGGGAGGCCCGGGGGGCCGGGACCAGGTCTGCTTCCTCGTCGGAGTTGCACTCCGACAAGGAAGCAGACATGGCCCTCGTCACGCTCGATGCTCCCGACGGCAGGAAAGCGCTCCCGATCTTCTCGTCCACCCTGGCCCTCCAGCGCTGGCATCCGGAGGCCCGGCCCGTGGCCGCCTACGCCTCGCGGGCAGCCCTGGCCGCCGTGGCCGACGGCGCGGAACTGCTGGTGCTCGACCCCGGAGCCGACCTCACCGTCGTCGTCCGGCGTCCCGCCCTCTGGGCGCTCGCGCAGCAGGTTCCCTGGACGCCGTCCTACGAGGACCCCGCCCTGGCCGCGCTCGTGGAGGTCGCCGCGCTCGGGCAGGAGGAGATCCTGTCCCTCGCGCTGCGGCCCGCAGGGGGCGTCCTGACGAGGAGCGCCGACGGTAGCATTGCCTTCGGCGGAGGGCCGGGACCTGAACTTCGGATGGACGTGCAGCTCCGCCCGGGCCTCACCGCCCAGGGCGTGCGCGACGCCGTCGCCACGCTGCGGGCCACCCTGCTGGGTCGTCAGGATTTCGTGGAACGCGTCGACTCGCTCGACATCAAACTCATCAGCTGACGGAGGCGTCGGCCAGGAAGACGACACGTGAACTTCGCCGTATACCGGGACCTGCTGCGCATCCGCTCCGTCCGGACCCTGCTCATCGTCGGCATGATCGCGCGCTTCCCCCACTCTGCCGCCGGAGTACTCCTGACCCTGCACGTGGTGCAGACCCTCGACCGCGGCTACGCCGAGGCCGGAGCGGTGGCCGCCGTCGTCACGATCGGTATCGCCGTCGGCGCGCCCTGGCGTGGCCGGCGCATCGACAGTGCAGGGCTGCGCCGGGCGCTCATCCCGTCGGTCATCGCCGAGGCGGTCATCTGGTCCGTCGCGCCGCACCTGCCGTATCCCTGGCTGCTCGTCGCTGCCCTGGTGGGCGGGCTCTTCACCCTCCCGGCGTTCTCGGTCATCCGTCAGGCGCTCGGAGTGCTGGTCGAGGGAGACCGGCGTCGGACCGCCTTCACCCTCGATGCCATCTCGACGGAAATGGTCTTCATGGCGGGTCCGGCCGTGGGTGTGGTGCTCGCGACACAGGTCTCGACGGTCCTCGGGCTGACGCTCGTGGGTGTCGCCACGGCTTCGGCCGGCCTGTTCCTCATGTGGTTCAACCCGCCGACGCGCTCCGAACAGCTACCCGACGCGGCCACGGTGCCGGCGGCAGCGCCCGCAGGCGTCGGTGAGGCGGCCGCCGATCTCATCGGGACGCGCGACGCCCCGACGGAGCGCCTGGCCCGACACACCCTCCTCCGGCGGGGTGTCCGCCGCGCCCTGCCCTGGCTGACCTTCCCCCTCGTGATCGTCATGGTGATCGCGGCGGGCGCCGGACTCGTCCTCTCGGGCACCGAGGTGGGAATCGTCGCGGCCCTGGAGATCTCCGGCGACGAGGGCCAGCTCGGCCTGGTCTTCGTCGCCTGGTGCGCTGCCTCCGTGGTGGGAGGGCTCCTGTACGGTGCGCTCCACCGGCCCGTCCCGCCGTCGCTGCTCCTGCTCGGTATGGCACTGCTGACGGTGCCGCTCGCCTTCGCGGATTCGACCCTGGAGCTGGCCCTGTTCTCGATCCCCGCCGGCTTGCTGTGCGCGCCGGTCCTCTCGGCTGCGTCGGAGAAGGTCGCCGACCTCGTCGCCGAGGACCGGCGGGGCGAGGCCATGGGCTGGTACGGATCGGCGCTCACCTCGGGCGTCGCGCTCGGTGCGCCGCTGGCCGGTGTGCTGATCGACGTGACGGGTCCATGGGGCGGCTTCACCGCCGTCGCAGTGGTCTCCTCGATCCTCGGCGTCGTCGGATTCTCCGTCCGCAACATCCGGCAGCGACCGGCGCCGACCGCGGCCCTCCACCCGACGCGCTAGGACCTCCGGCCGCTCGACCGGAGACCTGAGCCGCAGGCCACGGGAACAGGCAGGGCCCGCACCGGATGACGGTGCGGGCCCTGTCTGCTCGGGCTGTTGTGGTCGCCGGGGTGCGGCGATCCGTCAGTTGACCGGACCGGTGTACTTCTCGCCCGGTCCCTTGCCCGGAGGGTCGGGAATGATCGAGGCCTCCCGGAACGCGAGTTGCAGGGACCGCAGGCCGTCGCGCAGCGGGCCGGCATGCTGTGAGCCGATCTCGGGTGCCGCCGCGGTCACGAAGCCGGCGAGTGCCGTGATGAGCTTCCGCGCCTCGTCGAGGTCCTTGAGCTGCTCGGCGTTCTCCTCGTGGGCGAGCCCGCACTTGACGGCTGCCGCGCTCATGAGGTGCACGGCCGAGGTCACGATGACCTCTACCGCTGCCACTTCGGAGATGTCGCGCATCTGCCGGCGGACGTCATCCTCCGCCTGGGCATGGCTTTCGCCCGGTCCCTCGGGGGCCTGCCCGATCTCCTCCGAGAAGCTGCGCCGGGCCGCCTGTGCCGGATCGGCAGTGGGGGAGTGCTGTGGATTGTCGTGTGGCGTGTCCATACTGGTAAGCTTGGCATAGACCAACCGGTCATCGTTACCCGCTGCGCCCCGTCAGGGGCCTGCTGGAGCCGACCGGTCTGCAAGCGGAGTCCTCTCCCACCCGCGTTTGCCTGGTGCAGCCTTCGGCAGCATTGCAGGTAGCCGGGTTCCTGGTCGGTCCTGCAGATGATCGTGTAGGAAGCTCGCGCTTCTGCCGACGTCCGGAACCGGTTGACGAGGCCTTCGATTGCGCATGCAATGGGAGGCCTTCTTTCGTCTGCACGCGGTTCCGGATTGAGCACCCACAGGAGTCACACATTAGCGAGCCAAGAATCAATGATCGTATCCGCGTCCCCGAGGTGCGGCTGGTCGGTCCTGCCGGCGAACAGGTAGGAATCGTCCGTATCGAGGATGCACTCCGACTTGCCGCCGAGTCCGACCTGGATCTGGTTGAGGTAGCACCGCAGGCCAAGCCGCCGGTGGCCAAGCTCATGGATTTTGGTAAGTACAAGTACGAAGCGGCCGTCAAGGCACGTGAGGCGCGGAAGAACCAGACCAACACGGTCCTCAAGGAGATCAGGTTCCGCCTGAAGATCGACACCCACGACTACGAGACGAAGCGCGGTCACGCGATGCGGTTCCTGGGCGCCGGTGACAAGGTCAAGGCCATGATCCAGTTCCGTGGGCGTGAGCAGCAGCGTCCCGAGATGGGTATCCGCCTCCTCCAGAAGTTCGCCGAGGACGTCGCCGAGGTCGGCGTGGTCGAGTCCTCGCCGCGCATCGACGGACGCAACATGGTCATGGTCATCGGGCCCACCAAGAACAAGGCCGAGGCGAAGGCCGAAGCGCGGCGCGCAACCCAGCGCGCGGAAGCGAAGGCCGCCAACGAGGCTGCCAAGTCGGGTGGCGACACTGGTCGCGTCGACACCTCCGGGGGCGACAACGCGCCGTTCACGCAGTCGCTCGCCGACCTGCTGCCGGAGGGTTACACGGTGAACACCGAGCCCGAGGCGCCCGCGGTGGAGACACCTGCGGACGACGTGACCACGGCCCCGGCCGAGGCGACGACGGAGCAGGCACCCGCTGCGGCAGAGGCAGCGCCGAAGGTGGAGGCACCGAAGGCCGACGCGGCGACGACACCCGCCCCGAAGGCAGCGCCTGCTCGCACCACCTCGGCACCCCGCTCGACCCCGGCGCGTTCATCGGCCGAGCGTCCCGCGACGTCGCGTCCCGCATCGTCGGCGCCGAGGCCCGCGTCTGCGGCGCCGACCGCGCGGTCTGCTGCTGCTCCGGCTCCCGCATCGGCGGAAGCACCCAAGCCCGCCGTGGCTGCGAAGCCGTCGGCGATGCCGAAGCCCGGAGCGCCGAAGCCCTCGGCGACCCCCAAGCCTGCCGGCAGGACGGCTCCTTCCAAGAGCCCGGCCAGCCGTCCCAAGCCCGGGAGCACCGACTAGGGCTCAGGCCCAGTCCCTGCCGGGTACGTTCGACAACCAACAGGCACCCCCGGGTGCCGACCTCCGGGTGCATCCGCCCCGGCTACGAGAAGGAGATCGGTTCCCATGCCGAAGATGAAGACCCACAGCGGCGCCAAGAAGCGCTTCAAGCTGACCGGTAGCGGAAAGCTCAAGCGCCAGCAGGCCAACCGCCGCCACTACCTCGAGCACAAGTCCTCGACCGTGACTCGCCGGCTCGCCAGCGACCAGATCGTGTCGAAGGCCGACACCAAGGCCATCAAGAAGATGCTGGGCATCTAACCACCAATCCACCCCCTCGGGAAAGCGCCGACACCTCCAGGTGCAGCGCTGCGGCTGCGGCCGTGACCGAAGAAGAACCAAAGGAGTACACACGTGGCACGTGTGAAGCGGGCAGTCAATGCCCACAAGAAGCGTCGCGTCATCCTCGAACGCGCCAAGGGCTACCGCGGACAGCGTTCGCGCCTGTACCGCAAGGCCAAGGAGCAGCTGCTCCACTCGTTCGTCTACAGCTACGGCGACCGCCGCAAGCGCAAGGGCGACTTCCGTCGCCTGTGGATCCAGCGCATCAACGCTGCATCCCGCGCCAACGGCCTGACCTACAACCGTCTGATCCAGGGCCTCAAGGCCGCCGAGATCCAGGTCGACCGCCGTATGCTCGCCGATCTTGCCGTCACCGACGGTGCAGCATTCGCCGCGCTCGTCCAGATCGCCAAGAACGCCCTGCCGGCCGATACGTCGGCTCCGCTCAAGGCCTCGGCCTAGGCACATCGGCTGCGGCGGGCTCCCACCCGCGCAACCGGTCCACGATGACTGTGAACGGACGCCCCCAGGCGCCACTGATGACCAACACCCAGGCTGATCGGGTGAAGGAGGTGGCCCGCCTGGCCGGGCGTCCGTCGCGGTTAAGGCGCCGCGAGTTCCTTGCCGAAGGACCGCAGGCCGTCCGCGAGGCACTCCGGCTGCACGGGCACAGGCAGGACGACGGTGGTGTCGTGGTGGATGTCTATGCGACCGCCGAGGCACTCGACCGCCATCCGGACATCGCCGAGCAGCTGGTCGCCGTCGACGCTCCGGCCGTGCGACGCGTGACGGCGGACGTGCTGGCCGCGATGTCGTCGACCGTGACGCCCCAGGGTTTCATCGCCGTCTGCCGGTTCCTCGACAGATCCCTGGACGACGTGCTCTCCACCGCACCGCGCCTGGTGGCTGTGCTCGTGGAGGTCCGCGACCCGGGGAACGCCGGCACCATCATTCGCGCCGCCGACTCTGCGGGCGCCGACGCCGTCATCCTGACCGGCGCGAGCGTGGATCCCTACAACCCGAAGACCGTCCGCTCGACGGTGGGCTCCCTCTTCCATCTGCCCCTCGTCATCGGCGCCGAGCTCGACGGCCTGCAGGACCGCCTGCGGTCCGCCGGCCTGACTGTTCTCGCCGCCGATGGCTACGGCCCACTGAGCCTCGACGACCTCCAGGACGCGAGTGCGTCGCGGCGCCTCACCACCGGAGGACAGGGGAATGCAGCCGCACCCACCGGGAAGAAGCCGGCGTCGGGGGTTACCGCCGCAGGCATTCCCGCCGGCATTCCCGCCGGTGTGCCCTTCGACCGAGCGGACGCCGAGTCGGGGGCGGGACGATCCGTTCGCCTCGAGGATCCGGCAGCATGGCTGTTCGGCAACGAGGCGCAGGGTCTTGCCCCGGAGATCTCCGCGGCCGCCGACGCCCGGGTGGCCGTCCCCATCTACGGCAACGCCGAATCCCTCAATGTGGGCACGGCGGCGACGGTCTGCCTCTACGCGTCCGCTCGGGCTCAACGCCTCGACTGATCGCCTCGTCTGATCGGCTCGATTGATAGCCCGGCTGTCAGTCGACGTGGGCCCGCTATGAGTGCGACTGCTGGCGGTGGGCCTGCTGTGCGTGGGCCGCGGTCGGCGCGACGACGGACCCGTCACGCCGACCACCCTGCCCTCCGGCGCGACGATCCATCCGCCCGCTCACGACGGCGACACCGAGTCCCAGCACGGCCAGGACGGCGCCGACGAGCGCCGGGGACGTGAATCCCCATCCAGCGGTGATGACGGCGCCGCCCACCGTAGCTCCGAGCGCATTCGCCGTATTGAGGGCGGAATGGTTCATCGACGAGGCGAGCGAGGGAGCGTCGGGCGAGACATCCAGCAGCCGCGCCTGCAGCGGCGGAATGAGGGTGGATCCGCTCGCCCCGACGAGGAAGACGAAGAGACAGGCCGACCAGGGCATCGTCGCTGCCAGCGGGAAGAGCAGCAGGACCGCCGTGATCGTCACCATGGCCCCGTAGATGCTGCCCATGATGGAGCGGTCGGCGAGGCGGCCGCCCAGGATGTTACCGACGACCATCCCCACGCCGTACAGCGCGACGACCAGCGGCAGCAGGGCCGCGCCCAGACCCGCGACCTCGGTCATGATCGGCGAGATGTACGAGTAGACCGCGAAGAAGCCGCCGAAGCCGACGATGCCGATGAGCAGCGTCAGCCACAACTGCGGGCTGCGCAGGGCCCCCAGTTCCGTCCGGATACTCGCGCCGGGGCGGACCGGGAGGGCGGGGACGAAGGCCCGGATGAGGAAGAGCGTCCCCATGCCGATGACGCCGACGAGCAGGAACATGGAGCGCCAGCCGAACTGCTGCCCGAGCCACGTGGCGAAGGGCACCCCGATCACGTTGGCGATGCTCAGTCCCAGCATCACCATCGCGATGGCGCGGCCGCGCTTCGCGGGATCGGCAAGGGAGGCTGCGATGACGGCGGCGACGCCGAAGTACGCACCGTGCGGCAGCCCGGACAGGAAACGCGATGCGAGCATCCAGCCGAATCCCGAGGCGAAGAAGGAGGAGAGATTGGCGAGGGTGATGACCAGCATCAGGGCCAGGGCAACGGTGCGCTGCGGCTTCTTCGCCCCGATGGTCGCGAGCACGGGAGCTCCGATCACCACGCCGAGCGCGTAGGCGGAGATGACCTGGCCGCCCTCCGCGTAGTCGACGCCCAGATCGGCCCGCATCTCCTCGAGCAGTCCCATGATGGTGAACTCGGTGGTTCCGATGGCGAATCCGCCGACGGCCAGCGATCCGATGGCGAGGGCCAGGCGCTGCCCGGACAGACGGTGCGGGTCGGAGGAGGCAGGGAGGATGCTCATGGGTGTCCTAGCGGCGGAATCATCGAGGAGTGGTGGTCGGCCGCCGGACCCGCCGGGGCGGGAGGGAGAATAGATGCTGGCGACGCGGACGTCGTCGTCGCTTCCAGCCTAGGCGATCCTCCCGGTCGTCACCCGTGCCGGCCGCCGGGCCCGGCAGAACGTCAAGTACCCGCACGGCACCCCGAAAGGACTGGACGTCCCGACACCGTGCTGATGGGGTTGTGGGATGAGTTGGACACCACACCCCTCCGAACTGCCCCAGAGCGAGCACCTGCGTGAGGACATCAACCTCCCCGAGGAGCCCGAGGACGAGAGCGCCGCCGAATTCTCCGAGGAGGCCTACACCTCGACGGAGCTCAACGCCGGCCAGCAGGTGCCCGGTCTGAGCCCCCAGGGCGAGTACCGGCGCGGTGAGAACCCGGAACACAGGACTGCACCGACGGGGGACGGGCTCGCGGCTCCCGAGGAGAGCTGACCCCGCGGGACAGCTGGTTAGACTCGGGCGTGTGAGCCACCAGAGATCGACCCCGCTGCGCCAGATCGTCGGGGCTGCCCTCGTCGACTCCCTCGTCCGCCCGACCCGGCTCCTTGTCGCCCGACGCACCTCGCCGCCGCAGTTCGCCGGCATGTGGGAGTTCCCGGGTGGCAAGGTGGAACCGGGGGAGACCTGCGAAGCTGCCCTGCTGCGAGAGCTCGCGGAGGAGCTGGGCATCCGCGCCGTGCTGGGTGCCGAGGTCGACGGTCCGGGCGCCCAGGGATGGCCGCTGACAGCAGCGGCCGCGATGCGTGTCTGGTTGGCCGAGGTCGAGGAAGGAGAGCCCGCGCCCCTGCAGGATCACGACGAGCTGCGGTGGGTCCGCCTGGAACCCGCCGATGAACTCGAGGCCCTCCCCTGGATTCCGGCCGACCGGCCGATCCTGACCGCACTGCGGGCAGGAACGGCACCCGCTGCGACCTGACAGGCTGGACAGGGGGCACCCGGGCAGCGGCCATGCGGGCACCCACGACCCGTGCGATGCCGCGAGCAGCGAGACCCGGGCAGCGGCCGGAGCGGGCTCGTCAGAAGAGTGCCGGTTGAACCGTGACCGGGGTGGGTGACCGGGTGTCGAAGGCTGCGCGGACGGCTGGGGCCTGGACGCCGGTCGGTGTCAGATTCCGGAAGAACCCCGCGCCGGCCTCGAGGCCGTGCTTCCGTCGGAAGACCCGGATGCGTCCGGCCAGCCAGTCGCGGTACTCCTTCGAGGCATAGCTCCCGCTGCTGTAGAGCGCCTCGTACTTCGGGACGAGCCGTGGGTGGTGCGTCCCCAGCCACTGCATGAACCACTCCCGGGAGCCGGGCCTGAGGTACAGGGGGCCGGCGGTCACGCCGGTCGCGCCGGCTGCGGCGAGCGCACCGAACAGCTGGTCGAGGGACTCGTCGCCGTCCGTGAGCCACGGCAGGATCGGCATCGCCATCACGCCGCAGGGGAGCCCGGATTCGCGCAGCCGCGAGATCAGCGCGAGGCGCGCCTTCGGCGCGGGCGTGCCGGGCTCGATGGATTCCGCGAGGATCGGGTCCATCAGGGCGAGCGAGATACCGACGCCGACCGAGACGGAGTGCGAGGCTGCTGCGAGGAGCGGGATGTCCCGCGCGAGCAGAGTCCCCTTGGTGAGGATGGAGAACGGCGTCCCCGATTCAGCGAGGGCCGCGATGATCCCGGGCATCAGGCGGTAGCGGCCCTCGGCACGCTGGTACGGGTCGGTGTTCGTGCCGAGCGCCACGTGGTCGCGGTTCCAGGACGGCCTGGCGAGCTCCCGCGCGAGCACCTCGGCGGCGTTGATCTTGACGACGAGCTGGGCGTCGAAGTCCAGGCCCGTGTCCAGGTTCAGGTAGCTGTGGGTCTTGCGGGCGAAGCAGTAGACGCAGGCATGTGAGCAGCCCCGGAAGGGATTAATGGTCCATGAGAACGGCATGGACGATGTCGGCGGCACCTTGTTCAGCACCGACTTCGCGGCGACCTCGTGGAAGGTGATCCCGGCGAAGTCCGGTGTCCGCACGGTCCGGACGAGACCCACGAGCGGCAGGAGGCTCGGTTCGGCGACGGCGCCGCCGTCCTGTTCCGTGACTTTTTGTCCCTCCCACCGCATACCAGTATTAGAACATGCGTTCTAATATGCTGTCATCCGACGGCTGGCCTAGGCTTGCCCCATGATCCTCCTCACCGGTTTCGAACCCTTCGGGGGAGAGACGACCAATCCGTCCTGGCTCGCGGCGCAGCAGGCGACGATTCTGTTGCGCGCGCAGGGCCTGGAAGCCGCTGCGGTCGAGGTGCCCTGCGTCTTCGGCCGCAGCGTCGATGTCCTGACGGACGCGATGGACCGGCACCGGCCCGACGTCGTCCTCTGCCTGGGCCAGGCCGGCGGACGCGAGCGCGTCTCCGTTGAGCGTGTCGCCATCAATATCGACGACGCCCGTATCCCGGACAACGCGGGGCGTCGGCCCGTCGATGACGCGGTGGTGCCCGACGGTCCGGCCGCCTACTTCTCGACCCTGCCGATCAAGGCGTGCCGCGAGGCCGTGGCGGCGCTCGGCGTCCCCGTGGAGGTCTCACAGACCGCCGGGACCTACGTCTGCAACCACCTCTTCTACGGGCTCATGCACCGTCTCGCGGGACGCAGCGGGACGCGGGGCGGCTTCGTCCACGTCCCGTACTCGACGGAGCAGGCCGAGGCGAACGGCGCCCCGGGCCTGCCCGTCGGGGACATGGCCGCAGCGCTCGCCGCGATCGCGACGACGACGGCCCGCACGCCGGTCGATGTGCGGGTGTCCGCGGGCGCCGAGCACTAGCACGAGCGCGAGCACTAGCACGGGTGCGGGCACTAGGACGCGGTGTCTTCCGGCCGCCGTCGACGTCTCGTGGTGAGCGCGGCCCGGACCGCACCCGCGACCGGCCGGGCCGGCTGCTCGCGGTACCCTCCGTCGGCCAGCCCCGCGCCCCGTTCGAAGGGATTGCGCGACGCCGGATCACCGGTGCGCAGCAGCGAGTAGCCTGCGGCCAGCAGGTAGGCGGGGAGGAACGGCAGTCCGAGGCACGCTGCGTACTGGCGGCAGTGGCGCGCCTCGTGCTCGAGCAACGTGTCGAAGCCCGCGTGCGCGCCCTGCGGCACGCTGCCGCGCACCAGCACCACGCTGCCCACGGTGAAGGCACGCGCCCTGGGAAGTCGTCGACGGTAACCCTCGGCGAGCAGTGTTCCGTGCGGTCCGCGGGTGATCCTGCAGCCCGAGAGCGCCGCCACGGCGAGGCCGCACGGCGTCGACAGGTTGACCCAGTTCAGGAAGGGCACGAGCCTCCGATTCATCCCGTCATGGTACTGCGGTCGGGTACCCACCACCGGCGGTGGCCCACGCCGGCGGGTACCGGGCCGGATCGGGCTTCCCGGCGGTTGCGAACCCGCCGAGCCGGTCGCCTAGACTTGACACGCCGGTGCGCCCACGCTGCGAGCCGGCGTTTTCCTGTCCACGGCGTGGCATGCCGAGCAGGCTGTCCGCCGCTCGTCGCGAGAGTTCAAGGTAAGCAATCCCCATGTCCGAAACCCCAGAGCACCCCGGCTCCGGCGCCTCCGGCTCCGACGCCCCCGATGCTGGTGTCCCCGATCCGCTGGACCCCGCATCGGTCGCCGCGGCCGTCGACGCCGCGCTCGCCGACATCGCTGCCGCGGCAGACCTCGACGGACTCAAGGCCGCGCGGATCGCGCACTCCGGCGAGAAATCACCGCTGAGCCTCGCGAACCGCGGGATCGGCTCGCTGCCGAAGGAGCAGAAGTCGGCCGCGGGCAAGAACATCGGCCCGGCCCGGGGACGCATCAATCAGGCGCTCGCGGCCCGCACCACCGAGCTCGAGGCCGAGCGCGATGCCCGCATCCTCGTCGAGGAGGCCGTCGACGTGACCGCCGCCCCGCGCCGTCGTCGCACCGGTGCCTGTCATCCGCTCTCCACGCTGCAGGAGCGCGTCAGTGACGTCTTCGTCGGGATGGGCTGGGAGATCGCGGAAGGCCCGGAGCTGGAGTCGGAGTGGTTCAACTTCGACGCGCTGAACTTCAAGCCGGACCACCCCGCCCGCGAGATGCAGGACACCTTCTTCGTCGAGCCGCCCGAGGCGCACCTCGTGCTGCGCACCCACACGTCCCCGGTGCAGGTCCGGTCCATGCTCGAGCGCGAGCTGCCGATCTACGTGCTGTGCCCCGGCAAGGTGTTCCGCACCGACGAGCTCGACGCCACCCATACCCCGGTGTTCCACCAGTTCGAGGGCCTCGCGATCGACAAGGGCCTCACCATGGCCGATCTCGTCGGCACGCTCGAGCACTTCACGCAGCAGCTTTTCGGCGACGACGCCAAGGTGCGCCTGCGCCCCAACTACTTCCCCTTCACGGAACCGAGCGCAGAGCTCGACATCTGGCACCCGGGCGCCAAGGGCGGGCCGCGCTGGATCGAGTGGGGCGGCTGCGGCATGGTCAACCCCAACGTGCTCCGCGCCACCGGCATCGATCCGGAGGTCTACTCCGGGTTCGCCTTCGGCATGGGGATCGAGCGGGCGCTCATGTTCCGCAACGAGGTCGGCGACATGCGCGACATGATCGAGGGCGACGTACGTTTCAGCGAACACTTCGGGATGGAGATCTAAGTGAGAGTCCCACTCTCCTGGCTGCGCGAGTACGCAGCCGTACCTGCGGATGCGACCGCGGAAGACGTCATGGCGGAGCTCGTGAAGGTCGGCCTCGAGGAGGAGGACGTCCACCGTCCCACCGACGACCTGTCCGGGCCGATCGTCGTGGGGCAGGTCCTCAGCCTGGTCAAGGAACCTCAGTCCAACGGCAAGACCATCAACTGGTGTTCCGTCCGGGTGGTCCCCGAGGGATCTGACCACACCCTGACGGGTGACGGGATCGACCCCTCCGGCGTGCAGGGCATCGTCTGCGGTGCCCACAACTTCGTCGAGGGCGACAAGGTGGTGGTCACGCTGCCGGGCGCCGTGCTGCCGGGCGACTTCCGGATCGGCCCCCGCACGACGTACGGGCACGTGTCCGCGGGCATGATCGCCTCCGTGCGTGAGCTCGGGATCGGCGAGGACCACGACGGCATCCTCGTGCTCTCGACGCTGGGGCTCGATCCCGAGGTCGGCACCGACGCCATGGAGCTGCTCGGGCTGTACGACGAGGCTGCGGAGATCAACGTGACCCCGGATCGCGGGTACTGCTTCTCCCTCCGCGGTGTGGCCCGGGAGTACGCCCACGCCACCGGAACCGCCTTCACGGATCCGGCGGCCGCCGTCGTCGTGCCGCCGGCCAGGGGCGAGGGCTATCCGGTGCGGCTCGACGACGGTGCGCCCGTCTACGGTGTCCCCGGCTGCGACCGTTTCGTGGCCCGGACGGTCCGCGGCGTCGATCCCACCCGACCCACGCCGCCGTGGATGTCCGCGCGCCTGCGACTGGCCGGTATCCGTTCCATCTCGCTCGTGGTCGACATCTCCAACTACGTGATGCTCGAACTCGGCCAGCCGCTGCACTTCTACGACCTCGACCGGCTCTCGGGCGAGATCGTGGTCCGCAGGGCTGCCGAGGGCGAGACGCTGCGCACACTCGACGACAGGGTGCGCACGCTCGACGCCGGGGATCTCCTGATCACGGACGCGTCGGGACCCATCGGGATCGCGGGCGTCATGGGCGGCGCCTCCACCGAGGTCACCGACGGCACCCGCAACGTCCTGATCGAGTCGGCGCACTTCGACGACGTCAGCATCGGCCGCTCGCGCCGCCGCCACAAGCTCCCCTCCGAGGCGTCCAAGCGCTTCGAGCGCGGTGTGGACTGGCACGTGGCGGACATCGCCGCGCAGCGCGCCGTCGACCTCCTCCTCGAGCTCTCCGGCGGGACGGTGGACGACGCCGTGACCGATGTCGGCCGGGCGCCGGAGCCCCGCGTCATCGAGCTGGCCGCCGACTTCCCGGAGCGCCTCATCGGACGCGAGTTCAGCGACGAGCAGATCACCGGGACGCTCACCGACCTCGGTGCGACGGTCGAACGCGTCGACGGGGCGGAACGCGGCTACCGCGTCACGGCCCCGAGCTGGCGCTCCGACCTCGCGACCCGCGAGGACCTCACCGAGGAGATCATCCGCCTGCTCGGGTACGACACCATCCCGTCGAGCCTGCCCGTGGCGCCTCCGGGCCGCGGCCTGACGCGCGTCCAGCAGCAGCGGCGGCGACTCCTGAACGCCCTTGCGGCGGCGGGTCTCACGGAGGTGCTGTCCTACCCGTTCGTCGGCGCGAGGGCCAACACCGTGTTCGGCTCGCCGGAGGAAGGTGCTGCCGTGCCATCGGTGAAGCTCGCCAACCCGCTGAGCGCCGAGCTCGGGTTCCTCCGCCGGTCGGTGCTGCCGGGCCTCGTGGAGCTCGCGAAGCGGAATCAGTCACGCGGCTTCCGTGACCTCGCCCTGTTCGAGGCGGGCGCGGTCTTCCTGCCGGGTGACACTCTGGGGACGGGGTCGATCCCGCCGCTCGGCATCAAGCCCGACGACGCCGTCCTCGACGCGCTGTACGCCGGCATCCCGGACCAGCCGCAGATGGTCGCGGGCCTGTTCACCGGGCACGAGGTCGCGCCGTCGGCCGGGGTACCGCCCCGGGCCTGGGACTGGGCCGACGCCGTCGACATCGTGCAGTTCATGGCGCAGGTCACCGGCGTCGACGTCGTGGTGCGGCAGGGCAGCCATCAGGCGTTCCATCCGGGCCGCACGGCGGAATTCTCGCTGCGCAGCGGCGAGCTGCTGGGCTTCGCCGGCGAGCTGCATCCGAAGGTGATCGCGGCGGAGGATCTCCCGGCGCGCACCGTGGCGTTCGAGGTCGACACCGATGTGCTGTTCGACGCCGCGGCCGACGTCATCGTGGCCCGGCCGCTGTCCACCTACCCTGCCGCGACGCAGGACGTGGCGCTCGTCGTCGACTCCGCGGTCGTCGCGGGGGACGTGCTCGAGGCGCTGCGGGAGGGAGCGGGCGAGCTCCTCGAGGAGGTGAGCCTGTTCGACGTGTACACGGGCCAGGGCATCGAGGAGGGCCGGAAGTCACTGGCGTTCGCGCTGCGCTTCCGGGCTCCCGACCGGACCCTGACCGCCGACGAGGCGAGCGCCGCGCGGGACACCGCCGTCGCCGTCGCGGCCGCGCGTTTCGGGGCCGTCCAGCGCTGACCCCCGGGACGAAGGCCACGGGCACAGGACCCGTCCGCGGAGGCGTGGGCGGGTCCTGTGCCGTGAGGGGCGGGGATCCTCAGGGGATGAGCAGGACCTTTCCCGTGGTCCTTCTGCCCTGCAGGTCCTCGTGCGCCCGGGCAGCGTCGGCGAGCGCGTACCGTGCGCCGATCCGGACGTCGAGCTGGCCCGCGGCGACGGCACCGAAGAGTTCCTCGGACCGCCACCGCCGCTCCTCGGGAGTGCGCAGGTAGTGCACGAGCGTAGGACGCGTGACGAAGAGCGATCCGCCGCTGTTCAGGCGCTGGAGTTCCAGGGGCGGTACGGGGCCGGAGGCCGCTCCGTAGAGCACGAGGGTGCCCCGCACGCGCAGCGAGCGCAGCGACTCGTCGAACGTCGCCTTCCCCACGCCGTCGAACACCACGTCCGCGCCCGAGCCGTCCGTCAGGGTGCGGACGGCGTCGGCGAAGCCGTCGTAGCGCAGCACCTCGTCAGCCCCGGCTCCGCGCGCGAGGTCCTCCTTCTGCGGCGTGGAGACCGTGGTGATGACGCGTGCACCCCTGGCCTTCAGGAGCTGGATCAGGAGGAGGCCCACGCCTCCTGCCCCCGCATGCACGAGCACCGTCTGGTCCTGCTGCACGGGGAACGTGGAGTTCATCAGGTAGTGCGCGGTCATGCCCTGCAGGGGGAGCGCCGCGGCGGTCTCGAGGTCCACGCCGTCCGGCACGGGCAGCGCGCGGTCCGCGTCGACCAGGGCGTAGTCGGCATAGGTGCCGCTGCCCTCGGCGAAGGCGACCCGGTCGCCGACCACGAAGCCCTGCGTGCCGGCACCGAGGGCCTCGACGGTTCCGGCGGCCTCGGCGCCCGGGGTGAAGGGGCGCTCGACGGCGTAGGCCCCGCTGCGCTGGTAGGTCTCGATGAAGTTGACTCCCGCGGCGGCGACCCTGACGAGGAGCTGGCCGGGGCCCGGTTCCGGCCGGTCGGTGGTTGCGAGGGTGAGGACCTCCGGTCCGCCGGCTTGCCGGACGACGATGGCTGAGGGCATGGGGGGAATCCTTTCGGTGGGTGCCCCCATGCTATGGCCGCGGCTCCCTCCGCAGGGCTGCATAACTATGTGGTGGACCGCATATCTTTGCTGTAGGGTTGAGGAATGACGTTCACCGCAGCGGTATCCGGCGCCAGTGGCTACGCCGGCGGGGAGCTCCTGCGCCTCCTCGCGAACCACCCCGACATCGAGGTCGGCGCCATCACCGCGCACAGCAGTGCCGGGTCCGCGCTCGGCGCGCTCCAGCCCCATCTGCACGCCCTCGCGGACCGGGTCCTGCAGGACACCACGCCCGAGGTCCTGGCTGGGCACGACGTCGTGTTCCTCGCCCTGCCGCACGGCGCGAGTGCGGAGATCGCAGCGCAGCTCCCGCCCGACACCCTCGTGATCGACGCCGGCGCGGACCATCGCCTCCAGGACCCTGCCGCCTGGGAGAGGTTCTACGGCTCCGCCCACGCCGGGACGTGGCCCTACGGGTTGCCCGAACTGCCCGGGCACCGCTCCGACCTCCGGGGAGCGCGGCGCATCGCCGTCCCCGGCTGCTATCCCACGAGTGTGCTGCTCGCCCTCGCCCCGGGCTTCTCCGCCGGCCTCCTGGAGCCGGACGACGTCGTCGTCGTGTCGGCGTCGGGCACCTCGGGTGCGGGCAAGGCGGCCAAGCCGAATCTCCTCGGCTCGGAGGTCATGGGCGGCATGAGCCCCTACGGCGTGGGCGGAGGGCACCGCCACACCCCGGAGATGGAGCAGGGCCTCAGCATGGCTGCCGGCGAACGCGTGTCGCTGTCCTTCACCCCGACGCTCGCGCCGATGGCCCGGGGCATCCTGACCACCGCGACGGCGAAGGTCCGGCCGGGTGTCGGATCCACCGCGCTCAGGGACGCCTGGGGGAAGGCGTACGCCGACGAACCGTTCGTGCGGGTGCTGCCCGAGGGGCAGTGGCCCGCCACCAAGTCCGTCGTCGGGAGCAACCACGCACAGCTCCAGCTCGCCTTCGACGAGCACGCCGGACGCGTGATCGTCAGCTGCGTCATCGACAACCTCACCAAGGGCACCGCCGGCGGAGCCATCCAGTCCATGAACATCGCCCTCGGCCTCGACGAGGCCCGGGGCCTGACCAGCCAGGGGATCGCACCGTGAGTATCACCTACCCGGGCGGCTTCCGCGCCGCGGGCGTCGCCGCCGGGCTCAAGAGCACCGGCACCACCGACGTCGCCCTCGTGGCCAACGACGGACCGCTGCACAACGCAGCCGCGGTCTTCACCTCGAACCGCGTGGCAGCCGCCCCCGTGCTCTGGTCGCGGCAGGTCGTCTCGGACGGACGCGTGGACGCCGTGATCCTCAACTCCGGCGGGGCCAACGCCTGTACCGGGCCCGAGGGCTTCCAGAACACGCACCGCACGGCGGAGGTGACCGCCGAGCTCCTCGGCGTGTCCGCCACCGACGTCCTCGTCTGCTCCACCGGCCTGATCGGAGAGCAGCTGCCGATGCAGAAGCTGCTGGCTGGCGTCGCCGACGCCGCCGGGTCGCTCGGCAGGGGAGGCGGACCCGCCGCCGCCGAGGCGATCATGACCACTGACACGGTGTCCAAGGAAGCCCGGTACCCCTCGACCGCCGACGACGCGAGCGAGGGCTACGCCATCGGCGGCATGGCCAAGGGCGCAGGCATGCTGGCTCCGGGACTGGCCACGATGCTCGTGGTCCTGACCACGGATGCGGCGCTCGGCGCGGACGCCCTCGACGCGGCGCTCAGGGAGGCGACGCGCGTGAGCTTCGACCGGACCGACGCCGACGGCTGCATGTCCACCAACGACACGGTGGTTCTCCTCGCCTCGGGGGCCGCCGGCATCGCGCCCGACCAGGAGCAGTTCACGGCAGCGCTGACAGGCGTGTGCCTCGACCTCGCCGCTCAGCTCATCCACGACGCCGAGGGCGCGAGCCACACCATCGCCGTCACCACGATCAATGCCGCGTCGGAGCGGGACGCCGAAGTCGCGAGCCGCGCCGTCGCCCGCTCGAATCTCTTCAAGACGGCGATCTTCGGCAACGACCCCAACTGGGGGCGCGTGCTCGCCGCCGTCGGCACCACCGACGCGGCCTTCGAGCCGGACCGGCTGAACGTCTCGATGAACGGCGTCCAGATCTGCCGCAACGGCGGCATCGGTGACCCGCGCGACCTCGTGGACCTCACCGGGAGGGAGGTCACGGTCGAGATCGATCTCGCCGCAGGGACCTCAAGCGCCACCATCTGGACCAACGACCTCACGCACGAGTACGTGCACGAGAACTCGGCGTACTCGAGCTGATGGGAGACGCCATGACCGATGTGACCGACCCGACCGACCCGGTTGAGCTGACCAAGCCGACGGCCGGCGCCGGTGCGCCCTCCGCCTCGACGCTGCGGGCGCAGGACAAGGCCGCGACCCTCATGGAGGCGCTGCCCTGGATCCAGCGGTTTGCAGGGACCACCATGGTGATCAAGTACGGCGGCAATGCCATGGTGGACGACGACATGCGGCGCGCCTTCGCCGAGGACATCGTGTTCCTGCACCACGTGGGCATCCGCCCCGTGGTCGTGCACGGCGGCGGCCCGCAGATCAACGCCATGCTGCAGAAGCTGGGCATCGAGTCCGAGTTCAAGGGCGGCCTGCGCGTGACGACGCCCGAAGCCATGGACGTGGTCCGCATGGTGCTCACCGGCCAGGTGGGCCGGGAGCTCGTGGGCCTGATCAACTCGCACGGCCCCTACGCCGTCGGGCTCTCCGGGGAGGACGGCGGGCTGCTCCGTGCCGTGCGCACCGGCACCGTCGTCGACGGCGAGCCCGTGGACCTCGGCCTCGTCGGGGAGGTCACCTCGGTGCACCCCGGCGCGATCCTCGACATCTTGCAGGCCGGGCGCATCCCGGTGATCTCGACGGTCGCCCCCGAGTACGACGCCGACGGGGAGGCGACACAGCAGGTCCTCAACGTCAACGCGGATTCGGCGGCGGCCGCGCTCGCCGCGGCGCTCGGCGCGTCGAAGCTCGTGATCCTCACCGATGTCGAGGGTCTCTACGCCGACTGGCCCGACCGCGACTCGCTGATCTCCTCCCTGTCCGCGACGCAGCTCCGCGAGCTCCTGCCCGGCCTGCAGTCCGGGATGATCCCCAAGATGACGGCCTGCCTGCTGGCCGTCGAGGGTGGCGTCGAACGAGCGCACATCGTGGACGGGCGGCTCGCGCACTCGATGCTCCTGGAGACCTTCACCACGGCCGGCATCGGCACGCAGGTGGTCCCCGACGAGACGCCGACCCCCACCCCGCAAACGACCCCGCTACGCGCAGGAGCACAGGCATGAGCGATGCGAACACACCGGCGACGACGCACGGCCGGCACTCAGCAGCCGGCCCCCCCACCCCGGACGCGACGTCGGCCGACGACACCGTACGCGCCCTGACGGGTGGCAGCTCCGCTGCGGACTGGCTCGCTCGCTACAGCGGATCGCTGCTGGGCGTGTTCGGGACACCGCAGCGCGTCCTGGTGCGCGGCTCGGGGTGCGACGTCTGGGATGCGGACGGCGCGCAGTACCTCGACCTCCTCGGAGGGATCGCCGTGAACGCGCTCGGCCACGCCCACCCGTTCGTCACCTCGGTCATCACGAGCCAGCTGGCGACGCTCGGCCACATCTCCAACTTCTTCACGAGCCCTCCGCAGGTGGCGCTCGCCGAGAAGCTCCTCGCCCTGTCCGCCGCACCCGAGGGCTCACGCGTCTTCTTCACCAACTCCGGTGCGGAGGCGCTCGAAGCCGCCGTGAAGCTCGCCCGCCGCAACAGCACGCCGGAGCGGCAGCGGATCCTCGCACTGGACGGCGCCTTCCACGGCCGGACCATGGGAGCCCTCGCGCTGACCTCCAAGGAGGCGTACCGGCGACCGTTCGAGCCCCTGCCCGGCGGGGTCGAACACCTCCCCTTCGACGACATCGACGCCCTCACAGCGGCCATGGACGCCGGCGTGGCAGCCCTGGTCATCGAACCGATCCAGGGGGAGGCGGGCGTCCGCCCGCTGTCCGCGGAGTATCTCCGCGCCGCTCGCGACCTCACCCGTCAGCACGGCGCCCTGCTGATCCTCGACGAGGTGCAGTCCGGAATCGGCCGCACCGGCCGCTGGTTCGCCCACCAGGCGGTGGACGGCGTCGTCCCCGACGCGATGACACTCGCCAAGGGCCTCGGCGGCGGCTTCCCGATCGGCGCGCTCGTCACCTTCGGTGAGGAGGTCTCCACCCTCATCGGTGCGGGCCAGCACGGGAGCACCTTCGGCGGCAACCCCGTGGCGACGGCGGCCGGACTCGCGACGCTCCACGCGCTGGAGACGACGGGCGCGCTGCGGAACGCCTCGGACGTCGGGGCATTCCTGCGGCGCGGCCTCGCCGTGACCGAGGGGGTCGTGGCCGTGCGGGGCGACGGGCTGCTCATCGGCTTCGATCTCGACGGCGACCACGCGCCGGCCGCCGTGCAGGCAGCCCTCGACGCCGGCTTCATCATCAACGCGACAGGCCCGGCGACCATCCGCCTCGCCCCGCCGCTGATCCTCACCCAGGAGCAGGCGGCGACCTTCCTCGACGCCCTCCCCGGCATCCTCGACACCGTCCGGACGCCGACCGACAGCACATCCCAGGAGGCACCAGCATGACGCGCCACTTCCTCGTCGACACCGATCTCTCGCCGGCCGAGCAGGCCGAGGTCCTGGACCTCGCCGCCGAGCTGAAGGCCGATCCCTACGCGCATGCGCCCTTTGCGGGGGAGGGCGCCGGGCGCAGGACCGTCGCCGTCATCTTCGACAAGACCTCCACGCGGACCAGGGTGTCCTTCGCCACGGGCATCGCGGACCTCGGCGGCGTGCCGCTGATCATCGGCGCGGGCGACTCCCAGCTGGGGCACAAGGAGTCGATCACCGACACGGCGAAGGTCCTCGAACGCATGGTCGCGACCATCGTCTGGCGGACCTACGCGCAGGCGGGCCTCGAGGAGATGGCCGCGGCCTCCCGGGTCCCCGTCATCAACGCCCTCTCGGACGATTACCACCCGTGCCAGCTCCTCGCGGACCTGCTGACCATCCGTGAGCACAAGGGCAGCCTCGCCGGACTCACCATGACGTATGTGGGTGACAGCGCCAACAACATGGCCAACTCCTACCTCCTCGCGGGCGCCACGGCCGGCATGCACGTGCGGGTCGCCGGGCCGGAGGGGTACCTGCCCGCCCCGGCCGTCGTCTCGGCCGCGGAGGAGCGCGCCCGGGAGACCGGGGGCTCCGTCCTCGTGACCACCGACGCCACGGTCGCCCTCGCAGGGGCCGACGTCGTCGCCACCGACACCTGGGTGTCGATGGGCCAGGAGGACGAGAAGGCCGCGCGCCAGGACCTGTTCCGCGCCTATGCCGTCGACGAGGCGGCGATGGCCCAGGCCGCACCGGACGCCGTCGTGCTCCACTGCCTGCCCGCGTACCGCGGCTACGAGATCGCGGCGGGCGTCATCGACGGGCCGCAGTCGGTGGTGTGGGACGAGGCCGAGAACCGGCTGCACGCGCAGAAGGCCCTCATGACCTGGCTGGTGGCACGATCGGCGGCCGCCGCGTGACCGTCCAGCGCGATTCTGCCCGCCCCGTCACGAAGACGGCCCGGCACGCCCGCATCACCGACCTGCTGACCGCGCAGTCCGTGCGCTCGCAGGCCGAGCTGGCCACGCTCCTGGCGGCCGACGGCGTCCAGGTGAACCAGGGCACGCTCTCGCGCGACATGGTGGAACTCGGTGTGGTCCGGGTCCGCGGGGCCGACGGCGCCCTCATCTACGCCGTGCCGGTGGAAGGTGGCGGGCGGCACGTCCAGAGCGGCGTCTCCCAGGAGATCCTCGATGCGCGGCTCGCCAAGCTGTGCAACGAACTCCTGGTGACCGCCGAGTCGAGCGGGAACATCGTGATCCTGCGGACGCCGCCGGGAGCCGCGAACTTCCTGGCCCTCGCGATCGACCACTCCGTCCTCCCGTCCATCCTGGGAACCATCGCAGGCGATGACACGGTTCTGCTGGTGAGCCGCGAGCCCGACGGCGGCGCGGCCGTCGCGGAGCGTTTCCTCACCCTCGCCCAGGAATCGCAGGGCTCCACCGAGCCCGCCTGACCCGGCCACACCGATCACCCACAGCTACGCTGGCACCAGCGGCACAGACCACCCACACGACCCCTGAACCTCCGGGCCCGCCCGGACAACCGAAGGAGCACATCCACGTGACCGAACGCATCGTCCTCGCCTACTCGGGCGGACTCGACACCTCCGTCGCCATCGGCTGGATCGCCGAAGCCACCGGAGCCGAGGTGATCGCCGTGGCCGTCGACGTCGGACAGGGCGGCGAGTCCCTCGAGACCATCCGCCAGCGCGCCCTGGGCTGCGGCGCCGTCGAGGCCTACGTGGCCGACGCCCGCGAGGAGTTCGCCACCGAGTACTGCATGCCCGCCCTCAAGGCGAACGCCCTGTACATGGACGCCTATCCGCTGGTCTCCGCGGTGTCCCGTCCGGTCATCGTCAAGCACCTCGTGGCAGCCGCACGGAAGTTCGGTGCCACCACGGTGTCCCACGGCTGCACCGGCAAGGGCAACGACCAGGTGCGCTTCGAGGTCGGCATCCAGACCCTCGGCCCCGACCTGAAGTGCATCGCCCCCGTGCGCGATCTCGCGCTCACCCGCGACAAGGCCATCGCCTTCGCCGAGGAGAAGGGCCTGCCCATCGAGACCACCAAGAAGAACCCCTTCTCGATCGACCAGAACGTCTGGGGCCGCGCCGTCGAGACCGGCTTCCTCGAGGACATCTGGAACGGCCCCACGAAGGACGTCTACGACTACACCGAATCGCCCGAGTTCCCGCCCGCGGCGGACGAGGTCGTCATCTCCTTCAAGGAGGGCATCCCCGTGGCGATCGACGGCAACACCGTCACCCCGCTGCAGGCCATCGAGGAACTCAACCGCCGCGCAGGCGCCCAGGGCGTGGGCCGCATCGACATCGTCGAGGACCGCCTGGTCGGCATCAAGAGCCGCGAGATCTACGAGGCCCCCGGGGCCATGGCACTGATCGCGGCCCACCGCGAACTGGAGAACGTCACCATCGAGCGCGAGCAGGCCCGCTTCAAGAAGACCGTGGGTCAGCGCTGGACCGAGCTGGTGTACGACGGCCAGTGGTTCTCGCCGCTGACGCGCTCGCTGAATGCGTTCATCGACGACACCCAGCAGTACGTCACCGGTGACATCCGCATGGACCTGCACGGTGGCCGCGCCACCGTGACGGGGCGCCGCTCGGACGTCGGCCTGTACGACTTCAACCTGGCCACCTACGATTCGGGCGACACCTTCGACCAGTCGATGGCCCGGGGCTTCATCGAGCTCTTCGGGATGTCGTCCAAGGTGGCGTCGCGCCGGGACCAGCAGGCGGGCGCCTGATGGTTCCAGCGCACGACGGCGGTCACCCGGGGCGCCCGGGGACGAACGAGGGCTCGCTGTGGGGCGGCCGGTTCGCCGGCGGGCCCGCGGACGCCCTGGCGGCCCTCAGCAAGTCGACGCACTTCGACTGGCGCCTCGCGACGTACGACGTCGAGGGTTCCCGCGCCCATGCCCGCGTGCTGCACAGGGCGGGCCTGCTCGACGACGCGGAGCTCGCCGGGATGCTCGACGCCCTGGACCGGCTGGACGCCGACGTGCGCTCGGGCGCCTATGTCCCGGCGGAGAGCGACGAGGACGTCCACGGGTCGCTCGAACGCGGGCTGATCGAACGGGCCGGGCCGGCCCTCGGCGGCAAGCTCCGCGCAGGGCGCTCGCGCAACGACCAGGTGGCGACGCTCGGCCGGATGTACCTGCGCGACCATGCCCGGATCATCGCGCGCGGCGTCCTCGCGACCATCGCGGCCCTCGTCGACCAGGCGGAGGCGAACCTCGAGGCGCCCATGCCCGGACGCACCCACCTGCAGCATGCACAGCCCGTGCTGCTGAGCCACCACCTGCTGGCCCACGCCTGGGCGCTGCTGCGGGACGTGCAGCGGCTCTCCGACTGGGACCGGCGGGCCGGCGTGTCGCCCTACGGCTCCGGGGCCCTCGCGGGCTCGTCCCTCGGCCTCGACCCCGAGGCGGTCGCCGCTGATCTCGGTTTCTTCTCCGCCACGCACAACTCGATCGACGGGACGGCGGCGCGCGACGTCTACGCCGAGTTCGCGTGGGTGGCGGCGATGATCGGCGTGGACCTCTCCCGCGTGAGTGAGGAGATCATCCTCTGGGCCACCAAGGAGTTCTCCTTCGTGACGCTCGACGACGCCTTCTCCACCGGATCGTCGATCATGCCGCAGAAGAAGAACCCGGACGTCGCGGAGCTGGCGCGCGGCAAGGCCGGGCGCCTGATCGGTGACCTGACCGGGTTGCTGGCCACGCTTAAGGGACTGCCGCTGGCGTACAACCGGGACCTCCAGGAGGACAAGGAGCCGGTGTTCGACGCGATCGACACCCTCGAGGTGCTCCTCCCCGCGGTCTCCGGGATGATCGCCACGCTGGTGTTCAACACGGAGCGGATGGCCGCGCTCGCGCCGCTCGGGTTCGCCCTCGCGACCGACATCGCGGAGTGGCTCGTCCGCCAGGGCGTGCCGTTCCGGGAGGCCCATGAGCTCTCCGGTGCCGCGGTGCGTGTCGCCGAGCAGCGAGGTGTGGAGCTGTGGGACCTGACGGACGAGGAGTTCGCAGGGATCTCCGGCCACCTGACGCCTTCGGTCCGGGAGGTCCTGACGGTGAGCGGCTCCCTCGCCAGCCGCGATTCCCAGGGCGGCACCGCCCCGGCGGCGGTCAGGCGTCAGCTCGCCGCACTCCGCGCGGAGCTCGACGACGTCGAGCTGTACGTCGCAGGGTGACCTGCAGCTCCGGCGTGCGCCCGTCAGGGGCGCACGCCGGGACGGTTACACCTACGGAGTGGGCATGCCGCCGCTCGCGGTGATGGTGTCGCCGCTGATGTAGCTCGATTCCGGTGAGGCGAGGAACACGTACGCGGGCGCCATCTCGGCGGGCTGGCCCGGCCGGCCGATCGGTGACTGGGCCGCGCCGAACTGGTCGAGGGCTTCGGTCGGCTGACCGCCGGCCACCTGCAGCGGAGTCCACACCGGCCCCGGGGCCACCACGTTCACGCGGATGCCCCGGGGTGCCACCTGCTGGGCCAGCGCCTTGCTGAAGCCGTTGATCGCCCACTTCGTGGAGGCGTAGTCCAGCAGGATCGGTTGGGGCTGATACGCCTCGACCGACGCCGTGTTGATGATCGTGGAGCCCGGTGGCATGTGGGCCAGGGCAGCCTTGCAGAGCCAGAACATGGAGTAGACGTTGGTCTTGTAGGTCGTGTCGAACTGATCCGTGGTGAGGTCCGCGATGTCCTCCACGAACTGCTGCTTGCCGGCGATGTTCGCCAGGATGTCGATCCCGCCGAGCTCCGAGACCGCCGTGTCGATGAGACGCGTGCAGTAGCCCTCGTCCGTCACATCGCCCGGGAGAGGAACTGCCTTCCTCCCGGCCTTCTCGATGAGTTCCACCACTTCCTGGGCGTCCGCCTCCTCCTCGGGCAGGTAGGACAGCACCACATCGGCGCCCTCGCGGGCGAACGCGATGGCGGTGGCCCGGCCGATCCCGCTGTCGGCGCCGGTCACCACGGCCTTCCGTCCCACGAGGCGCTCGGATCCCCGGTAGCTGGTCTCCCCGGCGTCCGGTCTGGGGTGCATGTCCTGCTCGAGTCCCGGGCCGTCCTGGGACTGGCGGAAGCTGTCGTCCGGCTTCGGGTACTGGGTGGTCGGATCCTGCATCGTGTACTGGTCACTCACGCGGATACTCCTTCGGGGGCTGGTGGGTCCTGCGCGGTACCGGACGTGGCTGTCCGTTCCTTCGCCGCGGTGTCCACGCTAGGCAGGGGCCCGGAGCCGATGGGATCTTTCTTCGCGAGCCTGCAGCCTTGCGGAACCGGTCGGCGTGCGGCAGCGAGGGCACTGCTACGCCCGTCGCGAAGTGCTTTGACTCGCGGGACGCCCCGGCGCACTGTGTGGCTATGAAGACCACCACCCAGCGCGCCACCCTCCGGGAGTTCTTCCCCTACCTGCGGGGACACGTCCGCGTCCTCGTCCTGGTCGCCGTCGTCTCCCTGGTCTCGACGGGCCTGTCGATCGCCCAGCCGCTGATGGTGCAGCAGCTGGTCAACGCCGTCTCGGCGAGCGAGCCGGCCACGGTGTTCGTCTGGTTCCTCGTCGCCATCACACTCGGCGGTGCGGTCTTCGGAGCCGCTCAGTCCTACCTGCTGCAGAGGACGGCGGAGTCCGTGGTCCTCGGAGTCCGGCGTTCGCTCGTGGGGCAGCTGCTGGCCCTGCCGATCCGCGAGTTCGACCGGCGCCGCGTCGGTGACCTCATGTCCCGGGTGGGCTCCGACACCACGCTCATGCGGAGCGTCATCACCTCGGGCCTGTTCGAGATCGTCTCCTCGATCCTCATGTTCTGCGCCGCCGTGGTCCTCATGGTAATCATCGACCCACTGCTCTTCGGCATCACGCTCACCGCGGTGGTGCTGGGGGCGGGCGGCGTCCTGTTCCTCGGACGTCTTATCCGGACGCGCAGCCGCGACGTGCAGGACGCCGTCGGCTCCATGACCGCCGCCGTGGAGCGCGGGCTGTCCGGCATCCGGACCATCAAGGCATCCGTCGCCGAGGAGCGCGAGGCAGCGGTCATCGACGTCGAGGCCACCAAGGCCTTCCGTGCGGGCATCGCCATGGCGCGCCTCCAGGCGGCGGTCCAGCCGATCATGTCCATCTGCATCCAGGGCGCCTTCATCGTCGTGCTGGCCGTCGGCGGTATCAGGGTCGCGGCGGGCGAGCTGCAGCTCGGGGACCTCATCGCCTTCATCCTCTACCTGTTCCTCCTCGTGATGCCGATCGGCTCCGCGATGGGCGCTTTCGTGCAGATCCAGTCGGGACTCGCGGCGCTCGATCGCATCCAGGAGATCGCACGGCTCGCGCCGGAACGCATCGATGAGCGGCACCTCACCGGGTCACCGGACGCCGTCGCGGAGCACGCGCCCCGGATCACCGACACGGCTAGCGGCCTCCCCGACCCGAGGTCCGGTAGCGCCATCGACGTGCGCGACGTCAGTTTCCGGTACGCCTCGGCCGAGGACGACGCGACGGCCGCGGCCGCTGAGGGCAGCTCCGCGGACAGTGGCCGCGGGACGTCGGGCGCGGCCGCGGCGAACGCTGACGCGGCACGGGTCGATCCCTCGGACGACGGCGGCCCGCTGGTCCTCGACGGCGTCAGCTTCACGGTGCCTGCCGGGAGCCGCACGGCACTCGTGGGGCCCTCGGGGGCCGGGAAGTCCACCGTGCTCGCACTGCTCGAGCGCTTCTACGAGCCGACCGGCGGAGGGATCAGCCTCGGCGGTGTCCCGCTCCCGCAGATCGCCCGGTCGGATCTCCGTGAGCGGATCGGCCTCGTGGAGCAGGAGGCTCCGGTGCTCAGCGGGACCCTGGCGGACAATCTGCGTCTCGCTGCACCCGGCGCGGGCGATGACCAGCTCCGGCGGGTGCTGGCGGCCGTCGGGCTCGATGCGCTGGGTGACCGGTCTGACGACGGCCTCGAGCTCAATCTAGGGGAGGACGGCATCCGGCTGTCCGGGGGGCAGCGGCAGCGCCTTGCCTGGGCGCGCGTGATCCTCGCCGACCGGCCTGTCCTGCTGATGGACGAACCGACGTCCGCCGTCGATTCACGCACGGAACAGCTGCTGCAGCAGACCCTGGGGGAGGCGTCACGCGATCGCACGGTGGTGGTCGTCGCCCATCGCCTGTCCACCGTCGCAGACTTCGACCAGATCGTGGTCCTGGACCAGGGGCGGGTGTCCGCGATCGGGACGCACGACGAACTCCTCGGCACGAGCGAGCTGTACCGGGACATGGCGGCGCGCCAGCGCCTCGTCACGCATGCCTGAGGTCAGCCTGCCGACCGAGGAGCGTCCCGGCGTCGGGCACTACCGCGGCCGGCAGCTGACGACGGCGCGGACCCGGGTGCCGCCGCTCAGGCCGGTACGGCGCGTCCTGCCTCGCGGTCGAGCAGCCGCTGCTTGACCTCCACGCCCCACCGGAAGCCGCCGAGAGTGCCGTCGGTGCGGATGATGCGGTGGCACGGGACGAAGAGGGCGGCGGCGTTCTTCGCACATGCGCCGGCTGCTGCGCGGACCGCGGAGGCCTTGCCGGCCCGTTCGGCGTACTGCAGGTAGGTGACCGGTTCGCCCGGCTCGACCATCCGCAGGACGTCCCACGCGTGGACCCGGAACGGACCGGACGCCTGGTCCACCCGCACCGACCGGATGGCCGCGAAGTCGCCGTCGTAGTAGCGCTGCACGGCATCGAGGATCGGATCCAGTGCGGAAGCCGCCGGGTCGAAGGCCCTCGCCCGGATGCTGGGATGGATCTGCCCGGTCAGATCCTCCGGGGCATCCGTCCACCCCGAGGAGAGCACCGCGCCCTCCGCCTCGATGATGGTGAAGGCGCCGTCGGGGGTGTCGATCGTCGTCGTGGCGGCACCGGCCGGAGGCGGGGGAGTGCCGGGCGTCGGGAGGGCGAGGTCCATGGTTGCGGGTCCGTTCGGTGGGTATCAGCAGGGTACGGGGTCTGGTGCAGGGCGGGAGCCGGGATGAGCGCCCGGGGAGAGCGCGGCTGCCGGTCCGGATAGGGGGCCAGACGCCGGACCGGCGGCGACGCGCCACAGGTGCAGTGTCGCGTAGGACCGCCACGGCCGGACAGCATCCATCGCCGCGGCGAGGCCGTCTTCCGGCGCATCCCGCCGTCGAGGCGAGGCCGTCGTCGGCTTTTCGCGCTGTCGCTGCCACCCGTTCCGGACGGCAGCATCGGAGGGCAGCTGGATGTCGGGAGCGCCGAGGACGCGCATGGTCACGTAGTCGGCCGTCCAGGCCCCTACCCCGTCGAGCGCGAGGAGGTCCGCCCGGAGAGTGTCCGCTGCGGAGCCGAGGTCGAAGCACAGCCGTCCGTCCGCGAGCTGCTCCGCCACGGCCCGCAGGGCGTCGTTGCGGCGCCGCAGCCCCCGCAGCAGCGGGTCGGGGAGCCGGCCGAGCTCCTGCGCCGGCGGGAAGACCCTCGTCAGGTCCGTTCCGGGGACGTCGAGGCGCGGTCCCGACGCGGCCAGCCGGCCGAGGGTCCGCGTCGCCGCGGCCAGGTCGACCTCCTGCCCGACCACAGCCCGGACGAGGATCTCGTGCGGATCGGGCGAACCGGGGAGGCGAAGGCCCGGCACGGCCGCGGCCAGCTCCGCGAAGACGGGATGACGGCCGAGCGCCGTGTCCGCGGCCGTGGGGTCCGCGTCGAGGTCGAAGAGGCGCCGGATCCGTGAGAGCAGGGCCGGCAGGTCTCCGAGGGCGGTGACAGAGACGGTCACGGGCAGGACGGCCCTCCCGCCCGCGCGTGGTTCGACGCTGTGCGCCCTGAACCAGGCCGGGCCGCCCGGGAGCAGGAGCAGCCGCTCGTAGGACGAGCCGGTCGCCCGCTCCACACCGTCCACCGCCCGCTCGGCCAGGAACCGGAAGATGCCGTTGTCGTAGGGCAGGCGGACCGGCAGCGTCAGCTGCACGGGGACAGGCCTGCCGTCCGTCCTGCCGGACGCGGGGGAGGCGGGCGTGCGCCGCGCGGCATCCCGGAGCTGTCCCGGCGTCAGGTCGAAGACCTGCTGGACGGTGTCGTTGAACTGGCGGATGCTGCCGAAGCCTGCTGCGAACGCGATGTCCGCCAGGCGAAGCGGCGACGCTGTGAGCAGGGTCCTCGCCGTCTGTGCGCGGTGCGCCCGGGCCAGGGCGAGGGCAGCGGCACCGAGCTCGTCCTTCAGGATCCGGTTCAGGTGGCGGGCGGAGTACCCGAGCTTCGCCGCGAGCCCCGGCACCCCGGTGCGCTCCACCTCGCCGTCGGCGATGAGGCGCATGGCCCTCCCGGCGACGTCGTTGCGGAGGTTCCACCCGGGGTCACCGGGTACGGCCTCGGGCAGGCACCGCTTGCAGGCGCGGTAGCCGGCATCGTGGGCCGCCGCCGAGGTCCGGAAGAAGGTCACATTGGCCGGCTTGGGTGTCCGCGCCGGGCAGGAGGGGCGGCAGTAGATTCCCGTGCTCGAGACGCCCGTCACGAACTGGCCGTCGAACCGCACATCACGGGCGTCGATCGCCCGGTACTGCTGCCAGAAGTCCATACCGGCCATCCTGCCATCCGGCAGGAGTGCGCACTGGCGGGATTCGGACACGACGGCGGCGGGGCAGGATCAGCGGTTTGCTACGGTCGATGCGTGATCGAGCAGAACAGGACCGGCGCGGAGGTGCGCGCACTGCTGGCCGGGAGCGCTCTCGACGTCGCCCCCTGGCTCCTCGGAGCACACCTGACCCACCGGTCCGACGACGGTCCCGTGACGGTCCGCATCACCGAGGTGGAGGCGTATCTGGGCGACGTCGATCCCGGCTCGCACGCCTATCGCGGCAGGACACCGCGCAATGCGACGATGTTCGGACCCGCAGGCCACCTCTACGTCTACTTCACGTACGGCATGCACTACTGCGCCAACATCGTCTGCGGCACCGAGGGCTGGGCCACGGGCCTCCTGGTCCGCGCCGGGGAGATCGTCGACGGCATCGACCGTGCACGCGAACGACGCTCCCGGCCCGCGTCGGACCTGGATCTGGCCCGCGGACCCGCCAGGCTCGCCCAGGCGCTGGGACTCGACCGGCGGTACGACGGCGCCGACGCGCTCGCCGATCCCTTCCAGCTGGTCCTGCCCCGACTGCCTGCGGCATCCGTCGCCAGCGGACCCCGCGTGGGCGTGAGCGGCATCGCCGGCACCGGGGAGTACCCCTGGCGGTTCTGGTCACCCGGCGAACCGACGGTATCGCGCTACCGGCCGGGCAAGCCGCGCACAGCCCGTAAGGTGGATCCGTGAAGAACAGCGGACCGGACTCCGGCACCACCTCCCCGGCAGGATCTGGCGCAGGATCCTCAGGACCGCCGTCCGCCACGACGGCACTCACCGACACGGCCAGGAGCGCTCTCGACCGCCTGACCGCCGTCGTTCCCGACTTCCCCTCCCCGGGCATCCTGTTCCGCGATCTCACTCCCGTCTTCTCCGACGCGGTCGCCTTCCGCGCCGTGGTGGACGCGCTCGCCGAGCCTTTCGCCGGAACCTTCGATGCCGTGGCCGGAGTGGAGGCCCGAGGATTCCTGCTGGCCGCCGCCGTCGCCTACGCCACGGGCACCGGCGTCGTCACCGTCCGCAAGGCGGGCAAGCTGCCGCGGGCCGTCCACCGGGAGTCCTACGACCTCGAATACGGGCAGGCGGCGCTCGAGATCCACCAGTCGGACCTCCCCGCCGGGACCCGCGTCCTCGTCCTCGACGACGTCCTCGCCACCGGCGGAACACTGGCCGCGGCGTGTGCGTTGCTCGAAAGGGCGGAAGCGACGGTCGTGGGCTGCGCCGTGGTGCTCGAGCTCGGAGCACTCGGGGGACGGCAGCTCCTCGCGGGCCGCACGGTGCGAGCCCTGGACATCGTGTAGCTGCGACCGCGCTAGACTTGACGGTCCGCCGTGTGAGAAAAGGAAGTTGCCGATGCAGGAGACATCCCAGGCGAAAGCCGAGCTGGAGCACGAGCGCGACTACGTCGACGGCCTGTACCGGCGCCTCGATGACCTCCGGTCGGAGAAGGCGCAGCAGCTCGCCGAGGTGCGCCGCACCCAGGCCGCCGGCTCGCACCAGAACCGCTCGGAACGCGACGCCTTCGCCACCATGTACGAGGATCGCCTCGCCCAGCTGAACGCCGTCGACGACCGCCTCGTGTTCGGCCGCCTCGACCTGGACAGCGGCGACAACCGGTACATCGGCCGCATCGGCCTCTCCGACGAGGACCTCCGGCAGCTCATGGTCGACTGGCGGGCACCGGAGGCAGGCACCTTCTACCAGGCCACGGCCTTCGAGCGCATGGGTGTCCGACGTCGTCGGCACCTCATCCTGTCGCGGCGCGACGTCGTCGCGATCGAGGACGACGTCCTGGACGCCGAGCTCCTCGGCGACGACGAGTCGCTCCAGGGCGAAGGCGCGCTGCTCGCCGCCCTGAACTCACGGCGCACGGGCCAGATGTCGGACATCGTCGGCACCATCCAGGCGGAGCAGGATCGCATCATCCGCGCGCCCCTGCCGGGAGTCACCGTGGTCCAGGGCGGTCCGGGTACGGGCAAGACCGCCGTCGCCCTGCACCGCGCGGCCTACCTGCTCTACACACATCGGGAGCGGCTCAAGTCGGCAGGGGTCCTGCTGGTCGGTCCCACGGACGCCTTCATGAAGTACATCGAGCGCGTGCTCCCCTCCCTCGGCGAGACCGGCGTCGTCATGGCCGGGATCGGTACCCTCATGCCCGGTGTGGCGACGGTGCAGGAGTCGAGCGAGGAGGTAGCAGCCATCAAGGGCCGCCTCGCGATGGTGGAGGTCATCCGGAACGCCGTGGCCAACCGCGAACGCGTACCCGCGGAGAACAAGCGGCTGAACGTCGAGGGAACCATGCTGACCCTCACGCCGCGCCAGGTGGCGCGCGCGCGCGAACGGGCGAGGGCCACCGGCAAACCGCACAACGAGGCCCGCGTGACCTTCGTCAAGATCCTGCTGCGGGAACTCACGGAGCAGCTCCTCGACAAGCTCGAGGAGTCCTCGGGCGGAGGCAACAACGCCGACCGTTCCTATCTCGCGGAGGACGTCCGGAGTTCGCGGGACGTGCGGATCGCACTGAACCTCGCCTGGATGCCGCTCACCCCGCAGAAGCTCGTCGCCGAGCTCTTCGCCCGGCCCGAGCTCCTGCGTGCCGCGGCGCCCATGCTCAGTGATGCCGAGCAGGCCGCGCTGGTGCGGGCCGTCGACGCACCATGGACGGAGGCGGATGTCCCGCTGCTCGATGAAGCGGCCGAGCTGCTCGGGGACCTCGACGCCTCGGCCGGCCGTGACACCGCCGCGCGGGAGCAGGAGCAGAAGCGAGACCTCGCCAATGCGGAGCGTGCCCTCGAGAACGTCAACGCCTCGCTCGAGGATTCGGGTGTCGACGGCGTGCTGACGGCGGAGGACCTCGCCCAGCACAATGCCGTGTCGGCGTCGCGTCTCTCGGCGGCGGACCGCGCCTCCGGGGACCGCACCTGGGCCTACGGGCACATCGTCGTCGACGAAGCGCAGGAACTGTCCCCGATGCAGTGGCGACTGCTCATGCGCCGATGCCCCCTGAAGTCGTTCACGATCGTCGGCGACATCGCCCAGACGAGTTCCGCCGCCGGTTCCCGATCCTGGCAGCAGGCCCTCGAGCCCTTCGTGGGCGAGCGGTGGCAGCTCGAGGAACTGACCGTCAACTACCGGACGCCGTCCCAGATCGCCGAGGCCGCCGTCCGCATGGCGAATGCTGCGGGTCTCGTGGTCTCCGCGCCGAAGGCGGTGCGGGAAGGCCGGTTCTCGCCCATCCTCGACTCCGGGCAGGACCCCGTTCCCGCGCTGGTGCGCGTCATGCCGGAGGAGCTCGCCGCGATCGACGGCGGACTCCTGGCGGTGGTCGCTCCTGACCACCTGCTCGCCGCCACGCGCGCCGCCCTCGCTCCGGACTACCGGGAGCGCGTCGGAACGGGCGCGGGAGGACCGGGCCAGGACATCGTGGTCATCAGCCCGCGGGAATCGAAGGGCCTGGAGTTCGACGGCGTGATCATCCTCGAACCGCAGGAGATGCTCGACTCCGCGACGGCCCGGGTCGGTGATCTCTACGTCGCGATGACGCGGCCCACCCAGCGGCTGCGCGTCATCTCGTCCGGCCGAATTCCCGCTGGTATTGCCGGCTGATAATTTGGTGGGGTGTCCCAGCAAACAGATACCCCGGTCAGTGGCCTCGCGGGCCAGCGCAACGATCCGTCCTTCGACGGCGTGTACGACGAGCTCGTCTGGCGTGGACTGATCTATGTGTCCACCGACGAGGGTGAACTGAGGGACCTGCTGTCAGGCGCGCCCATCACGTTCTACTGCGGCTTCGACCCGACGGCACCGAGCCTGCACCTGGGAAACCTGGTCCAGCTGCTGACCATGCGGCGCCTCCAGCTGGCGGGCCACCGCCCGCTCGGCCTGGTGGGCGGGTCGACGGGCCTCGTGGGAGACCCGCGCCCGACGGCTGAGCGCACGATGAACACCAAGGAGACCGTTGCCGAGTGGGTCGGCTACCTCCAGGGGCAGGTCCAGAAGTTCCTCGCGTTCGACGGCGTGAATGCAGCCCGGATGGTCGACAACCTCGACTGGACGGGCCCCATGTCCGTCATCGACTTCCTGCGCGACGTCGGCAAGTACTTCCGGGTCGGCACGATGATCAAGAAGGAGACCGTCGCGAAGCGGCTGAACTCCGACGAGGGCATCAGCTACACGGAGTTCAGCTACCAGATCCTGCAGGGAATGGACTACCTCCAGCTGTACCGCGACTACGACTGCGTGCTGCAGACCGGAGGGTCGGACCAGTGGGGCAACCTCACCAGTGGAACCGAGCTGGTCCGCAAGGTCGAGGGCAGGGGCGTCCACGCCATCGGCACGCCGCTGATCACGAACTCCGACGGCACGAAGTTCGGCAAGAGCGAGGGCAACGCCGTCTGGCTGGACGCCTCGATGACGAGTCCGTACGCCATGTTCCAGTTCTGGCTCAACACCTCCGATGCCGACGTGGTGGAGCGGCTGAAGATCTTCACCTTCCGTTCGCGGTCGGAGATCGAGGCGCTGGAACGGGCGACGGCGGAACGTCCGCACGCACGGGAGGCCCAGCGCGCACTGGCCTACGACGTGACCTCGCTCGTGCACGGCACCGATGCGACGGAGAAGGTGATCGCGGCCTCCGCGGCCCTGTTCGGGCAGGGCGATCTCACGTCGCTGGATCTCGGTACCCTGCAGGCCGCGACGGCGGAGCTCGACTCGGTTGCCCTGGGCCCCGACCGCCTCGGGATCGTCGACCTGCTGGTGGCCACCGGCCTCTCGGCGAGCAACTCGGCGGCCCGGCGAACCGTGGCCGAGGGCGGGGCGTACATCAACAACGTGAAGATCACGGATGCCGAGCAGGCGGCGGGCGAAAAGGATCTGCTGCACGGGCGGTACCTGCTGATCCGCCGCGGCAAGCGCAATCTCGCCATGATCGACGTCGGCTGACCACGGGATCGACAGGGCCGGCACCTCCTCCCGGGGGGCGCCGGCCCTTGTCGTATCGGGGGAGGCCGGCGTCGATTTGCGGCCGCGGGCAGGATGGTCCTATAGTTATGGAGTTGCCCCGGTGAGGGCGACAAACCCCCCGAGAAGTACAGATCATCCGGTGTGTGCAGCGCACGGAATCGGATGAGGATGTTGCTTCGCGCCGATAATCGGAATCCATCGATCGGTTGCAGGAACTGTTCTAGGACAGGAAATGCTAACGGAAGCGGATTTGGAGATTCGGGGTTGGTGTGGGTAAGCTTGAAAAGTTGCTTCGGAGCGAGAATACAGCGGTTTGGTTGTGTTTGGTGCCGGTAGCTCCTGTTGTTTGAGAACTCAATAGTGTGCCAAGT
>NZ_VHIM01000019.1 GCF_006494655.1 Arthrobacter agilis | reverse complement strand
GTGAACGGACTCATCGAACTCCACCGCCGCGTCGCCCGAGGATTCCGCAACCGAGACAACTACCGCCTACGCATGCTCCTCATCGGCGGCGGACTCAGCCACTCCCACCTCAAGTAAGAAGAGCCGGATATCCGCACCTGATTCCATCCAAGAGACAAGCGAGCAAGAGCTATGAGCGAGGAAGTGTTGGAAGAGAAGGGCCTTGCCGCCCTGCAGGCAGAGCGTGCCGCGCACAAGGCAGCGGCGCGGGACGTGCGCAGGCTGAGGCAGGAGCTGCGCGAGATGCGCGATAAGGCAGAGCTGTGGGAGTACCGGGCCAAGCGGTATTCGACCGAGCGGGACCAGCTCCGCTCCCGCATTGCACACTCGAGGACCGACCAGAAGGACGCCGCATCATGAGCACTTCACAGACCACCAAAGCCAATCAGGCGACCGACGACGCTACCACCGAGCCGCTGGCAACCGAGGACGTCCAGGCCGACGCTCCGGAGCCCGTAGAGGCTCCCGACGACGGCAAGAGCAAGGCCGGCCGGGAGGCCGCGAACTACCGGCGCAAGCTGCGTGAGACAGAGGCCGAGCGGGACAGCCTGGCGGCAAGCGTGGACTCCCTGCAGCGGCAACTCGTGGCGGGCAACATGCCTCAGGGCAGCACCCTGACTGCTGACGCCCTCTGGTCCACCGGGCGGGCGGCAAGCGAGTTCTTCAGCGAGGCAGGAGAGCTGGACAGCGCCGCCCTGACCTCGGCTGTCCGTGAGACCCATTCAACGCTCGGTGTCCACTTTGGCCCTGATCCTGTGCGAGAGCAGGGGCAGCGAAGCGGGGGTGGTCCCGCTGGGCCTAGCTGGGGTGACGCGCTGCGCGCTCGGAAGTAGCTGAAAGCGACTGCAGGCCGGTATAGTTATCCCAGCGATGAGATATCGGCCTGCGGCCGTCTTAGCGCCACGCAGCCCCTGGACGGGCATCTAGGTAGAGGCAGGACCTCCCTAGGACAGACATTCATCTCCCGTCCTTGAAAGGGCACACTCTCATGACTCTTCTTTCCGCTGCCGCTGGTGGCATCCTGCCCCCGGAGTATTCCGAACTCATCACCAAGCCGATCACCGAGCAGGCGCTTGCCTTCCAGCTCGCCCTTGCAACGGCGGTCACCACCGGGGCATCGACCCTCAACATTCCGATCGTCGAAGAGGACGCCGGCGCTTCCTGGGTTGCCGAGGGTGCCGAGATCTCGCCTGACGATCCGGTGCTCGGAGAGCTGCCGATTACGCCCGCCAAGGTCGCCGGCCTGACTATCATCTCCCGCGAGCTCGCCCGCGACTCCAGCCCCGACGCGCAGCGCATCGTGGGGGACGGGCTGGCCCGCTCGATCATCGCGCAGGTGAACGCTGCGTGGCTGGGCAACCTCGCCAGTCCCGCGCCTAAGGGCCTGGCATCCCTGACGGACACCGCGACCGTCGCGGGCGACCTGACGAACCTCGACGCTTTCGCTGAAGCCGTCGCAGCGGCCGAGGGTGAGGGTGCCAACATCACGGGTTGGGTGCTCTCGCCAGTCGATGCGCTCGCCGTCGCCGTCCTGAAGACCGCGACAGGATCGAATCAAGCGCTGACCAACGATCCGCGCGTGCTTCAGGGCCGCCCGGTCTTCGTGGATGCCAAGGTGCCCACCGGCACCGCGTGGGGTCTGGACTCTTCCACAGCGATCACGGTCCTGCGTGAGGACGTCGAGATCGCCGTCAGCGAGGATGCCTTTTTCTCGAGCGATCGCGTCGCCATCCGGGCAACCGCCCGTATCGGTTTTGGGTTTCCGCGATCCTCCACCGTCGTGAAGCTCAGCTTCGTCTGATCGCCCTGACAAGGCCCGTCGTCTCCAGCGGCGGGCCCCCCATCTCATCTCCGAGAGGAATGCTTGTGGCTAGGACTACTTGGCAGGCGGCGGCTCGAGCAGTGGGTGCCGCTGAGCGCGGTGGGCTGGCCCAATGCCCAAGCTGCAGCGTCCCGCTGAACTATCAGCGCGGCAACCTCCCCAACAGTGCTGTCTCGACGGCTGATGGAGTCGTAACGTGCTCGCGCTGCGCAGACCTCACCGAGCTTGCGCTGTGCTCGGCGTCGGGTGTGAACTTCACAGGATGTGCAAGCTAATGGCTACCAGCAGGACAGGAACTAGCCAATGGCTGAAGCTGGCTCAGCAGGCAAAGTACCTTGCCTTACGGGGCGGGCTGAACAACTGCCGGTTCTGCGGCGTGGAGTTGAACTACCGGCGAGGCCGACTGCCCAATAGTGCAGAGGTGGACCACATACTTCCTGTGTCACGCGGGGGACAGGACGCCATAGAGAACCTGCGCGCGGACACGTGTCGAACCTGTAATAGGCGTAAAGGTGCGAGGCTTGCACCACGCGGCACACCACCACAACCACCAAAGGATCTCGGGCCGCTGAAGACTACGCGACAGTGGTAAACCAATACGAGATACGCACGTTTTCAGGGTGCTGTGGGGAAGGCCATCGCTGAGTAACGCGAGGGTATGACAGGGCCGCTGAGCCTCTACCTGCGTAGCTGACGGAGCGACGGTACAGCTCCGCCAGAGCGGTCCGGCAACGTGTATCAGGAGGGGTGGCGGGTTAGCCCTTCCCCCAGTGCCGCCCCTCGCATCCTCAGCATTGCGAGATATTTACCCCCGGCACTCCACGCCAGGCCAAAATGAGTGGAAATCGCCGCCTTCGGGGCCATCTAGCTCTCTTTTGGGCCTTGAAGCGCCCACTTAGCCGGCTCATCGTAAATAAGAGTGCAGTTGGGGTCTGAAGCCGCCTGATTCGAGGAGGCTGCGGGCGATGTAGTGGGTGAGGTTTCGGAAGCCGAGGGCTGATCCGCGGAGGTGCTCGAGCCGTCCGT
>NZ_VHIM01000018.1 GCF_006494655.1 Arthrobacter agilis | reverse complement strand
GAGGTCTTTCGGGTGGGCAGTGTGAGAACTTCCATCATCGGAAGGCCTCGACCTCTATCCCGCCTCCGACGCGCCCACCCCACTCAAGCCGCCAGCACCCCGCCCGCACTCTCAATTACGAAGAGCCCGTTTTGTCTGATCATAAATGGTCTTCGAAAGTCTCACATGCCATCAACCGCTGTACCTTCTATGCATGAGATCTCGGATAGCCGGTGTCGCGTTTGCTGTTGCTGCGCTGTCGATGAGTGCCTGCGGAGCAGAGTCCCTGGCTACAGCAAACACCGATGTCTGCAATATCAACGCCAGCTGGATCAGTGCCGGAAAACCACCCGAGGACACTCCCCGCTTCGTCAGATCATTGCGCGCTGCGCTGGAAGGCGAGACCGAGGGACGAATACCAGTAGCAGCCTCCTCGATCATTCAAGCCGCTGACGACGGCGACCAGACATCCGTCCGGGATGATGGCGTTGAGCTGGCGGCGACGTGCGTCAATGAAGGGTGGGAGCCGCCGGAAGGGTGAGCAGGCCAGCAAGGGAAAAGAAACGCTGACCAGGCACAGCGCGCGCCAGAAGATCGCCTTGCGGGCAGATTCGACTAGGGGGAAGTTCATGCGCGACCTGGTCGACAGCATTCTCGGCGTCGTCGGGACCGAGGGCAGGATCATAGCGATCGACGGCGTCGATGGCAGCGGAAAGACGTTTTTCGCAGCCAACCTGGCAGCGGAGATTCATCACCGTCCGGTCATCACCATCCACGCAGACAATTTCCTGAACCCCTCGTCAGTCAGGCACGCCCGGGGCCGGCACTCACCGATAGGGTTCTGGAGAGACACCTACGACTATTCGGCCCTACATAAGTACGTGCTCACACCCTTGGGCCCCGACGGAGACGGCCGATATTCGCCGGCTTCCTACGATCCGGCGACGGACCAACCAACGGTGGCGGCGTTCCTCCAGGCCCCACCGGACGCGCTGGTCCTGGTGGAAGGCATGTTCCTGCACCGCGATGAACTCGTCACCTCCTGGGACGCCTCGGTGTACCTCGACGTTCCCTTCGCCGTGACCGCGGCGCGAATGGCGGCCCGGAATGGCACCAGCCGCGATCCGGAACACCCGACGATGCGCCGGTATGTCCACGGCCAGCGCCTTTACTTCGAAGCCGCGCGACCCTGGGAACGAGCGACATTCGTGATCGACAACAGGGACTTCACCGTCCCCGACGTCGTCCGCTCCGTCACTCCCCCGACAGGCCCTGGGGATCCTCTACCGGGCGCTACCGGGGTCCAGCTGAGTTCGAGTGAACACTCTGGTTAGTTCGGCAAGGGACTCGATGGGCACGTCAGCCAGACTGACCTCGGGGCGTTGGGCGTGCAGGTAGCCCCACGAACTCGACCTGCCGCACCCAGAAGTCTTGCAGGGCGACCGGGAACTCGCGCTTTATCCCACATGCTGGCAAAAAAGCCCATCCTCACCCCACTCGGCGAAGGCATCGGCGTCCTCGCGCTGAAGGGGCCGCAGATGCAGCGCAGTGAAGTCCATGCCCCCAACCTATCTGCCTGCCAATCGGGTGCTGGTGGCTCCGCCCTGACAGACTCAGGTGATGGACCTCCCCGAGATCGCCGACCGGTGGCCCGCTACCGACCCCGCCCATGGGAGCGTGACGCTGCGGGCATTCCGCCCTGACGACGCCGGCATGGCCAGGGATCTCTCCCGGGATCCCTATGTCCCTGCAACGGGGACCCTGCCACTCAACGCGACGCCCGCCCAGGCGCAGCAGTGGATACGGCGACAGCAGACCCGGCACACAGAGGGTGCGGGATTTTCGTTCGCCTTCGTCGACACCACCGAGGGACACTGTGCCGGATTCACCGGTCTATGGGTGCGCGAGCTCCACGCTGGCCGCGCCCAGATCGGTTTCGGCATCGCCCCACCATTCAGGGGCCGGCGACTCGCCGCGGATGCACTCCGTGCTCTCACGTCCTTCGCGTGGACCCTGCCCGAATTGCATCGCACCGAGCTCTACATCGAGCCCTGGAACACTGCTTCCATCAGGACGGCCGAGCGCGCCGGGTACCTCCACGAGGGACTACTCAGATCCCATCAGGAGATTTCCGGCCGACGTCGCGACATGCTGGTGTACTCCGCCGTCCGCCCCTGACATACGGACAACGCTTCGCGCTCAAGCGCGGTCCACGACCAGCCGGCAACGTGCGGAGAGCTATCGGCTTACGGGCGGAAGGCAATGACCAGAAGCGCTCCAGCTCCATTTCCCACTGATTCACCTTGATACCCGCCGAACACCTTCTCAACTGACATGCCTGCTTCCTCGAGCATGAGGCGGAGTTGGTGTTGCGACCGGAAACGCAACGGCCCACACTCGACTCGCTCATTCCCGTCCGGTGCTATCTCGTGCTCACAAAAATCAATCAGCCCCGTCTCTTCATCGACATGCGTGGTCTGGTACCAGTGCTCAACTTCTCCCTCAGGCAGGTCAACAATCCGATGACTGCGCTCCTTCGTCCACGCCTCCCAGCCGCGGGCGTCCGGATCCCGCGCATCGAAAGCGAGACGACCACCAGGCACGAGGTGAGCGGCGATGTCGCTGAAGGACCGGGCTAGTTCCGCGTCGTCGAGAATCTCCTGAACGACGTTGGACGCCATGATCGCCAGATCGAACTGACAATCGGCAGGAATCGCACGGGAAGTGCCATCAACCCACTGAACCTGGTCGGCGCCCGGCTTCGACCGAGCTGCCCGAAGGGATGGTTGATCAGGATCAACTCCCATGACGCTGCACCCGGCCGCTGCAGCAGCCAGAGTAATGCCTCCGGTCCCGCACCCGAGGTCCAAGACGCGCGCACCGGGGGTTGTGGTCAAGAAACTCAAGAAGAAGTCGTCAGCTGGCCCCCAGTCATTCACTGCGTCGTAAAGGGGCTCTTCATACTTGAGGTGGGAGCGCTGAGCGACACGCCGTGAGCACCTGACTCCGAAATGAGGTCGAGACCTTCCAAGATCGGCAGTGACTAAGCCGCTCAATCCGGAAGGCCTCGACAATGTC
>NZ_VHIM01000017.1 GCF_006494655.1 Arthrobacter agilis | reverse complement strand
GACATTGTCGAGGCCTTCCGGATTGAGCGGCTTAGTCACTGCCGATCTTGGAAGGTCTCGACCTCATTTCGGAGTCAGGTGCTCACGGCGTGTCGCTCAGCGCTCCCACCTCAAGTATGAAGAGCCGGATATCCCCGCGATCACTCGACGCGCGAATCCTGGAGTCCCACGCTTGACAACGGTCTCGGGACCCTTGACCAGCTCTGGCGGCTCCATCGGATCGTGGAACTGCGCCTCAGCGGTTACGGAATACCCCGCGACATGGCCCGCAAGCGCTAGCTCTGCCTCCGTCGCCTGCCTGGCGAACCCTCCGTGCGACCACTCCAGCCGCTCTACGTCTACGCAGCGTGTAGCGTCGTCCCGGTCGCCGATCCAACAGGCGTTCCGCACGTGATCGAAAATCCAGTCCCACGTCCGTGGTCCGTTGCATTCTGGGCAGTAGTAGTCAGACATCTTCTTCGTCCCCTTCGTCGGTGCTGTCTTCGGTCAGTCGGTCTTCGAATGGAGGCAAGTCGCGCCCCTCGGCTTCGTCGTACTCTTCGTATGGAATCCAACCCATCTCGTGCTCCTTGATCGGTGTTCACGGCTCTGTACTTGCCGATGCGCCGAGCGGCTTTCGCCCTCCGCAATCGGCCACATCAGGGGCTCCTTCGAGTGTCGAAAAGCGACGCCAGCCCGGGCGGTGCTGGTTTGCAGGTCATGCAGGTCACCTTTACGGGCCTTCTAAGGCTTGGTGCTGGTTGGTTCTCTGCGCCCCTACCAGGCCTCTTTCTAGAAGAGATGGACATAGAGGGTCTGACCTGCAAACCAGCACCGCCGGACCAGAGAAGGCCCGGAAATGGAGCCTGCATGACCTGCTGACCTGCACATCCCTTAGAACATGCGGTTTTCGGGTAGGCAAAGTGCAGGTTAGTGGGCTGTGGTGCAGGTCAGAGCGCAGGTCAGATGCCATCGCTAACCTGCGCTTTCCGGCGCTTGCAGGCTCCAAGTGAGTACTCCGAGCCGGTTCTCGGCGCTAGTTACCCGCCACCCGCCGGAGCGTAGGGCGGGAGCGTCTCGCCTCAGCAGAGTCGTCACAGCCCGCGCGGACTTCGGCCAACCCGCAGGCGCGCGATGATGCTCTAGGTTTCGCGACTGCACGAGATCCAATAACTGCCCTGCTGTGCCGGTGAAGGCCGTTGCGTGCTCCATCATCAGCGCAGTAAAAGGATTAGCGGTCAGGCTGTCGGCCGCCATCGACTGATGCTGTGCCTGATACCGCGCACATCCGTCCGTACCGAGCACCTGATCTACCGCCGCGAGAATTCGGTGGAAGTCAGCCAGACGCATTGTCTCCGTTAGGTCAACCAGCGGCAGCGCCGCCATGACCTGTGCAACAAGAGTCAGGAGAGCACCGATCGTCCGCGGGTGCGCCGCGGCATACTCCTGTGCCATCTGCGCCTCGGAACGGCGGTCCTTCGCTTGGATGGTGTCCAGCTCGATGCGCAAAAGGCGTTCCGTCAGATCGCCGCGCAGCCCGCCCAGATCGATTCCCGTCAGCATCACGCAGCGGCGGAAGCTGAACACTGACAGGGCTGCATCCGAGTACAGACGCCGCTTCACGTCCCCGTCTCCGGTGCTCGCCCGGCAAAGCGCGTCACTAAACCACTCGTTGATCGTGCTGATGTTGTCCACCGTGACCATCCAGCTGCCAGCGGCGGCGGTAATCCACGACTCAGCATCACGCGGCGACTTCCGCAGCGGGACAGTGGAGGGGTCCACGATGCCCGTGACTCGCATTGCGTTAGTCGACTTACCCGTACCCTGCTCACCACTGAATGCGACGATCGGATGAGCGATGCTAGGCCAGAATGCCGCAACCATAGCGGCGATCAGCAAGGGCTTGTCAGACTCCGCGGCGTTGGTGAGTGCGAACAGGTCCGCGTTCGTCCCTCCGCGCGCGGGCTCCGGGCAGGCCGCGGTGAGCGCCGAACGTTGGAACAGAACAGGCGGCCGGTCAACTACCTGCCAGCCATCCGGGCCGATGCGTACAGCCCGCCCGGTCTGGTCCCCGAGGTCGTACCAGTGGTAACCCTGTGCTGCGGCCACCCGCATGTGCAGTTCCACAGGTTCCAGGTCCTGAGCCTCACCCTCGAGCACCTGCAGAGCATCTGTAAGCGCCTGCTGCGGGGCAACCCGTCCCGTAGTGCGGCGGTAGTCCTTTGCCAGCTCGGCCCTCAGCGAATCTTTGCCGCCCCGCAGCATCTTGATGACCGGCGCGCCGCACTTTGGCAGGGCGAACGGACCGTCCTTCTCGCTGATACCGAGCGTGTACTTGCCCAGCGCAAGGTCCACGATCGCGCTTGCCGCGCTCGGCGCACCGCCAGTTTGGCTGCCACTGCTAATCTGCTGGACCGGCTTCACCTCGCGTGGTTCCTCCATGCCGCTACCCCAGCCATTGGAGAAGGTGCGCAGGAGCTCAGTCTCACCGTCTGAGTCGTCCATCATCCCGTTAGCTCCGCCAGCCCAGCGAAGTGCTTCAAGGGCGATGTCGCGAGGGTCCTCAGCGTCGTCAGCCGGCCACAGGTGCGCGAGCTGCCCAAGCTTGAAGGCCGCTCGATTCAGCCCTTCGTTACGGCTCCCTCAAACCGGAATGCCAAATTGTCCTGCTCCCGATCAACGGCAGATCGAAAGTAGGCCTTCCCATCGCTCGGGCCAGCCGTGCCTGCTGGAACAGTAGTGGAAGCCTCCTCCATGTAGTCCGCGCGGGCAGCTGCAGCAAGCGGTGCAGCATCGAGGAACGCGCCGTTCCGAGCCTCGTGCCATAACTCCTGCCCGGCCCGGACCGCGGGAAGGTACATCAGGCGCTCCGGCTGAGCAGATCCCGAATCAAATTCGTGACCAGCAGGGCTTACGCGGCGCATCAACTCCCCTACGACGGCCCGGTAGTCGTCGGGTGACAGCGGGACGGATAACGGGCTCTTCATACTTGAGGTGGGAGCGCTGAGCGACACGCCGTGAGCACCTGACTCCGAAATGAGGTCGAGACCTTCCAAGATCGGCAGTGACTAAGCCGCTCAATCCGGAAGGCCTCGACAATGTCC
>NZ_VHIM01000016.1 GCF_006494655.1 Arthrobacter agilis | reverse complement strand
ATTCTTTCACCAAGTGGACCTGCCCTTGATGCCGAACCCGGAAGGATCAATGATGCGGTTATGAAGAGTCGGCACGTAAGTCGTGTAATTGGGGCCTCGCCCGCTGCGGTGTATGAGTACGCAGCGGATGTAGGGAATCTGCCGCAGTGGGCGGCAGGCCTCGCCCAGGCTGAGGTGGTCAGGGACGGTGACCGACTGCTGGTTGATTCGCCGATGGGCCGGGTTGAAGTCCGTTTCGTTGAACGGAATCAATTCGGAGTGCTCGATCATGATGTGACGTTGCCGTCCGGGACTGTGGTGACGAACCCTGTTCGGGTACTGGCGCATCCGGACGGGGCTGAGGTTGTGTTCACCGTCCGTCAGATCGAGCTTGACGATGACGAGTTCGCTCGAGACGTTAATCTGGTTGCGGCCGATCTCGAGCGGCTCGAACGTCAGGTCAGTCAACATAGCTAGCGGTGAGGTCCCGTTGAGCATCGCTCAGCGGACGATTTCACCAAGTAGGAGCTTCCGCTCCTATCTGGGAGGGCTTTCCTCGTCATCGTTTCCGATACCCGGTGTCGATCGGGTGTCTTCATCGTCGTAGTAGTAGGTCGTCCGTCTAGTGTCATCAATTTCCGACAGGTCCGGCCACTTCCTTGGTTTGTTGGTCTGGTTGTTGCGCCAGGCGAAAGGGTCCGTGGCCAGGAATGCCACCAAACCGAGTGCGACACCTATCAGGATGTCCCAGCGGTCGAGGATGAGGCTGAGGATTGCGGCGGCCGCGAGCAGGCCTCCGACAACGTACGCAATGATTCGGATGCCAGTCTCCCTTTACTTCGATGACCCTAGACCGATCCACTCCCGCGCGCCTGTTGATTTACTGGAGGATGAAGCTCATGCGGCTAGCATCTTCTCGAACATGTCGTCTGTCTCGGTGGCCCACTGCTTCTGTCCGTCGTCATCGACGTACTGATAGGTCGTCGTGGTTGTCTGGCCGGTGGGCCTGAAGCCCAGGCGTTCATACAGCCTCCGGGCACCGTGGTTCTCGATACCGACGCCGAGGTAGAGCTTGTCGAATCCTGCTCGTGCGGCGTGATCCTCTATCCAGTCGCAGAGCGCCGTACCTACACCGGACCCTCGAGCGGCTTCCTGAACGAACAGGTGCTTCAACTCCGGGGTGTGCTTGGAAGCCAGATCCAGTACCACGGTCCCGACTGGCTGATGGTTCTGCCAAGCTGCCGCGTACACGATGGAGCCTGCGGTCTGGTGTCGAAGAAGGTTGCGTGTGATCCCCGATCCTGGCGGTTCCGTCATCTCCAGCGCGTCCACATCGCCGTCGACGCAACGCCGGACGACAATCTCCTCAGCCATGCGGTACCCCCTAGTGCAGATCCTTCGGAGAGCCTACAGAGCACGAAACGATGAACCGCCCGGGCGCACCGGGGAGGTCCAGCGAGCGAGCATCTCGCCCGCTCTCTCACCGACTGAGCTTCGTGTTTGGATGAAGCATGACGACCATAGGTGTAGTGAAGGCCGAGGACCTACCGCTCAGCGAAGTCCTCGCACTGTACGGCGCGGTGGAGTGGTTGGCCTACACAAAGGACCCGGACAATCTCCAACGAGCATTGGAGGGTTCCTCGACCCTCGTGGCCGCCCATGATGGCAAGACGCTGGTCGGGCTGGCACGTGTCGTCTCCGATGGTGCCTCGATCTGCTATCTCCAGGACATCCTCGTACGGCCAACACACCACAGGAGAGGTATTGGACGAGCCCTCGCTGAACGGGCGCTCGAACAGTACCCGCATGTGCGCCAAAAAGTCTTGATCACTGACGACGAGCCGCAGCAGAAGGCGTTCTACGAAGCACTCGGCTACACCCAGACCGAGGAATTCCAAGGAGGATCTGTCAGAGCCTTCGTACGGTTCGACTGATCGCCGGGGCCCGCAAACGGATCGCCCTGCGGGCATGAGCAGATGGGCTCTAGAAGTCCTCGGAGGTGACCATGTCTGATTCACGGATGAGGTAGGAATCCAGATCGGAGGCAGCGAGCATCCTGCCGGCGGTAACGAGGTCACAGCCGACGATGAGGCTACCGTGCATACAGGTCCTGACCGACGCACCACCGTGGTTTTCGGGCGACCCCTGTGCAGCGCTGACCGGCTCTGGCCCAGCAGCCGGGAGGCGAATCTTTCGGACGCCCCAAACCCCGGCGGCATGCGCACTGCCGACGCCGCCGTTCGGGGCTCAGAATTCTTTCTTCACCACCTCGCTCAGAATGTCGTTGGCGAGGATCTGGTCGGCCAGTAACTTCTTCAGCCGTGCGTTCTCTTTCTCCAGCTCCCGGGTCCGCTTCTAGGTCTAGGCGTTCTTCTCGGACCCGTACTGGTTCACCGACCGGTACCAGGTCGCCTCGGTGACCTGGAGTTCCTTGACGACCTCGACCATCGGCCGCCGTCACTGAGCATCTTCTGGCCCTGCCGCACCTTCGTTATGACCTGCTTCGGGGTATGTCTACGCGCCATGATTCGTGAGTCTCCTCCTGCACCCCTTGTGGGATAGGAAACTCACACGACCACTGGACTCCTACCTGGGGACCCCAACCACTAAAATATGAGGTTGGCGAAAAATTAAATCCTTCTCATCCTCACCTCATGAAGAGCTCACGGGCAGATGGCTCAATTCGTAGGAAGAGAACCACAGAAGTTCTGGTTCCTCATGGTCCGCAGATCTCTGCACATACACGAAGGAACAAATATGCGTATCTCTGTCATCGGTTGCGGGTATTTGGGAGCGGTCCATGCAGTGTGTTTGGCCAAGCTCGGCCACGACGTCATCGGTATCGATATCGACCTCCGCAAGGTCGGTGACCTCCAAGCAGCGCGTGCACCGTTCTTCGAACCGGGTCTGTCTGAATTACTCGACGAGGTTCTGATGACCGGTCGGTTGAAGTTTAGCCCCAGCATGGCCGATGCTAAGGGGTCGGACGTGCACTTTCTTTGCGTCGGTACACCTCAGCGCAAGGGTGACTACGCAGCGGATATGCGCCACGTCGACAGCGCCTTCGTATCGCTACTCGATTTCCTCGAACCAGGCAATCTCATCGTCGGTAAGTCCACAGTCCCCGTAGGTACCGCCGTTCGCTTGGCGGATCAGCTCTCGCGGAGATATCCAGACGGACTTCTGGCATGGAACCCCGAGTTCCTCCGCGAGGGGCTCGCCATTCAGGACACACTCTCCCCTGACCGTTTCGTGTATGGCATCCCGGAAGGAGAGGATGGCACACGTGCAGCACAACTGCTTGATGCCGTCTATGCCACTCCCCTAGCGGCGGGCGTGCCGCGTCTGTGCACGAATTACGCAACGGCAGAGTTGGTCAAAGCGGCAGCGAACTCGTTCCTCGCTACGAAGATCTCCTACATCAATGCCATGGCCGAAGTGTGTGAGGTTACCGGTGCGGATGTAACACTCCTTGCCGACGCTCTAGGTTTTGACGAACGAATCGGCCGAAAGTTCCTCAATGCAGGTGTGGGCTTCGGCGGCGGCTGCCTACCTAAAGACATTCGAGCTTTCATGGCACGGGTTGGAGAGCTTGGCGCCGATCAAGCACTCACCTTCCTACGCGAGGTTGATGACATCAATGTTCGACGTCGCTTCCGCACGGTCGAGCTCACCCGCACCCTGGTGGGAAACTCGCTCCTCGGTAAACGCATCACCGTGCTGGGAGCGGCCTTCAAACCCGATAGCGACGACGTCCGCGATTCCCCGGCCCTCAGCATCGCCGCACAGTTGCAGTTGCAGGGCGCAGAGGTCACCGTTACGGACCCGGAGGCGATTGACGGTGCCCGGCGCCGCTTCCCGGAGCTCGTGTACGAAGAGGACCTAA
>NZ_VHIM01000015.1 GCF_006494655.1 Arthrobacter agilis | reverse complement strand
GCGGATTTGGAGATTCGGGGTTGGTGTGGGTAAGCTTGAAAAGTTGCTTCGGAGCGAGAATACAGCGGTTTGGTTGTGTTTGGTGCCGGTAGCTCCTGTTGTTTGAGAACTCAATAGTGTGCCAAGTTTGTTGATACCGATTGTTTTTTGATTGGTTGAATTTGCTGGTTGCCGCACCCCGTGTGGTGGCTGGTTTTTTTGGCTGGTTTCGAATTTTGTGCAGCAGTTTCGCTCGTTTTCCCGGGTGTTGTTGTTGTGTCTGTAATGCATTTACGGAGAGTTTGATCCTGGCTCAGGATGAACGCTGGCGGCGTGCTTAACACATGCAAGTCGAACGATGAACCTCACTTGTGGGGGGATTAGTGGCGAACGGGTGAGTAACACGTGAGTAACCTGCCCTTGACTCTGGGATAAGCCTGGGAAACCGGGTCTAATACTGGATACGACCTTCTGGCGCATGCCATGTTGGTGGAAAGCTTTTGTGGTTTTGGATGGACTCGCGGCCTATCAGCTTGTTGGTGGGGTAATGGCCTACCAAGGCGACGACGGGTAGCCGGCCTGAGAGGGTGACCGGCCACACTGGGACTGAGACACGGCCCAGACTCCTACGGGAGGCAGCAGTGGGGAATATTGCACAATGGGCGCAAGCCTGATGCAGCGACGCCGCGTGAGGGATGAAGGCCTTCGGGTTGTAAACCTCTTTCAGTAGGGAAGAAGCCTGTCTTTTGGGTGGGTGACGGTACCTGCAGAAGAAGCGCCGGCTAACTACGTGCCAGCAGCCGCGGTAATACGTAGGGCGCAAGCGTTATCCGGAATTATTGGGCGTAAAGAGCTCGTAGGCGGTTTGTCGCGTCTGCCGTGAAAGTCCGGGGCTTAACTCCGGATCTGCGGTGGGTACGGGCAGACTAGAGTGCAGTAGGGGAGACTGGAATTCCTGGTGTAGCGGTGAAATGCGCAGATATCAGGAGGAACACCGATGGCGAAGGCAGGTCTCTGGGCTGTAACTGACGCTGAGGAGCGAAAGCATGGGGAGCGAACAGGATTAGATACCCTGGTAGTCCATGCCGTAAACGTTGGGCACTAGGTGTGGGGGACATTCCACGTTTTCCGCGCCGTAGCTAACGCATTAAGTGCCCCGCCTGGGGAGTACGGCCGCAAGGCTAAAACTCAAAGGAATTGACGGGGGCCCGCACAAGCGGCGGAGCATGCGGATTAATTCGATGCAACGCGAAGAACCTTACCAAGGCTTGACATGAACCGGAATGATGCAGAGATGTGTCAGCCACTTGTGGCCGGTTTACAGGTGGTGCATGGTTGTCGTCAGCTCGTGTCGTGAGATGTTGGGTTAAGTCCCGCAACGAGCGCAACCCTCGTTCCATGTTGCCAGCGGGTTATGCCGGGGACTCATGGGAGACTGCCGGGGTCAACTCGGAGGAAGGTGGGGACGACGTCAAATCATCATGCCCCTTATGTCTTGGGCTTCACGCATGCTACAATGGCCGGTACAAAGGGTTGCGATACTGTGAGGTGGAGCTAATCCCAAAAAGCCGGTCTCAGTTCGGATTGAGGTCTGCAACTCGACCTCATGAAGTTGGAGTCGCTAGTAATCGCAGATCAGCAACGCTGCGGTGAATACGTTCCCGGGCCTTGTACACACCGCCCGTCAAGTCACGAAAGTTGGTAACACCCGAAGCCGGTGGCCTAACCCCTTGTGGGAGGGAGCCGTCGAAGGTGGGACCGGCGATTGGGACTAAGTCGTAACAAGGTAGCCGTACCGGAAGGTGCGGCTGGATCACCTCCTTTCTAAGGAGCGCCTCAGGTTCATGTGCCCGTCCCAAGTGGTGGGTGTGTGGCTTGCAGGAGTTAGCCCATAGCGCGGGCGTTTGTTCCGCGGTGGGTGCTCATGGGTGGAATATCAATGAATAGGTGCCTGGTGGTGCCTGCCGGCGTGTGAGTACGTTGTCCTGGTTCTGGTTCCGGGGTGTGTGTCTTCTTCTCCTGTGAGGGGGTTGGGGGTGCGTGTCCTTCGGTTCGGGGTTCGGGGTTTCTGGAAAGTGTTGTTGGTGGGTGTTGTTGGGTGATCGTTTGGCACACTGTTGGGTCCTGAGATAACAGGGCTCTTATCTGTCGTGGGTGTTGTGTCCTTTGGTGGGCTCGTTCCTGGGGTGGTTGTTCGCACGGTTGTGTGGGTGGCTGGTTCCGGGGGTGTGTCTGGTCGGGGGGTGTGGTGTCCGGGGTGGGTGGGGGTTTGGTTGTTTCTGGTTTTCCTGCGCATGCCGTGCTTTTCCCTGTTGTGGGGTGGGTGCGGGTGTGTTGGGGTTGTTGGTTGAGAACTGCATAGTGGACGCGAGCATCTTAAAAAGAAGCAATTTCTAAGATAAATCTGGTTTCGGACGTCATGTTCGGGCCTGGTTTTCTCGATATGTTTTTTGATCTTAGTGGTCAAGTTTTTAAGGGCACACGGTGGATGCCTTGGCATCAGGAGCCGAAGAAGGACGTGGGAATCTGCGATAAGCCTGGGGGAGTTGATAACCGAACTTTGATCCCAGGATGTCCGAATGGGGAAACCCCGCCCGGCGCGCGAGTGACCGGGTGACCCGTATCTGAACACATAGGGTACGTGGAGGGAACGTGGGGAAGTGAAACATCTCAGTACCCACAGGAAGAGAAAACAATAGTGATTCCGTTAGTAGTGGCGAGCGAACGCGGAACAGGCTAAACCAGTGGTGTGTGATAGCCGGCGGGCGTTGCATCACTGGGGTTGTGGGACTTTCCGTTCCAGTTCTGCCGGACTGGTGAAATGAGTGCGTGCGTATAGGTGAACGGTCTTGAAAGGCCGGCCGGAGAGGGTGTAAGTCCCGTAACCGTAATGCGTGACGCCGTTTGGAGAGGATCCCAAGTAGCACGGGGCCCGAGAAATCCCGTGCGAATCTGCCAGGACCACCTGGTAAGCCTAAATACTCCCTGATGACCGATAGCGGACCAGTACCGTGAGGGAAAGGTGAAAAGTACCCCGGGAGGGGAGTGAAATAGTACCTGAAACCGTGTGCCTACAAACCGTCGGAGCAGACTTGTTTCTGTGACGGCGTGCCTTTTGAAGAATGAGCCTGCGAGTTAGTGTTACGTCGCGAGGTTAACCCGTGTGGGGAAGCCGTAGCGAAAGCGAGTCTGAATAGGGCGACCAGAGTGGCGTGATCTAGACCCGAAGCGAAGTGATCTACCCATGGCCAGGTTGAAGCGACGGTAAGACGTCGTGGAGGACCGAACCCACTTCAGTTGAAAATGGAGGGGATGAGCTGTGGGTAGGGGTGAAAGGCCAATCAAACTTCGTGATAGCTGGTTCTCCCCGAAATGCATTTAGGTGCAGCGTTGCGTGTTTCTTATCGGAGGTAGAGCTACTGGATGGCTAATGGGCCCTACAAGGTTACTGACGTCAGCCAAACTCCGAATGCCGGTAAGTGAGAGCGCAGCAGTGAGACTGTGGGGGATAAGCTTCATAGTCGAGAGGGAAACAGCCCAGACCACCAACTAAGGCCCCTAAGCGTGTGCTAAGTGGGAAAGGATGTGGAGTTGCCCAGACAACCAGGAGGTTGGCTTAGAAGCAGCCACCCTTGAAAGAGTGCGTAATAGCTCACTGGTCAAGTGATTCCGCGCCGACAATGTAGCGGGGCTCAAGTACACCGCCGAAGTTGTGGCATTCACATATATCCCAAGCCGGAGACTTGTTCTCTTGGTTCAAGGGTGTGGATGGGTAGGGGAGCGTCGTGTGGGCAGTGAAGTCGCGGTGTAAACCAGCGGTGGAGCCTACACGAGTGAGAATGCAGGCATGAGTAGCGAAAGACGGGTGAGAAACCCGTCCGCCGAATGATCAAGGGTTCCAGGGTCAAGCTAATCTGCCCTGGGTAAGTCGGGACCTAAGGCGAGGCCGACAGGCGTAGTCGATGGACAACGGGTTGATATTCCCGTACCGGCGAAAAACCGCCAATACTGATCGAGGGATACTAACCGCCAGAAGCATGACCGCCCACCCTTGTGGTGACGTGGTTTTTTGTGGATCGCGGGACCTGATCTCGGGAGGTAAGCGTATTAACAGGTGTGACGCAGGAAGGTAGCCAAGCCGGGCGATGGTTGTCCCGGTCTAAGGATGTAGGGCAGAACGTAGGCAAATCCGCGTTCTTGTGTTCAGTCACGAGCCTGAGATCTGATGGGACCCCCGTATGGGGGAATTTGGTGATCCTATGCTGCCGAGAAAAGCATCGGCGCGAGGTTTTAGCCGCCCGTACCCCAAACCGACACAGGTGATCAGGTAGAGAATACTAAGGCGATCGAGAGAATTATGGTTAAGGAACTCGGCAAAATGCCCCCGTAACTTCGGGAGAAGGGGGGCCCCAACTGTGATGGTGACTTGCTCACCGGAGCGGATCAGGGCCGCAGAGACCAGGGGGAAGCGACTGTTTACTAAAAACACAGGTCCGTGCGAAGTCGCAAGACGATGTATACGGACTGACTCCTGCCCGGTGCTGGAAGGTTAAGAGGACCGGTTAGTTTCACGCTTGCGTGGGAC
>NZ_VHIM01000014.1 GCF_006494655.1 Arthrobacter agilis | reverse complement strand
GAGGTCTTTCGGGTGGGCAGTGTGAGAACTTCCATCATCGGAAGGCCTCGACCTCTATCCCGCCTCCGACGCGCCCACCCCACTCAAGCCGCCAGCACCCCGCCCGCACTCTCAATTACGAAGAGCCAGAAGAGGGCTTTTCATGATTCCTCGTGGGCTAGGTGTTCCGGAGACACGCGCTTTGCAGGCGTTCAGGAGACTTCGGACTGGGAGGCAATGAGTGAGTATCAAATGTTCAGCAGCGGACCGGAGTAGATGCCAGTCACTCCGTGTGTAGGTGCCGTAACAGGCGCGGTGGCAGCGGGGCGGGCCTTACGGACACACAGTGACTGGCCTTCGTAGTTGGGCCCGCACAGATGCAGGAGTGGAAGTTCCAGCACGGTAACCGCCTCGGGTCCTCTCTCGCCGGAAGGACGCAGTCTTGGCCCATGACAGCGCGTTCGGAAGCAAGAGCATGTGAGACCTCGAAAAATAGTGGCGCCCCCAGCGGGCACGACGAAATCATTGCACTTGCGATGACGCCAAGCTGTGAACTGCGAAAAAGTTGTCCGAATACTGCGCGGTACTTCAAGCAGGGCTCACAGAAAGCTGTACCAGGTCGCCTTGACGTATACGGCCCGCGAATCCGCGGGCTAGGTGCTCTGTGTCAAAACGTAGTCGTGCCCCGCATCGTGGTGTAGCGCGGTTGCCGGGTTCATGTCAGTGATGGACATGAAGAGGAGCGGCGGGGTCGCTGATCGCATAGGTAGCAGGGCGCCGACCTACGTGGCCCTCAGCGGGAGCTCCGGCGGAGACAGGCTTCGTTTTATAGGGCGACTGATCCTCCTCCGCAGTTTGGCGGACCTTCAGAGAGGACCTATCGCTCGGTGTCGGCTCTGTCCTGCTGTCAGGCGGCCGCTTCGTATTCTAGATTCAAGACCGACCGCAACGCCTGATGCAGCGCCGTTAAAGCCCGACTCTAGTTCGGTCGAGTCGTATTCGAACCAGAGTCGTGCTGCTATTGGCCTTGACCTCGGCTTGTGAATACGGGCTAAGCGGCGCGGCGGTGCTCGTCCTGCTCGGGAGTAATGTATCTCTAATTCGATCGGGGTGCGTTGACCGATCGAGGAGTGCCGGCGGCGGCGGTTGTAGCGGTCCTGGATCCAGGCTCCGACTTCCCGGGCCGCACGTGCTCTGGTGGGTCAGATCCGGCGATAGTAGAACTCTGCCTTCAGGGCGGCGAAGAAGCTCTCTGCCATCGCGTTGTCCCAACAGATTCCCGTCATTCCCATCAATCGGGTAATGCCGTTGGCGCGGCGAACGAGGTGATCGGGGCTGAGGCGTATTGGCCGTATTCAACCGATCGTCGCAACACCTACGGGATGGGGTGTTCGATGGGTGTGATCGAGAAGCAGAAACGGGTGCGGGCTTACCGGGGACAGATCGTTTCTCCTGGCCGGCCTACGGTTGCGTGGCGGGAAGACCGGGTGCGGTTCTGGGTGGCGATAGCGGCAGGGGCGAAGACGAGGGATGCCGGTGTCGCTGCGGGCGTGTCCGAACCCGTCGCTCATCGCTGGTTCCGGCACGCTGGCGGGGTGAATCCGCAACTGGCCCCGACCTTGTCCGGGCGGTACCTGTCATCGAGCGACCGTGAAGATATCGCGCTGTGGCGAGCACAGGGTTCCGGGGTGCGGGAAATTGCCCGCCGTTTGGGCCGCAGCCCGTCGACGATCTCCCGCGAGCTGCGCCGGAACGCGTCGACGCGGACGTACCGGCTGGACTACCGGGCGTCAACGGCGCAGTGGCACGCCGAGCGACGGGCCCGCCGACCCAAGGTAGCGAAACTGGTCATGAACCAGCGTCTTCGTGACTTCGTCAGCGAGAAACTCAGCGGACACGTCCGTACTCCTGATGGAAAGCGTCGTGGACCGGACGGGCCAACCTGGGACGGGAAGAACAAGCCGCATCGCGAGGACCGCGAGTGGGTCACGGCGTGGAGTCCGCAACAGATCGCCAAACGCCTTCCAATTGAGTTCCCGGAGGACCCTTCGATGCGGATCTCCCACGAAGCGATCTACCAGGCGCTCTATGTCCCGGCCCGCGGTGGACTAAGCCGGCAACAGTCCTGGCACCTGCGCCGGGGGCGCACCAAGCGCATGCCTCGGGCCAGAACACGCGCGCTGGCATGGGCCCACGTCACCGAGGCCACCACCCTCAAGCAGCGGCCGTCCGAAGCCGACGCCCGCGACGTGGCCGGCCACTGGGAGGGAGATCTCATCATCGGCCTGAACCGGTCAGCGATGGCGACCCTGATCGACCGCACCACCCGGTATGCGATGCTCGTCCACCTGCCCCGGCAAACCGGCTACGGGCTGATCAAGCCGACGAAGAATGGGCCCGCGCTAGCCGGGTACGGGGCGGTGACCATGAAGAACGCGCTTGTCGCGACATTCCAGGCACTGCCGGTGGACCTGCGCCGTTCACTCACCTGGGACCGGGGCAAGGAGATGTCCGCGCACGCACTGCTGACCGAGGAGATCGGGTTGCCGGTCTACTTCGCCGACGCGAAAAGTCCCTGGCAGCGCGGCAGCAACGAACACCTCAACGGCCTACTCCGGCAATACTTCCCCAAAGGCACCGATATCTCCCGCTGGAGCACACCCGAAATCCAAGCAGTCGCCCACACCATCAACAACCGGCCACGCGGAATCCTGGGCTGGCGTACCCCCGCCGAAGTATTCGCAGACCGGCTACGCTCAGCGCAAGAAGCAACTGTTGCGACGATCGGTTGAATACGGCTTGCGTACCACGATCGGAGTGGGAGATCACTTTGACCGGCGAATCCTGCCAAGGTCAGGGCCATCTGCAGGGCGTCCAGCATCAGATCAGTGCGCATGTGCTCAGCGATCGCCCAACTAATCACGCGGAGGCTGTGGTCGTTGATGACTGTTGCCAAGTAGACCCAGCCCTCCCCGGTCTTCAGATAGGTGATGCCATCGACCCACACCTGGTTCAGGGCCCTGGTATCCCACCGTCGTTTCCCCGCATCAAGGAGTACGCGTCACCGTGGTTGATGACCGTCGTGGTCTTCGATTTCTTTGAGCAGATGCTGGCCGAGCGCAGCGATTTCATCGCTTTCGCGACGGTTTTCCCGGAGACGACCTCGCCGTCGCCGCGCAGGTCGGCCAGGATCAGTGGCGGCGCGTAAACCCCGTCGGAATCACTGCAACAATGAGCGACTTTCTGCTCGATAACCTTCCGCAGGGATCGTCGCCGGTGACGGCACGCGTTTCAGCCAGGCGTAGTACCCGGAGCGAGATCCTTCCAGCGATCGCACCATGCGGGTAATCGTGGACGTGGTCTTCTGCGCGTGCATCAACTCAAACGCTTTGCGTTCATATCCGAGGCTCCTTGGGCGAAGAAAAGAGACGCATTCTTAGGAACGCCCGATCGAGTTTCAGGTCCGCGTTTTCGTTGCGCAGCCTCTGCAGTTCGGCCCGTTCGGACACGATGACCGCGCTCTCGCCGATGTCGTTCCGGGCCGTGAACGTGCTGACCCGCCGACCCAGCGATGCTTCATCGATGCCGAGCTCACGGGCGACCGTCGCTACCGGCCTGCCAGTATTGATCACCAGCTTCAAGTCACGTCCATGTACTCAGAAGTGAACTCTCGACGTGTCTTTCCCCATCATGAACCTTCTCTCTTCTGAGATGTCAACTCAACGGGCAGGGCAACTGTAGAAGGGGTGCTGAGTGTCTACGCAGTACTTGTGCTTCGACGATCGTCATGCCTTAAGTAAGAAGCGTTGCAACCCTACTCGCATCGAAGACTGAAGTTTCCTGCGGGCATAGTAAAGCCGTAGCACAGCATGTTCAGGAATGTAGCCGTCAGGTTGAGCGAAGCCGGGCTCACATCAGGATGATCCTTAATATTTGGATGAGTCACATTGATCAGAGATATGTCACTTGCTGGGTGACTACCCAGAAGCTCATTGATGTACCGAAACTGAGGGGATTGCTCCGAGTAGATCACTGCGATCCTCGGCGAGGGCACTTCCGACCTGGCCAGCAGGCGCTTCTTGTGTTCCTGGATAAGCGACCCGAAAACGGATTCCTTCGTGGCCGGGAAGTTTCCCCCACCGGTGAAGTGTGTATCACCGAAAGCCGTCTCATAGTGATGGTCATTCACGATCGGCTCCACCGAGACGGACTTGTAACCGTTGGTCACTGCGTGGAAGAGCGCGCCGGTCGCGCCTTTCGATGCTCCGTATGTGATGACGTCATCCTTGGTAAGCCCCAACTGGAGGCGCTTGTTCTCTATCAGAGCACTGATGCGCTGAGCGTTGTCAGGACGGTATGTCGTATTCAGATAGAAACCCCCGACCACGCCACCGATGTCCGCTATTCGCAGGATTGCGACGTCCTGCGGAACAAACTTGCGAATGCTCTGGTAATTACGGGTGAAGTAACGAAAAAGGCCCTCATTGAAGATGTCGCCGATGGAGGAAAACACGACGATCAACTTACGCGGAGAAACTCCGGCACTTGGTTCCTCGACAATGTGGACGATATCCTCGTCTGATACCGAGTATGCGCCGTTCAAGACGCTGTGCCACATCTTTGGAATGTGCTCATCCTTGACGAACTTACTCACGCCGTCCGTGGTGTGATACACGTAGTAACCACGCTGTGCCAACGCATTGACCGTTCGCCTGATCTCGCTGTTCAGGTGTGCTGCCTTGAGGATCCCATGGTCCCCGACCTGGCCCTTCCCGTCATGCACGTGGATGAAGTTGGGGCGGTCAGTCCCGTATCTCTCGAGCACTTCGGCGACGTCAGCTGTTAGATCGAACTTCAAGGTGGAAGGTGAGCCGGCGTCCTGCGCGGACGTCTCGACGCTCTTCCTGGCAGTAGCCGTGGGTGCTTCGTCCGATTGATGAGATTTCGGCAGAGCATCGCCCGATGGATTAGCGGCTCTTCGTAATTGAGAGTGCGGGCGGGGTGCTGGCGGCTTGAGTGGGGTGGGCGCGTCGGAGGCGGGATAGAGGTCGAGGCCTTCCGATGATGGAAGTTCTCACACTGCCCACCCGAAAGACCT
>NZ_VHIM01000013.1 GCF_006494655.1 Arthrobacter agilis | reverse complement strand
GGACATTGTCGAGGCCTTCCGGATTGAGCGGCTTAGTCACTGCCGATCTTGGAAGGTCTCGACCTCATTTCGGAGTCAGGTGCTCACGGCGTGTCGCTCAGCGCTCCCACCTCAAGTATGAAGAGCCAGTTTAGTTGCACGGGGTCGAGTCGCTTACTTCCCTCTAACAGCGGTCGGTGCAGCCGTGTTTGTCGAGCCAGTAAACTTCCAACGCCCGCCACTCTGCGCCTACTCGGCGCGATTCGCATCACCCTGCCGCCGGTCCTCGAACAGTTTGATCGACCCGTATTGCGCCAAGTACACCCGCCAACCACCAACCGCACGGAACGGAATCGTTCACCGGACGTGTTGCTAACGGGTGGGTTCCGATCCGGGTCCAGCGTTGATGCCGGTAAGGATCGCGCCCATACTCGGACGTGAATCACGTGCCATCCATTGGATGGGCCCTCCGGCCAACTCTCGGGAGTGACATGTCTGCTGCAACACTGGCGAGATCAACGATGAAATTCGGAGCAGGACTGGGCGTCGCTGCCATAGTTCTGATTGTTCTCGGCCCATTCATCAACAGGAACTTCGGCCTGGGAGACAGCCTGAGCTTCATGCCGCTTTTCGCAGCCTGGGAATCAGAGCCCGTCGCTGTGCTTGTTTCGCTGATCTACGTGACACTGCTGGTGCCATGCGTGCTGCTCTCCGCCACACTCATCACGGCCTCCCTGGTCATCCGTCACGCGGAAGCAAGCGAACAAGCAACGACGACCGAAGAGTCTGCTGCAAGCACTCACTGATTCCATCGGGCTTCCGAACACCTCGTCGAGAGCACACACGCCGGAGCATCTACCTACGCACCCTCACCCGGCGGGGAGGATCGCTGAACTGACGAGTTCCTCCTACATCATCCCGCATCCCCAGTGCACAGCCGGCTGGTTGCGGGACTCGTGGCCGCTTGAGGATGTTGAGGCCCGTGACTTGCACCCAAATCTGTAGGGGAAGAACGGTCCCGTTCTGCGACTCCGATGCCGATGATGCCTTTCGGGTTCGCAATTGCGATCGCGGTGAGGGCGAAGCCCAGTAGTCCGAGGACCCGGAGGATGAGGGCAGTCCTGCGCACGAGGGGCCGGGTGCGGGTTGACGCGGAGACACCGGCGACGATGAGTGCGATGTTGCCGAGGGTGACGATGGGTAGCGCGCCGATGGAGTGTTCGGTGAGGTTGACGTCCTCGGGAATGAGTCCGATGACGATCCATGAAAGGCCGGCGACTGCCACCATGGTCCGCCACACCCCGGCGTTCGATTTCGGGGACCAGGCGTTTGAGGTGAGGAGGACCCCTGCGATGAGGAGTACGCCTTGACTGGGTGCCCTGGCCCTCGGCCCACGCGGTCACTACTGTCATCCTTCTAGCTCAACTCTACCGTTACGTTAGAATATAGTTATCGAAAGGTCGACAAGGCCTTCCCTCTTTCTTCCGGACGCAGCGCCGCGCTTCCACCTTCTTCACCACCGAGGGCAGCTGATGCGCCCTCCTGATCCCTGGAAGGGGACCCCTATGGCTGTTGCCACGACCGCTCCGCCCTTGACCCCGGAGGACCGCCAATCCGTGTGGCGGACCTTGCGCACTCCCCGCCTGCTCCGGACCGAGGTCCTCGCCGGACTCGTGGTCGCCCTTGCCCTGATCCCCGAGGCCATCGCGTTCTCCCTCATCGCCGGCGTCGATCCCCGCATCGGCCTGTTCGCATCCTTCACCATGGCCGTGTCCATCGCGTTCCTGGGGGGACGGCCCGCGATGATTTCCGCCGCGACCGCTGGAACCGCGCTGGTCATCGCGCCCTTGGTGGCTAATTACGGCATCGACTACTTCATTGCCGCGGTCATCCTCGCCGGCGTCTTCCAAGTCATCCTTGGCCTGGCCGGAGTCGCGAAGCTCATGCGGTTCATCCCCCGCTCAGTGATGGTCGGGTTCGTGAACGCCCTGGCGATCCTGATCTTCACCTCCCAGCTCCCCGAACTCCTCGGCGTTCCGTGGCTGGTCTACCCGATGGTCGCCGTCGGGCTGGTCATCATCTTCCTGCTCCCGCGGATCACCCGGGTCGTCCCGGCACCCCTGGTCGCCATCGTGGTCGTCACCGCTGCGGCAGTCATCTTCGCAATCACCGTCCCCACGGTCGGCGACAAGGGCCAGTTGCCCGAAAGCCTCCCGTCGCTGTTCTTCCCCAACGTGCCGCTGACTCTCGAGACGTTCCAAATCATCGCCCCGTTCGCCGCCGGCATGGCCGTGGTCGGGCTGATGGAATCCCTCATGACGGCCAAGCTCGTCGATGATGTCACTGACACCCGCTCCCACAAGACCCGCGAGTCCTGGGGTCAGGGCGCCTCGAACATCATCACCGGGTTCTTCGGCGGCATGGGTGGCTGCGCGATGATCGGCCAGACGATGATCAACGTCAAAGCCTCCGGAGCACGCACCCGAATCTCGACCTTCATGGCCGGACTGTTCGTCCTGATCCTGGTCGTCGCCCTCGGCGACGTCGTCGCACTCATCCCCATGGCAGCACTGGTCGCCGTCATGATCTTCGTGTCCATCGCCACCTTCGACTGGCACAGCATCCAGCCCGCCACTCTGAAGCGCCTGCCGAAGAGTGAGACCACCGTCATGCTCGCCACCGTCGTCGTGACCGTGTGGACGCACAACCTGGCCATCGGCGTCCTCGTCGGCGTCCTCGTCGCCATGGTCGCCTTTGCCCGACGGGTCGCGCACTTCGTCACCGTGAACCGCACCGTCGAGGAGCACTTCGGCGTCGAAGTCGCCAAGTACGAGGTCACCGGAGAGCTGTTCTTCGCGTCCTCCAACGACCTCTACATGCAGTTCGAGTACGCCGAGGACCCGGACACGATCGTCATCGACATGTACGGCTCCCACCTCTGGGACGCCTCCACCATCGCTGCCCTCGACGCGATCACGGCGAAGTACGAAAGCTACGGCAAGACCGTCCAGATCGATGGTCTGAACACCGCGAGCCTGGCCATCCGCGAACGCCTCGGCGGGCACCTCGGTGGAGGCCACTAACACCTTCAACAAGCGTCGGGTTCGGGTATCACGGAACCCGAACCCTGCCCGCGCGCCAAGCCCTTTATATAGGGTTCGAAAAGACAACGACGCGCAGACACCTGCACGAGAGACACCCAATGCATGCCGTCAACGGCACCCCCACTATTTCTGTAACACCTGCCCGCCGGTCCTGGTGGGGTGTTGTGGCCGCCGGTGCACTCATCAGCGCCGCTACCGCGCCGGGACAGACCGCGGGACTGTCCCCGCTGACCGATCCGCTCATCAGCACGAAATTTTCATCGGATGTTCGTGCGACTCGTCTGGTTATCGGCCAGGGCGGCGTTTACTCGTGCGCGGAGTAGTCGGTATTCCTGGGCATACGCCCGCGGCCCTCCAGGCGGCCGGACGACGACGCGGGGCTCCCCGATGATGTGGTGGGGTCCGAACTGCTCTCGCGTCAGGTCAATCTCGACGCCGCTGACAAAGCGGTTCCAGTAGTGCACCTGGTCGTGCTCGGTGCCGCCGGTGACGTCTGCGACAAGCAAATCACCGCCGAGCAGGTCTTGGACGACGAGGGCTGTGGGGCCGCACTGCCCATGTGCCGAGTTGTCGGGCGTCCACGTGGTGAGGCTCGCGGTGTCGAGACAGGTGGTGTCGGCACCCCAGGACTGGCGGAAGGCTCGCTCAATCTCGAGCAAACTGACGCTCATGGTTTCCGGGCGATGATCGTGTAGGTGCATGGTACAAGGCCACGCTCGGCCTCCGGCCACGCGAAACCACCAGGCACCTGGACCATGCGGGGCGAGAACTTCCACGGAAGCGTAGTGCCCTCATTGACCCGAAGGAGCTGCAAACCAGCTCCGAGGAGAGAGTTGATGATGTCGGACAAAGGGTGCGCCCACTGATATGTCCGAGAATGCTCGACCGTGCCCTCTCCTGCATAGGTGGATTCCTCATCCCACACTTGAGCGTGGCCGGTGCTGAAGTACGGGAACCGAAACCTCAGTCCTTCGGCATGCTCATCGAGTGCGTAGAGGACCGGGTGTCCGTCACGGATGTAGAAGGTTCCCCCGGGGCGTAGGAGCCCGGCGATCTGCGACGCCCATCGGTCCAGATCAGGAAACCAATTGATGGTTCCGATGCTCGTATAAACGAGGTCGAAGTCACCGGTGACCGCGGCACGAGCATCAAGGACGTCGGTCTCCACCCAGGTTGCCTTCAGATCCAACCGTTTTGCAAGACCGGCAGCGGATGTCAGAGCTGCGGGAGAGAAGTCGACACCGGTCACTCGGGCTCCTGCCCTGGCCAATGACAGTGTGTCGGTGCCGATGTGGCACTGCAGGTGGCACACATCCAGGCCAGCCACCGTGCCACCCGGAAGGAACGCTGCCAAAGCATCCAGGTCCGTGCGGATTACTGCGCTCACATGGTCAGGCTCATCAAGATCACTGATCGCGTACGCCTCCTCATGCAGGGGCACCCGATCCTCCCAGTTCTCCCGATTACTCGCCCGTGCAGCATCCCAACTAATCGCAATCCGGTCATCACCCATGAGGCGAGCTTACGAGCAAAAGAATCACGCCTAGCTGCGTCCCGTCGTTCCCCACGTCCTAACTCAGGTTATCCCTCGACTCCTCGACAGTTTTCGAGGGCACTACGGTGATTCTCATGACAGGTGTGCCAGCTCAACGGGTTCTCTTCCATGGCGTGACCGGCAGCGGGAAAACTTCAGCCGCCCACGCCTATGCCATCGCTACAGGGGTTCCTGAGTTTTCGGCCGACGACGATTTGGGATGGCTGCCCGGCTGGAAGGGCCGCCCGCTCGAGGATCAATACCGGATCGAGGCCACCATCGCCGCGCAGGACCAATGGGTTCTCGTCAGCGCCTACTCGTCCTGGCGGGACACCATCCTCGCCCGTACCGAACTCATCGTGTTCCTCGACTACCCGAGGTGGCTCTCCCTCGGAGGCCTCATCCGCCGAACCATCCGACGCATCATCAGCAAACACCCGGTGTGCAACGGCAACACCGAAACTCTCCGCCGCGCCCTCGCGAAGGACTCCATCATCGCCTGGCACTTCAAGACCTTCACCCGAAAACGGGACGCGATCAAGCACATAAGGGCCGACCCGTCCATGCCACCTGTCCTGTCCTTCCACCGACCACGCGACCTGAATGTCTGGATAGCAGCAGTGGCCCCCGTGCAACCGTCCGTCCGACCTACGTGCAAGGATTGAGCCCCAAACCAATGCGTCTCTGCGCACCGTTTTGTGGCTCATCGTAAATAAGAGTGCAGTTGGGGTCTGAAGCCGCCTGATTCGAGGAGGCTGCGGGCGATGTAGTGGGTGAGGTTTCGGAAGCCGAGGGCTGATCCGCGGAGGTGCTCGAGCCGTCCGT
>NZ_VHIM01000012.1 GCF_006494655.1 Arthrobacter agilis | reverse complement strand
AACGGACGGCTCGAGCACCTCCGCGGATCAGCCCTCGGCTTCCGAAACCTCACCCACTACATCGCCCGCAGCCTCCTCGAATCAGGCGGCTTCAGACCCCAACTGCACTCTTATTTACGATGAGCCACCTAACCCAGGCCATGAATGACGCTGACGCCCTACTTCTGCTAACCGAGTGGGAGGAGTACAGCCACCTCACCCCGGAAGTGGCTGCGGCATCCGTGCGCTCGAAAAACATCCTGGATGGCCGCAACGTGCTGGACCCGTGCGCGTGGCGCGGTGCCGGCTGGAACTACAAAGGGATCGGCAGACCCTGAATTGCGGCTGGGGCGACGGCCCAGCAACAACCCACATTCCAAGCAACGCCTTCTCACACTCCCCTCATTTGCCCGTTCTACGGTGACGGCGTGGAAGCGACTCACGCTTCCACCTATAGCAAGAGGAATCATGGGCATGTTGAACAGGCTTAAGGGCAAGGTCGGACCCAAAATATTCCCGCCACATCCATGAAGCCCAGACAAAGGCGTCGGAAATGGTCGACGGGATCGAGCGGAGAAATGGGAACGTTTCCACCGACCCCAGTACTCCACCTCGTTTTTGATCCTAGTTGCTGGAACAACCTCGAGTGGCAACGCCACGGCAAAGGATGAGAGAGGTCTCATGATCCCCTCATGGGCCACTCACGCAGAATCGGCTCAATGGAATCTCCACCAGATTTCTCCACACTAAGAAAGTCGGCAATCAACGATGAAACATTCGCAGCCTCAGGAGCTCAGGGTGGTCCTTTACTCTCATGACTCCCAGGGGCTCGGGCACACACGCCGCAACCTCGCTATCGCCCACGCGCTCTCGGCCGGCATCCCCGGCTTCGCGAATCGGAGGGTGACGGGCCTCCTTGTCACGGGAGAGTCCTCGGCAACGCGTTTCGACGTGCCCCCGGGGTGGGATTGGGTGGTCCTGCCGGGCATACGTAAAGGCAGCGACGGTTACGGTCCACGTCATCTCTCGATTGGGATGGACGCCTTAATCCAGCTACGCACGGAGCTCATCGACACGGTGCTGGTCCGGTTCCGCCCACACCTGGTCGTGGTCGACCGTCATGCATTCGGTGTCGATGGTGAACTGCGGCAAGCCCTCGCCAACCTCCGCCTCAAGCGTCCAGCCTGCAAGGTGGTCCTTGGCCTGCGTGAGGTGCTCGACAGCCCCTACGTGATAAAGCAGGAGTGGATTGGGATACATGGGATGGGCCCGATCCGCTCCTACTTCGACCAGATCTGGGTCTACGGCGATCCTGCGATTCATGACCCCCTGCGGACAGGTGAGATACCGGAGATCCTCGGTTCGCTCGTCCGTTACACGGGTTATCTCGCTGCAGGAAGGGTTTCACACAGACGATCCACACTCCTGGACAAGCCCTACGTGCTGACCATGGCCGGTGGTGGATCGGACGGCCTCGCGCTGGTACTCGCAGCCGCAGGCGCCGAGGTTCCCGAGGGGTACGAGCATCTCGTCATCACCGGGCCCCAGATGCCGATGGAGCACCGCCGCCTGGTGCAATGCGCCGCGGGTCCCGGAACCTCCGTCGTGGTGCAAACGCGCGATGCCCTTGCCGAGATCGAGGGAGCCTCGGCGATTGTATCGATGGGCGGGTACAACTCCATCGGCGAGATCATGAGTACGTCCACCCCCGCGCTCATCGTCCCGCGAACCGAACCCCGGAGGGAGCAACTCATCCGAGCCTCGGCACTGGCCCGGCGCGGCATCGTCGACATGTGCCACCCCGATGACCTGTCCCCGGAACTGGTGGCCGACTGGTTCCGGGGCGCAGCAGGCACCCGGGTGGACCGCTCCGGCATCGATCTGACGGGCATTACTGCACTTGCTCTCCTCGCCGCTGACCTCCTCGCCACCGAGGCGAGCACGCCGGAGCGGAGACGCGCACATGCTGCTGTCTGACCCCTCCGAACCATCACGTACCGCCTACGTCATGAAGATGTATCCGCGGTTCTCCGAGACCTTCATCGTGACCGAGATCCTTGCCCGTGAGGCGCAGGGCGAGGATCTTCGTCTCTTCTCCTTGCGTCCGCCGGTGGACCCCAGGTTCCACCCGGAGCTTGCACGCGTACAAGCGAACGTGACCTACCTACCGAAACCCTTGAAGATCCTTGAGGCGTGGACGGTCCTTAGGGAGGGCTTCGCGACCGTTCCGCGTTTCGGTGATCGTTTTGCGCGGATACTGCCCGACCTGCTGGCAATGGACCCGATCGAAGCCCACCAAGGGGTGGGACTCGCCACGGAGTTCATCAGCCAGGGCATCACCCATGCACACGCGCACTTCGGATCGATGGCCACCCGTACCACTGCGATCGCCGCGGAACTCGCCGGCATCCCCTTCTCCTTCACGGCCCACGCGAAGGACCTCTTCCACGAAGAAGTGGACGAAGCGGTCCTGGTGGATCTCATCCGCCGGTCTCACCACGTCGTCACGGTCAGCAACTTCAATCGACGATTCATCAACGGTATGACGGGCATCAAGAAGACCTCCGTACACCGCGTCTACAACGGTCTCGAACTCAACCGATTCCCCTACGAGGATCCGGCACCGCGCGGGGGGGTGCTACGTATCTGCGCGGTCGGCAGACTGGTCGAGAAGAAGGGGTTCCCCCACCTGCTCGCAGCAGTTGCACAGCTCAAGGCCGATGGCATCGCCCTGGAAGTACGTATCGCAGGTGGCGGGCCGCAGCAGGAGACGCTCCTTGAGCAAATACGCGAGCTCGATCTCATGAACGACGTCGCGTTGCTCGGCCCGAGGACGCAGGGGGAGATCGTGGCCCTCCTGAGGTGGGCCGATGTCTTCGTGGCACCGTGCGTCATAGCACAGGACGGCAACATGGACGGCTTACCGACCGTGCTCCTCGAAGCAATGGCAACCGGCGTCCCGTGCATCGCGAGCGACGTCACAGGAATTTCGGAGGTCCTGCGCGCCGGTGACGGCGTGCGCACGGGGATCCTGACCCGGGCGGGGTCCACCACGGATCTCGTAGAAGCCCTCGCCTACTGTGCATCCACGGACATGACGGACATCGCACGCGCGGCGCGTCGTCTGATCGAGTCATCGTTTGACTCCGTCGAGCAGGCACGTCGACTGTGCGAGCTCCAGAACGAACCACGCATCCCGGACGCCGTGAACACCTCGAGGAGCTCCTGATGCATGTCGCCTATATTTGCATCGATCCGGGCATCCCGGTATTCGGCTCGAAAGGCGCCTCGGTCCACGTCCAGGAAATTGTCCGTAGCTGGCTCGCACGAGGCGCCGACGTCACCATCTACTGCACCAGAACCGGGGATGCGGTTCCTGCTGACCTTCGCGGTGTACGAGTGGTCTCCCATCCCATTGCCCGCGGCAGTGGTCCGGACCGAGAACGATCCCAGCGGGAAGCCGCAGCTACCCTGGCTGCACAAGCCGTGCAGGACGGCGTCACTGCGGTCTACGAACGGTATTCGCTCTTCAGCGATGCACTCACGCGGATCACCTCCGCTTCGTCCGTTCCAGGCATCCTCGAGGTGAACGCCCCCCTCATCGATGAACAGCGTACGCACCGCACACTGCACGACGAGGCAGCAGCGCTGGGTGCGCTCAAGAATCAGCTTTCTGCGGCGGCAGTGATCGCCTGTGTGTCCGATCCCGTTGCCGCGTGGATTGCTGGCCATGCGGCACCCAATTTCCCAACCAAGATCATCACGGCGCCCAATGGGGTCAATGTGAACCGCATCGGGCCCTCGCCGGAGGACAACGGCGCTCCGACCGTCGTCTTCGTCGGTACGCTCAAGCCATGGCATGGGGTCCGCGATCTTATCGAGGCGAAGGCGCTCTCCGATGGTTCCTGGAATCTCAGGATCGTCGGGGACGGCCCTGAAGGGGCGGGACTACGCGAACTGGCCGCTGTAAAGGGGGTTGACGTCGAGTTCACGGGGGCATCGACTCCCGCAGAGGTGCCCGCATTACTCGTCGGCTGCGCGATCGCGGTGGCACCCTATCCCCGGACCGAACGGGAGGAAGAGCAGTACTTCTCCCCACTCAAGATCTACGAGTACTGCGCCGCCGGACTACCGGTGGTGGCATCGGAGGTGGGGCAGGTGCCCGCCATCATCGATCACCAAGTGACTGGCCTCCTCGTGGAGCCCTCGAACCCTGCAGCGTTGGCAGCCGCTCTGGACGAGCTGGCAGGAACCCCACTGGCTCGCCGCACCATGTCGGTAGCTGCCCGCCGCTTCGCGGAGAACCACAGCTGGGACGCCGTCCTCGATGCCATCCTGGAAGGAAGCGACCTGTGAGTAGGCAGACCAGAGTGACCGCCTCCGGTCCTGAACCTCGGACACCACCACGTGCGCCACAACGGAACGGATTGGCCGCGCGTTACCCGGTCTCACCGCGCACTCCAGAGAGTAGCGCCTCGCCCCGCTCCGAGCACGACGGAACAGATGAGGTCCGGAGCCCGTCATCGGATCGTGCAGAAAAGCCGCTGAGAAGGACCCTGCGGATGGTCCGGCCCCACCTCGGCCGACACAAGAAGCTCATGTGCGGTGGCATCGCGGCTCTCCTCCTGGAGGTTGCGTTCCGGGTTCTCGAACCATGGCCCGTGAAATTCGTCGTCGATGCGGTGACCACGAGTCTCGGTGCCGACTTCGCCGGCAGCGGTCCCGCCGCGTCCCCCGCCCTGCTGATCGTGTGTGGAGCTGCCCTCGTGGCGATCATCGGGTTCCGAGCCCTGTTCAACTTCCTCGCCACCATCGCCTTCGCCCTCACCGGTTCGCGTGTAGCCACTGACCTACGCTCTCGCGTGTTCGCGCACGTGCAGTCCCTGTCGGTCTCGTATCACGCCTCCTCCCGGACGGGTGACACGGTGCAGCGCCTCATCGGTGATGTGGGGAAGCTGCAGGAGGTAGCAGTCAGCGCCGGTCTACCGTTGATCGCGAACTGCATCACCCTGGTGGCCATGGCTGGTGTGATGTTTTGGTTGGATCCCCTTCTCGCCCTCGTCGTCGTCATCGCCTCAGCTTCGTTCCTCTTGTTGTCGAGGGTAAGCACTGGAAAGATCACCGTCGCCGCGCGTCGTACCCGAAAGGGTGAGGGTGCCTTGGCGAACACCGCGCAGGAAAGCCTCGGCGCCATCCGCGTGGTCCAGACGTACGGTCTTGAACAGACCCTGGCGCGCCAATTCGGGAGCAGCAACGAAAAGACATTACGGGAAGGTGTCCTGGCCCGGCGCCTGGCCGCTGCCCTCGAGCGGCGCACCGATGTCATCGTCGGCATCGCCACCGCCCTCGTCCTGGCCGGCGGCGGTTGGCGTGTGGTGCAAGGTGCCATGACCCCCGGTGACCTCGTCCTGTTCCTCATGTACCTTAAGACGGCGATGAAGCCGCTGCGTGACCTGGCGAAGTACACCGGCCGGATCGCCCGTGCGACCGCCTCTGGTGAGCGCGTGGCAGACCTCCTCGATCAGCGGGTCGACATCGCGGACACTCCCGGTGCCGTCCCCTTGTCTCAGGTGTGGGGCGATTTCGAACTGCGAAACGTCACGGCGGCCTACACACCGGGCAAACCAGTACTGAAAGATGTGAACCTGACATTCATGGGCCGGCGTCGCACAGCCGTCGTCGGCCCTTCGGGGTCAGGAAAATCGACCCTGGTGTCACTCGCGGTACGCATGATGGACCCACTCTCCGGCAGCGTTCACCTGGATGGGAAGGATCTCCGGAACGTAACTCTCGCATCACTGCGCTGCAGCGTCAGCCTGGTGCTGCAGGACGCGGTGCTCTTCACAGGCACCATCCGAGAGAACATCCGGTACGGACAGATCGACGCGTCGGACGAGGACGTGGAGTACGCGGCGAAACTCGCCAACGTGCACGGGTTCGTCTCGCAACTTCCCGAGGGGTACGACACAACGGTCGGTGAGCGTGGTGGAACGCTCTCCGGCGGCCAACGCCAACGGATAGCGATCGCCCGGGCACTACTGCGCGATGCGCCGCTCGTGATCCTCGACGAGGTCACCACCGGCCTCGACAAGGAAGCACGGGCGGAGGTGCTGAAAGGGATTGACCTGCTCTCACGGGATCGCACGACGATCACGATCACCCACGAACCTGCCGTAGCACTCACACACGACTGGATCATCTGGCTCGAGGATGGAACGGTGCGCTTCGAAGGGACACCCACCGATATCAGGGAACATCCTGTGTACGGTGAGTGGGCTCATGCGGGCGGTTCCTCCGAGGAAACATCGGCCAAGGGCGGGCGATGACCGTGAGCGCTACGATCGACCCGGCACTGCCGGCGCTGACCACCATCTTCAATCCGGCCGAACTATCCGCCCTATTCTCACGTCCCGTGCATGCCGATCGGCTACGCCACAAGCAGGGAGTGTCCGCCGTCGCACGCCTTCGAGCCCGCGATCCACGAGATGGTCCCCCCACCGGTTCCGGGTCAGGAGCTACCCCGGAGGCTGCCCCACGATGGCTGGCAACCTATGCCCCGCACCATGCCCCCAAGTTGGACAAGACATTGGCACGGGCCGCCCGCCAAGGACACCACCTCGAGGTCGTGGAACTGCCCGGGCGGCACACCCTCGTCGCCGGACCGATCAGCCTGGACATGAAACTGCATGACACTCTCCATGCGTTTAACGGGTACAACGCCCGGGCCCTCGAGCCGGGCGCAGTGCTCAACTACAATCCACACCGACGCGTGGTCTTCAGGATCGAGACGGCAGCCGGTCCCGTGGTCTGCAAGGCAGGTCCCACCAATCCCGCAGAGACGGCGTTCCTGGCCGAACTCACAGCACGAGGTGTTCCGGTCCTCCAGCGCATGAGCCCTCCTGACATGCCCCACACCAGCACCTTGCGCTACTACCCCTGGTTCGGTCAGGGAGATCTCCACCAAGCGGCTGGGAGGCGGGATCACACCGCCGCCGGCTCGGCGCATTCCGCCGGCGCCGCCCTCGCACTACTGCACGCGCAACCGGCCCACCTCGCACCGAAGCGAAGAAGCGACCCGCTCGACAAATTACGCTCCCTCAGCAAGCGAAAGCTGCACCTGACACCCACGAACCAGACACGTTTGGGGAGAGTTCAGGCCGCCCTCGCTCGACGCCTGAGCGAAGGCGACCGCGCCGTCCTCGTCCATGGTGACTTCTCCGCCGATCAGGTACTGGTGGACTCACCGGGCGTGCTGCTCGCCGATTTCGACCGGTGCACGGTGGCACCGCCCGCCATGGACCTCGGGTCCTTCGTCGCTGTCGACCTGTTACAGGCACGTACGTCCAGCCGGGAGCTTCGCAGTGATTTCCTCACGGGCTACGAGGAAGCAGGAGGACATGTCAATGAGGAGTCCTTACTCGCCTGGACCGCCGTGCATCTCCTAGACCGCCTGAACGAGCCGTTCCGCTCATGTTCACCCTTCTGGCAGGACGAGACCGAGGAACGGCTCGAGATGCTTGCAGCCCTCGTCTCATGACGGCCGTCCCTGACACCGTCCAGGACCACCGGGGCATCCAACTCACTGTCCGCCGCGCGTGGCCGGCGAACAACGGGCGGCTCACCATCGAAGCCCTCGAAGAGGCCACGGGTCACCTGCGCGCAGGACACCTGGAGGCCGACGGCACAGTGGCCCTGACGCCCTTCGGCGAGGACTCCGCACTGCCCGGTCTCCCGACAGCCGTGGATGCTGGTGAGCTCCTCGTCCACCGCTTCACCAAGAGGGCAGTGGTGAAGACTGACGGCGCATACCTAAAACTGCTGCCGCCCCGGAAGGTTGCCCGCGTCATAGCCGCCCACGCTATGGCCTCCGAACTGACCGCGGCCGCAGGTATCACCACTCCCCGTGTCACGGACGTCGACGAGGGGACGCTCACGCTGTCCACCGTTCCCGGCGTCAGTCTGCACGACCTCGGACGATCAGGTGGCGGTGATCCCGGCGATGACCTGGTGACGCTCGAACGGGCGTGGTCGCTCTGGGCGGAACACTGGTCGGCCTTCGCAGCTGCCCCACCTGGTGAAGGCCGTCTGCCCTTCTACCGGCCGGAGGACGAGGCCGAGACCCTTACCACCTGGATGACCCACTGCCTCGATTTCGGCACCCTGCCGGTCCCGGCCCCGGCCCTTCGTTCGGCGGTGGATGACGCTGCCAACCACCTTCTCGACACGTCACTCCAGGCTCCCGTCCTGTCCCACCGTGACCTCCACGACAAGCAGGTGCTTCTTTCCACCGGTAGTACTGGCGAAGGCGGTCTCGGGCTGATCGACTGTGACACCCTCGCCCTCGCTGAACCTGCGCTCGATTTGGCGAACCTCCTGGTGCATCTGGCCTTCCGGGAAGCGCAGGGTCTGCTTAGCGCCGAAGGACGTGCCGTAGGGGAAACCGCCATTCGTGGGGTGGCTGAAGAACTCTCGGTCCCGGAAGACCGCCTGGACGCCTACTCAGGGTCCACAAAACTACGACTCGCGTGTGTCTACGCCTTCCGCCCGCGCTGGCGCATGCTCACGAGAGACTGGTTCCACGATGCGCTGCTCTGATGACTGAGAAGACGTTCATGGGACGATGATCCGTTTCACAGTCGACGTGCCTGGTCAGGGCTGGAGGCGCTGGGACACCAATCGGTATCCCATGCCCCGGACGGTCGCGAACCGCTCAGCCCCGAGCTTGTTACGGAGATACCGCACATACACGTCCACCACATTGGAACCGGGATCGAAGTCGTACCCCCACACGCGGGACAGCAATTGCTCTCGGCTGAGGACCTGTCCGGGATTGCGCAGGAATGCTTCGGTCAGGGCAAATTCACGAGCTGACAGATCGACCTCATCACCGTCGATGAGAGCGCGGCGTGTACGCAGGTCCAGGGTGAGACCGTCGTGCGAGAGCGCGAGGCTCTCCGTCCGTGCCGGATCCGGGCGCAGGCGAAGGCGGACGCGGGCAAGAAGTTCCTCGAAGCGGAAAGGCTTCGTCATGTAGTCATCAGCACCGCCCTCGAGCCCGGCCACGGTGTCGTCCGTGGTGTTACGCGCGGAGAGAATGATGACGGGAATGTCATTACGGGCATCCCTAAGTCTTCGGAGCACCGTGAAACCGTCCTGATCAGGCAGACCGAGATCGAGGATGACCAGTTCGAAGTCTCCGCTCTGCGCCAGATGGTAGCCGTCGCGTCCGTTGGTCACACTGGTGGGCACGTATCCAGCCGATCGAAGCCCCTTCGCGATGAAAGCGCTGATGCGTTCCTCGTCCTCGACAATCAGGATCTGAGCCACAGTTTCTCCTTCGTAAGCTGGCCAGGGCGTTCAGGGGACATCTCAGCTGACGGATTGCGGCGGGGCACCGTCGGGATCTCAAGCGTGAACGTGGAGCCACGACCCGGCGCCGAGAGAATGTAGACAACACCCCCATGACCGTGAGCGATCGCTTCGACGATGGACAATCCGAGGCCCGAGCCCTCTGCGCGTTTGCCTTCGGAGCCACGCTCGAAGCGGCCGAAGACACGTTCCTGGTCGGCGGCACTGATCCCGATGCCTTCATCACGCACCCAGATGCTGAGACACTCACCGTCCAGCCTCGATCCGAGGGCAACGGTGGAACCCTCCGCGGAGAACTTCACGGCATTCGCAGCGAGCTGCAACAACGCCTGCGTGACCCGTTTCTCATCGAGCAGAACCATCCCCGCAGCACGTGAATCGATCATCCACCGCCGGGCACCCAATCCGCGCGCCTTATCCAGGGTCTCGTCCATCAGGCGTTCGACATTCGTCGCTTTCGGCCGGACGAAATCGGGTCGAGCACTCTTGGCCAGGGTGACCAGGTCATCGACGAGAAAGCGCATCCGGTCCAGCTCATCGAGTGCCACGGTCCGCACGGCGTCGGCATCCTGCGGATCGGTGGAGTCCTGCAACTCGAGGTGCCCCTGGATGATGGTGATCGGCGTGCGGAGCTCATGACCGACGTCGTCGAGCAATTGACGCTGCGAGGTGAAGGACGTCTCGAGGCGATCGAGCATTGCGTTGAAGGTCCGCGTCAAATCGGACAGGTCGTCATTTCCGGTAACGAGGATCCGCTGCGAAAGATCACTGTCATTAATGGTGCGCGCGGTATCCCGGAGACGTCGCACCGGGTGCAACAGGTTGCCGATGAGCAACCAGCCGACTGCGCCGATGAGCAACAACGTACCGAGACTGATCAGGGCAAAGGTTGTGAACGTCCCGTTAAGTTCCGCTCGTTCGGAAGTGACGTCGTAAGCGAGAACAAAAATGGTGGGCTCCGCATCCTCGCTCAGCAGGACCGGGACGACGATGGTGCGGTACGTGGCTCGGACGGTTTCGATCGTAGTGATGGCGACGGCGTCCGCCAATGAACGTCCCGCAGCAGCGGCCACGAGCTCCGCGTCATTCTCGAGGCGCAGGGACACGGCCTCATTGGCAAGAAGGACCGCATCCTGGTCACGGATGCCCATCATGCCCTCATGGGGAGCAGGAAGTGTGCGCTGCATGACGAGGTAGACGAGGGTGTCAGCATTGACAAAGCCCGATCCGGTGGCGGGGTCGACGCCCGTCGCCAAGAGGGTCTCGAACTCACCGAAACTACGCTCCAGGGAATTGTCGATGTCAGCGTTGAGGGTTGCTCGTTGTAACCCGTAGGCCATGGTCCCTGCGAACAGGAGCCCCAAGGCTGATAACGCCAGGAGTGCGCTCAGCACACGCGAGCGGACCGACCAACGACGGGTTGCACGGCCGGAGAACCGCCTGATCTGATCCAGCCACCTCCCGGCCTTCACCGTGGGAGCGTGCTGAGAAGGAGGTGAACGGCGCACCGGGTTCTCGAGGGCAGAAGCCGAGGGCAAAGGTTGAGTCTGTTCAGTCGTCATCATCGCCCTCCTCATAAGCTGCATCATCATAGTCGTCGTCATCGCCGTCGTCTTCGATGATCGGCGGTGGAGCCGGTACAACCTCTGGCTGGGAACCAGGGATGGGGGCAGGCGCGGGTACGGGCACGGGCACAGGCACGGGCGTAGGGACAGGTTGGGATGGCGTTGGGGTATCGGCCACGGAAGGCACCGAAGGCGAAGGCACCGAAGGCGAAGGCTCCGGTGAAGGACTCACGGGTGAAGGTGTCGGCAGGGGCGACGGCGGTACCGACGCTGACCCGTCGTCGGTCATGATGACCGCGGGGCCAAGCTGTTGGTCGGGAGGATCACGCACGATATTGGTAAGAGTGAGTACACCTGCCGCCATGAGCGCGGCGAGTACCACGCCCAGAAGCCATATTTGAATTGCCGCGGATCGCATAGCTCAAGTGTCCCGCCACAGCGTGAGACCAAGATGAGAAGAACTGGCGGTGGTGTACCCATCAAGCCCAGGGCGGTATAGGGAATGTGGACTAACTGAAGGCCCACCACAACTTGTAGTTGGAGCGGATCGAAACCTCCTGCCCGACCTCCTTCCTTGTTCAACGGCCTGGCCTTCCACTCGATAGCCGCCCGATCCCGTCCGGCAGCTCGTACGACGAGCTGCTCGCAGACGCCCCTCCGTAAACCCAGCTAGTAAGTCCGCAGAGACCGCGAATAGCTGGTCCGTCAGCATGTCGAAGGAGAACATCTCATGAGCCCGACAATTCCCACTACCACGGTGACTCCTACGCTCCGCCGGCATCGTGGTCTGACGGAGCAGGCTGCGGTCGCGGCCGTGGACCAGGCGTGCCGCCGTCTACGACTCCCTACGATCCGGCCGGTCCTCGACGAAGCCCTGATAGTCGCAGGGAAGCAGCAGCTCTCTTACCAGGGGGGTTTCTGGCCGAGTTGCTGCTGGCCGAGTGTGATGACGGGGACTGCCGTTCCTCGAGCAGGCGGGTGAGAGCGGCGAGTTTACCGCGGGACAAGTGGCTCGGGGACTTCGACTTCGATGCGAACCCGAACATCAACGCCGCGACGATCAACACCCTTGCTACCGCGAACTGGATCCCCAAAGGACAGCCGCTTTGCCTCATCGGGGACTCCGGGACCGGGAAGTCCCATCTCCTCATCGGTCTGGGTACGGCGGCCGCGGAGAAGGGGTATCGGGTGAACTACACGCTGGCCACCAGGCTCGTGAACGAACTGGTGGAAGCGGCGGACGAGAAGATGCTCGCGAAGACCATTGCCCGCTACGGGCGGGTGAACCTGCTCTGTATCGATGAGCTCGACTATATGGAACTCGAGCGGCGCGGCGCAGAGCTCCTCTTCCAGGTCCTCACCGAACGAGAGGAAAAGAACTCCATCGCGATCGCCAGCAGTGCGTCCTTCTCCGGGTGGACGAAGACTTTCACGGACCCGCGGCTCTGCGCCGCCATCGTCGACAGGCTCACGTCCAGCGGAGCCATCACCGAAACCGGCACCGACTCCTACCGCCTCGCACACACCCTCGCCCAAGCAACCGTCAGATAGCGGAGCAAGAGACCCTCGCCCTGGCAGACGCCGAAGAGACATCCTGGCTGATTGACATGCTTCTTCTGATCAGCGTAATCGGTATACCCACGCTCTTCCTCGTTGGTCTCATTGCATTCTTGAGAACCCGTCAAGAACAGCATCCGACGTCCCTCGTTCAGTGCGGGATCACTCACCGCCCCACTTACGGATCCCTTGATGGGATGCTGAAGAAGCGGCGTTGACTGTCTTACTCGACGTACCGGGACAAAGGTCCGGTACGTCATCGCGTTTCTGCATGGCCCGTCGTCGCGGTGCTCCAGACGCGGGGCGTAGCTCAGCTGTGCGTCGTGTTTTCTCGCATTTCCTCAATGCCTATTTCCGGTGCGCCGCCAGCCGCCGCCTCCGGGTCCATCCATACGAAGTCCCAGTGGTGGCCGTCCAGGTCGTCAAAGCTCTTCGAGTACATGAATCCGTGGTCCTGCTCGCCAGCGGGCGTAGCACCCGCCGCAAGGGCCTTCTCGTGCATTGCATCGACGTCCTCCTTGCTATCAGCACTGAGGGCCAGCTGCACCTCGGTCGAGGTAGTGGCGTCGATGACCGATTTGCTCGTGAACTCGGCGAAGAACCCCCGCGTGAGCAACATCGCGGTGATCGTGTCGCTGATCACCACGCTGACGGCGTTCTCGTCGCTGAAGCCCTCATTGATCGAATACCCGAGCGACTCGAAGAAAACTCGCGACCGGGCCAGATCGCTGACGGCCAGGTTGATGAATATCGTTGTGGGCATCGGTCTGTCGTTTCTTTCAGGGTGCCAGTGGCCCGCCGCCACCGATCATCACTGATGATGACGAGGGTTCGGCGACAGTGTCAAGCAGTTGCGAGCGGTGGTGCAGCTCGACCGGAAATGGTGGATGACGTCGTGCGGCTGGTTCTCTCGCGTCACCGACTGGGCACCCGCGAAAGAACCTGGTAGGTGCTGATCCATCCTGCGTCGCCCGCCCGCATCAACTTCCCTTCGCGCCCACGCACAATCACCACCGCGCGGTGCGGCACGATCACATGTCGTGGCGTCCGACAGAGGATCAGCCCACGCACTCACGATGGTGCGTAGGCCGATTCCTCTGTGTACCGATTCAGAAGGTGAGGTTCTGTGTTTCGGTTGTTCCGTCGCGGTAGGTCACCTCAACCGCAGCTCCGGTGGAGAACGCGTTTCGCAACTCATCGCCCGGTAGCCAGAAAGCGAACTGGCCTTTGGCAACTGTGGCGACGACCACTTCGCCGGTGACGGTGGTGTACATGAGACCCACGACGTCGCTGCCTGCTTTTCCGGAGGCCATCGAGATCGGGTTGCTGTCGATCTGCCCGGTTCCCAGTTGCGTGGCTTTCAAGGAGCGGGGCTCGAGTCCTGTTGTCGCACCAGATTCTCCGATGGAACCGATCATGGTTCTGTCGAACCAGGGCGCTGAGGCATCGGAAGTGCACGTGGCATCGAAACCACCCGCTCCGACGAGGATCACTGTCACCCAGGCTCCTCTGCGCTCAGCAATCGCGACTTCGGCGGTAGCGAGGTCCTCCTCGTAACTGCTGTCACCGATCCCCGAATTCGATTCCTTGCAGTCAGAGATCGCTTCGTCCCGGTCCTCCCCGCTCAGGGCCACGGGCGTAGCCGTCCAGGTAGCGAAAGCGGGATCACCGCCGCTGACAGAGGGGGCGATGAGTAGCCCGGCAGTTGTCGCAGCAACGAGCCCGCCGAGGACGAAGGCACGACGATAGCGGAACGGCGTCGCCACTTTCTGTGTGCGTGTTCTATGCCCTGATGAAATCTTTGTCGGCGCTGGTGCAATTGGTGCTGGTTCAGGGTGGTCAACCAGGATCCGCTCGAGGTCGGCCGATGCTCTGTGGCTGCGGATCGAAGGTGCGCTATTGGCTGGGTCCATGGTTCGCAGCAGTGTGTTGATGTCCTGGTTTCGTGTCATGGCGTTGCTGTCCGTTCGGGTGACACTGCGGGCGTCCTGGCGGTGTGTGGAAAATGATTCAGAAGGAGGCGTAGAGCTCGCCGTGCGCGGCTCAGTCGCAGACGGAAGGCGACCGGTGAGATGCCAAGTACAGCAGCCGCCTGTGGTGCGGGAAGGTCCTCGAAGACCGCTAGCCCGAGGGCTTCCTGATGGACTTCGGAGAGAAGATGCCACGCACGGCCCAGGTCGATGCGGCTCGTCACCGCGTCTTCGTGTGAGTCGCTGGACGCCTCGGTGGGAATGTTGGCGAGCCGAATCCCGAGGGCCTGCCGGCGCTGATCACCACGATGAGTGTTCAGCATGATGTTCCGGAGGATCCCGAAAGCCCATGCCCGAGCGTCATCGCGGTTCTGAGGTACCTCATCGAACCGACGCCAGAGAACAAGAGAAGCTTCTGCCACTGCATCTTCTGCAAGGAATGTGTCGGTTCGCCGTTGAGCGAACCGGAGCAGGTCTGGGTAGACCGCCTCGTACAGGGTACGAAAAGCGTCTGGCCGACCAGGCGGCGGCGAAGGGTTACTCATACCCATACCTGTCCTTCACCAGCTGAAGTGTGTCGCACGAAGGGTGAACCAGCGTTCACATCGCCCAGCCCGCAGAAGATTTCCCAGTGGACGTCAGAGGATTCCGGTCAGCTCAGCTCACGGCGCATGAGTACGCGCGGGAACCCGTTGAGAACCGAGTCCGTCAGAGCGGCCTTCGTGAACCCTGCTCGCTCGAACAGCGCACGCGTCCCGACGTAGGCCATAGTGAGATCGACCTTCTCGCCGCGGTTGTCGACCGGATAACCCTCGATCACTGGTGCCCCATGACTGCGCGCGAACTCGACAGCGCCTGCCAGCAAGTGGTGCGAGACACCTTTGCCGCGGTGCCCCGGCCGCACCCTGATGCACCAGACCGACCACACGTCACGATCATCCACGTGTGGGATTTTGCGGTTTCGGGCGAAGCTGGTGCCAGCGCGCGGATGCACCGCGGCCCATCCCACAACCTCGCCGCCTTCGTACGCGAGGACCCCCGGCGGAGGATCCTGTGCGGTCAACTCACTGACGAGCGACCCACGCTCGAGCCCGCGCAGTGCAAGATTCATCTTCGACGAGACGCGATAGCTCAAGCACCAGCACACGTTTGAGTCAGGCCGATTCGGTCCCAGGATCGACTCCAGGTCATCGAACACCGTTGCGGGAAGGACTTCGATCGACATGGCGCCACGATACCGTTGCCTGCAGCGCCAGTGAGGGTGAAGGCGCCTAATGCATCCGCTCGAATTCCAGATCGAAGATCTGCGTGATGACGTTCGGTCGAGGGTCGGCTCAAGGACATAGAGTTTCGCCATCTTCGTGCCGGCGTTGCAGGGCAGTCGGCGACGTGACGAGCCGGCACACCGCCACCTGCTATCGAGGAGGCGGGACGCTTCGATCCTCGTGCCGGCTGCGTACCGCATGCAGCAGCAACGCAAGAAGACCGACGACGATGACCACAGTTCCCAAAAGCAGCGGCAGGAAAAGGAACCCTAGAACAGCAGTCGAGCTGTCGCTGGTGAAGATGCTGAGCGGCAGGTAGACCGCGACCGCCGTGAAGATCAGCGAGCCGGCAGCTACCACGGGAATCCCCTTGGCCGTCTGATGTGACGACAACGAGATGAGAAAGGCCAGGGCCAGCGCGGGCAGCAAGTTGTACAGGTCGATTGCCACATTGAAACCGTCATATCCGCCTGGGGCGTTCCTTCGCAGGTACAGCGAGACGGCCATGTAGAACGCTGCCGCGAGAAGCGGGAAGATGAGCAGAGCGCGGCTGGTCCGGCCGGACGGCGCGAGGACAGAGAGCCTGTCGGACAGCCGCCGCAGCGGACTCGACTTATGACGGCGCGGTCCTTCGTCAGTGGGCTCAGTGGGAAGGTGTTTTGTCGGCTGATTTACTGAACTGCGAGCGAAAGCTCCCACGATTCATCCTCGGTTCATTCCGCTGAGCGGGCTGTTCTTCACCCATGGCTAGAGGCTACCTCGCTGAGTAATGCCTCGTAGTGCTACTGACTGACCGATCGGCGCCCGCTGATGATTGACGCCTCGTCAGGTTAGACCGGCGTTGGCTTTTCGTCGCAACGACAGCTCCCCCGCCGCAACATCGGCTTACCGTTCAATCGGCGACTCCATCGCGCCCGAGCATTATGTCATGCTCGGCAGCCACGAGATGTACGCAAGCTTCGGTGGGGCCGAGGAACTGGTCGACGGACCCGGCTCGCCCTCGAAAGTGACGGTCTCGTTCGACCTCGGCAGCCGCGACGGGGTCGACGAACTTGTTGAGCGTGCCGCTGCAGCGGGTGGGCGGATCGGTGACACCGACGACTACCCCTTTATGTACCAGCGCTAGTTTCACGACCCCGACGGGTACCACTACTCACCGTTCTGGTTGAAGCCGGACACCGATCAGAGCGCATGAGCGATCTGGCCGCGGCCTCGACGTCGTCGGAGCACGGTGGGCGCCACTCGTCGTGGGGCGGCTACTCGACGGACCGCGACGCTACGGCACCGGAACCGTGCACGCGCGGCCGTCGTGAATCATGATCGGTGGAGGGCGGACTTACTGGCGCCAACCGACTGCGGTACTCCGGTGGCACCCATGCCGACAAACACCTGGTGAGCAGCTATCGCTCTTCTTCTCATCAATGCGGTCGGTAGTCTCAGCTTCTTCCCTTTCTCCCTTCCGGAGCGGTCGGAATGGGGTGCGATGATCACTAGAATCGTCTGCAGCATCGTGGCGGCCCTTCTGATCATCAACTACAGGAGGACCTACGGACCGCAACCTGTCCAGCGATCATCGACTGAAGCAGCGTTGTGGCGTGTCGCTCACCGGGCTGCTCCACTTGCTAAAGCTCACCAAAGAAGGGCTCCAAGTGTGGCGAACCCACCTTGCCGCTCTAAAAGAAATCGCCTCAACCCCCCCCCCCTCAGGACGACCACTGACAAGGAAGCAGGAACACCAGCACACCCGACCCCGATCATTCCAACGAACGGTCAAGGGCCGAACGCACATCAATAAGCGCCTAGTACCTCTCTCAGAAACAAGCCCTTCCTCTGCGCATCCTTCGTGACCCAGGCAGGTGTCATCTGGCTGTACCGAGAAGATGACACCTCGAGCAACTCCTTATCGGCATCCCGGTCAGGTGGAGTAAGAAGCATCCGTGGCTCCTCACGATCAGCGAGTACGGGCAGTGGGAGGCGTTACTGGACCGGTTCCATTTGCGGGACATCACAAGAATCGGTTTCGGCGGGGTGTACGAACGGGCCGTCTCGGCCACGGCTGGCCCAATGCCAGAGGCAGTTCCCGAAAAGGACGATCGAGGGAAGAAGGTACAGCTGCCGTCGACTCTGCCGGGGCCAGTAACGGGTGGTCAGTCCTGATCGGCCCGCTGATTGACCCTGCAGCGAGCACTCTTTGTTGCGACTGCGTCACGCTTGTGTCGACTCGCATCTGCCGCCGGCGGCGTTCGGTACTCTCAGTGAATGACAGGCAGGGGTACCGGATTTGTCTTGGCTGCCCTTGTCGCGTGCGCCCTGTCGGGATGCGGGACCACAAGTGTTTCTTGCCCCAGCTGGGCGGGCTTTCCCACAACGCAGGAGAAATACGACGCTGCCGACCTCGTTGTTGTAGCGTCCAGCACCATGCGCGATGGAACAGCGCCGATCTTCGGGGTCGATGCCCACTCTTATGAGATTCGTGTGAGTGAGGTCTTGAAGGGCGATGTTGACGGAGGAAGCGTACGCATCTCGTCGATGCCCGACTCCTGCAGCGGAGTGGCAGAGTATCCGGAGGGCGACCCCCTGGATACGTCCCAACCTCTTCTCGTCTTCGCCGCTCAGCAGGATGGCGAATGGTTCACGTTAACCCCTATCGATGGGACAGTGCCCTTCACGCAGGAGGCAGTCGACGCCAACGCGTGACTAGCTTTGCCGCCGCGAGGTTCTGTTCGTTTGTCGATTGACTTACGGGCGTCTTTCAGAAGATTTCCGGCCTAGTTATAGAACTGACGGAGGTTGTTGACAGTTGGGTCTTCCAGTTGGAAGGAAGACTTCATGACATCAACACCGTCCGCTTCGGCCCTTCGAGCGATCGAGCGTCGGGCCAACCACAAGCTCGCCATCTTGCATCACGTCGAGGAAGTCAGTGGGAGTGTCGCCGCGACGTGCCGCTACTACGGCGTGAGCCGGCAAGCGTATTACAGGTGGCTTCAGCGCTACGAAGCCGAGGGGTTCGAAGGGTTGAAGGACCGCTCGAGCACCCCACACCACTCGCCGACCGCCACGGAGGCAGAGGTGGTCGAGAAGATCCTGTGGTTGCGTCAGCAGTACCACTTCGGCCCGGTAAAGATCACGATGTATTTGAAGCGGTATCACGACATCTCGATCAGTGCTTCCGGCGTCTGGCGAATCCTGAAGAAGGTCAATCTCAACCGGCTTCCCGCGTCGCAGCGCTACAAACGTAAAGAGACGCGCTGGAAGAGGTACGAGAAGCAGCGGCCAGGCCACGCGCTGCAGGTCGATGTGAAGTTCATCGAGCCCCTTGGACAGACTGGGCGAAAAAAGCGCTACTACCAGTACACAGCGATCGATGACTGCACCCGCTTACGCGTGCTTCGGGCTTATCCGACGCATGATCAGAAGACAGCGATTCGCTTTATCGATCACGTGCTCTCGAAGCTGCCGTTCAACGTTGAGAAGGTCCAGACCGATAACGGTAGCGAGTTTGGGCAGTCCTTCCATTGGCATCTGATCGACAAAGGCATCGGGCACATCCGCATCCGGCCGGCTACACCACGGCTGAACGGGAAGGTGGAGCGTTCACACCGGATCGACTCCGAGGAGTTCTACCGGCTCCTCGAGGGACAGGTCATCGACGACGTGAATCTCTTCCAGGACCGTCTTCAGCAATGGGAGGACCACTACAACTACGATCGACCCCACGGGGCTCTCGCTGGGATCACACCTTACGAGCGACTCAAGCAGAAAACCCAAGATCCACTGTCATAGGCCTCCGTCAGTTGCACACCTAGTCCCCACTGACGGGTAGCTAGTTATGAGCTACGCCTGTGTCAGTTCTTCCACGAGGAACCGGTTCCTCGTCTCGATGAGCTTCTTGAGGTACCGCTCCAAAAGCAGTACCTCAACCAGCCGGCCTAGCGAACCGAAAGGTGCGGCGAACCGGATCCGGTCGATCATGGTTGTCACCCCGTCGTCGTGACTGAACTCGTGAACATGGCGGAAAGTGCGGAATGGGCCCTTGACCTGTTCATCCACAAAGTAGTCCGCTGATTCCATCTCCACGATGCGGCTCGTCATATGGATTGGTAGACCGAAGTGCCAGGCACGCCACGTCACCTGCTCTCCCAGTGAGATAAGGCCGGTAGTGGTACCAGCGATGGCTTTCTCCCGCGAGTGAGCCATCGAACCAGTGTGAGCATCGATGCTTCGAGAGCGATCAAACAGCTCCGACTGGGCAATCTGCGCTTTGGTGGTGCACTCAAAATAGACGGCCATGGCCCCAGTCTCGCACCGCACTTCCAGCCTTCTTCAACCGCCGCCACTCCTTGCCTCGCGGGAGGGACACTCGTTCGTCGCCACTACAAGCTGTCCGCTGCGGATCGCCGAGCGGGACGCCTGGAGGCCCAGGTGAAAGGTTTGTTTGGGCTGGAGCTGGGAAAACACATGGCTGCCGGGCCACGATCGTGTGCGTGCACGGAACAAATTCGCGCTTGGCTTCCGGCCATGCGAAATCACCGGGCACCTCGACCATTCGGGGCGAGAATTTCCAGGACAGTGTTGTGTCCTCATCTACCCGAAGGATGTGCAGGCCCGCTTCGATGAGAGCGTTCATGATGTCGGATAACGGATGCGCCTATTGATATGTCCGAGGATGCCCGACCATGCCGTCTCCTGCGTGGGTCGACTCCTCGTCCCACACCTGAGCTTGATTGGTGCTCCTATCGACCGGTCGATGGCGTGGGCCGAGCGAGCAGCGAGATGGCCAGTCGCAGGGCAGGTGTTAGTTCGGACAGTTCGTGATTATTTGGATCGATGAGCTCGACCGCGGCGACGTCCTCGACGTCGCGGATCGATGTCACCGGTGTCGCGACCTCCACGAGAGCAAGAAGGCCTCGATGATGCTCGTTCAGCGGCGCGCCGGCGCTCGTGAACTCGACGAGGAAGTCGAAGCGATGCCAAGATCCGACATTGATTCCTGTCACACCGCATTCCTCGAGTAGTTCCCGCTCGAGTGTCTCGATGGGGGTCTCGGCCGCCTCGGGCGAGCCGCCGGGAAGGTCGAGCATTCCGAGGTACGGACCGCGAGACTTCCGAATCGTGACGAGCGCGCCGTCCTGCCACCATGCCCCGTAGATTCCGTAGTGGCTCATGCCTGCAGACCCTAACCGGTCCCCACGATGCTCACCCCATCCGTCGCAACCGGTTCGCACCGCGGAAGGATCCCTGACAGGGCAGGACTAGCAAACCTCAGGGCGTGTGCGGGCCGGACCATGTGCACTTCTTTGAGGTCGTCCTCAACCTTCTCGACCCCGTCCGCTTCGAACCGGTGCTTGCGATAAAACGCTTGCGCCCGGGGGTTGGGATCAGCCACCCATAGGGTCGCCGCCTCACCTGGCGCGAGTACCGCTTCCAGCAAATCGGTGCCGGACCCCGAGCGATGCCACTGTCGTAGTAGATACAAGACACACAGATGTAGCACGTCAGGCTCTTCAGCGGTCGGTCCTGACATCGCTATTCCGGTGATCAGGTCGCCCTGCTCGGCAACCGCTACACGGTGGGAGCTGAATCGCGGATCCGTTAGTGCCGTCGTCCACTGCCGCTCCCGCGCGGAGAAGAAAGTAGGATCATCGAGGATCTGATCGGCAATGAGACCGCGATACGTCTCTGCCCAAGCATCAACATGGACTTGTGCTATCGCCGGCACATCGACCAACTGCGCGGGGCGAACCCGACTCGTCTCAGACATTCCGCGAGTATATGCACTTCCCTTCAGAGTCCGCCTGCCGATCCTCTTCGGTCTCTCGAGCGCTCTGCGATGATGATCGGTGAGTCTCTCAAAGCAGAGGAAACAGATCAGTCGTGGACTTTCCCCTACCGCGTTCGCGCGGCAACGCAGAATGAAGCCTGCGGCGAGATGCTTTTTTGCTTTGGCCGCGTTGCCAGTACTGATTCCTTTGATTCTTGGGCTCTTCAGCCAGAACACAACGCTGCCGATCGGTCCCATCGTTCCAGCTCTGAGTAATCCACACCGGGATTGTTCAGCGGGATGACTTCGTATTAGCCGGTGAGTCCCAAAGTCCGTGCCATGTCACGGAAGTCTCCCTGGGTCGGATATCTCGGGTTTGTTTGAGCGTGGATGAAGGCCTTGGTCACCCAGTCGTCGGGAAGCCAGGTCCGTCCTAGTAATTGCTCATGGTCTGGGCATCGAACTGTGGCCCAGAAGAGGAACACGAGCTCGGCCCAGTCTGATTCAAGGATCCAGTTGATCGCACCGTGAGCGGACTGACCGAAGATTTGGAGGGATCCGGGACCAATGAGTGTTGCCATCTGAATGCTGTCCCAGTTCCATGCGTGGATCGCCGTCGGGGTGTGCATGTAGAACCCGTAGTCCGAAACCGTGAGCGTGCCGGTGTCGATAGGTGTCCACTGCGATTGAGCCATGGCTGCTGCATGCCTGCGCCGGCTGGCATTTCCTGCGGCTCTCGCGGCGGCGAAGCCAAGCATCATGGGTACAGCACCGCGGCCGGTTGCGATCAAGGACGAGCCGTTATGCGGCTCTTCATACTTGAGGTGGGAGCGCTGAGCGACACGCCGTGAGCACCTGACTCCGAAATGAGGTCGAGACCTTCCAAGATCGGCAGTGACTAAGCCGCTCAATCCGGAAGGCCTCGACAATGTCC
>NZ_VHIM01000011.1 GCF_006494655.1 Arthrobacter agilis | reverse complement strand
CCACCTACTACTTCCGGGTCTCCGCCATCACCGCCGACGGAACCGCCAGCCTCAGCCCCTACTCCACCGCCATCACCGCCAAAACCACCGCCGCCGCCCCCACATCGACGCCCGCACCGACCGGCCTAAAATTCACCGAGCAGAGCGAGTTCGGTATCAAACTGGCCTGGAACGCCTGGAACAACGCACCGCGCTACCGCGTCCAGTTCTCCACGAAGCCCGACATGTCCGGCGCCACCTACAACCGCTACACCACCACCGCCGCTGACATCCGTGGACTCACCCCCAACACCACCTACTACTTCCGTGTCTCCGCCATCACCGCCGACGGAACCGCCAGCCTCAGCCCCTACTCCACCGCCATCACCGCCAAAACCACCGAAAAAGCCGCGCTGGCCCCCGTCACGGATCCGCTGCGCGTGGCCAGCTACAACGTGAAGTGCGCAAACTGCTTCGCAGGCGATCCGAACGAGCTTCCCTGGGCGGATCGGCGAAGCGCTGTGGTTTCGAGCATCAAGAATCAACTCCCCGATGTCCTCGGAGTACAGGAAGCCTCACAGGGCTGGCTCAAGGACGACCCTCGTCCGGGCGGGATCTCCCAGTTCGAGGACCTTGCTGAGCGGCTGGTCGCCGGCGGCGCACCCTACAAACTGACGAACACGAAGCGGAACAACTGCGTGAACCACGCGACTCCGACAAATTGCGTCTACCAATACCAAGGAGCCTCACAGGGCACCAAGCTGCTCTTCAACACCAACACAGTCGACCTAATCAACGAAGGCTCGCTAGCGCTTCCGTCGCTGTCAGGCGAGGACAACGGCCGCTACGTTGCCTGGGGGTCCTTCCTGCAGAAATCAACCGGCAAGAAGTTCTTTGTCGCCAACGCCCACCTGCAGCCGGGAGGTGGTGCCGAATACCAGACACTTCGTGACCAGCAGACCAAGAGCGTTCTGGCCGAGATCAAGCTGAGAAATCCGGAGAACCTTCCCGTTCTCATCCTGGGCGATCTCAACTCGCACAAGTGGACGGAACCGGCCAACGTGCCCTACGACGTGCTCACAGCAGCCGGCTATGTGGACCCTCTCGGTAACACCTATGCCACGGACCAACCGGGCTCCGGCGCTACTGCGGAGTCAAGGATCGGAACCTTCTACGACAGCTTCAATGCATTCAAGCGTCTCGCCAACGCGCGGAACGACTACGGCAACGGCACGTACCTTGACTACATCTTCACCTCGAAGATGAGGGTCGCTGAATGGGAGACGGTCGTGAATGTCGATACCTACGGAAACTTCGTGGGCGTCATCCCCTCGGACCACAACATGATCCGGGTGGACGTCGGGCTGCCCTAGTACAGCTCGGCTCGGTCGAGAGGAGGGTGAACCCAACTCGCGGCCGAAGGGGTTCTACCGGGTGCCCGGGCCGCTCCGCGGAGGACGTCATGACGTCCTCCGCGGAGCATTGCCAGCTCAGGAGGGATCCACGGCCGCCTCGAGCTTACGGTCCACTGCACGATGCATCTCTTGCCCCCAGCGGGCAGTGACCGCCGAATCCGAAAATCGTTCAGCGGTACGACGCGCCGCCTCGCGCATAACACCCAATTCCTCCGCGGATGAGGATGCGATCTTGACGATACTCTGAGCAACGCCGGCGATGTCACCCTGCCGCACCAGGAATCCGTTCACGCCGTCCTCGATGAGGTCCGCTGGTCCGTATGGAATGTCATAGGCAATGGGCAGGCAGCCACCACTCATTGCCTCCAGCAAAACCAGTGGCAGACCCTCCGTGGTGCTCGTCAGCAGCGTGAACGACGCCGACCACAGGTTTTTCCGGGCAGTCTCGCTGAATCCCGGCAAGTGAACTGATGTAGTCAACACCAATTCCTCGACGAGTTGCGCGAGTTTCTTTCGGTCAGGCCCGTCGCCAAAGACGGTCAGACTGCAATCGGCTCCCAAATCCCTAGCCGCACCGAGTGCCTTAATCGCGTGCTGAACGCGCTTCCGTCCGTTCAGGCTGGCAAGCATGACGCCGACCGCCGGGTCCCGCTCCTGTCCAGGATCGAATGCGACCAGTTCGGTACTGTTCGGGACGACGCTGGTCGGGGCACCGGAGCTGTGAACCTCGTCGACGTCCCTCTTCTGCGCGGCGGTGAGGAATATCACCGCGTCGAAGGAGGATAGGCGCTCGAACGTGTATCGGCGAACGCGGCTCAGCTCCCCATGAGGAGGTTGCTCCCCGGCGGCCATGTGCGAGTTGTGCACGAGGTGCATCGTGATGACGTTGGGTCTGCGGTACCGGGTGATGAAATTGGCTGTCGATTTGCTGTCTACGATCATGAAGGTTTCCCGACCAGAGACGACTACATCAAGCCAAAAGAGATACAGGGGCCACATCTGGTTCCAGGAGGCTAACGGTGTTCCCTCGCTGTCGCACAGCGTGACGAGACGACCTCCCTCTGTTCCGCGCTCCGTTACATCCCGGCGGTCAGATACGAAAATTGAGCCATCCGCGCGCAGATAGTCGATTTGGAGGACAGCAGCGCCTGTCGTCTCGTACCGCAGTCGGCGGCGCCTCTCCCCCGCGAAAACTTCCGTTTCGCCTGCACCGGGATCAATCGGGTGAAACTCGCCCTTCACGCGGGAAGCGGACGAAGCCCTCCGCAGATCGGAGTCTGGCAGGTCACGGAGTTCGTCCCACAGATTGCGGAGTTCCATGCCGGCAATCAATTCGCCGTTCACCTCCAGCTCACAGGCGATGTCAGGGTAGTCGGGCTGGAAATCAAAGGTGAGCACATCGACGTGCTGCCCGCCCTCGGTGACGAATGCTCTGGACCGGCGGAGCATCGCACTGGTCATCCCGCCGTAATCGAACGGAATTCCCCAGGTGACCGCGCAGTGATAGCCCTCGGGGAGGACGTGCTGATGGGTGACCGTGCCGGCGTGCAGCATGATGTTCGGATCCATTTCGTCGTAGGTTCTCAAGAACGTCCAGCTCGGCGTCTAGCGCAGAACCATGCTCATGCTGCCGTGCCGCGTGGGGTAGACCTGAAGTGACACGGCATCCCCTTGCAGCGGCATCCTCGTGGTGACGCGCGTATCGGCGCACCGGGCTTCTAGCCAGAAGTCGACTGTGCTGGGGCGAAGCGATCCTGTCGCTGCGGGGTCGAAGTCGAAATGAAGTCGATAGTGATCTCCTTCGGTTGCCACCACCTCGTTCGCAACGACCCGGAAAAAGTCCTCCTGTTGGCGCGCCCGCATCGTGCAGAAAAAGGTGGGGCTCGCCGGGAGCGGACCCTCGGGGAAGGACACCTTCGCGACCACTTCAATCCGCAGACGCCCTCCCGAGCGAACACAGTAGTCCGACGAGGTGACTGCTAGATCGAAGGCCGGGCGCGCGCGATCCTTGCGTTGCCGGACTTCCTGCATCACCTCCGCCCACTTCGAAACGATGGAGGCGTCCGAGAAATCCGCCGCACGCTTGGTCGCGGCGATGCGGAGGGCTAGCTGCTCGTCGTCGGGAAGTGCGAGGAAGTGCCTGATGCACTTCGCCAGCTGTGAGATGTCTCCCTGCTCGACAATGAAACCGTTGACGCCGGAGTCGATGACCGCCGCCGGACCATAGGGGATGTCATACGTGATCGGGATGCACCCCGCCGCCATGGACTCGACAAGTACTAATGCCATGGCTTCGGATGTGCTCGTCAGAAGCGAAAAGGACGCGTCCCTGAATTCAGAGCGAAGCTCCTTGCTGTGTCCGCGCAGTCGCACGATGTCACCGACACCCAACTCGCTAATGAGTGCTTCTAGGGACTCCCGCTGCGAGCCTTCCCCGAAGGCGTCGAGTTGCACCGGAAGATCCGACGACGAGCGCACCTGCTCAATCGCCCGAATTGAGTGGTCCACCCGCTTGCGGTGGCTCAGCGTGGCAGCTTGGATTCCGCGGCCCCTCGTCCTTGGACTACCGGGATCGATATTCGTGTCAACGGTACGGCTGTTTCCGATGACGAATGAATTGCCCACGTCCGCATAGCGCCGGTGCACATCGGCGGCCTGATGTTCGGTCAGGAACACGGCGCCGTCGAAACGATCGAGGTGTGGAAACACTTCGCGGGCAGACGGTGTCAGCTCCGATGCGAAACCATCCGAATGCGACACCAGGTGGGATTCGTGCACGACATAAAGCACGACGGCGTGATCACGCTTGAACGTGGACATGAACCGCGCTGTGTTCTTGTTGTCGACCACGAACCAAGCGGGCGAATCACCGACGAGAAAATCCAGCCACTCGCGGTACAGCCCCCAGGACGAGCCGTACTGCCGCAGTGGCCGACCGTCGTCGTCGCACAGAACGAGTGACCGTCCGCCGTGGACTCCATGCTGACGGGCATCGTGTCGATCCGAGAGAAGCAGCGACCCGTCCGTCCGGAAGTGATCGACCTGCAGCAGTGTTCCGTCTATCGCGTACCGTGCTCGGCGAGAATGGGGACCGTCCAGGTCCGCGACGGGCCCAGACCATGATGCGAGTGGTGCGAAACCATCGAAAAGCTGGTTCTCCTCAGGGCGGTCAAGACCCTTGGCCAGTACCGGCAGATCCTCCCACAGGTTCAATACTGTGGTGCCCTCCGTGAGGAAGCCGTCACTGCACAACTGGGTCCTGATTTCCGCATAGTCACGGAAGTCGTCGAATGTAAGGATGTCGACGGGACGCCCGCCGTACTCGGCGAAGGCACGGGACCTGTGCAGCATCGCGTTGGTCCGGCCCGCGAATTCAGTCGGCAGGCTCCAGGTGACTGCGAAATGCCGTCCCTCTGGCAATCGAGTGGTGTCCTGTTCCTCGTTGATTGCATCAAACATGCTTCTTCCCCCAAAATCCTCGTGTGTCGACGACGGCTTTTCCAGCAAGGCTCTCCTGTGGAATCTCACGGAACCGATCGTGGTCGACCAGCAGGGCCACGACGTCCGATGCGTCCACGGCGTCCTGCATCTCCCGCCACTCCACATTGGCGATACCCGCAACGACCGACGGAAGGTTCCGTCGGTCCCGCAGCGGAGTAGCCACCAGGAGTTGCGCATGGGGTGCGGCCGCGGCCAGGCGCTGCACGATCTCCACTGCAGGCGACTCCCGGATATCGTCGATGTTGGCCTTGAAGGCCAAGCCCAGACAGGCAATGACCGGAGCGTCGATACCCTCGATCGCAGCGAGGATCTTGTCCACCACGTGCCCTGGCTTGCTGTCGTTCACCTCACGGGCCGTCCTGATGAGGGTGGCATGTTCCGGATCGGCCGCGACGATGAACCACGGGTCGACGGCGATGCAGTGGCCGCCCACGCCCGGACCCGGACTGAGGATGTTCACGCGTGGATGGTGGTTCGCGAGCCGGATGAGTTCCCAGACGTCGATGCTCAGGGTGTCGCTGATGACGCTCAGCTCATTGGCGAAGGCGATGTTCACGTCCCGGTAGGCGTTCTCCACCAGCTTGCTCATCTCGGCTGTCGCCGCGTCCGTGATGTGGATCTCACCCTGGCAGAAAGTCTGGTAGAGGTGTCGGGCGGCCTCGGACGCGCGCGGGGTCAGGCCGCCCACCACCCGATCATTGGTGACGATCTCGATCATGATCCGACCGGGCAGCACGCGCTCCGGACAGTGCGCCAGGTGGACCACAGGCCTGCCATCCGCGCCGTCCAGGCTCAGATCGGGGCGCAGCTCCAGGAGGTAGTCGCCGAGACGCTGTGTGGTCCCGGGTGGCGACGTGGATTCGAGAATGATCAGTTCCCCGCCCTCGAGCTGGGGAGCTATCCCCTCCGCCGCAGCACGAACGTAGGACAGGTCCGCGCTCTTGTCGGCCTTGAACGGCGTCGGGACGGCGACGATGTAGGCCCCAGCCCGGGGTGTCTTCGTGGCGGCTCGGAGAGCGCCCTGGCTCACGGCGCCCGCCACATGGATGCCGAGGTCGGGCTCCACGAAAGGAACGAGCCCGTTGTTGACGGCGTCGACGGTGTCCTGGTTGACGTCCACGCCGATCACCGACATGCCCGTGGTGGCGAGGATCGCAGCGGTCGGCAGACCGATGTAACCGAGGCCGACGACGACGACGTCGGCTCGACCCGCTGTGTCGGATGTCCGCTCAGATATCAACGTGCTCATATGGCCTTCCGTAGAATTTGAGATCGCCTGCTGCAAGGAGCTCGGCATCGCCGATCTGCCAGGTGTGCCCGGTTGCACTGCGCACCTGGACGTAGTTGAACCGGTCGGACGAGTAGACACTCCCACCGCTCGCCGCCACGGTCCTCAGGAATGCTGTGTCCTCACCGCGGCGGAGGTCGGGAAAGGGGTTGCTCGCCATGAGTTCTGCACGCGCAACGATGGTGGGGCCCATGACGAAGTCGGTGAATCGGTGCTCCCGCTCCCCCGAGCGCAGGATCACGGCGTCGGACGTCGTGAGGTGCATGTAGTGGGCCTGTTTGCCGACGAGGTCGGCGCCCGAGTAGTCGAGCGCGAACAACTGGTCGCTGAGGTACTGCGGGCCGTAGTGGTCGTCGTCGTCCATCTTTGCGAGCACCTCGCCGTCCGCAGCGTCCGCGCAGCGGTTGAGACACGCGCCGAGGGTCGTAGCGGACGGTTCGGTGAGGAAGACGACGTCGTCGATCCCGTGGGCCCGACCCACGGCCCGGACCTCCTGCTCAGACAGCGGGATGCCGTGGGCGAGGAGTACCAGCTGGGTCTGGACACCCACCTGGCCCCCGATCGTGCGGCACAGCTGTTCGAGCTGTCCCCGACGGATCGTGGGCACCAGGGCCGAGACGGAGGGGCGACGAACGGGCTCGCTCCGGTGTGGGACCACTGCAGCGACGACGCGTTCTGCACGATGGGCGTAGGTGTGGCCGGCCCAGATACGCCGCTGCGCCAGGTGAGCGGTGCGGTCGTTCAGCTCGGAGTTGCGGACGAGGGCACGGACCAGCTGACGTGCCTCAGCACGCGTCGAAGCGACAGGGACTTCGTCCGCCTGGAAGAATTCAGGGATGGCCGCACTGGGCGCCGAAACCACCGGCGTGCCGGACGCCGAGATTTCGAAGATCCGCCGCGCGCACATGCTCGGGGAATCGACCACGGAGTTCACGTTGAGGAACACCTTGTACGCCTTGTACGCCGTCAGCATCTGGTCATAGCGGAGGCTGCCCACCACGCGGCTGTCGAGTGGTGCGGGAAACTGGTACTCCGCCCCGCCATCGAGCAGGCGCGAGAAGATCTCGAGCCCGTGCTCCATGGTCGGGGACGCGTCCATCGCGCCGCCCAGGAGCATCTGCAGCTGCTCCCGCCGCTCGGGGTACTTGTGGGCGAAATACATGCCGGCGAACGCGATGTCCCGCGAGTGCCGCCCGTGCAGGGGGCGCACAGGGTTGTGGATGGCTGGTTGAGCGGCGAAGGGCAGCACCGCGACGCGCTCGTGGCCCAGATCTCTGCAGTAGGACCCGATGCGCCCCTCGTCGGAGGTGAAGACCCAGTCGGCGAGCGTGGCTGCCTGCAGGAAGTCCGCGTAATGGGGCGGGTCCTCCTTGTTCCAGAAGGCCGTAGGGAGGCCCTGCTCCCTGCACCAGGCCATGAGGTGCCTGAACTCGCTGGACGGGCCGGCGGGCCCGCCGATCTTGCCGCGCCACAGACGGCTGTTCCCTGACCACGCGGACTCGATGAAGACGAAATCGAGCTGCTCGGTCTCGCACTGCTCCCGCCAGCGGCGAGGATCGAGGAGGACGGTGGTCCACTCGTAGTCGAAGGCGGCGAGCGAGAACTCGTCGAGGATGACTCCCACGCGGAGCTCCGCCCGACGCGGGGGCCTCCCGAGGGAGGCCCCCGCGGCGAACGAGAGGTGCCGGCGCGGTCCGCGACCGCTCCACGCTCCCTCGGCTCCTCGAAGCCCGCCTGGACCGGTCTGGTGCCGCTCGGACCGCTCCCTGAGGCTCCACGCCCGCAGTTGCTTCATCCCTCCCCGACGCAGATGCCAGACTCCGCGTCGAAGCCGGGTCAGGGAGGCTGCCGCGCGGCCGCTCATAGTTTTCTGCGCCCCGGCCCCTGGTGTTCCACCTCGGTGACGACCAGCGTGCTGACTGCCTCATCCCGGATGGTGGCAGCGCTGTCGACGTTGCCCTTGGTGAGGTGCCGCGTGTAGTCGAGGTATGCCTTGGTGACCGTGGCCGGGTCTCCATCCATCAGGAGGTCGCCCTCGTCCAGCCAGAGCGTCCGGGTACACATCTCCTTGATCGTCCCCAGGCTGTGGCTGACCAGGAAGACCGACCCCGCTTTTGCACGCAGCTCGTTCATCCGCTCCATGCTCCGCTCCCGGAACTGGGCGTCTCCCGTGTTGAGCGCCTCGTCGATGAGGAGGATCTCCGGGTCCACGCTGGCGGCGATCGCGAAACGCAGGCGGGACGACATACCGGAGGAGTATGACCGCATGGGCAGGTGGATGGCTTTACCCAGCCCCGACAGTTCGACGATGGACGCGAACTTGTCGTCGATCTCCGCCCTCGCCATCCCCATGGCGAGGCAGCCCAGGATGACGTTGTGGTCACCCGACAGCTCGGGCACCAGGGCGGCGTTGACGCCGAGCATCACGGGGACACTCGAGGCGTAGACGGCTCCCCGCGTCGGGTTGCTCTGCCCGCTGATGAGCCGCATGAGCGTGCTCTTCCCCGAGCCGTTGCGCCCGACGATGCCGATCGACTCGCCGTGTTCCGCCACGAGGGACAGAGTGTTCAGGGCGTCGACGGGGACGAGCGGGGGCCGGCCGAGCAGCCTGCGGGCCAACCCGCCTGCTCCGGCGCGGGGCAACCCCTGGTGCGCCTCCGTCGAGGGAACGTGATACCGCATGCTGACCCTGTTGACGACGACCGTGGGACCTATGCCCCCGGCGGCGCCGTCGGCGTCCTCCCTACTCGCGGACATAGGATTCCTCCGCCTTACAGAAGAACACCATGCCCAGAACCAGGGCACCGAAGGCCCATGCGGAGAGGATGGCCCAGGACTCCCAGGACGGGAGCGTGGCATAGAGGACACAGTCACGGACGATGTCGAGCACATTGAACAGCGGATTGAGTTGGACGATGGTCAGGAGCACCTCGTGGTCGATGAAGCGCTCGTAGGAGAAGAACACCGCCGAGGCGTACATCCACACGCGGAGCGCGAAACTCAGGAGATGGGTGATGTCGTTGATGCGTGAGATCATCCGCGCCAGGATCAGCCCCACACCCAGGTTGAAGACCGCCTGGAGGAAGAGAGCCGGGAGAATCAGGAGCCAACGCCAGGTGATGTCCTCCACCGGCGGGAAGATCAGGATGAGCACCAGCATCGTGATGAGCACCGGGACCGAGGCGAGGATCTCACGGACGTTCACCGAGATCGGCAGGGTTGCACGCGGGAAGTTGAAGGCCTGGATGACCGCCTTGTTCGACTGCACCGAGCGGGCCCCATTGGTGATGGCTCGCGCGCTGATCTGGAAGAGGAACACCCCGATGATCAGGTAGCCGATGAAGTTCTCGATACCCCGGCTGGTATTGAGGAGCAGACCGAAGATGAGGTAGAACGTGAGGCCGTTGAGGATCGGATTGAGAATCATCCAGGCGCTGCCCAGACGATCCTTCCGGTTGCCGCTGCTGACCCTGGCGCGCGCGTCGTAGAAGATGAAGGCCCGATGGTTCCAGATCTGCGTCAGGTACTCGAGGAACCCCGGCCGCGCACCGATCCGGAGCAGACCGCTGGTGGACACGGGTACGACCTTCACACCGGCAACCGCTGATTCCGTGGTCCCGTCCTCAGCGCCGTGCGCCATCAGGAAGTACCTCCCGCGCGCCGGTAGGCCCCGGAGAGCTCTGCCGCATTGCGCGACCAGACGCGCGTTGCCAGCGCCTGCGCACGCCCGTTCGAACCGTACTCGGTCCGAACCGACGCATGATCCACCAGGCGCCTGATCGCGTCGGCAAGATCCGTCGGTTTCTCCGGCTCGACGAGAAGCCCCGTCACGCCGTCCTGCACGATCTCGCGCAACGCCGGTAGGTCACTGGCGACGACGGGGCGGGAGCACGCCATCGCCTCCACGGGCTTGAGCGGAGTAACGGCACTGGTGACATCCAGGTCCCTGCGGGGAACAACGAACACGTCGAGGGCCTGGTGATAGGACCGCGCCTGGTGCCGTGGCACCCGACCGGTGAACGTCACGCGCGAGGCGATACCCAATTCGAGGGTGAGTGACTTCAGGGCGGGGGCCGCGGCGCCGTCCCCCACGATGAGGCAGCGGAGTTCCGGATGCGTGGGCGCGAGGAGTGCGACGGCTCGGAGGAGCGTCGGCAGACCCTCGTAGTCGACGAGGCTGCTGACCGTCCCGACGAAGACGCCGTCCTCGGGCAGGCCGAGCCCGCGCCGTGCGTCTCCCGGGGCAACAGGCTCTTCCAGGTACTCATCGCCCACAGCGTTCAGGCTCAGCAGGATCTTCTCCTCCGGAACTCCCTTGCGCACAATTCCCTGCTTCATAGCCTCACCTAACGTCACCACGAGGCTGGCATTGCGCATCACCTGTGCTTCACGATCAGTGAAGAGCCTATAGCGTTCGCTCGTTTTCACGTATGCCGGACGCGTGGAGGCCCAGGTGTCCGCGAGTTGCCCGCGGGCCTCGTAGGCCCAGGGGATACCCAGCGCACGCGCCACTTCCTCGACCACGATCCCGTTGACGAACGGTGTTGTGGCATGGAGGACGCCTGGTCTGAGTTCGCGGGCGAGCTCGAGGAGCTCTTCGGCCTGCTGCTGCAGGCGACGCTCGAATCCACGCGCCATCGGGACCGGGAGCAGCCGGTGGTAGCTGACACCCTCCAGCACGTCCACATCGTCGGCGAAGATCTTCCCCACCTGGACGGGGTAGCCGATCCTGGTCGCGGCATGGACCGTCCATCCGGCGTCCAACTGGGCCTTCAGGAGCGAATGCGTGCGCTGTGCATAGCCGCTCCCCGTATGGGGCAGCGAATTGGTCAGCAGATGCAGGACCGTCGTCTCCAGTGGCTCGTAGCCCGGAACATCGGGCAGTGACGGCGTCCAGCCCTCATAGACCCGCACCTCCCCCGCAAGCCGCTCTGCATGTCGATCCCGGCCGGCCTCCCGAAGCACCCCGACGGCTCCGGTCATATCGCCGTCGTACCAGCGCCGGCGAGCACGCTGCCCGGCCGTGGCTGTACTGGAACCGGCACGGGCCAGCAGGGCGTCGGCCTCGTGGAGCATGCCGGCCGCGAGGGCGACGTCAGCCAGCCGGCCCGCGGAGCCTGCGCCGATCCCGGCATCGGGTGCACTCCGGAGGATCGAGGCCACGGTGGCGGTCCTCCCGAGCAGATGAGCCGAGAGCGCCCGGGCCACCGGCAGGTGGCTCCCCCGGTGCCTGGTCAACGCTTCGACCATGCCTGCCAGGCGCCGAACAAGCCCGGACGGCAGTCTGCGACTGATCTGGATGGCCAGCAGAACGGGATCGTCGCTGAGGTGTGTCGACGCCGTCGACGCCGCGAGCCGAAGGTTGCCGAGCAGGCGGAGCATCCTCACCGGCGCGGTTGTCCTGCCACCTCGGCGAGGAGGTCGATGTAGGTGCGTCCCAGCGACTGGATGTCGGCGTTGTTCTGCACCCAGATCTTGCCCTTCTCCCCGATCCGCAACAGCTCGCGGTTCTCGGCGAGAGTGGTCCACAGGTCCGCGAGGGCCCGGGCATCGGCCGGTACGACATGCCCGGCCTCGGCTTCTTCGAGAATGCTGCGGGCCTCTCCCTTGACGATGCCCGTGACGTGGCGGCCCACGGAGAGCACCTCGTAGGTCTTGGAGGGAATGGTGGTGTCGAAGGACTTCCAGTCGTCCCGGAGTGTGACAATGCAGCTGTCCGCGCGTTCGTAGTAGTCCATGATCTGCGGACCGTGGACCGGTGCGTGGAATTCGACGGGCGCCTTGAGCTTGCGGGCCAGGGCCATGAGTCCGTTTCGTTCCACGCCGTGGCCCACGAGGGTCAGCCGCATCTTCGCCCCGACCAGGGCGGCGGCGCGGATGGGCACATCGAGCCGCTGGCTCTCGCCGTGATTCCCGAGGTAGAGCACCTCGAGCCGGTCCTGCCGTGCGGCGGGAGGGCTCATGGGCCTGATGGAGGCCATATCGATGCCGTTGGTCACGGTTGCCACGTTCTTCAGGCCACGTTCGCGGAGCGTGTGCGCGAACCCGTAGGTGACCGTCACCACGAGATCCGCTCGGTCCTGGACGGCGATGATCGCTCGTTCAGCGAGGCTCTTCGCGTTACCGCGGACAATCCGGGCGTCGCGCGCGATGTCCGGCCAGGCATCGCGCATGTCGACGACGAGCGGTCGTCGCAGCATGCGCGAGACGACGAAGCCGGCGCCAAGGATGGGGAGGCTCGGTACCGTCACGATCACCACGTCCGGGCGGGGGGCGAGGGCCGCGGCAGGGATGCTCATGGCGGCGGAGAACAGGTGGTTGACGAGCCGGCCGCTCCGCGTGGTCCGATGCCAGAGGAAGGGCACCCGCAGGATGTTCTCTCCGGAAAGTCCGCGATCCGACCTGAACGGTCTGCCGGCGAGGCGCCGGGACATCGTCCTCCTGCCGTGCGGGGCGTGCGCCACGGGCGTGATCACGTCGATCTCCCAGCCCGCAGCCCGGAAGGTACGGACGAGTTGGGTCCATCGGCGCTGCGGGGGGCTGTGTTCAGGCGTGTAGGAATGCGTCAGAAGCATGACACGCAAGCGAGTTACCCCCCAGACACGGATCGAGACCAGATTGTCCCGCTCATCCTAGCCCTACCCCGTGCGGGGCCCGTCATCTGGCGGCCCGGTTGAACCGCATGCGCCGGTAGTACAGCACCCCCAGTCCCAGCAGGAAGAGGATGACGACGACCCGTGTCAGCGGATGCGTCCCGAGCGACGTGCTGGAGGTCTGGTCGAGGTCGGCCGAGCTCGCTGTCGGTGCGCCCATTTCGGCTGCAGTGGGCGTCGCCACGGGGCGGGCGGACCGGGTGGACTCCGTGTTCTCGGGGGTCGGCTGCGCCGTCGAGGGGGCAGCTGAGGGCGACGCTGAGGACGGCGACGGTGTTGGCGATTCGTCGGCGTCCTCGTCCTGGATGTCCTCCACCAGGTTGGTCACCGGATCCCACCGGAACGAGGTGTAAGCCAGGGAGCCCGCCACGACCAGGTTGTTCGTTCCGGGCTCGATGAGGAAACCGGTGGGAGGGTGGATGAGCCAGCCCGTGGCCGGATCGATCTGGAAGCCGGTGACAGGATCGACGCCGGTCGCGGCCCCCTCCGGCGGCGAGGGTTCGGGCGACGGAGTGGGGTCCGGAGCTGGTGGCGCGGGCGCGGGTGGCTCCGGTGCGGGAGGCTCCGGGACAAGTGGGGCGGGCGGGGCCGGAGGTGGCTGCTGCGCCGGTGGCGATTCTGGCGGATCCTGCTCGGTCGGCGGCAGGGTCGCCGACGAACCGGGGCCGGGGCTTGGAGTGACGACCGGCTGCGGCGGGACGACCGTCGCCACCGCCGGCGCGGCGAGAGGCGCGAGGAGGATGGAGGATCCCAGCAGCGCGGACCCCAGGAGTCGCCGCGCAGCCCGTTCGTGCCTCACGATCCGGTCTCCGCGTTCGAGCTCAGGTAGTCGCCCAATGTGTCGCTCTGGAGGGCTTCGGCGACCTGGGCGATGGCGGCGTCGTCCTTGACCACGATCGACTGGCCGTCCGCAGATGTCCCTGTCCCCAGGTTGGGCAGGGTGAAGAACTCCATGTCACTCCCACGGACGCTGCGCAGCGAGAGGGCGAGCGAGCCGACGGATGAGGCGTCGAGAGTGGAATCGACGGCGACGTACGGCGAGACCTGGTTGACTACCTGGTAGACCTTTTGCGGATCGGTGAGCGTTCCGGCGGTGAGCACCTTGCTGATCACGGCCTTGACGAAGAGCTGCTGGTTCTTCACCCGCTGGTAGTCGCCGTCACTGAATGCATAACGCTCGCGGACGAACTTGAGGGCCGAGTCGCCCTCCAGGGTGATGGGTCCCTGGTCGAAGTTCTCCCCCTGGCTGCCCCGCGACTGGAAGGCGACAGGATTGTTCACCTCGACCCCGCCCAGGGCTTCGGTGAGGCCCTTGAAGCCCTCGAAATCGATGCTCGCCACGTGGTCGACGCGCGTGTCGAACAGGCCCTCGACGGTCTCGACCACGAGGGGCACTCCCCCGAGAGCCATGGCGGCGTTGATCTTCGCCTCGCCGTGGCCCGGGATGTCCGTCCAGGTGTCACGCATGATCGACATCACCTGGATGTCCTGGCGGTCCGCCGGGATGTGCATGAGCATCATGGTGTCCGAGCGGCTGTCCGACGGTTCCGCGGCGTCCACGTCGCCGAGCTCCTCCGGCGTGGCCCGGGAGTCGCTGCCGAGCAGCAGGATGTTCACGGCGCCTTCGGCTTCGGGCGCCACGGTCGGGCGGGAATCCTCCGCCGGGAAAGCCGTTTCGATCGTCTGCGAGTTCTGGTTGAACGACTGCGCCAGCGAGAAGATGTACCCACCGGCGACCAGTGCTGCGACGACGACGAGCGCTCCGAAGACGAGCAACGTGGTGCGCACCGGGTGGCGCTGACGGCTCCGCGTCTCGGTCGCGTCGATATCGTGCAGTGCCATCAGTGATCCCCAGTCGACGTGCGGTGGTTGAGCCAGAACGCGGTCCATGATACGTGGTCGGGCTGGTGCGACCGCTCAGAATCCCACGTCCTAGGAAGACAGGCCCCGCACGTAGGCGCGGAGCCGGTCCGCGGCGTCGGGCGGGGTGAAGCCCGTCGCCGTGATCTTCGCGAGCTCCAGCGTGCTGCGCAGCGGCCGTGGAGCCGCGGCCTTGCCCGCGAAGTACTCCTCGGTGCTGACGCCCGTGACGTCCCCGCGGCTCCGCCCGGCAAGGGCGTACACCTCGCCCGCAATCTGCGCCCAACTCTGCGGTTCGCCGTCGTTCGTCACGTTGTAGGTACCGAAGGGGGAACCGGTGTCGAGCAGGTGGAGGACGGCAGCCGCGAGATCCTCCGTGAAGGTGAGGCGCCCGGTTTGGTCGTCGACGACGCTCGGCGAGATGCCCCGCCCTGCAAGACCGGCCATGGTCCGCACGAAGTTGGCACCATCGCCGATGACCCAGCTGGTGCGCAGGATGTAGTGGCGTGGCACGGTGGCCACGATCGCGTCACCCGCGGCCTTGGTCTGCCCGTACACGCCGAGCGGGGTGAAGGGTTCGTTCTCGCCGTGCACCTCCGCGGACCCGTCGAAGACGTAGTCGCTCGAGATGTGGACGAGGGTCAGGCGGTGCGCGCTGGCCACCCGGGCGAGGGCAGCGACCGCGGTGACGTTGACAGCCCACGCGGCCGCACGGCCGTCGACGGTCTCCGCGGCGTCGACGGCGGTGTACGCCGCCGCGTTGATGATGGTCCCGTACGCGGACCAGGGCCGCGCGTCATCAAGGTCCGCGCCCAGGAGGTCCAGTTCCGCCCGTCCGGCGAATTCGACGGAGTCATGATCCGCGAGGGCTTCCCGGAGCGCCCTGCCCAGCTGCCCGTCGGCCCCGACCACGAGGGTCCTGCGCGGCGCGAGCGGTGTGACGTCGGCGAGCCGCGGGTGCGTGCGGTCCTTCTCGGACAGCTCCGCCTCGGCCAGCGGAATGGGCCATGCGATCGCGGCGGTCTCGTCGGCGAGATTGAGGAACACGTACTGGTCCAGCGCGTCGGCGGACCAGTGATCGTTGACGAGATAGGTGTAGGCCGTGCCGTCCTCGAGCGTCTGGAAGGCGTTGCCGACCCCCCGGGGGATGAAGATGGCAGTGGAGGCGTCGAGCTCCGCCGTGAACACCGCACCGAACGAGGGCCCCTCGCGCAGATCCACCCAGGCGCCGAAGACGCGGCCCGTGGCCACCGAGATGAACTTGTCCCAGGGTTCGGCGTGGATGCCGCGCGTGGTGCCGGCGGTCTCGTTGAAGGAGATGTTGTTCTGCACGGGACCGAAGTCGTCGAGGCCCGCCGCCGTCATCCTGGCGCGCTGCCAGTTCTCCTTGAACCAGCCGCGGTTGTCGCCGTGGACCGGGAGATCGAAGAGGACGACGCCGGGGATGGGCGTCTCGCGGGAGGTGAGGGGCTTCGAGAAGGTTGGTGCCATGATCTACTGCCCCAGGTCGGTGTACTTGGACTCGGTCACGGCCTTCTGCGGCCGCCACCAGGCCTCGTTGTCGCGGTACCAGGCGATGGTGTCGCGCAGGCCCTGCTCGAAGTGGGAGAACTCGGGGGTCCAGCCGAGCTCCGTGCGGAGCCTGGTGGAGTCGATCGCATAGCGGAGGTCATGGCCCGCGCGGTCCACGACGTGGTCGTACGCGTCGGCAGCCTGGCCCATCTCCGTCAGGATGAGCTCCACGACGTCCTTGTTGTTCCGTTCGCCGTCGGCGCCGATCAGATACGTCTGGCCGATCTCACCCCTGTTCAGGATGGTCCACACCGCCGAGGAGTGATCGTCGGCGTGGATCCAGTCGCGGACGTTGAGTCCCTCACCGTAGAGCTTGGGCCGGACGCCGTCGATCACGTTGGTGATCTGGCGCGGGATGAATTTCTCCACGTGCTGGTACGGACCGTAGTTGTTGGAGCAGTTGCTGATGGTCGCCTCGACGCCGAAGGAGCGCACCCAGGCGCGTACGAGGAGATCCGAGCCGGCCTTCGTGGAGGAGTAGGGGCTCGACGGGTTGTAGGGCGTGCTCTCGGTGAACCGGACGGGATCGTCGAGTTCGAGGTCGCCGTACACCTCGTCGGTGCTGATGTGGTGGAAGCGCGTACCGTGACGGCGGGCCGCCTCGAGCAGGGTGTACGTCCCGATGATGTTGGTGTCGAGGAACGGCCGCGGATCGTGCAGGGAGTTGTCGTTGTGGGACTCCGCCGCGTAGTGCACCACGGCGTCGGCCCGCGCGGTCAGCGGATCGACCACGGCGGCGTCGGCGATGTCCCCCACCACCAGCTCGAAGCGGTCGGCGGGCAGCCCCTCGAGGGAGGCGCGGTTGCCCGCGTACGTCAGCTTGTCGAGCACCGTGACGGAGACGTCCGTGTGCTCCATCAGGAAGTGCACGAAATTGGACCCTATAAAGCCGGCCCCGCCGGTCACCAGGAGATTCTTCACGTCCTGCACTTTACCGGGCAGTCCCGTCGCGTCAGGGAGCGCCCCGCGTCAGGCCTGGTGTCCGCCGCGTCGGCGGGCCACGAGGACCACCACGACCGCGGCGACGGCGAGCAGCCCGGCCGCGATCCACGCGATCGGCACCAGGGACGACGTCCGCTCCTCCTCGACGGCGGGAGCGGTCGTGGCTGCGGCGGAGGGCGTCGCCGAGCGGCTCGTACTCGGGGTCGCGCTCGCCGTCGCGCCCGGTTCCACGCCGACGGGCGCCTCGGCGGTGGCGGTGGCGGTGGCCGACGGTGAGGCAGACGGAAGCACCGGTGTGGGCTCGGACGAGGGCGCAGCGGTCTCGGGGGCGGCAATCGACGACGACGACGACGGTGACGGCTCCGCATCGCCCGGCGTGGGGACCGGGGCCTCCCCTGCGATCTGCACCACCTCTCCGGTGGCGAAGTCGTAGCGGACGTTGGTGTAGATGAGGGTGTCCGCGAACAGGAGGTTGCCGGTGTCGGGTTCGATCAGGTACCCCGTGCCGGGGTGTACCAGGAAGCCCGTGCGGGCGTTGATCGCGAAGCCCGTCTCGGGGTCGATCCCGGAGGTGGCCGTGGGGTCCTGGACCGGAGGAGCGGGTTCGTTGAACGTCGAGGCAGGCTGCGGCTGTTCGATGATCTCAGGCTGCTGCTGGCCCAGGATCGCAGGGCGGATCGGCTCCACCTCCAGGGCGAGCGCAGGGGCGGGGAGGGCGAGGAGTGCCCCGACGACGAGGAGGGCGGCTCCCCCGCACCTGAGGGACGGGCGGTACTGCGCTGTCATGGTTCGTCGGCTCGCTTCCCGCGCCCGCGCGCCTGAGGGGCGCCGGGAGCGTCTGATGATCCGCGGCGAATGCTCGGCTGCGGCTCTCGAATCCTACTGGCGCCCACCCCGCGCCGGCCCTGCACTCCGCGCGGGGACCTGCGGCGTGTCGCCGGCTCACGGACTCGACCGCCGCTCCGATGCAACGCTCCCGGGTGGGCCTGCCCACCTACTAGGGTGGGATCATGCGTGCCCTCCCCCGTGCCCTGGCGCTCCTGGCAGTGTCGGCAACCGCTCTGGCCAGTCTGTCGGGCTGCGCGTCCGTCGTGGATGTCGACGCCGCCGCCGACGCCGCGAACGCCGCCTGCGCGGACGTCATGATCGCCCTTCCGCCGATCGTCGCCGAGAACGGGCAGCGGGAGACGAACAGCCAGGCGACCTCCGCGTGGGGGGATCCCTCTCAGGTGGTCCTGCGGTGCGGGGTCGCGGTGCCGGGCCCCACCACCGATCCCTGCGTCACGGTGAACGGCGTCGACTGGGTGCTGAAGGAGGGGGACCCTGCCTGGACGGCCACCACCTACGGCCGGGACCCCGCCGTCGAGGTGCTGTTCGACCCCGAGAAGGTGGCCTCCAGCACTGTCCTCGTCGAGCTGGGGGACGCCGTCTCGCGCGTCGACCAGGGCAGGGCCTGCGTGGGCCTCGACGAGGCGATCCCCGCCCCGTCGGACGGCTGAGGCCAGCGCCGGCCATCCCGTCCGCCCCATGCACCCGATCCACCCGCTACCGCCAGGAGGCACCGTGAAAGCCGAGCAAATCTCAGATGTCTGCACGTTCCATGGCGAGGGCCCCTACTGGGACCCGCGCCGCGGCGAACTCCTCCTCGTGGACATGACAGAGGGTGACGTCCTCGTGCGGCATGACGACGGCTCTTTCGACCGGCACGACGTCCACCCTCGGCTCGCAGGCGTGGTCCGCGGACGGACGTCCGGTGGCTATGTGATCGGCGTCGAACGGGGCTTCGTGTTCGCCGACGAATCCTTCTCGACCCTCGAGCAGGGACCCGAAGCGTTCGGCGACACGGCGGTGCGAATGAACGACGGCGGCTGCGATCCCGCCGGGCGGTTCCTCTGCGGGTCCATGGGCTGGGAGGGAGGATTCGGTGCCGGCGCGCTGTACTCGCTGGACCACGACCACTCCGTCTCCACGCTCCTGCGCGGGGTCACGGTGTCCAACGGCCTGCACTTCTCGCCCGACGGCGGCACCGCGTTCTACAGCGACACCCCCACGGGCCGGATCGATGCCCTGGGGTACGACGTCGACGCCGGTGTGTTCACCGACCGCCGGACGTTCGCCGTCGTCGAGCCGGCCCTCGGCATGCCCGACGGCATGGCCATCGATGCCGACGGGGGAATCTGGACCGCACTGTACGGGGGTGGAGGGCTTGCCCGGTACGACGCCGGCGGGACGCTGAGCGAGCTCGTACGGCTCCCGGTCACCAACGTCACCGCCTGCGCGTTCGGCGGACCCGACCTGCGCACGCTGTTCATCACGACCACGCAGGAGAACATCCCGGCGGGCTCAGAGCCGGCGGCAGGTGCCCTGTTCGCCGTCGAGCCGGCTGTGGCGGGCGTGAGCCTGCCGATGTTCGAGGGCTGACCCGGGGCCGGGTACGGCAGTCCCTCCACGGACGACCACTGTTATGCGCCCGTGGAGGGGATGCCGGAGATCATTCGTGCCCGTCACCACCGCGGATGGGTCCGGTGTGCCGGCCGCTCAGAGGATCGGTTTCCCGCCCGTCACAGCGATGCGTGCTCCGGAGACGTAACTCGCCTCGTCCGAGGCGAGCATCACGTAGACCGGCGCGAGCTCGGCAGGCTGGCCCGGGCGCCCCAGGGGTACCTGCTGCCCGAAGCTCTCGACCTGCTCCTCGGGCAGGGTGGCCGGAATCAGCGGCGTCCAGATGGGGCCGGGTGCCACCGAATTCGCACGGATGCCCCGCTCGGCGAGCAACTGCGCCATCGCCGCCGTCATGATCGCGATCCCCGCCTTCGTGGCCGAGTAGGGCATGAGGGTGGGCACCGGGTTGTCCGAGTTGACGGAGCTCGACCCGATGATGGACGAGCCGGGTGCCATGTGGGGAAGCGCGGCCTTCGTAAGGTGGAAGAACGCGCTGAGGTTGATCGCCAGGGTGCGGTCCCACTCCTCGTCCGGAATCTCCTCGATCGTCTCGTGCGTCATCTGGAACGCTGCGTTGCTGACGAGCACGTCGACGCGCCCGAACTCCTCCACGGCCTTGTCGACCACGGCCCTGCACGTCGCCGGATCGGCGAGGTCCCCGGGGAACAGGACAGCCGTCCGCCCCGCTTCCTCGACCCAGCGCGCGGTCTCCCGGGCGTCCTCGTCCTCGTCGAGGTAGCTGATCAGCACATCCGCGCCCTCTCTCGCGTAGGCGATGGCGACGGCCCTGCCGATGCCGCTGTCGCCACCGGTGATGACTGCCTTCTTGCCGGCGAGGCGCCCCGATCCGCGGTAGGACTGCTCACCGTGGTCGGGTGCCGGGTCCATTGCACCCGTGGTTCCGGGCGGCTCCTGCTGCTGTGCTGGCTGGCTCACTGTTCCTCCTGGTGTGGTTGCGTGTCCGCGATCGCCGGGCGTGTCCAGCGCTCATCGGGGCCGCGGATTCCTTGCCCAGCAACCGTAAGCAGCCTTAGTACTTGGAGGGAAGCGGGTTTCCGCGCCGCGCAGTCGTTGCACAGGAGGATCAGCAGCAGTCATGGAGCACCGGGCCGACTACATCCTGCCGCTCAGATGGACGGACGGCGGACCGCTCGAGGAACTCGCGCACTATCTGAGCGACCTGAGCCGGTGCGTGGACGTGACCGTGGTGGACGGCTCCCCCGCCGCTCTCTTCGAACTTCACGGTCACGCGTTCCCCCAGGACGTCCGCCACGTCAGGCCGGACCCGCAGCGCATCCGCCGGGGAGGCAACGGGAAGGTCCAGGGGGTCATGACGGGGGTGGCCCTGGCACGCCACGAGCGCCTCGTGATCGCCGACGACGACGTCCGGTACACGCGCAATGACCTGGCGCGGCTCCTGCAGCTCCTCGATGGGGCCGATCTCGTGAGACCGCAGAACTACTTCGCACCGCTCCCCTGGCATGCCAGGTGGGACACAGCACGCACACTGCTCAACAGGGCGTTCGTCTCCGACTATCCCGGCACGCTCGCTGTGCGGCGCAGCACCCTCCTGGCGAGCGGCGGCTACAGCGCCCAGGCCCTGTTCGAGAACCTCGAACTCATCCGCACCGTCCGGGCGGCGGGCGGCGTCGAGATCCGGGCCGACGATCTCTTCATCCGGCGCAGACCCTGCTCCGCTGCGCACTTCGCGCGGCAGCGCGTGCGGCAGGCCTATGACAGCTTCGCGCAGCCGCGACGGTTCGCCGTCGAACTCGGACTGCTGCCCGCCGCTCTTCTCCTCCGCCCGACCGCTCGGCAACTGGCCGGGCTCGCGCTCGTCGTCGTCACGCTCGCCGAGACAGGACGACGACGCCACGGTGGCGCAGCCGTCTTCCCCGCCACCTCGGCGCTGTGGGCTCCGGCATGGCTCGTGGAGAGGGCCGCCTGCAGCTGGCTCGCGCTGGCCGGCAGGGCCCGCGGCGGCGTGCGCTACGGTGGCGGGAGAATGCCTCTCGCGGCGCACTCGGAACAGCACCTGCGACGCACCCGTACGGCCTAGTTCTGCGCAGGCGGGCCAGCGAGGGAATCGAGTTTCGCCTTCAGACCGTTGAGGGCCGGATCCCTCAACGACATGAACGCTGGACCCATGAAAGGCTGCGCGAGCTTCAGGAACCCCTTGATGCCGAACTCGGCCGTGTAGGTCACATCGCTTCCACCCGGGAGGGAGGTCGAAGGGGCCACGTCCACGGAGTCGAAGGCGATCACGGTCTTGTTCTCCCCGCGCAACTGGATGTGGCCCGGCCGCAATTCCCTGATCTGGTACTCGATGGACTGGCGCTTGCCGCGGAAGTCCGCCTCCGCGTGGTAGCGGTGGCCGATCGCCGCCGGACCGTCGGACCGCTTCTCGACCACCGGCGTTCCCGGGTCCCAGGTGCTCGTGTTCTCGAATTCGGAGAGGAAGGCGAAGGCCTGCTCCGGAGGGAGGACGGTGCTGATGGACCCGCTGACGGTGATCATGGCCCCACCCTACAAGGGTGTCAGTGACAGTAAGTAGACTGATGGCTCAGCCCGATCACGACGATGAGGAACTCACATGGCAGACACACTGGGAAGCCCGACCTCCGAGCCCGAGGGCGGATTCGAGCGGGATCCCTCCGATTGGGTGACCGGCGACGAGCCGATGACGGCAGCGCAGCGCAGCTACCTGGATACCCTCGCCCGCGAGGCCGGCGAGGAGATTCCCGCGGACATCAACAAGGCGGAGGCCTCGGAGCACATCGACCGGCTCCAGGGGAAGAGCAAGAGGCTCGACGAGAACTCCTGATCAGGGTGCACTGACCGACCAGCGAGCCCCGCATCGCAGCCGCCGACGGCGGCAGTGATGCGGGGCTCCCTCGTTCCCGGCGTCCGGTGCGCTGCGCACACCGCCTGACAGTGCACTGCGTGCGCTGCCGGTGCCTTCGCGCTGTGCGCACCCGTCACGTGCCGAAATTGAACTCCGTGCAGATGTCCTGACCGAAGACGAATCGGCGGACCGGGGCGGTCCGAGCCTCCGCCAGCATGTCGGAACCGCTGAAGCGGATGCCCGGCACGCCGTCGCCGATCAGCACCGGCGCCGTCGTCAGGTAGAGCCTGTCGAGCAGGCCGGCCTCGAGGAAGCGGGAGACGGTCTTGCCGCCGCCCTCCACCAGCACCTTCCGGAGGCCCCTGGCCTGCAGGAGATCGAGGACACGGCGGGGGGCGAATTCCTCCGCCGGAAGCCGGACGACCTCCACCGATGCGGGCAGGCCCTCCGGGACCGAGGCGTCCAGCGCCGTGACCAGCAGGGTCGGGACGCCGTCGTCCGCGAAGACACGCGCCCGGGCACCGACCTTCGCGCCGGCGTCGAGCACCACGCGGACGGGGCTGGTTCCCGCCACGTCCTCGACCGCCAACGAGCAGTCCTCGACCAGGACCGTGGAGGCACCCACGACCACGGCGTCGGAGAGCGCCCGCAAGCGCTGGAGGTGGTTGTGGCTGCCGCTGTCCTCGTGGAGGCCCGCATCGCCCGAACGCGAGGCGATGAAGCCGTCGAGGCTCTGCCGCAGCTGCCCCACGACAAGCTGCCCGTCGGCACCGGCGAGATAGCCGTAGCGGTGCGCTAGCTGTACTGCCCAGGGACGTTGGTTGATGTGTGAGGACGCGTCGTAGGTTCTGGACGCGAGGAGGACCTCCGATCGAGAGTGGAGCTGTCTAGGTTCCGGTTTTCGATCAGGAGGTCCTCGTGTCTCAC
>NZ_VHIM01000010.1 GCF_006494655.1 Arthrobacter agilis | reverse complement strand
CAACGGACGGCTCGAGCACCTCCGCGGATCAGCCCTCGGCTTCCGAAACCTCACCCACTACATCGCCCGCAGCCTCCTCGAATCAGGCGGCTTCAGACCCCAACTGCACTCTTATTTACGATGAGCCATTTATAGGCCTGGCGAGCGGGAGACCGATCGTGCAAGCTGCCGACATGACCAGTAGTGCTGCCCAGCCCAGCAACGCGATGCCGATCCCGCCGATGTCTGCGGCCGCATTCTCAGCTGTGCGGAGCGAGAAAAGGTAGATGCCATTAGCGGTGAGCATGGGAATGGCAGCTATTGCGAGTAGGACGGCTCCGAGCTTGAGGAGATCGGGACGGCATCCCAGTGCTTTCCCGACCAGTAAGAAGGCTGCAGGGACACCTACGCACAGCAAGGCGGAGCATAGGTGCGCTGCAACGAAGGAAAGTAAGCGGTCTTCCTGCGTCCATAGATACCCGCAGAGAAAAGACAGAACCAGTGCAATTATCCCTGGTAGGAATCGCAGACGAGGGGGCATGCATCACTGTCCCACATCCCGCACATGCCGCCGCCCTGATAGCACTAGACAGACCGTCCGCAGGGGGGTCCACTTGTGCGCCTCGCTAGTCTGGCGGAATGGAAGACATCCAACGGACCGCGCGTGGTCGATGGGAGAAAATCGGATTCTGGCTGCTGGTTTTTCCCGTCGTCCCGGCTGTAACTCTCAACAACATCCTCATGGCCCTTGGGCTCCCCTTTTGGGGGAGCATCGTCATAGTCCTGGTCCTCTTGGCCTTCGGCACCTACTTACTGTCACGGCCGATCAGAACAGAGCGGTCCCGCCGGCTCGCGAATGACTTAGAACGAGGAGTCTTTGACTGCGCCATCCGTTTCCCACGCTCCACTTCCGGGTCGTTACGTGACCTATGGGAGTTTGGAGCTGGCGAGTTACAAAACAGCTCATTCCGCTTTCAAGCTCGCGTGGAGGATGAACAAGGCTCTCCGGCCGGACACGTCAAGACGTTCCCGAACGCTGTCATCGCTCCTGCAACCGAACCTCCCGCCCGCAAACCGCAGGGTTGGATGCGCGACTGGAGATACCTACACCTCCAGAGCGAGGGATGCTTCGTTCAGGTAGCTGGATCAGACCTGACCTGTACATTCATAGAATCAGCCCTGAGCGCTAAGCACGAAACGAGCAAGGCGACCGCCAACGGTGAGGATGTCAACCAAAACTCGCCCTAACGGCCACGAAGTCCCTAGTGAAGTAGGCCCGTTCAGCGATGGTTCACCGACGACAGTGAGCGGAACCTGTACCCGGTCGAGGAACATCCCCAACACTCGAGGGTCCTCGTCTCTCAGCTGCGGGAAGTCCTTACCCGAGAAGGACCCAGATCTCGTGCAGTCGACGTCGTCGACGCCCTACAAGTCACCAGCACGGAGTTCGCGCAGGTCTGGGCGGAGCACCCCGTGGGATGGCGGTACAGCGAACACAAACGCCTCCTCCACCCCGAACTGGGAGAGCTCACCGTGTACTGCCAGAGCCTGCTGGATCCCGAGCAGACCCAGACACTGCTGGTCTTCACTGCAACCCCCGGCACCGAGAGCCACGACAAACTCCAACTACTCTCCGTCATCGGGACGCAAAAACTGAGCCCGGCATGAACCGCCAGCGAGAACCAGTCGGAGGAACGAATGAAGGATCCCTGTCGGTACGTAGCTTTCAGTCAAACCGCACGAAAGCTCGAATGGATCCTCCAGCAAACTCGTCTGTCTGCGTGTAGCCCAGGGCTTCGTAGAACGACTTCTGCTTTGGCTCGTCATCAGTGATGAGAACCTTCTGCCGCACGTGCGGGTACTGTCCGAGGGCGCGTTCTGCGAGAGCTCGACCTAAGCCCGTCCTGTGGTGTGATGGCCGGACGAGGATGTCCTGGAGATAGCAGATCGAAGCACCGTCGGAGATTACGCGGGCCAGGCCGACAAGCATCTGACCGTCGCGAGCAGCCACCAGTGTCGATGATCCTTCGAGTGCTTTTTGGAGAGTGTCCGGATCTTTGGTGTAAGCAAGCCACTCCACCGCGTTGTAGAGCGCGAGAACGTCGCTCAGTGCTAGATCCTGAGCCTTCACTACCTCAATCGTGGTCATGGTCCATCGAAACACAGCGCAGACTCTCGTCTTTACTCGAGGTCTCGCGTGTCCGCTCAAGGATCCGTTAGCGGGACGCTTCAGGGTGTCGGAGGGCCCTCACCGTGGGCTTGCTTACCTACGAGATTGCGGCGTGCTCCGCAGGTTCTTGGGCACGAAAACACACCCGAGGATGAGTCCTCCGGTGATGAGCAGCAGGAGCGAATACCCGGTGTAGATGATGCCCAACGCCAGGGAAAGCCACGCGACCGTCGCGATTACGCCGCCGATCACGAGTCGCTGATCGGAGATTTTCGTCGCGAGTAGGAGTAGCAGCACTCCATAGAAGAGACTGAAGGAGTGTCCGGCGGAGATGCTTGGAAGGGCTGCCACAAAGCTCAGGCCGATGAGCAGAACCAACTGGCCGCGGACCAGGTTGATGCCCGCACGTCGCTCCAAGCGCGAGGTGTAGGCCCATAGGGCGAGGGTGATAGCCGGAGCCAGGAGTGGTAACGCGTACCTCTGAACCCACCATGCAGGCGCCATATCGGACCAGCGACTGGCTTCCTCGAACGCACCGATAAGAGTCGCAATCCCTACAAGTACCAAGGCTGCGACGACAGTCTTGTCCTTCGTGCTCTGCTCGGGCGAAGAATCTACGTCCTGGCGATATGCGTTGTCCATCTACTCGACGCTACCAACCCAGCCCGAAGGCCCTGGAGTACCCCGTGGATCGTTATCAACGCGTAGCTCGCTTGCCCAGGCGGATACGACCAGTGAGGGCAGGCGAACGACTCGCACTCCGGTCGCTGAGGGATCCACCACCGTTCGGCAGCGTGATCCTTCACGGGCCCGATGACGCGACGCTCGCTGTGTAGCGGGCGTCCTACGACTCCATCTACAGTCAAAGAAATGCCTACGAACTCATCGCGCCTCCGTCCGGCAATGGGCTTTCTAATCTTCCAACTGGTACTGGCGGTAGGTTTTGTCTACATAGCCGTGGTCGCGGTGACGGAAGACAGAGGACCACTTCCACCCTTCATGGACGTCATCCTTCTTGTTTTTGCTGTAGGCCTACTGCTCGCAGCCTTGTGGAGTTTGTATCAGAGCAGACGCAGATCCCGAGCTCGTCCCGCCGCCGCCGCTGACCGTGACTAGTAGCTGCTCGTTTGTACACACTGGCGCGGGCAGGAATCCGACGGGTAGGACCATCGTCAGGCGGGCGTTAGCTCATTGTCGACAACATCAGTCCGGAGAGGTTGCTGGATTGGGCTGGGCCGGTTCTCCCGCGCGGTGGTATCTGCGGATACTCACAAAGAGCGAGAGGGTGAGAACGATCGGTAGCAAGGGCACGACGAAGCTGCCGCCCGACGCAATGACCCATATCGCCAAGCCCCAGAACGCGACCGTGAAGACACCGGAGACGATGAGAGAACCCCGGGTAGGGATCTGAGGGAGCGGTTCGTCTCCGCTGCGGCGAAGGTCGTTGAGCTCTTTCACTGCGGCGAGGGACATTGGGACGAAGATGGCCAGGAACAACCCCAGGCTGACGATTGTGCGTCAATTATCGGAGATCTCGAGCGCATCCGCGACGATGACGATACCGGTCCGGATGAGCAGTACCCAGACCACCGCAGCGATGATCAAGCGCCGACGCGCTGGGTGCAGAGGCGTAGTTCGAATCGGTTCAGTCACTACGACAGCGAACCACAAGTGATTGGCTGCGGGTGATCAGCGTCAGACGACAAACCCAACAGACTCAGTCATCGATCCTCCCGCGAACCTATGCGGTGCGTTCCGGGCTTATCGAGTGTTGAGTGTCATCGAGTTAGAAGATCAGCCGAGATGATCACGAGCCCGCCTGCGACGAGCATCACCGACACAGCCACCCAAACTGTGGCCAGGCCAGCTGCGATCTCGGACTGACGGTCCTCGCCGATGTCGAAGGCCTGGAGCAGCACGTTCGCCTGGAAGCGCCCGATGACCTTCCTTCCTCGGAATGCAGCTACCGCGAGCAAGATCATTACGAAACCAGCGCCCACGCGCTTCACATTGCTTTCGCTAGAGCGGTCATATGGTGAAGCTAGCACCTGGAGCGGGGGTCCCTGTACGGGCAGCTCACTACTATTTAGGATGCGTGCGCCCTAGTCACGCAAACCCGCCTTTTTCCTCTCGGCTCGACTGAGCAGTAGAACCGTCACGATGATCAGGCACACCGCGATCGCGACAATAGTGAGAGCGACTGCTCGACCGAGAAACACATTCAAGGGGATGGCAATTACAACCATCATCGGAGCCATCGCCACCAGCAAGATTTGACTCAGCCCGACCCTTGGCTTCTTGAGGTGGTTGCGATCAGTCATGGCATCGAGCTCCCAAATTGGTTGGTCATCGCCTAGCAGTCTCTCGAAATTCAGGAGTAGGCAGTGGCAAGCCACTGCCTACTCCGATCCTGACGGTCGCTGAAGGATCGGCCAGCGGGACTGCTCCACCCGGAGGGCTACTGCGGGTCAGCGTTGCCTACATCGTCGAATTTCCCTGGTGGCGGGGGTGGGTTGCGGACCATATTCACTCCCAGGTTCGCCATGTAACTGACGAAGATGGCTCCGGGGATACCTAAAACCAGCAACGCATACTCGGACGGTACGAAGAGTCGCAGCACGAGAAACGCAACTAGGCACACTCCGAACAGGAGAAGGATCTTACTCGGCGCTTTCCAGTTCTTCATGCGGGCGGTTCCGTTCGTGAAGGAGCTATCTGACGGCTGTCGCTGTTCAGTGTGTCAGCTACGCCCTGTTCGTACACCGATCCCTTAGCGGAGAGGAACGCCCGGTGACGCTGGTGGTGTCCTGAGGCGGAGGGCCATGAGGGCCGCGGCGAAGTAGAGGGTGCCTTGTATTTGTAGGCCGATGGTGAGTCCTGTACCGGTTCCTAGGAAACCCGCAATGAGTGTGCCGAGGGCTTGCATTGCCCCGTAGAGGGCGAAGTAGGTGCTGAGGACGCGCCCTCGTGCGCTTGGAGTGCAGCTGGTTTGGAGGACTGTGAGCATGCCGGTCATGAGGGTCACCCCGGGGGCGCCGACGAGGATGAAGAGGCCGATGTAGAGGGGCATGCTGGTGGTGAGGGCGGGCAGGTTCCAGATCGCCAGCGAGAGGGCACCGAACACTGCGAGGGATCCCGAGATGAGCTGTCGCGGCGGGATGCGGTGGATGATCAGTCCGAGGAGTACACCTCCTAGGAGCGCCCCTATGGCTTGCACGCCGCGCAGCAGGCCGACGTCCGTTTCGGTTCCTCGGAGTTCGCGTGTCACGAAGAGAACGAAGAGCAGGACGAAGGCGCCTTGTGCCAGGGCGATGACAGCGGTGATCGCCATGACCTGCCGAAGGGCGGGGGTTCTGGCCGTGATGCCGAGGCCCTCGACGAGGTCGGTCCACGGGCTGGTCGCCCCGGGAGGACGGGTGCCAATTGGTGCTGCGCGCCGTGTCCGGGCGCCAATCGAGAAGACGACGGCGGCTGCGAGGAAGGTGCCTGCGTTCGCGTAGACGATGGCGTCGAAGCCGCCGGAGGCGAGGATCAGTCCGCCGAGGGGGCTGCCGAGGAGGCGCGCCATGCTCGAGAGGACACCCATTAGCTGGTTGACCTCAGCCAGCCGGTTCGCGGGCACGCTCGCTGCAGCGGTCGTGGCCCGGCAGGGTTCGATGATCGTGCCGAGGACGGATTCCACGACCACCACGGTGTAGAGGATCCACAGGTCGGAGGCGTCGTCGACGGCGAGAAGTGGCGTGAGACAGAGAACCTGGAGCCCGGCGACGATCGCCATGATCTTCCACGGTTCGCTGCGGTCGATGAGCACTCCGGCGAGGGGTCCTGCGACGACGGTTGGTGCGAGCCCGAGGACGAAGACGGTGGCGGTGATCAGCGGAGATCCCGTGAGGGCCAGGACATGGAGGGGGAGTGCTATCAGGAGCATCCAGTCGCCGACCTCGGCCAGGAATCCTGCTGCTGCCAGCCCGGCGATACGCCGATCGCGGAGGAGGCGCAGCACGGTTAGGGAGCGTCCTTGCCCGGAGTGTCCGGGAAGGATCGTACCTGAAGGTGGACCGACTGAGTATCCTGCGGCAGCTCGGATCGGTTGCTGCGTATGTAGGGTCGCAGAAGATCATCGATGGATGCCGCCAAGCCGGTCAGTTCCTCGGCGGTGATCTCGAGACGGTAAAGCTGGGTTCCCGCGGCGTCCCGCCAGTACTGTGGAACCCCGCTGCGGTGCGCGAGATAGCGATCGAACGCGTCGTTCGCGGTGCGGGTCGCAGCGGCCTCCAGCGCGCTGCCGGCGATCTCACCGGCCTGGGTTCCATCACCTGAGAAATCGAAACCTGCGGCTGTTGCCCGCCAGGGGCGGTCACGTCCATCGGTCGCCGACGCGTCCGCTCGCTCGACGAGACCCACCTTCGCCAGGGCGCGCAGGTGATAGGAGCAGTTCGAGGGCGTCTCTCCCACGACCTTCGCGCACTGGCTCGCGGTCGCCGGACCCACTGCCAGGAGATGGTCGAGAATCGCGAAGCGGGCGGGGACCGCCAATGCCGTAAGAGCGTCGCGGCTGGTGATCTTCCGCGGCCCCGCAATCGTCCCTGATGTTGAAGGGGTCGCGCCCATATCTGAAGTCATTACTTCAGGGTGAGATTTCTTGGACACGATGTCAAGGGAAGACTTCAGATAATCGGCTTACTGCGACCCGGCATACTGCCATCCGCTGATTATCCGTGACGGACTCCCAAGGGGATCCTGAACCGTGCGCTGTAGTTGCAGCACCAGTACCTGAAGCGCTGTTCCTCGACGCTCCTGAGCACCCTGGAGTCATAGGGCTGCCCGGATGCTTCACCTCGATCCGGGTGTGATGGCAGACTCGGCTCATGCGGTTCGGAGCATTTTGTTGATGTTCTGAGCGGTGGGTACCTTTCTCGAATAGTTCAACAACAACGGCTTAGGTGAGGTGCTGTGAGTAGCTGGAACTCAGCCATAACAACAGGGCTGCTGAGCCTCCCATCGGGGCGGATCGTGCGTGGGCGTGGGCTCGGCGAGGCACCCCCGAATGGTGAGGCGCCGGACTTCGGGGTTTACCTACTCGATGAACCACCGAAACTTTCATGGCCCGCGCGGTGGGTGGATTGGCCGGATTTCGGGCTACCTACTGATCCCGACGATGCGTGCAGCGCACTTCGGGAAGCCTGGCGACGCGCCCCCACCGAACGGGTCGAAGTTGCATATTGGGGAGGGCATGGCCGAACCGGCACCGCTTTGGCATGCCTGGCAATACTTGATGGGCTACCACCGCACCTGGCAGTCGACTACGTGCGCAGTAAATATCGTCCCGCTGCCATTGAAACTCCTGCGCAAGAAGACTTCATTGCGAGACTCGCAGCCAAAACCTCACGTTGAGCCTGCGCATTGGGAAAAGGCATTTCCCCAGGAGCAAAGGAACTCTACGAACCCATCGGATCCTCCACCGAACGTCGTTCGGGCGTTCGGGCGTTCGGGCGTTCGGGCGTTCGGGCGTTCGGTGGAACTTAGCGGTCCTGCACAATGGTCTGCATGACGATTTCCGTACTGGTAAGGAAAGCGCGGCCAGAGGACGCGCCCGAGTTGGTAAGACTGCGGCATGCGATGTTTCTTGCGATGGCAGAAGCAGGCGCAGCCGGCCGTGCACAGGACGTCGATGACACCTCGTGGTACCCAGCTGCGCAGGAGGCGATCGCTTCGCGTATTGCCCAAGGCACGCTGGCCGCTTTCGTCATCGATGAGAAGCCCGATATCAACGGCAATCACCAGCACGGCAGATTGTCGGCCTGTGCGGTGGTGACGCTCGAGGATCGGTTGCCCGGGCCGGGGTTTCCTCGAGGCACCAGTAGGTCGATGTCCTCTGTCTTCGTGGAACCAGAGCAGCGCGGACGCGGCTTGGCCCGTGCAGTGGTTAGCGCCGGATTGTCATGGCTGGATGAGATGAATGCCGAGGTCGTGGATCTCCATGCGACACCCGATGCCGCGCATCTCTACCGGTCCTTGGGGTTCACCGAGGCACGGTCACTCGCTCTGCGACGCCTGAACAAGCTCTAACGACACCAGATAGTAAATGCTTCTGCACGACCATCTCGCTGGGGGATGACCCTGCAGGACACCGCTGTCCTCTTCAGCTTCGAGGTACGAGTACGTTAATCGAGGCGAAAAGCTGCTCGGCCCGGTCCAACGTCTTTTCGTTGATTTTTGGCACATAATGACTCTGCCTCCGGTTGAGAGCAGCAGCAGGCGAAAAGTGATTTATGCGACCATGGTTAATTCCTCGGGTTTCGAAAGCACGTTCTACCCGTCGAACCAGTCGTGGGTCGTCGGGCAGTTCCTTCACGGTGAGCTTTTTACCGCTTAGCAATCCTTGATATGCATCATTGATCAGTTCGACGTAGAAACTTGGCTCGAAGACATCTTCAATGTCAGCATCGGCCTTACCTAAGACGGTGCCAATTTCAACTATTCCGCCGCCGCCAAGACGGCCAGCTTCTCTTAGACGCTTGACCGCTGCCACGTCATTACTAGATGTATCAACTAATGCAATTGTGTTGAGTCCATTTGATCCTAGAAGTCCAATGAACGCTGGAAGCTTTGCGATTCCCCCAGCAGGAGTAATGACCAACTTCTCATTAAGGCCTTCCCGATTCAACGATTTCAGTGTTTCGGAGAGTACTTCAAGGTAGAGAAGGTCTCCGGGGCCTTCAACAAGTAGAACGTTTGGCCCGACAAATAGTGTTTGACTTAGTTCGATACCCAGAGTCGCGTGCAAGGGAAATGCTGTCTCGGCGTCAGCGCGTAGTACGTCAGCAGACACAATTGTTCCCTTCTGTTCATCGTCGACCACAGTCCGAACCCGACCGAACTTGTGAGCGTTGATCATGAATGGGGAATGAGTGGAGAAGAGTACTTGATGGCTAGGGGCGAGTCGTTCGTCAATAAAGCGAAGCAGATCAGCTTGCGCTGTCGCGTGCAGATTCAGGCCGGGTTCATCCAAGAGTAAGATTAGTTGCTGCTTGGAGTCCTCTTCGAGGTGAGTGAAGTAGGCGAGGAAGGAGAAGAACCAAACGAAGCCACGTGACCGCTCATCGAAGGGAACGCTGACATTGTGGCGTTGATTCACGACCCGAATTTGCAGCAGCGGTGCTTGGTTGAAGGGGGCTGCAGCTCCTGGTTCGGGTGTTCCGATGATGTCGAGCCGAACGGATAGGTTCTTGTTCTGTGTCCAGTACTCAAACACCTCGCTACTGATGCTGTTGGAAGCATTTTCCAGATCCCGTATAAGGTGTTCATGCGATTCGGGTTCCTGAAAATCTTCTAGGTCCACCCCGGCCATGCTGAGGAGCGCCAGTACTGCCTCCTCACCTCGGGTCAGAGTTCCTTTTGTTCGGGCGGCTATGAGATAGGGAATGGAAACTTTACCAGGCATCGAGTCGTAATCGCCGAAGTACACAAATCTGGGTCGATCTGCTGCTAGTGAATCAATCACAGCGAGCTGCAGGTCGTTGTTACGCCAGCCTTCGACCACTGTAAGAACTTGCGTAACAGCAGCTGTTGGAGCCTCCATGCCTTCAAGTATCTGTGTCAGCGCGGGAACGGTCGTGGCCTGATTGGCCAGCTGTTGCGTCGCCTGAGGAAGATCGAGCCCCTCGCGTAGATGTTCTACGGCTACAGCTTGATCAATTTGTACATCCCACGTTGAAACACCCTCGTACCGGTAGCCGGTAGTCATCTTAATAATTTTGCTTTTGAGAACTCCATGACCAAACCGCGCTTCAACCTTCGCTGCCTCAGAATCGTCAAGCTCATAGGTAAGCTCCGCGACTCGGAGCTTACCTTCTTCCTTCCGTTCCCGAGTTAGGCGGCTCGGATAGTCCAGTCCTTCGTCAAATTTCGATTTATCTACAGGGTAGGACTTATATAGACCTTGAAGTACTGCAGTTTTACCGGACTCATTTTTTCCAACGAGGCAGGTGACATCGGGTTCTACGGTGAACTCGCTGCCGTCTTCGATACTTCTGTACCGTCGCAAGTTTGCGGTGATGAGCTTCACGGAAATCGCTCCCCTTACGTTCCAGAGCTAGGCTGCTCCAACTAGGACCGATAGTACCGTTGGCACCATGCGCGGAGGCGTCGTTGCCATGCGCGACAACATCAGCCTGATGCCCGTCGTCCTCATCTAGGTCTTACGCCAATACCTGTGGTGAAGGTCCTTCGATTGCTAGCCGAGAACCTGGGGCGTGTCATGAGAGGCCGGTCGAGAGTGCCCGTTAGCCGGTCGCTCTGCGCCCGCGCAGACGACTTTGGGAAGTAGTGCGGGCCACGGCAACGCCCTCGCTCACCCTGCCGGGGCGCGAAGAGCGTAAGACCCATACTCTGAAAACGCCCGCAAAGCTGCGCTATCTGCAACACTGATCCCGTGAAGATTGGATACGCACGCGTCTCCACGAAGGGGCAGGACCTCACCGCCCAGCGGAATGCTCTGCTGGCGTTCGGGGTCGAGGCTGAGAACATCCATGTGGACCACGGCTTCACCGGCGCGAACCGAACCCGTCAGGGACTGCGCGAAGCACTGGCATCCTGCCGGAAGGGCGACACCCTGGTGGTGACCAAACTGGATCGCCTCGCCCGTTCATTGTCCGATGCACGGGATATCGTCGACGAGCTCACGCGGAAAGGTGTGGCCCTCAATCTGGGCGGCAGCATCCATGACCCCACGGATCCGATAGGCCGCCTATTGTTCAACGTTCTCGGCATGGTCGCAGAGTTCGAATCGGACCTGATCCGTATGAGGACGAGGGAGGGGATGGCCATCGCGAAAGCCAACGGACGGCTTCGCGGCAAGCAACCCAAACTCTCCGCCAGCCAGCGCAAGCACCTGCTGCATCTGTACGACGCCGGAGAGCACACCCAGGGCGAGATCGCTGAACTGCTCGGGGTTTCTCGGACCACCGTGTATCGGGAACTGCAGCGACGCGCCAGAGCCACGACGACCTAGCGCTCCCGATCAGAAGGGTCCCCCACCCGATCACGGGGGAGGACCCCTCCCAGCAGCAGCAGCAGCGGTCGAGCCGGCCGGAGTCAGCCCTGGTGGAAGGTCGTCCCGCGGACACGCTCCGAGGCGCCCACGCGGTCCAGGTACGGCGTGATGCCGCCGAGATGCATGGGCCACCCGGCACCCATGATCATGCAGAGGTCGATGTCCTCCGGAGCGGCGACGACCCCTTCGTCGAGCATGCGCCCGATCTCGTCCGCCAGGGCATCCTGTGTCCGGCGCAGCACCTCGTCCGTGGAGGATGGCGAACCACCCCGCTCCATGAGGGCCAGTGTGGCGTCGGGAACGGAGTAGGAGCCGTCGTCCTGCTTCTGCCACAGGCCCTTCACTCCCGCGTCGATCAGCTTCTGCTGGTTCGCCGACACGTGGAACCGGTCCCCGAACGCCGCATGCAGCGATTCCTGGACGTGCTGCCCCACGGGCAGTCCCACGAGAGCCAGCAGGGTGAACGGCGTCATCGGGAGACCCATGGGGCGCAGCGCGTTGTCCGCCGTGGTGGCGTCGGTGCCTTCATCGAAGACGGCGGTGATCTCACCGAACATGCGTCCGAGGATGCGGTTGACCACGAAAGCCGGTGCATCCTGCACCAGCACGGCGTTCTTCTTCAGGCCCTTGGCGAGGACGAAGGCCGTGGCAAGGACGGCGTCGTCGGTCTTCGGGGCTCGTACCACCTCGAGCAGCGGCATGGCCGCAACCGGATTGAAGAAGTGGAAGCCGACCACACGCTCGGGATTCCGCAGGTCCGCGGCCATCTCGGCGACGGACAGCGACGACGTGTTCGTGGCGAGGATGCAGTCGGGGGAAACCACGGCCTCCACCTCGGCGAACACCTGCTTCTTGACGGACATCTCCTCGAAGACGGCCTCGATCACGAAGTCGGCGTCGGCGAAGACATCCTTGGAGACAGAACCGGTCACGAGTGCCCTGACGCGGTTGGCTGCATCCTGGGACAGGCGCTTCCGGTCAAGCATCTTGTCGATCTCGGCATGGACGTAGGCCACGCCCTTGTCCACCCGGGCCTGATCGATGTCCGTGAGCACCACGGGTACTTTCAGCTGGCGTGCGAACAGGAGCGCGAGCTGGCTTGCCATGAGCCCGGCGCCGACGACACCGACTTTCGAGACGGGCCGCGCAAGCTTCCTGTCAGGTGCACCGGCGGGGCGCTTGCCCCGCTTCTGGACGAGGTCGAGGAAGGCGTAGACCGTCGCGTGGAACTCGGGCGTCTGCATGAGTTCGGCCAGGGCTGTGCACTCGGCAGCTGCCGACTCCTTCCGGGTCAGCGTCAGGCCGGCCTCGAGCAGGTCCAGCACGCGCGACGGCGCCGGTGCGGCATTGCTGGTCTTCGTCTCGACGAACGCCCGACCCGCGGCGACGGCGCCCGTCCATGCGGCGTCGTCGTACCGGGCCAGCTCGGCCCGGCGGCGCGTGACCGTCGTTGCAGCCTCGCCGCCATTGACGACCCTCGCTACCCAGAGGAGCGACTGCTCGAGGTAGTCGGCGGGCTCGAAGAGCGCATCGGCGATGCCGAGGCCGTAGGCCGCGCGGCCGTCGAGGCTGCGGTTGTTGCTCAGCGGGTTCTCGATCATGACCTTGACGGCATTGGCAGGGCCGATCAGGCGGGGGAGGCGGTAGACGCCGCCCCATCCCGGGACGAGGCCGATGAACGCCTCGGGCAGGCCGATCCCGCTGGCGCCCGAGGACACCGTCCGGTAGTTCGCGGCCAGCGCGATCTCCAGTCCGCCGCCCAGGGCCACGCCGTTGATGAAGGCGAAGCTCGGCACCCCCATGTCGGCGAGGAGGTCGTAGGCCTCATGGCCCAGCTCGGCCATGAGCCGGCCGAGGTGCTCGGACTTCACGCTCTTGACGGTGCTGAGGTCCGCTCCCGCGACGAGGAAGTACGGTTTGCCCGTCACAGCGACCGCTTGGATCTCGCCTCGCGCGGCGCGGTCCTTCAGGCCCTCGAGCGTCCGCCCGAACTCGATGAGCGTGTTCGGCCCGAGGGTCGTCGGCTTCGCGTGGTCGAGGTCGTTGTCGAGCGTGATGAGGGCCAGGACGCCGGCGCCCTCCGCAAGGGTCACGTCCTGGACGTAGGAGTGGCTGACGATCTCGGTGGGGACGAGCGCTGCCAGTTCGTCGTAGCGTTCGAAGCTCATGCTGCATCCTGTCCGTAGTGCTCGTGGTGGGGGTTCTCCCAAATGACCGTGGCACCCATGCCGAGGCCGATGCACATGGTGGTCATGCCGTAGCGCACCGAGGGATCCTCCTCGAACTGGCGGGCCAGCTGATTCATGAGCCGGACGCCGGAGGAGGCGAGGGGGTGCCCAACGGCGATGGCGCCACCGTAGCGGTTGACCCGCGGATCCTCGTCATCGATGCCGAAGTGGTCGAGAAAGCTCAGTACCTGGACGGCGAAGGCCTCGTTGATCTCGAACAGCCCGATATCGGAGATGTCGAGCCCCGCCTGACGGAGCGCCTTCTCGGTCGCGGGGACGGGTCCGATGCCCATCACCTCGGGCTCGACGCCGGCGAAGGCGTAGGCGACGAGGCGCATGCGGACCGGGAGGCCGAGCTCCTCGGCAGCGTCGGCGGACGCCAGCAGGGCTGCCGTCGCACCGTCGTTCAGGCCCGCGGCATTGCCGGCCGTGACACGTCCGTGGGCGCGGAAGGGAGTCCGGAGGCTCGCGAGGTCGTCGACCGTCGTGCCGGGGCGCGGCGGCTCGTCCACGGTGTTCAGAGTCCACCCCGAGCCTGGCTTCCGGGCGGCGACGGGCACGAGATCGGGCTGGATCCGACCCGCCTCGTACGCCCTGGCGAGCTTCTGCTGGCTGCGGACGGCATAGGCGTCCGTGCGCTCCTTCGTGATCTCCGGGAAGCGGTCGTGGAGGTTCTCCGCCGTATTGCCCATGTTCAGGGCAGCCGGATCGACGATGCGCTCCGACATGAAGCGCGGATTCGGGTCGGCGTCCGCTCCCATCGGGTGGTTGCCCATGTGCTCGACGCCTCCGGCGATGACGACGTCATAGGCGCCGAAGGCGATCCCCGAGGCCGTCGTGGTGACGGCCGTCATGGCGCCGGCACACATGCGATCGATGGCGAAGCCGGGAACCGTGCGGGGAAGGCCCGCGAGGAGGGCGGCCGTGCGGCCGATCGTGAGCCCCTGGTCGCCCGTCTGGGTGGTGGCAGCGATGGCGACCTCGTCGACGCGCTCGGCAGGAAGGGAAGGATTGCGGCGCAAGAGGTCCCGGATGCACTTGACCACGAGGTCGTCCGCGCGCATCCCGGCGTAGATGCCCTTGTCTCCTGCCCGGCCGAAGGGGGTTCGGACTCCGTCGACGAAGACGACGTCGCGGACGGCGCGCGCTAATCGCCGACCGGCAGCGGACTCGGTGTGTTGACTCACCTGATGCTCCTCTTTGAGATGTTGATCCGCGACTATGTTACTGGCCAGTAACATAGCGTGCAAGCAGCGTCAGGAGGCCCGCGTCAGTCCCCGGAAACGTCCTTCTGCGGTTGCTGGCCCTTGACCGGCAGGGGATCGGGGTCGAGGAACGCCACCGTGATGATCGCGGCGAGCTGCTCGATCTGCCAGGGGCGGGCTCCGAGTTCCGCGAGGGCCGTCGACACCGTCTCGAGCGACAATTCGGCAGGCGGCCGCCAGGCGATCCGGCGCAGGTAGTCGGGGGTCAGCAGGTTCTCCACCGGCATGCCGAGCGACTCCGCGCGGGCGGCGACCCTCGGGCGGGCCGTCAGCAGGCGGGCTGCCGCCTCCGGATCCTTCTCCGCCCAGACCCGCGGCGGGGGAGGAGCGTTCGTGGAGATGTGCAGCGGCGGGAGGTCGGTGAGCTTTCGCGCATCGCTGATGCACTTCAGCCACCTCGGCGCCTCCTTCTGGGCGGCGCGCCCGTGGAAGCCCTTGGTGCCGAGGAGCTGCGGAACGGTCGAGGGCATCGCCTTCGCCGCGGCGACGATCGCCGAATCCGGGATGAGGCGCCCGGGCGCGACGTCGCGGCGCTGCGCAAGGTCCTCGCGCTCGAGCCACATCTGCCGCACGGCGGCCAGGTGCCGGCGGTCCCGCAACTGGTGCAGCCCGGAGGTCCGGCGCCACGGGTCCACGCGAGGCTCGGCAGGGGGCGTCTGCCGGATGTGCTCGAATTCCTCCTCGGCGATTGCCAGCTTGCCGGCCCGCTCGAGCAGGCCGGCAAGCTTGTCACGCAGGTCGGTCAGCACCTCGACGTCGAGCGCCGCGTACCGCAGCCAGGGTTCGGGCAGGGGCCGCTTGGACCAGTCAGCGGCCGAATGCTCCTTCGCCAGGCTAAAGCCGAGCTGCGTCTCGATGACGGCGGCCAGCCCGACCCGGGGGAGTCCGGCGAGGCGGGCGGCGAGCTCCGTGTCGAAGAGGCGGTCCGGCCACATGCCCAGTTCCGACAGGCAGGGAAGATCCTGGCTCGCTGCGTGCAGGATCCACTCCACGCCATCGAGGGCGTCGTCGATGATGCGGAGGTCGTCGAACGGTTCGGGATCGATGAGCCAGGTTCCGGCGCCCTCCCGTCGGATCTGCACCAGGAAGGCGCGCTGCCCGTACCGGAATCCGGACGCCCGCTCGGCGTCGACAGCTGCCGGTCCCGTGCCGGCGGCCAGCGCTGCTGCTGCCCGCTCCAGACCTGCCTGGGTGTCGATGACGAGCGGCACGCCATCGCGCGGCTCCGTCAGGAGGGGTAGGGTCTCGTCGGCTTCGCCGGGGGGAGTGGACGCTTCGACGCGGTCCGTCTGCTCCGAGGTGTGGGAACTCATGGTGATTTCAGTCTATCCCCGCGCCGCCGGAAGCCCTGATGGCGGCGCCGGTGCGCCCACGGCACTCAGGACCTGCGGTGCGGCAAGTGCGCGACGCCGGCAGACAGGGGAGGCAGCCCGGCGAAGGTGCAGACCATCTCGGACCAGGCCTCGAGGTGGCGCCGCACGTCCGCGGTCTCGGGCGTCCAGGACGCCCGCAGTTCGATGTCGATGGTATCGGCGCGGTCCTCGAGGCTGCCGTAGCTCTCGGAGAGGATCCTCGTTGCCGTGCCCCCGGTGCTGTGGTGGCGTGCACCGTGATTGGCCAGGGCCTCGACGAGCCAGGTCCATGCCACCGAACCGAGGAGGGCGTCGTTGCCCATGTCCGGTTCGAGCTGTGCGCGGATGTAGGTGACGATCCGGAAGCGGCCGTTCCAGACCTCGGACCCCTCGGGGTCGTAGAGGAGGATGAACCGGCCGGTGGCCAGTTCTTCCGGCTCCGGTGCCGGCACCAGCAGGCGGGCGGGCCCGTGGGGCGGGGTGGGCGAGGTCGGTGAGGACTCGAAGACCTCGGCTCCAAGGGCGACGGCGAAGGGGGCGAGCCGGGCCGGAGCAGGGATCTCCGCCAGCCTGATCTCGCTGCGCCGGCCGGCCTTCCGCAGCCCGGACAGGGCATCCAGGAATTCCGCAGGTAGCTGGGGTACGCCGCCGAGTGCACTCACCCCCGCAGGCTATGCCCTGCGGGGGCGGGTGCGACGGCGGCGCGCCGTGCGGACGGTCAGGCCGAGACCTCGCGGCGGATGGCCTCGATGAAGGCGTCGACGTCGTCCTCCGTGGTGTCGAAGGAGCACATCCACCGCACCTCACCCGTGGCCTGGTCCCAGTCGTAGAACCTGAAGCTCTCGCGGATTCTGTCCGCCGATCCCGGGGGCAGGATCGCGAAGACCGCGTTGGCCGTGGTCTCCTGCGTCAGCGTGACGCCCTTGATCCCGCGTACGCCCTCGGTGAGGCGGGCCGCCATCGCATTAGCGTGGGATGCCGACCGCAGCCAGAGGTCTCCCTCGAGCAGCGCGATGAGCTGCGCCGACACGAAGCGCATCTTCGAGGCCAGCTGCATGTTCAGTTTGCGCAGGTAGTCCAGCCCGGTGGAGGCCTCCTGGTCCAGGACCACGACGCACTCGCCGAACATCAGACCGTTCTTGGTGCCGCCGAAGGACAGGATGTCCACGCCGGCGTCGCGCGTGAACGCGCGCAGCGGCTGCCCGAGCGCTGCCGCGGCGTTGGCCAGCCGGGCGCCGTCCATGTGGACCCGCATACCGCGCGCGTGGCAGTGGTCCGCGATCGCCTTGATCTCGGCCACGGAGTAGAGCGTGCCGAGCTCGGTGGTCTGGGTGATGGAGACGGCGAGCGGCTGCGCGCGGTGCTGGTCTCCCCAGCCCCAGGCCTCACGGTCGATCAGCTCGGGAGTGAGCTTGCCGTCCGGCGTGGGCACGGTGAGCAGCTTGATGCCGCCGACGCGCTCGGGTGCCGCGTTCTCGTCGACGTTGATGTGCGCCGTCTGCGGGCAGATCACGGCGCCCCACCGCGGGAGGATCGACTGCAGGGAGAGCACGTTGGCGCCGGTGCCGTTGAACACCGGGTAGATGGAGATGCCCTCGCCGAAGTGCTGCTCCATCACCTCCTGCAGGCGGGCGGTGTACTGGTCCTCGCCGTAGGCCACCTGGTGGCCCTCGTTCGCGGCGGCGAGGGCGGTCAGCACCTCGGGGTGGATGCCTGAGTAGTTGTCGGAGGCGAAGCTGCGCTGGGTGCGGTCGTGCAGCGCAGCGGGAACGGGAGCGGCGGGGATCATCGTGTCGGTCACTGTGCCATTATCCCCGAACGGCGTCGATGCGGGCCCCATTGATCTCCGCCGGGGGCCTGCCGGGCAGGGACACGAGGATGCGCGCCAGATCCGCGACGTGCGTGTAGCCGGGGAAGGTCCGCTCGGGGTGCTCCGCCCGCATGCGGTCGTCGAGCAGCGCCTTCACGACGACGGCGGTGGCGGCTGCCGCCGTCCCGTCCTTCGAGAAACCGTGTGCGACCGCCTGCAGCCACGCGTCGACGGAGGCCTTCACCGCGGCGTAGGAGGCGTTCGGCGCGGTGGGTGAGGCGACAGCGGTGGCGGAGACCGCGGCCAGCCTGCCGCCCCTGGCCGCGAGCTGATCGTAGAACGCCCTGCTCGTGTTGAAGAGCGTCGTGAAGACCGAGCGATGCAGGGCGTCGTAGTCCTCGGTCGTCTGGGTGGTGATCCCCGTGCCGCCACGCCAGCCACCGACGAGGTGGAAGAGGGCGTCGACTCCACCGTGGTCGGCCTGGAGCCGTGCCGCGAGGGAGCTGACGGCGGCCTCGTCGGTGAGGTCGCACACGCGGCGGTCGACGCCGTCGAGCCCCGCGAGTGCTGTCTCCAGCCTCCCGGCGGAGGATCCCACGGCCACCACGGTGTACCCGCACGCCAGCAGGGCGTGTGTGAGTGCGACGCCGGATGCGCTCGTGGCGCCGGCGACCACCGCGGTCCGCGCCCCGGAGGAAGTGCTCACGCCGCGTCCGCGGTGATGCCGGCGGTGGACTCGATGACCGGCTTCATCTTGCGGTCGAGTGCCTCGAAGAACATGGACAGGGGGAACTCGTCGTCGAGCACCGCGTCCGTGAGGCCGCGGGGCGGGCCCATGAGCTCCAACGCCTCAGGCCCCTTCGCCCAGACGGAGGCGGGGTGCGGTGTGACGGTCGCGGATACGAGCTCGTAGGCGGCGAGCCAGTGGGCGGTCTTGGGGCGGTCGATCGAGCGCCAGTACAGCTGCTCGATCTGCTCGCCGAGGGCGACGACGACGCCCGCGACCTCGTCCCAGTCGATGGTGAGCTTGGTGTCCGTCCAGTGCAGCACGCGGTGCTGGTGCATCCAGGCGAAGAGCAGCTGACCACCCAGCCCGTCGTAGTTCCGGACACGGCTCCCGGTGATGCTGAAGCGGAAGATGCGGTCGAAGATGACGGCGTACTGCACCAGCTTCGCGTGCTTCCGCGCCTCGGGCGAGGCGTCGTCGTCCTTCTCGATGCGCACCGACTCACGGAAAGCCGTGAGGTCGCAGCGCAGTTCCTCGAGGGAGTAGAGGAAGAAGGGCATGCGCTGCTTGATCATGAACGGATCGAACGGCAGGTCGCCGCGCATGTGGGTGCGGTCGTGGATCAGATCCCACATGACGAACGTCTCCTCGGCCAGGGCCTGGTCGTCGAGGAGCCCCAGGGCGTCCTGCGGGAGGTCGAGGCGCGTGATCTCGGCCGCGGCCCGGACGACACGGCGGAAGCGCGCCGCTTCGCGATCGGCGAAGATGGCACCCCACGTGAACGTCGGGGTCGAACTGACGGCGACGGTCTCCGGGAAGAGCACGGCGGAGTTCGTGTTGTATCCCTCGGTGAAGTCCAGGAAGCGGATCGGGACGAAGAGGGCATTCGAGTAGTCCCCGGCTTCGAGTTCGGCGATGAAGTCGGGCCAGAGGACCTCGATCAGCACGGCTTCGACGAGTCGGTTCGTGCTGCCGTTCTGCGTGTACATGGGGAACACCACGAGGTGCTGCAGTCCGTCGATCCTGTCCAGCTGCGGCTGGAAGGCGAGCAGCGGCTCCAGGAAGTCGGGAACGGCGAAGTCACTGCTCCGCCAGGCCTCGAAGGCCGTCACGGTGCGCGCGAGGTACTCGGCGTCGTGCGGGAACAGGGGAGCGAGCCGTTCCACCGCGTCCATGATGGTTGCCGTCAGCCCCGCAGCGGCGGCGTGCTGGTCCGGGTCGGGGATCGATCCGTCCTTGACCTGAAGGAGCCGCAACTCCTGCACTGCATCCTTGAGCGCCAGCCAGGAATCGTGCTCCTGCGGTGCGCTGTCGGCGGGCGTGCTGTCGATCGGTGCGAGCGTCATGGTTGCTCCTGCTTTCCTGCTCGTAACGGGTCCGGTGCCGTGAGACTAGCAAGGAGAACAGTTATTCTTACGCGCCAAGAGTTCGAGAATAAGGAATGCTGGTTGTCGCCGCACGCTGTCGCCCGATGAGCCCAAGAGCGAGCAGACGTCTCCGCTGAACGGCACAACCCGACGGCCGGGCCCGCCACCCGGGACGACGGAAGGCCGGCCCGAGGGCCGGCCTTCCGTCTCCGTCACTGCTGTCGCTACTCGGCGGCGACCAGCTTCATCGAGATGGAGTTGATGCAGAAACGCTGGTCCACGGGCGTGTCGAAGCCCTCGCCCTTGAACAGGTGTCCGAGGTGCGAATCGCAGCGCGCACAGCGCACCTCGATGCGCTCCATGCCGAGTGAGCGGTCATGGAGGTAGCGCACCTTGTCCTCGGCCAGCGGCGCCCAGAAGGACGGCCAGCCGCAGTGCGAATCGAACTTCTCGTTGCTCGTGAACAGTTCTGCTCCACACGCCCGGCACTCATAGGTGCCCGCGGTCTTGGAGTCGTAGTACTCGCCCGTGTAGGGGCGCTCGGTACCCGCCTTGCGGAGTACCTGGAATTCCTGCGGCGTGAGTTCCTGCCGCCACTCGTCGTCGGACTTGTCGATATCGGGCCGATAGGCCTCGCGTTCAGTCGTCATGGTGTGTGCAACGCCTACGAGTCGCCAATAAATCCCGAGCCGGAGTACAGGTGCAGCACGGCGATGCCAAGCTGGTCCTGCGCCTTGTTGGCCCAGTCGGTGTGGAACGTGTCCGCCACGGCGTGCGGCCGCGTGATGACCACGGCCTGTGTGGCGCCGCTGTCTCCGGCCTCCTGCACGAGGGCGTCGACGGGGTTGCCCGTCGTCGTCCGCCCACGCGCCGCGAACCGCTCGCGCGCGAGGAGGTCGAGCGATTCCCTCAGCGCGGTGTGCGCGGCGTCCTCGTCATCACGGCGATCGTCGCCGGAGAAGGACCTGAAGGCCTCGCCCACCTCGAGCAGGCTCAGATGGTGGAAGAACTCGCCGAGGACGCTCTGCTCGCGGTCCTCAGGGATCAGCACGACGACCTCCGCGGGTTCCTCGCCCTGCAGGGTCTCGAGATTGCGGAGGTCGGCCTGGGTGAGGGCTTCCTCGGTCAGCACAAGGATGGTTTGGGTCATGGCGCCACTGTACTGCGGGCAGGAGCGAGGGGCTGCTGCCCGCCCTCGGAGCCGGGGCTCGCGCTCGCATCGGGGCGTCGCTTGGCCGCGCAGGGTTCCGGCAGGGTACAAAGGGAGTTATGGCAACGACGAAGTCACCGGCGACGGCTCAGAGGACCGCCGCGCCCTGGCTCAAATGGACAGCAGTGGGCGTGGGTGCGGGCGCGGCGCTGGCCTCGTCGGCCGCAGGCGCAGTCTCGGGCCTCGCGGTGTACTTCGCCCGGCAGATCGTGACCCCTTCCCGGATCCGGGTGGAGAACCTCGACATCCTCGCCGTCGTCGGGTCCCCGGGTCACCAGACGGTGATCCTGCCCGCGAACGACGACACCACCATCGAAGGCACCTACAGCCTCCACTTCGACCAGGGAGCAGGCCACGCCCGCATCGGTGCGATCCGGTCCTACGTTCCCCGCGAGGGCACGGTGGAGCGGGAGGTCGAGAAGGTGTACGCGGGAGATCTCCAGGCAGCCACGCGCGGATGGTGGGGCGGGGCGGTGTATCCGTCACCGGGTGCGATGGGCTTCGCGGAGCAGCAAGTGCTCATCCCGGTCGAGGGTGGGTCCGCGCCTGCCTGGCTGGTGAGGGCTGAATCGCCGGCCGCCACGTGGGCGGTCATGGTGCACGGTAGGGGTGCCACGCGCGCCGAGGCGCTCCGGGCGCTCGCCCCCGCGCGCCGGCTGGGCCTGACGAGCCTCGTCCTGTCCTACCGCAACGACGGCGAGGCGCCCTCGGCACCCGACGGCCGCTATGGCCTCGGCATGACGGAGTGGCACGACGTCGACGCCGCCATCGACTACGCGGTGGCCCACGGCGCGGAGGACGTCGTGCTCTTCGGCTGGTCCATGGGCGGGGCGATCGCACTCCAGACCGCGGACCTCTCACGCCACCGCCGACGCATCAGGGCGCTCGTGCTGGACGGCCCCGTGATCAACTGGATGGAGGTGCTCGCACACCACGCGGAGCTGAACCGCATCCCCGCCCCGGTGGGACGCCTCGGACAGTATCTGCTCTCAAGCCAGCGGGCGCGACGGATCACGGGTCTCGCCGCACCGCTCGACCTGAAGAGCATGGACTGGATAGCCCGCGCCGAGCAGCTCACGCTGCCCACCCTGGTGCTCCACAGCGAGGACGACGAGTTCGTCCCCATCGGGCCATCCGTGGACCTCGCCGCGAAGAATCCCGGATTCGTGACCCTGGAGCGTTTCCACCGCGCCCGCCACACGAAGGAGTGGAACGTGGATCCGGACCGGTGGGAGGCCGTCGTCGAAGGCTGGCTGCGCGGCCGGCTGTTCGGACGGACGCTGCCCGGCGGACGGTCCCGCGAGGCGGCCGCACCGGAGCGCGACGCCGGAGCTACTGAGCGTCCCTGATCTTCCGCTTGATGCGTCCCAGCATGGCGGACATGCCGCGCATGCGAAGGGGAGTGATGGCCCGGGTCAGGCCGAGGCGGTCGGGGACGTCGTCGGGAACGGCCAGGACGTCTGCGGCCGGCAGCCCGTCGAGGCCCTCCAGCAGCACGCCCGCGAAGCCGCGCGTGGTCGGCGCCGCCGGCGGAGCGGAGAAGAAGAGGTGCACCGTCCGCTCGGGCGCCGCACCGATCTCCATGGTGAGGAAGAGCGGACTCTGACACTCCACGACCTGCTCGAGCAGCTCCGGATGGTCGCTGTAACGCTCCGGCAGGTCCGGCAGTCCACGCGAGAAATCCAGCAGGAGCTGGAGGCGGTCCGGCTCCGTCAGGTCCTGGAAGTCGTCGATGATCTCGGCGAGCTTCGCCGGGACGGTCCCTGCCGTCATCGGCCCGACGCCGATCGGCGCAGGGAGGTCGGGACGTCGCCGGGCTCTGTACCCCGGACGATCGGGACGCGCACGGCGTTACCCCACTCCGTCCAGGAGCCGTCGTAGTTGCGCACGTTCTCGAAGCCGAGCAGGTGCGTGAGCACGAACCAGGTGTGGCTCGAGCGTTCCCCGATGCGGCAGTACGCCACCACCTCGTCGCCGTCCTTCAGACCTGCCTCGTCCCGATAGATGGAGTCGAGCTCCGCCCGGGTCCGGAACGTGCCGTCCTCGGCGGCAGCCCGCGCCCAGGGCACCGAGGCCGCCGTCGGGATGTGGCCGCCACGCAGTGCGCCCTCCTCCGGATAGGCCGGCATGGTGGTCCGTGCTCCTGTGTACTCGTCGCCGGAGCGGACGTCGATCAGCGGCTTGCCGAGGTGGTCGAGCACATCCCCGAGATACGCGCGGATGGCGGCGTCGTTCCGTTCCACCGTGGGGTAGTCGACGGCGGCGACGTCGTTCCTGGCGGTGGTCAGGTCCCGTCCCTCGGCGACCCACAGGTCGCGCCCGCCGTCGAGGAGGCGTACGTCCTCGTGGCCGAACAGGGTGAAGACCCAGAGGGCGTAGGCGGCCCACCAGTTGCTCTTGTCGCCGTAGATCACCACGGTGGAATCGCGGGAGATACCCTTCGAGGCCATGAGCCGTGCGAAACCGTCACCGTCGATGTAGTCGCGTGTCACCTCGTCGTTGAGTTCGGTGTGCCAGTCGATCTTCACGGCACCCGGGATGTGCCCGGTCTCGTACAGCAGCACGTCCTCGTCGGATTCGACCACGACCAGCCCCTCGGCACCGAGGTTCGCGGCGAGCCACTCGGTGGAGACGAGACGTTCGGGGTGGGCGTACTCGGAGAACTTGTCCTGCGTGTCTGGTGCCAGGGTCATTGCGGCCTTTCGCATAGCGGTCTGCGTGCGGGTACTGCTGTCTAGCCTAACCACGCGACCCGTCGATTGCTTCCGGCCCGGCGTGACCGCACGGGACCGGACAGGACCGCACCGGTCAAGCCCGCGGCGGCCGGCGTCCGTCCGCCTCTCCGGCAGGACGTGGTGCCGTAGTCTGGCGTAGCAGGGCGGAGCGGTGGTGACACCATGGTTGCCCCTGACCCCCACCGACCATCCGCCGGACAGAAAGCGGTCCAGATCCGTGCCCGACATCGAACATCTCACGCAGCGTTCACCGAAGGTCTCCGTCGATGATCTGCTGCGCGGCTTCTACCCCTCGCCCCGCTTCGGCGAGGTGTCCTTCGACACCTACCGCCCGGATCCCCAGCAGCCGTCGCAGGCTGCCGCGGTGAGCAAGCTCAGGGACTTCGCCACGACCGTCGACGAGCCGGAGCCCTCCGGCTTCCGCAAGCTCTTCGGTGGCAGGAAAGCCCCGTCCCGGGCAGGCATCTACCTCGACGGCGGCTTCGGTGTCGGGAAGACCCACCTTCTTGCGTCGCTCTGGCACGCGTCCTCCGGGACGAAGTCCTTCGGCACCTTCGTCGAGTACACGAACCTCGTGGGTGCCCTGAGCTTCCGCAAGACCGTGGACGCACTCAGCGGGTACAGCCTCGTCTGCATCGACGAGTTCGAGTTGGACGATCCGGGGGACACAGTGCTCATGTCCCGGCTGATGCGGGAACTGGCCGACGCCGGCGTGAAGCTCGCCGCGACGTCCAACACCCTTCCCGGCTCGCTCGGCGACGGACGGTTCGCTGCGCAGGATTTCCAGCGGGAGATCCAGGTGCTCGCTGACCAGTTCGAGGTGGCGCGCATCGACGGGGAGGACTACCGGCACCGCGGGCTGCCGGAAGCCCCGGCGGCCATCGACGACGCCGCACTCCGCAGCCGTGTCGAGACCTTCTCCGGCGGCGTGCTCGCCGAGGACGGCTTCGACGACCTGCTCGGGCACCTCGCCGACGTGCATCCCAGCCGCTACCGCCAGCTCCTCGACGGTATCGACGCCGTGGCCTGGCATGACGTGCGGACCATCACCGAGCAGTCGGTGGCGCTGCGCTTCGTGGTGCTGGCCGACCGCCTCTACGACCGGGACGTACCGATCATGGCGAGCGGAACCACGTTCGACCACCTTTTCTCAGAGGAGATGATGAGCGGCGGCTACATGAAGAAGTACTACAGGGCGGTCTCCCGCCTCACGGCGCTGGCACGGCAGGGCAGCGACATGGCGAACCAGGTGTAGCGTCGCGCCTTCACCTCGGCGAGACCTGCGGGAACGCAAGAAGCGCCGGTGCCGCCTCTCGGCGGGACCGGCGCTTCCTTATTGCCGGGCTGGGACTACACGGCCGGCGGAGGGGTAGGGCCGACGTCGCCCTTGCCGTCCTTCTTGTCGATCCTGTCGACCATCTCCGAAGCCTTCGATTGCGCTCCGTTGATGTGCTGTGCGTACTTGCCATGGGTCTTGCTGTCGACGAAATCGCCAGCTTTCCCGATGCCGTTCTTCACCTTGTCGGAATTATCGCCAATGAGTTCGGTCGCCTTCCCCGCGAGGGTGCCGGCCTTGCCCTTGAGCCCATCCAATAAACCCACGGACACCTCCTTTCGGTCGTGGAGACGCAGTCCGTCTCCGCTGACTCCATGATAAGCGACCGGACGCCATGCCGTGGGGGAGAACCCGGCCGAAGGGTGGTGGGCGTCGGACCCGCCGCGTTCGGGCACAAAAAATGCCCGGTCCTCGCCAGGACCGGGCAACGGCCGACAACCGGCCTGAGAGCGGACGACGGGATTCGAACCCGCGACATCCACCTTGGCAAGGTGGTGCTCTAGCCAGCTGAGCTACGTCCGCAAAAAAGCGCCCCCGAGGGGGCGCCGTCGTGGGCGATACTGGGATCGAACCAGTGACCTCTTCCGTGTCAGGGAAGCGCGCTACCGCTGCGCCAATCGCCCATTTTCATGGTGCTCGTTCTGTACCGAGGTGGGGACGGGATTCGAACCCGCGTATACGGCTTTGCAGGCCGCTGCCTCGCCTCTCGGCCACCCCACCGTGACCGGATTACTCCGGACACCGGACGGATCCGGCCTTACAGTGACTTGCGAGCGGACGACGGGATTCGAACCCGCGACATCCACCTTGGCAAGGTGGTGCTCTAGCCAGCTGAGCTACGTCCGCAGAAGAAGAACAAGAACCGAAATCTCCCGCTCATCACAAGCAATTCGCGGCGTTTCTTCGTTTTCCAACGAGAAAAAACTCTATCGGACGTTCGGGGGTTCGTCCAATCGACAGGCCACGCTGCCGACTCGGCGCCCGGCCACGGGTGGCGCGGACGCCCGGGGCGGCCCGCGTGCCAGCTGCGACGGCTCCCCGCGTGCCGTGGCTGTCGGAGGCGCCTGAGAGACTGGTCCCATGACCGCCCCGCTTCTCGCACACGCAACACCCCACGGCCGCATGTACGCCCGCTCCACCGCAGAGCAGCCCTCGGTGCCGTCGATCACCACCGTCATCTCACAGCTCCCGACGTCGCTCGGCGGCTGGTTCGGGCACATGGCTGCGAGCGCATTGGCCAAGGATCCGCGCCTGCCGACGGCGCTGGGCAGTCCGGCGGAACTACGGAGTGCGGTGAGGGATGCGTCCTCTGCGGCCGAGCGGTATCGGGACGATGCCGCACTGCGTGGCACGCGGGTGCACCACTACTGCGAGCAGGTCGCGCTGCGGGCCCTCGGGCGGGCCGAGGAGCTCGACGCCGCCCGGCTGGCCCTCGAGGAGAACGGCGAGGGAGGCTTCGCCCAGCGGTTCGATGAGTGGTGGGAGCTGTACGACGTCCGCCCCGTGGAACCCGAGCTGACGGTGTGGAACACCTCTCTCGGCTACGCCGGCACGCTCGACCTTATCGCCACGATCGGCGGACGCACCTGCCTGATCGACTACAAGACGAAGAACACCGATCGGGAGGGTTTCGTGAAGCCCCTTGACGACAAGGTCGTCATGCAGCTCGTGGCGGGCATGAAGGCGGAGGAGTCGCTCTCGGACCCTGAGCGGGGCGACTGGCAGCCCTGGGCACACGGGGACGAGCCCCTCCTGCTCGGTGTGGCCGTCGGCCAGACCGAGGTCCGCGCCATGCGGGCGAATCCTGCGGTGCTGAGGAACCACTGGTTGCGGTTCTGCGCACTGCGCCGCGCGTGGGAGGCCGGCCTCGAGGCAGACGAGGCCGGGAAGGCGCTGCTCCCGATCGGTCCGCCACCGAGCCGGTCCGTGGCCGCCGAACCCGCTCTGCCCGCCTGACCGGGCAGCCCGATGGGACCGACCGCACGTCACCGCCCGGCCGGACGGGACTGACCGCATCTGTCCGCCCGGCCCGATGGGCCTGACCGCACGTCACCGCCCAGTAACGCGATCCCGGGCGGAGGGGCGCCATCGGCCGACGTCCGGGCCGTCGACCGGAGGCGATCCCGGACGGCGGCACTAGGATTGACGGGTACCTCGCGGCCCGGACCGGTCGCGGTGGTCAGACCGTCCCTCGGCGCAGTCCGCGCCGTCCCGCATCGAAACGAGGAACAGAGCACCGATGACCGTCCTGAGTATCCGCATGATCGGTGATCCGATCCTCCGCACCCCGGCTGCCGAGGTCACCGACTTCGGGCCAGAACTCGCGCGCCTCATCGAGGACATGACGGAGACGATGATCGACGTGCAGGGCGCGGGTCTCGCGGCTCCCCAGGTGGGTATCGGTCTCCGGGTGTTCACGTACCGCGTGGACGGCAGCGAGGGTCATGTGGTCAACCCCGTGCTCGAGACGGGCGGCGGGTCCCAGGGCGAATTCGACGTCGAGGGCTGCCTGTCGGTTCCGGGTCTCGGCAGCTTCGTCGACAGGACGGACTGGGCGCGGGTCACGGGGAAGGATGCTTCCGGCCAGGAGATCGCGGTGGAGGGTACGGGGATGCTGGCGCGCGCGCTGCAGCACGAGACCGACCACCTTCGCGGCCGCCTCTACATCGACCGGCTCGAGGGCGAGGATCGGCGGAATGCCCTCAAGGCCATCCGCAGCGCGGACTACAACCGGGTGACCTCGCGTACGGCGGCCGAACGGTCCCGCACACTCGGCTCGAGTTTCACGCCGGGGGGCGTCCCCTCGGGCGGGGGATCGGCCGGCACCTTCGGCCGGAACGGTCGATGAGGATCCTTTTCGCGGGGACGCCCGAGGTGGCGGTCCCTTCGCTCCGCGCACTGGTCGAGGCCGGGTTCGACGTCGCTGCCGTGCTCACACGCGTCGACGCACCGCTGGGCCGGAAACGCGTCCTGACGCCCAGCCCGGTCGCCGCCGCGGCCGCCGATCTCGGCCTGCCCGTCCTGAAGGCGAATCGCTTCACGCCGGAACTGCTGGCCGACCTCACCTCGCTGGAGCTCGATGCTGCGGCCATCGTCGCGTACGGCGGGATCGTGCCGCCGGCCGGTCTGCGCATCCCGCAGCACGGGTGGATCAATCTCCACTTCTCGGTTCTCCCCGCCTGGCGCGGAGCAGCTCCCGTGCAGCACGCGGTGCTCGCCGGCGACGACGTCACCGGCGCCTCGACCTTCCTCCTCGAGGAAGGTCTCGACACGGGACCCGTCTTCGGCGTCATGACCGAGACCCTGGATCCAGCGTCCACGAGCGGGGAGGTTCTCGAACGGCTCTCGCACAGCGGTGCGGTACTACTCGTGCAGACCCTGTCCGGTCTCGAGGCAGGGCGGGTGGCAGCGACACCCCAGCAGGGAGAGCCGACTCTCGCGCCGAAGCTGACGATCGATGACGCAAGGATCGACTGGACCCAGCCCGCCGTCGCCGTGCGCCGCCGCATCAACGCCGTCACACCGGAGCCGGGCGCCTGGACGATGCTCGACGGCCAACGCGTGAAGGTTGCACCCGTCGCTCCGGCCGCAGTACCTCCCAGGACCGACGACCCCACTGCCGACGGGACGGCTCCCGGCAGCGGGGACGGTGCCGGGCGTACCGACCTGCCGCCCGGGGGGCTCGTGGTCGAGGGCCGCAGGGTCCTGGTGGGCACGGGGAGCCACCCGGTGCAGCTCGACAGGGTGCAGCCCGCAGGAAAGAAGATGATGAGCGCCCTCGACTGGGCACGAGGCGCGGGGTCGCGCGGAGAGCTGGTGTTCGAATGAGCGGTGCCGACGGAGGCAACAGCGGGACGGGCGGGAGTGGTGCTCCCCGCGGACAGGCCGGCGCCGGCGGGCCGCGTCGGGCAGGGCAGGGCGGATCGGCCGGGCAGGGCGCGGGCAACCGACGCCGCAACGAGCAGGGTCGGGAGCGGAACCGCGGCGGCGAACGGCAGTTCTCACAGGCGGCACCGGCCCAGCGCACGCGCCGTGCCGACCCGGCGCGCCTCGTCGCCTTCGAGGTGCTGCGTGCCGTCGCGGCGGACGATGCGTACGCGAACCTGGTCCTCCCGGGGAGCATCCGGAAGCACCGTCTGGATCGCCGGGACGCAGGCTTCGCCACCGAACTGACCTACGGGGCGTTGCGCGGCCAGGGGACCTACGATGCAGTGCTCGCGCGCTGCGTCGACAGGCCGTTGGACCAGCTGGACCCCGCGGTGCTCGACGCCCTGCGGATCGGCGTCCACCAGATCCTCGCCATGCGCGTCCCCGCCCACGCGGCGCTCGACCAGACCGTCGGACTGGTCCGCGCCGTCATCGGCGCCGGACCGTCGTCGCTCGTCAACGCCGTGCTGCGCAAGGTGACGGCCCGCGACCTCGCCGGCTGGATCATCGAGATCACCGACGGAATGACCGATGCCACGGCCGTCGCCGCCCTGACCCACAGCCACCCGGAGTGGATCGTGCGGGCACTGCGTCAGGCGCTCGTCGCGCACGGACGCGACGCCGGTGAGATCGACGCGCTCCTCGCCGCGGACAACGCCGCGCCGGTCGTCCACCTCGTCGCCCTGCCGGGCCTCGCCACGCTCGACGAAGCCCTGGCCGAAGGAGCGGAGCCCGGTCGCCTGGCCGAAGGGTCGGCCTACTACTCGGGCGGTGACGTGAGCCGCCTGCCCGGCGTCGCCGCCGGAACCGTCCGGGTGCAGGACACGGGTTCCCAGCTGGTCGCGCGGGCGCTGGCCGCCGTCGAGCTCGGTGACCGCGGGACGGAAGGGCCTGAGCACTGGCTCGATCTGTGTGCCGGGCCCGGCGGCAAGACGGCGCTGCTCGCGGCGATCGGACAGGACGCGGGAGTGCACCTGACGGCGACCGAGCCGGTGCCGCACCGCGCGCAGCTCGTCCGGCAGGCGCTCCGGCCGCTGCCCGAGGACACCTGGACGGTGCGGGTGGGCGATGGCCGCGACGTGGGGCGGGACCAGCCCGACCACTACGACCGCGTGCTCGTCGACGCCCCGTGCACGGGACTCGGGGCGCTCCGGCGTCGCCCGGAGTCACGGTGGCGCCGGAAGCCCGCGGATCTGGTCTCCCTCGCGCCGCTTCAGCGTGAACTGCTGGCCTCGGCCCTCGACGCCGTCGCGCCCGGGGGCGTGGTCGCGTACGTGACATGCTCACCCCACCACGCGGAGACCGATGCCGTGGTCGACGACTGCCTGCGGAAACGGGAGGGTTTCGAGCGGATCGACGCGGGAGCGGCTCTGGACGCCGTCAGCATCGGGGGCGCCCTCGATGCCGGGCACGGCTCGAGCGCGCAGCTGTGGCCGCATGTGCACGGGACCGACGCGATGTACCTCGCGCTCATTCGCAAGAGTCTGTGAGGATGGACATGTCCGCCGCACCTCCGCCGGACCGCGCCGACCGCCCGAAGACCGGGCAGGGGCAACGAAAGGAACCGCTGTGACCCATCTCCGGATCAACCCGAGCATTCTGGCCGCGGACTTCGTCAACCTCGAGGCGGAGCTCCAGCGCATCGCCTCGGCCGACGCGGTGCACGTGGACGTCATGGACAACCACTTCGTCCCGAACCTGACGCTCGGCCTCCCGATCGTGCAGCGGATCCAGCAGGTGAGCCCGCTACCGCTGGACGTCCACCTGATGATCGAGGACGCCGACCGGTGGGCCCCGCAGTACGCAGAGGCAGGAGCCGCGTCGGTCACCTTCCACGCGGAGGCGGCCGCCGCCCCGGTCAAGCTCGCGCGCGAACTCCGTGATGCGGGAGCGAAGGCGGGCATGGCCCTCCGGCCCGCGACACCGATGGAGCCGTACCTCGACATGCTCGGTGAACTCGACATGCTGCTCGTCATGACCGTGGAGCCGGGATTCGGCGGACAGTCCTTCCTCGACCTCACGCTCCCGAAGATCCGCCGGGCGGCGGACGCCATCCGTGGGGCGGCCCTGCCGCTCGTCATCCAGGTGGACGGCGGCATCACGGAGGAGACGATCCTCCGCGCGGCCGACGCGGGAGCCACCGTCTTCGTCGCAGGCTCGTCCGTCTACGGGGCGGACGACGCCGCCGCCGCGATCACCGCCCTCCGCTCCGCCGCCGGTCAGGACGCGTAACCCGCCCCTGACAAAGCACCTGCAACGGGTGCGTCGATCCTCTCGCTGGTCGCTCCGGCTCGCAGATGGACCTGCGTGCTGGGTCAGGCCTCCTCGATCGGCGGATCGGCCACGGTGATCCGTACGGCCAGCGCGGTGCGCGCCGCGTCCTTCAGCACGGCGAACCGGGGATCCGGCACCGTGATGAACGGGACCTGAGGCAGCCCGGCGAAGGCAGTCAGCACGGATTCGGCGAGCGTCGCCTCCGCCAGCGCCCGGTCGCCGCCGAGCTGGAGGCACGACGGCGGCTCGGCCCGGTACAGCGCGGCTGCGCGGCCGGCGGTCTCCTCCACCAGCGCGTCCGCCTGGTTCGCCCGGCGCCTCGCGAAGCGCTGCTGCGACCAGCCCCCCGCCGCCGTCCTGCCCTGGACGTACCGCGTTCCGGTCTTGGACGACACCACCTGGCCCGACCGGGCGACGCCGACGGAGTAGCCGCCGCGACGGATCAGGAGGAGCCCGACCGTGAGCCCGGGATCAGTACCGCGCAGGAGTGCTGCCAGGCCGTCGGCGGGGGAGACCGGTGGGTGATCGGTGCCGTCCCGTACGTCCCCAGGTGCGGAGGGAGCGGGAAGCGGCGGGGTGAGCACGGCCGAGCACCCATTTCGGGCGACGATCAGAACGGTGCCGGTGCTACCGACAGCGCCCGCAGTGCCGCCTGCGCCGACAGTGGCTGCGCTATCGGGGTCCGGGACGGCGGTGTACGGACCATTGCGGGCCTCGAAGCGTGACAGCCAGCCCGCGAGCCGGTGCTGCTCGACGAGGACCGATCGGGTGGTGGACATGCTCCGCCTCTCGTGCCGCCTGCGTCAGTGGCCCACAGTAACGTTGACGCTGTGAATGATCTATTCAGTGCGGCCGCGGACGACGAGGCGGAGCACGCCCCGTCCGGCGGATCGCGGGCTTCCGGCGCGGTGCGTCCACGGAGTCCCCTGGCCGTCCGCATGCGTCCCCGCTCGCTGGACGAGGTCGTCGGGCAGCAGCACCTGCTCGGAGCAGGCTCACCCCTTCGGACCCTCGCGGGCGAACACGCGCCGGGAGCCCACGCGGCTCCCTCGTCGGTGATCCTCTGGGGGCCGCCCGGTACCGGGAAGACGACGCTCGCCCATGTCATCGCACGCGGACAGGGCCGGAAGTTCGTGGAGCTCTCGGCCATCACGGCCGGCGTCAAGGACGTCCGGCGCGTCATGGACGAGGCGCTGACCTCGCGGGACCTCTACCGGCAGACCACCGTGCTGTTCCTCGACGAGATCCACCGGTTCAACAAGGCCCAGCAGGACGCCCTGCTGCCGGGCGTCGAGAACGGGTGGGTGGTGCTCATCGCCGCGACCACCGAGAATCCCTCGTTCTCCGTGGTGTCACCGCTCCTGTCCCGTTCGCTGCTCCAGACCCTGAGGCCGCTCGACGAGTCGGACATCCGCGGGCTCCTCCAGCGAGCCGTCGACGACGAGCGCGGTCTGGCCGGCACCGTCGAGATGTCCGAGGAGGCGCTCGAGCACCTCGTCCGTCTCGCCGCCGGGGACGCGCGCCGGGGGCTGACGGCGCTCGAGGCGGCTGCCGGCGTCGCGCGGTCGGCACAGGACGACGGAGTGGAGACCGCGGCACGCCGACCCGACTCCCACGACCGGCCGGATCAGGTCGGACCTGGAGCAAGGGAGGACGACGGGGAGGACGACAGGGAGGACGACGGCGGCGCCGAGCCGCTCCCGGTGCTGGTGACGCTCGCCCACGCCGAGAAGGCGGTGGACGTCGCAGCGCTCCGCTACGACCGCGCGGGGGACCAGCACTACGACGTCGCCAGCGCCTTCATCAAGTCGCTCCGGGGCTCCGACGTCGACGCGGCGCTCCACTACGTCGCGAAGATGCTCGAAGCGGGGGAGGACCCGCGGTTCATCGCCCGCCGCCTGATGATCTCGGCGTCGGAGGACGTCGGGATGGCGGATCCCACGGCGCTCCAGACGGCCGTCGCAGCGGCGCAAGCTGTCCAGCTCGTGGGGATGCCGGAGGCGCGGATCATCCTCGCGGAAGCAGTGGTGCACATTGCGACGGCGCCGAAATCGAACGCGGCCTACAACGGCATCAACGCCGCCATCGCCGATGTTCGCGCGGGCAGGGGACAGGGCATCCCCCCGCACCTGCGTGACGCGCACTATCCCGGGGCCACCCAGCTCGGGCACGGCAAGGGGTACGTGTACTCCCACGACGAACCGCACGGCATCGCCCTGCAGCAGTACGCCCCGGACGACCTCGTGGGGAGGGACTACTACCAGCCGACCGATCGGGGGGCGGAGCGGGACATCGCCTCGAGGCTGTCGAAGCTGCGTCGCATCATCCGCGGGAAGTAGGCCCTGGCGGCAGTAATGTCCGCCGAGCTCGGCGGACCCCCGTCGGTCGTGGTCCTGGCGCGCCTCAGCGCCTGCTGGCCGCGACTGCCAGCATGGTCAAGGCGGCGCCGGCTGCCGTCACCGCGGCGGACCGTGAGCGTCGGCGTTGCCCGATGACCACGCCGACGAAGGCCCAGAGGAGGGTCCCGGCGTAGAAGCGCGACGAGACGGTCGACCCTTCCGGGGCGGAGACGGCCGCAGCGCCGAACGCGCCCAGTGTGGCGAGGAGGGCTGCTCCGACAGTATCGGCAGGCCGTCCGGCGGGAACGATCGTCCTGTCGACGAGCAGGGCGGCCAGATTCACTCCGCAGGCCGCCTGTCCCCACGCGGCAAGCATGCCCGCTGCCGGCGCGACGGCCGCCACCTCGGCTGCCCGCAGCTCATTCCTCCGCTCGGCCCGGGCCACCCGACGTCGCGCGGTCTCGGACAGTGCGGCGAAAGACACCAGTGCTGCCTGCGCACTCCAGAACCGTCCCGCCCGCGCCAGGGGGGCCCAGATGCCGGCGGAGGCGAAGGCACCGGCCAGGGGCCAGCCCGCCGCACGCCAGATGGTCCGGGTACGCGCGGTGCGGCGCGCCTGGTGGACGGCGTAGGCGATGGACGAGGCGAAGATGGGGAACCAGACGGTGAAGGCGTACGGGGCCGGTTGGATCACATCGGGCGGTGAGTCCGGTCCCCGGAACCGGGGACCGTAGAACACGGGAAGGAGTACCTGCGGGGCGGCCGCGGCGCAGGTGAGCACCTGGGGGGAGGAATCGCCCGACGCAACGGCCCACACCCGTCGGGCACTCCTGGGACTGGCGTCGGTCATCTGGACTCCCTTGGCTGGTTCCGCCCACCGCTACCGCTGGATATGGCACAAGCGTAGGGCGTCACCGGGATGGCGCAAGCCCGACGTGCTGCCGGCCAGCCCCGGGACGGGCGCCCCCGCAATTTCGGCCCCGTCGAGGCTCACTGCTAGCATGGGACGCTGACTGGCAAGTCGTCGTGTACCAGCCTCCCTCCTCTTCCGCAGGTCTCCTGCGGGCGTGCGCGGGCGGCCAGGGTCGCGGCGGACTGTAGTACCGGGAAGCGGCCAATCCCGGCTCTCCGCAAGTGGAGGCCAGCGACACCAGGAAGTGCGGATGCCCCCGTGGCTCACTCCGCTTCTTCGCCGCAAAAATCGAAAGGTGAACGTGGCTAACAACACACGTGCCCGCCGCAAGGTCCGCATCTCGCGGGCCCTCGGCATTGCTCTGACCCCGAAGGCCGAGAAGTACCTCGAGCGCCGCCCGTACGCGCCGGGCCAGCACGGCCGCGCGCGTCGCAAGCAGGACAGCGACTACGCCGTCCGTCTGCGCGAAAAGCAGCGTCTCCGCGCCCAGTACAACATCCGCGAAGCGCAGATGGCTCGGATCTTCGAGGAAGCCCGCCGCACCGCAGGCCTGACCGGTGAGAACCTGATCGAGCTGCTCGAGATGCGTCTCGACGCCCTCGTGCTCCGTGCCGGGTTCGCCCGCACGAGCGCCCAGGCTCGCCAGCTGATCGTCCACCGCCACATCATGGTCGACGGCGCCCGCGTGGACCGCCCGTCGTTCCGTGTGGCCGAGGGCCAGCTCATCCACGTGCACAGCCGTAGCGAGACCATGGTCCCGCTGCAGGTTGCTGCCGCCGGTGCGCACCGCGACGTCCTGCCTGCCGTTCCCGGCTACCTGGACGTTCAGCTCGACAAGCTCCAGGCGCGCCTCGTGCGCCGCCCGAAGCGCTCCGAGGTCCCCGTGACCTGCGAAGAGCAGCTCGTCGTCGAGTACTACGCACGCTAGTCGCCCGTTCCCGGCGGAGGAATCCGCCGGGAACTGCGAGACGTGTGGAGCAGGAGCCCGTGGCACACGCCGCGGGCTCTTCGTTCTGTAAGGTACTAAGAGCCACGAATTCCCATGCCCGCCCGAGAAGGCGGTGCACCCCTGCGTAAAGGAGACCGCCCATGTCAGGTGGAGATATTGCGGGCCTGATAGCTGCTGGCGTGTTCGCCGTCCTGGTCCTGCTGCTGGCCGTTCCGATCTGGAAGCTCGGTCGGGTGTTCGACGAGCTGCGCACGGCCATCCGTACCGTCACCGATGAGACCACGCCGCTGATCGAAGAGGTCACGAGCACGGTGAGCACCACGCACCAGCAGCTGAAGACGGTGGACGGCATCACCTCGAACGTGTCCGACGCCTCCGCCAACATCTCGGCGCTGTCGTCCCTCATCGCCGCCACGATCGGCTCGCCGCTCATCAAGGTCTCGGCGTTCTCCTACGGCGTCCGTTCGGCCTTCGCCGGGCGTACCTCGCCGTCCCGCCGCCGCCGCAGCCGCTAGCCCCCGAACGAACCGGAGAGAACGATGATCAGAAGAGTCTTCTGGCTGGCAGCAGGCGTCACCATCGGCGTCGTCGCCGTCCGCAAGGTGTCGCAGGCCAGGTCCACGCTCGGCCCCGAGGGCCTGAACCGCGCCGTCGGGCAGATCAGCGATAGCCTCGCCGACTTCGCGGATGCCCTCCGCTCCGCCATGGCCGAGCGGGAGACCGATCTCCGCACGGCGCTCGGCGTCGACGTGCCCGCAGCCTCCGCCCCGGAAGCCGACGCCGCACCGGCGTCGCGCCGCTCCCTGCGCTGAGCCCCCCGCCGGCTCCCGCCCCGGCGCTGTGCCGCGCGAGGCCCAATCGACGCCTGAGCGCGCCACGCCCCGTACGACTGGCCATCGGCCAGGGAACGACGACGGCTGCCGGGGAGTCCGCCCGCGGACCCGGCAGCGTCCAGACCAACCATCGAAGGATGTCCGTCCCATGAAGTCCCACGAGATCGCCAGCCGCTGGCTGAGCTACTTCGAGCAGAACGGGCACACGGTCGTGCCGTCGGCCTCACTGGTCTCCTCCGATCCGTCGCTCCTCTTCACGGTGGCGGGGATGGTGCCCTTCATCCCGTACCTGACCGCACGGGAAGTTGCTCCCTACGATCGCGCCACGAGCGTGCAGAAATGCATCCGTACCGGTGACATCGAGGAGGTTGGCAAGACCGCCCGACACGGCACCTTCTTCCAGATGTGCGGCAACTTCTCCTTCGGTGACTACTTCAAGGCCGAGGCCATCCGCATGGCCTGGAACCTCCTCACCAGCGACGTGGCCGACGGCGGCTTCGGCCTCGCATCCGACAGGCTCTGGATCACCGTCTACCACGAGGACGAGGAAGCGCTGGAGATCTGGCGCGACACCATCGGCGTCCCGGTCGAACGCATCCAGAAGATGGGCAAGAAGGACAACTACTGGTCCACCGGCCAGCCCGGTCCGGCCGGCCCCTGCTCGGAGATCTTCTACGACCGCGGCCCCGAGTACGGCGTCGACGGCGGACCCGAGGCCGACGACACCCGCTACATCGAGATCTGGAATCTCGTGTTCATGCAGTACCAGCGCGGCGAGGGCATGGGCAAGGACGACTTCCAGATCCTCGGCGAACTGCCGAAGAAGAACATCGACACCGGGCTCGGACTCGAGCGGCTTGCGATGATCCTGCAGGGCGTCGAGAACATGTACGAGACCGACCAGGTACGCCCCGTCCTCGACCGGGCCGCGGCACTGAGCGGCAAGGCGTACACGAGCGCGGAGTCCGCCGAGGATCCGCACCACACCGACGACGTGCGCATGCGCGTGGTCGCCGACCACATCCGCTCCTCCCTGATGCTCATCGCCGACGGCGTCACCCCGTCCAACGAGGGCCGCGGCTATGTCCTGCGCCGCCTCATCCGCCGGGCCGTCCGCGCGATGCGCCTGCTCGGCGTCGAACGTGCCTGCCTGCCCGAACTGCTCCCGGCCTCGCGCGACGCGATGAAGGGTGTGTACCCGGAAGTGGAGGCCGATTTCGAGCGCATCAGCCGCATCGCCTACGCCGAGGAGAAGGCGTTCCTGCGCACCATCGCCTCCGGCACCGCACGGCTCGAGGACGCCGTCCGGGAGTCCCTCTCCGAGAACCGTCCGCTCTCGGGAGAGGACGCCTTCACGCTCCACGACACCTACGGCTTCCCGATCGACCTGACCCTGGAGATGGCGGAGGAGGCAGGCCTCGCCGTCGACGCCGACGGTTTCCGCACGCTCATGCTCGAGCAGCGCCAACGCGCGCAGGCCGACGCCCGCGGCAAGAAGGCCGGCCATGCCGACCTCTCCGTCTTCACCGAGCTCCTCGGCCGCGGCCAGACCCTCTTCACGGGGTACGACGAGCTGACGTCCGAGGCGACGATCGTCGCGGTGCTGGACAAGGGCCAGTCCGTGCCGAGCGCCCTGCACGGCGAGGAGATCGAGCTGGTCCTCGACCGGACGCCGTTCTATGCGGAGGCCGGCGGCCAGGCGGCCGACGTCGGGCTCATCACGGGGAACGGTTTCGTGGTCGAGGTCCTCGATGTGCAGCGTCCGGTCAAGGGCCTGAGCGTCCACCGCGCCATCGTACGCGAGGGTGAGGTGGCGCAGGGCGCCACGGTGACCGCAGCCGTCGACCGCCAGCGCCGCCACGCGGGGGAGCAGGCCCACTCGGGTACGCACATCGTCCACGCGGCCCTGCACGAGATCCTCGGCCCCGAGGCCCTGCAGCGCGGGTCCTTCAACAAGGCCGGGTATCTCCGCTTCGACTTCTCCTGGGGAGAGGGCATCAGCGCCGCGGCGCGCTCGGAGATCGAGGAGGTCTCCAACATCGCGATCCGCAACAACTACGAGGTCGAGACGAAGATCATGCCGCTGGCGGATGCCAAGGCACTCGGCGCCACCGCGCTCTTCGGCGAGGCGTACGGGGACACCGTGCGGGTCGTCGAGATGAACGCCGATTTCTCGCGCGAGCTGTGCGGCGGGACGCACGTCGCCTCGACCTCCCTCATCGGCAGCCTCACGCTGCTCGGCGAGCAATCGGTCGGTTCGGGCAACCGCCGCGTCGAGGCGTTCGTGGGCCTGGACGCCTTCCGGCACCTCGCCGCCGAGCGCGCCCTCGTCTCGGAGCTCTCGGACATGCTCAAGGTGCCGTCCGCGCAGCTGCCCGAGCGGCTCTCCGCCACGCTGTCGAAGCTCAAGACGGCGGAGAAGGAGCTCGACAGGCTGCGCAAGGAGCAACTCGCCGACGCCGCGGCATCCCTCGTCGGTACCGCCGTCGACGTCGACGGCGTGCGGCTCATCGCGCACGACGCCGGCGAGATCGGCGGTGCGGACGAGCTGCGGACCCTCGTCCTGGATCTGCGGGGACGCCTCGGCACCGAAGCCGCCGTCGTCGCCGCCACCGGTGTGTCCCAGGACCGGCCCCTCGTCCTCGTGGCGACCAACGACGCCGCGCGTGCCGCAGGCGTCAAGGCGGGCGCCCTCGTCCGCACCGCCGCGAAGATCCTCGGCGGCGGTGGCGGGGGCAAGGACGACGTCGCCCAGGGTGGCGGTTCCGACGCGACCCGCATCCCCGACGCGCTCTCGGCGATCCGCGCAGCGGTTGCCGAGCGCTGACGGCCCGATGGCCGGCGAGACCGCGTCCTATCCCCGGGGGCCGAAACTCGGCGTCGACGTCGGGCTGGTACGCGTGGGTCTTGCCGGCTGCGACCGGGACGGCATGCTCGCCACCCCGATCCGCACGCTGAAGCGGGATCCGCGCCGGAACAGCGACGTCCGCATCCTCGTCCAGGAGGCCGTGGAACGCGGCGTCGTCCAGGTGATCGTGGGACTGCCGAAGACCATGGCCGGCCGGGAAGGATCGTCGGCGGAGATGGCCAGGACCTACGCGGGCCTCGTCGCCGCGGAACTTCTCCGGCAGTCCCACCCGTTGTCAGTACGGCTGGTCGACGAGCGCCTGAGCACGGTATCGGCCCACCGGTCCCTGCATTCGGCTGGTCTGGGCAGCCGCGAGCATCGTAAGGTAGTGGATCAGGTGGCTGCCGTCGAAATACTCCAGCACGCCATCGACATGCAGCGTTCACGCGGACAGGACGTGGGGGATCCGGTTCCCGTGGACGATGCAGCGGGTGCCCCGGGCCCGCTGCCGACCCCGATCGAGGAGCCAGTTATCAAGGACAGTACGCCGAGCAGGAGGGAGCAGGAGTCGTGAACGATCGTACGCGTCATTCGACAGCCGCCCACGACGAGGGACAGCCCTCTGCCGACGGGCAGTACGAGGACGACTCCCACGACCACCCCGAGCCCGTCGAGGAGTTCTTCGTCGCACAGGACGTCCCTCGTGGCCGCAAGCCGCCGTCGAAGGCGAAGCAGCGCAGGCGCCTGCGGCGCACCGTGATCATGCTCGTCGTCCTCATGCTGTTCGCCGGAACCGTCTACGGCGCCGCGCTCATGCTGCGGGACGCCCTAGGGCTGAACGAGGTCCGGGACTATGCCGGCCCGGGCGGCGACCAGACGGTCTTCACCGTGCCCCAGGGAGCCGGTGCACTGGCCATCGGGACCGGGCTCGAGAGCGCCGACATCGTCGCCGATTCGCAGACCTTCATCGAGGCGCTCGGCTCCATCGCGGAGGGTCGCGAGGTGCAGCCGGGCGAGTACGAGATGCGTCTGCAGATGCCCGCGGCCGCGGCCGCCGAAGCGCTGCTGGGCGAGGACCCGACGCTCGTGTCCTACGCGGCAGTGGCCCGCGACCTCCGACAGAACGAGGTCTTCGACATCCTCAGCGAATCCACCGGTATCCCGGTCGCGGAGTTCGAAGCCCTCGCCGACGACCCGACGCAGTTCGGACTCCCGGCCGAGGCACTCTCACTCGAGGGGTATCTCCACCCCGGTGAGTACCGGTTCGACATCGAGGCGACCGCCCCCGAGATCATCACGGAGATGGTGGACGCCACCACGGCCCGTCTCGAACAGGACGGCGTGACCGATCCGAGCGAGCAGTACCGGATCCTCACGATCGCGAGCATCGTGCAGGCCGAGGCCGGCGAGGGTGACTACGCCACGGTCGCCGGATCCATCAACAACCGCCTCACCCCCGGCAACACGGAGACCAACGGGCTGCTGCAGTCCGATGCGACGGTCGCCTACGGTCTCGGCAAGCGGACGTACCAGCTGAGCGAGGAGGAGAAGGCTGACACCTCCAATCCGTACAACACCTTCGCCAACCCGGGCCTGCCGAAGGGACCGATCGGTTCCCCGAGCGACGAGGCCATCGATGCGACGGTCAATCCCGCCGATGTGCCCTTCTACTTCTGGGTGACGGTGAACCTGGACACCGCGGAGACGAAGTTCTCGGAGACCTATGCGGAGCACCTGCGGTACGTCGCGGAGTACGACGCCTGGTGCTCCGACAACCCCGGACGCTGCGAGTAGGTGCACCCCGAGCCTGAGGAGGGACGGTCGAGGGCGGCCGTCCTCGGATCGCCGATCGGCCACTCGAAGTCTCCGCTGCTGCATCGGGCCGCCTACCGGTCCCTCGGCGTCGACTGCGAGTACAGCGCCGTCGAGGTCGACGAACGCGGCATCGAGGACTTCCTGGGGACGGTGAGGACCGGCCGGGGGTGGCGTGGCCTGTCCGTTACGATGCCCCTCAAGGCCGCGGTCGCCCGGCTCGTCGACACCACCACCGAGCCGGCCACCGCGCTCGGTGTCGTGAACACCGTGGTCGTCGATCCCACCGGGACCCATCTGACGGGGCACAACACCGACGTCGTCGGGATCGCCCACGCGCTGGCGGCCGGCGGCGCGGGTCGGCCCTCCCATGGAGTGATCCTCGGCGGAGGCGGGACAGCGGCTGCCGCCGTGGCCGGCCTCGCCCGCCTCGGAGCCTCCTCGGCCGCCGTCCTCGTCCGCCGGCCGGAAGCGGCAACCGACCTGCTGCGGATCGGCGGGGCGGTGGGCATCGAGGTGCGGCTCCTCCCGTGGGGCTCCGCACGGCAGCACCTACGCGCTGCCGACGTCGTGATCTCAACGCTTCCACCCCGCGCCGCCGATGCCCTGGCCGCAGAGCTCGCCGCGGACCCGACCTACTCCACGCCGGCAACCCTGCTCGACGTCGCCTACGACCCGTGGCCAAGCGCCCTCGCGACCGCATGGCAGCAGGCCGGCGGGACGATCGTGCCCGGTCTGGACATGCTCCTGCACCAGGCCGTGGAACAGGTGAGGCTGTTCTTCCCCGATCGCGTCGAGGACCCGGCGGCCGTGCTCGCCGTGATGTGTGACGCGGTCGGCGCCCCGCGACGCTGAACCCCGCCGTGCTGCATGGCAGTATGGAAACCATGTTGCGTTGGTTGACGGCAGGAGAATCGCACGGCCCCGCCGTGGTCGGGATCATCGAGGGTATGCCCGTGGGGGTCGGCATCACCAGTACGGATATCCAGGAGGCCCTCGCGCGGCGCCGGCTCGGCTACGGCCGTGGAGCCCGCATGAAGTTCGAGCAGGACCAGGTGCGCATCCTGGGTGGCGTGCGCCATGGCATCACGCAGGGCGGGCCGGTGGCCATCGAGGTCGGCAACACCGAGTGGCCCAAGTGGGAGAAGATCATGTCCGCGGACCCCCTCGGCGAGGAGGACGCCGCCGAGCTGGCGGCATCGGCCCGCAACGCTCCTCTGACGCGGCCCCGCCCCGGCCACGCCGATTTCACCGGCATGCAGAAGTACGGCTTCGACGAGGCGCGCCCGGTCCTGGAGCGCGCCAGTGCCCGCGAGACGGCCACCCGCGTGGCCCTCGGCACCGTCGCTGCCAAGTTCCTCGAGGGCCTGGGGATCCGCCTGGTCAGCCACACCGTCTCCATAGCCTCGGTCTCCGTGCCCGAGGACGCCCCGCTCCCGCGGCCGAGCGACGTGATCGCCCTCGACACTGATCCGCTGCGCTGCTTCCACCGGGACACCTCGGACGCCATGGTGGCCGAGGTGGACGCCGCCCACAAGGAGGGCGAGACCCTCGGTGGTGTCGTGGAGGTCGTGGCCTACGGTCTGCCACCAGGACTCGGCAGCTACGTGCACTGGGACCGCCGGCTCGACTCCCGGCTCGCCGCGGCGCTCATGGGCATCCAGGCGATCAAGGGTGTGGAGGTGGGGGACGGCTTCGAGACGGCAGCGCGCCGCGGCACAGCCGCCCACGACGAGATCCTCCGGGACGACGACGGCAAGATCGTCCGAGCGAGCAACCGGGCGGGCGGTATCGAGGGTGGCATGAGCATCGGGGACGTGCTGCGGGTCCGTGCCGCCATGAAACCGATCGCCACGGTGCCGCGCGCACTGCGGACCGTCGACGTGAGTACCGGTGCGGCCGCCCGGGCACACCACCAGCGCTCGGACGTCTGTGCGGTGCCTGCCGCCGGGGTGGTTGCGGAGGCGATGACCGCCCTGGTCCTCGCCGAGGCGGTCACGGAGAAGTTCGGCGGGGACTCCCTCGCGGAGACCGCACGGAACATGCGCACCTATCTCGAGAACATCCCGGAGTTCCTGGACTCCGCCAGGGCCTGATGCTGCACGACGCCCCCGTGGTCCTGGTGGGCCCGATGGCCGTGGGCAAGTCCGCCGTGGGTCGGATGCTGGCCCAGCGCACGGGCTCGCGCTTCGTCGACACGGACCGCGTGATCGTCGAACGCCACGGGAGCATCCCGGCCATCTTCGACCGGGACGGCGAGGAGGGGTTCCGCGCCCTCGAGGCCGCCGTGGTCGCCGAAGCCCTCGTACCGGGCGCCGTCGTCTCGCTCGGCGGGGGAGCGGTGCTGCACGAGGGTACCCGGCACCGCCTCGCCGCGGCCGTCGTCGTGTTCCTCGACACCGATCTCGCGACCGTGCTCCCCCGGATCACCGGTGACTCCGCACGGCCCCTGCTCGCGGGACGTCCGGCAGAGCGCTGGCAGGAACTCTACGACGCTCGCCGGCCCGTCTACCGCGCGCTGGCCGACGTCGTGATCGACTGCCGCAGGATGTCCGTCCGGAGGACCACCGACGCGATCCTGCAGGAACTGCCCCCGGGGGACGATCCGCCTCCTGCGCGACAGGCACGAAACGACCAGTCCGACGGCGCGCGTACCGCGTCACCTCCACACCTGACCAACGAGCACACCTGACCAACGAGATCGGAACGCACCACCATGGCGACTGACGACGCGACCATCATCCCGGTCACCGGGGCCACCACCGAGAACACCTACGACGTCGTCGTGGGCCGGGGACTGCTCGGGCGCCTTCCCGCGATCCTCGGGGAGCGTGTGCGCCGGGTGCTGGTGATCCACCCGCGCGCGCTCCGTGCGACCGGTGACACCGTCCGCGACGAACTCGCGGGGGCGGGCTTCACCGCCGTCACGGCCGAGATCCCGGACGCCGAGGAGGGAAAGCACATCCAGGTGGCCGCCTTCTGCTGGCAGGTCCTGGGACAGAACGACTTCACGCGCTCCGACGCCGTCGTGACGGTGGGCGGCGGCGCCGTGACGGACCTCGGCGGATTCGTCGCCGCGACCTGGCTGCGCGGAGTCCGCGTGGTCCACCTGCCCACCAGCCTGCTCGGCATGGTGGACGCCGCGGTGGGCGGCAAGACCGGGATCAACACCGCCGAGGGCAAGAACCTCGTGGGCGCCTTCCACCCGCCCGCCGCCGTGCTGGTGGACCTCGACGCACTGTCCACCCTGCCGAAGAACGAGCTCGTGACCGGTCTCGCCGAGGTGGTCAAGTGCGGTTTCATCGCCGATCCCGTGATCCTCGACCTGATCGAGCAGGACACGACGGCCGCCACCGACGCGAGCTCGCCGGTGCTGCGCGACCTCGTGGAACGGGCCGTACGGGTCAAGGCGGACGTGGTCTCGGAGGATCTCCGCGAATCGGGCCGCCGCGAGTTCCTCAACTACGGCCACACCCTCGCCCACGCGATCGAACTCGCCGAGCGCTACTCGTGGCGGCACGGAGCCGCTGTCTCGGTGGGCCTCGTCTTCGCCGCCGAACTGTCCCGCATGGTCGGCCGACTGAGCGACGCGGAGGCGGACCGGCACCGCAGCATCCTTGAATCCCTCGGGTTGCCGATCACCTACCGGCGTGACCGCTGGGCTTCCCTGCTGGACGGCATGCGCAGGGACAAGAAATCCCGCGGCGACCTCCTCCGCTTCGTGGTGCTCGACGGCGTCGGGCGGCCCGGCATGCTCGAGGTGCCGGACACCTCGCTGCTCTTCGCCGCCTACCAGGAGATCGCCTCCTGACGCACCCGCCCGGACGGTGGCGTCGCCGGTGCCCCACCCGGCACGGGGTAGACTGGTCCACGGACTTTCGGCGCGCTTCCGTGCGCCCGCTGCGCCTCGGCCGGCCCATCCGCTCCCGTCTTCGACGAAGACCTGTACGAAACCGACGAAAGTGAACCTGTGGCGACCACGAACGACATCAAGAACGGCACTGTGCTGAAGCTCGAAGGCAACCTCTGGAACGTCCTCGAATTCCAGCACGTCAAGCCCGGCAAGGGTGGCGCCTTCGTCCGCACCAAGCTCCGTAACATCCTGTCCGGCAAAGTGGTCGACAAGACCTTCAACGCCGGCCTGAAGATCGAGACGGCGACCGTGGACCGTCGCGACTACCAGTACCTGTATAAGGACGGCGAGGACTTCGTCTTCATGGACACCACCGACTACGACCAGATCACGGTCCCCGGCAAGACGGTCGGCAACGCCGCGAACTTCATGCTCGAGAGCCAGATGGCCACCATCGCCATGCACGAGGGATCGGCCCTCTACGTCGAACTCCCGGCATCGGTCACGCTCGAGATCACCTACACCGAGCCGGGCCTGCAGGGCGACCGCTCCACGGGCGGCACCAAGCCCGCCACCGTCGAGACCGGCCACGAGATCCAGGTGCCCCTCTTCCTCGGCAACGGCACCAAGGTCAAGGTCGACACCCGTACGGGCGAGTACCTGGGACGCGTCAACGAGTGAGCGCACGCAGCAAGGCGCGACGCCGGGCCCTGGACGTCCTCTTCGAATCCACCCAACGTGAGATGCCGGCCCTGGAGGTCATCCGCGCGCGCCGCGAGAAGACCGACATGGTCATCGCCGACTACACGGTGGACGTCGTCGAGGGGGTCCTGGAGCACCAGGAGCAGATCGACGAGTTCCTGAGCACCTACTCGCAGGGCTGGACCCTCGACCGCATGCCCGCGGTGGACCTCATGATCCTCCGGATCGGGAGCTGGGAGCTGCTCTACAACGACGACGTCCCCGACGGCGTCGCTGTCAGCGAGGCCGTGGAGCTCGCCAAGATGCTGTCCACGGACGAGTCACCCAAGTTCATCAACGGCCTCCTCGGCCGGCTCCAGCAGCTGAAGCCCACACTCCTCGCCTGAGCAGGGGCCCGTCCGCCCGCGGGCGGACGGGGCTCAGCGACGGGACGTCGAAGCCAGGCGGAGGATCCGCTCGCGGTGCAGCGTGGCCTGATCGAGAAGTGCGACCTCCACGGCCGCGTAGTCGGCGTCGCGCCGGCCTCCGAGCATCCGCTGGCGCGTGTAGGCGATGCGCGAGCCGGTCCGGATGAAGCCGAGCATGTCCTGCCTCGCTCCCACGGACCCGGCCCACGCCAGCGCCTGGGACCGCCCGGGGATCGTGGCGAGCATCTGCACCTCCGCCCACGTGAACCAGCCCGCCCGGGCATAGTCCCCGAGGCGGGTCTCCGTCAGCCGGCGTTCCGATCGCCGCAGCAGGACGACGGCGGTCACGGCGGCAATGAAGAGCGGCACCTGCACGACGAGGTAGAAGAGGAAGAAGTCGTCGAACAGCACGAGCGTGCCGCCGTTCCAGAGCATGTGACCGGCAATCGCGGGGATGAGCCCCAGAAGGAACGCGGCGAGGATCCTCGCAGTGCCACCTCCGCGGCTCAGGGCGAATCCCAGCACGAAACCGAGCAGCGACGTGAACATGACGTGGGCGAACGGGGAGAAGAGGCCGCGGAGGATGAACACGCCGACAAGGGCCTCGGCGTCGCCGGACTCGCGGACGGCAGCGCCGAAGTAGAGGATGTTCTCCGTGAAGGCGAAGCCGGCCGCGACGGTACCCGCGTACACGATCCCGTCCACCGGTCCGTCGAAGTGGCTGCGAAGGGTGTGGACGAGGATCAGCACGCCGAGACCCTTGGCGAACTCCTCGACGACGGGTGCCTGCAGGACGGCGCCGATCACCTCCGGCGAGGTCGTCGCCAGGGCAGCGCCGAGCAGGTCGATCACCCAGGTCCCGAGGAGCAGGGTGACCGCCACCGACGTCCCCGCACCCCAGAGGAACGCGAACAGCAGTGCCCCGCGAGGTTCGGGATCCCACCGGTCGATCCAGCGCAGCCCCTGCAGGCAGATCGCGAGCGGTATCAGGGCGAGAACGCCGCACAGCAGGAAGGCCGGGGGGCCGAGAGAGCGTGCGATCAGCAGCATGACGCCGGCCACCACGAGTGCCGCGACGATGACGAGGACCACGTTGAGCACCGCCCGGCGGCGTGAGGTGCGCTGGGCCCAGACGGGCTCGAGGACGGGACCGCCCGGGTGCACCGGCGCGGGGAGATCCTGCCGGCGTGTCGTGGTTCCCCACCAGCCGTGCTGCTGGAACCGGTCCGGAGGGCGCCGGAGCGGATCCTGCGACCGCCCGCCCTCCGGGTGGCGGCCTCCGGGGCCCGGGCCCGGGCCGGGAGTGTTCATAGCCATGCTGCAACCCTAGGGGCCCGGCGTGCTGTGGTATTTTTGACACCGCAACCAGCCTTTAAATTCCGTCCAGTGAGGCGGGGAAGGAGGAAGCGTGTTATGACCGTGCCTGCCTCGGAATCCGGCATCCACAAGCGCGTTGTTCTCGCAGAAGCAGATATAGACCGCGCCCTCACGCGCATCGCCCACGAGATCCTCGAGGCCAACAAGGGCCCCCGTGATCTCGTCCTCCTCGGCATTCCGCGCAGGGGTTTCCCCCTCGCCCAGCGACTCGCCCAGAAGATCGCCGCCGTGGACCCCTCGGTGGACCCCGACCTCATCACGGGTCAGCTGGACGTCACCATGTACCGCGACGATCTGCGCCGCCATCCCACGCGTTCGCCCCTCGCCACGCAACTTCCGCCGTCGGGCATCGATGACAAGGTCGTCGTGCTCGTCGACGACGTCCTCTACTCGGGCCGGACGATCCGCGCCGGCCTCGACGCCCTCGCGGACCTCGGCCGTCCACGCGCGGTCCGCCTCGCCGTCCTCGTCGACCGGGGGCACCGCGAACTGCCCATCCGGGCGGACCACGTCGGCAAGAACCTGCCGACGTCGTCCCTCGAGCGCGTGCGCGTGCATCTCGCGGAGATCGACCTGATCGGCGGCTCGGCGGTCGACGAGGTCGTCATCGAGGACCGCACGTGAAGCATCTGCTCAGCACGCAGGACCTCTCGGCCCGCAATGCCCTGCGGCTGCTGGACACCGCCGAGGAGATGGCAGCCGTGGGGGAGCGGGAGATCAAGAAGCTTCCTGCCCTGCGCGGGCGCACCGTGGTGAACCTGTTCTTCGAGGATTCCACGCGGACCCGGATCTCCTTCGAGGCCGCCGCCAAGCGACTGTCCGCCGACGTCATAAACTTCGCCGCGAAGGGCTCCTCGGTCTCCAAGGGAGAATCGCTGAAGGACACGGCCCAGACGCTCGAGGCGATGAGCGCGGACGCCGTCGTCATCCGCCACCCCGCCTCCGGCGCACCCGCGAGGCTAGCCGCCTCGGGCTGGATCGATGCGGCCGTGGTGAACGCCGGCGACGGCACCCACGAGCACCCCACGCAGGCGCTGCTCGACGCCTTCACGCTCCGCCGCCATTGGGCCCGGATTGCCGGCAATCCCTCCGCCGGGACCACGCTGGTCGGCATGAAGGTCCTGATCGTCGGGGATGTGCTGCACTCGCGCGTGGCGCGGTCCAACGTCTGGCTCCTGACCACGCTCGGCGCCGAGGTACTCCTGGCGGGGCCGCCCACGCTCCTGCCGGTCGGCGTGGGCAGCTGGCCCTGCACCGTCTTCTACAACCTCGACGACGCCCTCGCGCAGCGCCCGGACGCCGTCATGATGCTGCGCCTCCAGGCCGAGCGCATGAATGCCGCGTTCTTCCCGTCCACGCGGGAGTACTCGCGGCGCTGGGGATTCGACGACGGGCGCCTCGCCCTCCTGGACACCATGGGCCTGGACGACACCGTGATCATGCACCCGGGGCCCATGAACCGCGGCCTCGAGATCTCCTCGGCGGCCGCCGACTCGCCCCGTTCCACCGTCCTCGCGCAGGTGCGCAACGGCGTCTCCGTCCGGATGGCCGCGCTCTACCTGCTGCTCTCGGGGGACCCGCAGGACGACGACGACCACTCGGACGACCGCCCCCACCAGGACGATCCGTTCGCCACGACCCCGGAAGGCCGCACCCCGTGAGCCCAGACACCACCACCGACCGCGCCGTCGACCCCGCTCAGTACCTGATCCGCGGCGTCTCGCCCCTGGGTGGGGAAGCCACCGATCTCCTGGTCCGTGGCGGTGTCATCGCGGCTAGCGGCCCCGACGCCGCGAGCGGGGCCGCCGCGGACGCCGTCACCATCGAGGCGGACGGCCTCGTCGCCCTGCCCGGCATGGTGGACCTCCACACGCATCTGCGGGAGCCGGGCCGCGAGGACGCCGAGACCGTCGAGACCGGCTCGCGCGCCGCCGCGCTCGGCGGCTTCACGGCGATCCACGCTATGGCCAACAGCTCGCCCGTCGCGGACACCGCGGGCGTCGTCGAGCAGGTGTACCGCCTCGGGCTCGCCTCCGGGTGGGTCGAGGTCCGTCCGGTCGGGGCGGTCACGGTAGGGCTCGCCGGCGAGCGCCTGGCCGAGCTCGGCGCCATGGCCGAATCGCGCGCGTCGGTGCGCGTCTTCTCCGACGACGGCATCTGCGTCCACGACCCGGTCCTCATGCGCCGGGCACTCGAGTACGTCAAGGCGTTCGACGGCGTGATCGCGCAGCATGCGCAGGAACCCCGCCTGACGGAGGGTGCCCAGATGAACGAGGGCGAGGTCTCCGCGGTCCTCGGGCTCACCGGCTGGCCCGCCGTCGCCGAGGAGAGCATCATCGCGCGCGACGTCCTGCTCGCTCAGCACGTCGGCTCCCGGCTGCACGTGTGCCACGTCTCCACCGCCGGTTCCGTGGAGATCATCCGGTGGGCCAAGGCCCGCGGTATCGACGTGACCGCCGAGGTCACCCCGCACCACCTGCTGCTGACCGACGAGCTCGTGCGCAGCTACGACCCCGTCTACAAGGTCAACCCGCCGCTGCGCACGTCCGACGACGTCCACGCGCTCCGCGCGGCCCTCGCGGACGGCACCATCGACGTGGTCGGGACCGACCACGCGCCGCACCCGAGCGAGCACAAGGAATGCGAGTGGGCCCAGGCGGCCATGGGGATGACCGGACTCGAGACAGCCCTGTCCGTGGTCCAGCACACCATGGTCGAGACCGGGCTCCTCGACTGGGCGGGATTCGCCCGCGTCACCTCCGTAACACCCGCGCGCATCGGACGGCTGGACCACCAGGGCCGCCCGCTCGCCGTCGGCGAGCCTGCGAACCTGATCCTCGTGGACCCTGCCGCCCGCTGGACGGTCGACCCCACCACCATGGCGACGAAGGGCCGCAACAGTCCGTTCCGGGGCCTCGAGCTGCCCGGCCGTGTGCGGGCGACCTTCTTTGAGGGACACCCCACCGTTCTCGACGGCCACCTCTCGACACCTCGCCGGGGCCAGGTGCCGGCGACGGCCGTCGATGGAGAGGATGCGGCGTGGAATATCTAGGCTGGGTCCTGATGACCGTCGCCATCGTCCTGGTGATCGTCGCGCTGATGGCCCTCGGCTGGCGGAACCGGCTGCGACGCCAGTCCGACGTCCCCCCGCCGCCGGACGTGCCGGCGGACGCGGGACGCGTGCTGTACGAGGCGGACGGCCAGTACGTCGCCACGACGACGGCCGGGGACTGGCTGGACCGCATCGCCGTGCACGGCCTCGGCCTGCGCGGCAACGCCGTCGCCTCCGTCCACCCCGACGGCGTCCTGTTCACCCGGACCGGCGCCCGCGCCGTCTTCGTGCCACGCGAGCAGCTCCTCTCGGTGCAGCTGGCCGCCGGCATGACCGGCAAGTTCGTCGAGAAGGAGGGGCTCGTCGTCGTGACGTGGCGCCTCGGCACCGACCCGAGCGGTCAGGAACGCCGTGTGGACACCGGCTTCCGGACGCGGCATGCCGCCCACAAGGCCCAGCTCGTCGCGGCCATCGCCGCCCTCATCCCCGCTGATCCCGAGAACGGGGCCAGCCGCACGACCCACCGAGATCCATCGACCCCCGAAGGCAGGGAACAGCAGTGAGCCATGCTCCATCGAAGGCACCGGTCCAGGCGAAGGCACCCGCGGTCCTCGTCCTCGAGGACGGCAGGACCTTCCGCGGCCGCGCCTACGGCGCCGAAGGCACCACGCTCGGCGAGGCGGTCTTCGCCACCGGCATGACCGGGTACCAGGAGACCATCACCGACCCGTCCTACGCCCGGCAGCTCGTGGTCCAGACGGCCCCGCACATCGGCAACACCGGTGTGAACGCCGACGACGCCGAGTCCCGCCGCATCTGGGTGGCCGGTTATATCGTCCGCGACGCGGCACGCCGCCCGTCCAACTGGCGCTCCGAGCAGAGCCTGGACGATCAGCTACGCGAGCAGGGCGTCGTGGGGATCGAGGGCGTCGACACGCGCGCGGTGACCCGCCACCTCCGCGAGCGCGGCGCCATGCGGGCCGGAATCTTCTCCGGCGCGGACGCGGCACTGACAGAGACCCAGCTGGTCGAGCAGGTCCTCGCGCAGCCGTCCATGGCCGGCGCGCGCCTGGCCGAGGAGGTCAGCATCGATGAGGCGTACGTCGTCGACCCCGCCGACCACGGCTGGGCCGGGGGCCCGGTGGCCACCATCGCGGCGCTGGACCTCGGCATCAAGGCCATGACGCCGAAGCATTTCGCGCAGCGCGGCGTACGCACCGTGGTCCTGCCCGCCAACGCCACCTTCGAGGACGTGGCCGCCGTTCAGCCGGACGGTGTGTTCATGTCCAACGGGCCGGGAGACCCCTCCACCGCGGACGCCCAGGTGGAGTTGCTCCGCCGGGTCCTCGACGAGCGCATGCCCTTCTTCGGCATCTGCTTCGGCAACCAGATCCTGGGACGCGCCCTCGGTTTCGGCACCTACAAGCTGCGCTACGGGCACCGCGGCATCAACCAGCCCGTCCTCGACCGCCGCACCGGCAAGGTGGAGATCACCTCGCAGAACCACGGGTTCGCGGTCGACGCCCCGCTCGACGGCCCGGTCGAGGCGCCCGCCGGTTCCTACGGCCGCGTGGAGGTGAGCCACGTGAGCCTGAACGACGACGTCGTCGAGGGGCTCGCCTGCCTGGACCTGCCCGCCTTCTCCGTCCAGTACCACCCGGAGGCCGCGGCGGGTCCGCACGACTCCGCGTACTTGTTCGACCGCTTCATCGACCTCATGCGGGCCGAGAAGAAGGACCCCGGATCGGGGAACGCGGCGCTGGCCTCGGCCCTCGACGCGCCATCGGAGGCGGGGGCCCTCGCCGACGCCGCCGCGATGGAACTCGGCACGCATGGATCGAAGGTCGCGGGCACACAGCCCCGCCATGACCGCACCACCGGCAGCACAACGCAGGAAGAGAACTGATGCCCCGCAGAACCGACCTCAAGAGCGTCCTGGTCATCGGGTCCGGCCCGATCGTCATCGGGCAGGCAGCCGAATTCGACTACTCGGGCACCCAGGCGCTGCGCGTCCTGCGCGAGGAGGGCCTCCGGGTCATCCTCGTGAACTCCAACCCCGCCACGATCATGACCGACCCGGAGTTCGCCGACGCCACCTATGTGGAGCCGATCACGCCCGACGTCGTCGCGAAGATCATCGAGAAGGAGCGCCCCGACGCACTGCTCCCCACCCTCGGGGGTCAGACCGCGCTGAACACGGCGATCGCCCTCGACAAGAACGGCGTGCTGGAGAAGTTCGGCGTGGAACTCATCGGGGCGAACATCGCCGCGATCGAGCTCGGCGAGGACCGCGAGAAGTTCAAGGGCGTCGTGGAGCGCTGCGGGGCCGAATCGGCCCGCTCCGCGATCATCCACTCGATCGACGAGGCCCTCGTGGCCGCTGACGACCTCGGCTACCCGATGGTGGTCCGGCCGTCCTTCACCATGGGCGGCCTCGGCTCCGGCCTCGCCTACACCGAGTCCGACCTCCGCAGGATCGTGGGCCAGGGCCTGCAGTACAGCCCCACGAGCGAGGTGCTCCTCGAGGAGAGCATCCTCGGGTGGAAGGAGTACGAGCTCGAGATGATGCGGGACAGGAACGACAACGTCGTGGTGGTCTGCTCCATCGAGAACTTCGATCCTGTGGGCGTGCACACCGGCGACTCCATCACCGTGGCGCCTGCACTGACCCTCACGGACCGCGAGTACCAGCGGCTCCGCGACATCTCGATCGCCGTCATCCGCGAGGTGGGCGTGGACACCGGGGGCTGCAACATCCAGTTCGCCGTCGAGCCCGACACCGGCCGCGTGGTCGTGATCGAGATGAATCCCCGGGTCTCGCGCTCCTCGGCGCTGGCCTCGAAGGCCACGGGCTTCGCCATCGCGAAGATCGCCACCAAGCTCTCCCTCGGCTACACGCTGGACGAGATCCCGAACGACATCACGCTGAAGACCCCGGCCTCCTTCGAACCGACCCTCGACTACGTGGTGGTGAAGGTCCCGCGGTTCGCGTTCGAGAAGTTCCCCGCCGCCGACCCCACGCTGACCACCACCATGAAGTCTGTCGGCGAGGCCATGGCCATGGGCCGCAACTTCACGGAGGCCCTGCAGAAGGCGCTGCGCTCGCTCGAGCAGAAAGGCTCCCAGCTCTCCTTCGTGCCCGTACCGGCGGACGAGGTGAACGGCCTGGTCGAGGCCGCGAAGCGCCCCACCACCGAACGCCTCTCCCAGGTGCAGCGCGCGCTGCTGGGCGGCGCGAGCGTGGAGCGCCTGTACGAGGCCACCGGCATCGACCCGTGGTTCCTCGACCAGCTGGTCCTCCTCAACGAGGTGTCGGAGGAGGTGCGCTCCGCCGCCAACCTGACGGAGGATGTGCTGCGGCTCGCCAAGCGCCACGGCTTCTCCGACGAGCAGATCGGGGTGCTCACCTCCACCCCCGATGCCGTGGTCCGCGGGGTCCGGCACGCCCTCGGCATCCGCCCCGTCTTCAAGACCGTGGACACCTGCGCCGCCGAGTTCGCCGCGTACACGCCCTACCACTACTCCTCCTACGACGAGGAGGACGAGGTGGCCCAGCACGAGAAGCCCTCCATCATCATCCTGGGCTCCGGCCCCAACCGGATCGGCCAGGGCATCGAGTTCGACTACTCGTGCGTCCACGCCACCATGGCGCTGCGTGAGGCCGGCTACGAGACCGTGATGGTGAACTGCAACCCGGAGACGGTCTCCACGGACTACGACATCTCCACGCGCCTCTACTTCGAGCCGCTGACCCTCGAGGACGTCCTCGAGGTCATCGCCGCCGAGGAGCGCACCGGCGGCGTGCTCGGCGTCTTCGTGCAGCTCGGCGGGCAGACGCCGCTGAAGCTCGCCCAGGAACTGGCCGACGCCGGCATCCCGATCCTCGGCACGTCACCGGAGGCGATCGACCTCGCCGAGCACCGCGGTGCGTTCAGCCGCGTCCTCGACGCCGGCGGGCTGATCGCGCCCAAGAACGGCACCGCCGTCTCCTTCGAGGACGCCAAGCGCATCGCCGACGACATCGGGTACCCCGTTCTCGTCCGGCCGTCCTACGTGCTCGGCGGGCGGGGCATGGAGATCGTCTACGACGAGGCCAACCTCTCGCGCTACATCGCCAACGCGACGGAGATCACCGAGGCCCATCCCGTGCTGATCGACCGCTTCCTCGAGGATGCCATCGAGATCGACGTGGACGCCCTCTACGACGGCACCGAGATGTACCTCGGCGGCATCATGGAGCACATCGAGGAGGCCGGCATCCACTCGGGCGACTCCGCCTGCGTGCTGCCGCCGATCACCCTCGGCGCGGATGTGCTGCAGCGCGTCCGCGAGGCCACCCTCGCGATCGCCGAGGGCGTGGGCGTCCGCGGCCTCATCAACATCCAGTTCGCGCTGGCCTCCGACGTGCTCTACGTGCTCGAGGCCAACCCGCGGGCGTCCCGCACCGTGCCGTTCGTGTCCAAGGCCACCGGCGTCCAGCTCGCGAAGGGCGCCGCGCTGATCGGGACGGGAGTGACTGTCGCGGAGCTCCGGACCCGGGGACTCCTGCCCGCGCAGGGCGACGGCGGATCGCTGCCGCTGGACGCCCCGGTGTCCGTGAAGGAGGCCGTCCTGCCGTTCAGCCGCTTCCGCACCCCGGAGGGCACCGTCGTCGACTCGCTGCTGGGCCCGGAGATGCGGTCCACGGGCGAGGTCATGGGGATCGACAAGTACTTCGACACCGCGTTCGCCAAGAGCCAGGCCGCGGCCAACGCCGCGTTGCCCGTCGAGGGCAAGGTGTTCGTCTCCGTGGCGAACCGCGACAAGCGCGCCATCATCATGCCGGTCAAGCGGCTCGTGGACCTCGGCTTCGAGATCGTCTCCACCGGCGGGACGGCCGACGTGCTGCGTCGCAACGGCATCCAGGCCACGACGGTCCGCAAGGTCGCCGAGGGAACGGGAGCGGGTGGCGAGGGAACCATCGTCGACCTCATCACCGAGGGCGGGATCGACATGATCATCAACACGCCCTCCGGCGGCCAGGCGCGCGGTGACGGCTACGAGATCAGGGCCGCGGCGACGTCCTACGGACTGCCGGTCATCACGACCATCCCCGAGGTGGGAGCGGCCGTCCAGGCGATCGAGGCCATGCGCTCCTACGAGTGGTCGGTCACGAGCCTGCAGGAGCACGCCGCGAACCTCCGCGCGTCCACAGAGGCCCGCGATGCCTCCTGAGGCGGCTCCCCGGGCGCCGTTCGGTGAGCGGCTCGCCGCGGTACGCGCAGCCCGGGGGAGCCTCTGCGTGGGCATCGACCCGCACCCGGCACTCCTGGCAGCCTGGGGACTGGAGGATTCCCCCGCCGGCCTCGAGCGTTTCTCGCTCGCGGTGCTCGACGCCGTCGGGCCCGTGTCCGCGGCGCTCAAGCCGCAGGTGGCCCTGTACGAGCGGCACGGCGCCCGGGGGCTCGCCGTCCTCGAGACCCTGCTGTCCCGTGCACGCGACGCGGGCGTGCTCACCATCGCCGACGCGAAACGCGGCGACATCGGGTCCACCATGCAGGCCTACGCGGACGCATGGCTGGGGGAGGACCGGCCCCTCGCTGCGGACGCCGTGACCCTCAACCCCTACCTAGGCTTCGAGTCCCTCCGGCCCGCGATCGACCTCGCACGCGAGACCGGCAGGGGTGTGTTCGTCCTGGCCCTCACCTCGAATGCCGAGGGGCAGTTGGTGCAGCACGTGGGCGGCGATTCGTCGGTCGCACGGTCGATCGCGCACGCCGCGGCCGCCGAGAACCGCCGTGCCGGAGGCGCAGGCCATGTCGGCCTCGTGGTCGGCGCGACCATCGGCGACGCGGCCCATCGCCTCGGCCTCGACCTGGCCGCCCTGAACGGCCCGATCCTGGCCCCGGGTGTCGGGGCGCAGGGCGCAGGGACAGCGGAACTGAGGGCAGCCTTCGGCGACGCGCTGCCGTTCGTCCTGCCGACGTCGAGCCGTGCCATCCTCGCCGCGGGACCCGGTGCGGCGGAGTTGCGGGCGGCGGCCGAGCGGACGCGCGACGAGCTCGCCTGATCCCGCCGGTGCATTGATTTCAGTGCCGTGCGCCCGGTAGGTTCGGTTCGAGCCCGATCCCGGATCTTTGACCTGTCCATACGACGAGCGGTCGCCGCCATACGTGGTGCGTCCAGCGCAGGGAGCACCAGTGAGCCTGAAGCCATTGACGGATGTCGAACGAACCCAGGCGCGTGAGAAGGCGACGGCGGCGCGTGCGGTACGGGCGGACGTCAAGACCCGGCTGAAGACCGGTAAGCTCTCAGTGGCGGACGTGGTCGAGAACCACGACGGCGACGACGCCGTAGGACGCCTCAGGGTCCTCGATCTCCTCAAGGCGCTACCCGGTGTCGGCGACGTGCGGGCAGCAGCCATCATGACGGAGGTCGGCATCGCAGCGACGCGCCGCGTCCGCGGACTCGGTATCCACCAGCGCACAGCGCTGGTCTCGTATCTCGAACACCATCACACCGGCACGGCCGGTAAGTAAGGAACATCAGTGTCACAGCCGCGGTTGACAGTCCTCGCCGGCCCGACGGCGGTCGGCAAGGGGACGGTCTCCACCTACATCCGGGACAACTACCCCGAGGTGTGGCTCTCCGTCTCGGCCACCACCCGGCCCCCGCGGCCGGGCGAGGTGGACGGCGTGCACTACTTCTTTCTCTCGTCCGAGGAGTTCGACCAGCTGATCAGCGACGGACAGCTGCTCGAGTGGGCGGTGGTCCATGGACGGAACCGCTACGGCACCCTGCGCCGGACCGTCCAGGCCGCCATGGACGAGGGCCGGAGGGTGCTCCTGGAGATCGATCTGCAGGGCGCACGGCAGGTGAAGGAGACCATGCCGGACGCCACGTTCGTGTTCCTGGCTCCGCCCAGCTGGGAGGAGATGGTGCGCCGTCTGGTGGGCCGCGGCACCGAATCCGCCGAGGAACAGCAGCAACGGCTGGAAACGGCTAAACTGGAGCTTGCCGCTGAGCCGGAATTCACCCACACCGTCGTCAACGACACCGTGGAGCATGCGGCAGACGAGCTCGTATCACTGATGGGACTGCTTCCGCTGCAGCGCTGACAACGCCCTGCACCCGCCGTCCCGCCTAATATTTTTGGAGATTCTGTGTCAACTCAGCCCGAAGGCATCATCAACCCGCCGATCGATTCTCTGCTGGAGGCCTCGGACTCGAAGTACGCCCTCGTGATCTACGGTGCCAAGCGTGCCCGCCAGATCAACGCGTACTACTCGCAGCTCCACGAGGGCCTGTTCGAATACGTCGGCCCGCTCGTGGACACCAAGCTCAACGAGAAGCCACTCTCCATCGCGCTGCGCGAGATCAACGAGGGCATGCTCGTCTCGACGCCCATGGAGCAGTCGGAATAACGCGACGATTCTCGTAGGCGGCAGAGCAGGGTGCGCATAGTACTCGGTGTCGGAGGAGGGATCGCAGCCTACAAGGCTGCATCCCTCCTCCGTCTTTTCACGGAGGCCGGACACGACGTCACGGTGATCCCGACCGACGCGGCCACGCGTTTCGTCGGGACCGCCACCTGGGAGGCGCTGTCCGGCCATCCGGTGAGCAACAGCGTCTGGGACGACGTGGACAGGGTGAACCATGTGCGCCTGGGCCACGAGGCCGAGCTCATCGTCGTCGCGCCCGCCACCGCCGACGTGCTCGCGCGGGCAGCGGCGGGCCTCGCCAACGACCTCCTGACGGGAACCCTCCTGATGGCGCGCGGCCCCGTCGTCATGGCACCGGCCATGCACACGGAGATGTGGCAGCACGCTGCGACCCGCGCCAATGTCGAAACCCTCCGGGCACGCGGCGTGATCGTGCTCGAGCCGGCGTCGGGCAGGCTCACGGGATCCGACTCGGGGCCCGGACGGTTGCCCGAGCCCGCCGACATCTTCGCTGCTGCCCTGGCGGCCACCGCAGTAGCCACAGGGGATGCCGGGCCGATGACGGGGAAGCGGGTCACCATCTCCGCCGGCGGAACCCGCGAGGCGCTGGACCCCGTGCGGTTCCTCGGGAACCGGTCCTCCGGGAAGCAGGGCATGGCCCTGGCTGAGGCCGCGCTGGCGCAGGGCGCCCACGTGACCCTGATCCTCGCCCATGCCGAGGTCCCGCCGCCGGCCGGCTGCGACGTCGTCCGGGTGGACTCCGCGCTCCAGTTGCGTGACGCCGTCCTCGACGCACTGCCCACCACCGACGTCCTCGTCATGGCGGCTGCGGTGGCCGACTTCCGTCCGGCCGAGATGGTGGCCACCAAGATCAAGAAGACCGATGACGGCGCCGATCCGGTGATCACCCTCGTGCGCAACCCCGACGTGCTCCGGGAGGCCGTCGTCGCACGGGCCTCCCTTCCCGGGCCTCTCGTGATCGCCGGCTTCGCTGCCGAGACGGGGGACTCCTCTGCCGATCCGATCACGCACGCGCGGGCGAAGCTCGCGCGGAAGGGATGCGATCTCCTCGTCCTGAACGTCGTCGGCGCCGACCTCGTGTTCGGCGAGGACTCGAACGAGGTCACCATCCTGTCCGCCGACGGCAGCGAAGCGGCTCCTGTCCGCGGATCGAAGCGCGTGGTCGCGGACGCGGTCATGGAGCATGTCGCGCGCCTGATCGCACACTGACGCCCCCTGACGCCCCCTGACGCCCCTGACCCCGCCACCGCCGCCTGACCGCTTCCGTGCATGCTCCGGGATCCCTCGGCGGCCGTGTCGCACCGCGTCGTCCCCGGCAGGATCGTCCCACCGACCAAGTAGAGTGAGCACGTGAATTCACCCAGCACCGGTTCCCCCCTGCGCCTCTTCACCTCGGAATCGGTGACGGAGGGCCATCCGGACAAGATCTGCGACCAGATCAGCGACGCCATCCTCGACGGCCTGCTGCGGCAGGACCCCGATTCCCGCGTGGCCGTCGAGACGCTCGTCACCACCGGCCTCGTCCACGTGGCGGGTGAGGTCACCACCGAGGCCTACGTCGAGATCCCCGAGATCGTCCGCAAGACCATCCTCGGGATCGGCTACGACTCCTCCGCGAACGGCTTCGACGGCGCCCGCTGCGGCGTCTCCGTGTCCATCGGCCAGCAGAGCGCCGAGATCGCGTCCGGGGTCTTCACCTCCCTCGAGACCCGCGAGGGAACCGGCGTGGATCCATACGACGCGCAGGGTGCCGGCGATCAGGGCATCATGTTCGGCTACGCGAGCGATGAGACCCAGGTCCTCATGCCGACCCCCATCTGGCTCTCCCACCGGCTCTCCGAGCGCCTCACCACGGTGCGCAAGGACGGCACCCTTCCGTACCTCCGACCCGACGGGAAGACGCAGGTCACCATCGGGTACGACGGCGACCGCCCGGTCTCGATCGATTCGGTCGTCATCTCCTCGCAGCACTCGGCCGATGTGTCCCTCGAGGAGCTGCGCGCGGACCTCGCCGAGCACGTCATCGTCCCCGTGCTCGCGGAGGCGGACCTCGACACCTCGTCGGTCCGCCACATCCTGAACCCCGGCGGCGCCTTCGTGATCGGCGGACCCGTGGGCGACGCCGGCCTGACGGGACGCAAGATCATCGTCGACACGTATGGCGGGATGGCCCGCCACGGAGGCGGAGCCTTCAGCGGAAAGGATCCCTCCAAAGTAGACCGCTCCGCCGCCTACGCCATGCGCTGGGTGGCCAAGAACGTCGTCGCCGCCGGTCTGGCGAGGCGGGCGGAGATCCAGATCGCGTACGCGATCGGCATGGCGCAGCCCGTGGGCATCTACGTCGAGACATTCGGCACGGAGACCGTCGATCCGCAGGCGATCGGCGACGCCATCCGCGAGGTCTTCGATCTCCGCCCGCTCGGCATCATCAACGCCCTTGACCTGAAGCGGCCGATCTACCAGCGCACCGCAGCGCACGGCCACTTCGGCCGCGAGGAGGAGGGCTTCACCTGGGAGCGCACCGATCGCGTGGACAAGCTCCGGAGCTACTTCAACGCCTGACGCGGAAGGACAGCGCGTGCCGACCCAGCCGGCCCGCGGCGAGAGAATGACGGAGAACGCGAGCCACAGGACGCGGAAGCAGCCCCGGGAGCCCGAGGGGAGCGGGGGACAGCTGTCCCTCCTGCACGGGTTCGCAGCGGCGAAGCTCCCGCAGGCCGACCCCGAGCGGGCAGCATCCTTGCCCGTCGCGCGCGTGGTCCTGGATGCGCAGCTACCCCACCTCGACCGGTTCTTCGACTACTCGGTGCCCGCCGGAATGGATGCCGAGGCGCAGCCGGGCGTCCGGGTGAAGGTGCGCTTCGCCGGTCGTGAACACGCCGGATTCCTCGCCGAACGCGTGGCGGAGGCGAGCACGACGGCCACCCTGCTGCCGCTGGGGAAGGTCGTCTCGCCGCTGCAGGTCCTGACACCCGAGATCCTCGCCCTGTCAACGGCGATCGCAGCACGCTCCGTCGGTACCGTGAGCGACGTCCTGCGGTCCGCCGTCCCCCCGCGCATGGCCCGGGTCGAGAACGAATTCCTGCCGGGTTCCGCGTCCGAGAGCGTGCCGGGAACCGCGCCGGGCACCGCCGAAGAGGGCACGGCCGAACCAGGCGCACGACCGGCACCCTCCGGGAGCTTCCAGCGGTACACGAACGGGCCCACCTACCTCCAGCATCTCGCGGCCGGGGAGTCGCCTCGTGCCGTCCTCACGAGCCTCGGCGGGTACGGACCCACCGCCTGGCCGGAGGAGATGGCCGACGCCGTCGCCGCGACCGCCTCCTCCGGACGCGGCGCCCTCGTCGTCGTTCCCGACCAGCGCGACCTGGCACGCGTGGAGGCAGCGCTCGTGGCCCGGCTCGGTAGCACCGCGATCGCGCGGTTGACGGGGGAGGACGGAGCCACCCCTCGCTACCGCAACTTCCTGCGCATCCTGCAGGGTACGGCGAGGGTCGCGATCGGCACCCGCTCTGCCGCCTATGCGCCCGTCCGTGACCTCGGGCTCGTGTGCCTGTGGGACGACGGCGACGACCAGCACATCGAGCAGCGGGCGCCCTACCAGCATGCGCGCGACGTCCTGCTCCTCCGCGCGGAGCACGAGGGGGCGGGACTGCTGCTCGCCTCCGTCGGACGCTCCACGGAGGCACAGCGCCTCGTCGACACGGGCTGGGCGCGAGCCATCGAGGCCGACCGCCGCGAGGTCCGGCGTGCTGTGCCCCGCGTCGTCCACGCGACCGACGCCTATCAGATGGAACGGGACCCGCTCGCGGCTCAGGCCCGGATTCCCCACGCGGCCTGGGCCGCCGCGCAGGCCGGCCTGCAGCACGGTCCGGTCCTGCTGCAGGTGGCCCGCACCGGTTTCTCGCCGGCGCTCGCGTGCGATCGCTGCCGCCACCCGGCCCGTTGCCGCGCCTGCGCGGGGCCGCTGGCACAGTCAGGACGCCACGCGCCGCTCTCGTGCCGCTGGTGCGGGCGCCCCGACAACCACTGGGAGTGCCAGGAGTGTGGCGGGACGAGGGTTCGCGCAACGGTCGCCGGTGCCACGCGGACCGCCGAAGAGCTGGGCCGGGCCTTCCCTGGAGTGCCCGTGATCTCCTCGGCCGGCGCGCACATCGTCGACTCCGTCCGCGACGCGCCCGCCGTCGTCGTCGCGACACCCGGCGCCGAACCGGTGGCGCCGACCGGGTATGCGGCCGTGATCCTGCTCGACGGCAACGCCCTTCTCAGTAGGGAGTCGCTGCGCGCCGGCGAGGACGCGCTGCGCCGCTGGTTCTCCGCGGCCGTCCTGGCCCGCCCCGCGCCTGCCGGCGGCACCGTGGTGATCACGGGCGACGACGACGTCGCGGTGGGCCACCTCGTGCGCTGGGACCCTGCCGGGGCGGCCTCCCGCGAACTCGCCGAGCGTCACGTCCTGGGGCTTCCGCCCGCCGTCCGGTACGCCGTGCTGACGGGTACGCGGGAGGCTCTCACGCACTTCCTCGAGGGAGCGGAGCTCGAGGGGGCGGCGCGCGTCGTGGGGCCGGCTCCGGTGCCCCCGGACGTGCGGCGGGAAGCGATGCTCGCGGCCCGTGCGGCCGCCGCGCCGAACGGCTCCACCGGACCGGGACCGGCCGACACCCTCGCCGGTCACGGGAGCCACCGCGTCCTGGTGTTCTTCCCCTACCGGGCCGCCGGCGACATCACCCGCCGGCTCCGCGCCCGCCGGGCCGCGCTCTCGGCGAAACGCACGGGTGAGCCGGTGCACATCCGGCTGGATGCCCTGGACGTGCTCTGACGGGAATCACCGGTACACCCTGCCGTCACGACCTGCCGACACGACCTGCCGACGTGACCTGCCGACATGTGCGGAAGTCAGGCGCTCGGTGCGCCGGGGTGATCGACGGGCCGCCAGCCGTCGGCGTCGATCTCGACGACGGCCGGGAGATCACCCGGCAGGCCGCGAGAGCGGAGGACGAGCATCAGGTCGGCCATCGGGGCGAGGACCACGAAGGCCTCCCCGCGGTACTCGTCGGACTTCTCGTCGATCAGGACGCCGGCATCGTGCGGTGCGCTGAAGCGACCGGCGACCCTGAAGCGATCGAGCCAGGAGGGCAGGACGCCGTCCTCCGGGAGGAGGATGGCGGTCGCCGGGCACTGCAGATCACCCACGACGGCTTCTCCGCACGGCGTACTCCTCCATCGCGCGCCGGCATGCCGCCCTCAACTGGTCGGCGGAGGCGGTCCAGGAGTAGCTCCGGGCGCGCTCCCGACCCCGCCGGGAGGCCTCGGCCCACCGGTCGGGCTCCTCGAGGGACTGCACGGCGTCGGCGACGGCGCGGGGATCGTCCGGATCGACATAGAGCGCCGCGTCGCCCCCCACTTCGCGGAAGATCGGGATGTCGCTTGCGATGACGGGTGTGCCGGTGGCCATCGCCTCGATGATCGGCAGGCCGTACCCCTCGGCCCGGGACAGGGTGACCAGGGCCGTCGCGTCGTCGAGCAGGTCCTCGTACTCGGCGTCGGACACGCCGTCGTGGACGGCGAGCCGGGCAGGATCCGCCGTCAGGGCTTCGAGCTCGGCACGGCGCTCGGGGGTGATCCGACTGAGGAGGTGGAGCACATGCCCGGGCAGGTACGCCATCGCCCGGACGAGCGTCTCGACATTCTTGTACGGCATGAACGAGCCCATGTAGAGCAGGGAGGCCGAGCGCTGCGCCGCGGTGTCCCGGACGCGCGTCGCGGGCTGGGGAGCATTCCCCACGAGCATGACGGGGCGCCGCGTCAGCCGATGCTGTCGCATCAGCGCGGCCGTGGTGTGGGAGATCGTCGCGACGACGTCGGCCCGGTCCAGGAGGAGCCGCTGCGGCCAGTAGGCGAGGTGGTAGACCCGCCACAGGAGCCGGACGGGCAGGGGGAGGAACGAGGGCGCGGTCGGATTCTGGTAGTAGATCAGATCGTGCAGGGTCAGGACGAGGGGGTATCGCCGACCCCACGAACCCATGGTCTGCATGGGGCAGACGACGACGTCGGGCTGCAGCCGGTTGATCCGGCAGGCCACGAACAGCTCCCGCGGGGAGAGCGGACTGTTGATCAGTACGTGCGGCACATCGGGCAGGAGCGCGAGCTGCCGGACGTCGCTGACCATCATCACCACGTCGTCGGCGCCGGACAGTGCGGCGATGAGGCTCGCGCCGTAGCGGCTGATGCCGTCGTGGTGGTCGGTACGGGTGAAGCGTGCATCGAACAGGATCCTCATACGGGAACGGCCTCCAGGAAGGTGTCGATGAGCGCGGCCGCCTCGCGCGCCTTCTCGTAGTGGACGAGGTGTCCGACCTCGGGGATGACCGCGAGAGTCGCATCGGGCATCCGTGCGGCCAGGTCCTCCTGGCTCGCGACGGAACCGATGTCGTCCTGCGCGGCGGCCACGAGCAGGACCGGGAGGGTCAGGTCGGACGCACGGTCACGCACCGTGTCGGAGATCGATGCGCGGAAGGCCTCGAGGACCACGCGGCGGCTGGCGAATGCGCTGAAGTAGGACGCATGCTGGCCGTGGATCCAGCGCCGGAGCGTCCGGTCCCTCGTCTTCGCCATGAAGATGCTCATCATGCGCACGATCAGGGCATTCGACAGGAGTGCGCGGCCCGCGCGCTCGGGGAGGCGGTCCGCGGCCACGTAGTAGCCCTCCGCGATGCGCGATGCAGCACGGCTGGGGCCCTCGAGGGCGGGCGCGCTGATGGGATTGACAAGGACGAGGGCGGTCGCGAGGTCCGGTGTCACGGCGACGGCCTCGGACGCGACGATCGATCCGAACGAATGACCGAGGAGCACGCGCGGCCCGGGGGCGAACCGGAGTGCGACCTCGCGGATGAAACGTGCATAGGACGCGACGTCGTGCCGGCCCTCGAGCTCCTGGCCCTGGCCGAAGCCCGGAAGGTCCGGGAGCACGACCCGGTAGGCCGGCAGCTCCTCGACGAGCCGCAACAACCCGTGGTGATCCCCGCGGAAGCCATGGACCATCACGAGCGTGGGCCTCGCCGCAGCCCCCGGCGACCGGGCGGGCAGCACGGCCGGGAAGTCCCACACGCGCTGCAGAGTCCCGTCCCACGTGATCGTGGAGACGCGGGCGTCGCGCATCAACCCACCTGGTCCGGGTGGGAACCGAACCGCCGGTCCCGGTCGAGGGCGTCGAGCACCGCGAAATGTTCGTCCCCCAGCTCGAATCCGAAGATGTCGAGATTGGCTTCGATGCGGTCCCTCGGGCTGGCCTTCGGAATGGTCAGGACTCCGCGCTGGTGGTGCCAGCGGAGGATCACCTGTGCCGGAGTACGCCCGAGTTCCTCAGCCACCGCGAGGATGTCCGCGTCCGCCAGGACATGCCCCCGTCCGAGCGGGCTCCAGGCCTGTGTCGCGATGCCGTGGCGCTCGTGGAAGGTACGCAACGCCCGCTGCTGCAGGTACGGGTGCAGTTCCACCTGGTTGAGGACGGGGGCGGTCCCGGTCTCGGCGAGCAGCCGCTCCAGGTGTGCCTGCTGGAAGTTCGAGACTCCGATGGACCTGACCCTGCCGTCGTCCCGGAGACGCTCCAGGGCACGCCAGGTCTCGACGTACAGGTCCTTGGACGGGCACGGCCAGTGAATGAGGTAGAGATCGAGCTGGTCGAGGCCCAGCAGCTCCATGCTCGCGTCGAACGCCCGCAGGGTGGCGTCGAAGCCGTGGTCGTCGTTCCACACCTTGGAGGTGACGAAGAGCTCCTCGCGGGCATGGCTGCCGAGGAAGGCACGGGCTGCCGCGCCGACCCCCGCCTCGTTCCCGTAGAGGGCCGCGGTGTCGAGCAACCGGTACCCGGCGTCGAGCGCCGTCGCGCACAACGTCTCCGTGTCCTCGGGCGGTACCTTGTACACGCCGTACCCCAGCCTGTGGATCAGCGTTCCGTCGGCGAGCGCTGCGCGGGGAACGGGGTGAGGTGCTGAGGACGTCATGCGTGAACTCTATCCACCAGGCGTCGTCCGGGCGGGTCGGCGGATACGTGTCGGCCGCGCTGCAGCGTCGATATTCAGCTGTGCACGAGACGCCGGGCGGAGCCCTCGTCCAGGATCAGATCGGTGGCGAGCCCGGCCGCGAGGGCCCCGCGCAGCCCGTCGATCTTGGACTCGCCCGAGACGACGCAGATGCGCCGCCGGACCGTACCCAGACGGTCCAGGTCCGGGCCTGTGCTGCGGGAATTGAGTTTGATGTCCCGGTGGGTCCCGTCCGCCCTGAAGAACATGGTGGCGACATCGCCCACCACCTCGTCGGTCTCCAGGGTCGCGAGGTCCTCGCGGTCGAGATACCCGCCGCTGTACACGTGGCTGGGGATGCCGGCGCTGATGGATCCGACGCCGAAGATCGCCATGGTCATGCGGTGCTGCAGATCGAGGATGCGGCGGACGCTGCGTTCCTCCCACATGGCGGTCTTGGTCTCCGCGTGGTCGAAGAACGCCGGGACGGGGAACTGTTCCACGCGCGCTCCATAGGCCTGCCCGAAGCTCCGAAGGATCTCGCTCGCGTAGGTGATGCCCGTGGTCTGGGTGTTCCCCGCGCCGTTGAGCTGCACGATCGTGCTGTCATGTGTCTGCTTGCGGGTCAGGTGGTGGCTGACGGCGCTCAGGGTCGATCCCCAGGCCACACCGATGATCGCGTTCGAATCCACCAGGGGACCGATGGTCCGGGCGGCCTGGATGGCCACACGGTCCAGGACCTCCGAATCGTTGACCGAATCGGCGATCGGCACCACGTGGGCCTCGACGCCGAAGCGGCGCCGGATCTGCTGCTCGAGTGCCGGTGCCCGTTCCGAGGGGTTGTTGACCTGGATCTGCACGAGCCCGGTCTCCCGGGCGAGGGACAGCAGACGGGAGATCGTGGACCGCGATGTCCGCAGTTCGCGTGCGATCGCGTTCATGGTGAGGTCCTGCAGGTAGTACATCTGGGCGGCCCTCAGCGCGTCGCGCGATCGGTTGCCCGGGAGCCGCTCGTGGTCTGCGCCGTCATCCGACAGCGGGTCGCCCATCATCGTCATGGCGCCAGTCTGCCCGCGTCTGCACGTTTGTGCAATCGGGTTGACTGGTATTCCCACTCCTCGAAGAATTGATCCGGAGGAACCCTTCCAGACAGAGACGTTACGGAGAAGCACTGTGAGTACTGAAGCCGGCCGGACCAACGGCGAAGGCATGACCACTTCGACCCGCACCGTGGTGCAGACGCTCAGGGAGAACCCCCGCGCATCCGTGCTCATCATCGGTGGCGGCATCAACGGCGTCGGCACGTTCCGTGACCTCGCGCTGCAGGGTGTGGATGTCGCACTCGTCGAGCGGGGCGACTACTGCCAGGGCGCCTCCGGTGCGTCCTCGCACATGATCCACGGAGGTATCCGCTACCTCGAGAACGGCGAGTTCCGCCTCGTCCGCGAGTCAGTCATCGAGCGCAACGCCCTCATGAAGATCGCCCCCCACTACGTCAAGCCCCTCCAGACGACCATCCCCATCTACACCACCTTCTCGGGGATCCTCTCCGCCCCCCTGCGCTTCCTCACGCACAAGCAGGGCAAGCAGGTGGAGCGCGGCGCCTTCCTCATCAAGGCGGGGCTCACCATGTACGACTTCTTCTCGCGCGACGGCGGCAACGTGCCCCGCCACTCCTTCGTCGGTCGCAAGAAGGCGCTCGCCGCGATGCCGGATCTCCGCAAGGACGTCAAGTACGCGGCCACCTACTACGACGCCTCGGTGCACAACCCCGAACGTCTCACCCTCGACGTCCTGCGGGACGGCCAGGTGGCCAATCCCTCGGCGCGGGCCGCGAACTACGTGAGCGCCGTCGGAACCACGGAGGACGGCGTGCTGCTCCGCGACGAGCTCACCGGAGAGACCTTCGGATTCCGGGCCGATGTCGTGGTGAACGCCACCGGCGCCTGGACCGACGGCACCAATGCGGCGCTCGGAGCCGAGACGCTCTTCATGGGCGGCACCAAGGGTTCGCACATCGTCCTCGACCACCCCGAGCTCCTGAAGGCCTGCAACGGGACGGAGATCTTCTTCGAACACGTCGACGGCCGGATCGTGCTCATCTACCCGATGGGCGACCGCGTCCTCGTCGGCACCACCGACATCGATGTCGACGTCAACGAACAGGCCGTCTGCACCGACGACGAGATCGACTACTTCTTCGAGCTGATCGGGCACGTGTTCCCGGACATCGCGGTCTCGCGGGAGGACATCGTCTACAGCTTCTCCGGTGTACGGCCCCTGCCCCGGCACGATGACACCCAGCCGGGATTCGTCTCCCGCGACTACCGCATCGAGAAGCGCGAGGAGACGCTCGGTGGCCGCGCGGTCACGACCCTCAGCCTCGTCGGCGGCAAGTGGACGACCTTCCGGGCGCTCTCGGAGCACCTGGCGGACGACACCCTGGCCGCCCTCGGTGCCACCCGGAAGACCTCGACCGCCGGCGTGCCGATCGGTGGGGGCCGGGACTTCCCGACCGACGACGCCGGGGAGAAGGCGTGGATCCGGAAGGCCGTCCGGCCGGGTATCGACGAGGCCCGCGTGGAGGTCCTGCTCACCCGCTACGGGACACGTGCCACCGATGTCATCGATTACCTCGCCGGCGGCCCCGACACGATGTTTACTTCCACCAGGGAGCTGAGCACGCGCGAACTCGCCTACATGGTGGAGCACGAGCAGATCGGCCACCTGATCGACGTCCTGATCCGCCGGACATCCCTCGCGTTCCGGGGTCTCGTGTCCGAGGAACTCCTCGCCGAACTCGCCGAGACCCTCGCCCCGATGCTGGGGTGGGACGCCGCACGGTCGGCCGCGGAGATCGGGCTCGCCGGGAAGGTCCTCGCCGAGGCCCACAGGGTGCAGGTCAAGAGCCTGGTCCCGTAGGCGGCTTCCGCCACCTACGCGATCGAACCGCTGTCACTCGCAGCGGAGCAATGCCAACGGCAGCGGTTGCCGGGGGGAACCAACGGGTGCCGTCGAGGCGGCGGCACCCGTCGACAAATGAATAGATGAGGAGTCAACGATGTCTCTGGAAGTATTTGTTGCCGAAACTTTCGGCACCATGCTGCTGTTGTTGCTGGGTACTGGTGTGGTCGCGAACGTCGCGCTCGCCAAGACCAAGGGAAACAACGGCGGCTTTCTCATGGTCAACTTCGGCTGGGGCCTCGCGGTCTTCGCCGGTGTCTACGTGGCCGCTCTCTCGGGTGCGCATCTGAACTTCGCCGTCACCATGGGGCTGCTGTTCAACAGTGACGCTGCGGAGTACGCGCCCGGCGTGGACAAGACCTTCGCCACGACCCTGGCCTACCTCGCAGCCCAGATGATCGGTTCGATCATCGGCGCTGTGCTCTGCTGGCTCGCCTACAAGCAGCACTTCGACGAGGAGCCCGACCCCGCCAACAAGCTCGGTGTCTTCGCCACAGGTCCCGCCATCCGCTCGTACGGCTGGAATCTCGTGACCGAGATCATCGGCACCTTCGTGCTCGTCCTGGTCATCCTGTCCTTCGGCAACACACCTTCGGGACTCGGCCCGCTCGCCGTCGCGCTCCTCGTGGTCGGCATCGGCGCCTCGCTCGGCGGACCCACGGGCTACGCGATCAACCCGAACCGTGACCTCGGCCCCCGTATCGCCCACGCCTTCCTGCCCATCAAGGGCAAGGGCGGCAGCGACTGGGGCTACGCCTGGGTACCGATCGTCGGTCCGATCGTCGGCGGTGCACTGGCCGGCATCGTCATCCAGTTCATTTCGTTCCCGGCCGTCGCAGCCTAGAGCGTCCCGATCAGCGGCTGTGAATGGCCGCACCCACACGTCATCCAATGAAGGAGTAAGACATGTCGCAGCAGTACGTCATCGCCATCGACCAGGGCACAACCTCCAGCAGGGCCATCGTGTTCGACCACAAGGGAGACATCGTGTCCTCCGGTCAGAAGGAACACGAGCAGATCTTCCCGAAGGCCGGCTGGGTCGAGCATGATCCCGCCGAGATCTGGGACAACACCCGCGAGGTCATCGGTACCGCCCTGTCCAAGGCCAACCTCACGCGCCACGACATCGCCGCCGTCGGCATCACGAACCAGCGCGAGACCGCCGTCGTCTGGGACCGCACCACCGGCAAGGCCGTCTACAACGCGATCGTCTGGCAGGACACCCGGACGCAGAAGATCGTCGACGAGCTCGCCAAGGACGGCGGCGTGGAGCGCTACGAGCCCAAGGTGGGTCTGCCCCTCGCGACCTACTTCTCGGGCACGAAGATCAAGTGGATCCTCGACAACGTCGAGGGCGCGCGGGAGAAGGCGGAGGCCGGGGACCTCATCTTCGGCAACACCGACTCCTGGGTCACCTGGAACCTCACGGGCGGTACCGACGGCGGCGTGCACATCACCGATGTCACCAACGCCTCGCGCACGCTGTTCATGGATCTCGAGACCCTCTCGTGGGACGAGTCGATCCTCGCCGACTTCGGCGTCCCCGTGTCGATGATGCCGAAGATCAAGTCGTCCTCCGAGGTCTACGGCACCGTCCACACGTCGCAGCTGCTGCGCGAGACTCCCGTCGCCGGCATCCTCGGCGACCAGCAGGCGGCCACCCTCGGTCAGGCGGCCTTCGACAAGGGTGGCGCCAAGAACACCTACGGCACCGGCAACTTCATGATCGTGAACACCGGTGAGGAGATCGTCCACTCGAAGAACGGCCTGCTCACCACGGTCTGCTACCGGCTCGGCGACGCGAAGCCGGTCTACGCGCTCGAGGGTTCCATCGCCGTCACCGGCTCGCTCGTGCAGTGGCTCCGCGACAACCTGGGCATCATCAAGAGCGCCCCCGAGGTCGAGCAGCTCGCCACGACGGTCGAGGACAACGGTGGGGTCTACATCGTCCCCGCCTTCTCCGGCCTCTTCGCCCCGTACAGGCGTTCCGACGCCCGCGGCGCGATCGTGGGGCTGACCCGCTTCGTCAACAAGGGTCACATCGCCCGTGCGGCCCTCGAAGCGACGGCGTTCCAGACCCGCGAGGTGCTGGATGCGGCCAACGCCGACTCCGGCGTCAACATGGAGGACCTCCGGGTCGACGGCGGAATGGTCGCCAACGACGCCCTCATGCAGTTTCAGGCGGACATCCTCGGCATCCCCGTGATCCGGCCGAAGGTCACGGAGACCACGGCGCTCGGGGCGGCCTACGCAGCCGGCCTCGCGGTCGGCTTCTGGAAGGACACCGACGAGCTGGCCACCAACTGGGCCGAGGACAAGCGATGGGAGCCCTCGATGGACGAGGCCGAGCGCGAGCGTCAGCTCCGACTCTGGAAGAAGGCCGTCACCAAGACCTTCGACTGGGTCGACGAGGACGTCAACTAGGACGTCAATTGGGACGGAGCCCACGGGTTCCGCAGCACGCTGCAGGGGCACGCGCCCGGTCCGTCGACAGACGGACCGGGCGCGGTCGTTCCCGGCACGGGTCCCCGCGCGACGCACTGCTAAAGTAGGTCCATGCCGTCGACCCTCCTGCTTACCTAGCCGTACGGTCTCGACCGTACGGCGGCCCCTCCTGCGTGAGGGGCTTTTGTGTGTCCGGCGCCGTCCGCGCAGGACCACCCCTTCACCGGCAGCAGGGCCGGCAGGGCAGATGCAGCACCAGGCTCCACCAGGTTCCACCGACAGGACAGGTCATACAGTGAGCAGCAACCCCGAGGTCGCCCAGCCCGACGAGAACACCTACGACGTCGCGGTCATCGAAGCGCGGTGGCCCGCAGTCTGGGACCGGCTTCGGCCCTTCACGCCGGCGGACGACGGCAGCCGCGAGCGGCGCTACGTCCTCGACATGTTCCCCTACCCGTCGGGCGATCTGCACATGGGGCACGCGGAGGCCTTCGCCATGGGCGACGTCGCCGCCCGCTACTACCGGCAGAAGGGCTTCGACGTCCTCCACCCGATCGGCTGGGACTCGTTCGGCCTGCCTGCGGAGAACGCCGCGATCAAGCGCAATGCCCACCCCGCCGAGTGGACCTACGCGAACATCGACACCCAGGCCACCTCCTTCAAGCGGTATGCCATCAGTGCGGACTGGGAGCGTCGCCTCCACACCTCGGACCCCGAGTACTACCGCTGGACGCAGTGGCTGTTCGTGCGTTTCTTCGAGAAGGGCCTCGCGTACCGCCGCAATTCGCCGGTGAACTGGTGCCCGAAGGACCAGACCGTCCTCGCGAACGAGCAGGTCATCAACGGGGCGTGCGATCGCTGCGGCACCCTGGTGACCAAGAAGAACCTGAACCAGTGGTACTTCAAGATCACGGATTACGCCGACCGCCTGCTGGACGACATGGAGCAGCTGAAGGGCCACTGGCCCGAGCGTGTGCTCGCGATGCAGCGCAACTGGATCGGTCGGTCCGAAGGCGCGCACGTGCGCTTCCGCATCGAGGCCGTCGGTGAGCAGCCCGCGTCGGACGTCGCCGTGTTCACCACCCGGCCCGACACGCTGTACGGAGCGACCTTCTTCGTCGTCGCCGCCGACGCCGACCTCGCCCTGGACCTGGTCACGCCCGAGAACCGTGCCGCGCTGGACACCTACCGCGAGCAGGTCAAGGGACTGTCGGAGATCGAGCGGCAGGCCACCGAGCGCGAGAAGACCGGTGTCTTCACGGGGCGGTACGCCGTCAATCCCCTCACCGGCGAGAAGCTGCCCGTGTGGGCCGCCGACTACGTGCTGGCCGATTACGGGACGGGCGCGATCATGGCCGTGCCGGCCCACGACCAGCGCGACCTCGACTTCGCCCGTGCCTTCGACCTGCCCGTGCGGACCGTCGTGGACACGGGGGCGGAGGATGCGGCCGTCAGCGGTATCGCGACGACCGGAGAGGGAACCCTCGTCAACTCCGGTGAACTCACCGGGCTGGACAAGCCCGCCGCCATCCGACGCGCCGTCGAACTCATCGAGGGACAGGGGACCGGCGAGCACACCATCAACTACCGCCTGAGGGACTGGCTGCTGTCCCGCCAGCGCTTCTGGGGTACGCCCATCCCGATCATCCACTGCCCGTCCTGCGGTGAGGTGCCGGTACCGGACGACCAGCTGCCGGTGACGCTGCCCGAGGGGTTGCGCGGCGAGTCGCTCGCCCCGAAGGGCACCTCGCCGCTGGCCGCCGTCGAGGACTGGGTGAATGTCTCCTGCCCGTCCTGCGGTGGTGCTGCGAAACGCGACACCGACACCATGGACACCTTCGTCGACTCGTCCTGGTACTACCTGCGCTTCGTGAACCCCGACCTGGAGACGGCCCCCTTCGACACGGAGGCGGTCAACCGCTGGCTGCCGGTCGGTCAGTACGTCGGCGGGGTGGAGCACGCCATCCTGCACCTGCTGTACAGCAGGTTCTTCACCAAGGTCCTCTTCGACCTCGGCATGGTCGGCTTCACGGAGCCCTTCAGCGCCCTCCTCAACCAGGGGCAGGTCCTCAACGGCGGCAAGGCCATGAGCAAGTCGCTCGGCAACGGCGTGGACCTCGGCGAGCAGCTCGACCGGTACGGCGTCGACGCCGTGCGCCTCACCATGGTCTTCGCCTCCCCACCCGAGGACGACGTCGACTGGGCTGACGTCTCGCCGTCCGGTTCCGCGAAGTTCCTCGCCCGGGCCTGGCGGCTCGGCAACGACGTGACGAGTGCGGTCGGCTCGGAGCCGGCGTCGGGGGACCGCACCCTGCGGTCGGTGACGCACCGCACCGTCGCCGACGCCGCGGAGCTCATGGAGGCCAACAAGTTCAACGTGGTCATCGCGAAACTCATGGAACTCGTCAACGCGACCCGCAAGGCCATCGACACCGGTGCCGGCGGGGCCGATCCCGCGGTCCGTGAGGCAGCCGAAGCGGTCGCCGTTCTCCTCAGCCTGTTCGCGCCCTACACCGCCGAGGACCTGTGGAACCGGCTTGGACGCGAGGCGACCGTGGCAACAGCCGGATGGCCCGTCGTCGACCCCTCGCTCCTCACCCAGGAGACGGTCGTCGCCGTCGTGCAGGTGCAGGGCAAGGTCCGCGACCGCCTCACCGTGTCTCCGGACATCGGCGAGGACGAGCTGCGCGAGCTGGCGATGGCCAGCGAACACGTCCAGCGCGTCCTCGACGGGCGGGAGGTCCGTACGGTGATCGTCCGGGCTCCGAAGCTCGTCAACATCGTCCCGGCCTGATGATCGCCACCCAGCCGTCGTCGTCCCGGTCCGGGGCGCGCCGGGCAGCGGGGCGCCCGTGCGGGTAGCCGTCGTCACCGACTCCGCGGCCGGGTTCGCCCCCGGCTGGACCGCGGCCGGGGGGCGAGCCGCGGGCGTGCGGGTGGTGGCCATGCCCGTCCTCATCGCGGACGACATCCTGACGGGGGAGCACGACGACGTCACCGGGCCCCTGATGGTCGCCCTGGCTGCCGGATCCGAGGTGAGGACCTCCCGGCCGTCGCCGGGGCAGTTCGACCAGGCCTACCAGAGCCTCGCGGACGAAGGGTACGACGGCGTCGTCTCCGTCCACCTCTCGGGCCAGCTCTCGGGAACCGTGGAGGCGGCCCGGCTCGCAGCGACCAGGGCCGGGATCGCGGTCGAGGTGATCGACACGCGGACGGCAGGCATGGCGCAGGGCCGTGCCGCCATGGCGGCGCAGGATGCGGCGAACGCCGGCGCCGACCTGCAGGCCGCCGCAGCAGCGGCAGCGATGGCGGCCCGTGCCTCGGCGCTCTACTTCTATGTGCCCAGTGTCGAGCAGCTGCGGCGCGGAGGGCGGATCACCGCCGCTGCCGGCTGGCTCGGTACCCTGCTCTCCGTCCGCGTGATCCTGCACGTGCAGGGCGGGCGCCTCGTGCCGCTGGAGCGGATGCGGTCCGCCGCCCGCGGGCTCCAACGGCTGCAGGACCTCGTCGAGGCGGATCTCACCGCGCGGACCGGGCGCGTGTGGCTGACCGTGCACTACTTCGGGAACGAGGACGCTGCCACGGCACTTGCCGGGCGTCTCGAGGCGATCGCCGGAGCCGGATGCGTCACGACGGCGCCCTGCCCGTCCGTCCTGGCCGCCCACGCCGGTCTCGGGGTGCTGGCCGTGACGGTCAGTCCTGCCGACGCCTCGTGAGCGCGCCCGCGCCCCGATCCGGGCGTCGCCGCTGATCCACGTGTCGGGCTCGGTCCTCGTCCTCGTCGTCGGGCTCGGTCCTCGTCCCCGGCCGGCTCCGACAGGTGCGGCCCCGTCCTCTTCCCGGGGCCGGGCGGCCGGGTTGTCCACATAGCAGCTGCGACGATCGGGTGGACCTGCGCGGGCTCCTACCGTTGCCCCATGGGAAAGCATCAATGGCCGACAACCGGGGATGCCCCTGCCGACGCCCTCGGAAGCCGGTGGTCGACCGGCTCCCGCCGGCAGGACGCACTTCAGGACGTGCCTCAGGACGCACCGGAGGAGGACGCCGCCGATGGTCCAGATGCTCCCGGTGGGCCGGTGGCTTCCCGGCCTGCCGGTGTCCAGTGGCGGGTGGCGCGATCAGCGGCGCTGGTCTTCCTCGGCATCGCCCTCGCCATCGGTGCCGCCCTGTTCCTGGTCAGGAGTTCCGAGCCCTCCGCCGCAGCAGTATCCGTGGAGCTCGGAGCCGACGCACCAGGGGGCGGGGAGATCGAGTCGGCGACCGGCGGCGCTGGGACAGGTCGCGAGACCGGCGGCGACGGTGACGGCGTGGCGGAGGGTCCTGCGGCAGCGCCCGGGAGTCCGGACATTAGAGCGACCGCCCTTCCGGGCGTCGACGTGACCCCGGAGAGCCCGGTCGTCGTCTACGTCACAGGAGCCGTCGGCAGCCCGGGCGTCGTCGAGGTGCCGCCGGGCACCCGCCTCTTCCAGATCATCGAGGAGGCGGGAGGAGCGCTACCCGACGCCGATCTTGAGGGGATCAACCTCGCGGCTACGGTCGCGGACGGCCAGCACGTCCACGTCCTCGGCGTCGGAGAGGAACCCCGGCCGGAGGTACCCGACAGCGCCGTCCTTCCGTCGACGGTCACTCCCGGTGGGGCGACCGATCCCACGCTCCCCGGTTCGCCGGGTGCGGCGGCGGCAATGATCGACATCAACACGGCGACCCTGGCGGAGATCGAGTCGCTGCCGCGGGTGGGTCCCGTGCTGGGCCAGCGCATCATCGACTGGCGGGACCAGAACGGCCCGTTCCTCGCACCCTCCGACGTCGATGCGGTCCCGGGCATCGGGCCGGCACTGCTCGAGGGAATCCTCCCGCTCATCGTCGTCCGGTGAGGAGCACCGGCGCAGTCCGCCGCACGCAGGACAGCTCGCGCCGGTGGACAGGTGATCTGCGGCTGCTTCCCGCGGCGGTCACCGCCTGGGTCGGCGCCGCGCTTGCCGTCCAGGCTTCCGCCGTGGTCGCGACGGCGGCAGGTCTGGCGGTCGCCGCCTGCGCATTCGTCCTCGTCACCGTGGTCCTCGTCGTACCCGGCAGGACGACGGCGAACTGGAGGACGGCGAACAGCGCGCCGCTCGCGGTGCAGGGCCTCGCCCCCCTTGCCGCCGGAATGCTCGTCCTGCTCTCAGCCGGTGGGAGTCTGGCCCGGGCGGAGGCAGGGCCCGTCGACCAGGCCATGCGGAACTCCTCCACCTTCACGGCCGTCCTGCGGATGACGGGGGAGCCCTCGGTGCTCCCGCCCAGCGGGTTCAGCCAGGAGGAGAACATCCTGGTCGACGCCGACATCGTCGGAGGGGTCCTCGGCGGGTCGCGGTTCGCCTCGACCACGCCGGTGGTGGTGATCGCGTCGATGGCGTGGGCCGACATCGGCTGGGGTGACACGGTGCGGGTCCTCGGTACCGTCGAACCATCGGATCGCGTGGGCAGGGCGAGGGCTGTGTTCCTGCCGTCGGCGAAGCCTGTGATCAGGGACGCCGGAGGGTGGCTCGGCTACTCCAACGGCCTGCGGAACAGCTTCCGGGAGACGTCCGAGCGGGCCGGGCGCGACCGCGGGCTGCTTCCCGGCATGGCGCTCGGGGACCGCTCACCGCTGGACCCCGACCTCGAGGAAGCCATGAAGCTCACGGGGCTCACGCACCTCACGGCGGTGAGTGGGGCCAACTGCTCCTACGTGGTGGCCTTCGCCTTCGTCGGCCTGCGCTCGCTGAGACTCCCGAGGGCTGCAGCAGCAGGAGGCGCGGTCGCGGCCCTCACCTGCTTCGTCCTGCTGGTGCGGCCGGAACCGAGCGTCCTGCGAGCTGCCGTCATGGGCGGAATCGGCGTGCTGGCCATCCTGTCCGGACGGGGAAAGGTCTCCGTGACCGTGCTGCTGCTCTCGATCATCGTCCTGCTCGCGATGGACCCCTGGTTGTCCGTCTCGTTCGCCTTCCAGCTCTCCGTCGCCGCAACGCTGGGGCTGGTCGTCGCCGGACCCGCGATGGTCGCCTCGCTCGCCCGCGTTCTTCCTCTGAGAGTCGCCCAGCTGCTCGCCATCCCCCTGACCGCGCAGGTGTTCTGCACGCCGATCATCGTCCTGATCCAGCCCTCTCTCCCGGTGTACGCACTCCCCGCGAACGTCGCAGCCGCCCCCGTGGTGCCGGCTGTCACGCTGCTCGGCATGGCGGCGGTCCTCGCGCTGGCGACGGCACCGGTCCTCGCCGTCCCCCTCGTGGTCGCCGCCCAGGCGGGGACACGGTGGGTGGGCGGGGTCGCCGATGCCCTTGCCCGCGCGCCTGCCGCATCCCTGCCCTGGCTGGACGGTGCGCCAGGGGCTGTGCTCGCAGCACTGTTCTCCCTCACCGTCCTGGCCGCGCTGCTCCTCCGCGCCCCTGGGGTCGGCGCGTCCGCGGACGCTCCGCGTGCGCGGGGTACCGGAACCATCGGAGACCGGAACCAGGACACAACAAGCGGTGGACCGGGCAGCCGGGCCCCGGAGCTGCATCCTCGTAAGCCCCGGGCAGCCGCAGCGGCACCACGCGGCCGTAGGCCGCAGGCCTGGACGCACGACGCGAAGCAGGACTGGAAGTATGACTGGAAGCACGACTGGAAGCACGACTGGAAGCACGACCGGGCGCACGACCGGAAGCCGGGCTGGACCCGGCCCACCGTCGTCGTCCTCACGGTCATGCTGCTGGTGTTCGTCGCGGCCGTGACCGTCCTGGTGCGAGGTCTCCTCCCTACCCCTCCGTCCGGCGGCATCATCACCGTGTGCGACGTCGGCCAGGGCGACGGGCTCGTCCTGGGGACAGCTCCCGGCCACGCGCTCGTGGTCGACACGGGGCCGGACCCCGATGCCATGGACCGCTGCCTCGACGCGGTATCCGTCGAGGTGATCGACGCCCTCGTCATCACGCACCTGCACGACGACCACTACGGCGGGATCGAAGGAGCCGTCCGTGGGCGGAGCGTAGCTGCCCTCTACTACTCCACGGGTGAGGACCGTCTGCCGGACGAGGTGACGGAAGCGGCACACGCCGCGGGAGTGGAGGCGGAACGGCTCTCTCCCTCCACGGTGTTCGATCTGCAGCATGTCGAGGCACGGGTCCTGTGGCCGCAGGGACCTGCGGACACCACCGAGGAGAACAACGCGAGCGCCGTGCTCGACGTCGTCCTGCAGACGCCGGACCGGGACGTGCGTCTTCTCCTGACAGGTGATCTCGAGGAGGACGCCACGGACAGGCTCCTGGCCGCGACGCCGGAGCTGGCCGGCGGGGGAGTGGACATCCTGAAGGTGGCGCATCACGGAGCGCGGAACGGTGGTTCCGCCGTGATCGAGACCGTGGCTCCTCGCCTCGCGGTGATCTCCGTGGGGAAGGGCAACGATTACGGACATCCGCACCCGGCCATCCTGCAGGCCCTGACAACCGCGGGAGTGGTGGTCGTCCGCACGGACGAGATCGGTTCCTTCACCGTCGGGGTATCGGGGAACCGGCTCGAGGTACGGCAGCTCCGGTGAACCGCCGTGCCGGGATGCCATGGCTTTGAGGTGGGTCGGGGCCGTGCGACAGTAGGAGCTGGCGGACGATTGGGAGTACAGCATGGCAACGAGAACGACCACCGGGCGCGCGGGCGGCGGGGGTCAGCAGGCCTCCTCGTGGCGGGACGTCCGACCGGCCGGCATCGTCCTGCTCGCCGGGCCCGAGGAGTACCTCGCGTCCAGGGCGGCGGAATCGATCCGGCGGCAGGTCCGCACCGCGCAGCCCGAGGCGGAACTGGTCCGGTTCGATGCCGGAACCTACGAGGCCGGGACACTGTCCATGCAGGCCAGCCCCTCCCTCTTCGGCGACTGGAAGATCATCGAGGCGGCGGGCCTCGCCCAGATGAACGACGCCTTCCTGGTCGACGCCCTCGACTACGCCTCCGATCCTGCCCCGGACGTGGTCCTCGTACTGCGCCACGCGGGCGGCAACCGCGGCAAGAAGCTGCTGGACGCCCTGAAGGCGGGCCCGGCCACCATCGTCGATTGTCAGCCCCTCAAGAAGGACGGTGACAAGGCTGAGTTCGTCACCACCGAGTTCCGGCTCGCCCGCCGCCGCATCGACCCCGATGCCGTCCGTGCGCTCGTCGGATCCGTCGGCTCGCAGCTGCCGGAACTCGCGGCCGCATGCCAGCAGCTGATGGCCGATACCGCCGGCGATGTGTCCGCCGAGACCGTCGAGAAGTACTACGGGGGTCGCGTCGAGGCGACGGGCTTCAAGGTCGCCGATGCTGCGCTCGCCGGGCGGACGGCGCAGGCCCTGTCGATGCTGCGGCACGCGCTCGCGACGGGCGCGGATCCCGTGCCCATCGTCGCCGCCCTGGCCATGAAAGTCCGGGCCGTGGCCAAGGTGCACGGCGTACGGGGTTCCTCAGGACAGCTGGCGAAGGACCTCGGAATGGCTCCCTGGCAGGTGGACCAGGCACGGAGGGAGGCCCAGCGCTTCAGCGCCGACGCCCTGGCGCGGTCCATCCGGGCGCTCGCCGACGCGGACGCCCAGGTGAAGGGCGAATCCCGCGACCCCGTGTATGCGGTGGAGCGGGCGGTGACCGTGATCGCTCTGGGCGACGGCTGATCGGCGGAGGCTCAAACCGGAGCCGACAGGGGCCCAGAGGGCGCCGAGAGTTCCGCCGTGAACGCTCCGGCCCTGATGCCTCGAGAGAGTGAACGCTCCGGCCCTGATGCCTCGAGAGAGCTGGCATGCCTTAAAAGAGGAAGGGCCGGCTCCCGCGGGAGCCGACCCTTCTTCGAAAGTGTCGCGGACTACAGCGCGTTGACCTTCTTGGAGATGGCAGACTTGTGGTTCGCTGCGTTGTTCTTGTGCAGCACACCCTTGCTGACAGCCTTGTCGAGCTTGCGGCTGGCTGCCTGCAGAGCCGTTGCGGCAGCATCCTTGTCAGCGCCGTCGACGGCCGTGTTCACGGCGCGGATAGCGGTCTTCAGCTCGGACTTGACCGAGTTGTTGCGCTGCCTCGCCTTTTCGTTGGTGAGGATGCGCTTCTTCTGGGACTTGATATTTGCCACGTATGAGAACTTTCTTTGTATTGCGGACTGGGTCGTGAGGGTATTTCAGCCGATCGAAGACTGAGCGGCGTGGGGATACCGTGTGGCGATCGGCCAAAGTGCCCGGAGACCTGCGCGGACACACAGCTGTAAAGATTACCAGAAGCAGCTGACGAACCAGACCCGATGCGGTGCGGGCGGACGTGCCGGCGTCGATGCGCGCGCTAGGGATGCGGCGACGGGCGGATGTGCCGGCGCGTCAGTGCACGCGCTGGGTATGCGCGGAGTGCTCCGGTTTGCTTCCCCGGCCTGTGGGGCTACGCCAGGAGCTCGGCAGGTACTGCCGCGATGACCCGCTCGAACTGGTGGCGGGGGAGGACGGCCCCCTCGCGTCGGATGTCACCGGGCTCGATCCTGAGCAGTCGATCGACTTTCACCTCGCTCGGTCGGCCCTGCCGGTCCCAGGCGCCCGTCCCGATGTCCACGTAGCGGTCGTCGTGATCGCGGGCGTTGTTCCGATCCCTGCTCGTGAGCATGAGGCCGAGCAGGGCACCGCCGGAGGTGCCGATCAGCAGGACCGGCCGGTCCTTGCCCTGGGCGGGATCCTCCTCGTAGGGCACCCAGGTCCACACGATCTCACCAGGATCGGGCCTGCCGTCGGCGGACGGCGAGTAGGCCAGTACCACCGACCGCCGCGCCGCCGATGCCCGTCGGGCAGGCACGCGGGCGGGGCCGGAGCGGCGCACCGGCGACCGGCGGGTCCCGGGCTGCGCCGGGCTGGTGCCGACCACCCGGGCGATGCGGTGCGCGAGCGACAGGAGCGTGCGGACGGTGAAGGCCATGCAGCGATCCTAACGACACACACCGCGGGAGCCAGGGCCGCGCGCGACGGCGGATTGCCGGGGCTGCGCGGGGCCGTGGGAGACTAGGGGAACGAAACGGCGCGGACCTGCGCCGGTTGCCCACGAGGCCGACCGGTTGCCTGCCGCACGCCGGACCTGTCCCGTAACAGTGAGGAACGTACGTGTCACCCATGGCCCGCACCGCTCCGGTGCCTGCCGCCACCGATCCGGCGATCATCAGGAACTTCTGCATCATCGCCCACATCGATCACGGGAAGTCCACACTGGCCGACCGCATGCTCCAGCTCACCGGCGCCGTCGAGCAGCGGGACATGAAGGCCCAGTACCTCGACCGGATGGATATCGAGCGGGAACGCGGTATCACCATCAAGTCCCAGGCGGTCCGTCTGCCCTGGGAGGTCGACGGAACGTCCTATGCACTCAACATGATCGACACTCCCGGACACGTCGACTTCACCTACGAGGTCTCGCGATCACTCGCCGCGTGCGAGGGAGCGATCCTCCTCGTCGATGCAGCGCAGGGCATCGAGGCGCAGACCCTGGCCAATCTCTACCTGGCCATGGAGAACAACCTCACCATCATCCCGGTGCTGAACAAGATCGATCTGCCGGCCGCCCAGCCCGAGAAGTACGCAGCCGAGCTGGCGAGCCTGATCGGCGGTGAACCCGAGGACGTCCTGATGGTGTCCGGCAAGACCGGCGTCGGCGTCGAGGCGCTGATGGACAAGATCGTGCGGGACCTGCCGGCGCCGACCGGGGATCCCGATGCTCCGGCCCGTGCCATGATCTTCGATTCCGTCTACGACACCTACCGTGGCGTGGTCACCTACGTCCGCGTGGTGGACGGCAAGCTCAGCCCCCGCGAGCGCATCCAGATGATGTCCACCCGCGCGAGCCACGAACTCCTCGAGATCGGTGTCAGCTCGCCGGAACCGAAGCCGTCGAAGGGACTCGGCGTCGGTGAGGTGGGCTACCTCATCACCGGTGTGAAGGACGTCCGCCAGTCGAAGGTCGGCGACACCGTCACCAACCTGCATAAGCCGGCCGCCGAGTCGCTCGGAGGGTACGAGGACCCGAAGCCCATGGTCTTCTCCGGGCTCTACCCGCTGGACGGCACGGATTACCCCGTCCTCCGCGACGCACTGGCCAAGTTCACGCTGAACGACGCCGCGCTCGTCTACGAGCCGGAGACCTCGGCTGCGCTCGGGTTCGGGTTCCGCGTCGGGTTCCTCGGTCTGCTGCACCTCGAGATCACGCGGGAACGCCTAGAGCGCGAGTACAACCTCGACCTCATCTCGACGGCACCGAACGTCGAGTACGACGTCACGCTCGAGGACAAGCGCGTCCTGAAGGTCACCAACCCGAGCGAGTACCCGATGGGGAAGATCGCCGAGGTGCGCGAGCCCATGGTGTCGGCCACGATCCTCGCGCCGTCGGAGTTCGTCGGAGCGATCATGGAGCTGTGCCAGCAGCGCCGCGGTGTGCTGGGTGGCATGGACTACCTGTCCGAGGATCGCGTGGAGATCCGGTACAGGCTTCCGCTGGCGGAGATCGTGTTCGATTTCTTCGATCTCCTGAAGTCCAAGACTCGCGGCTACGGCTCGCTCGACTGGAAGGCCGACGGCGACCAGGTCTCGGACCTCGTCAAGGTGGACATCCTGCTGCAGGGCGAGCAGGTGGACGCCTTCAGTGCCATCACGCACCGTGACAAGGCATACGCGTACGGGGTGATGATGACGGGCAAGCTGCGCGAACTCATCCCTCGCCAGCAGTTCGAGGTCCCGATCCAGGCGGCCATCGGCGCCCGTATCATCGCCCGCGAGAGCATCCGCGCCATCCGCAAGGACGTCCTCGCGAAGTGCTATGGCGGCGACATCACCCGGAAGCGGAAGCTGCTCGAGAAGCAGAAGGAGGGCAAGAAGCGCATGAAGATGGTCGGTCGCGTCGAAGTGCCCCAGGAAGCCTTCATCGCAGCGCTCTCGTCGGACGAATCGAAGGACAAAGCCAAGAAGTGACGTTCCACCCCTCGAAGGAGGCCAGGAGTGCCTAGCGCCCTGCCACTCGGCCTTCCCGCTCCCGAGGACGGGATCCTGCCGACAGACGCCGCCGTCGGCGCCGACGCGCGCGACTTCGGACTCTACGTCCACATCCCGTTCTGTGCGGTGCGCTGCGGCTACTGCGACTTCAACACCTACACGGCCACCGAACTGGGCGGGGGAGCGTCACAGGACGCCTACGCCGGTTCGGTACTGACCGAGCTCGGCCTCGGCGCGGTGGCGCTGGAGCGATCGGGCGTCCCGCGCCGGCCGATGTCCACGGTCTTCTTCGGGGGCGGCACGCCGACCCTGCTGCCGGCCGAGGACCTCGCGGCGATCCTTCGGGCGGCCACCGCGACCTGGGGATTGGAGCCCGGTGCGGAGGTGACCACGGAGGCGAACCCCGATTCGGTGACCCCGGAATCCCTGCGGATCCTGCGTGACGCGGGCTTCACGCGCGTGTCCTTCGGTATGCAGTCCGCGGTTCCCCACGTGCTCGCAGTGCTGGACCGGACGCACGCGCCCGAGCGCGTTCCGCAGGCAGTGCAGTGGGCCAGGGACGCAGGTCTGAAGGTGAGTCTTGACCTCATCTACGGCACCCCCGGCGAATCGATCGACGACTGGCGTGCCTCGCTGACCACAGCGCTGTCCTACGGACCGGACCACATCTCCGCGTACGCCCTGATCATCGAGGAGGGCACCCGCCTCGCGTCACAGATCCGCCGCGGGCAGGTCCCACCCATCGACGACGACGACCACGCGGACAAGTACGCGCTTGCCGACGAGCTGCTGACGGCTGGGGGACTGCACTGGTACGAGGTGAGCAACTGGGCCAGGACGCCCGACGACGCCTGCCGGCACAACCTCGCCTACTGGCGTGGGAGCGACTGGTGGGGCGCCGGACCGGGCGCGCACTCGCACGTCGGCGGAACCCGCTGGTGGAACGTCAAGCACCCCCGGGCCTACTCCACCGCACTCGACACAGGGAAGTCGCCCGCAGCGGGCCGCGAGATCCTGACGACCGCGGACCGGTACGTCGAGGACGTGATGCTCCGCGTGCGCCTGCGCGAAGGACTCCCCACCGGGAAGCTCGCACCGGCTGGGCGGACGGCCGTCGCGGGTCTCATCGCCGACGGTCTCGTCGAGCCCGCCGCCGCCTTCGCGGGACGCGTGGTGCTGACGTTCAGGGGACGCCTGCTGGCCGACGCCGTCGTGCGCCGCCTGCTGCCTGACTGATCGTGCTGTCCCGATCCGCCTCACTGATCGGCCGAACATAGCTTTAGGACCGGGCAGACTTCCAAGGCCGGGTACAGCTCTCGGCCGTGCGCGTCTTCGATTGGGACCGACGACCGGGCGTCGGGCCGGCGCGGGATGCGGCGGCTAGCCGATCAGGCGCAGGTTCACCGGGTAGCGGTAGGGCCTGCCCCGATTGACCTGGATACCGGCATTCACCGAGAACACCGTGATGGTGACCCAGAGCAGGGCGTTGACGACGGCGAAGATCCCGCCGACGACCGGCAGGAGGGACAGCAGCCAGGCAGCGAGCGCGAGCACGGTCGGAGGCAGGGTGAAGTTCAGCGCTTCCTTGGCTTCCTGGGCGGTGAACGGACCTCGGTCCTTGAAGATCAGCAGGATCAGGAGCGAGGGGACGAATCCTAGGATGCCGCCGAAGTGCGCAAGGGTGGCGAACTGCCGGTCCTCGGATGCCGTGAGGGGCAGAGCGTCGGCCGGCGTCCCCTCGAACGCTGGCTCGACCCCTTGATCGTGCTGGTGGTCGGCGGTGTTGGACAACGGTCTTCCTTTGCTCACGTGGGGGAGGTCACCCCTTGAGGAACCTGCTCCAAGGATACGTGGTGGTGCGGTGCGAGGGCATCAGGCGGCTCACACGGGCGCCGTCAGGAAGTCGATGACCTCCTCCACACGCCCGAGCAGTGAGGGCTCGAGATCCGCATAGGTGTGCACACGCGAGAGGATGCGCTTCCACCCGTGGGCCACCGCGGCCTGGTCCCGGTGCGGCCAGCCGAGCCCGGCGAGGATGCCGGTCTTCCAGTCCTGCCCCCTCGGCACCACCGGCCATGCGTCGAGGCCGAGGGCCCCCGGCTTCACGGCCTGCCACACGTCCACGTAGGGGTGCCCGACGATCAGGACGTGGCCGCGCGCGCCGGGGACGGTCATGGCCTGCTGTGCGATCCGCGATTCCTTGGTCCCGGGTAGCAGGTGGTCCACGAGGATACCGAGCCGCCGCGTGGGCCCGGGAGCGAAATCGCGGATGGCGCCGTCGAGATCGTCGACGCCGTGCAGAGGTTCGACGACGATCCCCTCCAGCCGCAGGTCGTCACCCCATACCTTCTCCACGAGTTCGGCGTCGTGCTGACCCTCGACCCAGATCCTGCTTGCGCGGGCGGTCCGGGCCCGTGCGTCGGCCACGCGGACGCTGCCCGATGCCGTGCGTGTGGACTCCCGAGCCGGGGCGACGACGGGCGCCACCACCTTGACGGGCTCACCTTCCACCAGGAAGCCGTGACCGAGCCTGAAGGTCCGCTGCTTGCCGCGCCGGTCCTCGAGCACCATGACGTGGAGTCCCCCGGATTTTTCCACACGGACCACAGCTCCCACGAAGCCGGTCTGCACGTCCTCGAGCACCAGGTCCTTCTCCACGGGGACATCCCTCAGAGCCACCCGCTTCGGTGCTGCGATGTCCTGTGCGCCCCAGCCGTAGTCCATCTGCCAGAGTGTCCTTCCACGGGGGCCCGGCGGTGTCCCGGGCACGGGTCTGCAATGCTAACAATCCGCTGCAACGTATTAGACTTGGCACTTGGGCGTGTCGAGTGCTAATCCTTCGGCATCACCCGCGACCGACGCAGCACGAGGCAGGGACGGACCCGGAGGTGACCTGAGGAATGAGTGAACCACGACGCCTGGAGGTACTTCGGGCCATCGTCGAGGACTACGTCCATTCCCGCGAGCCGGTGGGCTCGAAGGCGCTGGTCGACCGGCACCGCCTCGGAGTCTCCTCCGCCACCATCCGCAATGACATGGCCGTCCTCGAGGAGGAGGGCCTCATCGCGGCGCCGCACACGAGCTCGGGGCGCATTCCGACGGACAAGGGCTACCGCCTCTTCGTCGACCGCATCTCCGAGGTGAAGCCGCTGTCCGCGGCCGAGAAGAAGGCGATCCAGACCCTGCTCGAGGGAGCGGAGGATGTCGACGACGTCATGGACCGGACCGTGCGGCTGCTCGCTCAGCTCACCAACCAGGTGGCCGTGGTGCAGTTCCCGCGGGTGGGCGGCGCTTCCGTCCGGCACATCGAGTTCGTGCTCCTCGCACCGCAGCAGGTTCTCGTGGTGCTGATCGCGACCAACGGGACGGTCCAGCAACGGATCGTGCGCCTGCCCTCCGACATCCAGGAGGGCGGTCTCGCCGAGATCAAGCAGCGCGTCCTCTCGGCGGTGTCCGGGGCGAAGCTCGAGGCCCTGCCCTCCGACCTCGGGTCGGTCGCATCGCAGCTGCCCCCGGGCATCCGCGCCCACGGGAGTACGATCGTCAAGGCCCTCGAGCAACTCGCCGGTCTCGGTCGCGAGGATCGGATGCTGCTCGCGGGTACCGCGAATCTCGCGCGGTCCACGGGCGATTTCCCCCTGAGCATCGGACCCGTCCTCGAGGCACTCGAGGAACAGGTGGTGATGCTGCGGCTCCTCTCCGAGATGGAGTACGACGCCCGGGGCATCTCCGTGCGGATCGGCAGCGAGAATCCGTACGGCGGGCTGTCCGGGGCTTCAGTGGTGGCCACGGGCTACGGACCGGACGCGGGCGCGAAGCTCGGCGTCCTCGGACCCACCCGGATGGACTATCCGACCACCATGGCGGCCGTGCGCGCCGTCGCCCGCTATCTGTCGAGGATCCTCGACGAGTAGCAGGGCTCCCAGTAGTGCGCCGGTTCGGCCGGCGAGCAGCAGACAGATGTCTCCAACAGGAAGTGATGTGCACGAGTGAGTAATCACTATGAGGTCCTCGGTGTTTCGCAGGGTGCGACCGGGGAGGAAATCAAGAAGGCGTACCGCAAACTGGCGCGCAGGCTCCACCCCGACGTCAACCCGGGTGATGACGCCGCCGAGGAGTTCAAGCTCGTCACGCGCGCCTACGAGGTGCTGTCGGACCCGCAGAAGCGGCGTGTGTATGACACCACGGGGAACGAGAACGGCACGGACACCGGCTACCCGGGTGCCGGCTACTCCGGCTCGGGTTTCGCGTTCCAGGACATCTTCGAGACCTTCTTCGGGGGCGGCGGCCAGCAGTCCGGCGCTCCCTCGCGCGTGCGCCGGGGGCAGGATGCCCTCATCAACGTGCGGATCGATCTGAAGGATGCCGTCTTCGGCGCCAACAAGAAGATCGAGGTGGACACGGCTGAGGTCTGCCCGACGTGCGACGGCTCCTGCTGCCAGCCCGGTACCTCACCGCGGACGTGTGACATCTGCGGAGGATCCGGACAGGTCCAGCGCGCCGTCCGCTCGATCCTCGGACAGGTCATGACCAGCGCGCCGTGCGGCACCTGCCAGGGCTACGGAACGGTCATTCCGAGCCCGTGCCACGAGTGCAGCGGCGAGGGCCGCATCCGGGCCCGCCGCACCCTCACCATCAAGGTCCCCGCCGGCGTCGGCACGGGCACCCGGATCCAGCTCTCGGGCCAGGGCGAAGCCGGCATCGCCGGTGGTCCGCAGGGCGATCTCTACGTGGAGATCCGGGTCAACACGGATTCGACCTTCCTGCGCGACGGCGACGACCTCCACGTGACCCTGAGCGTGCCGATGACCGCCGCGGCCCTCGGCACCTCGGTGCACCTCGACACGTACGACGGCGACCAGGAGCTCACCATCAAGCCGGGCACGCAGTCGGGCGAGATCCTCACCCTCCGCGGGCTCGGAGTCACCCACCTCCGCAACCAGGGCAGGGGGGACCTCCGCGTCCACCTCAACGTCGAGACGCCCCGGAACGTCGACCACCAGCAGGAGGAGTTGCTGCGCAAGCTCGCGGAGCTGCGGAACGAGGAGTACACGGACGGCCAGCTGGCCAGCAGCGGTTCCGGTGTCTTCGCCCGCCTGCGGGAGCGGCTCGGGAACCGCTGAGCATGACGCGCCCGCTGTTCTTCGCCCCCGCCGCGGATGTCCAGGCAGCGCGCCCCGGTGCGGTCTTCGTCCTCGGCGGTGACGAGGGACGGCACGCTGCCACGGTGCGCCGCCTCACGGTCGGGGAGCGGATCGACATCTCGGACGGCGACGGAGCGCGTCTCGGCGGGGTGATCGCCGCGGTCGGCGCCGGTACCGTCGAGCTGGTCATCGAGACCACCGAGCGCGATCCATCGCCGCGGCATCGCCTTGTCCTCGTGCAGGCCCTCGCCAAGGGTGGCCGCGACGAGCAGGCGGTCGAGGCGGCCACCGAACTCGGCGTGGACGCCGTCGTCCCGTGGCACGCGGAGCGGAGCATCGTGCGGTGGCGCGGGGACAAGGCCGAGAAGGGCCGTCAGAAGTGGGCCACGCTCGTGGGAGCGGCCTCGAAGCAGTCGCGGCGATCCTTCGTCCCGGACGTCCATCCGGTCCTGGACACGGCGGGGCTCGCCGTCTGGGCGGCGTCCATCGACCATGTCCTCGTCCTGCACGAGGACGCCGATCTGGCCCTGGCCGGCAGGGCCGTCGCCATCGGAGCCGAGCCCGCGGGCGGGGGCCCGGTGACCACCGCGGTCGTGGTCGGTCCGGAGGGCGGGATCAGCGATACCGAGGTGGCGAGACTCGCGGCTGCCGGTGCCGGCACCGTCCGGCTCGGCCCGCACGTCCTGCGATCGTCCTCGGCCGGCCCGGCGGCCCTCGTGCTGCTCAACCAGCTGCTGGGCCGCTGGTAGGGCGTCCGCTTCACCGGACGACGACGGACTTCGTGTCCTGCGCCGCACCGTCCTCCGCCACCACCGAGACCGTGATCCCGTAGCGACCCGGGGGAAGGGTGACGGAGAAGGAGTAGGTGCTCTGCCCACCCTCTCCCGCTGAGACGGACGCCCGTCCGTCGCGGAACAGCTCGGAGCCGCCCTCCGTCGATCCGTTGGCGGAACGGTCGATCTGCCATGACACGAATTCTGCCGCGTCCGGAGCGACGCCGTGCACGGTCACGCTCCCGGCGTCCGCCTCGACGCCCTCCTGCGGATCGATGATCCATACCGGTGCCAGGGTGGCGGGGTCACGGGTCCATTCGCCGCCGATGTCGACGGCGCCGAACGCCCTGTACTGCGCCGCGCCGTCGATCAGCACGACGACGGAGCTGGCCTCACCGCCCGTGATGAGACCCGCGTTCGAGGCCGCTGCCGTGGCGGTGTAGACGAGTTGCTGGAGGGCCAGCCGGGCGTCGGCCTCCTCGAGTTGTTCGGATACGGCATCGGAGGAGATGTCGACCGTGATCACATTCTTGGTCGAGATGGAGGAGGTAATCCTCGACGCCGGACGCCAGGGTGAGTGATAGTCGGGATCGAGCGGCTGCCCGGCCGTCATGAGCTGGACGGCGTCGGAGATCGGTTCTCGCGCCGCGCCCTGCGGAGCCGGCAGATACTCCCGGAACAGTCGTTCGGAGTCGCCGACCTCACCCAGCCAGTAGACGGGCAGGAGCGTGCCGGACTCCTCGGTGGGCCCCGCCGCCGCTCCCTGGCTCCGGATGGAGGATTCGGCCGCGCCCTCGCGAACCGTGGCGCCGTCGCTGGGAGCGGCAGTGGTGCGGGGCTGCGCGAGCGCCGTCGTCGGAGTACTGTCGCCGACGTCGCCGATGTTGGGGATGAAGAACACGCTGCTGGCCACCAGGACTCCTCCGCACGCCAGGAGGATCCCACGCAGCCCGAGTCGGCTCTTCTTGAGGGGGTCCTGCTGGCTCATCTCCGACCCCCTTCCCTGAGGCGCGTGCGTGCTCGGTCCGTCTGCCCCTTCCGTAGTGGCGAATGCCGTGGATGGTGCGTCCTGCTGGTGGTACTGGTGTCGCGGGGTCCGGTGTCGACGTGCGTCTGCCTCTGGGCTCGTCGACGAGCTCCAGCACCCGTTCGGTCGCGTGAGCCGGGCCGCACCCGGCCCTCGGTTCGATCAGGACGCGATTCAGCTTGGCACAGCGCACACAGGCGCTCGGTACGAATTCGGGCCGGAGCCGCGACTGAGACACGATCGATACGAACCCGTTGCCGGTTCGCGACGAAAGCGCGCCCGCCGCGCCGTGCTGGTGGGCGGAGGAGGGCGGAATGTCCATCCTTCCTTCGACCGTCATGCCGTAACATTGGGGTCGCCGCCGTTGTCTGCGGGCGGTCACGGATCACGACCAGCAGCACTACTCGTACGAGGGGCGATCGAAGGCCGCATGGCCGACATATGAGCGAATCTTCACTAGGCATCAACGCGGTGGGACTGGACAGCAGGACCGTCGTCTTCGACTCGACGGAACAGATGGTGCAGGCTCTGGGGTCGAACGACGAGGCACTCCGACTCATCGAGGAGTCCTTCCCCGGCGTAGGCCTCCAAGCGCGCGGGAACGAACTCACCATCACCGGGCCGTCCGCGGACGTGCTGCGCACCGAGCGCCTCGTCGGAGAGGTCCGGACCATGGCGAGCAACAACGCCACGGTGTCGCCGCAGGTCCTCGAACAACTCGTGACGATGCTCAAGACACAGAGCGCGGCGAAGCCTTCCGAGGTGCTCTCGGTCACCATCCTGTCCTCGCGCGGCAAGACGATCCGCCCCAAGACGCTGAACCAGAGCACCTACGTGGATGCCATCGACCGCAACACGATCGTCTTCGGCATCGGGCCGGCCGGTACGGGCAAGACGTATCTCGCCATGGCGAAAGCCGTCCAGGCCCTCCAGCACAAAGAGGTCAACCGCATCATCCTGACGCGGCCCGCGGTCGAGGCGGGGGAGCGCCTGGGCTTCCTGCCGGGGACGCTCAACGACAAGATCGACCCCTACCTGCGACCATTGTACGACGCGTTGCACGACATGATGGACCCCGATTCCATTCCGCGGCTCATGGCGGCGGGCACCATCGAAGTGGCACCCCTCGCCTACATGCGCGGCCGGACGCTGAACGACGCGTTCATCATCCTCGACGAGGCGCAGAACACGACGCCGGAACAGATGAAGATGTTCCTCACCCGGCTCGGTTTCGGGTCGAAGATGGTGGTCACGGGCGACGTCACGCAGGTCGACCTGCCCAACGGCACCAGTTCCGGCCTCAGGATCGTCAGCGAGATACTCCGCGACGTCGACGACGTCTACTTCAGCGAACTGGATGCCTCCGACGTCGTACGTCACCGATTGGTGGGGGACATCGTCAGCGCCTACAGCACCTGGGACGAGGAGCAACGGTCGGGCCCGTCCCGCTCCGGGCGGCAGGAAGGTACCCGATGAGCGTCGAGATCAACAACGAGTCGGGCCACGACGTGGACGAGGAGTCGCTCGTCCGCCTCGCCCACTTCCTCTTCGACGCCCTCTTCATCCATCCCGAGGCGGACCTGTCCGTGATCCTGGTGGACACGGCCGCGATGGAAAAGCTGCACGTCGAGTGGATGGACGAGCCGGGCCCCACCGACGTCCTGTCCTTTCCCATGGACGAGCTGAGGCCGGGCACGCCAGGACGCGTCACGCCTGCCGGGCTGCTCGGCGACATCGTCCTCTGCCCGGAGGTGGCCGCGGCCCAGGGTGCCGCCGCCGGCCACGGGACCCGTGACGAGCTCCTGCTCCTGACCACGCACGGCGTGCTCCACCTGCTCGGATTCGACCACGCGGAGCCCGAGGAGGAGAAGGAGATGTTCGGTCTGCAGCGGCAGCTTCTCTCCGACTTCCTCGGCGGGGACGCACCTCAGGAGACGCGCGCTTGACCATCTGGCTCCTCGCGCTCATGGGTCTGCTCTTCGCCCTGACCGCCGCCCTCGTCACGGCTGCGGAGGCGGCCTTCAGCTACCTCCCCCGGCAGGAGGGCGAGGCACTCCTGGCAGGGTCGCGTACCTCATCGCTCCGCAGGATCCTCGACGCGCCTGTCGCCCACATGCACGCACTGCGCTTCTGGCGCGTCTGGTTCGAGATGGCGGGGGCAGTGGCCGTCGCCATCCTCCTCCACGACCTGCTGGACAACGTGTGGCTCGCTGGGCTCCTCGCCACCGCGGTCATGGCGGCCATCGGCTTCGTGATCGTCGGCGTGTCCCCCCGCCAGCTCGGACGGACGCACGCGCCCGCCGTCGTCCGCATGACCGCTGGACTCGTCTCGTTCCTGTGCGCGGTCCTCGGACCGGTGCCCCGCTGGCTGGTCCGGATCGGGAGCTCCATCACGCCGGGTGCCGCCCGCGACGAAGCAGCCTTCTTCACCCAGGAGGAATTCCGGGAACTCCTCTCGCGGGCCTCCGACGCCGAGATGATCGAGGACAACGAAGCCGAACTCATCCATTCGGTGTTCGAACTCGGTGACACCAAGGTCCGCAGCGTCATGGTGCCGCGTACGGACATGGTCACCATCGACTCCGGGTCGACGCTGAGCCAGGCAATGGCGCTGTTCCTCCGCTCCGGCTACTCGAGGATCCCCGTGATCGGCGAGAGCTCGGACGACATCCGCGGGCTGCTCTACCTCAAGGACGTGGTCGCGAATCTCCACGGACGGCCGGCGTCGAACCTCACGCGTCCCGTGGATTCGGAGTGCAGACCCGCGCGGTACGTACCGGAGTCGAAGCCGGTGGGGGACCTGCTGCGCGAGCTCCAGCGCGAATCGACGCACGTGGCCATCGTGATCGACGAATACGGTGGAACCGCCGGGCTGGTCACGCTGGAGGACCTCATCGAGGAGATCGTCGGTGAGATCGTGGACGAGTACGACTCCGAGGTGCCGGAGCAGGAGCGGCTCGACGACGGTGAGTTCCGGGTCAGTGCGCGCATGGGCATCGACGACCTCGGCGAGCTGTTCGGCCTCGATCTCGACGACGAGGAGGTCGATACGGTGGGCGGCCTGCTGGCGAAGACCCTGGGCAGGGTGCCGATCGTCGGCTCAGAGGTGACAATTGACGGTATCGGTCTCCGCGCGGAGCGGGTCGAGGGACGGCGCAACAGGGTGTCCCACGTCATCGCCTACCGCGCTCCGACCGACTACGCACACCTTTCCCAGCACGGCCGGCACACGGCGCAGGACGACCGAGAAACGATAGAGGCAGACCATGAGCGACGCTGAGCACAGGGCAGGATTCGTCTCCCTCGTCGGGCGGCCGAACGCCGGCAAGTCAACCCTCACGAACGCCCTCGTGGGCCAGAAGGTCGCAATCACCTCCGCGAAACCGCAGACCACGCGCCACACCATCAGGGGGATCGTGAACCGCGAGGACTCCCAGCTCGTGCTCGTGGACACGCCGGGACTCCACCGGCCCCGGACCCTGCTGGGCCAGCGCCTCAACGACCTCGTGGCCGACACGCTCGCCGAGGTGGACGCCGTCGGGTTCTGCCTTCCCGCCAACGAGAAGATCGGACCGGGCGACCGCTTCATCGCCGAGCAGCTGGCGCGACTGCGCCGCAAACCGCTGATCGCGGTGGTCACCAAGACCGACCTCGTGGACCGACAGGCCCTCACGGAGCAGCTGCTCGCGGTCGCGAAGCTCGGCACGGAGGTGGCAGGACCCGACGGCTGGGCGGACATCGTGCCCGTGTCGGCCGCGGACGGATTCCAGGTCGGGACGGTGGCGGACGTCTTCAGCCGTCACATGCCGGAATCGCCCGTGCTGTACCCGGACGGCGAGCTGACCGATGAGCCGGAGGCCGTCATGGTCGCGGAACTCGTGCGGGAGGCCGCGCTCGAGGGAGTGCGCGACGAGCTCCCGCACTCCCTCGCGGTAGTCGTCGAGGAGATGATCCCGCGGGAAGGCCGGAGCGAGGACAACCCGTTGCTCGACGTCCACGTGAACCTCTACGTCGAGCGCCCGTCGCAGAAGGCGATCATCATCGGCAAGGGTGGGGCGAGGCTGCGTGAGGTCGGTACGAATGCACGCCGTGGGATCGAAGCCCTCCTGGGTACGAGGATCTACCTCGATCTCCACGTCAAGGTCGCGAAGGATTGGCAGCGGGATCCGAAGCAGCTCGTGAAGCTCGGCTTCTGACCGGCACGCCGCGGGCCGGCCGGTCGTTGTCAGCCACAGGCGGCAGCAACTCGCCGTCGGGCCCGCCACCGCCGGTGCGCGCCCCCGATCCGACGTCTCCTGGGCAGATCCTGTCGGGGACGGCGCGGAGCGCTGCGCGTCTGCACCGTCCGGACGGTGACAGAATGATCCACAACCGTGCAGCCGTCCAGCCATCCGAAGGAGCCCCGGCATGATCCGCCGATCGTCCCGCGAGAGCGCAGACCGCGCGAGTGACGCCTCCTCCGCCGCTGGTGGTGCCGCGACCGGGGCGGCGGAACCTGCGGGCAGGCACCTCGGTGGTCCGCGGTACCACCGCGGACTGAAAGTCGCTGCGATCGTGATGGCCTCCGTGGTGGCTGCCACGATCGCCTTCGTCGCCGTGCAGGTGCTCCGGCTGCAGCAGAACGTGGAGACCATGCCGCTGAACCTCGGCGAGGGCCAGGAATCCGCCCTGCCGGTGGACTCCAGCAGGGACCCGTTGCAGATCCTGATCCTGGGGTCGGACACCAGGACGGGGAACACGGGCGAATTCCTGGGGAGCGAGGAGGACTCCTCCGGGGAGGGCAACTCGGACGTGATGATGCTCCTCACGCTCTCGGCGGACCGTGAGAACGTCACCGTCGTGTCCTTTCCGCGCGATCTCCTGGTGCCGCTGCCGGCCTGCGTCGATCCGGAGACGGGAGAGCTCTCCGAAGCCGTCGAGCTGGGTCAGCTCAACGCGGCGCTCGGGGAGGGCGGTCCCGGCTGCACCGTGGCGGCCATCAACGACCTGACCGGGCTCTCCGTGGACCACTTCATGATGGCGGGATTCAATGCCGTCAGCGAACTTTCATCCGCCGTCGGAGGAGTGGAGGTCTGCGTCCAGGAACCGGTCGACGACGAATTCTCGGGGCTCGAACTGCCGGCCGGCACCAGCGAGGTGGAGGGGGACCAGGCGCTTGCTTTCCTCCGGACCCGGCACAGCTTCGGCGACGGCGGCGACATCGGCCGCATCGCAGCCCAGCAGTCCTTCATGGCGTCACTCGCACGCAAGGTACGCGCAGAGGGAACGCTGACCAACCTGCCCAAGCTCTACTCGATCGCCGAGGTCATCACGCGGAATCTGACCGTGGACGAAGGACTGTCGAAGCCTGTCGAGATCCTGAGGATCGCCGACCGGCTGAAGAACGTCGACCTCGGCAACATGGCGTTCGTGACCGTCCCCGTCCAACCCTGGGACCAGGACCCGAACCGCCTCGTGCTCGACGAGGAGGCCGCCGCCCCGCTGTTCGACGCCCTACGGGCGGATCGTGGGCTGACCGAGGACGCACCGGCGCCGTCGGCCTCCGCATCCGAGCCGACGGATGCCTCGGATGCGCCGAGCCCGCCCGAGGAAACGGAAACCCCTGCCCCGGCACCGGCCTCGGTGCCGATCGTCGTCGTGAACGCGACCACGGACGAGGACCGCGCCGCGGAGGTGGAGCAGCTGCTCCTCGAGGCCGGCTACGCGCAGACCTCCACCTTCGAGTCGACACCGGCCGATGCCACGCTCGTGGTGTTCGGCCCGGGCTATGCTGCCGCCGCGGCCGAACTCGCCGACAGATTCGGTGTCGCCGCGTCGAACATCCTGCCGGACGCCGGCCTCGTCGGCATCCAGCTGCAGGTCGGCGCGGATCTCCGCTCGAGGGACACCGTCGCGGCATCGCCGCTCGGACCCGCACTTGAGGGGCAGACCGCGGACCAGGTCACCTGCCAGGCGTCCTCGGGCCTGTAGGAGGCGGTTCGGGCGTACATCGGTGCGCCCGAACCGTGCGCCCGAACCGTGGGACCGCGACGGCGGGCCTGCGCCAGTAGGCCTGCGCCGATGGGCCCACGCGTGATTGCGAGGACCCATCGGAGCGGTCTCACCAGATGCGGACGCGGTCCTCGGGGTCCAACCACAATCCGTCGTCGTGCACGAGGTCGAAGGCCTCGTGGAACTCGTCGAGATTCCGTACCACCTGGTTGCACCGGAATTCGTTGGGGGAGTGAGGGTCGACCGTCAGGCGCCGACGGGCCTCCTCGGGCCGGATCTTCTGCTGCCAGCACGTGGCCCACGAGAGGAAGAAGCGCTGCGCGCCCGTCAGCCCGCCGACCACCGGAGCGTCCCTCCCGCCGAGGCTGAGGAGGTAGGCCCGGTAGCTGATCCCGAGTCCGCCCAGGTCGCCGATGTTCTCACCGAGAGTGAGTTCACCGTTGACCGTCTGTCCGGGTACCTCCGACGGCTCGAGCGCCGCGTACTGCGCGACGAGGCGCCCCGTCAGGGCGTCGAAGGCCTTCCGGTCGTCCTCGGTCCACCAGTTCGAGAGCATTCCGGTCCCGTCGAACTGCGAACCCTTGTCGTCGAAACCGTGCCCGATCTCGTGCCCGATCACCGCGCCGATCGCCCCGTAGTTGACGGCGTCGTCGGCCCCGATGTCGAAGAATGGCGGCTGGAGGATCGCCGCGGGGAACACGATCTCGTTCATGGTGGGCATGTAGTAGGCGTTGACGGTCTGCGGCGTCATGAGCCACGCGCCCCGGTCGATGGGCCCGCCGAGCTTCTCCAGCTGCCGGCTGTGCTCGAACTCGGCGGCGCGGAGGACGTTGGCCAACAGGTCCGAGGGAGTCACCTCGAGGGAGGTGTAGTCGATCCACTCCTCCGGGTACCCGATCTTCGTGGTGAACTGTGACAGCTTCTCCAGAGCCCTCGACCGGGTCTCGTCGGTCATCCACGAGAGGCCGCGGATGCTCGTCTCGTAGGCCGCGATGAGGTTCCGGACGAGAGCCATCATCGCGTCCTTGTGGGTGGCGGGAAAATGCCGTTCGACGTATTTCTGGCCGATCGCCTCGCCCATGGCACCCTCCACGAGGGCGACCCCGCGCTTCCAGCGGTCCTTCAGGCGCGGTGTCCCGGCCAGGTGGGTGCCGTAGAACGCGAAGGTGGCCTCGACGAAGCGGTCGTCGAGGTAGTCGGCCGCATGCAGCAGGACCCGGCTAGCGAGCCACTCGCGCCACGTCCCGAGATCCTCCTCGCCGAGCGCGGCGTCCAGCCCGCGCACGAAGTCGGGCTGGTTGACCACGAGTTCGGCGGACTGCGCCGGAGTGTCCGTCACGATGGCGAGCCAGGGTGCCAGGTGGGCGGAGAGAACCACGGCGTCTTCGTGCCCGAGGAGGTTGTAGGTCTTCTGAGGATCCCGGCGCTCCACCGAGCCCATCGACGACGACGCGAGGCGCGTCTCCAGTGCGAAGACCCGCGCGCCCGCTCCGGCTGCGTCGGGAGCCTCGACGAGTGAGAACAGCCGCTCGAGGAGTGCCTGGTACTTCTGCCGCGTCTCGGCGAAGCCCTCCTCGCGGTAGTAGGACTCGTCCGGCAGGCCCAACCCGGACTGGTAGAGGTGCAGCAGGTAGCGTGTCGGGTTCCCGGCGTCGTTGCTGACGTACGGCGCGAGGAGACCCTGCACGCCTGAGCGCGAGAGGCCTGCGCTGAGTTCCACCAGCTCACCGGCCGTCGTGACGGCGGCGATGCGCTCGAGGAGGGGCAGGACGGGCGCCGAACCGTCCCGGGTGATGCGGTCCGCGTCCATGAAGTCTGCGTAGAGCGTGCCCAGCTTCGCGTCGATCCCGTCCGTGGGCGCCCCGGCGTCTTCGGTCGATCGTGCAGCGGCCTCCTCGATGATCGCGCGGACGGCGAGCTCCGAGGCGTCGCGCAGCGCAGTGAAGGACCCGGACAGGGGGCGGTCCTCGGGAATGACGGCGTCCTTCAGCCAGGCTCCGTTGGCATGGCGGAAGAGATCGTCCTGGGGACGGACCGTCCCGTCGAGATCGTGTGGATCGAAGGTGCTGACTGTCATCATCGCGTCCTGATTCTTCATGGTGCATGGAACGACGGCGCCCGTCCGGCGCCCCGAAATCCATCCTAGGGGCCGTGCTAGGGTGACAACGTGCGCGCACAGACGACTCTTCTTCGGTGCCGCGGCGAGGCCTAGAACGCAGTAGAGCTACTGGCCGTCCCTCGCCGCGGAGTCCGTGATGCCCGGCCGCCAGCACCTCACTTCCGACAGACAAGGCCGCTTTCCATGGACAACGCTCAGAAGACCTCCGGTATGGCGTTCGGCAAATATCTGCCGTTCCAGGACCAGATCGCCGTCGACCTCCCTGACCGCACCTGGCCCGACCGCGTGATCACCAAGGCGCCGCGCTGGTGCGCCGTCGACCTCCGCGACGGCAACCAGGCCCTCATCGACCCGATGAACCCCGAACGCAAGCACAAGATGTTCGATCTGCTGGTCCGCATGGGCTACAAGGAGATCGAGGTCGGATTCCCCTCCGCCTCACAGACGGACTTCGACTTCGTGCGGCAGCTGATCGAGGGCGATCGCATCCCCGACGACGTCACGATCCAGGTCCTGACGCAGTCCCGTGAGCATCTGATCGAACGGACGTACGCGTCCCTCGAGGGTGCCGACCGCGCCATCGTCCATCTCTACAACTCCACCTCGGTCCTGCAGCGACGCGTGGTGTTCAACCAGGACCAGGACGGGATCATCGACATCGCGACGCAGGGCGCCCGCCTGTGCCGCAAGTTCGAGGAGAACATGGGGGACACGCTGATCACCTACGAGTACTCGCCGGAGTCCTTCACGGGCACGGAACTCGAGTTCGCGGCACGCATCAGCAACGAGGTCTCGGCCGTCTTCGAGGCATCCGCCGACCGCCAGATGATCCTCAACCTGCCGGCCACCGTCGAGATGGCCACGCCGAACGTCTACGCCGACTCCATCGAGTGGATGAGCCGCAACCTGGCGGACCGGGACAGCATCATCCTGTCGCTGCACCCCCACAACGACCGCGGTACCGGCGTCGCCGCCGCAGAGCTCGGCTACCTCGCAGGCGCGGACCGGATCGAGGGCTGCCTGTTCGGCAACGGCGAGCGGACCGGCAACGTGGACCTCGTGACCCTCGGCATGAACCTGTTCAGCCAAGGCATCGACCCGCAAATCGACTTCTCCGACATGGACTCCATCCGCCGTACCGCCGAGTACTGCAACCAGCTCAGCGTGCCGGAACGTTCACCCTACGGAGGCGACCTCGTCTTCACCGCCTTCTCGGGCTCGCACCAGGACGCCATCAAGAAGGGGTTCGAGAGCATGGAGCGAGATGCCGCGGCGGCGGGCGTCGGCGTGGACGACCTGACGTGGGCTGTCCCGTACCTGCCCATCGACCCCAAGGACATCGGCCGGTCCTACGAGGCCGTCATCCGCGTGAACTCCCAGTCGGGCAAGGGAGGCGTAGCGTATCTGCTCAAGAACGAGCACAGCCTCGACCTGCCGCGGCGGGCGCAGATCGAGTTCTCGGGGGTCATCCAGCGCCGTACCGAGACGCAGGGTGGTGAGGTCAGCGGCGCCCAGTTGTGGTCCGTGTTCCAGGACGAGTACCTGCCGACGCGCGCGGACGGTGGCACCGAGGCGTGGGGCCACTACGAGCTGACCTCCGTCAACACGGACACGGCCGAGGACGGCTCCTTCAAACTCGTGGCGACCCTGCTGGTCGACGGCGTGCAGCAGCGCAAGGCCTCCCAGGGGAACGGCCCGATCGACGCGCTGCTGACCATCCTCGGCCAGGACGGCGTCGACGTCAGGGTGCTCGACTACACCGAGCACGCCCTGTCCTCGGGAGGCAACGCCCGGGCCGCCGCCTATGTCGAGTGCGCAGTCGGAGAGCGGGTGCTGTGGGGCGTAGGGATCGACGCCAACACCACGATGGCCGCCCTCAAGGCCGTCATCTCCGCTGTCAACCGCGCCATCCGCGACGCCGCCTGACGTCCGCGCCGAGCCCGGACCGGCGATGCCGGCGCGCGCGGCCGGATCAGGCGGCGGGCTCCCCGACCCGGCCGCAGGTGCAGTCTGCGCGATTTCGGCGTGAGCCGGGTGGGAGAATGGAACCGTGCCTTCCTCGTCCGCATCGCGAACCTACCGCGCCGTCGGCGTGGTGCTGCGTACCTACAAGCTCGGGGAAGCGGACCGCATCATCGTGCTGCTGACGCGGGAGCAGGGACAGGTGCGGGCCGTCGCCAAGGGCGTACGCCGGACGAGCAGCAAGTTCGGCTCGAGGCTGGAACCGTTCATGTCGGTGGATCTGCAACTCGCTCACGGACGGAACCTGGACGTCATCACGCAGGTGGAGACCAAGGGGGCCTACGGCTACGGGATCGCCGCCGACTACGCGAGCTACACCGCCGCGACGGCGATCGCGGAGACGGCGGAGCGGCTGACCGATATCGGTGAGACCGGAGGAGCGCAGTACGCACTCGTCGTGGGCGCGTTCTCGGCCCTGAGCCGAAACCTCCACCCGTCCGAACTCATCCTCGACTCGTATCTGCTGCGCGCACTGGCGACGGCGGGCTGGGCGCCCAGCTTCACCGACTGTGCACGCTGCGGTGCGCCCGGTCCCCACACGGCGTTCTCCGCCCCGCTCGGCGGAGCCGTCTGCCCCGCCTGCCGGCCGCCGGGCGCCGCATCGCCGTCCTCCGCCACCATGGATCTGCTCGGAGCCCTCCTGACCGGGGACTGGGCCATCGCCGACGCCTCCGACGCCGGGGCCCGGCGCGAGGCAGCCGGGCTGGTGGCGGCCTACCTGCAGTGGCACCTCGAACGCGGGGTCGCCTCCCTCAAATATGTGGAGCGTGTATGAAGCCCGACCGACCCGTAGCACCCTGGCCGCATCCCAGCGGTGACCAGGTGCCCGGCATCCCCCGCGACTTCGTCCCGCAGCACGTGGCGATCGTCATGGACGGCAACGGACGCTGGGCCAACCAACGGGGCCTCCCACGGACCGAGGGCCACCGGGCAGGAGAAGCCGCGCTGCTCGACGTCATGGCGGGAGCCATCGAGATCGGGGTGCGGCACGTCTCGGTCTACGCGTTCAGCACGGAGAACTGGAAGAGGTCTCCCGAGGAGGTCCGCTTCCTGATGGGGTTCAACAAGGACGTGCTGCGCCGCCAACGGGATCAGCTCCACGAGTGGGGCGTCCGGATCCGGTGGTCCGGCCGCCGGCCCCGCCTGTGGCAGTCGGTCATCCGGGAGCTCGAGGAGGCGGAGCGCCACACGGTCGGCAACACCACATGCACGCTCACGATGTGCGTCAACTACGGGGGTCGCGCCGAGATCGCCGACGCCGCCCGGGCTATCGCCGAGGACGTCGCGGCCGGGAAGCTCAGGGCATCCTCGGTCAACGAGAAGACGATCCAGCGGTATCTCGACGAGCCGGACCTCCCCGACGTCGACCTGTTCCTGCGGACGTCGGGCGAGCAGCGGTTCTCGAATTTCATGCTGTGGCAGTCCGCCTACGCAGAGATGGTGTTCATGGACACCCTGTGGCCCGATGTCGATCGCCGGACGCTGTGGCGGGCGATCGAGGAGTACGCAGCGCGGGACCGGCGGTACGGGGGAGCAGTGGACCGGTCGCAGGTCCCCCGGGCCCAGCGCCTCCCTTAGGGCCCGGGGGACCTGCCCCGCGCGTCGCTCCGCCGGCCTCGATGTCGCGGGCCTCGATGTCGCGGGCGGAGCCGGCCTCTGCGTCGAGGGCGAGGGCACGCGTGGGAGGTTCCGCTGATGGGAAGTGCGCGTCGAGCCACCGGATGAGGGCGTCCATCGCCTCCCGGCGTGCCTCGCTGCGGGAGAGGAAGACATCGTGGAGGGCCCCCCATACCCGCCGGATGGTGACGTCTCCACCGAGCTCCGCGGCCCGGCGCACCATCGCCGACACGTCGAGGACGCTGTCCGTCCGGAGCATCTCCTCGCTCCAGGTCGGACTGATGGTGGACGCCGTGGAGCAGAGGACGAGGACGGGCGCGTCCACCGACACTCCCCGCGCAAGCGCCGCATGTCCTGCCAGTACGGCGGCGAGCCAGCCCGCTCGGATCGGGAATCCGGACTCCGGTCGCCAGACGGGATTGATGAGCCATTCCCCGTCGCGGGTGTCACTCAGGCTGCGGAAGTAGAAACCCAGTTCAGGCAGCCGCAGGCGGGCCTTCGGCCGGCGCCGCGACACGGTGTCGAGGATTCCCTGCGCGGCGGAGCGCAGGAGAGCGCTGCCCTGCGTGTCGAGCCAGGGGCTGTTGAGTACCAGGCCGGCCACTCGCCCCGGGTTCCGGGCGGCCCACAGCGCGGCGGTCAGGCCGCCGGTCGAGTGGGCCATGAGGACCACCTCGATCCGGTCCGGCGTTCCTGGCGTCGGCGCCTGCGCGGACCCGCCGGGCCGTGACGCCAGACGGTGCCGGACGGCGGCCAGGCCGCGTTCGAGATCCGCGTCGTAGTCGTCGAGGGAGGTGACGAAGCCCGGTGTCTGACCGGGCAGGAGGCTCCGGCCGTGCTTGTGCAGGTCGAGCGCGAAGAACGCCCAGCCGCGCTGGTGGAGTTCTGCGGCCACATGGGCCTGCAGGAAGTAGTCGCTGAATCCGTGGAGATAGAGGACGGCCCGTTCGGGAGGGCGCTGTCCCGCTCGCTCGTCCTCGTCCTGGTTCTCCGGTTCGTAGGACACCAGCGTGGCGACGCGTGGTCCTTCGTCGTCGGGCTCGAGGGGGAGGGTCAGGCTGCGGAAGGGCGGACCGAGGAGGTCCTCCGTCCAGGTCTCGTCCATGCCACGACCCTATCGCCGTCCTGCGCTCCCGCGGAGACGACCGCCGTCGGGAATTGGTCCGGGTCGCGGGCCCGTGGGATTCTTGGACCATGCGCATCTACCCGACCTTCTTCCGGATCGTCTTCTCCGGGATGGACGCCGAACGGGCCCACCGGATCGGGTTCGCCCTGATCCGCGCCGCGGACCGAACGCCCGTGGGCTGGGCGCTCCGCCGCTTCTGCGCTCCCCACCCGGCGCTGGCCACCTCGGCATTCGGCGTGGACTTCCCGTCGCCGTTCGGTCTCGCCGCCGGCTTCGACAAGGCAGGCACGGGAGTCCTCGCCCTCACCGCCCTCGGGTTCGGGCACGTGGAGATCGGGACCGTCACGGGGCAGGCGCAGCCGGGCAACCCGAGACCGCGACTCTTCCGCCTGGTCGAGGACCGGGCCGTGATCAACCGCATGGGCTTCAACAACGACGGCGCTGCCGCCGTCGCTCCGCGCCTGGAATCCGCCCGGCTCGGGCTCGCCAAGCGCTACGGATCCCGAGGACGCCCCGTCGTGGGGGTGAACATCGGGAAGACGAAGAAGGTCGACCTGACGGATGCCATCGGCGACTATCTCGTGAGCGCGGAGCGGCTGGCCCCGACGGCCGACTATCTCGTGGTGAACGTCTCCTCGCCGAACACGCCGGGCCTCCGGCTGCTGCAGAGCGTCGAGTCGCTGCGACCGCTGCTCGAGGCCGTGCGTCGGACCGCCGACGCCGCAGCAGGACGGCACGTCCCCCTGCTGGTCAAGATCGCACCGGATCTGATGGATCAGGACATCGACGACGTCGGGGCTCTCGCCCTCGATCTCGGCCTCGACGGCATCGTGGCGACGAACACGACCATCACGCGGCAGAATCTCCGCACGGATCCCTCAGACGTGATGGCCAAGGGTGTCGGCGGGTTAAGCGGAGCGCCGCTGAAGGCCCGATCACTCGAGGTCGTGAAGCGGCTCCGGGCCGCCGTGGGCGACGAGCTGGCGATCATCGCCGTCGGGGGAGTCGAGACCCCCGACGACGTCCTCGAGCGGCTCGACGCCGGCGCCACCCTCGTGCAGGGCTACACGGCCTTCCTCTACGAAGGGCCGTTCTGGTCCCGCCGGATCAACAGGGGCCTGCTGCGGGCGCAGCGGACCGCTGCGGCCTGAGGCCCGTCAGCGACAGGGGCTCCGGGTCAGGCCGGGTACTGGCCCCGGCGCACCTGGGGCTTCGGCAGGCGCAGCCGCCGCAACTGCAGGGCACGCGTGACGCCGTACCAGAGGTCCCCCTGGTTCGGTGCTCCGAACTTCTCCGTCAACCTCTTCTTCAGCATGCGTCGCAGCAGGACGCAGTCGACGATCACCGCCACGATGAGTATCCAGAAGGCCATCAGGACGGCGCTCTGCACCGCGAGAGACTGGAAGAAACTGAGGACCACGAACACCAGGGCCGCGATCATGAGGAACTCTCCGATATTGATGCGCGCGTCGACGAACTGACGGATGTACCGGCGGTTCGGTCCCTTGTCGCGCAGGGGGAGATAGCGCTCGTCGTCGGTGTCGAGCGCCTGGCGCATGCGCGCCCGCTCGTCGCGGACCGTCGAACGGCTCTGCTCACGTGCGGCCTTCCGGTCATTCGGAACGAGCGGTCGCTTGCGGGCTGCCTCCTGGACGCTCCGCTTGGGAGTGGGCACACCCTTCCCCTGCGCGCGCAGGGCCTCGGGGGTCGGTGAAGCGTCATCGACGACTTCCTGGGCGGGGGTGGCTGCTTTATTTCGTCCGAACACACCCACAGGATACCGGCTTCGCCCGAGGAATCGGCCCGCCGGCCACCTCGGGCCCGTGCGCCCGGACGCCGTGTGTAGGGTTCTGGCATGACGTCGATCACCCCTCCTTCCCATGACCGGACCGAGCACTCTTCCACCAGCGACGGCCTGCGGGCATCCGTGGATACTGCCTTCCCCCGCATCGTCGAGCACCTGTCCGAGCTCGTCGCCATCCCCGGTATCGCCTGGGACGCCTTCGATGCGCACGAGCTGGACCGCAGCGCCGAGGCCGTCGCGACCCTGATCCGGGAGACAGGCCTCGACGACGTCCGGATCCTCCGGGTCGACAACGACGGGACGCCCGGAGGCCCCGCCGTCGTCGCCCGCCGCCCGGCCGCCGAGGGCAAGCCGACCGTGCTCCTGTACGCGCACCACGACGTCCAGCCGCCCGGAGACCCCGACCTGTGGGATTCCGAGCCCTTCGTGGCCACGGAACGCAACGGCAGGTTGTACGGGCGTGGCGCCGCTGACGACAAGGCGGGCATCATGGCGCACATCGGTGCCGTCGGCGCCCTGACCGAGGTCCTCGGCGAATCGTTCGGAGTCGGCGTGACCCTGTTCATCGAGGGCGAGGAGGAGGCCGGATCGCCGACCTTCCGCTCCTTCCTCGAGACCTATCGCGACGACCTTGCTGCTGACGTAATCGTCGTGGCGGACTCCAGCAACTGGAAGGTCGGTGTTCCGGCGCTCACCACGAGCTTGCGCGGCCTCGTGGACGGCACCATCGAGGTGCAGGTCCTGGATCACGCCGTGCACTCGGGCATGTTCGGCGGCCCGGTGCTCGACGCACCCACCCTGCTGGCTCGCCTCATCGCCACCCTGCACGACGACGCGGGTGACGTCGCGATCGACGGTCTCGTCGGCGGCGACAACGCGACGGTCGAGTACGACGAACAGGACTACCGCTCGGACGCGTCGGTGCTCGACGGTGTGCAGCTGGCCGGCACCGGTTCCCTGGCCTCCCGCCTGTGGCACAAGCCCGCGCTGTCCATCATCGGCATGGACATCCCGAGCGTCGCCCTGTCCTCGAACACCCTGCTCCCGAGGGCCCGCGCCAAGTTCAGTCTCCGTCTGGCCCCGGGACAGGACCCCGGCGCTGCCATGGACGCCGTCCGTGCGCACGTCGAGCGGCATGCGCCGTTCGGTGCGACGGTGACGTTCACGCCCGGTGAGACCGGCAGCCCGTTCCTCACGGACACCTCGGAGCCCGCGTCGCGGCTGGCCCTCGAAGCTCTCCAGGAGGCGTGGGGCGTGGCGGCCGTCGAAGCCGGCATGGGAGGCTCCATCCCGTTCATCGCGGACCTCACGGAACTGTTCCCGTCGGCGCAGATTCTGATCACCGGCGTCGAGGATCCGGACTCGAGGGCGCACAGCGCCAACGAATCGCTGCACCTCGACGAGTTCCGCAAGGCCGTCCTGGCCGAGGCGATCCTCCTCGCCCGGATCAACGAGGGCGGACTGGAGGCGTCCTGACCGGTCTCGCATCCCGGCGGTCGGCAGGTAGCGCTGGGGAGCGCGGGGGAGCGCGCCCGTGGAAATGTTTCCTCTCCTCCATCCGTTATGACAGGAGCGGGCCCGGCGTACCATGGAATGAAGCCGTGCGCGCGACACCGCGGACAGCAATGCGAGCGGACACACCGAGCGTGGAGTCCGAGCTAGGAGAAGAACTATGAGCACATCGACCACCGAGACAGGATCCCTGCAGGAGTCCACGGAGCTCCCTGTGCACGAGGTCGACCTATCGGACGTCGCGGCAGGCAAGGTACGCAGCCTCCTGGAGCAGGAGGGACGCACCGATCTGCGACTGCGCGTGGCCGTGCAGCCCGGCGGATGTTCCGGACTGATCTACCAGCTGTACTTCGACGAGCGGGTGCTCGACGGTGATGCGGTCCGCGACTTCGACGGCGTCGAGGTCATCGTGGACAAGATGAGCGTCCCGTACCTCTCGGGCGCCTCGATCGACTTCGAGGACACCATCTCCAAGCAGGGTTTCACCATCGACAACCCGAATGCGGGCGGCTCCTGCGCCTGCGGCGACTCGTTCCACTAGGGACGAAAGAGGCGCCCCTACCACGGGGTGCGAGGCCCGGAGCGGCACGCTGGACGTGTGTTCCGGGCCTCTTGCATGTCACCAGATCGTCGGTGTTACAGGTAAGCTCTACAGTGAGTAGTAAAACTGGATGTGCACCCCGGGCGGCTTCATCGGCGGGTGGCAACGCACGTAGAAAAGGAAGGTCCGTCTGTGAGTTCGCAGGACCGAACCGGTAGCAAGCGCGTCAGGATCGCGAAGATCTCCAGCATCTCGCTGGCCGGCGCCCTCCTACTGACCGGCTGTTCGGCTGAAGCCCAAAAGGGCTGGCTTCCGGCTGACCGGGACAATACCAACCACACGGGGATCATCACCGATCTCTGGGTCAACTCGTGGATCGCGGCCCTCGCGGTCGGCATCATCACGTGGGGACTCATCATCTGGTGCATGGTGGCCTACCGTCGCCGCAAGAACGACACCGGCTACCCCCGGCAGCTGAGCTACAACCTGCCACTCGAGATCTTCTACCTGACGATCCCGCTGTTCATGGTCCTTGTGTTCTTCTACTTCACGGAACGCGACATCGCGACGATCGACGCCCGGGTGGACGACCCCGATGTGATCGTGGATGTGCGCGGCAAGCAGTGGTCATGGGACTTCAACTACGTCAAGGAAGACAAGTACTCGACGGGTGTCCAGGCGAATCTGAACGGTGAGGAAGGTGTTCCGGAGAACCTCCCGACGCTGTACCTGCCGGTCAACAGGAGCGTCGAGCTCCAGCTCAACGCCCGCGACGTCCAGCACTCCTTCTTCGTCCCCGCCTTCCTCCAGAAGCGCGACCTCTACCCGGGGCGCACCAACTACATCAACCTCACTCCCACCAAGGAGGGTGTGTTCGCCGGCAAGTGCGCGGAGCTGTGCGGTCAGTACCACTCGGAGATGCTCTTCAATGTCGCCGTGGTCTCGCAGGAGGAGTTCGACGCGCAGATGGCGCAACTGGAGGACGGGCAGCTCGGTGACGAGTACGACCGCGACTCCTACCCGGAGGATGACCCCGATACCGACCCAGCCAGGAGCAGCAGCTGATGTCCACCTTCGAATACACCCTTGAGGAAGCCGGCACCGTTGCCGCCCCGCGTGTTGTTCCGAGGTCCAAGGGGCGCATCGTCGTCAACTGGATCACCTCCACGGACCACAAGACGATCGGGTACATGTACCTGATCGCCTCCTTCGTCTTCTTCTGCTTCGCCGGTGTGATGGCGCTGATCATCCGTGCCGAGCTCTTCGAGCCGGGGATGCAGATCCTGCAGACCAAGGAGCAGTACAACCAGCTCTTCACCATGCACGGCACTGTGATGCTCCTGATGTTCGCGACGCCGCTGTTCGCAGGATTCGCGAATGTGATCATGCCCCTCCAGATCGGTGCACCCGACGTCGCCTTCCCGCGGCTGAATGCCCTCGCCTTCTGGTTCTTCCTCTTCGGCAGCACCATCGCGGTGTCCGGCTTCATCACCCCCCAGGGTGCTGCGTCCTTCGGCTGGTTCGCCTACGCGCCGCTGTCCAGCACCACGTTCTCGCCGGGTGTCGGTGGCGATCTCTGGGTCTTCGGCCTGGCGCTGTCCGGCTTCGGTACCATCCTCGGTGCCGTCAACTTCATCACGACGGTCATCTGCATGCGGGCCCCCGGCATGACGATGTGGCGCATGCCGATCTTCACCTGGAACGTGCTCATCACCGCGATCCTCGTCCTCATGGCCTTCCCGCCCCTCGCAGCAGCGCTCTTCGCCCTCGGCGCGGACCGCCGTTTCGGAGCACACATCTTCGACCCCGAAGCCGGCGGCGCCATCCTCTGGCAGCACCTGTTCTGGTTCTTCGGCCACCCCGAGGTCTACATCATCGCCCTGCCGTTCTTCGGCATCGTCTCGGAGATCTTCCCGGTCTTCGCCCGCAAGCCGATCTTCGGCTACAAGGGCCTGGTCTACGCGACGATCTCTATCGCGGCTCTCTCCGTCACGGTCTGGGCACACCACATGTACGTGACCGGAGCGGTGCTCCTGCCGTTCTTCGCCTTCATGACGATGCTGATCGCAGTACCGACCGGCGTGAAATTCTTCAACTGGATCGGCACTCTCTGGCGCGGCTCCCTGACCTTCGAGACGCCGATGCTCTGGAGCCTCGGGTTCCTCGTAACTTTCCTCTTCGGTGGTCTCACAGGAATCATTCTCGCGTCGCCTCCGCTCGATTTCCACGTCTCGGACACCTACTTCGTGGTGGCGCACTTCCACTACGTGGTCTTCGGCACCGTGGTGTTCGCGATGTTCGCAGGGTTCTACTTCTGGTGGCCCAAGTTCACCGGCAAGATGCTGAACGAGCGTCTCGGCAAGATCCACTTCTGGATGCTGTTCCTCGGCTTCCACGCCACATTCCTCATCCAGCACTGGCTGGGTGTCGAGGGCATGCCGCGTCGCTACGCGGACTACCTGCCCGAAGACGGCTTCACCGCCATGAACCAGTTCTCCACCATCGGCTCGTTCGTCCTCGGCGCGTCGCTGATCCCGTTCTTCTGGAACGTCTACATCACATGGCGCACCGGCAAGAAGGTGGAAGTGGATGATCCGTGGGGCTTCGGAGCTTCCCTGGAGTGGGCTACCTCGTGCCCGCCTCCGCGCCACAACTTCACCTCGCTGCCGCGCATCCGGTCGGAGCGTCCCGCGCTGGACCTGCACCACCCCGAACTGCAGCAGACGCACACGCCCGATGACAGCGCCGCAGGATTCATGGGCGCAGCCGATCGACAGGATGCCAAAGCATGAAAATCGAGAAGAACCTGTTCCTCTACGGAGTCCCGATCTTCATCCCCGTAGCCTTCATCTACGGCTGGCTCACCGAGTGGTCGGAGTGGGTCGGTTTCCTCGGCATCATGCTGGTGGGCGGGCTCGCGGGCATGATCGGCTTCTACCTCGCCTTCACCGGCAAGCGAGTGGGAGCGCGTCCGGAGGACCGCCTGGACGCCGAGATCCATGAGGGATCGGGGGAGCAGGGCCACTTCAGCCCCTGGAGCTGGTGGCCTCTCGTTCTCGGGCTGTCGGCCGCCACCGGATTCCTCGGCATCGCCATCGGCTTCTGGATTCTCTACATCGGTATGGGCCTGGCGGTCATCGCGCTGGTGGGCTGGGTCTTCGAGTACAGCCGCGGATACCACGCGCACTGAGAGCACGCTGAGGTCGTCGTGAGCAACAGGAGAGGGAGTTCGCGGAAGCGGACTCCCTCTCCTGTCTGTCGTTGCCGGCACATCATTCGGTAGCACCGAGGAGGGAGGGGAGCGGGACATGGAGATACTGCCCAGACCGTTCGATGCGCAGCCGTTGGACGGTACCTCGACCGTACCGAAGCACGTGCAGTTGAGGGAAAGCCTCCGCAGCTACATCGTGCGCTCCGGAGAACCCGGAGCCGCCATCCCGTCGGAGCGGCTGCTGGGCGAGTACTTCGGTGTGGCTCGAATGACCGTCCGCCAGGCCGTCGACTGCCTGGTCGCGGAGGAAGTCCTCGAGCGTGTCGTAGGACTCGGAACATTCGTCGCCCGCGCGAAGGTCGATCTCCACATGAAGATGACCTCGTACACGGAGGAGATGATTCGGCGGGGGATGGTCCCGGACGCCCGCGTGCTCAGCTTCGAGCAACAGGGTGCATCGCCGCTCGTGGCGCGCGAGCTGCAGATCGAGATCGGGCAGCCCGTGGTGCGGTTCCGCCGGCAACTGCTGGCCGACGGGGAACCCATGAGCGTCGACGAGAACTTCATTCCGGCCCACCGCGTGGTCGGCATCTTGGACGATCCACCGCCGACCTCCCTCTACAGCGTCCTCAGCGAGAAGTACGGGCTCGTCATGGAGTGGGGCGAGGACACCATCGAAGCCACTGCGGCGTCACCGTCGATCGCCCGGCTCCTCAATGTCGAGATGAACGCTCCGCTCCTCAAGATCCAGCGCCACGCCTACGTGGCACGGGCGATGATCGACTACTCCGTGTCCTACTACCGCGCCGACCGTTACAAGCTCTGGGTGCCCCTGCAGCGGCCCGGCGTCCGCTCGCCCCGGGCCTACAGCTCCAAGCGGCTCGGCTGACGCTGAGGCCGCCAGGCAGGGCTCCACGCGTCTCCAGCAGCCCGTCCGCGGCGTCACCGTCGGCTCAACAGGCTGTCCGGCGGGCTCCACGCGTCTCCAGGGGCCCGTCCATCGCGTCACGGGCGGATCCACCAGGCTGTGCGTCGGGCTCCACGCGTCCCAGGGACCCGTCCACGGCGTCACGGGCGGATCCGCCGGGCTGTAGGGCAGGCTCTACGCCCTCCAGTGACTTGTCCCGCGGGCTCCGGTAGCCGGACGCGTACACACCCAGCGCCGACAGCGGTTTCCCGCCTCTCATCCTTCACCGACCGCCCGAGGGCGATCGAGCCTTCTACCCCGGAGCGGTTGCTGCCTACTCTCGGTGCCGCCGTCCGGAGAGCATGCGGTCGGCTGAAGGCTGACTGCATTCGTCGATGCCCCGTTCCCTGATCGACCCCGCACACGAAGGAGGGGCTGGACGCGAGTCCAACCCCTCCTGGGATGAAGCTGATGCCGGTGTCGGCGCCCTAGTTGTACTGCCCAGGGAGGTTGGTTAGCCGGGTGATGGGTGGTTTGCCTCCGATGGCGGTGTGGGGCCTGTGGTGATTGTATTCGTGGAGCCAGCCCGGTAGTGCTGCCCGGCGGGCTGATTCGCTGGT